>NZ_JARTVZ010000005.1:0-2937535 GCF_031450825.1 Caballeronia sp. LZ019 | reverse complement strand
CCGTCGCGCGAGCCGCGAGGCCGCTGCCGACTAAGCGCACGCAGCGTCAGCCGCAGCCGCAGCAAGAAGCAAAAGCCGCCTTCGGGCGGCTTTTGCGTTTAGTCGCCGCAGATCGTCATGCAAGCGCCTAAAGTTTGTCCGGCGGCAGCCGCTAAACATCGGCAGCATGCGCCCTTGCATCGCGGACAAACGCCCGCAAATGCCCGTTGCGCAAGGGCGAAGACGAGAGTGAAGGTGCGACCACCGGTCATATGACGAATGGTTCTGTGCTATGCTACCCAGATTAGCTGTCGCTTTTTAGGTCCTTCCAAGCAGACTTGATTCGCGCAATCCGCTAAACGGTCAGGCCGTGTCGCGGAAGGTTTCGTAACCCGCACTTCCTCGAGAAACTCGAAGAAAGGTGAGCGTAAAATGATGAAGCAATTCCAGTCGAACTCTTATTTGTTCGGCGGTAATGCTCCGTACGTCGAAGAGTTGTACGAGGCATATCTCGATAATCCCGCGTCAGTGCCCGAGACCTGGCGAGCCTATTTCGATGCGTTGCAAAACGTACCCGCATCGGACGGCACCAACCACAACGACGTGGCCCACGGCCCCATCGTCGAATCTTTCGCCCAGCGCGCGAAGTCCAATGGCTTCCTCCCGCGCGAAGGTGCAACGGAAGATCTCGCCACCGCGCGCAAGCAAGTCTACGTTCAGTCCCTGATCGGCGCATATCGCTTCCTCGGCTCGCAATGGGCCAATCTCGATCCGCTCAAGCGCCGCGAGCGTCCGCATATCCCCGAACTCGAGCCTGCGTTCTACGACTTCACCGAAGCCGACATGGACCAGACGTTCAGCGCCACGAACCTGTACTTCGGTTTCGAGCGCGCGACGCTGCGCGAGATCGTCAAGGCATTGCGCGACACGTACTGCGGCACGATCGGCGCCGAGTACATGTACATCAGCGATCCCGAGCAGAAGCGCTGGTGGAAGGAGCGCCTCGAGTCCATCCGCTCGACGCCGAACTTCTCGAACGAGAAGAAAAAGCACATCCTGAATCGCCTGACGGCCGCCGAAGGCCTCGAGCGTTTCCTGCACACCAAGTACGTCGGCCAGAAGCGCTTCTCGCTGGAAGGCGGCGAGAGCTTCATCGCGTCGATGGACGAAGTCGTCCGTCACGCGGGCAAGAACGGCGTGCAGGAAATCGTCATCGGCATGGCGCACCGCGGCCGTCTGAACGTGCTGGTCAACACGCTCGGCAAGATGCCGGCGGACCTCTTCGCCGAATTCGAAGGCAAGCACGTCGATGACCTCCCGGCCGGCGACGTGAAGTACCACAAGGGCTTCTCGTCGGACGTCTCGACCGAAGGCGGCCCGGTTCACCTGTCGCTCGCGTTCAATCCGTCGCACCTCGAAATCGTGAACCCGGTGGTCGAAGGGTCGGCGAAGGCGCGCATGGATCGTCGTGGCGACGAAGAAGGCCTGCAAGTGCTGCCGGTGCAGATTCACGGCGACGCGGCTTTCGCGGGCCAGGGCGTCGTGATGGAAACGCTGAACCTCGCGCAGACGCGCGGCTACGGCACGCACGGCACGCTGCATATCGTCATCAACAACCAGATCGGCTTCACCACGTCGGACCCGCGCGATTCGCGCTCGACGCTGTACTGCTCGGACGTCGTCAAGATGATCGAGGCGCCGGTGCTGCACGTGAACGGCGACGATCCCGAAGCCGTCGTGCTCGCCACGCAGCTCGCGATCGACTTCCGGATGAAGTTCCACAAGGACGTGGTGGTGGACATCATCTGCTTCCGCAAGCTCGGCCACAACGAGCAGGACACGCCGGCCGTCACGCAGCCGCTGATGTACAAGACCATCGCGAAGCATCCGGGCACGCGCGCCGTCTACGCTGAAAAGCTCGTGCAGCAAGGCGTGATCACCGCCGAAGACGCCGACAACTTCGTGAAGGCGTACCGTCAGGCGATGGACGAAGGCCATCACACCATCGATCCCGTGCTCTCGAATTACAAGAGCAAGTACGCGGTCGACTGGGTGCCGTTCCTGAACCGCAAGTGGACCGACGCCGCCGATACGGCCGTCCCGCTCGCCGAACTGAAGCGCCTTGCCGAGCGTGTCACGACGATTCCCGAGAACTTCAAGCTGCATCCGCTCGTGGAGCGCGTGATCAACGATCGCCGCGCGATGGGCCGTGGCGAAGCGAAGCTCGACTGGGGCATGGGCGAGCATCTCGCGTTCGCGTCGCTGGTCGCATCGGGTTATGCGGTGCGCCTGACCGGCCAGGATTCGGGCCGCGGCACGTTCACGCATCGCCACGCCGTTCTGCACGATCAGAACCGCGAGCGCTGGAACGACGGCACCTACATTCCGCTGCAGAACATCGCGGACGGTCAGGCCAAGTTCACCGTGATCGACTCCGTGCTGTCGGAAGAAGCGGTGCTCGGCTTCGAGTACGGCTATTCGACCGCCGAGCCGAACACGTTCGTCGCGTGGGAAGCGCAGTTCGGCGACTTCGTGAACGGTGCGCAGGTCGTGATCGACCAGTTCATCTCGTCGGGCGAAGTGAAGTGGGGCCGCGTCTCGGGTCTCACGATGATGCTGCCGCACGGTTACGAAGGCCAGGGTCCGGAGCACTCGTCGGCGCGCATCGAGCGCTTCCTGCAACTGTGCGCGGATCACAACATGCAAGTGGTCCAGCCGACGACGCCCGCGCAGATTTTCCACCTGCTGCGCCGCCAGATGATCCGCCTGTTCCGCAAGCCGCTGATCATCGCCACGCCGAAGTCGCTGCTGCGTCACAAGGAAGCCGTGTCCGATCTGTCGGAACTGGCGAAGGGCTCGTTCCAGCCGGTCATCGGCGAAGTGGACGAAACCATCGAGGCGAAGAAGGTCAAGCGCGTGATCTGCTGCTCGGGCCGCGTGTATTACGACATCGTCGCGCATCGCCGCGAAGCGAAGGCGAACGACGTCGCCATCGTGCGTATCGAGCAGTTGTATCCGTTCGCGCACAAGCAGTTCGACGCGGAACTCAAGAAGTTCGAGAACGCGACCGAAGTGGTCTGGGTGCAGGACGAGCCGCAGAATCAGGGCGCATGGTTCTACATCGAGCACCATCTGCGTGAAGGCATGAAGGAAGGGATGAAGCTCGCCTACAGCGGCCGCCCCGCTTCGGCCTCGCCGGCAGTCGGCTACTACGCGAAGCACTACGAGCAGCAGAAGGCGCTGATCGAAGGCGCGTTCGGCCGCCTGAAGGGTGCGCAGACCATCGCGAAGTAATCTGCCTGACCGGGACCGGCGCGCGAAGCGTGCGCCGGTCCCGATGCTCGTACACACAGACACGCATTAGGACAATACAGAAATGGCTATCGTAGAAGTCAAGGTTCCCCAGCTTTCCGAGTCGGTCTCGGAAGCGACCATGCTGCAATGGAAGAAGAAGCCGGGCGAGGCTGTCGCCCAGGACGAAATCCTGATCGAAATCGAAACCGACAAGGTCGTCCTCGAAGTGCCCGCGCCGTCCGCCGGCGTGCTCGCGCAAGTCATCAAGCATGACGGCGATATCGTCACCGCCGACGAAATCATCGCGAAGATCGATACCGAAGCAACGGCGGGCGCAGCGCCCGCCGCCGTCGCCGCTGCCGGCGACGCCGAAGTGAAGCCCGCGCCGCAAGCGGAACCGGCGGTTGCATCGTCGTCGGCGAACGCGCAGGCGACCGCCACCGCCACGGGCGGCTCGGTCACGGGTGGCGCAACGTCGCCGGCCGCGACGAAGATCCTCGCAGAGAAGGGCGTGTCCGCCGACCAGGTGTCCGGCACGGGCCGCGACGGCCGCATCACCAAGGGCGATGCGCTCGCCGCTTCGGCATCGGCGTCCGCGCCTGCGAAGGCTGCTGCTCCGGCCGCTGCACCGGCGAAGGCTGCGAAGCCGTCGCTGCCGCAAGTGAACGCGCCGGCATCGGCCGATCAATGGCTGAAGGATCGCCCGGAGCAGCGCGTGCCGATGTCGCGTCTGCGTGCGCGTATCGCCGAGCGCCTGCTCGAATCGCAGCAGACCAACGCCATCCTGACGACGTTCAACGAAGTCAACATGGCGCCGGTCATGGACCTGCGCAACAAGTACAAGGACCGCTTCGAGAAGGAACACGGCGTCAAGCTCGGCTTCATGTCGTTCTTCGTGAAGGCCGCCGTGCACGCGCTGAAGAAGTTCCCGCTCGTGAATGCGTCGATCGACGGCAACGACATCGTCTATCACGGTTACTTCGATATCGGTATCGCGGTCGGTTCGCCGCGCGGTCTCGTGGTGCCGATCCTGCGCAATGCGGATCAGATGAGCCTCGCCGACATCGAAAAGAAGATCGCCGAATTCGGCCAGAAGGCCAAGGACGGCAAGCTGTCCATCGATGAAATGACGGGCGGCACGTTCTCCATCTCGAACGGCGGCGTGTTCGGCTCGATGCTGTCGACGCCGATCATCAACCCGCCGCAGTCCGCGATTCTCGGCGTGCACGCGACGAAGGAACGTCCGGTCGTCGAGAACGGCCAGATCGTCATCCGTCCGATGAACTACCTCGCGCTGTCGTACGACCACCGCATCATCGACGGCCGCGAAGCCGTGCTGTCGCTGGTCGCGATGAAGGACGCGCTGGAAGATCCGGCGCGCCTGCTGCTCGATCTGTAAGAAGCATCGTTGCCCCGGCGCGCGCGATAGGCTCGCGCGCGCCGCGTCACGCGTCTCCGCAGAAGCGGAGTCACCTCAAGGAAAGTCATGTCCAAAGAATTTGATGTCGTCGTGATCGGCGCGGGCCCTGGCGGCTATATCGCGGCGATTCGCGCAGCGCAGCTCGGCAAGACGGTTGCGTGTATCGAGAAGTGGAAGAACCCGGCCGGCGCGCTCAAGCTCGGCGGCACGTGCCTCAACGTCGGCTGCATTCCGTCGAAGGCGCTGCTCGCGTCGTCGGAAGAATTCGAGAATGCGTCGAAGCACCTGGCCGATCACGGCATCACCGTGTCGGACGTGAAGCTCGACGTATCGAAGATGCTCGCGCGCAAGGACGGCATCGTCGAGAAGATGACGAAGGGCATCGAGTTCCTGTTCCGCAAGAACAAGATCACGTGGCTCAAGGGTCACGGCAAGTTCACCGGCAAGACGGACGCCGGCGTGCAGATCGAAGTGTCCGGCGAAGGCGAGACGGAAGTCGTCACGGCGAAGAACGTGATCATCGCGACGGGTTCGAAGGCGCGTCATCTGCCGAACATTCCGGTCGACAACAAGCTGATCGCCGACAACGAAGGCGCGCTGTCGTTCGACTCCGTGCCGAAGAAGCTCGCCGTCATCGGCGCAGGCGTGATCGGCCTGGAGCTCGGCTCGGTGTGGCGTCGTCTCGGCGCGGACGTGACGGTGCTCGAAGCGCTGCCGCAATTTCTCGGCGCAGCGGACGAATCGCTTGCGAAGGAAGCCGCGAAGCAGTTCAAGAAGCAGGGCCTCGACATTCACCTCGGCGTGAAGATCGGCGAAGTCAAGACGACGGGCGAAGGCGTGTCGATCGCCTACACGGACAACGCCGGCAATGCTCAGACGCTGGAAGCGGATCGTCTGATCGTGTCGATCGGCCGCGTGCCGAACACGGACAATCTGGGTCTTGAAGCCATCGGCCTGAAGGCGAACGAGCGCGGTTTCATCGACGTGGACGACCATTGCGCGACGAGCGTGCCGGGCGTGTACGCGATCGGCGACGTCGTGCGCGGCCCGATGCTCGCGCACAAGGCGGAAGACGAAGGCGTGGCGGTGGCGGAAATCATCGACGGGCAAAAGCCGCATATCGACTACAACTGCGTGCCGTGGGTCATTTACACGGAACCGGAAATCGCGTGGGTCGGCAAGACGGAACAGCAGCTCAAGGCCGAAGGCCGCGAGATCAAGACCGGCCAGTTCCCGATGATGGCCAACGGCCGCGCATTGGGCATCGGCCGTGCGGAAGGCTTCGTCAAGATGATCGCCGACGCGAAGACCGACGAGATTCTCGGCGTGCACGTGATTGCTGCGGACGCGTCCGACCTGATTGCGGAAGCGGTCGTGGCGATGGAGTTCAAGGCGGCGTCGGAAGACATCGGCCGGATCTGCCATCCGCATCCGTCGCTGTCCGAAGTGATGCGTGAAGCGGCGCTGGCGGTGGACAAGCGCGCGCTGAACATGTAACGCTCGGCTTCGGGCATCGAGGCATCGCAACGAAGGCGAGCGGATCAACCGCTCGCCTTCGTCATTTTCAAACGGCAGAAGATGAACGTCACCGAATACTACGAAAACGAACTGCGGACGCGGGGTTATCAATCGGATGCGGCGCAGCTCGCGGCGGTCGCGCGGCTGCAGCGCTGCTACGAGGAATGGGTGGCGTACAAGGCGCGCCGCTCGAACGCGCTGAAGAAGTTCCTCGTGCGTCCCGATCTGCCGCGCGGCGTCTACATGTGGGGCGGCGTGGGGCGCGGCAAGAGCTTTCTGATGGACAGCTTCTATGCGGTCGTGCCGGTGCAGCGCAAGACGCGCCTGCATTTTCACGAATTCATGCGGGAAGTGCATCGCGAGCTGGAAGAACTGAAAGGCCAGTCCGATCCGCTCGACGAACTCGCGCGGCGCATTTCGAAGCGGTATCGGCTGATCTGCTTCGACGAGTTTCACGTTTCCGATATCGCCGACGCGATGATTCTTTATCGCCTGCTCGATCGCCTCTTCACGAATGGCGTGCAGTTCGTGATGACGTCCAACTACGAGCCGGACACGCTGTATCCCGAAGGGCTGCATCGCGACCGCCTGCTGCCGGCGATCGAACTCATCAAGAACAATCTGGACGTGCTGAACGTGGATGCCGGCACCGACTATCGCAAGCGCACGCTCTCGCAGGTGAAGGCGTATCACTGGCCGGTCGGCGCGGCGGCGGACAAGGCGCTGCGCGCGGACTACGCGAAGCTCGCGGCCGTGCCGGACGAAAGCCCGATCCTGCATATCGAGAAGCGCGAGATCAAGGCGTTGCGTAAAGCCGATGGCGTCGTCTGGTTCGACTTCGCGACGCTGTGCGGCGGGCCGCGCTCGCAGAACGACTACCTGGAACTGGCGAGCCGTTTTCATGCGGTCATCCTCTCGGACGTGCCGCAGATGTCCCCGCGCATGGCGTCCGAAGCGCGCCGCTTCACGTGGCTCATCGACGTGTTTTACGACCACAAGGTGAAGCTGCTGATGTCGGCGGCCGTGCCGGCCGAGCAGCTCTATGTGGAAGGCCCGATGGCCAACGAGTTCGCGCGCACGGTGTCGCGCATCGTCGAGATGCAGTCGCAGGAATACCTCGAGGCGCCGCGCCGCACAGTGAACGTATCGCTTACTTAGGCTAATACGAGAAATCAAAATTAGGCCGTTAGGCAAACGGCACAAGGCTCGCGCCGGGTTTTCAAGATTCGGATGCCTCTGATTTGCCAGCCGGAAGGCACTCGGTATCGTTCTAGCCAGTTATTGGTCAGCTAATTGGAGAGAACACCGTGAAGCCCTACCGCGACATGTCCGACGAAGAATGGCAGATGGTTGCTCCTCTGCTCCCCGAACTGCGCCCGCGTTCGGAATTGCGCGGCCGGCCGCTCGCCAACACGCGCGCCGTGCTGAACGGCGTGCTGTGGGTCATGTACAGCGGCGCGTCGTGGTCCACGCTGCCGCGCAAGTATCCGTCCTATCAGACGTGCCATCGCCGCTTCAAGGCATGGCATGAGTCGGGCGTGCTGCTGCGCGTGATGACGCAGCTGTTCGGCCCGGCGGGCGAATCGCTCTATGCGCTCATGACCTCGCGCATGCGCGTGCCGGCGGAGATGCCTGTCGCGACGGCGGAAACCATCGGCGTCGTGCAGCAGATTGCCGTCCCGCGCGTGCAGCATGTCGAGGCGCCCGTGCGTCAGGCAGCCTGAACACGGTTCGAAAGACGGCACGCGCTTGCGCGTAGCCCGAAAGACAAAAGCCGGCAAGACGCGAAGTCTTCGCCGGCTTTGTCGCTTATAAGCGCGTCGCGCGCATCATTGCTGCCGCAGCCACGTCTGCGAGCGTCCGAGCAGCGAAACGCCGATATAGCCGCGCACCACCAGCTTCTGTCCGCCGCTCTCGAGCGTCATCCTGCACTTGTAGAGCTTGCCGTTTTCCGGATCGAGGATGTGTCCGCCGGTCCACGCGTCGCCGTCGCGCTTCATGCCGGTGATGATGGTCATGCCCTTGATGAGCTGGTCCTTGCGCTCGTCCGTGCAGGCCGTGCAGCGGCGCTCCGGATGATCGAACTCGCCGATACCGCGCACGACCTTGCCTTCCAGTTGTCCGTTGCCGTCGTCGACGATCTGAATGATGGCTCGGGGCTTGCCCGACGCGTCATCGATGGTTTGCCACGTGCCGACCGGCGTCGCCGCTTGCGCGAACGCGGCCGATGCCGTCAGCGCTAAGAGCGCGCTCATCACCACGCGCGCGCCGAGGCGGCCAATGTAATGCGTCATGTCGTCTCCTTGTTCTTGTGATGGCGCGTCGATGCCGAGGGCTTTCAGCCGCTCAGACGTTGCCCTTCAAGCCGGCCTGAAGCGTTTCGAAAGTCTGCAGGGCGGTGCGGTCGAAATGCAGCGGCGTCACCGAGACGCGCTTCGACGCCACGACCGCCGTTTCGCTGTCGGGGGCATTCTCGCGCGGTCCGCGCTGAAAGCGCAGCCAGAAATAATCGATGCCGCGCGGATCGACTTCCGGCGCCACGTCGATGCCTTCCACGAGCCCGACACCTTGCCGCGTGACGGTCAGCGGACCGGCGGCGGAGGCATCGCAATCGGGGAAGTTGACGTTGAGACAAGTGGGCGCGTCGTGCGAGATGGCAAGCAGCCGGCGGATCGCGCCGGGCGCGAGTTCACGCGCGGTGTCCCAGCGCACGTTCTCGCGATCGCTGAACGTCTGACTGAGCGCGATGGACGGCAGGCCGAGCAGCAGGCCCGTCATCGCTGCGCCGACGGTGCCGGAGAACATCGTCTCCACGCCCAGGTTCGCGCCGCGATTGATGCCCGAGAGCACGAGCGTCGGCGGCGCGTCTCTCATCAGATGGCGCGCGGCCATCACGACGCAGTCGCCGGGTGTGCCTTGCACGCCGAAGCGCCGCTCGCCCTGGCGCGAGATGCGCAGCGGCGAATGCAGGCTGATGGAATGCGACGTGCCGCTTTGATCGTGCTCGGGTGCGATCACCCAGACTTCGTGCGCGAGCTCGGCGGCGACGGCTTCGAGCACGGCGAGGCCGGGCGCGTCGATGCCGTCGTCATTGGTCAGCAGCACACGTTGAACGATGGGTTCAATAGCGGACATCGCGAATCGCTCCTTCGGTCGGTGGTGAAAGTATCGACCGATTATTACAGAGTTCGCGATGAAAAGCGGGCCGCTTATTTGACGCCGAGACCGCGCAGCACGGCGTTGCCGTCTTCGGTGAGGCGCACTTTCGGGCCGCTCGCGTCCGGCGACACGATCTCGACATAGCCGTATTCCTGCAGCGACGCGACGTCGGGCGTCGCTGCCATGGCGTCGATCGGCGCGTGCAGCAGCAGGAGCAGCGTCGCGATCTCGTGGTGGCTGAGCAGCCGCTTGATGACTCGCCTGGGAGCGAGGTTGGCGCGGAGGTTCATGAGCGAACTCCTTGTGTTTGCATGACGATGCGCGCCGCTTGTCCGTGCGGCCGCGTTGATGTCGATGATGAGGTCGGGCAAGCGTATCGACGCATTCTTAGGCGAGACTTAAATCCTGCGCCGCGAGCGTGAAGCAGGCGTTACAGCGTGTGTCAGCAACTCAGTAGGCGCTTCAGAAGCGATAGTCGGGATTGGCGGGATCGAAGGTCAGATCGTCGAACGACCTGGGGACGATGTGTTCGAACATGACGCTTTCGAAGAGATTGCCGGCGTCGTCGAATGACTCGACGGTGCGAAAGAGCGGCTGGTTCAGGTCGAGGCCGAGCACTTCGCGTTTTGCGTAGAAGCCCGGCTGTGCATCGGGCGCGGCGTAGGTAAGGGCGACCACGCGTACGCCGTGGACCGTTTTCACTTCGATGTCCGCCGGCTGCGTGATGCCGGCTGCGGCGAACTTGCGGCCTTCGTCGATGAATCGTTGCGTGACGGCGTCGATACCGAGTTCGCGGATCGAGTGATTCGATTGCGCGCGGGCGAGTGGTCCGTTGATGGACGCCCACATCGGCAGGACGTCGAGCATGCCGCCCAGATGACCGTAAAGTTCGCCGGGCCGTCTGGATGCGTCGTAGATCACTTCCTGACCGGCGTGCGCGCCGTCGGGGAGCCACTTGGCGTAGATGCGTAGCGGGTCGTGCGTGACGCGCACGAGCATGTGATCGGCGCGCCGGGGCCATCGCCCGTTGATGCGTTCGCGCCGCAGCATGGTGAATTCGCACGATGCGTATCGCGCGAGTCCTTGTTGCAGGTAGAGGGGGAGCGTATGCGGATCGAGCGAGCGGAAGAGGGCGACGAGTTGATGATCGTCGAGCGCGGCGAGCGTGCCGCTGGCGGCGGCGTGGGCGAGCCAGCGCACTTGCTGGCCGGTGGTTAGCGCGCCGACGCTGTCGGGACTGGTTACTTGCGCGTGGGCGTGCAGGCCAATGCAGAGGCAAGCGAACGCAACAACGCGACGAAGCCAGCGGCAAGAACGGCGGGGCGTTGGCGGCATGGCGAATCCTCGATGTCGGCGCGGCGTGGGCTGGCATCGAGCGAGAGCGATGCCAAATGCATCGTTAACGATGGAGTTGGTGAACTTCTTCCGCGGATGCTTCGCGAGGTACGGTGCGACCGTTGGTGTCAACCAGCTAACGGGCTGGGAGGACGCAAGTTGTCAGCGGGCGTGGAAGGTGACCGATGTTCTACGGAGCAATTACGCCAGTTCGTGCCTTGTGCGGTCCGAAAAAAAGCTGCTTTGTCACCCCCGTTCCCGGGACGGGCGCGCCAACAAACCGGCACGAATACAAGCCTCTCCGCAGGATGACCGTTACCGCTCCAGAACCGCAACAACCCCTTGCCCGCCGGCGGCACAGATCGAGATGAGCCCTCGCAAGGGCTGACCATCGCTATGCTCAGGCGCATGAGCAAGCAGCTTGGCAAGCGTCCCCACGATCCGTCCGCCGGTAGCAGCAAACGGATGCCCGACCGCCAGCGATCCGCCACAAACATTCATCCGTGCGGGATCTACACCCCCGAGCGGCGCGGAAAGCCCGAGCGCATCCCTGCAATACTCCTCGTCCTGCCAGGCAGCAAGCGTACAAAGCACCTGCGCGGCAAACGCCTCGTGGATCTCGTAAAAATCAAAGTCCTGAAGCGAGAGGCCGGCGCGCGCGAGCATCGAAGGCACCGCGTAGACAGGCGCCATCAACAAGCCTTCGCGCTTGTCGAAGTAATCAACCGCCGCAGTAGCGGAGAACGTGAGAAAAGCGAGCACCGGCAGCCCTCGCCGCGCCGCCCATTCCTCGGAAGCAAGCAGAACGACAGAAGCCCCGTCGGTAAGCGGAGTCGAATTGCCGGCGGTGAGCGTCCCGGCATCGCGATCGAATACGGGCTTCAGCTGCGCGAGCTGGTCGAGCGAAACATCGGGACGGACATTGTTGTCCCGCGTGAGCCCATGAAACGGCGTCATCAGATCGTTGAAGAAGCCGCGCGAATAGGCCGCCGCGAGCTTGAGATGGCTCTCTTGCGCAAGCGCGTCCTGCGCCTCGCGCGAAATCTTCCAGCGTTTGGCCATGAGCTCGCAATGCTCGCCCATCGAAAGCCCGGTGCGCGGCTCGGCGTTGTGCGGCAGCGCGGGCCGAAAGAACATGCCGGGCCGCAGCTTGGCCAACGCACCGGCACGCTGACGCGTCGAACGGCTGCGATTCGCCTCGAGCAGAATCTTGCGCATCCGCTCGTTCACGCCGATGGGCGCGTCCGACGCCGAATCGACACCCCCCGCGATGCCGGCATCGATCTGCCCGAGCGCGATCTTGTTGGCGACGAGAATCACCGCTTCGAGCCCGGTGCCGCACGCCTGCTGCACATCGTAGGCGGGCGTTTCTCTCGCGAGCGTCGTCGCGAGCGCGGCTTCACGCGTGAGATTGAAGTCGCGCGAATGCTTGATGACCGCGCCCGCCGCCACTTCGCCGAGGCGCACGCCGTGCAGATCGTAGCGGTTGACGAGCCCTTGCAGCGTGAAGCTCAGCATGTCCAGATTCGACGCCGTGGCATAAGCGGTGTTCGATCGCGCGAACGGAATGCGATTGCTGCCGATGATCGCGACGCGCCGCACTTCGTTCATGGCAGCTCCCATTCGAAGCGACCTCGCAGATGCGGACGCTCGCCCGCGAGATCGCGCACTTCGAAATCGCGCGCGTCGGGCGAGGGCGCGGCGGTCCACAGGCTCGCATCGCCGGGAAGGTAGAGCGGCAGCTTGAAGTCGCCGTGCGCGTGACCCGCTGCGAGCGCCTTCGACGGAGACAGCGCCGCGAGCGTGCGGGCGAGCGTCCACATGCCGTGGGCGATGGCGCGCGGAAAACCGAACGCCTTTGCGCTGAGCGCGTGCAGGTGGATCGGATTGAAGTCGCCCGATGCCTTCGCGTAATCGCGTCCGAGCTGCGCGGGCAACTGCCAGCGCGCCTCGCGAGCGAGCAATACGGCGGGCGGTTCGGCGGCGCGAGGCAGCGGCGCGACGCCATGGCTCTTGCCGCCACGTCTCAGATAGACGCTGTCGCCATCCCAGACCGCTTCGCCGCGTCGATAAATCTGCGTGTGCAGCGTGAAAGCATGGCCTTTCTCGTGCGGCACGACCGGCCCGCATTCCACTTCGATCCGCACGCGCTGCCCGGCGGCGAGCGGCCTGCGCAGCCGGACGCTGTTCGAGAGATGCACCATGCCGAGCGCGGGCCACGGAAACGACGGATCGGTGAGCATCATCAGATGCAGCGGAAACGCGAGCACATGCGGAAACGTGAGCGGCAGGCCATGTTCGGGAATGAAGCCGCACACGCGCGCATAGCGCCCGATGTGTTCGGCGTCGAGCCGCACGTCCGGCCGCACGAGCCGCAGCGCGGGCAGCTCCGGAGCACGACCGCGCCGGAATAGGCCGGGCAGGGCGCGCCCATACAGCCTGGCGGGCGGCGGCAGCGTGTCGATGACGACGGTGCGCGCGCGCTGCATCGGCGATGCCGGCAGGGGCGTCTGCATCGCTAGGCTCCGACGAGGCTTTGGCCGCACACGCGCACGACGTTGCCGGTGATGTTCGCGCACCCCGGACTCGCGAGCCACGCGACGGTTTCGGCGACATCGACGGGCAGGCCGCCTTGTCCCATCGAGTTGAGGCGTCGTCCGGCTTCGCGCGTCGCGAACGGCATGCGCGCGGTCATCTGCGTTTCGATGAAGCCCGGCGCGACCGCGTTGATCGTGATGCCGCGCTCGCGCAAAAGCGGCGCCATGCTCTGCACGCGCCCGATCACGCCGGCCTTGGATGTCGCGTAGTTCGTCTGTCCGCGATTGCCCGCGATGCCGCTGATCGACGACACCGCCACGATGCGGCCTCCCGCGCCCAGCACGCCTTGCCCGAGCAGTGCATCGTCGATGCGTTCCTGGGCGATCAGATTGATGTCGAGCACGCTGTCCCACATGTCGCCTGTCATCCGCGCGATGGTCTTGTCGCGCGTGATGCCCGCGTTATGCACGACGATATCCACGCCGCCTGATGCGAGAAGCGCCGCTGCGATTTCGGCGGGCGCATCGGCGGCGGCGATATCCGCGATCAGCGCGGCATGCGCGCCGTCCGACGGCGACATGTCCTCGATGGAGAGCATGGTCTGGTCGAGCGCGTCGCGGGCGGCGTCGATGTCGATTCCGGTGACGATGGCGCCTTGCGTCGCCAGCACCGTCGCGATGGACGCGCCGATGCCGCGCGCCGCACCCGTCACGACGGCGCGCTTGCCGGCAAGCGGCTGCGTCCAGTTCCCGGGGACGGGGGCGGCGGGTCCGTCGATGTGCACGACCTGGGCCGATACATAGGCCGAGCGCGGCGAGAGAAAGAAGCGCAGCGCGCCTTCGATATCGGCGTTGCCGGTCACGTACAGCAAATTGGACGTGACGCCGTTGCGCGCTTCCTTGCCGAGCGAGCGCGTCATGCCTTCCAGCGCGCGCTGGGCGGTCGCAATGCGCGGGTCCGCACAGGACGATGGTGATCGCCCGAGCACGACGATCCGTCCGCTTCTCGCAAGCGAGCGCAGTCCGTCGTGAAAGAACGCGTACATCGACCGGAGTTCGCTGCTTCCGGTGATGCCGGTTGCGTCGAAGAGGAGCGCATCGACGCGGTGAGCGGCGGCATCGGCGGTATCGGCGGCGTGCGGCTCGAATCGGCCGGTCATCGCGCCGTGGGCGCGCGCAAGCGTGAGCCATCCCGGCGCGGTGTCATGGGCGATGCCGGTCATGCCGATCGCCCTGAGCACCCCGATGATCTGATCCAGCAGTTGAGGCGACGGCCCGGCTCCGATGGCCGCCATGCCGCCGAACTCGGCAACGCCCGGGCGATGACGCCGCAGCACCTCCGGCTTCGGCAGCCCGAGCGCGCGGGCGAGGCTCATGCCGAAGGGCGAATTGACGAAGTCGAGATAGCGGTCTTTCATCGATTCATATGGGCGGCGGTCAGTCGGGCGCGATGCTTGCCGAAACCGTCGCTGCGGTTATGCCATGAATCGAGGATACCGAAGTTTCGGGGAGGGCGTCGACCGCGACTCCTGGCTTGCGAGAAATCGCGAGCGCGGCACTCCGCATCCGGCGTATTAGCGGGCCGCTCCGATTTCCCGCGCCGACCGCGTCATATCGATTCCCCTTCGCTCGCGGCTAAAGAAAATCAACGCGGCAATGACGACAGCGACCGTCCCCGCGACGATCGCCATCGCCAGGCCATAATTGTTTCCGTGCGCTGTCGCAATACTCGCCTGCATCGTCGCGTTAATGGCGGCGAGCAGATTGCCGAGTTGATAGACGAGCCCCGGAAACGTCGCGCGTATCTCGTCCGGCGATATTTCGTTGAGGTGAACGGGAATCACGCCCCACGCGCCTTGCACGGAAATCTGCATGAGAAACGCGCCGATTGCGAGCGCCACCGGTCCGGCGGAAAACGCCCACAGATAAAGCACCGGCAATGCGATCAACGCCGCGATGAAAATTGCCACGCGCCGTCCGATTCGCTCCGACATCGCCCCGAAAAACAGCCCGCCGACGATCGCACCGATATTCAGCACGATGGTGATGATGGAAACCGTGTGCGGATCGAAATGATGCTGTTCGCGCAAGAACGTCGGATACAAGTCCTGTGTGCCGTGCGAGAAGAAATTGAATGCGGTCATCAGAACGATTGCGTAAAGCGAAAGCGTCCAGTTTTGCCTGAGCATCGCGATCAGACCGGGCCGCTCGCGCTTTTCCATTGCGCGCCATGCGGGCGATTCCGGCACATGCGCGCGCACATAAAGCACGAGCAGCGCGGGCGCGACGCCGACAAAGAACATTCCCCGCCAGCCGACATACTGATACAGCACACCGAACACGATCGACGCGAGCAGATAACCGCTCGGATAACCCGCCTGCAGCAGCCCGGAAACGAAGCCTCGCGCTTTCGGCGGCACGGTTTCCATCGTCAGTGCGGAGCCGACGCCCCATTCGCCGCCCATTGCGATGCCGAAAAGCGCCCGAAGAACCAGAAGCGTCGTCAGATTGGGCGACAGCCCCGAAAGCAGTTCCAGCAGCGAATAAATCGCGATGTTGATCATCAGTGTCGGACGGCGGCCGAATCCATCCGCAAGCCGGCCGAAAATCAGCGCGCCGATGGGCCGCATCGCGAGCGTCAGCGTGATGGCAAAAGCGACTTCTGGAATCTTCGTGTTGAACTCGGCGGCAATGTCTTTCAACACGAAGACCATCAGGAAGAAATCGAATGCATCCAGCGTCCAGCCAAGATAAGCCGCAATCGTTACGTTTCTTTGTTCTCGCGTCCAACTCATCGCTCGCGCCTCCCGTTCCGTTCCGATCAAATCAATCTGCGTTGAGACGCGGCAGGCATTATGCGCCGCGCCGTATCGACGCGCGCGACAAAAGTATGGCGAGCCGCGCGAGCAGAACGAGTGTACGCCGGCGATTAACGGTGTGCTGACATCGAAAGTGGAAGCGAGTGTTAATCCGGAGCCAATATGAATAACCGGATTCGGGATTAATTCAATTGCCTTTTATCGAATAAGAACTTCGAACGAACGTGAAAGGGCGTTGAATCTGATTGGAAATAAAAAGGCGCGGCGGGAAAGACGCATCGCAAAAACAAAAGCCCCACGTTTGAAGCGTGGGGCTGCTTGCGGCGCTGTTGCGCGTTCGCGTGTTTCGCGAGAGGGACCTTGGTGCCCAGGAGAGGACTCGAACCTCCACGGTGTTGCCACCGCTAGGACCTGAACCTAGTGCGTCTACCAATTCCGCCACCTGGGCCAAGGGATACAGCGAGCCCGCTATTTTAGCGGGAAGCCGGGCCGTGTCAACTGCAAACTTCACGACCGGCAGGAGCCAAAAACGCGGTCTCCGCATAAAAAGAAAACGCCACCCGAAGGTGGCGTTTTCCGACATCTGGTGCCCAAGAGAGGACTCGAACCTCCACGGTGTTGCCACCGCTAGGACCTGAACCTAGTGCGTCTACCAATTCCGCCACCTGGGCAAGGGTGCGTGTTGCTGCCGTCTTGTGTTCAGCAGCAAAGAACGCCATTGTAGCGTGTGCCAGAGGCTTGTCAAGCGTTTCTTTCGATCATTCTTCTGGACCGACGTTTGCACGTGGTCTGCCACCCGGCCGCCTGCCAGCGCATTGGCGGCAGGGGAAGATCACGGCAAGACCATGTATGGCGCGGTGTTAGAATCGTTTCGACGATTGCCGCTCGACTCGCGGCAAAACACGGCGAAACTCCCGTTCAACGAGAAGAACATTATCAAGCCCTTGAGCAAATATCCGTATCCGATTCCCAGCCGCGAAGAGATCCTCGGTGTGCTGCGCACGAGCGAGACTCCGCATGCCGCGAACGACATCGCAGAGGCGCTGTCGATCAAGCGCCAGGAGCGCGAAGGCTTCTTCAAGCGACTGGCGGCCATGGAACGCGACGGGCAAATCCGCCTCGACAAGCGCGGCCATTACCAGCTCACTCATCCATCGAATTTCGTCGCGGGCCGCGTGCAGGGCCATCGCGATGGTTTCGGCTTCCTGATCCGCGACGACGGCCAGGACGACCTGTTCCTGCCCAACGGCGAGATGCAGAAGGTCATGCACAACGATCGCGTGCTCGCGCGCATCGTCGGCTACGACCGGCGCGGACGGCCCGAAGGTCATATCGTCGAGGTCACGGAGCGCGCGAACAAGCGCATCATCGGCCGGCTCATCAACGAGAACGGCGCGCTGATTCTCGTGCCGGAAGACAAGCGCATCGGCCACGACATCCTCATCACGCAGAACCCAAGGAAAGCGAAGGTCGGCCAGGTGGTGTCCGTCGACCTGACGGACTTCCCGAGCCGGCATTCGCAGCCGCTCGGACGCGTGGCCGAAGTGATCGGCGATATCGACGATCCCGGCATGGAAATCGAAATCGCCGTGCGCAAGTACGGTGTGCCGCATCAGTTCAGCGAAGCCGCGCTCAGCGCAGCCGCGAAGCTGCCCGACGAAGTGCGTCCGGTGGATATCAAGCATCGCGTCAACTTGCGCGATGTGCCGCTCGTCACGATCGATGGCGAAGACGCCCGCGATTTCGACGACGCCGTGTATTGCGAGCCGATGACCGTCGGCCGCGGCACGGGGTTCCGTCTGCTGGTGGCGATCGCGGACGTCTCGCACTATGTGCAGCCGGGCGAGCCGCTCGATGTCGACGCGCTGGATCGCAGCACATCGGTGTACTTCCCGCGCCGCGTGATCCCGATGCTGCCGGAGAAGCTCTCGAACGGCCTTTGCTCGCTGAATCCGGATGTCAACCGCTGCGTGCTCGTGTGCGATATGGTCATCACGGCGCGCGGCGAGATCAAGGCGTATCAGTTCTATCCCGGCGTGATGCATTCGGCGGCGCGGCTCACGTACACGGAAGTCGCGGCGATCCTCGCGAACACGAAGGGCCCCGAAGCCGCGCGACGCGCCGAGCGCGTGCCGGACCTGCAGAATCTGCACGGCGTCTTCAAGGCGCTGCATGCTGCGCGGCAAAAGCGCGGCGCGATCGATTTCGATACGACCGAGACCTATATCGTCGTCAATTCGCAAGGCAAGATCGAGCAGATCGTGCCGCGTCATCGCAACGACGCGCATCGGCTGATCGAGGAATGCATGCTGGCCGCGAACGTCTGCGCGGCGGATTTTCTGAAGCGCAACAAGCATCCGGGGCTGTATCGCGTGCATGCGGGGCCGACCGAGGAAAAGCTCGAGAATTTGCGCCAGTTCCTGCGCGGCGTCGGCCTCACGCTCACCGGCGGCGACAAGCCGCATGCGAGCGATTACGCCGCGCTGATCGCGCAAATCCGCGACCGGCCCGATGCGCAGATGCTTCAGTCGATGGTCCTGCGCTCGATGCAGCAGGCGGTCTACAGTCCGGACAACATCGGCCACTTCGGGCTTGCTTACGAGGCCTATGCGCACTTCACGAGCCCCATTCGCCGCTATCCCGACTTGCTCACGCATCGCGCGATCTACGCGATCCTGCAGGGCAAGAAGTACGTGCCGAACATCGGACACGACGTTTCGCTGAGCACCGGCCTCACGAAGGCGGCGCGCGAGATGCAACTGGCCGACGACAGCGCGCGCGGCCGCTCGCGCAACAACGTCGCGGTGTGGGAGGAGCTGGGGCTGCATTGCTCGTCGAACGAGCGCCGCGCCGACGAAGCCTCGCGCGATGTCGAAGCCTGGCTCAAGTGCTACTTCATGCGCGACAAGCTGGGCGAGGAATACGGCGGCATGGTGAACGGCGTGACGTCGTTCGGCATCTTCGTGCAGCTCGATTCGCTGTTCATCGAAGGGCTCGTGCATGTGACGGAACTCGGCTCCGACTACTTCCAGTACGACGAGATCAAGAACGAGTTGCGCGGCGAGCGCACCGGCATCCGCTATCGGATGACGGATCGCGTGCGCGTGCAGGTCGGCCGCGTCGATCTCGATGCGCGCAAGATCGACTTCCGCCTGGTGCGCGATACGCCGGTGAAGCCGTCGCCGAGAGCGGCGTCGTCGGCGGAGGCTGGTGCGGCGGGCGGCAACGGCTCGTCGGGTCCGCGCATCCGTCAATTGAGCGATGACGACACGCCGGGCACGCGTCAGCGCGGCGGCTCGAAGAAGGGCGCGACGGCGACGGCGCGCGGCGGCGGCGCGGCGAAGAAACGCGGCGCGGCGTCGAAAGCGCCGGCGCAGGCGAGGCCGGCTCGCAAGAAGCGCGGATAATCGCTGACGGGCGCGGCCGTTCGCGGTCGTTTGGCCCACTACATTACGCGCGGTCCGATGCGTTTTCGCGTCGGACCGCGTCGTGCTTTTCATGGTTTCCAGCTCAGGTTCAGATCAGTCATGTCACGTCTCAAGGTTCTATACGGTTTTCACGCGGTGACGGCGCGTTTGCGCGCGGATGCATCGTCGATCGAGGAGGTGCTGTACGACCCCACGCGCAAGGATCGGCGCATGCAGGACTTCCTGCGGACCGCGAAGGAAGCGGGCGTGCGGCTGATCGCCGCCGATGAATCGCGCCTGTGGGGCCTCGCGGGCAACATTCAGCATCAGGGCGTGGTCGCGCGCGCGAACGACCTGCCGCTTGCGCAGAATCTGGCCGAACTGCTCGATGGCATTTCGGGTACGCCATTGCTGCTGGTGCTCGACGGCGTCACCGATCCGCACAACCTCGGCGCGTGCCTGCGTGTCGCGGATGCGGCGGGCGCGCATGCGGTGATCGCGCCGCGCGACCGTTCGGCGGGCCTGAACGCGACGGCCGCGAAAGTGGCGAGCGGCGCGGCGGAAAGCGTGCCGTACATCACGGTGACGAATCTGGCGCGCGCGCTGCGCGAACTGAAGGATGCGGGCGTCTGGGTGATCGGCACGGCGGGCGAAGCGACGGCGAGCCTCTATGAGACGAAGCTGGATGGCCCGGTGGCGATCGTCGTCGGCGCGGAAGGCGAGGGCATGCGCCGCCTCACGCGCGAAACGTGCGACGAGATCATGAATATTCCGATGGCCGGGGCGGTGGAAAGCCTGAACGTGTCGGTGGCGAGCGGGATTTGCTTGTTCGAGGCAGTGCGGCAGCGGGGAGTGAAGAAGTAACGTGCACGTCCCGCTTCGCCTGTCGGCGTTCGCGCTTGCCTGCGCCTTCGCCCTGACCCTCACCGCCTGCACCTCCACCATGCAAAACCGCGGCACCTACATCGCCGACACGCAGTACCACGCGAAGAACGCCGACTCGCGCGTGCGCTTTCTCGTGATGCATTACACGGAGATCGACGAAGCGCGCTCGCTCGCCGTCCTGACCGGCGACGAAGTCAGCGTCCATTACGTCGTGCCCGACGCCCCGCGCATCCGCGACGGCGAGCCGGTCGTCTATCAGCTCGTGCCGGAAGATCAGCGCGCATGGCACGCCGGCCAGAGCTACTGGCAGGGCGCGACCGAACTCAACGCATCGTCGATCGGCATCGAGAACGTGAACCTCGGTCCCGTCGATACCCCTTCGGGCCGCGGCTGGCAGCCCTATCCGCCGGCGCAGATCGACGCCCTCGTGAAGCTCTCGCGCGATATCGTCGAGCGATACCGCATTCCGCCGACGCGCGTCGTCGGCCACAGCGACATCGCACCGCAGCGCAAGATCGACCCCGGTCCGCTGTTCCCGTGGCGCACGCTCTACGATGCGGGCATCGGCGCATGGCCCGATGAATCGACGGTCGCCGCGCATCTCGCCGGCCGCGATCCGAAAGCGCCCGCCGACGTGCGCGCGCTGCAGGAGAAGCTCAGGCGCTACGGCTACGATATCGCCGCCGACGGCGAATTCGACGAACGCACGCGCCGCGTCTTCAGCGCGTTCCAGATGCATTTCCGCCCGTCCGACTACGCCGGCGATGCGGACGCCCAAAGCGACGCCATCGCACAGGCATTGCTCGACAAATACTTCTCACGATAAAGAACATGGGCGATTACTTTCTGCCGATACGCGCGCTGCACATGGCCTGCGCGGGCATCAGCATCGCGGGCTTCGTGCTGCGCTGGATCTGGATGCTGATGGATTCGAGGCTCCTCGCCGCACGCACGACCAAGATCATTCCGCATATCGTCGATACGCTCTTGCTCGTGAGCGCCATCGCGCTCGTCGCGATCATCGGCTTCGGGCCGAACGCCGCGTGGCTGTCCGCGAAGATCGCCGGGCTGCTCGTGTACATCGTGCTCGGCACGCTCGCGCTGAAGCATGGCCGCACGAAGGGCGCACGCGCGGTGTTCGGGGTGCTGGCGATCATCGTGTTCGCGTTCATCGCATCCGTGGCGCGCACGCACGATCCCGCAGGCTTCCTGCATCGCATCGCCTGAAGTCGCGCAAAAACGCATGGCCGCCGTGCGCGCTCCGATAAAATCGGGCTTTTCTCTCACGCGCAGCACCACTTCATGACTCAGGACGAACTCAAGCAACTGGTCGGCCAGGCCGCCGCCGACTATGTGAACGCGCATGTTCCGGAAGGCTCGATCATCGGCGTCGGCACCGGATCGACGGCCAACTGCTTCATCGACGCGCTCGCCGCATCGAAGTCGCGTTACCGCGGCGCGGTATCGAGCTCGCTTGCCACGACCGCGCGGCTGGAATCGCACGGCTTCCACGTGTTCGACCTGAACGAGATCGAATCGCTGCCGGTCTATGTCGACGGCGCCGACGAGATCGACGCAAGCGGCGCGATGATCAAAGGCGGCGGCGGCGCGCTCACGCGCGAGAAGATCGTGGCCTCGGTGTCGGACGTGTTCCTCTGCATCGCCGATGCAAGCAAGCGCGTCGACGTGATGGGTACGTTTGCGCTGCCCGTCGAAGTCGTGCCGATGGCGCGCACCGCGATCGGCCGCAAGCTCGCGGCGCTCGGCGGCGTGCCGATCGTGCGCGTGACGAAGGACGGCATGCCCTACATCACCGACAACGGCAATGAGATCATCGACGTGAAAGGCCTGGCGATCACCGATCCGCGCGCGCTCGAAGCGCAGATCAACGCATGGCCGGGCGTGGTGACGGTCGGTCTCTTCGCGGCGCGCGGCGCGAACCTGTGCCTGCTCGGCACGGAGCAGGGGGTCGAGCGCATCGACTACTGAAGCGGCGCATGAAACGCAAATGGCCGGGCGACTCGCGTTGCCCGGCCATTTTTATTGCCTCTCTCGCGATCAGTACGCGTTGCGCCCGATGAAACCCTTGAACAGCGTCATCGCGACGATCTTGATATCGAACCAGAACGACCAGTTGTGAATGTAGAACAGGTCGAACTTGACGCGGCTCTGCATCTTCTCGACTTTCTCGGTCGCGCCGCGATAGCCGTTCACCTGCGCCCAGCCGGTAATGCCCGGCTTGATGCGATAGCGGAACATGTAGCCGTACACGAGATCCTTGTACAGATCGTCGTGCTCGATCGCATGCGGGCGCGGCCCCACCACCGACATATGCCCGAACAGCACGTTGATGAACTGCGGCAGTTCGTCGAGGCTCGTGCGGCGCAGGAAAGCGCCGATTTTCGTCACGCGCGGATCGTTGCGCGTCGCCTGCGTGACATGGCCCTGCGTTTCCTTGTGCACGGCCATCGAACGGAACTTGTAGATGCGGAACGGCCGTCCATCCGCGCCCTTGCGATGCTGCGTGAAGAACACGGGACCGTCAGACGTCGCCTTGATCGCGATGGCGATCGCCACCAGCAGCGGCGACAGCGCCAGCAGCGCGGCGGCCGCGAAACAGCGATCGAACAGCAGCTTGGGCCACATCTGCAGCGTATTGACCGGTGACGTCGTCAGGTTGATGGTTGCAAGCCCGGCGACATCGGTCATCGAATGATTGAAGAGCGAGATGCTGCGCGTGTCCGGAATCAGCCGTAGGTTCACGAAATCATGGCGCAGCGCATGCACGAAGCGATAGATCGTGTGCTCCTGCGACAGCGGCAACGCGAGCCACACTTCGTTGATTTCCTCGGCGCGCACTTTCTCGACGAGTTCGTCGAAGTCGTTCAGCACCGGCAGGCGAGTGGAAGCGCCGAGCCGGCTGCCGACGCCGCTTGCCTGCAATTCTTCATCGCCGGTCGTATCGAGCAGGCAGACGGGCGTGAAGCCCTGTTCCGGCGTGCTGCTCAAATGCGCGAGCAGCGTGCGCGCGAAGCCCTGCGCGCCGACGATCGCCACGGTGCGCTGATTGAAGCCGCGTGAGCGCATCACGCGCAAGCCGAAATGCACGGCGCACTTCGCGAACACGATGAGCGCGCCGGAGATCAGCGTCGAGTAACCGAGCCACAGGCGCGACACCGCATCCATGCGATGCAGCGTGAACGCGAGCAGCAGGGCGCCCGCGACCACGGCCATCCAGGCGAGCGTGACGCGCGCGAGCATCATCGGCAGCGGCTTGCCGCGCCAGGTGTCGTACACGCCAAACGCGGGGAACAGCAGCAACGCGAGCACACTGTTGAACGCGATCAGCAGTTTCTCGACATCGCTGAAATCGAGCGAGGAGAAGCGCATCGAATGCGCGATTACCCCGCCTGCGACGATCAGCGACACGTCGAGACAACGTGCCGTCCAGCCGAACATGTCGTGCGTATTTCTCGTCTGCATCTGCATCGTCAGACGCTGGACGCCGACACGGCTTCCTGCGCACGCAGACGCGGCAGAAGGCGGTCGAACTCGCGCTTCACGAGGCCATAGCACTCGCAGGCGCGCGCTTCGAGGCCTTCGCGATCCACGACCTTGATGCAGCCACGGCTGTGATGGATGAGGCCCGCATCGTGCAGCTTGCCCGCCGCTTCGGTCACGCCTTCGCGACGCACGCCCAGCATGTCGGCGATCAGCTGCTGCGTCACCTGCAGTTCGTTCGACGCCGTGCGGTCGATCTCGATCAACAGCCAGCGGCAGAGCTGCTTGTTGAGCGAGTGATGACGATTACATGCGGCGGTTTGAGCGACCTGCGTGAGCAGGGCTTGCATGTACAGCAGCATCAGGCGACGCAGAAAGTCGGAACGGCCGAACTGCTCACGCAGCGCCTGCGCGCTCATGCGGTACGCAAAGCCCGGGCATTGCACTTGCACGCGCGTCGGCATGGTTTCGCCGCCCGTCAGCACGGGCACACCGGTCATGCCTTCGCGGCCCACTGCGGCGATTTCGACCGAGCCGCCGTCTTCCATCGTATGAAGCAGGGAGATGATGGCCGTCGTCGGAAAGTACACGTGATGGATGCGTTGGCCGGAGTCACAGAGCAGTTGTTCAGTGCGGAGCTGAACGAGTTCGAGATGCGGAGTCAGCGCTTGCCATTCGTGCGCGGGAAGCGCGCCAAGCAGGTGGTTGCCGTGCAGGTCGGACTGGAGGGTCAGCATGATTTTTTCTCTCGTAACTTCGCGCGTTGCGCTTCACTTTTTATACTGGTGTCACCGTTCTCTCGCGCGGCGCTTGCCGCTGCTGAAAACGCCTCACACCAGCCCCGTTAGCAGCCCGTCCTCGCTTGAGTTGGTTTAGTTGTCGCGTCGGTTCGGGTTGCGCGACTGTTTTAGCGAGGACTGTGCCAATCCGGGCAACGTCAATGCTGGTGGGGCCTCATAGTGGGAGCACCCCTCGTGATGCGGCGCAGCGCCGCATTTTTGTTTCAGTCTTGAACATGGGTGGTCTTAAGAATACGAATGCGCCGCCGAGCCTATCGTCAGCGCAATCCCGAGATCCGCAGCCCTGTCGTCGATCATCACCGTGCGATAAGCCTCGCGGCGATCCGCCATCGCTACAGAACACTTACTATCGTAGGGATAAAGAAAATTGATTCATCCATGTTCCATCGGTTTGGTGGCTTAGCGAACGCGTAATCGGGACACGCGATCTTCATCCCCCTCGCAGCCTTGTCATACGGGGCCCACAGCGCGCCCGACGAAACGTCGCGGGATTTTTCCGGAAAACAGCGAACGTTGCGCTGACTGCACGTTTCGAAAAGTGTGTGGGCAACGCCTCGTACGAATGCGCCCAGGCGCACCACGCTGCAGCGTGAAGAGGCCCACACAAGCCTTGCGCGGCCCCCGAATTTCTCATGACAAAAAGGCCGTAGGCGTAAAACGTTTGCGTGGGATAAACGACGCGTCGTGCTTTTTCGACTGACGAGAGTCGTGATGCAAGCGCACAGAAACGTTTCATCGAGGACAATCTTCGCGGTCATTCATCTCATCACGTGCCGATGAAACGCGAATGACACGGTCCGGCTGCACGACGCTACTGTCGGCGCCGCACCGACACGCCGCCTCGATGTGTCGGCGCGGGCGCGTTTCGAATGATCAACAGACGATAGCGGCCAACGGCGGAACGACGCGATCGTAGGCCTCCTGCATCGCGTCGAAGGATGCATCGCAAAGGTCGCGCTTCGAGTGCGAGAGCGCACGAGCAAGACGGCATTGCATGACCATCGCTTCGCTCGCGATTCTGCGCGCGCCGAGATGCGTCGACACGGGAATATCGAAGCCGTGCTCGCGCATCCATTGCAGGTAATGCGCGAGCAGCTCGAAGTTCGCGCCGAGTGGATGCATCACGTTGCATGCATAGAGGCGAGCGTATGCTTCGCCCCGCGCGAGCATGGTATCGACGTGTTCGGGAAATGCAGCGCGCCATCGTTCGATCGGGTTATGCATCGGACGCCGCAGGAGATGCGCGCAAAGCAGATCCGCCGAAACTTCGGCGAGCGCCGTCCCGGCAAGCGGATCACGTACACGCTTTGCGAACTCGACGTGCGGAAAGAGCGCCTGCCCATGCACTGTGCTCGCTGCACCGCCTTGTTCCGCCGCGTGCGCAGGGCTGGTTCTCAGGACGCCGTCGTAATCGTCGTCATCGAGCAGGTGATAGCCCGTGTGATGAAAGTAGCCGAGCCGCTTCGCATCGGGATCGATCACGTCGATACCGATAGTCGTCTTCGCATGTTCCGATCGATACGACGGCGCACGCGTATCAGGCAGAAAGAAGGCGTCCACTTCGACGAGCACGATGTTCCCGCGCCGCGTCTGCACGATCGCGCGTTCTTCGAGCGAATCGAATACGGACAGCTCCTGCACCTGCAGCCCGTATAGCTTCTCGATGTCTTCTTGCGGCAGGCGCGCGAGCGTGAACTGATCGTCTTCGAAATCCTGCGTGACGGTGAAGGCGAGCCCCGCATGCGGGTCGAGTCCGTTGCCGTGAAGAAGCTCGATCCACAGATCGACAGGACCGGCGCCGTCGCGCCAGATGCGCTCGCCGCGATGCAACTCGTGCGCACGATGACGCCGCGCGCGCATGCGTAGCGGGTCCAGTGAAACAACGCGTGAACGACTGACGCTGGAAGTCGTCATAGCGCTGGTATGAAACGCGCTCATGGTGTGACCTCGGGACCGGAGAAGCCGGCAACCGATACCGCGTGCGTTTGGAAGCGCTCGTTGTTTTTACCTGCGTTTTTATCGCGTTCGATGGCGGTATGCATTTTGATTTTCACATGAAGGCGCCTGAAGACGCGAGCGCAATCGGCACACGTGCGCCATCCTTGCGTGATTTTTTTCGCAAGGCATTTCGACGTGTGCGCGCTGAAGCGAGCGACGTCTTTTCCCCGGACGTCTTGTGCGCTTGAGGCCTTATTTGACGGGCCCGCAACGTCGAGCGTCGGTGCGCCCGCGCACTGAAACATTGGCGCGCGGGACTTAACGTTCAATCGTCAACGCCGGGACAACCGGAAAGCAAGGAGAACAAGAATATGAATTGGAAAATCCTGGATTTCGAACAGCTCACTGCGCGCGAGCTTTATCTGATTCTGCGCGCGCGCAGTGCGGTGTTCGTCGTCGAGCAATCGCATGTTCATCTCGATGCAGACGGCCGCGATGAAACCGGCGTGCATATCTTCGCCACCGATGACATGACGCGCCCGATGCCGGTGCTTGCCTACGCCCGCGTTCATGAAGGCGATCTCGAAGATCCCGAAGTCGTGGTGGACAAGATCCTGACAAGCCCTCTGCGTCGTGGCGACGGCACCGCGCACGCGCTCATCGAGCGCGTGCTCGCGGTATGTGCCGAACGCTGGCCCGGCCGTGCCGTGCGTCTGACGGCGCCGGTCAGCCTGCGCGGTTTCTACGAAGCATTCGGCTTCAGAAAAACCGAAGGGCCGTTCCTCGAACATGGCATGCCTTTTATCGGTCTGACGAGAAAGAGCCGTCAAGCGCGCGAAACGATGAACTCGGGCAAACGTCCGATCGGCGCGAACGCATTCGCGAACACCTACGAACTGCTATAACCCGCGCCGGCGCGCGTCGCTCTGCTGCGCGCCATCCGCATTTCCAATCCAGAAGAATAACGAAACACGCGACCGGCCTACTCACGTATGACGGGCACGCGTGCAACCTGCACCCTCATGCGAATAGTTCATCTCGCCAGCCATGCGCAGACGATCGGTAACGGCACCGTCAACATGATGGTGGACCTCGCGTGCATGCAGGCGCGTATGGGGCAAGACGTGGTGGTGGCTTCGTCGGGCGGCGGCTTCGAGCCGCTCTTGCGCCGGCATGGCATCACGCATATTCCGCTTCAGCAGTCGCGTCAGCCGTGGCGTGTGCCGTCGATGATCGCGGGCTTCAACAGACTCATCGATCGTTTCGATCCCGACATCGTTCACGCCCACATGATGACGGGCGCGCTCATTTCGCGTTTCGGCAGCATGCGCCGGCGTTTTGCGCTCGTGACCACGGTGCATCACGAGTTGCAGAAGAGCGCATCGCTGGTGCGCGCGGGGGACCGCATGGTCGCGGTGAGCGACGCCGTCGCGCGCACGCTCGAGGAGCGAGGCATCGGCCGCGAGCGGCTGTCGGTCGTGCTCAACGGCGCGGTAGGCGCGCCGCGCCTCGTGTGCCGGCCGATGGCGCGGCAGGTGCGCCTGAAGCATCCGAACGTCGTGTGCGTCGCGGGGCTGTATCGCCGCAAAGGCATCGCCGATCTGCTCAGGGCGTTTGCGCTCGTGCGCGCGCAGACCGAGGATCAGCGCTCATTCGTGCCGGAGCCGCATCTGTACCTGATCGGCGATGGCCCCGAGCGGGACGCGATGGAAGCGCTCGCCGCCGAGCTCGGCATCGCGCATGCGGTGGAGTTCACGGGCTTCGTCGCGGACCCGCGCCCGTATCTCGCGTGCGCCGATGTTTTCGCGCTCGCATCGCATCAGGACCCGTGTCCGCTCGTGATCGCGGAGGCGCGCGAGGCCGGTTGCGCAATCGTTGCGACGCGCGTGGGCGGTATCCCCGACCTGCTCGACGATGGCGCCGCCGGCGTGCTCGTGCCGCCCGGCGATCCCGCGCAGTTCGCCGCGAAGCTGCGCTGGCTGCTCATCGACTCGCCGGCGCGCGGCCAGTACGCATCGCGCGCGCGGGACGATCTGCAGCGCCTTTCGGTGGAACGCGTCGCGTCCGACTACATGACGGTTTATCAGCAGACGCTGACCGAACGCGCGTCGCTGGATCATCGGTCGATGCGTATCGACACGAGGCGCACGCGTACTTCCGACGGAGCCGCCTGACGTCACGGCGAAAGCGTGCCGGCAATCGTATTCGTCGGGGGAATGTACTAAGCAGTGCAGGATATTCGCTGCAACGCGTCATACAATAGCCGCGCCCAATCGGGCGAGCGTTCGCGTTCGCACAGAAAGCCTACGAGATGCTTGCTCAAATGGGTGTATCAGCGGCCAGCGAAATCGACGGCCGAAAAATAGCGAACGCCAGCGCCGCGCTGCGGCGCCGCCATTCCTCAGTTTTGCTGATGAATGGCGGCACGCGCGCGGCGCAAGCGCAGCTAGGAGAAACAAGCGGACGGACAAGGCAAGCGGCAATGCGGCGGCGCTTCGTGCGAAGGTGAGAGGGATAACCCTGTCAGGAGTCCCCCCGACTGGTTTTCGACGCAACGAAGACGCAACGTATAGCGCGATGATCGAATGCGAAAGCAGTCATCGTGCCTTGCCGCCACGGGACGCGCAACGCGATGCGCACGGACACACACGGCTACGGACAGGCGGAAAGGGGAGAAGCGTAATGGATGAAAACAAAGAGCGATCGCTGGTGGCGAAAGTCATGGACGGACTCGTCTCCGGCATCGTCGAGCAAAAATACGGCGCGATATTGCCGCCGCAGGACATTCTCTCGAAAGAATTCGACGTGAGCCGCACCGTGATGCGCGAGGCGCTCTCGATGCTGCTCGCGCGGCACATGCTGGACGTGCGGCCCAAGACGGGCACCCGCATCCGTCCGATGAGCGACTGGCGTCTCATCGACGAGGACGTGGTGAGCTGGCGTTTTCGCGCCAAGCCGGATCAGACTTTCTTGCGCGATGTAATCGAATTCCGCATGCTGATCGAGCCGCGCGCCGCCGCACTCGCCGCCGCCCGCGCGACGCCCGATGAGATCGCCGGCATCCGCGATGCGTTCGAAGCGCTGTCGCGCCTGCACTTCGGCGAGCCCGAATATCAGGCGGCGGACGAGGTGCTGCATACGCGCATCGTCGCCGCGAGCGGCAATCAGTTCTTCAGGCAAATGACCGCCATCGTGCGCGGCGCGCTGGTCACTGTGAATCCGATCGTCGACGGCATCGAGTCCGTGCGCGAAGCGACGCTTGCGGCGCAGCGAAGCGTCGTCGAAGCGATCGAGGCGAAAGACCCGGCAGCGGCCGAGCGCGCGACGCGAGAACTCGTCGATCTCGCAGCGGAGGAGGTCGGCCGCGCGTTTTCGCTCGAGCGCATGGGCGCGCGCGCGACGCCGCCGGACGTGAACGCTTCCGCAGGCGCCTGACGCCATCGCCCGCGCAATCGCGCCAGGGGCGAACATGCTGTCCGAGCGAAGCCGGGATGCGTCCCGGCTTTGTGCTTTCTGCCACGCGCGCTCCGATACCTTTTCGAGCACGCGTTCAGGCACAATGCCCCGCACGACGAACACATCGCGGAGGCGCGCTTGACGCATACCGACACCAATCTCGAAACGATACGCTGGGGCATCGTGGGCGCGGGACGCATCGCGCGGCGCTTCGCCGACAGTCTGCAACACGTGGAAGGCGCGATGCTCGCGGGCGTGTGGTCGCGGCGCGCAGAAACGGCGCGCGCGCTCGCCGAGCCCTTTGGCGCGCGGGCATTCGATGACTTCGACTCTCTGCTCGCGGGCATCGACGCCCTCTATATCGCGACGATGCAGGACAGTCACCCGCAGTACGCGTTGCGCGCGTTCGAAGCGGGCAAGCCGGTGCTCTGCGAAAAGCCTGCCGCCGTGAACGCGCGCACGCTGCAGCGCATGATCGATGCGGCGCGTGCATCGAAGCTGCTCTTCATGGAAGCGATGAAGCCGCCTTTCTACCCGCTCTATCGACGCTTGCGCGAGCATCTGCAAAAGGATCCGATCGGCGATATCGGTCTCGTGCGCGCGGGCTGCTCGATGGCGAACGTGCCGGCCGATCATCCGTCGTTTTCGCTGGAGGCGGGCGGCGGCGCGCTGCTCGATATCGGCATTTACGAGGCGTTTCTCGCGGTGGACTGGCTCGGCGAGCCGCTCGACGTGCAGACCATCGGCCGGCTAGGCGCGACGGGCGTCGATGTGTTCGCGAGTCTCAACGTGCGTCACGAGCGAGGCATATCGCAGACGTTCTGCGGGCTCGACATCCAGGGGCGCGGCGATGCGCTGATCGGCGGCACGCTCGGCACGGTGACGATTCACGAGAACTGGTGGAATCCGGCGCGCGCGACCATCGCTTATACGGACGGGCGCACGGTCGAACTGGATGAGCCGTTCACGGGCGGCGGCCTCAACTACGAGACCGCGCATTTCTGCGCGCTGCTGCGCGAAGGTGCGATTGAAAGTCCGGTGATGCCGCACGTGATGTCCATGCGCATGATGACGATCATGGACGCCGCGCGGCGTGATCTGGGGGTTCGGTTTCCGTTCGAAACCGATTGAACGAAGGCGGCCTCTCAATGCCGCCCAGGCAACGCGAGACGCCGCTCGAACACGCGCTGCACCACTTCGAGCACACTGCACAGCACCCAATAGACGAACGCCGCCGCGAGATAGAGCGGCAGCGGCTGATACGTCGATGCAATCACCTCCTGCGCGCTTCTCAAGAGTTCCGTGACGGTGATGACCGACACGAGCGACGTATCCTTGATGAGGCTGATGAGGCTGTTCGACAGGCTCGGCACCGCGATGCGCAGCGCCTGCGGCCCGATCACGTAGCGCAGCGTCTGCGTGCGCGACAACCCGAGGCTGTACGCCGCGAGCCATTGCCCGCTGTGGATGCCGAGAATCGCGCCGCGCATGCTTTCGGACAGATACGCCGCGACGTTCGCCGACAGTGCGATCACGCCGGCGGGCGTCGGTTCGAGCGAAATGCCGAGACTCGGCAAGCCGTAATAGATGACGAAGATCTGCACGAGCAAGGGCGTGCCGCGCATGACGCTCACATAGCAGCGCCCGACGGCAACCAGCGCCCGATTGCGGCTGATGCCCATCAACGCCAGCACGACGGCCGCAATGAGGCCGAAGAACATCGAGTAGAGCGCGAACTTGATCGTCAGTAGCGCGCCTTGCGCCAGCACCGGCGCCGATTGGACGAGCAGGGAAGTCGTGGACATGAAAGGGGAAACGTAAGCGGAAAGCGCTCGAATGGCGCACCGGTTGCGCGCAAAGCGCCCATCATAAACCGGACGCCAAAAAGAGAAGGGCGGCACCGCGAAACGATGCCGCCCACCACCGATGCCGACCAGGCCGCGATTACTTCGCCGGCTTGGTCACGTCGATGCCGAACCACTTGTCCGAGATCTTCGCGAAGGTGCCGTCCTTTTCGAGCTGGGCCATCGCGTCGTCGATCGCCTTCGCGAACTTCGGATTGCCCTTCTTGAACGGAATGCCCGACGGGTTGCCCGCGCCGACGCTCGCGCCCGTGCGCAGCGGCAATTGCGAGTTCTTCAGCAGATACGCGAGCATCAGGCGGTCGTTGAGCGCCGCGTCCAGACGCCCCGCAGCGAGATCGCGCAGATATTCCGGCGCGCCCGGATACGTCTTCACGTCGATGCCCGGCACCGACTTCGCCATGTCCATGTAGTTCGTGCCGAGGCCGACGCCGAGCTTCTTGCCCTTCAACTCCTCGAGCGACTTGAACTCGCGCTTGTCGTCGGCGCGCTGGATCAGCTGCGCGTTCGAGTACGTGTACGCCGGCGAGAAGTCGAGCGTTTCCTTGCGCTTGTCGGTGATGCCGACCTGGTTGACGATCACGTCGAACTTGCCCGCCTGCAGGCCCGCGATGATGCCGCTCCATTCCGTCGTGACGAATTCCGGCTTCACGCCAAGCTTGGCGGCGACCGCCTTCGCGATGTCCACGTCGTAACCGACGAGCTCGCCCGACGGCGCTTTCGAGTTGAACGGCGGGAACGTGCCTTCCAGACCGACGCGCAGCGTGCCGCGCTGCTTGACCTGATCGAGCAGGTCCTCGGCGTGCGCGGCCGTGGCGACGGCGGTGAAGGATGCGCCGATCAGGCTGGCGGCGACGAGCTTCTTGAGCGTGGACAGTTTCATCGTATTGTTTTTCCTGGTGTTGACTAGGGCGCGGCGCGCGTCTCTCGCGTCACGCCCGATAGGTGCGGCATCATAGAGAATAGGCAAGCCGCGCGTCATATCGTTTGCTTATGTCGATATTCCCTGAGCGAGCGCCTCGACGCATTCCGTCACCAGCGCCGGCCCGCGATAGATCAGCCCCGTATAAATCTGCACGAGCGATGCGCCCGCCGCGAGCTTCGCGCGTGCATCCGCGCCCGAGAAGATCCCGCCCACGCCGATGATCGGCACATCCGCGCCCATTTCCGCGCGCAACTTGCAGATCACCTCATTCGATGCATCGAACACCGGACGCCCGGACAGGCCGCCCGCTTCGTCGGCGTGCGGCATGCCGGCGACAGCCGTGCGCGAAAGCGTCGTGTTGGTCGCGATCACGCCGTCGATGCCATGCGTGAGCACGGTGCCGGCGATCGACTTGATCTGCTCGTCGTCGAGATCGGGTGCGATCTTGAGCGCGAGCGGCACGAGCTTGCCGTGCAGGTCGGACAGGCGCTGCTGCTTGTCCTTCAGCGCGCCGAGGAGGGCGTCGAGCTCGCCCGCGCCCTGCAACTGGCGCAGGTTCTTCGTGTTCGGCGACGAAATGTTGATCGTCACATAGCTCGCGAACGGATACACGCGTTCGAGGCAATAGAGATAGTCCTCGGCGGCGCGCTCGATCGGCGTATCGGCGTTCTTGCCGATGTTGAGCCCGAGGATGCCGCGATACCGCGCGGCCTGCACGTTGGCGACGAACTGATCGACGCCGCCGTTGTTGAAGCCCATCCGGTTGATGAGCGCGTTCGCCTCCGGCAGCCGGAAAATGCGCGGACGCGGATTGCCTGCTTGCGCGCGCGGCGTGACCGTGCCCACTTCGATGAAGCCGAAGCCGAGCGCCGCCAGCCCGTCGATGCACGCGCCGTCCTTATCGAGACCCGCAGCGAGCCCGACCGGATTTCGGAACGTGAGGCCCATCACCGTGCGGAGCGAGTCGGGGCCGTGTTTGCCGAGGATGCCGGCGAGCCCGGTGCGGCCGGCCGCGCGAAGCATGCGCAGCGTCAGGTGATGCGCGTCTTCCGCGTCCATGCGAAAGAGGTGCGAACGCGCGAGCGGGTAGAGAGAACTGAACACGAAGTGAAAGCCGGCGACGGCGATTTTTTTTAAGACCGCTATTTTAGCGGCTTTGGCGCGCCTGCCGGACTGCTGGAAACGCTGCCGCTATTTGGGCTGGCCCGGACCGTTCATGCGCCCGGGCATCGGCAGCGCACCGGCCGAATGCGTCGACGTGGGATCGAGCAGCGACCAGTGGCCGTCGATCAGTCCTTCGAGCGGCCGGAAGTTGGCCTTGTACGCCATCTTCTCGCTTTCGCGAATCCAGTAGCCCAGATAGACGTGCGGCAAGTCGAGGCTTTTCGCCTGCTCGATCTGCCAGAGGATGTTGAACGTGCCGAAGCTCGTCTTCGGCATGTCCGGTTCGAAGAACGTATAGACCGATGAGAGCCCGTCGCCGAGGATATCGATCATGCTGATCATGCGCAGCGCGCCCGGCGTATCCGGCTGCTCCGGCGACGGCCGCTCGCGGAATTCGACGAGCCGCGAGTTGATCCGGCTCTGCAGCAGGAACTGCTCGTACTGGTCGCGGCTGTCGCGGTCCATGCCGCCGCCCGCGTGCCGCGCCGACTGATAGCGCATATAAAGCGCGTAATGTTCTTCGTCGTAGTGCAGCGGCGCGACGCTCGCGACGAGATCGCCGTGCAGCTTCCAGACGCGCCGCTGCGCACGGTTCGGCACGAAGCGCCCGACCGGCACGCGCACCGGCACACAGGCCCGGCAGCCGTCGCAGTACGGCCGATAGGTGAAGACGCCGGAGCGCCGGAAACCGGCCTTGACCAGTTCCGTGTAGACATCGGAGTTGATGAGATGGCTCGGCGTCGCGACCTGGGAGCGCGCGACGCGCCCTTCCAGATAACTGCAAGGGTAGGGCGCTGTTGCATAGAATTGCAGCGCGGAAAGCGGTGACAGCGGCAGCTCGTTCGGATGTGTCACGTTGGCGGCTCTCGCAGGCGTCGTCTCTCGTGGCCGGCATCGCGGGCTTTTAGGCAAGCGGTGCCTGGCTAATCGGGCTTGTCGTCAGTAGTGCGTCGCACACTCGTTGCAAGGGTCGCGCCTGGCGGGATGCCGTGCGCTGAAGGCGTCAGCGCGCGGGCGTCTCGATGAGACCGGCGAGGACGGATTTGTCGAAGCGCCAGGGAATGGGCGGTTCGGCGACAGCCTTGCGCAGATGCGCGACGAACGCGCGGCGGGCAATCTCGCGGCCGCCCAGTGACGCCAGATGCGACGTGTTCTGCTGACAGTCTATCATCTCTATTTCGTGGCGGCGCAAGTGTCCGACGAGTGCGGCGAGCGCAATTTTCGACGCATCCGTGCGGTGCGCGAACATGGATTCCCCGAAGAACATTCTTCCGAACGAGACGCCGTACAGCCCGCCGACGCGCACGCCGTCGAACCACGTCTCCACGCTATGCGCCTTTCCCGCGCGGTGCAGCGTCGTGTAGGCGTCCACGATATCCGCCGTGATCCATGTGCCGCGCTGGCCCTCGCGCGGAGTTTGCGCGCACGCGCGCATGACGGCGGGGAAATCGTCGTCGACGCGCACTTCCCAGAGCGGATCGCGCAGGACGTGCTTCAGTGTCTTGCGCAGCGAATGCGACACCTTGAACTCCGCGGGCAAGAGCACCATGCGCGGATCGGGGCTCCACCAGAGCACCGGCTGGCCGTCCGAATACCAGGGAAAGATGCCGCGCCCGTAAGCGTCGACGAGGCGCGCCGGCAGCAGATCCGCGCTCGCGGCGAGCAGCCCCGGCGCACCGCTCGATGCGCCGAGCGCCCGCTCGACGGGCGGGAACGGATCGTCAAATGCGAGCCAGGGGACCATGATCGTCGGGCGGGCCGGATTCAGCCTTCGCGCAAGGTGCGGAAGATATCGCCCGTATGCAGGGTGAAATTGCCGGCGGCGCGGTCCGCGAAGAAGAAGCGCAGCGTCTGCCCGACTGTCGGGAACGCGATTTCGTCCCACGGAATCTCGTTTTCCTCGAAAAGACGCACTTCGAGACTTTCCTCGCCGGCATCGACTTCGATGTCGAGCAGCCGCGCGAGATAGAACAGATGCACCTGATGCACGTGCGGCACGTTGAGCAGCGTGAAGAGGCTCTGAATCTCGACGCGCGCGCCGGCTTCCTCCAGCGTTTCGCGCGCCGCGCCCTCGCTCGTCGTCTCCTCCATTTCCATGAAGCCCGCGGGCAGTGTCCAGTACCCGTAACGCGGCTCGATCGCGCGGCGGCAAAGCAGCACCTTGTCGTCCCACACCGGCACCGTGCCCACGACGTTGCGCGGATTCTGGTAGTGGACGGTGCCGCAACTGCCGCAGACATAGCGCTCGCGGTTGTCGCCGGGCGGAATGCTCAGGCCGACCTCATGGCCGCAGACGGAACAGAATTTCATGGAAATGGATGGCGGGAAGTGTGGTGCGAGTGTATCACCGGGGCGGGGCGGCTTTGGCGCGTGACGGCGGTTCGCTTCTGTCTTGTCGATGCTTCGCTCGCGCGGGCGGAGCCGGCCGCCTACTCGCTACAATAGTTGCCTATAACCTGCCGTCCCTCTACACGAGCGCCTCGCGCGCCCCCAAGCGAACCATGTCATCACAGCCCCGTCCTCCGCTGCTCGCCACCGCCGACGCCCTCGGCCTCCTGCTCGACGCCGCGCGCCGGGTGGATGGCGTCGAGCGCATCGACACGCTCGACGCGCTCGGCCGCGTGCTCGCCGCCGACGTGATCTCCCCGCTCGATGTCCCGCCGATGCACACCAGCTCGATGGACGGCTATGCGGTCCGCGCCGCCGATCTCGCCGCCGCCAGCGACGCCGCGCCGGTCACGCTGCCCGTGTCGCAACGCGTCCCGGCCGGTCACACGGCCGAGCCGCTCGCGGCGGGCACGGCGGCGCGCATTTTCACGGGCGCGACGGTGCCGCCGGGCGCCGATGCGGTCGTGATGCAGGAAATGGCGCGCGTATCGGATGACGGTGCTGTCGCCTTCATGCAAGCGCCCGAGGCGGGCGAGTGGATCACGCGGCAGGGCGCGGATATCCGGCACGGCTCGGTCATCCTGCCGTCGGGCACGCAATTGACCGCGCAGGCGCTGGGGCTCGCCGCATCTGTCGGGTGCGCGTCGCTCGACGTCGTGCGCCCGGTGCGCGTCGCGATCTTCTTCACCGGCAACGAACTGCGCATGCCCGGGGAGCCGCTCACGCCCGGCGCGATCTACAACTCGAACCGCTTCACGCTGCGCGCGCTGCTTGCGAAGCTCGGCTGCGACGTGACGGATTTCGGCATCGTTCCCGATCGCCTCGACGCGACCCGCGATACCCTGCGCCGCGCCGCGCTCGAACACGATCTGATACTGACGTGCGGCGGCGTGTCGGTCGGCGAGGAAGATCACGTGAAGCCCGCGGTCGAGGCCGAAGGCCGCATCGCCATGTGGCAGATCGCGATGAAGCCGGGCAAGCCGCTCGCGTTTGGCGCGGTGCGGCGCGGCCAGGCGGGTGAATCGGGGCGGCCGGACGAGGCGTATTTCATCGGCTTGCCGGGCAATCCGGTATCGAGCTTCTGCACGTTTCTGCTCTTCGTGCGGCCGTTCATTCTTCGGCTCGCGGGCGTGGCGAACGTCGCGCCGCGCGTGCATACGATGCGCGCCGACTTCACGCAGAAGAAGGCCGACCGGCGCAATGAATTCCTGCGCGCGCGCGTGAACGAAACGGGCGGGCTGGACGTGTTTCCGAACCAGAGTTCGGCGGTGTTGACATCGACGGTATGGGGCGACGGAATCATCGATAATCCGCCGAATCACGCGATTCAAGCAGGTGAAATGGTGCGCTTCATTCCGTTCTCTGAACTGATGCGCTAATCGAGGGTGAAGGACCCGCGTAAATGAAAGTCGAACTGAGATTTTTTGCGAGTGTGCGCGAGGCGCTGGGCGTCGCGAACGAGACGGTGAGCGTGCCGGACACGGTCGTCAATGTCGGCGATGTGCGCGCCTGGCTGCGCATGCGCGGCGGCGCATGGGCCGAGACGCTCGCGGAAGGCCGCGCGCTGCGCATGGCGTGCAATCACGTGATGACGAACGCCTCGCAGCGCATCACCGAGGGCTGCGAAGTCGCGTTCTTTCCGCCGGTCACGGGTGGCTGACATGACGACGCTCGCCAAAGTCCGCGTGCAGGAAGCCGATTTCGACCTGAGCGCCGAAGTCGCCGCGCTGCGCGCCGAGAACCCGAAGGTCGGCGCGGTGGCGTGCTTCATCGGCACGGTGCGTGACCTGAACGAAGGCAGCACCGTCGAGACGATGGAGCTCGAGCACTATCCCGGCATGACCGAAAAATCGCTGGAAGCGATCGCCGATCAGGCGCGCGAGCGGTGGCCGGGCTCGGACGTGCTGATCGTGCATCGCGTGGGAAAGCTGAAGCCGCTCGATCAGATCGTCCTCGTCGCGACGACGGCGATGCATCGCGCGGAAGCGTTCGAATCGTGCGCCTTCGTGATGGACTATCTGAAGACGCAGGCGCCGTTCTGGAAGAAAGAGAAGACCGAACGCGGCGAGCGCTGGGTCGACGCCCGCAAATCCGACGACGCCGCGCTCACGCGCTGGACGACGCCGGAAAAGTGATCGCTAGCCCCCGTCAACGGACTTGCCGACGAACTTCGCGGGAAACGGCTCGCCGGCCGGCCGCTCCGGAAACCGTGGCTCGTCGTTGCCGCCGGTGCGCTGGCGCTTGAGCGCCGCAAGTAGTTCCTCCTGCTCGGCGGGAATCTTGTAGTCCCAGCCGAACTTGCTCAACTGCAGGCTCTGCGCGATGCGCAACGCCGGTTCCATGAACTGCACCGCGGCGGCCGGCTCGTAGCGCGCCTCGACGGTGTTCAGAAACAGCGACAGCCAGCGCGCGAAGTGACGCGGCTCGATGCCTTCCAGTGGCCGATGCGCCTCCTGCACATTCCCGCGATACTGCTTCGAGCCGAGCACGAGGCTCGACCAGAAGGTCGTCATCTTCGCGAGATGCTCGTCCCATCGGCCGGTGAGTTCGCGGGCGAAGACGGGGCCGAGCAGGGGATCGTCGTCCACGCGGCGGTAAAACGCTTCGACCAGCGCGCGCACGTTGGCTTCGTTCGGTTCGCGCTCGCGCGTGGCGGCGGCGCTTCGGTGTTCTTGAATCATGGCGGGAAATCAGTCGGACAGACGTAGATAGCTTTTCCTGACGACACGCATTCAAGTGACGCGGAATGCGTGTCTCATGCAGGCTGTGCCCGGATATTAGACCTTGCAACGCCCGCGTGCGCTGATCGTCCCCTCGCATCGCACGGACTTATTGCCGCGCCCGGCATTCCACTCATCCCACGACATCATGCGACTGACCGACTGCATCGATAATGCGTTGTGCGTCCTGTTTTACCTGTCGGTGCGGCCGTCCGGCCTCTCGACGATTCGCGAAATGGCCGACGCTTACGGCATTTCCGGGGACCCTCTGACGAAGGTCGTTCAGCAACCCGGAGACCCGGGACCGGTCGAGACGGTGCGCGGGCGGCGCGGCGCTCTGCGGCTATTTCGGTCGTGAACCGGGCAACGCTGATCGTCGCGATTGCGTCGTTCAGCCGGGTCTGCCGCTTGCGCGGCGCGCTCGCCGCTGCCCGCGACGCCGTCTCGGTCGATGCGACACCCCGAGCGCGTCTTCGCGCTGTAGCGCGAACGGTCGCACGCTTGTCGCGCCCGAGACTCAAAAAATGCGCTCGCTGAGCGAAACCATGCTTGAAAGCGGCCAAAACCGCCTCATTTTGGTCGTATTCAGAATTGGAGCTTTCCAAAAATGAGAATCGACAAACTCACAACCAAGTTTCAGGAAGCACTCTCCGACGCGCAAAGCCTGGCTGTCGGCAACGACAACCAATACATCGAGCCGGTGCATCTGCTGTCCGCGCTGATCGCGCAGCGCGACGGCTCCGCGCGCTCGCTGCTGTCGCATGCGGGCGTGCAGGTTCAGGCGCTGCAGGCGGCGGTGAACGAAGCGATCGGCCGTCTGCCGCAAGTGCAGGGCACCGATGGCAACGTGCAGGTGAGCCGCGATCTGGCGGGCCTGCTCAACAACGCGGACAAGGAAGCGCAAAAGCTCAACGACACGTACATCGCAAGCGAAATGTTCCTGCTGGCGGTGGCCGATGACAAGGGCGAGGCGGGCCGCATCGCGAAGCAGCACGGGCTCACGCGCCGTGCGCTGGAAGCGGCGATCAACGCGGTGCGCGGCGGCGCGCAGGTCAACAGCCAGGATGCCGAAAGCCAGCGCGAGGCGCTGAAGAAGTACACCGTCGATCTGACCGAACGCGCCCGCGCCGGCAAGCTCGATCCGGTGATCGGCCGCGACGACGAAATCCGCCGCTCGATCCAGATCCTGCAGCGCCGCACGAAGAACAATCCGGTGCTGATCGGCGAGCCGGGTGTCGGCAAGACGGCAATCGTCGAAGGTCTCGCGCAGCGCATCGTCAACGGGGAAGTGCCGGAGACGCTCAAGGGCAAGCGCGTGCTCTCGCTCGACATGGCGGCGCTGCTCGCGGGCGCGAAGTATCGCGGCGAGTTCGAGGAACGCCTGAAGGCCGTGCTGAACGATATCGCGAAGGACGAAGGGCAGACCATCGTCTTCATCGATGAAATCCACACGATGGTCGGCGCCGGCAAGGCCGAGGGTGCAATGGACGCGGGCAACATGCTGAAGCCGGCGCTTTCGCGCGGCGAGCTGCATTGCATCGGCGCGACGACGCTCGACGAATACCGCAAGTACATCGAAAAGGACGCGGCGCTCGAGCGTCGTTTCCAGAAGGTGCTGGTGGATGAACCGTCGGTCGAGGCGACCATCGCGATCCTGCGCGGCCTGCAGGAGAAGTACGAGCTGCACCACGGCGTCGAGATCACCGATCCGGCGATCGTCGCGGCGGCGGAACTGTCGCATCGCTATATCACCGACCGCTTTTTGCCGGACAAGGCCATCGATCTGATCGACGAAGCCGCGTCGCGCATCAAGATGGAAATCGATTCGAAGCCCGAAGAGATGGACAAGCTGGACCGCCGTCTCATCCAGTTGAAGATCGAGCGCGAGGCCGTGAAGAAGGAAAAGGACGAGGCATCGCAGAAGCGGCTGCAACTCATCGAAGAGGAAATCGAGCGGCTCAACCGCGAGTATTCCGATCTCGAGGAAATCTGGACCGCCGAAAAGGCCGCGGTGCAGGGCAGCGCGCAACTGAAAGAAGAGATCGAGAAAGTGCGGGCCGATATCGCCCGTTTGCAGCGCGAGGGCAAGCTCGAGAAGGTCGCCGAGTTGCAGTACGGCAAGCTGCCTGAACTGGAGGCGCGGCTCAGGCAGGTCACGCAGGCGGAATCGCAGGAACAGAACAACCCGACGCGTCCGCGTCTCTTGCGCACGCAGGTGGGCGCTGAGGAAATCGCCGAAGTCGTGTCGCGCTCCACGGGCATCCCCGTCTCGCGCATGATGCAGGGCGAGCGCGAGAAGCTGCTGCAGATCGAAGGCAAGCTGCATGAGCGCGTCGTCGGCCAGGATGAAGCGATCGGCGCGGTAGCCGACGCGATCCGCCGTTCACGCGCGGGCCTGTCCGATCCGAATCGTCCGTATGGTTCCTTCCTGTTCCTCGGGCCGACGGGCGTGGGCAAGACGGAGCTGTGCAAGGCGCTCGCGGCGTTCCTGTTCGATTCGGAGGAGCATCTCATCCGCATCGACATGAGCGAGTTCATGGAGAAGCACAGCGTCGCGCGGCTGATCGGCGCGCCGCCGGGATACGTCGGTTATGAGGAGGGCGGCTATCTCACGGAAGCGGTGCGTCGCAAGCCGTATAGCGTGATTCTGCTCGATGAGATCGAGAAGGCGCATCCGGATGTGTTCAACGTGCTGCTGCAAGTGCTGGACGATGGCCGCATGACGGACGGACAGGGCCGCACCGTCGACTTCAAGAACACGGTGATCGTGATGACGTCGAACCTCGGGTCGCATGTGATTCAGGGCATGGTCGACGAGCCGCACGACAAGGTGAAGGACGCGGTCTGGGAAGAAGTGAAACTGCATTTCCGGCCGGAGTTCCTGAACCGTATCGATGATGTCGTCGTGTTCCATTCGCTCGATCGGGCCAATATCGAGTCGATCGCCAAGATTCAGCTGCAGCGCTTGCATGACCGGCTGGCCAAGCTGGATATGCAACTCGACGTGTCCGATACAGCGCTGGAGCAGATCGGCAAGGTCGGTTACGACCCGGTGTTCGGTGCGCGGCCGCTGAAGCGGGCGATTCAGCAGGAGATCGAGAATCCGGTCGCCAAGCTCATTCTCGCGGGGCGTTTTGGGCCGAAGGATGTCATTCCTGTCGATGTGCGCGAAGGCGAGTTCGTGTTCGATCGGGTGGTGCATTAAGGTGGATGCCGGTTTCTCGGTTCGGTAAAGAACCGGCTTCAGAAGGCAACGGAGCAATCCGTTGCCTTTTTTGCTTTCGTTGTCGATTGACCGGGAGGACGATCCTCATGCCGCCGCATGACGCCTGTCGTTCCAGATGATGACTTCCTGCTGCAGGTCAGGTCCGTAGCCGACCTCGCCGGGCGCGTATGGCGCGGTGAAAGAAACTTGCCTCTCGATCAGCGGGGATTCGTCGAAAACAAGCGCGCAGGTCGGGTAGATATAGACGATCGTAAGCCTTTGAATCGCTTGTTCGGTAAGCGCTTTGTCGAACCTTTGACGCATGACCGTCATGAGTTCGGCGCCGAACGGATTGAAGAAGAATGCGACGATGTCCTTCGAAGGAAAGGGCATGGTGGTCGCATCATCGACGAACGCGCGCATCGGCGTGCGATCAGGGAATCGGCGCGCGACGATCGCCGCATTGCGGTTCGCGGTATCGACGAGCGGCGCCGCAATGTCGTAGCCGAACACGGCATCGAAGGGAAATTCGGTGGCGACGATCATCGGCCGGCCCTTGCCGCAGCCAATGTCGATGAACGTGCGACCCGTCACGTCGCCGAGTTGCTGCAGCACATGCCGGACGATGCTCGGCTGGCATCCCATATACGGCAAATTGCCGGCCTCCGGACCATTGGTTCCCGTAGCCGATTCGGGCGGATAAATGCCGCCGGTATCGGTGCCGAGCATGCGGTCGATCGGATGCGTTCGATAACACCCGCTGTAGACCGCCCGCAAAACCGGCACGCGCTTGCCATACTTGCGGATAGCCGAAACGAAAAGAAGAGATTGGACCGAATCGGGTAGCCTCGCGACCGCGCCGATCAACGACCATTTGACTCGCCGCTTGATTTCCGCCTTCAGGGTTGCGTTCATAACCAATGTATTCTCCACGTCGAGTAGAAGAGAACGATCGTATGCTCGGGTGAACGAAATGAACGCCGCGACGTCAGGCGTAAAGGTGCGGTTCAAGAAAGCGATTTCATACAGCATGTGTCAAGCGAAACTAAAGAAGAAGAGTATCTTCCCGTAGTGCAGCGGTGCGATGGCGGGTTCCATGCATCGGCGTTTTCATCCGCTGAAAGAAATTCAGCTAGTCTTTAATTACATCGTTATCCGAATAATCTTATCGCTCTGCAATTGTTTGCCGTTTTGCGCTTGCGATCGCTTTAGCCAAACTGGCGAAGAGCAAAAAACAAAACCCCGCACGGCGCTAACCGTGCGGGGTTTGGTCAATGCAGACGATTCGCGCTTAACCTTGCTTCGATTGTCCGAACAGGCCGGCGAGCCCGCCAAGCGACCCGAGCACGCCCGTCAGATCCAGTTTTCCCTCTGGCGGCACTTCGCCATTCGGCGTCGCCCGGTCGACGATATGCGGCAGCACCGCCGCGAGCAATCCGGAAAGCTGGTCGCCTGACACACCCGCCTTCTGCGACAGCGCGCCGATATTCTCCGACCCCAGCACGTTCGTCAGCAGCCCCGGACTAATGGACTTGTTCTCCCCGGTCCTGATCCACGACGAGACGATATCGCCCGCGCCGTTATCGTGGAAACGCTGGATCAGCCCCATGATGCCGCCGGGCTGGCTGTTGACGAATTCAAGCGCTGCCGCGATCAGCGCGGCCTGGCCGCCGCCGCTCTGGCCGCCTTGTTGCGACGAATTGCCGAGGGAAGAGGCAAGGATATCGAGTAGGCTCATTTCTATCTCACTACAAAAAGTTTTGGGGTAACGTTGCGCATCAAAGGCTGCTGGCGGCAGCATCGCTCGCCGCCTTGTCTTTCTTGCGCTGCGATCGGGACGTTTTCGCGTCGCTCGTCGCCGCCGGTGCGGATGCGCCGGCAGTCGCCGCGCTCGACTTCTTCTTGCCGGAGGCAGCCGATGCGCCCGATGCCGGCGTCAGGGCCGGCGTGCGTTCGTTCGTCGCGGCGGGCGATGTCGCCGCCGTCGCGGCCGTCAACGACCTGACCGTCGAATTCGGCGCCGCGCCACCCTGCGACGCGGTCGGCGCGGGCTTCGAAGGCTTGCCGGTCGGCGGCAGCGACGAACCGCCGATGGTCAGTCCGCGTTCCTCCAGCTTCGCCACCGATTTCGCGCCCAGACCCTTCACGCGGTTCGCGAGATCGTCCGCGTCCTTGTAAGGTCCGTTCTTGGTGCGTTCGTCGATGATCGCCTTCGATTTTACCGGCCCGAGGCCTTTGACCGATTCGAGCGCGGCCTCATCGGCGGTATTGACATCGACGGTGGCGAAGGCGGCGCCGATGGACAGCATGAACGCAACGCACAGCATCAACAGCTTCTTGAGCATGACGACACTCCGGACAAATGAATTTGGACAGTGGATCGGAAACGCTCCGCACGTGCCGCTGAACGCACCGGCAGGGCGACGCCGTCAAGCATAGGACAAATTCCGCCCCGGGCGTTGACCGGGGCATTTTGCATGAGTCCGCAAGATGCGCCGCGTCTGCGCACAATCTTTAACGTCGCAGACGTGAGAAGCGTGCCGCGCAGCAATGGATGGCTGCGAAACTTTGGTTATGCCAATATCCCCGCGCGACAGGCAGCTTATTTCGATGCCGGCGCGGCCGTTTTCGCGAACGCGCCGCGCACTTCGAAGCCGACCTTGTCGACCGTTTCACCGCGTGCATCGACGAGTTCGAGCACGTGCCGTCCGGGCCACGGCAGCCAGGCGGCGCGGGCATCGTGACCGAACGGCTTGCCGTCGAGCCGCCACGTGAGCCGCCCGCCGCCGGCGCGTTCGAACCACACGCGCTGGCGTGCGGGCGGAATGTCGGGATCGAGCGCGAAGATGGTGCCGTCGGTCGGTGCGCCGATCTTTGCCGCTTGGGCATCGGGGCGCGCGTTGCGCTTCGCTGTCGTGGCCGATGACGCCGCCGCCGTCGCCGTCAGCCCGACACGGTCCATCTGCGTGCCGCGCAGGAACCATTCTTCGCGCGGCGGCTCGATGTCGTCCTGATACGCGACGCGCGTCTTCGCCACGCCCAGCGGCGCATCGGGCGCGCGGCTTCCCGCCCGCCGATGCAGATAGTCGACCAGCGCATGCCACGCGGGCGCCGCGCCCGTCACGCCGGAGACATCCCACATCGGCGCGCCGTCGGCATTGCCGACCCAGACGCCCACTGTATAGCGCGGCGTGAATCCGACCGTCCAGTTGTCGCGCATGTCCTTGCTGGTGCCGGTCTTGACGGCGCTGAACGTGCGCGTGGCGAGCACGCTGTCGAAGCCGAACGTGCGGGTGCGCGCGTTGTTGTCGGCGAGAATGTCGGTGACGATGAAACTCGCGTCCGCGCTGAAGACGCGCGTTCCGGCAGGCGCGGCCGGATGATCCGCCAGATCGAAAACGGGCCGCGCGATGCCCCCGTTCGCCAGCGCGCGATATGCGTTCGTGAGCGACGCGAGTGTCACGTCGGCACTGCCGAGCGCGAGGCTGAAGCCATAGTAATCGCCCGATTGCGACAGCGGCAGCCCGAGCGCGACGAGCGTTTTCGCGAAGCGATGCGGCGTCACCAGCACGAGCGCGCGCACGGCGGGCACGTTCAGCGACGAGCCGAGCGCCGTGCGCACGCTCACCCAGCCCTTGAAGTCGTGGTCGTAGTTCTGCGGGATGTAGAGGCCGCCGCCCGTTGCGAGATCGAGCGGGGCGTCGTCGAGCAGCGTGGCGGCGGTAAGCCGCTTCTCGTCGATCGCCTGCGCATACAGGAAAGGCTTGAGCGTCGAGCCGGGCTGACGTTGGGCGACGACGGCGTCGACTTTGGGTGCATTCGACAAGCCGCCCGCCGATCCGACCCACGCGAGCACGTCGCCGGAAGCATTGTCGATGACGACCGCCGCCGCATCGTGCACATTGCGCGGATGCGCGCGTGCGTTGAGTTCGGCGAGCGTGCGGGCAAGCGTGTCGCGGGTGAAGCGCTGCAGCCGCGCATCGAGTGTCGAACGCACGCGTGCGCCGGCCGCCGGATGCACTTCATTCGCGATGCGCCGGGCAAAATGCGGGGCGAGGGCATCGTCGCTGCGCGCGTAAGACGGGGCCGACGCTGTGCGCGTCAGCGTCAGTTGCACATAGCTGTCGAGGTTGACACACGGATCGGGAGTGTTCTTCTTGCCGTCTCCGTGCAAGGTCTGCATGTCGCGCAGGATGATGCACGCGCGCGCGGCAACCTTCGCGTAGGGCGCATTCGGTGCGCGCACGAGCGAGGCGGCAAGCGCTGCTTCGCGCTCGTCGAGGCCGGAGGGCGTCTTGTCGAAAAGCGTCTGCGACAGCGCCGACAGTCCGATGATCTCGCCGCGAAACGGCACGAGGTTCACATACGCTTCAAGGATCTGATCCTTGCGCCACGTACGCTCGAGCCACAGCGCGCTGACGGTTTGCTGCGCCTTCTCCGCGAAAGAGCGCCGCCCGGACGGCTTCCTGCCCTCATCGCCGATGAGGCCGGTCAGCTGCATCGTCACGGTGGATGCGCCGCGCGTCCGCGTGTTCCACATGTTGCCCCACGCGGCGGCGGCGGCCCCGCGCCAGTCGACGCCCGCATGCTCGTAGAACCGTTTGTCCTCCGAAACGACGATCGCTTCCCGCAGCGCCGGCGACACGTCCGCGAGCGCCACCCAGTCGCCGCGCCGCGCGCTCTTGTCGATGCGCGTGCGCTGCAGCGTTTCGCCGTCGCGGTCGAGCAGCAGCCAGTCGGAACTGCGCCAGTTCGCGCGCACGTCGTCGAACCCCGGCGCAGCGTAAGCGGCCGCGCAAAGCGCCATCGCGACGACGAAACAGGCGGCGCGTTTCACGATGTCACTTTGCCGCGAGCGGTTTGACGACCATCGGCGCATTCGGCAGCGCACCGAACGTCGACGGGGCGTACAGCGCCTCCACGCGCGTGGGCGGCAGGCCGAACGTGCCGGCGTTGTTGAGGCGCATCGTGTATTCGACGTGCAGCGAGCCCTTCGGCAGATAGTCGTAATACGCGCGACAGCCGTCGAAACTGCGCTCGATGAACGCCGCCCACGCGCCTGCGTCCGGCTTCTCGCCGCGCGTCGCCGCTTCGGAATCGCGGCCGAGTCCCGAGCCGAGAATCGTCGCGCCGGCGGGGATCGGATCGTTGACGACGACCCAGGTCATGTCGCTCTGCGCGTCGATGTCGAGACTCACGCGCACGATGTCGCCGCGCGACAACATCCCTTTGACGGCGGGTTCGATCGGCGTCACGGTCTTCGTGATGCGATAGCCGGCCGCCAACGGCGCTTTCAACGCGACCGCGGCGAGACTCTCGATGGTCGCCCACGGCTTGCCCGTGCCGTCCTGCGTCAAGGTCAGCGAGCCCGTGGACCACGGCAGCATCGTGCTGCGCATGCTGGCTGCCTTCGTGACCGGCATGGCCGATGCCATCGACGCCATCGCGGCGGGCGCGGCGGCGTCCCAGTTCACGTCACGCGCCGACGAGCCGAGCGCGATCTTCGTGCTGCCCGTGACCGGCGTGCTCTCGAAGAGGCGCGAGAAGCGGCCGACCGCAAGCGATCCCCACAGGTTGGCGGTGGTCGTCTGCCACGCGCCGTGCTGCTGCATCGCGAGCAGGCCCGCGACCAGACGCGGCATCTCGTCCTTCCAGCCGGGCGCATCGGCGAAAAGCAGCGCGGTGCGCGCGGCGTTCGTCTCGACGCCGGTCATGAGCCACCAGAGGTCGTCGTCGCGCTCGGTGGAGAAGGTGAGGCGGGTGCCCTGATACGTCAGCCGCGCGCGGATGATCTGCTCGGCCTGCGCACGCTTCTCGTCGCGATTCGGAACGCCGTCGACGCGCGACACGATTGCGTAATAGTCGAGCACCGCCGATGTCGGCCACTGATTGGGCGCGACCGTGATCGAGCCCAGCATGCGCGGCTGCGCAAGGCCGTAGCGCGCGAGCGCCTCGATGGCCGCGAGCTTTTCGAAGTCGAGATCGTCGCGGGGCGCCCAGAACTTTCGTTGGAGCTTGCCTTCGACGAAGTTCGCGAGGCCCGCCGTGAGACGGTCGCGCAGATCGGCAGACAGCGCGAAGCGGCGATCCAGCTTCGCAGCTTCGTCCGTGACCGCGAGCAGATACGCAGTCAGCGTCGGGCTGCCGCTTGCGCGCTGATCGTCGGACGGCGGGAAGTAGTTCGCGAGGCCGTCGCGGTCCAGATACGCGGGCATGCGCGTGAGCACGCCTTGCCATTGCGCGGCGTCCATCAGGCCGAGCGCGCGCGATGTCTGCTGTTCCAGGCAGTTGTACGGATAACGCTCGAACCAGCGGCGCACGCCCGGCAAGCCATCCGCGAGCTTCGGCTGCAGCGATACCGCGATGCCACCGCGCACCGCGCCATCGGCGGACTTCGCGGCATCGGCGGGCGGCGCGACGGGCAGCGCGAGCGTGCCGTCCACCTGCGCGATGGTCGCCTGCTGCACCGTCACCGGAACCGCCGCGACGACGCGCTGCGTGACTTGCACGGCGTCGGTGGCGCGGCCTGTCCCTTGCTCGCTGGCGCTCACAGTCCACGCGAGGCTCGCCGAAGCGTTCGTGCCGAGCACGTCCGGCGTGCTCACCTCCCAGGCCACTTCCTGCGACGATCCCGCCGCGAGTTCGATGTTGCGCGCATCCAGCGCGAGTGAACCCGCATGCGGCGCGACCACGACGCGCATCGTCCGGGCGGCCGCGTTGCGCAGCGTGAACTGCGCACGGAACGCATCGCCGACGCGCACGAGCGGCGGCAGTCCCGAAATGAGCTGCAAGTCCTGCGACGTCTGAACCGACGCACTGCCCGTGCCGAAACGGCCCGCGCCGACTGCCGCGATGGCGACGATCCGAAAGCGCGTAAGCGCATCGTTCAGCGGGACATCGACGGATGCTTCGCCGTTCGCGTCGAGCGTCACGCGCGGATTCCACAGGAGCAGGGTATCGAAGAGCTCGCGCGTCGCGCCATGTCCGCCGCCGCCGCCCGCGGGCACGGCCTTGCGTCCGAAGTGACGCCGCCCGACGATCTCCATCTGCGCGGTTGCCGTTTCGACGCCATATGCGCGCCGCTGCAGCATCGCGTCGAGCACGTTCCAGCTTTGGTTCGGCATGAGTTCGAGCAGGGCTTCATCGACGGCGGCGACGGCGATCTGCGTGCCGGCCGGCGCGGGCTTCCCACCGGGCAGGGCGACCTTGACCTTCACATGGGCCGTCGCGCGCACGGAATACGACTTCGCGTCCGGGCTCACGCTGACCGCGAGCTTGTGCGACGCCGTGCCGACTTTGATCGATGCAACTCCGTAACGGAACGCGGGCTTCGACAGATCGACGAGCGGCGTCGGCGCCTGATACTGGCGTCCTTCGTACCAGAACGCGCGCGCCCATTCGACCGGCGCCTTCCAGCCCCACGTGAAGAAGGAGTACCACGGCACTTCGCGCACGCGTCCGCGAAGCGCGAGCACGGACACGTAGACGTTCGGCCCCCAGGCCTCCTGCACCTTGAAGTCGATGGTCGGGTCTTTGCCGTTCAGTTCGACGACCCGCGTCTCCACGATCCCTTCGCGCTCCACCGCGACGAGCGCCGTCGCCGCGCGGAACGGCATGCGCACCTGGAAGCGCGCGGTTTCGCCCGGCTCGTAGCTGGTCTTCTCCGGCAACACGTCGATGCGGTCCGTGTTCTCGCCGCCGAACCACAGTTCGTCCTCGCGCGTGACCCAGACCGACGTGCTCGCGTTGGCTTCGCGGCCGTCGCCGTCTTTCGCAACGGCGATCAGATCGACGTTGCCGGCCTGTTTCAGTTTCGCGTCGCAGGAGAGCAGGCCGTGATCGTCGCTCTTGCCGCTGCAGAGCGTGCCGAGGTTGCTCGTCTCGCTGTGGTTGCCGTAAGCGTAGAAGCCGCCGACCATGCGCTTGCGCGAACTCGACATCACGCGGGCAACGCCCCTGATTTCGATCGATACCCCCGCGCGCGGCTTGCCTTGCAGGTCGAGTGCGAGCGCCTGGACCGGCACCGTATCGCCGACCGATACCCAATGCCCGGCCTTCACGCCGACGGCGACAGCGGCGGGCCAGAGCGTCGCGTCGCCGCTGATCGTCTGAACCTCGCCGTTCGGGTCGGCGAAGGTGGCTTCGAGCGCGAGACGCTTCGGCGAATCGACGGCGGGCAGCGGCATCACGGTGAGCTTGCCCGCGCCATCGCGATCAAGCGTCACGCGCACCTTGTCGGCGACGAGCTTCGTCGTCGAATCGCCTGCCTGATCTTCGCCGCCATCGCCTTCCTGATCCTCGGCGGGCGCGCTTGCGCCATCGTCCACCGGCTTGCGATACGGCGAGAAGCCGAACCCTTCGAATTGCGAAGCGAACGGCGGATACGTATCGCGCACGAGCGCCGATACTTGCACCGGCAGATTCGACGCCGGCCCGCCCTGTACATATTCGACGCGCACGGAAACCGGCGCTTCCTTCGCGGCGACGAGTCCGGGCGAATTGTTGTCGCCGGCCGAAATCGAGCCCTTGAAGACCGGCAGCCGGAACTCTTCGACGCGGAAGCTGCCCGTTTCATACGACTGACCGACCGGGCCGCCGCCGTCGTCGTCTGCGTTCCTGGCGCTCGAGGCGCCGTCATCTAGCGATACGCTGTACTCGCCGAGCTTCGCCGCTGCGGGCACAGTAAAAGCAGAGTCGGCGCTGTGGTCCGCGGCCCACGCGAGCGGCAGATGCCACGTTTGTCCGCTGCCGATATGGCGGATGGTCACGCGCGTCGGATACTTCTTCGCGAATGCGAAGCCGCCGAGCGTCTCGACGCGCAGCAGATGCTTCATCGACACCGTTTCGCCCGCGCGCAGCAGCGTGCGGTCGAAAATGGTGTGGGCGCGCTCGGTGCGCGTCGCGCTCATGTCCGTCGGCACATTGAAACGCCACGATTCGATGCCGCGATTCCAGTCCGATTGCACGAAAGCCATGTCGGGACCGGTGACGGGATCGTTCACGCGTGCGGATACGAAGAAGCCGTCGTAGGAGAAGCTCGCGTCATTGCACTTGCGCGCCGCCGGGAGCGGCTTGCCGATTCTCGCGATGCCCTGGGCATCGGTGGTGGCGGTGGCGATCTGATCGCCGTTGCAGTCGGTCACGCGCACTTGCGCGTTCGCCACAGGCTTGCCCTTGTCGAGCGTCGTCACCCAGACGACGCTGTTCTCACGCCCTTGCTTGAAATGCACGCCAAGGTTCGTGACGAGCACCGAGGTGCGGACGTACATCGCCTGTTGCTTGCTGAGGAGCGATGCGCCGAGCGCCGGCGACGCCAGTTCGACCACGTAGAACCCGGGCTTCGCGAACGGAATGCCGACGACTTCGAACGGCCGCAGCGCCTTCGGATCGGCGGCGGGCAGCGTCAGCGTTTCGACGCCCGCGCGTTGGGTCAGAAGCGAGAGCGAGCGAATGTCGATGGCCGGATCGTTGCCGACGGAGCCATCCTGATTGCGCACGATGACCGGCGCAATGCCGTTGCGCAGCGCCTCCGGCATGCGCGCCTCGACGCCCGAGCGCGACATCGTCATGCCGTTGAATTCGTCGACCCTGCGCATCCATCGGCGAATGTCGCTATCGGCGTCCAGCTTCAATTTCGCGATCTTCGACGTACCCGCATTCAGCCCCTGCACGTGCAGATCCGCTTCGACGTGACGCAGCGTGACCGGCAGCATCGCGGGCATGTCCGGCTCGGCGAACCGTTCGATGATGCCGAACGCACCCGACGAGAACTTGGCGAGCGGCGGCATGCCGGCGGTGGCCGTCTTCAGCGGGAAGAAGTCCGCATTGGCGAGCGCACGTCCGCTCACATCCTTCAGGTTCGACGGCGCTTCGATCGTCAGCGTCGCGCGTTCGGGCAGCGGCGCGGCGAATTCGACGGTAGTTACTTCGGCATCCTTGTCGTCCGGATTGGAGTACTGCGCGGCGGCGCCTTTCGGCCCGCGCAACACGAATTTCGCGGCGTCCGCGCGGCTGATCGGCGCGGTGAACGTGAGCCGCAGCGGACTCAGTGGCGTGCAGGGCGCGTTCGCGTTCTCGCGCTCGCACGTGAAGGCGGCCTTGAACGATTCGCGCACTCTGTAGTCGAAGCGCTCCTCGACGTCGTTCGGGATGCCGCTCGGGCCAGTGACGCCTTGCCCGAAAACGAGCTGCATCTTCGACGCCGACGGCAATCTCTGCTGACACGCGAGCGTCAGCACGCGGTCGCTTTCCTTCTGATAGCCGAAGTGTTCGAGGAGTGCTTTGCGCGTCGCGTCATCGGACATGCGCACAGGGATGCGGTTGCCGAGCGCGCTCGATTCGCACCAGACGTGATCGAGCACGGACGCTTGCGTGGCCGGCCCGTTCAGGCGCAACACGAAGACCTGATCTTCTTCGATATCGCCGTAATTCGGCTGGATGCGCGTGACGAACGGACCGCCGGTCTGGAACGTGAAGTGACTCGGGCCTGCGAGCGCGTTGCCCGCGGCGGACTTGATGCCCGCCTTGAGATCGACCGCGCAGCGCACGCCGGGCGGAAGATCGCTGTTGAAGTCGAAGGCCCACGTCTTCTCGTCGATCCAGCGCGCGCTGCCGGCCGTGGCCGCAGCCGGCGCGCCGTCACACGCGAGTTTCCCCGGTGGCGCGGCAGCGGGGCTGCCGAACGCGGTCATTGCTTCGTCGAACTTGACAACGACCTGCCTCACCTGGGCGACCTTGCCTTGCGGCGACACGCTGACGGCGCGCGCGGCATCGGCCCGATGGTTCGTCACGCTGAAGGTCAGCGCGGCGAGTACGGTGGTTGCGGCCAGGATCCATTTTTGTTTGCTGATAACGCGGCTCATCCACTCGCTCCGAGTGTTCCTCGACGCGCGATTTTACTGGAGGCCTACGCCGTTCTTTCCGTCCGGGTGCAAGCGTTGACGCTTTACGACGATTTCCTAACGCAGGTCGACGGCGCCGATATGCCGGGTGCTCACGCGCCGCCAATAAACGAAGAGGCCGACGCCCGCCACGCCGAGACTCAGCGAATTGGCGATCCAGAAGCCGCGCGCGCCTTGCAGCGAAGCGGGAATCGCGCCGCCGACGTCGAAGCCGAGCAGATAGCCGCCGCCGAGCCCGATGCCCCACAGCGCGATCGCATAGATGACGGTGGGCACGATCGTCACCTTGTACGCGCGCAAGATGAACGCGGTGGTGATCTGCAGCGCGTCGCACAGGTGATAGAAGAAGATGATGAGCACGAGCGGCATCGCCGCGGCGATCACGTTCGGATCGGGCGTGTAGGCGGCGATCACGTGCGGGCGGGCGGCAATCAGCACCACGCCATAGACGAGCGCCAGCACGCAGGCCATCGCGATGCCGTGACGCGAGATCGACGCGGCATCGTCGAAGCGCTGTGCGCCGAGCGCCTGCGAAACGAGTGTGGACGATGCAATGCCGATCGCGAGGGGCGTCATGTACAGCACCGCGCCGAGGTTGCCCGCGATCTGATGGCCGGCGAGCGTCGTCGTGCCGAAACGCGAGATGAAAAGCGCCATGAACGTGTACGACGTCACTTCGATCAGGTACGAGAGGCCCATCGGAATGCCGAGCCGCAAGAGCGCGAACTGACGTCGCAACACGGGCCACGTGAAGCGCGAAAAGATGCCGAAGGGGCGGAAGAACTCGAACTTCAGCAGCACCGTCATGCCGACGACCGCCAGCACCCAGTTGATGAGCGTGCTCGCGAGCGCGCAGCCCGGACCGCCGAGCGCCGGCACGCCGAAGCCGCCGAAGATGAACCAGGTGTTGAGCGGGAACTTGAGCACGAGTCCGCCGACCTGCAGGAACATCACGAGCCGCGGCTTGCCGACCGCGTTCGTCAGCGAGCTATAGACGCGAAACGCGAGGCTCGCGGGCAGGCCGAACGACAGGATGCGCAGGTAGTCGACCGTGCGATCGTGCAACGCGGGCGGCGCTTTGGCGAGACTCAGGAGCGGCTCGGGAAAATAGAGCAGCACGAAGCCGATGACCGTCAGCGCTGCGGCGAGCCACAGCGCCTGGCGCGTCTCCTCGCCGATCTCGCTTTCGCGGCCCGCGCCGAAGAGTTGCCCGGCAATCGGCTGCAATGCGACGAGGATGCCCGTCAGCCCGATGTAGACGGAGATATAGACCGATGAGCCGAGGCCGAGCGCGGCGAGATCGGTGGCGGAAAAGCGGCCGACCATCGCGGTATCGATGACGCCGAACGCGATCACCGCGAGCTGGCCGATCAGCACGGGCCACGCGAGCGATGCGATCTTGCGCACATCGCGCCACATGCCGGTCGTGCCGGGTTGAACGGGTGATGTCGAGGTCATGTCCTTTTTATTGCGGCCGGCGCAGGCTGCGCTTGCGCACGGGTTTTTTCGGCGGCGGAACGGGGCGCTCGATGCGTACATACAGCCGGAAGCGCTCGTCGCGATCGGCGACGCGCCGGCCTTCCCAGACGAGCTTCCATTCGAACGTCGACATCGACGACGGATCGCCGAAGTCGGAGCGATCCTGACGCAGGATGACGTCGCAGTCTTCGTCGAACGCAAACTGCATGCCGCCGAAATAGGCGAACGTCGCGATCTGCGCGTCGCCCAGGCGCGCGGGCGAGATGCAGGTGTAGTCGGCCGGAAGATGTGAGGCGATCTGCTCCGCGACATCGCGATACGTGCGGCTATAGTTGACTACCGGCAGCCATAAGGTCATGAGCAGCACCCACATGAGCGTGGTGCCTGCGCTCGACAATACGACGCTGCGCCACAGTACCTTCGGATGACGCGTGAGCCGCCAGCGCGCGAGCACGAACCAGCAGACCGTCACGGCGACCGCGCAGACGAACGAGATCAGCTTGAACTCGGGATGAAAGCCCGGCGCGAGACGCGCGAGGTTGCGGGCCATCGGCGCGGGAAAGCCGAACATGCCGGCCGTCCACACGAGCCAGACCAGCGTGCCGATGATCGTGAAGCTCAACATCGCGAACCAGTCGATCGCGTTGATCGCGCCGCGCTTGAGCGTGGGCAGCGCGAAGGTCGCGAGCACCGAAAGCGGCGGCAGCAGCAACATGAAGAGCCGGTTCGTTTCGTGTGCCTGCAGCACGACCAGCACGAGCAGTGGCCCGATGACCGACAGCGGCACGGCGACGTGCGGCGAGCGGCGCATGCCGCCCCAGCTCACGAACGCCCAGATCGCGAGCGGCCACGCGGGCCACGTGAAGAGCGGGAGGTTCTTCATCGCGTAGCCGAACTCGAGCGCCGGCGGCGCGGTGAACGTGTGGAAGCTGTTGCGCCACCATTGGCGCAGCCACCATTCGCCGTCGTCGGGGAAAAAGTGCAGCGTTGGCAGCACCCAGGCGGCGATCAGCACGACCGCGACCGGCAAGCCGAAGATCAGCAGCGGCGCGGCCCGCACCTGACGCACGATGACCGTCATCGCGAGCGTGCAAAGCAAGAGTGCGAACACGAGCACGGGCGAGCTCGACAACCCGACGACGCCGATCGCCGCACCCCACACGAGCGCGCCGTGGATCGGCTTGTCGAGGCTGCGCACGAGGCCGTAGATGAGCATCGCGGTGCCGGCGAACTGCGCGACTTGCGGCGTGGTTTCGTGACCGCGCTCCGCGAGGCCGAAGCAGGCGAGCAGAATGAGCAGTGCGCCATCGGCGAGCGTGCGGCCGTAGTCGCGCGGTTCCGGCTCGCCGCCGAATGCATATTTGAAGGGCTGCGCTTCGTCACGCCGGCCGAGCAGATACGCCGAATACCAGACGAACGCGCAAGCGAGACAGAACAGCAAGCCGGTGATCACGCGCGATGCGTTGCTCGCATCGACCCACGGACTCAGCACGCGTATGAACGACGCGCCGAGCCAGTACATCAGCGGTCCGTCGCCGGTGGCGGCCTTGCCGAGCAGGTTCGGCAGAAGCCAGTCGCGGGCGTCGCCGTTGGCCATCGTCCACATGACGCCGAAACCCGCCGCGTCTTCGTTCTTCCAGGGATCACGGCCGAACAGGCCGAACGACGCATAGGTGATGCAGATGGCGAGCAGCAGCCAGCGCGGCAGGGCGCTGGTGGCGGAGGCGGTCAGACGAACGACAGATCGCATGCGAGAAGGCTTGATGGAGAGACGGGCCTGGAAGATGCGCCGCGGGGCTGCGGGGCTGCGGGGCGGCGGGGCCGGAGCATCCGGCATTGTAGTCGTGTCGCGGGTCCCGGCGGCACTGCGAAACTTCGCGCCACGCATCGCGATGCAGGCCGCGCCAATGTATAAAACCGCGAGCCGACAAAAAAGGGCAGCCGAAGCTGCCCTTTCTTGCTGAAACCCGAAGCCCGACTTACTTCTTGGTGGAGAAGCGCGCGAACTTGTTGTTGAACTTCTCGACGCGGCCGGCCGTGTCCATGATCTTCTGCTGGCCGGTGTAGAACGGATGCGATTCCGACGACACTTCGATCTTCGCGAGCGGGTAGGTCTTGCCGTTGAATTCGGCGGTTTCGCGCGTCTGGATGGTCGAGCGGGTCACGAAACGGAAGTCGTTCGACATGTCGACGAACAGGACTTCGCGGTAATCCGGGTGAATGCCTTCTTTCATGGTCTTTCCTGATATCTGGCGGTAGCCAACCCGCCGCACCGTTTCATGGCGCCCTTCGCGAGTCACTTGCCTGGGTCGAAAAACGGCGATTATGCCAGAAAATCAGCCGCTCGACACCTTTTCCCGTCACGCGTGCGAGCCGGCCAGCGCGCCGACGCCGGCGGGATCCTGCCGGTAGTACCGCGCGAGCAGCCGGTACAGTTCCGGGTATTCGGCCTCGAATGCGCCTGGCGTGACGAACAGCGCCTCGCTGCACACGGCGAAGAACTCCGACGGATGATCCGCTGCATAAGGGTCGATCAGCGATTCGCGCTCGAAGCGGCGAAAGCGCGATTGCGGCACGGCATCGACGCGGGCGCAGAACTGGTCGTAGGCGTTGTCGAAGATATCGGACCAGGCGGCGTTATCGAGCGGCGCATGCCAGCGGCGAAAGAGCGGAGGATGCCCGTCGGCTTCGCCGTTCACCATGTCGATCTTGTGCGCGAACTCGTGGATGACGACGTTGTACGCGTCCGAGGCATCGGCCATCTGCGTGTCTTCCCACGACAGCACGACCGGCCCGCCTTCCCATGCCTCACCGCTCGCGTCGTGCTCGATCTCGTGAACGACGCCGGCCTCGTCCTCCACCGTCTTTCTAATGACGAACTCGCCGGGATAGACGATCACGCCGACCCAGCCGCCATAGAGGTCGAGGTCAAGGTTGAGCACCGGCAGGCAGGCTTGCGCGGCGATCGAGACGATCATCTCGTCGGTCAGTTCGAGCCCGTGCGCGGTCGAGAACTCCTTTTGCGCGATGAACAGGCTCGTCGTCTCGCGCAGGCGCTCGCGGTCGGCCGCGATGAGGTGGCGATAGAACGGGAAGGCATCGAGCGTGCGCTGCCAGAGGGCATCGTCGATTGCATACTTGCGCAGCGCGCGCTCGCGGCGTTGCGCGCCGAACCAGCGGGTGAAGAGGTTGGCCATGCGTGGTATCGGAAGGCTCGGACAGTGCGGATTGTACGCAAGGCGCCCATGAAAAAACCGCCTGACGATGCAGGCGGTTCTTTTATACGTCACGCGGAAGATCAGCTTCCGCCGCGGCGCATCATGTCGAAGAACTCCGAGTTGCTCTTTGTCTGACGGATCTTGTCGAGCAGGAATTCCATGGCTTCGACTTCGTCCATGTCGTGAATGAATTTGCGCAATACCCAGACCTTTTGCAGCAGGTCCGGCTTGATGAGCAGTTCTTCGCGGCGCGTGCCCGACTTGTTCAGATTGATCGACGGATAAACGCGCTTTTCGGCGAGGCGGCGTTCGAGGTGCACTTCCATGTTGCCGGTGCCCTTGAACTCTTCGTAGATCACGTCGTCCATGCGGCTGCCCGTTTCGATCAGCGCCGTGCCGATGATGGTCAGCGAACCGCCTTCCTCGATGTTGCGCGCGGCTCCGAAGAAGCGCTTCGGACGCTGCAGCGCGTTTGCATCGACACCGCCCGTCAGCACCTTGCCCGACGCCGGCACCACCGTGTTGTACGCACGCGCGAGACGGGTGATGGAGTCGAGGAGAATCACGACGTCGTGCTTCATTTCGACGAGACGCTTGGCCTTCTCGATGACCATTTCGGCCACTTGCACGTGACGCGCGGCGGGTTCGTCGAACGTCGATGCGATGACTTCGCCGCGCACCGAACGCTGCATTTCCGTCACTTCTTCAGGACGTTCGTCGATGAGCAGCACGAACAGAATGACATCCGGATGATTCGCCTTCACCGCATGCGCGATGTGCTGCAGCATCACGGTCTTGCCCGACTTCGGCGACGCCACCAGCAGGCCGCGCTGGCCCTTGCCGATGGGAGAAATCATGTCGATGATGCGGCCGGTGACATTCTCTTCGCCGCGCATTTCGCGTTCGAGCGGCAGCGGCTTGTTCGGATGCAGCGGCGTGAGGTTCTCGAACATGATCTTGTGTTTCGAGGCCTCGGGCGGCTGCCCGTTGACTTTGTCGACCTTGACGAGCGCGAAATAGCGTTCGCCGTCCTTCGGCGTGCGCACCTCACCTTCGATCGTGTCGCCGGTATGCAGATTGAAGCGGCGAATCTGCGACGGGCTGATATAAATATCGTCCGTACTCGCGAGATAGGAAGTCTCGGGCGAGCGCAGGAAACCGAAGCCGTCCGGCAGCACTTCGAGCGTGCCGTCGCCGAAAATCGTGTCGCCAGCCTTGGCGCGCTTTTTAAGAATCGCGAACATCAATTCCTGCTTGCGCAGGCGGTTCGCATTTTCGATCTCGAGGCCATTGGCCATCTCGATCAGTGCAGACACGTGCTGAGACTTGAGCTCGGATAAATGCATACGGATTTCCCGCCAGGGAGAAGAGGTGCGACAGAAAGATGGGAGAAGAGGTGAGCGGAACCGCTCTAGGACTTAATACTTCTTGAAGTCTTGTAATTCTAGCATAGCACACGCCGTGCGGGCCTCGGATAGGCCGGGGGCGGGGCTTTTCAGCCGATGTTGTCGCGCGACAACATCGGCCGGGGCGCGGTCTTCAGGGCTCCGCCGCCGCGATCGAGCGAGGCAGACTTCCGATGACGACGCGGTTTACAGGTTGCTATCGAGGAATGCGGTGAGTTGCGACTTGGACAGCGCGCCGACCTTCTGCGCGGCGACCGCGCCGTTCTTGAACAGGATCAGCGTGGGGATGCCGCGCACGCCGAACTTGACCGGCGTCAACTGATGCTCGTCCACATTGATCTTCGCGATTTGCAGGCGATCGCCGTAATCCTTCGCGACTTCGTCGAGGATCGGGGCAATCATCTTGCACGGACCACACCACTCGGCCCAGAAGTCGAGCAGGACAGGTTTATCCGACTTGACGACGTCCTGTTCGAAAGAAGCGTCGCTGATGTGCTTGATTGATTCGCTCATTGTCTGAATACCTCAATTGATTCGAGGCCGCGTTGGAATGCTCGCCACGATACACCAAAACTGAAAAGGAATTTCGCCGCTCGGAAGCCGCGAACTCCGCTCGCCGGACGTCGTGCAAAAGCGTGCAATTCGCCGGTCACGGATAAGTCATGTGTCATCTTAGCCTACTTTGCTATCCGTTGCCGGTGCCCGATAGGGACAATCTGAGGCCGAAAGCACGCAGCGCAAGAGGGCGCCGATCACAGGCTTCCGGGCCTCGCGCGGGGCGTGATACAATTCGACGTGACGGGCCTCCTCGCATGGTGGCACGGTCAACCTGGTCAGGTCGGGAACGAAGCAGCCACAGCCGTTTTCTACCAGTGCCGAGGGTCGGGCTCGTCACCTTCCGCTTTTCCTCTGCGCTTTTTCTGCGCTTCTCTTTCGCTGTATCTCCTTCGTCTCTGAGTCATTCCGACACTGGCCGGTGCTGCTGACGCGCGTGTGTCGTTTGCATACTGCTGCCGCGAAAGCGACCGTTCCGACGCCCGGCTAGGCCCGTCCGAGCGGCGTTTGCCATAAGTCGTTGCTGATACAATTTCGCGCATGACCTATCAAGTTCTCGCACGCAAATGGCGGCCGAAATCGTTCGAGTCGCTCGTCGGCCAGGAGCACGTCGTTCGGGCGCTCACGCACGCGCTCGACGGCGGCCGTCTGCATCACGCTTATCTCTTCACGGGCACGCGCGGCGTCGGCAAGACCACGCTCTCGCGCATCTTCGCGAAGGCGCTCAACTGTGAAACCGGCGTGAGCTCGAAGCCGTGCGGCGTGTGCCGCGCGTGCCGGGAAATCGACGAGGGCCGGTTCGTCAACTATGTCGAAATGGATGCGGCGAGCAATCGCGGTGTCGATGAAATGGCCGCGTTGCTGGAGCGCGCCGTGTACGCGCCCGTCGATGCGCGTTTCAAGGTCTACATGATCGACGAAGTCCACATGCTGACGAACCACGCCTTCAACGCGATGCTGAAGACGCTGGAAGAACCGCCGCCGCATGTGAAATTCATTCTCGCGACCACCGATCCGCAGAAGATTCCGGTGACGGTGCTCTCGCGTTGTCTGCAGTTCAATCTGAAGCAGATGCCGGCGGGGCATATCGTCTCGCACCTCGAGAACATCCTTCAGCAGGAACAGATCACGTACGAGCCGCAGGCGCTGCGGCTTTTGTCGCGCGCAGCCGACGGCAGCATGCGCGATGCGCTGTCGCTGACCGATCAGGCCATCGCGTATTCCGCGAACGAGGTCACCGAGGAAGCCGTGCGCGGCATGCTCGGCGCGCTCGATCAAAGCTATCTGATCCGCCTGATCGACGCGCTCGCCGCCAGCGATGGCGCAGGCGTCCTGACCATCGCGGATGAAATGGCGCTGCGCAGCCTGTCGTTCTCGACGGCGCTGCAGGATCTGGCGAGCCTGCTCCATCGAATAGCGTGGGCGCAGTTCGCGCCGTCGTCCGTGCTCGACGAGTGGCCCGAAGCCGCGGATATCCGCCGCTTCGCGGAGATGCTGTCCGCCGAGCAGGTTCAATTGTTCTATCAGATTGCTACCGTGGGGCGCGGCGAACTCGGTCTTGCGCCCGACGAATACGCGGGCTTCACCATGACGCTCCTGCGCATGCTGGCGTTCGAGCCGGCGGGCGGGCCGGGCGGTGGCGGCGTCGCCGTCAACGCGCCGCAAGCGACGAAGGCGCCGCGCAGCGCCGCGCTTGCCGGCGCAATGGCCGAACGTGCGGTCGTGCCTCTGCCCGTGTCGGCGAAGGCGGCGGAAGCTGCGCCGGTCGAGACATCGGCGAACGGTTCGCCGCAGCCAAAGCGCGGGGACGTTGCGGAAACTCGTGAATCACAACCGGCGACCGGCGTCACGTCAACGCGTTCGGACGAGCCGGCTGCGAGCAGCGCAGAGAATCCCGCGGCTTTGCGCGCTACGAGCGACGCCAAAGCCAGTGACGCACCGCCGGTCGTGGTGACGCGAACGATCGAGCCGAATGAACCGGCAGACGTGCCGCCCGCCGCGACCGCGCCGATTCGCGCAGCAGCCCGTCAGGCGGCCGATGATGCCGTGAGTCAACCACAGGACGCATCGCAAGCCGATGCAGCGAAGCGCCCTGGCGGCGGAGCCAGCGCGGCGCTTGAAGTGCTGCGCAGCGCGGGCATGCGCTTGTCTTCGGATCGCGGAGCGCGGGGGGCATCGGCGGCTGCGGCGAATGGATCGGCTGCACCGAAGCCTGCCGCACCGAAGCCCGCCGTCCAGGTCCAGCCGCCCGTGCCGCGCCGGCCCGCGCCTGCGCCCGCCGCCGCTGCCCCCGAACCGAAGGCGAAGCCCGCGGCGAAAGTCATCCCGCCGTGGGAGGACATGCCGCCGGACGACTATCCGCCGGCATCGTCGCAAGACGAGTATTTCATGCCGCCTGATGACGGTTTCATGCCCGCGTTCGACAGCGGCCCCGACGACATGCGTTTCGCCGGCGAGCCCGCATCCGCGCCCGCGCCCGCGCCGAAGGTCGATACGACGCCGCTGCCGCCCGCCGTCCCGCTCGATGCGCTCGGCGTCGCGGTTGAATGGGCAGCGCTCGCGGCCCATTTGCCGCTCAAGGGCGTCGCGTATCAGCTCGCGTTCAATAGCGAACTGACCGCCTGCGACGCGAATTCCGTCACGCTCAAAGTCGCCGTACAGATGTACTCGGACGCCTCGCACGTCGCGAAGCTGAAGGCCGCGCTCGCGGAAAACCTCGGGCGCGCAGTCGAAGTCAACGTCGATGTCGGCCCGGTGCGCCGCACCGCCGCCGCGCTCGATGCCGTCGAACGTGCACGACGCCAGCAGGAGGCCGAGCAGGAAATCCAGCGCGACCCGTTCGTGCAGTCGCTGATCCGCGATTTCGGCGCGAGCATCGTTCAGGGTTCCATCCGGCCGCTCGCATCGGACGCATCCGCACAGCAGGCGCCGCGCGCACAGTAAGATAGGCCGCATTCGCGGCATCGCCATTTTTCGCGCGCCGTTGCAGTCGTTGCACGCGCGGCGCGCTCGTCGCCATCCGCCATATCCGCTTTCCAGTAAGGAGCCGAACCATGATGAAGAACCAACTCGCCGGGCTGATGAAACAAGCTCAGCAGATGCAGGAAAACATGAAGAAGATGCAGGACCAGCTCGCGCTGATCGAGGTCGAAGGCCAGTCCGGCGCGGGCCTCGTGAAGGTGACGATGACCTGCAAGAACGACGTCAAGCGCGTGTCGATCGACCCGAGCCTGCTCGCCGACGACAAGGACATGCTCGAAGATCTCGTCGCCGCAGCCTTCAACGACGCGGTACGCAAGGCCGAAGCCACCACGCAGGAAAAGATGAGCGGCATGACGGCCGGCATGCCGATGCCGCCCGGCTTCAAGCTGCCGTTCTAAATCCGCGCCCCCGCGCGGGGCGCGTCATGAGGACACATGAAACAACCTTCCGCTTTGTCGGCGCTCGTGGAGGCGCTGCGCGCGCTGCCCGGCGTCGGTCCCAAGTCGGCGCAGCGCATGGCGTATCACCTGATGCAGCACGACCGCGCCGGCGCGGAAAAGCTCGGCCAGTCGCTCTTGTTCGCGACCGAGCATCTGCGGCACTGCGAGAAGTGCAACACGTTCACCGAGGCGGCCGTGTGCGAAGTCTGTCTCGATGAAGCGCGCGATCCGGCGATGCTGTGCGTCGTCGAGACGCCCGCCGACCAGATCATGCTCGAACAGACGCTCACCTATCGCGGGCTTTACTTCGTGCTGATGGGCAGGCTCAGTCCGCTCGACGGCATCGGGCCGAAGGAGATTCACTTCGACCGGCTCATCAACCGCGCGCTCGACGGCGTCGTGCAGGAAGTGGTGCTCGCCACCAACTTCACCAACGAAGGCGAAGCCACCGCGCACTACCTCGCGCAGACGCTGAAGTCGAAAGGGCTCAGGGTGACGCGGCTCGCGCGCGGCGTGCCGGTCGGCGGCGAACTCGAATATGTCGATGCCGGCACCATCGCGCGGGCGATGATCGACCGGCGCTCCGTCTAACTCAGCAAACCAACACGTCATGACCGAAAACGAAGCACTCGCGATTGCGACGCACCGGCATTACAAGGGTGGGCTCTATCGCGTGATCGGCGTTGCGCGGCATTCCGAAACCGAAGAAGAGATGACGGTCTACGAACATCTCTGGCCGCACGAGCGCGGCATGTGGGTGCGTCCCGCAGCGATGTTCAACGATACCCTCGCCGACGGCACGCCGCGCTTCAAGCCGCTCTGAAGCGGGACAGCAAAGCCCATAAGGAAAGGAGACGAGAATGACCGCATCGACCGGGCCGCTCGCCGGCGTCAAAGTGCTCGAACTCGGCACGCTCATCGCCGGCCCGTTCGCCGCGCGCTTCATGGGCGAGTTCGGCGCGGATGTCATCAAGATCGAAGATCCGAACGGCGGCGATCCGCTGCGCAAGTGGCGCAAGCTGTATCCCGAGGTGGGCGGCACGTCGCTGTGGTGGGCGGTGCAGGCGCGCAACAAGAAGTCGGTGACGGTCAATCTCAAGGCGGAAGAGGGCAAGGAAATCGTGCGGCGGCTCGCGAAGGAAGCGGATATCGTCGTCGAGAATTTTCGTCCGGGCCTGCTCGAGAAGCTCGGTCTCGGCTACGAAACCTTGTCCGCCGAAAACCCCGGCCTCGTGATGGTGCGGCTTTCGGGCTACGGGCAGACCGGGCCGTATCGCGATCGGCCGGGCTTCGGCGCGATCGCCGAATCGATGGGCGGGCTGCGTCACATCACCGGCTATCCGGATTTGCCGCCGCCGCGCATCGGCATCTCGATCGGCGATTCGATCGCGGCGCTGCATGGCGTGATCGGTGCGCTGATGGCGCTGCATCATCGGCAGGTGAACGGCGGCAAGGGGCAGGTGGTCGACGTCGCGCTGTACGAAGCCGTCTTCAACATGATGGAGAGCGTCGTGCCCGAGTACGGCGTCTACGGCCTCGTGCGCGAGCGCACCGGCGCGTCGCTGCCGGGCATCGTGCCTTCGAATACGTATCCTTGCCGCGATGGAAGCATCGTGATCGGCGGCAACAGCGACCCGATCTTCAAGCGCCTGATGACGGCAATCGATCGCCCCGATCTCGCCGACGATCCCGCGCTCGCCTCGAACGATGGCCGCGTGCCGCGCACGCAGGAAATCGACGACGCCATCGCCGCGTGGCTCGCGACGCGCAGCATCGACGAGGCGCTCGCCGTGCTCAATGCCGCCGATGTGCCGGCAGGGCGCATCTACAGCGTCGCGGACATGTTCACCGATCCGCAATATCTGGCGCGTCAGATGCTGCAACGCTTTCCGTGGCAGGACGGCCGTGAGATCACGCTGCCGAACGTCACGCCGAAGCTCTCCGACACGCCCGGCGAGACGCGCTGGCTCGGACCCCGACTCGGTGAACACACCGATGAAGTGCTTCAAACGCTCGGGTATCATCCTGACGATATTGCGCGGCTGAGAGCGGCCAGGGTTATCTAGGCCAGGCTCCGCCGCGACAACGACAAAGAACATGCAGCGCGCCATGTTGCATGAGACAGGAGACAAACAACGATGAAACGAAGAACGTTCATCGCGAGCGGCGCAATGCTCGCGGGTAGTGCACTGTCGGGCATGCCGCTCGCATTGGCTCAGGGCAAGCCCGAGCAGACGAAGGTGTCGATCGCGGTCGGCGGCAAGAATCTTTTCTACTACCTGCCGCTCACCATCGCGGAGCGCCGCAACTACTTCAAGGACGAAGGGGTCGACGTCGAGATCGCGGACTTCGCGGGCGGCGCGAAGGCGTTGCAGGCGGCGGTCGGCGGCAGCGCCGATGTCGTATCGGGCGCATTCGAACACACGCTGCTGCTGCAGGCGAAGAATCAGTACTTTCGCGAATTCGTGCTGCAAGGACGCGCGCCGCAGATCGTGCTCGCCGTATCGAAGAAGACGATGCCGAACTACAAGTCGGTCGCCGATCTGAAAGGCAAGAAGATCGGCGTGACGGCGCCGGGTTCGTCGACGGCGATCATGGCGAGCTTCGTCCTCGCGAAGGCGGGGCTCAAGGCGAGCGACGTGTCGTTCATCGGCGTGGGCGCGGGAGCGGGCGCGATCGCCGCGCTGCAATCCGGCCAGATCGATGCAATCGCCAATCTCGATCCCGTGATGACCAAGCTCGATCGCGCGGGGGAGATCCGCATCGTCTCCGATACCCGCACGCTCGCGGATACGAAGACGGTCTTCGGCGGCAACATGCCGGCGGGGTGTCTTTATGCTTCGCAGAGCTTCATCAACAAGAATCCGAACACGACGCAGGCGCTGACCAATGCGATGGTCCGCGCGCTGAAGTGGCTGCAGACGGCATCGGGCAAGGAACTGATCGCGACGGTGCCGGAAGGTTATCTGCTCGGCGATCGCGCGTTGTACCTCGATTCATGGCAGCACGTGAAAGAAGCGCTGTCGCCGGACGGACTGATGCCCGAGGACGGCCCGGCGACATCGCTGAAGACGCTGCAGGCATTCGACGAAACGGTAAAAGGCAAGCCGATCGACGTGTCGAAGACGTGGACCAACGACTTCGTGAAGAAGGCGCTCGCGACCGTCAAGGCGTGAGCGATGAGCATACTTTCGACACACGCGCTCGCGCTGGAAGACGTCACATGCACGTTCGCTGCGCGCGAGAGCCGCAGTGACCGTTATACCGCCGTTCGGAATACGAACCTTTACATTGCTCCCGGCGAATTCGTATCGGTCGTCGGCCCGACGGGCTGCGGCAAGTCCACGTTGCTGAACGTATCGGCGGGACTGTTGCAGCCGTCGTCGGGCGCGGTGAGCGTGTTCGGCGAGCCGCTCAGGGGCATCAACCGGCGCGCGGGCTACATGTTCCAGGCCGATGCGCTGATGCCCTGGCGTTCAGCGCTCGACAACGTCACCGCCGGCCTCGCATTCCGTGGCATGACGAAGGACGAAGCCGACGCGCGCGGCGAGGAATGGCTCAAGCGCGTGGGCCTGGGCGGTTTCGGCGACCGCTATCCGCATCAACTGTCGGGCGGCATGAGAAAGCGCGTCGCAATGGCGCAAACGCTCATTCTCGATCCCGACATCATCCTGATGGACGAGCCGTTTTCCGCGCTCGACATCCAGACGCGCCAGTTGATGGAGAACGAACTGCTCGATCTATGGGCCGCGAAACGCAAGGCGGTGCTTTTCATCACGCACGATCTGGACGAAGCCATTTCGATGTCCGATCGCGTCGTGGTGCTGTCGGCGGGGCCGGGGACGCATCCGATCGGCGAGTTCGCCATCGACTTGCCGCGTCCGCGCGATGTCGCGGAGATCCGCTCGCATCCGCGTTTCGTCGAGCTGCACGCGCAAATCTGGGGTGTGCTGCGCGAGGAAGTGCTCAAGGGTTATCAGCAGCAGTTGAAACGGAACGATCATGTGGAATAGGCTGCGCCCGAATCGAACGAATCTGATGGTCTGGCAATGGCTGTTGCTCGTCGCGTGCTTCCTGCTGTGGTACGCGCTCACCAGCCCGACGCTTCTGCCGCCTTTTTATTTCGACGACGCGAACAAGGCCGCGTTCTTCTTCGGCGAGCCGCAGAAGGTGCTCGTGCGCATCTGGGAGTGGTTCAGCAGCGGCGAGATTTACCTCCATCTGTGGGTGACGCTGATCGAGACGGTGCTCGCGTTCGTCATCGGCACCGTCTTCGGTCTGGCGGTCGGGCTATGGCTCGCGCTCGCGCCGACGATGAGCGCGCTCCTCGATCCGTACATCAAGGCCGCCAACTCGATGCCGCGCGTGATTCTCGCGCCAATCTTCGCGGTCTGGTTCGGTCTCGGCATCTGGTCGAAGGTCGCCCTCGGCGTGACGCTCGTGTTTTTCATCGTGTTCTTCAATGTCTATCAGGGCGTGAAGGAAGTGAGCCCGGTCGTGCTCGCGAACGCGCGCATGCTCGGCGCGAATCGCAAGCAACTGCTTCGCTACGTGTATCTGCCGAGCGCGACGAGCTGGGTGTTTTCCAGTCTGCATACGTCGGTCGGGCTGGCGTTCGTCGGTTCGGTGGTGGGCGAGTATCTCGGCTCGGCGCGCGGGGTCGGCTATCTCATCTTGCAGGCCGAAGGCACGTTCGATATCAACACGGTGTTCGCCGGTATCCTCGTGCTGACCGCGTTCGCACTCGTGCTCGACGGACTCGTCGCGCTCGTCGAGCGTCGGCTCATGAAGTGGCAGCCGAAGAGCGGCGAGACCGAGAAGCTGTAGGCCGTCCTGCGCGTGACGATACGTGTCAGCCGGTGTCGGCCCGATCGGCGCAGGTGGGTTATCCTTTCGCAAACCGAATCGATACCATCGCCGCGCTCGCTGCCGCATTGCTGTAAGATTCGGCCCGACTTTCCCGGCTCGGGGCATCGGCGACACGGCGCCTTCGTGACGCGATTCACGCGATTTGCGCAAGACAAAGAATGAGATTGGACACCAGCAGTGCGGTGGCGGTGGCGTTGCCACCGCCGATCGGAGATAGCCTGATCGGGCTCGTGCTCGTCAACAATCTCGTCCGCAACGGCTATCGACCGGTCGTGTTCGGCTGGGTGGCGGAACAGCTCGCGGACTGGCTGCCAGGCGTGGAGGTGCGGCAACCGGGCGCGTGTCCGCGCGCTTTCGAGACGGTCATCGAACTCTGGAAGACCGACTACGGCGCGGCGCTCAGCCGTTCGGGACAGACGCTTCGTCTCGACCAGCTTCCCGAATACGGCGGCAGCAAGCATATGGTGGAGCGCATCGTCGATGTCGCGACTCATGTGCTGGAGCTTCCCGAAGTGACGCGTTCGAATGGACTCGTCGTGCCGGCCGGCGTCATGCGCGGGCGGTTCGCAAATCGCGTGGCTATTCATCCGACCGGCAGTCATCCTGAAAAGATGTGGGATCGCGACAAGTTCATTGCGCTGTCGCGCGCGCTCGCGCGGCGTCAGCTCGTGCCGAGCTTTCTGGTTTCGCCGAGCGAAATGTCCGACTGGAACGATGTTGCGCGTGCCGGGCATGAAGTAAATGCGCTGCCGCGCCTCGGCGATGTCGCGACGTGGATCGCCGAATCGCGATGGTTCATCGGCAACGATTCGGGGCTCGGGCATCTCGCGTCGTCCCTCGGCGTGCCGACGCTGACGCTCTTCATGCGACGCGGCCTCGCCCGGTCGTGGAGGCCGGGCTGGGGGCCGGGCGCTATCGTGCTGCCGCCGGCGCTGGTGCCGTCAGCGGCGTTGAGGGAGCGGTTCTGGAAGCGGCTCCTGAGCGTGCGTCGTGTGATGGCCGCGTTCAGCGCGTTGCAGGGCGCGAACGCGCGCGAGACGCAGAACCTGCGATCCACTGCGCGGCGGGAGAGGGATGCAGCGCAGGCGACGATATTGCCGGATGCCTAGCCGGCATGCCTGTGTCGCCGGCGCCCCTCACATCGACATCTCCACCACGACCTTCCCTGTGACCCGGCGATTCATCATGTCATCGAGGGCCTGCGCGGTCTCATCGAGCGGATAGCGCCGCGTCACGGCGGGACGCAGCTTCCCCGCTCGAATTCACTCGACCATCGTCGCGAATTCGCTGTCTGCAAGCGCAGGTTCGCGCCGCATGTGGTCGCCCCAGAACACGCCGACGATGCTCGCGCCTTTCAGCAGCGCGAGATTGAGCGGCAGCTTCGGAATTTCGCCATTCGCGAAGCCGACGACGAGATAGCGCCCGCGCCAGCCGATGCTGCGAAACGCCGGCTCCGCATACGCGCCACCGACGGGATCGAATATGACATCGGGGCCATCGCCGCCGGTCAGCGTCCTGACGCGTTCGCGCAAGTCCTCGTTCGCATAGTCGATGACATCGTCCGCGCCATGTTCGCGGCAGAACGCGAGCTTCTCCTCACTCGACGCCGCCGCGATCACGCGCGCCCCGATTATCTTGCCGATCTGCACCGCGGCCAGCCCGACGCCGCCCGCCGCGCCGAGCACGAGCAGCGTGTCGCCGGCTTTCAGCGCGCCGCGATCGACGAGCGCGTGATACGACGTGCCATAGGCGATGGTGAAGGCGGCGGCATCGGCGAAATCGACGTCATCGGGCAGCGCGATGCACGCGGCCTCGCTCGCCCGCGCCTGTTCGGCGAACGCGCCCTGCGCCGTGTAGGCCGCCACGCGCATGCCGGGGCGAAAGCGCGTCACGCTTGCGCCCACTTCACGCACGACGCCCGCGAACTCCGCGCCCGGCGTGAAGGGCAGCGGCGGCTTGAACTGATACTTGTTCTGAATGATCAGCACGTCAGGGAAATTCACGCTCGCCGCCTTCACGTCGATGACGACTTCGCCCGCTTCGGGATGCAAGTCGGGCAGCGTCTCGACGGTCAGCGTGTCGGGTAATCCATGCTGGTTGCAGCGAACGGCGCGCATGTCGTCTCCTTGTCGATAGTCGCTCAGTTTATGACACGGCGCGCACCCCGGACGAGCCCCGGCGAGTCGTCCGCGCGCCATCTTTCCTCGGTTACAATCGCCGGATGCGAATCCTACTCAGCAACGACGACGGTTACCTGGCTCGCGGCATCAACGTGCTGCACGACGCCTTGCAGCCGCTCGGCGAAGTGACCGTGATGGCGCCGGAGCAGAACTGCAGCGGCTCATCGAACTCGCTCACGCTGTCCCGGCCTCTGAGCATCCATCGCGCGGCGAACGGTTTCAATTTCGTGAACGGCACGCCAACCGACTCCGTGCATATCGCGCTGACCGGCATGCTCGACGAGCAGCCGGACCTCGTCGTGTCCGGCATCAACAACGGGCAGAACGTCGGCGAGGACACGCTGTATTCCGGCACCGTTGCGGCGGCCACCGAAGGCTTCATGTTCGGCATTCCGTCCATCGCGTTCTCGCTGGTCGGACGCGACTGGCTGCATCTCGAAGACGCGGCGCGCGTGGCGGCGGAAATCGTCGCGCATTTCCTCGAGCACCCGATGCCCGGCCATCCGTTGCTCAACGTGAACATTCCCAGTCTGCCGTACGACCAGCTCGGCGAATGGCGCGTCACGCGCCTCGGCAAGCGCCATCCTTCGCAGCCCGTCATCCGCCAGACCGATCCGCGCGGCAATCCGATCTATTGGATCGGCCCCTCGGGCGATGCACTGGACGCGAGCGAAGGCACCGATTTTCATGCCGTGGCGAACGGCCATGTCTCCATCACGCCGCTTCAGCTCGACCTGACGCATACCCGGCTCATGGCGGAAACGCGCGAATGGGCGCGCGCCGGGAGCCGCCGCACATGACCGACGAGCGCGCCAAGCGCTTTCCGCTGGCGCTCGCGGACCTCGTGCGCGAGCCGCGCAAGCCCGCTGGCCGGGCCGATGCATCGCGCGTCAAGCCGGCCGTCGTATCGTCGGGCAAACCCGGCGCGTTGCGGTCCGCCGCAAGCGCGCCGAAGAGCGGGGCGGCTGCATCCACGTTTTCCGCGAAATCGTCAACCGGTCTCGCGAAACCGGTTCCCGGCACGACGCGCAGTCCGGCGCAAGCGCCGCATCCGCGTACGAGCGCATTGCGCACTGCGCAGCGCGGCGGCGAGCGCGATCCGCTGAACGGCGCGGCGAACGCTGCGTCGAAAAAAGGCGCGCCCAATGTCGCGCTGGCCAGCACGCAAACGCTGACCTCGGAACGGGTGCGCGAGCGCATGGTCGAACGGCTGCGTGCCAACGGCATCACCGATTCCCGCGTGCTCAACGCGATGTCGGTGGTGCCGCGCCACATGTTCGTCGATCCCGGGCTCGCCGCGCAGGCCTACGAAGACGCCGCGCTGCCCATCGGCCATCACCAGACCATCTCGAAGCCGTCTGTGGTCGCCCGCATGATCGAGCTCGTCGCGGCCGGGCGCACGCTCGACAAGGTGCTCGAGATCGGCACCGGTTGCGGCTATCAGGCGGCGGTGCTGTCGCAGGTCGCGAAAGAGGTGTATTCCATCGAGCGCGTGCGCCCGCTGTCCGAGCGCGCGAAGCTCAATCTGCGGCCGCTGCGCGTGCCGAACATCCGGCTTCACTACGGCGACGGCCGCCTCGGCCTGCCGGCGGCGGCGCCTTTCGATGCGATCGTGATCGCATGCGCGGGGCTCGATGTGCCGCAGGCCCTGCTCGATCAACTCGCGGTGGGTGGCAAGCTCGTCGCGCCGGTCGGACCGCAGGCTGCGCAGTCGCAGGTTCTGACGCTCGTCACGCGCATTTCGGCGACGCAGTGGCGGGAGTCCCAGCTTGATCGCGTTTTCTTTGTACCTTTAAAATCCGGAGTGATTTGACACCGATGAGTATCTTGCGTGCTTTGCGAGAAGGAAGTGCGGACGTTCGTCTGACGGCGGCGCAACGCGGCGTTTGCGTATTGGCGCTATCCGTGCTGGCGGCCTGTTCGACGCGCATGGACATGGCGCCGGTGGTCGACAGGACCGGCGCCCCGATCGCCACCGACGCGGCTCAGGCAGCCGCCGCAGCAAACCTTCCGCCGCCGCCGGGCTATTACCGTGTGAAGCCGGGCGACACCCTATATCGGATCGCACTGGAAAACGGTCAGAATTATCACGACATTGCCACGTGGAACAACCTGACGAACCCGAATCAGATCGAAGTCGGTCAGTTGGTGCGCGTCGCGCCTCCGGGCGCCAATCTCGCGGCGGCGACGCCGGGTGTGTCGACGGCTCCGATCGCCGGCGGCGCGGTGCAGGCGCAGCCGCTCGGCGGCACGCAGCAGCCGGGCGTTGCAGCGGGCGCAACGCCGGGTGCAACATCCCAGCCGCCGTATTACGGTCCGAGTTCGGGCATGGGCGCCGCCACTGGCGAAGCGGGCAGCGCGCCGGGCGTGCCGGGCGTCGATAGCAGCGCGGCGGCGACTCAGCCGGCGTTCAGCTGGCCCGCACGCGGTCCGATCATCGGTACGTTCGACGAAGCGAAGAACAAGGGTTTGAATATCGGCGGTGCGGCGGGCGACGCGGTCAACGCTTCAGCGGATGGACGCGTGGTCTACTCCGGAAATGGGCTGCGCGGCTACGGCAATCTCATTATCATCAAGCACGACGCTACTTTTCTCACGGCATATGCACATAACCGCGCTTTGATGGTAAAAGAAGGAGACGCGGTGACTAAAGGGCAGAAGATCGCTGAGATGGGCAACAGCGATTCGGACCGTGTGATGTTGCATTTCGAAGTTCGCCGGCAGGGTAAACCTGTTGACCCACTGAAGTATTTGCCGCCGCAATAAAGCGGAACCATCATGCCGAAAACGAAGCGCCGCCTGCCGCAAGCCGAGACTGAGACGATCAGCCGACCTTTGCAAGTGTCGGTGGAGGAGGGTGCTTCGACCCATGATGACGACGCCGAGAACATCGACGTCGACGTCGATTCCGAGGAAGAAAGCGGAAGCCGGGACAAGAGCGAAGAAGGCGCCGAACGCGCAAACGATTCCGCTCCCGACGCCGACGACTTTCGCTCGCTTCTTCAGGCCGAACTCACGGCCGATACCATCCAGCATTACCTGAACCGCATCAGCGTGAAGCCGCTGCTTACCGTCGAGGAGGAGCAGCGGTATTCGCGTCTCGCAAAGGCGGGCGAGTTCGAGGCGCGGCAGGTGATGATCGAGCGCAATCTGCGGCTGGTCGTCAGCATCGCGAAGGGTTATCTGAACCGCGGCGTGCCTTTGCTCGATCTCATCGAAGAGGGCAATCTCGGCCTCATGCATGCCATCGAGAAATTCGATCCGACGCGCGGTTTTCGTTTCTCGACATATGCGACATGGTGGATCCGCCAGAGCATCGAACGTGCGATCATGAATCAGGCGCGCACGGTGCGGCTGCCGGTGCACGTGATCCGCGAACTCAATCAGGTGTTGCGCGCCAAGCGCCATCTGGAAAAAAATTCCGCCAACTCGAACGATGCCGTCGCGCCCGAGCGCCGCGATGCGAGCATCGACGATATCGCCTATCTCACCGGCAAGACGCCGGAGGAAGTGACCGACATTCTCGCGCTCAACGAACATACCGCGTCGCTCGACGCGCCGCTCGATCTCGATCCGGGCAGCAGCCTGCTCGATCTTCTGTCGGACGACCAGAGCCAGTCGCCCGATGCCGAAGTGCAGCATCGCGAACTCGAGTCGCTCACGCGCCTCTGGCTGTCGCGGCTGTCGGACAAGCATCGGCATGTAATCGAACGACGTTTCGGACTCAATCACATCGAGCCCGCGACGCTCGAAGAACTGGCCGACGAGATGGGCCTCACGCGCGAACGTGTGCGCCAGATCCAGCAAGAGGCGCTCGTAAGGCTCAAGCGTTTCTTCGCATCGAACGGCGTTCGCAAGGACGCCGTGCTTTAAAGCTGATCGACGCCCGCGAGGGGGTCGCATCGCCGTACTTCTGCAGGATTCAATGACACCGATTCTCGTATTCGACATCGAGACCATTCCCGATGTCGACGGCATTCGCCGTCTCGAAGATTTGCCCGACGATCTCTCCGACCGCGAAGTCGCGGACCATGCATTCGCCGCGCGGCGCGAACGCGTCGGCAACGATTTTTTGCCGCATCATCTGCAGCGCGTGGCCGCGATCTCCTGCGTGTTCCGCGACAACAACGGCTTCCGGGTCCGCTCGCTGGGCACGAAGGACGATGGCGAGGCTGCGCTCATCCAGTCGTTCTATCGCGTGATCGAGAAGTACACGCCGCAACTCGTTTCGTGGAACGGCGGCGGCTTCGATCTGCCGGTGCTGCATTACCGTGCGCTCGTGCAGGGCATCGCCGCACCGCGATACTGGGATCTCGGACAGGACGATCGCGAGTTCAAGTTCAATAACTACATCAGCCGCTATCACATGCGGCATATCGATCTGATGGACGTCCTCGCGATGTATCAGGCGCGCGCCAATGCGCCGCTCGATGCGCTCGCCAAACTTTGCGGCTTTCCGGGCAAGCTCGGCATGGACGGTGGCAAGGTCTGGGAAGCGTATTGCGACGGCCAGCTCGACGAAATCCGCAATTATTGCGAGACCGATGTCGTCAACACGTATCTGATGTATTGCCGTTTTCAGATGATGCGCGGCGGTTTCACGCCCGACGAGTACGCCGACGAAATCAACTTCGTGAAGAACGCGCTCGCGCAGGAAGCATCGCCGCACTGGGCGGAGTATCTCGCCGCGTTCGGGCAATGACTTCGTGACGTTCGTCTACAATCTCGTGTTTGCCATCCCGTCAGTCAGGAAGTACGCAGGTGTCTGAAGCCGCTCGAAAAAATCCGCATCGCCGCCGCGCCGCGCCGGCCAAATCCGTTACGCCCGATCCCTCGTTCGTCGCGCCCGAAATCGAAATCGACGCGCTCGATATGGAAGCGCGCGGCGTCGGCCGCACGGTCAACGAGGACGGCGAGCCGGGCAAGGTCATCTTCGTCGAAGGCGCGCTGCCGGGCGAACGGGTCAGCTACTCCAGCTACCGCAAGAAGCCGAGCTTCGAGCAGGCGCAAGTCGTCAAGGTGCTGCGCGAAAGCGTGATCCGCGCGAAGCCGAAGTGCCAGTTCTTCGGCACGTGCGGCGGCTGCTCCATGCAGCATCTCGATGTCCGCGCGCAGATCGCCGTGAAGCAGCGCGTGCTGGAAGACAATCTGCAGCATCTGGCGAAGCTCCGCGCCGAAACCATGTTCCGGCCGATTCACGGTCCGTCGTGGGGATACCGCTATCGCGCGCGGCTGACGGTGCGGCATGTCGAGAAGAAGGGCGGCGTGCTGGTCGGTTTCCACGAGCGCAAGAGCAGCTACGTCGCGGACATGACGAGCTGCGAGGTGCTTCCGCCGCACGTCTCCGCGATGCTCGTGCCGCTGCGACACATGGTGGCGGGGCTGTCGATCCGCGATCGCATGCCGCAGATCGAACTTGCCGTCGGAACGGACGTGACTGCGCTCGTGCTGCGCATTCTCGAACCGCTCACCGAAGCAGACGAAGCGCTGATTCGCGCGTTCGCCGATGAGCATGACGTGCAGTTCTGGCTCCAGCCGAAGGGGCCGGATACGGTTTATCCGTTCTATCCGCTCGACCGCGAACTGGCTTATACGCTGCCGGAATTCGATATCCGCATGCCGTTCAAGCCGACCGATTTCACGCAGGTCAATCACCAGATCAACCGCGTGCTGGTGGCGCGCGCGCTGAGCCTGCTCGCGCCGCAGCCGTCGGACCGCGTGCTGGACCTGTTCTGCGGCATCGGCAATTTCACGCTGCCGCTCGCGCGGCTGTCGCGCGAGGTCGTCGGCATAGAGGGAAGCGAAGCGCTGACGGCGCGCGCGCTGGAAAATGCAAAGGCGAATGGCGTCGACGGCCATACGTCGTTCGCTTGCCGGAATCTCTTCGAAGTCACGGCCGATGATTTCCGCGCGCTAGGCGCATTCGACAAGTTCCTGATCGATCCGCCGCGCGAAGGCGCGCTCGCGGTATCGAAGGCGCTCGCGGACATCGCGCAAAGCGGCGACGGGCCGCTGCCGGAGCGCATCGTCTATGTGTCGTGCAATCCGGCGACGCTCGCGCGCGATGCCGGTCTGCTCGTACACGAAGCCGGGTATCGGATGAAGGGGGCCGGCGTCGTGAACATGTTCCCGCATACGTCGCATGTCGAATCGATCGCGTTGTTCGAGCGCGACTGAGGCATCGCCCGATTTCAGCGGACGCAAAAAAACCGGCCTGAAAAGGCCGGTTTTTCATTTTCGAAGCGCGTACCGCCGATCAGTTGCGGTTGCCGCCGAAGATGCCGAGCAGCGCCAGCAGGTTCGTGAACACGTTGTACAGATCGAGGTAGATCGCGAGCGTCGCGCTGATGTAGTTCGTCTCGCCGCCGTTCACGACGCGCTGCACGTCGAACAGCATGTACGCCGAGAAGATCACGATGGCGAGCACCGAGATGGTCATCATCAGCGCCGGCAGTTGCAGGAAGATGTTCGCGAACGCCGCCAGCAGGATCACCAGCACGCCCATGAACAGCCACTTGCCGAGGCCCGAGAAGTCACGCTTGCTGACCGTGGCGATGGTCGCCATTGCGGCGAAGATCACGCCGGTGCCGCCGAACGCCATCATGATGAGCTGCGGCCCGTTCGAGAAACCGAGGATGAAACTCAGCAGGCGCGAGAGCATGAGGCCCATGAAGAACGTGAAACCCAGCAGGACGACGACGCCCATGCCGCTGTCCTTCGTCTTTTCGATCGCGAACATGAAGCCGAACGCGATGGCCAGGAACGCGATGAAACTCATCGCCGGGCTCGTGGCGGCGAACAGCGAGAAGCCCGTCGCCACGCCGACCCAGGCGCCGAGAACCGTCGGCAGCATCGACAGCGCGAGCAGCCAGTAAGTATTGCGCAGCACCTTGTTGCGCACCTCCACCGAGGTGACGCTGCCGTTACGGCCAAAGCTGTAGGGTGATTCGTTCATGGTTTCTCCTTGCTCCAATTGTCTTCGTTGGTCCTGCTTCAATATGCGTCACACGTCAATGATAGGGTCGCGGACTTAAGCCATTCTTAGGATTCGCGGCGCTTGCTTCCCGCCATAACCGGCTCGAATATGGCTGCGGCCCGTGCCGAATTCAATGCCTGGCGCTGCCTTTCACGCGGGGCGGTCCTTGCACCTTTGATGCTTACGGCGCCGTAAGGTTTCAATCGCAATCATACCTTGGTTCGTGCTACAATTGTCGATTCGTTTTAATCCGTAAACCGTTCATTTTTTGGAGTTTTTCATGGCGATCGAGCGCACCCTGTCGATTATCAAGCCGGACGCAGTGGCAAAGAACGTTATCGGCCAGATCTACAGCCGTTTCGAGAACGCTGGTCTGAAGATCATCGCGTCGCGCATGGTTCATCTGTCGCGCGCCGACGCTGAGAAGTTCTACGCCGTGCACGCCGCACGTCCGTTCTTCAAGGACCTCGTGGAATTCATGATCTCCGGCCCGGTCGTCATTCAGGTGCTGGAAGGCGAAAACGCAATCGCCAAGCATCGCGACCTGATGGGCGCGACCGATCCGAAGAAGGCCGAGAAGGGCACGATCCGCGCTGACTTCGCCGACAGCATCGACGCAAATGCCGTGCACGGCTCGGACGCTCCGGAAACGGCACGTCAGGAAGTCGCGTTCTTCTTCCCGGAAGTGAACGTTTACTCGCGTTAATCGCAACGCCGATCGCACGCCGGTCGGCAAACCGATCCAAGCGTTGGTCGCCGCGCCGGACCAATCGCGCGGTCATCGCGCCGCAACGCAGAAATAGTTGTCACAAAGCAGGAATTGGCGCGAACGGTCCCGGACCCGGTTGATGCAACCGGTCCGGGCTTCGCAATCTGTAAATGGCAGAACTCGACATGACGAGCAGCACCACCGTCAATCTTCTCGATCTCGACGCCGCCGGGCTGGTCGCTTACTGCGGCAGCCTCGGCGAAAAGCCGTTTCGCGCCAAGCAATTGCAGCGCTGGATCCACCAGTTCGGCGCCGACGATTTCGACGGCATGACCGATCTCGCGAAATCGCTGCGCGAAAAACTCAAGGGCCGCGCCACGCTGGCGATGCCCGGCATCATAAGCGACCACGTTTCCTCCGACGGCACCCGCAAGTGGCTGATCGACGTCGGCAACGGCAACGCGGTCGAAACCGTGTTCATTCCCGAAGAAACGCGCGGAACGCTGTGCGTCTCGTCGCAGGCGGGGTGCGCGGTCAACTGCCGGTTCTGCTCCACCGGCAAGCAAGGTTTCTCCCGTAATCTGACGACCGCGGAAATCATCGGCCAGTTGCGCATGGCGGAGTTCGCCCTGCGCAAGTCGCTCGGCCGCGAAGTCGGCGGGCCGGGCAAGGGCGAGCGCGTCGTCACGAACGTCGTGATGATGGGCATGGGCGAACCGATGCTGAATTACGACGCCGTCGTGCCGGCCATGCGCCTGATGCTCGACGACAACGCCTACGGCCTCTCGCGCCGGCGCGTCACGCTGTCCACGTCCGGCGTGGTGCCGATGATGGACCGCCTCGCGGCGGACCTGCCGGTGGCGCTCGCGGTATCGCTGCACGCGCCGAACGATCCGTTGCGCGACATGCTGGTGCCGCTCAACAAGAAGTATCCGCTGCGCGAGTTGATGGCCGCGTGTCAGCGTTATCTGAAGGTCGCGCCGCGTGATTTCATTACGTTCGAATACTGCATGCTGGACGGCGTGAACGACACCGAAGCGCACGCGCGCGAACTGCTCGCCGTCACGCGCGACGTGCCGTGCAAATTCAACCTGATCCCGTTCAACCCGTTCCCCGAGTCGGGCCTGACCCGGTCGAAGAACGAGCAGATCAAGCGGTTCGCGCAAGTTCTGATCGACGCGGGCATCGTCACGACCGTGCGCAAGACGCGCGGCGACGATATCGACGCGGCCTGCGGCCAGCTCGCCGGTGCGGTGCAGGACCGGACGCGGCTCGCCGAGCGCACGAATCGCGCGGGCGGCAAGGTGATCGAGGTGCGCGCGGTCTGACGGCGGCGCGTTCCTGGACGCACCGTCGGGCATGCTAGCCGGCACTGGCGTGTCGCTACAACGAAGTCCATAAATAACAACGAAGCAAGCGCCCCACAGGGCGCGCAAAGCCGAACATTTTGTTATAAAGCGGTCTGCAACAGCGCCGGAGTTGTATCGTTCAGTGCTTTTTGCACTTCACGGCGCAGCAGCGCTATATAAAAGATTCGATGCGAGGAATTTGGGATGAGTGAGCCGCAACACCCGACGCCTTTCGGCAGTCATACCGGCGATCTGTCTGCCACTCAACAGGATGGCCGGACGCGAGTCGACGGGGCGGCATCGGACGAGCGCCAGGCGGGGCCCCTGGACTCGCTGCAGGCAGTCGGCGCGCGTCTCGCGCAGCTCCGGCACGCGAAAGCGTGGTCTATCGACGATGTATCGGCGCGCCTCAAAGTGTCGCCGCAAAAGCTGGCGGCGCTCGAAGAGGGCGATATCAGCCACTTGCCGGACCGTACGTTCGCGGCGGGCATCGTGCGCAGTTATGCGAAGGTTCTGGGCGCTGACCCGACGCCGTTCACGCAGGCGTTTCGCCGTGACGGCGTGCCGGTGGAACACAATCTGAAGGTGCCGGCGTCGTCGGGAGCGGGCTTGCCGCGGGGGCGCGTCTCGGTGCCGCTCGGCAGTTCCTCCGGCCGCAAGCGTTCGTGGCTGTGGGGCGTAGCGGCCATCGTCGTGGCGCTGGCGGCGCTCGCGATGTGGCATACCGGCGGGGATTCGTCGGCGTGGCTCGCCCGGTTGAAGTCGAGTGCGACTCCTGCAGCGATGTCCAGCGACAAGCCCGCCGCGTCGCAAGTCGCGACGCCCGATGAAGCAGCGGCGGCGAATACCGGCGAGGCATCGTTGCCCGAGGTGGCCGCAGCGCCCGGCGAACAGCCGATGCCACGACCGCTCGGCACGAACGCGTTGCCGGCGTCGTCGTCGACGATTGCAGCGGTGCAGGGCGCGAGCGCGGCGGCTGCGGCATCGACCGTCAAGGCTGCGCCGGCGGCTGCGGCGCCGGCATCCGCTGCGGCGGCATCGGCTCCGACGGTCGGAAGCGTGGGCACGGGCGCGAACGCCATCGAATTGAAGGTAAAGGAAGACAGCTGGTTCAACGTGCGCAGCAAGGACGGCAAGGAATTGTTCTCCGGTCTGGTTCGCGCGGGCAGCGCGCAGCGCGTGCAGGGCGAGGCGCCGTTCCGGGTGACCGTCGGGAATGCGAAGGGCGTCGAATCGCTGTCGATCGACGATCAGCCCGTCGATGCAAAGAAGTATTCCGGCGCACGCGGAAACGTCGCGCGCCTGTCGTTGCCCTGACAGGCAGGCAGAGCCGGCCGGCGTCGGTGATTCAGCGTGCGGAAAAACGAGGGGCGTCACGGTTCGGCTGTGACGCCCGTTTGAGGTTCAAACCAAGCGACGGTCGCTGCGCGTGCAGCGCGCCGGTTGCCAAAGGGTTTTTCGATGCAATCCGAAGCTCAATCCCTGATTAGCAGCAAGATTTGTTCGACCGATCCGGTCTTCGGCGGTCCGCTGCCGCGCCGTTCGTCGCATGCGGTGGACGTGCGCTGGGGCGGCCAGCTGGTGACGATCGGCGGCGATGCGCCGGTGCGCGTCCAGTCGATGACCAACACCGACACCGCCGACGCCATCGGCACCGCGATCCAGATCAAGGAGCTCGCACAGGCCGGCTCCGAACTCGTGCGCATCACGGTGAACACGCCGGAAGCGGCGGCAGCCGTGCCGCACATCCGGGAGCAGCTCGATCGCATGGGCGTGACCGTCCCGCTCGTCGGCGACTTCCATTACAACGGCCATTTGCTGCTGCGCGACTATCCCGCTTGCGCCGAGACGCTGTCGAAGTACCGAATCAATCCCGGCAACGTCGGCCAGGGCGCGAAGCGCGACACGCAATTCGCGCAGATGATCGAAGCCGCGATCAAGTACGACAAGCCGGTGCGGATCGGCGTGAACTGGGGCAGTCTCGACCAGGACCTGCTCGCGCGCATGATGGACGAAAACGCCGCGCGCGCGAAGCCGTGGGACTTGCAGAGCGTCATGTACGAAGCGCTGGTCCAGTCGGCGGTCGGCTCGGCGGAACGCGCCGTCGAACTGGGACTCGGGCGCGACAAGATCATCCTCTCGTGCAAGGTGAGCGGCGTACAGGACCTGATCGCGGTGTATCGCGAACTGGCGAAGCGCTGCAGCTTCGCGCTGCATCTCGGGCTGACCGAGGCGGGCATGGGCTCGAAGGGCATCGTGGCTTCGACGGCCGCGCTTTCCGTGCTGCTGCAGGAAGGCATCGGCGACACCATTCGGATCTCGCTGACCCCGGAGCCGGGCGGCGCGCGGACGGGCGAAGTGGTCGTCGGGCAAGAAATCTTGCAGACGATGGGCCTGCGGTCGTTCACGCCGATGGTCATCGCGTGTCCCGGTTGCGGCCGCACGACGAGCACGCTGTTTCAGGAACTGGCGTCGCAGATTCAGACGTATCTGCGCAACTCGATGCCTGAATGGCGCGACCAGTACCCCGGCGTCGAGAAGATGCACGTCGCGGTGATGGGCTGCATCGTCAACGGGCCGGGCGAGTCGAAGCACGCGAATATCGGCATCAGCCTGCCCGGTTCGGGCGAGAATCCGGCCGCGCCTGTGTTTATCGACGGCGTGAAGGTCAAGACGCTGCGCGGCGAGCGCATCGCCGAGGAATTCCAGCAAATCGTTAGCGATTACGTCGAGCGCACTTACGGCCAGCGCGTCGAGACGTCCGCGGCATCACTTTAAAAACAGATGACTGAACAGAAGAAACGGCTTCCGAAGCTGAGCGGCGTGAAGGGCATGAACGACATCCTCCCGCAGGATGCCGCGTTGTGGGACTTCTTCGAAAGCACCGTCAAGTCGATGCTGCGCGCATACGGCTATCAGAACATTCGCACGCCGATCGTCGAGCATACGCAGCTTTTCACGCGCGGCATCGGTGAGGTGACCGATATCGTCGAGAAGGAGATGTACAGCTTCACCGACGCGCTCAACGGCGAGCACCTCACGATGCGTCCCGAGAACACGGCCGCCGTCGTGCGCGCGACCATCGAACACAATCTGCTGTACGACGGCCCGAAGCGCCTGTGGTACATCGGCCCGATGTTCCGCCACGAGCGTCCGCAGCGCGGACGGTATCGGCAGTTCCATCAGGTCGGCGTGGAAGCGCTCGGCTTTGCCGGTCCGGATACGGACGCAGAAATCATCATGATGTGTCAGCGCCTGTGGGACGACCTCGGCCTCACCGGTATCCGCCTCGAACTGAATTCGCTTGGTCAGGCGCAAGAGCGCGCGGCGCATCGCAAGGAACTGATCGCCTATCTGGAAAAGCACGCCGATTCGCTGGACGAAGAAGCGAAGCGCCGTCTCTATACCAATCCGCTGCGCGTGCTCGACACGAAGAACCCGGCGATGCAGGACATCGCGCAGAACGCGCCGAAGCTCGTCGATTTTCTGGGCGAGGAGTCGCGCAAGCACTTTGACGGCGTTCAGCGTCTGCTGAAGGCGAACAACATTCCGTTCACCGTCAATCCGCGTCTCGTGCGCGGCCTCGACTACTACAACCTCACCGTGTTCGAATGGGTCACCGACAAGCTCGGCGCGCAAGGCACGGTGGCGGGCGGCGGCCGCTACGATCCGCTCATCGAGCAACTGGGCGGCAAGCCGACGGCGGCGTGCGGCTGGGCGATGGGCGTCGAGCGCATTCTCGAACTGCTGAAGGAAGAGAATCTCGTGCCGGAAGCCGAAGGCACCGACGTGTACGTCGTGCATCAAGGAGAGAAGGCGGCGGAGCACGCGTTCATCGTTGCAGAGCGGCTACGCGACACGGGGCTGGACGTCGTTCTGCACTGCAGCCCGGATGGCGCACCCGCGAGCTTCAAGTCGCAGATGAAGAAGGCGGATGCGAGCGGCGCGGCGTTCGCCGTGGTGCTCGGTGAAGACGAGCTCGCGCAGGGGATGATCGGCGTGAAGCCGCTGCGCCGCACCGGCGACGAAACGGCCGATGCGCAAAAGAACGAGCAAGTGAACGTTCCGGCGGAAGACTTGACCGAATACCTAATCAATGCGATGGTTGCATCCGCCGACGAGGACGCCTGACAAACAGGCATCGATCGGATCAAGAGCCGCGCGCATCGTGGAGATCGGTTCGATCCCGCCATCGCGCAACGCTCAGGATGAGCAATGAGACGCAGGAAGGAATAGCTGGACGATGAGTTACCACGACGAACAAGAATCACTGGAAAGTGTGAAGGCCTGGTGGGCCAAATGGGGTAACGCCACGACGTGGATCGTGCTCGTGGCGCTCGTCGTTGCGGCCGGTTTCAACGGCTGGAATTACTGGCAGCGCCGTCAGGCGGCCGAGGCTTCTGTGCTCTACGACCGGCTGCAGCAAGCCGCGAACGGCAACGATCAGAAGCTCGTCGCGCGTGTGGCGTCGGACATGGAAGACAAGTTCGGCGGCACCGCGTACGCGCAAATGTCGGCGCTCGCGGCGGCCAAGTCGCTCTATGCGGCGGGCGATTCAGCCGGCGCGAAGGCGCAACTGCAGTGGGCCATCGACCACGCGAAGGACGACGAGTACAAGCAGATCGCGAAGCTGCGCATGGCGCTGATCCTGCTTGACGAAAAGAGCTACGACGCCGGCCTGAAGCTGCTCGCCGACGCCCCGCTCGATGCGTTCAAGGGCGTCGTCGCCGACCGCCGAGGCGATCTTCTCGCGGCGCAAGGCAAGCGCGACGACGCGCGCACCGCCTACAAGACGGCGCTCGACACGTTGCCGAAGAACGACACGGCCACGCGGCAACTGATCGAGTTCAAGCTCGATGCGCTTGGCGGCTGATCGCTGACGAGCGGCGGTTCCGCCCGTCACCTCGTGCAAGCGCCAACGCAATTTCGCCAATCAAGCCGCCGCGCCGCGCATCGCCATCGAGCGAAAACGCGGCTGCGCCGGTCAACCGAATTCACCCATTCATGTTGCGTCCACCGATGATTCATTTGAAACGCTACGCCGTGCCCTTCGCCTGCGCGATGACCGTCCTGCTGGCCGCCTGCGCGTCCACCAAGGACGAGCGCCGCGTGCCGACACCGCTCGTCAACATCAAGCCGGTGCTCAACGTCACCCAGGCATGGAAAGCGAGTGTCGGCAAGGCCGGCCGTTATCTGTTCGCTCCGGTCGCCGTGGGCGATGCGGTCTTCGCCGCGGGCGAGAACGGCACCGTCGCGAAGATCGACGCGAAGACCGGCCAGGAAGTCTGGCGCACGAAACTCAAGGACGATCTCTCGGCGGGTGTCGGAAGCGACGGCAACCTGACGGCCGTCGGCGGCCTGAAGGGCTCGGTCTACGCGCTCGGACCGGACGGCAAGCAATTGTGGACGGCCACGGCGCCGGGGGAAATCATTTCGCCGCCGCTCGTCGGCAACGACCTCGTGGTCGTGCGGACCATCGACGGCAAGGTTATCGCGTTCAGCGCGCAGACCGGCGAGCAGAAGTGGATATTCCAGTTGCGCGCCGTGCCGCTGAATCTGCGCGTGGCAGCAGGCATGACGTTCGCCGGCAATCAGGCGGTGCTCGCGGGCTTCCCGGGCGGCAACTTCGCGGCGATCAATCTGCAAACGGGCGATGCGTACTGGCAAGCGCCGGTGTCGTATCCGAAGGGTGTGACGGAAGTGGAACGCATCAACGACGTGACCGGCGCGCCGGGTCTCGTCGGCGCGCAAACCTGCGCGGTGACGTTCCAGGGCAAGATCGGCTGCTTCGATGCGAACTCGGGCCGTCCCGTCTGGGAAAAGAACTTCTCGAGCGATAGCGGCCTCGCGCAGGACGAGCAGATCGTCGCGGCCGGCGACGACTGGTCGGTGGTCAACGCGTTCCGCGCATCGGATGGCGCGCCCATCTGGAAGAACGACAAGCTGAAGAGCCGTCAGGTCAGCGTGCCGTTCATCCTGGGCCGCGCCGTCGTCGTCGGCGACTACAAGGGCTTCGTGCACTTCCTGAGCGTGGACAACGGCGAGATCGTCGGCCGCGCGCCGACCGATGGCAGCCAGATCACCGCGGCGCCGGTGCTGGCGGGCAACACGCTCGTCGTGCAGACGCACGATGGCGCGCTGTACGGCTTCCGTCCGCAGTAAGCGTCACGCAGCGCTTCGTCCTTCGCGGGACGAAGCGCAGTCGGAAAGACCGGCGCCCGTGGCGCCGAGACCCCGAACGGGTTGCAGAACGAGGGCGCGACATCCGTTCGCGCTCGACAAGAAAGCCCGCTCAGCCGGGCATGAAAGAACAAGGCGCGCGATGCCGCGCAACAAGAGCCCGCGCACGGCACCGGCCGATTCACGGCGCCGGCGCCTGACAGCGGCGTGCGCTGCAAAGCGGCGGGCCGAATCCATGCTAATTTTCGACAAGCGCAGCCATTCTCGCGGCGCAAGCGGCGAAGACGCCGACCCGCGCGTTTCGCACATCGCCTGCGTTCAACTGTGAACAAACTCTGATGAAACCCGTGATTGCCCTCGTCGGGCGCCCCAATGTGGGGAAATCGACTCTCTTCAACCGGCTGACGCGCTCGCGCGACGCGCTCGTCGCCGATCTGCCCGGTCTCACGCGCGACCGCCACTACGGCGAAGGGCGCGTGGGCGGGGAACGTCCGTATCTCGTCGTCGATACGGGCGGTTTCGAGCCGGTCGCGAAGGACGGCATCCTGCACGAGATGGCGCGTCAGACGCGGCAGGCCGTCGAAGAAGCGGATGTCGTCGTGTTCATCGTCGATGGACGCAATGGGCTCGCACCGCAGGACAAGTCCATCGCCGACTATCTGCGCAAGACCGGCCGGCCGCTCTTCCTGGTGGTCAACAAGGCCGAAGGGATGAAGTACACGGCGGTCGCGTCGGACTTCTATGAACTCGGTCTCGGCGATCCCCGCGCCATCTCCGCAGCGCACGGCGACGGCGTCAGCGAGATGATCAACGACGCGCTCGACATCGCCTATGCCGGTCAGCCGGAAGAAAGCGAGGAAGAAAAGGCGCAGCACGGCGTCAAGATCGCGATCGTCGGGCGGCCGAACGTCGGCAAGTCGACGCTCGTCAATACGCTGATCGGCGAAGAGCGCGTGATCGCGTTCGACATGCCCGGCACCACGCGCGATTCGATCTATGTTGATTTTGAGCGGCAAGGCCGCAAATACACGTTGATCGACACGGCGGGTTTGCGTCGCCGCGGCAAAGTGTTCGAAGCGATCGAGAAGTTCTCGGTGGTGAAGACGCTGCAGTCGATCTCGGATGCCAACGTCGTGATTCTCCTGCTAGACGCACAGCAGGACATCTCCGATCAGGATGCGCATATCGCGGGTTTCGTCGTCGAACAGGGACGCGCGCTCGTGGTCGGCGTGAACAAGTGGGATGGGCTGGATTCGCATGTGCGCGAGCGCACCAAGGCCGATCTCACGCGCAAGCTCAAGTTTTTGGACTTTGCTAAATTTCACTACGTCTCGGCGCTGGAGAAGACCGGCATCGGCGCGCTGATGAAATCGGTCGACGACGCCTATGCCGCCGCGATGGCGAAGCTGCCGACGCCGAAGCTCACGCGCGCGCTGATCGAAGCCGTGGAGTTTCAGCAGCCGCGCCGCCGCGGGCCGGTCAGGCCGAAGCTGCGCTACGCGCATCAGGGCGGGCAGAATCCGCCGATCATCGTCGTGCACGGCAATGCGCTGGATGCAGTCACCGATACCTATAAGCGGTATCTGGAAGGGCGCTTCCGCGAAACTTTTGGGCTGGCCGGCACTCCATTGCGCATAGAGTTTCGCTCGAGCAAGAACCCTTACGCGGACAAAGAGTAACTGCCGCGGAGCCAAGTGTTTCGGGCCGGTTGGCCGAATGGCCGGTCTGGTGCGGAAACGAAAATCGGCTATAGTGTAGCGATTGTCGGCGGATCTCTTTTTCTTCGTCACAATACTTCTAACCTGCAAAAAACACGGAGTTTGCTATGAGCAACAAAGGGCAATTGTTACAAGACCCGTTTTTGAACGCACTGCGTAAAGAGCACGTGCCGGTGTCGATCTATTTGGTCAACGGCATCAAGCTTCAAGGGAACATCGAATCGTTCGACCAGTACGTCGTGTTGCTCCGGAATACGGTCACCCAGATGGTCTACAAGCACGCCATTTCCACGGTCGTGCCGGCTCGCCCGGTGAATTTCCACCCGGACGCTGAATCGTCCTAACCTCGTTGCGGCCGGCGCGCCGTTGCCATTCCGAATTCGAATATTGCGCAACTCGCCGGTCGCTTCAAAAATTATCCAGACATAATTTGATTAACGCAGCGCTCGTCGGCATCGACTTCGGCAAGATCGATTTCGAAGCCAGCCTCGAAGAACTCAGCCTGCTCGCAGAAAGTGCGGGCGCCCATCCTGCCGTTACGCTCACCGGCCGTCGGTCCAGTCCGGACGCCAAAATGTTCATTGGCAGCGGAAAGGTCGAAGAACTGCGCCTTTCCTGCGAAGCGAACGACGTCGAACTCGTAATCTTCAATCACGCGCTCGCACCCGCGCAGCAACGCAATCTCGAACTTGCGTTGAGCCGCCGCGTGGTCGATCGCACCAGTCTCATCCTCGATATCTTTGCGCAGCGCGCGCGCAGCCATGAAGGCAAGCTGCAGGTCGAACTCGCGCAATTGCAGTATTTGTCCACGCGGCTGATTCGCGCCTGGACTCACCTCGAACGTCAGAAAGGCGGGATCGGTTTGCGCGGTCCCGGCGAGACGCAGCTCGAAACCGACCGCCGGCTGATCGGCGAGCGCATCAAGGCGCTAAAGACGCGTCTTGCGAAGCTGCGCCGCCAGCACGGCACTCAGCGCCGGCAGCGCGAGCGCAACCAGACGATGTCTGTGTCGCTCGTCGGCTATACGAACGCGGGTAAGTCGACGCTCTTCAACGCGCTGACCAAGGCGCAGGCGTATGCCGCGAACCAGTTGTTCGCCACGCTCGACACCACCTCCCGCCGCGTGTTTCTCGGCGAAGAGGCGGGCCATGTCGTCGTGTCGGATACCGTGGGCTTCATCCGCGAGTTGCCGCACCAGCTCGTCGCGGCGTTTCGCGCGACGCTCGAGGAAACCATCCACGCCGACTTGCTGCTGCACGTGGTGGATGCCTCCAGCTCCGTGCGCCTCGATCAGATCGATCAGGTGAACGAGGTGTTGCGCAGCATCGGCGCGGACTCGATTCGCCAGATTCTCGTCTTCAACAAGATCGACGCCGTGCCCGAACTTGCGGCCCGCGGCGAGGCGGTTGAAAGGGATGAGTATGGTAATATTTCGCGCGTCTTTTTGAGCGCACGCACGGGTCAGGGACTCGACGCACTGCGCGCCGCCATCGCCGAAATCGCTTCAGCGGAAGCAGGCGAACCCGAAGAAAGCATGCCGAGCGTATTGGCCGAAACCGGCGAGCCGGCACAGGCCTCAGAAGCCACGCAATCCACGCAGTCCGGGCCGAACGAGACACACGACGCGAACGCGCAGCCGGAAGACCACCGGCCAGCCGGAGAACGTGACGGCCACAAGGTTCCCGAACACGGACACTGAACTGCTCCGCATGACCCGCGGCATCGAACCGGCTGTCTAATGGTGAATCACCGAGTGAACGATTACAACGAGCGGACTAACAGGCAGCGCATGCATGCCGTCTTTTCGATCAACGATCCGCGCTGGGGGCGGGGCGAGGGCGACGGCGTCAAGAACGATTCCAAGCGCCCGCAAGACGGCAAGCGCGGTAACGGCAAGGAAGAAGGCCCGCCGGATCTTGATGAAATGTGGCGCGAATTCAATCGCCGGATTGCGGGCATTTTCGGCCGCAAGCCGAACGGCGGCATGCCGCGCGACAACGGACGGGGCACGCGCATCGGCGTGGGCATCGTCATTGGCGTGCTGATCGCGATCTATCTCGGCAGCGGCGTGTTCGTCGTCCAGGATGGACACGTCGCCGTGGTCTCGCAGTTCGGGCAGTATCGGCAGACGGTGACGCAAGGCATTCACTGGCGCCTGCCGTACCCGTTCCAGTCGCACGACATCGTCGATACGTCGCAGGTGCGCTCCGTCGAAATCGGGCGCGGCGCGGCGCTGTCGCAAGGCAATGTGCGCGATGCATCGCTCCTCACGAACGAAGCGGACATTCTCGACGTGCGCTTCGCCGTGCAGTATCAGATCAAATCGCCGACCGACTTCCTGTTCCGCAACGTCGATCCCGACCAGAGCGTCACCGAGGCGGGGCAGGCTGCGATCCGTGAAATCGCTGGCGCCGCGACCACCGACGACCTGCTTTACAAGGACCGCGAAGCACTTCGTCCGCGGCTGACCGAATCCATCCAGCGTTCGCTCGACGCCTATCGTACCGGCCTGCAAGTGACGGGCGTCACCGTGCAGAGCGTGCAGGTGCCGACTCAGGTGCAGGCGGCGTTCGAAGAAGCATCGCGCGTGCGGCAGGACAACGAACGCGCCCGCGATACCGCCGAGGCCTACGCGAATCAGCTGCTGCCCCGCGCGAAGGCGGATGCCGCGAAGATGGTCGAAGAAGCCACTGCGTACAGCAATCGCGAGGTCACGCAGGCTCAGGGCGACGCCGAGCGTTTCAAGGAGGTCTACGCGGAATACTCGAAGGCGCCGGCGCTCATTCGTCAACGCATGTACCTGGACACGATGCAGCAGATCTACTCGCGCACTACAAAGGTCTTCGTGGATAGCAAGGCAGGCAATAACGTGATTTATCTGCCGCTCGACAAGCTCGTCGATGCGAACCGTCAGCAGGCGAAAGACACAGCGGCGAATACGGGGGCCGCAGCGTCGGCTGCCGTGGAAGCGCAGGTGCGTCCGCAGGCCGCCGCGCCTGCTTCCGCGCCGGCCGCGCCCGCGACGGCGGCGCCCGCAAGCGGTGCAAGCCCCGCAAGCGGCGCCAGTGCCGCCAGTGGCGACCCGCTGCGCTCGCGCGATGCGTTCCGCTCGCGCAGCCGTCAAGACGACCTGCAGTAAGGAGCGCGAACATGAATCGAATCATTGCGCTCGTCGTCGCAGTCGTCATCGTGCTGTTCATCGGTTCGTCGATGGTCTTCACCGTCGACGAACGGCACGCCGCCATCGTTGCCGCTCATGGCGACAGCAACCCGCGCCTCGACGGTCCCGGCCTGCACTTCAAGCTGCCGCCGCCGTTTCAGACGCTCACGCTGATCGACACGCGCACGCTCACCATCGACGAGAGCGGGGCGGACCGCTTCACGACGTCGGACAAGAACGAAGTGCTGGTGAACACGGTCGTGAAGTATCGCGTGGCCGATCCGCTCAAGCTCTTCGTCAGTAACGAGAAAAACACGCAGACCGCCCAGGAGCGTTTGATCGCGCTTGCCCGGACGGCACTGGCGAGCGCGTTCGCAAACCGCTCACTGACCGATGCGCTCGGCAACCAGCAGGCACTCGAAAGCGAGGCGCTGAAGGCCGTGGAAAGCGCGGCCGGTGCATTCGGCGTGCAGCTCGTCGATCTGCAAATGACGCGTATCGACTTTCCGTCGGCGGTGGCCGAGTCCGTCTACAAGCGCATGATCGCGGCGCGCCAGCAGGCGGCGGCGAACGAGCGCGCGAAGGGTACGGCTCAAGCCGACAAGATCAAGGGCGATGCCGAACGCGAGCAACAGCAGATTCTCGCCGATGCCTATAGTCAGGCGCAGTCGATCCGTGGCGAAGGGGACAGCAAGGCGGCGGCCATCGCAGCCGACGCATATGGACGCGATCCGCAGTTCTATCAGTTCTATCAGAGCCTCGAGGCGTACAAGAAGACGTTCAAGCCGGGCGACGTGATGGTGGTCGATCCGAGCAGCGATTTCTTCCGCTTCATGAAAAGCCCGAACGGCGGTGCGGACGCATCCGCTGCCGCAGCCAAACGCTGACCGTACCTGCGCCGCGCGCGAAGTGAACCAACAATCGCGCGGCGCCTTCTTCCCATGAACATGGTCGAGACGATACTGCTCGCTCTTGCGTTGATGCTCATTATCGAAGGCATGTTTCCCTTCGTCTTTCCCACGGCCTGGCGCGACACGTTTCGCCGTATCGCCGAGCGGCCGCCGCATCACATCCGCATCGGCGGGTTGATCGCAATGGCGCTGGGGCTGATTCTGTTGTGGATCGCCACGTAAGTCCGTCTGCCGATCTCAGCGCCCGGCGGTGTTCCGCCATTTAGCCTATCTTGTCTCTATCCGCCCAATGCGCGCCGTGCCGAGCGCCGCGCGCCCAAGCAGGAAACGTATCGATGTCCACCTGGTTGCTTCCCGAAAATATCGCCGACGTGTTGCCGTCGGAAGCCCGCAAGATCGAAGAGCTGCGCCGCCGCCTGCTCGACCGGTTTCGCTCGTATGGCTATGAGCTCGTCATGCCGCCGATGCTCGAATATCTCGAATCGCTGCTGACGAGCGGGGGAAGCGACCTCAATCTGCGCACGTTCAAGCTCGTGGATCAACTGTCCGGACGCACGCTCGGCCTGCGCGCGGACATCACGCCGCAGGTCTCGCGCATCGACGCGCACTTGCTGAACCGGCAGGGTGTGACGCGTCTTTGTTACGCGGGTGTCGTGCTGCATACGCGTCCGCGCGGCCTGCACGCCACGCGCGAGCAGATTCAGATCGGCGCCGAAATCTACGGCCACGCGGGACTCGAAGCGGATCTCGAAATTCAGCAACTGATGCTCGATTCGCTGCATCTCGCGGGGTTGTCGAAGGTGCGTCTCGACTTGTGTCATGCGGGCGTGCTCGCGGCGCTGCTTGAACTGGAACCGGCGGCGGCATCGCTCGGAGAAGCGCTCTACGACGCGCTTGCCAGCAAGGACGTGCCGCGTCTCAACGAACTGACGGCGCATCTTAGCCACGTGCCGCGCGAGGCGCTGCGTGCGTTGCCGTCGCTCTATGGCGATGCCTCGGTGCTCGAGATGGCGCGCGCGCGTCTGCCGAATCTGCCGGTGATCGCCCGTGCGCTCGACGATCTCGCGTTTCTCGCCGCCCGCGCGGACGGCGCCGAACTGATGATCGATCTGGCCGATCTGCGCGGCTACGCGTACCACAGCGGCGTGATGTTCTCCGCTTACGTCAACGGCGTGCCGAACGCGGTCGCGCGCGGCGGCCGTTACGACAATGTCGGCTCGGCGTATGGCCGTGCGCGGCCCGCGACGGGCTTTTCGCTCGACCTGCGCGAAGTGGCGCGCATCTCGCCCGTCAACGCACGCGGCAGCGCCATCCTCGCGCCGTGGAAGCATGAGGAACCGTTGCGCGCGGCCGTCGCGGCGCTGCGCGATGCCGGCGAAGTCGTGATTCAGGCGCTGCCGGGCCACGAACACGATCTCGACGAGTTCGCGTTCGATCGCGTGCTCGTGGAGCGCAACGGGCAATGGGCGGTGGAAGAGCGTTCCGGTGCCTGAGCGCCGAGGACTTTTCGCCAGGACACGCGCGAACGTGGCCTGATCGCGGCATGCATCCCGAAAAACTCGGAAACGGCCGCGAACATAGGTAAAATGCGTTTTTAACCAGCTAACGAATCAACATGTCTGCCAGTGCAGTGAATGTGAACCCGGGGCGCAACGTCGTCGTGGTGGGCACCCAGTGGGGTGACGAGGGCAAGGGCAAGATCGTCGACTGGCTGACGGACCATGCCCAGGGCGTCGTGCGCTTCCAGGGCGGCCACAACGCCGGCCACACGCTCATCATCGGCGGCAAGAAAACCATCTTGCGCCTCATCCCGTCGGGCATCATGCGCGCGGGCACGGCCTGCTACATCGGCAATGGCGTCGTGTTGTCTCCGCAGGCGCTGTTCAAGGAAATCGACGAACTGGAAGCCGCGGGCATCGATGTCTGCCAGCGCCTGTTCGTTTCCGAAGCCGCCACGCTCGTTCTGCCGTACCACGTTGCCATCGACCAGGCGCGCGAAGCCAAGCGCGGCGCCGGCAAGATCGGCACGACCGGTCGCGGCATCGGCCCGGCGTACGAAGACAAGGTTGCCCGTCGCGGCCTGCGCGTGCAGGACCTGTTCGATGCGCCGCTCTTCGCCGAACGCCTGCGCGAAGCGCTCGACTTCCACAACTTCGTGCTGACGCAATATCTCGGCGCGGCCGCAGTTGACTATCAGGAAACGCTGGACACCATGCTCGGCTACGCCGACCGTCTCGCGCCGATGGTCACGGACGTCTCCCGCCGTCTGTACGACGAAAACCACGCCGGCCGCAATCTGCTGTTCGAAGGCGCGCAAGGCACGCTGCTCGATATCGACCACGGCACGTATCCGTATGTCACGTCGAGCAACTGCGTGGCCGGTGCCGCGACGGCTGGCGCGGGCGTCGGTCCGCAGAAGCTCAACTACATGCTCGGCATCACGAAGGCGTATTGCACGCGCGTCGGCGCGGGCCCGTTCCCGAGCGAACTGTACGATGCGGACAATCCCAAGCGTCAGGACCCTGTCGGCGTGACGCTCGCCTCCGTCGGCAAGGAGTTCGGCTCCGTCACGGGCCGTCCGCGCCGCACCGGCTGGCTGGATGCAGCCGCGCTGCGCCGCTCGATCCAGATCAACGGCATCACGGGCCTGTGCATGACGAAGCTTGACGTGCTGGATGGCCTCGAAGAAGTGAAGCTCTGCGTCGGCTACACGCTCGACGGCAAGACGCTCGACATCCTGCCGCGCGGCGCATCGGAAGTGGCGCGCTGCGAGCCGGTCTACGAGACGTTCGGCGGCTGGAAGGAAAGCACGGTCGGCATCACGCAATGGGACAGCCTGCCCGAGAACGCGCGTGCTTACCTCACGCGTGTGCAGGAAGTGGCGGGCGTGCCGATCGACATGGTGTCGACCGGTCCGGATCGCGACGAAACCATCCTGCTTCGTCATCCGTTCAAGGTCTGAGGGCACCGAGCCTCGGCCTGAACGGACGCTGTAAAGAATGTGGCCGCTTCATGCGGCCACATTTCGTATATAACCGCACTAATGCAATCGAAAGAGCCTCACCATGATCGCGATGACCGACCCGCGTAACGACGAAAAGAACCTTTGGGTCAACTGGGACGAATATCACCGGTTGATCGAACTTCTCGCGCTGAACGTGCACGAGTCGGGATGGAAGTTCGACAAAATCCTCTGTCTCGCGCGCGGCGGCTTGCGCGTCGGCGACCAGCTTTCGCGCATCTACGACCTGCCGCTCGCCATTCTCGCGACGAGTTCGTATCGCGAGGCCGCGGGCACGCAGCAGGGCGACCTCGACATCGCGCAGTACATCACGATGACGCGTGGCGAACTGTCGGGCAACGTGTTGCTCGTCGACGATCTCGTCGACTCCGGCGTCACGCTCGCGCGCGTGCAGGACCATCTGAAGGAGCGCTATCCGGCGATCACGGCGGTGCGCTCGGCGGTGCTGTGGTACAAGGCGTGCTCAAAGGTCAAGCCTGACTACCACGTGCAGTTTCTCGAGACGAATCCGTGGATTCATCAGCCGTTCGAGGAATGGGACACCGTGCGTCCGCACAACCTCGGCGCGTGGATCAAGCGCGGCACGCAGAACGGCCGCGTGTAAGGCATCGGCGTTCTCTTTTTTGGTTCGATGCGCTGCGCCGTTGCGCCGGGTGGTCTCCCGACGCAACGGCGTTTTGCTTTCCGGCCGCGTTCGACCGTGACCGCGATGCGAGTGCGCACGCGCGCCGCTTACGCTTACGGGGCACGATGCTAAACTCTCACTCGCGTCTCTCGTGGCGCATCAGCAACATGCGGGCAGACGTTTTTGCGTGCGACGTTAGATAGAATGGCGTTCGGTTTTCTTCCGCCCTGGACGGATATCTCGCTTTTATGACTAACTTGACTCACGCGCAAGAGCGCAAACAGCCTTTGCCTTCGCTTGCGCTCGCGGCCATCGGCGTCGTCTTCGGCGACATCGGCACGAGTCCCCTCTACGCTTTGAAGGAAGCCTTTAGCCCGACACACGGCATCGCGCTTTCGGAAGCCTCCATCCTCGGCGTCATCTCGCTGTTGTTCTGGGCCATCGTGATTGTGGTGGCCATCAAGTACGTGCTCTTCGTCATGCGCGCCGACAATAACGGCGAAGGCGGCGTCTTCGCGATGATGACTCTCGCGTTGCGCAGCGTGAAAGACCCGGGCCGTCTGTCGGGCGTGCTGATGATGCTCGGCATCTTCGGCGCATGCATGTTCTACGGCGATGCGGTCATCACGCCGGCGATGTCGGTGATATCGGCGGTCGAAGGGCTGGAGATCGCCGCGCCCAAGCTCTCGCCCTACGTGATTCCCATCACGATGGTGATCCTCGTCATGCTGTTCTGGATTCAGCGTCACGGCACCGCGGTCGTGGGCAGGCTCTTCGGCCCGATCATGCTGGTGTGGTTCGCCACGCTCGCGGTGCTGGGCGGCTATCACATCGTGCTCGCACCGGGCGTGCTGGTCGCGTTGAATCCGTATTACGCCGTCTCGTTCATGGCCGAGCACGTGCTCCAGGCGTATATCGTGCTCGGTTCGGTCGTGCTGGTGCTGACCGGCGCGGAAGCGCTTTATGCCGACATGGGCCACTTCGGCGTAAGGCCCATCCGCTACGGCTGGTACGGGTTCGTCATGCCGTCGCTGCTGCTGAACTACTTCGGCCAGGGCGCGCTGCTGATGCACTCGCCGAAGGCCATCGAAAGCCCGTTCTTTCTGCTCGCACCGGATTGGGCGCTGCTGCCGCTCGTGATTCTGTCGACGATCGCCACCGTCATTGCATCGCAGGCCGTGATTTCGGGCGCGTATTCGCTGACGAGCCAGGCCATCCAGCTCGGTTACGTGCCGCGCATGAAAATCCTGCATACGTCGGACCTCGCGATCGGGCAGATTTATATCCCGCTCGTCAACTGGATGCTGTTGTTCATCATTCTGTGCATCGTGGTCGGGTTCAAGAGCTCGGAGAATCTGGCAGCCGCGTACGGCCTCGCCGTGACCGCGACGATGCTCGTGACGACCATCCTCGTGTCGGTCGTGATGACGAACCTGTGGGGATGGAACCGCTTTCTCGTCGGCGCGATGATCGCGGTCTTCCTCGTCATCGACATCGGTTTCTTCGGCGCGAGCCTCTTGAAGATCGAGCAGGGCGGCTGGCTGCCGCTGTGCATCGGCGGGGCGCTCTTTTTCCTGCTGATGACCTGGTACAAGGGCCGCATGATCGTGAAGGATCGCACGGCCGCCGATGGCATTCCGCTGATGCCGTTCCTGCAAGGCTTGCTTGCGCACCCGCCGCATCGCGTGTCGGGTACGGCCATCTATCTGACCGGCAGCGATTCGCTCGTGCCCGTCAGCCTGCTGCACAACCTGAAGCACAACAAGGTGCTGCACGAGCGGACCATCTTCCTGAATTTCATCACGCGCGATATTCCTTATGTGGACGACGCGCACCGGCTGGAAGTGAAGGACGTGTCGGGTGGTCTCTTCCTCGTGAAGGCCGCGTATGGCTTCAACGAGACGCCCGATGTGAAGGCCGTCCTCGAACAGATCACGCGCACGCACGCGATGACTTTCGAGCTGATGGACACGTCGTTCTTCATGGCCCGCGAGACCGTGGTGCCGACGGAGTTGCCCGGCATGTCGGTGTGGCGTGAACGCGTGTTCGCGTGGATGCATCAGAACGCCGCGAAACCGACCGACTTCTTCAGTATTCCGGCGAATCGCGTGGTCGAACTGGGGACGAAGATCGAAATCTGAGCGCCGCGACGACCAAACAAAAAACCCACGCACTGCGAAGTGCGTGGGTTTTTTATTGTCAGCGTAGTCGCTTACCGTTTCAGCTTCGCGAAAGCCGCGGCCATCGCGCCGCCTGGTTCCGGCTCCCGGCGCTGGTTGCGCTGCGCATCGCGCCCGCCGCTGGCGCCGCGACGATCCTGCCCGCCGCGCGCCGCCGATGAACCCGCGCCGCCGCCCGCCGATGCGGGCGCGAAATCGTCATCGAGGCGCATGGTCAGCGAGATGCGCTGGCGCTTCACATCGGTTTCGAGCACCTTGACCTTCACGACCTGACCCGCCTTCACGACTTCATGCGGGTCCTTGATGAACTTCGTCGACAGCGCCGACACGTGCACGAGACCATCCTGATGCACGCCGATATCGACGAACGCACCGAATGCCGCGACGTTCGTCACGACGCCCTCGAGCACCATGCCCGGCGCGAGGTCGGAGATTTTCTCGATGCCTTCGCGGAACGTCGCCGTCTTGAACTCGGGACGCGGATCGCGGCCCGGCTTTTCGAGCTCGGCGAGAATGTCGCGCACGGTCGGCAGGCCGAAGCGATCGTCGACGAACTCGGCGGCCGTCAGCCCCGCGAGGGCTTCGCGCTTGCCGAGCACATCGCCGACGTGCTTGTTGATCTTGGCGAGAATGCGCTGCACGACCGGATACGCCTCCGGGTGCACCGATGAACGGTCGAGCGGATTCTCGCCGTTGTTGATGCGCAAGAAGCCCGCAGCCTGCTCGAAGGTTTTGTCGCCGAGACGCGGGACCTTCTTCAGGTGCTCACGCGACGGGAACGGCCCATTCGCGTCGCGATAGTCAACGATATTGCGCGCGAGCGTGGCGTTCAGGCCCGACACGCGGGCGAGCAGGGCGACGGACGCCGTGTTCGCATCGACGCCGACGGCGTTCACGCAGTCTTCGACGACCGCGTCGAGCGATCGCGCCAGTTCGCGCTGATTCACGTCGTGCTGATACTGACCGACCCCGATGGCCTTCGGCTCGATCTTGACCAGTTCGGCGAGCGGGTCCTGCAGACGCCGAGCGATCGATACCGCGCCGCGCAGCGATACGTCGAGCGCCGGAAACTCCTTCGCCGCCAGTTCGGACGCCGAATACACCGACGCGCCCGCCTCCGACACGACGATCTTCTGCAGCTTCAGATCCGGGTGCTTCGCGATCAGTTCGCTTGCGAGCTTGTCGGTTTCGCGCGACGCCGTGCCGTTGCCGATCGACACCAGTTCCGCCTGCGTTGCGCGTGCGATCCGCGCGAGCTTCGCGATGGAGCCGTCCCAGTCGCGGCGCGGCTCGTGCGGGTAGATCGTATCGGTGGCGAGCAGCTTCCCGGTGCGATCGACGACGGCGACCTTCACGCCGGTGCGCAGGCCCGGATCGAGACCGATCACGGCCTTCGGACCCGCGGGGGCGGCGAGCAGCAAGTCTTTGAGATTGCGCGCGAAGACGCGAATGGCTTCGTGCTCGGCTTCTTCGCGCAGCTGCGTGAGCAGTTCGTTCTCGATGTGCGGCTGCACCTTCACGCGCCAGCACCAGCGGCAGACATCGGAGAGCCACTTGTCGGCGGCGCGTCCGCGACTGGCGATGCCGACGTGCTGCGCGATCATCGCTTCGCACGGGTGCGGCACCTGCGCGTCCAGCTCCTCGCCGAGTCCGAGCTTGACGGACAGCACGCCCGCGTTCCGGCCGCGGAACAACGCGAGCGCGCGATGCGACGGCACGGTGCGGATGGTCTCGCTGTAGTCGTAGTAATCGCGGAACTTCTCGCCTTCCTCGCCTTGCTTGCCGTCCACGACGCTCGACATCACGCGGCCCTGATTGAACAGGTAATCGCGCACCCTGCCGAGAATCTCGGCCGTCTCGCCGAACTGCTCCGAAAGGATGTCGCGGGCGCCGTCGAGTGCGGCTTTGGTATCGGCGACGCCTTTTTCGGCATCGACGAACTTCGACGCCTCGGCTTGCGGATCGAGCGTCGGGTCGGCGAGCAGGGCCGCTGCCAGCGGCTCGAGGCCGGCCTCGCGGGCGATCTGCGCGCGCGTGCGGCGCTTCGGCTTGTACGGCAGATACAGGTCTTCGAGCACCTGCTTGCTGTCGGCGCCTTCGATCGCGCCGCGCAGTTCGGCGGTCAGCTTGCCTTGCTCGTCGATGCTTTGCAGGATCGCGGCGCGGCGGTCTTCCAGCTCGCGCAGATAGAGGAGCCGCTCTTCGAGCGTGCGCAGTTGCGTGTCGTCGAGATTGCCGGTCACTTCCTTCCGATACCGGGCGATGAACGGGACAGTCGAGCCTTCATCGAGAAGCTGCACGGCGGCGGCGACCTGGCGCGGCTGCACGGTGAGTTCGGTGGCGATGCGCTGTACGATCTTGAGTGCTACGGTTTCCGTCATGATTCTGCGCTGTCTGCTGGCTCGTCGGGGAAGCGGCGGCGGGGCATGCTCCGGGCTTTTCTGGATGCGCGCGTGCGTGCGCTTCTGTGCGCCGCCGGACGCTGTGACGAGCGATGGGCCGGGTTGCTGGAGCGGGGCATTTTGCCATAAATGCCGGAGCGCTCCGGCGCGCGGTGATAGAATTTCGGGACCGCGCAAGCCCCTTTTTTCCCTTCGCGCACCTGATTCCTTATCACGTTGCCGTTCATCAATTTGCTCAACTTTCGCTCTTCAAAGGCCCCGCGAATTGCGCTGGCCGTTTCGTCGATAGGCGCGCTTCTGGCGCTCGCGACGCAGCCGGTAATCGCGCAGACGGCTAATGCGCCGAGTTCGACGACCGCCGCGATGGCGCAGTCGCCCGATGCGGCCGAGAGCGACGCCGGCAAGCCCGACGAGGCGTTGCGAGCCGACTACGACAGGCGCCAGAAGGCGCTCGACAGGCGGACATCGGAGAACGACTATCGCTACGGCGTGAAGCAGCACAACTGCTACAGCGCTTTCTTCGTCAACCACTGTCTCGACAATGCGCGCACCGAAATGCGGGAAGCGCGTCAGCAGATCCGCCAGGAACAGCTCGCGCTCGACGACGAGCAGCGCACCGAACGCGCGAAGGAGCGCGATCGGCAAACGGCGTTGAAACAGGCGCAATACGAAGCCGAAGCGCCGCAACGCGCGGCCAACGAGAAGGCGAATCAGCAGGCGTACGAGGACAAGCAGCGCCAGAATGCGCTGGCCGCCGCCCAGCGCGACGCCGATGCGCCGCAGCGTGCGGCCAATCAGGCCGCGTACGACCGGAAGCAGGCCGACTACCAGAAGAAGCTCGACGAAGCCCGTGCGCGGGGTGTCGCCGAAGCGCAGGAGCGCGAGCAGAAGGCGCAACGTTTCGAGCAGAAGCAGCAGGAAGCTGCGCAGCATCGCGCCGAGGTGGAAGCGCGTCAGAAGGAAGCCGCGCGCAAGCAACAGGAAAAGGCGCAGCAAGCGCAGCAGGAACAGCTGAAGCAGCAACAGCAGCAGCAGCAACAGCAGCAGCAGGGAAAGTAGCGCCGCAGGGCGCGGCGCGATGGTCGACGGCGATGCATGGGACCGGACTAAGCGCTAAAGCGCTAAGTCCGGTCAACAGCTTTGCATGGGACCGGACTAAGCGCTAAAGCGCTAAGTCCGGTCGACAGGAGGCGAGGATGCAGCAGCGATTGAACGCACCCCGACAATCCGCCGCGGATGCCGCTCTGATCCGCGATCGAATCGCGCAGTTGCAGGAAGAGCATCACGGCCTGGACACGCTCATCGACAAGCTGTCCGGCATCGACGATCTCGAATTGCGCCGTCTCAAAAAGCGCAAGCTCAAGGTCAAGGACACCATACTCCTGCTGCAATTGCAGCTGGACGCCGACTCGCACTAGGCCGCTTCGCGCCGTGCCGGAGCCACGCGCTCGCTGGCCGCACGCGCCGCCGGCGGCGCGGCGCATTGCACAACCCGCGGTATCCGCAGAATTCGCAGAATCGAGCTCCCTTTGAACTCTCCCGTCCCATCCCCCGACGCCGCGAACACGCCGTTCTCACTGACGGACAAGCGCCGCGTCGAACTCGATGCAATCTTCTCCGCCGAAGGCCTGCTCGCGCGCGCGATCGACGGCTATCGGCCGCGCGCGTCGCAGATCGAAATGGCGCGCTCCGTCGCCGCCGCGATGGAAGCGTCCGGCCGCGCAATGCCCGAGCCCGCGATGTTCGAAGCGCAGCGCCGTCCCGCGCGCAAGCTCGGGCCATCGGACAAGCCGTATGCCCCCGACGAGACGCCCGCCGACGACGTCGGCATCGCAACCGCGAAAGCGGCCATCGACGGCGGCGAGAACACGCTCATCGTCGAAGCAGGGACCGGCACCGGCAAGACCTACGCCTACCTGGTCCCGGCCATGTTGTGGGGCGGCAAGGTCATCGTCTCGACCGGCACGAAGCATCTGCAAGACCAGCTTTTTCAGCGCGACATCCCGACCGTGCGCGATGCCCTCGCCGTGCCCGTCTCGGTCGCGATGCTCAAGGGCCGCGCGAACTACCTCTGCCACTATTATCTGGAGCGCACCGCCGATAACGGCCGCCTGCCGTCGCGGCAGGACACGTCGCATCTGCAGGAGATCGTCCGTTTCGCGAAGATCACGCGCACCGGCGACAAAGCCGAACTCGCAAGCGTCCCCGAAAACTCGCCCGTCTGGTCGATGGTCACGTCCACGCGCGACAACTGTCTCGGCCAGGAATGCCCGCATTACAAGGATTGCTTCGTGATGCAGGCGCGCAAGGAGGCGCAGCAGGCGGACGTGGTCGTCGTGAATCACCACCTGTTCTTCGCCGACGTGATGTTGCGCGACACCGGCATGGCCGAACTCCTGCCGATGGCCAACACGATCATCTTCGACGAAGCGCATCAGCTCCCGGAAACCGCAACGCTTTTCTTCGGCGAGACGCTCTCGACGACGCAACTGCTCGAACTCGCCCGCGATACCGTCGCCGAAGGTCTGAGTCACGCTCGCGACGCGGCCGACTGGACCAAGCTCGGCGCCGCGCTGGAACGCGCCGCACGGGATTTGCGGCTCGCGTTCAAGGAAGATTCGGCGCGCTTCTCGCTCGGTCAGCTTCCCGACGGGCATCCGCTGTTCGACGCGCTCGATACGCTCGAAACGCATCTCGATGCGCTCGCGGCGGCGCTGTCATCGCATGCGGAGCGGGCGGAATCGCTGCAGGCGCTCGTGCGCCGCGCGCGCGAGTTGCAGGACCAGCTCTCGGGCTGGACCACGCCGCCGACGCCGCTGGAGCGCGCCGTCGTCGAGGACGAGGACATCGCGAAAGAAGCCGCGAAGGAAGAGCCGAACGAGATGGTGCGCTGGATCGAAGTGTTCTCGCACACCGTTCAGCTGCACGAGACGCCGCTGTCGGTCGCGCCGATCTTCGCGAAACAGCGCGCCGGCGTGCCGCGCGCGTGGATTTTCACGTCGGCGACGCTGTCGGTGCGCGGCGACTTCACGCATTACGCGGCGCAAATGGGTCTGAACGCGCGCCGCTCGATGACGCTTCCGAGCCCGTTCGATTACCCGTCGCAAGGCCTGCTCTACGTGCCGCGCAATCTCCCGCAGCCGTCGTCGCCGCAGTTCACCGACGCCGTCTTCGAAGCCGCGTTGCCGGTGATCGAGGCGGCGGGTGGCGGCGCGTTCGTGCTGTGTACGACGCTCCGCGCGGTCGATCGCATCGCTTCGCGTCTGCGCGATGTGATCGAGCGGCGCGGCTGGGACAATCCGCTGCTCGTTCAGGGCGATGCGAGCCGCACCGAACTGCTCGATCGCTTCCGCGCGTATGGGAACGCGATTCTCGTCGGCAGCCAGAGTTTCTGGGAAGGCGTCGATGTGAGAGGGGATGCGCTGTCGCTCGTCGTCATCGACAAGCTGCCGTTCGCGCCGCCCGACGATCCCGTGCTCGCCGCCCGCCTCGACGCGCTCACGAAGAAAGGGCTGAGCCCCTTCGCGGTGCATCAGTTGCCGCAGGCGGTCATCACGCTCAAACAGGGCGCAGGCCGCCTGATTCGCGCCGAAACCGACCGCGGCGTGCTGATGATCTGCGACACGCGCCTCGTCGACAAGCCCTACGGACGGCGAATCTGGCAGAGCTTGCCGCCGTTCAAGCGCACGCGTGAACTGGACGTCGTCCGCGCGTTTTTCAGTGATTCGCCGACTTCCGCCGTGGAACTGGCCGACTAGCGGCCGTCGCGATGCGTTCGATGTTCGCGACCGCCTGAGCGACGCGCGCGCTCGCGTCCGTGGTCGATGGCGCTCGCGCCGGCGCTTGCCTGAAACGCATGGAAAGGCTGCCGTATGCGTCGCCGTAGCTCCGCGCTTCTCGTGGCGGATTGCCGGATGCCGCGCGCTCGCTCGCTTCGTCGTTACCCGCCGAAAGGTTCGCAACGATACGCGCATTGGTGATCGTGCCGGCCTTGATGCGAATACCGTTCGCCGCCATCACGCCGTTCACCTCGGCCAGCAGCGCCGCCGCCGATTGCTGCGACTGAAGAACGCTCCGGAATTGCTGAATTGCCCGGGCGTCAGGCGCGATCGGGCATTTTTCATCGATGCGCGCGAAACGCCTGAACGCGAGGCTGTCGATGAGCGCATCCTCGCAAGCGCGATCCGACAGACCGAACCAGCTCTGGATGAAACAGACGCGCAACATGCGCTCGATGCCTGCGGGAAAGCGCTCGCCGCCATCGCGCCGGTGCTGCTTGACGATGGCGCACAGGCGCGGCCACGGAAGCAGCAGGTCCATCGCATCGAGGAACTCGTCTCGCTGCGTGAGCCTGGGTTGCGTCGCCGGAGCTGATTTGTTGCGCAAGGAGGATGCGGCCATGCTGATCTCTTTTAGTTTTCGTCGAGTTGAGGCGCGCGCAGCACCGCTGCCATGCCTGACACTGACGTGAGGATTGCTAAATTTTGTTGCTCAAGAGAAAAATTTTGAGCGAAAAAATAGGGCCTCCGCGACGCCCTGTCAACAGGCCGACGCAATGCGCCGGCCGTTACGCGACTCTTACCAGATTTGATACCACGGCTTGTCGGCGCCCGCGCGGCGCTTGCCGGTGACATACGGGCTGTCGGGGAACGTCGCGGCGAGCACGCGCTTGGTGTCGTCGGCGAGTTGCGGCTGGTCGAGCCGCTGATACGACATCATCATGATGTGCAGCGCCTCTTCCGTTGCCGGCGCATTCTTGTATTCGCGGATGGCGAGCTGCGCGCGGTTGATCGCCGCAACATACGCGCCCCGGCGATAGTAATAGTCGGCCGCATGCACTTCATGCGACGCGAGCGCGTTCACGATGTAACGCATGCGCTGTGCGGCGTCCGGCGCGTACTTGCTTTGCGGGTATTTGTCGACGACGACCTTGAACGCGTCATACGACTCGCGCAGCGACTTCGGATCGCGCTCGCTCATGTCCTGACCGGAGAAGCGGCCGAAGAGACCCAGGTCGTCGTTGAAATGGATCATGCCCTTGAGATAGTACGCGTAGGAAATCTCGGGATGATCCGGATGCAGCCGGATGAAGCGGTCGATGGCCTGATCGGCGTTGGCGGTTTCGCCGTCCTTCCAGTTGCAGTACGCGACGTTGATCTGCGCCTGCTGCGCGAAGTGACCGAACGGGTCGCGCCCTTCGAGTGCTTCGAAGTACTTGGCGCATTTGCCCCAGTCGCTGCCCGACAGCGCGTCCTGGGCCTCCGTATATAATTTGTTGTTGTTCCAGAGTGCGGTTTCGTCGGTCTTCTCGGGCAAGCCGTGACAGGCCGCCACGACGGCGACGCTCGCGGCCAGCGCCAGATACTTGATCGATTGCCGCATCGATTGATGAATGGTGTTGAAGGCTCGCATCAGTGCTTGCTTATCCTGGCTAATACTGGCTGTTACTGGCTGATTGAAGCTGTGTCCAGCTGTGATTCCGGTGCAGTCTCTACCGCGCGGCATGCCGTTCGGTCGATCGCGATGTTTCCCGGTCGGCAACGTCGAAGCACGGGGACTCGCGGGTTCCGTGCTGACCTTCCGCATTCCCGCAGCTTTCCCGCTAATCTTCTGCAAATGACCCGCTCAAGTACTCGTGGTACCAAAGATCAACTCAAAGATTATAGCCGATGCAATACGGCCGACGACGCGGCTTCGCCGGAACCGGCGCGCGTGACGGACCCGGCTGCATCGTCCGGGGACGTGCGCACCGCGCTCGTTCCCGACGCGCTCGCGGGCGACCGGCTCGACAAGGTGCTCGCGAAGGTTTTCCCAGAGTTCTCGCGCAGCCGCCTGCAGGGCTGGATCGAAGAAGGGCGCGTGCTCGTCGACGGGGCGCGCGCCAAAGTGCGCCAGTCGGTACCGCTCGGCGCGACCATTTCGCTCGTGCCCGATCTCCTGCCGGAGCAACTGGCTTTCACGCCGGAGCCGGTGCCGCTTCATATCGTCCATGAAGACGACGCACTCGTGGTCATCAACAAACCGGCGGGCATGGTCGTGCATCCGGCGGCCGGGAACTGGAGCGGCACGCTGCTGAACGGCCTGCTCCATCGATACGGCGACGCGGCGGCCGGTCTGCCGCGCGCGGGCATCGTGCATCGGCTGGACAAGGAGACGTCGGGGCTGATGGTCGTCGCGCGCACGCTCGAGGCGCAGACCGACCTGGTGCGCCAGTTGCAGGCGCGCACGGTGAAGCGCCGCTACGTCGCGTTCGTCTGGGGCAACATGCGCGATGACGGCACGATCGACGCGCCCATCGGCCGTGATCCGCGCGAGCGCACGCGCATGGCCGTCGTGCAGAGCGCGGCGGGCAAGCACGCGCGTACGCATTTCAGGACCATCGACCGGGCGCTCTGGAAAGGCCAGCCGGTCAGCGCCATCCATTGCGATCTCGAAACCGGCCGCACGCATCAGATCCGCGTGCATTGCGCGCATGTCGGCCATCCGCTGCTGGGCGACCCGGTTTACGGACACGCGCGCGGCAAGCGTTCTGTGACGCCGCTGCCGAACGGCTTCGCGCGGCAGGCGCTGCATGCGTGGCGGCTCGGGCTGATCCATCCGCTGACGGGCAAAGACGTGCACTGGCGCGCGGACGTGCCCGACGATATGTCCGCGCTCGCCGCCGAACTCGGCTTCGGGCGCGACGAGGATATCGATTTCGACGAAGACGACGACTTCGCCCAGGCCTACGAGACGGACGAGGACGAAGGCGACTGGGACGAAGACGAAGATTACGAGGACGACGAAGCATGAGCGAGAGTTCGACCGGTTCGCGCACCGCCGATGCGCCCCCGCTGGAAGCGCGGCACTGCCTGTGGCCGCAATGGCGCGTGTCGCCGCGCGTTCGCGCTTTCGTCACGACGCGGGCTGGCGGCGTCAGCGTTGCGCCTTATCACGGCGGCGCGCCGGACGCGGGCGGGCTGAACCTTGGCCTTTCGACCGGCGACGCGCCCGACGCGGTGCGCGAGAACCGCCGCCGTGCGCTCGCGCTCACCGGTGCGCGCGACGCCGCATGGCTGCAGCAAGTCCACGGCACGCAAGTCGAGGACGCTCACGCGGTGATCGACGCAGGCGCACCCGTCGACGCCGATGCGAGCGTCACCGATCGCGCGGGCATCGTGTGTGTCGTGATGACGGCCGATTGCCTGCCCGTGCTCTTCTGCGACGACGACGGCCGCGCGGTCGGCGCCGCGCATGCGGGATGGCGCGGGCTGGCGGGGGGCATCGTCGAGAAGACCGGCGAGCGGGTGGCCGCGCTGGCGGGCGCATCGGCGTCCCGGCTCAACGCATATCTCGGGCCGGCCATCGGTCCGAACGCGTTCGAAGTCGGAGAGGACGTGCTGCAAGCGTTCGCCGCTGCGTGCAGCGCAGACCGCCGCGACGCCACGGTGGCCGCGTTCCGTTCGACAGGCAGCGGGAACAAGTATCTCGCCGACATTTACGCACTCGCGCGCTTGCGCCTCGCCGGCATCGGCATCGACGCCGCGCGCATTCATGGCGGCGCGCATTGCACGGTGACGGAGACGGAGCGCTTCTATTCGTATCGTCGCGATCGCGTGACGGGGCGCATGGCCGCCATGATCTGGCTCGCCGATTAATCCGCCGGTGCCTTAATCGCGATTTCAACCCCCGTGACGAAGCCTTTTCTTTCATGGGGGAAAACGATAATTATAAAAATATCGCACTGCGGCAAAATCGGATGAAGCATTGACATGCTCGACACCGTAGAGCAAGAATGTTCCCGGAATTCATTCAATCGGGCACGGCGTAGCAAGGCACTCTTGCCACGCGCAATTTAAGGCGCATCAAACTCTGCGCGCTGGTCAGGAAAGCCCGGCAATGCCTGCATCACAATCAGTCTTGCGAGACTCAGAGGTCAAAGGCGGGTATGGCTTCCAAAACTTCTTCTTCATCTTCCCGCTCCAGCACGGCCGACAGCACTCCGGCACAACCTTCAGCCGATACGACTGGCGTGCAGCAGGCGTTCGAACAATGGCTCAACGCATGGCGAACGGTGGCCGATCCCGGTCAATGGGCCAAATTCACTGAACAGACGAATCAGGCCGCGAGCGCGTTTTCATCGAATGGCGCGACGCCGGCCATGCCCGGACTGGGCGCTCTGCCTTTTCCGGGACTCGGCGGACTCACGAACGGCCTGGCCGGCGCGTTCCCGACCATCGCGAATATGCCGCAGATGCCGGACATCGCGAAGATGAACGGACTGGCGGAATTCGCGAAGCTCGCGAGCAGCATGCCGGGCTTCGGCGCGGCGATGCAGGGCTTGCCGACGCTCCCGAAGATTCCGACGGCAGCCATTGCACCGGAACGACTGCATCAACTGCAAAGCGACTACACGCGCGACGTGACCGAGCTGCTCAAGCAGGCGAGTGCACAGAACATCGACGCCGCCGCGCTGAAAGACCGGCGCTTCAAGGACACCGCGTGGCAATCCACGCCGGCGTTCGCGTTCACCGCTGCGTGGTATCTGCTGAACGCGCGTTATCTGCAGGAACTCGCCGACGCGATCCAGAGCGATCCGAAGACGCGTGAGCGCATCCGTTTCACGGTGCAGCAGTGGGCCGCGATGGCCGCGCCGAGCAACTTCCTCGCGCTGAATCCCGAAGCACAGAAGGCGCTCATCGAGAGCAAGGGCGAGAGCTTGCGTCAGGGCATGCTCAACCTGCTCGGCGACATGCAGCGGGGCAAGATTTCCCAGTCGGACGAATCGGGCTTCAAGGTCGGCAAGAACATCGCGACGACCGAAGGCGCGGTGGTGTACGAGAACGAACTCGTGCAACTGATCCAGTACAAGCCGCTCGCGCCGAAAGTCTACGCGCGGCCGCTTCTGATCGTGCCGCCGTGCATCAACAAGTTCTATATCCTCGATCTGTCGCCGGAAGGCTCGCTCGTGCGCCATGCGCTCGAATCGGGGCAGCAGGTGTTCATTCTGTCGTGGCGCAATGCGGATCAGTCGATCGCTGACAAGACGTGGGACGACTACGTGCAGCAGGGCGTGATCGACACGATGGCCGTCGTGAAGGAAATCAGCCGCGCGGACAAGATCAACACGCTCGGCTTCTGCATCGGCGGAACGCTGCTCGCAACGGCGCTCGCCGTCGAGAAGGCGCGCGGCAGCGAGCCGGCCGCATCGATGACGCTGCTCACGTCGATGCTCGACTTCTCCGATACCGGCGTGCTCGATGTCTTCGTCAACGAGGCGCACGTGCAGATGCGCGAGCAGGCCATCGGCGGCAGAAACGGCGCGCCGCCGGGACTGATGCGCGGCATCGAGTTCGCCAACACGTTCTCGTATCTGCGCCCGAACGATCTCGTGTGGAATTACGTCGTCAACAATTACCTCAAGGGCCGCACGCCGCAGGCGTTCGATCTGCTCTTCTGGAACAGCGACTCGACAAACCTGCCGGGCCCGATGTGCGTCTGGTATCTGCGCAACACGTATCTGGAAAACAAGCTCCGTGAGCCGGGCGCGCTGACCGTGTGCGGCCAGGCCGTCGACCTCACGAAGCTCGACCTGCCGACCTTCATCTACGGTTCGCGCGAGGACCATATCGTGCCGTGGAAATCGGCGTATGCTTCCGCGCCGATCCTGTCGGGACCGCAGACGTTCGTGCTCGGCGCATCGGGACATATCGCGGGCGTGATCAATCCGCCGTCGAAGAACAAGCGCAGTTTCTGGATGCTCGACAACGCGAACGGCCGCCTCCCGGACGATCCGGATGCGTGGTTCGAAGCCGCGAGCGAGCACCCCGGAAGCTGGTGGCCGACGTGGACGGAATGGCTTGCCGCGAACGCGGGCGAGCAGGTGAAGCCGGGCGCATCGCTCGGGTCGAAGGCTCGTCCGGTGATCGAGGCGGCGCCGGGCCGTTATGTACTGGAGCGTGACAGTTGAGCGGTGCTTGCATCGAAATGGCGACTGTGCGCGAGACCGCATAGGCACTCACGAAACGGCATTAACATGCGATGCCAAAGGAAACTGAAATGACTGACGTAGTGATCGTATCGGCCGCGCGTACGGCGGTTGGCAAGTTCGGCGGTTCGCTCGCGAAGATCGCGGCGCCGGATCTCGGTGCAACGGTGATTCGCGCGGTGCTGGAGCGCGCGGGCGTGAAGCCGGAGCAGGTGAGCGAAGTCATCATGGGGCAGGTGTTGACGGCGGGTTCGGGGCAGAACCCGGCGCGTCAGTCGGTGATCAAGGCGGGTCTGCCGGACATGGTTCCCGGCATGACGATCAACAAGGTGTGCGGCTCGGGCCTGAAGGCGGTGATGCTCGCGGCCAACGCGATCATCGCGGGCGATGCGGAAATCGTCGTGGCGGGCGGTCAGGAGAACATGAGCGCCGCGCCGCACGTGCTGCCGGGCTCGCGCGACGGCTTTCGCATGGGCGATGCGAAGCTGATCGACTCGATGATCGTCGATGGCCTCTGGGACGTGTACAACAACTACCACATGGGCACGACGGCGGAGAACGTCGCGCGCGAGTACGGCATCACGCGCGAAGCGCAGGATCAGTTCGCGGCGCTGTCGCAGAACAAGGCGGAGGCTGCGCAGAAGGCGGGCCGTTTCAACGATGAAATCGTGCCGATCGCGATTCCGCAGCGCAAGGGCGACCCGCTGCAGTTCAACACGGACGAGTTCGTGCGTCACGGCGTTACCGCCGAAGCGCTTTCGGGCCTGAAGCCGGCGTTCTCGAAAGAAGGCACGGTGACGGCGGCGAACGCATCGGGCATCAACGATGGCGCGGCGGCGGTGGTGGTGATGTCGGCGAAGAAGGCCGAGGCGCTGGGCCTCACGCCGCTGGCGCGCATCAGGGCGTATGCGAACGCGGGCGTCGATCCGAAGGTGATGGGCATGGGTCCGGTGCCGGCCTCGAAGCGCTGTCTGGAGCGCGCGGGCTGGGGCGTGAACGATCTGGACCTGATGGAGATCAACGAGGCGTTTGCGGCGCAGGCGCTGGCGGTGCACAAGCAGATGGGCTGGGATCAGTCGAAGATCAACGTGAACGGCGGGGCGATTGCAATCGGTCATCCGATCGGCGCATCGGGCTGCCGCATTCTGGTCACGCTGCTGCACGAGATGCAGAAGCGCGATGCGAAGAAGGGCCTGGCGTCGCTGTGCATCGGCGGCGGCATGGGCGTCGCGCTGGCGGTCGAGCGTCTGTAAGACGCGTCGGCGGCACGGACACGAGAGAAGCGGGCGGCGCGGTCGGGCGCGGTCCGCATAACGAAAAGGGAGTCGGGAATGACGAAGCGCATAGCGTATGTAACGGGCGGCATGGGCGGCATCGGCACGAGCATTTGCCAGCGTCTGCATAAGGATGGCTTCACGGTGGTCGCGGGCTGCGGCCCGAATTCTCCGCGCCGCGTGAAATGGCTCGAAGATCAGAAGGCGCTCGGTTACGACTTCATCGCGTCGGAAGGCAATGTCGGCGACTGGGACTCGACCAAGGCCGCGTTCGACAAGGTCAAGGCCGAGGTCGGCGAAATCGATGTGCTCGTGAACAACGCCGGCATCACGCGCGACGTGGTGTTCCGGAAGATGACGCACGAGGACTGGACGGCCGTCATCGACACGAACCTGACGAGCCTTTTCAACGTGACGAAGCAGGTGATCGACGGCATGGTGGAGCGCGGCTTCGGCCGCATCATCAATATTTCGTCGGTGAACGGGCAGAAGGGCCAGTTCGGCCAGACGAACTATTCGACGGCGAAGGCCGGCATTCACGGCTTCACGATGGCGCTTGCACAGGAAGTGGCGACCAAGGGCGTGACGGTCAACACGGTGTCGCCGGGCTATATCGGCACGGACATGGTGAAGTCGATTCGTCCTGAAGTGCTGGAAAAGATCGTGGCGACCATTCCTGTCCGACGTCTCGGCACGCCGGACGAGATCGGGTCGATCGTTGCGTGGCTGGCTTCGGAGGAATCGGGTTTTTCCACCGGCGCGGACTTTTCGCTCAACGGTGGCTTGCACATGGGCTGACGGGCGGCGGCGGTCGGCCGGGCGCCCGGGGCGCCTGTCCGGCTCGCCGCGCTTGCCGGATATATCAATGACGCGGCGACCCAGCAGCAACGCTTTTTTGCGACAACGCAAGACATGCCTGCTGCCACCGCAGTAAAGTCTTGCGTTTAAAGGCGTTCAATGACCACCCCTACTACTACAAAGAAATCCGCCGAGCGGCTGATAAAAAAATATCCGAATCGCCGGCTGTATGACACGGAGACGAGCACCTACATCACGTTGTCGGATGTGAAGCAACTCGTGCTCGATCAGGAAGACTTCAAGGTGCTCGACGCGAAGTCCAACGACGACCTGACGCGCAGCATTCTTCTGCAGATCATTCTCGAAGAAGAGAGTGGCGGCTTGCCGATGTTTTCATCGGTGATGCTTTCGCAGATCATCCGCTTTTACGGCCATGCGATGCAGGGCATGATGGGCACGTATCTGGAGAAGAATATCCAGGCGTTCATCGACATTCAGCAGAAACTGTCCGAACAGAGCAAGGGCATTTATGACGGCAATGCGCTGAATCCGGAAGTCTGGTCGCAGTTCATGAACATGCAGGCCCCGATGATGCAGGGGATGATGACGAACTATATCGAGCAGTCGAAGAATATGTTCGTGCAGATGCAGGAGCAGATGCAGAATCAGGCGAAGTCGATGTTCAATACGTTTCCGTTTCCCGGGCAGCAGGGTTCGGGTTCTTCTGGCGAGAAGAAGTAAAGCGCTTTTTCTTGTCGCTGAGCGTGGGGTTGTAGTGGTGTTTTTCTCTGCGGGTCGGCGGGCTTGTGTTTGTTTCGTTCGCCTGTGTTTGCGTTGAACTTGTATTCGTGTCGGTTTATTCGTGCGCTCCTCCCCGGGGCGGGGGTCACTCTCTCGGCTGTCGACCAGAGTTGGCGCTTCAGCGCCTTACTCTGGTCCCATGCAAAGAAAATCACCAAAGAAAGCAGCTTTTTCTCGAACGGCACGATGCACTGATCTGAGTGGCCACTTCGTAGAAAATCGGTGGCCCTCAGTTTGACAGAGCCTTGAATCACCTTCCACGCCCACTGACTACTAACGTCCTCCGAGCCCCCTGGCTCGTTAATACCGGTGGCACACTAGCTCGCGACGAAGAACAGGTGGTTGCCGAGGGATCGGTCCTGGTGTTCCTAACGCAGTTCTTCACGTTGCAGTGGTGGCGTCCGTTGAGCTTGTTCGCGACCGTATGGGCACCGTTGGTTTTTCGAGCCAAGGGGCTCGCAGGACGTTAGTAATAGTGGGCGCGGAAGGTGATTCAGGGCTGTTTGCAAGCTGAGAGCCACTGGTGTCCTACGAAGTGGCCGCATAAATCACTGCATCGAGCGGTTCAGAAGAGAAGCTGCTTTTCTTGCATGAAACCAGAGTAAGGCGCTGAAGCGCCAACTCCGTCGACAGCCAAGAAAGTTACCCCGCCCGCCGGGAAGGCGGCTACTGAACACAAACCCGAGACGCCGGCAAGAGCACCACCACAAGCCGCACAAAACCCCCCGCCCAAACCAGTTAAAATACTAAACCTCGCCGCGCCCCAGCGGCAAAAAGCACGCCGCAACCGTGCCCCTGCCCGAATACCCCGTGAACACTCCAGCAAAATCCACCCCCGCAGCGCCAGCGCCGAAAATCGGTATGGTCAGCCTCGGCTGCCCCAAAGCCCTGGTCGATTCCGAGCAGATCATCACCCAACTTCGCGCCGAAGGCTACGAAATCTCCGGCACGTACGACGGCGCCGATCTCGTCGTCGTCAACACATGCGGTTTCATCGATGAAGCCGTCCAGGAAAGCCTCGACGCCATCGGCGAAGCGCTCAGCGAAAACGGCAAGGTCATCGTCACCGGCTGCCTCGGCGCAAAAAAGAGCGCGAGCGGCACCGGCCTCATCGAAGAAGTACACCCGAAGGTGCTCGCGGTCACCGGTCCGCATGCCACCAACGAAGTGATGAACGCGGTGCACACGCATCTGCCGAAACCACACGATCCCTTCGTCGACCTCGTGCCGCCCGCCGGCATCAAGCTCACACCGCGTCACTACGCGTATCTGAAGATCTCCGAAGGCTGCAATCATCGCTGCGCGTTCTGCATCATCCCGTCGATGCGCGGCGACCTCGTGTCGCGGCCCGTCGCCGAAGTCATGCTCGAAGCCGAGAATCTGTTCAAGTCGGGCGTCAAGGAACTGCTCGTTATTTCGCAGGACACGAGCGCGTACGGTGTCGACGTCAAATACCGCACCGGTTTCTGGAACGGCAAGCCGCTCAAGACGCGCATGACCGAACTGGTCGGCGCGCTCGGCGAGCTGGCCGCGCAGTACGGCGCGTGGGTGCGGCTGCATTACGTCTATCCGTATCCGAGCGTCGATGAAGTCATCCCGATGATGGCCGCGGGTCCGCTCAAAGGCCACGTCCTGCCGTATCTCGACGTGCCGTTCCAGCACGCGCATCCGGAAGTGCTGAAGCGCATGAAACGCCCGGCCAACGCGGAGAAGGTGCTCGAACGCGTGAAGGCGTGGCGCGCCATGTGCCCCGACCTGACCATCCGCAGCACGTTCATCGCGGGCTTCCCCGGTGAAACCGAAGAACAGTTTCAGACGCTGCTCGACTTCATCAAGGAAGCAGATCTGGACCGCGTCGGCTGCTTCGCGTATTCGCCGGTAGAGGGCGCGAGCGCGAACGAACTCGACGGCGCGCTGCCCGACGAAGTGCGCGAGGAACGCCGCGCGCGCTTCATGGAACTCGCCGAGGAACTGTCGGCGAAGCGCATGAAAAAGAAGGTCGGCAAGACGGTGAAGGTGCTCGTCGACGAAGTCAGCGCCGAAGGCGGGGTCGGCCGCACGGCGGCGGATGCGCCGGAAATCGATGGCGTCGTCTATATCGCGCCGCCGACAAAGGCGTCCAAGCGCTACAAGGCGGGCGACTTCGTCTCCGTGAAAATCACCGGCGCGGACGGCCACGATCTCTGGGGCGAGGTCTGAACCATGACGATGACGCCGCAGCATCCCGCCATCCTCGCGCTCGGCGAGGCAATGATCGAGTTCAATCAGTCGAAGCGCAACGAGCCGAATTATCTGCAAGGCTTCGGGGGCGACGTCTCCAACTTCCTGATCGCCGCGGCGCGGCAGGGCGCGGCGACCGGCTTCGTCTCCGCCGTGGGCAATGACCAGTTCGGCCAACTGCTGTTCGATCTGTGGCGCGCGGAGAACGTCGATACATCCTCGGTGCGGATCGATCCTCACGCGCCGACCGGCGTCTATTTCGTATCGCACGGCGAGACCGGGCATCGCTTCGACTATTTGCGCGCGGGATCGGCGGCGAGCCGCTATGCGCCCTCCGACTTGCCGCTCGACACGATCGCGGGCGCGAAGGTGGTGCATCTGTCGGGCATCAGCCTCGCGATCGGCGTCGCCGCGTGCGATGCCGCGTTCGCCGCCATCGACCACGCACGCGCGCACGGCGTCCAGGTCAGCTTCGATACGAACCTGCGCCTCAAGCTGTGGCCGCTCGCCCGCGCCCGCGCAGTGATGCTCGAAGCCATCCGCCTTACCGATATCTGCCTGCCGAGCTACGACGACGTCACCGTGCTCACCGGTCATGAGGACAAGGACGCCATCGTCGATACGCTGCTCGCGCTCGGCCCGAAAGTCGTCGCGTTGAAGCTCGGCAAGGAAGGCGCGTATATCGCGACACCCGACGAGCGGCGCGTGGTGCCGGGCCGCGTCGTCAATGCGGTCGATGCGACCGGCGCGGGCGATTGCTTCGGCGGCGCGTTCATCGCACGCATCGTGGCGGGCGACGATCCTTTCACCGCCGCTCACTATGCGAACGTGGCGGCGGCATTATCGACGCAAGGCTTCGGCGCGGTCGCGCCGATTCCGGACCGGGCGGCCGTGCAACAGGCGCTCGCCGGATAATCCAGAACACAAGACAAGGAGACGACAACATGAAGCGCGAAGTAGTGGTGGCAAGCGGCGTGCGCACGGCGATCGGCGACTTCGGCGGTGCGCTGAAGGATTTCACGCCGGGCGATCTCGGCGCGCGCGTGGTGCGGGAAGCGCTGTCGCGGGCGCGCGTGTCGGGCGATGAGGTCGGCCATGTGGTGTTCGGCAACGTGATCCAGACCGAGCCGCGCGACATGTATCTGGCGCGCGTCGCCGCACTCGAAGGCGGCGTCACGCAGGACGCGCCCGCGCTCACGGTCAACCGGCTGTGCGGCTCGGGGCTGCAGGCGATCGTGTCGGCGTCGCAGTCCATCCTTCTGGGCGATGCCGACATCGCGATCGGCGGCGGCGCCGAAAGCATGAGCCGCGCGCCGTACGTGATGCCGGCGGCGCGCTTCGGCCAGCGCATGGGCGACGCGCGCATCGTCGACATGATGCTCGGCGCCCTCAACGATCCGTTCAACAAGATCCACATGGGCGTGACGGCGGAGAACGTCGCGAACAAGTACGGCATCACGCGCGAGGCGCAGGACGCGCTCGCGCTCGAATCGCACCGCCGTGCGGCGAAGGCAATCGAGGCCGGTTATTTCAAGGACCAGATCCTGCCGATCACGCTGGCATCGAAGAAGGGCGATACCGTCTTCGACCGCGACGAGCACGTACGCATGAACGCGACGGCGGATGACTTCTCGAAGCTCAGACCAGTGTTTGCGAAGGAGAACGGCACGGTAACGGCGGGCAATGCGTCGGGCATCAACGACGCGGCGGCGGCCGTCGTGCTGATGGAGCGGGGCGTCGCGGAGAAGCGCGGCCTGCAGCCGCTCGCGCGCCTCGTCGCCTACGCCCACGCGGGCGTCGATCCGAAGATCATGGGCATCGGCCCCGTGCCGGCGACGCAGAAGGTGCTGGAACGCGCGGGGCTTACCGTCAACGATCTCGACGTCATCGAAGCGAACGAAGCCTTCGCCGCGCAAGCCTGCGCGGTCACGAAGGAACTCAAGCTCGATCCCGCGAAGGTCAACCCGAACGGCTCGGGCATTTCGCTCGGCCATCCGATCGGCGCGACAGGCGCGCTCATCACCGTGAAGGCGCTGTACGAACTGCAACGCATCGGCGGCCGCTACGCGCTCGTGACGATGTGCATCGGCGGCGGGCAGGGCATCGCGGCGATCTTCGAGCGCATTTGACGTGGTATCGAAGGAAGCAAGCATGAAAGAAGCAACCAGGCGGCCGGCCTTCCCGGTCCGGCCGACGATGATGATTGCGGCCTCGCTGGTGTCCGCGCTTGCGCTCGCGGGCTGCAATTCGCCGATGCCGCCGGATACCTCGAGCGGGGCCGGCACGGTCGCGCCGAAAGGCGAGTCTCACGGCGCGGACGACGCCATCCGCACGCTCGCCTTGCCGCCGCAAAAGCCGCTGTCGCCGAACCCTGACTACGCGCGTTTCCCGCGCTATGTCGGCACGCTGGGCGGCAGGCAGATCGAGATGAAGCTCGGCGCGAAAACGGACGAGCCTTCCGGCGTGCATGGCGAATACCGTTTCGCGGGCAGCGCGTCGGTGATTCTCGTGGCCGGCGACCGTGACGGCGATGCGCTCGAGATCGAGGAATCGAACGACGGCACGCATATCACGGGCAACTGGATCGGCAAGTTCGAGGCGGACGGCAGCGTGTCGGGCGAGCGCATGGACCCGGACGATTCGAACGCGCAGCCGTTCGATCTGCGCCCGGCCGTGGCGGGCGTGAAATTGCCGCCTGCGCCGAGCCACGCGGCGCCATCGCTGGAACCCGCGCCGCCGCCTCCGCCGCCCAATGCCGTCGGTGGCACGAGCAACGTGATCATCGGCGAATGAAGGCGCGTTCGTTGCACTTCCCCTCATCCTCAACGCTCTTTACCTCATGACCGATTCAAGCAGCCAGAACCGCGACCTGCAAACCCGCATCGTGCAGCCGAACGATCGCATCATGCCCGGCTTCGAGTCGTTCGCGGTGCCGGTGGCGCGGGCATCGACGGTCGTGTTCCCCGATCTCGCGACGATGCGCGCACTCGTCTGGAGCGACGATTCCAAGTGGCGCTACGGCCTGCACGGCACGCCGACGACGATCGCGCTCGCGCAACGCCTCGCGGCGATCGAAGGCGGCGAGCACGCGCTGCTGCAGCCGTCCGGTCTGGCGGCGATATCGAACGTGTATTTCGGGCTGGTCAAGGCGGGCGATCACGTGCTGGTACCCGACAACGCTTACTCGCCGAATCGCGAGCACGCGGACTGGCTCGCCGCCGACTTCGGTCTCGAAGTGAGCTATTACGATCCGATGGCGGGCGCGGGCATCGCCGAATCAATCCGGCCGAACACGAAGCTGATCTGGCTGGAAGCGCCGGGCTCCGTGACGATGGAAGTACAGGACGTCCCGGCGATCGTGGCGGTCGCGCGGGCGCGCGGCATCGTGACGGCGATCGACAATACGTATTCCGCAGGGCTCGCGTTCAAGCCGTTCGAGCACGGCGTCGATATTTCGGTGCAGGCGCTGACGAAGTACCAGTCGGGCGGCAGCGACATCCTGATGGGCGCGACGATCACGCGCGACATCGAGCTGCACAAGAAGCTGAAGCGCGCGCGGATGCGTCTGGGCGTCGGCGTTTCGGCGGACGATGCATCGCTCGTGCTGCGCAGCCTGCCGTCGATGAAACTGCGCTACGAAGCGCACGACCGCTCGGCGCTCGCACTCGCACGCTGGCTGAAGACGCGCGCGGAAGTGGCCGCGGTGCTGCATCCCGCGATGGAAGATTGTCCCGGCCACGCGTGCTTCGCGCGCGACTTCACGGGCGGCGCGGGCGGGCTGTTCTCCATCGTGTTCGACGGGCGCTATAGCGCCGCTCAGGTCGATGCGTTCGTCGAGGCGCTGAAACTGTTCGCGATCGGCTGGAGTTGGGGCGGCGCGCACAGCCTCGCGATGCCGTACAACATCCGCTCGATGCGCACGGCGTCGCAGTGGCCGCACGAAGGGGTGCTGGTGCGGCTTTATATCGGTCTGGAAGACGAAGCGGACTTGCGCGCGGACCTGGAGGCGGCGCTCGGCAAGGCGCTGGGCTGATCGCTTCAGAACAGGCGCAGCAGGCCGTCGAGACCGACGAAGTTGAATGCAACGGTCGCGGCCTCGCGCACGACCGGCTTCGCGCGGAACGCCACCGAGAGGCCTGCTTCGCCCATCATCTTCAGGTCATTCGATCCGTCGCCCATCGCGATCGCCCGCTTCGGATCGATGCCGATCGCTTCGCACGTCTCGCGCAGCGTCCGCGCTTTGACATCGGCATTCACGATTTCGCCGATGACCTTGCCCGTCAGCTTGCCATCGACGATTTCGAGCGTATTCGCACGCGTGTAGTCGATGCCGAGCCGCGCTTTCAAGCGCTCCGTGAAGAACGTGAATCCACCTGAAACGAGCAGCGTTCTGAGGCCAGCGGCGCGGGCACCTTCGAGCATGCGTTCCGCGCCGGGCGATAGATGGAGGCGTTCTTCGTAGACGCGCTCGAGGGCGCTCGCGTCCAGGCCTTTCAGCAACGCCACGCGGCGGGTCAGGCTCTCGTTGAAGTCCTTGATCTCACCCCGCATCGCCGCTTCGGTGATCGCTGCGACTTCGGCTTTCAGCCCGCAGAAATCGGCGATTTCGTCGATGCATTCGATCGTGATGAGCGTCGAGTCCATGTCCATCGCGACGAGGCCGAAGTCGGAGAGTTGCGCTTGCGGCTCGATGAACGCGTAGTCGAGCGCATGTGCTCCGCAATAAGCGTCGATGTCGGCGCGCTGAAGCGGGTCGGCATCGGACAAACGCAGGAGCGTGTCGTCGATGCGCGCTGTTTCGCTACAGCGGGCGAGGGCCGCGAGCGGTCCCATGTGCGAATCGGAGATCGGTGCGGGGCTCTGTATGACGAGATTCATCGAAGACGGTGCGGAGGTTGCGCGAAGACGGCTATTGTACGGGGCGCGGTGAGGCTTCATCGGAATGCTTGTTGTGTGGGCGCGCGCTTTCGCATGTTGCGTTGTGCATGATGCGCGCGGCGTGATGCATTCAGAATGCGATTGCCGCTGCGTGACGTCATGCGCGATGCGGTTGATTTCTGGTAACGCGGCGGCGCGTAGAAGGTCGAAGAGGGCGGAGCCGAAGCGATCTGCATGCAGCACGCAACATGCAAGATGCAACATCCGATGCGGTTTGCAACCCGTCTTTGCACCCGCTCCGTTAAGCAGCATCCCAGGCGTGGGTTTTCTTCGCTGCTTCTTGAAACTCACAGGCGCACTAAAGCGATATCCATGCAGCACGCGAGACGCGTCATCCAGCATGCAAGACCTCGCATCTACCTCTGCACCCGCGCCGGCTCCCGATCCCAGTAAGGCGGCTCGCCGAACTGTCCCGCCAGGAACTCGATGAAGGCCAGCGTCTTCGGCGGCACGAACGCGCGGCTCGGATACACCGCCCATATCGCGACGGTCTGCGCGAGCGGATAGTCATGGAGCACCGTCACCAGTTCGCCGCTCGCCAGAAGCGGCGCGACGCTCCACGTCGATTTCAGTCCGATGCCGATGCCCGCGGCGAGCGCATCGCGGATGACTTCGCCGTTGTCCGTCACGAGCCGGCCCGACACGCGGACATCGATGACGCCGGTCGGCGTGACGAAACTCCAGTCGCGCTGATCCGCGAGGATGACGCATTCGTGATGCGTGAGATCGGCTGGATGGCGCGGCGTTCCGTGCCGCGCGAGATAAGCCGGCGACGCGCATAGCACGCGGCGATTGCTCGCGAGCTTGCGCGCGACCAGCGTCGAATCCTTTAGCGCGCCGATGCGCACCGCGAGATCGATCCCTTCCTCGACGAGATCGACGATCTGATCGGTCATGCGCAGATCGACGGTGACGGCCGGATGCTGCCGCAGGAATTCAGGGATGAGCGGCGAAATGTGCTGCCGGCCGAGCGATGATGGCATCGTCACGCGCAGCCGTCCGTGCGGCTGTTCGAGAGCCCGCCCGACCGACGCCCGCGCCGCTTCCGCCGCTTCGAGCAGGCTGCGCGCATGCATCGCGAAGATTTCGCCTTCCTGCGTGACGCTCACGCGCCGCGTCGTCCGATGCAGAAGCCGCGCGCCGAGCATTCTCTCCAGTCCCGCGATCCGCGCACTCGCCACGGCAGGCGACAAGCCGAATTCCCGCGCCGCCGACGACAGATTCGCGAGCGCTGCGGCCCGCACGAAGAGCGCCACGTCGAGCAAATCGAGCCGATCGCGCCCGCCTCCGGACAACAGTTCGCCCATTCGATGGATTTCCCGAAAAATGTTTCAGGAATTATCGTGGTTTTCTGCATGCTGCATGCAAGCTACGATGCGTCCATCGTTTCAATTCAACATAGGAGCTTTCATGAAAGCCATCGGTCTGACCCGCTATTTGCCGATTTCGAATCCCGAATCACTCGTCGATATCGAGCTGAACAAACCGACCCCCACTGGCCGCGACCTGCTCGTGAAGGTGGAGGCGATCGCCGTCAATCCGGTCGACACGAAAGTCCGCGCGCCGAAGGACAAGGTCGAAGAAACGCCGCGCGTGCTCGGCTGGGATGCCGCCGGCGTCGTCGAAGCGATCGGCCCCGAAGTCACGCTGTTCAAGGTCGGCGACCCGGTGTACTACGCCGGCGACATCACGCGTCAGGGCGCGAATAGCGAGTTCCATCTGGTGGACGAGCGCATCGTCGGGGCGAAGCCGGCATCGCTCGATTTCACGCACGCGGCGGCGCTTCCGCTCACGACCATCACCGCATGGGAGGCGCTCTTCGACCGCCTGAAGGTGTCCGCCGAAGGCAAGGACGAGGGCAAGACCGTGCTGATCATCGGCGGCGCGGGCGGCGTCGGCTCGATCGGCATCCAGCTCGCGAAGCAGGTCGCAAAGCTGCATGTCATCGCGACGGCGTCACGGCCCGAATCCGCGAAATGGGCGACGGAGCTGGGCGCGGATCGCATCGTCAATCACTTCGAGGACATCCCGAAGCAACTGAAAGACGCAGGCATCGGCCAGGTCGATTACGTGCTCATTTTCAACGACACGGACAAGCATTTTCCGGCAACTGCCGAGGTCGTGAAGCCGCAAGGCGGCATCTGCACGATCGTCGAGAATGCGGGGCCGCTGGCTATCGATCTGCTGAAGGCGAAGAGCGCCGCGTTCCATTGGGAGTTCATGTTCACCCGCGCGATGTTCAAGACGCCCGACATGATCGAGCAACACAAGCTGTTGTCCGAAGTGGCGCGGCTGATCGACGCGGGCATCATCCGCACGACGCTCGGCAAGAACATCGGCAAGATCGATGCGGCCAATCTGCGCGAGGCGCATCGCCTTCTCGAAGAAGGCCGGGCGATCGGCAAGCTCGTGCTGACGGGCTTCTGACACTGGTGCCGAAACGGTTGGGTGCTTCGTTTTGCCGCGCGGCCGCCTCGGGTTTTCCATGAGAAGGGCCGCGCGCGCGCGGCGCTAGACTGACTCCGCTATAAGCCGATTCGGCGTCCACTGCGCCGGATCATCATCGAGTGCTTGTCACGGAGGTGCCGGATGAATCGACGTTCGAACGCAGGCCGGAGCGCCATCACAGCCATGGTCGCGATGACCGCGCTCGCGACGGCTCACGCGACGCCCGGTATCAAGGTCCTCTCCGAGGCGCCCAACGACGGCCCCATCAAATATACGATCAAGATGGCGTCGAAGAACTTCGGCAACGAGCAGGAGACGCGCACCATCCGCTCAGGTCAGTCCGACGACTTCACCTGGCAGGGCACGGCGCCGAGCGGTGCGCAACCGGTGCCGGATGCGTGCCTGCAGGTCGCATCCGTGCCGCGCAGCGCGGAAGGCATGGCCGTGCGGCAAGTGCAGATTCGCTTTGCGCCGGTCGTCGCGGATAACGGCGTCGCCAACGTGCAACTCAGCTTTCGTGCCTATGCGCCGAAGGGCACGAGCAAGGTCACGGTAGGCGGCAAGTCGCTGCAATGTCCCGGCGATAACCACCTGAGCCAGATCATTCGCTTCTCGATGCCGACGTCCACCGGCTCCAAGAAGACCGTCACGCTCGATGACGGCACCCAACTGACTGTCACCGCCAGCCGGAAGTAGAGGTCGCTGTTTCGCGCACGCACGGGCGAACGGCATTTTGCATTCGGTCCACCACGCAACTAACTGTCGATTTTTCAGCCGCCACCGACATCGCGCGCCGAAAGCGATGTTTGGCACACTTCCTGCGACACCTCACGATGCGCAATGCGCCGCATCTCCACGTCCGGCGCACTCATCGACCGTTCCGACAAAGAGGTGCTCGCGATGCCGCACATGATCTGGAAAGGCGCGATCAGCTTCGGGCTGGTCCACGTGCCCGTGCAACTCTATCCGGCCACGCAGTCGGAGAAAGTCGGCTTCAATCTGCTCGACAAGCGCTCGATGGACCCCATCGGCTACAAGCAGATCAACAAGAACACGGGCAAGGACGTCACGCGCGACAACATCGTGCGCGGCTTCGAATACGAGAAGGGCAAGTATGTCGTGATGACCGACGCGGAAATCCGCGCGGCCAATCCCGAGTCGACGCAGACGGTCGATATCCTCTCGTTCGTCGACGCGCCCGAAATCTCGTTCCTGTCGCTCGATACGCCGTACTACCTGACGCCCGATCGCAAGGGCGAGAAAGTCTATGCGCTTCTGCGCGATGCGCTGAAGGACACCGGCAAAGTCGGCATTGCAAGCGTCGTCCTGCACAACAAGCAGCATCTTGCCGCGCTGATTCCGGTCGGTCCGGCGCTCGCGCTCAACACCTTGCGATGGGGCGACGAAGTCCGCGATTTCACGCAGTTCACGTTTCCCGACGAGGACACGAAGAAAGCGGGCGTCACGTCGAAGGAGCTGGATATGGCCAAGCGCCTCATCGACGACATGAGCGATTCCTGGGATCCGACGAAGTATCACGACACCTTCCGCGACGACATCATGAAGCTCGTCGATCAGAAGGTGAAGGAAGGCAAGATCGCCGAGGTGATGAAGTTCGAGGAAGGCGGCGAAGAGAAGGCGAGCGCGGACATTCTCGATCTGTCCGAACTGCTCAAGCGAAGCCTGAAGAGCGGCGGCGCGACGAAGGGCGGCAAGGCATCGCGGGCGAAAGACGATTCGGGCGATGACGCCAGTGAGGAACCGGCGCGGCCCGCGCGCAAGACGGCGCGTCGCAAGCGCGCCTGAGCGCGATGATCCGCAATCCATGAAAGCACCGGCAAAGGAGCCTTCACGACGATGACGGGCAAGCTCGAAACCTATCAACGCATGCGGCGTTTCAACGAGACGCCTGAGCCGTCGGGAGAGAAGACCGCCGCGCGCCGGGCGTCGCGCGCGAAAAAGCCCGCGAAACAGGCACTTTCCTTCGTCATTCAGGAGCACGATGCCCGTCGTCTCCACTATGACTTTCGACTGGAACTCGACGGCACGCTCAAGTCATGGGCAGTGCCGAAGGGACCGAGCCTCGATCCGTCGGTGAAGCGGCTGGCGGTGCATGTCGAAGATCATCCGATCGATTATGGCTCGTTCGAAGGCGCTATTCCCGAGGGGAATTACGGCGCGGGCAGCGTCATCGTATGGGATCGCGGGACGTGGGCGCCGCAGGCAGGCGGCCCCGAGGACGCCGCGCGCGAGTACGAAAAAGGCAAGCTCAAGTTCGTCCTCGACGGCGAAAAGCTGCAAGGCGGCTGGACGCTCGTGCGCAGTCACATGCGCGGCAGCGGCGACAAGGAGCAATGGTTTCTCATCAAGGAGCGCGACGACGAAGCGCGGCCCGAATCGGAATACGACGTTCTCCTGAAGAAACCGGGAAGCGTGTTGTCCGATTCGCTCGGCGCGCGGCTCGAGAGCGGCGAGCTGCGCGACCGCACCGAACGCAAGGTGAAGCCGGCGGCGCGGCGAACGGTTCCGCGTGCGGCGAAAGCCGCAAGCGACAAGGCCGACGGCCACGCGCATCCGGATATCGTCGCGACACGCAATGCGGAGTCGTTGCGCGCGCTGTCGCATGATCCGGCGATCGAAGGCGCAGTCAGGGCGAAGCTCCCCGCGCTGCTCAAGCCGCAACTCGCAACGCTCGTCGATGCCGCGCCGCCCAGCGACGAATGGACCTATGAAATCAAGTTCGACGGCTATCGCGTGCTTGCGCGCATCGAGCAATCGAACGGCAAGCGCGACATCCGCATCTTCACGCGCAACGGCAACGACTGGACAGCCAAGTTTCCGAAGCAGGTCAAGGCGCTGGAGAAGCTCGATATCGAAAGCGGATGGCTGGACGGCGAAGCCGTCGTGCTCGACGATCGCGGGCTGCCGGATTTCCAGGCGCTGCAAAACGCGTTCGATGTCGGTCGTCCGCAGGGCATCGTCGTGTACTTCTTCGATCTCGCGTTCCTCAACGGCTATGACTTGCGCAATGTGCCGCTCGTGCAGCGTCGCGCGTTGTTGAAGGCGATTGTCGAGCCGGTTGACGATCCCGCGCTGCGTTATTCCGAAGACTTCGCCTTCAGCGCCGACGATCTGCTGAAGAGCGCGTGCGACATGTCGCTGGAAGGCATCATCGGCAAGCGAATCGACAGCACGTATGTATCCGGGCGCAGCAATTCGTGGATCAAGCTCAAGTGCCGCCGGCGGCAGGAGTTCGTCGTGTGCGGCTATTCGGAGCCTTCGGGAAGCCGCGGGCAGTTCGGTGCGCTGCTGCTCGGCGTGTATGACGGCAAGGGCAAGCTGCAATATGCGGGACGAGTCGGCAGCGGCTTCGACCATGCGACGCTCGTCGCGGTGAAAAAGGAACTCGACAAGCGCGAGACGGATCGGATGCCCTTCGAGCGCGAGCCGCAAGAGCGCAGCCGCACACCCGTGCATTGGGTGAAACCGGAACTCGTGGCCGAATGCAATTTTGCGGAATGGACCAAGGAGCGCATCGTGCGACAAGCATCGTTCGTCAGTCTGCGCGACGACAAGCCGGCGCGGCAGATCGTGAAGGAAGAGGCGGCATCGGCGGAGAAGGTGGAAGCGGAGGTCGAAGACGACACGGCTAAGAAGCCGAAAGCGCGCAAGACGGCGGCCAGGAAAGTGGCGGTAAAAGCGCCGGCGAAATCGGCGTCGAAAAAGAGCGCGACCGAGGTGGAAGGCGTGAAGATAAGCCATCCTGAACGTGTGATCGATAAATCGACGGGCCTCACGAAGCTCGATGTCGTCGAGTATTACGCGTCGATCGCCGAATGGATGCTGCCGCATCTGCAGGACCGTGCCGTGTCGCTGGTGCGCGCGCCGGACGATATCGGCGGCGAGCTGTTCTTTCAGAAGCACAGCGCGAGGCTCGCGATTCCGCATATCACGCAGCATCCGGATGCCGACCCCGACCATCCGCCGCTGCTGACGGTCGAGTCGGCGCAGGCGCTCGTCGGCACCGCGCAAATGGGCACGATCGAATTGCATACGTGGAACTCGGTGATCTCGAACATCGAGAAGCCGGATCGCATGGTGTTCGACCTCGATCCGGGAGAAGGCGTCGGCTGGGACCGCATGCTCGAAGCCGCGAAACTCACGCGCGACCTGCTGAATGAACTGGGGCTCGCGTCGTTCTGCAAGACGAGCGGCGGCAAGGGCGTGCACGTGGTCGTGCCGCTTGCGAAGCAGGCCGGCTGGGACGAGATGAAGGGCTTTTCGCAGGCGGTCGCGCAGCATATGGCGAAGACGCTGCCGAAGCTCTTTTCGGCGAAGATGGGCATGCAGAACCGGCGCGACAAAATCTTCATCGACTATCTGCGCAACAATCGCGGCTCTAGCACGGTCTGCGCATTCTCGCTGCGCGCCCGGCCCGGCATGGGCGTGTCGATGCCCATCGCCTGGGACGAACTCGACGACACCACGAGCGGCGATCAATGGAACATCGGCAACGCGCGCGCGCGCATGGACGCGCTCGGCGCCGATCCGTGGGAAGGCTATGCGAAAGCGCGCCAGCGGCTCACCGTGCAGATGAAAAAGCGGCTGGGCATCGGCGGATGAGCACATCGACGCGAACTCTGGACATCGACATGAAACCGACGAACGAATCGCCCAAGGACGAGCCTGAAGAGGAGGCCGCCAGGCCGCCGCTGCCGCACGAAACCGATCAAAGCGCGCAGTCGCAAGCGGAAGAGGAGCCGCGCGATATCGGCAGGCAGGCGCATGAGGACATCGAACGCGGACTTGTCGATACCGACCGGCGCGGCAATCTCGATGGCGACGGCCAGCCCGCGCAGTGAACCGAATAGTGAGTTTTCGGGTAGGGACAGCGCTTTGCTGCGCGCAACGTGCATGACATCGCGGCGGCCGGTTGCGTAGAATGATTCTCTGTCTCAGAAAAGGGCGCAGCGCTGCGCTCTTTTACCGATTCGCCCCGCGACGACATCGTCGAATCGGTAAGCCCTTCCCATCAGCATGCCTCTCGCCGTATCGCCGGCGCCGCAGCCGACACGATCAAACAATGCGACATGACCTTCTGTCACGCCTGAAGAACGAAACCACCGCGTGCCACACACGGCTGGAGAATTCACTCGATCTGATGCGCGACGATCTGCAACGCGACGAATACATCGCGCTACTGCAACGCTTCCATGGCTACGTTGCGCCGTGGGAGGACGCGATCGGTGCGCGTCTGCCCGCATCGCTGCGGGCGTTCTTCGACGAGCGCCGCAAGACGCCGCTTCTCGCCGCCGACATTGCCGCGTTGACGGGCCAACCCGCGACGCCCGAGCTTGCCGATGCAAGCGCCGCGCTGCCGCCTGTCAACAATATCGGCGCGGCGTTCGGCTCCATGTACGTGATGGAAGGCTCGACGCTCGGCGGGCGCTTCATCGCGCCTCACGTCGCGCGCCTGCTGCAACTGGAGCCGGGCGTCGGCAACCGCTACTTCGACGGATATGGCGCGCGCACCGGCAGCATGTGGAACGCGTTCCGCGAAACCGCCGCGGCGACGGTCCCCGAAGCGCAGTACGACGCGGCCGTGAGCGCCGCCATCGCCACGTTCGAAAGCCTGCAGTCGTGGCTGTGCGTTGAACCGCTGGAAGCGCCGGCGTCATCCGGAGCCGCCGCATGAGCGATAACCCCGGCGCGCCGCGTGCTCCCAACGAGGGCGAGGCGCGAAGCGCAGGCCCGCCCGACGCCGAAGCGCGCCGCCGCACGCTCGATTCGGGCGTCGTCGGCGAGGATTGCGGCGCCGAACCCATCCATGTTCCCGGCGGCATCCAGCCGCACGGTTATCTGCTCGTGCTCGAGGAGCGCAGCGCCGGCGCGGCGGGCCCGCGCATCGTGCAGGCGAGCGAAAACATCGCGGAACTGACGGGCGACAGAGCCGAAGCGCTGCTCGGCAAGCCGCTCGATGCGCTCGTCGATGCCCGCGGCGCCGAGCGCATCGTGCAGGCGGCATCGACGATGGAAGTGGACGACTCGCCGCTCTACGTCGGCTCGATGGACATGCAGCACAGCGGCCCGGTGCGTCTCGACGTGACGATTCACCGGCACGACGGCGCGCTGATTGTCGAAATGGAAGCGGCCGCGCCATCCGGCGAATCCGCGTTCTCGCCGATGTATCCGCTCGTGCGAACGTTTGCGCGCGGCCTGCAGAACGCCGAGTCGGTTCAGGCGCTCGCCGAACTCGCGGTGCGGGAAGTGCGGGCGATCAGCGGCTTCGGCCGCGTGCTGCTCTACAGCTTCGATGCGCAAGGGCGCAGTCACGTGCTCGCGGAGGACCGCGACGCGCAGTACGCGTCGTTCCTGCATCAGTTCTTTCCGGCCTCCGACATTCCGCCGCAAGCCCGCGCGCTGTATCTGCGCAACCGCATCCGCCTCGTTTCGGACGTCAACTACGTTCCCGCGCGCCTCGTGCCCGAACGTCATCCCGTCACGGGCCGCCCCACGGATCTGACCTACGCGGCGCTGCGCAGCTTCTCGCCGGTGCACCTCGAATACATGCGCAACATGGGCACGCATGCGTCCATGTCGGTGTCGATCGTCGTGCGCGGCAAGTTGTGGGGGCTGATCTCCTGTCACGATCACAATCCGCGCAAGGTGCCCTTCAGCACACGGCTCGCGATCGAGCATCTCGGCAACATGCTGTCGCTTCAGATCGAGGCGAAGGAAGAACGCGCCGAGGCCGAATATCTGGCCGAGCTGCGCCGCACGATGGCCCTCATGATCGCGGCGATGGGCGAGCAGGAGAGTTTCGTCGCGGGGCTGCGCGGCGTGCCGAAGGACGTGCTGAGCTTCGCGCGTTCGGCGGGCGCGGCCATCGTGATGAACGATCAGGTCACGCTGATGGGCGCGACGCCCGATGAAGACACCGTGCGCGCGCTCACGGACTGGCTCGCCGAGAACACGTCGGGCGTCTGGGCGAGCGATTCGCTCGCGCGCGAATGGCCGCCGGCGAAGGCGCACGAGGACACGGCGTGCGGCGTGCTCGCGGTGCCCGTATCGCAGATTTTTCGGAACTACTTGCTGTGGTTCCGGCCGGAACTGATGCAGACCATCAGATGGGCCGGCGAGCCGGTCAAGCTGCGCGGGGCGGACGGCGCGAGCGCGCCGCGCACGAACTTTAGCCCCTGGCTCGAGACCGTGCGCGGACATTCCGCGTCATGGCGTCAGGGGGAGCTCGAAATCGCCAGCGAGCTGCGCGGGGCGCTGCTCAACATCGTCCTGCGGCGGGCGGAAGAACGCGCCGAACTCGCGACCGAACTCGCGCGCGCGAACAAGGAGCTGGAAGCGTTCTCGTATTCGGTGTCGCATGACTTGCGCGCGCCGTTGCGTCACATCGCCGGTTACGGAGACTTGCTGCGCGAACAGGAGGGCGAGCGCATGTCCGAGAAAAGCCGGCGTTTCCTGAACAACATGCTGGAGTCGGCGCGTTTCGCGGGCACCCTCGTCGACGATCTTCTGACGTTTTCGCAGATGGGCCGCGCGGCGCTGCGCCCCGCGCCGGTCGATCTCGGGCAGCTGGTGCGTTCGATCGTGCAGGAATTCGAGGCGGACACGCCGGAGCGGCGCATCGACTGGGTGATTCGCGACCTGCCGCGCGTGACCGGCGACGCCGCGTTCCTGCAACTCGCGCTGCGCAACCTCATTTCGAATGCGGTGAAATATACGAGAACGCGGGAATCGGCGAAAATCGAGATATTCGCGACCCGCAGCGGCGAGGAGCACATCATCGGCGTGCGGGACAACGGCGTCGGCTTCGACATGAAATACGGGGCCAAGCTGTTCGGCGTGTTCCAGCGGCTGCATCGCGCGGAGGAATTCGAAGGGACGGGGATCGGGCTTGCCAACGTGCGGCGCATCATCGAACGGCACGAAGGGCGCACGTGGGCCGAGGGGCGGCTGGGCGAGGGAGCGGTGTTCTACTTCTCGCTGCCGGTCGAATTCCGCAGCCTGACCGGCCGCGAGGCCGCCCGCCCGTATTCCGCCGCGCCGCCGCATCCGCAGCGTCAGTAACGAAGTCAACAACAGACCATGCTCAAACCCATACTGCTCGTCGAAGACAATCCGAACGACCTCGAGCTGACCCTCGTCGCGCTCGGCAAGAGCCAGCTCGCCAATGAAGTGATCGTCGCCCGCGACGGCCAGGAAGCCATCGACTATCTGACAGGCGCCGGCGACTGGGCCGACCGCACGCCCGGCAATCCGGCGGTCATCCTGCTCGACCTGAAGCTGCCGAAGATCGACGGTCTCGAAGTGCTCGACATGATTCGCTCGAACGCGGCGCTCAAGAGCATCCCCGTCGTGATGCTGACTTCGTCGCGCGAGGAGCAGGACCTGATTCGCAGCTACGAACTCGGCGTGAATGCGTACGTGGTGAAGCCCGTGGAGTTCGCGGAATTTGTCGAAGCGATCAGCGATCTCGGCGTCTTCTGGGCCGTGCTCAACGAGCCGCCGCCGGGCTCGACGCGTTTTCGCCGACCGCTGGCAGGACAATGAACGCTGTGCTCATGCCCGCCATCCCGACGCCACCCGTGCCGCTTGCGCCATCCATGCCGTTCGTGCGCCCGCTCTTTCGCGAGGCCGCCTAGATCATGCAGCCCCTGCAACTGCTTCTCGTCGAAGACAACGCGCTCGATGCGGAGCTGACCATCGCCCAGCTAGAACGCGCCGATTACGTCGTGGAGGCGTCGATCGTCTACGATTCCGCGAGCTTCATCGGCGAGCTCGAAGCGCGGCGCTTCGACGTGATCCTCGCCGATTTCGTGATGCCCACGTTCTCCGGCATCGAGGCGCTGTCCATTGCGAGCGAGCGCGCACCGGATACGCCGTTCATCTTCGTGTCGGGCCTGCTCGGCGAAGAGCACGCCGTCGACATGCTGAAGCGCGGCGCCACCGACTACGTGCTGAAGCAGCGCCTGCAGCGGCTGCCCGCCGTCGTGCGCCGCGCGATGCGCGAGTCGGCGGAACGTGCGCAGCGCATCGCGGTGGAGCGCGCGCTGCGCGAAACGGAAACGCATTTCCGTCTGCTGATCGACGCGCTCAAGGACTACGCCGTCATCACGCTCGATCCGGAAGGGCGCATTCGCACGTGGAACGCGGCGTCCGAGCGCATTCTCGGCTTTCCGCCGCAGGACGTGCTCGGGCAATCGGCGAGCATTTTCTATAGTCACGACGACCGCGAAGCCGGCGTCTTCGATAACGAGCTGGAAACGGCGCGGCGTGAGGGCAGCGCCTCCGACGACCGCTGGCTCTGGCGCAAGGACGGGCATTCGTTCTTCGCATCCGGCGTGACGACCGCGATCCGCACCGAACAGAACGAGCTCATCGGCTTCTCGAAGATCGTGCGCGATGCGACCGACGCCCACATGGCCGCCGACGCCTTGCGGCTCGCGAAGGACCAGGCGGAGTCGGCGAACCGCGCGAAAGATCATTTCCTCGCGGTGTTGTCGCACGAATTGCGCACGCCGCTCACGCCGATTCTCGCCGCCGTGCGCCTGCTCGAAATGAAGCACTCGCTGCCGCGCGAGGCGCATCCGACGCTCGATCTGATCCGCCGCAATGTCGAACTGGAGGCGCGCCTGATCGACGATCTGCTCGATCTGACGAGCATCGCGCGGGGCAAGCTCAGCCTGAACTTCGCGAGCGTCGCGCTCGACACGCTGCTCACCAGCGCGCTCGACATGTCCGAAGCCGACTTGCGCGCGAAGAACCTGACGCTCGAAACGAAGTTCGAAGCGACGCGCTTCGTCGTTTCGGGCGATGCCGCGCGGCTCCAGCAAATCGCGTGGAACCTGATGAAGAACGCGGTGAAGTTCACGCCGGCGGGCGGGCGCATCGAAGTGCGCACGTGGAACCCGGACGAAGCGACCATCGCGGTGTCGGTGACGGACAGCGGTATCGGCATCAGCGCCGAAGCCTTGCCGCGCATCTTCTCGGCGTTCGAACAAGCCGACGATTCGATCACGCGCTCGTTCGGCGGACTCGGCCTCGGACTCGCGATCGCCAGCACGCTCGCGCAGAAGCACGGCGGCACGCTGTCCGCCTACAGCGACGGCCGCGATCAGGGCGCGCGCTTCACGCTGACGCTGCCGCTCGCCCGCGTGCAGCCGGCGCACGAGCCCGCGCCGCTGCCGCAGGCCGCCCAGCAGGAGCCGGGCAGCGCGCTCCGGGTGCTGCTCGTGGAGGACAACGAGCAGACGTCGTCGGCGATGGCGGAAGTGCTCGACATGCTGGGCCACGACATCACCGTCGCGACGACCGTTGCCGAGGCGCTCGAATGCGCGAGGCGCGGCGCCTTCGATCTGCTCGTGAGCGATATCGGCTTGCCGGATGGCACCGGCCTCGACATCGCGCGCGCGTGGACGACGCTTCAGCCGGGGCGGCCGTCGGTCGCGATCACCGGATACGGCATGGACGAAGACATCCGCCGCTGCCGCGAAGCAGGGTTTCGCGATCATCTGACGAAGCCCGTCAACTTCGCGCGGCTCGAAGCATTGATTCAGTCGCTGGCGGACGAACTCACGCGATAAGTCCATGTGAAAAATTGCGCTCCGTGCGCGGATCGGTGTCGATTGGCGGCATGCTTGCTCGTCGTAGCGTTGATGCGTTGTTTCCACCGTTCGTTCACGGAGCCGATATGTCGCAATCGCCATCCCCTGTCAAGGCCATTCCCGAAGACATGCACTCGCTGACCCCGCACATCGTGTGCGCGGGCGCGGCCGAGGCCATCGAGTTCTACAAGCGCGCGTTCGGCGCCATCGAGACGGGGCGTCTGCCCGGACCCGATGGCAAGCTGATGCACGCGATGATCCGCATCGGCGATTCCGCGCTGATGCTCGTCGACGAAAATCGCGACTTCGGCCTGCTCGGCGCGACCGCGCTGAAGGGCTCGCCGGTCATCATCCATCTGTATGTCGAAGACGCCGACGCCACCGTGAAGCAGGCGCAAGCCGCCGGCGCGCGCGTGATCATGCCCGTCGCCGAGATGTTCTGGGGCGACCGTTACGGGCGTCTCGAAGATCCGTTCGGGCATCAATGGTCGGTCGCGACGCATGTGCGCGATGTCAGCCCCGCCGAAATGCAGAAGGCCACGTGCGGTCATCGGGAATGACGCGCGCCGCGTGTTGACGAACAGCACGAAGGAGGAGCGCATGGACAAGCGCATCAGCAAGATTTCGCCCTGTCTCTGGTTCGACGGCAATGCGCAGGAGGCCGTCGACTTCTACGTCAGCGTGTTCAGGAACGCGCGCATCACCGATACCTTGCTTCATAACGAAGCGAGCCCAGGTCCGGTCGGCAAGCTGCTCGCCGTCCAGTTCGAACTCGATGGCGAAGCGTTCCTCGCGCTCAACGGCGGGCCCGAATTCAGCTTCACGCCGGCCATTTCGATGTTCGTCCAGTGCGACGATCAAGCCGAGATCGACCATTACTGGGACAAGCTGCTCGACGGCGGCGAGGCAATGGCCTGCGGGTGGCTGACCGACCGCTTCGGCGTGACATGGCAGATCGCGCCTCGCCGCCTGCTCGGCATGCTTCAGGATGCGGACCCGGCGAAGGCGAATCGGACGATGGCGAAGATGCGCGAGATGATCAAGCTGGATATCGCGGCGCTGGAGCGGGCGTATCGCGGAGAATGATCAGGCGCGGCGGTTCTTCTTCTGCCGCTCGATCAGCCTGGCCGCCATGAACCGGTGATCCGGCGAGAAAAGCCGCAGGTAAGTCAGCACGACGGCGCCGACCACGCCCAGCCCCGACGCCGCCGCGATCAGAAACATGATGACGATCTGATACCGCACCGCCTGCAACGGCGATTGCCCCGCGAGCACCTGGCCGGTCATCATTCCCGGCAGGCTCACGAGGCCGACGACGGCCATTTGGTTCAGCGTCGGGATCATGCCGGCGCGCACCGCCTGCCGCGCGGGACCTTGCGCCGCTTCCCAGCGGGTCGCGCCGAGCGCAAGCGACATTTCGACGGCCGCGCGTCCCGCCGTCAGTTCCTCCGTCATCCGTTCGATCCCGAGCGATACGCCCGTCAGCGTATTGCCGAGGATCATGCCGAGAATGGGGATTGCGTACTGCGGCTCGTACCACGGGTGGATGCGGATCACCGCGAACAGCCCGAACGCGCCGATCAGCCATGAGCTGCCCCATATCGATAAGAGGCTGTCAACGCGCTGGCCCGCATACGTGCGCCGCCCGCGATTCGACGCCGCGAGGCCGGCGATCACCGTCATCAGCGCCATCAGCGGCAGCACGACGGTCCAGCGGCTGAACGCGAACACCCAGCCGAGCACATAGCCGACCAAGAGCAGTTGCACGACGGTGCGCACCGCCGCGATCAGAAGCCGCCGCTCCAGTCCGAGCCGGAGCGCCACCGAAAGCGCGCCGTTCACGACGATCAGCGCCGCCGCGAGCCCGATATCGAACAGGCTGAGAGTCTGGTAGCCGTTCATTGCGCGCCCTCACGTTCGGCGAGCAGGCCGGCGGTCATCGTGAGATGCCGCGTGGCGACGCGGCGAGCCTGCCCGATATCGTGCGATACCCAGATGCACGCGCGCTCGCCGCCATCGAACCAGTCGCCAACGAGCGCCTCGATGGCGCGCGCCGAAGCCGGATCGAGCGATGCGGTCGGTTCATCGAGCAACAGCACGTCGGGCGAAAGCTGCAGCACGCGCACGAACGCGGCGATTTGCGCTTCGCCGCCGGACAGCTCGCTTGCCGGCTTGTCGAGAAAATCCGCGCCGCGACCGGCTGCGTGCGCCAGCCGCGCGGCGATGTCGCGATCGAAACGTTCATCGCGGTAGACCTTCAGCGTATAGGGATAACGCAGGTTGTCTTCGACGCTGCCATCGAGCATCGCGGGCCGCTGCGCGATATACGCGACGCGCCGCCGATACGCCGGTATGCCGGACCGCGCGATGCGCTCGCCTCGCCACGCGATGAAGCCCTCGTCGCACGGATCGAGCAGGGCGAGCGTGCGCAGCAAGACGCTCTTGCCGGAACCCGACGGCCCGGTGATCGACACGCGCTGTCCGGCGTCGAGCGTGAAGTCGGTCGGCTGCAGCAGCAAGGCGCCGCGCGCCGCATCGCGGCGCACGATGCCGTTCGCGGCGACGAGCGGCGCAATTGAAGTCTGCATTCGTTCAATGTGGGGAAGGTTCCGGTGTCGCGCCATCTTACGCGCCATGCCCGCCATGCCAACCGGGCATGCCTTGTGCTGGCGGATCGTCAATCAGCAAAAAACGGATGGAGCCGATATGGCGCAAGCCCCAACCGCCGGGCACAACGGGAATGACCCCCGCAAGAACGCCGGCAAGAAGGTCGGCAAGATCGTCGCATGGATCTTCGCGGTCCTTGCCATTCTGATCGCGATCCTCGTGGTCTTCTTCCTGACGTTCGACTTCAACCGTTTGCGTCCCTGGGTCGACGACAAGGTGACGCAGGCCATCGGCAGGCAGTTTCACATCACCGGCGATCTGAAGGTCGGCTGGCGGAGGCCGCCGAACGAAACCGGCTGGAAACGCTGGGTGCCGTGGCCGCGTTTTTCCGCCGAGAAGATCACCATCGCCAATCCCGACTGGGCGCGTCAGCAACATTTTGCGACGCTCGATGAAATCGACTTTCAGGTAGCCGTGCTGCCCTTGCTCGCGCACGACATCGTCATTCCGGCGATCAATCTGGTGAACCCGTCCGTGGATATCGAGCGCCTCAAGGACAATCGCAACAACTGGACGTTCAAGTTCAGGCAGTTGACGGAGCCGTTGACGTGGAATCTGAAGCTCGGCGATATCTCGCTTGCGAAGGGCACGATCGCCGTGCGCGACGAAGTGACGAAGGCGGACATGAACATCGTCGTCGATACGCTCGGCCAGGCCGTGCCGATCGGCGAAGTGATGAAGCAGCAGGAAGCGGCATCGGCGAAGTCGTCGGCGGAAATGGTCGGCAAGGGCGGCGCCGCCAAGCTCGAAAAGCAGGCCGACGCGGCGGCGGCGTCCGAGGCTTCGGCGGCATCGGCTGCGGCATCGGCTGCGGCGGCGAATGCATCGGCGCCGAATCCGGCGAGCACGTCGGCGCAGCAGAGCATCACGACGAAGAACGCGGAGAAGCCGCCCGTTCCACCGTATGCCTTCGGCTGGACCGCGAAAGGCACGTACAACGGTGGCAAGGTGTCGGGCGAGGGCAAGCTCGGCGGTGTGCTCGCCGTGCAGGACGCGAAGCGCCCGTTCCCCGTGCAGGCCGACGTGCGTCTTGGCGATACGCATATTGCATTCGTCGGCACCGTGACCGATCCGGCGCATCTCGCCGCGCTCGATCTGCGTTTGTGGGTGCAGGCGGTCAGCATGGCGCATCTGTATCCGTTCACGGGCGTGACGCTGCCCGAAACCCCGCCGTTCGCCACGGAAGGCCGGCTGACCGGGCAATTCCGCGAAGAGGGCAATGTCTTTCATTACGAGAACTTCACCGGACGCGTGGGCGGCAGCGACATCAACGGCTCGCTCGTCTATGCGGCGAGGAAGCCGCGACCGCTGTTGCAAGGCGAACTGGTGTCGCATCTGCTGCAGTTCTCGGACCTCGCACCGATCATCGGCGCCGATTCGAACGCGAGCAAGGCGAAGCGCGGCGAGGCGGAGAAACAGCCGTCCGCGAAGGCGCTGCCGACGGAGGAGTTCAAGACGGATCGCTGGAAGGCCATCGACGTTGACGTGAAGTTCACCGGCCAGCGCCTCATCAAGGACCCGAAGCTGCCCATCACCGATCTCTATACGCACGTCATCATGAAGAACGGTGTGCTGTCGCTGGAGCCGCTGAAGTTCGGCGTCGCGGGCGGGACGTTTGCATCCAATATTCATCTGGACGGCAGCAGTGCGCCGCTGAAGGGCAAGTTCTCGGCCGAGGCGCGGCATCTGAAGCTGAAGCAGCTTTTCCCGACGAACAAGACGATGCAATCCGCGCTCGGCGAAATCAATGGCGACGCGGCGCTGTCGGCCACCGGCAATTCACCGGCGACGCTCGCGGCGACATCGAATGGCGAAGTGAAGGCGCTCGTCACGCAGGGCACGGTGAGCCGGCTGTACATGGAAGCGGCGGGCCTGAACGTGGCGAACGTGGTCTATGAAAAGCTATTCGGCAAGCGCGACGTGAACATCAACTGCGCGGCGGCGGACTTCGTCGTGACGGACGGCGTGCTGGATTCGCGCGTGTTCGCCCTCGATACCGACGACGCGGTCATCAATGTCGACGGCAATATCAACCTGAAGACCGAGGACATGGACCTGAGCATCCATCCGCACACGAAGGGCTTCCGGGTGTTCTCGCTGCGCTCGCCGCTCTATGTGAAGGGCACGTTCAAAGACCCGAACGTCGGTGTGAACGTCGGGGCGCTGGCGGTGCGCGGCGGGGCGGCGGTCGGCCTCGGGCTCATCAATCCGTTTGCCGCGCTGATTCCGCTCATCGCGCCGAGCAACAACAAGCCGCTGCCTTGCAACCAGATGCTGGCCGACATCCGCAAGGCGCCGACCGCGCCGCCCGCGGGCCAGAAGCAGAAGGCAAAAGCGGCGCCCGCCTATATGTCGTCCGATGCGGCGGCGAGCGGCGCTGCTGCGCAAGGCGCCGGCAAGGGCGCCAGGAAGCCGGCGGCGCCGGCCGGGGCGAGTGCGGCGCAGTATCGGGGAAGCTGAAGCCGTCAGGCGATGACAGACGGCTCACGACAGGCGGCTCAGGCTCGTTGCCTGAGCTTCTCTATCCACAGCTCGCGGAGCGTCGAGTACGTCTGCATGTATTCCTCACGTCTCGTGAGCGCGGCCATCTTTAGCGCGTCGAGCACGATCATCCCGCGCCTGTAATCTTCGCTGCGGCCATACAGCAACCCCAGCGGGATAGGGTTGATGCTTTCGACACGCCACTGCGGTTGCGTCGACAAGATCAGCGAGACCAGCCGTTCGATAACGAATATCTTCTCGGCCACGATTCCGCTGCGATACGGCCGTCCCGAGTTCAGCGACTTGCCGAGCGGCGTCTCGTTCCGCTCCGCTTCGGCGAAGAGCTTCTCGGCCAATTCCAGCCAGCATCGCCAGAAGGCGGGTTTAGCGAGAAAGTAGTTGCAGAAGATGGTGTTGGTCGAGTCCATCACGAGTTCCTCGATCCGGACCTCGGGCATGAGCCACTTCACGGCCTCCGCGTAGACAGGCCAGCTCTCGGCGAAGTCGAGCGCGCCCTGGATGAACACGTTGCGGTTCAGCGCCCCGGCGTCGAAGAAAGGAGAAAGCGAGATGACGTCTGTCGCATCCGGTACTGCCTGCGCGAAGTCATGGACGCGAGATGAATCGAGACCGGACTTGGGGCCGAACTGCGGGGAGAGGAACCCGTAAAACTCATTATCGTTCAACGGGGTGTCGAGCAAGAAGCGCCGTATCGGCCAGTATTCGTACCAGTCCGACCGGCCGTGGGTGTTATCGAGTGGGATGAAGCCGGGGTCCAGCGCGTTTCTGCTATCCGGAGAGCAGAAGATCTGGTAGATGCTGGCCTTTGGCATGCTGGACGTGCTGAGAGGGCGGGCAAAGGTTGCGTAAGGGTACTGAACGAATTCGAAAGCGAAAGGAGCATAGAGGATGCGCTCTCATCAGTCTGTTCGTCCTTCTCCTAAACCCAGTGCGACGATACCCGCCCGGTCAGACCCAGCCAATCAAACCGAGATTCCCGGCCCGCCGTTGCTGCCGAGCAGCCGTTCGACTGCATCGGCATCCTGATAATCCTGCTCGGGGAGGCCATCGAACACGGTGATGACATCGTTGCTGACGCCCGCTTCGCGCGCTGCATCGACGAGCGCATCCTTGTTGGCGGGGTAGGTCACGCGCTGCAGGACCTGGGCAATTTCGTCGTCGATCGGTTCGTCGTTCAAGCCGTGTTCGTGGGATGGCTGATCCGTCATCGTGGCGTCCTTTGGATGTTATTGAATTCCGGAAGCTGCGCGCGAGGCACTCAGGCACTCAGGTCTGCACCTGGATCGTCTGGCTTGCCATGCCGCGGCTCGGCGCGCGCGACTTCGGCAGCGGCACGTGACGCCAGCGGGCGTGGTCGAGACTCTGCGCCGAGATGTCGGGCGCGGGCGGTGCGACCGGCGCGGCATTGAGGCGCAACGCGGCGCGCGTCGCCGATGCGACGGCCACCGATCCGTCCGACGAACTCGTATGCAGCGGCGCCGCGTAGCACGACACCGAGACAAGAGCCATCGACAACAACGTTGAGGTCTTCATCGGGCAACCCCTCCTCACGTAAGCAGCGAGTATCACGAAGCAAGGGCTATGCCGATGCCGTACTCGCCTGCCTTCCGCACGTTCGGGAGCAATAGGCCCGGGCGCACGGGCGCGACGAGCGGGCGTCGCGCGACCATACTTCGAGTGATGTGTGAACTCGCGCAAACGACGATTGCAGCGCGCGGTTTTTCGCATGCACGGGTAATGCGCCACCAAATTGCATGCGTTTCAGCGCGGCGTCGGGTTCAGCCGAAAGTATGCGTCGAGAAGCGAGGTCTTGTACACGACGCCCAGCAAGAGCGGTTCGCTTCGCCGTTCGACGACCGGCAGCCGCTCGCCCTGAAACGCGAGGAAGTGCTGCAACGCCTCGCCGAGCGACATGTCCGGCGTGAGCACGTCGAAATGCGGCTGCAGATAATCGGCGGCGGTTTTCGTGGCGGTATCGTGCTCGTCGAGCAGATCGGACGTGATGTCCTTCAGCGCGACGACGCCACGAAAGTGCCCGGCTTCATCGGTCACGTACAGATACTTCACCGGATACTCGAGGAACACACGCGTCATGTCCTTCACGTTCGCAGTGAGCGGGACGACGGTATCCGCGGGCTTCACGAGCTCGCGCATCTGCGTCGCCGCGAGGCGCAGGCGCTCCTTCTCCTCGCGCGTGCGACGCAGCGTGACTTCGTACATCGACGTCTGTTCGGACGTGCGCGCGATGAAATACGCGACCACGCAGGAGAGCATCAGCGGCAACACGACCTGATACGAGAGCGTCATCTCGAAGATCATCAGGATCGCCATGAGCGGGGCGTGCGTTGCGGCGGCGAGGAACGCGCCCATGCCGACCATCGCGTAGGCGAAGGGCGCGGAGGTCGCATGCGGCCAGACCGTATGAACCACGATGCCATACAGGCAACCGAGCACCGCGCCGACGAAAAGCGTCGGTGTGAAGATGCCGCCGACCGCGCCGGAGCCGGTCGTCGCGGCGGTCGCGATGATCTTGAACACGAGCACGGTGAGAAGCGCGGTCCACGTCCACGGCTGATGCAACAGCGAGTTCACCACTTCATAGCCGTTGCCCCAGACTTCGGGCCACCAGATCGAGATGATGCCGACGATCAGACCGCCCAGCGCGAGACGCAGCGGTAAAGGCAGCGGCAGCAGCGAGAAGCGTTTCCTGGACGCCGCCAGCAGCCGCAGAAAGTGCGGCGCGAGCGTGCCGCATAACACGCCCAGCACGACGAACAGCAGGACTTCCACGCCGGCGATCGTCGGGAACACCGGCATCTCGTACGGCGGGCGATATCCGGCGAACTCGCGCATCGTGATGTTAGCGACGACCGACGATACGACGACCGGACCGAAGCTCTCCATCGCCATGGAGCCGAGCACGATTTCCGTGACGAAGAACGCGCCTGCAATCGGCGCGTTATACGCCGACGTGATGCCCGCCGCCGCGCCGCACGCGACGAGCAAGCGCAGGCGCGGTGGATCGAAGTGAACCCATCGCCCGATCAGCGACGATACGAGCGCGGCGAGCTGGACCATCGATCCTTCTCGGCCGATCGAGCCGCCGCTCGTGATCGTGAACAGCGACGACAGGCTGCGCCAGATGCTTTGCCGCACGGGCACGGCGCCATCGCCGATGGTGACCGCTTCCATGTAGTCGGTGTTCGCGTTCTTCCTGGCGTGACGCCGCGCGGCGATCAGGCAGAAGCCCGCGACGAGCCCGCCCGCGGCGGGCAGCACGGCTCGCACGGGCCAAGGCAGGATATTCGCGAGCGCAACGAGTCCCTCCGAGTGATTCCCGAGCAGCCGTTGCGTCAGCGCGATGCCTTCGCGGAACACCGTCGTCGCAAGCGCCCCCGCCACGCCGACGACGACGGCCCAGATGAGCATCGTGTGCGAGTCGGACAGGCGAAAAAGCTGTTGGGCGCGCGTGCGCAGCTTGAGCAGGAACGAAAGCACGTTTGCTGTTTATCTGAAATGCTTAGAAGGAAATGGAATATCGAGCGCTCGCAAGGATAGCATTGCGCGGCGGGCATGAAAAAGCCCGGCTCGTGAGACCGAGCCGGGCTTCATCGCGCTGGCCGATGTCGCGCTCCGTGGCGCGTCACCACTTCGGCGCGAACGACGGATTGGCGTTGCGCTTGCCTTCGTCGAGCGCGTCGATTTTCGCGATATCGTCGGCATCCAGCTCGAGCTTTTGCGCGTCCCAGTTGATCTGCTGATGCTCCGCATTCGTCGATGCCGACAGCACCACGATATCCCGCGACAACAGCCATGCGAACGTGACTTGCGCGGGCGTTGCGCCATGTTTGGCGGCGATCGCCCTGATCGTCGGATCGTCGTGCGCGCGGCCTTCGCCGAGCGGCATGTAGGCAGTCACCTTGACGCCGAGCCGTTGCGTGGCTTCGACGAGCGCGCGGTTCGCGAGGAACGGGCTCACCTCGATCTGATTCGTCACGATCGCGCTGCCGCCCGGGGCATTCAGCGCCTCTTCGAGCAGCGGCGCGGTGAAGTTCGACACGCCGTAATGGCGGATCAGCCCCAGTTGCTGCGCTTCCTGCATCGCGGCGAGCGTCTCGGCGATCGGCACGGCACTATCCGGCGATGGCCAGTGCACGAGCGCAAGGTCGATGGTGCCGATGTCCAGTTGCGCATGACTGTCCTGCAGGCTCGCGATCAGCTTGTCGCGCGCGAGCCGCTCCCACCAGACCTTGGTCGTCACCCAGACGTCTTCGCGGGGAATGCCCGAATCCCTCACGCCCTGACCGACGGCGGCTTCGTTCTTGTAGAACTGCGCAGTATCGATGTGCCGATAGCCGATCTGCAAGGCGCTCCTGACTGCGTTCACCGTTTTCGCGGCATCGACGCGAAACGTGCCGAGACCAAAGGATGGAATCGTTTCGACCATTGTGGCTCCTTGTGATGAGTGAGTATGCATCCACCGGATGCGAGGACTACTTTGCGTCCTGATCGAGTTCGGGATAGTGGCGGAAAATGCCCGATTCGTTGAACGGGGTGCGCCGCTCCGATTCGACGTACGTAGCGACGTTGGGCCGCGCGAGCACGGCGTCGTGCAGCGCCGAGACTCGCGGGTAATGTTCGGTGAAGGTCTTCATCGCACGGGGGAATGCATAATGCAAACCTTCCACGAGCTGGAAGATCGACAAATCGACGTAAGTGATCGTGTCGCCGATCATCTGCGTGTCGCCGTGCGGATTCTGCTTGAGGATGCGCTCGAAGTATCCGAAGAATTTCGGCACGCGCTTTTCGATGAAATTCCGCGCGCGAATCTTCGCGGCGTCTTTCTGGTCTTCGTAATACAAGTCGGTTGCGAGCGGATGATGCGTGTCATGCACTTCGGCGACGAAGTCGGCGATCGTCAGTTGCAGTCCATGCGCGACGTAACGCAAGGCTTCATCCTTCGGCGCGAGATTCAGCTTTGGTCCGAGATACAACAGGATGTTCGCGACATGCGGCACGATGAGTTCACCGTCTTTCAGAAACGGCGGCGCAAATGGGATTTGCGGCTCGGTCTTGCTGTTCATCAACTTCATCATGGCATCCGTGCCATGACCATCCTTCTTTGATCCGCGCGCGACGTCGATGTACTCCGCGCCCGCATCTTCGAGCGCGAGCCGCACGAATTCTCCGCGTCCCTGCAGACCGTCCCAGTAATAGAGTTCGTAAGCCATGCGTGAGCTCCTCGTCAGTGATGCCGCACGCGGCGGCGTTGCCGGCAGTCGCCTATTGAAGCACGACTGCGAGCAACGGCTATTCCTGTGTTCTGCATGCGCCCAGCGATCAAAAAGCCCCGGTGTAGAATGGTTTTCTGCATTCGGCATGCATGTAACGGAAGGCAAGTAACCCAGCGAAAGCGATATCGACATCGAAGCGGAGAAGGGATGAGCAAGCAAGGCTTCACCACGGGCATCGTTCACGGCGACAGAAACACGGGCGTCGAACATGGCGGCCTGCGCCAGCCGATTCACACATCGGTGCAGTACGGATTCGAGCGCGTGGAAGATTTGATCGGCGTGTTCCAGGGTACGAAGAAGGGTGGTTTCAATTACGCGCGGCAAGGCACGCCGACCACCGCCGCGCTCGAACGCAAGATCACGAGCCTCGAGGAAGGCGTCGGTTCCATCTGCTTCAGCACCGGCATGGCCGCGATCACGGCGGTCTTCCTCACGCTCTTGCGTGCCGGCGATCATCTCGTCGCGAGCCGCTATGTCTTCGGCAACACGAACAGCCTGTTCAACACGCTGCGCACGCTCGGTGTCGAAGTGACGACCGTCGATGCCGGCGCGCGCAATAACGTCGCCGACGCGATCAAGCCGAACACGCGAATGGTGTTCGTCGAAACGATCGCGAATCCCGGCACGCAGATTCCCGACCTTCAGGGCATTGGCGAACTGTGCTGCGAGCGGGGGCTTGCGTATATCGTCGACAATACGATCACGTCGCCCGCGCTGTTTCGCCCGAAGAACGTCGGCGCGAGCTTGGTCATCAATTCGCTGACGAAGACCATCGCCGGTCATGGCGCGGCGCTCGGCGGGGCAGTCACCGATACGGGCCTTTTCGACTGGAGCCAGTATCCGAACATCGCGGACGACTACCGGCGTTCCGCGCCGAAAGAACAAGGTCTGTTGCAGGTCCGCAAGAAAGGTCTTCGCGATATGGGGGCGGCGCTGTCGTCGGAACAGGCGCATCAGATCGCGCTGGGGGCGGAGACGCTAGCCTTGCGTGTCGGGAAATGCAGCGACAATGCGCTTGGGCTCGCGAAGTTTCTCGAGCAGCACGATGCGATCGGCAAGGTGTTCTATCCGGGACTCGAAAGCCATCCGCAGCATGGCATCGCGAAGGCGCTGTTCAAGAACGGCTCGTGGCTGTTGTCGTTCGAGCTGCGTAATCCCGAGAGAATGGTTGACGTCATCAACGCATTGCAACTACCCGTCAAAGCGACAGGTCTCGGCGATACACGCACACTCATCATTCCCGTCGCACCGACGATCTTCTTCGAAGCCGGCGCGGAAACCCGCAAGGCGATGGGCATATCGGACGGGATGATCCGGCTGTCGGCGGGCATCGAAGAAATCGACGATCTGATGGGCGATTTCGATCAGGCCTTGAGGCTGGCCTAAGTGGTTTTCTGAATGCAAACGAAAAGGCCGCCTTTGGATGAAGGCGGCCTTTGCATGTTGAATGCGGGATTAGCCGAACAGGCGCTCGACGCCCATGGTGATGGCCAGTCCGCCGCCGATCAGCCATGCATACAGGATCGCGCCGGTGGCGATCGCACGCGGGCCGGCTTCGCGGATCTGCGCGATGCGCGTTTCCATGCCGAGGGCGGTCATCGCCATGGTGAGCGCAAAGGTGTCGAGCGTATTGAGCGTAGTGGTCGCGGCATCGGGCAGCACATGCAGTGAGTTCACGACGACCAGCGCCAGGAAACCGAGCGCGAACCAGGGCACCGCGAGCTTGCCTCTGCCAGCTTGCGCGACACCATCCGACGCGTGGTTTGCGCCGCGCGACCGGCTCACCCAGAAGCCCACGACCAGCAGCACCGGCACGAGCATCATCACGCGCGTCATCTTCACGATGGTCGCGATGTGCGTCGCTTCCGGGCTGACGTTGCTCGCCGCGCCGACCACTTGCGCCACTTCGTGGATCGTGCCGCCGAAGAACAGGCCTGCGCCAAGGGTGTCGAGATGCAGCCAGCCGGCGTGCATCGCGAGCGGATACAGAAACATCGAGAGCGTGCCGAACAACACGACGCTGCCGACGGCCATTGCGCTCTTGTGCGGCTTGGACTGCAATGTGGATTCGAACGCGAGCACGGCTGCCGCGCCGCAAATCGCGCTGCCGGCGGCGGTGAGCAGGGCGGTATCGCGATCCAGCTTCATCAGCTTCATGCCCGCCCACGTACCGATGACGAGCGTGCTGACCACGACCAGCACCGACACGGTCACGCCCGCGAGCCCGACGTGAGCGATTTCCTGCAGACTGACGCGCAGCCCGAAGAAGGCGACTGCGATGCGCAACAGCTTGCGCGCCGAGAAATTGACGCCTGCCGCCCAGCTCTGCGGCATGCCATCCTTGAGCGCATTGCCGTAGATTGCACCGGCGATGATGCCGACGATCAGCGGGCTGATTCCGAGCCCGGCGATGGCCGGCAGTGACGAAAGCCGCGTAACGGCCGCCGCGAAAAGCGCGACGAACAAGATTCCGTTGAGTTGTCCGCGTGCGCTGGACTGCGAAGTGCCGGAGACGGGCGATTGAACCGTGGACATGGCGTCCTTCCTGCGAGCGTAAGGGCAATGGCGCTATCCTATTCTCGATATATGCATATGAGAAATCGTGATTTAGAATGCGATATATCGGATCAGATGATATTTCGCTAACGTGACCCCGGACCAACTGATAACTTTCGCTACTGTCGCGGAGCACGGCAATATCAGCCGCGCCGCAGTGGCGCTGCATTTGTCCCAGCCGGCGGTGTCGGGGCAGCTCCGGCTGCTGCAGGAGGAGTTCGGCGAACCGCTGTACCAGCGCGATGGGCGCGGCGTTCGCCTGACGCCCGCCGGCACCCAACTGCTCGTCCACGCCGCGCAGCTACGGGAAACGTTTCGCGAAGCGCATGCGCTACGCGACGCCATGCGTGGTCTCGAGCGCGGCACGCTGCGCGTCGGCGCGAGCACCACGCCCGCGAGCTACCTGTTGCCGTATCTGATCGCGGCATTCCATCAGCGCTTTCCGGACGTGGCCGTGACGACCATCGACGGCAACACGACCGAAATTCTCGCGGCCCTTGCATCGCTCGATATTGCGATCATCGAAGGGCCAGCGGGACTCGCGTTGCCTGCCACCGCGAGCGTCAAGCCGTGGCGCGAGGACGAGATCGTCGCGATCGTGCCGGGCGGCCACCCGCTCGCCGATGGCCGCGAAGCCGCGACGCTTGCAGCTTTGAGCGAGCATCCGCTCGTTCTGCGTGAACGCGGTTCCGGTGTGCGCCAGATCGTCGAGCGCGCGTTCGCGGACGGCGGCGTCGAGATGCGCGTGGCGCTCGAGATCGCGGGCGTGGAGGGCGTGAAGGAAGCGGTGCGGGCAGGGATGGGGGTCGGTTTCGTATCGGCGATGTCGATTCGTCACGAGGCGACTGTGCTCCGCTGCCTGCGCGTGGCGCCGACCCCGCTCACGCGCCACTTTTCGATCGTCATGCCGCATGCAGCGGCGCCGTCGCGGGCGGCATCCCGCTTCCTGGAACTCTGCGAAACGGCTGATTGCTTCGGCTAGGGAATTCCACTATGGCGCGACTTCCCGTGCGCGGCGCACTATTCGGTCTTAGCAAGACGCTTCGGGCGTCTTTTTTCAAACCGGCGATTGGAACCGGTTCCAACGGAGCGAGAGCGTGGCGGAAAACTCGGACAGCATCGAAGTCGTCATCGTCGCAAGCGCATTCGGCGCGGATGCCGTGCGGCGCGATGGACACGCCGCGTGCGCCGAAAAGGCCGCGCTCGCAGGCGCGGACGGCTTCGAAGTGCGACGCGAGCTCTTCGCTAATGATGCCGACGCGCAACTCGATGCGTTGTCACGTCTCGGAGAGCACATTCACGGTGCAGGGCTATGGGCCGTACATTCGACGCCCGCAGCACTCTTTCGCCCCGACGGTTCCCTGGATGCCGACGCGCTGACGCTCGCCATCGACGAGGGCCACGCGCTCGGCGCGCGCATCGTGAAGCTGCAGTTGGGCGGCGAAGCTGGCAGCGTCGCCACGGATCCCGCGACGCTCGATCGCATTACGCATGCAATCGCCGGCTCTCGGGCGCGAGTGGTGGTCGAGAACGGGCAGTCGAAAGAGGGCGGGCTGCCCGGCGCATTCGAAATGCTGTTCGCCGCGCTGCCTGCCGCAAGCGGCCTCAGCATGACGTTCGACACGGGCAACTGGTATTGGGCGGACGTCGATCCGCTCGACGCGGCGCAACGGCTGGCGTCCCATGTCGCCTACGTGCATTGCAAGACGACGCAAGGCGAGGGCGCACGCCGCTTCGCCGTCGCCCCGGCGCATGACGACACCCGCTTCGCTGCGATCCTCGGACGCTTGCCGTCGAACGTGCCGCGTGCGATCGAATATCCGTTCCGCGACGATGCCGATGCCGCCGTCCAGGTCGCGCGCATCGCGGCATTCTGAATTCAGCGCGCCGCATGCCGCATGAAGCATGCAGACGCGAAGCAATCGACACAGAGCAAGGACTCGACATGCAAGCACAGCACGAAGCCCTCGATGTAGTGACCTACGGCGAAGCGATGGCGATGTTCGTCGCCGCCGCCACGGGCGATCTCGCGACGGTCGGCCAGTTCACGAAGCGCATCGCCGGCGCGGACCTCAACGTCGCGATCGGCCTGTCGCGACTCGGTTTCCGGGTGGGCTGGATGAGCCGCGTCGGCAACGATTCGTTCGGACGTTATGTACTCGATGTGCTGGCCGCCGAAGGCATCGATGCGCGGCGCGTGACGGTTGACGATCGCTATCCGACGGGCTTCCAGCTCAAGGGCAAGTGCGATGACGGGAGCGATCCGGCCGTCGAATATTTTCGCAAGGGGTCGGCAGCGAGCCATCTTTCGCTCGACGACTACGCCGCCGACTACGTGCTCGGCGCGCGTCACCTGCATCTGACCGGCGTCGCCCCGGCGATCTCGGCGACGTCGCGCGAACTCGCGTTTCACATGGCGCGCGAGATGCGCGCGGCCGGCAAGTCGATCTCTTTCGATCCGAACTTGCGCCCGACCTTGTGGCCTTCGCGTGAAGCGATGGCCGATGCCTTGAACGCCCTGGCCGAACTGGCCGACTGGGTGCTGCCCGGCGTGAACGAAGGCCTGACGCTCACCGGCTATGCGAAGCCTGAAGACATTGCAGCGTTCTACCTTGACCGTGGCGCGAAGGGCGTGGTCGTGAAGCTCGGCGCGGAGGGCGCGTATTTCCGCACGGCAGACGATGCGGGCATCGTGCCCGCGATGCCGGTTGCGAATGTCGTCGATACGGTCGGCGCCGGCGACGGCTTCGCGGTCGGCATCGTCAGCGCGCTGCTCGAAGGACGCGGCATGCAAGATGCAATCGCTCGGGGCAACCGCATCGGCGCGCTGGCGATACAGGTCATCGGCGATAGCGAAGGCTTGCCGACCCGCGCCGCGCTCGATGCGCTCGAAGCACAGGATTCCAACGACAAGACGGCCCGAGCCGCAGTCATCGCCTGATGGCCGGACGGGGCGAACGCCTCGTCGGCATCGTCACGGAACACCCGACTCAACCGACTTACGATCGGAGACAACCATGCAATCTTCCTCGACACCCAAGCTGGCCGTGCGCCGCTGGTGGGCGATCATGCCGATCGTCTTCATCACCTACAGCCTCGCCTATCTCGACCGCGCGAACTATGGCTTCGCGGCGGCTGCGGGCATCAATCAGGACCTCGGCATCAGCAAGGGCTTGTCGTCGCTCATCGGCGCGCTGTTCTTTCTTGGCTACTTCTTCTTTCAGATTCCCGGCGCGATCTATGCCGAGCGGCGCAGTGTAAAGAAGCTCGTCTTCTGGAGTCTCGTGCTGTGGGGCGGCTGCGCGGCGGCGACGGGCATGGTCAGCAATATCCCCTCGTTGATGGCGATTCGCTTCGTGCTCGGCGTCGTCGAGGCCGCGGTGATGCCTGCGATGCTCGTGTTCATCGCGAACTGGTTCACCAAGTCCGAGCGCTCGCGTGCCAACACCTTCCTGATCCTGGGCAATCCGGTGACGGTGCTGTGGATGTCCGTCGTATCGGGCTATCTCGTGAACTCGTTCGGCTGGCGTCACATGTTCATCGCGGAGGGCTTGCCGGCTGTCGCGTGGGCGGTGATCTGGTGGTTCATCGTGAAGGACAAGCCTGCGCAGGTGAGCTGGCTGTCGGACCAAGAGAAGCGCGATCTCGATGCGACGCTGCGCGCGGAACAGGCCGCCATCAAGCCGGTGAAGAATTACGGAGAGGCGTTCAGGTCGCCGGCTGTGATCAAGCTGTGCGCGCAGTATTTCTGCTGGAGTATCGGCGTCTATGGCTTCGTGCTGTGGCTGCCATCGATCTTGAAGAACGGTTCGACGCTTGGCATGGTCGAGACCGGCTGGCTGTCTGCGGTGCCGTATCTGGCTGCGACCATCGCAATGTTGCTGGCCTCCTGGGCTTCCGACAAGCTCCAGGCGCGCAAGGCCTTCGTGTGGCCGTTCCTGCTCGTCGGCGCGATCGCGTTCGCCGGTTCGTATTTGCTCGGTTCGACTAACTTTTGGGCTTCTTATGCGTTGCTCGTGATTGCCGGGGCGGCCATGTATGCGCCTTATGGGCCGTTCTTCGCGATCGTGCCCGAGCTTCTGCCGAAGAACGTCGCCGGTGGAGCAATGGCGCTCATCAACAGCATGGGGGCGCTTGGATCGTTCGTGGGATCGTATGTCGTGGGCTATCTGAATGGGGCGACGGGATCGCCAGCGGCGTCGTATGTCTTCATGAGCGTCGCGTTGCTCGGCGCCGTTGGGCTTACTCTGGCCGTCAAGCCTCAGGCTGTTGTGCGTGCTGCGGGTATTGCCCGGTCCTAGTGCTGGCTGGTTGGCTCGATGTCACGCAACATGAATACGAGCACGATAGAACAGGCATATCATCGCCAGGCAACGAAGCCAGAAGCGAACATCAGAGAGGCAACTCGAAAGTCATGAACCGCAAGAAAATCGTAGCCTACAAACCCTTGCCATCCGACGTGGAAGCCTACCTGCGCGAACATGCAGAAGTGGTGAACGTGGACCCGAAGAACAAGCCCGCGTTCATAGCGGCGCTGAAAGACGCCGACGGCGCAATCGGCGCAAGCGTGAAGATCACGCCTGACATGATCGAGGGCGCGACGCGCCTGAAAGCGCTATCGACCGTCTCGGTAGGCTTCGATCAGTTCGATGTGGATGACCTCACGCGCCGCGGCATCGTCCTGACGCACACGCCCGATGTGCTGACCGAATCCACCGCCGATACCGTCTTCGCACTGATCCTCGCGAGCGCGAGACGCGTCGTCGAACTGGCCGAATGGGTCAAGCAAGGCAACTGGAAAGCAAGCATCGGCGAAGCGTGCTTCGGCGTCGACGTGCAGGGCAAGACACTCGGCATCGTCGGACTCGGCCGTATCGGCGGAGCAGTGGCGCGACGCGCGGCGCTCGGCTTTCGCATGAACGTGCTCTACACGAATCGCCACGCGAACGAAGAAGCCGAGAAGCAATACGGCGCCAGACGCGTCCCGCTCGACGAACTGCTCGCGCAATCGGACTTCGTCTGCCTCCAGGTGCCGCTCACGCCCGAGACGCGCGGCCTCATCGGCGCTGAAGAACTGAAGAAGATGAAAAGAAGCGCGATTCTCATCAACGCATCGCGCGGACCGACTGTTGACGAGACCGCGCTCATCGATGCGCTTGAGAACGGCACGATCCGCGGTGCAGGACTCGATGTCTTCGAGCACGAACCGCTGCCCGCCGAATCGCCTCTGCTGGCGATGAAGAACGTCGTCGCGCTGCCCCATATCGGTTCGGCCACCTACGAAACGCGTCACGCCATGAACCGCAACGCTGCGGAAAACCTGCTCCGCGCGCTCGACGGTACGCTCACGCAAAACATCGTCAATCGCGAAGTGCGCATGCGCTGACAACGATGGGAGGGCGCCGGCGCATGCGCTAACATGCACGGGCGTGCGCACGCCATCCGCAGGGGATGGCTTCGCCGACCACCAGCAGGAGTCAGGCAGCAATGACGAAGATGTCCAACGACCCCGATCACCCAAGGAAAGAGCTGCAGCTTCCGCAACCTTTCAGCGGCCGACGCGCCACGATCACCGACGTCGCCCGCGAAGCCCGCACCGGCAAGACCAGCATCTCGCGCTATCTCAACGGCGAAACGGGCGTGCTGTCGCGCGACTTGCTCGGCCGCATCGAGGCGGCCATCGCGAAACTCGACTATCGGCCGAATCAAATGGCGCGCGGCCTCAAGCGCGGCCGCAATCGGCTGATCGGCATGCTGCTCGCCGACCTCACCAATCCTTACTCCGTCGAAGTGCTGCAAGGCGTCGAAGCCGCGTGCCATGCGCTCGGCTACATGCCGCTCATCTGTCACGCGGCCAATGAAGTCGACATGGAACGGCGCTATCTCCAGCTGTTGACGACGTATCGCGTGGAAGGGGTGATCGTCAACGCGCTCGGCGTAAAGGAAGAACTGCTGCAGGGCTTCACGCATGGCGGCATTCCGGTCGTGCTCGTCGACCGCACTGTCGAAGGCATCGTGACCGACATGGTCGGCCTCGACAATCCCGCCGCCGTCGCGCTTGCGACGCGTCATCTCGTCGATGAGGGCTTCGAAGAACTGCTCTTCATCGTGCAGCCGGTGATGCACGTGAGTTCGCGACGCCTGCGCGAAGCTGCGTTTCGCGAGACCATCGCGTCGCTTCGCGCAAGCGGCTCCACGCTCGTCGTCGATCTCGCCCACGCCGCGCCTGCGCTTGCTGAGCTCGACGAGCGCATCGATGCCGCGCGTGCTGCGGCCAGGCGCGTCGCGCTCTTCGCTGCGAACGGTCCCGTCGCGCTGCGCGTCGCCGTGCACCTGAAGGAGCGCTACGGTGCGAACTGGCAGGCGAGCGTCGCGCTGCTCGCCATCGACGATTCCGAGTGGGCGCAGCTCGCCGGCATGACGGCAGTGCGGCAGCCCACGTATGAAATCGGCCGGCGTGCCGTCGAATTCCTGCACGAGCGGCTCGGCGGTGCGGCCATGCCAGCGCGAGAGTGCCTGTTGCCGGGCGAACTCGTCGTGCGCGCATCGACGCATCGCGCAGCGGAGGATCAAGGAACGTGAAGGACATCGAATGATCAGCATCCCGACGATCGCGAGTCTCGTGCTCGTGACGCTCGTCATCGCCGCCATGCCCATCGTGCTGTATCGACGAATGCGGCCTCGTTTCGGTCTGATACCGCGCGACGCGATTCTCGGCATTGCCGTGTTCGCGCTCTTCGCGATGGTCATCGAGCGCGCGCTGCACGGCGTCATGCTCGGCAATGCGGTCACGTCGAAGTGGCTCGCGAATCCCGTCGCCTTCGTCGTGTATGGGGCGCTGGCCGCCGGCGTGTGCGAGGAAGCGGGGCGCTTCCTCGCCTTGAGGTGGCTGATCAGACGCGAGCCTGCGGCCTTGCAGCGGCCCGGTCCGGGGCTCGGCTATGGCATCGGCCATGGCGGGGCGGAAGCGTGGATCGTCGGCGTGCTCGTGCAGGCTCAGTGGATCGTCTATGCCGTGCTCGCGAATAACGGCACGCTCGATTCCCATTTCGAAAGCGCACCGCTCGATGCCATCGCTCGCATTCACATGAATCTCATGAGTCTGTCGCCTGCATCGGCAGCGATCTTTCTGGTCGAGCGCGCGAGCGCGTTCGTGTTTCAGCTCGGCTTTTCCGCGCTGATGTGGCAAATGCTGCGCGAGCGTTCGCGCCATGCGCTTGCCTTGCTGGTCGCGGCACATGCACTCGTCGGCTTGCCGGCGGCGCTGTTCCAGGCGCGCCTGATCCCGCTCGTCGCCGCCGATGCGGTCTATCTCGTGCTGGGCGTGATCGTTGCGGCAGCGCTGGTGCGGTACTATCGCCGCGCGGCGGGCGGTCCACGCATCGACACGCGCCAACCTTGAACGACCGACATCATGGACGACTACCAATACGACTGTCCGAGCGCGGACATCGACATGCTCGCGCACGTCATCAGCGATCTCTTTCCTGAACAGACGCAGTTCGCCGAGCGCATCGACGATACGGGCCGCACCTCACTGATGATTCATTACGTGGCGATGCGGTTCGGCTCGACCGCACGTCGCATCACCATCGACGTGCGCTTCGATCCCGCCGCGCTCGCACGCTATCGCGCGATGCCGCCGCGCATGCACGCGCGAAGTTATGCCGTGCTGCGCGCCTACGTGGAAGCGACGCTCGGTTCACTGGAAGAGACGTACGCGAACGGAGAAGCGGTGCCGCGCGAAGTGGACATCGACATGGGCGAAGACTTCGCCTGATCGAATACGCCGATTGAAGCGACGCTTACGCGTCGCGATAAACCTTCGCGAAACGCGCCGCTTTCACGACGCCATAGTCGCCTGGCGCATATTGCATGACCCAGTCGCCGGCATCGCCGGTGAGCACGTCACCCGCCGCTGAACGCGCGATGGAGAAGGGCTCGTTCATCTGCTTCGCGAGCACGACGCTAGGGCGGTTCCGGTACGCGCCCGCCTCGCCGTGCACGGTGCCGCCTTCGGCCAGATACTTCACGTCGAACCGATCGCGCGATACGACCCAGCGCTCGCCGGATGCGCCGGTCACGATCGCATCGCCCGGCGCATGGCGGTTCGGTCCTTCGAGGCTCATCAGTTCGCCCGCGACGGTAGCGAAGTCGACTGAGACCACTTCGCTCTTGACGACACGGCGTGCGGCGGGATCGGATGCGAGGTCGGGTTGAGAGAGCTTGAGCATGAAAAGATGGTAGGCGATAGGGAGCGCGATACTAGCGGCAATCGCTGCGAACTGCAAAAAAGCCCGCATCGCTAAAGATGCGGGCTTGGCTTCACATGATGTTGGTGAGCGCGCTTACGGCTTCGTCGCTGATGCCGCATCCGCACCGGATGCGCGCGGCTGCCGATGCGCGTGATCGCGCCGCGCGTGGTCGCGGCCTTCCTGACGGAAACTCGTGTCGGCGAGCTTCTTCTGCTCGGGCGAGAGGCTCGTGTACAGCGGCTCGAACGCATCGACCAGACGCTTCGTGCCGTCGGCGTTCGCTTGCGTGATCTGCTGGTACTGCTTCATGTCGTCGAGCGCGGACATGGTGTCGCGTTGCGCGATGCGCTGGCGATAAAGATCCGCCATCGCGCGCGCATTGTCGCGCATGGCATCGGCGAACGGCGCCCATTGCGCTTCTTGCGCCGACGTAATCCTGAGGTCCGCATGCAGTTTCGCAATACGCTCTTCCACGCGCGTTTCGCGCTTCGAGCCGGCCGGCGCGGATGCAGCGGTCTGCACGCCGGCTGCGGTTGCAGGCGCCGAAGGCGCCGACGCCTGAGCAAAGGCTGCAGTAACGGCGCATGACGTCACGATTGCGACGAGTGTTTTCTTCATTCGGGGAGTCCTTCGATCAATGGAAAAAGAGGCGAGCCGCGTGTCTCGGACATTGCGCTGACAGGCTGCCGACAGTTCGATACGGGCTGTAACGCCGTCGCCCGATATTAGTATCACGATTGACCTGCAAATCGCCTGCATTGCCACAACTGCTTACATTCGATACGTGCTCGAAAAATCGCAAGCCGTTGCGGGATTGCGTGTTGCACGCCGCATGCCGCATGCACCATGCAAAAGCGATAATCGACAAAGCAACGACAACGCAAAGCCAAAGGACGACATGAGACCGCCGCGCCTCGATCAACTGGACGACATCGATCGCAATCTCGTCGCGCTGCTGCAGATGAATGCGCGCGAGAGTGTCGCGAATCTCGCGCGGCAACTCGGCATCGCGCGCACGACGGTGATCGCGCGCATTTCGCGTCTGGAAAAGAACAACGTCATCGCGGGCTACGGCGTGCGGCTCGGGCAGGACGTGCTCGATGCGAGCATTCAGGCTTATGTCGGCATCAAGATCGGCCCGAAGTACGGCCGCGACGTACAAAAGCGTTTCGCACGCATGCCGGAGATTCAACTGCTGTGCGCCGTGAGCGGCGAGTTCGATTACGTCGCATGGCTGCGCGCCGATTCGCCGGACCGCCTGAACGACCTGCTCGATGAAATCGGCGCGCTCGAGGGCGTCGAACGGACGACGACTTCGATCATCCTGGCGCGGAAAATCGATCGCGCCGGGTAGCTTGTCGACAAAATGCAAAGCGCGATCGTCAAAACGACGAGATTCGTCGTCGATCCGCATCGTTTTGCACCTAGGATCAGCAGTCGCGTCCTCCTAGACTTGTGGCGTCCGCATCCACGAGAGGAGACGAAAAATGAAAGTGGCTCTCATAGGCGCCGGTCTGATCGGCCAAAGCATTGCCCGCTTGCTGCGTGAAACGGGAGACTTCGACATTGTCGCGTTCGATCGCGACGAACAGGCGCTTGCGCAGCTCGACGCGCTCGGCGTCGCCACACGGCGCGTCGACTCCGCCGATACGCCCGCGCTCCGTCACGCGCTCACCGGCTTCGATGCGCTCGTCAACGCGCTGCCGTATTACCTCGCGATCAGCGTCGCGTCGGCGGCGAAAGCAGCGGGCGTCCATTATTTCGATCTCACGGAAGACGTGCGCGCGACGCACGCAATACGCGCCATCGCCGACGATGCGCAAACCGCATTCATGCCGCAATGCGGCCTCGCGCCGGGCTTCATCGGCATCGTGGCGCACGATCTGGCCAGGCGTCTCGACAACCTCCGCGACGTGAAGATGCGTGTGGGCGCGTTGCCCGAATTTCCGACCAACGCGCTCAAATACAACCTGACGTGGAGCATCGACGGCCTCATCAACGAGTATTGCCAGCCCTGTGAAGCCGTGCGCGACGGCCGCACGCAATGGGTGCAGCCGCTCGAAGGCGTCGAACATTTCTCGCTGGACGGCATCGAGTACGAAGCGTTCAACACATCGGGCGGGCTCGGCACGCTATGCGAAACGCTCGCGGGGAAAGTGGAGACCCTCGATTACAAATCCGTGCGCTATCCGGGTCATCGCGATCTGATGAAGTTCCTGCTCGACGATCTGCGCATGTCCACCGACCGCGACGGCCTCAAGGCCATGCTCAAACGCGCGGTGCCGTTGACCACGCAGGACGTCGTGCTGATTTTCGTCACGGTGACGGGGATGCGCGGCGGTCCCGGCGGCCAGCTCGTGCAAGACGTGTTCACCCGGAAGATTTTCGCAAAGGAAATCTGCGGCGCGCCGATGAGCGCGATTCAGATCACGACGGCCGGCGCCGTGTGCGCGGAACTCGATCTGTTCCGCGAAGGCGTGCTGCCGCAAAGCGGTTTCGTGCGCCAGGAGCAGGTGCCGCTCGAAGCGTTTCTGAACAACCGTTTCGGCAAGCTGTACGAAGGCGCCGACGCGGTCGCAACCGCCCGGCAACTCGCGGCGGCCTGATCAATCCACGAGGCGCGCGAGCAGGCGCGCCTCGTCTTCTTCCGACGCCGACGTGCTGTCGAACATCAGCAGATCGGCGGCGAGGGCATCGTCGGGAAAGAAGAGGCGCTGCCGGTACTCCTTCCAGTGCGCGAGCTTGTACGCGTCGTTCGGATCGCCGCGCGCCACGATGCGCTCGCGCGCCACGTCCTCGCTGACGTGAACCCAGACGACGCGAATCGCGACATCGTCGCCGACGCCGAGCCACCCGCGATCGAACAGCCGCCGCTCGCGCACTTCGCGGGAAAGCGGCGCGATCACGACCACGCTCACGCCGAGCGCGAGGTTCTCGGCGGCTGTATCGACGAGACCGCGATACTCCGGATCGCGCAAATGTTCGATGAACAGCGGGCTGTCGCGGTCGTGGGGATCGCCGGTCAGGGCGCCGATGGCAGCGGCGCTGTACGCGCCGTACAGCGTGTCCTTGTCGAGCAGGCAAAACGGTGTAGCGGTCGCGTGCATCAATGGAGCGAACAGGCGTCTGGCGAGCGTGGTCTTGCCGGCTCCCGCGTGACCGCAAAAGAAAAGCAGATGCTTCATGGGCGCTCGTCGTCAGTCTTTTTCATGGATACGCTGATAGCGGTTCATCAGCGGCGTCGACGTCGCGCCGTGCAGGATGACCGATGCCGCGATCGCCGCAATGATGAACGGCACGAGCGGCGCGGCCACGTCCTTCGGCGCATGCTCGATTGCGTAAAGCAGATAGTAGAACGAGCCGACCCCGCGTATGCCGAACCAGCCCATCAAGAGGCGTTGCGGACGCGATGCACACGCGCCGATCAGCGACGCTTCCACCGCGAGCGGCCGCACCACGAGAAACAGTCCGCCGATCAGAATCGCCGCGTGCCAGGTGAACAGTTCGCGCCACATCGCGCCGAGGACGGAGCCGACCATCAGCATGATCGCGACTTCCGCGATGCGTTCGAGTTCGATCGTGAAGCCGTGCACGCGCTCGGCCATGAATGCGTGCGCGCGCCCGGGATCGGAGGCGGTGGCGCTGACATCGTCGGCGTCGATCGTGCCGACCGCCTCGCGCGCGGACTTGTCGCCGCTTTCCTTCTGCTCGACGCGGCGCATCGCGAGGCCCGCCGCGAACACCGCCAGAAACGCATAGGCATGCAGCAATTCCGCGACGCCATAAGAAAGGGCAATCAGGCCGAGCGCATAGAAGCCTTCGGAGCCGAGCGCCTCGCGGTGATGCGTGCGCAGATAAGCGACGAGGCGCACGGTCAGCCCGCCGAGCAGCCAGCCGCTTGCGAGCGCGGCGAACGTGCCCCACGCGGCCTGGAGCACGAAGTTCCAGTGCAGCGCGTCGTCGGGCGAGGCTTCGTATCGGCATACGGCGATGCCGAGCAGCGCGAAGGGCATCGCGATGCCGTCGTTGACGCCGCCCTCGGCCGTCAGCGAGAAACGCAGCAGGTCCGTGTCGCCGGGCTTTTCGACCTGCACGTCGTGCGCGAGGACGGGATCGGTTGGGGCGAGCATCGCCGCGAGCAGCAGCGAGGAGCCCCAGCTCATGCCGAACGCATACACGCAGAAGAACGTCAGCGGCACGATGGTCAGCACCATCGCGACGAAGCCGAGCCGCACGGGCAGCAGCCAGCGCGTATCGGTGGGCGGCACGCGCAGCCGCAGGCCGACCGCGAACAGCGATACGAGCATGCCTACTTCGGTGACGAGGCGCAGGACGGTCGCGTCGCCGTCGAGCCGAATGCGCAGCAGATCGAAGCCGGCGGGGCCGAGCACGAAGCCGATCGCGAGATAGCACATCGCGGTGCTGACCGGCAGGCGCTTGAACGTCGAGCCGGCGAGTCCCATGAAAATGAGCACGCCGCCGACGACGAGAAACCAGATCGTCTCGGTCATTGAACGCCTTGGAAGCAGCGGGTGAATGGACGTATGCGGTCCGGGGCAGCACGCACCGTGCCCGTCGGCGGCGTTCGGCGTAAGATGGCCGGGCGTTTTCATCCCGATCATGTACGCATCGTTCAGAACAATCGCGTCGATGCACGTCACGGAGGCTCACGCATGTCACAGCATTTCGATGCAGTCGTCATCGGCACGGGACAGGGCGGTTCACCGCTGGCCGTGCGGCTTGCGCAAAGCGGCAAGCGAACAGCGGTGATCGAACGGCACCGCTTCGGCGGCACCTGTGTGAACGTCGGTTGCACGCCGACCAAGACCTATGTGGCGAGCGCGCGGGCGGCGCACGTGGCGCGGACGGCGTCGAGGTACGGCGTCGATATCGGCGGCGAGATCACGATCGACATGGCGCGCGTGAAGGCGCGCAAGGACGAGGTCATCGGTGCGTCGCGCGATGGCATCGAGAAATGGCTGCGCGGCACGCCGAATGTGACCGTCTTCAAAGGGCATGGGCGGTTCACCGGGCCGCATGCGCTCAGCATCCGGAGCGACGACGGCTCGACGCAGGACATCCGCGCCGACATGATCTTCATCAACACCGGCACGCGTGCGACGGTTCCGCACATCGACGGGCTGGACGGCGTCCGGTATCTCACGAATTCGACGATTCTCGAACTGACGGAAGTGCCGGAGCATCTCGTGATCGTCGGGGCGAGCTACATCGCGCTGGAATTCGGGCAGATGTTCAGGCGCTTCGGCAGCCGCGTCACGCTGCTCGTGCGCGGCGATCGCATCCTCACGCGCGAGGACGCCGACATCGCGCGCGCGATGCAGGACGTGCTCGTGCGCGAGGGCGTCGAGTTCCGTTTCGGCGCTGAAGCCGAGCGCGTGGAGCGCGTCGGGCATTCGGGGGACGCGCTGCGCATCTCACTCGGCGGTGAACCGATCGTTGCATCGCACCTGCTTTTTGCGACCGGGCGCACGCCGAATACCGATGACCTCGGTCTCGATCGAGCGGGCATCGCAGTGAACAGGCATGGTCTGATCGACGTGGACGGCCAGTTGCGCACGAACGTGGAAGGCGTCTGGGCCATTGGAGACGTCAACGGGCGCGGCGCGTTCACGCATACCTCTTGGAATGACTACGAGATCGTCGCGGCCAATGTGATCGATGGAGAGTCGCGCAGCGTCGATACGCGCATCATGACTTACGCGGTGTTCGTCGATCCGCCGTTCGCCCGCGTCGGCATGAGCGAAGAGGACGTGCGCAAGGACGGCCGCGAGGCGTTGATCGCGACGATGCCGATGACCCGCGTCGGCCGCGCGCGCGAGCGTGGCGAAACCGACGGTTTCATGAAGGCGCTCGTCGATGCGGATACGAAGCGCATTCTCGGTGCGGCGATCTACGGTATCGAGGGCGACGAGGTGATTCACACCTTCGTCGACATCATGAACGCCGATGCGCCGTACACCACGCTGCAACGCGCGATGCACGTGCATCCGACCGTGAGCGAACTCGTGCCGACCCTGCTCGGCGATCTGAAGCCGCTCTGCTGAAGGCGGCGAACGCGCGTCACGCCTCCACGGGCGGCTTTTCCACTACCGGCGCGGCGTGTGCGGTGCGCGTTTCGGGCATCGCCAGCCAGACCAGCGCCACCGCCAGCGCGCCCGCGCCGGCCAGGCCGAAAAAGCTCATCGCCGTGCCGAAGCGATCCGCCGCGAAGCCCGCCGCCGCCGTCGAGAGCGTCGCACCGACGCCCGCGGCGAGACCGAAGAAACCGATCGTGAGGTTGTAATGCCCGCGCCCGCCTGCAACATCGGCGGCGATCAGCGGCAGCATCACGCCGAACACGGCTGCGCTGATGCCGTCGAGCATCTGCACCGGCACCAGCAGATACGGGCTGCTCACGCCCGCGAACAGCAGCGCGCGGATCGGCAGCGCGCAGAAACCGAGGATCAGGACGGGCCGCCGGCCCCACTTCTGCGCCTGTCGCCCGACCCAGGGCGACAATGCCGCGACGATGAACTGCGGCACGATGATGCACGCCGCGATCACGAGTTGAACGTTGTCGCCCATGTGCGCCGTGACTTCGCCGGCGGCGAGATTGAGCATCGCCGCGTTGGAAAGGTGGAACAGCACGACGCACGCGGCAAAGATCAGCAGACGCCTGTCCTTGAGCAACTCGCGCAGCGATTCGCGCTCTTCGCCCTCGGGCGTGAGCTTCGGCTTGCCGGCCGGGGTGCGCGGCACGGCGGGCGGCGGATCGTAGTGAATCATCCGCAGCGCGACGATCGCCGGCAGCGCGAGCGCCGCCGTCAGGAAGAACACCGAGCGCAGCGACAGGTATTCGCCGAACGCGCCCATCAGCGCGGCGGTCAGCGCGCTGCCGATCGACGCCCAGCGCGCATTGCGGCCGAGCCGGTCGCCGAGATCGGCGCGCGAGACGAGGGCGAGCGAAATGGCGGCCATCGCCGGGACGAGCATGCAGCTCGCGAAGCCGTGCAGCACTTCGGCGGCGAAGACGGGGATGAAGGTCGGGCTCGCGGCGAGCAGCAGGGCGCTCACGATGATCGCGATGATCGCCGAGAGCGCCGCGAACTTCTTGTTGCGCATGGCATCGACGAGCGCGCCTGCGGGAAGCTGGCTCGCCATCGCGCTGATCGTGCCGACGGACAGCATCAGGCCGATCTCGCCCTGCGTCCACTTGTGGGCGGCGAGATACGACGCAATGAAGGGGCCGAAGCCAGTCTGCACGTTGGCGACGAAGAAGTTCAGCCAGTCGAGCGCACGCAGACTTCGTGCAATTACCATGTCGTGATTCGGTTATCCATGTCGTGATCCGGTTATCGGGCGGGCCGCGCGCCCGACGAGGAAGCCTGCGCCGCCACCGCGCCGGAAGCGGTCGTGCCGGAATGCGCGGCCGATCCCGCGGAAGCCGCCGAGGCCGCAGCCGTCGCCGATGAAGCCGCCACCGGCGCGACCGGCGATACGATCTTGATCGGCTGCTCGGGCCCGTAAGTCGGCGAGGCCTTGAGCTGTGCGTCGTTGAAATCCATCTGCAAGGCGAGCTGCTTGTTGCGAGAGACGACCTGCAGATCGCCCCAGTTCACCGCGACGTGGCGTTTATCCGCCGCGAGTGAACTCGACAGATCCACGACGAGCGCCTGAGGCTGCGCTTGAGAATCGACGAGTACGTCGACCACGCGTCCGATGCGCGCGCCGTTCTTTTGCGTCACCGTCGAATCGACGAGTTGCATGAAGGTCGGAGGCGTCTCGTTGACGGGCAGCGGCTTTGGCGGCGGGTCCGCGGCCTTGCCTTTCGCGGGCGGCGGCGGGGGCAGGAACGTGATCGGCGCGGCCTTCGCGTTCGGCGTGAACCGGAACGCGGTCCACGGGAAGTTCACCTTGCGATCGCCGACGCCGAGAAAGCCCGACAGGTTGACCATCAGCAGTTTCGGCTTCGTGGACGTATCGACGTACATGTCCACCGCGCGGCCCACGACCTTGCCGTCCGGGCGCTGCACTTCGGCGTCGAGGAGGCCGTGCAACTGATCGTGCTGCATGATGCGCGTCGCGATGATCTGCGGCGGCGGCGGCGGTTCAGGCGGCTCGGCGGGCGTCGCGACGACGGGCTCCGGCGGCTTCGGCTTCACGATGCGGCGCTTCGGCTTCGGTGCGGGCGGCGGTTTCACAGCCGAGGCCGGCTCGGGCGCGACGACGACGGACGCGGGCTCGTCGCTATCGGCGATCTCGGTCTCGTTCGGCGCCGGGATGTACGAGTGCTCGACGATGGGCGCGGGCGTCTGCTGCGGAAAGATGCCGCACGCCGACAACGCGCACGCGGCGAGCATGACGAAGCAGTTCGAGAACCGCGACAACCCGGCGATCAGGCGCAATGCGGCATGCCGTGCATGCTGTGTGCAAAGAGGCGCTGCGAACGCCGCATGGCCGGTCGAGATACCGCCTGTCATCACAAAAGCTCCATGTATCCGTGCCGCCTTCCTGGTTTGCATTTTGTCGGCCGACGCGGCGAGCGTGCGGCCCTGTGATCCGCGCGGATCATGCGCCGGGCGGTGCGGGCCGCTCAGCGAGCCGCGCCGCCGTATCGGCCGCGCCCATTCTCTGCGCGAAGTCGCGGGCGCAGAGGCCGCCCTGGTCGCGCGCGTCTGGATTCGCGCCGCGCGCAATCAGCAGATCGACGATTTCCACGCGATTGAACATTGCCGCGATCATCAGCGCCGTGCGTCCATCGGGCGATGCGCCTTCCACGTCCGCGCCATGCGCGAGCAGCGTGTCGATCACGTCCCTGAAGCCCTTGAACGCCGCGCCCGCGATCGGCGTCTGGCCGTTGTCGTTGCGCAGGTCCGGATCGGCCTCGTGCTCGAGCAGCACGCGCACGGCGTCGGCGTGGCCGTGGTAGCTCGCGAGCATCACGAGGCTGTCGCCCTTGTCGTTGAGCAGGTTCGGCGGCAAGCCCTTATGAAGCAGGGCGTCGAGCATCGGGGCGTCGCCCCGGCGCGCGGCGTTGAAGACTTCGGCTGCGAACGCAATGGTTTCTTCGTCAGGGCCTTCGCGAGGTGCATTGTGCGAATCGGCGTTGGGGTCCTGCTGCATGTTTCGCTCCGATGGACACGCGGCGGTGCGCGGCCGGTTGGTCGTAATGCATTCGACGATGCGTGGCGCACGATGCGCTGGCGGAATCATCGGCAGCATACACAGGTTTGACGACGCGCCGCACCCGGCCCGCAGGCAGCACGTTCTGCGCCACGCTCGGCAGCGGCGTCGCATTGCTTGACGATGCGGCATGTGCGCCCTTAGGCTCGACGACACTTCCCGTCTTCCACGCCGCCATCCATGACGCACTCTCCAACGACTCCGGACGACGCCATACGCCGCCGCGCGCCCGCCGCCGAACGCAATCGCGATGCGATTCTAGCCGTCCTCGCACGCGTACTGCCGGCTCGGGGCGTCGTGCTCGAGATAGCGAGCGGCACGGGACAACACGCCGTCCACTGCGCGGCCGCGTTGCCGGGCGTCGTCTGGCAGCCGAGCGATCCCGACGCCGCCGCCCGCGACTCCATCGCGGCCTGGCGCGCGCACGCCGGTCTCGCAAACCTGAACCCGCCGCTCGCCATCGACGTGACGCACGGCGATTGGGGCATCGGCGCGGTTGCGGCCATCGTGTGCATCAATATGATCCACATTGCGCCGTGGCAGGCGGCCGAGGCGCTCGTGCGCGGCGCCGCCGAACGACTGAGTGCGGGGGGCGTACTGTACCTGTATGGGCCGTATCGACGCAACGGCGCGCACACTGCGCCGAGCAACGAAGCGTTCGATGCCCAACTGCGCGCAACCAATGAACTGTGGGGCGTGCGTGATCTCGAAGCGGTCGAGTCGCTGGCGAACCGCGCCGGTTTCGCGCTCGCGGAGATCGTGCCGATGCCCGCGAACAACTTCAGTCTCGTGTTCATCAGGCAAGCACCAAGCATAGCTGCCACTTGCGCCGAAACCGGCGACGCCGTGTAGACTGCGAGAGATCGTTCCATTGCGCCGGCATGCGTACCGGCGCGTAATCCGATCTCCTTCCACCGGAGGCGTTCTACATGCACGCAGCGTTGCCGCAAGGCGAGCAGGAAGCCGGTCCCATCGATACGTCCGCAAGCCCGCCGCGCGATCTGCGCCGCATCGACATTCATCCCGATCACTGGTATCCGCTCGCATGGTCGCGCGAAGTGAAGCGCGGTCACGCGCATGCGGTGCGCTTCGCGGGCGATCCCATCGTGCTCGTTCGAACGGACTCGGGCAAGGTGTTCGCGCTCGAAGACCGTTGCGCGCACCGGCAGGTGCCGCTTTCGGCGGGCGTCGTCGACGGCGAATCGATCCGCTGCTGCTATCACGGCTGGACCTACGACTGCACCGGCCGCTGCACCGACATTCCGTATCTCGGCCGCGAGCGCCTGCCCAATGGCGTGCGCGCGTATCCGTGCCGCGAAGAAGCGGGGCTGGTGTTCGTCTTCACCGGCGATCCGCAACTCGCCGACACCGCGCGGTTTCCTTCGCTCGCTTCCGCCGTCGACAAGACCTACAAGACGCGCCGCTTCGGGCAGAAAGTGAACTGCCATTACACCTTCATGCACGAGAATCTGATGGACATGAACCATCAGTTCCTGCACCGGCGGCAGATGGGCAGCATGCGCGCGCGGTCCGTGGGGCGCCGGCGGGGTGAGGACTGGATCGAGGTCGATTACACCTTCGCGCGTGAGGCGGGCAAGCAGCCGATCGGCGAGGCGCTCGTCTTCGGCCAGAAGCGCGGCGCGAAACCCGATCCGGCGCAGAAGGACGTGATGACCATCCGCACGGAGTACCCGTACCAGACGCTCAAGATCCGCACGAAGGACGAGACGATGGTGATGGATCTGTGGATCGCCTACGTTCCACTCGATGCAAAGCAGCGCACCAATCGCACGTTCGGGCTGTTGTCGATTCGCCGCCCGAAGATTCCCGTTCTGCTCGATGCCGCGTGGCCGCTGCTCGTGTGGTTTACCGAGCGTATCTTCAAAGAAGACCGGTGGATCGTCGAGCGTGAACAGGAAGCACATGACCGGCAGGGCGCGGACCACAATCACGAAGTCTTTCCCGTCATCAACGAACTGCGCGCGCTGCTGATGGAACATGGCGCGCCGCATCGTGGTGCGACCGTGCATCGCATCGTGCCGGTGGAAGAGTTGCCTGCGTCGTGACCGGCCGCCATGCAGCGCGACACTGCGGCGCGGCACGCACGGATTGCGGCCAGCGCGCTGCGGCGCTATACATGAAGCTCGCACCAGCCACCGGAGGCAGACCATCATGAGCACCGACCCGACCGAGCCGCGCGATTTGCGCCAGATACGCTCGACCGAGCCCGATCTCCAGGAGCCGCATCCGAACGTCGAGCATTTCGATGCGGCGATCACGCACGTCGACGAATCCGTCGCTGCAGGGCGGATGGCCGCCGGGGCGGCGAAGGGCATTCTGTATAGCCTGATCGAGACGCTCGGCACGCTCGTCGGCGATCCCGACCTGCCGTCGCATGCGCGTTCCGGCTATGAGGGACTGCTGGAAACGGCCCGCGAGTTGCGCGCGAAAATCGAGCAGTAATTCAATCTTCGGGCGACGCGCGGCTTTCGCGTGTCGCTCGCGTCTTATCGTCGCTGCTTTCCCGGTGCTTACGAAGAAAATCGGCTTCGCTTATCCGAGGCGGCGCTAAAGGGTTTCGCATTACGCGGTTCAGTTCTCGCGCGGATACCCGTTTCCTTACGGGACGCATCTCCGGAAGGTCTCACCGATTCTCCCCCGCAGCCTTATGCCACGGCGCTTTCGCACGCGCCGACGGTTTAACGACGCCCCGTTGCCGTCAGGCTTTTGTCATGTTGGTGACCGAATGCCGAATATTTGCCGACTCGCAAATACTGGTTAACCATGCGGTGAAAAAAAACGACACCAGCGCGCGCGATTCTTTCGGATTCTATCGGTAAGCCATACACTTGCCAGCGATAAAAGTTACGGCCGATGTAACCGGAGAACGTTCCCGGTTTGGGGGTTTCACTATCGGCCATGCACAGTTCGCCCATACCGCACGATGCAAGAGGAGAAGAAATGAAAGGCTTCAAAAAGACCCAGGCCGCCGTCATCGCCGCGACCGCGTTTGCAGCCGCTGCGCCGGCTTTCGCGCAAAGCAGCGTGACGCTGTACGGTATCGTCGACGACTCGATCGTTTATCAGAGCAGCCAGACGAATCTGGCGCGCACGAACCCGGGTCGTTCGAACGTCAAGCTGGCTTCGGGCATCTGGGCCGGCAGCCGTTTCGGCCTGAAGGGCGCTGAAGACCTCGGTGGCGGCAATAAGGCCATCTTCCAGCTGGAATCGGGCTTCGATATCAACAGCGGTTCGCAGCAATTCTCCAACGCGATGTTCGGCCGTCAGGCCTGGATCGGTTTGACGAACCCGGCTTACGGTACGTTGACTCTGGGTCGTCAGTACACGTCTTACTACACGCTGCTCGCACCGTATAGCCCGACGAACTGGCTGACGGGCTACTTCGGCGCGCATCCGGGCGACGTGGACGGCCTCGATACCATCTACCGCGCGAATAACTCGATCGTCTACACGACTCCGAAGCTCTACGGCTTCACGGCAAGCGGCTCGTACTCGTTCGCCGGCGTTCCGGGCAGCGCGTATCAGGGTTCGACGTGGTCGGCAGCGTTGCAGTATCAGCAAGGCCCGGTCGGCGGCACGGTGGCGTTCTCGCGCATTAACAACGCGGCTCCTGGCGGCGGTATCTACAGCGGCAGCTCGACCACGATCAACGACACGACGAGCACGACGGGCGCCGGCCAGCCGGGCGTTTCCGCGATCACGTCGGGTTATCAGCGTGCGCAGGCGCAACAGCGTTTCGCCGTCGCCGGCGGCTATGCGTTCAACAGTGCGTGGGACATCTCGCTGACCTACACGAACGTTCAGTACATTCCGGGCATCAACTCGCAGTTCACCGATGAGGCCGTCTTCAACACGGCGGGCGGCGTCCTGCACTGGAAGGCTTCATCGGCATGGGACTTCGCAGCGGGCTACAGCTACACGTGGGCCAGCAAGGCTAACGGCATTTCCGATGCCGCGTCGTACCACCAGTTCAACCTGTCGCAGTATTACTCGCTGTCGAAGCGTACTGGCCTGTACGCACTGGAAGCGTTCCAGCGCGCCAACGGAAACACGTTGTACTACCCGTCGAGCGGCGTCCTCCGTCAGGGAGCAGCGAACGCATCGATCGGCGACGGCTTCCAGAGTGCGCCGTCCGCATCGCGCAGCATGTTCGCGGCAGGCGTGGGCATCATCCACCGCTTCTGAGCTTTACTCGCTCCACGAGAAAACCGGACGCCTCGGCGCCCGGTTTTTTTTCGGCCCGCGCATTGCGTCAGATGAACATTCCGCCCGACACCTCCACGCGCTGCGCAGTCATCCATCGATTGCCTTCGGACAGCATGGCCGCAATCGCACCGCCGATGTCGTCCGGGACGCCCGCGCGTCCGAGCGCCGTGTTCTGCGCAACGAAGTCGTTCACGTCCTGATCGTCGCGCACGGTTCCGCCGCCGAAATCCGTTTCGATCGCCCCCGGCGCGATGGTATTCACCGTGATGCCGTGCGGGCCCAGTTCCTTCGCAAGATAACGGGTGAGCACTTCGATGCCGCCTTTCATCGTCGCATACGCCGCGAAGCCGGGCAGCGCGAAACGCGTCAGTCCGCTCGACACGTTCACGATGCTCCCTTCCTCGTGCAAGTACGGCAGCAACGTCTGCGTCAAAAAGAACGGCCCCTTCAGATGAATGTTGACGAGCGTGTCGAACTGCTCCGGTGTGGTTTCGGCGAAGGGCGCGTTCGCGCCGATTCCCGCGTTGTTCACCAGAAAGTCGAAGTTGGTGCGCTCGAAGGTCTGTTCCAGTGCCTTGCACACTTCATCGCCGAACGCGCCGAAGGTTTCGCATCGGCTGACGTCGAGCTTGAGCATCGCGCACTTGCATCCGAGTTCCTCGATCTCGCCGGCTACCGCTTCGGCCGACGCGGCGTCGCTGTTCCACGTGCCGATGATGCCGACGCCCTGTTGCGCGAGCTTGAGCGCCGCGCTGCGTCCGAGTCCGCGGCCGGCGCCTGTGATGACTGCGACCTTTGAGCTCATGTATCCGTCCACTGGCTGCTCCTTTGCGTTGCGTTGAACGATGCACGAACTGTAGGACGACCGGGCGCTCAAGGAAACTCCGCGCGATGCTGCAGCGCATCGTGCGCGGGCGCGTGCCTTGCTGCTTCGCTTCGATCAACGCATCAATGGAGAAATCGCCATGACGACAGCAGGCAACTCGAAACAGGACAGTTCAGCCCAAGGCGGCGATGCGCCCGGTCTTGCTCGACCGTTCCGCCTCTTCGCGGTGGAGCAGCGCGTGCTCGCGCAGAACGTCGACGGCAAGGTGATCGATATCGGCGCGATGGATTCGAGTAACGGACAGTTCTGCGCGCGCCTCGACGTCGACGATATTTCGGTCGAGCCGAAGCGCAGTCCGGAACTGGCGCTCAAGGCGCTCGTCGACAAGCTCACGTTCGACTATCTCGATGGCCTTTTCACGAGCGAGCGCGAAGCGGAAGTGAGCGGGCGTCTGCAGGACTTCCCGAACGTCGAATTCGAACTCGACGAAACGCTGCCGCGCGACATGACCGACCGCACGCCGCCCCACATCTTCTAGGCGATCACGGCCCTACTGGCCGAGCGGCAAGCCGCGCAGTTGTTCACGAAAAGCGGGATACGAGTCGAGGAAGCCGGGCGCATCGAGACGATCGAACAGGCTCGGATCGATGGTTTCGTTCAGTGCCGCGCCCGCTGCGCGCGGCACTTTCTGGCAGACATCGCGCAGCAGCGGGTTCTTGCTGGTGAATTCGGTATACGAGTCGATGGGCTCCGACGCGTAGGCGGCATCGGGGATGGCGATCGGCTTGTCGAACGCGAGGCCGTGGGATTCGGCTTTCTGCCGCAGCCACTCGGCCGGAATCAGCGGCAAAAGGTCGGCCGGATCGCGAGGCGGGCTGACGTAGCCGCCGCCGACGTTCGCATGTGCGCCCGCGAACCAGCGCTGCTCCAGCGGCAACGCGCCGCGGTCTTCCGCGCCTGGCGTCCACAAGGTCGGCTTGTACAGCGAGCGGAATTCATTGGCGGCAATCGCGTGGTAAGCGGCTTTCGTGCGATTCGAGAGCGTGGTGTCGTGAAACCTGTAGTAGCTGGAAAAGCCGGGCACCGCGAGGCCGTCTATCGGTATGCCGAGTTCACCAACCGTATCCCATACGCCGATGAACGCGACATCCACCTCACGCGAAAATTGCTGGCGATACGCCTGTACCGATTCGTCTTCGGCGCTGACGGCCTGATCGCGGTAGATGCCGTAGGCCTGACGAATGGAATCCGTGCCCCAGTCATTCGCCAGTCCGCATTTGCGGATCAACCCGGCAAGGCTGCGCGCGGAGTAGGCGCCGCGCGAGAAGCCGAAAATATAGATCGATGCGCCCGGCGTGTACCGCTCGCACAGCCATGCGTAACCGCTTCTAATGTTCTCGGAAAGGCCGTCGCCGAACGCGCCGCCCAGGAACTTGCTTGCGAGCGAAAAGAGTCCGTTGCCTCGCGTGCCGACTCCGGCCACGTAGAGCGTTTCCTGTTCATCCGATTCGGGCGCCAGCTTGTAGAGCAGGTACGCGTTGGTCCGGTCGTTCGGCTCGTTCCAGGTGCCATCGAAGAAGAGGGCGAGTCGCGTCATGATGATCTCCTGGACGTGGTCTTCTGTCCTAACAAATAGGAAATCGGCGCACGGCATGCAAGCGCTTTACGTCGCCCTGTTCACCCGCGGCGTGACCGTGCTGGATTTTGTCGGAAACGACAGAGCGCGAGTCGCGGCGACGTGCGATGCTACAGACTTACGGAGCAGTCTTTTCGTGGAGTGAATCATGAAGAAGCACTTCGCCGGAATTCTCCTCATCGTCTGTGCATCGACAGCCGCCGTTGCCTATGCGCGCGACGACGGGCCGCGTTTCGCTCAGGATCGGCTCGATGCGCTCGTCGCGCAACACGCGCAGGCCAACCGCCATATTGCCCCTGGCAAGCACGACAGCCCGCCGGCCAGCGCACCCGCGAAGCGCGCGGTCAGCGGCACGGCCAGCACTTCGTGACTTCAGTTTGAGTTCTGCTGCGCGCAAGCCGGATTGAAAACCCGCTTCGTGGATGCCGGGTTCTTCGCGAGCTTCTCAACCGGGCGACGCGGGCGGGGCACGAGCTCGCCGCCGCAGTTCGGGCATCTTGCATTCAGCACGCGGCTCGCACAGTCCGCGCAAAAAGTGCATTCAAACGAACAGATCCGCGCATCGGCGGAATCAGGCGGCAGGTCTTTGTCGCAGCACTCACAGCCTGGTCTCAGTTCCAGCATCACGTTTCCTCGATTGATGGTCTCGGCCCGTTATGGTCGAGCCAGCATAGCAAGGTGAGCGTTGCCTGTCGGATTTTTTTGCATACGGTATGCAAATTGCTGCGGTGCCGCGATGTTCCGCCGGCTTCACGCCGACGATCCTCCTCGCCTAATTCACCCGAGCCCATGATCAGGATTCTAGCCAGCACGATCCCAACCAAAGCCTTGTCCATCGCCGTTCTGAGCGCCTCTTTTCTTGCGGCGGGCTGTTCCAGCCTCGGCCCCACGCGGCTGAAAGCCGATCAGGTCGACTACGCCCGCGCCCTCGGCGATGCCCAGAAGCGCGAAATTCTCGCTGCGATCGTCGGCTTGCGTTTTGCCGATGCACCGTCGTTCCTCACTGTGAGCAGCATCATCGCCGCGTACAACTTTGATGCAAGCGGTGGTGCGATTTTGAATGCGGGATCGGGCGCGCAGCCGAACTATGCACAGGCGACGGGCAGCGTATCGTATTCGAATCACCCGACGTTCACCTTCACCCCGACGACCGGCGACGCCTACGCGAGCGCCTACATCCGCCCGCTGCCGCCGACGCTCGTGCTTCCGCTCGCGGAGAGCGGCATGCCGATCGATCTGCTGCTGCGCATGACCGCGCAATCGATCGCTGGCCTGCAGAACGGCAACGCGCTCGGCGGCCCGAACGCGTCGGGCGCGCCGGAGTTCTTCCTGCTGATTCAGGCTTTGAGGCGCTTGCAACTGGCGGGCGAACTGAACGTGGAATCGCGCAACGAGGACCACGCGGGGCGCGTGTACATAACGCTTGCCGCGACGCGCAGCGGAACGAACAAGGCCATCACCGACGATCTCGCGCTCGTGCGCAAGCTGCTTCATCTGTCGCCGAAGATGAAGACGTACGAGATCGTGTATGGCCAGTCTTCCGACAAGGACCGGATTCCGATGGTGACGCGCTCCGTACTCGGCATCCTGACCGACCTCGGTGCGCAGATTCCCGTGCCGGACGCGCAGGTCGGGACGGGCGCAACAAAGCCGACCATCGGACTGATCGGCGGCGAGACGCGGCCGACCATCGTCGTGAAGGTGGGCGAGAAAGCGCCGCAGGATGCCTACGTGAGCGTGCTCTACGACCGATCGCAGTACTGGATCGACAGGGGCGACTTCGATTCGAAGTACGCGTTCACGGTCGTGCAGAACCTGATGGCGCTCGCGGAAGTGACTGATACCTCGAAGGCGCCGGTCGTGACGATTCCCGCAAACTGAACTGGCGTTTTTGCATGCGGCATGCAACGCGCCGCATGCCAAGTGCAAAACTGACGGCGCGCTGACCGTTTCATGTCACGGGCGACAAGTTGTGCTCAACAAGAGCAGCGACAAATGCTGTGCAATCCCGCGACGATGCAAACTGAGCTCACTGATCCGAAGAAACCTTCCGCATAAACCCTCGCAACCGTTTGCGCGATTTGTTTTGTAAGCTCTATTTGTGTCATCGTATCGAGGCTTTGAAGCAGGCGACAAGCAGCACGGCACTCAGATAGCGAACTCAAACGGGGCAGGCGGAATTTCGATGTGGATCGTAAGACTCGCGCTCAGGCGTCCGTACACGTTCATCGTCCTGTCGCTGCTGTTGCTGATCATCGGCCCGCTCGTCATCCTGCGCACGCCTACCGATATCTTTCCGAACATCGACATACCGGTCGTCAGCGTCATCTGGAGTTACAACGGACTGCCGCCGGACCAGATGGAACGCCGCATTACACTCAACTATGAGCGCGGTTTGTCGGTGGCGGTCAACGACATCGAGCACATCGAATCCGAGTCGTTGCCGGGTATCGCCGTCATACGCATCTATTTCCAGCCGAACGCGAACGTCAACGAAGCCATCGCCGAGATCACCGCGCTCTCGCAGACGCAGTTGCGCTCGCTTCCTCCCGGCATCACGCCGCCGAACATCCTGCGCTTCAATGCATCGACGGTGCCGATACTGCGGCTCGCATTGTCGTCGGCCGAACTCACGGAGCAGCAACTCTACGACTTCGGCAACAGCTTCCTGAAGACGCAGCTCGCGACGGTGCAGGGCGCATCCGTGCCGCTGCCCTATGGCGGCAAGCAGCGGCAGATCATGGTCGATATCGATTCGCAAAAGCTGCAGGCCAAGAACCTCGCGCCGACCGATGTCGTCAATGCGATCAGCGCGCAGAACCTGATCCTGCCGACCGGCACGACGAAGATCGGTTCGATGGAATATTCAGTGGGCCTGAATGCCAGCCCGGGCACCATCGAAGGACTCAACGATATCCCCATTCGCACCGGCCCCGGCGGCACGATCTACATCAAGGACGTGGCGCACGTGCGCGACGGTTTCCAGCCGCAAACCAACATCGTTCGCGTCGATGGCACGCGTGCGTCGCTACTGACGATCAACAAGAGCGGCAACGCATCGACGCTCGATATCGTCGCGCGCGTGAAAAATCTCTTGCCGACCTTGCGCGGCATGGTGCCCGAATCGCTGAAGATCGAACCGGTCGCGGATCAATCGTTGTTCGTGCGTGCATCGGTATCCGGCGTGCTGCGCGAAGCGGTCATCGCAGCGGGACTCACTGCATTGATGGTGCTGCTCTTTCTCGGCAGCTGGCGCGCGACGCTCATCATCGCCATTTCCATTCCGCTATCGATGCTGACGTCGATCGTCGCGCTTTCGGCGATCGGCCAGACCATCAACATCATGACGCTTGGCGGTCTTGCGCTGGCCGTGGGCATTCTCGTGGACGACGCGACGGTCGCGATCGAGAACATCAGCCAGAACCTCGAGCAGGGCAAGGAACTCGAACAAGCCATCCTCGATGGCGCACAGCAGATTGCCGTGCCGACGCTCGTCTCCACGCTATCGATCTGCATCGTATTCATCCCGATGTTCCTGCTGACAGGCGTCGCGCATTACCTCTTCGTGCCGATGGCCGAGGCCGTCGTGTTCGCGATGCTCGCGTCGTACTTCTTCTCGCGCACGCTCATTCCGACGCTTGCCAAGTATCTCTTGCGGCATCACGGGCACATGGGTGGCGATGTCGAATCGATGAAGGGTTCGCGCAACGTATTCGTGCGTATTCACCTCGGCTTCGAGCGGCGTTTCGAGGCAGTGCGCAGCCGATACCGCGCCTTTCTCGAAGCGCGGCTCGCGCATCCGGGCCGCTTCGCATCGCTGTTTCTCGCATGTTGTCTGCTCTCGCTTGCGCTTGCGTCGTTTCTTGGACGCGACTTCTTTCCTTCGGTCGATTCGGGCGTCATCGCGATGCACATGCGAACCAAGACAGGCACGCGCATCGAAGAGACAGCGGTGCTAACCGACCGCGTTGACAATCGTATACGCGAGTTGATCCCTCGCAACGAGATTCGCTCGTTCATCGACAACATGGGCTTGCCGGTATCGGGCATCAACCTGTCGTATAACAACACGGGCACAGTGAGCGCCGCCGATGCCGACGTGCTCATCAGCCTCAACGAAGATCACGCGCCGACGGACGACTATATCCGCATGCTGAGAAAGCGCCTGCCGCAAGAGTTTCCCGGCGTGACGTTTTCGTTTCTGCCCGCTGATATCACCAGTCAGATCCTCAACTTCGGCCTGCCCGCACCGATCGATATCTCGATCACCGGCCGCGACGTGCGCGCGAACCGCGACTTCGCGAATCATTTGCTGGAGAAGATACGGCGCGTTCCCGGTCTCGTCGATGCGCGCATACAGCAGCCTTCCGATCTTCCCTCGATCAATGTCGAAGTGGATCGCACGAAAGCCTTGCAGGCCGGCTTCACGCAGCGTGATGTCGCGAACAACCTGCTCATCACATTGTCCGGCAGCCAGCAGACGACGCCGACGTTCTGGCTCAATCCGGTCAATGGCGTGAGCTACAACGTCATCACGACCGCGCCGCAATACGACATGAATTCACTGCAGTCAGTGGCCAATATTCCGGTGACATCGGCGAGCGGCAAGACGAACATTCTCGGCGCGCTGGCATCGCTTTCGCGCAGCTCGCGCGACGCGGTCGTCTATCACTACAACGCGCAGACCACCATCAATCTCTATGCGACCACGGAACGCCGCGATCTTGGCGCGGTATCGGATGACGTGCAGCGCATCATCGATGATTCGCGCGGACAGTTGCCGAAGGGGTCGTCCATTGACATACGCGGCCAGGTCGAAACGATGAACACATCGTTCTCCGGTCTCGCGCTCGGATTGATACTGGCCGTGGTGCTCGTGTATCTGCTGATCGTCGTGAACTTTCAGTCGTGGCTCGATCCGTTCATCATCATCACCGCGTTGCCGGGCGCGCTCGCGGGCATCGTGTGGATGCTGTTCATCACGCATACGACGCTGTCGATTCCCGCGCTGACGGGCGCCATCATGTGCATCGGCATTGCGACCGCGAACAGCATTCTCGTCGTGAGCTTTGCGCGTTCCGCGCTCGCCGAACATGGCGATGCCGTGCGTTCCGCGCTCGAAGCAGGCTATACGCGATTCCGTCCCGTGCTGATGACGGCGCTTGCGATGATGATCGGCATGGTGCCGATGGCGATCGGCCTCGGCGAAGGCGGCGAGCAGAACGCACCGCTTGGACGCGCGGTGATCGGCGGGTTGATGGTCGGCACGGTCGCGACGCTGTTCTTCGTGCCCGTCGTGTTTTCGATGGTCTACAAGCACATCGAGGCGCGCAAGGAACGCGATGAACGCATGCGGAATGCACACTTCTGAACTTACGGAGAACGAATGGAAGAGCAGTTGACGCAACGTTCGGCAACGGGCAAGCGAGGGCGTGTATGGCTCGTGATCGCGCTAGTGATCGTGGCCGGCATCGTCGCGCAGGGCATCTGGTCGCGCCATGCCGAACACGCCGAGCTTCAGCGCGATGCAGCCGAACACGGCATGCTGACCGTCGAGGTCATCAAGCCCATGCAGATGAAGCCGACGCAAGACCTGTTGCTCGCCGGCGATATCCGTGCGTTCTCCGATGCGCCGATCTTCGCGCGCACCAGCGGTTATCTGAAGCGCTGGACGGTGGATATCGGCAGCAAGGTGAAGAAGGGGCAGCTGCTCGCCGAGATCGATGCGCCCGAGATCAACGATCAGTTGCGCCAGGCGCGCGCGGATGCGCAGACTGCCCGCGCGAACTATCTGCTCGCCAAGAGCACGGCGGAACGCTGGGCGCAAATGGCGAAGAACAACTCGGTATCGCGTCAGGAAACCGACGAGAAAAACGGCGACATGCTCGCGAAAGAAGCGGCGCTGAATGCCGCGCAGGCGAACGTATCGCGGCTCGAACAACTCGTCTCGTTCCAGAAGATTTACGCACCGTTCGACGGCGTCGTCACTGCGCGCAACACGGATGTCGGCCAGTTGATCGATGCCGGCAGCGGCGCAGCGGGCCGCGAACTCTTCCACGTTCAGGATGCGACGACGCTGCGGGTATTCGTCGATGTGCCTCAGACCTATGCGCGCATGGTGACGGTCGGCATGCCCGCGGAACTGCTGCTGAACGAGGAGCGCAATCGCAAGTTCGAAGGCGTGACGGTTCGCGCGGCCGGCGCGGTCGATCCGGTTGCACGCACCATGCGCGTCGAGGTCGATGTGAAGAATCCGAGCGGCGAACTGCTGGCGGGCGCTTATGCGCAAGTGCGCTTTCGCTTGACGAGTGCGACGGCGTCCTACACGTTGCCGGGCAATGCGCTGCTGTTCAGGCCGGATGGCGTGCATGCGGCGAGCGTCGATGCGAACAATCGGGTGAAGCTGCTGCCCATCACGCTCGGCACCGATTACGGCACGCGCGTGTCGATCGTATCGGGATTGCGCGGCGATGAGCGCGTGATCGTGAATCCGCCGGACTCCATCGTGGATGGTGCGACCGTGCGTATCGGGCAGACGCAAGTCAAAAAGGGCGGGCAGTCGTCATGAAGCGCACGCATGCAGGCTCGATGCTGGCGCTGCTGTCGATGACGATGACGATGTCCGCCTGCACGGTCGGCCCCGACTACGTGCGCCCTGAAGTGCCAACGCCGGCGGCTTACAAGTCGGCGATGCCGGGGGATGCAGCGATATCGACGCAAGACTGGAAGCCTGCGCAGCCCGCCGACGCCGCGCCGCGCGCGCCGTGGTGGGAGGTCTACGGCGACCCGCAGCTGAACGCGCTGGAAGAGCGCGTGATCGTGTCGAATCAGACGGTGGCGGCCGCAGCCGCCCGATATCGCGGCGCGCGTGCGGCGGTCCGTCAGGCGCGTTCCGCGTTCTTTCCGACGATCACAGCCAACGCGTCGTTCAATCAGTCGCGCGTATCGTCGAATGTGCTGTACCGCTCGAGTGCGGGCGTGACCGTGCCGGACTACCTGGTCGAGGCTCAGGTCTCGTGGGAGCCGGACCTGTGGGGCCGCATTTCACGCGCAGTCGAAGGCGGTCGCGCCGAAGCGCAGGCCAGTGCGGCGGACCTGCAAAGCGCCATCCTTTCGATGCAGGCGGAACTCGCGACGAATTACTTCGATTTGCGCGGCACCGTCGAAGAAGAACGCTTGTTGCAAGAGACGCTGCAGGCCTATGAAAAAGCGCTTGCATTGACGCGCGATCGCTTCGCGGGCGGTGTGGCTGCGGAGTCGGACGTAGCGCAGGCAGAGGAGCAGTTGCGCGCGACGCAAGCGCAGTTGATCGGACTCGAGACCACGCACGCGAGCCTCGTCAATGCAATTGCGATTCTCATCGGCGAGCCGCCGTCGAGCTTCGCACTCGAGGTCGCGCCGCTCGATGCGGACCACGTGCCGCATCCGAATGCGGCGCTGACCGCATTGCCGTTATCGCTGCCGTCGGCGTTGCTCGAGCGCCGGCCCGATATCGCATCGGCCGAACGCCGTGTGGCTCAGGCGAACGGGCGCGTCGGTGTCGCGACGGCTGCGTTCTTTCCGAATCTGTTGCTGGCCGCAACCGGCGGTCTCGAAGCAACGCGCTTCAGTTCATGGCTGACGGCGCCGAGCCGCTTCTGGTCGCTCGGGCCGCAGCTTGCATTCACCGCGCTCGACTTCGGCGGCCGCACGGCAGCCCGCGATGCGGCGCGTGCCGCGTATGACGAGAGCGTAGCGGATTACCGGCAGACGGTGCTGACCGCGTTCGGTCAGGTCGAGGACAACCTTAATGCGCTGGACGTGCTGCGTCGCGAGAGCGAGGCGCAAGCGCAAGCCGTCGATGCCGCGAAGCGCGCGCTCGACAAGATCGGCAATCGCTACGAGAACGGCGCGATCACGTATCTGAACGTCGTCGTGACGCAGGCCACCGTGTTGTCGGATCAGCGTGCGGCAGTGCGTATCGAACGGCGCAGGATGGCTGCAAGCGTTGCGCTCATCAAGGCGTTGGGCGGCGGATGGACGACGGATCGGCTGCCTCGCGCCGATGAAGTATCGGCGCGAGAGTGAAGCGTCGCGTTCGAGGTCAGGCGCGTGTGCGTGGCCGGCAAATCATGAAGTATTGCGAACTAATCCACCACGGTGCATGAGGAACGGGGCTGACATGCGCCGCATCGATGGTGAAACGTTCGCCGACGACCGCGCGCAGTTCCCGAAAATCGAAGCCTTTATGCGTCGTGCGCGGATTCTCCGGCCGCTCGACGCGAATGCCGATCATCGACTTCAGCAATTCGGCGGGCGAGTATTCGGACTTCAGCGTGCGGCTGCGAATCATCCAGTTCGATACTTTCGGCGCAATCGCGAGGCCGTACATGATCGGCACGGAGATCAGCAGCGCGCCGTTCGGCTTGAGAATGCGCGCGGCGTCGTCGAGCAGGGACTCGACTTCGCTTTCGTAAAGGTGCTCGCAGACTTCGAACGACGTGAGCACATCGACACTGTGCGATGCCACGCCATCGAGCGATTCCGCGTATCGGACTTCGGCAAACGCCGGGGCCATGAACTTGTCGTGGCCGATGAGCGTGATGTCGGGCCGCGTTTCACCGAGCGCATGCAGAAAGAGTCCCGGACCCGCGCCGAAGTCGACCACCGTGCCACGTGTCGGGCACAGGCCGGTGACGAGATCGGTCGCCATCGTCATTCGCGTTCGATGCGCAAAACGCGCGAGCGGATTGCCCGAATTGACGGTCTGTTCTGCGTATGAAATCTCGCGCATTCGAAAGTCCCCTTTTTTTATCGACTCGTTATCGAATGATCTATTTTCTGGCCGTTTCGGACGATATTGCAGCGATGCGCCGTGCCGCGCAATCGCCGTCGATAGGCGTCGTCCGCCGAACTTCTGCCGGCCTCCGCCATCGCTTCGACGTTATAGGAAGAGCCATGCGCCGCATGCGACGAGCGCCACGCTCCAGAGCCAGTCGACGTTGATCCAGCCCGTGCGCAGAAAGCTCAGGCCCGCGCGCTCGTGCACCGACATTGCGAATAGGGAGATGGCGGCGATGACCGCGAGCATCGCGGCGGTATGAAGAGACAAGGCGACCGCGCCCGCTTCGAACGCGTCCGCTGCCGGTGCCTTCGCCGCTGATCCGCCGCAGAACGGCAGCAGCGCAGGCACGAGCATGAGGCCCGCCCCGTGCGCGCTCGACATGACGAACGACCACAGCGCGAGGCCCGCGAGTCCGGTGCGCATGCCGACGGCCGGACGCCCGCGATGCCCGCGCCACGCACGCCACGCGCCCCCGCCGATCAGCAGCACCCCGCAGCCGCGCGCAAGCGTCTCGTGACTGGCGTACGAACCCAGCGTGAGCACGCCCGCCAGCACGAGCGCGACGGATAGCGCATGACCCAGTGCGATCGGCACGAGCGATAGCAAGACGACGCGCTTGCTATGCGCGTAGAGTCCGAGGGCGAGCGCGAACAGCCATCCCATCGCGGGATTGATGCCATGAAAAGCGCCGAGGCCCGCAGCGGTGATCCAGAGCGCGGGCGTGCCGGTGTTCATGGGTCCGCGCTCCTCGAAGGCATCATGGATAGCAATACGAATCCGACGAGCAATCGCCGCCTTGCAGCCGGATCTGATGCGGCCGATGCCCCTTCGGCCAGTCGATGAAGAACCGTTCGTCGACACTCAGGCCGCCGTCCGCGCCTGCGTCGAGCTTCACCATCCAGCCATTGATGCCTTCCGGATAGAACTGCGAATCCACGGCGCCGTATAGCGAGTTGGTGAAGTACACGCGGCGTCCGTCGCGGCTGACTTCGACCATTTGCGGGCCGCCGTTCAAGTGGCCGTTGCTCGCGCCTGCGGGCGTCGCGCGCGCGACCACGCCGCCGATGCGCACCTTGCCCGCGAGCTTCGGCGCGAATGGATCGGAGACGTCGTATTGCAGCATGTCGCCGGTGCCCCAGCACGATACATATAGAAAGCGGTCATCCATCGAGAGATCGATGTCCGATACCAGCGGCGGCACCGCGCCGAAGCCTTGCAATAGCGGCGGCAGCACGGAGGCGTCGGCGGGTTCGGCGGGAATGTCGATGACCTTCTTCACGGCCCATTGGTCCTTGTCGCGATACCATGTCCAGATCGACGACGAGAGGTCCTTCAGGCTGATCACGCAATTGACGAAGCCATATGCCTTCGTCGGATCGTGCGCGGGGCGCAGTTCGAAGACGAGCTGATACTCGTCGCCGAAGTCGATCTCCTGCACGTGCCTGCGCTTCGTCAGGTCCCAGAAATGCAGCTTGCGGCCGTACTTCGCGCCGAGCAGCAGTTCGGGCACGAGACCTTCCTCGAAGGTATCGGGCGTGCCCCATTCGCTCGTGACCATCGTGTCGTAACCGAGATGCCACCACGCATCGTAGGCAAGCTGCTGCGGTCCTCGCTCGACTTCCCATCGGCCGAGCGGATCGAAGCTCTGTTGATCGAGCATCAGCACGCCGCCAGGCGCCTTGCCTTCCGCGTTGCCGAGCGCGGTGACGTAGATGCCGCCCGGGCCGCAGTGAACGGTATGGGGCCGCGTATAGCCGGTTTTCTCCGCGAGTTCGGCGGCCTCGATGGTCTTGACGATGACCGGCTTCTTCGGATCGGGCTTCGTATCGACGATATGAATGCGCGACGAACGCAGCCCCGGCACGACGAGATAGCGGCGCTCCATGTGCGGATGCGGCGCGTTAGGACACAGGCACGACGAGCACGCGTTCCAGCCGAAGTGATGCAGTTCGTCGCCGGCATCGGGCATCGCCAGTTCGCCCACTATTCGCGCATAGTCCGCCGATTCGGGATCGACATCGACGACCGCGAGTTTGTCGGGCGTCTTGCGCTCGGGATCGAACGTCGCGACATAGGCGAGCGTTTCGCACGGGGCCTTCGCAGCGAGTCGCGGGGAAGGGTAGAAGCTCGGATCAGGTTTCCATGTCGCCATGTCGGTTCTCCCAATGAGCGGTCCTTCTGCACTATAGGACACGCCTGCGCCGAATGCGTCGGGCTGCTTATAAGGGATTACGCAATACAAAGCGAAACAGGCGCAATGCCCGCATCGAACGGCGCGAGAGCATCTACAATGAAAGCGTCGTCTTCTTGCGCTCGAAGGAGGTTGCGATGACCGAGCCGATGATCACCCTGATGGTCGGAGTCGTCGTGGTGCTATGCGCCATCGTGATTCTGGTCATGCATCACAGGCACCCGCATATACATCCGCCGAAAGCGCGCTGGCTGGATTCGCATCCGCCTCGTGACTGGTTGCATCACAGGCATTGAAAGCATGAGCCTCGAGCGGATATGACGCCGGTTTTCACCGGCGTTTTTTGTACTCAGCGTCTTGGCCCTTTCATCGCTTCGGCTTCCATCGCGGCATGCCATTCTTCGCTGTTCTCGATCGGGTCGATACCTTCGTCGATGGACGCCGATGCGCGCTCCGCGAAAGCCCGGTTTCCTTCGTCGACGTCTTCGTCCGGTGAATCGTCGCTGTCTGGGGGATCGAGCATGTCGCGCAGCATCGCGCTGAGTTCGGGCGTATTCCACGGTTCGCCGCGTTGCTTCTTCTTCTTGATGTAGTGCCTGACTTCGGCATCCTGCTCGGGCGTGAGCGGCAGGCCCCGAAACGTGCGCTTGGCGTCGGTGTCGATCATCGGATGCTCCCTCTTTGAAGCAACGGGCACTTCAAGTGTAGCGCCGTTCCCTGCCGGACACGCGATTGTTCAGAGCGGAGGCAGCCTGCGTTCGATGGGCGTCGTCTTCACGATGGCCGTGCTCGTCGCGGCGCGGTCGGTGACTTTCGCGAGGATGTCGTCGAGATGCTCGATGGAACGCAGATACAGGCGGCAGACGAAGCAGTCATCGCCCGTGACCTTCACGCATTCGACGAACTCCGGGATGCGCCGGATCGCGTCCTCGACGAGATGCAACTGTCCCGGCAACGGCTGCACGCGCACGATGGCCTGAAGCGTATAACCGAGCGCCGACGGGTCGATCTCCACCGTGAAACCGCGAATGACCCCTTGGGATTCCAGGCGGCGAATGCGCTCGGCCGTGCTCGGTGCGGACAGTCCGATGCGCTTCGCCAGTTCGCTCACCGCGATGCGTCCGTCAACTGCAAGCACGCCGATCAGCTCGCGGTCGATCGCGTCGATGCTCGCTTGCGATGGGCCAGGGTTCTTCGGCATGATGGCCTTCGATAGCAAGGTAATGAATGAAATGTGCCTTATTTTAGGCATGGTTTAACGTGCCGCGCATCGATAGACTTCAACTCATCGAAACCGCATTCGCCTGACCGCCATGAACACACACGCAATCGGCAACACGCGCAACGCCGCCGAGCAGCGGCGCGGGGCCATCGAGATGACGCTCGCCATGCTGATGTCGGGCACGATCGGCTGGCTCGTCGTGTCGTCGGGGCAGTCCACGGGCAACGTCGTGTTCTTTCGCTGCGTATTCGGCGGGGCGACGCTCGTTGCCGTCTGCGCGATGCTCGGACTGCTGCACAAGCGCTATTTCTCATGGTCCATGCTGGGATGGGTCGCGCTCGGCAGCGTGGCGATCGTCGGCAACTGGCTGCTGCTTTTCGCGGCGTATTCGCGCGCGTCGATCTCGATGGCCACGACTGTCTACAACACGCAGCCGTTCATGCTCGTCGCACTCGGGGCCCTCGTGCTGCGCGAACGCATTTCGGCTTCGACGCTCGCGTGGCTCGGCATCGCGTTCGTGGGGCTCGTGATGGTGGTGCGCGTCGAACCGGCCGTGCTTGCGATGCACGGACGCTATCTCGAAGGCATCGCCTATGCGCTCGGCGCGGCCTTGCTGTACGCGATATCGTCGATTATCACGAAGCGGCTCAAGGGCACGCCGCCGCACCTGATCGCCATGCTGCATGTGCTGCTCGGCATCGTGATGCTCGCGCCCTTCGCGCATTTCGACGCGGCGCCCGCGAGCATCGGCGGATGGGCCGATCTGATCGTGCTGGGAGTCGTGAACACCGGCCTCATGTACGTGCTGCTTTACGGCGCGATTCAGAAGCTGCCCGTCGCGACGACCGGTGCGCTGTCGTTCATCTATCCGGTCGTGGCGATCGTCGTCGACTGGCTCGCATTCGGCCAGCATCTGGCCTGGCTGCAAGTCGCCGGCGCCGCGCTGATCCTGCTCGCGGCAGCGGGCGTCAATCTGCAATGGCGAATCGTGCCGGCCCGCCGCGCAAGCGAATGAACGATGCATGCAGAATGCGACGCGCGTCGTATAGAATGGCCCGCTTTTCCGAACAACATCGAAAGCGCCGCCATGTGGTTCAAGAATCTTCAGCTTCACCGCCTTCCCGCTCACTGGACCGTCACGCCCGAACAGATGCACAAATGGCTCGCGCCGCTTGCGTTCAGCGCGGCGTCGAGCGTCGAGAACGAGCGGCGCGGCTGGGTCTCGCCGCGTCATGACGATGCGCTCGTCTACACGGTCAACCGCCAGATGCTGATCACGTATCGCGCGGAGAAGAAGCTGCTGCCGGCGTCGGTCGTCACGCAGTTCACGAAGGAGCGTGCGCTCGAACTCGAAGAGCAGCAGGGCTTCAAACCCGGCCGCAAGCAGATGCGCGAACTGAAGGAGCAAGTGACCGACGAACTGCTGCCGCGTGCATTCAGCATCCGCCGCGATACGCGCGTGTGGATCGATCCGGTGCACGGATGGCTCGCGATCGATGCCGCATCGGCGACGGTCGCCGACGACATCATCGGCTTGCTGGTGAAGTCGGTCACGGACCTGCCGCTCGCGAGCGTCCGGCCGGCGCGCTCGCCGGTGTCGGCCATGACGGAGTGGCTGCTGACCGGCGACGCGCCTGCGGGTTTCACGCTCGATCGCGATACCGAACTGCGCTCGACCGGCGAAGGCAATGCCACGGTGCGCTACGTCGGCCATGCGCTCGAGGCGGAGGACATGCGCCGTCACATCGAAGCGGGCAAGCAGTGCATGCGTCTTGCGATGACGTGGGACGACCGCGTGTCCTTCGTGCTGACGCCTTCGCTGACGCTCAAGCGCGTGACGCCGCTCGACGTCATCAAGGAAGCCGCCGATCCCACCGCGGCCAACGACGACGAGCGCTTCGAATCCGACTTCCTGCTGATGACGGGCGAACTCGACCGGCTGTTCACGGCGCTTGCCGAAGCACTCGGCGGCGAAGAAGACCTGCGCGCGGCGGCATGAACTGCGATAGAAACGCGCTCACGCCGCCGGCGATGCAAACGCGTAGCCGTTCTTGCCGTTGCGCTTGACGGCGTACATGGTGTCGTCGGCGGCGGCGACGAGCCGCCAGTAATCCGTCACGCGATCGGGATAACTCGCGATACCGATGCTCGCGCGCACCAGCGACAAATCCATGCGCGCATCGGTTTCCGCCACGCACGTGATGATGCGCTGCGCGATCGCCGCCAGTTCGAGATCGCTCGAGAACTCCCGCACGAGCACGGCGAACTCATCGCCACCAATCCGCGCGACCACATCGCTGTTGCGCACTGTCTGACGAAAACGCCGCGATACCGCGATCAGAAATTCATCGCCGATGCGGTGGCCGTGCGTATCGTTCACACGCTTGAATCCGTCCAGATCGATATACAGCACGGCAATGCGCTCCGCGCTCGCATTCGCGCCGCCGCCGAGCTGTTCGGCCGTTTCCTCGAGCGCGGCGAAGAGCTTGCGGCGGTTGGGCAAACCGGTCATCGCATCGTGCAGGGACGCGTGCTCGAATTCGCTCGATATCCCGACGAGTTGCCGATTGCGTTTTGCATACATTCCGAGCGCGGTGATCAGCACGCCGAATACGATCGACGACAGCGCGATCAGCGTATGCGACACGCTGACGATCCGTTCGCGCACGTCGGCGCTCGCGCGGTCACGCTCGGCGCGCCAGTACAGGTAGGCAGCATCCAGCGCGGCGCTCGCCGCTTTCAGATCGGATGCGGGAGAGAGCACGAGCGGAGGGAGCGCGGGCGCGGGAGCCGGACTCGCTGCGATGAGCGCATGGAGGCTTGCGAGCCGCGCGGCGAATTCGGTGCGCGCATCGCGGTATGCCGCGCGATGGGCGGTATCGCCGGCCGATGCGTCCTGCAGCGACAGCGCCGATGCACGCGCCGTATCGGCCCGCTCGACGGCTTCGAGCACGAGCCCGATGTATTCCTGCTGAAGTTGCGCGGAGAAGATCGCGCGGACCTGGAACGCGAGAAACAGCAGCCCGATCAGAAGACTGAGCAGCGCGACGCCGGCGAGCGGCGCGGGGCCCGGCACACGCAGGCGCTGCAGATGCGCCCGCGCGCCGCCCAGCCAGCGAAGTGTGCGTGCCGCAAGCGCGTCGTCGTCACGGACGGGAATATTCCTCTCGCTGACCGGATGTGGCATTGCGTCGATAGCTCACTCGATGAAAGAAGGCGCCCACGCGGGCAAAGAGTCCGGGCTCGGCCTTCGAAGGCGGCGCACGACGTTTGGTGGTCTGGCTGGCTTGCGCCGTGCGCACCGGCTTGTCACCGGCACGGTTCGCGCGATTGTTCGGTTGGTTCGATGCCGTCGCCCGGCGCTGCGTGGCGTCGTCCTCGGCGATGGCAACCGGCGCCGCCGCGACAGGGCTCAGGCCGGGCCGGTCCAGAGCAGGCGGGCTGCCGGCGAGCCTGATGTTCTCGGGATGCGCCGTCACGGGCGCTTCCACCACGCCCGATGACTGCGTGGCCGCCAGTACCGGCTGATCGATGCCGAGTGTCTGCCGGGCACTGTTCATCGCTTCGGCATAGACGCGCTGGTCGTGGTTGAACCACATGCTGTATGCGACGGTGCCGAGGACGCCTACGCCGAGCGCAGTCGCCGAAGCCATCCACAGCGCGAGACGGCCGAAGCGGCGCGGCGTGCGGACGGGCGCCTCGTCGGGATCGGCGTCGTCGTCGAAGTCGGCGAGGGACTCGGACAAAGCAGGCACGGAGGGATCGTTAGCGGGACTCGGGCCGCCTGCGAACGGCTCATCAGGTAGCTCAGCGTGTTGAGGCATGGCAGCGCTCCAGAATCATGTTCGTCGACGGCGGCAGGCGTTCGGTGCATGCAGTGCGCGGTGCGGCCCGGCGCATGAGCCGGGTGACACGCCATGCGATTAGGTCGCGCAAGACGAGTGATGCGCGGCACGTGCCGAATCGATCGAAAAAACAAACGAATGAATCTCGCGCATTTGAAGCATCGCGCGATGCAAACGCTCGCCGCAAGCCGGCAAAAAGTACGAGGTGCGGCGGCAGCTACAGGACAATAGTGCTTGCCGGGGCGATGCGCGTGACTGCCGCGCCGCACCGCGCCCGTGCAAAGGATGAATAGTACCGTAGCAACGACGAAGCCAGCAGCCCACGTGCGAATTCCTCAGATCAACGATGCTTCGATGGGTTGCATCGCGTCCACGCCGATTGCGCTTTGCATCTTGCCTCAAGCATGTTGCGTGCAGAACTCAATTCGCTGCGTCGTCGGTCGTGAACGGCTGCGGGGAATTGCGTTCGGGCAGGCCGTAGCGCTCGAATTCCGATATCACCTGTGCGCCGAAAAGCAGCAGGGTCGCGAGCGCTTCCAGGCTGAACAGCACGACGATGGATGTCGTCAGCGAACCGTACACGACGCTCACTTGCGAGAGCGTCGCGAAGTACCAGACGAGTACGTGCCGCGTGATCTCCCACAGCACGGCGGCCGTCACGCTGCCGAGCAGCGCGAGCCGGAACGATGGCCGTCCGACCGGCATCACGAGATAGATCGACGTCAGCACGAAAATCTCCCCCGCGACGCCGAGCAGGTACAACAGCACGCGCGACGCGCCCTTCAGCGACACTTCGACGCCGAGCAGCATCACGCTGTTGTCGCCCATCGCCTGAAGGCCGTTCGACACGAGCGTGACGATCAGCATGCCGACGCCGAGGAAGAGGATGTAGCAATAAGGCAGCAGCGCGGACAGCAGGAAATGCCGCCGGCGGATCGCCACGCGATGCACGAAGATCACCGACATCGCGTTCTCGAGCACGGTGAAGGCGAGCGAGCTGAAGAAGATCATCGTGACGAGCAGCAGCCAGCCGATGACTGCGCGATGCGTCAGAAAGTTGGCGAGTTCGCGCACGATCGCCCGCGCCTGTCCCGGCACGAGCCATTCGAGCAGATGCGCGAGCGTTTCGAGCAGTTCGCGCTGGCCGACGAACTTCGACAGCACGATGACGATGAGGATGAGCAGCGGCACGATCGACAGCAGCGCGTAATACGCGACCGCGCCCGCGAGCAGCATGCCCTGATTGGCGCGAAACGCCTTGATCGTGCGCTTGAGGAAGCCGAACGGATGGCGCGCGACGTTGTGAAGCTGAGGCCCCAATACAGGGCCGAGAATCTTCGACATGGGACCTCCGCGACGCGCGCATGTGCGGCGATGGGCGCGTTTGTCCTGCCCGCCTGCCTCTAACAAAGGATTCGAGGCTCGGGGAGCAAGTTGCGCGCCCAACGGCGGAGTTCAGCCCGCGTTGTCGGCGTCGGCGTCGGCGTTGGCGTTGCTGCGCGCAGCCGCTTGTTGCGCAGCCTCTTCGAATGCGATGTCGAGCAACGCGTCAACATCGCGTGCGGGCATGTCGGCCGCTTCGATGCGGCGCAGGCGGCAGAAAAGCGCGAGCGCTTCGGCGGCGGCGGCGAAGGCATCGCCCAAGGCCAGGGCGGGGACTTCCGGCTGTGCGATTCCCGAATCGCGGGACAGGAGGCGTTTTTTTCTCATGGCCCACATATCGGCATCAATGCGGCTTTACTTGAGCGATATGCCGCGCATCGTTCACCTTTGCGGCGTCATGCACTAATCTTGCATGAGCGGCTGCGCGACGGGTCCTTGCCGGCGCGCCCCATCGCATGTTCATCGCGGCTTCTTTTTGTCTGCCGAACGCGACGGGTGAATCACGCGTTCATCCGCGCTTTCGTCCACGCGTTCAGCCTGGGAGACGGTCATGCCTGCTTCTCACGTAGCCGATTCGTCCGCGCCCGGCCTAGGCGCCGATATCGAAGTCGTCAACGCAGACGAACGCCTCTATAACCACGATCTCGCACCCGTTCCGCGCTCGCGCCGCACATGGACGGGCTACAGTATCTTCGCGATGTGGATGTCCGACGTTCACAGCGTCGGCGGTTATACGTTCGCGGCGAGCCTCTTTCTGCTCGGCCTGTCCGGCTGGCAAGTGCTGCTCGCGATGACCATCGGCATACTCATCGTCTATGTGCTGATGAACTGGGTCGGCAAGCCGAGCCTCGTGCACGGCATTCCGTTCCCGGTGATGGCCCGCGTGTCGATGGGCGTCATGGGCGCGAATCTGGCCGCGCTGATTCGCGGAGTCGTCGGCATCGTGTGGTACGGCGTGCAGACCTACTTTGCATCGAAGGCGGTCGCGACGCTCCTGCTGCTCTTCGTGCCGTCGGCGGTCGCACTGCGCGATTCGAGCTTTCTGCGGCTCGACATGCTCGGCTGGGTCAGCTTTCTCTTCATGTGGCTGCTGCAGCTCGTGATCTTTCAGCGCGGCATGGAGATCATCCGCAAGTTCATCGACTTCTGCGGGCCGGCCGTGTATGTCGTGATGTTCTTTCTGATGGGCTGGATTCTCTACCGGGCGGGACTCGGCAGCCTCGACCTCACGCTGTCCGGCAAGGTCCTGCCCGGCGACGAACAATTGCACGCGATGATCAACGCGACGCTGCTCGTGGTGAGCTACTTCGCCGCGCTGTTGCTGAATTTCGGCGATTTCTCGCGCTTTGCAAAGAGCGAGCGGCAAATGAAAGTCGGCAATTTCCTGGGCCTGCCGTTCAACTTCCTTGCATTCGCCGTCATCACGGTGATCGTCACGGCGGGCAGCGAGAAGGTCTTCGGCACGATGATCATGGACCCTGTAGAAATCGTTTCGCGCATCGACAACAAGTTCGCGGTGGCGATCGGCAGCATCACGTTCATCATCGCGACGATGGGCATCAACATCGTTGCGAACTTCGTTTCGCCGGCTTACGACATCGCGAATCTCTTTCCGAAGCACGTCGATTTCAAGAAGGGCGGACTGATCGCATCGATACTCGCGGTCGTCGTGTGTCCGTGGATCTTCGTCGACAGCCCGAAGGCAATCACCATCTTCGTTTCGGTTTTCGGCGCAGTGCTCGCACCGATGTACGGCGTGATGATGGCGGATTACTACCTCGTCAAGCGCCAGAACGTGAATGCCGCCGAACTCTACACGATGCAGCCCGGCGCGCGTTTCTACTACGACGGCGGATGGAACAAGGTCGGGCTTGCCGCGCTGCTGCTGTCGGGCGCGATCTCCGTGGGATGGGAACTCTCGACGCAGCTTTTGAAGATTCTGCCCGCCAACAACCTCGGCTGGCTCATCGGCGCGGTGGCCGGGGCGCTGCTGTATGTCGTCCTGATGCGGATTGCACGGCGCAGATAAGCGTTCGCATCGGCGGGGGCCATCTCAACTTGAGACGTTCGAGCATTCGAACGAGACGCCGCGGCATTCGCGCGGGCGTCCCGCGCCCCTAAGCTCTCTTCAACGACAGACGAACGCATTGGCGTTCGCCGCGTCCTTCGAAAAGGAGAGGGCACATGAACACGAATCTTCCATCCAGGCCTGCGCCGATGCCCGTCGCGTTCTTCGGCATCGCCGTCGGTGCGCTGGCGCTTGCCGGTGCATGGCGCGCGGCCGCCGGCGTGTGGCCGGTTCCCGCGAGCGTGCCGGCGCTGTTGACGGTCGCCGCGCTCGCCGTGTGGCTCGTGCTGATGGCCGCCTACGCGCACAAGTGGCTCACGCAGCGCGCCGACGCCATCGCGGAGATGCAGCATCCGGTGCAGTCGTCGTTCGCGGCGCTCGCGCCGGTATCGACGATGCTCGCGGCGCAAGCCGTGCAAGGCCAGTCGCGGGCATTGGCAATCGCGCTGTTCGCGGCGGGCGTCGTCAGTCAGCTCGCGCTCGGCGCGTATCTGCATGGACGATTCTGGCAAGGCGGCCGCAAGCCCGAACTGACGACACCCGCCGTCTATCTGCCGACGGTCGCGCCCAGCTTCGTCGCGGGGACGGCCGCAGCGGGCCTGGGCTGGACGCAGATCGGCATGTTGTTCTTCGGGGCGGGTGTGTTCTCGTGGCTGGCGATCGAATCCATCGTGCTGCATCGCGCGGCGGTGCATGAACCGCTGCCCGACGCACTGCGCCCGAGCCTCGGCATCCAGCTCGCGCCGCCGGTCGTCGGCGGGGTGTCGTATCTCGCGATCACGCACGGCTTGCCCGACCTCTTTGCGACGATGCTGCTCGGCTACGGGCTGTATCAGGCGCTGATGCTCGCGCGTCTCGTGCCGTGGATTCGCCAGCGCGATTTCACGCCGTCGTACTGGGCATTCAGCTTCGGCGCGGCCGCGCTGCCGACGATGGCTATCCGCATGATCGAACGCGGCGCGCAAGGGCCGGTCGAGTGGATCGCGCCGGTGGCCTTTGTCGCGGCCAATATCATCATCGCGATGCTGGTCGCCGCAACGGTGCGGGCGATGATTGCAGGGCGCTTGCTGCCGGCGACGGTCGTGGCAAAGCGCGCCTGATGCATTCGCTGCGTCGTCTCGCGCGAAGCCCCCGCACAAAGACGACGCAGCGCTTCACGCGAGCTCGTTTTTCAGCGTCCCCACGACGAACTCCCGCAGGAACGCGACCCACGTCTTGATCTTCGCATCGAGATACTGGCGCGACGCGTACATCGCATAGATCGTCATGGTCTGCAGTTCCCATTCCGGCAGCACGCGCACGAGCGCGCCGCTTTTCAGCAACGGCTGCACCGACAGCGCCGGCAACGGCGCAATGCCGAGCCCGCCCGTGACCGCGACGGCGAGCGCGTCGGCGGCATTCACGCGCAGGCGGCCCGGCGGCAGGTCCACTTCGACGCTGCCCTGCGGGCCTTCGAAAATCCACCGGTCGACCGGAAAAAATGCCGTAACGAGCTGCAGGCAGGCGTGACGGGTGAGATCGTCGATGGTGCGCGGCACGCCCGCCCGTTCCAGATACTGCGGCGACGCGCACAGCACGCTCGGCATCGAGCAGATGCGGTTCGAGACGAGTGCGGAATCCGGCAGCGTCGATGTCGTGATCTGCAGGAACACGTCGTAGCCTTCGTCGAGCATGTCGGGGACGTTCTGCGAGAGCGTCAGCTCGACGCGGACCTGCGGATGGGCATCGAGATAGCGCGTGAGCGCCGGCACCACGTAGTGCTGCCCGAACGTGATCGGCGCATGCATGCGCAGCAGGCCGCTCGGGGACACTTGTGCGTTGCTGGCTTCGGCTTCGGAGACATCGACGAGCGCGATCACCTCCTTGCAGCGGGCGAGATAGCGATTGCCGGCATCCGTGAGCGCCACGCGGCGCGTCGTGCGATTGAGCAGCCGCGTGCGCAGATGCGTCTCGAGTTCCGTGACTGCCCGCGACGCCTGCGCCGTGGTGATGTCCAGCTGTTGCGCCGCCGCAGTGAAGCTCGATGCTTCCGCGACGCGCGTGAAAATCCGCATGCTCCGCAACAGGTCCATTCGCCCATCCCGTTTCGACGAAGCCCGCACTATCCCACGAGCATGCACGCCGGCGCAACGGCGGGCCGGGGCGTTGCCTTGTTGCCGACCGTTCGTTTCAGCGTTCACATCTGTTACAGGGCTTGTAACGCAAGCGCGGGCCGTCGCGAATAACATGGATTCATGGCCGTACTGTCATTGCGGCCTTCGCGCAGAGGAAGAAATGAAGATCAAGCGTTTCATTGGGCTGGGCATCGTTGCGTGCGCGGGTCTCGCTTGCGAGGCGGCGACGGCGGGCGTGAGCATCGGGGTGAATCTCGGGATACCGGTCGCGCCGGTTTATGCCGCGCCGCCGCCCGTTTATGTGCAGCCGCAGCCGGTCTATGTTCAGCCGCAGCCGGCTTACGTCGAGCAGCAACCGGCCTATGTGGAGCAGCCGGGGCCGCCGCCTGTCGCGTATCAGGCTGCGCCGCCCGCCGTGTATCCGCCCGCGCCGGTGATCGTGGCGCCCGCGCCGGCGGTCGTCATCGGCTGGCATGGCGACCGGTACTGGGACGGCGCGCGCTACTGGGATCGTCGCGACTGGCGCGCGCATCACGGCGGCTATGGTTATCGCCACTGGTAAGCCGGCGCACGCGAGGAGGTCATCGTCATGAAGAAGCGAAACAAAACGGAACCGGGCACGCGAAGACTCGCACGCTCGCTTGTGGCACCGGTCGCGCTCGCCGTTGCGGCGGGACTCGGCGGTTGCGTCTATGCGCCGCCCTATGGCTATGCGCCCGCGCCGGCATACGGCTACGCGCCGGCTTATGGCTATGCGTACGGGCCGGCTTACTACGCGCCGTCGGTATCGGTCGGAGTGGGATTCGGCGGCGGTTACGGACGCTGGCACGGGCGGTGATGCGGGCGTCGCTATCGGCGTCGCTGTCGGGCCGCTTCGAGGCGACGACCTTCATGCTGCTTGCGAAGTCGTCGCGATCTTCGTTCGCGGACGCATCGCGCCATCACTGGAACACCCGTTGCTCGGCCTCTGCAAACCCTCGCGGAGAACGCACCATGGCCGAGCAATCCGAAATCCTTCATGCAGCCGAAGCCCGCTGCGAGCACTTCATGCTCGCCGCCAACGGCTGGGTCCCCAACAATGCCCGGCTGCCGGTGCTGCTCTGGCGCGGCGCGGTCGAACCCGAGGGCCGCGACTGCGGCAGCCGCTTCGAGGCGCTGTTCGCGCAGAACGGCTGGCCGCCGCAATGGCGTGACAGCGTCTTCGACTATCACCATTTCCATTCGACGGCGCATGAGGTGCTCGGCGTGGCATCGGGGGAAGCCGAGCTGGTCATCGGCGGTCCCGATGGACGCGCCGTTTCGGTCCGCGCCGGCGATGCGCTGCTGCTGCCCGCCGGCACCGGCCATTGCCTGCTGCAAAGCGCCGGGCGCTTCCAGGTGATCGGCGCGTATCCGCCGAATCAGCAATGGGACATCCGGCGCGACGCCCTGAGCGACGACGAACTGCGCGCGATGCAGGCTTTGCCGTTCCCGGACACCGATCCCGTCGGCGGAGACAACGGAGCGCTGGTCCGGCTATGGCGTTGAGCGGCGCGCCGCGCGCTGTCCTTACTGCTTGACGCATTCTTCGCGGCGGGCGCGCCAGGACGGCAGGCGTTTGACGACGCCCGTCGCGAGCGCGGTGCCCGCGAGCACGATTCCGCATGCCGCCGCCATTCCGATCGACACGCGTTCCGACAGAAACAGCGCGCCCCACAGAATGCCGAAGATCGGGATCACGAACGTCACGGTGATCGCGCGCGCCGGCCCGGCCACCGCGATCAGGTGGAAGAACAGCATGTACGCGACGCCCGTGCAGGCGATACCCAGCCCGAGCACCGCGCCCCACGCGTGCATCGACACCGGCGCTGCCGGCCATGAAACCAGCGCGAACGGCAGAAGCACGAGCGTGGCCGCGCTCATCGTGCCGGCGGCGACGGTCAGCGAATCGACGCCCATCAAATGGCGCTTCGTATAGCTCGCCGCGATGCCGTAGCACAGCGTCGCCGCGAGCGCGGCCAGTGCGGCGAGCGCGGTGCTCGTCGGCGCGATCGCGGAGGCCGCCGCGCCGGCAGGATGCGCGAAGGTCTGATCCCACACGAGCGCGAGCACGCCGGCAAAGCCGATCGCCAAACCCGCGACGCGCAGGCGGCTCAGGCGGTCGCCGAGCCAGAAGAAGGCGACGAGCGCGCCCCAGAGCGGCGTCGTCGCGTTGATCACGGAGGTCACGCCCGCCGACAGCGTCAGCTCGGCATACGCGAAGAGACAGAACGGCGCGGCCGAGTTGAACACGCCGACGACGATGAGCGGCCAGGCGCGCCGGCGCATCGTCGCGATGGCTTCGCGCGGCGAGCCGCGCAGCGCCAGCACGATCAGCAGGAACAGCGCGCCGATGCCGACGCGCAACGCCATCAGCGGCGCCACGCCGAGATCGGTCACGCCGACACGGATGAACAGGAACGAGCCGCCCCATAGCGCGGCGAGTACGAGCAGTTGAGCGAGATTGACAGGGTTCATGGCGGGCTTCGCAAGAGAGTCGGGAGCGAAGCCATCGTATCGGCGGGAGGGCGCGCGATGCTTCGGCGCGGCGTGAAACGAAAGATGCTTCGCGCGACAGGAGACTCATCGTAGGCGCGGGCGTCGTTCGGGACAAACGAGCAATTCTCACCGGTATGTGAAAGAAATTGCGATACGTCGCTCGGTTCATGCCCGCGAAGCCCGTGGATCGGCCTATGTCCGACGGACGAGTGGCGCGCGCGGGGGGGGGGCGGTGCGACTCTTGCGTCATCGATACGCGCATTGGTTCGGTCAATGCATCGGGCAAGCACAAAGGAGAGAGAGCCATGGCTAACGCAAACGGCAATGCATCGGGGAGCACGTCGGGTATCACGACAGGCAATGTGTCGAACAACGGCGCGGGAACGCCGGCCGGACAGCCGCCGGAACCGCCGCTTTCGCGCAGCGCGGTGACGAGCGCAATGGAAGCGGCGCTCGGACCGGGCATGGAGCAGGGCGATCACGACAATGTCACGCCGCTCGCGCCCGGAGCCGCGCATCGGCCGGTGCGCAATGTGCCGACGCGTTCGCCGGCGCATGTGCACGGCAGCGCGCTCGAAGGCGGCGACAGTCCCGCGGTGCTCGCGCAGCCGGCTTCCGCATCGTCGGAGGGGCAGGGCAGCCGCTTCCATCCCGATCCGGCTTCGACGAGCGGACGCGCGAAACGCGTGATCGCGGGCGCGCAGGACGTGGCCGTCGCGCGTTATCGGCGCGTCACCGAGGGCACCGACGACTTCGTGCACGACAATCCCTGGAAGGCGATCACGCTTGCCGGTATCGGCGGGCTGATCGTCGGCCTGTTGATTTCGCGCTGAACGCATCGCGCCGCGCGGCGGGCCTCGTCCTTGCTCGCGGGCGTGACAGGGCGGCGCTCATCGCCGTGCCGAACGGACATGAATGGAGAACCGGACACAGCGGGAACCGGGCGCCGCGAAGTGTGGACGCATCGAAGGGCGGCCGTGGCGGAGCCACGGCGCGTCCTGATCGCGCATTCGGAGCCAAACGTGGGCGACTCGTTCGCGCTGCTGCTCGCCATGCGCGGCTTCGAAGCCGTGCAGATCGGCGATGCAGAACGCGCCGTTGAACTGGCTTCGACCTGGCGTCCGCAGGCGGTCTTCGTCGATACGCGTCTTGGCAGGGCGTCAGGCGGCCAGACGCCGCCGGGAAGGCATGACCACTGGGTCGTGCGTGAGTTGCGCAAAGGAGCCGATACACCCGATACCGCGCGACAGCTGGTGATCGCCTTCGGCAGCGACGAAGCGCGCGATCCGTGTGAGGCGCTACGCACAGCCGGCTATGACGGCGTGTGCCGGAAGCCGTGTCCGTTGTGGTGGCTCGTGGATGTGCTCACGCGGTTTTTTGCGCAATGAGACAACGCAGGCGCGCTTTGGTCGATGTGTCGGGCCATCGTCCAAAGAGAAAGGGCAGCACGAAGGCTGCCCGATTTCATCGAAGGTCGCGTACTGCTCGCGCGTCGGGCCAGCCGCACAACGCGACGGAACAGCGCGACCCGTCATGCCATCAACGTCGATTGAAATCGTTCGTTTCGAGTTCGACCGATTGTCCGCCGTTGCGCTCGAGCGTTCGCCGGGCTGCCTGCTCGATCTCCACGCGTCCGCCCTCGAATGCACTCAGCATTGCGTGCGACGAAGTGCCGGCATTGCCGAAGTGATCGTTGAGCGCATCCAGAGACACGCTGCACCAGACTTCGCGTCCGTTGACTGTCGCTTCGAATGCGACTCGCGCTGCCGCCACGACGTGACGCCGCCCGCTGAACTCAATCGCCATCCTTCACCTCCTGTTTTCGTCAGAGAAACGCTGATTCGCCTGCAACGGGCATGCCTGCATGACGGACCGTTGTCGCGCTAACAGCACGAACAGCCGCCCACATGACGCATGCCGTAACCGCCCACGTTTTCTTTCGCTTGCGCGCTGCTGCTTCGTACCGATGGCGCGCCGATGGTGACGCGCATCGCGGTTTCGCCGCACTCGGGACAAGGCGCGGGTTCGTCGCGCTCGGCGATGCGGCGTACCGTTTCGAACGCGCCGCATCGCGCGCACTCGTAGTCATAAACGGGCATGGTGCTTTGGTCGGGATAGGGGATAAGGACAGTGTAGCAAGTCGTATTGGCAGCAAGGCATGTTCCGCGCGTAAGGCCGACGCAAACACTCGAGCGAAGCCGCGTGGCATCGGTATTGCTGAAGAAGCGGGCAAACAACCGCCTAAGGAGGCTTCAATGAAACGCAATGCAGTTCTGCTCACCGCGCTGGCATCGGCGCTTCTTTCCGCCGCGCCGGCAGTCGCGCTCGCGCAGACGCAGGCGGCCAGCACCACGCAAGCCAATGAGCTGGGATCGCCGGACAAGGAATTCGTGCAGGCTGCGTCGATGTCCAGCTCGACCGAGATCGATGCCAGCAAGCTTGCGAGCAAGCAGTCGCAAGACAAGGACGTGAAGAACTTCGCGCATCACATGATGGTCGATCACACCAAGCTGACGCTGCAGCTCAAGATGGCCGCGCCGCACGGCGTGACCGTGCCGAAGGACAACTCCGACACCGCGGTGCTCGATTCGCTGAAGGGCCTGAAGGGCAAGGAATTCGATACCGCCTATATCAAGACGGTCGGCGTCGAGGGACACCAGAAAGCCGTCGAGGCTTTCCAGAAGGAAGCGCAGGAGGGCCAGAACGCCGATCTGAAGAAGGCGGCTCAGAAGGCGCTGCCGACCATCCAGCAGCATTTGAAGATGGCGCAGGATCTCGCGGCCAAGAAGGGCGTGCAGTAAGCAGTCCGATGACGGCGCGGCGGGAAGCCGCGCCGTCTCTGCAATCATGCGTCAGCGCGCGCCCTGGCGCAGCAGACGCTCCCGCGCTTCGGGAATCGACTCGAAGACGCCGCCGCCTTCATCGAAGACCGACACCTCTCCCTGCCCGATGTCGTAGACCCAGCCCTGCACCTGCAGTTGCTTCAGCGCGAGCCGCCCGGCCACCGCCGGATGCGTGCGCAGATGTGTCAGTTGCAGCCGGATGTTCTCTTCGACCATCGCCTGCACGACGCGTCCTTCCTCCAGTTTCCTGGCCGTCACGACGCTGCGCGCCGCTTCCGCGTTGCGCAGCCACGCGTGAACCGTCGGCATTTCGTCGGCGATGGTCGCGCCCGACGCGAGGCCCTTCATCGCGCCGCAATCCGAATGGCCGCAGATCACGATCTGCCGCACGTTCAGCGCAAGCACCGCGAATTCGACGACCGCGGAGACGCCGCCGAGCATCTCGCCATACGCCGGCACGATATTGCCGATGTTCCGGCACACGAACAGCTCGCCGGGGCGCGTCTGCGTAATCATTTCCGGCGATATGCGCGAGTCCGCGCACGTGATGAACAGCGTATGCGGAGTTTGCCGATGCGCGAGGCTCTTGAAGAGCGCTTCGCTGTCGGGAAAGACGAAGCGGCTGAAGTCTTCGGCGCCTTGCAAAAGGTACAGGAGATCGGGCTGATCGGAGCCTTCGCGTTCTTCGGTCATCGTGGATTTATCGGACATGGGGGCCCTTTGATTGCGGATCGGCGAGCGGCCGCCCGCCGCCAGCCGAAAGCTTGCGGGGTTTTGAGATGATGCGCAAGTCATCGGCGAATCCCGCGCACGCGCGGGCGCATCTGCCGCTTCATTTCGGTTTTCGCACGGCTTTATAGTTCTTGACGAATCGGTTCGGCGAGTCTGTTAGTTTTACCCTTCGATAGTCACCGAAAACTGCCTCGCACGCGCTTTCGCACATGCTCACCGATCCCGATCCCAAGTCCGATACCTACCAAAGCGCGGCGCGCTGCTATTCGAACGGCGATTTTCAGCAGGCGTTGCACATTCTGAACCCTTTGATCGAAGCCGCAGCCGGTGATCCGGAGGCGCTTAATCTGGCCGCTATCTGCTGCTATCGGCTCGATCGTGCCGCTGATGCAGAGAGCCTATGGCGCCGCAGTATCGACGCGGACCCCGCGCACGCGGGCAGCTATTGCAATCTCGCCAATCTGCTGATGTCGCAGGAGCGTCTGGCGGATGCGGAGGCTGTTTATCGGCGAGCCATTTCGATCCGGCCGGAGTTCGCCGAGGCGCATTACAACTTGGGCAATCTCTTGCGGGAACTCGGCCGCCCGGAAGACGCGGAAGCGCACTTGCGCGAGGCACTGCGCATTAGCCCCGGTCTCGCGGAAGCGCATTACAACCTGGCGGCGTTGCTGGCCCGACAAGGCCGCGTGGAAGAAGCCGAAGCCGCATATGTCGCCGCGAGGACCGCACGCCCCGACTACGCCGAAGCGCATAACAATCTCGGCAACCTGCTGCGCGAGCAGGGGCGGCTGAACGAAGCACGCGCGGCGCTGCGGCGCGCCGTGAGCGTGCGCCCCGGCTTCGCGATCGCTCATCACAATCTGGGGCTGGTGCTGCAACAGCTCGGCGATCACGCCGGGGCGCAGGCGTTCCACCGGCGCGCGACGCAACTGCAACCCGGCTATGTCGAAGCGCACTGCGGCCTTGGACAGGCGCTCATGTCGCAGCGGCGTTACGCGGAAGCCGAAGCCGCATTTCACGCGGCGCTGGCGCTGCGCGCAGGCTATGCCGATGCTTCGATGGGACTCGCGCGGGCGTACGCCGAGACGGGGCGGCCGGACGATGCGGCGCGTACGTATCGCGAAGTGATACACCGCGTGCCCGATCACGCTGACGCGCACGCCGCACTGGCGTACCTGTTGTATCGCGAAAAGCGCATCGACGAAGCTGAACGCATGTACCGCGCGACGCTTGCCTTGTGTCCCGACGCTCCCGAACTGCATTACAGCCTCGGTGTGCTGCTGGCCGGCGAGGGTCGTCTGCCGGAGGCCGAAGCGGCGTATCGTCAGGCGATCGCGCTTTCGCCCGATCACGCGCCGGCTCATGCGAACCTTGGCCGCGTCGTTTACGACCTGGGCCGGCCGGCCGAGGCGGAGTCGCTATTTCGCCAGTCCATCGCCATTCGCCCCGATCTGGCGGCCGCGCACAACAACCTTGCAGGCGTGCTCAAGGACACAGGCTGCATGGACGAGGCCATCGATTCCTTCCGGCGTGCGATAGCTTGCGCACCGGAGGACGAGTGCATCCATCGCAATCTCAACTACGCGTTGACTTATTGCGCCGAGAAGTCGAAAGACATTCTGGACGAATGTCTGCGTTTTGCCGCGCGGCATGAAGCGCCGTTTCTGCGGGGGACAGTAAGTCATCCGAACGAACGGTCAGTCTCCAGACGCCTGAGAATCGGTTATGTCGCGCCGGATTTTCGAAATCATTGCCAGTCGATGTTCACTGCACCGGTGCTCGCGCAGCACGATCACGCTTCGTTCGAGATCTTTTGCTATTCCAGCGCCAGGCGGCCCGATGCCATCACGGAACAAATGCGTCCGCTCGCCGACGTCTGGCGTGACGTCGCCGCGCTCGACGATGCCCGCCTCGCGCAACTGATCCGCGACGACGGCATCGACGTGCTCGTCGATCTGACGATGCACATGGCGTCCGGCCGCCCGTTGCTGTTCGCCCGCCGTCCCGCGCCCGTGCAGGTGCAATGGCTCGCCTATCCGGGCACTACGGGCAGCAGTGCGATTCGCTATCGCCTGACGGATCCGTGGATCGATCCGCCGAACGAGCCGATGACGGAGCGCTGCAGCGAGCAGTCCGTCTGGCTTCCCGAGACCTTCTGGTGTTTCGATCCACGCGTGACGACCCCGGACGCGCCGGACGACGGGCCGTTGCCTGCCGAGCGAAACGGCGTAATTACGTTCGGATGCCTGAATAATCCGTGCAAGGCATCGGCGCGCACGTTGCGCATGTGGGCGGCCGTGCTCGCGGCGGTGCCCGAAGCGCGCTTCATCCTCCTGGCGGAAGCAGCGCCGCGCGCGCGGTACAGCCAGCAATTGAGCGCGCTCGGCGTGGACATGTCGAGGGTGACGTTCGTCGGCTATCAGGAACGCGTGGCTTATCTGAGCACGTACAACGAGATCGATATCGGTCTCGACACCTTTCCTTACAACGGCCACACCACGAGTCTTGATGCGCTGTGGATGGGCGTGCCCGTGCCTTCGCGGGCAGGCGAGACGGCCTGCAGCCGGGCGGGACTCAGTCTGCTGATGAACCTCGGCTTGCCCGAACTCATCGGCCACGACGACGACGCTTACGTGGAAATCGTCACCCGTCTTGCGAACGATCGTCCGCGTCTCGCTGCATTGCGCGCGTCCCTTCGCTCACGCCTCGAAGCCTCGCCGATGATGAATGCTCCGCGCTTCACCCGGCACCTGGAAAGCGCTTATCGCCAGATGTGGCGCGCGTGGTGCGACGAATCGGCGGGGTAACGACACATCGCGTCCGGCCTGTGCCTCATGCATGGACGCTTCGGTTTTTCCGAACCAACGCGCTCGGTTTCGTGCATTTCATGCCGTCGATGCTTCGGCTAGATTGTTCGCATCGAAAGCAATTGGAAAGGATTCGACATGAAATGCCCTGCCTGCCCCGCGACGGACCTGCTGATGACCGCTCGTGAGGGCATTGAAATTGATTACTGCCCGAAGTGCCGCGGCGTCTGGCTCGATCGCGGCGAACTGGATCATCTCATTCGGCGCGACGAGCAGGTGTCGCTGCAGCAAATGCAGCCGCCGCAACAGTATTCCCGCGATGGCGACTGGGGGCGTCGGGACCACGATCACCGCTATGGCGATTCGAAAGGACGCCACGGTTATCCGCGTCGCAAGAAGTCTTTTCTCGGCGAATTGTTCGACTTCGACTGAAGCAGTCAGCAGGTGCAGCGCAACTTCCTACGCAACGGAGAATGGCATGGCAACGGTGAGGCAAGTCCTGAAGGCGAAGACCGATACGGCGGTCCATACGATCGGCGCCGACGCGAGCGTCTATGAAGCGATCGCGTTGATGTCGCACGCGGGCGTCGGTGCGCTCGTCGTGACGGCGGGCGGCGATCAGAACGGCGCGGTGCGCGGCATCGTGACCGAGCGCGACTATGCGCGCAAGGTGATCCTGCAGGACAAGGCGTCGCGCACGACGACCGTTGGCGAGATCATGTCCGCGCCTGTGTTGTCGGTCGGCCTTGCCACGCGCACGGACGATTGCATGGCGCTGATGACGCGCCATCGCATCCGTCATCTGCCGGTGATCGAGGGCGTGCGGCTGGTCGGGATGGTGTCCATCGGCGACCTGGTTCGGCATGTGATCGACGAGCAGCAGTTCGCGATCGATCAACTCGAGTCCTACGTGCGCGGTCCGCATCACGATGCGCCCACTTGCGCACTCACGCGCCGCAGTCCGCTGCCGCAGACGCTCGCGACGCGGCTTGCGTGATTTTCATCGGCCGGCTCAGGTCGCGTCGGCCTCGGCCGGATACACGGCTTCCCGGGGGACGGCCTTCTCATTGCGGCGCAGGCGGTTGACCTGCGCCAGCCCGAGCGACAGCCCGGGGTCCAGATAATGAATGACGAGGCTGCGGCGCTCGCCTTCGAGCACGTCGAGATTGCAGTGCTGCATCAGAAAGCCGTTGAACACATAGACGCTGCCCGCCGTGCCGCGGATACGCGTGCACAGTCCCTTGTCCAGATGACGTTGCGTGCGCGCCGCGCGAAGCGGGAAGGGTAGCGCGCGCTCGCCCCACTGCATGCTCTTGCGCAAGACGTTGTCGCGGCGTCGCGGAATGCCGCGCGTCTTCGGATAGACGACGAGATCGCCACTGCGGTCATCGTCGCTTGCGGTTTGCAGCACGATGACGAGCGTCAGCACCTGCGAATCGAAATGACGGCAATGGCTGCCCGACGTCGATGCGCTGCTTCCCACGCGAAGCCCGAACCACGGTCCCATCGTTCCATCGACACGCATCGTCGACGCAAGCCACCTGGACGCGGCGCGCACTGCTTCGCTCTCCAGCTCCCTGAACGCGATATCGTCCCGCAGCGTATGCACGATGTCTTTGGCGCAGCCGAAAAACTGCTCGTGATCCGGCGTCGCTTCGTAAGCTGCATCGAGCTGGCGGTTGATCGCGCTGAGCGTCGGCTGCGCCACCATCGATTCGAAAATCGCGATACCGCCTCGCGATGCCTGTGTCAGGGCGGCACGGTCTTGTGCATTCATTAGGCGCTCTCGGAATGACGTGAATGGACGGCGATTCGCTTGCGGGTGGCTCGTTCTGCGTCACATTTGATAGGTAATCCTATGCTTGCGCACCACGCCGCTATGTACGACGACGCACGCATGTTCGACGCAGGCTCTATCCGCGTGAAAGCATCAGCCGGGGTGACGATACAACGCCTATGTGCGCTGCCGCGCTTAACAACGATTGCGAGCGCGCCGATATGAGCGCAAGCCGACATAGCAAACGTGAACGCGCATCGGCGGCTGAACGAAGCGTGCGTATGCGCACGGAGCGGGCTGTACCGCACGGGTAAATTTCCGGCAACGGGGACGAGCCTGGCCAGGTTCGTTGGCAGTCACCCACGCGTGCAAACAACAAGAGGCGGTCGCCGCTCGCTTTCAAACGACGACCCCCAGCGACATGCGACGGTAGAACAATGAATAGGGTATTGGAAAGGGCATCGCTCGAAGACAAGCTGTGGGTGGCGAGTTTCATCGCAGCCGTCGGTAGCGACGTGCTCTCGGGCGTCATCCGCTACTACACCTCCATGGCAGGCGTGCCGCAGGCCGCATACCTTCCCAAGCTGCTGATGCTTGCATGGGTGATGGTCACGCTGATCAGGCGTCCCAAGGCGAGCCACGCGCTCATCGCGCTGTACATGCTCGCGGAATCGTTCGTCTCGCTATCGCATGGCGTCGCGCCCGAAGCCGTCGGCTTCTGGCTATGGACGGTCACGCCGATGCTTTTCGCGCTCACCGCTACGCCGCAAGCACTTGCCCTGCTCAACGGCCGCGCGGCCACAACGGGATTCGCGGTGCTGGCCGCGCTCTGCGGCATCGGCATTCTCGCCAACACGTTCATGACGATGCCGTGGGTCGGCGTCAGCGTCTCCGTCGGCGGGCATAACGTGCGGGCCGCTGTGGCGTCGTATGTCGGCATCGCATCGCGGCTTTCGGGCTTCGGGCGCGACAGCGCATCCACCGGACTGATGGCGGGCCTTCTCACGGCATGGCTGCTGATGCGCACCGACAAGCGCTGGTTGCAGTGCGTGTTGCTCGCGTGCGCGGGCGCGGCGATTCACGCGACGACCAACAAGACAGCGCCGGTCTCGCTCGCCATCGTCGTCATTGCGCATTGCTTCTTTTCCACGATGACGATCAGGCGCGCCTGCTTATGGGCGGCGGGCATCGCGATCGCGTTTCCGTTCGTGTCGTATATCGCCACGCTGATGTTCAATCTGTCTGGCACCGGCTTCACGACGCTCGCTTCGTTCCAGGACCGCATGTTCAACACCTGGCCGGTCATCATGGAAGGATTGCTAAAGAATAATCGCATCTGGCTCGGCCTGGGACCTGGCGGCTTCGGCTCGGCAACGACGTATTACGAGAGCGTGTTTGGCTTCAACGTCGCCTACGCCGACAACTCGCTGCTGTATGCGCTCGCGAACTTCGGCATCGTCGGGGCGTTCCTGCTGGTCGCGTTCTTCGTTCGATTGATGATGCGCGCTCCGACCGACGACCGGCCGACTTGGGCGATGCTGCTCTACCTGCTCTTTTCCTGTGCGACGACCGATACGTTCGAATCGATCGGCTGCCTGCTGTTCTTCGGCATCACGCTGAGCTTCATGCGCGAAAACGCGGCGTTCATGCAACCGCACATCTGGCGCTTGCCCGCCCGCTTTACGCCGACGAACTGGCGCACGCGCGCAACGGTGATCGATGCGCCTCACGACGGACTGCGAGGGCTCTGACATCATGCACAAGCGCGGCAATCTGAGACGGCGGCTTGGAGTGGCGGTGGTGCTCGCGATGTGCGCGCCGATGCTCCCTGCATCGGCGACGCCGAGTCTCGCCATCGATGGCGCATCGTCGTCGCTCGAACGCGCTTATGTCGCGTTGCCATCGTTTGCATCTGCAAGGGCAAATACGGGCATCGCGATCCACCAGATCGGCGATACGAAACTGCTCGACGCGGTGAAGGATGTCGGCTTCTCGTTCGTGCGGACCGACCTCTTCTGGGAAGCCGTGCAGGCGCCCGATGGCTGGCATTTCGCCGGCTTCGACGGTCTCGTCAATAACCTGCGCGCACGCGGCCTCGGCGCGCTGTTGATCCTGGGTTACAAGCATTACGCCTTCAGCCCCAACCAGCCGCCGACGTCCCCGCCGCAACTCGCCGCGTTTCGCACCTATGTCTATCAGGCCGCTTTCCGCTACCGCGATGCGCCGGTGCGCTTCGAAGTATGGAACGAGCAGGACCACAAGGACTACTGGCTCGCTGAGCCGTCGCCTGCGGCGTATCGCGCGCTGCTTCGGAACGCGGTGCAGGCAGCGCGCACCGCGAATCCGAATGTGGTCATCGCGACGGGCGGAGTGCAGCAGGTGGATCGCGGCTTCATTCGCGCGGTCGGGGACATCAGCGCGACGCAGGCGGGACCCGATGCAGTCAGCGTGCATCCGTACCGGCAGCAGGAGCCCGAAACGGTGCTCGATGACTATCGCGGGCTGCGACGTGACTTGTCGAGCTACGTGAAGCGTCCGCAAGTGTGGGCCACCGAATGGTCATACCCGAGCTTCGGATATCACTATGTAGCCGATATCGCGAATGGTCATTCGAGCGAAGCGCGCGCAAGGCAGGCCAGCTATGCGGTGCGGCTGCTGCTGATGAACTGGATCGCGCAAGTCGGGCTGACATCGTATTACGACATGCGCAACGACGGAACGAATCCGAAGGAAATGGAGCACAACTTCGGACTACTGGATGCCGGAAACAGAAAGCTGCCCGCGTATCACGCCGTGAAGCATCTGTTCGCATTCACGGCCAACGCAAGGAACGCGCGCTACTTCATCGACGAGAAAGAGCAGACGGTCGTGCTCAAGCTCGACGATGGCCATGCGACCAAATACGTTGTCTGGTGCTATGGCGCGGGCAACGTCATGAATCTCGATGTATCGCGTCTGCCGGCCAGCGCGGTCATCGCCGATCTGTACGGTGCGCGGCGCGACAGGCGCAACGTGCTGGCAGTGACTGAAGCGGAAGGACCGGTGTTCATCACGGCCGGTTCATAGCATCAAGCGGCGTGTACGAGGGAACGCGCCGTCGTCGGTTGCGACTGACGTCTCTGGTTCTCATCTTTTTTGTTAGGGATATAACATGCTTTCATATAACATGCGCCCCGCCATGACGCCAGTTCCGCAACGCGGCGACGGTCTTGTTCACCTGTGGCGCAGCGTCGTGCGTCACAAGACCTTGCTCGGCGCTGTCACCGGCACGTGTTGCGCAGCGGGCGTGCTCTACGTTCTGCTTGCGACGCCGCAATACCGCGCTGAAGCGCTGTTGCGCGTGCAAAGCAAGGCGGGGACGTCGATCAGCGCACTGTCCGACGTATCGGGTTCCATGGCCGCCGATGCTTCCGCCAGCGATGAAAGCGACGTGCTGACTTCACGCTCGGTCGTGAGCGCGGCGATTGCGCAGACGAGCGCCGATACCGTCGTCGAGACGGAGAGTCACTTCCCGCTGATCGGCAGTTTCCTGGCTTCACGTCATGCAAGCGACAGCGAACTCGCGCCCGCGCCGTTCGGACTGGACCAATACGCGTGGGGAGGCGAGCGCCTGAAGCCCGGCGTGTTCACCGTGCCGGAAGCTGCGCTGAAGATGAAATTCCACGTGATCGCGGGCCAGGGCGGGCGCTGGACGCTTTTCGACAAGGACGACAAGGCGCTCGCGCAAGGGCGCGTCGGCGAAACCGTGTCCTTTCAGGTCGATACGCCGGAAGGCCGTGCTCCCGGCGAACTGCGCATCGATACGTTGCGCGCGCGTCCGGGCGTGAGCTTCGAACTGCGCAAGTATTCCCAGCAGACGACGTTCGACAATGTGCTTGCGCGGCTGCGCACGTCCATTCCGCCGCGCGAATCGACGCTGCGCGATCCGTCGTTGATTCGCTTGAGCTATCAGGCGGAATCGCCGCTCGTCGCTCAGGCCATGGTCAACGCGATCATCAAGACGTATCAGGAGCGCGATGCCGAACGCCGCGCGGCGCAGGCGCAGACGAGCCTCGACTTTCTCAAGAAGCGCCTGCCCGCGTTGAAGCACGATCTCGAAACGGCGGAGAGCCGGCTGAACGCGTTCCGCACGCAGACCGGCACTGTCGATATGGCGCAGCAGAACACCGCGCTCATCACGCGCATGAGCCGCCTCGAAGAGCAGCAGACGACCTTGCAACTCGCGCTCGACGCCGCGCAGCATCGCTATCGGCCGGAGAACGAGAACTATCAGAGCGCGCTCACGCAGCTCAACCAGGTGAAGCATGAGATCGCCGAGACGTCGAAGATCGCGGCGAATCTGCCCACTGTGCAGCGCCAATACGTCGAGCTCGCACGCGACGTGGCCGTCACGACGCAGCTCTACACCAGCGTGCTGACCAACGCGCAACAGCTCGAAGTCGCGGCAGCCAGCACGCCGCCGGGCATGGCTGTCGTCGATTGGGCTGTCGCGCCCGAGAAGCAATCGTGGCCGCGTGCGTGGATCGTGTTGCTCGGCTCGATCTTCGGCGGCTTGTTCGTGAGCACCGTGTCGATCTATCTGATCGCGATGAATCGCAAGGAGCTTCGCAGTCCGGAAGAAATCGATCACTTCTCGCAACTCCCGCGCCTCGCCGTGATCGCTCGCTCGACTGCGCAACTGAAACAGGACGTTCGCGCGCTGACGCACAATGCGGCGCCCGCAAACCTCCTCGCGATGACGAGCCCGACCGATCCGAGCATCGAGGCGCTGCGTTCGCTGCGCAGCAGCGTGCGCGCAATGTTGAGCGGCGCGCCGGTTCCGATGAACCCGTTCGGCCTGGGCGCCATGAAGCCGTTCAATCCGGCAAACGCGGTGTCGTTCGCGGGCACCACGAGCGTCATGAATCCCGGTTATGTCGTCGATCCGGATCAACCCGGCGGCAAGGTCATTCTCTTCACCGGTCCGACGCAAGGTGTGGGCAAGAGCTTCGTGTCGTCGAACTTCGCGTATCTGCTCGCCGAGACGCGCGCATCCGTGCTGCTGATCGACGCCGACATGCGCCAGGGCCGGCTGCGCCATCTCGTCGATGGCCGCACCGGGCCGGGGCTGGCTGAGGTGCTCGAAGGGTCCGCGCGCCCGGACGAAGCGATCGTTCCGCTCGGCAACGGTGGCCTGTCGATCATGGATGCGGGCGCGTTCTATCCGGAGAATCCGGCAGAGTTGCTTGGCCGGCCCGCGTTTCAGGAAACGCTCGCGATGCTGCGGGATATCTACGACTACATCGTGCTCGACTCGCCGCCGGTGTTGCCGGTCAGCGACGCGCTGTCCATCGCGACGCAAAACTGCGATCTCGTGCTGCTCGTCTCGCGCGCCGATCGCACCGGCGCCCGGCAACTCGAGGAAACCTTGCGCCGCCTGGAGAACGTAGGCGCGAAGGTCGGCGGTCACGTGTTCAACGGGTTCGCTCCGGGACGATACGGCGCACGCGAGGAGTACGGCTTCAAGACCGTGGCGCGTTAAACGGGAAGGGCAGTCCGGCGAGGTGTTGCGCCGGACTGTGACGTGTTCAGGCGTCGGCGTGCAGGAGTTGTTGCACGGTGCCGACGACTCCATCCCAGCCGCCGAGCTCGCGCGCCCGCACGAGCCGCATGCCCGGATACCACGGCGTGGACGTCGGATCGCGCTCGTAACGCCACTCGGCGACCTGATTCAACAGCATGTAGCAACGCTTGCCGAGCGCGCCGGCGAAGTGACTCAGCCCGCCATCGTTGCCGACGAATGCATCGAGCCGGTCGATGATCGCGGCCGATTGACCGAGATTCAGGTTCAGGTCCAACGTGGTGAATCGGTCCAGGTCGGCTGAGCGCGGGTCGTTCAGCCAGCGCCGGCGTTCGAAGCCACGTTGCATGACGACCCAGTACACATCGCCGGAGTGATCGAAGAGGGGAGCGAGGTCGGGCAGGCACAGGCTGCGGTTCGCGAAGTTGTTCGCCGATTCGCACGACGACCAGAACACGCCCACGCAACGCCGTCCACGCGCACGCTGCCGGATCTCGTCGATGATGGCGTTGACACTCGACGGATCTGCCGGTTCGATGTACCGGTGTGACGGCGCATAACCCAGCACCGGGAAGAGCGACGAGAAGAGACTGAACGGGTCGGTCCACATCATGCGGTCGCCGGAAGGACTTTGGAAACCGGCGGCGTACATCGCGCGGGCCAGTTCGGCTCGCTCCGACTCGGGCATCGCGAGGCGAAGCAAGTTGGTGTCGTAGGACACCTGTACGCCCATCGCTTCCAGCGCGCACAAGTAACGAGCCCAGTTGACCATATCGCCGAACCCGGACGCGATCAGGCGGACATCGAGGCGTGCGGGCAGGGCGCGCTCGCCGGCCCAATAGTCTGTGAGGTCAAGATGCGGGAACAGGACGCGACGCGATTCGTGCGACGACCAGTAGCGCTGCATCGCCGCGACGCCATGCGCAATGCCGTCGCGCCGCATCGTGCTGCGCGCCTGATGATGGCCGACAACGAAGGCCGAGTGTTCGTCGATACCATCGGCACTGAGATTCATGACGGCGTCGTCGTCACCGAGATAATGCCAGCCGTAGACGCGCCACAAATGGGCGACGATTGGCGCGGTGCCGGGTTTCTGCGTGAACAATTCGATGGCGGCGAGCGCGACTTCCTTCAGCCCGAGGTGTACACAGACGTCGCACAGACAGTGGAGGTGGAAGGCGAATGTGGCGGATTGGCGGCTCAGCCGGAAGCAGATTTCGAGCGCCTGATGAAACTGGCCTGCGCGCACATGCGTAAGGGCGCGCCAGTGCCAGTACTCGGCGGTATGGCCGTCGGAAGAGAGCCGTTCATCGAGAAAACTGAAACACTCGGCGATATTGCCCTCGTACAGTTTCGAATAAAGGTCGTCGTATTGTTCGATCATGCTGGAGTCCGCAAGAGAATTGGGTGCGCGAGATCCCGTCCCGCTTGCTTACTTCTTTTGTAGTAGGAACAGCGTGGCGGATCAACACGCGACTATGGCATGTTGAGCAGCAGTGTTTCGTTTCTGGATGGATCGCCTAAGAAATTTGACGATTAGCGGACCACAGGTTGCGATCGAAGCGGGGAGACTACGCGGTTATTCGAGATAAGCCGCGGCGATAGTCACGAATCAGGCGTTCGTCAAAAAGCCAAGGGACAAGCGATACGCATTTTGGACGACTCGCGCACGCCATGATTGAACGCGCTTATACTGATGTTCGCGCGTTTAAACCAGGTCGCGCGCACCGCGAAACATCGCATCGATTTTGGGTGATACGCCGCCGAAACTACCGGATAAGAGCTGCTCGCAAAGACGGAGAATGTCCACCAATTCATCCGCCTTGCTCGAAAGTGCGATTCGGTTCATGCAGAGAAACTCGTCGAGAATAACCGCGTCTCTTAGTGTGGTATAAATCAAAATAGGAACGGCTGAGAAACGACGTCTCAAGTCGAGAATAAAATCCAGATTACCGATATCCACGTCACGCTGCACGAACGCCGGATCGAGTATCAGCAGGTTGACGCCGCCGGACTGTAGGCGGTCGATCAGGTCGAAACGTAGTTCCGCCAAGCTAACCGCATTCCCGAATGAACCGTCGCTCAGCAGCGATCGCAGCGTGCGAGCAACGTTCAGTGTGGGATCAGCGATCACAATCTGACGACGAGCAAACTCCTGTTTCATTTTCGTGCCTCGTAAGGTGTTGAAAGGTGAATCGGTTTCAAAAAGTGAGGATAGCCGAGTAACCCGTCACGTACTATTTAAATTTCTGGAAAGCCCATTCTAAATGCATAGGTCGGAACCATTCTTAAGAATATCCGAGTTAAATTAAATGCTTTTACGCTCAATTAACGGATGGCCGGCAATCAGTTTTTGTGAATGCGTGATTTTTGCCGGTAATGTTTAAGCGACGCGAGTGAACCGGGGTGTGGACGAAATCATCAAAAACTGTGAAAACGGCTGTACCGATGCAGTTCGTCTTGCTGGACGTCCTGTAAACCCCTCCCATGCGGTGGAAGAGTGTGGTCAGGCAGACGACTGCGCAATACGATGTGTCTGAAATGAGTTGCCGTGGTGCGCTGCCTTTCGGTAGCGGCGGCGGCTCGCCGTACTTGCTGTACAGGGCCGCGCCGTTGACGCCGGAGTTTTCGACTTACAGGCGGTAAGCCTAGATGGCTCCAGCGCAAATCGATTTTTATACCGTCTGTACAGCAGCGCGCTAATTCGTTCACGAATGAAAATCGTCTCGCCGCATAAAGCACGGTGTGACTCGAGGCTTTTGGAATACGCGTTGGTTTCTATTAAGGCGTTGGTTTGCTGCATTGAGTCGGCGCAGTCGGCAGCCGATGTGGATAGCTGCAACGCAATCCTTTGAAAAACAATTCGATTCCCGTGATTCGGCTTATTTCTATTGGTTGACTGCCTATAATCTCGTTCCCGAACCACGATAGTCGTGCGTACAGTGAGGCGCATGTCTCGCGCTGACATGCGCTGTACAGTTGAGAGGCTTGTATGAATGATGTACGAGAGCGCATCCTCGGAACCGCTGCGCGCTTATTTTCCCAGCATAGCTGCCGCCAGATCGGCGTCGATCTGATTGCGAGGGAATCGAATGTGTCGAAGGTGACGATGTATCGGTATTTCGAATCGAAGGAAGCGTTGTTGCTGGAGGTGTTGAAGGAGCGGATGCAGGCGATCGAGGAGGCGCTGACGGGCGCCGTCGCCCGCAGTCAGTCGGGCAGGGACCGGCTACGAGCGATCTTCCGATGGTACGAGAACTGGTTCAATCAGCCCGACTTTCAGGGATGCGTCTTTATCGCCGCGCTTTACGAATATCAGGCCGATCCCCAAGTCGTCAGCATGGCGGAGGCGCAAAGGGAGCGGCTTCGAGAATTGATTCGGCGCACTTTGCTCGACATCATTCATCCGTCCATACTGGACCAGTTGAGCCGCCAACTGGTGTTTCTTCTGTACGGTGCGATCATCTTTGCGCAGACCGGCAGAAAAGGCGCGGCGGCGCAAGATGCGTGGGAATGCGCGAGTCAGCTTATCGACTTCGCTTTGCAGGGAAGAATGTGACGGCTGTCGGCATTAGCGAGGTTGAAAACGGCGAAGTCAGCATTGCGGCAACGTCCGTGCGTCAGCGATGCGGATTTTCGGCGTCCGGCGGCACGCCTGCGGGACTCGGGGGATCGCGCAGTTCGGCGTCTTCTCCTGCGCGGTGCGGCGGATTTGCAGGCTGTGCCGGACCGAGATCGGTCAGGCCGTCGGAGTCGATCGGATTCTCAGGCGGCTCGGCGCTTTCGGTAGACGTGGCGGACATAAGCGGCTCCATTTCTTTGGTGATTCGGCTGTCGATGTTAAGCAAGGGCCGTTCCGCAGTCGTGGGCATCGTTCGTGCTGAATTCGTATTGCGTCTTGCACGCGCTTTCAATCATCCACGAAATGGAGTTGACCATGACAATTCCGCAGAACGAGCCAGGCACCGATGTCGTCGATACGGACAAGGCAAAGCAGCCAGCCACCGGCGTCGATGAGTCCAACAAGGATCTGCCGCTGACAGAAGCCGATGACGGCAACACGCGGGTGCCGACGGATCCGTCGTGAGAGCTTACGAGCGGCCGCTGCGTGCTCCGCCCATTTGACGTTTCTTGAAAGCCCGGTCAGATGGTGCTGGACGTGGAGCGTTCAGCTTGCCCAGAACGCGACATTAGGATATGGCCGCTACAAGCCATGTCACGGCCAAATACAAATGTCGGGGTTACCGCTAAATAGAAATGTCGCGGTTTGCACGGATGTTTGGCTTACTTGCATTCAAGTTTCGGGGTTGGGGCGGCGCAGCCGCCCCCCGTTCCGTCATTGTTTTTGCGCTGACTTCGAGAATCGCTTCGTTCATGTCTGCGATGCTCAACGCGCGTTGCTTCTTCAGTCCTTCGAGCGCCTTCTTGGCTCGAACCTGTTCGCCGCGATGCGTGCGTGACGGTGCATCGCACGACCGACGATCGTCTCGTTTGGCTTGAAGCAACCGTGCAGCTTCGAGTGCGTGCGCCAAGCGCTTGTTGTTGACTTCCGCACCCTGATCAATCCTCGCAATACGGTCGTAAGTGCCGCAGGAAAGCACCTCGCCGCCAGCCTGAACCTCGACGCAGCCACTCGGATACTCGACCACCTCGACTTGCTGGTGAATCAATAGGCGATTGGCAGGCGTGTCTTCCAGCAGATACATCACGCGGTCGTATTGCACCGTCAGCGCGTGGGTGACCTTGCGCCAGACGCGATGCGCCAGCAGTTGCGTTAAATCGTCGTCGGCACGCAGGGGCCGATGGGCATCGTGGTTGCTGCGTGGCGGTTTGCCGAAGCGATGATTGAAATCAGCAATGAAGCAGGGCGCATAAGCGTTGGCCGCTTCCCAGGTGCTGATCCCTCGCAAGCGCAATTCCTTGACCAGCCGGTCCTGCAAGGTCAAATTGGCGCGCTCAACGCGCCCCTTGGCCTGACTCGTATTCGCGCAGAACGCGTCGATGTTCAGTTCGTACAAGGCCCGCCCGAACTGCGTCACGCCCTTGCCAGCGGTCTGGGAGCGGTTCTTGACGTAGAAGACGCTGGCCTTGTCGCTATCGAACGCGATCGGCTTGCCATGTGCGCGCAGGTACTTCGATAGCGCCTCGAAATAGCTGAAGGCCGACTCGGTGGCCGTAAAGTGCAGCGTCATCAGCGGGCCCGTCGCATCGTCGATGAATACCAGCAGCGTGCACGCCGGCGCACGATCCTCGAACCAGCGGTGATCGCTGCCATCAATCTGTATCAACTCGCCCAAACACGCGCGGCGGTTGCGCGGCTGGTGAATCCGCGGCGGGCGCTGTTTGCGAGGCACCCAAAGGCCCGCCGCCGTCATCAGGGAGCGGACCGTCTCGACGGCCAGTTCGATGCCGTGGCATTCCCTTAACTTCTCGCACGCCAGTGTCGGGCCGAAGTCCGTATAACGCGCGCGGATCAAGGTGATCGCGCGCTGCGCGACGCCATCTGGCAGCCGATGATTGCTCGCGCGCCCGCGCTTACCCGATACCAGCCCGCACGCGCCGTCAGCGCCATACCGCCGCACCAGCCGCTCGATCTGCCGCACACTCAGGCCCAGCCGCTCGGCGGCACGCCCTGGCTTGAGCCGGCGCTCGGCGACGGCCTGAATCACCTTGAGTCGGTCCAGTTCGCGCATGCTTGCCGTGATCAGTCCACGCCTGTCCATGATTGAGCCCTCGATGACGCATCGAGCCAGCATGCGCCCAAGGGCGGAAATCGGACATTTCTAATGAGCCCAAATCGGACATTACTAAAAAGGCGTGACAAATCGAATTATCGCTAATTTGCCTTATGTCAAATAAGAAATAGCACGCAGGCAATTCACCCCAACTCCCGCCCACGCCCCAACAAAAACTCCCGCTCTCTCTCGTTCCTCGCCAGCTCGGCCGCTCGAAAGAACTCCTCCCGCGCCTCGTCCTTCCGCCCGACGCGAGCCAGCAGATCAGCCCGCACGCCGGGCAACAAGTGATACCCCCGCAACGCATCCGACTCCCGCAACCGATCCACGATATCCAAGCCAGCCTGCGGCCCGGTGGCCATACTGACCGCGACCGCCCGATTCAACTCGACAACGGGCGTCGGCGCGACAACCATCAACATGTCATAAAGCGCGACGATCATCGCCCAATCGGTCTCTGCAGCGGTCGCCGCCCGCGCATGACAAGCAGCGAGCGCCGCCTGCAACGCATAGACGCCACGTTCCCCGCCCAGCGCTTCGGCACGCCTCAGCGCCGCAAATCCGCGCTGGATCAGGAGCGGATCCCATCGGTTGCGATCCTGGTCCGGCAACAGCACCGGACGCCCGTCGCGATCCACGCGCGCTTTCATCCGCGACGCCTGAATCTCCATCAACGCGACGAGCCCATGCGCTTCGCTTTCGTCCGGCATCAGTTCCGCCAGGACGCGCGCGAGCCGCAGCGCATCGTCGCATAGCGCAGGACGCATCCAGTCGGCGCCGGCCGTCGCCGAGTAGCCTTCGTTGAAAATCAGGTAGATCACTTCGAGCACTGACGCCAGCCGCGCCGCGCGTTCATCGGCCTTGGGCGCTTCGAAGGCGACCCGAGCCGCCGACAACGTCCGCTTCGCACGCACGATCCGCTGCGCGATCGTCGGTTCCGGCACGAGAAAGCCCCGCGCGATTTCCTCGGTCGTCAACCCGCCGAGCAGCCGCAAAGTCAGCGCGACGCGCGCATCCAGCGACAGCACCGGATGGCACGCCGTGAAGACGAGGCGAAGCAGATCGTCGCCGATCTCGTCTTCGCGGGCGGCGTCGAGGGCATCGACGAAATCGGGCGTGACATGCATCTCCTGCGCATCCAGGTCGCGGCCCAGTTCCTCGTGCTTGCGCGCGTGCAGCGCATGCTGCCGCAGACGGTCGAGCGCCCGGTTTTTCGCTGTCGTCATCAGCCACGCTCCCGGCTTGTCGGGCACGCCCGCACGGCTCCAGTGCTCGAGCGCCGCGACGAATGCATCCTGCGCAAGTTCCTCCGCGAGGGCGACGTCGCGCACCACGCGCGCCACGCTTGCGATCACCTTCGCGGCCTCCATGCGCCACACCGCGTCGATCACGCGCCGCGTCGAGGCTTCCCGTTCGCCCGGCGCGTCGCTCACGCCGCTTCCGGCGCCATGTGCACCAGTTCCCAGATGTGTCCGTCGAGGTCCTCGAAACCGTGTCCGTACATGAAGCCGTGGTCCTGCGGCGGACGCGGCGCTCGACCGCCCGCGCCGACAGCTTTGGCGACGACTTCGTCCACTTCCGCCCTGCTCTCGCACGACAGGCAGACGAGCGTTTCGACGTGCGTGCGCGCATCGATCAGCGTCTTGTCCGTAAAGGTCTGGAAGAACGGTTCGGTGAGCAGCATCGCATACAGGTTCTCGCCGATGACGAGGCAGGCGGCATCCTCGTTCGTGAATGCAGGATCGAAGCCGAGGCCGAGCGCCTTGAAAAAGGTCATCGATCGCTTGAGGTCGCGTACCGGCAGATTCACGAAGATTTGCTTGTGCATGTTGCGTGTCCCTGGTCCTTGAGTTTTCTCTGATGACGACGATCGATGCCCGCACCAATCGACAGGCAATCACAAATAACACGGCCCGACCTTGCGCACTTCGACCGTGCACCACGCGGCAGCGGGACATTCGGCGGCAATCGCGACAGCCTCGGCGTGCGTCTCGCAATCGAGCAGAAAGAAGCCGCCGATCATTTCCTTCGCTTCCGCGAACGGTCCGTCGATGATTCTGGCGCTGCCATCGGCGCGCGATCGATGCGATACCCGCGACGCATCCTTGAGCGATGTCAGCGATTCGCACGCGCGCAACACGCCGCGCGCCTTCAGTTCATCGGCGAATTCGACCATCTGCCGATACGCCTCGCGGCCCTCTTCCGGCGTCCGCTGCGCACGCTGTTCGACAGGTTCGACGATGAGTAACAGAAAAGCCACGGCGGTCTCCTCAGAGCGGATGCGTGCCGCCAACTTAAACCGTCGCGCGGCGGTCGGCAATCGGGAAAGATTCGTACGACAATAAAGGCGAATTATCAGACGTTACATCGCGTTACGAGCGATTGCGTGCAGTTCGCGTTTGTCGAAGGTAGTATCTGCGGCCATTCGTCTGATCGCTGACTCGCGGCAGGCAAAAACGACCGAGCCGCGTGCGCGGCGTTGACCGACCTCACTACTGCCAATGAACAACAAGAACGCGACTTTGCTGTCTCCCCTCGTCCTTGCGCTTGCTGCCTGTGGCGGCGGAACCGACGATGCCGCGATGCCCGCTTCGGTCGCCAACGCGGCCGCGAAGCCTGCCTTGACGTGCGCGTCCACGCTGACGTTGACCGGGTCGGGCGGTTCGGGACAGATCGCCGTTGATACGCCAAGCACTGACGGCTCGCGCATGTATCCCGCGGGCGCGAAGTTCCAGGTGGCGATCACCACGCGCCCCGGCTCCGCCGATACGCTCAAGTGGAACATCGCCGATGCGCTCGGCAAGACGGTCGCAAGCGGCAGCTTCGCCGCGCCGGCCGCTGCAACGAAGACCACCCTCACCTGCTCGTTGACGCTCGCGGGCTACTTCGCCGTGTCCGCGACGCTCGCTAATCATGGCGGGCAGGTGCAGACGGCGGGCACGCGGCCCAACGGCATCGCGACCTTCGGCGTGATGCCGAATCTCGCGGGCGTCATTCCGCCGGTGACGTATGCGAAGCAGGAACAGCATCGCTTCGGCATGCAGGGCTTCAACGGCAACGCGGCGATGCTCGGCGCGCTCGGCATCTCGTTGACCATCGACGATCGTCAGATGTCCGTGATGGAGCCGAACGGCCGCAACACCTTCGATCCGGCGGCGAACAATCTCGATCCGTTCTACACGTCCGGCAACGTGATGCGCCTCGTGCGCCTCGACGGCATCCCTGGCTGGGCGAGCGCGCACGGCCAGAGCCCGGACTACGGCTACGTTCCGAGCGACCTGTCGTACTTCGCGAACTACATGGCGCGCGTCGGCCAGGAAACGGAAGCGATCCGCGCACGGTATTACCCGACGATGTCCGCGAACTATTACCAGGTGACGTGGGAGCCGTACATCCTGTGGAAGGACACGGATGCCAACTTCGTCGCGCTGTACAAGGCCGCGTATCAGGGCCTGCACGCGAAAGATCCGCATGCCGTCGTGATGGGCCCGGCCGAGCCGTTCCCGTCGCTGACGACGGAGCGCCTGAAGCGCCTTGCGCCGCTCGGGCTCGCGCAGTATCTCGACGGCGTCGCCACGCACGGTTATTACGATGCCGGCACGTCGCCGTCGCATCCGCCGGAGCGGCATCACACCGATGCCAATGCCGCCGATGCCGCGAACTCGCTGCTCAACGAAATGCGCAATCTGCGCGCGGAGATGGCGAAAGACTACAAGCCGAACATGAAGCTGTTCGTGACCGAAACGGGCATCAGCTACGACATCGGCTCGAGCTACGGCCCCAACTATCCGACGCCGAACGTGCTGTTCGCGCAGGGCGCCGTCGTCGCGCGCACGCACATCATCCTGCTCGGCGAAGGCGCGGACCAGACCTACGTCTTCTTCGGGCCGGACTTCCCCGGCGAACCGGGTTACGGCACGTTCTTCGATCTCGATCATCCGCAGGCCGCATTCGGCACCACGAACATCAGCCCGAAGCCGGCCGCGATGGCCGTCGCCGCGATGACGCGCGTGCTCGACGGCACCGTGACGCTCGGCCCGGTGAACAACCTGCCGCCGGGTGTGTATGCGTACGCCTTCCAGCAGCGCGGTAACGGCAAAGTCGTCACCGCGCTGTGGACGCACAACAACGCGGTGTGGCCGGCATCGAACGGAACGTTCAGCGCAACCTACAGCACCGCGTACAAGCTCAACGTGGACGCAGCCGGCACGAGCGGCGCCGTGCAACTGATCGACGCGATGGGCAACGTGACGAGCGCGCCGTACACGAACGGCGTCGTCACGCTGACGCTGACCGAATCACCGCAATACGTCGTATCGGTGAACGCGGATATCGCGAAGAAGAACGCGACGAAGCCACAAGGCTATACCGCGCTGTAACGTCATCTCGATATTGACAGCGCCGCGCGTTCGCCTCGATACTGCACTCCATGCACGCAAGCCTTCGCCTCGCCCTCGCCGCGATTAAAAACCCAATGAACGCCATGGTCGGCGGGTCATCGGGAGAGCGTGTGCGCTAGCGAGAGAAAGCAAAAGCTGGCAAGTCGATTCCGAAGGCCCCGCCGAAAGACGGAGCCTTTTGCTTTATGCGTGCATCGCGTCCCGTCTTCGGCTCACATCATGGAGAGCAAGATGGGAGAGCTGTCGAAACTGCTGGAAAGGCGCGGGACGCGCGTCGTCGTGTATGTCGAGGTGGCCGCGCGTCGGACCGTGTCATGGCGTCTTCCGTGCGATGCGGAGTTGCGCATCGGGAGCGCGTCGGTGTGGCTCACGCGTCACCGCGATCCCTACGACTACTGGATGCAGCCGGGCGATGTCCTGCGTCTCGTGCGCGGCGAACGCATCTGGCTGTCGTCGGACTGCGATCACGCGATCGAAGTCTCCCTGACGTCGTATCGTGCGAACGACAAGCGTCCGGCGTGGACGCGCATCGTCGAGCGCTTCATGCCGCGCGCCGCGGACGTTGTTTGAAGCCGTGGCCCCTCAAGGCGCGACGCACCGAAAGCTCGCCGCGAGATTGACGCTGCCCCGGCCGACATAGCGCGGATAGCCGGGATAGCGGCAAATGGGCCGCGTGCGTCCGTTGGTGGCGGGCGCGATGTCGCTGCCGACGAGCGTTTCCGGCGCCACGCCGTTCGTCACCCAGTCGTCGAGCGCGCCGAGTTCGTCCCATGCGGGAACGAACACGCCGTTGCCGTGCTGAAAGCCCGGCACCATGTAGAGCCGCATGAACGAATCGACGGTGTCCTGGCCGTAACGCTCGACGAGCCCGCGATAGAACGCGATCGTCTGGTTCGGGCTGATGACTTCGTCGGCGAGGCCGTGCATCGCGACGAGCTTGCCGCCGTGCGCGATGAACGCGGAGAAGTCCGGGTTCATCGCACCGACGGTGTACGACAGCGTGACGAGCCGCTGCCGCCAGTTCGCAGGATTGTCGATATCGAACGACAGCGCGCTGAAGCCCGGATCGCGCGTGACGAAGTGGCGGATGTACGCGTCGCCCTGCGCGAAGAGATAGCCGTTGGCCGCGAAGGTCGGCGGCGCAACGAGCGTCGGCGAATCGCCGAGGCCGAGCGCGCCCGACAGATCGACGCCCTGGAACACGTTGTAGCCCGGATACTGATCGGCACCGTAGGCAAGCGCGTAAGGCATCGAGAGGCCGTCGCGCAGCAATTGCAGCGTGTCGAGTTGCGCGTCGGACAGGCAACTGTCGCGCAGCGACGGACGCTGCCCGTTCGCGCAACGCAGCGACGCGACGATCTGCGGCTCGAGCTTGCGGCACGCCTCCACGTTACCGACGATGCCATCCGCGAGGCCGTCGAGCCGGTCGCATTCGTGCACGACGGTTTCGAACACGCGCCGCTGCTGCGCGATCCCGACGAAACCGCCCGGTTTCGCATACGACGCCTGGCCGAGCTTCACGCCGAGCAGCCGCACGCCGGAGAAATTGATCGCGGGCGCGTTGGCGATCACGCCGTCGTAGTCGTTCGGAAAGCGCTCGATCACGGTGAAGCCTTCGCGCCCGCCCGTCGATCCGCCCGCGAAATAGGTCTTGTCCGGCGCGCGCCCGTAGCCCATCTGGATCAGCGCGAGCGCCACGTCGCGCGTTTTCTTGAGATGCGCAAAGCCGAAATTGACGATGGCCTCGTCGTTGACCGCGAAGTCCGCCCGCCCCGAATTGCCGACGTGTCCCGAATCGGAGCCGAAGGTCGCGTAACCGCGCGCGAGCGGCGTCGAGTCGGGCGCGAAGGGCATCGGCTGCGTGCCCGAGACGAGCACGCCGTTGTAGCCGCCGCCGCCCATCTGCAGCGCGCGGCCGTTCCAGCGGCTCGGTAGATTCACTTCGAAACGGATGTCGGGCGTGGTGTCCTGCAGCGCCCGGATGACGCCCGTGATGCGGCAATACTCGCCGTTGCGGTTGCCCGGCGCAGCCGCCTTCACGACCGATGCCGTCGCGATCAGCGCGCCGCGCGTCGGCAAGCCGATGATCGACGCGGGCACCGTTTTGCCGGCGAGGTCGTCGCAATGCTTCGTGACGTACGCGGCGGCGTGGGCGCTCGCGAGCGGCATCGTCGCGGCAATGGCCACGGAAAGCGCACGGCACGCCCGTGACAACCGGCGCGAGGCATCGGACGAAAAGAAGCGGCGTATGGGAAGCACGGGTTGGGAAGATACTTCGATGGCCGCTCAATATATAAGAAGCGATCGGCGATAGCCATTCGGGGCCGCCGTCCGGCGTTGCAGCGGCACAACCGGGCCGAAGCAGGAGCCATGCCTCACTCGCCGTCCCACTCGCCGCGAAGATCGCTGTCCTGCAGGAGTTGAAGCAGCGTTTCCGCGGGCCGGCTCAGATGCTTCGCCCCGAACGCGATGAACTCCACTTCGGGCAACTCCGGCAAGTCAGCGCGATTTAACGGCGGCGCAAGCCCCCGCCCCGCCAGAAAGTGCGAGCGCACCGTCAGCCCGAGGCCGCCGCGCGCCGCAGCGATACAGCCCGCGTGGCTGCTGCTCGTGCACACCATCTGCCAGCGCGCGCCGGCCATCGCGAGCGCATCGAGCACGACGGCGCGCGTGACGCTCGGCTCCGCGACGAGGATCAGCGGCAGCGGCAGGCTCGTATCGACGACGGCGCCCGGTTTCGCGAGCCATTCCAGACGCCCGCTGAAAAGCCGCGTGCCACGCGCATCGCCGAGTCTTCGCTTGCCGACCGCGAGGTCGAGTTCGCCCGAATCGACCAGTTGGTAAAGCCGTCCCGTCATACCGATGGTGATTTCCAGCTCCACGTCCGGATGCGTGTCGCGGAACGCGGCGAGCACGCTCGGCAGCGGCCCGAGCGCGAGGTCGTCGGAGGAGCCGAGGCGCACGCGCCCTCGCAGCTTGCGCGAGCTGAATTGCGATTCGGCGTGCGCCATCGCTTCGAGGATTACGCGGGCGTGGACGAGCATCGCTTCGCCGTCGGCGGTGAGCGCGAGGGAATGCGTGTCGCGCACGAGCAGCCGCCGGCCGACGCTTTCTTCCAGACGCCGGATGTGCTCGGACACGCTGGACTGCCGCAAGCCGAGCTGCCGGCCTGCGTCCGTGAAGCTGTGCGACGCGGCCACCGTCGCGAAGGTGTTCAGCCAGATCGGATTCAGCATGATGCATTGTTATCGGCGCAGCCGATTGCAGTCAATGCGGTTAGCGGGGTTCCCGATGGCGCGACCCGTCATTAAAATTTCACGATGTTGCCGACACTCATATCGGCGACGCGCTCATCACTCGATTCCCATGACCAGACAGTCTTCGCACACGGCGCTACTTTGGATCGTCGCCGTGGGCTTTTTCATGCAGGCGCTCGACACGACGATCGTCAATACGGCGCTGCCATCCATCGCGCGCGACCTGCATGCCGCGCCTCTCGCGATGCAGGCCATCGTCGTCGCCTACACGCTCACCATGGCGCTCTTCACGCCCGGCTCCGGCTGGCTCGCGGACCGTTTCGGCACGCGGCGCGTCTATTTCGTGTCGATCAGCCTGTTCGTCATCGGATCGCTGACCTGCGCGATGGCGCGTTCGCTCGATCAACTGGTGATCGCCCGCGTGCTGCAAGGCATCGGCGGATCGATGCTGCTGCCGATCGGCCGCCTCGCGATCCTGCGCGCCGTCAGCGGCGAAGCCTACGTCTCCGCGCTCGCGATGATTTCCGTCGCCGGCCAGGTCGGTCCCATTCTCGGCCCGACGCTCGGCGGCTGGTTCGTCGAGTCGTTCACATGGCACTGGATCTTCCTGATCAACGTGCCGATCGGCGCGGTCGGGCTGTATGCGGTGCAGCGCTTCTTGCCCGCCGACACGCTGCACGATGCCCCGCCCTTCGATTTCATCGGCTGCGGGTTGCTGTCGCTGTGCATGGTGTCGTTTTCGCTCGCGCTGGATTGCCCGGTGAAGACGCATCGCGGCGCGGTGTCGGCTGCGCTTTTCGCCATCGCCGTGGCGTCCGCGTTCGCCTATATCCCGTATGCGCGGCGTCGGGCCCATCCCCTCTTCAAGCTCGCGCTCTTTCGTGAGCCGAACTTCAGCGTGGGGCTCGTCGGCAATCTGCTGTGCCGCATCGGGTCGAGCGCCGTGCCGTTCCTGCTGCCGCTCATGATGCAGCTCGAACTCGGCTATAGCCCGCTGCACTCCGGCATGATGATGCTGCCCATCGCGGTCGCCGGCACGGTGTCGAAGCGCTGGATCGCGCGGCTCGTCGGACGTTACGGCTACGACAACTTCCTGCTGGTGAACACGGCGCTCGTCGGCGCGTCCATCGTCGCGTTCGCGGCGTTTTCACCGTCGCTGCCGCTCGCCGTCGAAATCGCGATCCTCGTGCTCTTCGGCGCGTGCAACTCGATGCAGTTCGCCGCGATGAACAGCGTCACGCTCAAAGGCTTGTCGCGCGAGGACGCGGGCAGCGGCAACAGCCTCTTCTCGATGGTGCAGATGCTCGCCATCGGCCTCGGCGTGTCTATCGGCGGATCGCTCGTGCAGGTGTTCGAGGGGCATTTCGGTTCGGCGTCGGCGGGCTTCAGGCTGAGCTTCCTCTGCATGGGCGTGGTCACGCTATTGTCGGGTGCGGTGTTCCGCCGGCTGGATGCACAGCCGCACACCGCTGCGCAGGCTTCGGCGGTGCGCTGACCGGCGGTGCGCTGATCGCCGGGCTTCGGCAGGCGCGCGGCATCGGCGCTATTCTGCCGGTTCGCCTCGCCCTTCCTCTTCCCTGGAGCGCAACCGTGCAATACCGCAAATTCGGCAGCACCGGCCTCACCGTATCGCGTCTTACCCTCGGCACGATGACCTTCGGCCTGCAAACGGACGAAGACGTCTCGCGCGCCATCATGGACCGCGCGGCCGATGCGGGCGTCAACTTCATCGACACCGCCGATGTCTATCCGCTCGGCGGCACGGAAGATATCGCCGGACGCACGGAGGAAATCGTCGGGCGCTGGCTTGCGGGCAAGCGCGACCGCTTCATCCTCGCGACGAAGGCCGTCGGCGTGATGGGGCCGCTCGCGTGGAACAAGGGCGCGTCGCGCAAGCATCTGCTGGACGCAATCGATGCCTCGCTCAGGCGGCTCAACACCGATTACGTCGATCTGTATCAGCTGCACATGGACGACCGCGACACGCCGCTCGACGAAACGCTCGAAGCGCTCGACGTGATCGTGCGGCACGGCAAGGCGCGGTATATCGGCGTGTCGAACTTTCTGGCGTACCGGCTCGCGCGGGCGCTAGGCCGTGCCGACGTGCTGCGCACCGCTCGCTTCGTGTCCGTTCAGCCGCGCTATAACCTGCTGTTCCGGCAGATCGAGCGTGAATTGCTGCCGCTCTCGAACGAGGAAGGGCTCGCGGTGATCCCGTACAACCCGCTCGCGGGCGGATTGCTGACGGGCAAGCATCGGCACGACGCCGCGCCTTCCGATGGCCGCTTCACCACGACGGTCGGCAAGGCGGGCGAGATGTATCAGGAACGTTACTGGCACGAGCGCGAGTTTCGCACCATCGAGAAGCTGAAGGAAGTCGTCGCGCCGACCGGACGCTCGCTTGCCAACACGTCCCTTGCCTGGGTGCTGGAGAATCCGGCGGTGACATCGGCGATCATCGGGGCGAGCCGTCCCGAGCAACTCGACGATACGCTCGGCGCCGTCGATCAGCCGCTCGATCCCGGCATCAAGGCGAAGCTCGACGATCTGACCGTTGAATACCGCTGGGGCGACGCGCAGCGTTGATGCATGCGCATCATGCTCGCGCCTGCCGCGCCCGATAGATGCCTTCGAGCGAATACACCGCGAGCGCGGCCCAGATCGCGCCATAGCCGATCAGCTGATCGTGGCCGAACGCCTCGCGATACAGCACCACGCCGATCAGCAATTGCAGCGACGGCGTGATGTACTGAATGAGTCCGAGCATCGAAAGCGGAATGCGGCGCGCGCCGGCGGCGAACAGCAGCAGCGGCACGGCGGTCACCGGTCCCGCCGCGGCGAGCAGCAGTTTGACGCCGGCGGACGCATGCGCGAAGCCGCTGCCGCCGTGCGAACTCAGCACGAAGAGATACAGCAGCGCGATCGGGCACAGCAACATGGTTTCGAGCGTGAGCCCTTCCAGCGCGCCGAGCGTGGCGGTCTTGCGCAAGAGACCGTAGCCGCCGAACGTGAGCGCGAGCGCGATGCTGATCCACGGAGGCGCGCCGTTCACCCACGTCAGCCACGCGACGCCGAGCGCCGCGACGATCACGGCGACCCACTGCATCGGCCTCAGGCGCTCGTGCAGGAACGCCATGCCGAACAGCACGTTGACGAGCGGATTGATGAAGTAGCCGAGACTCGCCTCGACGATGCGCCCGTCGTTGACCGCCCAGATATAGATGCCCCAGTTCGCCGATAGCAGCACCGCACTCGCCGCGAAGCGCGCGAGCAGGCGCCTGTCGCGCAGCACGGGACCGAGCCATTGCCACTGACGGCGCACCGTCAGCACGACGAGCAGAAAGGCCATCGACCACGCCATGCGGTGCGCGAGCATCTCGACCGCGCCGATCTCGTGCAGCGCCTTGAAGTAAATCGGAAAGAGGCCCCAGATGGCAAAGGCCGCGAATGCATAGACGACGCCTGGATTCATTGTTCGATGCGTGAAGCAGTGAGGCTGCAGAGCCGGCCGGAAGGCATCTGCAAGGAATGGAAGCAGGATTTTAGTTGACGCGCAGGCGATTCCCGTCATTGGCGCGAGGCCGGGCGAGATTCGTGCTCGAAGGCCCGTGCTAGCATGGCCTCGCTAAATTACCTGTCGTCTTCCCTAATGAACAACAATCAGTCCGTCCATACGCGGTTTTTTCACATCCTGCTGTTCGTCGTCTCGCTCGCGCTCGGCTGGGTGTTGCTGCCGTTCTTCGGCGCGATCTTCTGGGGCGCGATACTCGCCCTGCTCTTTCAGCCGATGCAGCGCTGGCTCACCGTCCGCTTCGGTAAGCGCCGCAATCTTGCCGCGCTGACGACGCTCGCCGCCGCGATCCTCATCGTGATCATTCCGGTGTCGGTGGTGGCGGTGACGCTCGTGCAGGAAGTCGCGCTCGTCTATACGCGCATCAAGAGCGGCGATCTCAACTTCGGCCTGTACTTCCAGCATGTGCTGCACGCATTGCCCATGTCCGCGCAGCAAATGCTCGGGCGATACGGCCTCGACGACATCCCCGGCATTCAGCGCAAGCTGATGGAAGGCGCATCGCAGATCAGTCAGTTCGCTGCGGCGCAGGCGCTGTCCATCGGTCAGAACACGTTCCAGTTCGTCGTGAGCTTCGGCGTGATGCTTTACCTCGTGTTCTTCCTGCTGCGCGATGGCGGCGAGATCGGCCGGCGCATCCGTCGCGCGATTCCGCTCGATCCCGCGCCGAAGCAGCATCTGATCGCGAAGTTCACCACCGTCGTGCGCGCGACGGTCAAAGGCAATATCGCGGTCGCGGCCGTGCAGGGCTTTCTCGGCGGCATGATCTTCTGGATTCTCGGCATCAACGGCTCGTTGCTGTGGGGCGTGCTGATGGCGTTTCTATCGCTGTTGCCCGCCGTGGGCGCGGCGCTCGTCTGGGTGCCCGCCGCCCTGTATTTCTTCATGACGGGCGAAATATGGCGCGGCGTCGTGCTGGTCGTGTTCTGCGTCGTGGTGATCGGGCTCGTCGATAACGTGTTGCGGCCGATTCTCGTCGGCAAGGACACGAAGATGCCGGACTGGGTTGTGCTCATTTCGACGCTCGGCGGCATGGCCCTCTTCGGCATCAACGGTTTCGTGATCGGGCCGCTCGTCGCCGCGCTTTTCATGGCGAGCTGGGACATCTTCTCGCAGGATGAGGAAGGCAAGAGCCTATGAGAAAACGGCTCCGCGAAGGAGCCGTTTCTTCATGCAGCGAACAACCGCGTCAGCGCGTATGCGGCGCGGTGTAACGACACTCGAAGCGCTTTCGCACCGTCCCGTTTTCATCGACGCTTTCCAGATAGACATCGAACTGCCATAAGCGCGCCATGTGCTTGAGCACCTCGTCGCTGTCGTTCGACAGATGGCGGTTGTCGGTCATGAAGTGACGCAGCGTGAGACTCCGATCGCCGCGCGTGTTGACCGAATACACTTGAATGTTCGGCTCCCGGTGATGAATGTCGTACTGCCGCGATAACGCCTGCCGCACATAGCGATAGCCGCTTTCATCGTGAATGGCGGATACTTCGAGCGCGTCGCGCATGTCGTCGTCGAGGATCGAGAAGAGACGCATCTCGCGAATGAGATGCGGCGACAGATACTGCGCGATGAAGCTCTCATCCTTGAAATTGCGCATCGCGTAGTGCAGCGATTCAAGCCAGTCGCTGCCCGCGAGCTCGGGGAACCACTCGCGGTCCTCGTCCGTCGGGCTCTCGCAGATGCGGCGAATGTCGCTCATCATCGAAAAGCCAAGCGCATAGGGATTGATGCCGCTGTAATACGGCTTCGTGACCGGCGGCTGATACACCACGTTGCTGTGCGAATGCAGGAACTCCATCATGAAGCCGTCTTCGAGCCGGCCTTCGTTATAGAGCGTGTTCAGAAGCGTGTAGTGCCAGAACGTCGCCCAGCCTTCGTTCATCACCTGCGTCTGACGCTGCGGATAAAAATACTGCCCGACCTTGCGCACGATGCGAATGACTTCGCGCTCCCAGGGCTCGAGCAGCGGCGCGTTCTTCTCCGCGAAGTAGAGCAGGTTCTCCTGCGGTTCAGGCGGGTAGCGGCTTTCCGTTTCCTCGGCGGACGGCGCTTTCTTGTTCGGCAGCGTGCGCCACAGTTCATTGACCTGCGATTGCAGATAGGCCTCGCGCTCGCGCCGCATCGCCGCTTCCTTCGCGAGCGAGAGCTTCTGCGGGCGCTTGTACCGGTTGACGCCATAGTTCATGAGCGCGTGACACGAGTCGAGCAATTCCTCGACGCGATCCAGCCCGTAACGCTCCTCGCACTCCGCGATGTAGTTCTTCGCATAGACGAGGTAATCGATGATCGCGTGCGCATCCGTCCACAGCTTGAACAGATAGTTGCCCTTGAAGAACGAGTTATGCCCGTAAGCGGCATGGGCGATGACGAGCGCCTGCATCGTCATCGTGTTCTCTTCCATCAGATACGCGATGCAGGGATTCGAATTGATGACGATCTCGTACGCGAGGCCCATCTGCCCGCGCCGATAGCTTTTCTCGGTGGAGAGAAAGTGCTTGCCGAACGACCAGTGCCGATAGTTCACCGGCATGCCGACGGACGCATACGCATCCATCATCTGCTCGGCGCTGATGATCTCGAGCTGAATGGGATACACATCGAGCCCGTAGCGATTCGCGACGCGCGAAATCTCGGCGTCGTACTCCTCGATCAGTTCGACGCTCCAGTCCGACGGGCACGGCAGAGGCCGCTTGTCTGCAACGTTCATCCTGCCTTCCTTGTGCGTCTTTTCGGACGCATTGCGTTGCCCCGCTTCCGGTCCGAGCTTCGAAGGGGCACGATCGTCCGCGCCGTCCAGATGATAACCACGCGCTTCGTTGTTCGAATGCCTGCTCGTCATGCGGCCGCCTGTTGTTTTTCGAAGAGTTCGCGGAACACCGGATAGATATCCGAGGCCGAGTTGACTTTCTTCATCGCCAGTTCGGGTGCGCCGGCTGCCAGTTGAGCATACTCCAACCAGAGATTCTGCTCCTCTGGCGCCACCTGGATATAGGCAAAATACCGGACCTTCGGGAGGATGTCTTCCGCCAGCAGCTTGCGGCACTTCGGGGAATCATCGGTCCAGTTGTCGCCGTCGGAAGCCTGTGCGCCGTAAATGTTCCATTCAGTCGGCGAATAACGCTCGTCCATGATCTTCTTCATCAGCTCGAGCGCGCTCGACACCACCGTGCCGCCGCTTTCGGTCGAATGGAAGAAGGTGTCCTCATCGACCTCTTCGGCGCGCGTGTGGTGACGGATGAAGACGACTTCGATCTTCTCGTAGTTGCGCTGCAGGAACAGGTACAGCAGGATGAAAAAGCGCTTCGACAGGTCCTTGCGCTGCTCGTCCATCGAACCGGATACGTCCATCAGGCAGAACATCACGGCCTTGCTCGATGGCGTCGGCTGCTTCACGCGGTTGATATAACGCAGATCGAACGGATCGATGAACGGAATGCGCGTGATCCGCCCCTGCAACACGACGATCTCTGCTTCGAGCCGCGCGATCTCTTCGGCATCGCCGTCCTCGGCCTTGAGCTGCTCGAGCTGGCGTTCCATCTCGCGCAATTGCGACGCGAGCGGCCAGCCGAGCGCGATGCGCCGTCCGAGCGCGGAGCGCAGCGATCGCACGACATCGATGTTGTTGGGCGTGCCTTCGGCGGCCCAGCCTGCGCGCACGTTCTTCCACGTGGGCACGGCGAGCAGTTGCGTCTTGACGAGGCGCGGCAGTTCGAGATCGTCGAAGAAGTACTGCATGAACTCTTCGCGCGACAACTCGAAGACGAAATCGTCCTGGCCTTCGCCCTCGTTGCTTGCACTCTTGCCGCCGCCGCCCGCGCCGCCCGGCGGACGAGGAATCTTGTCGCCGCGTATGTAATCGGCGTTGCCCGGATGCACGTATTCCCGCTTGCCGCCCGGCCCATGCCTGAACGACGGCTCCGCGATATCCTTTTTCGGAATCGTGATGCTCTGCGTGCTTTGAATGTCCTTGATGCTGCGATCGCGCACCGCGTCGGAAACCGCGCGGCGAATGTAATTCTTGACGCGTCGCAGGAAGCGCTCGCGGTTCGCGATGCTCTTGTTCTTGCCGGCTAACCTGCGGTCGATGATTTGGTGCAGCACATCCAGTCTCCCGCGTAATTGGCGAGGTGCGAGGCGCTGCCCGAGCCCTTGGCGCACCGAGCGGCCCGCCAGCGTCTCTCACTCGCAACGTGCCCGCCTTGCCGCCCGGTTCAGCCAACTGAAACGGGCGGCGCGGGCCTGAGCTACGACAACCTTTCCTGCCCCATCACTTACGACGACTTGCGCACCCGCAGATACCAGTCGCACAACAGACGCACCTGCTTCGGCGTATAGCCCTTCGCGACCATGCGATTGACGAAGTCCTCGTGCTTCCTCTGCTCTTCCGCCGATCCCTTCGCGTTGAACGAGATGACCGGCAGCAGTTCTTCCGTGTTGGAGAACATCTTCTTCTCGATCACGACGCGCAGCTTCTCGTAGCTGATCCACGCCGGGTTCTTGCCGCCGTTGGCCGCACGCGCGCGCAACACGAAGTTCACGATCTCATTGCGGAAGTCCTTCGGGTTGCTGATGCCCGCGGGCTTCTCGATCTTCTCCAGCTCCGCATTGAGCGCGGCGCGGTCGAAGCTCTCGCCGGTGTCGTGATCGCGGAACTCCTGATCCTGAATCCAGAAGTCCGCATACGTCACGTAGCGATCGAAGATGTTTTGTCCATACTCGGAATATGACTCCAGATACGCGGTCTGAATCTCCTTGCCGATGAATTCCGCATAGCGCGAAGCCAGCACGTCCTTGATGAAGGACAGATACTTCTGCTCGGTTTCGGGCGGGAACTGCTCGCGTTCGATCTGTTGTTCGAGCACGTACATCAGATGCACGGGATTGGCCGCGACTTCGGTCGAATCGAAGTTGAAGACGCGCGAGAGAATCTTGAATGCAAAGCGCGTGGAGACGCCCGTCATGCCTTCATCGACACCCGCGAAATCGCGGTACTCCTGATACGACTTCGCCTTCGGGTCCGTGTCTTTCAGGTTCTCGCCGTCATAGACCTGCATCTTCGAAAAGAGACTCGAATTCTCGGGCTCGTGCAGGCGCGTGAGGACGGCCATCTGCGCCATCATCTTGAGCGTGCCCGGCGCGCAGACCGCATCCGCGAGCGACGAGTTGCGCAGCAGCTTCTCGTAGATCTTGACCTCTTCGCCGTAGCGCAGGCAGTACGGCACCTTCACCACGAAGATGCGATCGAGCAGTGCCTCGTTGTTCTTGTTATTGCGGAACGCCTTCCATTCCGACTCGTTCGAGTGCGCGAGGATGATGCCGTCGAACGGAATGGCGCCGAAGCCTTCCGTGCCCTTGAAGTTGCCTTCCTGCGTCGCGGTCAAGAGCGGATGCAGCACCTTGATCGGCGCCTTGAACATTTCAACGAATTCGAGCAGGCCCTGATTGGCGAGGCACAGGCCGCCGGAATAGCTGTACGCATCGGCGTCGTCCTGCGAATACGTTTCGAGCTTGCGGATGTCCACCTTGCCGACGAGCGAGGAGATGTCCTGATTGTTCTCGTCGCCCGGCTCCGTCTTCGCAATACCGATTTGCCGCAGGATCGACGGATAGCGGCGCACCACGCGGAACTTGCGGATGTCGCCGTTGTACTCGTGCAGGCGCTTGACCGCCCACGGCGAAAGAATGCTCTTGAGATAGCGGCGTGGAATGCCGTACTGCTCTTCGAGCACGGGGCCGTCTTCGTCGTAATCGAAGAGGCCGAGCGGCGATTCGTTGACGGGCGAGCCCTTCAGCGAGTAGAACGGCACGCGCTCCATGAGTTGCTTCAGACGTTCGGCGATCGACGACTTGCCGCCGCCCACCGGACCCAGCAGATACAGGATCTGCTTCTTCTCTTCGAGACCCTGCGCCGCGTGCCGGAAATACGACACCACGTTCTCGATCACCTCTTCCATTCCGTAGAACTCGCGGAACGCCGGATACACCTTGATGACCTTGTTTGCAAACACACGCGACAGGCGCGGATCGAGACGCGTGTCGACCATTTCGGGTTCACCGATGGCCGTCAGCATGCGTTCGCCGGCTGTTGCGTATGTGGCAGGATCTTCCTTGCAGAGCGCGAGATACTCTTCCAGCGAGAACTCTTCCTCGCGCGTTTTTTCGAAGCGGGTCGCGAAACTGCTGTAGATATCCATGCTACCTCCTCGCCGAAGTCAGAAAGCCTTGGTCGTCCCGACGCGCGTTATCGAAACGACATCGCTTGAAATCATCCTAAACCCTTTCGAATTTTTTTTCACGCACTAGCTAATATGATTTGCTTCGAAGCTCCTTCGAACAATCACTAGCTTGGTGAGTTATTTTCGTTCACCTACAATCCTCAGTCCCGATGTCAGCATCGCCGTGTTCGCTGCATCGCGCTTTCGTTGCATCCGCACAGCCTCGTTCCGCCAAAGTGGTGGCGTGGCGCGAACGCATCGCTCATGCGTTTTTCCTGTTGCGCGCAAATGACATCGATCATGTCAGGACGAGTTCGAGCTCGCCGATGCGATCGATCGCGCCATGCACCATCGACGGTCCTTCCACGCGATACGCGCCCGTATAGGAACCGGTGGTGATGGTCCAGAAAGGCTCGACGGTCAAACCCATGCGGGAACAATGGTTGACGAGCCAGGGCAGCAACTCGCGAGGATCGCCCGCGGGATTGCCTAGCGTAGCCGGAGCAATTGCCACGCCATCGAGTGTGAGTTCGAGCCGTGGCGCGAGAAAATCGAAGCCGGGTGCGACCACGTCATAAGGCTCCATGCCGCTCGTGATGAGCGCGCCGTTGTTTTGCGCATCCGCGAGTTGCGCAAGCGGATCGAGATTGGGCCATTGCGCGAAACGGCTATCGACCACTTCGAGCGCGACTGCAATGCCGCCGATTGCCCCGAGCACTTCGGCGCGCGTATAGGCATCGGGTTTCGGGGGTAACGCACAGGCGAAGCGAAACGCGATCTCCAGTTCCACCAGAACGCGAAAGAAGCCGCTGCAAGGCAGGCGCGCGGGCGATACGTACACGCATTCGGCATCGATGGGCGCGCCGGTGGCGAGCGCATCGGGTGCGCGTGCGCCGATCTTCCACGCGCCGATGCGCGCTTTCGTGTCACGCAGGACTTCGTGCTGGATTGCGTAGGCGGTGTGCGCGTCGGGGGGAAGATCGCGCTCGTCGAGCGCGTCGATCAATTGATGCCGACGCCGCGCGGCAACGAGCTTCGCGGCGAGTGTCGATCCGGTCATGTTGCTATCCTCGTGTGAACGATGACGCACAGTGCAACAGTGTACGGGCTACCGGATCGATTTGCGTTTGCCCTTGCTGGCGTCGTGTAGCCCACGCGCCGCACGGCTGTTGAACGAATCGTGAACGGACGTTTGACAGCCCTCGCGCGCTCGGTGGCGATCTATATCGACACTTCGTTCCGATGCGGAATGGACGGCTGCGCGCCTTCCCGCGTCACGGCGAGCGCGGCGGCACGTTGACCGAACGCAATCGCATCGGCGACGGCGCTGCCTCGTGCGAGCTCGGCCGCGAATCCGCCGATGAAGGTATCGCCGGCGGCGGTGGTGTCGACGGCATCGACTTTCGGTGACGGCAAATGCCGGCCGTCGCCGTCGCCTTCGAGCAGCGCATACACGCCCTGCGCGCCCAGCGTCACGATGACGTTGCGCGCGCCCTTCCCCTTCAGCGCGTGCGCGGCGCGGCGGGCATCATCGGGCGTGGCGATGGCAGCGCCCGTCAGCGTGCCGGCTTCGAGTTCGTTCGGGATCAGGTAGTCGATGAGCGCAAACCAGTCGGCGGGCAACGCGCTCGCGGCGGGCGCGGGATTGAGAATCGTCGTGCGCCCGAGCCGTCGCCCTGCGGCGAGCGCCGCGCGCACGGTTTCCGCCGGCGTTTCGAGCTGGCAGACGATGACATCCGCCCGCGCCAGCATGTCTTCCTGCGCGACGATGCGCTCCGGCGTGACTTCGGCGTTGCTGCCCGCGACGATCACGATCGCATTCTGGCTCGCGTCATCGACGATGATGAGCGCGACGCCTGTCGGTGCGTGTTCGCTCGTGGCGAGCGCGGTGCAGTCGATGCCCTCCGCTTCGAGGCGGCCCTTGAGCGTCGCGCCGTTCGTATCGTTGCCGACGCAGCCGATCATCGCGACTTGCGCACCGAGGCGCGCCGCCGCGACGGCCTGATTGCCGCCCTTGCCGCCCGGCGCCTGCGCGTATGCGTGGCCCGCAAGCGTCTCGCCCGGCAACGGCAGGCGCGGCGCGCGCGCGACGAGATCCATGTTGAGGCTGCCGACCACGGTTACGCGGCCACGCGGGGCGCCGTTCGGCTGGGCTTTGTCGGTCATCGTGCTGAGTCCGTCGATCGAAGGGTTATTCCGCGCTCACCGCGAAAGTGCCGCCTCGCGGCGCGCGGCAGGCTTGCGGCGCGACCGTCGTCGATTCACGGCGCACGAGGCGCGGCGGCACGACGCGGCGGCGCGTCGGACCCGCCAGCTTACCCGTGATGCGCTCGATGAGGGTCTGCGCGGCCATTTCGCCGAGCGAGCGCACCGACTGCCCGACCGTCGACAGCGCGGGATAGGTGTAGCGCGACAGTTCGACATCGTCGAAACCGATGATCGAGCAATCGTCCGGCACGTTTATGCCGCGTTCCGCCGCCGCCCGCAGCGCGCCGATGCCCATCATGTCGTTGCACGCGAAGATCGCGGTCGGCTTCATCGAATCGAAAAGTTGCGAGGCCGCCGCGTAGCCGCCCGTCGCCGAGAAGTCGCTCTGAACGATCGCGTCCTTGCCGATCTCGACGCCGCGCTCCGCCATCGCGCGGATGAAACCGTGCAGGCGCATTGCGCTCACCGCCGTTCCCGCCGGTCCCGTGATGCAGCCGATATCCGAATGGCCGAGCTGCAGCAGATGCCTCGTCGCGCAGTACGCGCCCTTCTCATGGTCGATCTGCACGAGATCGGCCGAGATGCCCTCGATGTTTCTGTCGACGATCAGAAGCGGCTCGCGGGCGTTGGCGAGGCATTGCGCGAGCACCGCATCCTCGCCCGCCGATGCGATCACCAGCCCGTCGATGCGTTTCTCCTGCAGCACGCGCAGATAGTTGCGCTGTTTGGCGGGATCGTCGTCCGAGTTGCAGAAGAACACGCAGTAGCCGTTCTTCGCGCAGCCGTCCTCGACGCCGCGCGCCAGTTCCGCGAAGTACGGATTCGTCGCGTTCGGCACGAGCAGGCCGATGGTCGCCGTCGAACGCGCCTTCAGAGAACGCGCAACCGCCGACGGCACGTAGTCGAGCTCGCGGATCGCCCGCTCGACCTTCGCCCGCACGTCGGCGGACACCGGCCTCGAATTGTTCACTACGTGGGACACCGTCGTAAACGACACCCCGGCAATGGCTGCCACGTCTTTGATCGTCGCCATACATCGTCCTTCGCTTTTCTGGTCCAACTGCCTTATCGACCGGATGCGTTCCGCGCGCACGACCCTCCCGTACGCGATTGCCGCTCCCCGTTGCTTCCTTCGCGTGCAAACGGAAACGCCCGGTTCCTCTTTCTGCTTGTTTTACGTCGCCACGCTACGCCCGCGACGTCCTGCGAAACCTGCCCTCAGGCGCGCTTGCGCCTGCTGCGGTACGTGTCCAGCACGACCGCCACCACGATCACCGCGCCGGTGATGATCCGCTTCGTCGGCTCGTTTGCGCCGATCTGCGCGAGCCCCGCCGCGAGCACCGAGATGATGAGAACGCCGAAGAACGTGCTGATGACCGAGCCGCGCCCGCCCATCAGGCTCGTCCCGCCGATCACCACCGCCGCGATCACCTGCAGCTCCAGCCCCGCGCCGGCGTTCGGATCGGCGGCTTCGAGGCGTGAAATTTGAAACAACGCCGCGAGGCCGGACAGCGCGCCCATCAGCGTGAAAACGATTACCTTGTAGGGCCGCGGATCCACGCCCGCAAGTCTGACCGCTTCCTCGTTCGTGCCGATCCCTACCAGATATCGGCCGAAAATCGTCCGAGTCAAGACCCAATGCGCGACGATCATCACCGCGACCGCGATCAGGAACGCAGGCGAGATGCCGAACGCGATCGGGTTCGAGAGAAAGTCGAACGCATCGCCGATATACGCGGTGCGCGAGTTCGTCATCTGATACGCGAGCCCGCGCGCCGCTTCGAGCACGCCGAGCGACACGATGAACGACGGTATGCGCCACGCGACCGTGACGAGTCCCGTCACCGTGCCCGTCAGCGCGGCGGCGGCGAGGCCGATCAGCGCAGCCGGAAACGCCGGCCAGTGCCACCTGAGCGCGGCGACGCTCACCACCGACGCGCCCAGCGCCAGCACCGATCCCACTGAAAGATCGATCCCCGCGATGATCAGCACGAAGGTCATGCCGACCGACATCACGACGAGATCCGGTATCTGGTTCGCGATCGTGCTGAACGTGTCGTACGTCAGAAAGTGCGAACTCAGCACAGAAAACAGCGCGATCATCGCGGCGAGCGCGCCCGCCAGCCCGAGGTAATTCGAGAATCCGAGGCGCGTGCCGGCGCCCTTCGCGGTTTTCGGTGCATCGGCTGAGAGCTTCGCGTCGGTCTGGCCCGTCATTCAATGCTCCACGAAAGTGTCTTGTTCCGGCGGCTTCGCATCGGGCGCGAGGGGCTCGTGCAGAATCGCCTCGCGCTTCGCATAGCCCGCGAAGGCGGCCGCCAGCAGTGCGTCCTGCGTCCAGCCGTCGCGCTCGAAAATGCCCGTCATCCTTCCCGCCGACATCACGCCGATGCGGTCGCAGATCAGCATCAGCTCGCGCAGATCGCTCGATACGACGACGAGCGCCCGGCCTTCCCGGGCGAGCGCGCCCATCAGCCCGTAGATGTCGAATTTCGCGCCGACATCGATGCCGCGCGTCGGTTCGTCGAAAAGCAGCACGCGGCACGCTTCGCGGCCCTCGCGCGCGAGCCAGCGGCCGATCACCACTTTCTGCTGATTGCCGCCCGACAGTTCCGACACCGCCTGCGCGGGACCGGACGTACGCACGCGCATCGCGTCGATCTGCCGTTGCGCGAGCGACGCCTCGCGGCGCGTGTCGATCACACCACGCCGCGCCACCGCGCCCACGTTGCCGAGTGAAACGTTCGCGGCGATGGGCAGGCCGAGCAGCAGGCCCTCGCCCTTGCGGTCCTCCGTGATGAGCGCGATGCCGTGCTTCACCGCATCCGACGGCGACTGCACCTGCACCGGCTGCAACGTTTGCCCGTCGCGCGCAATCGACACCGTGCCCGCGTCCGCGCGATCCGCGCCGTAGACGAGGCGCATGAGCTCGGTGCGTCCCGCGCCGATCAGCCCGCTCACGCCAAAAATCTCGCCCGCGCGGACATCGAATGAAACGTCGCGCACGGCCTGGCCGCGCGTCAGGTGTTCCACTCTCAGCGCGATACCGCCGAGCCGCTTTTCGCCCAGGTCGATGCGCTCGCCCAGTTCGCGGCCGACCATCAGCGTGACGAGCTGCTCGCTCGACAGCGCGTCCATCGGACCGGCGTGCACGAGGCGCCCGTCGCGCAGCACCGCCACGCGCTCCGCGATGCGCCGCAATTCCTCCAGCCGATGCGAGATGTACACGAGCGCCACGCCGCGCGCCTTCAGCCGCGCGATCTGTTCGAACAGCAGATCGACTTCGCGGGCGGTGAGCATCGCGGTCGGCTCGTCGAGAATCAGCACGCGGCAGTCGCCGATCAGATTGCGCGCGATCTCCACCATCTGCTGATGGCCGATGCCCAGATCGCCGACGAGCGTGTCCGGATCGATCGCATCGAGCCCGACCTGCGCCATCGCGTGACGCGCGTCGCCGGCAAGACGCTTGCGGTCGATCCAGCCGAACTTCACGCGGCCCTTCTGCGGCAGCCGGTTCAGAAACAGGTTTTCGGCGACCGAGAGCGTCGGCAGCAGGTTCAGCTCCTGCATGACCATCCGCACGCCCTGCGCTTCCCCATCCGTGCGGCTTTGCGGCGCATACGGGCGGCCCGCCAGCGTCATCGTGCCCGTGGTCGGATCGGTGAGGCCGCCGATGATCTTCGACAGCGTGCTCTTGCCCGCGCCGTTCTCGCCCGTCAACGCAAGCGCCTCGCCGGGCCTGAGCCCGAGCGAAACGTCGGCCAGCACCGGCTCGACATAGGTCTTGCCGATGCCCGCGACCGTCAGCACGCAGGGGTCCGCATCGTTCATGTTGGCGTAGGGTCGGTCAAGGCTGGGTGAGCATCCTCGCTTCGTCAAACTTTCGAGCCGCGTCTCTCGTCCGCGCCCGTGCGTGTCTTAACGGCATGATGGCCGCGAACTTGAGGACGCACCGTTCGCGCCCACGCGCTCGCGGACCGGCGGATTACTTCGTCACCAGATCGACCGGCGTTTCCACCACGGTCGACAGTTGCGACTGCTTCTGATGGCCCGCGATCGCCTTCAGCGCGACATCGATGCCGAACACCGCCTGCTTCGCCGCATACTGGTCCGCGGTCGCGAGCACACGGCCGTCCTTCAGCATCGGCTTGATGGCGTTGATGTTGTCGTAGCCGACCACCTGGACCTTGCCCGTCTTGCCCGCGGCGCGCACCGCCGACACCGCGCCGATCGCCATGTTGTCGTTGCCGCAAAGCAGCGCCTTGACGTTCGGATTCGCGTTCAGGATCTGCGAGGCGACCGCGTTGCCCTTGTCGATTTCCCAGTCGCCCGATTGCAGCGCGACCACCTTCATGCCGCCCGCGTCCATCGCATCCTTGAAGCCGGCGGTGCGCTGCTGCGCGTTCGTCGTCGTCGACACGCCTTCGATGATGCCGACTTCGTCGCCCTTCTTGAGCCGCCTGGCGAGATAGTCGCCGACCTGGCGCGCGCCCTTGCGGTTGTCCGGTCCGACGAACGGCACGTTCAGGTCCTTCGACTTCAGCACGTCCTGATCGAGCCGGTTGTCGATATTGACGACGATGATTCCCGCATCCGCCGCCTTCTTGATGACCGGCACGAGCGCCTTCGAATCCGCCGGCGCGATGATGAGCGCATCGACCTTCGAGACGATCATCTGCTCGACGATGCGGATCTGCGCGGCGGTATCGGTTTCGTCCTTGATGCCGTTGGTGATGAGGTCGAACTTCGCCGCGTTTTTCTGCTGATAGTCCTTCGCGCCGGTTTCCATCGTCAGGAAGAATTCGTTGGCGAGCGACTTCATCACGAGCGCGACTCTCGGCTTCGCGGCGCCCTGCGCGAACGCGGACGACGATGCAAACGGCAACGCGGCGCATGCGGCCAGCGCGACGGCAGCCGACAAAACGCGGCGGCGAACGGTTGATTCCATGCGGATCTCCTCCAGTGCTTTCGTTTGTGTTGTCGGACGGGCGAAGCGGCACGGAACCGCGAATTGCAACGTTTGCCCGCCGTCGATTCTCGTAGCTGCCGGATGTGCGGTCAAATGGGGCTAACGTGTACGGAGTGCTCGATACAATCGCGGCGCTCAGAGCCCTTCGACCGACTCGCCTTCCACTTCGTTGTCGATGATCTTCCGTCCATATTCGATGCCGGCGCGCGTCGCATCGACGGGGCTGTCGAACGGTTCCTGGTCGGGCACGCCGAACATGGCCTCGCGTCCGCTTTCGCCCGCCGCGCTGCGCGAGATGGTCACGAAGATATCGAAGTGGCGCGGACCGTCGTCCGGCTCGCCGCGTTCGTGCGCGCGGCGCATGGCCTGCACGCGGATGTCGAAGCCCTTGTAGTGATCGGCGAGCGGCGTGGACATGGGGCGGCTCCTTCTATCGTGGATGAACGGCGCGCAATGCGCCCGACCGGCGACTCGACCTTACGAAACCCGCGACCACTCGTCGTCGCGAAAGGACGATGCAAGCGTGGCGTTGCAGCGGCGTCGAATGTGACCTTATCGCACACTTTGCAATGACCCGGTTTGCCATAATGCGCGGGCGGGTCATCGATACTCGCTGTCCTAACAAAAGAATTCACTTACTCAGGGAGCGTCCCCATGAACATGCGAGCTACTGCGCTCATCGCCGTGCTGAGTCTCACGCTCGGCGCGAATACGGCTTTCGCGGCCAACAGCCAGCAATCGAAGATGAGCGAATGCAACAAGCAGGCGGCCGACAAGAAAGGCGATGACCGCAAGGCCTTCATGAAGAGCTGTCTGTCGGCGACTCCGGCTGCAGCGGCGCCTGCCGAAGCTTCCGCACCGCTGACGCAGCAGCAGCGCATGACGGCGTGCAATGCGCAGGCATCCGGCAAGAAGGGCGACGACCGCAAGGCGTTCATGAAGAGCTGCCTGTCCACTGCCCCGGCTGCGGCCGCTTCCGAGCCGATGACCCAGCAGCAGCGCATGACGGCGTGCAACACCCAGGCGAGCGGCAAGACCGGCGACGATCGCAAGGCCTTCATGAAAAGCTGTCTGAGCAACAAGGGCTAAGCACCCTTCACCATTCGGCCGCGCCGTTCGCGCGCGGCCACCTTCCTTCCCTGCGTTCCTTTCCCTGCATGCCGGCCGATATTGCACTGCAACCAAGCAAGTGATTCGCGCCGCCGTCTTTTTCTCCTAAGATGGCGCGAAGGCGGCCCCTCGACAATACAAGAAATACGCCATCGGCCGCCGTTCGTCTAGCGCAGCGTTTCTGCTTCGCAAGGAGGCACGGATGGCATGGAAGCACAAGAACCGCTGGTTCCGCCGATGGCTCATGATCATCACCTTCTGGGCGGTGCCCGTGATGATCGTCGCGGTCAACGAGGCGCGCGAGGAGATGGCCTACAACCGGGTCGATCTTCAGAGGTCGCTTGCCACGTGGGAGTTGACCGATGCAGAGCGCGCGGCAGGCGCCGCGGTCCGCTGTCACGGCAATCCGGACGAGGCGCGCGCCGCCGGCTGTCCGGACGCCGTGCTCATCGCCAATGCGCCGAAGCATCAGGAAGCGCTCGACGAATACGCGCATCGCAAGGCGACGCTCGCCGATTATCTCTGGCATGCGTTCGTCGGCTACTGGGTGACGCCCGCAGCGTTTCTGCTCGTCGTCGGAATGACGATAGGCGCTATCCGGCGTGCGTTGAGACGTCCCACACAGGCGTCGCGCGCCGTTGCATCGACTCATCCGACGGAAGTAAAAACGACGGGCCATCCTTGAGCGTGCGCCGGGTACGGTCGTTGCTACTGGCAACGGCGGCGTTCCTGTAACACGCGCAAAAGGATGCGGCGCAATGGGTGCATGGCGGATATGACGCCGCGGCAAATTGGCCACGTGACCGGCCAGCTTTCAGATAACGTTCGGAAAACTTGACGTTTTGCCGCTGGCGTCATGCAATGAATGGAGATCGCCGATGTCCGCTTCGTGTGGCTTGGGCGCGTCGCCCGGGTCTCGCGTTTCGTTGCCGCTGTGCTATAACTTGGCGTGCCTCACCCTCCCGCTCTATGGGGTTTCCTAATTCCACGATGGAGAACAATGATGCAAAGACGAAACTTCATGCTCAAGTCGACGGCCGTGTTGGCGCTGGGAGGCCTCGCGCTTGCCGGTTGCACGACCAACTCGAACACGGGCGCTGAAAAAGCCGCCGGCACGGCTGACGACCGCCGCGCCATCGACGCCGACGTCGACGGCACCATCCAGCGTCTTTACACGACGGTTCGCGGCTCGCGCGAACTGGTGGCGAAGTCGCGCGGCATTCTCGTCTTCCCGTCGGTGATTCAGGCCGGCTTCATCGTCGGCGCGCAATACGGCAAGGGTTCGCTGCGTGTGGGCGGCAGCACCGTCGGCTATTACAGCACGACGTCGGGCTCGTTCGGCCTGCAAGCCGGCGCGCAATCGAAGGCCATCATCTTCCTGTTCATGACGCAGGACTCGCTCGACAAATTCCGCAATTCGGACGGCTGGGCCGCAGGCGTGGATGCATCGGTTGCGCTCGTGAAGATGGGTGCGAACGGCGCTGTCGATACGACCACCGCCACCGCGCCGGTCGAAGCATTCGTGCTGACCAACGCGGGCCTGATGGCCGATGTGTCGCTGCAGGGCACGAAGGTGACGCGCCTCAAGATGTAACGGGCGCCCGATTCGTTCACGGCACGAAGCATGACCGCCGTGTGGCGCGACGCGAGGGTCGCGCCACACGGCGGTTTTTTTGTTTCAGGTCGTCGCGCTATCGATCAGCTTGAACTTCGACCGCTTCTGCGCGCGCACCACGGCCCGATACGCATCGAGATACTGCCGCGCCATCCGGTGCGACGTGAAGCGCTCCTCGAAACGCCGGCGCACGCCCTCGCGCGGCAGCGTATGCAGCCGGTTCACCGCCGCGACCGCGCCGATCTCGTCCTCGACGATAAAGCCCGACACGCCCTCGTCCACCACCTCCGGCACCGCGCCTCGATTGAATGCGATGACGGGCGTCCCGCAGGCCATCGCTTCGATCATCGCGAGCCCGAACGGCTCCGGCCAGTCGATCGGAAACAGCAACGCGAGCGCGCCCGAGAGGAAGTCGGCTTTCTGGCTGTCGTTGATTTCGCCGATGTATTCGACATACGGCAGCTTCAAAAGCGGCGCGATCTCACGCTCGAAGTACTCGTGATCGGCGGCATCGACCTTGGCGGCGATCCTGATCGGCAGACCGCAGCGGCCGGCAATGCGAATCGCCGTATCGACGCGCTTCTCAGGCGAAATCCGTCCGAGAAACGCCAGATACTTGTGCTCGACCGGCTGCGGCACGTAAAGCTTTTCCGGTAGCCCGTGATAAACCGTCGACACCCACTTCGCCTGCGGCAGCGGATGCCGCTGCGCATCCGAAATGGACACGACCGGCGCGGTGTTGAACGTGTCGAACACCGGCTGCTGCTCCGGGAGATCGAGCCGCCCGTGCATCGTCGTGACGAACGGCGTTTCCTGGCGGTTGAAGAGCGAGAACGAGTAATAGTCCATGTGAAAATGCAGGACGTCGAACTCTTCGGCCCGGCGTCGCACCATTTCCATCAGCAGCATGTGCGGCGCGATGCGGTCGCGAATCGCAGGGTCGAGCCGCAGTGCGCGCGGCCAGACCGCTTCCAGCTTCGCGGTCGTCTGGGAATCGCCGGTTGCGAACAGCGTCACTTCATGCCCCAGTTCGACAAGCGCTTCGGTCAGATACGACACGACACGCTCCGTGCCGCCATAGAGCTTCGGCGGCACCGATTCGGTCAGCGGGGCGATCTGGGCAATTCTCATCGTTCGTCTCCATGCGTTTTCGACGTGTGCCGGGCGTGGACGCCCGGCTTTCCTGCCACGCGCATCGAGTATGACAGCAGGGTGTAAGCCGGACTAACGAGGTTTTGCCCTAGGCGTCGATTCGGCGCGATGGCTCATTATCGCGGGCGAACGGCGGCCAAACGCCGCTTCCTTGCACTTTCGAGGCGTTGTTACAGACGCGAAACACTCGTTTCGCGATCGCGTTACTTGCGCGGCACGTCGCGCAAATCGGCGAGGAAAGTGTCGCGCCAGACGCCCAGGTCGAACTTGCGCAACGCGGCCATGTTGGCGTGATAGCGTTGCTGCCGCTCGGCGAGCGGCATGGCGAGCGAGCGCGCGAGGGCGTCGCTCATGCCGACGACATCGTGCGGATTGACCATCACCGCGCCGGACAGCTCGCCCGCCGCCCCCGCGAATTGCGACAGCACCAGCACGCCCGGATCGTCCGGATTCTGCGCGGCGACATATTCCTTCGCGACGAGATTCATGCCGTCGCGCAGCGGCGTGACGAGCCCGATCTGCGATTCGCGAAACAGCGACATCAGCTTCCAGCGGTCGTATCGCTGATTCAGATAGCGAATCGGCGTGTAGTCGAGGCCGGAAAAGCGTCCGTTGATGCGCCCTGCTTCGTATTCGAGGTTCTGCCGGATCTGCTGATACGTTTCGACGTCCGAGCGCGTCGGCGGCGCGATCTGCACGAGCGTTACATTGCCGCGCCACTCCGGCGATTTCTCCAGAAAATGCTCGAACGCGCGAAAGCGCTCGACGAGTCCTTTCGAATAATCGAGCCGGTCCACGCTCATGATGAGCTTGCGGCCCTCGAGGCTTTGCTTCAGGTCCATCACGTCCTGCCGCGCCTCGCCGCGCTGCGCCTGTTCCGCGATCTCGTCCGGAAACACGCCGATGCGATACACGCCCGTCCGGAGCTTGCGCCCGAACGCTTCCACCTGCCCGTCGCTGCTCGCCTTGCCGTGCGCGTGCCGCACGATGTAGTCGTGGAACGCGATCTGATCGCCTTCGGTCTGGAAGCCGACGACGTCATAGCAGCACAGGGACCGCACGAGTTCCTCGTGCGGCGGAATGTTCAACAGAATCTGCGGCGACGGAAACGGGATGTGCAGAAAGAAGCCGATGCGGTTCGGGATGCCCGCGCTGCGCAGCGCTTCGGCGAACGGGATCAGATGATAGTCGTGCACCCAGATGACATCGTCGGGCTGCAGCAGCTTGATGAGCTTGTGCGCGAGCCAGGAGTTCACGCGCCGGTAGCCGGCGTACTCGTCGCGGTCGTAGACGGCGAGATCGTTGCGGTAGTGGAAGACCGGCCACAGCATCGCGTTCGAGAATCCGCGGTAATACTGGTCGTAGTCCTTCTTCGGCAAGCCGACGGTGGCGAACGTGACCGCGCCGTCCTGTTCGAGCGACGGCCCCTGATTCGCGATGGTCTCGCTCACCACGTCTCCGCTCCACCCGAACCAGACGCCGCCGCTGTCCTTCAGCGCGCCGAAGACGCCCACGGCGAGGCCGCCGGCGGAGCCCTTGGTTTCGGTCGGCGTGGCGACCCGGTTGGATACGACGACGAGACGGCTCATATGCATTCCTCTTGCGTTTTATTGTCCGATGCGGGGCGCGTCACGGCCCCGTTTCCGATTTTTCGACTAGCAAACGGCGTGCGGGTTTCAACGCGGGGCGCGGCGCGCATTCAACGAAGGGAAAGAAGAGACCGTGGGCGGCGTGGGACGGCCCGGCCCGCGGGACTCCCTGCAAACAATGATGCAACCGTCAGGCGGCGGTCAGCCGGCGAACGGCCTCGCCGCCTGACCGATCAGCGAAATCTCAACGCTCCGCCTTGCACGGAAACGCTTTGCCCAGCCCCAGCGAGACCATCGTAGTCGCGTTGAACGCCGCCTTGTCGGGGTTGTCGGCGATGTACTTGCGCACCGCATCCGTCAACTGTTGCGGCTTCACGTCGGCGGGCAGGCAGAAATACTGGCCGACCTGCGGCCCGGTGGTCCCGCCGATCGCTTCGATCGTGTTGTAGATGCCGTCTGCCGCGCCTTCGATATACGCGGCGCAGGCCGTACGCGAGTTGGGATCGGTCTTGGTACAGAGCGTGTTGAGATCGTGGCCGGTGAATGCGAACGCGCAAACCGGCGTTGCAAGGGCACAGGCAATGACGAATTCCCGCAGCATGATCTTCCTTTTATGTTGAGCGGCGGCTTGACGGGCGAAAGCTGTCAGGGCCCGCATCAGGCCCGAGTGCCCTTGCCCGGCGTTGCCCGGATTCATGTCGGCGTGACGGTACGGCGCGTCGTGCGCGTTATTTTGACCCATTTGCGCCGCTTTGCGGAGCGCCGCCCTGCATGGCGTCGAGGCGCGCCTGCAGGCCTTCCGCGACATCGCGCTCGTTGTACTTGCGCGCGAAATCCACGGCCGTCATGCCGAGTTGATTCTTCACGCGCAAGTCCGCGCCTTCATCGAGCAGCAGCTTGCACGTCAACAGATGCCCGCCGCGGGCGGCCATCATCAGCGGTGTCGTGCCGTTAGGCGATCCCGCGTCGATATACGCTGAATGGTCGAGCAGAATCTTGACGATATCGTCGTGTCCGTTGGTCGCCGCGTAATGCAGCGGCGTCCAGCCCTTCTTGTTGACTTCCGCTTCCTTCGCGATCAGCAGGTTGACGAAGGTTGCGTCGCCGTTGAGCGCCGCGAGCATCATCGCGTTCTCGCCGGCCGGATCGACTTTTTCGAGGTCGATGTTCGGGTTATCGGCAAGAAGCTGGCCGACTTTATCCGACTTCTCCCGCGCCGCGATGACGAGGATCGGCGCGCCGGTGTTGTCGACCGTATTCGGGTCCGCGCCCTGCGCGAGTTGTTTCCTGACCGCCGACACATCGTCGAATTTCACTGCCTTGATGAGCGAGTCCACGGACGCTGCCCACACGGGCTGCGCACACGCGCACGCCGCGACGAGCGCGCCTGCAAGGAGTCCGCGCATTGTCGAGCGCTTCGCCGCACGCTTCGCGCCGTTCGTCGTGGACTGAGTGGAAATCATCGGGGAATTGTTCATGGTGGACCTTCGCATTGCTTGATACAGGGGAATTACCGCGCTCCCGACCCGGAGCCTGGGGACGTTCAGGCCGAAGCCGTCGGCCGGGCAATCTTGAATAGCCGGAAAAAATTCTCGGTGGTGGCCTGCGCGACCGCTTCATCCGTCTCTTCGCGCAACTGCGCGATGAAGCGTCCGACATAGCTCACGTAAGCAGGTTCATTCGGCTTGCCGCGATACGGCACCGGCGCCAGATATGGCGAATCGGTTTCGATCAGCAGCCGCTCGAGCGGCACGCGCCGCGCGACGTCCTGCACGTCGGTCGCCTTCTTGAACGTGACGATGCCGGACAGCGAGATATGAAAGCCCTGCGCGAGCGCGGCTTGCGCGACGTCCCAGGGCTCGGTGAAGCAGTGCATGACGCCGCCCGGCACGCTCGCGCGCTCCTCTTCCATGATGCGCAGCGTATCTCCCGACGACGACCGCGTGTGGATGATGAGCGGCTTGCCCGTCGCGTGCGCGGCGCGAATGTGCGTGCGAAAGCGTTCGCGCTGCCATTCCATGTCGGCGATGCTGCGCCCTTCCAGCCGGTAGTAGTCGAGCCCGGTCTCGCCGATCGCGCACACCTTCGGATGCGCCGCGAGTTCGACGAGTTCGGCAACGCTCGGTTCCCTCATGTCCTCGTGATCGGGATGAACGCCGACCGACGCATAGACGTTCTCGTGCTGCTCGGCGATTGCAAGTACCGAGGGCAGCGTTTCCAGATCGACGGATACGCAGAGGGCATGCGTGACGGCGTGCTCGCGCATCTTGTCGAGCACGTCGGGCAGACGGTCGGCGAGGCCTTCGAAATTGATGTGACAGTGAGAATCGACGAACATCCGTGCTCCTTTCCTTCGAGTGCCCTCAGGCCGCTGCGGCGATTGCAGGCTTTTCCGAACCGTCGAGCCGCAACCCGAGAATGACGAGATCGCGCTCGACGCCATCGAGCATCGCGACGCGCGGCAGCCTCCCCCACGCGGTGAAGCCGAAGCTCGCGAAGAGCCGCATGCTCGCTTCGTTGTGTCCGAAAACGAAGCCGAGCACGGTATCCACGCCCAGCGACGGCGCCCGGTCGAGTGCTTCCTGCAGCAGCTTCTTGCCGAGGCCCTTGCCGCGCGCGCGTTCATGCAGATAGATGCTGACTTCGACGGTTCGCGCATAGGCGGGCCGGCCATAGAAGTCGGAAAAGCTCAGCCACGCGATGACCTCGCCGCCCTCTTCGACGACCCACAGCGGCCGGGCGTGCGGCCCGTGCGAGTGAAACCAGGCGAGCCGGCTTTCGATGCTGACCGGGTCGAGGTCCGCCGTCACCTGGCGCGAGGCGATCGTCGAATTGTAGATGGCGACGATGGCAGGCAGGTCGTCGAGCGTGGCGTCGCGATACGTGAGGCTCATGGGCGTGGGTCGGAAGATGCAGGAGTCAGTGGGCGAAAATTGCGCGATAGCCGAGGAACAGTTCTTCGAACACGAGCCGCGCGTTCAGCGGATGATTCTCCACCGCGCGCTGGCGCGTGACCGCCTTGATGTAGCGCGCGAGCGCGGCCGGATCGGCGCCTTGCGCGCAGCGGTCGAGCGCTTTGCGCGCGCCGGGGAAATAGCGCGGCCGGCCTGCGGTGCGCTGAGCGAGCAGATCGTAAAGCCAGCGTTGCAGCCAGCCGAGCACCATCGGCACGGGCAGTTTCTGCAGGTTTTCACCGCACGCGAAGGCGTCGCAATTCGGGCCGGCCGCCAGTTGCGCGAGCGTGAAGTCACGCAGCGCACGGTTTTCGCCGCTCGCGAGCGCAAGCGCGGCAAGCGGCGCGCCGCCTGCTTCGGCGAGCAGCGCGGCGGCATCGTCGATGCCTTGTGCGGCGAGCCACGCGCGGGCGTCGCCGGCATTGGGGACGCTCATCGGCCATTGACGGCATCGGCTGATGATGGTCGGCAACAGCCTGTCGATGCGCGCCGACACCAGCAGAAACACGACGCCCGACGGCGGTTCTTCGAGCGTCTTGAGAAGCGCGTTCGCCGCCGCGACGTTCAGCGCCTCGGCGGGATAAAGCAGCACGACACGCAAGCCCCCGCGATGCGAGCCGACGCCGCAGAAGTCGAGCAGCGCCCTCACCTGCTCGATCTTGATTTCCTTGCTCGGCGCGCGGGACTTCTTGCTGTCGCCGTCGTCGGATTTATCGGCGGATGCATCGTCGCCGGCGAGGCCCGCGAGCGCCTCGGGCAGCACGGCGCGGTAGTCCGGGTGATTGCCCTGCGAGAACCACAGACATGCCGGACACGCGCCGCACGGCTCGCCGTTCGCGGCCGGCGTCTCGCACAAGAGGCCCTGCGCGAGATGCTGCGCGAGATGCAGCTTGCCGATGCCCGCTTCGCCGTGCAGCAACAGCGCGTGCGGCCAGTGTGCGCGGAGCTGCTGGATGCGTTGCCAGTCGTCGCTTTGCCAGGGATAGATCATCGGTGCGTAATAAAGTCAGAGTCCGGCGACGACGTCTTCCAGCCGCTTGCGGATGGTATCGATCGGCTCGGTCGAATCGACGATCACGAAGCGCTCCGGCGACTCCGCCGCGCGTCGCAAATATTCGGCGCGCGTGCGCTCGAAGAACGCCTCCGACTCGCTTTCGAACTTGTCGGGCGCGCGGGCGGCCGAGCGGCGTTCGCTCGCGGTATCGGTCGGCACGTCGAAGAGCACGGTCAGGTCGGGATGAAAACCGCCCTGCACCCAGCGCTCCAGCGCCTCCAGCTTGTCGCGCGGCAGGCCGCGCCCGCCGCCCTGATAGGCGAACGTCGCGTCCGAGAAGCGGTCCGACAGCACCCAGTCGCCGCGTGCGAGCGCCGGCTCGATGACTTGCGCGAGGTGCTCGCGGCGCGATGCGAACATCAGGAGCGCTTCGGTTTCGAGGTCCATCGGCTGGCTGAGCAGGATACCGCGCAAGGTTTCGCCGAGCGCGGTGCCGCCCGGCTCGCGCGTCATCACGACATGGCGGCCGCTCGCGGCGATTCGCTCGTCGAGCCGCTGGCGGAACCAGTCGAGATGCGTGGTCTTGCCCGCGCCGTCGATGCCTTCGAACGTAATGAACTTGCCACGCGCCATCATTGACCCCGGATGTACTTGTCAACGGCCCTGTTGTGGTCGCCCAGATTGTCGGAAAAGAAGCTGCTGCCGTCGCCGCGCGACACGAAATACAGCGCGCTGCTCGTCGCGGGATTCAGCGTGGCGTTCAGCGCGGCCACGCCCGGTAGCGCGATCGGCGTCGGCGGCAGGCCCATGCGCGTGTAGGTATTGTACGGAGTGTCCGTTTGCAGGTCTTTTTTCTTCAGACGACCGCCGTACGCCGGGCCGAGGCCGTAGATTACAGTCGGGTCCGTCTGCAGCGGCATGCCGATGCGCAGCCGGTTCGCAAATACGGCTGCGACGAGCGGCCGGTCCGCCGCGCGCCCCGTCTCTTTCTCGACGATCGACGCCATGATCAGCGCGTCATACGGCGTCTTGTAAGGCAGGTTGGGCGCGCGCGTGCTCCACGCTTCGGCGAGGCGGCGCTGCATCGTGCGGTAGGCGCGCTTGTAGACGGCGAGATCGCTCGTGCCCTTGTCGAATAGATAGGTGTCCGGGAAGAAAAGCCCCTCGGCGGACATCTTGTTCAACTTCGGTCGCGCCGATCGCCCTCAGGATGTCGATGTCGCTCATGCCGGCGGTATCGTGCGCGAGCGCGGGATTGCCGTCCAGCTCGCTGCGCATTTTCTGCAGCGTCCAGCCTTCGATGACCGTCGCCACGTATTCGTTCACATCGCCGCGGGCGATTTTCTGCAGCACTTCGTAGGGCGTCACGCCGCTCTTGAACGCATAGTTGCCCGATTTGAGCTGCGCCGACAGGCCGAGCACGCGCGTCATCAGCACGAAAAGCTCGGGCTCGACGGGCACGCCGCCGCGGTTCAGTTGCGCGCTCACGCTGCGCAGGCTGCTGTGAGGCTTGATGGTGACGTCGAGTTCGGCGGGGGAAAGCGTCATCGGCCGATTGGCCCAGTAAAACACACCGCCTGCGACGGCTGCTGCGAGCATCGCGACGAACACCATCGCCACGATGCATTTCTTCAGGAAGGTCATGCGAAACACGCTTGGGGTAAGACCAATATAATAACTTGCCCGCCTGCGTGAAGGCCGGACGCGTCCGAATCACCTTGCACGGATGCCCCGCCGCTACGCCGGCATCGACTCTTCCCGACACAATGACCCTCCAGACTCCTTCCCTCGCCGCCGCCGATTTCGAAGCCGTCCGGACCGCGGGCGTGTTCATTCCGCTCACGCAGTTCGGTGTCGTCAACGTCAAAGGCGAAGACGCCGCCGCCTTCCTGCACACGCAACTGACGAACGACGTGCAGCATCTCGACGCATCCACCGCGCGCCTTGCGGGCTATTGCTCGCCGAAGGGCCGCCTGCTCGGCTCGTTCCTGATGTGGCGCACGTCCGACGCGGTGCGCCTGCTGATTTCCGGCGACATTCAGGCGCCCGTGCAAAAGCGCCTGTCGATGTTCGTGCTGCGCGCGAAGGCCAAGCTGTCGGACGCGACGGCCGACGTCGCCGCCGTAGGCTTCGCGGGCGATGTTCGCGCGGCGCTGTCCGGCATCTTCGACGCGCTCCCCGACGGCATTCACGTCAAGGTGGAAGGCCCGCATGGCGCGCTGATCCGCGTGCCGGATGCAGCCAGCCGCCCGCGCTTTCTGTGGGTCGGCCCGAAAGCCGATGTCGAAGCCAGGCTCGCGAGCCTCGGCGAGAAGCTGCACCGTGCGCCCGCCGCGCTCTGGGACTGGCTCGACATCCACGCGGGCGAGCCGCGCATCACGCAGGCGACGGTCGAGCAGTTCGTCCCGCAGATGGTCAATTTCGACGTGCTCGGCGGCGTGAATTTCAAGAAAGGCTGCTATCCGGGGCAGGAAGTGGTCGCGCGCAGCCAGTATCGCGGCACGATCAAGCGGCGCACCGCGCTGGCGCGCGCCGCAGCCGCGACGCCCGGCGCGGAGCTTTTTCATTCCGCCGATCCGGGGCAGCCGTGCGGGCTCGTCGTGAACGTGGCGCCGTCGGAGACCGGCGGGGTCGATTGTCTCGTCGAGATCAAGCTGGCCGCGCTCGATGACGGCGCGGTGCACGTCGGTTCCGCCGATGGTCCCGCGCTCGAATTCCTGCCGCTGCCGTACGCGTTTCCGTCGGACGTCTGAGCGCGTATGTGCCTCATCGTTTTCGACTGGCAGCCGGACGCGCAGGCCGACGCGCGGACGCCCGGCGAGCGCGCCTTGCTGACGCTGGCCGCCAATCGCGACGAGTTCTTCCGCCGCGACGCCGAGCCGATGCACTGGTGGACCGACACCCCCGGCGTGCTCGCGGGACGCGATCTGACGGGCGGCGGGACCTGGCTCGGCGTGAGCCGCGATGGCCGTTTCGCCGCGCTGACGAACTTTCGCGCGCCTGCCGAGATGCGCGCGGACGCGCCCACGCGCGGCGCGCTGGTCAGCGCGTTCCTCGCGGGCGAACGCGTCGCGCCGCTGGATTATCTGGAGCGCGTCGCGGCACGCGGCCATCGCTATAACGGGTTCAACCTGCTTTGTGGCGATTTCACGCGGCGCGAGCTGGGCTGGTACGGCAACCGCGCCGACGCGCCGCCCGCGCTGCTGGAGGCGGGCGTGCACGGCCTGTCGAACAGCTTGCTGAATACGCCGTGGCCGAAACTCGTCGCGCAACGTGACGCGCTTGCCGACCTGATTCACGCCGATGAACATCCGGCGCTCGACGTGCTGATCGATACCCTGCGCGATCCGCGTATCGCCGACGATGCGCTGCTGCCGTCGACGGGCGTATCGGTCGAGCGCGAGCGTGTGCTGTCGGCGGCGTTCATCGAGACGCCCGAATACGGCACGCGCAGCACGACGGCGCTGCGCGTCACGCCGACGGCGCGCGGGATGTCGATTCGGATCAAGGAACGCAGCGATGACGATGGCTCGCATCGCATCGTGCGGCCGGGCAGCTTCGAGCGGGCGTTCGAGTTCGATATCGATGCGTAGCTCGCGGCCGCGCTTATCGCTTGCGCTGGAGCGTCCGGAAGGCGAAGAACAGGAGCAACGCGGTGGGTAAATCGACGGTGGCGAGAAGCGGCATTGGATCGACCCATTTGTCCATGTTGGCGGTGCGCGAGTAGTACGGCGCGCCGCTGCCGTACGCTTCCAGAAGGTTGACCGCGTTGAAGACTGCGACGAATGCGAGAAGCAGAAGGGCAAATGCCCTGCGGTATTTGGTGTCCCGCGAGAAACCGCTTCCCGACCAGTGTTTGCGACGATTCACCCCAACGCCGCCCTCAACGCCGTCACCGCATCCGCGTGCGCCCGCGCCACTTCGGGCACGAATCCGCCCATCTTGAAGAACTCGTGGATCATGCCTTCATAACGCGCGAGCGTCACGCGCACGCCGGCCGCTTCGAGCTTCGCGGCATATGCGATGTCCTCGTCGTAGAGCGGATCGTGGTCGGCCGCCGCGATCCGAGCCGGCGCGACGCCCGCGAAATCCGGCTGGCCGCCCGCTGCATCGAGCGGTGCGAAACGCCAGTCGTCGCGGTCGCGCTCGTCGCGCAGATATTGCGCGAAGAACCATTGAATCGTTTCCCCCGACAGCAGATACCCTTCGGCCAGCCGCGCGTGTGACGCACTATCCTGCCGCGCGCTCGTGCCCGGATAGATCAGCAGTTGCAGCCGCAGCGGGATGCCGGCATCGCGGGCCAGCACCGCACAGACAGTCGCAAGCGTGCCGCCCGCACTGTCGCCGCCAATCGCGAGCCGCGCCGCATCGATGCCCAGAAGCGGCGCTTCGCGCGCGAGCCATTGAAGTGCGTCGAAGGCATCGTCAACGGCGACAGGAAAACGATGCTCGGGCGCGAGCCGGTAACCGACCGATACGACCGCGCAGCCCGCATCGCGCGCGAGCGTGCGGCAAAGGGCGTCGTGAGTCGCGATGCTGCCGACGGTAAAGCCGCCGCCATGCAGATACAGGAGCGCCGCCGCCGGCTCCGCCCAACTCGGGGCGACCGGATGATAGACGCGCACGCCGATTTCATTGCCGTCGCGCGTGGCGATCCGCAGGTCTTCGACGCTGTGCATCGGCAGCGGCGCGATGTCGAGAATCGGCGCGCTCATCGCATAGGCGGCGCGCGCTTCGGCCGGCGTCAGCGTGTGATACGGCGGACGGTTCGCGCGCGCGACCATTTCGAGGATCTGCGCGATCTTGGGATTGAGCGGCATCGGAGAAAGAAGCGTTCAAAGGGCACGATGATGCCACGACCGTCCTAGTCCGAGCGATTCGCTTCCCTTCTCAACGACATCGGATCGGTCGGGCTGCGCAACTGCGCGATGTCGTCGAGGCGCAGCCGGATCGACGACATGATGTTCGGATGCGTGATGACGTAAAAGCGCCCTTCCCGCACGGCGTCGAAAGTGAGCGCGGCAACGTCGCGCGACGATAGCCGCCCGCCTTCCACCGCCCGCGTCAGTTGCCGCGCCGCCATTTTCTGCGATGCCGTCGGCGGTGCATCGTTGGCGAGCGTCGCGGGGCGCGCGCGTTCGGCATCCGCGATGCCCGTCGGCACGAAGGCCGGGCACAGCAAGGACACGCCGACCGGCGCACGCGCGAGCCGCAGATCGTGATACAGCGTCTCCGTCAGCCCGACCACCGCATGCTTCGACGCGTTGTAGACGCCCATCGCGGGCGCGGCGAGCAAGCCCGCCACCGACGCCGTATTGACGATATGCGCGGGCTCGCCCTGCTCCAGCATGATCGGCGTGAAGGCGCGCAGGCCGTTCGCGACGCCCATCACATTCACGCCGAACACCCATTGCCAGTCTTTCGGGCTGTTCTCCCAGACGAAGCCGCCTGCGCCGACGCCCGCATTGTTGAAAAGCAGATGCACGCCGCCGTACGCATCGAGCGTGGCGCGGGCGAGCGCATCGACCTCGCTCGCATCGGATACGTCCGTGCGTACGCCCAGCGCCTGCCCGCCTTGCGCGCGCACGGCATCGACGGTGGCGGCGAGCGCGGCATCGTCGATATCGGCGAGTGCGAGCTTCATGCCGAGCGACGCACCCATGAGCGCGAATTCACGGCCGAAACCGCTGCCCGCGCCGGTGATGACGGCTACCTTGTTCTCGAAGCGATCCAAGCGTTCTCCAGGGTGTTGTCGCACAGACAGGACAAGCCGCGATCATCGCGGCTGACGGCGAAGCTCGTCCTCGCCGGCGACACGCACGCCGGCGATCCCGAGCGTTCGGGCATCACGCCTGTATGCCGATGGCCTCGCGCAGCAGTTCCGCGAGCTTCTCGTTTTCTTCGATGCGGATCTGCTCGATCGCGACATCGTCGGCGCTGCCGGCGTGTTCCGCCCAGCGCCGCCGTTCCTGCGCGAGGATGATGCGCTCGTGAACCGCGCGAATGGCGCTCCAGATGCCGTCCTCGGTGCGCTTCGCGTTGCCCTCCTCGAGCGACAGGCTCGTGAACGCGTGACCGGTATGGCAACGATAGCGAAGCGGCTGCTCGTCGCGCATGCGCCAGAGCGTGCCGGAACAGTTGGGGCACGTGAGCGCCGAACGCTCGCCGATCTGGTCCAGTTCCTCCGGCGGGACCACGCCCTTGTTGCCGATCTGTACTTCCCGGTCCAGGTCGGGTCGGGTACTCACTTGGACCTCCTCGCGCCCCCTGGCGCCTCTCACTGCAGCGTCAACCACGCCCGCGAGTTCGTCGATTTTCACCACCGCATCGGCGGACGTCGCCGCCAGCGCGCTGCGCGGCATCGATGGCGCCTCGCAATCGGCGGGGTCCTGCACGACGCAGTAACCGCCGCGCGCACGCACGGCGGCGAGTCCGGCGGCGCCATCGTCGAGATCGCCGCTCAGCACGACGCCCACGACGCGCGGACCGAATTCCATCGCGGCCGAGCGGAACAGCGGATCGGCTGCGGGCCGCGCGAAGTTCTCCGCGGCCGTGTCGAGCAGACGCACTTTGCCGCCCAGCAATATCATGTGCCGGTCCGGCGGCGCCACATAAATCTGCCGGCGTTCGAGCCGCTCACCTGACTTGGGATGCCGGGCTGGCAAAACGCCCCATTCAGTCAGCATCTCGGGAAACACGCTCTTGTGCCGGCCGATATGCAGCACGATGCACACGGCCGCAGGAAAATCAGCTGGAAACGCCGCGATCAGTTTTTTCAGGACTGGAATGGCGCCACGGGATGCCGCGATGACCACAATGTCTCGATGATCCATGGACCCTCCTTTGGGTCTTTGAAGCAATCCGTGCGCCGGTTATCTGCGCATTCCGGAACGAGTCCATGTCGCCTTTGGGGCTCGCGGTACGGGGAGCAGGTGAATCGGCATGGCGTCGCACGCATCGCCGATCGCGTCGGCAACGAGGCGGCCATGTGACTGGTCCAGCCTGGCCGACGCTCCCGATGACGACTGCGCGCGAGGCCGCTGCCGGGAGCAGCGGCGGCCTCGCTGTTCATGCTGCGCTGTCGCTTCGCGGACGGCTGCCGTCTCGCGCGACAACCGTGCATAGCGTTTCGAGCAATTGATTGAAGTCGAGCGGCTTCGCCAGATGCGCGTCGAATCCCGCGTTTTTCGCGGCCTGCACGTCTTCCTCGCGGCTGTGTCCTGTGAAGGCTATGGCGGAAACGCTCGCCCATCGGGGGTCCGCGCGCATGCGGCGCATGAGTTCATAGCCGTTCATGCCGGGCAACGAGATATCGGACAGCACCACGTCGATGGTTCGCTCCGCCTGCAGTTCCAGTGCTTCGGGCGCGCTCGTCACGCCCGTCACCGACGCGCCCTCCAGTTCCAGCAGCGTCGTCAGCGAAGCGACCGACTCGCGGTCATCGTCAACAAGCAAAATCTGCAAGCCCGCAATCGTCTCGCCGCCCTTGCCGCGACGCTCGAGATACGCGCTCTCGTCTTCCATTCTCGGAAGCCAGACGGTCATGGTCGCGCCGAGACCGGGCCCGTCCGAGCGCGCCTGCACGCGTCCGCCCTGCATTTCCGCCAGTTGCTTGACGAGCGCGAGGCCGATGCCCAGACCGCTTCGCGAGCGATCGCGCACGCCCTGGCGGAACATGTCGAAGATATAGGGCAACGTTTCCGGTTCGATGCCCTGACCGCTGTCCGACACGTCGATGCGATGCATGCGGCCGTCGCGGCTCAGGCGCAAGTCGATGCGTCCGCCGTGGTCGGTGAACTTGATCGCGTTCGATACGAGGTTCCAGATGATCTGCTCGCAACGGGTCGGGTCGGCCATCGTCGTGGCCGGGCGCGCGGGAATGCTCGTCGTCAGCGTGATGCCCCGCACGTGCGCGTCCTGTTCCACCGTATCCGCGACGTTCGCGAAGATCGCGGCCAGGTCAACGGTGCTGAAGTTCAGCGCCAGCTTGCCGGTCTGTATGCGCGACCAGTCGAGCAGGTCGTCGATGATCTGCGCCTGACTGCGCACCGCCTGGCGAATCCACCACGCGGCGTCGCGCACCGCTTCGATGTCGCGCGTCTGCGGCAGCCGGGGCAGGATTTCCGCCTTCACGCCGATCAGATTGAGCGGGTGCTTGAGCTCGTGCGACAGCACCGCGATGAATTCGTCCTTCATCTGGCTGGAAGTCAACGCCTGTTCCCGCGCCGCCTGTTCCTTGAGCAGCGCCTCACGGTTCGCGTCTTCGCGCAGCTTGCGCTCGGTCAGGTCGCGGACGATCTTCGCGAAGCCGGTGAACGAGGCGTCAACGATGGGCGTCACCACGCCGCTGCAAAAGATGCGGCGACCGTCCTTGGTCACATGCCACCGATCGTCGTCCGCGCGGCCGTCCCTCGCCGCGGACTCGCGCTCTCTTTCCGGCACCATCGCCTGACGGTCGTTCGCTTCGTAGATGAACGCGATGTCCTGTCCGGCCACCTCGCTCTCGGTATAGCCGAAGATGCGTTCGGCGCCGGCGTTCCAGCTTACGATCGCACCCTGGCTGTCCTGCACGATGATCGCGTAGTCCTTCGTCAACTGCGCGACGAGCCGCAGCCGCTGCTCGTTGGTGCGCGCGGCTTCTTCGGCCTGATGACGCGCCGTCACATCGATCAGCGTGATCACCGCGCCGTCGATGTGATCGTCCGCCGTGCGATACGGCAACAGGCGCATCAGATACCAGCGCCCCGTCTCGCTCTCGATCTCGCGCTCGGTCAGCTGCAGCGACTGGAACGACTGCCGGACATCGTCGGCGAGCGTCGGGTAGCGCAGCGAATGCGTGATGTCGAAAAGCGAGCGGCCGAGGTCGGAATCGATCAGCTTGAAGATGGCCGTCGCGCTGGGCGTGAAGCGCTTCACGCGGATTTCCTTGTCGACGAAGACCGTCGCGATCTCGCTCGACGCGATGATGTTATGCAGGTCGTCGTTCGCCTTGGCGGTGTCCTCCATGCGCGCCTGCATCTCGGCGTTCGCGGTCGTGAGCTCCTCGTTGACCGACTGCAGTTCTTCCTTGCTGCTTTCGAGTTCCTCCGAGGTCAACCGCAGTTCCTCGTTGATCGCCTGCAATTCCTCGTTCGACGCCTTCAGCTCCTCGACCGATGTTTCGTATTGCTCGATGACCGTCGCAAGCTGCTCGCGGCTGTGCTGCAACTCGTGTTCGAGCTGCAGCAGCACCGGGTCCTGGCCGCCTTCTGCCTGCTCGTCGTCCGTCATGTGGCCGGCGACTTCATCGAAGACGACGAGCAGGAATTCCGCGCCCGCGACCTGATCGAAGAACGGCCGCACCGTCATGCTCACCCACGACACACGCGAGTCATGATGCCATTTGACGCGGCGCGCCTCCACGCTCGTGCCCGTTTGTAGCGCGCGGAAAATCGCGGTGCGCAACTCGAGGCGCAAGTCCGGCAGCACCAGCGCGATGATGTTGCTCGTCAGCTCGCCGCCGGTATGGCGCAGGAACGTGCCCGCGTTATCGGAGAGATGAACGAGGTTCGAGTCGCGATCGATGACCACGCTCGGCGGCGCGTATTGCTCCAGCGCCCGCTGATGCAGTTCCGCATACGAGAAGCTGCGCTGCGCCGGGCTTGGCGGCGGCTGATGCATCGCCGACGCGCCGGCGCGCTCCTCCACCTTGGCCGCGCCCGTGTGAAGCGGCGGAAAGTTGACAGCCGGCTTCGCGCGATTGGCGACTGCCTTCGCCCGATAGATGCGGTTTTTCTTGTCGACGACGGCGAAGAGATCGTCGGCGGCGTCGGCCGATTCCGCCGTGCCGAGGAAAAGCACGCCGTTCGGCCGCAGTGCGAAATGGAACAATTCGAGAATCTGCCGCTGCACCGTGCGATCGAGATAGATCAGCACGTTGCGGCAGGAAATCACGTCGAGATGCGAGAACGGCGGATCGCGCATCAGACTGTGCGCGGCAAAGAGGATGCGCTCGCGCACCGCCTTGACGATCTGGTAGTGACCGCCCTCTTTCACGAAATACCGCTGCAGCAAGTCCGGCGGCACGTCGCTCGCGATCGACACGGGATACCTGCCGGTTCGCGCACGCACGATCGCAACTTCGTCGATGTCGGTGGCGAAGACCTGAATTGTCCGGGTCGACGACGCGGCATCGCGCGCGCGCGCCAGTTGCAGCGACAGCGAGTAGGCTTCCTCGCCCGTCGAGCAGCCCGCGACCCACACGCGGACCTGCGTTTCGTTCGCGCCGCCGGTGTGCTCGCTGAAAAGCCCGCCGATGACTTCGCGCTCGAGCGAATCGAACGCGTCGCGATCGCGGAAGAACTGGGTGACGCCGATGAGCATGTCGGCCAGCAAGGCGGTAGCTTCCTCGCCGTTGGCGCGCAGGAAGTCGCGATACGCGAGCAGATCGCGCTGACCGTTCACCTGCATGCGTCGCTCGATACGCCGCAACACGGTGGCGCGCTTATAGGGCCGGAAGTCGTGGCCCGTACGCACGCGCAGATGCATCAGGATATCGGCGAGCGCGCGCTCCGGGCCGTCGTTCGCTAAGCGGCGCGCGTCCGGCGGCGCGCTCAGCGCTTCGATCTGCTGCGCACGGATGAGCCGGGCGTCGTTCCACAGGTCGAGCAGGCGCTGCGGCAGCTCGGGTGCGGGCAGCGCGATATCGACGTGGTTCGTCGCGATCGCCTGCCGCGGCATCTCGGGATATTCGGCATCGTCCGGTGTCTGGGCGAGCGTGATGCCGCCCGCTTCCCTGATGCGGCTCAGGCCCGACGCACCATCCGCGCCGGACCCGGACAGCACGACGCCGATGGCGTGCGCGCCATGCGCATCGGCAAGCGTCCGGAAGAAATGATCGATGGTGAACAGCGCGGATTTCGAAGTATCGCGCCCGCTGACGCGAAGGCAGCCGTCGGACATCTCGAGCTGCTTGCCGGGCGCGATCACGTAGACGTGATTGCTTTCGATGGCGATTGCGGAGCTGACCTGATGCACCGGCATGCCGGTGGTGCGCTGCAGGATGTCGTGCAGGTGGCTGATCCTGTCCGACGCCAGATGCAGGATCACCACGAACGCCATGTTCATGGTCGTCGGCGCATGTTCGAAGAAGGTCTGCAAAGCCTCGACACCGCCGGCGGACGCCCCGATGCCGACTACCGGGAACGGCAGATCGCTCGTAACGACCGCGCGCTCCGGTTCTGCCTTGCGACCCGGCGGGTTCTGACGTGCCATACGTGCTTCTCCTCGTTCCTGTCCTTGCCGCGTGCTGTAATCGGCGAATCGCAGCGCGAGACGCATCTGCTCGCGCGCCCCTTGCGGTTTCCATGACCCGGCGCGATCTTACCTTTTCGAACGCCTGCCAGCGGCGCATCTTTCGTTATACGACTATCTTAGATGCGGTCGAAACGGGTTGTCATTCCTTTGCGCGCCGTCGTGCGTCGCCCGCCGGTTCGGAGGGCGAACGAGCGCGAAGCGAGCGCCGTGCGCGCAAGTGAGTGAATTGTAGTTAAGCGCGGCCGGAACAAAACGCTTATTGCATGAACGGGCGCCGGGCGTTCGCGTCAGGCGTCGCTCGGTCCGGGCGTGGCTTGGCGGTCGGAACGCAGCTTCTGCCTGACGACGTCACGCCCGACCGCGAGCCGCTTCATGTACTTGAAGGTCCCGAGCGCCTTTGCGACGAAGTGCCCTTCGCTGTCACGGATTTCGCCTTCGCAATAGGCCATCGTCGTGGAGCGGTGCAGCACGCGGCCGTAACCGCGCAACTCGCCGCGCCCCGGCTGCATGAAGTTCACTTTCATTTCGACGGTCACGACGCCGACGCCGTCGCCTGCCACGCTGCGCGCCGCGATGGCCAGCGCGGCGTCGAGCAGGGTCATGGTCACGCCGCCATGCGCGATGCCCCACGTGTTCAGATGCGCCTCGCCGAGCGGCAGGCGCACTTCGCCCTCGCCGTCGACGGCTTTGACCAGTTCCACGCCGAGCATGTCGATGAACGGGCTTTCGAGCGCCGGGCCGTGGCTTTTCCGGGTATGTCGAGTATCGGTCATCGCAGTCACACTTCGTAGTCGACGCACTGGCGCGCTTCGCGAATCGCCGCCACGAAGTCCTTCAAGGCCAGATGCCGGGGATGCTTCTGATAGGCGTCGAGCGAGGCTTTGTCGTCGAAATCGGAGACGAGCACGACGTCGTACGTGCAATCGAAACCCGGCTGCGCGGTGCCGACTTCGAAGTGCCCTTGCCCCTTCACGATGCTGCGGCAGGTCTCGAGCTTCGCTTTCAGCTTCTGCGCATTCTCAGCGCGGTCCGCGCCCTCTGCGAAGTCTTTCAGTTTCCACATGACGATGTGACGCAGCACGGCGGCTCCTGTTGTCTGGCGAAGCCAGAAGCGTAGCAAATCCTCGTTGCCGGCGGCGCTTCACGCCACGTTCACATGCGCCGACTGGATGCGTGCGACGCCCGCCGCCCGCATGTCGCTCCATGCCTTGTCGAGCGAGCCGTTCAGGTCGATGGCGCGGCACGCGTCGTCGATCACGCTGGCCTCGAAACCGGCGGCGCGCGCATCGAGCGCGGACCACGCGACGCAATAGTCGGTGGCGAGACCCGCGAGCCAGATGCGCTTCGCCCCGACATCGCGCAGATAACCGGCGAGACCCGTGGGCGTCGTGCGGTCCGCTTCGAGGAACGCCGAATAACTGTCCACGCTCTCGTGATGGCCCTTGCGAACGATCAGCCGTGCGTGCGGCACATCGAGATCGCGATGCAGCGCCGCGCCCGGCGATCCCTGCACGCAATGCGCCGGCCACAGCACCTGTTCGCCATAGGGCATCGGGATCGTCTCGAACGGCGCGCGGCCCGCGTGATTCGCCGCGAACGATACATGCGCCGCCGGATGCCAGTCCTGTGTCAACACAACGTGCGAGAACGCCCCCGCGAGCCGGTTGATGACCGGGACGATTTCGTCGCCACGCGCGACGGCGAGCGCGCCGCCGGGCATGAAGTCGTATTGCACGTCAACGACGAGAAGCACATCTTCCACAGGTTTCATATCAGTCGCATCAGGCGTTGAAGCGGCCGTTCGAGGCCGCGAGTCGGATGAGGAGCGCGGCTGGCTGCCACGCGTCGCCGTTGGGCTGTCCGGCGTACCGGCGGATCGCGCGCTCGACGTTCGACAGACCGATTGCGTCGGCGTGAAACATCGGGCCGCCGCGCCATAACGGGAAACCGTAGCCGGTCAAATAAACGATGTCGACGTCCGATGCCTTGCTCGCGACGCCTTCCTCCAGAATCTTCGCGCCTTCGTTGACGAGCGCATACACGAGCCGTTCGACGATCTCTTCATCGCCGATACTGCGCCGCTCGACGCCCTGCTCCTTCGAATACGCGACGATCATCTCGTCGATCATGGGCGATGGTCTTGCGTCTCGCGAGCCGTCCGCATAGTCGTACCAGCCCGCGCCGGTCTTCTGCCCGAAGCGCCCGGCCTCGCAAAGCCGGTCCGCGATCCCTGGATAACGCATCTGCGGCTGATCGCGATAGCGCCGCTTGCGAATGGCCCAGCCGATGTCGTTGCCTGCGAGATCGCTCATGCGAAACGGACCCATCGCGAAGCCGAACTGCTCGATGGCGCGATCGATCTGCGCGGGCAGCGCGCCTTCTTCGAGCATGAAAAGCGCCTGACGAACGTATTGCTCGATCATCCGGTTGCCGATGAAGCCGTCGCACACGCCCGAGACGACCGCCGTCTTCCGGATCTTCTTCGCGAGCTGCATCACGGTCGCGAGCACGTCTTTCTGCGTCTTCGCGCCGCGCACGACTTCGAGCAGCTTCATCACGTTCGCGGGGCTGAAGAAGTGCATGCCGACGACGTCGCCCGGGCGCTTCGTGAAGGCGGCGATCCGGTCGAGATCGAGCGTCAACGTGTTCGATGCGAGGATCGCGCCGGGTCTTGCGATGTCATCGAGCTGACGGAACACGCGCTCTTTCACGCCGATGTCTTCGAATACCGCTTCGACGATGAGATCGGCCTCTGCGAGATCGCCCCAGGCGAGCGTCGGCGTGATGAGCCGCATGCGGGCTTCGACCTGTTCGTGCGTGAGCCGGCCTTTCTTCGCTTGCGCTTCGAAGTTGCGGCGAATCGTGGCGACGCCGCGGTCGAGCGCGACGCGATCGGTGTCGAGCAGCACGACCGGCAAGCCCGCCTCCACGAAGTTCATCGCGATGCCGCCGCCCATCGTCCCCGCGCCGATGACACCGACGCGCTCAATCTTCCGCACCGGCGTGTTCGATGGCACGTCGTCGATCTTGCCCGCCGCACGCTCGGCGAAAAATGCGTGCCGCAAGGCCCGGCTTTCGGGCGTCTGCACGAGCGCGAGAAAGCATTCGCGCTCGAACGCGAGCCCGCGCTCGAAACCTTCTTTCACGCCGCGTTCGATGGCGTCGATGCACTTGTGCGGCGCCGGAAAATGCTTTGCGGTGAGCGCGATCTTTTCACGCGCAAGACGGATGACGCCGTCGGCGTTCGCGTGCCCGATAGCGCGGTCTCGCACCTTCGGATGCGGGCCGTCTTTTTCGGCTACGCGCGTGGCGAAGCGCACGGCGGCATCGAGCAGATCGCCTTCTGCCAGTTGGTCGAACAGCGCGGTTTGCGCGAGTTGTTCCGACCGGACCGGCGTGCCCGACACGATCATGTCGAGCGCGGTTTCGAGACCGACCGCACGCGGCAGACGTTGCGTGCCGCCCGCGCCGGGCAAGAGGCCGAGCTTGACTTCGGGCAGCGCGATCTGCGCACCGGGCGATGCGACGCGGTAATGCGCGCCGAGCGCGAGTTCGAGGCCGCCGCCCATCGCGATGGCGTGTATGGCGGCGATCACGGGTTTTTCGCTGTTCTCGACGGCCTTGATGACGGTGGCGAGCGTCGGTTCCTGCGTGGCTTTCGGCGTGTTGAATTCGGTGATGTCGGCGCCGCCCGAGAACGCCTTTCCCGCGCCGATGATGACGACGGCGGCCACGTTCGCATCGTCGCGCGCCCGCTCGACGCCTTCGACGATGCCAAGGCGCGTCGAATGCCCGAGCCCGTTGACGGGCGGGTTGTCGAGCGTGATGACGGCGACGTTGTCGCGGATGGTGTACTGCACGGGCATGTATCGCTCCTTGGGGTGACGCCGATGGCGCATTGTGGGCGGATGGGGGGAATAATCAAGGGGGGCGCAGCTTCATTCCTCCAGTGTGCGCGGTTCGGCTGTGGCCCTCATCAACTGTTTGAGCCCCGGCTGTCCGCGAGCCATCAGATTGAAAACCGCGACGCCCGGTCGCCGGGCGAATTCGTCGTCGAGCTTGAATTCGAACTGGTCCGCCAGTATCGGCATCGCGAGCTTCCCTGCGACAGCGGCCCGCTCCTTTCGGGTTCGACTTCGCGAACCGATAACATCTGTTCGTCTTCGAGACAGGTGAGACCACGGAATACGTCTGACGCATTCCCGTCAGACGCCTTGGCGCCTAAGAATCGTTTTCGACGTTGCCAGGAAGTCGGCATCGCCATGCTTGCACACGTGCATTCGGTCATACGGACAAGCGATGCTCAACGCGGTTCTCGGCCGTCTACAAAGTGATCGCATTACCTTTCCCATCAGTGATCTGCAGAAACTCTCGCAGCTCCGGATATTGCGTTGCAAACCAGAGCAATGCGCTCCCGCCGAACCGACGCGCGTATTCATCGTCGATTGGCTGCTGTGGTCCCACATCATGTTCCGCCATCAGATTCATCCTTACATCCTTCAGCAATCGGGAATCGACGAATCCGGTCTTGAAGGTCTTACTGTCCGGATCATAGTAGGCAACGAAGTGTTCGATCATAGGTATCCTCGGCAGGCTTGATAGGCTTCAAACGCCCGTTGTTTGCAGGTTAGATAAGTGCGGGCGTCACCGCCATACATCTTGCTCAAAGCATTGCAGTAGGTCATGCGTGCCTCGTACATCGCATCGCATTCGGCTTCATCCGCATCGGACAGACCTCGTGCCGCTAGCTTGACTGCGTCGCCGAGCGATGTCGCTGGCCCATACCGCAATGCTTGCGCTCCATCCGACAACGAGCGCGCTGCTGTCACGGCTGGCGATATCCGCATATCTTGTCTGATCGTCTCGACACAGGCCCGCAATTCGTCCTGTCTCGGCACGAAGATCAATCTGCCCTGTTTGACCGCATCGAGCACGGCCTGAATTACCTCACCGCGCTCGCGCAGTTCGACACGCAGCCCGCGGCAACAATCGATACGCCCGAGCACTGCCCGTAAGTCGGAGGTGGACGCCGAAAGAAAGACTATCTGACTGTGCGCCAGAAACGCCGCACGCGCCGCCGCCATCGCCCGTCCGATGTCGGCGAGCTCATCGCGTGTGACTTCAGTGAAATGCCGGCTGGTCGCGAAAAGGCCGAAGCGTTCGAAATACGGTGGAAGATAGAGCATGGTCCTTGCTGACCCCTCGCGTGTCGCCAAGAGGTCAACATGGTCGCTCTGGAAGACTGTTCTTCGCTAGTGACTTAGTCCGAATCTGCACTGCCTTCGGTACGACACCGCTAAACCGCCCTCTCCTCCACTCCCGGCAGCACGTGCTCCCGATACAACTCCCGCAGCCGCACCTTCTGCAGCTTGCCCGTAGCCGTATGCGGCAACTCGTCGGCGAACACGACGTCATCAGGAATCCACCACTTCGCGACCTTGCCTTCGTAGTACGCGAGCAGTTCCTCCCGCGTGAGCGTCGCGCCGGGACGCAGCACCGCGACGATCATCGGACGCTCCGTCCATTTCGGATGCGAACACGCGATGCACGCTGCCTCCGCCACCTGCGGATGCGCCACCGCGATGTTCTCCAGATCGATCGAGCTGATCCATTCGCCGCCGGACTTGATCACGTCCTTGCTGCGATCGGTGATATGCATGAAGCCATCTGCATCGATGGTCGCGACATCGCCGGTCGGGAACCAGCCGTTGACGAGCGGCGATTCATCACGCCGAAAATAACGGTCGATGACCCATGGTCCGCGCACGTGCAGATCGCCGAACGATTCGCCATCCCAAGGAAGTTCGCGGCCATCGTCGCCGACCACTTTCATATCGACGCCAAAAAGCGCATGTCCCTGCTTCTCGCGCGATACCCGCTGCTCCTCAGGCGTTCGCTGCTTCTGCCTGAAACTCAGGCGCGCGAGCGTGCCGAGCGGCGACATCTCCGTCATGCCCCACGCGTGGATCACTTCGACGCCGTATTCGTCTTCGAACGTGCGCAGCATCGCCGGCGGACAGGCGGAGCCGCCGATCACCGTGCGCTTCAACGTCGAAAAACGCCTGTTGTCCTGCTTCATGTAGGCGAGCAGGCCGAGCCATACCGTCGGCACGCCCGCCGAAAACGTGACGCCTTCGGCTTCCATCAACTCGTAGAGCGACTTGCCATCGAGGTCCTTGCCGGGAAACACGAGCTTCGCGCCGACGAGCGGCCCCGCGTGCGGAATGCCCCACGCGTTGACATGGAACATCGGCACGACAGGCAGGATCGCATCGCTCGACGATGCACCCATCGCATCCGGCAACGCCGCGCCATACGCATGCAGCACCGTCGAGCGATGCGAGTACAGCGCGCCCTTCGGATTGCCGGTCGTGCCCGACGTGTAGCAGAGAAACGATGCCTGGCGCTCGTCGAGCATCGGCCATTCATAGACGCCGTCGTGCGGCGCGATGAGGCTCTCGTAGCTCATCACCGGCACGCTCATGTCGCCGAGATGCTCGGCGATGCACGCAGCGTCGCCGAGCGCGATCCAGCCTTTGACGTTCGGGCAATGCGGCGCGATGTTCTCCACGAGCTGCCGGAAGGTCATGTCGAAGAACACGTAGGAATCGTCGGCGTGGTCGATGATGAACGCGATCTGATCCGGAAAGAGACGCGGGTTGATCGTATGGCAGACGGCGCCCATGCCGCTCACGCCGTAGTAACACTCGAGATGCCGGTAGCCGTTCCACGCCAGCGTGCCGATGCGCTCGCCCGCCTCGACGCCCAGCGCAAGCAGCGCCTGCGCGAGCCGCTTCGCCCGCTTCTCGCAGTCGCGATAGGTATAGCGATGGATATCGCCTTCGATGCGGCGCGACACGATTTCCGTATCGCCGAAATGCCTCGATGCGTGAGACAGCAGGGACGATGCAAGCAGCGGTACATCCATCATCTGACCGTAAAGCGGTGCCGCCATAGGTGATGTCCTCGACGAGTGGAATGCGGTTGGCTACACGATGAATGCAGCCATGAGGGCCGTCCTGCAGGCCCGCGGGCGCGGAATTACAATATCGTTTAACTTTGAGGCGCTCAACATGTCGTTTTCCCCAAGCAATGCGGTGCGCGCAACGACCGGCGAAACCGATGAATTCTCGTCTCACGCGCAATCCTTGCAGCGCATCGCCAATGCGATCCAGAGCGGCCGTCCCGGTTCCTTCGCCGCGCTCGGTCCCGCGTTCCTGACCCGTCTTCCCGCCACGCCCGTTCCCGACCCGTATGTCGTCGCCGTTTCACGCGAAGCCGCCGAATCGCTCGGCTTCGACGCTCGCCTCGCCTCGGGGCCGGAGCAAGCCGCGTTCGCCGCATACTTCGCGGGCAATCCGACGCCCCAATGGCCGCGCGAAGCCATGCCCTACGCCGCCGTGTACTCGGGGCATCAGTTCGGCGTGTGGGCGGGCCAGTTGGGCGACGGGCGCGCGATCACCCTCGGTGAAGTCGAGCATGCGGGCGCGCGGCTCGAAGTGCAACTGAAGGGCGCGGGCCGCACGCCCTATTCCCGCATGGGCGATGGCCGCGCAGTGTTGCGTTCGTCGATCCGGGAATTTCTGTGCTCGGAGGCGATGCATCATCTCGGCATCCCGACGACGCGCGCGCTCGCCGTCATCGGGTCCGACTTGCCGGTGCGGCGCGAGACCATCGAGACCGCCGCGATCGCCACGCGCATCGCGCCGAGCTTCGTGCGCTTCGGTCACTTCGAGCATTTCTATTCGAACGATCGCGTCAACGAGCTGAAGGCGCTGGCCGATCACGTCATCGACCGCTTTTATCCGCAGTGCCGCGATGCCGACGACTCGTACCTCGCGCTGATCGACGAAGCCGTGCGCCGCACCGCTGACCTCATGGCGCACTGGCAGAGCGTCGGCTTCTGTCATGGCGTGATGAACACGGACAACATGTCGATTCTCGGCCTCACCATCGACTATGGCCCGTTCGGTTTCATGGACGGCTTCAACGCGCATCACATCTGCAATCACTCGGATACGCAGGGCCGCTATTCGTACAGCCGCCAGCCGCAAGTCGGGTACTGGAATCTGTTCTGTCTCGCGCAGGCGCTCGTGCCGCTGTTCGGCGCGAACCTGCCGGAAGAAAGCCGCGCGGAACGCGTGGTGGAAGAAGCGCAAAAGGTGCTGGAGCGTTACAAGACCGCGTTCGCGCCCGCGCTGGAAGCGAAGATGCGCGCGAAGCTCGGGCTGGAAGCCATCCGCGATGACGACGACAAGCTCGCCAACGGCCTCTTCGAAATCATGCATGCGAATCGCGCGGACTTCACGCTGACGTTCCGCAATCTGTCGAAGGTGTCTAAGGCGGATGCGTCGAACGATGCGCCCGTGCGCGATCTCTTTCTCGATCGCGCCGCATTCGACGCGTGGGCAGTGCAATATCGCGAGCGGCTGGCGCACGAATCGCGCGATGATGCGTCGCGCGCGGCAGCGATGAATCGCGTGAACCCGAAGTACGTGCTGCGCAATCATCTCGCCGAACAGGCGATTCGCCAGGCGAACGAGAAGGACTTCTCGGAGGTCGAACGTCTTCTGGACGTGTTGCGCCGCCCCTACGACGAACAACCGGAGAACGAAGCCTACGCCGGCCTGCCGCCGGACTGGGCGAGCGATCTCGAAGTGAGTTGTTCTTCGTAGAGCCGCCCCATCTTCGTGATCCAGGGAACGAAGGACACACAAAGGAACGATATGAACAGAGACGACACTCCCGGCGCGACCGAGTATCCGCTGCAGAAAGACGATGCCGCCTACCGCAGCGAACTCGACGAGATGCAGTATCGCGTGACGCGCCACGCCGCGACGGAACGGCCGTTCACCGGCGAGTACTGGGATCATTTCGAGCGCGGCATCTATGACTGCGTGTGCTGCGGCACGCCGCTTTTCGAGTCGGATACGAAGTTCGATGCCGGCTGCGGCTGGCCCAGCTATTTCAAGCCGATCAACGGCGAAGTCATCGAGGAGAAGACCGACCGCTCGCACGGGATGTTGCGCATCGAAGTGCTGTGCAAGAACTGCGGCGCGCACCTCGGGCACGTGTTCGAGGACGGCCCCGCGCCGACCGGCTTGCGGTATTGCATCAATTCGGCTGCGCTACAATTCGAACCCAAGTAAAGGGCTCGCCGCATCGACGCGTTCGCATCGCGTTTCATCCACGCCCGCTTTTTCGAGCGGGCGTTCGTTTATCGATGCTTTATCGATGCTTGTCGCTGCTTGTCGCTGCTTGTCGCTGTTCGCTGCATCGTTTCGCACCCGCACCCTCCGATGCGCACCACTACCGGACGCCAATGAAATTCCTGTTCGATCTGTTTCCGATCATCCTCTTCTTCGTCGCATTCAAGATCTGGGGCATCTACACGGCGACGGCCGTGGCAATCGCCGCAACGCTCGTGCAGATCGCGTGGGTCGCGTTCCGTCACCGCAAGGTCAACCCGATGCTGTGGGTCAGTCTCGGCGTGGTCGTCGTGTTCGGCGGCGCGACACTCGTGCTGCATAACGACACCTTCATCAAATGGAAGCCGACCGCGCTCTACTGGCTGTTTGCCTTTGCGCTGATCGTCGCGCAGGTCGGCTTCAGAAAGAACCTGATCGAAGCGATGATGGGCAAGCAAATCGTGCTGCCGCATCGCGTCTGGGGACAGCTGAATGTCGCCTGGGCGGTATTTTTCGCGCTGCTGGGCGTCGTGAACCTGTTCGTCGCGTACAACTTCACCACGGATCAGTGGGTCAACTTCAAGCTTTTCGGCGCGACGGGCTGTCTCGTGCTGTTCATCGTCGCGCAGAGCTTCTGGCTCGCGAAGTACATGAAGGAGGACAAGCAATGAGCGATTCGTTCGACTTCGTGAACGCCGGCGCGCAGGACAAGATCGCGCATCTCGAAGCACGCCTCACCGCCGCGCTGGATCCTCAGGCCGTGCATATCGAGGACGACAGCGCCGCCCATGCGGGCCATGCCGGTGCGGCCGCGGGCAGCCATTACACGGTGACGATCGTGTCGGAACGCTTTGCCGGCAAGGCGCGCGTGGCGCGGCATCGGCTGGTGTATGATGCGCTGGCCGATGAAATGCGGCGCGGCGTGCATGCGCTCGCCATCCGGGCATTCACGCCGCAAGAGTTCGCAGAACAATTCCAATGAATGCGCGGCCTGCCGGTTCGCTCGGACCGGCGCCTGGTTTATCTTCGCTAATCTCGCCTGTTTAGGCGTCAGTTTGCTCAGTTAGGAACCTCCGATGACTTTGAATAAAACCCGCGTCTGGGTGTTGCTCGCGGCATTCGCGGCGGCTCCCGCGTTTGCGCAAAATATCGCTGTCGTCAACGGCACGCCGATCCCCACGGCGCGCGCCGATGCGCTCGTGAAGCAACTCGTCCAGCAGGGTCAGCAGGATTCGCCGCAACTGCAGCAGGCCGTGCGCGAGGAACTCATCAACCGCGAAATCCTGATGCAGGAAGCCGCACGCGAAGGCATCGCGACGCGCCCGGACGTGAAGGCACAGATCGCCGTCGCGCAGCAGACCGTCGTGCTGCGCGCGCTGATCGAGAATTTCGCCAACAAGAACAAGCCGACCGATGCCGAAGTGAAGGCGCGTTATGACCAGCTCGTGAAGCAGACAGGCGGCGGCAAGGAACTGCATCTGCATCACATCCTCGTGGAAGACGAGGCGCAGGCGAAAGACCTGATCGCGAAGATCAAGGGCGGTGCGAGCTTCGAAGACCTCGCGAAGCAGTATTCGAAGGATCCGGGATCGGGCAAGAATGGCGGCGATCTCGACTGGTCGTCGCCGTCGGCCTACGTGCCGGAATTCGGCGCGGCGGCTGAGAAGCTCAAGAAGGGCGAAATGACGGCCACGCCGGTGAAGACGCAATTCGGCTGGCACATCATTCGTATGGACGACAGCCGCGAGATCGCCCCGCCGCCGTACGATCAGGTGAAGGCGCAGATCGCGCAGCAGATGCAGCAGCAGAAGCTGCAGGACTTCGAGGAAGAGTTGCGGAAGAAGGCGGTCATCAAGTAAGCGTCCTTCAGCAGTTCATCGATGTGACAAAGCCGCCCTCGGGCGGCTTTGTCGTTCGTGCGTTCGCGCGCGGCATCACACGCTCATCGAAATACACCCCGAAGCCAACGCTTCGGAGTGCCATGACTCACGCGCCTTAACCCAGGAACCGCCGCGCATTCTGGAACACGCGCAGCCACGGGCTCGCATCCGTGGTCCAGTCCTCGGGCGTCCAGCTCATCTGCACATTGCGATGCACACGCTCCATATGGGGCATCAGCACCGTGAAGCGGCCATCGGGCGTCGTCACCGACGTGATGCCCTGCGGCGAGCCGTTCGGGTTGAACGGATAGCGTTCCGTCGCGTTCCCGCGATGATCGACATAGCGCATCGACACGAGCGCGCTCGCCGCATCGCCTTGTTGCGAGAAGTCTGCAAAGCCTTCCCCGTGCGCGACCGCCACCGGAATGCGCGAGCCTTCCATGCCGGCGAAGAAAATCGATGGCGAGTTCTGCACCTCGACGAGCGAGAAGCGCGCCTCGAACTGCTCGGACTTGTTGCGCGTGAACTTCGGCCACGCCTGCGCGCCCGGAATGATCGACGCGAGGCTCGACATCATCTGACAGCCATTGCAGATGCCGAGCGCGAAGGTGTCGGGACGGCCGAAGAACGCCTCGAACATATCCGCGAGACGCGGATTGAAGCGGATCGTCTTCGCCCAGCCCTCACCCGCGCCGAGCACGTCGCCATACGAGAAGCCGCCGCAAGCCACCGCGCCCGCGAAATCGGCGAGCGTCGCGCGGCCTTCGAGCAGATCGCTCATGTGAACGTCGTGCGCGTCGAAGCCGGCGCGATCGAACGCGTAAGCCGTCTCCAGATGCGAATTCACGCCCTGCTCGCGCAGGATCGCCACGCGCGGGCGCTTGTTCGTCGAGACGAAGGGCGCGGCTACGTCGTCCGCCGGATCGAAGGTCAGCACGGGCGACAGGCCCGGATCGTTCGCATCGAGGAGCGCGTCGTATTCGGCGTCGGCGCACGCAGGGTTGTCACGCAGACGCGCGATGCGCCAGCTCACTTCGCTCCACGCACGATGCAGCTCGACACGCGGTGCATCGTAGATTTTCTTGGCGTCGCGATAGATTTCGATCGCATCGCGCTCGTTCGGCTTGCCGATCACATGCGAACACGCCGACAGCCCATGCTCGCGCAGCGCGCCGAGCACCGCGTCACGATCCGATGCGCGCACCTGCACCACCGCGCCCAGTTCCTCGGCGAACAGCGCGCGCAGCGTGCGATCGTCGCGACGGCCGCTCGTCTGCTTCGCCCAGTCCTTCGCGTCGCCGTAATCGGATTCGTGGTTCGCGTCGAGCGTCAACATGTCCACGTTCAGCGACACGCCCACGTGACCCGCGAACGCCATTTCACAGACCGTCGCCCACAGGCCGCCGTCGGAGCGGTCGTGATAAGCGAGCAGCTTGCCGTCGGCGTTGAGCGCCTGAATCGCGGCGAAGAAGCGCTTCAGGTCTTCGGGATCGTCGACGTCAGGCGTCGTATCGCCGACTTGCTGCGTGACTTGCGCCAGGATGCTGCCGCCGAGGCGATTGCGCCCGCGTCCGAGATCGATGGCGATCAGCACGGTGTCCGTATCGGCGGCGAGTTGCGGCGTCAGATGGCGTCGCACGTCCTCGACCGGCGCGAACGCCGAGATGATGAGCGATACCGGCGACACCACTTCCTTTTGCGCGCCGCGCGCGTCCTGCCACTTCGTGCGCATCGACAGCGAATCCTTGCCGACCGGAATGCTGATGCCGAGCGCCGGACACAGGTCCATGCCGATCGCCTTCACCGTGTCATACAGCGCGGCGTCTTCCCCCGCGCTGCCGCAGGCGGCCATCCAGTTGGCCGACAGCTTCAGCTTGTTCAGCGATTCGATCGGCGCCGACGCGATGTTCGTCACCGCCTCGCCCACCGCCATGCGGCCGGAGGCCGGGGCGTCGATGACGGCGAGCGGCGTGCGCTCCGCCATCGTCATCGCTTCGCCACGGAAACCGGCGTAGTCCATCGTCGTGATCGCGCAATCGGCGACCGGCACCTGCCACGGACCGACGAACTGGTCGCGCGCCGTCGTGCCGCCCACGGAACGGTCCCCGATCGTGATCAGGAACGACTTGCTTGCCACGCTCGGATGCTTCAGCACATCGACGGCGACTTCGGACAGCAGCAGTCCGGTGACGTCGACGGGCTCGAAACTCGCCGCTTCGCGGTTCACGTCGCGATGCATCTTCGGCGGCTTGCCTAGCAGCACGTCCATCGGCATGTCGACGGGCGGCTGGCCCTCGTTCTCATCGTCGATCAGTTCGAGCTGGCGCTCGTCCGTCGCCACGCCGACGACCGCAACCGGGCAGCGCTCGCGATCGCAAATCGCCTCGAAGGCGGGGAGATCGGCCGGCGCGATCGCCAGCACGTAGCGCTCTTGCGCTTCGTTCGACCAGATTTCGCGCGGCGACAGGCCCGTTTCCTCGAGCTGAACCTTGCGCAGCTCGAAGCGCGCGCCCTTGCCCGCGCCATCGACGAGTTCGGGGAATGCATTGGAGATGCCGCCCGCGCCGACGTCGTGAATCGACAGGATCGGATTGCGCTCGCCCTGCTGCCAGCACGCGTTGATGACTTCCTGCGCGCGGCGCTGAATCTCCGGGTTGCCGCGCTGGACCGAATCGAAGTCGAGTTCGGCGGTGTTCGCGCCGGTCGCCATCGACGATGCCGCCCCGCCGCCCATGCCGATGCGCATGCCCGGGCCGCCGATCTGAATCAGCAGCGTGCCCGCGGGCAGGTCGTGCTTGTGCGTGTGCTGGTCCGAGATATTGCCGATGCCGCCCGCGATCATGATCGGCTTGTGATAGCCGCGCACGCGGCCCGCGACGTTCTGCTCGTAAGTGCGGAAGTAGCCGCCGAGATTCGGACGGCCGAATTCGTTGTTGAAAGCCGCAGCGCCGATCGGGCCGTCGATCATGATCTGCAACGGCGATGCGATGCGCTCCGGCCGGCCGTACGGCTCGTGCTGGTCGGCGGGATTGCGCGACGGCAGCGGCGTGGCGCTGTCGCGGGCGTTTTCCCACTTCTGGCGCGCGTCGGGCAGATCGAGGTTCGAGACCGTGAAGCCCGCAAGCCCGGCCTTCGGACGCGCGCCGCGTCCCGTCGCGCCTTCGTCGCGGATTTCGCCGCCGGAGCCCGTCGCCGCGCCCGCGAACGGCGAAATGGCCGTCGGGTGATTGTGCGTCTCGACCTTCATCAGCGTGTGCGTCAGTTCGACGTGGCGCTCGTAATGCTCGCTGTCGCCGCGCGGGAACCAGCGCTCTGCAATGCCGCCCTGCATGATCGCCGAGTTGTCGGAATACGCGACGATCGTTCCTTCGTGATTCAGCTTCTCGGTGTTGCGGATCATCTGGAACAGCGACATGTCCTGCTTTTCGCCGTCGATGGTCCATTCGCCGTTGAAAATCTTGTGGCGGCAATGCTCGCTGTTGGCCTGCGCGAACATCATCAGTTCGACGTCGGTCGGATTGCGCTTCAGCCCTTGAAACGCGTTCACCAGATAGTCGATCTCGTCTTCCGCCAGCGCGAGCCCGAGTTCCATGTTCGCGGCCTCGAGCGCCTTGCGGCCCGTGCCGATGATGTCGACCGTCTGCAGCGGCTTCGCGGGCAGTTCGTCGAACAGATGCAATGCCTGATCGCGCGACGCCGCGACGTTCTCGGTCATGCGGTCGTGCAGCGCGGCGGCCACTTTCGCGCGCGCTTCGTCCGACAGCGTCTTCTTGCCGCCGAGCAGCCCGCTTTTCATGACGACGGAGTATTCGACGCCGCGCTCGATACGCCGCACCTGCGTGAGGCCGCAATGATGGGCGATGTCGGTGGCCTTGCTCGCCCACGGCGACACCGTGCCGAAACGCGGCACGACCATGAACGTCTCGACGTGACCGCGCTCCTTCGGTTCCTCGAACGGGGCGCCGTAATGCATCAGCGCGTGGATGCGGTTCGTGTCCTCATCGGAGAGCGGCTCCGACGAGTTGACGAAATGCAGGAATTGCCCGCGCACGCCGACGATATTCGCATCGATCGTGACGAGCGTTTCGAGAAGACGGGTCTGACGGAAATCGGAGAGAGCCGAAGCGCCGGGGAAACACGAGAAGTGGGCCATTGTGACGATGCGTCGATGACGTCTGTGAGCCGCTCGACGGCACTCGGAGCGCCGAGTGTGCAAAGCGGCGTGAGGCGAAAGGAAGACCGCGATTATAACCCGGATGCGTCTCGAAATCGGACGGCCCCGGCGCGGACGGCCTGTCGCCTTCATGCTGCCGGCGCGGCGCGCTCATCGGCCTGTGTCCCGAAATAACCGCGCGCCCGGACGGCGTGCGTGGCGCGGCCCGCTCGGCGGTCCCCCGGCAGCGGTTTTGGCGCTATCATGGCGCGCTTTCCACGGGCGCGGCATGCCGCCGCGCTCGCCGTCCTGCCGTTAGAACACGCGGCTTCTCCGGCGCGCGATGCGTCGCTCCGGCCGTGCAATATCCCGCCTTCGGGCACGAAAAGTCATGGATGTCATCGTTATCGGCGGAGGAATCGCCGGCATCGCCACCGCCTATCAGTTGCACGCGGCCGGGCATCGCGTCTGCGTGATCGAGCGTCACGCGACCGTCGCCCAGGGCGCGACCTATGGCCAGGGCGGCGCGTTGCTGCCCTCGCCGCTCGACGTCTGGTTCGGCCCGACGTTCATGGCGTCGTCTCGCGCGAAACAAAGCGGCATGCTCGTCAAGACCGGCTTCGACGGCGCCGCGCGTGACTTCTTTCGACGGCTCGGCGGGCTGCGGGACCCGGAAGCGTTCGCGGCGCAATATGCGCTGCTTCAGCCGCTCGTCGCGTTGTCGCGGCGTTGCATCGACGAAATCGAATCGAAGCACGAGCTCGATTTCGAACAGCGCGTCGGGATGCTGCACGTCTTCCGTCATGCGACGGAACTGGAGGACGCGCAGCCGGCAATCGACCTGCTGAAAGCCGTCGGCGTGACGCACCGGTTGCTGACGCCCGAGGAATGCGTCGCGGCGGAGCCGTCCGTGCCCGACGATCCGCCCTTCGCCGGCGGCGTGCTGCTGCCCGACGAGCGCACGGGCAATTGCCCGCATTTCACGAAGCAACTCAAGCAGCTGCTCGAAGACAGCGGAGTGCAGTTCCGCATGAATCGCGATGTCGCGGCGGTGCGTCTGGAGGAGCGGCGCGCGGTGGTTGAATTGTCGGGCGAGAAGGACAACGGGAACCGCGCAGGCGAAGCCGAACTGATTTCGGCCGATGCGATCGTCGTCGCAGCCGGCGCCGATACGCCCGCATTGCTGAGCGGCTTCAGGTCGACGCCATCGCTCTATCCGGTACGCCTGCACACGCTGACCGCGCCCATCGCCTACGAGGAGCGCGCGCCGCATATGACGGTCGTCGATTCGGTGAAGCGCATCACGATGACGCGCGTGCACCAGCGCCTGCGTGTCGGCGGCGCGGGCGTCTTTCAGAGCTTCTCGAAAGCCGACAAGCCGCTCGACGCCGCCCTCGCCCGCCGCGCGCTCGGCGTGCTCGGCCAGGGCACGCACGACTGGATTCCCGGCGCGGCGCGCGTTTCGGCGGCACGCGCATGGGACGGCTTGCGCCTGCTGTCCGTGGACGGCCTGCCGGTCGTCGGCGCGACGCAGCATCCGCGCCTGTTCGTGAATGCGGCGCATGGTCCGGCCGGCTGGGGTCTCGCATGCGGCTCTGCTAAAGTGGTCGCGGATCTCGTCTCCGGTGTCACCCCCGGCATTCCCGCCGAAACGCGCGCGGCGCTCAGCATCGAACGCTTCTGACCCGCGCGGGGTGGCACGAAGGCTGCGAGCCGGATCGCCTTTCGCCGAACGTTCGATCACCTGCCCCGCGCCATCATGTCCGCTTCCTACTTCACGCCCGACGACGACGCCCTCGCGCTGCTCACGCTGAGCGAATTGCGTACGGTCGAGGCGCGCGCTTTGGCCGCGCTTGCGCCCCATACGCTGATGGCGCGTGCCGGCGAGGCCGCCGCCAACTATCTGCTCGACGCGCTCGCCCGCGATCCCGATACGCCTGCGCTTCCCGTCTGGATCGCAGCCGGCCCCGGCAACAATGGCGGCGATGCGCTCGTCGTCGCAGAACGGCTGCATCGCGCGGGGGTTGCGGTGCGCGTCTGCATGCCGATCGAAGTCAAACCCGCCGACGCACGCTGGGCGCTCGACGCCGCACGCGCTGCCGGCGTGACGATCGAAAGCGTGCCGCCCGCCTCGTTTCACGGCGTCGGCTGGCTCGTCAACGGGATGTTCGGCATCGGCCTCACGCGCGCGCTCGATGGCGTCTTCGCGACCCTCGCCGCGCGCATGACACGTCGCGCGCGGGACTCGGGCCGCGTGCTCGCGCTCGATGTGCCGAGCGGTCTCGACAGCGACACCGGCGCGCCCGTCGGCGGCGGCGATGCGGTGCGCGCGAATGTCACGATGACGTTCATCGGCGCGAAGCCGGGGCTCATTACCGCGCAGGGCCGCGATCTGTGCGGCACGCTGCATGTCGCGACGCTCGATGTCGAGCCGCTCGCGGAGCCGTCCGTCGTGCTGAACGCGACGTCGCTGTTTCGCGCGCATCTGCCGCCGCGCGACTACGCGACCAACAAGGGCACGTTCGGCACGCTCGCGGTCGTCGGCGGCGATACCGGCATGTGCGGCGCGCCGATCCTCGCCGCGCGCATGGCGCTTTATGGCGGCGCGGGCAAGGTCCACGTCGCGTTCCTCGGCGAAGGCGGCCCGCCCTACGATCCGCCGCACCCCGAACTCATGCTGCATCATGTCAACGGCTTCGCGCTCGACAGGATGGACGCGCTCGCCATCGGCTGCGGCATGGGCAAGAGCGATCGCGCGAAGAAGGTGCTCGCCGACTTGCTGAAACTCGACATGCCGAAGCTGCTCGATGCCGATGCGCTCAACCTCGTCGCCGAGGACGATGCGCTGGCCGCGGAAGTCGCCGCGCGCGGCCGGGCGGGCGACCCGTGCATCGTGACGCCGCATCCGCTCGAAGCCGCGCGTCTGCTGCAAACGGATGCCAGAAGCGTGCAGGCCGACCGCATTGCGGCGGCGCGCCAGCTTTCGGCGCGCTATGCCGCTGTCGCCGTGCTGAAAGGCTCGGGGACGGTGATCGCATCGCCGGACGGGCGCATCGCCGTGAATCCGACGGGCAACGCGGGACTCGCGACCGGCGGCACGGGCGACGTGCTCGGCGGCCTCATCGGCGCATTGCTCGCGCAGAAGCTGCCCCCGCACGAAGCGGCGCTCGCGGGCGTCTATCTGCATGGACTGGCGGCACAGACGCTGACCGAGGAAGGCACGGGGCCTGCCGGGCTGACCGCGGGCGAGCTCGCGCCGCAAGTGCGCAAGCTCATCAATCGCCGCTTCTATGCCGACAGCGTGTGACGCGTTGCAAGCATCCGGTCACGCATCGTCGCTATACTCCGTTGTGTTTTCTTTTGCTCCCTCGATTCGACAAGCGCGGCGGTGTCGGCTGCGTTTGTCACTCACGACTATCGGACCGCTATGACGCTCAAATCGCTTCCCGCCTGGTCGGCGCTCCAATCCCATTACGATGCCATCGCAGGCGAGCGCCTGCGCGACTGGTTCGCGCCGCAGAACGACACCGCGCCGACGCGCGCCGAGCGCCTGACGTTCGAAGGCGGCGGACTCACGATCGATTTCTCGAAGAACCGCATCACCGACGCCACGCTCGAACTGTTGATCCAGCTGGCCGAGCAGGCCGGCGTCACGAAGCGCCGGGACGCGATGTTCAACGGCGACATCGTCAACATCACCGAAGAGCGCGCGGTGCTGCACACCGCATTGCGCGCGCAGTCGTCCGATGCGCCGTTCCATGAACAAGTGCAGGGCGAAAAGGCAAAGATGGCCGCGTTCGCCGGCAAGGTCCGCGACGGCTCCTGGACCGGCTATACCGGCAAGCGCATTCGCCATGTGGTGAACATCGGCATCGGCGGGTCCGATCTCGGGCCGAAGATGGTCGTGCATGCGCTGCATCATCTGGCGTCGAAGGAACTGGATACGCACTTCGTTTCCAACGTCGATGGCGCCGATCTCTATAACGTGCTTCAACAGATCGACGCGGAAGAGACGCTCGCGATCATCGTCTCGAAGACGTTCACCACGCTCGAAACAATGACCAACGCGCATTCGATGCGCGACTGGTTCATCCAGCAAGGCTGTCCGGAAGATCAACTGTCGAAGCACTTCGTCGGCGTATCGGCGAATCCGGCGGAAGTCGTCAAGTTCGGCATCGCGAAAGAAAACGTCTTCGAAATGTGGGACTGGGTCGGCGGGCGCTACTCGCTGTGGTCGGCGGTCGGATTGTCGATCATGCTGTCGGTCGGACCGGAGAACTTCGACGCGCTGCTCGAAGGCGCGGACCAGATGGACCGCCATTTCCGCGAAGCGCCGCTCGCTGAAAATCTGCCTGTGCTGATGGGCATGATCGGCATCTGGTATCGCAACTTCTTCGGCTCGCAAAGCGATCTGATCGCGCCTTATTCGCAGGCGCTGCACTATCTGCCGTCGTATCTGCAGCAACTTGAGATGGAAAGCAATGGCAAGTCCGCGACGCTCGACGGCGGCATGGTCGATTACCCGACCGCCGCGGTCATCTGGGGCGAGCCGGGCACGAACGGCCAGCACGCGTTCTTCCAGATGCTCCATCAGGGGCCGACGATCATCCCGATTGACTTCATCGCCGTGCTCACGCCCGAGCATCCGCTCGTCGATCATCACGCGAAGCTGCTCGCGAACTGCTTTGCGCAAAGCGAGGCGCTGATGCTCGGCCGCACGCTCGAAGAAGCCAAGAAGGTCGCGGGTCCGGGCAAGGAGGCCCTCGCGACGCATCTGAGCTTCCCCGGCAACCGGCCGACGACGACCATCATGCTCGATGCGCTCACGCCGCAATCGCTCGGCGCGCTCATCGCGCTTTACGAGCACAAGGTGCTGGTGCAGGGAACGGTGTGGAACGTCAACTCGTTCGACCAGTGGGGCGTGGAGCTTGGCAAGATTCTCGGCAAGGTCGTCGAAGCGGATATCACTGCTGCGAGCGTCGATGCATCGAAGCACGATTCGTCGACCTCCGCGCTGATCGAACGCGCGCGCAAGGCGCTCAAGCGCTGAACGCCGATGGCGGCTCGGCTGCGGCTAGACGCTCAGGCCGTTGACGAGCCGCCCCGCTTCGATCGTCACCGTCGCGTCGCAGCGCTCGGCGAGTTCGGGATCGTGTGTGACGAGCACGAGCGTCGCCCCGTTGCGGCTGTTCATCTCGAACATCAGGTCGATGATCGCGTAGCCCGTGCCGGCGTCGAGACTGCCAGTGGGTTCGTCGGCGAACAGAACTGCCGGATGCGTGACGAAAGCGCGTGCCAGCGCGACGCGCTGCTGTTCGCCTCCGGAAAGCAGCTTCGGATAATGCCCGGTGCGCTGTGACAAACCCACTTGCTCGAGCAGCGACCGTGCGCGCTGCGCGATCTGATCGTGCGGCATCTCGGCGCGCAATTCGAGCGGCAGCATCACGTTCTCGAGTGCCGTCAGATGCGGCATCAGCTGAAACGACTGAAACACGAAGCCCACTGCGCCGCTTCGGAGCGCGGCGCGCTGATCTTCGTCGAGCGTGGTGAGTTCCTTGCCCAACAGTCGAACCGAGCCCTCGGTCGCGCTGTCCAACCCCGCTAGCAGGCCGAGCAATGTCGACTTGCCCGAGCCCGATGCGCCGACGATCGCCACGCTGCTGCCCTTCGCGATGGACAGGTCGATCTGGTCGAGAATCGTCAGCTCACCCGTTGCGTCCTTCACCCGCTTGCTCAACCCCCGTACTTCGATGACCGGCTCGATATCGTTTTGCATGGACACCTTGAAAATTAACTGGAGCGCGCGTGCTTGCATCAGGGCGGCTATCGCGAGCGCGATGTTCGCGGCGGCATCGTCGAGCGTGCAAGCTGCGCAAGTGCAAGCCGCGCAAGCGCCGCAGACGAAGCCTGCGATCGTCGTCCTGGGCGACAGCTTGTCCGCGGAATACGGCCTGCCGCGCGATACCGGCTGGGTCAATCTGCTGCGCGAGCGGCTGGCGAAAGAGCGCTTCGATTATAGCGTCGCCAATTCGAGCATCAGTGGCGACACCACGAGCGGCGGACGCGCGAGACTGACCGCCGTGCTGACGCGCATCAAGCCCGCGGTGGTGATCGTCGAGCTCGGCGCGAACGACGCGCTGCGCGGCGTGCCCCTCGCGACCACGGAGGCGAACCTTCGCGGCATCGTCGATGCGTCGCTCGCCGCGCACGCCAGAGTGCTGCTCATCGGCATGTACGTCCCGCCCAATTACGGCCCGGACTATTCGCAGAAGTTCCATGCAGTGTACGAGCGTATCGCGAAGGACAAGAAGGTATCGCTGGTGCCGTTTCTGCTCGCGGGCATCGAAGACAAGCCGACGATGTTCCTGCCCGACCAGATACACCCGACCGTCCAGGCCCAGCCTTTGCTATTGAACAACGTCTGGCCAACGTTGAAACCTTTGCTGGGCGCGGGTGCGTCGCAATAGCCGGACGCGAGCCGCGACAGCACTTCGACTAAACGCGAATAAGACGGCCACGATTCAGTTATCTGAGATCTTCGCGTCACTCACTTCAATATCACCGCTCAGTACGGAGCGAATCAACAAGGAGGTCACGTGAAATACTTCTCCCTGCTCGCATTGACCGTTGCGATCTCGGCTTGCGCCGCACAGCCGCCTGCAGGCGTGCAGCAAGTCGGCACGAGCCAGAAGACGCCAAAGGTGGTCGCGCAATGCATCGCCGAGAAGTGGGCGCAGAAGTCGCAGCAGCAGGTCATCTCGCAAGACACGCTCGCCAACGATCAGGCGCTCGACGTGTTCGTGCCGGGCCAGCAGCCGCCGAACGGCGCAGCGGCGGTGGTGCGTCCGTCGTGGTCGGGTCCGGGCTCGTGGGTCGGCTTCCGCGCAGCGGGTGCGCCCGGCAGCGATACCACCGGCGATATTCAGGCTTGCCTGTAAGCGTCCGGGCGATCATCGGCGTTTGAGTTCTGCGTTGCCGATAAAAAAGCCCCGCTTCTTTTCAGAAGCGGGGCTTTCTCTTTGTGCTTGCTGAGCGCCTTTGCGTCTCAGTTCGACGACGGCGCGGGCGCCTGGCTCAGCTTGACCTCCGAGCGCGCCTTGAGCGAGTCCATGTACGCCGTCATCTCGGCTTCGGCATAGCGCTCGGCAATCTGCTGCTGCGCGCCCGCAAGACGATCCGCCGCAACCGGCCCTGCCTTCTCGATGCCGTTCACGCGATAGATTGCATAGCCTTCCGCGCCGAGGTCGACGCCCACGTACGCGGGCAGCTTCGACGCATCGGCCTTGAAGACCGCGCTCAGGGCCGCGGGCGGCAGACCCTGTGCATCGTTGCGCGACACGGTGATCGCCGACGTGAAGCCTTCGGTTGAGTTGGACTTCTGCAACGCCGCCAGCTTCGCCTCGCCTTCCTTGCGTGCCTGGGCGCTCGCCATATCAGCCACGACCTTGCCGCGCACCGCGTCCTTCACCGCGTCGAACGCGGGAACCGTGGACGCCTTGTAGTCGGTCACGCGCGCGGCGATCAGCGTACTGTTGCCGACATCGATGGCTTGCGTATTGTTGCGCTCCTTCACCGAATCCGGCGAGAACACGGCGGCGAGGAACTTCGCGTTATTGAGCGGGTTGTCCTGCGGCAGCTGCGGGTTCGGCTTTGGCGTGACCGTCGCGGTCTGGATGCTCAGCTTGTACTTGTCGGCGGCCGGCTGCAGCGACTTGGCCTTTTCATAGACGATATCGTTCAGCCCGGTCGCTGCGGCGGAGAACGCGCTGCCCCCTTCTTGCGCGGCATAGTCCTTGGCGATCGAATCCTTCACTTCGTCGAACGGCTTGGTCGCGGCAGGCTTCACGTCCGTGGCCTGGATGATGTGATAGCCGAAGTCCGACTCGACGATCTCGCTCACCTCGCCCTTCTTCAGGCTGAACGCAGCGTCGTCGAACGCTTTGCCGCCCGCAATCTGACCGCGCGCGAAGTAGCCCAGATCGCCGCCCTTGCTCGCGGAGCCCGGATCGTCGGAATTCTTCTGCGCGACTTCCGCGAACTGGTCGGGATGCGCCTTCACTTGCGCGAGCAGCGACTCCGCCTTCTGCTTCGCCTTCGCCTTGTCGGCGGCGCTCGCATCTTTCGGCGCGTTCACGAGAATATGGCTCGCGCGCACCTGGCCCTCGGTGCGATACCGCTGGATGTTGTCGTCGTAGTACTTCTTGAGATCGGCGTCGCTCGGTTTCGATGCAGCCGCGAGCGTCGAGGGCGACAGCACGAGATATTGAATCGTGGCCGTCTCGGGCGTCGCGAAATCGTTGCGATGCGCGTCGTAATACGCGTGCAGCTGCGCGTCGGTCGGCTGCACTTTCGTGGCGAAATCGGCGGTGCGCAGCAGCAGGCCCTGAACGGCGCGGCGTTGCTCGGCGAGTTCCGTCAGGTTCTTCGCAAGCGCCTTCGACGTGAACGAAGTCTGCTGGATGCTCGCCGGAATCTGCTGATTGGCGATGGTGTAGCGCATGCGCTCGTCGTACTGCGCGGGCGTCATGCCCTGCATGGCGAGCAGTTGCTTGTAGCGGTCAACGTCGATGGTGCCGTCCGGCTTGCGCAGCGACGCGATACCGGGATCGGCCAGCAGCGCGCGCCGCACCGCGTCATCAGATGCGGTCAGATGCAGACGCTGCGTCTCGTCCGACAGCGTGCGTTGTTGCACGAGGCTGTCAACCATCGCGCTGCGCGTCTCGGGCGTATCGAACATCTTGGGGTCGAACTGCGCGCCGAGCATCGAGCGGGCGCGCTCGACCTGCTGCCTGAAGGCGCTGTCGTATTCGGCGCGCGTGATCTTGTGACCGTTCACACTGGCGACGTATGCGCTTTCGTCGAAGAAGGTGTTGAAGCCCTGAATCCCGACGATGCCCAGCCCGGGCACGATGAGGAGGGTCAGCAAGGCCATCGCCAGGCGCTGGTGACTACGGAAGAATTCGAGCATGCTTACCGCTGCGTGATTAGACAAAACGCCCGATATTACAACAGTGGGACGGGAAAAGGCGAAAGGCGGGGATGATTTGCGTGCGTGTGGCATCGCACGGCGTCGTTATGATGCACTTCCGGTCCTTTTGTGAAGAAGGAAGGCCGCCTTGCCGAAGCGCAATAACCGTTAGGACATTTAACGACACGGACGCAAAACAAAAATCCCGCAGGCCGCGCAGCCTGCGGGATTTTCGATTGATTCTGGCGGAGCGGACGGGACTCGAACCCGCGACCCCCGGCGTGACAGGCCGGTATTCTAACCAACTGAACTACCGCTCCAGTTCGACACGCGCCGAAACGATGAATGGGAAACTGGTGGGTGCTGAGAGGCTCGAACTCCCGACCTACGCCTTGTAAGGGCGCCGCTCTACCAACTGAGCTAAGCACCCGTTTCGCCGTTCTTTCGGCTTGCGTTCGCTGGCACGGCCCGGTTAGATGTTCCGTACCCAGCGAGTCCGCTAGTTTAGCGCATCATTTCCGCGTTTGCCAGTGTGAAGTTGGGAATTCTTGCCGTTGCGGAACGGACGAAGCGCAAAAGAAAAACCCGCGGACGATGTCCGCGGGTTCGACCATCAATGCTTCGACGTGATGTCAGTGCTTCACGACATCGCCCGCTGCGGGCTGGTCCTTCTTCGATTCAGCCGCGACCGGCGTTGCCTTGGCTTCCTCTTCGGGCAGCGCCTCGGGCAGACGCTCCAGCGCGAGCTCCAGCACACGGTCGATCCACCGTACCGGCACGATCTCGATGGCGTTCTTCACGTTGTCGGGGATGTCGGCCAGATCCTTCGTGTTCTCCTCGGGGATCAGCACGAGCTTGATGCCGCCGCGATGCGCCGCCAGCAGCTTCTCCTTCAACCCGCCGATCGGCAGCACTTCGCCGCGCAGCGTGATTTCGCCCGTCATCGCGACATCCGCGCGCACCGGAATGCCCGTCAGCACGGAGACCAGCGCCGTGGTCATCGCGATACCGGCGGACGGACCGTCCTTCGGCGTCGCGCCTTCCGGCACGTGGATGTGAATGTCCTTCTTCTCGAAGGACTCATCCGTGATGCCGAGACGACGCGAACGCGACCGCACCACCGAGCGCGCTGCTTCGACCGATTCCTTCATCACGTCGCCGAGCGAACCCGTGCGGATCACGCCGCCCTTGCCCGGCATCACCGCGGCTTCGATCGTCAGCAGATCGCCGCCGACTTCCGTCCACGCGAGACCCGTCACCTGGCCGATCTGGTTTTCCTTCGCGGCCAGACCGAAGTCGTACTTGCGCACGCCGAGGAAGGTGTCGAGATTGGAACCGTCGACCTTCACGGCGCCGTCCGCCTTCTTCAGCAGCAGCATCTTCACGACCTTGCGGCAAATCTTCGACACTTCACGCTCGAGCGAACGCACGCCCGCTTCACGCGTGTAGTAACGGATGATGTCGCGGATGGCTTGTTCCGTAACGTCGATCTCGCCTTCCTTCAGGCCGTTGTTGCGCTTCTGCTTCGGCAGCAGATAACGCTGCGCGATGCTGACCTTCTCGTCTTCCGTGTAACCCGACAGGCGGATGACTTCCATCCGGTCGAGCAGCGGCGGCGGAATGTTCAGCGAGTTCGACGTCGCGACGAACATCACGTCCGACAGGTCGAAGTCCACTTCGATGTAGTGGTCCGCGAACGTGTGATTCTGTTCCGGATCGAGCACTTCGAGCAGCGCGGAGGCCGGATCGCCGCGGAAATCCATGCCCATCTTGTCGACTTCGTCGAGCAGGAAGAGCGGATTGCGCACGCCGACCTTGGCCAGGCTTTGTAAAATCTTGCCCGGCATGGAGCCGATATACGTGCGGCGGTGGCCGCGGATTTCCGACTCGTCATGCACGCCGCCGAGCGCCATGCGCACGAACTTGCGATTCGTCGCGCGAGCGATCGACTGCCCGAGGGAGGTCTTGCCGACGCCCGGAGGCCCGACGAGGCACAGGATCGGCGCCTTCACCTTCTCCACGCGTTGCTGAACCGCGAGGTACTCGAGAATGCGTTCCTTGACCTTCTCCAGACCGAAGTGGTCTTCATCGAGCACGCGCTCGGCGTTGGAGAGATCGTTGTTGACCTTGCTCTTCTTGCGCCACGGCAAGCCAATCAGCGTGTCGATGTAATTGCGCACGACGGTCGCTTCGGCCGACATCGGCGACATGAGCTTCAGCTTCTTGAGCTCGGCGTCGGCCTTCTTCTTGGCTTCCTTCGGCATGCGCGCGGCAGTGATGCGCTTCTCGAGTTCCTCGAGATCCGCGCCCTCTTCGCCTTCGCCCAGTTCCTTCTGGATGGCCTTGACCTGTTCGTTCAGGTAGTACTCGCGCTGGCTCTTTTCCATCTGGCGCTTCACGCGCCCGCGGATGCGCTTCTCGACCTGGAGGATGTCGATTTCGGCTTCGAGTTGCGCGAGCAGGTGCTCGAGACGCTCGACGACCGGGAACATCTCGAGGATGTGCTGCTTCTGGTCGAGCTTGAGCGGCAGGTGCGCGGCGATGGTATCCGCGAGACGACCCGCTTCGTCGATCCCCGACAGCGACGTCAGGATCTCCGGCGGAATCTTCTTGTTGAGCTTCACGTACTGGTCGAACTGCGACACGATCGCGCGGCGCAGCGCTTCCGTTTCGGCGCTGTCGGCGTGGTCCGGTTCGAGCGGCATCACATCGCAGGAAAACTGTGTTTCCTGTTCTTCGATGGACAGCGTCTTCGCGCGCTGCAAGCCTTCGACGAGCACCTTCACGGTGCCGTCCGGCAGCTTCAGCATTTGCAGGATGTTGGCGACACATCCCACTTCGTACATGTCTTTTTCGGTCGGCTCGTCTTTCGCGGCGGTCTTCTGGGCGACGAGCATGATGTGCTTGCCGCCTTCCATCGCGGCTTCGAGCGCCTTGATCGACTTGGGCCGCCCAACGAAGAGCGGAATCACCATGTGCGGGAAGACGACTACGTCGCGCAGCGGGAGCAGCGGCAGCGTAATGCGTTCCTGCGGGAGGAGTTGGGTTCCTGACATTTCATTTCCCCATGAATGGAATCGGTTCGTTCGTAAGTAAGGCCGTTAAGAGCTATTGCAAGCCTTTATCGGAAGTGAAAAGTCGGTAGTCCAAGATCGTCAGCAAACGTCCACAAGATAAACCGAAAAAATAAACAAAGGCCGTTCACGTCGCCATGAACGGCCTCTCGCCGACACACAGCCCTGGTTAATTCGATCCTGCTACTTTCGGCGCGTCTTCATAGATGAGCAGCGGCTTGCCGTCGCCATCGATGGTGTGGTCATCGACGATCACCTTCGATACGCCCTTCATCGTCGGCAGTTCGTACATGACATCGAGCAACGCCTGTTCCAGAATCGAACGCAGTCCGCGCGCGCCGGTCTTGCGGCGAATCGCCTTTTGCGCAATCGCCTGCAGCGCAGCCGGGCGAATCTCCAGTTCCACGCGCTCCATCGCAAAGAGCTTGTGATACTGCTTCACCAGCGCGTTCTTCGGCTCGATGAGGATCTTGACGAGCGCGGCTTCATCCAGCTTGCCGAGCGTCGCCACGACGGGCAGACGGCCGATCAACTCCGGAATGAGGCCGAACTTGATCAGGTCTTCCGGCTCGACTTCGCGCAGCACTTCGCCCGCGTCGCGATCCTGCTTGCTCTTCACGCTCGCGCCGAAACCGATGCCGGTCTTCTCCGTGCGGTCCGTGATCACCTTCTCCAGCCCGTCGAATGCGCCGCCGCAAATGAACAGGATGTTGGTGGTATCGACCTGGATGAAGTCCTGGTTCGGATGCTTGCGCCCGCCTTGCGGCGGCACCGAAGCCATCGTGCCTTCGACCAGCTTCAGAAGCGCCTGCTGCACGCCTTCGCCCGACACGTCCCGTGTAATCGACGGGTTGTCCGACTTGCGGCTGATCTTGTCGATTTCATCGATGTAGACGATGCCGCGCTGCGCCTTGTCGACTTCGTAGTTGCAGTTCTGCAGCAGCTTCTGAATGATGTTCTCGACGTCCTCGCCGACATAACCCGCTTCGGTCAGCGTGGTGGCGTCCGCGATGACGAACGGCACGTTCAGCATGCGCGCGAGCGTCTGCGCGAGCAGCGTCTTGCCCGAGCCGGTCGGCCCGATCAGCAGGATGTTGCTCTTCGACAGCTCGATGTCGTCCTTCTTGTCGAGATGCTTGAGCCGCTTGTAGTGGTTGTATACGGCCACCGCGAGAATCTTCTTCGCGCGTTCCTGGCCGATCACGTACTGATTCAGGATATCGCTAATTTCCTGCGGGCTCGGCAGGTCGGACTTCGAAAGCCCGGCCTCTTCCGCCGCGCCAGCCGCCTCATCGCGAATGATCTCGTTGCACAGGTCGATACATTCATCGCAGATGAATACCGACGGCCCAGCGATGAGTTTTTTCACCTCATGCTGGCTCTTTCCGCAAAACGAGCAATACAGCAGCTTTTCGCTGCTGGAACCTTTCTTGTCCGCCATAGATGTGTACGCCTCCGGACACTCTTGTTACATGATACGCCCTTCGATCCGGCCACGCAGATCAGCCCGCGCGGCCCGGTCGAAGCGCGTTTTGGCGTTGCGCCGCATCCGCCGTCCGAATTCGGCCGGTCCTGGCTGGCAGGCCCGGTGCGGCGCCGCTCCGGACGCCTTCAGGGACGCTTGTGCAGCACCTGGTCGACGATGCCGTAGGCTTGCGCGTCGTCGCCGGACATGAAGTTGTCGCGATCCGTGTCGCGCGCGATGCGCTCGACCGGCTGACCCGTGTGATGCGACAGCAACTGGTTCAGACGCTCCTTCAGATACAGAATTTCCCGCGCCTGAATCTCGATGTCCGACGCCTGGCCGCGCGCGCCGCCCAGCGGCTGGTGGATCATCACGCGGGCGTTGGGCAGCGCCACGCGCTTGCCCTTCGCACCCGACGCCAGCAGGAACGCGCCCATGCTCGCAGCAAGCCCCATGCAGAGCGTGGAGACGTCCGGCTTCACGAACTGCATCGTGTCGTAGATGGCCATGCCGGCCGAGACGGAGCCGCCAGGGCTGTTGATGTACAGGCTGATGTCCTTGTCCGGATTCTCGCTCTCGAGAAACAGCAGCTGCGCCACGACCAGGTTCGCCGACTGGTCATTGACTTCGCCGACGAGGAACACCACGCGCTCTTTCAGGAGGCGCGAGTAGATGTCATAGGCACGCTCGCCGCGGCCGCTCGTTTCCACGACCATCGGAACGAGGCCGAGCGCCTGGGCTTCGAAGTCCCGCGGAGCATGGGACGCCAGCGTGTCGAGCAATTCAGCGCGAAAGGTCATGCAATTTCCTTGTTCGGAATAGGGATACTGAACGACGAAGAGACAGCCATTCGAACGGCATTGGCACGTTCGAACTTTAATGCAAAAAAGGCGTGCGGGCCGCCATCGACGACACCGCACGCCCCTTGGCCGTTCGCGTCAGGCTTGCGCCGTTGCGCTGGCCAGTTCCTCGAAGCTGACTTCCTTGTCGGTCACCTTGGCCTTGCCGAGCACGAATTCGACGACGTTGCTTTCCACGACGTACGCTTCCATTTCGGCGAGGCGCTGCTGGTTCGAATAATACCAGCGGACGACTTCCTTCGGGTCTTCGTAGCTTTTCGCGAACTCGTCGACTTCAGCGCGGATCTGCTCGGGCTTTGCCTGCAAATCGTTGGCCTTCACGAGTTCGGCGAGAACGAGGCCCAGCTTCACGCGGCGCTCTGCCTGCTCGGCGAACATTTCAGCCGGGATCGGGGCGTCCGCGGCGTTCGGCACGCCACGTTGCTGAAGATCCTGACGCGCCATTTCGACGAGACGCTGCTGGTCCTGCTCGACGAGCGCCTTCGGCACGTCCAGTTCGGAAATCTTGAGCAGCGCGTCCATCACCTGGTTCTTCACGATCTGCTGCGTGCGGCGCTTGGCTTCACGCTCCAGGTTGTCCTTGATTTCGGCGCGCATCTTCGTCAGATCGCCGTCCTCGATGCCGAGCGACTTCGCGAAGTCCGCGTCCACTTCCGGCAGATGGGGCCATTCGATCTTTTTCACAGTGATGGTGAACTGCGCCGTCTTGCCGGCGACGTCCTTGCCGTGATAGTCGTCCGGGAACTTGAGGTCGAATTCGCGCGACTCGCCGACCTTCAGGCCCGTCGCCGCTTGTTCGAACTCCGGCAGCATGCGGCCTTCGCCCAGCACGAACGCGAAGTCCTGCGCACTGCCGCCTTCGAATTCGACGCCGTCCAGCTTGCCGACGAAGTCCAGCGTGATGCGGTCGCCGTCCTTGGCCGCCGTGTCCGCGCCGCCGTCGCCGTGCTCGCCGCCTTCGCCGCGTGCATGGAAATGAACGCGCTGCTTGCGCAGGATGTCGAGCGTGCGGTCGACTTCCGCTTCGGAGATGGTCGTCACGGTGCGCTCGATTTCAGCGGTCGCGACGTCGCCCAGCTTGACTTCGGGATAGACCTCGAAGGTCGCGTCGAAGGCGTAGGCGTCGGCATCGGTATCGGCAGCGGCTTCGCCCTTCGGCGCAAAGCTCGGCTGGCCCGCGACGCGCAGGTTCTCGGCGCGCGTGACATCGAAGAACTCCTTGCCGACCTTGTCGCTCAGCACTTCGGCCTCGACCTGGCCGCCATACTGCTGCGTGACCATCTTGAGCGGCACCTTGCCCGGGCGGAAACCCGGCATGCGCACGTTCTTGGCCAACTGGCGGATGCGCGAATCCACTTCCTTCTGCACCGATTCTTTCGGCAGGGAAATGGTCAGGCGGCGTTCGAGCTTGCCGAGGTTTTCAACTACGTTAGCCATGGCTTCAATCGTCCTAGAGTAAATCGATGTTCGGTGTTCGGTTCTTCCGCGGTTCTAAAGGCGCGGGTCCGTTGAAACCGCCGGCGCTCATCTCTTCGAGGACCGGCGTTCATGGAGCGCATGAAACACGAAACGCGCCTTCAGCAAACGCCCGGACCGTCGCCGAGCGAGTCAGCCAACAGAGCCAGCCATTCTAGCAAACAAATCGGGCGGCCCTCGGCTGCCCGAACGGACATGCTCCGTTTCAGGCTGTTTGGGCGTTTTTGAGGCCGTGATCCCGCATAAATCCGCGATTTCACTGCACACACGCCGCCGCACGATGCCCGCTATGAGGCGCCGGCTATTTTGCTGCGCGCGGCGCGCTGATAAGCTTGGCCGCGCAGTTCGCTCGCGACAGCCGCGTGCATTGCCGCCGTGAATCGCCGGCATGCCGGAAGCGCATAAGTGAGGCATTGCCGCGACATTTCAATCGTCCTTTCCTATCAGAATATCGAGACACCATGCCTAACGTCACGCCAGCCGCGCCCGCTCCGGTCGTCGTCATCGCTCCGGATTCGTTCAAGGGATCGCTTTCCGCCGAAGGCGTCGCCAATGCCATCGCGGACGGCATCAAACGCGCACGGCCGGACGCGGAAATCCGCATTCGTCCAATGGCCGACGGCGGCGAAGGCACGCTCGACGCGATGCTCGCGGCAGGCGGCGAACGGCGCATGCTGAACGTGCGCGGCGCGGCGGCCGCGCGGCGCGATGCGGCGACCGGGCTGCTCGCCGATGGCAGCGCGATCATCGAGACAGCGGAAGTGGTCGGCATCACCGATCCCGACGGCATGGCCGTCCCGGTCACCGAGCGCAGCACGCTCGGCATGGGCGAGGCGATCCGCGCCCTGCTCGACTCGGGCGCGCGCCGCTTCTTCGTCGCGCTCGGCGGCAGCAGCACGAACGACGGCGGCGCGGGCCTGCTCGTCGGCCTCGGGCTCAAACTCTTCGATGCGGACGGTCGGGAATTGCAGCCGGCGCCGTCGTCGCTGGCGAAAGTCGCGCGTGTCGATGCGTCCGAGCTCGACCCACGCCTGAAAGAGGCCGAGTTCGTCGGCATGTCGGATGTCGATAACCCGCTCACCGGCGAGCACGGCGCAACCGCCGTTTTCGGGCCGCAGAAAGGCGTGACGCCCGATCAGATCGCGACAATCGATGCTGCCCTCGCCCATTTCGCCGACAGGCTCGAGCCGGCAATGGGCCTTGTCAGGCGCAACGAGCCGGGCGCGGGCGCGGCGGGCGGGCTCGGCTTCGCGCTCCACATGCTCGGCGCGCGCTTCGAGACCGGCGCGGAAGTCGTGGCGCGCGAGATCGGTCTCGACGACGCGCTCGCCGGCGCAAACTGGCTCATCACCGGCGAGGGCCGCTCCGACGTGCAGACGCTGCACGGAAAAGCGCCGTTCATCGCCTGCAAGCATGCGCGGGCGGCGGGCGTGACGGCCTCGCTGCTGTCGGGCGCGGTCGATTCGGCGGCGCTGCCGCGCCTGTCGGAGTTCTTCAGCGGATGCTTCTCCCCCGCGCCCGGCCCGATCACGCTCGATGTCGCGATCCGCGACGCCGCCCGCTTGCTCGCGAACGAAGCGGAGCAGCTCACGCGCTTGCGATTCGGCGCCGTCTGAGCACTGCGCTGCCGACGCCGGGGGCGCAGCGCGTCACGCCTGTGCTCGCGCCCCCGATCGCCGCCCGAACGCCACGCGATCCAGACACCACACCGCGAGCATCGTCGCGCCCATCAGCGGAAAGACGACGCCGACGAGCGCCATCGCGCCGCGCCACGCGCGCATCGGCGGACGCTTCGCCGGACGCGACGGCGCGCCGAGCGTCCGCGACGGACGGCGCTTGAGCCACATCACGAAGCCCGTCACCGACAGCGCGGCCAGTCCGAGCGAAATCGCCGAGCAGATGATCTGGTTCGCCAACCCGAAGTAGCGCCCCATGTGCAGCGACGTGCCGTACGAGATGACTTGCGCGATCGGTCCGTAGGTCTGGTACGAGATATCGGAAAGCACGCGGCCGCTGTACTGGTCGATATGCAGCGTGCGTTCCGCGCGCGGATCGGCGGGAAAATACGACACCGTGTACACGCCCGTGGCCGATGACGGCAGCGCGACGCCGTAGTCATCCGCGACACCGAGCTTCGCCGCGAGCGCCACGACATCGTCGAGCGATACGCGCGAGGCAGCCGCATGGCTGTCACTGTCCGGCACCGTGGTCGCGCCCACGGCCCACGGCGTCTGATGCAGCGGCAAGTCGTCCATTTTCATGGACATCCCGTGCATCGCGTGCTCGCCGCTTGTCCCCGATGCCTTGCCCGGCGCGGTCGAATGCACGTGCGCTTCGCCCCACGCGCCCTTCGGATAGCCGAGCGATGCGGCCGTCGCCAGCGCCTTGAACTGCTTGCCCCACGAACCCGACCACGGCAAGCCGCTCAGCACGAAGAACAGCGCGCCGATCGAGAGCCATACGCCGCCGACCGCATGCAGGTCGCGCCACCACGCGCGCCCTTTGAGCGTCAGACGCGGCAGCCACACGCCGCCCGTGCGGCGGTTCGCCCTGCCCCACGGCCACCACAGCGCGACGCCCGTGCCGATCATCACGAGCGCCCAGCATCCGGCGAGTTCCATGAGCAATTCGCCGGTCTTGCCGAGCATCAGCCCGCGATGCAGATTGCGGATCTGCTTCATCAGTCGATGCTCGACGGAGAGCGTGCCGAGCACCGCGCCGTCGTACGGATTGACGTAGACGCTCTCGCTTTCCCCCGATCGCAGCCGGAACACGAACTCGGCGCTGCGCGTGCGATCCGTTTCGATCTGCGCGAGCGTGGGCACGGCGTCGCGCGGCTGGGCGGCGGTCGCTTTCGCGAGCAGCGCATCCTGCGAAAGACGCGGCGCGCCGGTATCGGCGACGACCATCCGCTCGCGATACAGCATCGGCTCGATCTGCGGCTGGAAGCAGTACAGCGTGCCGGTGATCGCCAGCACGATGAGCAGCGGCATCACGAAGAGGCCTGCATAGAAATGCCAGCGCCACAGCGTGCGGCGCTCGGCGACGACTTCGCCATCCGGTGCGGCGAGCGTGGATTGAGGTGCGTGCATGACGTGTCCTGTCGAATGTTTGAGTTGGGAACAGACCGGCATCAGATGCCGATGCGCCCTTCCACGTAGAACGTGCGGCCCGGATAGGGATGAAAGACGTAGTAGCGCCGGTCGAACAGGTTGTCGACGCCCACGCCCAGTTGCGTCGTCCTGGTTGGCTTGTACGTGAGCTTGGCGTCGACGACGGCATACGTGCTCGTGCCGCCATACGTGTTCGGATTCACGTCCGTGTTGGTGAGCGTGTTGTACTGGCGGCCGGAGTAGCGCAGTGCGAGCGTGCCGGCCATCTTTTCGGTCGCGCGATACGTCGCGACCGCGTTCACGCGCCACAGCGGGATGCGATAGAAGTACTTGCCGACCGACGCCGAGTTGTTGCTGTTCTCGATGATCTTCGACTGCGTGTACGCGACGTTCGCGGCGAGATCGAGCCCGCGCAGCAGCACGTCCTGGCCTTCGTAACTCGCTTCGGCCCCGCGTGAGCGCACCTTGCCGATGTTCTGGAAGTTCGTCACGTTGGGAATGACGGTCGTGTTCGTCTGGCTCAGGATCGTGTTCTTTACGTCATCCTGAAAGAGTGTGAAGCGATAGATGCCGTTGCCATGCGTCCATTCGGCGGTGAGCTCTTTCGACAGATCGTTCTCCGGTTGCAGATTCGGATTGCTGTTGATGATCGACACACCGTTGACCTGCCCCTGGAACAACTCGCCGACGGTCGGAAAGCGGTACGCCCGCCCGATCGATGCGCGCAGCGTCAGGTCGCGGGTGGCGTCGAACGAAAGCGATGCTTTGGGCGACCAGTGGCTCTGGCTCACATCGCCATAGGCGAGCGACGTTGCGCCGAGCGCGCGGGAGCCGTCGTAGGCATTCCAGTTCTCGTAGCGCACGCCGTAAGTGAACGCCCAGCGCGGCAGAAAGCGCCATGCGTCCTGCGCGTAGACGGCCTGCGTGCGCGTGCGGCCGGCGAACGCATTGGCGAACGAAACGCCCGCGCCATCGCGCCATGCGCTCGTGTTCGTCGTGACGTTGTCCAGAAAATAGTTGTCGTAGTGATAGCCGAACGAGAGCGCGTGCGCGGTGAGCCCCGCGCTTGCCGTCGGCGTCCAGCTCGTGCGCACATCGAGCGACTTCCATCCCGAGCCGGAACCGTCCGTGAGCGTGCCGGGGCCGTCGCCGGGAACGCCGGAGTTCGCCGTGCGCGCGATGCTCTGCGTGATGTCGAAGTACGAAGCCACCGCCTCCGCATTCCAGCCCGTGTCGTGATGCGTGCGCAGCGAGAGGCCGTAGAGGAAGTTCTCGCTCGATCCCATGCTCGGCGCGAACGTGGCGGCGGGAAGGCTGTATTCGAAGCCGTCGATGTTCACGCGGCCGCTGTACACCGGGTTGCCCGCGGCGTCGCGAAGGAAGCTCGTCGTGTCGCTGTTGTACTTCTGATGCCAGTAGCCGAGCGTGAAGCCGGCCTGCAGCGTGCTCGTCAGGTCGTAGGCGAGCTTCACGCGCAGCTGATCCTGAAACGTTCGCTCGATGCCTTCGGCCGCGGTGCCGACGACCGCCGTGCGCGCGTTGAACTGGTCGTTGTAGTAGCGTGCGCCGGTGACGGGCGTAGCGGCGGCGGTGGCGGGCGTGCGCGATTGCGCGAAGGTCGCGAACTGCAGCGGCTGGCCGGTGTTCTCCAGATGATCGAAGCCGATCAGAAACGAGAACTTGCCGATGCGGTCGCCGACCTTGCCCGTCGTATTCGTGCCGTTGAAGCTGCGGTTGATGCCGAACAGGTCGAAGTGCTGCGTGAACGCCTGCACTTTCGCATCGGCTTCGAACTGCGTCGGCATGCGGGTCGTGATCGCGACGGTCGCGCCGATCGAGTTGCCGGGATAGAGCGCCGAGTACGGGCCGTAGATGACATCCGTGCGGGCGATGTCGTCGGCGAAAACCATCGACCAGCGCGGCGCGAAGGTCCATGTGTTGCCGAGGAAATTGCTGAGCAGCAGGCCGTCCGCATAGACGAGGCCGCGCGCCGTCTGCGCGTTGCTCGTGCCGCGCACGGAGATGGTCGCGTTCGGATCGCCGATGAAGCGCTTGCGCACGGCCATGTTCGGCGCGTACTTCAGCACGTCTTCGGGCGTCGTGACGTTCCAGTACTGGAACTGATCGGCGGTGACGGTGTTGACGCTGGCGGGCAGGTTCGGATCGAGCGGCGAGCGCACCGTCGAGGATGACTGCGCCGTCACGACGACGGGCGCAAGCGCGGTTTCCGCTTCGGACGCGGGCGAGCCGGTATCGGCGTTGGGCGTGGCGGTGGCGGCGACCGGTGTTGCCGACCATGCGGCATGGGCCATCAGCGACAACGGCAAAGCCGCGCGCCATGGCGTGACGGCGCGACGGCGCGAATGCCGGCGCGCTCGCTTGAGGAGCGTGAACATCGTGGATTCCTGAAAGAGCTGACGAGCGACCGCATCGCCCGCGCGCTCATGCGCCGGACGAACGACTACGCGATCGGACGGGAGACGGCTTCAGGAAAGGACAGGAGGCGCGCGCGGTGCGGCGGCGTTGAAGGACTTCGTGCTGACGGGATCGTGAGCGGCGACCGGCGTCGCGCGCGCGACACGCTCCGTTGATGCGACCGCATGCGAAGCCGCGAATACGACCGGCAGATGATGCGCCAGGAGCCCGCAATACGAACAGGCGTCGAAGTGGCCGGCGTGTTCACCGGCGTCGGCATGAGACGCGTGGGCGGCGTGTTCGCCGGCTTCGGCTTCGGCTTCGACGTTGTCAGCGAGCGTGTTGTCCGCGTCGAGATGATGGTGAGCGTGCTCATCCGCGGTCGCGAAGACGCGCGGCAGCGTATCGACGGTGCAGAATGCGGCTTCGGTATCGAGCGCTCCGTTGCGAGCGGCCATGCTCTGGCTGATGACCGGCGCGACAATGGCGAGCCACATGGCGGCGATGCCGAGCCATGCGACGAAGCGATTGCGCGCGTTGCGGGTCATGAGAGCGAGGTGTCTGCGAGAGGCGAGGATGACGTGATTCTAGGCAGACGTGTGCGGGGCCGCAATCGCCACGCACGCATGGCGGATATGGACTGTCATTCGTCCTTCATGGACAGGCCGCGTCCAACGCCTCGCACGGATTCATGCGACGCAAATTGGCAGACATCGCCTGACGAATGCGTTAGAATTCGCGGCTTGGCACAGTGGACCGGTGCCGGACACGGCGGCGGCAAAGCCGCCGTGCTGCGAGGATGGCGAAATTGGTAGACGCACCAGGTTTAGGTCCTGACGCCAGCAATGGTGTGGGGGTTCGAGTCCCCCTCCTCGCACCACACGAACCCCTTTGATCCGCAAAGGGGTTTTTGTTTTTCAGGCGCGTGCGCTACAGCACGATATCGCCCACTTCCACCATCATCACTTCGCCTTTAGCCTGCGATCGCCCGGCGAAGTCGAAGCCCGGCTGGCCCATCCGCTTCCTGATTTCCTCCGCGACTCGCTCGCTGGCCTGCGCGGCCGCGAACGGCCTGTCGATATGCGACAGGAAGCGCCGCACGCTCGACGGCTCCCAGTGCACGAACACGTTGAGCGGATACGACAGCTTCGCGTCCGCCCGGCGCGCGGCCGTGATATGCAGCCCGAGCGTCGGCGAGACGCTCATCTGACGCGGACACACGCGAAAGTCGAAGCCGAAATCCTTCGCCACGCTTCTCACGAGGAACGGCACGCACTTGTCGCCGAACTGCTTGTTCTCCGTCTTGCTGAGGGCCATTGTCGTCTCCGGTCGGTTTGCGTTTTCACGTGTCTTGCGCAGTGTTGCGCGGGCCGCGCGCATCGTCGGTGGGTGGGCGCACATCGGCTCGCGGCCGTCGCTGGACCCGCGCGGTCGGCATCGCTCGGGCTGCGCTGCATCGCCCGGCCGGATAAAATGGCCGCCGCCTCGCTTCCATTGCACATCCCACACGCCCTCTCCGTGAACTTCGACGATTACTGCCAGAAAAAGGCCGCCCCCGAAGGCTCCAGTACGTACTATGCGCTGCGCCGCGCGCCCGCCGCGCGTCAGCCGCTCCTGACCGCGCTATATGCGCTGTATCGGGAACTGGAAGAGACGGTGAAGGAAACCAGCGATCCGACCATCGGCCGCACCAAGCACGCGTGGTGGCAAGCCGAACTCGGCAAGCTCGATGCCGGCGAGCCGACGCATCCGGTCACGAAGGCGCTGCGGGCGCACTGCCCGCCCGGCAGTCCGCTGGATGCCGCGTTGCGCGCGGCGCTTGCGGCGCTCGTCGATGGCTTCCGCATGGACCTCGACCAGGCGCGCTATCTCGACTGGCCCGGCCTGCGGCGTTACCTGGATCAGACGGGCGGCGCGTTCGGCACGGCCGTCGCGAGCGCCACGGCGCGCGATCCCGCGGACGCCGCGTCATGGGCCGCGCCGCTCGGCGCGGCGCTGCTGCTCGCCGAACGCGTGCAGGAAATCGGCGACGACGCGCGCAACGGACGCATCTACGTGCCCATCGACGAGTTGCAGCGTTTCAACGTGACGGCGGCGGACATCATCAATCGCAAGTACAGCGACGCCTTTTCCGATCTCATGCGCTTTCAGACAGAACGCGCCCGCCGTTCGCTCGACGATGCGCTTGCCGCCATCCCGCACGCCGAGCGCGCATCGCAGCGCGTGCTGCGTGCGCAGGCGGCGCTGTCTCAGGCGCGTTTGGTTGAAATCGAACGGGAAGGCTTTCAGGTGCTGCATCAGCGCATCTCGCTCACGCCGATCCGCAAACTGTGGATCACCTGGCGAACGCGATAGGCGCTACACGCGCACGAACGGCAGCGGCTCGAACGACCGCCCGATGACCGGCGCCGACGCCACGCTCCAGCACGCGTCGAGCACCGTCGCGCAAAGCCGCCTGAAGTCAACGGAAGCCGGCACGCCGCCGTCCGCGTCGAGCTGATCGAGCTTCGGTGCGTCGCCGAACAAGCCGCCGCGCACCGCGCCGCCCAGCAGGAAATGCGGCGCGCCCGCGCCGTGATCGGTGCCGCGAGCGTCGTTCTCGTGCGCGGATCGTCCGAACTCCGAACGAGTCATCACGAGCGTGCGACGCCACTCACCGCTCGCCGTCAACGTCTCGCGCAAGGAAGCGATGCCATCAGCGAACTGCGCGAGCAACGATGCGTGCCGTGCTGCCTGATGCTCGTGCGTATCGAAGCCGTTCAGCGCGAGGCGGATCACGGTGACGCCCTTCTGCGCACGGCTCGCGTGGACCGCACGCGCAGCCGCTTCGCACGATGCCGCGAACGAACGCATGTCGAAAGGCAAGTGCAGTTGCGATGCGTCGACGCCAGCCGGAAACGGTCCCGCTTCCGCCGTGCCGAACGTGTGCATTCGCAATGCAATCGATCGCGCGAGCCAGCCCTCGCGACGATAGTCGTCCGCGTCCGACGCCGTGTTCCAGATCTGCTGCGAGCGGTAATGCGAGCGGCTCGGCTGCGCATAACCGACGCCTTGCACGATCGCCCATTCGCCCGCATTCCACGCGGGCATCAACGGACGCAGCGACGGGTGAAGCCCCGTGCGGTCATCGAGACGCAAAGCTCTGTCGCGGGGAATATGAAGCGTCGGCCGAAGCGCGCGATAGCGCTCGTCCGCGATCGGAATGACCGTGTTGAGGCCGTCGTTGCCGCCGTTGAAGTCGACGAGAATCAGCGCCTTGATCGCGCCGTCCGCACGCGCCGCCGTCAGCGCGGCTGCGGCCGGCATCGGCGCTGCCGCCAGCGCGCCCGCGATCGACAGGAAATCACGTCGGTTCATCGCGTTCGCCCCTGTCAGGTTCAGCGTTTATAGAGATCGCGCACGGCCTCTTCGATGTGCTGGCGCAAGAGTCGGCGCTCGTCGGCGGTCATCACCGTGTGCCGCGGCGGACGCGCGGGCGGGGTATCGTCAACCTGCTGTACGGGTTGAAGCACGGGCTGCTTGCTGTCGCTATTGCGCTTGCCGGAACCCTTGCCGCTGCGCTGCTGCGCGCGGACGATCTTGCCGTCCGAGCGGCTATCCGGCGTAAGGACGGCGCGGCTGATCGTGCTGACGGAACCGGCCGAGCCCGAAGGTTGCGCATAGGCATGCTGCGCGCTCAGTACGGCATAGAGCGCACTTGCGAGTAGCGTCTTTCTGGAGATGCGCCTGCTGCGCACAGGTCCGCGCTGCCGCGCTCCCTTCATGTTGTTCCCTTCGTTGCTCGACAACCGGACAGCCTCATTCCTTTCACGCTTTCACGCAGGCGGGACATGCCGCGCGACGCATTGGTCTAATGGAGTATCTACCGAATGGCGGGCCAAGGTAAAGCAGTGTACGCACGGATGATAAGAGGCGTGCCACAGGCCCCGTAAATTTTGTAACGGACTGTTACACTCGCTTTTGCTACAAACTCGGCGTTTGAACAAACGCGCTAAGATGCATCCATGGAAACCAAGAACCCTTCAAAAATCCTCGTAGTCGACGACGATCCTCGCCTGCGTGATCTTCTGCGGCGCTATCTCGGCGAACAGGGCTTCAACGTATATGTCGCCGAAAATGCGCCGTCGATGAACAAGCTCTGGGTGCGCGAGCGCTTCGACCTGCTCGTGCTCGACCTGATGCTGCCCGGCGAAGACGGCCTTTCCATCTGCCGGCGTCTGCGCGGCAGCAACGATCGCACGCCGATCATCATGCTCACCGCGAAGGGTGAGGATGTCGATCGCATCGTCGGCCTGGAAATGGGCGCTGACGACTATCTGCCGAAGCCGTTCAACCCGCGCGAACTCGTCGCGCGCATTCATGCGGTGCTGCGCCGGCAAACGCCGTCCGAACTGCCGGGCGCGCCGTCGGAAACCACCGAGGTGTTCGAGTTCGGCGAATTCGCGCTGAATCTCGCCACGCGCACGCTCACGAAGAACGGTCAGGAGATCCCGCTGACCACCGGCGAATTCTCGGTGCTGAAAGTGTTCGCGCGCCATCCGCGCCAGCCGCTTTCGCGTGAAAAGCTGATGGAGCTTGCACGCGGCCGTGAATACGAAGTGTTCGACCGCAGCCTCGATGTGCAGATTTCGCGTCTGCGCAAGCTGATCGAGCCGGACCCGAGCAGCCCGCGCTTCATCCAGACGGTGTGGGGTCTCGGTTATGTCTTCATCCCCGACGGCGCGGCCTGAGCCTTCGCACGCTTCTTCAGCGAGTCCGATACGCTTTATCTCCTTCACCGGGCGGAACCCGATAGACCCATGCGCATCGACAGGCGGCTACTGGCGCTTGCGTTCGGCGGCCTGTTCTGGCGAACCTTCGCGCTGATCGCGCTGCTGATCGCGGTCAGTCTCACCGCGTGGTTCCAGAGCTTTCGCGTGATCGAGCGGGAGCCGCGCGCGCAGCGCGTGGCGCTTCAACTCGTCGCCGTCGTCAAGCTCACGCGCACGGCCCTTCTCTATTCCGATCCCGACCTGCGCCGCGCGCTGCTTCAGGACCTCGAAAGCAACGAGGGCGTGCGGGTGTACCCGCGCGAGACGACGGACAAATATCGTCTGCAGCCCGACGAATCGCTCAACCGGCTGATCGAGCGCGACGTGCGCGGCCGGCTCGGCAACGACACGATCATCGCGCAGTCGGTGAACGACATTCCCGGCGTGTGGATCAGCTTCAAGATCGACGACGACGACTATTGGGTCGCGCTCGACCGCGACCAGCTCGACACCGTCACGGGCCTTCAATGGGCCGGCTGGGGCGTGTTCGCGCTCGCGCTGTCGCTGTTCGGCGCGGCGTTCATCACGAGCCTCGTGAACCGGCCGTTCGCGCGCCTGGCGCTCGCGGCGCGCAAGGTCGGCTCGGGACAGTCTCCCGAACCGCTGCCCGATCGCGGCATGGGCGTCGCGGCGGAGACGAATCGCAGCTTCAACCAGATGGTGCAGAACCTCGAGCAGCTGGAGGCCGATCGCGCGCTGATGCTCGCGGGCATTTCGCACGACCTGCGCACGCCGCTTGCGCGCCTGCGTCTGGAAACCGAGATGAGCCCGTCGGACGAAGCGACGAAACTCGCGATGATCGACGACATCGAGCAGATGGACATGATCATCGGGCGCTTTCTCGACTATGCGCGGCCGATGCAGCGCATGCCCGAGGCCGTCGATCTGTCGATGATCGCGGGCGAGCTCGCCGCGCGCTTTCAGGCCGATGACGGCGTCGTGATGCGCACGGACCTCGCGCCGGGAGCGATCATCGAGGGCGATCCGACCGATGCGCGGCGCGTCGTCGGCAATCTGCTCGAAAACGCGCGCAAATACGGCCGCAGCGAACGCGACGACATCGCGCGGATCACGCTGCAAACGCGCGTCGTGCACGGCAGAGTCGAGCTTTCGGTAATGGACGAAGGCGGCGGCATCCCCGACGATCAGGTCGGGCTGATCACGCGGCCCTTCTATCGCGTCAACACGGCGCGCACGCAGGCGAACGGCACCGGCCTCGGCATGGCGATCGTTCAGCGGCTCGTCACGCGCCAGCGGGGCACGTTGCGACTGCGCAATCGCACGCCGCTGCCGGGCTTCGAAGTGACGATCGACTTTCCGCACATGAAGAACGCGAGGTTCGACGGTCCGCGCGACTGAGCGACCGAGCGACACCCATTCGAAAAACCTATCCGCTTCATTAGGCATAAACTTTTGAAGCCTCGAATTCGCGGAGTTATGATGTTCCGGTTCGACGCGCGGCGACCGTCCAGGCGGTGTCATTCTCGCGTTGCGGCTTTCCGGTAGTTTGGCTTGAGTTGTCCATTCAACGAACACAGGAGCGTTTGCATGAAGACCGTTGGCGATAAAGTCGAAGCATTCACCGTCACCGCTGCAAAGCCGGGTTTCAACAACCACGAAGAGAACGGCCAGTCCGCGTTCGAGGAAATTACCGAGCAGTCCTTTCCGGGCAAGTGGAAGATCATCTACTTCTATCCGAAAGACTTCACCTTCGTCTGCCCGACCGAAATCGTCGAATTCGGCAAGCTCGCTAACGATTTCGAAGACCGCGACGCCGTCCTGCTGGGCGGCAGCGTCGACAACGAATTCGTCAAGCTCGCATGGCGCCGCGAGCACAAGGACCTCAATAAGCTGAACCACTATTCGTTCGGCGACGTGAAGGGCGAACTCATCGATCAGCTCGGCGTGCGCGACAAGGAAGCGGGCGTGGCGCTTCGCGCGACGTTCATCGTCGATCCGGACAACGTCATTCAGCACGTGTCCGTGAACAATCTGAACGTGGGCCGCAATCCCGAAGAAGTGCTGCGCATTCTCGACGGCCTGCAGACCGACGAACTCTGCCCGTGCAACCGCGCGGTCGGCGGCGCGACGCTCTGAGCGCCATACATCGAGCCTCGTGCATGAAGCCCGCCCTCTTTCGAGCGTTCGCTCGGAAGCCGGCGGGTTTTTTGTCGCCATCGAACGCCACGGAAGTTCATCGAATAGGAGAAGTCAGTGGAATTCCTTTCCTCGATCAAGGAGCTGGTCCCCGATTACGCGAAGGATATTCGCCTGAACGTTGACGGCACCATCGCCCGTTCCTCGCTTCAGGGCAATGACGCGGTCGGCGTCGCGCTCGCCGCGGCTTATGCGGCCAAGGCGACGAGACTCGTGGACATCATCCGCAATGCGGGCGTGCTGTCGCCCGAAGAGACCAATGCCGCGCTGACCGCCGCCGCGCTGATGGGCATGAACAACGTGTGGTATCCGTATCTGGAGATGGCCGACAACGCCGATCTCAAGACCCAGCCGGCCGGCTTGCGGATGAACGCGTATGCGTCGCATGGCGGCGTGGACAAGCGGCGCTTCGAGATGTATGCGCTCGCGGCGTCGATCATCGGCAAGTGCCACTTCTGCGTGAAGTCGCACTACGAAAATCTCGTGACCGAAGGCATGACGACGACGCAACTGCGCGATGTCGGCCGCATCGCCGCGGTGATCGGCGCGGTCGCGCTGACGATCGCGGCGGAGGCGAAGTAAGGCGCCGAAGAACGCCGCGCTGCTCCGAAGCGCGGCGTGTGCCGCTCAGTGATCGATCGACGTACGGCGCAGGAGCACCGCGGCTTGCGCCTCGATGCCTTCCTTGCGGCCCAGATAGCCGAGCTTCTCGTTGGTTTTCGCCTTCACGTTCACGCGGTCGGCCGGCAGATCGAGGTCCGCTGCGATGTTTCCGCGCATCGCCTCGATATGCGGCGCGAGCTTGGGCGCCTGAGCGATCACCGTGCTGTCGACGTTAGCAATCGCGAAGCCCGCTTCGGACACGCGCTTCGCCGCTTCGCGCAGCAGGACGCGGCTGTCAGCGCCCGCGAACTCCGTCGCCGTGTCCGGAAAATGCCGGCCGATATCGCCGAGCGCGGCCGCGCCGAAGAGCGCATCGGTGATGGCGTGCAGCAGCACGTCGGCGTCGGAGTGCCCGAGCAAGCCGAGTTCGTACGGAATCTTCACCCCGCCGATGATGAGCTCTCGTCCTTCGACGAGCTGATGCACGTCGTATCCCTGTCCGATTCTGAAATCCATCGATGCAACCCTTGCAGTAGAAAGTGAGCGATCCGGTCGTGGCGGCGATCAAGCCGGTGCGGAGAGGATCGCGCTGGCGAGACCGAAGTCTTCCGGATAAGTGACCTTGAAGTTGCGCAGGCTGCCCTGCACGAGCTTCGGCGAGTGACCGAGCCATTCGATCGCGCTGGCTTCGTCGGTGAGATCGTGGCCGTCGTGCCGCGCACGCTCGATCGCTTCGCGCAGCATGCCGACGCGGAACATCTGCGGCGTCTGCGCCTGCCACAAGCCGTCGCGGGATTCCGTGCGGGCGATGCGCGGCCCGTTCGACGGCGCATCGGGCATGTTCGCTGCGACGCGCTTGAGCGTATCCGCGACCGGCAGCGCGAGAATGCCGCCGATGGGATCGTCGCGCAGTTCCGCGACGAGCTTTCGGATCAGCGCCGGCGTGATGCCGGGACGCGCGGCGTCGTGCACGAGCACCCAGTCGTCGTCGCGCGCGCCGAATTCGCGCAACGCGACGAGCCCGTTGTACACCGACGCCTGCCGCGACGCCCCGCCGCGACGCTCCACGACGAAGCGCAGCCCGGCGAAGCGGCGCGCGTCGAAATGATGATCGTCCGGTGCGAGCACGACGAGGGTCTGCGAGAATTCGGGGCACGCGTCGAATGCGGCGAGCGTGTAGCCGAGCATCGGCCGGCCCGCGACCGTCTGGTATTGCTTCGGCATCGGCGCGCCGGACCGGCTGCCGGTGCCGGCGCAGGGAATCAGCGCGTAGAGACGCGCAGTGGTAGACGGGGCGGCGGGCGAAGTCACGAGAGAATCATGTGGCCAAGTCAAAGTGAAGCCCGGATTTTATAATAGGTCTTTCGCGACCACGTCCGGCGCGCAGCTTTTCATGCGCTGCGTGCGGGCGGTTCAATGCACACCTTATGTCCTCGAAAGCCGTCAACGCGCAGTCCAATTCCCCCATCGCGCTCGTCAAGGCAGGTCAGCGTTTCGTGTTCGACGGCGCATCCGGCTCGTCGGATGCGCTCGCCATCGCGCGATATCGCGCCGCTCATCGCGAAGCCGTGCCTCTTCTGACGGTGGTTTGCGCGAGCGCGGTCGATGCCCAGCGCCTCGCCGCCGAACTGCCCTACTTCGCGCCCGATGCCCGCGTGCGCCTGCTGCCCGACTGGGAAACGCTGCCTTACGACACGTTCTCGCCGCACCAGGATCTCGTCTCCGAACGCCTCGCCACGCTTCACGATCTCGGCGAAGGACGCTGCGACATTCTCATCGTTCCCGCGACGACCGCGCTGTACCGGATGCCGCCGGCATCGTTCCTCGCGGCGTACACGTTCTCGTTCACGCAGGGCGAGCGCCTCGACGAAGCGAAGCTGAAGGCGCAACTGACGCTCGCGGGCTACGAGCACGTAAGCCAGGTCGTGCGGCCGGGCGAATATTGCGTGCGCGGATCGCTCATCGACCTTTATCCGATGGGTTCGCCGCTGCCGTATCGCATCGACTTGTTCGACGATCAGGTGGATTCCATCCGCGCCTTCGATCCCGACACGCAGCGCAGCCTCTACCCGGTGAAGGATGTGCGCCTGCTGCCGGGCCGCGAATTTCCGTTCGACGAAGCAGCGCGCACCGCGTTCCGCAGCCGCTGGCGCGAAGTCTTCGAGGGCGATCCGAGCCGCTCGCAGATCTACAAGGACATCGGCAACGGCGTGCCGTCGGCGGGCATCGAATACTACCTGCCGCTCTTTTTCGACGAGACCGCGACGCTCTTCCACTATCTGCCGCAAGGCTCGCAGCTTGCGTTCATCGGCGACCTCGATGCCGCGATCAAGCGCTTCACGCACGACACGAAGCAACGTTACGACTTCCTCTCGCACGACCGCGAGCGGCCGCTTCTCGAACCGCGCCGTCTGTTCCTGACCGACGACGACTTCTTCACGTTCGCGAAGCCCTTCGCGCAACTGAAGTTTCCGGCGGCGCCCGAAGGCGGCTGGGCCGTGCCCTTGCCGGGTCTCGCGATCGACCGTCACGCGGAGGAGCCGCTGCTCGCGCTGCGTCATTATCTGCATCAGACTGAAAATCGTGTGATGCTGGTCGCGGAATCGGCGGGCCGGCGCGAGACGATCCAGCAATTGCTCGCGGATAACGGCTTGCGTGGCGAGCTGCACGATACGTTTCAGGAGTGGCTCACCGCCGATGCGAAGTTCACGCTCGGCATTGCGCCGCTGGCGAACGGCTTTGCCTTGCCGGCAGAAAAGCTCGCCATTATTACGGAAACCGAACTATATGGACCGCTTGCGCGCCGCGCGGGGCGCCGTCGCCAGGAACAGGCCAGCAATGTCGATTCGATGGTGCGCGACCTCGCGGAACTCAAGGTCGGCGATCCGGTCGTGCATGCGCAGCATGGCATCGGCCGATACATGGGTCTCGTGTCGATGGACCTCGGCGAAGGCGAGACTGAGTTTCTGCACCTGGAGTATCAGAACGAATCGAAGCTGTATGTGCCGGTCGCGCAGCTGCATGTGATTTCGCGCTATAGCGGCGCGGACCCGGAGAGCGCGCCGCTGCACCAGCTCGGTTCGGGTCAATGGGACAAGGCGAAGCGCAAGGCTGCGCAGCAGATTCGCGACACGGCAGCCGAATTGCTCAACCTCTATGCGCGCCGGGCGTCGCGTGAAGGCTTTGCGTTCAAGCTCGAACCGCGCGATTACACGAAGTTCGCGGAGAGCTTCGGTTTCGAGGAGACGCCGGACCAGGCGGCGGCGATTGCATCGGTGATTGCGGACATGACGAGCGGCAAGCCAATGGATCGTCTCGTCTGCGGCGATGTCGGCTTCGGCAAGACGGAAGTCGCGTTGCGCGCGGCGTTCATCGCGGTGATGGGCGGCAAGCAGGTCGCGATTCTTTCGCCTACCACGCTGCTCGCCGAACAGCACACGCAGACGTTTACAGACCGCTTCTCCGACTGGCCGGTGCGCATCGCGGAACTATCGCGCTTCCGGACCGGCAAGGAAGTGTCGACGGCGGTGCAGCAGATCAACGAAGGCACGGTCGATATCGTGATCGGCACGCACAAGCTGTTGTCGGGCGATGTGAAGTTCAAGCGGCTGGGGCTCGTGATCATCGACGAGGAGCATCGCTTCGGCGTGCGTCAGAAGGAGGCGCTGAAGGCGTTGCGTGCCGAGGTCGATGTGCTGACGCTCACCGCGACGCCGATTCCCCGCACGCTCGGCATGGCGCTGGAGGGCTTGCGCGATTTCTCGGTGATCGCCACTGCGCCGCAGAAGCGTCTTGCGATCAAGACGTTCGTGCGGCGCGAGGACGACGGCGTGATCCGCGAGGCGATGCTGCGCGAACTGAAGCGCGGCGGACAGGTGTACTTCCTGCATAACGAGGTGGAGACGATCGAGAACCGGCGCGCGATGCTCGAGGCGCTCGTGCCCGAGGCGCGTATAGCGGTGGCGCATGGACAGATGCATGAGCGCGAACTGGAGCGCGTGATGCGAGATTTCGTCGGACAGCGTGCCAATGTGCTGTTGTGTACGACGATCATCGAGACGGGCATCGACGTGCCGAGCGCGAATACGATCCTCATGCACCGCGCGGACAAGTTCGGCCTTGCGCAGTTGCATCAGTTGCGCGGGCGGGTTGGACGGTCGCATCACCAGGCGTATGCATATTTGCTGGTTCATGATCCGCAGTCGCTTACGAAGCAGGCGCAGCGTCGTCTGGAGGCGATTCAGCAGATGGAGGAATTGGGCTCGGGCTTTTATCTTGCGATGCACGACCTCGAGATTCGCGGCACGGGCGAAGTGCTGGGCGACAAGCAGTCGGGCGAGATTCACGAGATCGGCTTCCAGCTTTATACGGACATGCTCAACGATGCGGTACGCGCGCTGAAGGACGGGCGTGAGCCTGATCTCAATGCGCCGCTTGCGGCGACGACGGAGATCAACCTGCACGCGCCGGCGATTCTTCCTGCGGAATATTGTGGCGATGTACAGGAGCGGCTGTCGTTGTACAAGCGGCTTGCGAATTGCGAATCGAGCGATGCGATCGATGGCATTCTCGAAGAGTTGGTGGACCGTTTTGGCAAGTTGCCGGCGCAGGCGCATGCGCTGGTGGAGACGCACAGGTTGCGGCTCGCGGCCAAGCCGCTCGGCATTTCGAAGATCGATGCTGCGGAGCTTTCCATCTCGATGCAGTTCGTGCCGAATCCGCCGATCGATGCGATGCGGATCATCGAGATGGTGCAGAAGCATAAGCACATCAAGCTTGCTGGGCAGGATAAGTTGAGGATCGAATCCCGGAGTCCAGATTTGGCTGTGCGGATTGCGACGGTCAAGGAGACGCTGCGCGCGTTGGGGGCGCCGGTTCGGCAGCCGGCGGTCATTGGGCGTTGAATGTTGTTGCTTCGTTGAGCTTGTGTTCGTGTCGGGCTAATTAGTGCGCCCCTCCCTGCGGTGTTAACGAGCCAAGGGGCTCGGAGGACGTAAATGGTCAGTGGGCGTGGAAGGTGATTCAGGGCTCTGTCAAGCTGAGTGCCACCGATGTTCTATGGAGTGACCAAACAGTGACTGCTTTGGGCCAGAAAAGCTGCTTTCTTTGGTTACTTTCTTTGCATGGGACCAGAGTAAGGCGCTAAAGCGCCAACTCTGGTCGACAGCCAAGAAAGTGACCCCCGCCCCGGGGAGGGGCGCACTAATAGACCGACGCGACATCAAGCTCACCGACAAGCAAGGCTCACCGACAAGCAAGCCCAATAACCAGAGACCAATCCGTAGCCGAGCAACGGCAAGAAACCCTTCCTGCGGGCCAGCAAAAAAACTTTGCGCTATGATCGACCCGAACCCCAGGAGTAAAAAAATGTCCCATGTCGCTGACCCGGCGCACGCCGAATCCCGAACGCAAGAAAATCCGAAATCCCTGCCGTGGATCGAACGGCTAGTCTCCTTCGACACGGTGAGCCGCAACCCGAACCTCGGCCTGATCGAAACGGTGCGCGACGACCTGCGCGCCGCAGGCATCGAATCGACGATCACGACCGATCCGCGCGGCCAATGGGCCAACCTCTTCGCAACCGTCCCCGCGCACGACGGCCAAACGAACGGCGGCATCGTACTGTCAGGTCATACGGATGTCGTCCCGGTCGACGGCCAGGACTGGGCGAGCGATCCGTTCAAGCCCGAAGTGCGCGACGGCCTGCTCTACGGCCGCGGAACCTGCGACATGAAAGGCTTCATCGGCGCCGCCCTCGCCATGCTGCCGACAATGCAGGCGACCAGACTCGCGAAGCCTATCCACTTCGCGCTCTCCTTCGATGAAGAAATCGGCTGCGCCGGCGCTCCGCTGATGATCGCCGACCTGCAAAAGCGCGGCGTGCGTCCCGATGGCTGCATCGTCGGCGAACCCACGTCGATGCGCCCCATCATCGCGCACAAGGGCATCAACGCATTCCGATGCTGCGTGCGCGGCGCGGCGGCCCACTCGTCGCTGACGCCGAAAGGCCTCAATGCGATCGAATACGCCGCGCGGCTCATCTGCTTCATCCGCGACGTCGCCGATGAATTCCGCGCCCAGGGTCCGTTCGACGAACTCTACGACGTGCCCTTCACCACCGCGCAAACGAGCACGATCAAGGGCGGCAATGCGCTCAACACCGTGCCCGCCGAATGCAGCTTCGACTTCGAGTTCCGCAACCTGCCGACGATGGACCCCGAGCGCATCTTCGCGCGCATCGAGTCGTATGCGCGCGAGACGCTCGTGCCGAAGATGCTGAAGGAAAACGGCAACGCAGCGATCGAATTCTCGAAGATCGCCTCCGCGCCGGGACTCGACGCGACCGAACAGGCCGCCATCACGCAGCTCGTGCGCGCGCTCACCGAGAACCAGGAGAAACGCAAGGTCGCCTATGGCACCGAAGCGGGCCTCTTCGCGCTCGCCGGTGTACCGAGCATCGTGTGCGGGCCGGGCAACATCGAACAGGCTCACAAAGCGAACGAATACGTCGCGCTCGAACAGCTCGCCGCGTGCGAGGCGTTCCTCGGCAAGTTCATTCACAGCATGTCGGTCGAAGCGCAGGCGCGCTGAACCTTCGGATCAACGAGAGCCATGTCCACAGCCACGCAGCATTCCGACAATACAATCGACGGAACACCCATTCCCACGCTCGACGACATCGCCGAGCAGCACATGGCCCTGATGCCCTGGGTCATGCGCACGCCGGTCTTCGAGCGCCAGGACTTTCCGACGCTCGAAGGCACGCCGGTCACGTTCAAGTTCGAACTGCTGCAGGCGAGCGGCTCGTTCAAGGCGCGCGGCGCGATCTCGAACATCCTCGCACTCAACAGCGACGAGCGCACCGCCGGCGTGACGTGTGTATCGGCGGGCAATCATGCGGTCGCGGTCGCGTACGCGGCGCATCGCATGGAAGTGAGCGCGAAGGTGGTCATCACGAAGAACGCGAGTCCGACGCGCATCGCGCTGTGCCGTCGCTACGGCGCGGAAGTCGTGTTCGCGGAAAACGTCGCCGAAGCATTCGAGATCGTGCGGCGCATCGAAGCGGAAGAAGGACGCTTCTTCGTGCATCCGTTCAATGGCTATCGCACGGTGCTGGGGACGGCGACGCTCGGCTACGAATGGACGTCGCAGGCGCCGGACCTGGAAGCGGTGATTCTGCCGATCGGCGGCGGCGGACTGGCTGCGGGGGTATCGACGGCAATGCGCCTCGCCAATCCGTCACTGCATGTGTACGGCGTGGAGCCGGAAGGCGCCGACGCGATGAGCCGCAGCTTCGCGGCGAACCATACGGTGAAGATGGGCGCGATGCAAAGCATCGCCGATTCGCTGATGGCGCCGCATACCGAGCAGTACAGCTACGAGCTTTGCCGGCGGCATATCGATGAAGTCGTCACCGTGTCGGACGGTGAATTGCGGCGCGGGATGCAGCAGTTGTTCAACGAACTGAAGCTCGCGGTCGAGCCGGCGTGCGCTGCGGCCACGGCGGCTCTCCTCGGCCCGCTGCGCGAGCGCCTGCAAGGCAAGCGCGTGGGCGTGCTGCTGTGCGGAACCAATACGGATGCCGCGACGTTCGGGCGGCATATGGCTCACGCGTGAGCGTCATAGGAAGCGGCCCGTCCCGCACGGGCCGCTTTCGCAATCACATCACCGCCGCGAGCCGCCTTCTCTCGCTCCTTTGCATGAAGTAATTCGCGGCGATCACCCCTACCGTCACCAGCGCGATGAACAACGTCGCGAGCGCGTTCATCTCCGGATTCAATCCGAGCCGCACGCGCGAGAACACCACGAGCGGCAGCGTCGTCGAGCCCGGTCCGGACAGGAACGCCGACAACACGAGATCGTCGATCGACAACGTGAACGACAAAAGCCATCCCGCCACCAGCGCCTGCGAAATCAGCGGCAGCGTAATCGAAAAGAACACGCGCAGCGGCGTCGCGCCGAGATCCAGCGCCGCCTCTTCCAGCGACGGATTCAGCTCCCGCACACGCGATTCCACGATGATCGCCACATACGAGATGCACAGCATCACGTGCCCGACCCAGATAGTGAAGAACCCGCGCCCCGCCGGCCAGCCGATGAGCTTCGCCATCTCGACGAACAGCAGCAGGAGCGAGATGCCCTGGATGACCTCGGGAATCACGAGCGGCGCGTTGATCATGCCCGTGTACAGCGTGAAGCCGCGAAAGCGCCCCATGCGCGCGAGGACGAAGCCCGCCCACGTGCCGATCACGACCGACGCGCACGCCGTCAAGAACGCGATGCGCAGCGACAGCCACGCTGCGTTGATGAGCTCGTCGTCGGTCCACAACGCGCGATACCACTTCAACGAAAACTCCGTCCACACCGTGACGAGCGGCGAGTCGTTGAACGAATAGACGATCAGGCTGATGATCGGGATATACAGGAACGCAAATCCGATCCCGAGCGAGGTGATCTGTAGCGAACGGCTCGGCTTGATCATCGTTTCTGCTCCAGTTGCTTCGCCTGGAAGTGCTGAAAGAGCGCCATCGGCACGAGCAGCAGCAGGACCATCGCGCAGGTGACGGCGGAGGCCATCGGCCAGTCGGCGTTATCGAAGAACTCGTTCCACATGACGCGGCCGATCATCAGCGTATCGGCGCCGCCGAGCAATTCGGGAATCACATACTCGCCCACCGCCGGAATGAACACGAGCAGACAGCCCGCGATAATGCCGTTCTTCGACAGCGGCAGCGTGATCTGCACGAACGCCTTCCACGGCTTCGCGCCGAGATCGTAGGCGGCCTCGAGCAAGGTCAGATCCATTTTCACGAGATGCGCGTAAAGCGGCATCACGAGAAACGGCAAGTACGAATACACCATGCCGATATATACCGCGATATTCGTGTGATACAGCTCGATCGGCGTATGAATCAGTCCGATCGACATCAGGAAGTTATTCAGTAATCCGTTGTTCTTCAGAATGCCGATCCACGCATACACGCGAATCAGAAACGACGTCCAGAACGGCAGCATCACGGCCATCAACAACAGATTGCGCGTTTCGGGATTCGACCGCGCGATGTAATACGCCATCGGATAGCCGATCAGCAGGCACAGCACCGTCGAAACCGCCGCGACCAGCAGCGAATTCATGTAGGTCGCGAAGTACAGGTTGTCGGTCAGCAGGAACGCGTAGTGAGAAAAATCGAGCGCGATGTTCATCACGCCTTCTTTCAGCGTCAGCAGTTCCGTGTACGGCGGAATGCCCAACTGGCTGTCCGCGAAGCTGATCTTCACGACCAGCAGAAACGGCACGAAAAAGAGCAGCAGCAGCCACAGATACGGCCCCGCGATGACCGCCGTGCGGCCCGAAAGCCCAAGACGTTCGGCGATCGTCTTCATGATGTCAGCACCACGCCTGCCTGCGCGCTCCATCGCACGTAGACTTCATCGTCGAAGGTCGGCGAATCGATCTCGCCGAGCGCAAGGCTCGTCACGTTGGCGACCACCGTCTTGCCGCTTTCGAGCAGCACGTGATAGAGCGAATAGCCGCCCATATACGCGATGTTCGTGACCTTGCCGCGGCCCCAGTTGAACGCGCCCTCGGGCGGCTTGCGCGTGAGCGCGATGCGCTCCGGCCGCACCGAGATCGTCACCGGCATGCCGAGCGGCCCGGTGATGCCGTGGCTCACATAGAGACGCACGGGCAGTTCCGTCGATTCGACGAAAATATGATCCGGCTCGTCCTCGACGACATTGCCATCGAAGAGATTGGTCGAGCCGATGAACTGCGCCGAGAAGCGGCTGTTCGGATACTCGTAGACTTCATGCGGCGTGCCAAGCTGGACGATCCGGCCTTCGCTCATCACGGCGATGCGGCTGGCCATCGTCATGGCTTCTTCCTGATCGTGCGTCACCATGATGCACGTGACGCCCACCTGATCGAGAATGTTCACGAGCTCGATCTGCGTGCGCTGGCGAATCTGCTTGTCGAGCGCGGACATGGGTTCGTCGAGGAGCAACAGCTTCGGGCGCTTGACGAGGCTGCGCGCCAGCGCCACGCGCTGCTGCTGCCCGCCCGAAAGCTGATGCGGCTTGCGCTTTGCGTACTGCGCCATCTGCACGAGCTGCAGCGCGTTATGCACGCGGTCCTTCAGCTCGCCGCCCTTCACGCCTTCCTGCTTCAGTCCGAACGCAACATTCGATTCCACGCTCATATGCGGAAAAAGCGCATACGACTGGAACATCATGTTCACCGGCCGGCGATACGGCGGCATCTTCGCCAGGTCGTCGCCGTCGATGAGAATCTGACCTTCCGTCACGGACTCCAGGCCCGCGAGCATGCGCAGAAGCGTTGACTTCCCACAGCCGGAACTGCCGAGCAGCGCGAACAGCTCGCCCTTTCTCACCGACAGATTGACGCCCTTCACGGCCACTGTTTCGCCGAACTTCTTCACGACATCGACGATCCGCACGAAGTCGCCGCCCGTGCTCTGGCCGGATGACGGCCCCCCCGATTGTGGCGCTGCCTTCAACGCGCTCGACTGCTCACTCATGATTGCCTGTTCGACTCCTGCGTCTGTCGTTCGCGAGCCCGCCTTCGTTCGGCGGATCACGAACAAAGCCCCCGGAGGTCCGAGGGCTTCGTCGTTTCAATGAATAACCGGCTGTCCCGACTCAGCGGCCGGACTTGAATTCGGTCCACAGCCGCGTCTGCAGGCGCTGGACCTCCGGCGGCAACGGCTTGAGCAGGAACAAGGTCTTGATGACGTCCTGCGGCGGATACACGGCCGGATCGTTCGCCACGTCCTTGTCCACGTACTTGCGCGCTTCGAGATTGGCGCTCGGGTAATAGACTGCGTTCGTGATCGCGGCGTGCACCTGCGGCGTCTCGATGTAGTTGATCCACTCGTGCGCGGCTTCCTTGTTCTTCGCGTCCTTCGGAATCGCCATCACGTCAAACCACACGGGCGCGCCGCCCTTCGGGATGTAGTACTCGATCTTGAACGGCTTCTTCGCCTCGATCGCGCGATGCTTCGCGATCACGACGTCGCCCGACCAGCCGTAGGCAAAGCAGATGTCGCCGCCGACCATGTCGTTGATATAGCCGGACGAGTTGAACTGCGTGATGTACGGGCGAATCTTCTTGAGCATGGCGAGCGCTTCGCGATAATCGGCCGGATTCGTGCTCATCGGATCCTTGCCCATGTAGTGCAGCGCCGCCGCGAACATCTGGTCGGGCGCATCCAGCACCGACACGCCGCACGCCTTCAGCTTCGAGATGTTCTCGGGCTTGAAGAGAATGTCCCAGTTGTTGAGCGCGGTGTTCGCGCCGAGAATCTGTTTCGCCTTGTCGACGTTATAGCCGAGGCCGGTCGTGCCGTAAGCCCAGGGCACCGAGTACTGGTTGCCGGGGTCCGCGCCCGCGACGAGCTTCATCAGTTCGGGATCCAGATACTTGAGGTTCGGCAGCTTCGACTTGTCGAGCGGCGAGAAGATGTTCGCGGCGATCTGCTTGCCGGCGTAGTTGCTCGTCGGCACGACGATGTCGTAGCCCGAATTGCCAGTCAGCAGCTTGGCCTGCAGGGTGTCGTCGCTGTCGTAGTTGTCGTACTTCACCTTGACGCCGGTCTGCTTGGTGAAGTTGGGAATCGTGTCCTTGGCGATGTAGTCCGACCAGTTGTACACGTTGAGCTGCGTATCTTTCGCCGATGCCGCGAGCGGAAGCAGCGTGGCCGCGCATACTAGCGCACCCGCGAGTTGTCCGAGCTTGGACCGCTTCGAAGCGCAAGCCGCCAGTTTTCCGTTCATCCCGTTTCTCCCTTGTTCCCACTTCTCGACGACGTCGCCGCGCGGGTCCGTCGTGCGCGTGCGGCCCGCGGCTCCCTTAAAAACCCGAAAACTACCATTAAACCGAAGGCAGACAAAAAATAATGCGCCGCCTGTCGCGCAAAGCACACGGGCGAAGCGTCTCGTCCTCGGAAAGTGCGCGCATTTTAGCCCCTAATCCGTCGCCGCGGCACTTCATTAAGCCACACTGCGCAAGTGGAGCGCCGCAGTGCCGGCGCCATGCGATGTCATGATGGATGACGGCCGTTCCTTTCCTGCGATCCCGCTCGCCGGCATCGTCCGAAAGAGGAAGGCCGCCAGCCTGACGAATAGCCAGCGGAACAGTCGTTGCTAGCCATTTCGACGTGCGTCGCAAGAAGCGTCGCCATCCCGCACCCGCAACGCACGCAGCCGTGGCACGGCGCAAGAAGCCGCCTGCCCGCGTGCGCCGTTGCACCGCTATTCGAGGCCAACGTCCGCATGAACACCAATCCGTCCGCGCTTGCCCAGCTTTCCGACGCGAAGTCCGGCGCGCCGTCGTCAACGCCTTCCGCGCGCGACGACCGCCCCCGCCGTTCGCGCGGCCGCTGGTACTCCTTCGCAGGCGCGGGCGCACTCGTCGCCGTCGGCTACATGGACCCCGGCAACTGGGCGACGGCGCTTGCCAGCGGCGCCCGCTACGGCTATCAACTGCTCTTCGTCGTCCTGCTCGCGAGCCTGATGGGGATGCTGCTGCAATGGGTCGCGTCGCGCGTGGGCGTCGTCACCGGGCGCGATCTCGCGCAGCTTTGCCGTGAACGCTATAGCCGGCGCACGACCGTCATGTTATGGCTCGCGTGCGAAGTCGCGATCATCGCGTGCGATGTGGCGGAGGTCGTCGGCAGCGCGGTCGCGTTGCAGATGCTGTTCGGGCTCTCGCTGACGGCGGGCGTGCTGTGCTCGGCGGTCGGCACCTTCGCGATGCTCGCGCTGCAGCGCGGCGGCAAGCGGCCCTTGCAGCGTGCAGTCACCGCGCTGATTCTCTTCGTGAGCTTCTGCTTCGTGGTGCAGCTCGCACTCGCGCATCCCGCCTGGCATGAGGCGCTGACGGGCTTCACACCGCCGCCGGCGCTGCTGCGCGATGCCGGCATGCTCTGGCTCGCGGCCGGCGTGCTCGGCGCGACGGTGATGCCGCACAACCTGTATCTGCACTCGTCGCTGGTCAAGGACCATGCGCCGCAACGCGATGACGAAACCATCGGCGTCGCGCTGAAGGGCGTGAACATCGATACGTTCGCGTCGCTCGCGATTGCGTTCATCGTCAATGCGTCGCTCCTGATCGTCGCCGCTGCGGTGTTCCATACGGCGGGCTACACGAAGGTCGATGATCTCGCGGACGCGCATCGGTTGATCGCGCCGCTCGTCGGAAGTCATTGGGCGGGCATCGCGTTCGCGTCGGCGCTGCTCGCGTGCGGTCTCAACGCGACTGTCACCGGAACGCTCGCCGGTCAGGCCGTGATGGAAGGCTTTCTGAAGCTGAAGGTGGCGCGCTGGGCGCGCGCGCTGCTTACGCGCGGACTGGCGATCGGCCCGGCGCTCGTGGCCGTCGCGAGCTTCGGCCAGCATGGCTCCAACGCGCTGCTCGTCGCTACCCAGGTGGTGCTCAGCCTGCAATTGCCGCTCGCGGTGATTCCGCTCGTGCGTTTCGCGTCCGATGCCGGTCTGATGGGCCGCTGGCGCGTCGCCCGGGTGCCGCTCGCGCTCGCCTGGACGTGCGCGGGGCTGATCGTGGCGCTCAATGCCGCGATGCTGTGGCAGGCTGCCGTCGGGCAATGACGCAGGGCTGTGGCGGGCAAGTTCGGCGTCGCGCAGTTACGATGACGCACTCCGCACCCCGCCGCTTTAGAGAAAGGATGCCCGCCTGATGGCTTTCGGTTCACTCAAGGTCCCTCTTCCGCTTCATCGACGCCACGCGCGTCTCGCGTTGGCCCTCCTCGTGTCGACGACCAGCGCGCAGGCGACGGTCGCGGTGCTGCAACCGCCGCGGGAAGCCGCCGCGGCGCAACCGCTCGAACTGACGCTGCTTTATACCGACGACGATACGAAGCCGCTCACCATCGACGTGCCGAAGCAACTCACCGTGCAACTGACCAACGGCGACTTGCCGGCCGAGCCGCTGGCCCTTCAGCGCGATGCCGCGACGCCCGACCGCCTGCGCCTCGCGCCGGGGCAGTATCGCCGGGTGCGCTATTCGGCGCCGTGGCCCGAGTCGGCGCGCGGCACCGTCAAGATCGATCCGGTCGGCTTCGATGTATCGCCGATGCTCGTCACGCTGAACCGCGGCGAGAACCAGACGCAGGTCGTCGCGGCAGAAAAGCGCGAGGCGCAGGCGGCGACGCCCGCGCAACTGGCGAGCGCCGCCGCGCAGGCCGATACGTCGTCCGCAACCGTCGATACGATGCTCGCGGGCCGCTTCTCGACCTTCGAGCCGATCTATTTCGCCGACGGCAAGAACGGCGACAACCTCGCCAAGTTCCAGTTCAGCTTCAAATACCGGCTGCATCTGCCCGACGATCCGCGCTCGCGCGGCTTCCTCGACAACCTGTATTTCGCGTACACGCAGACGTCCATCTGGAACCTGTCAGCGCCGTCCGCGCCGTTCCGCGACACGAGCTATCAGCCGCAAGTGTTCTATTCCGTCGACGACACCGGCTGGAAGAGTCCGCTCTTCTCGCGCATGGGCGTGGCGGCGGGCATCGGGCATGAATCGAACGGCAAGAGCGGGGACGACTCGCGGGCGATCAACATCGCGTTCGTGCGTCCGACGTGGGAGTTTGGCGATGTCACGCGCAATCACCTGACGCTGTCGCCGAAGTTTTACTACTACCTGTCGAAGAGCGGCAACGAGGACATCGCCGATTATCGCGGCTATGTGGACTTTCTCGTGAAGTACGGCAGCCCCGATGGCTGGCAGCTCGCGACCACGCTGCGCAAGGGCACGAAGCACTGGTACGGCAGCATCGATTCGAACGTGACGTATCCGCTCGCCAAGCTGTTCGGCAGCGCCTGGGGTGGCTACGTCTTCGTCAGCTATTTCAACGGCTACGGCGAGGACATACTGGATTACAACCAGCGCCATCACTGGATCGCGCGGATAGGCTACAGTATCGCCCGCTGAACCTTCTTTCACCGACTTCTCCGCTCATGTCTTCGATCCTCCACGACCTTCCCGACAGCCCGTGCATCGGCGTCTGCTCCACGCTTTTCGACGACGTCTGCAAGGGCTGCGGCCGCACGGCGGGCGAAGTATCGAATTGGGTGTTTCTCAGCGACGACGAGAAGCGCGCGATCTGGGAGCGCATCACGCGCGAGGGAACGGCGATGCGGTTCAGGAACGACAAGCTGTGACGCAGCCTAGATCACCATTTTGAGCGGCGAGCCTTTGGAGGCCGCATCGATACGCGCGGCGAGGCGCGGCAGATTGCATGTCGGCACGCGCGGAAACAGGTGATGCTCCATGTGCATGAAGATGTTATAGCTGACGAGTGAGCGTAACTTGCCCCGCACCGTGCGCGACCTGGCGAGCGCATCGTCTGCATCGTGATGCACCGCCCAGACCGCGAAGAAGGAGGTGAGGCACTGGCCCATTGCCATTGCGATGACGTGATACTTCAGGAACGCGCAATCGAAAACACCGAATACGAGCGCGATCCACGCCACGTTCGCCACCGTCTCCGCGATGATCCACGCACGCGTGCGCTGATCGGCCTTGCGGATCGCGTTGCGATAAAGGCATAAAGGGAATAGCGGCCCCATCGAAATCGCCTGCCACCACGGCATGTACGCGCTGGCCGCTTCGAGGTCGTCCGGTCCGAGGGACTTGGCGTGGTGGCGAAGGTGATTGTATTTCACCGAATGCATCGCGCCGAGCAACAGCACGCTCATTACGAACATGAGGAGATCCGTCGCCCTTCGCGATACGCCGAGCGCACCGTGATACGCGTCGTGCACCTGTCGAGCGCCGGTCAGAAAGAACATGAACGACAAGCCGAGCGCGACGACGATCCACCCCCGGTAAGCCGCGAACCAGGATGCCAGCAGCCAGGGCAGCGGAATCGACAGTTCGCGGAGACTTTGCATCCGGGTGAGCGGCACCAGGTCTTTCCATTCGACGGCACGCAGCCAGTCGGGCCGCTGCATTGCAGCGTTGGGTGTGGCGGCCGAGTTGTCCCCCGCCACCCGGCGCTTTCCGCGCTTCACGAGCGATTCGCTCCGACTGCAAGCAGAGATGCTCATTTATCAAGACTCCTGTGCATATGGCGGCAAGTCGATACGCGACATGCGTCGCTCGACGCCGTTTCGAAGTATGCATGCAGGCAGAAAATACAGCCGGGGCATGGACGCTTTATTACGTTGACCGGAAGCAAATTCGCGGACCGCAAACGAAAAAGCCGCACATCGTGCGGCTTTTCCTTGAATTACGACTGAAACAGCGAGACCGTTACTGAATCCCCTGGCTCGCCAGAAAATCCTCGTAATTGCCGCCGAAGTCGCGCAGCGTGCCATCGGTACGGACTTCGATGATGCGATTCGCCAGCCCGCTCACGAACTCGCGATCGTGCGACACGAAAATCAGCGTGCCCTCGTACTTTTCCAGCGCGATCTGCAGCGATTCGATCGACTCCATGTCCATGTGATTGGTCGGCTCGTCCATCAGCAGCACGTTGTGGCGGCCGAGCATCAGCTTGCCCCAGATCATGCGGCCCTTCTCGCCGCCCGACAGCACCTTCACGTTCTTCCGAATGTCGTCCGCATTGAAAAGCAGCCGGCCGAGCGTGCCGCGCACCATCTGGTCGTCGTCGCCTTCCTGGCGATACTGATCAACCCACTCGGTCAGCGTTTCGTCCTTCGGGAACTCTTCGTACGTGTCCTGCGGCATGTAGCCGACGTTGGCGTTCTCCGCCCACTTGACCGTGCCGCCGTCCAGCTCGACGGCGCCCTTCAGCGATTTCAGCAGCGTGGTCTTGCCCGCGCCGTTCTCGCCGATGATCGCGATGCGCTCGCCCGGCTGCACGCTCAGATTGAAATTGTGGAAGATGGTCCGGTCGTATTTCTTCGTGATGCCGTCGGCCACGACCGCGATGTTATGCAGCTTCTTCTCGAAGTCGAAGCGGATGAACGGATTCTGCCGCGACGACGGCTTGAATTCCTCGATCTTGATCTTGTCGATCATCTTGAGACGGCTGGTTGCCTGACGCGCCTTGGACTTGTTCGCCGAGAAGCGGCGCACGAAGTCCTGCAGGTCGGCCACGCGCTCCTTCGCCTTCGCGTTCGCGGCCTGCTGACGCTCGCGCGCCTGCGTGCTGGCGAGCATGTAGTCATCGTAGTTGCCCGGATACACCTTCAGCGTGCCGTAATCCATGTCCGCCATGTGCGTGCAGACCTGGTTCAGGAAGTGCCGATCGTGCGAGATGATGATCATCGTCGAGTTGTACTGGTTCAGCACGTCTTCCAGCCAACGGATCGAGTTGATGTCGAGGTTGTTGGTCGGCTCGTCCAGCAGCAGCACGTCCGGCTTCGAGAACAACGCTTGCGCGAGCAGCACGCGCAGCTTCCAGCCGGGCGCGACGTTGCTCATCGGCCCGTTGTGATCGGCGATATTGATGCCGATGCCGAGCAGCAGTTCACCCGCGCGCGCTTCGGCCGTATAGCCGTCGTACTCGGCGAACTTCGCTTCGAGTTCGGCGGCGCGCATGTAGTCGTCGTCGGTGGCGTCGGGGTTCGCGTAGATCGCGTCGCGCTCGGTCATCGCGGCCCACATTTCCGTGTGGCCCATCATCACGACATCCAGCACGCGCATGTCTTCGTACGCGAACTGGTCCTGGCGCAGCTTGCCGAGCCGCACGTTCGGCTCGAGCATGACGTTGCCGGAACTCGGCTCCAGATCGCCGCCGAGGATCTTCATGAAGGTCGACTTGCCGCAGCCGTTCGCCCCGATCAGTCCATAGCGGTTTCCTTCGCCGAACTTGACCGAAATGTTCTCGAAGAGAGGCTTCGGCCCGAATTGCATGGTGATATTGGCGGTAGACAGCACGGCGCGTCCTTTGAATGATGTACGACGAAAAACCTGAGATTTTAGCAGCTTTTAGCCGCGATTTCCGGCGCGGCCGCGCGAGTCCGGCCGTTCACGGAGCGCACGCGCCAAACATGACTGAACGCGGCGCCAAACGAGGCATCAAAAGCGGCATCAAAACCGGCGCGGGGCGCGGCCCTCGTCGAACCGCGCCCCGCGCGCCGCGCCGAATTGGCGAACCGAACGCTCAGGTGCGCTCGGCGATGAACGCTTTCACGACGGCTGCGTCCGCCGCAACGATATCGAACCGCTGCGGCAGTTTTTCAAGGCCGACGAACGCCGCCGGGCGTTCCGGCTCGCGACTGAGCGCCTCCCGTATGGTCTCGCCGAATTTGATGGGCTGCGCGGTCTCGAGCACGATCATCGGCACGCCGGGTTTGAGGTTCTCGCGCGCAACCTTCACGCCGTCGGCTGTGTGGGTGTCGATCATCGTGTCGTAGCGCTCGAACACGTCGCGGATGGTCTGCACGCGATCGTCATGGCCGCTCTTGCCCGACACGAAGCCGAATTCCCTCACGCGCGGGAAATCGCCGCTCGCCGTCAGATCGAAGCCGCCCTTCTCTTCGACATCGCGGAAAAGTTGAACGACGCGCGCCGGATCGCGGCCCAGCAGGTCATACACGAAGCGCTCGAAGTTCGACGCCTTCGAAATGTCCATGCTCGGCGACGTCGTGTGATACGTCTCCGCCGCGCCCCGCACCCGATACACGCCGGTGCGGAAGAATTCGTCGAGCACGTCGTTTTCGTTCGTGGCGACGACGAGCTGGTCGATCGGCAGCCCCATCATCCGCGCGATGTGTCCCGCGCACACGTTGCCGAAGTTGCCCGAGGGCACCGTGAACGACACGCGCTCGTCGTTGCTCTTCGTCGCGGCGAAATAGCCCTTGAAGTAGTAGACGACCTGCGCGACAACGCGCGCCCAGTTGATCGAATTGACCGTGCCAATCTTGTGCTTCGCCTTGAACGCGTGATCGTTCGACACCGCTTTCACGATGTCCTGGCAGTTGTCGAAGTTGCCTTCCACGGCCAGATTGAAGATGTTTGGGTCCTGCAGCGAGAACATCTGCGCCGTCTGGAACGCGCTCATTTTCTTGTGCGGCGAAAGCATGAAGACGCGCACGCCGGCCTTGCCGCGCATTGCGTATTCGGCGGCGCTGCCGGTATCGCCCGATGTCGCGCCGAGAATGTTCAGCGTTTCGCCGTGCTTCGCGAGCGCGTACTCGAAGAGATTGCCGAGCAGTTGCATCGCCATGTCCTTGAAGGCGAGCGTCGGCCCGTTCGACAATTCCAGCAGCGACAGCGGCGCACCGTTCTCGACGCCGAGGGTCTTCAACGGCGTGATCTGCACGGCGGCTTCTTCGTGGCGCACGTTGCTGTAGACCTGTGCGGTGTACGTCTTGCGCGTGAGCGAGCGCAGGTCGTCGGCGGGAATGTCGTCGCTGAATCTGGACAGCACTTCGAACGCGAGGTCCGCATACGACAGCGTGCGCCAGCGCGCGAGTTCATCGGCGGACACGCGCGGGTACTCGGCGGGCAGATAAAGACCGCCGTCTTTCGCGAGGCCGCCCAGCAGGATGTCGGAAAACGTGTGGCGCTCGTTCATGCCGGCGCCGCGCGTCGAAATGTAGTTCATGTCGCGTACCTGTTTAGTGCAGCACTGCCATGCGCAGCTTCGTGACCTTCGAGACGACCGTGGACAGCGCTTCGATCTCCGCGATCGCCGCGTTCGCGTTCTTTTCCACCGTCTCGTGCGTGATGAGGATGATGTCCGTCTCGCCCTTGTTGCCGCCGTCGACCTGTTCGGATTCCTTTTGCAGGAGCGCGTCGATGGAGATGCCCTTGTCCGCGAGAATGCGGGTGATGTCGGCGAGCACGCCGGTCACGTCGGCCACGCGCAGGCGCAGGTAATAGCCGCTCGTGATGTCTTCGATTGGCAGGATCGGCGTGTTCGACAGGCTGTCGGGCTGGAAAGCCAGATGCGGGACGCGATGCTCCGGATCGGCCGTATGCAGGCGTGTCACGTCGACGAGGTCCGCGACCACGGCGGAGGCCGTCGGCTCCGCGCCCGCGCCCTTGCCATAGTAGAGCGTCGTGCCGACGGCATCGCCCTGAACGACGACCGCGTTCATCGCCCCTTCGACATTGGCGAGCAGGCGCTTTTCCGGCACGAGCGTCGGATGCGTGCGCAACTCGATGCCCTTCTCCGTGCGCCGCGCGATGCCGAGCAGCTTGATGCGATAACCGAGCTCGCCCGCATAGCGAATGTCGATGGCGGCCAGCTTGCTGATGCCTTCCACATACGCGCGATCGAACTGCACCGGCACGCCGAACGCGATCGCGCTCATGATCGTGACCTTGTGCGCGGCGTCGACGCCTTCGATGTCGAAGGTCGGGTCGGCTTCCGCGTAGCCCAGTTCCTGCGCGCCCTTCAGCGCGGTCGCGAAGTCGATGCCGCGGTCGCGCATCTCCGACAGAATGTAGTTCGTCGTGCCGTTGATGATGCCCGCGATGGCCTCGATGCGATTCGCCGTCAGCCCTTCGCGCAGCGCCTTGATGATCGGAATGCCGCCCGCGACGGCCGCCTCGAACGCGACCATCACGCCCTTGGCGCGCGCCGCTTCGAAAATCTCGGTGCCGTGGACCGCGAGCAGCGCCTTGTTCGCCGTCACGACATGCTTGCCGTTGGCGATCGCGCGCAGCACGAGTTCGCGCGCGAAGCCCGTTCCGCCGATCATTTCGCACACGATGTCGATGGAGGGATCGTCGACGACGGCGTGGAAGTCATCGGTGATCGCGACGCCCGCCGCGCCCTGCGCCTTCGCCGGCGTGCGCACGGCAATGCGCGAGATTTCGATGCCGCGGCCCGCGCGCCGTTTGATTTCTTCCTGATTGCGCCGCAGCACCGTGAACGTGCCGCTGCCTACCGTGCCGAAGCCCAAGAGTCCTACTTTGATCGGTTCCATACTGCGCGAGTCTTTAGAGAGAGATTAAGCGGAGTGCCGTTTGCGATAGCCGTCGAGGAAGCGCGCGATGCGGTTGACCGAATCGGCCAGATCGTCGACGTTCGGCAGGAAGACCACGCGGAAGTGGTCCGGCGTCGGCCAGTTGAAACCCGTGCCCTGCACCAGCAGGACGCGCTCTTCGAGCAGCAGGTCGGTGATGAACTGCTGGTCGTCGGCGATGGGGTACATCTTCGGGTCGAGCTTCGGAAACATGTAGAGCGCGGCCTGCGGCTTCACGCACGTAACGCCCGGAATGGCCGTGAGCATCTCATACGCGAGGTCGCGCTGCTTGAAAAGACGCCCGCCCGGCACGATCAGGTCGTTGATGCTCTGATAGCCGCCGAGCGCCGTCTGAATGGCGTACTGGCCGGGCACGTTCGGGCAGAGCCGCATGGACGCGAGAATGCCGAGCCCTTCCAGATAGTCCCTGGCGCGCCGGCGATTTTCTTCGATGAGCCCGGAAATCGCCATCCAGCCCGCGCGATACCCGCACGAGCGATAGCTCTTCGACAAGCTGTTGAACGTCACCGTGATGACGTCTTCGGAGAGCGCGGCCATCGACGTGTGCGTCTTGCCGTCGTACACGATCTTGTCGTAGACCTCGTCGGCGAAGACGATGAGCCCGTGTTCCCGCGCGATGCCGATGAGTTCCTGCAGCAGCTCGTCCGAATACAGCGCGCCGGTCGGATTGTTCGGGTTGATCACGACGAGCGCCTTCGTATTCGGCGTGATCTTCGCGCGAATGTCGTCGAGGTCGGGCATCCAGCCGTTGCCCTCGTCGCACATGTAGTGGCGCGGCGTGCCCGATGACAGGCTCACCGCCGCCGTCCACAGCGGATAGTCCGGCGCGGGGAGCAACACCTCGTCGCCGTCGTTGAGCAGCGCCTGCATCGCCATGACGATCAGCTCCGACGCGCCATTGCCGATGTAGATATCGTCCAGTTCCACGCCCGTCACGCCCTTTTGCTGCGTGTAGTGCATGATCGCCTTGCGAGCGGCGAAGACGCCCTTCGAATCCGAATAGCCCGAGGAGCCCGGCAGGTTGCGGATCATGTCCTGAATGATCTCGTCCGGCGCTTCGAAGCCGAACGGCGCGAGATTGCCGATGTTGAGCTTGATGATGCGATGCCCTTCTTCCTCGAGGCGCTTCGCGTGTTCGAGCACGGGTCCGCGAATGTCGTAACAGACGTTTTGCAGCTTATTGGATTTGAGGATCGGTTTCACGGCGGGCGGCTCTGATGATGGACGAATACGGTGCGGTTCTTGCGGCGTGCGTTCGGCGCAGCTCGCCGCGGCTTGCCGGGGCCTGCCGCGACGATACGCGCGGACGCCGGCGCACCGCTTGGAAGTATCGACGAAAGCGGGTGAAACGGGGTTGTGCGGAACCGACACGGCCGGGATTATCGCGCCTTGCGGCGCTCGCGGATGACGCCTCGCCAGATAGGGCGCGGGCGCTGCCGGCCGGATTGCGTGTCGATGGCGGCTTGTGGCGGCAGGCGAGCGCAACGGTTGCCGCGCAAGCAGACCGTGCGGCCGGAAAGTTATAATTTACCGATTATGGCCCGGTTCCGCAATGCACCAAAGCGCGGCGCGAAGTCTGCCGCGCGGCCTTGTTTGGCAGCCGTGTCCGCCCTTCTTCTCTTGCCGGATCTTCGTTTTGAAACTTCATCAGGAATCGAGCGGCGCACTCAATACGATCACGAGCTACGGAGACGGTTTCGTCGCCATCAATCTGCAGCGGCACGAAGGCAGCGTCATCGTGATCCCCGATGCGCCCGTCGCCGACTGGCCGGTTTCGTCGTTCGACGCGCTCACCCCCGAACATTTCGAGGTCCTCGTTCAGGCCGCGCCGGAAGTCGTGATCTTCGGCAGCGGCGGGAAGCTGCGCTTTCCGCATCCGCGCCTCGTCGCGCGGCTCGCGAAGCACCGCATCGGCGTGGAAACGATGGACTTCGGCGCGGCCTGCCGCACGTACAACATTCTGATGTCCGAAGGGCGGCGCGTCGCCGCCGCGCTGCTGATCGAAGCGTGACGGGATAAGCAGCGTGCCGATAAGCGTCCGTTAAGGCGCCATCGGCGACACTCGCGCGGCGCGGGCGGACGCCGTCCGATCCGGTCCAGTGCGCCAAAATGACGAATCGGGGTCAGGCGTGCGATACACTCCCGCCCGGCGTGCGTCACGCGCCCGTGCCGAGGCACGTGCGCGGCGGCGCGACGCCCCTTTCACCGGGCTTTCCGCTGGTTTCCCGTTGCTTTCCGTCGCGCTTCCCACTTCGAGCGCCGTGCGCGGAAACTTGCGCCGCATTTTCGTGCCTGAGGATGCGGAACGCGCGGGTCGCGCCCTGGCAGGCGGGCACGGCAGCGTCAAACAGCCCATCTCGATTCACTAGCGCCGCATCGCGGCATCGGACAGGTCGACTTCATGAACGATACGCCTTCGCGGCTACCGCTCACACGCCTTTCGCTCACGCTTCTCGTCATCGCGCTCGCGATCGTCTGGTTCGCGCCGCTCGGGCTGCGCCATCTCGTCCCGAGCGACGAAGGCCGCTACGCCGAAATGGCGCGTGAGATGTTCGTCACCGGCGACTGGATCACGCCGCGCTACAACGGCTACAAGTATTTCGAGAAGCCGCCGCTGCAGACCTGGGCGAATGCGCTCACGTTCGCATGGTTCGGCATCGGCGAATGGCAGGCGCGTCTCTATACGGCGCTGACGGGTTTCGCCGGCGTGCTGCTGATCGGCTTCACCGGCAAGCGCGTGTTCAACGCGATGACGGGCTTCGCCGCCGCGGTCATCCTCGCGACGTGCCCGTACTGGAGCCTGATGGGCCACTTCAACGCGCTGGACATGGGCCTTTCGTTCTGGATGGAGCTCACGCTCTGCGCGCTGCTGCTCGCCCAGCGCCCCGGCCTGCCCGCGCGCCACGTGCGCCTCTGGATGTGGCTCTGCTGGGCCGCGATGGCCGCCGCGGTGCTGTCCAAAGGGCTCGTCGGCCTGATCCTGCCCGGCGCCGTGCTCGTCCTCTATTCGATCGTTTCGCGCGACTGGGCGCTCTGGAAGCGCCTCTATATCGGCAGCGGGCTGATCGTCTTCCTGATCGTCGCCGCGCCGTGGTTCGTGCTCGTGCAGATGAAGAATCCCGAGTTCTTCGACTTCTTCTTCATCGTGCAGCAGTTCAAGCGCTATCTGACGCCCGAGCAGAACCGCCCGGGCCCCTTCTATTACTTCGTGCCCGTGCTGATCGTAGGCTTTCTGCCGTGGCTGTCCGTCGTGGTGCAGAGCGTGCGCCACGGCGTGAAGACGCCACGCCAGCCCAACGGCTTCGCGCCCGTCACGATGCTGCTCGTCTGGTCCGCGTTCATCTTCCTGTTCTTCAGCGCGTCGCATTCGAAGCTGCTGTCGTATGTGCTGCCGATCGCACCGGCTATCGCGCTCGTCATCGGGCTGTACTTGCCCTCGCTCACGAAGAGCCAGTACCGCATGCATCTGATCGGCTATGCGGTGTTCCTGATCGCGGCGGCGTTCGGCGCGATTTTCATCGGCCGGGCGGGAAGCGCGGGCACGCCGAACGCGTTGTATCGCGCATTTCAGGTCTGGGTGTATGCGGGCATCGCGGTTGCGTTCGTCGTGACGGTCTTCGCGCTCTGGCTGAACCGGCGCAGCGTGCTGGCGGGCGCGGCGGGGCTCGGCGCGGCGTGGCTGCTGCTCGGCACGATCGCCGGCACCGGGCACGACGTCTTCGGCGCCGAGAGTTCCGGCGTGAAGCTCGTGCCGGCCGTGAAAGCCGCGATGGCGAAGCTGCCGCCGGACACGCCTTTCTATTCGGTCGCCAAGCTCGATCACACGATGCCCTTCTACCTCGGCCGCACGATGACGATGGTGCAGGAAGCCGACGAACTGAAGTTCGGCGTCACGACCGAGCCGCAGAAGTGGCTTCCGACCATCGACGAGTGGGTGCGGCGCTGGAACGCTGATCGTTACGCGCTCGCGCTGCTGCCGCCCGCGCGCTACGACGAGATGCTCGCGCGCGGCGTGCCGATGCAGGTCATCGCCCGCGACGCGCGACGCGTCATCGTGGAGAAGCCGCAGCCGTGACGGCGCACATCGCTCGCGCCGGCATCAGCCATTGAACCGAGTATCCTTATTGTCCAATCGATGAATCCGATTTCCTTCACTTGCATCGTCATCGGCGTATTGTTGAACGCGTGCGCCCAGTTGTTGCTCAAGGCCGGCGTCAATGCCGTCGGCCATTTCGATATGACCCCCGCGAACATCGTGCCGGTCGGTTTCAAGATTGCGACGCAATGGCCCATCATCGGCGGACTCGCGTGCTACGTGATCAGCGTCGTCGTGTGGATCGTGGGACTGTCGCGGGTTGACGTGTCGGTCGCGTATCCGATGCTCTCGCTCGGCTACGTCGTCAACGCTTTCGCGGCATGGTATTTGTTCGGCGAAGTGCTGTCGGTGCAGCGGCTCGTCGGTATCGGCATCATTCTCGTCGGCGTGGCCGTGCTCGCGCGCGGCTGATTCCCGTTTCACTCCCTTTTTGTTAAGCAGACATTCCATGACTCAGACCTCGCGGCCGTTCCTGCCCTTCGTCAAGCCTGAGATCGACGAGGAAACCATTCAGGGCGTCGTCGACGTGCTGCGTTCCGGCTGGATCACCACCGGCCCGCAGAACCAGCAATTCGAAGCCGAGTTGTCGGCGTATTTCGGCGGCCGTCCGGTGCGCGCATTCAATTCCGGCACCTGCACGATGGAAATCGCGCTGCGCATCGCGGGCGTCGGTGCGGGCGACGAAGTCATCACCACGCCGATGACGTGGGTCTCGACCGCGAACGTGATTCTCGAAGTCGGCGCGACGCCGGTCTTCGTCGATATCGATCCGCTCACGCGCAACATGGACCTGAACTTGCTTGAAAAGGCCATCACGCCGCGCACGAAAGCGATCATGCCCGTTTATCTCGCGGGCCTGCCGGTGGACATGGACCGGCTCTACGACATCGCGCGCGCCCACAAGCTGCGCGTGATCGAAGACGCGGCACAGGCCTTCGGCTCGACGTGGAACGGCAAGCGCATCGGCTCGTTCGGCGATCTGGTGTCGATCAGCTTCCACGCGAACAAGAACGTGACGTCGATCGAAGGCGGCGCGCTCATCCTGAACAACGAGGACGAAGCGGAACTCGCGCGCAAGTACCGGCTGCAGGGCATCACGCGCACGGGCTTCGACGGCATGGACTGCGACGTGCTCGGCGGCAAGTACAACCTGACCGATGTCGCGGCGCGCGTCGGACTCGGCCAGTTGCGGCAGGTCGAACGCTTCACGGAAAAGCGCCGGGAACTTGCGCGCGCCTACTTCGATGCGTTCGAAGGCGGCGCGGCGGTCCGGCTCGGCGTCGGGCTGCCGCCGCGCAATTTCACCGACAGCAACTGGCACATGTTTCAGATCGCGCTGCCGCTCGACAGGCTGGAACTGACGCGCGCGCAATTCATGGAGCAACTGAAGGAGCGCGGCGTCGGCGCGGGCGTGCACTATCCGGCGCTGCATCTGTTTTCGCTGTATCGCGCGCGCGGCTTCTCAGAAGGCATGTTTCCGCACGCCGAGCGATACGGCGCATCGACGGTCACGCTGCCGCTCTTCACGCTGATGAGCAAGGACGATGTCGCGCACGTCGTGAAGTCGGTCGACGAAATCTGCGCGCAGCATGGCCTCAACCGTTAATGAAATGCACAGGAAATGCACAGCCACATGAGTCATACGGAGTTTCCGGCGAATTCGCCCGAAGTCTCGATCGTCATTCCGGTGTACAACGAGGCGGACGGTCTCGCCGCCCTCTTCGAGCGCCTGTACCCGGCGCTCGATGCGCTCGGCACGTCGTATGAAGTCATCTTCATCAACGACGGCAGCCGCGACAAGTCGGCGGCGCTGCTCGCCCAGCAGTTCCACGTGCGTCCGGATACCACGCGCGTGATCCTTCTCAACGGCAATTACGGCCAGCACATGGCGATTCTCGCGGGCTTCGAGCAATCGCGCGGCGAGATCGTCGTCACGCTCGACGCCGACCTGCAGAATCCGCCCGAAGAGATCGGCAAGCTCGTCGCGAAGATGCGCGAAGGCTACGACTACGTCGGCACGATCCGCCAGCAGCGCCAGGACAGCCTGTGGCGCAAGAAGGCGTCGCGCGCGATGAACCGCCTGCGCGAGCGCATCACCAAGATCAAGATGACGGACCAGGGTTGCATGTTGCGCGCATACAGCCGGCACATCATCGACACGATCAACCGGTGCGGCGAAATCAACACGTTCATTCCCGCGCTCGCGTACACCTTCGCGCAGAACCCGATCGAAGTGGACGTGGCGCACGAGGAGCGCTTCGCGGGCGAATCGAAGTATTCGCTCTATAGCCTCATTCGCCTCAACTTCGACCTCGTCACCGGCTTCTCGGTCGTGCCGCTGCAATGGCTGTCGTTCATCGGCGTGATCCTCTCGGTCGGCTCAGCCGGACTCTTCGTGCTGCTGCTGATTCGCCGCTTCATGTTCGGCGCGGAAGTTCAGGGTGTGTTCACGCTGTTCGCCATCACGTTCTTCATGCTCGGCGTGATCATCTTCGCGCTCGGGCTGCTCGGCGAATACATCGGCCGCATCTATCAGCAAGTGCGCGCACGGCCGCGCTATCTGGTGCAGACCATCCTCGAACAGCGCGACGGCCTGCCCGTCGCGGACCAGCCGATGCAGACCGTGATGCGGCCGGTCCAGCCGGTTGCGGCCGTCGTCAGCCGCGAGGACAACGGCCGATGAAGCCGCGCGCCGTCGTTTTCGCCTATCACAACGTCGGCGTGCGCTGCCTGCAGGTGCTGCTCGCACGCGGCGTCGATGTCGCGCTCGTCGTCACGCACGAGGACAGCGCCACCGAGAACATCTGGTTCGGCAGCGTCGCGCAGGTCGCGGCGGAGCATGGCATCGACGTCATCACGCCCGCCGATCCGGCGTCGCCCGACGTGCACGCCGCCGTCGCCAAAGCCGCGCCCGACTTCATCTTCTCGTTTTACTACCGGCACATGCTGCCGGTGACGCTGCTCGCGCTCGCCCGGCGCGGCGCATACAACATGCATGGCTCGCTGCTGCCGAAGTATCGCGGCCGCGTGCCGACCAACTGGGCGGTCATCAACGGCGAGACGGAAACCGGCGCGACGCTGCACGAGATGGCGGCGAAGCCCGACGCCGGCGCCATCGTCGCGCAGACGCCCGTGCCGATTCTCCCCGACGACACCGCCGCCCAGGTCTTCGATAAAACCGTGGTCGCCGCCGAACAGACGCTCTGGCGCGCGCTGCCCGCGCTACTGGCCGGGGAAGCGCCGCATCTGCCGAACGATCTCTCCGCCGGAAGCTATTACGGCGGACGCAAGCCGGAGGACGGGCGCATCGACTGGACGCAGCCCGCGCAGCGCGTCTACAACCTGATTCGCGCGGTCGCCCCGCCCTATCCCGGCGCGTTCACGGATATCGACGAGCATCGCTTCATCGTGGCGCGCGCGCGCCTCGTGTCCGAAACCGGCGCGCCCGGCGTGCCGGCGCACAAGCTGGCCGAACTGCGGAGTTTGCCGCCAGGCCTAAGGGTGACGGATAATGCGCTGTTTGGCGTCTGCGGCGACGGCCGCGTGATCGCCGTGCACGAACTGCGCCATCGGCTGCTCGACGCCGCTTCGCAACCCCTGGGCGAAGAACGCGCTATCGATCCCGCCGAATTCGGCCGACTCATTCAATCCACTCGTCATTCATGAAAAAAGTCCTCATCCTGGGTGTCAACGGCTTTATCGGCCATCACCTGTCCAAGCGCATCCTCGAAACCACCGACTGGGAAGTCTTCGGGATGGACATGCAAACCGATCGCCTGGGCGAGCTCGCGAATCACGAGCGGATGCACTTCTTCGAAGGCGACATCACCATCAACAAGGAGTGGGTCGAGTATCACGTGAAGAAGTGCGACGTGATCCTGCCGCTCGTCGCCATCGCCACGCCCGCGACCTACGTGAAGCAGCCGCTGCGCGTGTTCGAACTGGACTTCGAGGCGAACCTGCCGATCGTGCGTTCGGCCGTGAAGTACGGCAAGCATCTGGTGTTTCCGTCGACTTCCGAGGTCTACGGCATGTGCACTGACGAGCAGTTCGACCCGGAGAACTCCACGCTTTCCTACGGCCCCATCAACAAGCCGCGCTGGATCTACGCGTGCTCGAAGCAGCTCATGGACCGTGTGATCTGGGGCTACGGCATGGAAGGTCTCAACTTCACGCTGTTCCGTCCGTTCAACTGGATCGGCCCGGGCCTCGACTCCATCTACACGCCGAAGGAAGGTTCGTCGCGCGTGGTCACGCAGTTTCTCGGCCACATCGTGCGCGGCGAGAACATCAGTCTCGTCGATGGCGGCGCGCAGAAGCGTGCGTTCACGGACATCGACGACGGCATCGGCGCGCTGATGAAGATCATCGAGAACAAGGGCGGCGTAGCCACGGGCAAGATCTATAACATCGGCAATCCGACGAACAACTTCTCGGTGCGCGAGCTCGCCAACAAGATGCTGGCGCTCGCGAACGAGTTCCCCGAATACGCCGAAACCGCGAAGCAGGTGCAGCTCGTCGAAACCTCGTCGGGCGCGTACTACGGCGCAGGCTATCAGGACGTGCAGAACCGCGTGCCGAAGATCGACAACACGATGCAGGACCTCGGCTGGGCACCGCAAGCCACGATGGACGACGCCCTGCGCAAGATCTTCGAAGCGTATCGCGGCATCGTGGGCGAGGCGCGCAAGCTGGTCGAACAGGCCGATCAGAACTGAGGCCGGCGCGTGGCTCGCATCGTCCTTAAGATCGACGTGGATACGCTGCGCGGCACGCGTGAAGGCGTGCCCAACCTCGGGCGTCTGCTCGACAAGTACAGCGCCCGTGCGACCTTCCTGTTCAGCCTCGGCCCCGATCACACCGGCTGGGCGCTGCGCCGCGTGTTCCGGCCGGGGTTTCTGAAGAAGGTGTCGCGCACGTCGGTGGTCGAGCACTACGGCATCAGGACGCTCATGTATGGCGTGCTGCTGCCGGGGCCGGATATCGGCAGGCAGGCGGTATCGGAGATGCGCGCGATCCACGAGGCCGGCTTCGAATGCGGCATTCACACCTGGGATCACGTGTACTGGCAGGACAACGTGCGCGCACGCGACCGCGCGTGGACCGTCGCGCAGATGCAGCGGAGCCATGCGCGCTTCATCGAGATTTTCGGCGCACCGCCCGTCACGCACGGCGCGGCAGGCTGGCAGATGAACGGCTACGCGTTCGAGCAGATCGACGCATGGGGCATGCGCTATGCATCCGACGGACGCGGGCATACGCCGTATATCCCGGTGCTGGATGGCCGCACGCTCGATCACATCCAGATGCCGACCACGCTGCCGACGCTCGACGAAGTGCTCGGCGTGGATGGCGTCGACGTGAGCAACGTCGCGGCGCATCTCTTGCGGCATACGATGAACAACCCGCACGATCAGGTGTTCACGCTGCACGCGGAACTCGAAGGGCAGAAGCTCGCGCCGGTGTTCGAGCAGTTGCTCGCCGGCTGGCGTGCGCAGGGACACAGCTTCGCCACGATGGGCGACTATCATGCGACGCTGGATCGCGCCACGCTGCCCTCGTATCCGGTGACGTGGGGCGAGATTCCCGGCCGCGCGGGCGAACTCATCGTGCAGCCGGGCTGAACGAGCGTTATCGAAGCGCCGCGCGCCCCGTTCCACAAGAATCAACGACAAAGGAGAAACCTACGTGCCAGTCGCAGTCGGCCAGCCCGTTCCCGATTTCACCGCGCCCGCAACGGGCGGCGAGTTCACGCTCTCGAGCCTGCGCGGCCAGAAGGTCGTGCTGTTCTTCTATCCGAAGGACAACACGCCCGGCTGCACGACGGAAAGCCTCGGCTTCCGCGATAGCTACGAGCAGTTCAAGGCCGCGGGTGCGGAAATCGTCGGCATCTCGCGCGACAGCGTGAAGTCGCACGACAACTTCAAGGCGAAGCTGGAGCTGCCGTACACGCTCGTCTCCGATTCCGACGAAGCCATCTGCGCGCTGTTCGACGTCATCAAGATGAAGAAGATGTATGGCAAGGAAGTGCGCGGCATCGAGCGCTCGACCTTCCTCGTGGACGCCGACGGCGTGCTGCGCCGCGAGTTCCGCGGCATCAAGGTGCCAGGGCACGTAGAGGCCATCGTCGAGGCTGTACAAGCGATTTGAGGCACGTTATATTGGTTCGCAATGAGCGCCTGTCCACCCCATTCCCTTTGCCTTCGCGCCTGCCGCCGTGCGCCTTTCGGCGCCGTCGGCATGGACCCGGGCTACGTGGGACGGGCACGGCGCAGGCGCTCCGAAAGAGAAGTCAGCCGCTGGTTCCGCTAACACGGACGGCGGCTTTTTTATTTGCGTCGCGCGCGGGCCGGGTTGGCCGGCCGGGCGCGCGTCGCGAGTTACGCATCGAGGAGCAGATCGAAACCTAGGCGAACCGGCGTTTTCGACAACGAAGCGCGCCACCAGGCGCAAACTGCGGGACACTTAGCGCTAAACGCTAGATGGGCGAACGAGCAGGATGCGACAGGCGGCGCACGATACATGACCCGATTCCTTCTGAGGGAACACCATGCCTTTGCCTACCGCCCCGGCCAAGCTCGGCCATCTCCTTCCGGCCGAAGAGTACAAGGCCAAAGCCCGGCCGTCGAAGCAATCCAGAAAAGCCGCGACGAGCGATGACGACGCGAACGGCGCGGTCGATACCGTCGCCGCGGAGCGTCCCCAGGCAGCCAATGCGGCGCATACGCTGCGCGCCATCGCGAGCGACGTGCTGACGCAGCCGCCGCAGGAGCCGTCGGCGCAAGCACCCGCGCCCGCCACGCGCGGACGTCGCACGAAACAGACCGCCGCGCTCTTGCAGCCGGTGCCGGACGCGCGCGCCAGAGCCGAAAAGCAGGACGATGCGGCCCAAGAGCCGCGTGCGCCCAAACGCGAAGCGCGCACCGAAGCGCCCGCCACGACGCCTGCCGCTCCGGCCGCCGCGCCCGCAAGCGACGCGCGCACCCAGACGAAGCGCCGCCAGCGCGGCGCTGTCGAGGACGAACTGCGCAAGCTCTTCGTGCTCGATACCAACGTGCTGATGCACGACCCGAGTTCCCTGTTCCGCTTCGAGGAACACGACATCTATCTGCCGATGATGACGCTGGAGGAACTCGACAATCACAAAAAGGGCATGTCCGAAGTGGCGCGCAATGCGCGTCAGGTGAGCCGCACGCTCGATGCGCTCGTGGCCAACGGCGGGCAGATGTCCGAAGGCATCGCGCTCGCCGCGCAAGGCAATCGGGATGCGCTCGGCCGCCTCTACTTCCAGACGACGCTCACCGATATCGAGCCGGTCGAAGGCCTGCCCGTCGGCAAGGCGGACAACCAGATTCTCGGCGTCGTGCGCGCGCTGCAGAAGGAGCGGCAGGATCGTCAGGTGGTGCTGGTGTCGAAAGACATCAACATGCGCATCAAGGCGCACGCCCTCGGCCTGCCCGCCGAGGACTACTTCAACGATCAGGTTCTCGAAGACAAGGACCTGCTCTATTCCGGCGTGCGCCCGCTGCCCCAGGACTTCTGGACGAAGCACGCGAAGGGCATGGAAAGCTGGCAGGACACGAAGACCGGCACCACGTATTACCGCGTGACCGGACCGCTCTGCCCGTCGATGCTCGTCAACGAGTTCGTCTACCTAGAGCCACAGAACGGCGAGCCGTCGTTCCATGCCGTCGTGCGCGAGCTGAACGGCAAGACCGCGCTCCTTCAGACGCTGCGTGACTACGGGCATCACAAGAACAACGTGTGGGGCATCACGGCGCGCAATCGCGAGCAGAACTTCGCGCTCAACCTGCTGATGAACCCGGAAGTCGATTTCGTCACGCTGCTCGGTCAGGCCGGCACCGGCAAGACGCTGATGGCGCTCGCCGCCGGCCTCGCGCAAGTGCTCGACGACAAGCGCTACAACGAGATCATCGTGACGCGGGCGACGGTGCCGGTCGGCGAGGACATCGGCTTTCTGCCGGGCACCGAGGAAGAGAAGATGCAGCCGTGGATGGGCGCGTTCGACGACAACCTCGAAGTCCTGCAGAAGACCGACGATGCCGCCGGCGAGTGGGGCCGCGCCGCGACGCAGGAGCTCATCCGTTCGCGCCTGAAGGTGAAGAGCATGAACTTCATGCGCGGCCGGACCTTCGTCGATAAATACGTGATCATCGACGAAGCGCAGAACCTGACGCCCAAGCAGATGAAGACGCTCGTCACGCGCGCGGGTCCGGGGACGAAGATCGTGTGTCTCGGCAACATCGCGCAGATCGATACGCCGTATCTGACCGAGGGCAGTTCGGGGCTCACGTATGTCGTGGACCGCTTCAAGGGGTGGACGCATAGCGGTCACGTGACGCTGGCGCGTGGCGAGCGCTCGCGTCTCGCGGACTACGCTTCGGACATTCTCTAAGCGCGCTGCACGCAGTCGAATCGAAGCCCGGCCGGAGCCATCCCGCCGGGCTTTTTTGCGGCTGGACGTTCCGCGCCAGCAACAGTTATCGCGCGAACTTAAAGTGAAGTGTCACGAACTGTTGCGGCACGGCCGTGCGGCGGGCTAGTATCGGCGGATTGATCCGTTCTGGCGAGCGTGGCTCGCCGCCTGCTCGAAATGCGTCGAATCTGGCTGCCGCTCATCGTCACCATCCTGCTTGCCGCGTGTGGAACCGCGCCGCAGCAGGCCGCGCGCAAGCCTGCTTCAGCCGGGGCAAGCACCGGCCACGGCGCCGCTTCCCGCACCTACGCGCCGCCCGCGGGCTTTCCCAATTTCGTCGATCACAGCGTCGGGCGCGAGGAAATCTCCATTCAGGCGATGTCGCTCGTCGGCGTGCCGTATCGCTGGGGTGGCAACACGCCGGACGCGGGCTTCGATTGCAGCGGGCTCGTGCGTTATGTCGTCGACCGGGCCGCGTCCGTCAATCTGCCGCGCACGACCGCCGAAATGAGCGGACGCGGCGAGTCCATTCAGCCCGATGAAGTCGCGCCCGGCGACCTGATCTTTTTCAACACGACAGGCCGCCCGCATTCCCATGTCGGCATCTATGTGGGCAAGCTGCGTTTTGTGAATGCACCATCGACGGGCGGGACCGTGCGGCTCGATTACCTGACCAATCCTTACTGGGCCAAGCGCTTCGACGGAATCCGCCGTGTCGCGCCGGCGAAGGCTGCGCCGACGCCGTTCGATGCGCCGACGTATGTGGCGTCGCAGCCTCAGTCGGGCGCGCAGGCGGTTCAAGCGTCGGCGTCGGTCGTCGCTCGCGCCGATGGCTTCGCGCCTGAGTCTTCGTCTGCGGGCGCGCCTCGGAGCCAGACGTCAGGCCCCGATCCCTTCGAGCCACCGCCGTCGCCAGCCGCGGCGCAACGTCAATCATCCGCGATGGCGGCGGCTTCCGCGCGGCAATCGGTTAGCGTCGACCGGCAGTCGCCGCCCAGTGTACGCGCCGACGCGTTCGAACCCCCGCCATCGACCTCCACTGCGGCACGACGCCAGGCGCAAGGCGCGGCGGTCATCGACGCCGCGCCCGATCCGATCCAGGCCGCCGCCGACGCGTTCGAACCGCCGCCGCCCACCTCGCGCGCCGCACGCCTGCAGGCCCGCGCCGCACAAGCCACCGCGCCGGCCGATTCCGCCGAGGCACCGGTCCGCGCGATGCGGGCCTCGACCGGCTCGCTCGCCGCGCCGCGGCCTGCCGCAAGCGACGACCCCATCGCCCGCTTCGCCGACGGCCTCGACTGACACTCGCCTCGCCTCTCTGCTATCGTGTTCCGGTTCATCGTCAACAGCGGCACGAAAGAACCGATAGGAGCGAATTACCATGGACCTGGGTCTTGCGGGCAAGGTCGTCCTGATCACGGGCGGCAGCAAGGGCATCGGCTTTGCCTGTGCGAAAGCGTTCGCGCGTGAAGGCGCAAGAGTCGCCATCGTCTCGCGCGATGCCGCCAATCTCGCCCGGGCGCGAGAGCAACTCGCCGCCGACGGCCATCACGTGCATCTCGCCCGCGCCGATCTGCACGAAGCGCACAGCGCCGAGGACGTCGTCGAGGAAGCGAGCGCGGCGCTCGGCCCCATCGATATTCTCGTCAACAGCGCCGGCGCGGCGCGCCGCTACGATCCCGATTCGCTCGATGCCGCCGCCTACAAGGCCGCGATGGACGCCAAGTATTTCTCCTACGTCTACCCGCAGCAGGTCGTACTGAAGCGCATGGCCGAGCGCGTGCGCAATGAGCCGGACGCCGAGCCGGGCGCGATCGTGAATATCGTCGGAATGGGCGGCAAGATCGCGACGGATATCCACATCGCGGGCGGCGCGGCCAACGCGGCGCTGATGCTCAACACGGTCGGCCTCGCGCATCACTATGCGAAGCTCGGCATTCGCATCAACGCGATCAATCCCGGCGCGACGCTCACCGAGCGCGTCGAGGAGGCGCTGGAACTGGAGGCGCAACGGCAAGGCGTCACGCGCGAGCAGGTGCTCGCCGACAGCCAGGCCAAAGTGCCGCTCGGGCGTTACGCGAAACCGGAGGAAATTGCCGACGTCGCGCTGTTCCTGGCGAGCCGCCGCGCGAGTTATGTGTCGGGCGCGATCATCCCGATGGACGGGGTGTCGTCGCCGATCATTTGATGCGCTGCGGCCCCGGATGACCGGGGCCGCAGGCGAATGTGAAGCAGAGGCTCAGAAGCAGAGGCTCAGAAGATGTGATGACCGACCCACCAGCCGGCAGCGGCAAGCGCAGCCGAGGCCGGAATGGTCAGCACCCACGCCCACACGATGTTGCCCGCAACGCCCCAGCGCACTGCGCTGAACTTCTGCGTCGCCCCGACGCCGACGATCGCGCCGGTGATGGTGTGCGTCGTGGAAACGGGAATGCCGAGCAACGACGCGACGAATAGCGTGATCGCCCCGCCCGTCTCCGCGCAGAAGCCGCCGACGGGCTTGAGCTTCGTGATCTTCTGACCCATCGTGCGAACGATGCGCCAGCCGCCGAACAGCGTGCCGAGCCCCATCGACAGATAGCACAGCGCGATCACCCAGATGGGCGGTGCGTCCGCTGTGACCGAGGCGTAGCCGCTGGCGATCAGCAGCATCCAGATGATGCCGATGGTCTTCTGCGCATCGTTGCCGCCGTGACCGAGCGAATACAGACCCGCCGAGACGAGCTGCATGCGGCGAAAGCGCCGGTTGACTTTCGACGGCGGCGTGCGGAAGAACATCCACGACACGAGGAGCATGAAGAACGAGCCGAGGATGAAGCCCAGCAGCGGCGAGATGAAGATGAACGCGACGGTCTTCAGCAGCCCGTCCCAGTTCAGCGATCCCCAGCCCGACTTGGCGAGCGCGGCGCCGACGAGCCCGCCGATCAGCGCGTGCGACGAACTCGACGGAATGCCGTACACCCACGTCACGATGTTCCAGCCGATGGCCCCGACGAGCGCGCCGAAGATGACGTAGTGATCGACGATGTTGGGATCGATCGTTCCCTTGCCGACGGTGGCGGCGACCTTCAGATGGAAAATGAAATACGCGATGACGTTGAATGCGGCCGCGAACGCGACGGCTTGCTGCGGCTTGAGCACGCCGGTCGATACGACCGTCGCGATGGAGTTGGCCGCGTCGTGGAAGCCGTTCATGAAGTCGAACACGAGTGCGACTATGACGAGCGTGGCGACGGCCCAGAGGGCGAGTTGAATCGAATGCATCAGTTGGTGTTGTTTTGACCGGCTTCAAATGCGGGCCGGTCTGTGTCGTCAGCACCCGCCGCGCGCGATTCGTCCTGCGCGAGCGCGGGCTCGGGCGGCATGATCAGGCGTTTTCCAGCACGATGCCTTCGATGATGTTGGCGACATCCTCGCACTTGTCGGTGATCGTCTCCAGGAGCTCGTAGATCGCCTTGAGCTTGATGAGCGTCTTCACGTCGTCTTCCTCACGGAACAGCTTCGACATGGCCGAACGCAGCACGCGGTCCGCGTCCGACTCGAGGCGATCGATCTCCTCGCAAATCTTGAGAATTTCGCTCGCGCGCTTCATGTCTTCGAGCAGGCCGACCGCGTTCTGCACGCGCAGGCACGTGGCCGTGCAGATATGCGCAAGCTGGCTCGCTTCCGAGGTCACCGCGCGCACGTCGTACAGTGAAATGGCGGTGGCGACGTCCTCCATGAGATCGAGGATGTCGTCCATCGTCGTGATCAGCTTGTGGATTTCGTCACGGTCGAGCGGCGTGATGAACGTCTTGTGCAGCAGGTCGATGGTTTCGTGCGTGAGCTTGTCAGCGCGCTTCTCGTTCGCCTGGACGTTCTGCTTGTGGACCTCGGCTTCGTGGAGGTTGTCTATCAGCAGTTCGAGCTCGCGGCTGGCGTCGACCATGCATTTCGCGTGGGCGTTGAAGATCTCGAAGAATTTGCCCTCGGTGGGCATGAAACGACCGAACATGAAAATCCCGATAGATGGGTCAATGAGGCTGTCATCAAACCGTCGTATTGTACCTGCGCCCAGCACCCCGCGCACCGCGCCATGCGCCACGCGCGAAGGAGGTGTCGCAACGGTCTGACAGTTCGACGGCGAACGGTTGGTTCGCCTTATTCGCCGCCGTAAAAGTTTTGCACGCCGGCGAAGTTGTCGAACTTCGTGTACTGCCCGTGGAACGTCAGGCGCACCGGTCCGATCGGGCCGTTACGCTGCTTGCCGATGATGATCTCGGCCGTGCCTTTGTCCGGGCTGTCGGGATTGTAGACCTCATCGCGGTAGATGAAGAGAATCACGTCGGCGTCCTGCTCGATAGCGCCGGATTCGCGCAGGTCGGACATGATCGGGCGCTTGTTCGGGCGCTGTTCGAGACCGCGGTTCAGCTGCGACAGCGCGATCACGGGCACGTCCAGTTCCTTTGCAAGACTCTTGAGCGAGCGCGAGATTTCGGAGATTTCGGTCGCGCGGTTTTCACCGCCGCTGCCGGAGCCGGACATCAGCTGCAGGTAATCGACGATGATGAGCCCGAGCTTTCCGCATTGCCGCGACAGGCGCCGCGCGCGCGAACGCAGTTCCATCGGATTCAGGCCGCCTGTTTCGTCGATGAAAAGCTGGGCCTCGCTCATTTTCTGCACCGCGTGCGTGAGCTTCGGCCAGTCCTCGTCGGTGAGGCGGCCCGTGCGCATGCGATGCTGGTCGAGCCGGCCGACCGAGCCGAGCATACGCATCGTCAGTTGCGTGCCAGGCATTTCCATCGAGAACACGGCAACCGGCAGCCCGTATTCGACCGCCACGTATTCGCCGATGTTCATCGAGAACGCGGTCTTACCCATGGACGGGCGCCCCGCCACGATGATCAGTTCGCCGCCGTGCATGCCCGACGTCATGCGGTCGAGGTCGACGAAGCCCGTCGGCGTGCCGGTGACATCGCTCGGATTGGCCGTGTGGTAAAGCGTGTCGATGCGCTCGACCACCTGCGTCAGAAGCGGCCCGATTTCCAGAAAGCCCTGCGTGCCGCGCGCGCCGTCCTCGGCGATGGAAAACACGCGCGATTCGGCCTCGTCGAGAATCTGCCGGACTTCCTTGCCTTGCGGATTGAACGCGTCGGCGGAGATTTCATCGGCGACGGAAACGAGGCGGCGCAGCACCGCGCGGTCGCGCACGATTTCGGCATAACGGCGGATGTTCGCCGCGCTCGGCGTGTTTTGCGCGAGCGCGTTCAGATACGCGAGCCCGCCGACTTCCTCGGCCTTGCCGGCCATGTTGAGCGCTTCGTAGACGGTGATCACGTCCGCCGGGCGCGTGGCCGCGATCAGCTTGCCGATGTGCTCATAAATGATGCGATGGTCGTAGCGATAAAAGTCGCTCTGCGCCATGACGTCGGCGATGCGGTCCCATGCCGCATTGTCCAGTAACAGACCGCCGATGACCGATTGCTCGGCTTCGATCGAGTGCGGCGGGACCTTCAGCGCGTCGAGTTGCGGATCTTTGGACGGTGCGTTCATGGGGTGGAATTATCGACGAAATAAGACGGCCGGTGCTTCAATCAGACAACAAAAAAGGCAGGACCCGATGGAGGTTCCTGCCCTTCTTTTCCTGCTCGCGAGGCGCGGGGCCTCGCTTGTGCCTTACGCGTGTTCGCCGAGCACCGACACGTTCACGTCGACGAGGACGTCCGTGTGCAGCGCCACTTGAACCGGATGGTCGCCGACCATCTTGAGCGGACCTTGCGGCAGACGCACTTGCGCCTTTTCGACTTCGGCGAAGCCTTGCTTCTTCAGCGCATCCGCGATGTCCGCGTTCGTGACCGAACCGAACAGACGGCCGTCGACGCCAGCCTTCTGCGAGATCTGCACGGTGAAACCGCTCAGCTTTTCGCCTTGCGCTTGCGCGGCAGCCAGCTTTTCAGCGGCGTTCTTTTCGAGATCGGCGCGGCGAACTTCGAATTCGGCGATCGCGTCCTTCGTTGCACGGCGGGCCTTCTTGCCGGGGATCAGGAAGTTACGTGCGTAGCCGTCCTTGACCTTGACGATGTCGCCCAGGTTGCCCAGGTTGACGACCTTTTCCAAAAGAATGATTTGCATTTTTGGCTTTCCTTATTGCGTCGTCTGATTAGGCCTTGTGCAGGTCGGTGTACGGCAGCAGCGCGAGGAAACGCGCGCGCTTGATTGCCGTGTCGAGCTGGCGCTGATAGTGCGCCTTCGTGCCAGTCAGACGAGCCGGCGTGATCTTGCCGTTTTCGCCGATGAAGTCCTTCAGCGTTTCCGTGTCCTTGTAGTCGATGTACTCGACACCGGCTGCCGTGAAACGGCAGAACTTCTTTCGCTTGAAGAGCGGGTTTTGTTGCTGACGACGCTTGTCGAATTTCTTACCAGTCGGGCGGGGCATGTTCAGTCCTTTCCAATGTCCTGCAATTCTGTGATGTGAAACACCAGGGTTCGCGCGTTACGGCTTCGTTTCGCCAGAAAGCCGGTGAAGCGTGTTTCGACGCCCATCGGACAGCTTTCCAGCTTGCCGCTCGCTTCGCCGGCCGCGACCGCCTGCATGGTCAGTTCGATCTTGCGGACGATGCCCGCTTCGACGACTTCCGCGGCGTGTTGCAAGGTGCAGCTTGCGATCGGGATGCCGGCGGGCGTGTACCGCACCGGTTCGCGTTCCACGACGCTCGCTGTCAGTTGCAGCCGGTTCACGAGATGATTCTGCTTCCCTGGTGGCTTGACAGTGATGAACTGTCGTTAAGCCTGCGCTTCGGTCGGCTGAGCAGCCGCCTTCTTGGCTTCTTCGCGCTGCACTTCCTTCATCATCGGCGACGGGCCGGTTTCGGCCTTCTTCATCTTGACGATCAGATGGCGCAGAACGGCGTCGTTGAACTTGAACGCGTGTTCCAGTTCTTCGAGCGTCGCCTGGTCGCATTCGATGTTCATGCAGACGTAGTGAGCCTTCGCGAGTTTCTCGATCATGTAGGCCAGTTGGCGGCGGCCCCAGTCCTCGATGCGGTGGATCTGGCCACCGTGCGACGTGATCGTGGCCTTGTAGCGCTCGATCATGGCGGGCACTTGCTCGCTCTGATCGGGATGCACGATAAAGACGATTTCGTAATGACGCATATTCACTCCTTGGGCTACTTGTGGATTAGAGCCGCCCGGGCGTCGGACCGGTGCGGCAAGTGAGAAGCCGAAGATTATAGCTTTTTGTATGCGCTCGCGCAAATCCGATTTGAACGCGTTTTCAAGCAGTTAGCTTGCGTGCGCGTGAATCGGCTGCGGCTCGCCTGGCCACGTGAGGCGGCGGCTCCAGTATCCCGGCTGCGCGTAGATTTCCTTAAGGTAATCAATGAAGTAGCGCACCCGCGCGGGGACATAACGCTGCTGCGGGTAAACGGCGAGGATGTCGTAAGCGGGCAGTTCGAAGTCGTCGAGCACGGTTTCGAGTTCGCCCGCCTCCAGTTGCCGCTGGATTTCCCACGTCGATCGCCAGCCGAGCCCCAGCCCTTCCGATACCCAGCGATGCAGCAGTTCGCCGTCGTTGCAATCGAGGTTGCCGGCCACGCGCACGGTCGCGAGCTTGCCGTTGCGCTGAAAGTACCAGCCGCGGTTCTGCCCGCCCTGCAGGTTGAAGGCGAGGCAGTTGTGATTGGGCAGATCGTCCAGCGTCTTCGGCTTGCCGTGCTTCCTGAAGTACGCGGGCGTGCCGCAGACGACGCGCCGGTTGCCCGCGAGCTTCACCGCGACGAAGTTCGGATCGACCGCCCCGCCGATGCGGATCGACAGATCGTAGCCCTCGCGCACGAGATCGACGACGCGATCGGTCAGATTGAACGACATCTGCAATTCGGGCTTGTCGGCGATGAATGCCGGCGCGTGCGGCGCGACGTGCATCCGGCCGAACGCCGCCGGCGCCGACACGATCAGATGGCCGCCCACCGCGCGGCGCCCCGCCGCCAGTTCGTTCTCCGCCTGGTCCCACTCCGCGAGCAGATTCTTGCAGCGGTCGAGAAACGCGGCGCCGTCCTCGCTCACGACGAGACGCCGCGTCGAGCGATACATCAGCTTGACGCCGAGACGCTTTTCGAGCGCATCGATGCGCCGTCCCAGAATCACCGGCGACACCCCCTCCTCCAGCGCCGCAGCCGCGAGGCTGCCCGCCTCGGCTACTCGCACGAACGTCTCGATCTGTTTGAAGCGGTCCATTTGCGTGTCTCCTGGCTCAAAAGCGAGCCGCACAGCATGGGCATTCGATACTTTTGGTTTGGGAAAAAGCGACTCGTGCTGATCTTATCAAACCTTTTTCACAGTTCTAAAGTGCAACGGAACCCTGCTTCGATGCAGACAGCATTCACGGATAGAGACAAACGAAGGAGACATTCATGGCCAAGATGAGAGCCGTCGACGCAGCCGTTCTCGTGCTGGAAAAAGAAGGGATCGACACCGCGTTCGGCGTGCCGGGCGCCGCGATCAACCCGTTCTACTCGGCGATGAAGAAGTCGGGCAGCATCAGCCACGTGCTCGCGCGTCACGTCGAAGGCGCGTCGCATATGGCCGAAGGGTATACGCGCGCCGCGGCCGGCAACATCGGGGTATGCATCGGCACGTCGGGACCTGCGGGGACGGACATGATCACGGGCCTCTACTCCGCTTCCGCCGATTCCATCCCGATTCTCGCGATCACCGGCCAGGCGCCGCGCGCGCGTCTCTACAAGGAAGACTTTCAGGCGGTCGATATCGAATCGATCGCGAAGCCGGTCACGAAGTGGGCCGTCACGGTGCGCGAGCCCGCGCTCGTGCCGCGCGTGTTCCAGCAGGCGTTCCATCTGATGCGCTCGGGCCGTCCGGGTCCGGTGCTGGTCGATCTGCCGATCGACGTGCAGGTCGCCGAAATCGAGTTCGATATCGATACGTACGAACCGCTGCCGGTCTACAAGCCGAAGGCGACGCGTGCGCAGATCGAGAAGGCGCTCACGATGCTCAACGAAGCCGAGAAGCCGCTCATCGTCTCCGGCGGCGGCGTGCTCAACGCGGCTGCGGAGGACCTGCTCGTCACCTTCGCGGAAACGCTCGGCGTGCCGGTCATCCCGACGCTGATGTCGTGGGGCGCGATTCCCGACGATCACCCGCTGATGGCCGGCATGGTCGGCTTGCAGACGTCGCATCGATACGGCAACGCGACGATGCTCGCATCCGACTTCGTGCTCGGCATCGGCAATCGCTGGGCAAACCGTCATACGGGCAGTGTCGAGGTCTATACGAAGGGCCGTAAGTTCGTGCACGTGGATATCGAGCCGACGCAGATCGGCCGCGTGTTCGGACCGGATCTCGGCATCGTGTCGGATGCGAAGGCGGCGCTCGAACTCTTCGTGGAAGTGGCGAAGGAATGGAAGGCCGCGGGCAAGCTCAGGGACCGCAGCGCGTGGGTCGCCGATTGCCAGCAGCGCAAGCGCACGATGCTGCGCAAGACGCACTTCGACAACGTCCCGATGAAGCCCCAGCGCGTGTACGAAGAGATGAATCTCGCGTTCGACCGCGACACCTGCTTCGTGACGACGATCGGTCTTTCGCAGATCGCCGGTGCGCAGTTCCTGCACGTGTTCAAGGCGCGCAACTGGATCAACTGCGGTCAGGCGGGGCCGCTCGGCTGGACGATTCCGGCTGCGCTCGGCGTTCGCGCGGCGGACCCGCAGCGCAAGATCGTCGCGCTTTCGGGCGATTACGACTTTCAGTTCATGATCGAAGAGCTGGCCGTCGGCGCGCAGTTCAAGCTGCCTTATGTGCACGTCGTCGTGAACAACTCGTATCTCGGACTGATCCGTCAGGCGCAGCGCGGCTTCGATATGGACTACTGCGTGCAGCTTGCCTTCGACAACATCAACGCGCCGGAACTCGAAGGCTATGGCGTGGATCACGTCGCGGTTGCCGAAGGCCTCGGCTGCAAGGCGCTGCGCGTGCACAAGCCGGAAGACATCGCCGGCGCGCTGAAGCAAGCGCAGGCGCTGGCCGCGGAGCATCAGGTGCCGGTCGTCGTCGAGATGATTCTCGAACGTGTGACGAACATCGCGATGGGCACGGAGATCGATGCGATCAACGAGTTCGAAGAGCTCGCCGAAAGCCACGCCGATGCGCCCACCGCCGTGATGCCGCTCGACTGAACACGTTCACCCGCTGACCGACCATCAGCAAGACAATCAGGAAGACACATGCCGAAATTTGCCGCGAATCTGACGATGCTGTTCAACGAAGTCCCCTTCCTCGACCGCTTCGCCGCGGCCGCGAACGCGGGCTTCAAAGCGGTCGAGTTCCTGTTCCCCTACGCCTGCTCGATCGGCGACATTCAGACGCGCCTCAGGGACAACGATCTTCAGATCGTTCTGCATAACCTTCCCGCCGGCAACTGGGATGCGGGCGAGCGCGGCATCGCCTGCCTGCCCGATCGCGTCGCCGAGTTCCGCGAAGGCGTGCCCCGCGCGATCGAATATGCGAAGGCGCTGAACGTGCCGCAACTGAACTGCCTCGTCGGCATTCCGACGGCGGGCGTATCGGCGGACGAGGCGCGCGCGACGATCATCGAGAACCTGCGCTTCGCCGCCGACGCGCTGAAGAAGGAAGGCATCAGGCTGCTCGTCGAACCGTGCAATGCGTACGACATTCCGGGCTTCGCGCTGAACCGGTCGCAGGAAGGACTCGACGTGATCCGCGCGGTCGGATCGGACAATCTGTTCCTGCAGTACGACATCTATCACATGCAGCGAATGGAAGGCGAACTGGCCGCGACGATCAAAAAGAATCTGCCGTCGATCGCGCACATTCAGCTTGCCGACAACCCCGGCCGCAACGAGCCGGGCACCGGCGAAATCAACTACCCGTTCCTCTTCGGGCTGCTCGATTCGATCGGCTATGAAGGATGGATCGGCTGCGAATACAAGCCGCTCAACGGCACCGAAGCGGGCCTGGGCTGGCTGCAAAACGTCGGCGGTGTGGAAGCTGCCGTTACCGCGTGAATAAAGGAGGAGCACACAGTATGGCAACGATCGGTTTCATCGGGCTCGGCATCATGGGCGCCCACATGGCGCGCAATCTTCTGAAGGGCGGCCACACGCTTGTCGTGAACGGCAAGTATCCGGTTCCCGACGATATCCGCGCGCAAACGCAGGTCGTCGCGGACTCGACGGCCGTCGCACGAGCCAGCGAGATCGTCATCACGATGGTGCCCGACACGCCCGATGTCGCCAACGTACTCTTCGCCGACGATGGCGTCGCGAACGGTCTGACGAAGGGCAAGGTCGTAATCGACATGAGTTCGATCAGCCCGCTGGATACACAGGAGTTCGCGAAGAAGATCAACGCGCTCGGGTGCGATTATCTCGATGCGCCCGTGTCCGGCGGCGAAGTCGGCGCACGCGAAGCCACGCTGACGATCATGGTCGGCGGCCCGCAGAAATCGTTCGATCTGGCAAAGCCCCTGTTCGAACTGATGGGCAAGAACATCTCGCTCATCGGCGATAACGGCGCGGGCCAAACAACGAAGGTTGCGAATCAGATCATCGTCGCGCTGAACATCGAAGCGGTGGCGGAAGCGCTGCTGTTCGCATCGCGTTCGGGCGCCGATCCGGAGCGCGTGCGCCGTGCGCTGATGGGCGGCTTCGCGTCGTCGCGCATTCTCGAAGTGCACGGCGAGCGCATGACGAAGCGCACGTTCGATCCGGGCTTCCGGATCGAACTGCATCAAAAGGATCTGAATCTCGCGCTCGATGGCGCGCGCAAGATGGGCCTTACCCTGCCGCATACCGCGAGCGCGCAGCAGTTGTTCAGCGTGTGCGCGGCGAACGGCGGCAAGGCGTGGGATCACTCGGCGCTCGTGCGTGCGCTCGAGATCATGTCGAACTATCAGGTGGCGGAAGAGCCGCAGCAAGCCAAGGCTGCGTGAAGCTTTCCTGCCTGAACCGTGGGGCGTCCCGCGTATGGGCACGCGGGACAAATGCCGCTCTGGGCTGAGGGCGGCAAGTGGGGTCCGAGAGCGGCATCCGGCGGTGCGCCGGGTAAGCCTTGGTCGGTCAGACGGTTTGCCGTCGGGTGTCCGCGTCGGATTGCTGTGTGAGTTTTTATCGATGCGCGCGCGGTGCGGCGTGCGACGAAATACCTTGTTCGAACCGAGAACTATCTGGTGACGCGCGGGACTAATGTGCCTCTAGTTCGCAAGCGGCGCCACTTAGTCATTCAAGGAGTTGAACAATGGGAATCCTCAGTTTCATCAAGGAAGCAGGCGAGAAACTGTTCGGTGCTACGACGCCGTCCGCTCAGGCCGCACCGGCGAATGCGCCCGTGGATGTCGCCGCGCTGAATCAGAAGGCCGGCGAAGCGATCGCCACGTATATCCGCTCGCAAGGGTTGAATGCGGACAACCTGCAGGTCAGGTATGACGGCGCATCCCATACCGTCACGGTCTCGGGCCAGGCGGCGGACCAGGCCACGAAGGAGAAGATTCTGGTCGCAGCGGGCAACGTGCAGCACGTCGACAAGGTCGATGACCAGTTGACCGTGCCGAACGCCGCGCCCGAGTCGCAATATCACACGGTCGCATCGGGCGACAATCTGTGGAAGATCGCGGAAAAGTATTACGGCAGCGGCGCTAGGAACGATCTCATCTTCGAGGCGAACAAGCCGATGCTGAAGAGTCCGGACAAGATCTATCCCGGTCAGGTGCTGCGCATTCCGCCGGCTAACTGATTGTTTTTGCCGCTTATGGATGAACGGAAAACGCGAACCTTGGTTCGCGTTTTCTTCTTGTCAGTACCGGTCGAACACGCCCTGCAATCCCCCTGCCTCCGTCACCCCCGCCGCAAGCGCGAGCATCAACAGCACGCGCGCCTTGTACGGATTGAGCGTACCCGCGCTGACGCTGCCCAGCGCATCATCCGACGCCGCGCCGTTTCGCATGACATGGCCCGAGCCCACGCGCGATGCCCGCACGACCGCGACGCCCGCCTTCACCGCATCGACGAGGGCTTGCGTCATGCTCGCATGGATGGACCCGTTACCCGTCCCCGCCACGACGATGCCCTTCACCCCGGCCGCAACGAGCGCGTCAACCGTGATGCGCGAAACGCCCGCATGGCTCGTCACGATCTCCACCATCGGCCACTGTGCGCCGATCGTGAATTCGCTGGCCTGCGTATGCGGCTTCGTCACCGCGCGCTGGAACTCCACGCGGCCGTCCTGCACGAAACCGAGCACGCCGACTTCCGGCGAGCGAAACGCATCGACGGCATAGGTGCTCGTCTTGGTCACGTCGCGTGCGCTGTGAATCTGGTTGTTGAACGCGACGAGCACGCCCTGCCCCTTCGCATCGGCTGAGGCGGCGACCGTGACCGCGTTGAGCAAGTTCAGCGGACCGTCGGCGGAAAGCGCGCTCGACGGACGCATTGCAGCCGTCAGCACGACGGGCTTCGCGGTCTTCACCGTCAGATGCAGCAGATACGCGGTTTCTTCGAGCGTATCCGTGCCATGCGTGACGACGATGCCCGCGATATCGTCCTGCGCCGCGAGTTCGTCGATGCGTTGCACAAGCGTCGTCCAGAGCGCGTGGCTCATGTCCTTGCTGTCGACGCTCGCAATCTGCTCTGCCTGAATGCGTGCGACGTTGCCGAGCGCGGGCACGGCGTCGAGCAGGTCGTTCACTCCGACGACGCCCGCCTTGTAGCCCGCCGTCACGGAAGCATCGCCGGCGCGTCCGGCGATCGTGCCACCCGTTGCGAGGACGGCAATCAGAGGAAGATGTTCGGGAAGAGAGTCAGGTTTCATGCCGGCGATTGTAAATCAGCCGGCGCTATTCACGCGGTCTCGCGCAGCTGCGCGGCGATCTGCGTTTCATCGAGCTGCGGCGCGAACATCTCGATCAGCCGGTATGCATAAGCACGCAAGAATGCACCACGGCGCAAGCCCACACGCGTCGTGCTCGCTTCGAACAAATGCTGCGTATCCAGCGCGACGAGTTCCGTATCGCGTTTCGCGTCATACGCCATCGCCGCCACGATGCCGATGCCCATCCCGAGCTCGACATACGTCTTGATGACGTCGGCATCGATGGCGGTCAGCACGATATCGGGCATCGCGCCGGCGCTCGCGAACGCCTGGTCCACATGAGAGCGACCGGTGAAGTCGTTGTCATAGGTGACGATCGGATATTCCGCGATCTGGTCGAGCGTGATGTTCGCGCGCCCGACGAGCGGATGATCCTTCGGCACGACCACCGTGTGATGCCACGAATAGCACGGAAACGTGACGATGTCGGGATAGCGGTCGAGCGCCTCCGTCGAGATGCCGATATCCGCCTCGCCGTTGATGATCATCTGCGCGATCTGCTGCGGGCTGCCCTGCCGCAGCGCGAGGTGCACTTTCGGAAATACTTCGGTGAACTGTCGAATCACTTTGGGCAGCGCGTAACGGGCTTGCGTGTGCGTCGTCGCGACGACGAGATGGCCGTTGTCCTGATCCGCGAACTGACGCGCGACGCGCCGCAGATTTTCGGCATCGAGCAACATCCGCTCGATTACCTGATGCACCTGCTTGCCCGGCTCCGTCAGCCCCGTCAGGCGCTTGCCGCGACGAATGAAGATATCGACGCCGAGTTCGTCCTCGAGGTCCTTGATCTGTTTCGACACGCCCGATTGCGACGTATAGAGCACGTTGGCGACTTCCGTCAGATTCATGTTCTGACGCACCGCCTCGCGCACGAAGCGCAGTTGCTGGAAGTTCATTCTCTGCCTCTCTTGTCTGCTGTCTTTGTTCTATCTTCGTGTCATTGCGCCGGGAAAACGCGCAGCGCGCGCGGCACGGCGCGTACACCATCGCCGATATCGACCCGCAGCGCACGCCACGCTTCCCGGTCCAGTTCGGCTTCGAGCACACCGCCCGCATCGCCGGCGAGCTCCACGCGCACGGAGCCGCCCAGCGTCACCACGCGCCGCACGCCGACCACGATGCCATCAGGATGCGCGACGCCTTCTGCATCGTCGGCGCGATACAGCGCGAGATCGTGCGGGCGCACATAAGCGAGCGCGCGCCCGCTGAAATGCGCCTGCGCGGTGATCGCTTTCGCGGCGCCATCGGCGATGAAACCGCTCGCATCCACGTTGCCCTGTAGGCGGTTGGCGGCGCCGAGGAACTCGTAGACGAACGACGTCTGCGGATGGTCGTAGACATCCTGCGGGCTGCCCACTTGCTCGACGCGTCCATGATTCATCACCACGATGCGATCCGCCACTTCGAGCGCCTCTTCCTGATCGTGCGTGACGAAGAGCGTCGAGATATGCAGGTCGTCGTGCAGGCGGCGCAGCCAGCTACGGAGTTCCTTGCGGACCTTGGCGTCGAGCGCGCCGAACGGCTCGTCGAGCAGCAGCACTTTCGGTTCGACGGCAAGCGCGCGCGCCAGCGCGATACGCTGCCGCTGACCGCCCGACAGCTCCGACGGAAAGCGCTGCGCGAGCCAGTCCAGTTGCACGAGCTTGAGCAATTCATGCACTTTCTCGCGGATGGCCGCTTCGGTCGGGCGCTCGCGGCGCGGCTTCACGCGCAAACCGAACGCGACGTTCTCGAACACCGTCATGTGCCTGAACAGCGCGTAATGCTGAAACACGAAGCCCACTTGCCGATCGCGTGCGCCGACATGCGCGACGTCTTCGCCGTTCAGCATGACCTGGCCCGCATCGGCGTGTTCGAGGCCGGCGATCACGCGCAGCAGCGTGGTCTTGCCGCATCCCGACGGCCCGAGCAGCGCGACCAGTTCGCCCGCCGGAAAGTCGAGCGTGACGTTGTCGAGCGCGGTGAAGTCGCCGAAGCGCTTTTGCAGATTACGAACGATGATGCTCATGATGATCCTCAGTTCTGTGCGCCTTGTTTCGCATCGTCGAGCGACTGCGACATGCGCCGCTCCGCGATCAGCTTCAGCCCGAGCGTGACGAGCGCGAGCAGGGCCAGCAGCGACGCCACCGCGAACGCGGCCGAGAAGTTGTATTCGTTGTAGAGAATTTCGACATGCAGCGGCATCGTGTCGGTCTGTCCGCGGATATGACCCGAGACCACCGACACCGCGCCGAACTCGCCCATCGCGCGGGCGTTGCAGAGAATCACGCCGTAGAGCAGGCCCCACTTCACGTTCGGCAGCGTCACGCGCCGGAAGATCTGCCAGCCGGATGCCCCCAGCACGTGCGCGGCTTCCTCTTCGTCGTTGCCTTGCGCCTGCATCAGCGGAATCAGCTCGCGTGCGACGAACGGAAACGTGACGAAGATCGTCGCGAGCACGATGCCCGGCACCGCGAAGATGATCTGCACGTCATGCGATGCGAGCCACGGCCCGAACCAGCCCTGCGCGCCGAACATCAGCACGTAGATGAGGCCGGAGATGACCGGCGAGACCGAGAACGGCAAATCGATGAGCGTCGTCAGGAGCGCCTTGCCGCGAAACTCGAACTTCGCGATCGCCCAGGACGCCGCGAGACCGAACACGAGATTCAGCGGCACGGCGATCGCGGCGGTCATCAGCGTGAGCTTGATCGCGGACCACGCGTCCGGGTCCTTCAACGAATCGAAGTAATAGTCGATGCCCTTCGCGAATGCCTGCGCGAACACCGCAACGAGCGGCACGACGAGAAAGAGCGCGAGAAAAAGAAGCGCGATCGCGGTAAGCAGCCAGCGTATCGCGCGCGGCTCCGTCACCGGATTGAGCGCAGGAACTTCGCGCTGGTCAGCGGTGTTCATCGCGATCGCCTTGCTGTCGGGCGTGCTCATGCGCGGCCTCCGTCGACATGCAGCGTCGGGACCGGCGGTGCGACCGTCCTGCTCGTGCGCCGTTGCAGAAACCATTGCAGCGTATTGATGAACAGCAGCATCAGGAACGATACGCACAGCATCACCACCGCAAGCGCCGTTGCACCGGCATAGTCGTACTGCTCGAGCTTCGTGATGATGAGTAGCGACGTGATTTCCGACTTCATCGGCACGTTGCCGGCGATGAAAATCACCGACCCGTATTCGCCGAGCGCGCGCGCAAACGCGAGCGCGAAGCCCGTCAGCAGCGCGGGGAAAAGCGATGGCAGCACGACGCGGCGAAACGTCAGCCAGCGGGTCGCGCCGAGGCACGCAGCGGCCTCTTCCTGCTCGCGCTCGAATTCCTCGAGCACCGGCTGCACCGTGCGCACGACGAACGGCAAGCCGATGAACGTCAGCGCCACCAGCACGCCGAGCGGCGTGAACGCCACCTTGATGCCGAGCGGCGCGAGCAATTGCCCGATCCAGCCGTTGCCCGCATAGACCGCGGCGAGCGAAATGCCCGCGACGGAAGTCGGCAGCGCGAACGGGAGATCGACGATGGCGTCAACGATACGCTTGAACGGAAACGTATAGCGCACCAGCACCCACGCGACGAGAAAGCCGAACACCGCGTTGATGAGCGCCCCGCCGAGCGCGGCGAAGAACGTCAGCCGGTACGACGCCAGCACGCGCGGCGAGCTGACCGCGCGCACGAACTGCGCCCAGTCGAGCGTCGCCGTCTTGGCGAAAGTAGCCGCAAGCGGTATGAGCACGATGAGGCTCAGATACGCGAGCGTGATGCCGAGCGTCAAGCCGAAGCCCGGTAGCGCGCTCGGCTTGCGCAGGTTGAAAGTGGTCATGCTCGAATTGTCCTGTCCAGTGCGCCGGGGCGGGCGCTTGTTGCTGCACGTGCGACGAGCGGCGTCATGGCGCGCCGCTTGGTCATTTGCCGATCCGGCTCGATGCTCCATCATCGAGCCGCCCTGCTCCGTGTCGTTACTGCCTTGCCGTTACTGCCGTGCCATTATTGCGGCTGATAGATCGAGTCGAACACGCCGCCATCCGCGAAGTGCGTCTTCTGCGCCTTCGTCCAGCCGCCGAAGGTATCGTCGATGGTGTAGAGCTTCAGCTTCGGAAACTGCTTCGTCAGATCGGCCGGAACCGTGTTCGAACGCGGGCGATAGAAGTTGCGCGCCGCAATCTGCTGTCCTTCGTCGCTGTACAGATACTTCAGATACGCCTCGGCGAGCTTGCGCGTGCCGTGCTTGTCGAACGACCTTGTCGACCACCGCGACCGGCGGCTCCGCCAGGATGCTCACCGACGGCACGACGATCTCGAACTTGTCCGGCCCGAACTCCTTGAGCGACAAGAACGCCTCGTTCTCCCACGCGATCAGCACGTCGCCCTGCCCGCGCTGCACGAAGCTCGTCGTCGCGCCGCGCGCGCCGGAATCGAGCACGCCCGCGTTCTTGTAGAGCTTCGAGACGAAGTCCTTCGCGGTCTGCTCGTTGCCGCCGGGCTTGTGCTGCGCATACGCCCACGCCGCGAGATAGTTCCAGCGCGCGCCGCCCGAGGTCTTCGGGTTCGGCGTAACGATGGATACGCCCGGCTTCGTCAGGTCGTCCCAGTCCTTGATGTGCTTCGGATTGCCCTTGCGCACGAGGAACACGATCGTCAACGTGTACGGCGACGCGTTATCCGGTAGGCGCTTCTGCCAGTCGCCGCTGACGAGCCCCTTGCCGGCGAGCGCGTCGATGTCATAGGCGAGCGCGAGCGTTACGACGTCGGCCTGCAGTCCGTCGAGGACCGCGCGGGCCTGGCCGCCCGAACCGCCGTGCGACTGCTTGAAAGTGACCGTTTCGCCGGTGTCGGCCTTCCATTTCTTCGCGAACGCCTGATTGAAGTCCTGGTACAGCTCGCGCGTCGGATCGTAGGAGACGTTCAGAAACGATGTCTGTGCGTGCGCCTGAACACCGATGCCAATCGTCGCCGCCGCCAGCGCCAACGCGGTGAGCAGCTTTCTTCCCCTGGTCCCCAATCCCGCTTTCGTGCTTTGCATTCCCCGTTCTCCGTCTTATCCAATTGACGGAATCAGTCTATCGGCGCGACTATATGATTAGAAATAATCGTTTTTCATCTTTTTATACGGAAACGTGCTAACGACCGGCGCTTTGGCGTCTTTCCATCGAAAACGCCCGCTGCGGGGCGCTGCCGGGGCGAAGTTAAAGTAATGCTTGAAAAGTATGAAATACTGTATAAAAATACAGTCATCTGTTCATCCATACAGCGCAGCAGGGGCCAGCCAGTGACTAGAACCTCAAAACTTACCGCTCGCCAGCAGCAGGTCTTCGAACTCCTGCAGCGCGCTATCGAGCGCACCGGTTTCCCGCCCACGCGCGCCGAAATCGCTGCGGAACTCGGCTTCAGTTCGGCCAATTCCGCCGAGGAGCATCTTCGGGCGCTGGCGCGCAAGGGCGTGATCGAATTGGCCGCAGGGTCGTCGCGAGGCATCCGGCTGATCAGCGAAGCCGCACGCTCCGACGAGCTTCCGCATCAGTTCACGCTGCCGCATCCGAGCATCATGCAATTGTCTCTGCCGCTCGTCGGCCGGGTGGCGGCCGGCAGTCCCATCCTCGCGCAGGAGCACATTTCACAGCACTACGCGTGCGATCCGGCGCTCTTTTCCAGCAAGCCGGACTATCTGCTGAAGGTGCGCGGGTTGTCCATGCGCGACGCCGGCATCCTCGATGGCGACCTGCTCGCGGTGCAAAAACGCACCGAAGCCAAAGACGGGCAGATCGTGGTCGCGCGTCTCGGCGACGACGTCACGGTCAAGCGCTGGAAGCGTCGTTCGGACGGCGTCGAACTGATCGCCGAGAACCCGGACTACGAGAACATTTTCGTGCGCTCCGGCAGCGGTGAATTCGCGCTGGAAGGCATCGCGGTCGGTCTGATCCGCTCGGGCGAGTTTTAGCGCGCCCGCTTCCCCCACGCCACGCACGACGCGGCGCGTTTCGAGTACATCAAAGCATGACGGCAGCCGTTCGCGGCTTGGCCGCAGTGCGTCCTATCGCCTGGAGAGTCATCATGGAACGTTTTGCCCGTTTGTTGCCCTTCCGCCAGTTCGGCCGCCTGCGTCATCTGCGTGCGTTGATTCCCTGCGGCGTCGCGGCGCGTCCGCTTGCTGAAGCCACGCCGGATCTGTTCGATGAAATGCCGTTGCTGCCGTCGCGTCAGCCGGCGTTCGCCCGGGTGTCGCTTGCCAAGACGGTCCATGCGGAGCCGGCGCAGCGCGCCCCGGTGCGGGTCTATCGCAGCGAATCGCGCGTCATCATGGTCGGCAAGATCAGCGAGGTGTCGCGCATGCTCGACCGCTGCATCGACGAGGAACGTGCCGGCGGCGCGGGCGGGTTTCTGGCGTGAACGTCGCGGGTTGCGGGATCGTTCTTTCACCGGCACGGTCAATGTGAGTCAGACCGACGCTCGAGAGGCTCGTGCACCGCATGTCGCGAACTACCCGTCTTGTCGCTATTGCACTCGCTGTCGTCCTGTGCGGCGCGGCGCTGGCATTCATGTATGCGTCGCCGTATCTGGCGCTGGATCGCGTCAAGCGCGCGGCTGATGCGCGCGATGCAGAGACTGTCAGCGAGTACGTCGATTTTCCGGCGTTGCGCAGCAGCCTGAAGGAACAGGTCGCGGCGCTGCTGACGCGTCGCATCGACATCAGAAGAGCGGCAATCCGCTCGCGATTCTCGGGGCGATGATCGGCGCGGCGCTCGTCGGGCCGCTGGTCGACTCCTATGCGACACCCGATGGCGTCGCCGCGATACTCAACGGCATTCCGCCGCGCGGCGTTCCTGGCGAACGGCCGCCCGCATCGCCACGAAGCGGCGCCAGCGTCACGGCGGCGTCCGGTCCGCTGCCGCAACCGCCCGGTCCGCCGCAGCCGCCACAGACGACCGCCGGATACCGCGACATCAATACCTTCGTCGTGACCTATCAGCACGGCGCTGGCGATGCACGGTATTCGGCCATCTTCCGCCGCAGCGGTCTCGTGTCATGGAAGCTCGTCGCCGTCGATCTGAACGGCTGACGAGCGCGACGCCGAACTACGCGCCCTCTTCCGCCTTGACCGGCTTGGCGGCATACGCGGCGGCGTCTTCGGCTTCGGCGGATTCGCCTGCCTGACAGACCGCCACCAGAATGCTGCACGACACGCGATCGAGCAGCGGCGTGTTGCCCGCGCCCATCCACCATCGCGCCAGTCCGCTGCGGCAGCGATGCCCCACCACGACGAGATCGACCTTGAGGTTATCGGCGAGCGCGGCAATTTCGTCGATCGGATGCCCGAACGCGAAGTGCCCCTGCGCCTGCAGTCCGCGCTCACGCAGCCAGTCGACGCCCTCCTGCAGGATGTCGCGCGCCGCATCCTCGAAACGTCCGCAAGCCACGTCGGTCAGCAGACCGGCGCTCTGCGCAATGCTCGATCGCATGTCGACCACGGCGAGCACATGCGTTTCCGCGTTCAGATCGAGCGCGAGGTTCGCGCCCTGGCGCAGCGCTTTGCGGCCTTCTCGGGAGCCGTCGTAGCAGAGCAGAATTTTTCGGTAGCTTGTCATCATGCCTCCCTGCCGCATCGCAAGAGTGCGGCGTAACTTGATGATCGTGTGCCGCGACCCGCGTCGCAACGATGGAAAACGCTAATCTTGCGCAACGCCACACCGTATTAGCTTTAGCCGTGCCAGTTGCTGCCCGCCTTGTCCCGCAAGGCCGGGCACTTGTCGCCCGACACGTGCCTGACGCATACGGCACGCGGTTGAATCGCGCGTGCAGCATGCGGTTGCATGCAAAGCGCCGCACTGGTGCATTGGATTACACTAGCCCGCTGGATTCCCTTCTGCCAGGCGATGCATGACGAGCGACATCCCGCGCGGCGCAGCCGACGCACCCGACGACACTTCAGTGCCCGCGCCCGCCATCGAATTCACCGAAGTCAGAAAACGATACGGCGGAAAGAATGTCGTCAACGGACTGACCTTCGACGTGCGCCCCGGCGAATGCTTCGGTCTGCTCGGCCCCAATGGCGCGGGCAAGACGACGACCCTCAAGATGCTGCTCGGCATGACGTCGCCGGATAGCGGCACGATTCGCCTCGTCGGCGAGCCCGTGCCGGCCCGTGCACGTTTCGCCCGGCAGCGCGTCGGGGTCGTGCCGCAGTTCGACAATCTCGATCCCGACTTCACCGTGCGCGAGAACCTGCTCGTCTTCGGCCGCTACTTCGGGCTGACGGGCGCGCGGATGGCCGCGCTGGTGCCGTCGCTACTGGAGTTCGCGCGGCTGGAGAGCAAGGCGGATGCGCGCGTCGGCGAACTGTCGGGCGGCATGAAACGGCGGCTGACGCTGGCCCGCGCGCTCGTCAACGATCCCGACGTCCTCGTGATGGACGAGCCTACGACCGGCCTCGATCCGCAGGCGCGGCACCTGATCTGGGAGCGCCTGCGCTCGCTGCTCGCGCGCGGCAAGACCATTCTGCTGACGACGCACTTCATGGAGGAAGCCGAGCGCCTTTGCGACCGCCTGTGCGTGATCGAAGAGGGACACAAGATCGCGGAAGGCCGGCCGCACGACCTGATCGCATCGGTGATCGGCTCGGACGTCATCGAGATCTACGGGCCGGACCCGCGTGCGCTTGCTGCCGAGCTGGAGCCGCTCGTCGAGCGAATCGAAGTAAGCGGCGAGACGATCTTCTGCTACGTCAACGATCCGCAGCCCGTGCACGCGCGCGTGAAGGGCCGCGCGGACGTGCGCTACCTGCATCGTCCGGCGAATCTGGAAGACGTGTTTTTGCGCCTGACCGGGCGCGAGATGGTGGATTGACAGAAACAATGGACACTTTCGACCAGTCCGGCGTACGCGCCGGCAATCTCCCTGAGCAGGCCGGCCACCTGACGCCGCTTTCGAGCGCCCTGCCCGCCAACGCGACGCACTGGATAGCGGTGTGGCGGCGCAACTACCTCGTCTGGAAGAAGCTCGCGGTGGCGTCGATGATCGGCAATCTCGCCGATCCGATGATCTATCTCTTCGGCCTCGGGCTCGGTCTCGGGCTGATGGTCGGGCGCGTCAACGGCGTGTCGTATATCGCGTTTCTCGCAGCGGGCACGGTGGCCTCGAGCGTGATGATGTCCGCGAGCTTCGAAGCGATGTACTCGGGCTTCTCGCGGATGCAGGTTCAGCGCACCTGGGAAGCAATCATGCACACGCCGCTCACGCTCGGCGATATCGTGCTTGGCGAGATCGTGTGGGCCGCGAGCAAGTCGGTGCTTTCGGGCGTGGCGATCATGGTGGTCGCGGGCGTGCTCGGCTATGCGAATTTTCCGTCGATGCTGCTCGCGGTGCCGGTGATCGTGCTGACCGGACTGGCGTTCGCGAGCACCGCGATGATCGTCACCGCCATCGCGCCGAGCTACGACTTCTTCATGTTCTATCAGACGCTTGCGCTCACGCCGATGCTGCTGCTCTCCGGCGTGTTCTTTCCGGTGACGCAACTGCCGGCGCTCGCGCAGCACGCGACGCAGGCGCTGCCGCTCTTTCACGCAGTCGAGCTGATTCGTCCCGCGATGCTCGGACGCGCGCCCGATGGCGTCGCGCTGCACCTGGGCGTGCTGATCGCCTATTCGGTGCTGCCGTTTTTTGCGTGCGCGTGGCTTTTCAGGCGGCGCATCATGAAATGAAAAACGGCGATGAAGTCATCGCCGTTTGCCGCGACGCACCGTAACGCAGGCGCTCACTTCACCGGAAACTCCTTGTGTCCGCCGAAGCCGAAGCGCATCGCGGACAACATGCGCTCGGGGAACAGATCGGCGTCGCGCGAGCGAAAACGCGTGTAGAGCGCCGCGGACAGCACTTGCGCCGGCACCGCTTCCTCGATCGCCGCTTCGATCGTCCAGCGCCCTTCGCCGCTGTCGGCCACTTCCGTCGAGAACCGCTCGAGTCCGTCGTCGCTGGCGAGCGCGCCCGCCGTGAGATCGAGCAGCCATGACGACACGACACTGCCGCGCCGCCACACTTCCGCGATATCGGCGAGATCGAGGGTGTATCGCTCGTTCTCCGGCAACTCGGCCGACTCCTTGTGCTTCAGGATGTGAAAGCCCTCCGCGTACGCCTGCATCAGCCCGTACTCGATGCCGTTATGCACCATCTTCACGAAATGGCCGGACCCGACGGCGCCGCAATGCATGTAGCCGTTCTCGACGCGCGGATCGCGTCCTTCGCGGCCCGGCGTTTCCGGGATGTCCCCGCGTCCGGGCGCGAGCGTCGCGAGAATCGGATCGAGCCGGCGGACCACGGCTTCATCGCCGCCGATCATCATGCAATAGCCGCGCGTCAGGCCCCACACGCCGCCCGACGTGCCGACATCGACGTAATGCACGCCCTGCTCCCGGAACTGCGCGGCGCGGCGGATATCGTCCTTGTAAAAGCTGTTGCCGCCGTCGATCACCACGTCGTCCGCGTGAAGAATCTCGTGGAGGTCCGTGAGCGTGTCCTCGGTGATCTTGCCCGCGGGGAGCATGAGCCAGATGACGCGCGGCGCGGCGAGCTTCGAGACGAGATCGCCCAGGTCCTTCGCACCGGTGGCGCCTTCCGTTGCGAGCGCGTCGGTGGCCTGCGGATTGTGATCGTAGACGACGCATTCGTGCCCGCCCCGCAAGAGCCGCCTGGCGATATTGCCGCCCATGCGTCCCAGCCCAACGATGCCGATCTGCATGGTGTGGTCACTCCTTGCCGTTGGCGTCGGCTTTCACGCGCGCGATTTGCTTCTTCGCCGCTTCGTAGACGCCTTCGAGCGTGAAGCCGAACTTGGTCTTGAGCGCCTTGAGCGGCGCGGACGCACCGAACGTATGCATCACGATCTGCGCGCCGAGACGCCCCGTGTAGCGGTCCCAGCCGAGCGTCGCCGCCTGCTCGACCGCCACGCGGGCATTCACGTCCGACGGGAGCACGGATTCCTTGTACGCCTCGTCCTGCTTCTCGAAGATATCCCACGATGGCATCGACACGACGCGCGCCGCGATGCCTTCGCCCTTCAGCTTCTCATACGCCTCGATGCACAGCGAAACTTCGCTGCCGGTGGCGAGCAGCAGCACTTCGGGCTTCTTGCCATCGGCGGCGTCGGCGAGGACGTACGCGCCGCGCCGCACGCCTTCGGCCGACGCGTACTTCGTGCGGTCGAAGGTCGGCAGCGGCTGACGCGTCACGACGATGCACGACGGCTCCTTGTTATGCGACAGCGCCACGCGCCACGCTTCGCTCACCTCGTTCGCATCGGCGGGGCGCAGCGTCGTGAGACCGGGCACGCCGCGCAGCGACGCGAGCTGCTCGATCGGCTGATGCGTCGGACCGTCTTCGCCGACGCCGATCGAATCGTGCGTGAACACGTAGATCACCGGCACTTCCATGATCGCCGAGAGCCGGATCGGCGGCTTCATGTAGTCGCTGAAAATCAGGAACGTCGATGCGAACGGCCGCACCCCTGACAGCGCGAGTCCGTTGGCGACCGCGCCCATGCCGTGCTCACGGATGCCGAAGTGTAGATTGCGCCCGCCGTAGTTGTCGTGCTCGAAGCTGCCCGCGCCTTCGAACTTGAGATTCGTTTTCGTCGATGGCGCGAGGTCAGCCGCCCCGCCGATCATCCACGGAATGCGCCGGGCGATCGCGTTCAGCACCTTGCCCGACGATTCGCGCGTCGCGATGCCCTTTTCGTCCGGCTCGAACGTGGGAATGTCGGCGTCCCAGCCTTCCGGGAGCTTGTTCTCGAGCATCAGCCAGGCTTCTTTCGCGAGTTCCGGATTGGCCTTTTCGTAGGCGTCGAAACGCTGCTTCCATTCGGCGTGCGCCGCCTTGCCGCGCGCGCCCATGCCATTGGCGAAGTGCTGCATTACGCCGTCCGGGACGAGAAACTGCGCGTCTTCCGGCCAGCCGTAGAACTTCTTCGCGAGCTTGATTTCCGCGTCGCCGAGCGGCTCGCCGTGCGCGCCCGCGGTGTCCTGCTTGTTCGGCGCGCCCCAGCCGATGATGCTCTTCACCACGATCAGCGTCGGCTTGTCCGTCGACGCCTTCGCTTGGTTGAACGCGGCTTCGAGCGCGGACGCGTCGTTGGCGTCGTCGACATGCAGCGTGTTCCAGTTGTAGCCGCGAAAGCGGGCTTCGACGTCGTCGCTATACGCGAGGTCCGTGTGGCCTTCGATCGTCACGCGGTTGCTGTCGTAGATCCAGATGAGGTTCGACAGTTGCAGATGCCCCGCAAGCGAAGCCGCCTCGTGCGAAACGCCTTCCATCATGTCGCCGTCGCCGCATAGCGCGTAGACGCGGTAATCGAAAAGCGCCGTGTCGGGCTTGTTGAAGTGCGTTTCCTTCCAGCGCGCGGCCATCGCCATGCCGACGCTGTTGCCGAGACCCTGGCCGAGCGGACCGGTCGTGGTTTCGACGCCGGTCGTCATGCGGAACTCGGGGTGGCCCGGCGTCTTGCTGTCGAGCTGGCGGAACTGCCGGATATCGTCGATGGAGACGGCGGGCTTGCCGGTCGGCTTGCCGTTTTCATCGACCTCTTTCACGCCCGCGAGATGCAGGAGCGAATACAGCAGCATCGACGCGTGGCCGACGGACAGCACGAAGCGGTCGCGATTCGGCCATAGCGGCGCATCCGGGTCGTAGCGAAGGTGGTTCTGCCAGAGATGGAACGCGACGGGCGCGAGCGCCATCGGCGTGCCGGGGTGGCCGGAATTGGCTTTCTGCACGGCGTCCATCGACAGCGTGCGGATCGTGTCGATTGTGAGGCGATCCAGATCCTGGGACTGCTGCGTGACTTGCGACATGAGCGACGACTCCTTTCTCGAAGAGCGCGCTGTGGCGAGAGGCGCCGCAGCGGGCAACCAGAACCATCGAGCAAGTGCGGTGCCCTGGCAAGCGGCATCGCACGCGAGTAAGACAGAAAGCGCGCGAACAGGCGCGGCTTTCGCATTCGGCAGACGCACACGCGAGGCGCGTGCGTCCGGTGATTCGGCCGGGCGGCGTCGCGGTGACGAACCACCCGGTTCATGCATCAATGCTGACACATCCGCGGCCCGATCACTCGAACCGCGTTGCGGCGTTACGGCGCGGGGTTCGGCTGACGCTCGTGCAAGGCCTCGATTTCCGCGAGGATCTCATCGGACAGTTCGATGTCCACGCTCGCGACATTCTCCTGCAACTGCGCCATCGACGTCGCGCCGATCAGCGTGCTCGTCGTGAACGGACGCGTGTTGACGAAGGCGAGGGCGAGTTGCGTCGGCGTCAGGCCGTGGCGCTTCGCGAGTTCGACGTAAGACGTGGTCGCGGCGATCGCCTGCGGCTTGCTGTAGCGCTGGAATCGCTCGAACAGCGTGATGCGCGCGCCCGCCGGACGCGCGCCGCCTTCGTACTTCCCCGACAGCCAGCCGAAAGCGAGCGGCGAATACGCGAGTAGCCCGACGCCTTCCTTGTGCGTGAATTCGGACAGCCCCAGTTCGTATGTGCGGTTGACGAGACTGTAGGGATTCTGAATGCTGACGATACGCGGAAGCCCCGCCTTCTCCGCCGCGCGCAGGAATTGCGCGACGCCCCACGGCGTTTCGTTCGACACGCCAACGTAGCGGATCTTGCCCGCCTTCACGAGATCGCCGAGCGCGGCGAGCGTTTCCTCGATGGGCACCGTGTATTCGTCGTCGATGTACGGATACGCGCCGCGGCCGAAGGTCATAGTGCTGCGGTCGGGCCAGTGCAGCTGATACAGATCGACGTAATCCGTCTGCAGGCGCGCGAGGCTGCTGTCGATCGCCTCGTTGATGTTCTTGCGATCGAACTGGTTGCCCGCGCCGCGAATGTGACGCGGATTGTGCGGCTGTCGCGCCGGCCCCGCGATCTTCGTCGCGAGCACGATATCGCCGCGCTTGCCCGCGTTTTTCGCGAGCCACGTGCCGATGTATTCCTCGGTGCGCCCCTGCGTTTCGGGGCGCGGCGGCACCGGGTACATCTCGGCCGCATCGATCAGGTTCACGCCTTGCGCGAGCGCGTAGTCGATCTGCTCGTGCGCTTCGCTCTCCGTGTTCTGCTCGCCCCAGGTCATCGTGCCGAGCCCGATCAGACTGACGTCGACGCCCGAATCGCCCAGTTTCCGATACTTCATCGTTTGGTTTCCTTGTATTGAAGCCTGCTGTTGACGCCTGCCGGCGAACTGTCCACGGCGGACCATGCCGACCAACCGCAGAAACTACCATAGGCGCGCGACGTCTGCTTCCACGGCTAGACTTCACGCACCGCGCTTTCCAACCTTCGAACAATCCTGCCGATGTCCTCTTCCACTGCTTCCAGCGGACCCGAACACGCGAAACGAGGCGCCTCGATCATCGTCATGCTGGTCGCCGCGACGTTCTTCATGGAGAACCTCGACGGCACGATCATCGCGACCGCGCTGCCGCAGATGGCGCATTCGTTCGGGGTGCATCCCGCCGACATGAGCCTCGGCATCACGGCGTATCTGCTCACGCTCGCCGTGTTCATCCCGATCAGCGGATGGGCCGCCGACCGCTTCGGCCTGCGCACCGTGTTCGGCAGCGCGATTGCCGTGTTCACGGCGGCGTCGGTGCTGTGCGCGACGACATCGACGCTGCCCGCGTTCGCCGCGGCGCGCGTGCTGCAGGGCATCGGCGGAGCGATGATGGTGCCGGTCGGACGACTGGCCGTGCTGCGCGCGACGCCGAAGGACGGGCTGATGCGCGCCATCGCGATCATCACCTGGCCGGGACTCGTCGCGCCGGTCATCGGGCCGCCGCTCGGCGGCTTCATCACGACGTATTCCTCCTGGCGATGGATCTTCTATCTGAACGTGCCGCTCGGTCTGATCGGCTTGTTGCTGACCTGGCGCTTCGTCGACAACGTGCGTGAAGATGCAAAGCGCCGCTTCGATTTCGTCGGCTTCGTGCTGTGCGGCATCGCCTGCGTGACGCTGCTCTATGCGATGGAACTCGTCGGCCGCAACGATGCGTCGTGGCCGCTCGCGGGCGCGCTCGTCGCCGTGGGCGGCGTGGCGGGCGTCGCGTCGTGGCGGCATCTGCGGCGCACGGAGCAGCCGGTCGTCGATCTGGCGGCGCTTCGCATCCAGACCTTCGCCGTGGCGATGGGCGGCGGCTCGCTGTTTCGCATCGCCATCAGCGCCGCGCCTTTTCTGCTGCCGCTGATGTTTCAGGTCGGCTTCGGCATGAACGCATTCGATTCGGGCCTCCTGACGCTGGCGGTATTCGCGGGCAACCTGTCCATGAAGGTCGTCACCACGCCGGTGATGCGGCGCTTCGGCTTTCGTCCGGTGCTGATCGTCAACGGCGTGATCGCCGCCCTCTCGCTCGCCGCGATGAGCCTGCTGGCCCCATCGACGCCTACCTTCGTCATCGTCGTGGTGCTGTTCGCTAGTGGCCTGTCGCGCTCGTTGCAGTTCACGGCGTTGAATACGCTCAGTTTCGCCGACGTGCCGAAGGCACAGATGAGCGGCGCGTCGGCGCTATCGAGCACGCTCTTTCAGATGACGATGGGCGTCGGCGTCGCGGTCGGCGCGATTGCGCTGCGCATCGGCGAGTGGCTGCACGGGCACGATGCGCAGTCCATCGCACCGGAGGATTTCAGCGTCGCATTTCTGATCGTGGGGTTCGTGGGTCTCGCCGCCGTGATCGACCTGCTCAGGCTGCCGAAAGACGCGGGGGCGCTCGTGTCGGGGCATGGCAAGGCGAACGAGACGCGGCGCTAAATCTTGCGCGTTGCGTGCCGTAAACCACGGTATGAACATGCAAAGTCTGGAATCGATCGCCGCCGTGAGCGAAGCGGTCGCCGTCATCCGCCATGCGCGCGGCCTCAAGAACCCGAACGATCTCCCGGCCGGCACGCCGGAATGGAAAGCCGCGAGCGATGCGTTCGCCGACGACTTCCTGCGCGCGCTCGACGGCGAGCCGAGCGTGCGCTCATGGTGGACGTTCTGACTGCCTCACCGTTTCAGCCAGTCTAGCCATCCGAGCGCGATCGCCGCGTTGACGATGACGCCGGCCGTCGCCGCGAGCGCCGCGATCATCGTCCAGAAGGCCGAGCGGCGGGAAGCGAGCGCCGATTCGCGGGCAAGCTGCGCCGCATCGTTCGCGGATGAAACCGACGCGAACATCGCCCGGAACTGTTCGTTCTGGCGCTCGGTATCCTTGTCGCGCAGCCAGGCGCGTTTGCTGGCCGCTTCGGGATCGGCGTGCGAGGCTTCCTCGAGATCGGCGCGAATCGATGCTTCGCCGGCGGATTCGTACCGGCGATAGCGGGCCTGCCGGGCGGCTTCTTTGTCGTTGTCGCTCATCGTTCCTGAGAATATACGGCCGGTCGTCGCGCAAAAGATCGCTCCACGCACCGCGCAGCGCCGTGCGTCGCCAATCGAAAAGCGTCGCCGCTCCTGCGTCAGCGATCGTTCGCCATCGCCTTGAGACGATCGTTGCCGGCGTCGCGGGCGGCGTCGGCGGTGGCGAAGTTTTCTTCCGACACCATCGCGCGCTTGACCTCCTGCGCCTCGAAATCGACGAGCGCGAGCACCCACACGAAGCCGCCTGCCTGTTCCGCCGTCTGCACGAACGCGCGGAGCCTGCCTTCATTCGACGATGCCATCACGATCTCCCATTCTTGAATGCGCTGCCGTCAGGGTTCGAAGTCGAGTCCGCCGAGCAACACCGACGGCTCCGCTTGCGAGCGCGTGACGAAATCGACTTCGCGCGCGCCTTGCCATGCGGCGAACTTCGCGCCGAGCGAATCCAGATACCGTTGAAAGCGCGCTTCGCCGCCGGGGCGCAGCAGGCGCTCGATTTCGTCCTCGTCCCAGGTGAGGAACACGCTGAGATCGAACGGATATTGACGCGCCCGCTCGCCGTTGTCATGCGGCGGCGCACTGACGTGCAGCCGCGTCGGTGCAAAAGGATGTTCGTACGGAACGATGTCGATACGCAGGCCACGGCCGATCTGCCGCGCGACGCATTCGACGATGCGCGGCATGAATTCCGCTTCGAACCTGAGCGCCTGTTCCCGATTCAATGCATGTTCTCCGCTGCGCCCGAGCCGGATGCGCTCAGACGGGCGGCAGGTCTTCGAGCGATTTCTCGATCTGCCCGTCCTGCACGCGCGCCTCGATGCCGACGTGGCCGTTCGCGTAGGGCAACGCGCTGACCTTGGGTCCGAGAAACGTTCGGCCGCCGAGAGTGAAGAGCGTGCGGACTTCCTTGCCGCTTTTGATGGCGTCCACGACTTGCCGGACATCCACGATGCTGGTGGGAGCCGCCCATTCGTTCCTGGCGGAATCGAAACTGCCCCAGCGCACGTTGGTCACACGGTCGTTGACCCAGCGCACGCCGTCGATCGCCAAAGTAGCCATAGCTGCCTCCATGGTCGTCGTTCGGGGGTGGTGGTCTGACGATGCTAGCACGGTGCATCGTGCCGTGGCGCACTTGCTCTTCGGCTTACTTCGCGATGGCGTCGCTCGCGGGACTGTTATGCAGCATGCGGTCGCTGTTCGGCGGCGGGTTCGGGCGCTTGACGGGCATGTTGTCGGGGTTGTGCGGGCGCGTCGCGCTCGCTGCGGGCGACCCGGGCGCGTCGGGCGGCTTGACCATCGACGCGTTGTCGTCGGGGCGCGCGGCCTGCGTGTGTTGTGCCTGTGCGGCGAGCGCGGCGCAGAAAAGCGCGCCTGCCGCGATCAGTTGCTTTGCCATGGTCGCCTCCGTTCGAACGCCATCGTTCTGATGTGACAGGCGTTTGTCCGAAAGATTCGCGTCCCGGGCGGCGCAAACGTGATTGTCCCTCTGCGTTAAAATCGTGGATTCGCCGCCATCCGACGCCGTTCGTCTCATCGCCATGTCCGCCGTTCCCAAGATCAGCCCCCGCCGCGTGTCCGTTGCTCCGATGATGGACTGGACGGATCGCCATTGCCGGTCGTTGCACCGGCTCGTCTCGCGCCATGCGTGGCTGTACACAGAGATGGTGACGACCGGCGCGCTGCTGTACGGCGATGTCGCGCGGCATCTTGCCTTCACGCCCCACGAAGCGCCTGTCGCGCTGCAACTCGGCGGCAGCGAGCCCGACGATCTCGCCAGAAGCGCGAAGCTCGGCGAGCAGTGGGGCTACGACGAAATCAACCTGAATTGCGGATGCCCGTCCCAGCGCGTGCAGCGCGGCGCATTCGGCGCGTGCCTGATGAAGGAACCGCAGCTCGTCGCCGACTGCGTGAAGGCGATGCGCGATGCCGTTTCCATTCCGGTGACCGTCAAGCACCGCATTGGCGTCGATGCAGTCGAGGACTACGCGTTCGTGCGCGATTTCGTCGGCACGGTGGCGGATGCGGGGTGCGAGGTGTTCATCGTCCATGCGCGCAACGCCATCCTGAAGGGCCTCAGTCCGAAGGAGAATCGCGAGATTCCGCCACTCAAGTATGAGTATGCGTACCGGCTGAAGCGCGACTTTCCGCATCTGGAAATTTCGATCAACGGCGGCATCAAGACGCTCGATGAAGTCGAAGAGCACCTGAAGCATGTCGATGGCGTGATGCTCGGACGCGAGGCGTATCACAATCCTTTCGTCCTGGCTGAAGTCGATAAGCGCTTCTATGGCGCTGCGTCGCCGGTTCCGACGCGGGAGGACATCGAGGCGGGGCTGATCGAGTATGCGCGTGCGGAGCTCGCCCGCGGCACGTATCTCGGCGCGGTAACGCGGCATGCGCTCGGCTTGTATCGCGGCGAAGCGGGTGCGCGCGGATGGCGGCGCGTGTTGTCGGACAGCAAGAGACTCGCGAAGGGCGACCTCGGCATCTTCGATGAAGCGCGCGGCCACTTGCGCGATGGCGTCGAAGCGATCGAGGCGTGAAGCATGCCGGCAAGCACGGATCGCAAAAAAATGCTCGAAAGGGCTAGGCAAGCGGAAACTCAGTTCGTATAATCTCGCTTCTCGATCGGCAGGCAATTCTGCTGAAGCGAGAAGGCAGTAAAACTGCTGTCAGTGGTGGCTGTAGCTCAGTTGGTAGAGTCCAGGATTGTGATTCCTGTCGTCGTGGGTTCGAGTCCCATCAGCCACCCCAAGATTTCAGGCAAAAAGCCCAGTCGAAGACTGGGCTTTTTGCTTTCCGGCGCTTCCAAATGCGGTCGCGCATCGGCCGGCTGCTCAACGCCCGCCCCTATAATGGCGCTCGTCACGATAACCGAGCGAGCCGCCGTCTCGCCCGCCCGCGGTCCAGCCAATGCAAAAACTCATTCTGCCGTTCGTCTCAGGCTTTCTCGCCGCCCTCTTCTTTCGTGAATCGACTTACGCGCTGCTGCACGCAGCGGGACTCATCGATGCAACCGGCTTCTCCACCGCGCCGTTCCTGCCGCTCGGCATCCCCGAGTTCATCGCCCATGCGTTGTGGAGCGCCGTCTTCGCCGTCCTGATGGCGTGGCTGCTGCGCGTCGCGCCCGACAACCGCGCACCGTGGATCGGCGCGCTCGTGTTCGGCGGCATCGTGCTGACGGCGGTGAGCGCCTTCGTGATCGATCCGGCCCGCGGCATCTGGCCGGCCGGCAACATGTTGCCGCGCCTCGCGCCGAGCTTCATCGCGAACGCCATCTGGGGCTGGGGCGCGCTCGTCTTCATGCGCGCATTCATGGGACGCGGCGAAGCGCACTAGGCGCCTCACGCGCGAGCGCAACGACCGTCAGTCCTTGAGCAGCCGCAGCGGGTGCGTCGCCGGAGACCACGCGCCGTCGAACATGTGCTCGACGTCTTTCGGCTCGACATCCTCGGCGCGCCTGACCTTCCATGCCGGCTGGTCGTCCTTGTCGACGATACGCGCGCGTATCCCCTCCACCACGTCGCCGCGCTCGAACACCGAGCGCGTGAGATCGAGGTCGCGGCGCAGCGTCTCGGCCATCGTCGAGAAGCGCGCCCGATCTACCTGCTGAAGCGATACATCGACGGACAGCGGCGAGCGTTCGCGCAACTGCGCCGCCGTGCTGCGCGCCCACGCGCTTCCCGACGCGTCGGCTTCGCGTTCCAGCGACGCCAGAATCGCCGCGCCGTTGCCCGCCGCGAAACACTTGTCGATGAGCGGTCGGGCTTCCGCCAGCGCGCTGGCGTCGGGGATCGGCGAGACCTTGTACTTCGTCGTCTCGTTCTCGATGAAACGCATGATGTCCACGCCATCCAGAAAACGCTGGTGCCGCAGCGATTCGATCAGCCCGGGCAGCGCGCCATCGTCGAGATAGGCGTCGGCCATGCGGGCATAGAGCGCATCGGCCGCGCCCATGCTCGCGCCCGTCGCCGCGAGATAGCGGCCGATCGCGCCCGGCGCACGCGCCAGGAACCAGCTCACGCCGACATCCGGGAACAGGCCGATGCGCGTCTCGGGCATCGCCATCTTCGTGGACTGCGTGACGATGCGCAGCCCGCCCGTATGATGCGCGCCCTGCGAGATGCCCATGCCGCCGCCCATCACGACGCCGCTCACGACCGCGACATACGGCTTCGGAAACGTGAAGATCGCGTGGTTGAGCTTGTATTCGTCGATGAAGAACGCGTCGATCGCATCGCGGTCGCCCGCCTTCGCCGCGTCGTATAGAAAGCGGATGTCGCCGCCCGCGCAGAACGCGCGCGCATGCGGGCTGTAAATCATGACGGCGCGGATGGCCTGATCGTGACGCCAGGCCCGCAGCGCTTCGCTGATCGCGCGCAGCATCGGCGGCGTCAGCGCGTTGAGCGCCTTCGGACGATCGAGCGCAATGAAGCCGATGCCGTTGGCGGTGTCGATACGGATGTCTTCAGTGGTCATCGTGTTGAGAGTCGGAACGTTCTTTCGGTCAATCACCAGAGCCAGCGGCAAGCCCGGAGCCAGCGGCGAGCCACGCATCGAGCGACAGTTCGACGAGCGCCGCCACCGGCGTCGCTGGCGGCGTCGCGCCTGTCAGTTCCAGCGCGACGATGCCATGCAGGTTCGCCCACAACGCCTGCGCGCACGCAAGCGGCGCGACGGCCTTCAGCGCGGCAAACGCATCCGCGAAAACCGACAGCATCGCGGTGTCGGCGGCGCCCGCTGCATCGGCGGGTTCCATGAACATCAGCCGATACATCTCCGGCTCCGCCATGCTGAACTCGACGTACGCGCGACCCATCGCTCTCAGGCGCGCGGCGGGATCAGCAAGCGTCGCGTGCGGAGCAAAGGCCGCGCGCAGTTGCGCATTTCCTTCCTCGCGCAACGCTCGCGCGATCTCGCCGCGGCTCCTGAAATGAAGATAGAGCGCCGCCGGCGAGTAGTCGATCGCATCGGCCAGCTTGCGCATGGAGAGCGACGCGAGTCCCTCGCTCCTCACGATGCCGCGCGAGACTTCGAGTATGCGCTCACGCAGCGCGTCGCGCTGCCGTTGCTTGTGCTGGCGCAATTGCCGTGTCCGCTCTTCATCCGGACTCATGCGAGGCATTGTCGGCACCGTTACTTTCCACGTCAATTTTGAAAACGGGCGGCGATGCCGCGCAAGACGCCGCCGCTCAGACGATCATCGGTCCGTCGTCGTCCCTGCGTGTTGCCGAAGCCGCACGATAAAGCGGCTCGTCCGAGTCGCCCAGCACGGCGGAAGCGAACACGATGCAGAAGCCAAGAATCAGGACACCGACGGCCGCCCAGATGAGCCACAGTGCATTGGACTCGACGAGCGAATGAAGAAAAGAGTGAAGCATGACGACCCCGAGCGATTCTTATAATGGATGCTCTGTAGAGCGAGGGCTCCCGAGCAAGTAATATGCCGAGCGAATCGCATCGCACGCGGCAGAATCGTTGTCATGTTACTCCGAGGCGCGAGCGCGCGAAAGGAGACCGCCGCCGCTGGAAGCTCTTACACCGCATGCGTGTAAGAGGGTAAGAGGCGCTCATGTCACTCGCCTGTCACCGCAGCACTACTCCACCGTCACGCGTCCCGGCGGAAAATGCCCGCTTTTAAGAAGCACGGGCATGCCGTTCGTCACGCGCAAGTGTTCTCGCGCGACTTCCTCGATGCGCGCGCGCCCCGCATCGAACGCGCCGATCCAGCCGGCGCTGTCGTACGTCTGTGCGCCAAAGTGATCTTCGAGCGCTTCGACAGAAATGGCGCACGGCACGCGCCGGCCGTCGACCAGCGCGGCGAACTCGATCGTGAGATTGGAATCGCGATAATCCGGCGCGTCGGGAAGGAAACGAATGTCCATGATTGTCTCGTTGCAGAAACGTCTTTCCGCTCGGTGTCGCTGCGGCAAGCGGACTCGCGCGCGCATGACGTTCAGGGCGACCATGGTACTCGCCGATGCGCCGGCAGGTCCAGCGCGCGCCATCGCGCACGCGCGACTCAGGCGTCGAGCACGTCGTCGTCGATGTCGACGACGAGCAGTGAGCTCGCGCGCGGATCGGCGTAATTGAAATCGAGGTGACGGCTCATTTCGCGCACGCGCTGGCATACTCGCTCGCGTGCATCGTTCGGCAGATGCGGATAGTCGCGCAGCACGCGCGGGTTGAAGCGGTAATGTACGCCCCACGCGATATTGCCCGCATGATTCGCCACGCCGCCCGTGCGCCAGCTGACGAACAGCGCAGGTGTCGTGTCCGTGCCGATCTCGGCGATATCCGCACTGCTCGGAAACAGATCGACGAGGCAGTGCGCGATATCGTAAAGCACGGCGTGGCGAAGATGGATGGCTCGCATCATGTCGATTGCAGCAACCGGTCGATGTAATCGCGCGCCGCCTGTTCGACGTGCGCGAGTGCTTCCTCCTCGGTGGCGAAGCGCCGCTCGGGGCCGAGGTTGACGAGCGCCTCGAAGTGGCGCGCGTTGTCGGGACCGCCCTGCCCGAGGCTCACCGAACCGACGTAGATGCCCGCGCCCGCCTGACCGTCCTTGCCCTCGTGCGCGTGCACGAGTCGCGCCGATGCGCTGATGTAATAGCTCCGGTACGGTCCCGTGACTCTTTCCGCCATTGCTGTTGCCTCCTTGCCTGGTCGTGTGCTCGCGTCGCTCCGTACAGCACGAGGCGACTGCAAATCGAACCGATTACGAATCGAATAAGGCGCGCGATCCGGCAAATAGTTCACGGCACGTCAATGCTGGATCGAGCTCGCGCCTCGTGATCGACGCCTCGCAAGGGGCGCGCCCGCGTCGCGTCGCCGGCGTATGGGACAATGCGGATCTCAAAAAGACGCGCGGCGCGGGCTCGGCATCGCGCAGTCAGAACTCAAGAGGTACAGATGAAGCGATCCGATCGGCGAAAGAGCCGGCTCTCCGCTACTGCGAATACGGTTTCGATGCCGCGCGATATGCGCGACGTTTCATGGCTGCGCGCGTCCATGTTCGGCGCGGCGGCGTTAGCGATGGCGGGGCTGGGCGCCTGCGCGTCGTCGAATGATGCTTCGCTCATCAATCTGCCCGATGGGCAGACCGGCTACGCCGTCAATTGCAGCGGCGCGGACGCCGGATCGAGCTGGGCAAGCTGCTATGTGCTTGCCGGCAAGGCGTGCGGCGCGACGGGTTACGACATCGTGTCGAAGGACAACGAAGAAGGCGGGCCCACGGGCGGCGGCATCAGCAACGTGATATCGGCGAACGTGAAGAATCGTTCGATGATCATTCGCTGCAAGTAGGCTGGCGACGCCTGCCCCAGGCGACGCCGCCGTCTAGTGACGGTCGAGCGCGAGCGACGCGAAGCTGTGTCCGAGGACGGCGCACAACGCCTCGACGACCATCTCGTGATCTTTCCGCTGCGGCAGTCCCGACACCGCGACCGATCCGATCACGCCCGCATTCGCGACGCGAATCGGAAACGCCCCGCCATGCGCGGCGTACTGAACAGGATCGAGGCCGTATTTGTCGGCGAGCGTGGCGCCGCTTTGCTGGAGCGTCAGTCCGATGGCATATGAACTGCGGCGGAAGTGCTCGACCGTTTTCGATTTACGCTCGGCCCAACGCGCATTGTCGGGCGTAGCGCCATCGAGTGCGGCGAAGAACAGGCGATGGCCGAAGGTGCGCACGTCGATCGCCACGGCTGCATCGCGCGCAAGCGCCATCTCGCGCAATTGCGATCCCAATTGCCAGGAGTGATCGGCGTGGAACTGCGGGAACACGAGCGTGTTCTCCTGCTGCGCGATGGCTTGAAGATCGTGTGGAAGGTCCATCGTCTTTCCTTGCGTGAGTTGGACGGATGATGCCCGGATCGGCAGCGTGTCGCGCAAAAACAAAAAACCCGCTCAGAGGCGGGTTTGATGATGCGACGGGCTTTCCAGTTCTGCTAGTGGTTGCGGGGGTAGGATTTGAACCTACGACCTTCGGGTTATGAGCCCGACGAGCTGCCAGACTGCTCCACCCCGCGTCCGTCGAAGAAAAGATTATAGGGCATCGTTCTATCGAGCGCAATGATTAGTTGAACATTCGCGCTTTTGCCAAATAAACAAGCCGCGCGTTTTCGGCCACTCGGTCGCAAAGGCGTCCGAAGCGTGCGTGGCATAATCGACCGCTATCACTTCACCATCATCATCGATACAAGAACGCGGCATGCAGGCTTTGCGTCGGGGAAAAATCGGGAGAGTCGGCGGGATCGTGGCCCTGTGCGCGATGCTGCTGCTCTCGTTCGCGCCCGCCGCATCGCAATGGCTGAACGCACAGCGCGTCGATGCGCAGTTCGCCTCCGTCTGCGCGTCGGGAGACTCGCGGGCGGAAGCGCCATCGCACGCCGATGACCACGCCCTCACCCATCTCGAAGCCTGCGGCTATTGCGACTTCATTGCGCATGCTCCGACGCCGCCGGCGCCTCATGTCGCGCTCGCGTCATTGCGCTTGCCGCGCGACTCATTCCCTGCGATAGAACGCGCCGGCACCATGCATCGCGTCCGCTTCGACGATGCCCAACCGCGCGCACCGCCCGCGCTCGCCTGACCTGCTGTTTCTCTTGCAAGCTAATCAGGCATCACCAAGGACAACACCATGACGATCCAATCCGCCTTGCGCGGCATGCTCGCGTTCGCGCTCATCGCGTCGGCGCAAGTCGCATTCGCTCACGCGCTTCCCAAGCTGCAGCAACCCGGCCCCGGCGCAACGGTCAGCGCGCCCCACGAGGTGTCGATCGTATTCGGCGAAGCGCTCGAACCGACGTTCAGCTCCATGCTCGTCACCAACGCGCAAGGCACGCAAGTCAATACCGCGAAGTCCGTCGTCGATACGAACGACAAAAAACACATGAGCGTCGCACTGGGCGATCTGCCGCCGGGCGTTTATAACGTGCAGTGGACGGCGGTCGCCGCCGACGGACATCGCACGCAAGGTCACTACAACTTCACGGTCAAGTGAGGCCGCAATGAAAAAAACCGCTGTACTGTTGGGCGCGCTCGTGTGTGCGTCCTTCGCGCCGTTCCTCTCCGCCGCGCACGCGGCCACGCTCGAAGCGCGCGACTGCTGGGTCCGTGCGATGCCGCCGAATCTGCCGTCGTCGGGATACTTCGTGGTCGCGAACAACGGCGACAAGCCCGCGACGCTCAGCGCCGCCGACACCCCCGCATTCGGCATGACGATGATGCACAAGTCGGAAAACAAGGGCGGCACGGCGACGATGTCCGCGGTCGAAACCGTCGATGTCCCCGCGCACGGCACGCTCGCGTTCGCGCCGAAGGGCTATCACCTGATGCTCGAAGAGCCAGGCAAGGCGGTGCAGGTCGGCTCGACGATTCCGCTCACCCTCACGTTCGCCGACAAGAGCACGGTCAAGGTCGATTGCGCGGTGAAATCGGCGGCGACGGTCGGCAAGTAACGCCGCCGCAGAAGCGTTCGGAAAACAAAGCGCGCCGGGCGTCGTCAGACGCCCGGCGCGCTTTTTCATGCGTTCGACGAAGCCGTTACCTCACGGCCTGTTGAACATGTCCATGATCTGCCGGCGCTCGTCGGTGGTGACTTGCGGCACCGGCGGCGCCTGCATGCCGGCCGGGCCGACGCCGCCCGCCGTGGTGGAATCGCCGGCCATCGGATTGCTGTTGTCAAGGCCGATGCTCGCGACGAAGCCCGCGCCGGGCGTACGGTCGGCGAAGAAGAGTTCGCCGTCAACAGTCGCGATGCCGTCGGGCATCGGCATCTGCTGCTGCGGGATGCCACGCAGCGCGCGTCCCATGTACTCGACCCAGATCGGCAACGCGAGCTGCGCGCCGAATTCCTTGCTGCCGAGCGACTTCGGCTGGTCGTAGCCCATCCACGCCACCGCCACGAGCTGACGCTGATAGCCCGCGAACCAGCCGTCCTTCGCGTCGTTGGTCGTGCCGGTCTTGCCCTGCAGATCGTTGCGCTTGAGCACGTTGGTGCCGGAGCCGGTGCCCGACGTCGCCACCGTATGCAGCAGGCTGTTCATCACATACGCGTTGCGCGGCTCGAGCGTCTGCGGCGCATTGCTCCCCGCGGTCAGCGGATCGGCGCGAGAAATCACCGTGCCGCGCGCATCCGCGATCTGCGCGATCAGATACGGATTGATGCGATAGCCGCCGTTCGCGAACACCGAATATGCCCCGCTCAACTGCAGCGGCGTGACGAGTCCTGCCCCGAGCGCGAGCGGCAGATACGGCGGCGTCTTGTCCTTGTCGAAGCCGAATTTCTGCGTGACGAAGTCCTGCGCGTAGCTCGTCCCGATATACGAAAGGATACGGATCGACACGAGATTCTTCGATTTCTGCAAGCCGGTGCGCATCGACATCGGGCCGTCGGGCTGATCGTCGTCCTTCGGCTCCCACGGCTCGCCGCCCGCCGGCGCGGGGAAATACAGCGGCGCATCGTTGATGATGGTCGCGGGTCCGAGCCCCTTGTCGAGCGCCGCCGAATAGATGAACGGCTTGAAGCTCGAACCCGGCTGACGCCACGCCTGCGTGACGTGATTGAACTTGTTCTTGTTGAAGTCGAAGCCGCCGACGAGCGCGCGAATCGCGCCGTCTTGCGGCGTCATCGAAACGAGCGCGCCTTCCACTTGCGGCAACTGCGTGATCTGCCAGTTGCCCTTCGCATCCTTCGTCAGGCGAACGATGGAACCCGGCTTGATCGCAAGCGCCTTCGACGCATTGCTGCGCAGCGCCGCCGCGACGAAGCGCAAGGCGTCGCCGGAGATCGTCGCCGTCTCGCCGCCGACGAACTGCGCCGTCACCTGCTTCGGCGTCGCCGACGTGACTACCGCCGCGACGAGATCGCCGTTATCCGGATGATCGACGAGCGCATCTTCGATCGACTCGGCGCGATCGTCCGATGCCGACGGCAAATCGATATGCCCTTCCGGCCCGCGATAGCCGTGACGGCGCTCGTAATCCATCACGCCCTTGCGCACGGCGCGATAAGCGGCGTCCTGATCGGCGGAACTGATGGTCGTCGTGACGGTGAGGCCGCGCGTGTAGGTCTCTTCCTTGTACTGCGCGTACATCATCTGCCGCACCATTTCCGCGACGTACTCGGCATGCACACCGTATTCCGTTCCGGACGACTTCGTGTGCAGCTCTTCGGCGATGGCCTGATCGTACTGATCGCGCGTGATGAAGTTGAGGTCCAGCATGCGCTTGAGAATGTACTGCTGACGCACTTTCGCGCGCTTCGGGTTCACCACCGGGTTATAGGCCGACGGCGCTTTCGGCAGGCCGGCGAGCATCGCGGATTCCGCGAGCGTGATGTCCTTCAGGTCCTTGCCGAAGTACACGCGCGCCGCAGCGGAAAAGCCGTACGCACGCTCGCCGAGATAGATCTGGTTCATGTACAGCTCGAGAATCTGATCTTTCGTGAGCGCGCGCTCGATCTTGTACGCGAGCAGCATTTCGTAGATCTTGCGCGTGTAAGTCTTTTCGCTCGACAGGAAGAAGTTGCGCGCCACCTGCATGGTGATCGTGCTTGCGCCCTGCGATGCGCCGCCGTGCATCAGATCGGTCACGCCCGCCCGAAGAATGCCGATGAAATCGACGCCGCCGTGATCGTAGAAGCGATAGTCCTCGATCGCGAGCACCGCTTTCTTCATCTGATCAGGAATGTCCTGGAAGCGCACGAGGCTGCGCCGCTCTTCGCCGAATTCGCCGATCAGCACGTGATCGGCCGTATAGACGCGCAGCGGCACCTTCGGCCGATAGTCGATGAGCGCGTTGAGCGACGGCAGGTTGGGTTCCATCACGACGAGCGCATACCCGACGATCAGCGCGCCGACCACTGCGGCGATCGCCGCGAGGCCCGCGAACCACATTGCGATGCGTGCGAATGGAGAGCGTCCGCGTCCGCGTCCGCCACGGCCGTCGCGTCCGCCGCCGCTATTGCGGTCATTGCGGCCGTTGCGGCCATTGCGGCCGTTGCCGCCGCCATCGTCGCGTGAGTCGTTGCGTGAGTCGTTCCAGCGAGGCTCGCGGTCGTATCGCGATGTTTTCGAAGAGTCGGGACGTTTGATGATAGGCATGACAGGGATGGTTCCGCGCGCGTAGAAGCGCGCGCTGCGTCGCTGATCGAGGCGCCGGCGAGCGCATGTACGCGGACGCGGCAAAGACGAGACGAGCGGATGAGCGGGCCGGTATCGACCGTGGGTAACAGCGCATTTTAAAGAATTCGGCCACGCTGCTACAAAACACACCGCATTTTTTTGTAAGTAAATGCCGCCGGTCAGCCGTTTCGCGCGGCTCAGGGAAAACGCGCGGTTACCCACAGAAAGTGTTGAGAGCCTTGTGGACAACCTTATGAGAAAATAGGCAAGCCATTGATCGGCCGCGGTTTTCCCTGCACGCTCAAGCGCTGTCCAGTTCGAGGCGAGTGACGGCGAAAGCGGGACTGAGGGCACGCACACCGACGCGCCGAACCGATATGATGGATGCTCGTTTTCCCGCCGTTTCGCCGGCGAACGATCGCAATAATGAAGTGACGCTGTTTCGATAATCAGGACCGCGTTTGCTATGTTTGCAATCGCCTTACTGTCTGCGAGCTTCTCATGACGACCAAGCCAACCGAACGCATCGTTGTATTCGTGACCCCCGCGCAGAAGCTCGCTATCAGCAAGACTGCGGACGATCTCGGCGTCAGCGTGAGCGAGCTGATGCGGCGCGCGGTGCTCAACTTCAATGCGACGAGCGAGCAGATCAAGGCCGCAGGCATCGTCGATCGCCTGCGCGCGCCGAAGACGCCCGATCCTCTCCATATCGCGCTGCGCAGCGTCGCCGCGAAAGCCGCGGCCCGCGAAGCGCGCGAAGCCGCGAATGCAAACCGGCGCGCGGCGAGTACGCAGATCGTGACGGGTTCGCCGACACCGCAACCCGTGCTTCCCGCCGATGCGGAACCTGCTGGCGAAGACGCGTCGCTGACCGGCGACGGACGCGCCGGCCACTGACATCATCGCGCCTCTTTTCGTGCCGCCTTTCCTTCGCGGCATGCGCTCGCGCGCCTTCACGCGCCGTTACACTCCTTAACGTTGCTTAAGTCCACATTAAGTCGCGGCGTGCTTTAATAGACGGGGTAAACCCGCGCACGAACGTGACACGCACGAGGCTTGCAAACCGCTCGACGCCCCCTCACATTCGACGCGCGCACAACAGTTCATGCGCGCATATGCGCAACGCATGCAGCGGTTCCATCAAGGAGAAATACATGTCGCTTTTCGATTCCATCTCGCGCACCGTCAAGGGCCTTCTGAACGACGCCGCCGACACCATGCAGGACCCGTCGCGAGACGCGCGGCAGATCGTGCGCGAACTCGACGACAGCATCGGCAAGGCGGAGAACTCGCTCATCGAGATCGAGGCGCAGGTCGCCACGCAGCAAAGCAAGCGCGACGCCGCCGCCGACAAGGCGAAGAAGTACGAAGACGGCGCGAAGCGCGCCTTGCAGGCCGGCGACGAAGCCCTCGCACGCGAAGCGCTTGCCGCGCAAGCCAATGCCGAGACGGAACGGGATGCACTCGCCGCCGAACTGCTGACCCTCGTGCCCTCGGTCGATCATCTCAAGCAGCAGATTGCGGATATGCGTCAGCGCCGCAACGACCTCAACGCGCGCTCGAACATCCTGCAAGCGAAGCAGCAGATCGCGCAAGCGAAGGACACGGCGGCGACGGCGCTCGGCGGCATCGGTGGAAAGAATCTGTCCGAGGACTTCCAGAAGCTCGAAGACAAGGTGCAGCTTGCGAACGCCCGCTCGGACGCGCGCCTCAATTCCGCTGACCAGAAGTCCGGCAAGGCGCTCGACGACAAGCTGGCCGCGCTCAACCGCGGGCCATCCGTCGAAGACCGTCTGGAAGCGTTGAAGAAGCAGTTGAACACGCCGGCGCAGTAACGATGCCTCTTGCCGCGCCGGGCATTCGCCTTGCGTCGGCCCGGTATCTGGCAATTCGCATGAGACCGGAGCTCGAAGCTCCGGTCGACAATGGAGACGGGCGTTTATCGCGTCCGGCCCGCTCATGAAAAAAACACTGACGGCTCTGGCCTTATCGATGTCCATCGCGCTGTCCGTCGCGTCGCCGCTTGCGTTCGCGGTGCCGACGGCGCAGCAGGTCGAGCAATCGATGACGCAGGGCAACTGGCGGCAAGCCGATGCGCAACTGAGCGAAGTGCTTCAGGCGCATCCGAACAACGCCCACGCGCATTACCTCTACGCGCAGGTTCTCGACCGCGAAGGCCGCTATAGCGATGCCCTTTCGCACCTGCAGCAGGCCCGCTCGCTGGATCCTTCGATCAAGTTCACGGACCCGTCGCGGTTCGCGTCAACCGAGGCGCGCATCCGCAACGACGCGAGCCGCGCGAGCACGAACGCCGGTACCGCAACGAATCGCAGCTCGAATGGCTCGGTCACGCAGAATCCCTTCAACCCGGGACAGGCGGCGGCGCCTCGATCGCATGGCCCGTCGATGGGTATGTGGATCGGCCTCGCCGTCCTTGTCGCGGCGATTGCGCTCGTCTTGCGCTGGGGCCTGCGACGCGCCCGCGCCCGCGGCGACGGCCGCGCCACCGACGACCGCCGCGCGCAACTGAAGCGCGCGACCGAACTGCTGAACGACGTGCGTACGCTGAAGCTCGATGTGAAGCTGTCCACGGCGCCCGGCCACGAAGCGCTGCTGCGCGATGTCGAAGGCACGGAAACGCAGCTGCGCGAGATGGTGGAAGCGCTGTCGAACTCGAAGAATCCGGTGCCGCCGTATGCGATCGAGGACCTCGAGAATCAGATGGAAAGTCTGAAGGCGCGCGCGGAAGGCCGGCCCGATCCGAACGCCGCTCAGGCAGGTTCGCCGGGACAATCGCCGTATGCGCAGGAAGCCGAGCGTTTCGGGCGCTATCAGCAGCAGCCGTATCCGCAACAGGGACAAGCGCCCTATCCACAGCAGGGGCAACAGCCGCCCGTCATCATCCAGCAGGGCGGCGGCGGGTTCGGCGGCGGCATGGGCGGGCTTCTGACCGGCGTGTTGCTGGGCCAAGCGCTCTCGCATGGGCGCGACCGTGTGATCGAGCGCGAAGTCCCCGTCGAACATCGCAACGACGGCGGCAGCGGCGGCTTCGACTTCGGCAACAACGGGCTTGGCGACGCGGGCGGCGGCGGCCTCGACTTCGGCAACGGCTCGAACGACTGGAACGACAATAGCGGCGGAGGCATCGACCTCGGCAGCAACGACGACAACTGGCGCGATTCCTGATCGCGTCGTATCGATCAAGGCCCCGTTCCTACGGGGCCTTCGTCATTTCGGCCAGCGATTCACCCGCCGCCCAGAAAGCGGAGCAGCGCCCAGAGAAACTTGAAGAAGCCGACGATGAACTCCCAGACGCGCTCGAGCTGATCCCAGCTCGCGACGCGCAGCACGGTCTGTAGCATCATGCGGCATTGCCTGAAAAACGCATCGGAAACAATAAGGGCGGCTTTCGCCGCCCTTCTGCGATTGCAAAGATCGCATCATAACAATCGACGCCCGGCTCAACCGCCCGACTTGTTCTCGCCCTGCTCCGGCGGCACTTCGTCCGTCAGCGCGTCTTCCAGCCCCTCGATGATCCGTTGTGTCGCGCCACGCGCCTGAAGCGCGAAGAGCAGCAGCGAGCGGCCCGTCACCTGATAGACATCGCCGGCTTCGAACGTCGGCAATTCCTCGCGGATCGGCGCGTTCGTGTCGATCAGACAGCTCCACTGATCCGGCCCGGGGATATCCGGGAGCGTGAAGTCAACGACATCGTGATACGCGTTCACGACCAGCAGCAACGTCGCGTCCGATGCCGGCTTGCGGATGCCCGTCGCCTGCGCGCGGCCGTCGATGACGAGCCCGAAGCAGCGCATGCCGGGATCGTCCCATTGCTCGGGCGCGAGCGTATCGCCGCTCGGGCTCAGCCACTTCACGTCGGCGACATCCATGTCCTCGCGATATTCGCCCGTGAGGAAGCGCTGGCGGCGAAGCACCGGCAGCGTATGGCGCAGCGTCGTCAGCTTGCGGACGAAATCGGTCAGCGCGCGGCCGTCGTCGTCGATGTCCCAGTTGACCCAACTGATGTCGTTGTCCTGACAATACGCGTTGTTGTTGCCCTGCTGCGTGCGGCCGAACTCATCGCCGGCGAGCAACATGGGCGTGCCTTGCGAGAAAAGCAGCGTCGCGAGCAGATTACGCTTCTGGCGCTCGCGCAACGTGCGGATGTCGCTGTCGTCGGCCGGGCCTTCGACGCCGCAATTCCACGACTTGTTGTCCGAGTGGCCGTCCTTGTTGTCCTCGCCGTTCGCGTCGTTGTGCTTCTCGTTGTAGGAGACGAGATCGTTGAGCGTGAAGCCGTCGTGCGCGGTGATGAAGTTCACGCTCGCCCACGGACGACGCCCGCGCTTGTTGAACTTGTCGCCCGACGCGGTGATGCGTTTCGCCAGTTCCGCCGCTTCGCCCTCGTCGCCCTTCCAGAAGCCGCGCACGGTATCGCGATAGCTGTCGTTCCATTCGGCCCAGCCCGGCGGAAAGCCGCCGACCTGATAGCCGCCGGGGCCGCAATCCCACGGCTCCGCGATGAGCTTGACGCTCGAAAGAATCGGGTCTTGCCGGCAACTGTCCAGAAAGCCGCCGCCTTCGTCGAAGCCGTACGGCTCGCGGCCGAGGATAGTCGCGAGATCGAAGCGGAAGCCGTCGACGTTCATCTCCGTCACCCAGTAGCGCAGGCTGTCGGTGACCATCTGCAGCACGCGCGGATGCGAGAGATTGAGCGTGTTGCCGGTGCCGGTATCGTTGATGTAGTAGCGCGCCTGCTCCGGCATCAGCCGATAGTACGACGCGTTGTCGATGCCCCGGAACGACAGCGTCGGCCCACGTTCGTTGCCTTCGGCGGTGTGGTTGTAGACCACGTCGAGAATCACTTCGAGTCCGGCCTCGTGCAGCCGGTCGACCATCTCCTTGAACTCGGCGACGACGCCCGCGCCGCGCGCGAAGAAGCGCGGATCGGCCGCGAAGAAACCGATCGTGTTGTAGCCCCAGTAGTTCGTGAGGCCCTTGTCGAGCAGATAGCTGTCGTTCACGAACGCGTGGATCGGCAGCAGTTCGACCGACGTGACGCCCAGGCTCTTGATGTAGTCAACCACTTCCTTCTGGCCGAGCCCTTCGAACGTCCCGCGCATGTGCTCCGGAATCGCCGGATGCCGCTTCGTATAACCGCGCACGTGCGTTTCGTAGAAGATGGTGTGCTCCCACGGCACACGCACGCGCGTGGCATGCGTCCAAGTGAAATTCTGATCGACGACCTGACACTTCTGCATGAACGGCGCGCTGTCGCGTTCGTCGAAGGTGAGATCGTCGCCTTCCGCGTTCAGCGTGTAGCCGAACACGGCCGGGTCCCATTTCAGCTCGCCGACGTGCGCCTTGGCGTACGGATCGAGCAGCAGCTTGTTCGGATTGAAGCGATGCCCGCCTTCCGGCTCATACGGACCGTGCACGCGATACCCATAGACGGCGCCCGGCGCGAGGCCCTGCACGTAGACATGCCACACTTCGTCGGTGTATTCGGGAAGTTCGATGCGCTGCGTCTCCTTCTCGCCCTTCTCGTCGAAAAGGCAGAGTTCGACCTTTGTCGCGTTCGCGGAGAACAGGGCGAAGTTGACGCCCTTTCCGTCCCACGTGGCGCCGAGCGGGAACGGGGAGCCTTCGGCAATGCGATATTCGTTCGGCATGAGATGATAGTTGGATGAGGTGACGCGCACGGCGTCGGGAAAGAGGTCAGCTGCGTTGCACGGCGGAAATGGCTTAGGTCCGGCCTGGCGTCGCTATGTGTTACGTCGATCGAAGCAACGTCGAGCAAGCCGCGTACCCGCCCGGCGGCCGCGGCTGGCGCGATGCATGCTCCCGATCAATCGTTTCGCTCGCCGAAGGAGAACACGCTTTGTCCACGCGCCTTACCTCCATTTCGTCGGCAACCGCCACAGGCGCCGCCGACGAGAGCCGCGCGGCCGGTCGCGCGCTGCGCGACGCGGTCCCGTTCGAAGCCCACGCCGCATGGAAACCTGAGCCAGACCGGCCCGATCCCGTCGAGCGCGTGCTCGCGGGCAACGCGGGGCGCCAGGAACGCCTGCTGCCGCTGCGCATGGCGCGCATGGCGGAATCGCCGTTCGCGTTCCTGCGCGGGTCGGCCACCGTGATGGCGTGGGACCTTGCCAGATCGCCGTCCATCGGCCACAACGTCATCATCGACGGTGACGCGCACATCAATAATTTCGGGCTCTTTCGCACGCCGCGTCAGGACGTCGTCTTCGATCTGAACGATTTCGACGAGACGCTCGTCGGTCCGTGGGAGTGGGACCTGAAGCGCCTGACCGCGAGCATCAACGTCGCGGCGCGCGAGAATGGAGTCAACATGCCGGGGCGCGAGCGCGCGGTGCGTTCGGCGTGCGCGGCTTATCGGACGTCGATGGAAAAGCTCTGGCGCGTGAGCCCGTACGAGCTCTGGAACATGCGATCGTATGCGAGCGCGCTGCACATCGATGCGCCGACCGTGCTCACCGACGACGAGAAGGCCACGGTCGAGAAGACCGTCGAGCGGGCGATGAAACGCTCGCACGCGACGATGCTCGCCAAGATGGCTGAGCCGGTCGGCAAGAGCTGGCGCTTCATCGTCGATCCGCCGATCCTCACGAAGCTCGACGCCGCCGAAAAGAACCATGTGATCGACGGCCTCAAGGCTTATCTGCAGACCATCGCGGGCGAGTGGCGAATCATGCTCGAACGGTACGACGTCGTCGATGTCGCGCATCGCGTGGTCGGCGTGGGAAGCGTCGGCACGCGCGCCTATCTCGTGCTCATGCTCGGCCGCGCGCTCGGCGATCCGCTCTTCATACAGGTGAAGGAAGGCATCGTACCCGCCGCCGCGCCCTTCGTGCCGCCGCTCGAAGAGCCGTATCGTCATCAGGGCAGACGTGTCGTGCATGGACAGCGGCTGATGCAGAGCTCATCCGATGCGCTGCTCGGCTGGACGACCATCGCCGGCCGCGATTTCTACGTGCGCCAGATGAAGCAGATTCGCGGCTCGATTCCGGTCGACTGGCTCCACGGCGCGACCTTCGACTTCTACGCTTGGTGCCTCGGTCTGCTGCTCGCCCGCGCGCACGCCCGCAGCGGGGACGCCGCGCTCATTTCCGGCTATTGCGGAAGCTCCGACCGGCTCGACGCCGCCTATGCGACGTGGGCCGAACGCTACGGCGCGCAGACGGTGGCGGACCACGCGGCGTTTTGCGCGGCGATCAGCGTCGGGCGCGTGAAAGCGGCTTAGCGGCCCGGCCGGTCGCGGCACGGAATCGGCGGCTGTCGGTTCGATTGACTATCATGGCGAAGCCACGCTTCGATGCACTTCTCATTGCGACGCCTCACGGCGGCGCTGTATCCATCGTTTCTAACTTCAAAAGGAGGAAGCCCGCATGAGCATGATCCAGGAATTCAAGAACTTCGCTCTCAAGGGCAACGTGATGGACCTCGCGGTCGGGGTGATCATCGGCGGTGCGTTTTCGACGATCGTGAACTCCGTCGTGAAGGATCTGATCATGCCGGTCGTCGGCCTCGCGACCGGTGGCCTCGATTTCTCCAATCTGTTCGTCCGCCTCGGCAACATACCGCCGACCTTCAAAGGCAATCCCGATTCGTACAAGGACCTGCAGACGGCGGGCGTCGCCGTGTTCGGCTACGGCTCGTTCATCACCGTGCTGATCAACTTTATCATCCTGGCGTTCATCATCTTTCTGATGGTCAAGTTCATCAACAATCTGCGCAAGCCCGAGCAGACAGCGCCGGCCGCCACGCCGGAAGACGTGCTGCTGCTGCGCGAGATTCGCGACGAACTCAAGAAATCGCCGCGCGTCTAGCCGGATATTCCCGCCTTATTGGCGCCCTGGCGCCTCGATTCGCTCACGGCTCGCGGCGCGTACAGCTTCCGTACGCGCCGCTTGGTTCGCACGCCCGCTTTTTTCTTCGCGAAGGCTATTCGCGCGGCTAGCAGCAGGTCTATTATTGAGACAGAAGTCAGATCGACACCCACAGGGGCATGCCGAGGGGATACCAGCGGGCCGCCAAGGTCATCGGCACGATTCGTGCGCGTCAGGTGCGTATCGGCAACCAGCCGGTCGCACGTCCGGACGGCCCGATTCACCGTGACCTGATCACATCGATGCGCTATAAAAGATCGACGTGCGGCACGCAAGACGGGAGTGGCCGCATGAGGACGCTGCGTTATCTGCAATTCTTTTTCAGGCGAATTTTTATGTCCTTCCCGAAAAAGCGTAGACGCGTGAAGGCCGATGGCGACGAATCGTTTCTCGCCGTGCTGCGGCATTTCAAGCCGTTCGGTCAACTGGATACCAAGATTGCACGCGCTCGCGCGCAGGACGAACCGGTGCTCTATGCGCATGTGCTGCCGGGACTCGATGTCCTGCTGTGCAGCGTGCGGGGCGCGCAGCCGCCCTATCCTGCCATCGACGAGCTGCACAGGCGCTGCGTCGAGTCCATCACGAACGCACTGGAGCAGCCGCTCGACGGACTCGAGAACGGCGGCTACTGGTACGAGGCGAATGGCTTCGGTTTTCTCGTGTTCGCAAGCCGCGCCCGCACCCAGATCCTGAGTGAATTCGGCGCCACGGCATCGGCGCGCACGCGTCGCGGCACGCGCCGTCAGGATGCCGGCGACGCGGCTTCGCGTCCGCTGCGGTAGTTCTTTCGATGGTTTGAACCGGTCGGCGCCCGTTGGCCAGGGCACGCCGCGGCGCGCTCGCGCAAATGCGTTTCTCTGGCGTGGCGCGTGACTTGCTGCAGTGCGGCTTCGGGCACATCACAAGGAGAACATCATGTCGGAACACGTCTATAAGCAGATCGAACTCACCGGCTCGTCAACGCAATCGAGCGACGACGCCGTGCGCGTCGCGCTGGCCAAGGCATCGAAGACGTTGCGCAACATGCACTGGTTCGAAGTGACGGAGACGCGCGGACACGTCGAGAACGGTCAGGTGCTGCACTGGCAGGTGACGATCAAGGTCGGCCTGCGCATCGAAGACTGAACCGGGCGTCACGCCCAGTCGCTGCAAAAACGAACCGCGCCTCGAAGGCGCGGTTTGTCGTTTGTGGTGAATCGTGCGGGCAGCCGCTTACTTCGGCAGCGAGCCGTCCACGCCTTCCACGTACCAGTTGATGCGCTGCAGTTCCGGATCGGACAGCGTCTTGCCGGCCGGCACCTTCTCCGCGCCCGACTGGTCCTTGATCGGGCCGGTGAACACGTCGCGCTTGCCCGAGTGCAACTCTTCGCGCTTCGCAGCGACGTCCTGCATCGCCTTCGCCGGGATCACGCCGCTGTTCAGGTCTTCCAGATCGACGGCCTTCTGCGGGATACCGAGCCAGACCGGATCGTTCTTCCACTTGCCGTCCATCACCTTCTGGATCACGTCGTTGTAGTACACGCCCCAGTGCGCGACGACCGAGCCGAGATGCGCGTTCGGGCCGAACTTCTTCATGTTCGAGTCCCAGCCGAACGCATAGACGTGCTTCTCGTTGGCGGTGTTGAGCGTTGCGTTCGAATCGGTGTTCTGCAGCAGCACGTCCGCGCCCTGCCCGATCAGCGTTTCCGCCGCCTGCTTTTCCTTGCCCGGATCGAACCAGCTATTGATCCAGATGACCTTCGTATGGACCTTCGGATTCACCGAACGCGCGCCCATCGTATACGCGTTGATGTTGCGCACCACTTCGGGAATCGGCACGGACGCGACGAAGCCGAGCGTGTTCGTCTTCGTCACATAGCCCGCGGCCACGCCCGCGAGGTACGCACCCTGATACATCCGCACGTCGTACGTGCCGAAGTTCTTCGCCTTCTTGAAGCCGGTCGCCGACAGGAAAACCGTGTCCGGAAAGTCCTTCGCCACCTTCAGCGCGAAGTCCTGATACCCGAAGCTGGTAGCGAAGATGATCTTGTTGCCCTTGTTCGCCAGGTCACGGAATACGCGCTCCGAATCCGCCGATTCCGGCACGTTCTCGACTCGCGTGATCTTGATCTTGTTGCCGAACTTCGCTTCCGCTTCCTTCGTGCCGGCGTCGTGCGCGAACGTCCAGCCGGCATCGCCCGGATTGCCGATATAAACGAACGCGACGCCGGGCGCATCGGCGGCATGTGCGCTCGCCGCCGCGAGCGTCGCGGACAGCGCGACCGTGGCCGCGATCGCCTTCAGTCCTGCTCTATTCATTGCGTGATTCTCCTTTTGGATGTTGTATGCAAAACAGAAAACGGTTCGCCTGAGTGTCGGCGGTCAAAAAGCGGCGGCAGGCTCGGCGGGCACGTGCCGCTTGCGAGCAACAGCGCCGCGCGTGATCGTTCGGGGCTGGTTCTGCATGTTGCGTGATGCATGCAATGACTGCATGCAAAGAAAGCATGCAAAAAACCGAACGCAAAGAACCCAGAGCCGGCGCGCATCAGCTCGCCGCGAAAAACGGCTTGCCGAGCGATGCCGGCGCGTTGAGCTTGATCGTGTTCGGGTTACGCGAGATCAGCACGAGCACGACGATCGTCGCGAGATACGGCAGCATCGCGAGGAACTGCGTGGGCACCGGCACGCCGATGGCCTGCGCGTAAAACTGCAGCGCCATCACCGCGCCGAAGAGCAGCGCGCCGATGAGCAGCCGCCCCGGCCGCCACGTCGCGAAGACGACGAGCGCGAGCGCGATCCAGCCGCGCCCCGACGTCAGTTGCTCCTGCCAGACGTGCAGATAAACGATCGAGTAGTAGCCGCCGGCGATGCCGGCCATCGCGCCGCCGAAGAGCGTCGCGCCGTAGCGCACGCCGACGACCGGAAAGCCGACCGAATGCGCGACCGCCGGCGATTCGCCGACCGAGCGCAGCACGAGCCCGGCGCGCGTCTTGTACAGAAACCAGCCGATCAGCGCGAACATCGCGAACGCGAGATAGCCGAGCGGCGTCAGCGAGAAGATTGCGGGCCCGAGCACGGGAATGCCGGAGAGTGCCGGAATCGGCATGACGTCGATACTGGCGCGCACCGCCGCCGACGTGTACGGCTTGCCGACATACGCCGAGAAACCGATGCCGAAGATCGTGAGCGACAGGCCCGTCGCGACCTGATTGGCGAGCATCGTGATGGTGAGAAAGCCGAAAAGCAGCGCCATCGCGAGTCCGGCGAACACCGAGGCGCCGATGCCTAGCCACGGGCTGCCGGTCATCGCCGTGACCGCGTAGCCGGTGACTGCGCCCATCAGCATCATTCCCTCGACGCCGAGATTGAGCACGCCCGATTTCTCCGCGACGAGTTCGCCCGCGCCCGCGAACATCAGCGGGATCGCCGCGACGACCGCACTCGATGCGAGATTGCTGGCTTGATTGATGTCCATCTGTCTCTCTCTTAAGCGACGTGATGCGCGGGCGTGCGACGCCGGATGCGGTAATTGACGAAGAGATCGCAGCCGAGCAGGCAGAACAGCAGCAGCCCCTGAAACACGCCCGCCAGCGCCTGCGGCAGTTGCAGCGACGTTTGCACCGCTTCGCCGCCGAGGTAGAGCAGCGCCATCAGCAAACTGGCGAGCACGATGCCGACCGGATGCAGCCGCCCGACGAACACCACGATGATCGCCGTGAAGCCATAGCCCGGCGACCAGCTCGCCTGAAGCTGCCCGATCGGACCGGCGACTTCGCCCATGCCTGCGAGGCCCGCGAGGCCGCCTGACAAGAGCAGCGACGTCCAGACCGTCTTCTTGTCGGAGAAGCCCGCGTAGCGCGCGGCGAGCGGCGCGAGACCGCCGACGTTCATCCGGAAGCCCGCGAAGCTCTTGCGCATGAAAAGCCACACGAGCGGGACCGCGATCGCCGCGAGAAACACCGAGGCGTTGATGCGCGTGCCCTTGAGCCAGGTCCAGTGCCAGTCGCCGTAGAGTCGCGGGAAAAGCGCATCGTCGGCGAACATCGCGGAGATCGGGAAGTTCATGCCTTCCGGGTCGCGCCAGGGGCCGCTCACCAGGTAGATCAGCAACTGGGTCGCGACATAGGTGAGCATCAGGCTCGTGAGAATCTCGTTGGTGTTGAAGCGGCTCTTGAGCAATGCGGGAATCGCGGCCCAGGCCATGCCGCCCGCGACGCCGCCCGCCATCATCAGGGGCAGCGTCCACCAGCCGGAGGCGTCGCCGGCGTGGATCGCAATGCCGCCCGCGACGATCCCGCCGAGCAGCATCTGCCCTTCCGCGCCGATGTTCCACACGTTCGCGCGATACCCGACCGCGAGCCCGAGCCCGATCAGGCACAGCGGCGACGCCTTCAGCACGAGCTCCGACCAGCCGTTCACGTTCGACAGCGGTTCGATGAAGAACGCGTGCATCGCGCGCAGCGGGTCCTGCCCGACCACGCTGAAAATCAGGAAGCCGATGACGAGCGTGGTCACCGCGGCGACCACCGGCACGGCAAGCTGCATGACGCGCGACGGCGTCGGGCGCGCTTCGAGTCGATAGGGAAAGATCATGCTTTGTGGCTCAGGGAGTCGGGTTCGGCGGCGGCCGAGCGTTTGCCGTCGAAGAGGCCTGCCATGAAGAGGCCGATTTCCTCGGCATTGGTTTCGCCCGTCGCGCGCACCGGCGAGAGCTTGCCGCGCGCGAGGACGGCGAGCCGGTCGCAGATATCGAAGAGTTCTTCGAGTTCTTCGGAAATGACGAGGATAGCGACGCCGCGCGCGGCCAGATCGAGCAATTGCTGGCGGATGAAACCCGCTGCGCCGACATCGACGCCCCAGGTCGGCTGCGCGACGACGAGCACCTTCGGCGCCTGCAGAATCTCACGCCCGACGATGAACTTCTGCAGATTCCCGCCCGAGAGACTTTGCGCGAGCGCGCCGCTGCCGCCGCACCGTACGTCGAATGCCTCGATGCAGCGGTCGGCGAATGCTTTCATCGCATTCGACCTGATCCAGCCGCCGCGCACCAGGTCCTGGCGATGCGCGGTCAGCAGGCCGTTATCGGCGAGCGACATGGCCGGCACCGCGCCGCGTCCGAGACGTTCTTCGGGTACGAACGCGAAGCCGAGCCGCCGGCGCGCGCCCGCCGTCAGACGCGCGGCGGGCGTGCCGCAGATCGCGACGGCATCGGCCCGCGCGTGACGATCGCGAATCTCGCCCGAAAGCGCGGAGAGCAACTCCGCCTGGCCGTTGCCCGAGACCCCGGCGATGCCGAAAATCTCCCCCGCCCGCACCGTGAACGATACGTTCTGCAGCGAGGTGCCGAAGGGATCGGGACTCGCCACCGACAGATCGTTGACCGCGAGCCGGACATCGCCCGGCGTATGCGCGCGCCGCGTGTAATCGGGCAGGCTGTGGCCGACCATCAGCTGCGCGAGCGACGCGTGCGTTTCGTTGCGCGGATCGACGTTGCCGGTCACGCGGCCGCCGCGCATCACGGTGGCGTTCTCGCAAAGCGACTGGATCTCGTCGAGCTTGTGGCTGATATAGAGGATGCTGCAGCCCTCCGCAGCCAGCCGGCGCAGGACCGTGAAGAGCTTCTGAACCGCTTGCGGCGTGAGGACGGACGTCGGCTCGTCCATGATGAGCAGACGGGGATTCTGCAGCAGGCATCGCACGATTTCCACGCGCTGCCGTTCGCCGACCGTCAGGCCGTGAACGTGCCGCTGCGGATCGACGTCGAGCCCATAGTCCGCCGATACCTCGCGGATGCGCTTCGACAGCGCCTTCATGTCGAACTTGTCGTCGAGCGCGAGCGCGATGTTCTCGGCGACGGTGAGCGTCTCGAACAGCGAGAAGTGCTGAAACACCATGCCGATGCCGAGCTTGCGCGCCGCAGCCGGACTGCCGATCTCGACGGCTTCGCCCTGCCAGCGAATCTCGCCTTCATCCGGACGCACCGCGCCGTAGATGATCTTCATCAGCGTGGACTTGCCCGCGCCGTTTTCGCCGAGCACGGCGTGAATCTCGCCCGGCATGACGACGAGGTTCACGCCGTCGTTCGCCCGCACGGACGGGTACTGCTTGCTGATGCCGGACAACGCCAGGCGCGGTGGCGTCATCGAATTCGAAATGGCGTCGCCCATTGAGTTCAGGAGATGCGTCCGGCCACCGAGCAGGCCGGACTGGAAAAGTTACCGCGACAGCGAACGAACCTGGGAACGTCGCGCATTTTCATGCCGCGGGCAGAATTTACAGAATTCGAGACACTAAGTCGATAACTCAAAATTATGCGCCGCTCCCCGCAGAGCCAATATTTGCGGGTTAGCCACACCTTGACGTCACGTCGGCGTCATATTAAAAATGATATGCTGCACCCCTGCATCGATCAGCCAGAACATATAGTGGAGATAACATGAGTCAGCAACGCGAGGCGATCGATACGTACTTGTTGCGCGTCTTGCACACCCTGCTGATGGAGCGCAGCGTCACCCGCGCGGCCGTCAAGCTCAATCAGTCACAACCTGCCATCAGCGCCGCGCTGCGCCGGCTGCGCGACATCACCGGCGACCCGCTACTCGTGCGCGGCAAGTCCGGCATGGTGCCGACCGAGTACGGCCTGCGCCTTCTGGAGCCGACGCAAAACGCCTTGCGCGAAATCGAGCGCATCAAGGTTCAGCAGCACAACTTCGACCCGTCAACGTCCGTTCGCTGCTATCGCATCGGCTGTCCGGACTATCTGAACGTGCTGTTCGTGCCGACCGTCGTCGAACGATTTCGCCAGGCGGCGCCGAACGCGACGCTCGAATTCCATTCGCTCGGGCCGGCATTCGACTACGAACTCGCGCTGGAGGACGGCAAGCTCGATATCGTCGTCGGCAACTGGCCGGAGCCGCCCGAACAACTGCATCTGTCGAATCTCTTCGTCAACAAGATCGTGTGTCTCGTCAGCAACACGCATCCGTTCGCCAAGCGCGGCGGCCTCACGCTCGATCAGTACCTCAACGCGCCGCATCTCGCGCCGACGCCCTACTCCGTCGGGCAACGCGGAGCAATCGACGTGCATCTCGCGCGCGAGCGGTTGAAGCGCCATGTCGTCGTCACGCTGCCTTACTTCAATCTCGCGCCTTACGTGCTGATCAAGTCAGACCTCGTCTTCACGACCACGCGCCTCTTCGCCGACCACTACGCGAAGTTTCTGCCGCTCGCGGTCGTGCCCGCGCCGCTCGATTTTCCGCCGATGCAGTATTACCAGTTGTGGCACGAGCGCTGTCATTACTCCGATGAAGTCCGCTGGCTTCGCGGTCTCGTCGCCGAAGCCACGCGCTCGCTCATCGATCAGCCCTGACGCTTTCGCGTTATCGCGCGCGGTTCGCCAGATCGCGCGCGAGCGTGTTGTGCCGCTCGACGACCGCCTGCAGGTCCACCGTCGCAAGCCGCCCCTCCTTCACGACCACTTTTCCATCGATGACGCTCGTCGCGACCTGCGACGGCGCGCAGAACACCAGCGCCGCGACGGGATCGTGCAGCGCGCCCGCGAACGCCGGTTGCGACAGGTCGAACGAGACGAAGTCCGCCGCCATGCCGGGCGCGAGCGCGCCGATGTCGTCACGGTTGAGCACTCTTGCGCCGCCGAGCGTCGCGATTTCGAGCGCTTCGCGCGCCGTCATCGCGTCGGGGCCGAAGCCGACGCGCTGCAGCAGCAGCGCCTGCCGCACTTCGGCGACCATCTGCGCGCCGTCGTTCGATGCGGAACCGTCCACGCCGAGGCCGACGGGCACGCCGGCGTCGCGCATCGCTCGGATCGGCGCGATGCCGGACGCGAGCCGCATGTTCGAGCACGGGCAGTGCGCGACGCCCGTGCCGGTGCGCGCGAAAAGTTCGATGCCCGGCTTGTCGAGTTGCACGCAGTGCGCGTGCCATACGTCGTGGCCAACCCAGCCGAGGTCCTCGGCATATTCGGCGGGCGTCATGCCGAACTTCTCGCGGCTGTACGCGACATCGTTCACGTTCTCCGCCAGATGCGTGTGCAGCGAGACGCCGTGTTCACGGGCGAGCAGCGCGCTGTCGCGCATCAATTCGCGGCTCACCGAAAAAGGCGAGCACGGCGCGACGACCACGCGCAGCATCGCGTAGCGGCCTGCGTCGTGATAGGTCTCGATGAGGCGCTGCGAGTCTTTCAGAATCGCGTCTTCCTTCTCGACGACCGAATCCGGCGGCAGGCCGCCATCTTTCTGGCCGACGCTCATGCTGCCGCGCGCCGCATGAAAGCGCATGCCGATGCCACGCGCGGCCGCGATGCTGTCGTCGAGCCGGCTGCCGTTCGGATAGATGTAGAGATGATCGCTGGATGTCGTGCAGCCGGAGAGCAGCAGTTCCGCCATCGCGGTCGTCGTCAACACGTGGATCATCTCGGGCGTGAGGTGCGCCCAGATCCTGTAGAGATTCGTGAGCCAGCCGAACAGCTCGGCGTTCTGCGCGGCCGGAATGGCGCGCGTGAGGCTCTGATACATGTGGTGATGCGTGTTGACGAGGCCCGGAATCACGAGATGGCCTTGCATGTCGAGCACGTCGTCGGCGGTTTGCGGCAGTTCGCGCGTCGGGCCGACGGCGACGATGCGGTTGTCTTCGATATAAAGCCCGCCATCGGCGATTTCGCGGCGATCCGCGTCCATCGTGACGAGCATGTGGGCGTTCTTGACTAGCAGTGTGGGCATCGATCGATTCTCCGCAGACGGTTCGAACAAGGAATGAGGACAATAAATCCCGGTTACCCAGCGTTCGATCGCCGTCTTCGGGACGCGCATGCGTGCCACTGTCCGCAGCCAAAAACATCGCCGCAATCAGTCAGCCGTCATAGTCGTCGCCAGCCGCGCGATATGTACGCGATTTTTGGCGAAGGTAGCATCGCGCTGACGAGCGCCGCATCTGTCGTCACCGGCCGCCATGCGAAACATGCGCCCGGCATTATCTTTCTTATCGCGGGCGCACGGCGCATCTCAAATTTCTACAATGCTGTACACGGCGCGCATCTGACAACGCCGACGGGTATGTAGCCACTGACGTGGAGCCTCGATCCGCCGCCGCCGCACGACTCCCCAGTGCGGACCTGGATCGATGCGCGAGCCGGACATCGCACAACACAAGGAACATGCGAATGGGCAAGCTCACCACCCACGTCCTCGACACCGCGCACGGCCGACCCGGCGCCAACATCAAAGTCGAGTTGCTCGCGCTCACCGGCGACACCCGCCGCGCGATCAAGACCACGCTCACCAACGACGACGGCCGCTGCGATTCCCCGCTGCTCGAAGGCGCGGAACTCCAGCCGGGCGAATACGAACTCGTTTTCCACGCAGGCGATTACTTCGCGGCGCTCGGCGTGCGCGTGCCCGAGCCGCGCTTCGTCGATCGCGTGGTCTTGCGCTTCGGCATCGCGGATGCGGCGGCGCACTATCACGTGCCGCTGCTCGTCTCGCCGTGGGCGTACAGCACTTATCGCGGCAGCTAATCATCAAGACCAGCACGACGTGCATATAACGAATCGGTAGTGGAGGAGTACATGGAAGGCTTTATCACCGACTGGCTCAATCTGGCCTTGCGCTGTCTGCACGTGATCGTGGCGATCGCGTGGATTGGCGAATCGTTCTACTTCGTCGCACTCGACAACAGCCTGAAACCGCCGCAGGACCCGAACGCGCGCCGGCGCGGCGTGTTCGGCGACTTCTGGCATGTGCACGGCGGCGGTTTCTATCACATGCAGAAGTACTCGGTCGCACCGCAGGACATGCCCGAAAACCTGCACTGGTCGTTCTGGCCGTCGTACACCACGTGGATGTCGGGCTTCGGTCTCTTCCTCGTGCTGTATCTGCTGTCGCCGAGCACGTATCTCATCGACAAGAACGTGCTCGACATGGGGCCGGTGGTCGCCGTGGCGTCCGCGATCGGCTTTCTGCTGGCTGGGTGGATCGTCTATGACTCGCTGTGCCGTCTGCTCGGCACGAAGGACAAGCTGCTCGGCATCTGCGTCGGCATTTACGTGCTGATCGCGGCGTTCGTCGCGTGTCACGTGTTCTCGGGCCGTGCGGCGTATCTCATTACGGGCGCGATGCTCGCGACGATCATGTCGGCCAACGTGTTCTTCGTGATCATTCCGGGGCAGCGCAAGATGGTCGCGTCGATGCTGAAGGGGGAAACGCCGAACGCGATCTACGGCAAGCGCGGCAAGCAGCGCTCGGTGCACAACACGTATTTCACGCTGCCCGTGGTCTTCGCGATGCTGTCCAATCACTACGCGATGACCTACACGCACAAGTACAACTGGGTGATCCTCGTGCTCATCATGCTGGCGGGCGCGCTGATCCGTCAGTTCTTCGTGATGCGGCATCGCGGACAGGTGCTGTGGTACATGCCCCTCGCCGGTCTCGTGCTGGTGCTCGGCGCCTTCGCCTGGACGATGCCCGCGCCGACCGTGCCTGTCGCGCAAGCCGCCGGCGCGCCGACGATCAAGGTCGCCGACATTCAGCCGATCATCCAGCAACGCTGCGCGACGTGTCACTCCGCGCATCCGTCGATGATGGGCAGCGCGCCCGCCGGCGTCGTGCTCGATACACCCGCCGAGATCAAGCAGAACGCACAGCGCGTGCACCAGCAGGCGGTGACATTGAAGGCGATGCCGCTTGGCAACGTCACGCAGATGACCGACGCCGAGCGGCAGAAGATCGCTGCGTGGTTCAGTGGGGGCGCGGTGCAGTAAGCGTCGCCGAAAGGCAATGCCCGCTCGAGACGCGGGCATTGCCGCTTGGTGCAGCGTCTGCGGCCCCGCTCCGCAACAGTGCTTGTACTTTCCCTCGCTGCCGCACGGACACGGCTCGTTGCGGCCGATCTTCCGCTCCTCGCGTCGCATCGGCATGTTGCCGACCCGTGTCCCCGGTCGGCGGGAGGGTTCGAAATAGTGATAGACGAATAGCAGGCGGGCGATCATCTCATCGATGATCCTTTCGCGTTCCGCTGAAGTCATCTCCAGACGCCCGACTCCGTCTTCTTCGAGGCCGCTCTCATCGAGTCACAAGAAGGGCGCAAGCACACCGCCATTCTTTTTATCCTCCGTCAGGGGACGCCAGCCGTCCATCCTGATCTGCATGCCGTACGTGAAACGCACCACCCAGTCGTTCGCGCGTGCGGTGCGGCCGTCGTGCTGAAGCACGATCGGATCGAAGGCGTACCCCTGCTCGCCAGCGCGCACGAACCTGTCCACGATCGTATTCCAGTGACGCATCAGCAGTACACGCATCGGCTCCGCTCGTTCGTCGGCTGCGAAGTCGATGTCCTTGCCCCCGATTAGCGGCAGATACTCGGACGGCGGCACGGCTTCCGGGCCGCGAATGTGCGCAGCGAAGAACCCGTCAACCGCTAGAGATTCATGACTTCACCGGGCGGGCTATCCAGAAAGGCCGATAGGTGATCCAGTTGGTCTTCGGTCAGAGGAGTAGTGATGTTCGAATCGTTCATCACGGTCATGCCATTGACAGTTAGTGCGCCGCGAAGTAGCGCTTCACCGCAGCGATCACCGTATCGATATCTTCGCGCGAGACATCACGATGCGTCACGAACCGCGACGCGTAAAGCATCTGCGTGAGAATGCCGCGCTCTTTGAGCCACGCTTCGAGCCGCTCGCAATGCGCTTGCGGAATCTGCGCGAATACCATGTTCGTCGCTTGCGACTGGATGACGATGCCGTCGATCTGCGCAAGCCCCGCGGCAAGACGCGCCGCGTTGTCGTGATCCTGCGCGAGTCCCGCGACGTGATGGTCCAGCGCATACAGACACGCCGCCGCGAGCAGTCCCGCCTGCCGCATGCCGCCGCCAAGCACCTTGCGCCAGCGCGCGGCGGCATCGATCAGCGCCCTGGAACCCACGAGCACCGAGCCGACCGGCGCGCCGAGTCCCTTGGAAAAACAGATGGACACCGAATCGAACGGTGCGCAGAGTTCGCTGACGGGGCGGTCCGAGGCAACCGCCGCATTGAACACGCGCGCGCCGTCCAGATGCATCGACAGTCCGCGATCGCGTGCGAGCTTCGCCGCCGCATCGACATAGGAAGACGGCAGCACTTTCCCGCCGATGGTGTTTTCCAGCGCCAGCAGCTTCGTGCGCGCGAAGTGATTGTCGATCGGCTTGATCGCCGCCGCGATCTTCTCGAGCGGCAGGGAGCCGTCGGGCGCATTCTCGATCGGTTGCGGCTGGATGCTGCCGAGCACCGCCGCGCCGCCGCCCTCGTATTTGTACGTGTGCGCCGCCTGTCCGACGATGTACTCGTCGCCGCGCGCGCAGTGCGCCATCAACGCGGCGAGATTGCTTTGCGTGCCGCTCGGAAAGAACAGGCCCGCTTCCTTGCCGGTGCGCCCGGCGAGCGTCAACTGGAGCTGAACGACGGTGGGATCGTCGCCCCAGACGTCGTCGCCGACTTCGGCGCTGCACATGGCCGCGAGCATCGCCTGGCTCGGACGGGTGACGGTATCGCTGCGCAGGTCGATCATGCGTTCGGGCATCGTGGGCATCGCTCGTGGAGAAGGAACCGCCTATGGTAGCGGGTTCTCGCATCGCAAACAAAAAAGACCGGCGTTGCGCGCGCCGGTCTTTCGGGTGATGCCTTCAGGTGGATGAACGCTAACGCAGCGCTTCATCCGTCAGCCACAGCGATTCGCTCAAGTCCTGCTCGTTGAGATTGTGCCCTTCCCCGCTGCGATCGACGACGATGAAATCGCTCACCTTGTCGAGCGCGAGCAGCGGATGATGCCACACGCCCTTCGCATAGTTCACGCCCTGCCAGCCGCGCGTGACGAAGGCGCGTATCTCCGATTCGTCGAGATCGCCCGCGGGGGCGACAACGACGAGATACGGCCGGTCGTCGAGCGGCACGAAGGCCTGGCTGCCGAGCGGATGCCGCTCAAGCATCTTCACTTCGAATGGCAGCACGCGCGGCTGTCCGCGAAACAGATTGACGATCGCGCGGCCGCCCTCGTCCGTCACGTCCACGTTGCACAGGTCGTGAAAGCGGATGGTGGTGCCGAGGTTGATCGGAATCTGCTTGGCGCCTTCGAGCTCGATCACATCGCCGAAAGGCTCGAACGCAGCGCGCGTCAGCGGTTCGATAGTGAGTTTCTTCATCATGCGAGCGTGCCGAAAAGACGCAGGCGCGACACGCCGCCGTCCGGGTAGATATTGAATCGCACGTGCGTCACCGGACCGAGCGCGGCAAGCTCGGATTCGAAGAAGTGCTGCTTGTCCATCTGCAGCTTCTGCTCGCCGAGCAGCACGGGCCAGAACATCGCCTGCGTGACGAGCGAGCTGTCCGTGCCGCCCGTGACGTGCGCGGCCTGCAGCGAGCAGCGGTCCGGGAAATTGCCCTTGAAGTGCGCGGTATCGACTTCCACCTTCTTGATGATGCCCGGCTGCGCCAGCGCGACGATGCACCAGTCGTTACCCGGCTCGCGGCGACGGCGCGTTTCCCAGCCATCGCCCATATTGACGCCGCGGCCGGGCATCAGCAGCGTCGAGGCAAGCCCGAAGTGCTGGTTGTTCGTGCCGACCATGTACGCGCCATTCTCCATCGCGGCGAGGTCGAAAAGCTCGTTGCGATCCGCGTTGCGCCAGTCGAGTTGCGGCTGGCCGTACACACGCAAACGCGCGATGCCGCCATCCGGATAGATATTCACGCGCAAGTGCGTGAACGGCTGCCCGGCGCTGACATCGAGATAGTGGTGGCTGTTGCCCTGCAGGGTCGTCGACGGCACGACTTCGGTCCACTGCGTCAACTGGTTCGGCGAGCCGTCGGCGACATGCGCGCCTTCGATCGACGCCGCCGGCGGGAAATTGCCCGTGAAGTGGCTCGTGTCGAGGTCGATGCCCTTGATCACGCCCGGCCGCGCCAGCTTGACGATGCACCAGTCATAGCCGCTCGTGCGCTTGCGGCGGGTTTCCCAGCCGTCCATCCACTTGCCGTGACCGTCGAATTTGCCGGGAATGAACACGGCCGGCTCGGCGTTCAGCATGCGTTCCTTCGGCGCGAAGAAATCGTCGCTCGCCTCGAGCGCCTGCGCGCCGAGACGCGGGTCCGCGAGGTTCACATAGCGGCGCGTGAAGTCGGGCGCGTTGGGATCGAGTGTCGGAATTGCCATTGTCTTCGTCCTTGGTTTACGGGTGAATGGATCAGGCCGCGATGAGGTCGTTCAACCTGAAACGGGCGATCCGGTAGATCTGATCGAGACTCGTGCGAAGCTCTTCGTCGCGGTCGTGATTCACCCGCTCTTCGAAGTTCGCGATGATGCCGTGACGGTCGTAGCCGCGCACAGCCAGGATGAACGGAAAGCCGAACTTCTGACGATACGCCGCATTCAGCGACTGCAGCTTGTCGAACTCTTCCTGCGTGCAGAGGTCGAGGCCCGCGCCGCTCTGCTCGCGCGTCGATTCAGCGGTCAGTTCGCCGCGCACCGCCGCCTTGCCCGCAAGTTCCGGGTGCGCGTTGATGAGCGCGAGCTGCCTCTCGCCGCCGGCTTGTTCGACGGCCTGCGACATTGCCGCATGCAGCGCGTCGATGCTCGCGAACGGCCGCTTCTGCGCCGCGATCTCGGCGACCCAGGGCGAATGTTCGAAGATGCCCGCGAGCACGGTCACGAACGCATCGGCGGGCATGACGTTGAGTTGTTCGAGTGTGGTTTGCATCGCTTTCATGCCGCCGTCCCGTTGTTGGTTTCGCCCTTGGTTTCGGTGTTCCCCTGATACGGATGATGCTCGCGCCAGTGCCGCGCGATATCCACGCGCCGCGTCACCCAGACGCGATCATGCTTCTCGATGTGATCGAGAAACTTCTGCAGTCCCCGGAATCGCCCGGGACGCCCGAGCAGCCGGCAATGCATGCCGATGGAGAGCATCTTCGGCGCCTCGTCGCCTTCTTCGTAGAGGACATCGAAGGCATCGCGCAGATAGGTGAAGAAGTGATCGCCCGTGTTGAAGCCCTGCGGGGTGGCGAAGCGCATGTCGTTGGTATCGAGCGTGTACGGCACGATCAGTTGCAAGGCGGTCTTGCCGCCCGTCACGTCAACGTCCATCCAGAACGGAAGGTCGTCGCCATAGTAGTCCGAGTCGTACAGGAAGCCGCCGTACTCGGCGACCAGCCGGTGCGTATTCGGACTGTCGCGCCCGGTGTACCAGCCGAGCGGACGCACGCCGGTGACGCGCTCGATCGCTTCCATGCCAAGCCGCATGTGCTCCGCTTCGCGCTCGGGCGACATGTCCTGATAGTGAATCCACCGATACCCATGACACGCGATCTCATGTCCCAGCTCGACGAACGCCTTCCCCAGCTCGGGATGCCGCTCGATCGCCATGCCGACGCCGAACACCGTGAGCGGCAGGCCGCGCTTCTCGAACTCGCGCAGGATGCGCCAGACGCCCGCGCGCGATCCGTATTCGTAGATCGATTCCATGCTCATGTGACGCGACGGATACGCCGCCGCGCCCACGATTTCCGACAGGAACTGCTCCGAGCCGGCATCGCCATGCAGCACGCAGTTTTCGCCGCCTTCTTCGTAATTCAGCACGAATTGCACGGCGACGCGCGCGCGTCCCGGCCAGTTCGCCTGCACGGGGTGGCGGCCGTAGCCGATCAGGTCGCGCGGATAGTTCGGATCAAGAGACATGGCTGGGGTAGAAAGCTGGGCGTTGAACAACGGATTGTCAACGATTCAGTGTAGCGAAAAGGCCCGCACGCGCCCATACAGCGGCGCAGATATTGGCAATCAGCGCGGACTGAAATCGGCGAGCACGCCGTCGTAGCGTTTCGCGAGCGGACGAGCGAAGTCGCCGCGTTTCGCCGTATGCAGCCTGAGTGCCGCCAGCGCCTCCGCCCACTTGACCGCCGCCGTGACGCCTTCGACGACCGGCGCGCCGATCGCGTCCTCGACTTCGCGGCAGAACTCGGCCATGCCCGCGCAGCCGAGCACGATCGCGTCCGAACCGTCTTCGTCCAGCGCGCGCCGGCATTCGTCGACGATCGTCGCGCGCGCCGCCGATCCCGGCTCGTCGAGCTCGAGCACGGCGACGTTGGTCGCACGCACGTTCTTGCAGAAGCGCGACATGCCGTAGCGTTCGGCGAGATGCCACGCCATGCCGCACGTGCGCTGCAAGGTCGTCACGACCGAGAACCCCGGCGCGATAACGCTCGCCGCGTGCATCGCGGCTTCCGCGATGCCGATCACCGGCCCGCGCGCCAGTTCGCGGGCCGCGTACAGCGCGGGGTCGCCGAAGCACGCGATCACGTAGGCATCGACGCCCTGCCGCTCGCCCGCCTCGACTTCGGCGAGCAGGCCGAGCGATGCGATCGCTTCGTCGTAGTACCCTTCGATGGACGGCGGGCCCATCGTCGGGCTGACGGCGATGATCTCCGTGCCCGGTGCGGCGACTTCACGGGCGCAGCGGGCCATCGAAGCGGTCATGCGCTGCGTCGTGTTCGGGTTGATGAGTTTGATGCGCATTGCTGTCTCCTTCCTTTATTCGCCTTGCGCTGCACGCTTGCGGTCTGCCAGCATCCAGTAGAACACCGCGCCCAGCCCCGCGCCGATGAACCACGAGAAGTTCGCGGCGCCTTCGAGCGACGGCAGCATCACGCACAGAATCGCGATGACTGCGGCGGGCAGCAGCGCCATCACCGCGCGGCGATTCACGCCCTTCGTGTACCAGTACTTGCCGCTCTCGGACGTGGTGTACAGGTCGTCCACTACGAGCTTGCCGCGCTTGACCAGATAGAAGTCGATGATCAGGACGCCGTACAAAGGCCCGATGAAGCTGCCGAGAATGTCGAGCGTGTAATGGATCACGGCCGGGTTGTTGAACAGATTCCACGGCGTAATGAAGATCGACGCCGTGGCGGCCAGCATTCCGCCCATGCGCCAGCTAATGAGACGCGGTGCGACGTTGGAGAAATCGAAAGCCGGCGACACGAAGTTGGCCACGATATTGATGCCGATAGTCGCGATGGTGAACGTCAGCGCGCCGAGGATCACCGCGGTCGGATGATCGATGCGGCCCACGGTTTCGACGGGATCGGTAATCAGTTGTCCGAACACCGGCAAGGTCGCGGCAGTCGTAATGACGGTGACGAGCGAGAACGCGAGGAAGTTGACCGGCAAGCCCCAGAAATTGCCGCGCTTCACGCTGCGAAAGCTCTTGCAATAGCGCGAGAAGTCGCCGAAATTCAGCATCGGCCCGGAGAAATACGACACGACGAGCGAGATGGCGGTGATCATCACCGGCACCACTTCCATGCCGTGATACTTCACGCCGCCCAGATTCAGCCCGATGTTGCCGATGCCCGCGCGCCACACCATATAGCCCGCGAGAATGAACATCACGACGTACACGGCGGGACCGGCGAAGTCGATGAACTTCTTGATCATCTCCATGCCGCGCCAGAACACCACGGCCTGCAGCACCCAGAGCAGCATGAAGCCCGCCCATCCGAGCGCCGATAATCCGACGAAGCCATAGCGATGCACATCGGCATAAGGCATCAGCGAAGGCACGAACTTCAGCACGACGATCACGAGTGCGCTCGACGCCAGATACGTCTGGATGCCGTACCACGCGACCGCGATCAGCCCGCGAATCACGGCGGGAATGTTGGCGCCGAGCACGCCGAAGGTCGCGCGGCACGCGACCGGATACGGCACGCCCGCCACCTGGCTCGGCTTCGCGATGAGGTTGCACAGCACGTTCACAAGCCCGATGCCGATCAGGAGCGATATGAGCACCTGCCAGCTCGTCAGGCCCAGCGCGAAGAGACTGCCCGCGAACACATAGCCGCCGACGCTGTGCACATCCGACATCCAGAACGCGAAGATGTTGTATGCACCCCAGGTCTGATTCTTCAGGGGTGCGAGGTCTTCGTTATACAGGCGATCGCTGTAACCGGCGGGCATGCCGATCTCATGCGCGGGGGATTGTCCGTCGTACTGGTTCTCATACGGCGGCAGCGCGGAACTGCCGGGCGTTGCACTGAACTGAGCCATGACCTCTCCTTGGATGGGCGGCTTGCGAAATGAAAGCGGCAAATGCTCGGGCGACAAGCGTCGATCGGATACCTTCGGCAGTTCGGGCAAGCGCCCGGCCACACGCGGCATTCTTCGGATTTGCTGAAGTCTTCACGGCGTCGTGCCAAGGGCGAACGGGACGTGTGCCCTGTTCGCCCGCCGATGGACGTTTTCATTGCACGCTCTTGCGAGCGCTCTGTTCAGTGCTGCGCATGCTGCGTCTGCCGCGCATGCGTCTCTTCACGCGCTCGTCTTGCGAGCGCGGTCTCCAGTTCGTTATGTCGTGATACAGCGCATCATGCGCCGAACGCCTTTTCGCGTTCGCCGGGGCGCGCGAATACTTCCTTCAGATCGACGGCGCCGCGTGCGGGCCGCTCGAGCATCTTCAATTCGACATCCCGCAGATGCTGGGCCATCAAAGCGGCCGCTTTTGCAGCATCGCCGGCATCCAGTGCGGCGAGAATTGCTTCGTGATCCTCAAAGGAACACGAGCTCTTGCCGAGCGATTCGTACAGCGCCGAAATCAGCGTAGAACGCGCGACGAGTCCCGACAGGCAATCGCACAGCACGGTATTGCCGGTGAGCGCCGCGAGTTCCGTATGAAAGTCGCCCGACAGGCGAATCCATGCGGAAAAATCGTGGTTCTCGAACGCGCGCCTTTCACGTCCGATGGTCGCGCTGATCGACTTGAGCCGGCGCGTGCCGTGCCCCTTCCCTATCCGCTCGACGACCGCCAGCTCGATGATGCGGCGCATTTCGAATACTTCATGCACTTCCTGCAGCGACGGACTCGCGACGAACGCGCCGCGATTCGGTTCGAGATCGACGAGCCGTTCGTTCGCCAGCTGCGCGAGCGCCTGACGGACCGGACCGCGCTTCACATCGAACACTTCGCATAACTGCGCTTCGGTCAGCTTCGCGCCTGGCGCCAGGCGATGTTCGAGGATCGCGGCGCGGATGCTCTCGGCGATCGACTCGGCATTCGCGCCGGCTGAAGCGTTCGATGCAGCACTCGGTTTAGTGTCGGACATGATGTGCTCGCTTGCATGTTGAACATCTTAGAATCGACATAAAGATTGTCAACAATTGAATTTGGATTTCCGGGCTTGAGGGGACGTTCGGACGTGACCGACCGGGGTCGAACGCCTTTGCCGACCGGTCTTTCGACGGATTCAGATAAAATTTGTCAGCATTGACGGCACTTTTTTGTCGACAATTTCGGCGCTGGCGTGGTGCGCTATGTTTTCTGGTTGGCGCAAAATCGGACGGTTAGTTGCGGACTATGGCTCAGATAAAGGCGCTCGGGGAGCGCCTTTAGTTACTGCGTTAAGCGAGGTGCGGATAGTCGCTCATCCTGAGCGTAAAGCCGCGCTCCGTCGCGACGAGATGCGCCGTCGCACCGAACGGCAGCGTCAGCAGATTCTCCACATGCCCGAACTGCAGGCCGGTCACGAACGGCACGCCCGTCACTGCCCTCACCTGATCGATCATCGCGTCGAGCGTGTAGCCGTTGTCGTATTCCGACAAGCGTCCGCCCGAGAACTCGCCCATCACGACCGCCTGCTGCCGTCCCAGCACGCCCGCCTGATGAAGCTGATAGATCATCCGTTCGATGCGAAACGGATGCTCGTTCACGTCCTCGATGAAAAGAATCCCGTCATCGACAGGCGGCAGATAGGGCGTGCCTACCAGCGCCGCCAGCATCGCGAGGTTGCCGCCCCACAGCATGCCCGTCACGTCAACGGACTGGCGCTGCGGCGCGTGGCTCGTCACGGTGAAGCTCGGCCGGGAAATGGCCTGCCAGAAGTTGTGCATCGTGAAGGCGCTGACGTTCTCCGCGCCGAAATCGCCGGCGAACATCGGGCCGCCGAAGCTCTTCACGGCGGCGCGCGCATAGAGCGCACACTGGATCGCCGTGAAATCGCTGTGGCCGACGAGCGCGACCGGCTGATCGGCGAGCCGCCGCAGGCCGTCGTAATCGAGACCATGCAGGATGCGCGACGCCCCATACCCGCCGCGCACGGCGAGCACGATGTCCGGCAGCCGCCGCGACGGGTCCGCGAGGCGGTTGAGATCGGCGGCGCGCTCGCTGTCGGTGCCGCCGAAGCGCTGGAAGCGCCGTCGCGTCGCTTCGACGTTCTCGACGCGATGGCCCTGCGCCCGCAATCGCCCGATGCCTCGCTCAACGGCTGCCGGATCCTGCGGATAACCAGAAGGCGCGACGAGATCGATGGTGCGTGATTTCACGGTTCTATGGTGTGTTGGTTTAGGAAGCGTGAGCCTCGCGGGCCTGACGCGCAGCACGTTCTTCGCGTGCGAGGCGCCGGCGTTCGGCGAAGAAATTCTTGAGCGCGTGACCGCATTCGTCGGCGAGCACGCCGCCCGTGACCGTCGTGTGATGATTAAGCTGCTCGTTCGCGAACATGTCGACGACACTGCCGCACGCGCCCGTCTTCGGGTCCGTCGCACCGAACACCACCCGCGCGATGCGCGCATGCATGATCGCGCCGGCGCACATGAGGCAAGGCTCGAGCGTCACGTACAGTTCGCAGCCCGGCAGCCGATAGTTCCGAAGCGCCTGCGCGGCGGCGCGAAGCGCGGCCATTTCGGCATGCGCGGAAGGGTCGTGCCCGCGAATCGGGTGATTGAATCCCGTCGCGATGACTTCGTCGCCCAGCACGATGACCGCGCCCACCGGCACTTCGCCCGCGCGGCGCGCTTCATCGGCGGCGTGCTGCGCCATCGTCATGTAGCGGCGGTCCCGCTCGCTGGCCAAAAGGCGCGCAGCATTTTCGGCCGCATCGGGCGTAAGAATGACCGTCAAGATTCCTTCGACTCCATGTCGCCTGCATCGCCTTGTGCGGCCGCGCGCTCCGACAACCGCTCGGCGATGCGCCGGCGATATTCATGCGGCACGCAGCCGCCGCCGCGCAGCGATTCGATCGCCATGTCGAGGGCGAGCATCTTCACCTGGATACGGCAGCGGGCGGCAGGGTCCGTCACCTTGTCCAGCTCTTCCTGGAGACCGCGCAGCGCGCGAAGCTGTTCGACGGCCGGCGGGACAAAGCCCGCGTTCTTGAGTATGCGATTGGCGACGCGCACTTCCTCGGGCACGAGGAGGTCGTCGTCGAGTTGCTGCGGGGCGCCTGCACCCGGCAAGTCCTTGAACTCGCCGCGGGCTGCGGCTTCGTTGATCCGCTGTTCGACTAAAGCATCTAGCAATTTCATCGGGGATTGCGACCGGCTTTCATCCAATACGGACGCGGTCTGTCACGATTTGCGTGGTTAGCCTGAAGTCGGACGGCAGCCGGAATGACGCGCTCGCGCGTTGTTCGGCACATCTCGACAATCCATCTCGTATTCTATCAGCGGCCGCCTATTGCCATCGGCGCCGCGCACGGACGTTCGGCGCGTGCGGATTTTCGCGCAACACCGGGGTTGCAACATACGCCAGCCGTGGCGTGCGTTATCTCGCCTCCTGTCGGGCTTACATCAGCCGCAAGGGGCCGCTTGCTTCGTTGTCGATGAGCGGAAAGTCTCGCGAACCGGGCAATTCGTAATGCCACCACTCGCTTGCGATATGCGTGAAGCCCGCGCCATGCATGACGCCGAGCAGCAGCGTGCGATTGCGTTGCACGTAGATCGGCAGGCCGGCGTGGAAGTGGGCGGACTCGGGCACCATCGCGTCGAATCCGGTGCCCATGTCGAGCTCGCTGCCGTGTTCGTCGACGAGCGTGAGGTCGATCGCCGTGCCACGGCTGTGGTTCGAGCCGCGGCCCAGTTCGGCGATGAAGTTCGGATCCGGCAGGAAGTCCCACAGCACTTTCTGCGCTTGCGGCGGGCGGTACGCGTCGAAGATTTTCAGCGTCATGCCGAAGCTACCCGCAATGCTGACCGCGCGGCGCAGCGCGGCTTCGGCGGGTTCGAGCAGCAGGCAGTGCCCGGCCTTGTAGATGGCTTTGCCGGTGAGATTGCGATCGGTCGCGTAGACGAGATCGATGTGGACGTGATGCGTTTCCGGTGTGACGTGCAGCAGACGGGATCGAGTCATGTAATCGGAATCCTGGCGTGTTTTTCGTCTTCGTGGCAACGGTCGATGCGGCTACCGCTAACCATAACCCCGACCAAGAAATACGTGAACGGTTTCGCGCAATCGTCGTGCGTCGGTCAGGACGCGAGCGGCCAGCACGCCAAGATTTCGTGCTGCGAACGCCCGAGCAGACTGCGAACGAGCGAGAACTCGCGCACGGTCCATTCGATAGGCTCGATGGTTTGTCGGGCGATGCGCTGCTCCGTGTACAGCAAGGTCACGTGCGGGATGAACTGCGGATGCGATCTCACGGTGATGCCGGCCGCTTGCAGCGCGTTGCCGAGACGATCGACGAAAACGGAAAACGCCTGGTTCGGATTGCCGGCGAGGACGAGCGGACGTCGCGGGCGGCGCGATGAGAAGGTTTCGATGCGGTCGAGCGCGAGGTCGAATGGCGGCGCCGCGACGGAGGATGCCGCGACGCGCGCCTGATGGATGACATCGGCAGGCAGGCCCGCGAACGCGCCGAGGTAATGCAGCGTGATGTGCAGACGATCAGCAGCGATGGGCGTCGCACGCAGCCTGTGCTCGATGCGCAGGCGCGCCGCCTCGTCGTGGATGCGCGAGGCGGCGGAGGCGTCGGGGTGGATAGCGAGGAAGAGGGAGTCGGTGGGCCTTGGGGTGCTCATGTCACTGACTCCCGCTTTGGGGGGCTAGATTACTCCCACTCGATCGTCGCAGGCGGCTTCCCCGAAATGTCGTACACGACGCGATTCACACCGCGCACTTCATTGATGATCCGATTGCTCACATTCCCGAGCAATTCATGCGGCAGATGCGCCCAATGCGCGGTCATGAAGTCCAGCGTCTGCACCGCGCGCAGCGCGACGACGTACTCGTAAGTCCGTCCATCGCCCATCACGCCGACGCTCTTGACCGGCAGGAACACCGCGAAGGCCTGGCTCGTCAGGTCGTACCACGACTTGCCCGTCTCCGGATCGACGGTATTGCGCAGCGTCTCGATGAAAATCGCATCCGCCTTTCGCAGCAGGTCCGCGAACTCGCGCTTCACTTCGCCAAGAATACGCACCCCGAGGCCCGGTCCAGGGAACGGATGACGATACACCATCGCCGGCGGCAGTCCGAGCTTCACGCCCAGTTCGCGCACTTCGTCCTTGAACAGCTCGCGCAGCGGTTCCAGCAGTTTCAGATTGAGCGTCTCGGGCAAGCCGCCGACGTTGTGGTGGCTCTTGATCGTATGCGCGCCCTTCTTGCCCTTGCCCGCCGATTCGATCACGTCCGGATAAATCGTGCCCTGCGCGAGCCACTTCGCATCGGTCAGCTTCTCCGACTCGGCATGGAACACTTCGACGAACTCCGCGCCGATGATCTTGCGCTTCGCTTCCGGATCGGTGACGCCGGCGAGCTTCTGCAGGAACGCTTCGCTGGCGTCGACGTGAATCACCTTCACGCCCAGGTGATCCGCGAACGTCGACATCACCTGCTCGGCTTCGTTCTGACGCAAGAGGCCATGATCGACGAACACGCACGTCAGCTGATCGCCGATCGCGCGATGCAGCAGCGCCGCCGCCACCGACGAATCCACGCCGCCCGACAGACCGAGAATCACGTGCTCCCCGCCGACTTGCGCGCGAATCTTCTCCACGGCTTCATCGATGTAGTGGCCCATCTCCCAATCGGCCCGCGCGCCGCACAGTTCGAGCACGAAGCGATCGAGCATCGCGCGGCCTTGCACCGTGTGCGTGACTTCCGGATGCCATTGCACGCCGTAGAAACGGCGATCGTCGTCGGCCATCGCGGCGATCGGGCATGCGGGCGTCGAGGCCATCAGCTTGAAACCTGCCGGCAGGTCCGCGACCTTGTCGCCGTGGCTCATCCACACCTTGAGCATCGCCTCGCCTTCCGCATTCCTGAAGTCCTCGATGCCCTCCAGAAAGCCCGTGTGATTCAGCGCCTGCACTTCCGCATAGCCGAATTCGCGCACCTTGCCGAGTTCGACCTTGCCGCCGAGCTGGTCGGCCATCGTCTGCATGCCGTAGCAGATGCCGAGCACAGGCACGCCGAGATCGAAAACGATCTGCGGCGCACGCGGCGACTTCGCCTCGGTGACCGAATTCGGCCCGCCCGACAGGATGATGCCCTTCGGCGCGAACTCGCGGATGAAGGTTTCGTCGACGTCATACGGATGAATCTCCGAGTAGACGTGCGACTCGCGGATGCGCCGGGCGATCAGCTGGGTGACTTGGGAGCCGAAATCGAGAATCAGGATTTTGTCGTGCATGGCTGCGGGCAAAGGCTAAGTGAACGAATGAGGTGTGGGCCGACAAGCGTGCATTCAGGCGGCTTGTCGCCAATAAATCGACGGCCGGCGCGAAGGCCGACCGTACTTGTGCTTCCTGCTTGCGCGCGTCGATGTGACGGGCTGACCGTCGGCGCGCCGTGCGCGTGTGCCTGTGTCTGCGTGCGCGCGTTCAGCGTGGTGCTCCGCTCGCCGGATCGGGAACGACACGCCCCGTCAGCGGATCGACGCGCCGGCCCGTCGCCGGATCGATTTCCCCGCTGATGACCGGATCGATGCGTTTTCCCGTGACCGGATCGATCTCGCGGCCCGTTTGCGGATCGAGCGTGCGGCCCGTCACCGGATCGACCATGCCGGCTTCGGATCGCACGCGCGAGGCGGCAGCGGGCGTGGCGGCATCCACCGTGCGGCCGGTGACCGGATCGATAGCGGTGACGTCGGGGGCGCGTGCGGCCGGACGAGTGGCGGTATCCGGCGGCGTCGGGACCGCCACGACGGGCGGACGCGTTGCATCGCGCGTCTGCGCGGCTTTCTTCTCCGCGCGTTCCGCGGATGCCGCGCCGGCCGCCGCCGCGCGCTCGCGCCGCCGCACCGCGGACGCGAGCCGCACGCTGCCGAGCCCCAGCACCACCAGCACGATGCCGATCAGCGCCGCGCTCACCTGACCGAAGCCGTCAACCTGCGGCGTGCGCAGTCCGAGCAGCCACACCAGCACGATCACGCCTGACAGCCACTGCACGTGACCCGACGCCTTAGCGGCCGCCGCGGTCAACGCGCCGTCGATCGCGGCATGCAGCGAGAGCCACGCGAATCCGAGCAGCGCGACGCCGAGCAACTGCCCGGCGAACGCGGGTTCGACGCGCATCGCCCCGAGCTGCAGCCCTTCATAAAGACCGGCCCAGGGCGTCAGCAGGAACAGCACGCCGAACACCACGAAAATCAGGGCATTGACGACCAGCACGGCGCGCAGCAACGGTTTCATGATGGGTCCACCAGGGTTATCGACGCACTCACGGACAAACGCGTCAACGCATTAATCGACGTGATAATTCGGCGCTTCCTTCGTGATCTGCACGTCATGCACATGCGATTCGCGCATGCCGGCCGCCGTGATCTGCACGAACTCCGCCTTCTCATGCAGTTCGGCGATGGTGCGGCAACCGCAATAGCCCATGCTCGCGCGCACCCCGCCGACGACCTGGAAGAGAATGGCGTTCACCGAACCCTTATAGGCCACACGCCCTTCGATGCCTTCCGGCACGAGCTTGTCGATGTTCGCCGAGTTGTCCTGGAAGTAGCGGTCCGCCGCGCCGTCCTTCATTGCGCCGACCGAGCCCATGCCGCGATATGCCTTGTACTGGCGGCCCTGGAACAGGAACACGTCGCCCGGTGATTCTTCGGTGCCCGCGAGCATGCTGCCCATCATGACGACGTTCGCGCCCGCTGCGAGCGCCTTCGACACGTCACCCGAGAAACGCACGCCGCCGTCCGCGATAACCGGCACGCCGCTGCCGCGCAGCGCTTCGGACACGTTGGCGATGGCCGTGATCTGCGGCACGCCCACGCCCGCGACGATCCGCGTGGTGCAGATGGAGCCCGGTCCGATGCCGACCTTCACCGCATCCGCGCCGTACTCGACGAGCGCCTTGGCCGCCGCCGCCGTCGCGATATTGCCGCCGATGACCTGAACGCGCGGATAGTTCTGCTTCACCCAGCGCACGCGTTCGAGCACGCCTTGGCTATGGCCGTGCGCGGTATCGACCACGATGACGTCAACGCCTGCCTGCGCGAGCAGGTCGACGCGCTCTTCGTTGTCCGGGCCCACGCCCACGGCCGCGCCGACGCGCAGCTTGCCGTCTTCGTCCTTGCACGCGTCGGGGTTTTCGGTCTGCTTGGTGATGTCCTTGACCGTCATCAGGCCGCGCAGCTCGAATGCGTCGTTGACCACCAGCACGCGCTCCAGGCGATGGCTATGCATCAGCGCCTTGGCTTCGGCGAGCGAGGTGCCTTCCTTGACCGTCACGAGACGCTCGCGCGGCGTCATGATGTTGCGCACGGGCTCGTCCAGCCGCTCTTCGAAACGCAGGTCGCGGTTCGTCACGATGCCGATGAGTTGCGCGCCCTCCACCACCGGGAAGCCGGAGATGCCGTGTTGCTGCGTCAGCGCGATCACGTCGCGCACGCGCATTTGCGGCGGCACGGTGATCGGATCGCGGACGACGCCCGATTCGAAGCGCTTGACCTTGGCGACTTCGCGCGCCTGCTCTTTTGCGGTGAGATTCTTGTGAACGATGCCGATGCCGCCCATCTGCGCCATTGCGATGGCGAGCCGGCCTTCGGTGACCGTGTCCATGGCGGCGGACACGAGGGGCATGTTCAGGGAAATGTTGCGAGTCAGCTGGGATTTCAGGCTGGTGTCGCGCGGGAGAACGCTGGAGAACGCGGGCACGAGGAGCACGTCATCGAACGTGAGTGCTTTCTGGATAAGACGCATGGCAAATCCTATGGGCGCAAAAGCAGATTATACCGATAGTTCCCCGGGTTTTCACTGTCTGGACAGCAGCTTACGACATTCACCTGCAAAGATCGGGCCTCGGCGCGGCCGCGCTTGCGTGCAGCTTTCGACAAGACGCCGGGCCGGCGGCGCGTGTAACCTCCGCCGTCGAACGGATCAAAGCAGGGAGTCGGGCAATGCAGCGCGGTGTGATGTATGGAATGCTGGCGGGAGCCATCTGGGGCTTCATTTTTCTCGCGCCGCGCCTGTTGCCGGACTTCTCGCCGCTCATGCTGAGCGTAGGGCGTTATCTGATGTACGGGGCGGTATCGGTTGCCGTCGCGTTGCCCTTCGCGCGGCGGCTTCTCGCAAAGCTCACGCGCGCCGATCTAATCGCGCTCGTCAAGCTCGCGCTCGTCGGCAACCTGCTCTACTACATGCTGCTCGCGAGTGCGGTGCAACTCGTGGGCGTCGCGCCGTCATCGCTGATCGTCGGCATTTTGCCGGTGACGGTCACGCTCGCCGGGCGGCGCGATCATGGCGCGGTCGAACTGAAGCGCCTCGTTGCGCCGCTCGCGCTGGTGCTCGCGGGCATCGCGTGCATCAATCTCGACGTCTTCAGCGACGTGCTCATGCATCACGGCGACGCGCCCGCTGCGAGCGTGCTGACGCGGATCGCCGGGCTCGCGTGCGCCGTCGGCGCGCTGGCTTCGTGGACGTGGTACGCGGTCGTCAACGCGCGCTATCTGCAGGCGAATCATCACTTCGACGGCAACGAATGGTCCGTGCTGTGGGGCATCGTGACCGGCCTGTTGGGGGCAATGCTCGGCGCGGTCGTCTGGATGCTGCCTGCGGGCATGGTCCAGGCGAGCGTGCCGGATGCGCGGTGGCATCTCTTCTGGATCGTGTGCTTCGCGCTCGCGACCGGTGGATCGTGGCTCGGCAACATGCTGTGGAACGCGGCGGCGAAACGCTTGCCGCTCACGCTATCGGGCCAGATGATCGTATTCGAAACGCTGTTCGCGCTTCTCTACGCATTCGTCTACGACGGCCGGTGGCCCCGCGTGCCGGAAGTGCTGGCTATCGTGCTGCTGATCGCGGGCGTGTGCTGGTCGGTGCGGCAACATAGCGTCGAGCCGGCTGCCGCGAGCAAGGAAGCGCCGGCGCATTGACGCGGTTAGCGCGCATCCTTCGATTGCCACTTGCGGCCTTCGATCGACCCCGCCTTGCGCGCCTTGTCAACGCGCCGCTGACGCGCGGTCTTCGGATCGACCTTCAGCGGCCGATAAATCTCGACTCGATCCAGATCGACGAGCGCCGCATACAGCGGCTTCAGCTTGCCGAACACGCCGACCTTCTGCGTCGACAGATCGATCTCCGGGTGCTGCCTGAGCACCCCGCTTGCCTCGATAGCCTCGCCCACCGTCGCGCCGTCGCTCAGATCGACATGCGCGTAGAAGCTGTCGCCGCCGGGCAAGCCGTAGCAAACATCGATACGCAGGTTCATTTCTTGCCGTAGCGCTGGTCGGCGCGCTTCACGAAGGAATCGACGAACGTGTTCGCGATATGACTGAAGACCGGCCCGATGATCTTTTCCAGAATGAGATTCGAGAACTCGTAGTGCAGCGCGAATTCGATCTTGCAGGCATCCGCGCGCAACGGCGTGAAGCGCCAGTAGCCCGTGAACTTCTTGAAGGGGCCGCTCAGGAACTCCATATCGATATGCGTCGGGCGCTTCTGGACGTTGCGCGTCGCGAAGTGCTGCTTGATGCCCTTGAAGCTAATGTCGATCTTCGCCTCCATGCCGTGCTCGTCCTGGCGTCCGATCTCGACGCCGCCGCACCACGGCAGGAAGTTCGGGTAGTCGGCGACATCGGTGACGAGGTCGAACATTTCTTCCGCCGAATGGCGGATCAATACGGTTTTCTGGACGTCGGCCATAAGGGCGCAGCGGGTGGCTTGTTGGGGTGGCGGCGCGCAGGACCCGCGAAGACGGCTTCGTTTGTCGGGCGGCGCGCTGCTAAAATCGTGATTTTAAACGAGTTGGGCACTTTCCATTCATGAGCATCATTGACAATAGAAAAGCCTTCTTCGATTACTTCATCGAAGAACGCTACGAGGCCGGTCTCGTGCTCGAAGGCTGGGAAGTCAAGGCGCTGCGCGCAGGCCGCGCGCAGATCAAGGAAGGCTACGTGGTGATCAAGAACGGCGAGCTGTTCCTGATCGGCACGCACATCAGCCCGCTGCCCGAGGCGTCGAAGTTCGCCAATCTGGACCCGGTGCGCACGCGCAAGCTGCTGTTGCATCGCGAGCAGATCGACAAGCTAATCGGCAAGATTGAGCAGCGCGGTCACACGCTCGTGCCGCTCAACTTTCACTACAAGGAAGGCCGCGTGAAATGCGAAATCGGCCTTGCGAAGGGCAAGAAGCTGCATGACAAGCGCGAGACCGAGAAGAAGCGCGACTGGGAACGCGAACGCGGCCGCCTGATGCGAACGGCAACGCGTTAAAACAATCGGGGCGCTCTTCAGCGCCCCGATTGTTTTCAGCTCTTGCGAATGACGCTTCCGCCCTCGCCCTTCACGATGGCCAGCGCCGACGCGATCATCGAACTCATGTCCGACATGTTGCCCGGCACGATCAACGTGTTGCCCGTCTTGGCGATGTTCGAAAACGCGCCGACATACTGCTCCGCCACCTTCAGGTTCACGGCCTCCATGCCGCCCGCCGTCTGAATGGCCGCACCGATCTTCTCGATGGCCTGCGCATTCGCTTCAGCCACCGCGAGAATGGCCGATGCCTCACCCTGCGCCTGATTGATCGCCGCCTGACGCTCGCCTTCCGACTTCTGGATCGCGGCCTCGCGCGCGCCCGACGCCAGATTGATCTGCTCCTGCTTGCGCCCTTCGGATGCCGCGATCAGCGCGCGCTTCTCACGCTCGGCGGTGATCTGCGCCTGCATCGCGTGGAGAATCTCCTTCGGCGGCGTCAGGTCCTTGATTTCGTAGCGCAGCACTTTCACGCCCCAGTTCGACGCGGCTTCGTCGAGCGCGTTCACGATGCTGTGATTGATGTACTCGCGCTCTTCGAAGGTCTTGTCGAGCTCCAGTTTGCCGATGACCGAGCGCAGCGTCGTCTGCGAAAGCTGCGTGATCGCGATCACGAAGTTGCTCGATCCATACGACGCCTTCATCGGGTCCGTGACCTGAAAGTACAGCACGCCATCCACCTGAAGCTGCGTGTTGTCGCGCGTGATGCAGACCTGGCTCGGCACGTCGAGCGGAATCTCCTTGAGCACGTGCTTGTACGCGATGCGGTCGATGAACGGCAGCACGATGTTGAGACCAGGCGTGAGCGTGGCGTGATAGCGGCCGAGCCGCTCCAGCACCCATGCGTGCTGCTGCGGAACGATCTTGACCGTGTTCACGACGATCACGATGGCGATCACGAGCAGGATGACAGCAAAAATCATTATGTGACTCCTTCAATGCTTGTTGGTGAGGCGGTTCATCGCCTGGCCGCGACGACGAGCCGGCTGCCTTCCAGCGCCGTGATGCAATACCAGCGGGCGCCCTCCGATTCGCCCGGCGCGAGTTCGACGTCCCACTGCGCGCCGCGATACATCGCGCGAGCACGGCGGTCGTGCCATTGCGCGACTTCCACGGTCGCGCCGATGTCGAGGTTCACGGCCGTATCCCGTGAAGCGTCGCGCCGCTTCCAGCTTCCGAAGCGCGAACGCCGCAGCAGCACGACCGCGATCAGTGCGAAGAGCGCCGCGACGCCCATCTGCACGTGCAACGCGAGCCCGACGGCGAACGCGATGCCGCCCGCGAGCAGTCCGAGCGCGATCATCAACAGATAGAACGTGCCGGTGAACAACTCCGTGACGATCAACACGCCCGCCGCTATCCACCAGATCAGTCCACTCATCGCCATGCCAGTCTCCAAACGAAAACACCCCGGACGAAACAGTCCGGGGTGTTTTTTATAGCATGCCGCACCTATCCGTAAGCAAGCGGAAAGGCGTGCTCACGACTCATTTTGACAAGGTCTTTGCCAACTGCTGCCACGTGTCAATGATCGTGTCCGGGTTCAGCGACATCGATTCGATGCCCTGCTTCGCCAGCCATTCGGCGAGGTCCGGATGATCGGACGGACCCTGGCCGCAGATGCCCACATACTTGTTGAGTCGCAGGCAAGTCTCGATGGCGCGCTTCAGCATGAACTGCACGGCTTCGTCGCGCTCGTCGAAGTCGGCCGCGAGCAGTTCCATGCCGGAGTCGCGGTCGAGGCCGAGCGTCAGCTGCGTCAGATCGTTAGAGCCGATCGAGAAACCGTCGAAGCGCTGCAGGAACTCTTCGGCGAGGATCGCGTTGGACGGCACTTCGCACATCATCACGAGCTTGAGGCCGTTGACGCCACGCTCCAGACCGAACTTCTTCAACAGTTCGACCACGCGATCCGCCTGCTTCAGCGTACGCACGAACGGGACCATGATCTGCACGTTGTCGAGGCCCATCTCTTCGCGAACCTTCTTCAGCGCGACGCATTCCATGTGGAACGCCTCGGCGAAGTCTTCCGCGATATAGCGCGATGCGCCGCGGAAGCCGAGCATCGGGTTCTCTTCGTCCGGCTCGTAACGCGAACCGCCGATCAGCTTCTTGTACTCGTTCGACTTGAAGTCCGACAGACGCACGATGACGGGCTTCGGATAAAACGCCGCCGCGATCGTGGCGATGCCTTCGGTCAGCTTGTCGACGTAGAACGCGCGCGGCGACGCATGACCGCGCGCGACGCTTTCGACCGCCTTCTTCAGATCGGCGTCGATGTTCGGGTACTCGAGAATCGCCTTCGGGTGCACGCCGATGTTGTTGTTGATGATGAACTCGAGCCGCGCGAGGCCGACGCCCGCATTCGGCAACTGCGCGAAGTCGAACGCGAGTTGCGGATTGCCGACGTTCATCATGATCTTGACCGGAATCTTCGGCAGTTCGCCGCGCTGGACTTCGGTCACTTCCGTTTCGAGCAGGCCGTCGTAGATTTTGCCTTCGTCTCCTTCGGCGCAAGACACGGTCACGAGCGCGCCGTCCTTCAGTACGTCGGTGGCGTCGCCGCAGCCCACCACTGCCGGCACGCCCAGCTCACGCGCGATGATCGCCGCGTGGCAGGTGCGCCCGCCGCGATTGGTCACGATGGCCGATGCGCGCTTCATCACCGGTTCCCAGTTCGGGTCGGTCATGTCGGCGACGAGCACGTCGCCCGGCTGCACGCGTTCCATCTCCGACGGATCGTGAATGACGCGCACGGGGCCCGCGCCGATCTTCTGGCCGATTGCCCGGCCCGTGGCGATGACGTTCGACTGGCCCTTGAGCTTGAAGCGCATCTCGGCCTTGCCCGCAGCCTGGCTCTTCACCGTTTCCGGGCGCGCCTGAAGGATGAACAGCTTGCCGTCGCGGCCGTCCTTGCCCCACTCGATGTCCATCGGACGCTGGTAGTGCTTCTCGATGATCACCGCATACTTCGCGAGCTGAATGACGTCCTCGTCCGTCAGCGAGAAGCGGTTGCGCTGCTCGTGCGCCACGTCCACGGTCTTCACGCGGCCCGCCTCGCCCGGCTGCGTGAATTCCATCTTGATGAGCTTCGAGCCGATCGAGCGGCGGATGATCGGATACTTGTCCTGCGCGAGCGTGGTCTTGAAGACGTGGAATTCGTCCGGATTGACCGCGCCCTGCACGACGGTCTCGCCGAGGCCGTAGCTCGACGTGATGAAGACGGTGTCCTTGAAGCCGGATTCGGTGTCAATGGTGAACATGACGCCCGCCGCGCCGACGTCCGAGCGGACCATGCGCTGCACGCCCGCCGATAGCGCGACTTCGGCGTGAGTGAACCCCTTGTGAACGCGATAGGAAATGGCGCGGTCGTTATAGAGCGACGCGAAAACGTGCTTCATGCGATCGAGCACGTCTTCGATGCCGACCACGTTCAGATAGCTTTCCTGCTGGCCCGCGAACGATGCGTCGGGCAAGTCCTCGGCGGTCGCGGACGAACGCACGGCGAACGACAGCTCTTCGGGCGAGCCGTTTTGCAGGACTTCGAATTGACGGCGGATTTCGTCTTCGAGACGCGGCTGCAGCGGCGCGTCGACGATCCACTGGCGGATTTCCTTGCCCGCTTCGGCAAGCGACTTCACGTCGTCGACGTCGAGCGTCTCGAGACGTTTGGCGATGCGATCGGTCAGGTCGTTGTGCTGCAGGAAGTCGCGGAATGCGAGCGCGGTCGTGGCGAAGCCCGTCGGCACGCTGACGCCGGCTTCGGAAAGCTGGCTGATCATTTCGCCGAGCGACGCATTCTTGCCACCGACGATTTCCACGTCGGTCATTCGCAACTGCTCGAATGGAACTACATACGCCTGATCCTTTGCGACATCGTTCGCAACATTGACTGCGTTAGTCATACAAGCCCCTAAGGTGGATGGAATTCACGATCGCACGAGTGGGCTCACATGCGGCGGCGCTCATTGGAAGCGCCGCCGCATCTCGTACAACCTGTTTGATAAGCCTTCGCTCAAGACATGGGCTCGTGCGGACCACGCACGGGACAGAAGGAAGCGGCCGTCCGAATGTGCTCTGATCGTGCCTTTAAGCCGCAAAAAGCCACGAAACGACCGCGATTCGACGAAAATCCGACTCGAATTGTCCGCAATTGCTTATCGAACAGGTTGCCGCTATTCTACCGTGCCGTATATGGAATTTGTCTCAGCAGAGACAGTCATTCCACGGCAAAATCGAGGTGTTTCACGCCTCATGGTTCGCCTGCGCACATGCACGGGTCGCTCAATGTAACACAGCGGCTCGCACCCGCGCCGCGTCGCCGGCGTTACCCTTTGAGCACCTTCAACGCAACACGTTCCCTTCTGATCAGCCGCCGATGCCGCCCTCCGTATTCATCGTTTCCGACGGTACCGGGATCACTGCCGAAACCTTCGCGCACTCGATCCTCGCCCAGTTCGACCAAAAGTTCCGGCTCGTGCGCGTGCCGTTCGTCGATTCCATCGACAAGGCGCATGCGACCGTCGAGAAGATCAACGAGGCGGTATCGCTCGATGGCCGCCGTCCGATCGTCTTCACGACGCTCGTCGACAGCGAGTCCAATGAGATCGTAAAGCGCTGCAATGCGCTCGTGCTCGACATGTTTCAGACGTTCATCGAGCCGCTCGAGCACGAACTGGAAATCAAGTCGACGCACGCGATGGGCCGCGTCCACCAGAACGCCGATACCGAGGAATACAAGAACCGCATCGAGGCGATCAACTTCTCGCTCGCTCACGACGACGGTCAGTCGAATCGCAATCTCACCGAAGCCGATGTGATTCTGGTCGGCGTATCGCGCAGCGGCAAAACGCCGACGAGCCTTTATCTGGCGATGCAATACGGCGTGAAGGCGGCGAACTATCCGCTGATTCCCGAGGACTTCGAGCGCGGCAAGTTGCCGACGCCGTTGCTGGATCATCGGGAAAAGATGTTCGGGCTGTCCATCGACCCGCAGCGCCTCGCCGAAATCCGCAACGAGCGCCGGCCGGGCAGCAAGTACGCTGCGCTGGAGAATTGCCGCTACGAGATCAACGAAGCGGAAAGCATGATGAAGCGCGAGGGTATCAAGTGGCTCTCGTCAACGCACAAGTCGATCGAGGAAATCGCCACGACCATCCTGCAAGAGATCAAGCCCGAGCGGCCTTCCTACTACTGATCAGGCGCGCTGCTGGCGGCACTGCTCGAAAAGACAGATCGCCGCCGCAGCCGCGACATTCAGCGACTCCATGCCCCCCGGCTGCGGAATGGTCACGCGATGCGTCACGGCATCGCGCCAGACCTGCGACACGCCCGCGCCTTCGTTCCCGAAAACCCAGGCAAGCGGCGGCGACAGATCGCAATCGTAGATGGCGACGGCGCCGTGCGAATCGGTGATGGTGACCGGCACATCGAGGCGCGCGATCAGGCCGGACGGCCCGACGTCCTCGAAGATGTCGAGCAGGAAGTGCGCGCCCATGCCCGAGCGCAGCACCTTCGATGACCACGCATACGCCGTCCCCGGCGCGCAGAACACGCGTGTCACGCCGGCCGCTGCCGCGCTGCGCAGAATGGAACCGACGTTGCCCGCGTCCTGAACGCCGTCGAGAATCACGCAGGTTTCGCTCACGCGATCGGGCAACGCCGCGCCGATCTTCTCGACGAGCAACAACATGCCGACGCCGTGCACGACGCTTGAAAGCTGGCCGAAAAGCGCATCAGGCAAAACGACCACTCGCCTTTCTTCGATGCGCGCCACGATTTCACGCGCTTCGGCATGCGTCAGCGCGCCTTCGGTGACGACGCACGTTTCCGGCTGACCGGCGGTATCGAGATAAGCGGCGGCGAGATGCAGCCCTTCGAGCAGTGCGTGGCCGCTGCGCCGCTGTTGTGCGGTAGAGCCGGCGAGCGCTTTCAGGCGCTTGTAGAGCGGGTTGTCCCGCGAAGTGATGGATTTCACGTTGAATTCGGTCGCGGTCGCGGTCAGAACGCTAGCGCGTCCGAGTCGCCGTCTTGCGTCTCGGCGGCGTGCAGCACTTCGGGCGCGATGTCCGGCAGCACGGAGCCGAAGAACAAGGCATGCGCTTCACGCACAGGCGCAAACGACCGGCGATGATGCTCGCACGGCCCATGTTCGCGCAGCGCCTTCAGATGCTGCGGCGTGCCGTAGCCCGAATGCGCAGCGAAACCGTACACGGGATACGTCTCGTGCAACTCGACCAGCATGCGGTCGCGCGTGACCTTCGCAAGAATCGACGCGGCCGAGATCTGTTTGACGAGCGCGTCGCCGCCGATCACGGCCTCGCTGCGAATCGACAGCGTCGGGCAGCGGTTGCCATCGATCTTGACGAGCGTCGGCGCGACGGCCAGCCCTTCGACCGCGCGCTTCATCGCGAGCATGGTCGCGTGCAGGATGTTGATGGTGTCGATTTCCTCGACGCTCGCCGACGCGATGCAGAAAGCCAGCGCGCGATCGACGATCTTCTCGTACAACTCTTCGCGCTTTTTCGCGGTCAGCGCCTTGGAATCGTCGAGGCCGTTGATTCGGGGCCTGGCGGGATCGAAGATCACCGCCGCCGCCACGACCGGTCCCGCGAGCGGGCCGCGCCCGGCTTCATCGACGCCGCAGATGAGGTCCAGCGGCGAGCTGAAGTCGAGCCCGCTTTGCGCTTTCTGTCGACTGGCCTGAGTCGCCATTACCGCGCCCCTCGCGTTTCCAGCACCCGCGCGACCGCTTCAGCCGCTCGCTGCGACGTGTTCTGGCGCAGCGCGATGTGCATATCGGTGAAGATGTCGGTCAGCGTACGGCGGTTCGCGTCGTCGTTCAACTGTTTCAGCGTCGCGTCCGCGAGTGCTTCGGGCGTCGCGAAATGCTGCAGGATTTCCGGCACGACGAAGCGCCCCGCCAGAATATTCGGCAAGCCCACGTAAGGCAGGTAACCCTGCCGCTTCATGATCTGGCCGGTGAGCCAGGGCACCTTGTACGAGATGACCATCGGCTTTTTAAGCAGCGCCGCTTCGAGCGTCACCGTTCCACTTTTCACGAGGATGGCGTCGGCGGCGGTCATCGCGGTTTGCGCGCGGCCATCGGTAATGGTCAGCGACAGATGCGGATGCGCCTCCACGAGCGGCTGCAGCAGTTCGCGCAGCGCGGGGTTCGCCGCGGGCATCAGGAAACGCACGCCCGGCTCCCGAAGCTGCATCAGTTCCATGGCGTCGAAGAACGTCGGGCCGATCAGCGCGATTTCCGAGCGCCGGCTGCCCGGCAACACGGCAATCACCGGCCCGCCTTCTGCGATGCCCAACTCGCGCCGCGCACCCGCGACGTCCGGTTCCAGCGGAATTTCATCGGCGAGCGGATGGCCGACATACGTCGACGCCACGCCCGCCTTCTGCAGCAACGCGGTTTCGAACGGAAAGACGCACAGCATGTGATCGACCGCTTTCACGATCTTTTTGATGCGCCCGCCGCGCCACGCCCAGATGGACGGACACACGAAATGGACGGTCGGGATGCCCGCTTCGCGCAACGGCTGCTCGAGCCCGAAATTGAAGTCGGGCGCGTCCACGCCGATGAACACCGACGGCGGCTCCGCAAGCAATTGGCGCTTCAGTTCGTTGCGAATGCCGAGGATCTCGGGGATGTGCCGCAGCGCTTCGACATAGCCGCGCACGGTGAGCTTGTCCATCGGCCAGTGCGCTTCGAAACCCGCCGACGTCATGCGCGGCCCGCCGATGCCGCTATACCGCGTGTCGGCCGGCAAGCACTCGTGCAGGCCCTTCAGCAGCGATGCCGCGAGCAGATCGCCGGAGGGCTCGCCCGCGACCATCGCGATTCGCGGGGCAGTGGTGATCAACGTCATCGAAATACGCGTTCAGCGGATGATGCCGCGCTGCGACGCCGCGATGAAGTCTGTGAAAGCCTTGACGGGCGCATCGCCCTCGCCGCCCGCCACGCTCAGTTCGCGAAGCTGCGTCTTCGCCTCTTCGAGCGACAGGCCGCTCTTATAGACGATGCGATACGCCGAGCGCAGCGCCGAGATGGCCTCGGGCGTGAAGCCGCGCCGGCGCAGACCTTCGACGTTGATCCCGTGCGGTTCCGCCTTGTTGCCGGCGGCGATCACGAACGGCGGCACGTCCTGCACGAGCGCGGAAGCGCCGCCCAGCATCGAATGCGCGCCGATCCGCACGAACTGGTGCACGCCCGACATGCCGCCGACGATCGCGTGATCGCCAACAGTGACGTGCCCCGCCAGTTGCGCGTTGCTCGACATGATGACGTTGTTGCCCAGCCGGCAGTCGTGGCCGACGTGAACATAAGCCATGATCCAGCAATCGTCGCCGATGGACGTCAGGCCCTGGTCCTGCACCGTGCCTGTATGCAGCGTCGTGAATTCGCGGATGGTGTTGCGGTCGCCGATTTCCAGACGAGTCGGCTCGTCCCTGTACTTCATGTCCTGCGGACGCCCGCCGATCGACGCGTAATGGCCGATGCGGTTGTCCCGTCCGATCATCGTGTGGCCTTCGATCACGCTATGCGACCCGACGGTCGTGCCCGCGCCGATGACGACGTGCGCACCGACGATCGCGTACGGTCCGATCTCGACGGAATCGTCGATCTGAGCGCCCGGCTCGATGATCGCGGTGGGGTGAATGGTGGTCATGCGCCTCGCCTCTCAATGCTGTGTTGCGTATGCTGTCCGTCCGCTTGCGCTGCTTCAGGCGCTGGCGTCCGTATTCTTCACGGTACACATGAGTTCGGCTTCGGCGGCGGTCACGCCATCCACTTCGGCGCGCGCCTTGAACTTCCAGATGCCTCGCATGTACCGCTCGAAGTTGACGTTCAGGATCAGCTGATCGCCCGGTTCCACGACGCGCTTGAAACGCGCGCCGTCGATGCCGACGAAGTAGTAGAGCGTGGTCGTCGGGTCGTGCGGCTCTTCGGCGAACGTCAGCAGCGCAGCGGTTTGCGCGAGTGCTTCGAGAATCAGCACGCCGGGCATTACGGGCCGCGTCGGGAAATGCCCCTGGAAAAACGGCTCGTTGATCGTGACGTTCTTCAACGCTTTGATGCTCTTGTGCGGCTCGAGTTCGAGCACGCGATCCACGAGCAGGATCGGATACCGATGCGGCAGCAGCGTGAGGATCTTGTGAATGTCGAGGTTGATTTTTTCTGTGCTCATGGTCGTTCTGCTCGCGCGTGTCTTGCGCGGTAGTGACTGCGGGCGTCGAACGCCCGCATGAAATTCGTACTTGCCGGGCAGCTCCGCCAAACCGGCCTGTCCGGTTGCTTCCCGAATCTGCCGGGCGCTCAGGCTTCGCCGGTTTTCTTGTCGGCCAGCGCCGTTTCGAGCGCCTTGATGCGGTCGCGGAGCTTATCCAGATTGCGCACCAGCGCGGCGCTCTTGTTCCAGTCCGCATGGCTGACGGCCGGGAATGCGCTCGTGTACATGCCGGGCTTGGTCAGAGACTTCGATACGCCCGATTGCGCCGTGACGATCACGTAATCCGCCAGCGTCACGTGACCCGCAATGCCCACTGCCCCGCCGATCATGCAATGCTTGCCGATGTTCGTGCTGCCCGCGATGCCCGCGCAACCCGCGATGACCGTGTACGCGCCGATACGGCAGTTATGGCCGATCTGCACCAGGTTGTCGATCTTCACGCATTCTTCGATGACCGTATCCGCCATGGCGCCGCGGTCGATCGTCGTGTTCGCGCCGATTTCCACGTCGTCGCCGATCTGCACCGCACCGACTTGCGGGATCTTCACCCAGCTTCCGGTGCGCGCATCGCCTTCGCCGACGAAATCGGGCGCGAAGCCAAAACCGTCCGCGCCGATCACCGCGCCGGCGTGCACGATCACGCGCGCGCCGAGCTTGCAACCATGATAGACCGTGACGTTCGGATACAAATGGACGTCGTCGCCGAGCCTGACGCCAGCGCCGACGGATACGCCGGCGTCCAGCCTGACGCGTTCGCCGACGACCGCACCGGCTTCGACCGTCACATGCGGGCCGATTACCACGCTTGCCGCCACCTTCGCGGCGGGATCGACGAATGCGCTCGGATGGACGCCCGGTTCAACCTTCGGTGTCGACAACTCGATGAACGCCTGCGCCACGCGCGCGAAATAGGCGTAAGGATTCGGCGTGACGATGAAGTTGCTGCCTTCACGCGGCGCCGTCAGTTTGTCCAGGTCCGCCCGCGAGATGAGCACTGCGCCCGCGCGGGTCGACTCGACCTGCGGCAGGTACTTCTGATTCGCGAGAAACGCGAGTTGCGCCGGGCCAGCCTTGTCGAGCGGCGCAAGGCCCTCGACGCGATGCGCGCCCTGGCCCACGACTTCGCCGCCAAAGCGCCTGACCAGTTCGTCGAGCGTGATCGCCATGCCTGATGCCATGCGTATGAAGACTCCTCGTCAGTTCGGGCTCGTGCCGCCGCCCTGGCTCGTGGCCGCGAGCGCCTTCAGCACCTGATCCGTGATGTCGATGCGCGGACTCACGTACACCGCCTCCTGCACGATCAGGTCGTAGTGCTGCTGCTCTGCGATCTGCTTGATGACCTTGTTCGCGCGATCCAGCACCGCCGCGAGTTCCTCGTTGCGGCGCTGATTCAGGTCTTCGCGGAACTCGCGCTGCCGGCGCTGAAAGTCCGCGTCGAGCTGGGCGAGATCGCGCTGGCGCGCTGCGCGGTCGGTCGGCCCCATCGACGGGCCATTCTTGTCGATGTTGTCGGACATCGACTTGAGCCGCTGCGCCATGTCCTGCAAAGCTTTGTCCCGCTTGGAGAATTCCTGCTCCAGCTTGGACTGGGCGGCCTTCGCAGCCGACGACTCGCGCAGGATGCGGTCGGAATTCACCGCAGCGATGCGCGCTTCCTGCGCGTTCGCTTTCGCGACCGCACCGAGGCCGAGAAACATCGACAACGCAAGCGCCAGCGTCATGTGTTTCGAGAGCTTACCGGTTCGCAAAGTGTTCCTCACGTTACGTCGAAATGAATGAAGTCCGCGTTCTCAACGGGTGCCGGCGCTTAGAACGCCGTACCGATCTGGAACTGGAACTTCTGATACTGGTCGCCATCGTGTTTCTGCAGCGGGAAGCCGAGGCTCAGCTTGAGCGGGCCGATCGGCGAGATCCACGCAAGACCCAGACCGTAGCCGTAGCGCAGGCCGTTCGCGCCGGTGCTCGTGCCACCCTGGTTCGGATCGCCCCATACGTTACCGGCGTCGAGGAAGGTGAACACGCGCAGCGTGCGGTCATAGCCCGTACCCGGCAGCGGGAAGGTCAGCTCGATATTGCCCACCGCCATGCGCGAGCCGCCGATCGGGTCGTTCGTCTTGCCGTCGCGCGGCCCGAGCGAACTCGGCGAGTAGCCGCGCACGGAGCCGATACCGCCCGCGTAGTAGTTCTTGAAGATCGGGTACGTCTGACCTTGCAGGCCCTTGCCGTAGCCGCCCTGCAAGTTGAAGCCGAGCACGAAGCCGCGCGCGAACGAGTAGTAATACTGGAACTGCGCGTCGAACTTCGCGTAGGTCGTGTTGCCGAGCGGCGTGCCGTATTCGGCGTTCGACTGCAGATAGTAACCACGGCTCGGCACGAGCGCGCTGTCGCGATTGTCGCGCGACCAGCCGACCGTCAGCGGATAATTGTTCACTACGCGACCGAATTCCTTCACGTAGTTGATATACGACTGCGGCGTGGACGAATCGGTGTCCATCGTGTTCTGTTCGGCGCCGACGCCGAAGAACACCGTGTCCTGCTCGGAAAACGGGATGCCGAACTTCGTGTCCGCGCCCATCGTCACGATCTTGAAACTGGAATCCGTCGAGTAGTAAAGCGGCTGATAAGTGCGGTAGTAAGCGTCGGTGATGCGCTTGATGCCGTCGATCGTGAAATACGGATCGACCTGCGTGACCGTCAGCGTGCGGTACGTCTTCGCCGTGTTCACGTTCACCGCGAGGCTCGTACCGGAGCCGAACACGTTGTCCTGGGAGACGCCCGCCGACAGCACGACCTTGTCCGTCGACGAGAAACCCGCGCCCAGCGTGATCGCGCCGGTCGGCTTTTCGGCCACCTTGACGTCGACATCGACCTGGTCGTTCGTGCCTTCCACAGGCGTCGTGGTGACGTCCACGTCCGTGAAGTAGCCGAGACGGTTCACACGATCCTTCGACAGCGCAAGCCGGCTCGAGTCGAACCACGAGCTTTCGAGCTGGCGCATTTCGCGGCGCACCACTTCGTCACGAGTGCGCGTATTGCCGACGATATTCACACGCCGCACGTACACGCGGCGGCTCGGCTCGACGTTGAGCGTGAGCGCGACGGTGTGATGCGCCTGGTCGATTTCCGGCTGCGCGTTGACCTGCGCGAACGCGTAGCCGTATTCGCCGAGCTTGTCGACGATCGCCTTCGTGGTCGCCTGCAGCTTCTCGGCCGAGAACAACTGCCCCGACTTCACCGTGATCAGCTTGTTCAGTTCCGCTTCGCGGTCGAGCAGGTTGCCCGACAGTTTCACGCTGCTGACCTTGTACGGCTCGCCTTCGTGCACGGCGACCGTCAGGTACATGTCTTTCTTGTCCGGCGAGATCGACACCTGCGTGGAGTCGATGCTGAACTCGAGGTAACCGTGATTCAAGTAATACGAGCGGACGTTCTCGAGGTCGCCGGTCAGCTTTTCCTTCGCGTAAAGGTCGCTCTTCGTGTACCACGAGAACCAGTTCGGCGTGGACAGCTGCATTTCGCCGAGCAGCGTGCCCGTGCTGACCGCCTTGTTGCCGACGAAGTTGATCTGCCGAATCTTCGCGCTCGGGCCTTCGGCGACCGAGAAGAGAATCGACACGCGATTGCGGTCCACCGGCGTGACCGTGGTGGTCACTTCCGCCGCGTAGTAGCCGCGCGTCAGGTACTGGCGCTTCAGTTCCTGCTCGGCCTTGTCGAGCAGCGACTTGTCGTACGAGCGACCCTGCGACAAACCGACCGAGCGCAGCGCCTTCGTGATGGTGTCTTTATCGAACTCATGAAGGCCCGAGAACTCGATGTTCGAGATGGCCGGCCGTTCCTGCACCTGCACGACCACCACGTTGCCCTCGGTGGCGATCTGCACGTCGTTGAAGAACCCCGTTGCGTACAGTGCGCGAATCGCTTCGGAGGCCTTGTCGTCGGAGAACGTCTCGCCTTGCTTGATCGGCAGATAGGCGAATACGGAGCCCGGCTCGATGCGTTGGAGACCTTCGATCCGGATATCCTGCACGACGAACGGCGTGGTGGCGTGAGCCGCCATGCCCGTTGCGGCGAGCGCCGCGGCCACAGCCGACTTAGGAACAAAGCGATGAGGTTTGAACAACGTGCTTCCCCAGTATTTAAAGCTGCATTCGTTCCGGCGGTCGCTCGTATCGCGACGCCAGAGATTATCAAAATGGATCAAAAACGGATGAGGCGTGTCAGGTCGTTGAACAGCGCGATCATCGACAGAGCGACGATGCAGACGAGGCCCGCCCGTTGCAGGACCAGCTGCCAGCGATCGGACACCGCCTTGCCGGTAACGGCTTCAACCAAATAATATAACAGATGCCCACCGTCCAAAACGGGAATCGGTAACAAGTTCAACACACCGAGACTGATGCTGACGAGGGCCAGGAAAGAAATAAATGCCGTCGCGCCGAGACGCGCGCTCTTTCCGGCGTAGTCCGCAATCGTCACCGGCCCCGACAGATTCTTGAGCGACGCCTCGCCGATGATCATCCGCCCGAACATGCGCAGCGAATAGACACTGATGTCCCAGGTGCGGTTCACGCCCAGACGCAGGCTTTCGAGCGGACCGTAGCGCACGTCGACGGTCGGCAACTGATTGGCGAGCGCAGCGCCGATGCGGCCGATGTCCCGCCCCGTCGATGCATCGCGCTTCACGTCCGGCACGATCTGCACCGTATCGCGCCTGACCTGGCTGCCTTCGCCGCGCTCGATGACGAGTGCCACCGGCTTGCCGCCGTGCGCCTTCACGTAGTCGATGAAGCGCGTCGCGTTGTCGACCGGACGGCCGTCGACGGCGCGCAGCTTGTCGCCAGCGGCGAGCCCGCTTTTCTGCGCCGCACTGCCCGCCTCCACGCCCGCGACCGTCAGCGTGCCGCCGCCCGGCGTGAAGCCGAGCTTGTCCATGAAGTCCTGCTCGGCGTCCGCTTCGGTGATGCCTGTCACGGTCAGCGGGAAATCGAACGTGCCCTCGTGCGTCTTCGCGGTCAGCACGATGCGCCGATGATCGAACGAAGCGTCGAGCAGCTTCCAGCGCAGATCGGACCACGAACGAATGGGCTGCGTCTCGCCGCCTTGCGAATCGCGCATCGAGACGATCTGCTCGCCGCCCTCGAAGCCGGCGCGCGCGGCGGCCGTATCGGAGGCCGGCGCCGAAACGATGGCCTGCGGCTCCGTGACGCCGCCCGCGAAAACCGCGGCGAACAGCGCGATGGCCAGCAGGAAGTTCGCGACCGGCCCCGCCGCGACGATCGCGATGCGCTTCGACACCGGCTGGCGGTTGAACGCGCGCGGCAGGTCTTCCGACGGAATGCTGCCTTCGGTTTCCCGTTCGTCGAGCATCTTCACGTAACCGCCGAGCGGCAGCGCCGAGATGGTCCACTCGACGCCGGTCTTCTTGCTGACCCAGCGCACGAGCGGTTTGCCGAAGCCGACCGAGAAACGCAGCACCTTGACGCCGCACATTCGCGCGACGCTGTAGTGACCGAATTCGTGGACGACGACGAGCACGCCTATCGCGACGACGAAGGCGACGATTTCGGTCAGAAAGTTCATGACGGCCTCAATGGGCGATGGGTTCGGCGCCTGGCGCGCTCGCAGTGAGCGCTTCGACGAAGCCGGACGCGAGACGGCGGGCGTTCGCATCGGCGGCGAGCACGTCGTCGAGCGACGCGGCGCTGGCGTTCGGCAACGCGTTCAGCACGCGTTCGACTACACCGCCGATCGCCATGAAACCGATGCGGCGCGCGAGGAAGGCTTCCACGGCGATTTCGTTCGCCGCGTTCAGCGCCGCGCTGGCAATCCCGCCGGCCTCGAGCGCCTCGATGGCGAGCGCGAGACACGGAAAGCGCGCGAAGTCGGGCTTCTCGAACGTGAGCGACGCGATCTGCGCCAGATCGAGCGGCGCGACGCCGGAATCGACGCGCTCCGGATACGCGAGCGCATGGGCGATCGGCGTACGCATGTCGGGATTGCCGAGTTGCGCGAGCACGGAGCCGTCCGCGTAGGACACCATCGAATGGATCACGCTCTGGGGATGGATCAGCACGTCGATGCGCGAGCCCGGCAGATCGAACAGCCAATGCGCCTCGATGACCTCGAGACCCTTGTTCATCATCGTCGCCGAATCGACGGAAATCTTGCGGCCCATTGCCCAGTTAGGGTGCTTGCAGGCCTCGTCCGGCGTGACGTCGACGAGGGTTGCGGGTTCGCGGGTGCGGAACGGGCCGCCCGACGCGGTCAAAATGATCTTCGACACGCCGCCGTGCAGTTTCGCCTCGCTGTCCGTGCACACGGGCAGGCACTGAAACACGGCGTTGTGCTCGCTGTCGACCGGAAGCAGGATCGCGCCGTTGTCGCGCACTGCGTCCATGAAAATCTGGCCGGACATGACGAGCGCTTCCTTGTTCGCGAGCAGGATGCGTTTGCCGGCGCGGGCCGCGGCCAGCGTGGGCGCGAGGCCCGCGGCGCCGACGATGGCCGCGACGACCGTATCGCATTGCGCCGCGCGCGCGACTTCGACGAGCGCATCCGGGCCGTGCGTCACCTCGGTCTTGCTGCCCGCCGCGCGCAACGCCGCCGCGACGCGCGCAGCCGTTTCGGCGTCGCCGACGACGGCCACTTCCGGCTGAAAGCGCAGGCATTGGGCGACGAGTTTGTCGCCGTTACGGTGGGCGGTGAGCGCATAGACCGAGAACCGGTCCGAGTGCCGCGCGACGACGTCGAGCGTGCTGTCGCCGATCGAGCCCGTGGAACCGAGCAATGTAAGACGTTTTTGCATGGAATCTTCTCTGGCCGATCAGCCGAGCATCAGCAAGGCAATCGGCAATACGGGCAACAATGCGTCGATGCGGTCGAGAACGCCGCCGTGACCCGGCAGCAGGCCGCTCGAATCCTTGACGCCCGCCTGACGCTTCAGCAGCGATTCGAATAGATCGCCGACCACGCTGAACACGACCAGCACGGTCAGCGCGACGAGCGCGCGAACCCAGCCGAGATGGCCGACGAAAGCCGTGAACAAGGTGGGCGCGTAGGCGCCGGTGGCGGCGGCGATCGACCCGATCACCATGACGGCGACCCAGCCGCCGAGTGCGCCTTCCCAGGTTTTGCCGGGGCTGATCGACGGCGCGAGCTTGTGACGGCCCAGCGCTTTTCCGGCGAAGTATGCGCCTATGTCGGCCAGCCAGACGACTAGGAGAAGCGATAGCACGAACGCCACGCCCTGCATGCGCGCCTGAACGACCGCATGCCAGCAGGCGACGAACACGACGATTCCTGCGAACAGAAGGAACCCGCGCCACGCGCCTGCGGCCAGCACCGGCTTGCGGGAAAGCGCATACGGTCCCGCGAGCACCCAGAAGATCGCGGCCATCTGGAAGAGCGGCTTCGGTACGACGACGTAGGCGCTGAAAATCAGCGCGAGTCCCGCGACGAGCGCATACGCGACCGGGCCGGCGCCGTTGAGCTTGAGGAGCCGCCCCCATTCCCAGGCTGCGAACACGACGACGAAACCGATCAGCGCCGCGAACGCCCCGATGGGCGCGAACAGCGTGACCGGCACGAGGACCGCGAGCAGGACGATTGCCGTGATGACACGGGTCTTTAGCATGAAAGGGTGTCGGCCTTCTGCGATTGGGAAGCGAGTTGCGCGCTCGTGCGTCCGAAGCGGCGCTCACGGCCGCCATACGAAGCGATCGCGCGGTCCAGCGCGGCGGCGTCGAAGTCGGGCCAGTAGATGTCGGTGAAATAGAACTCGGTGTACGCGAGCTGCCACAGCAGAAAATTGCTGATGCGCTGCTCGCCGCCCGTGCGGATGAAGAGATCCGGCTCGGGTGCATAAGCCATCGCAAGATGCTCGGCGAACGATTCATCGTCAACGCGCGCCGGCGCGCCTTGTTCGAGCGATTGCGCGATGAGCTTCTTCGTCGCCTGCATGATGTCCCAGCGTCCGCCGTAGTTCGCGGCGATGGTCAGCGTGAGGCGCGTATTGCGTGCGGTCTTGGTTTCGGCGCGCTGGATAAGCGCGCGAATGCGGTCGTCGAACATGGAGACGTCGCCGACGACGCGCAGACGAATGCCGTTTGCGTGCAGCTTGCCGATCTCGCGCTCGAGCGCGGTGACGAACAGGCGCATCAGAAACGAAACTTCGTCGGTAGGACGGCGCCAGTTTTCCGAACTGAACGCGAACAGCGTGACGAACTCGACGCCACGCCGCGCGCAGCTTTCGACGGTGGCGCGCACCGCATCGACGCCGCGCGTATGACCGGCGACACGCGGCAAACGCCGTTCGGTCGCCCAACGGCCATTGCCGTCCATGATGATCGCGACGTGGCGCGGGACAGCCGCGACATCGGGCACGCGAACGGTAGAGCTGGTATAGGTCATGGCCGCTGAATCTTGTTATCGACGGGGGTGAAACGCCAGCCCTGGATCACGAGAGCCGGAGCTGGCAAGACCGGCTACGGCCTCACACCGTCATGATTTCGGCTTCTTTCGTCTGAACGAGCTTGTCGATTTCGGCGACGAACTTGTCGGTGAACTTCTGGACGTCATCGCTTGCGCGGCGCTCGTCGTCTTCCGAGATTTCCTTGTCCTTCACGAGCTTCTTCAGTTGCTCGTTCGCATCGCGGCGCAGATTGCGCACGGCGACTTTCGCGGACTCGCCTTCGCTCTTCACGACTTTCGTCAGCTCGCGGCGGCGCTCTTCGGTCAGAGCGGGCATCGGGACGCGGATCAGGTCGCCCTGGGTCGCCGGATTCAGGCCGAGATCCGATTCGCGGATGGCCTTCTCGATGACCGGCACCATCTTCTTTTCCCACGGCTGCACGCCGATGGTACGGGCATCGACGAGCGTCATGTTCGCGACTTGCGAGATGGGCACGTTCGAGCCGTAGTAATCGACCTGGATGTGATCCAGCAGGCCGGTGTGCGCGCGGCCCGTGCGAATCTTGGCGAGATCGGCCTTGAATGCTTCGATCGACCGCTGCATCTTCTGGTCGACGCCCTTTTTAATGTCAGCCACACTCATTTGAACCTCCAAAACCTTGGTTTACTGGCGATGCAGGCGCCTTCGCGATCTTCCGGCGCGTTTCCACGCCGGGTGCGGGCGGCGCCCGGTTACGCAAGAGTTTACACGTGGACGAGCGTGCCTTCGTCGTCGCCCTGCACGATGCGCTTCAGCGCGCCCGGCTTCGTGATGGAGAACACGCGGATCGGCAGCTTCTGGTCGCGGCACAGCGCGAATGCGGTAGCGTCCATGACCTGCAGATTGCGGCCGATCGCCTCGTCGAAGCTGATCGTGCTGTAGCGCGTGGCGCTCGGATCCTTCTTCGGGTCGGCGGAGTATACGCCATCGACCTTCGTCGCCTTCAACACCACTTCCGCGCCGATTTCCGAACCGCGCAGCGCGGCGGCGGTATCCGTCGTGAAGAACGGGTTGCCCGTACCGGCGGCGAAGATCACGACCTTGCCCTCTTCGAGCTGGCGAATGGCGCGGGGGCGGATGTACGGCTCGACCACCTGATCCATGCGCAGCGCCGACTGCACGCGCGCCTCGATGCCCGCGTGGCGCATGGCGTCTTGCAGCGCGAGTGCGTTCATCATCGTGGCGAGCATGCCCATGTAATCGGCGGTCGCACGGTCCATGCCGGCTGCACCGCCCGCGACGCCGCGAAAAATGTTGCCGCCGCCGATCACGACGGCCAGCTGTGTTCCCAACCGCACCACTTCAGCGACGTCCGCCACCATCCTTTCGATCGTTGCGCGATTGATGCCGAAGGCATCGTCGCCCATGAGGGCTTCGCCGGAGAGTTTGAGGAGTACGCGTTTGTAGGCTGTGGGCATATGAGGTTCCGATCGCGCCGAGGAGGGTTGCAACAACGTAGAACTGTAGGGGTGAAACGTTACTTACCGCAAGCGGGCCGGATCGGGCAGACGGGCGCGGCGCATGCGGGAAAAACCGAATATGCCGCGCCCGCCGCTCGCTGCGAACCGGATCGCAAAATTTCGATGCGGCGACAAGTCGCCGCCGGTACAACAGGTGATGCACGGCGCGCGCGCTTTCGACGACGCGCGCCCGGGGCTGCGTACTTAGCCCTGCTTGGCAGCTGCGACTTGCGCTGCGACTTCAGCCGCGAAGTCGTCCTGACGCTTTTCGATGCCCTCGCCCACCACGAACAGCGCGAACTTCTGCACCGAAGCGTTGGCTGCCTTCAGCATCTGCTCGATGGTCTGCTTGTCGTTCTTCACGAACGGCTGGTTCAGCAGCGACACTTCCTTCAGGTACTTCTGGATCGAACCGTCGACCATCTTCGCGACGATTTCAGCCGGCTTGCCCGACTCGGCTGCCTTCTGCTCGGCGATGCTGCGCTCCTTGGCGATCAGATCGGCCGGCACTTCGTCCGACGACAGCGACACCGGCTTCATCGCGGCGACGTGCATCGCGACGTCCTTGCCGACTTGCTCGTCCGCGCCCGTGAACTCGACGAGCACGCCGATGCGCGTGCCGTGCAGGTACGCGGCCAGCTTGTTCGCGGTTTCGAAACGCACGAAGCGGCGGATCGACAGGTTCTCACCGATCTTGCCGACGAGCGCGAGACGCACAGCGTCGACCGTCGTGCTTTCCAGCGGCAGCGCCGACAACGCGGCGACATCGGCCGGGTTGCTCTTCGCGACCAGTGCCGCGACGCCCTTGCCGAATGCCATGAAGTCGTCGTTCTTCGCGACGAAGTCGGTTTCGCAGTTCAGCTCGACGAGCACGCCCACGCCGCCCTCGACGTGCGCGACGACGATGCCTTCGGCCGTCACGCGCGACGCGGCCTTGCTCGCCTTGTTGCCGAGCTTCACGCGCAGCAGCTCTTCAGCGCGCGCCATGTCGCCGTCGGCTTCGGTCAGGGCCTTCTTGCATTCCATCATCGGCGCGTCGGTCTTCGCGCGCAGTTCTGCCACCATGCTTGCGGTAATTGCCGCCATCATTCGCTCCTTGAGTCTGTTTGATACGTGCCGCCGGCAGAAAACGCCCACGGCTGAAGTGCTTCGGAATCGCGCCGGCTTAAAAAAAAGGGGCCTTTCGCAAAGCCCCCTTTTGTACCGGCCACAGGGCTCGATTACGCCTCTGCGTTGACCTCGACGAACTCGTCGCCTTCGCCGTTGCGCACGGCCTGAACGACGTCGTTCACCGCATTGGCGCGGCCTTCGAGGATGGCGTCAGCCACGCCTTCGGCGTACAGCGCGACGGCCTTCGACGCGTCGTCGTTACCCGGGATCACGTAGTCGATGCCTTCCGGCGAGTGGTTCGTGTCGACCACGGCGATGACCGGAATGCCGAGCTTCTTCGCTTCCGTCACGGCAATCTTGTGGTAGCCGACGTCGATGACGAACATTGCGTCAGGAATGCCGCCCATGTCCTTCACGCCGCCGATCGACTTTTGCAGCTTGACCATTTCGCGTTCGAACAGAAGCGCTTCCTTCTTGCTCATGCGCTCGGTTTCGCCCGATTCCAGCGCCGCTTCCATGTCCTTCAGGCGCTTGATCGAGACCTTCAGCGTCTTGAAGTTGGTCATCATGCCGCCGAGCCAGCGGGCGTTGACGAAAGGCATGCCAGCGCGCGCTGCTTCCTGAGCGATGGTGTCGCGCGACTGGCGCTTCGTGCCGACGAAAAGGATCGTGCCGCGGTTCGCTGCCAGCTGACGCACGTACTTCAGCGCGTCGTTGTAGAGCGGCAGGGTCTTTTCGAGGTTGATGATGTGAATCTTGTTGCGATGACCGAAGATATAGGGGGCCATCTTCGGGTTCCAGAAGCGCGTTTGGTGACCGAAGTGGACACCGGCTTCCAGCATTTGACGCATCGTGACTGCCATGAAATTCTCCGCGAGGGTTGGGTCTTAAGCCGGCTGCCGCATCCCGCGCTGCATTGAACGCGCGAGACACCCTGGGTGCGCCGGCTTGAGTTTCGAAAAAGCGTCGAGGCGATATGAACCGCCGCCAACGCTCCAAGCCTTCGGTTCGTGCGTATATCCTGCCGACAAGCAAGCAGAGCGCGGACCGAGACTTAGCCCGTGAGTATAGCATGTGAGGATTGCGAGGCTCAAGCCACGCGACGACCGCCGCGGCATGCGCCACGCCCCCTGCGGACTCGCCGCGCGCGGGTCCGATCGCGCTGCGTCCCCTATCTCAAAGGTGCGATAATGCCGGTTTGGCGGTTTCCGCCCGCCTTTCACGCAATCCGCGCATCCCGAGCCAATCCATGTCCATTACGCTGAAAAACGATCACGATATCGCGCAGATGCGCGTCGCCTGCCGGCTCGCCAGCGAAGTGCTCGATTTCATCACGCCGCATATCGTTCCGGGCGTGACCACCGAAGAACTCGACCGCCTTTGCCACGACTACATGGTGAAGGAACAGGGCACGGTGCCGGCCCCGCTCAATTATCAGCCGCCGGGTTATCCGCCCTATCCGAAGGCCACCTGCATCTCGGTCAACGACGTGATCTGCCACGGCATCCCGAGCGAGAAGGTGCTCAAGAACGGCGATGCGCTCAATATCGACATCACCGTCATCAAGAACGGCTATTTCGGCGATACGAGCCGCATGTTCATCGTCGGCGAAGGGTCCATTCTCGCGAAGCGCCTCGTGCAGACGACGTTCGACTGCATGTGGCTCGGCATCGACCAGGTGCGCCCGGGCGCGCACCTCGGCGACATCGGCCATGCCATTCAGAAGCACGCCGAAGCACAGGGCTACAGCGTGGTGCGCGAATATTGCGGTCACGGCATCGGCCAGGTGTTCCACGAAGAGCCGCAAGTGCTGCATTACGGGCGTCCTGGCACGGGCATCGAGTTGCAGGCGGGCATGATCTTCACCGTCGAGCCGATGATCAACGCCGGCCGCCGCGATATCCGCACGATGCCCGACCAGTGGACCGTCAAGACGCGCGATCGCAGCCTGTCGGCGCAATGGGAACATACGGTGCTCGTCACGCCGGGCGGCTATGAAGTGCTGACGGTATCGGCCGGGACGCAGGCGCCGTCGCAACTCATCGCGGCCACGGCCTGATCCTGCCTCTTCGCTGAATCTCGCTGCTCCCTCCACGCCGACCGAATCGACTCATGAGCGCCACTGTCGCCGCCGCCACGCCCTGCGAAACGCTGCGCACCGCCTACAAGACGGCGAAGGCCGCGCTCATCGAACGCTTCAAGGTTGCCACCGGCGTCGAACCGCTGATGCACGCGCTCGCCCGCACGACCGACGACGCCCTCAAGGGCGCGTGGGCGGCTTGCGAGATGCCGGCGGACGCCGCGCTCGTCGCGGTCGGCGGTTATGGGCGCGGGGAGCTCGCGCCCTACTCCGACGTCGATATCCTCGTGCTCCTGCCCGATGCCGCCGCGCACGCCGATGACGCCGGGCTCACCGCGCGCGTCGAGCGATTCATCGGCATGGCGTGGGACCTCGGACTGGATATCGGCAGCAGCGTGCGGTCGGTCGAGCAATGCATCGCCGAAGCGAGCAACGATGTCACGGTGCTCACGTCCCTGCTCGAAGCGCGGCGCATCTGCGGCGACGCTCAGCTCTTTCAGCGCTTTTCCGAACGATACAAAGAGACGCTCGATCCCCGCGCATTCTTCCAGGCGAAGGTGCTGGAAATGCGGCAGCGTCACGCCAAGTTTCAGGACACGCCGTATAGCCTCGAGCCGAACATCAAGGAAAGCCCCGGCGGGCTGCGCGATTTGCAATTGATCCTCTGGATCACGCGCGCGGCAGGCTTCGGCTCGAGCTGGCGCGAGCTCGATGCGCGCGGCCTCGTCACCGAACGCGAAGCGCGCGAACTGCGCCGCAACGAAGCGTTCCTGAAGATGCTGCGGGCGCGCCTGCACGTGGTGGCGAAACGCCGTCAGGACATCCTCGTTTTCGACCTGCAGACGCCGCTCGCCGAGAGTTTCGGCTTCAAGGCGACGGCGGCCAAGCGCGCGAGCGAGCAGATGATGCGCCGCTACTACTGGGCGGCCAAGGCGGTCACGCAGCTCGCGACCATCCTTATTCAGAACGTGGAGGCCCAGCTTTTCCCGTCGACATCGGGCATTACGCGCGTGCTGTCCGACCGGTTCGTCGAGAAGCAAGGCATGCTCGAAATCGCCGACGACCATGTCTTCGAGCGCGAACCGCACGCCATTCTCGAAGCGTTTTTGCTGTACGAGCAGACGCGCGGCGTGAAGGGCTTGTCGGCGCGCACGCTGCGCGCCATCTACAATGCGCGCGAGCTGATGGACCGCAACTGGCGACGCGATCCCGAGAACAGGCGTCTCTTCATGGAGATCCTGAAGCAGCCCGAAGGCATCACGCACGCGCTGCGGCTCATGAACCAGACGAGCGTGCTGGGGCGCTATCTGATCAACTTCAGGCGCATCGTCGGGCAGATGCAGCACGACCTGTATCACGTCTACACGGTCGATCAGCACATTCTGATGGTGCTGCGCAATCTGCGCCGGTTCGCCATCGCCGAACACGCGCACGAGTACCCCTTCTGCAGCCAGTTGATGGGCAACTTCGAGCGCCCGTGGATTCTCTACGTCGCCGCGCTGTTTCACGATATCGCGAAGGGCCGCGGCGGCGATCATTCGACGCTCGGCATGGTCGACGCCCGCCGCTTCTGCCGCGAGCACGACATCGGCCGCGAAGATACGGAACTCGTGGTGTGGCTCGTGCAGCAGCATTTGACGATGAGTCACGTCGCGCAGAAGCAGGATACGAGCGATCCCGAGGTCATCAAGCAGTTCGCGTCGGTCGTCGGCACCGAGCGGCGGCTGACCGCGCTGTACCTGCTGACCGTTGCCGACATTCGCGGCACGAGCCCGAAGGTCTGGAACAACTGGAAAGGCAAGCTGCTCGAGGACCTGTTCCGCGCGACGCTCGCCGTGCTCGGCGGCGCCCAGCCGGACGCGCATTCGGAGCTCAAGTCGCGCCAGGAGTCGGCGCTCGCGCTCCTGCGGCTGGAAACAGTGCCGGAAGGCGCGCAGCGGCGCTTGTGGGAGCAGCTCGACGTCGGCTATTTCCTGCGGCACGATCCCGCCGATATCGCGTGGCAGACGCGCGTGCTGTATCGGCACGTCGAAAGCGAGCAGCCCATCGTGCGCGCCCGCCCCTCGCCGATCGGCGCGGCGCTGCAGGTGCTCGTGTATGTGAAGGACCGGCCGGACCTGTTCGCCGGCATCTGCGCGTACTTCGACAGGAACGGCCTGTCCGTGCTCGATGCGCGCATCACCACGACGCGACATGGCTACGCGCTCGATAACTTTCTCGTGGCGCATCCGGAGCACGATGGCAGTTACCGCGACATCGCCAATCTCGTCGAACAGCAACTCAGCGCACGGCTGACGGACGAAAGCATTCTGCCGGAACCCTCGAAGGGCCGCGTCTCGCGGCTCGTGCGCACTTTCCCGGTCACGCCGCGTGTGGATTTGCGTCCCGACGAGCGTGGCCAGTACTACATCCTGTCCGTGTCGGCAAACGACCGGCAGGGCCTTCTTTATTCCATCGCGCGCGTGCTCGCGCAACACCGGATCGGCGTCCAGGCGGCGCGCATCAACACGCTCGGCGAACGTGTCGAAGACGTGTTCTTGCTCGATGGCAAGAGCCTGTCGTCCAACCGTACCCAGATCCAGGTCGAAACCGAACTGCTGCGCGCGATCGCAGCCTGAGACTTTATGCGCGTCAAACTGACAGCCAAACATCCGCGTCCGACATCGGCGACGCGATCGCCGGTCCGCTCCGGCAGTTCCATCGGACGCAAGCCCGTGCGCGAGATAGCGCCGGATGAGGCGCTTGTGAAGCGCGGGAAGCCTGCGCAGGCGCGGGCGGGTTCTGGGGATCGGGGTCCGCGCGGTGACGAGCGACGCGGATCTGGTTCACGCGGTGATGACTTGAGACCCGGCTTTGGCGATCGGTCTTTCAAACCGCGTGGCGATGACTCACGTCCGGGCTTCGGCGATCGTGGTCCGCGTGGCGACGAGCGTCGGTCTTTCAAACCGCGTGGCGATGACTCACGTCCGAGCTTCGGCGATCGTGGTCCGCGCAGCGACGAGCGTCGCCCGTTCAAACCGCGTGGCGATGACTCGCGTCCGAGCTTCGGCGATCGGGGTCCGCGTGGCGACGAGCGTCGCCCATTCAAGCCGCGTGGTGATGACTCACGTCCGAGCTTCGGCGATCGGGGTCCGCGTGGCGAAGAACGTCGCCCGTTCAAACCACGTGGCGATGATTCACGCCCGAGCTTCGGCGATCGTGGCCCGCGCAGCGACGAGCGTCGCCCGTTCAAACCGCGTGGCGATGACTCGCGCCCGAGCTTCGGCGATCGTGGCCCGCGTGGCGACGAACGTCGGTCTTTCAAACCGCGCGGCGATGATTCGCGTCCGGGCTTCGGCGATCGTGGCCCGCGTGGCGAAGAACGTCGCCCGTTCAAGCCGCGTGGCGATGACTCGCGTCCGAGCTTCGGCGATCGTGGCCCGCGCAGCGACGAACGTCGCCCTTTCAAGCCGCGTGGCGATGACTCGCGCCCGAGCTTCGGCGATCGTGGTCCGCGCAGCGACGAGCGTCGCGCGTTCAAACCGCGTGGCGATGACTCCCGCCCGAGCTTCGGCGATCGTGGCCCGCGCAGCGACGACCGCCGCCCGTTCAAACCACGCGGCGATGACTCGCCCCCGAGCTTCGGCGATCGTGGTCCGCGTGGCGAAGAACGTCGCCCATTCAAACCGCGTGGCGATGACTCCCGCCCGAGCTTCGGCGATCGTGGCCCGCGCAGCGACGAACGTCGCCCTTTCAAGCCGCGTGGCGATGACTCGCGCCCGAGCTTCGGCGATCGTGGCCCGCGCAGCGACGAACGTCGCCCGTTCAAACCGCGTGGCGATGACTCACGCGCGAGCTTCGGCGATCGTGGCCCGCGCAGCGACGAACGTCGCCCGTTCAATCCGCGTGGTGATGACTCCCGCCCGAGCTTCGGCGATCGCGGCCCGCGCGATGACGACCGCCGCCCATTCAAAGCGCGCGGCGATGACTCACGCCCGAACTTCGGGCAACGCAACGACGACCGCCGCCCATTCAAAGCGCACAGCGACGACTCCCGCCCGAGCTTTAGCGAGCGCAAACCGCGCGCCGACGACCACCGCACGCGCGACGCCGATTCCCCCACACTGCAAACCGGCAACGCCCCCCGCCCCCATCACGACGGCCTCGTCCGCCTGTCGAAAGTCATGTCCGAACTCGGCCTGTGTTCGCGTCGCGAAGCCGACGAATGGATCGAGAAAGGCTGGGTGCTGGTCGATGGCGAAGTGATGGACACGCTCGGCACGCGCATTCGCCCCGGTCAGAACATCGAAGTCCTGCCGGCCGCGCATTCCGCGCAGTCGCAACTCGTGACCATCCTGCTGCACAAGCCCGTCGGCTACGTGTCGGGACAAGCGGAAGACGGCTATGAACCGGCGGTCACACTCGTCAACCCGTCGAATCACTGGGACGAGGACCGGTCGGGCATCCGCTTCACGCCAGGCCATCTGCGCACGCTCGCGCCGGCCGGACGGCTCGACATCGATTCGACCGGGCTGCTCGTGCTCACGCAGGACGGCCGCATCGCGAAGCAACTCATCGGCGGACATTCCGAAGTCGACAAGGAGTACCTCGTACGCGTGCAATACGGCGAGCACACTACCGACATCGACCGTCAGTTCCCCGACGAAAAACTCGCGCTGCTGCGACACGGCCTCGAACTCGACGGCGTGCCCCTCAAAACCGCGCAAGTCAGCTGGCAGAACGGCGAGCAACTCCGCTTCGTGCTGCGTGAAGGCAAGAAGCGGCAGATTCGCCGCATGTGCGAGCTGGTCGGGCTCGAAGTGGTCGGACTGAAGCGCATCCGCATGGGACGCGTGACACTGGGCGCGCTGCCGCCCGGACAATGGCGCTACCTCGGCCCGAACGAGAGTTTCTGACGCCTGGCCCATGTCGCAACGTCGCGAATCCGCGACGCTCGACGACAAAAACGGCGCGATCGGTCATCCGGTCGCGCCGTTATTTTTTGTTCGCATTTTGGCTAAAGAAAATGGCTCGTCGATCCGTTAGGCAGACAACGCGCGAGGACGCATCGTCCGGTGGACGCGCAAGGCTTCAGCAAAGCATCCGGCAATGAACGGCAAGGAGGATATTCGCCATGGCAGTTGAGATCATCGTTCGCGAAACGAAAACCGGTCTGGAAATCGTCAGTGGCCGGCGACGGCTCCACGCGCTGCTCGCGCTACAGGATGAAGTCGTCGTAACGAGTCCTGGCATCGGCGAAATGGTGATCGCCCGGTTGCCCGATGGCCGTCTGCAAGGGTCCGCCAAACCGGAGCATGTCGCGCTGTTTCGCCGGCAGGACACGAGCGGCAATCGGAGAACGTTCGCGTAATAGAAAACCCGCTCGTAAGGAGCGGGTTGCATCGCTTCGACCGCCATGCCGGTTGTACGCCGGTTGTACGCCGGTTGTACGCCGGTTGTACGCCGGTTGTACGCCAGTTCTACGCCGGCTCGTTAGTCAGTCGTCGCGCGACGGATCGAGTCCCGGAAACAGCACGTCCGTGAAGCCGAACTTCGAGAAGTCCGTGATGCGCATCGGATACAGCTTGCCGATCAGATGATCGCACTCGTGCTGCACCACGCGCGCATGAAAGCCATCGGCGAGCCGCTCGATTGCGTTGCCGTACTGATCGAAGCCCTGATAGCGGATCATCGAATACCGCTGCACCGCGCCGCGCAGCCCCGGCACGGACAGGCACCCTTCCCAGCCCTCCTCCATGTCGTGCCCGTTCGGCATGATGATCGGATTGATGAGCACGGTCTCCGGCACCGGCTGCGCTTCGGGATAGCGCTCGTTGTACCCGAAGCCGAAGATGACCACCTGCAGGTCGACGCCGATCTGCGGCGCCGCAAGACCCGCGCCGTTGGCGTCGCGCATCGTGTCGAACATGTCCTGCACGAGCGTGTGCAGTTCCGGCGTGTCGAAATGTTCGACAGGCTGAGCGATGCGCAAAAGCCGCGGATCGCCCATTTTCAGGATTTCTCGGATCATGGAGTGACTCCTTCCAATAGCTTCTTCATGCCGTCTTCGTCGAGAACGGGAACCCCGAGTTCCTCCGCTTTCGCGAGCTTGCTGCCCGCTTCCGCGCCCGCCACGACGTAGTCGGTCTTTTTCGATACGGAACCGGCCACCTTCGCGCCGGCCGCTTCCAGCATTTCCTTCGCTTCCTCGCGCGACAGCGTGGGCAGCGTACCCGTCAGCACGACCGTCCTGCCCGCCAGCACGCCCTGCGGCGCACGCGGCGCGGGCGGCCCTTCCGGCCACGACACCTTCACGCGCAACTGCTCGATCACGTGCTGGTTATGCGCCTCGCTGAAGAAATTGTGAATGGCCTCGGCGACGACCGGGCCCACGTCGTTGACTCCCAGCAATTGCTCGACGGACGCCGCGATGATCGGGTCCAGCGAGCCGAAGTGCTTCGCCAGATCTTTCGCCGTCGATTCGCCCACATGCCGGATGCCGAGCGCATAGATGAAACGCGCGAGCGTCGTGTGCCGCGCCTTGTCGATCGAATCGAGCAGGTTCTGCGCGGATTTGTCGGCGAAGCGGTCGAGCGCCGCCAGCGTCGAGAAACCGAGATTGAAGAGATCGGCGGGCGTGCGTACCAGATTCTGTTCGACCAGCTGGTCGATGATCTTCTCCCCCAGCCCGTCGATGTCGAGCGCGCGGCGCTGCGCGAAGTGCCAGAGCGCCTGCTTGCGCTGCGCCGGACAGAACAGGCCGCCCGTGCAGCGCGCGATCGCTTCGTCCGGCAGGCGTTCGATCTTCGAGCCGCACACCGGACATTCCGTCGGCATCACGAATTCCCGCGCGTCGTCGGGACGCCGGTCGAGAATCGCGCCTACCACTTCGGGGATGACGTCGCCCGCGCGCCGCACGATGACCGTATCGCCGATGCGGATGTCCTTGCGGCGCACTTCGTCCTCGTTGTGCAGCGTGGCGTTCGTGACCGTCGCGCCGCCGACGAAAATCGGCGCGAGGCGCGCGACCGGCGTGATTGCGCCCGTGCGGCCGACCTGCACGTCGATGGCGAGCAGTTCCGTCAGGGCTTCCTGCGCCGGAAACTTGTGTGCGAGCGCAAAGCGCGGTGCGCGCGAAACGAAACCGAGCTTGTCCTGCTCGTCGCGACGATTGACCTTGTACACCACGCCGTCGATGTCGTACGGGAGCTTGTCGCGCTTCTCGCCTGTCTGACGAAAGAATCCGAGCAAGCCCTCCGCGCCCTCGACGACCGCGCGCTCGGCATTCACCGGCAGCCCCATTTCCTTGTACCAGTCGAGCAGCGCCGCGTGCGTGTCGGGCATGTCCGCGCCGTCCAGCACGCCGATTCCGTACGCGAAAAACGACAGCGGCCGCTGCGCCGTCATCTTCGGGTCGAGCTGACGCAGGCTGCCCGCCGCCGCGTTGCGCGGATTCGCGAACTCGCGCTGACCGGCGTCGCGCTGGCGTGCGTTGAGGCGGTCGAAGTCACGCTTGAACATCAGCACTTCGCCGCGCACGTCGAGCCGCTTCGGCACGTTCCTGCCCTTCAGCGTCAGCGGAATCGAGCGGATGGTGCGCACGTTCGCCGTGACGTCCTCGCCCGTTGCGCCGTCGCCGCGCGTCGATGCCTGCACGAAGCGGCCGTCGTCGTAACGCAGCGAGATGGCGAGACCGTCGAACTTGAGTTCGCACGCGTACTGCACCGGCGCCGCGCCCAATGCATCCGATACGCGCTTGTCGAATGCCGCGATGTCCTCGTCCGCGAAGCCGTTGTTGAGCGACAGCATCGGCACGTCATGGACGACGGGCGCAAAGCCTTCGGCGACCTGTCCGCCCACGCGCTGCGTCGGCGAATCCGGCGTCACGAGATCCGGATGCTCGGTCTCGATGCCCTGCAGTTCCTTGAACAGCGTGTCGTATTCGGCGTCCGGCAGTTCCGGCTGGTCGAGCACGTAGTACGCGTAGTTCGCGCGTTCCAGTTCCGTGCGCAGCCACGCGGCGCGCTCTTCGGGCCGGTCGGCGCTGGGCACGGCGGCTCCGGAGTTCGCGGTGGCGGCGGATTCGGCTTGGGTCTTGGCGGACATGCGGCTTCTTGTAGAGAAAGGTAAGTCAGTCGATCGCCCGGTCGATTGTCTCAGAAGATCGGAAAATCGTGGCATCGGCCGGACGGCATAGGACGATTGAACGTGCGCTTGCACGCATCAACGGAAAGCGCCCCGTGGAAGGGGCGCGATCGATTCGGAAGCGCGCGCCGCCGATGCAGCGCGTCGAGGACAGAAACGCCTACTGGCTGAAAAGCCGGCGCGTGGCCGCCGAACCCGCCGGAATGCCTGCCTGTTCGAGCTTGGCGTAGAGCGTCATCAGCTGCTTTTCGATGGCGAGCAACGCCGATTCCGGCAACGGCCGGCGCTGATCGTCAACGACGCGCGCCCCGATGCGCTCGGATAGCGACTTCGCGTAATCGCACATCAGGCGGAACGGCAGGATGTCCTCGTCGGCGACGGGCACGTCGAGCACGAGCGTGATCATCTGCCCGCCCTTGTACGTAAGGTCGTCGCGCAGGAAATTGGTGTCGCCGAACTGGAGCATGAACACGGGGTTCTGCTTTGCGTCGAGCTTGACGAAGCGCGTGCCGTCGCGCGACAGCAGCAAGCCGTCCTGCGACGCGACCGCCTGCACGTAGTTGGCCGACCACGGCGCGCCGTCCGAGAGAATATTGATGGACAGTTGCGCGTCGCACTGGGCGGCGAAGGCGTCGAGTTCGCGCGCCATGCCGACGGTTTCCATCATGTCGGGGAATTCGGGTGCGCCATCGACGGCGTCGGCAAGGCGCTGCACGCCGGTCACGAACTCCGAGAACTCCAGTTCGTTGAGCGGGCCGCTGCGATTCGCGAGTTGCGCCGCCGCGCGCAGTTCGTCGTAGCGCACGCCGTGGCGCAACAGCTCCCACGTGCTCTCGCCTTCCGGCTTGCCTTCGATCGTCACCGGCTTCGTTCCCGCGCGGCGCAGCCGCTGCGCGAGCGGAATGACGCGATCCCCCGCGACGGGCGCGGCGAGCCGAACCGGCACCACGCAGTCGATGCGCCGGTCGACGACCGCAGGCGGCGCCGAAGAAATGGTCGTCGCGGCGGGCATGACCGGTTCGTTGCGCTCGTCTTCGTCGATGATGGCCGATTCGTCCGCGACGCCGTTGGCGGAGGTCGCCTCGGCCTGCAGATCGACGGGCGTATCCGCGGGTGCGACGGGCGGCGTCACGGCAGCGTGCGTTTCTTCCGATGCCGCCACGCCGCCGAAACTCGGCTCGACGCGCACGTCGCGCGGCGCTTCGTCAGGCGCATCGCCCGCGACCGGTTCGCGACGCGCCGGGCGCACCGGCTCGATGAACGGATGCTCGTCGTCGGTGTCCTGGCGCGCGAGCGCATCGGCGGTTTCGTCAGGCATCGGACGCGGCATCTTGCGCCGCACCTTCGCGCTCTGCCACGCGTTGTACACCACCACACCGCCGACCACCACGGCTCCTGCTCCGATCAACCCGAGTGTCAACTCGTCCATGCACGCTCCACAATCTTTTGAGTTAGGAAGCGCCGCGCGATCTGTCGCACGCATCTGCCGCGTTCCGGCTTTCGCCGCCGCCTGCCCGATGCACGCCACTCCGCGCCTGCGCGCCTGGCCGGGTCATCGCCCGGCCGCCGTTCAACCATTCAAAATTCGCATGACGCTGAGGCGTCAGCCATTCTGCGCAAAGCCCGCAGCGGCTTCCATGTCCACCGCGACGATGCGCGATACGCCCTGCTCCTGCATCGTCACGCCGATCAATTGCTGCGCCATCTCCATCGCGATCTTGTTGTGCGAGATGAACAGGAATTGCGTCTTGGCCGACATCGCCCGCACGAGGTTCGCGAAGCGTTCGGTATTGGCGTCGTCGAGCGGCGCGTCCACTTCGTCGAGCAGACAGAACGGCGCGGGATTCAGCTGGAACATCGCGAAGACGAGGGCCGTCGCGGTGAGCGCCTTTTCGCCGCCCGAAAGCAGGTGAATCGTCGAATTTTTCTTGCCGGGCGGCTGCGCCATCACCTGCACGCCGGCATCGAGGATTTCGTCGCCGGTCATGATGAGCTTCGCCTGACCGCCGCCGAAAAGACGCGGGAACAGTTCGCCGAAGTGACGGTTCACTTCGTCGAACGTGCCTTGCAGCAACGCGCGCGTTTCCTGGTCGATCTTCTGGATCGCGTCTTCCAGTGTGCCGATGGCGTCGTTCAGGTCGGCCGATTGCGCGTCGAGGAAGTGCTTGCGCTCGGTGGCCGCCGCGAGTTCTTCCAGCGCGGCCATGTTGACCGGACCGAGCGCGATGATCGCGTTGTTCAGGCGCGTGACTTCGCCCTGCAGATACGACGGCTTCATGTCCGGCGTGAGCTTCGCCTGCAACTCCGCTTCGTCGACGCCCGCCGCCTGCAGTTGCTCGACGAACTGTTCGCCGCTGATGCGCGCCGCCTGTTCCTTCAACTGCAGTTCGTTGATCCTGTCGCGCAGCGGCTGCAGCGAGCGTTCCGCGAAAAGACGCTGTTCGTCCGCCTGACGCAGCCGCGCCGTGAGATCGTCCAGTTCGATGCGCGCCGCATGAAGCGCTTCCTCGCGCGCCGCGCGCACTTCGAGCGCATCCTGTAGACCGGTTTCGGCCGTCTGCTCGTTGATGGTCTCGAGTTCCGCACGCGCATCTTCCAGCGCGCCGGCGACGCGTTCACTCTGATCCTGCGCCGTCTCGATGTTGCGCTCGTACTCGGCGATCTTCGCGGCGAGACCGCGCACCGCGAAGCTCGCGTCGCTCGCGGCGCGTTCCAGCTCGCGCAGTTCGTGGCGCGCGCCGGTGAGCGCTTCGTCGAGCGATTCGAATGCGAGCTGGTTGTCTTCGAAGCGCGCCTGCAATTGCGCGATTTCCGCGTCGTGCTGCTCGAACGCGGCTTCGGATTCGGCCCGCAGCGCGCGCTGTTCGTCGATCTGCGCGGCGATTTCTTCCAGTTCCTCGCCGATCTGCGTGCTCCGCTGCGTATAGCGTTCGTGCGCCTGCGCGAGCTTCAGCACGTCGAGTTGCAGCGCATGCACGCGCTGCGTGGCGCGCTCGGCGGCGGAGCGGGCATCGGCAAGTGCTTGCGATGCCTGCGTATGCGCGGCGTCGGCGCGAACCGCATTACTCTTCGCTTCGTCGGCGAGCAGCGTCTGCGCGCGCGCCTGCCGCGTGAGATTTTCGATTTCCTGCGCGCGCGCGAGCATGCCGGACTGCTCGGAATCGGATGCGTAAAGCTGCACGCCGACCCGCGTTACCGTATGCCCCGCCTTCACGACGAACGCGCCGCCGTCCGGCAGCTGATTGCGCATGGCGAGCGCCTGCGCGATGTCATCCGCGATGAACGTCGCGCCGAGCCACTCGTTGAGCACCGCGCGCAAGCCCGGATCGTCGATCCGCACGAGCGACAACAACGGCCGCAAGCCCTGCGGCGCGTCGAGCGGCTTGCCCGCGACCGGCGGCGAATAGAACGCGAGCTTGGCGGGAGGCGCATCGGTGGCGAACGCCTTCACCCAGTCGAGATTCGACACTTCCAGCGCCGCGAGCCGCTCGCGCAGCACCGCTTCGAGCGCCGCTTCCCAGCCCGCTTCGACATGCAGCTTCTTCCACAGACGCGGCAGCGCGCCGAGTTCGTGCTTGTCGAGCCACGGCTGGATCTTGCCCTCGGTCTGAACGCTTTCCTGAAGCTGTTTCAACGCGCCGAGGCGCGCTTCGAGCTGGTGAATCTGCGCGCTTTCCGCCTGCACGCGCTCTTGCGCCGCACGGCGTTCGCCGTCGAGGCGCGGCAGGGTTTGCTGGGCATCGGCGAGACGCGCCTGCGCTTCGGCCAGCACTTCTTCGTTCTCGGCAAGCTGCATGCGCAGTTCTTCGAGCTGCGCTTCGTCGGGCGCGTCGAGACCGCTCGCTTCGTTCTTCAGACGTTCCTGGCGCTGTTGCAATTGCTGAAGCTGCTGATCCGCGTTGCGCTGATGCGCCGCCTCGAGTTTCAGCGCCTGTTCCGCCCGCGCGATGCCCGCGCGTTCCTCGTTCAGTTGCGCCTGCGCATCGCGCCAGCGGGCTTCGAGCTCCGGCAATGCGTCGTGCTTGGCGGCGGCGTTTTCCTGCGCGATGGCGGCCTTCTCTTCGCCTTCGGCCAGCGCCTCCGATGCAGTCTCGATTTCGTCCCGCGCCTTTTGCGCCTGCATCTGCCATTGCTCGCGCTGCGCGGCGAGCGCGGCGATCTGCGCCTGCACGCGATTGCGCGACTCGACGATGAATTTGATCTCCGCTTCGAGCCGGCTCACTTCGGCGTTGGCCTCGTAGAGCGCGCCCTGTGCGCCCTGCATCGCGTCGCTCGCGCTGTAATGGGCGACACGAAGCGTTTCCAGCTGCGCTTCGACTTCACGCAGACGCGCGGTCTGCGCTTCGAGCTCGACCTGCGCTTCGCGAATGGCGCGCTGCTGCCGCTCCGCCTCGTTGCCGGCTTCGTTCTTGCGCAGCAGCCAGAGCAGCCGCTGCTTCTCTTCGCCTTCGGCCTGCAGTTCCTTGTACTTGGTCGCGACGATCGCCTGCCCTTCGAGCTTCTCCAGATTCGTCGTCAGTTCGCGGACGATATCCTCCACGCGCGTGAGATTCTCTCGCGTGTCGTGCAGGCGGTTCTCCGTTTCGCGGCGCCGTTCCTTGTACTTCGACACCCCCGCGGCTTCCTCGAGAAACACGCGCAGTTCTTCCGGCTTCGCTTCGATGATCCGCGCGATCATCCCCTGCCCGATGATCGCGTAGGCGCGCGGACCGAGGCCCGTGCCGAGGAAGATGTCCTGGATGTCGCGGCGTCGCGCGGGCAGGTTGTTGATGTAGTAACTGGACGTGCCGTCGCGCGTGAGCACACGCTTCACGGCGATCTCGCCGTACGCGCTCCACTGGCCGGCGGCGCGGCCATCGGCGTTATCGAAGATGAGTTCGACGCTCGCGCGGCTGCCGGGCTTGCGCGCGGTCGATCCGTTGAAGATGACGTCCTGCATCGACTCGCCGCGCAATTCGGATGCGCGCGATTCGCCGAGCACCCAGCGCACGGCGTCGATGATATTGGACTTGCCGCAGCCATTCGGCCCGACGACGCCGACCAGCTGGCCGGGGACCTGGAAATGCGTGGGATCGACGAAGGACTTGAAACCAGCGAGTTTGATCGAAGTCAGACGCACGGCGATATCGCTGTTTGAAGTGGATGACGGAGGATGAAAGGCAGACAGGCGGCAGCGCCCGTCGCGTGTGATCGTGTCATGCCCGCGAGAGCCTTTCCGCCCGGTCGCGAGCGGACACCATCATACCATCGCGCGTGTCGATTTCTTTTCGCCTGGCGGGTCTTGCGGCCGCGCCGGCGATGCTTCATCGCCCTTTCGCGCCTGCCGATGCACCCACGCCGACAGCAAGCACGCGGCCACGATGCACGCCCCGCCCGCCCATTCGCGCGGCCCCGGCGCCTCGCCCGCGAAGAGCCACGACGACAGCGCCGTCACGACCAGTTCGAACAGCATGATGATCGACGCGCGATTGGCCGGCACGCGCGCAAGCCCGATCTGCACGATGACGTTGTTCACCGCGAGCACGGCGCCCAGCCCGATCACGATGAACGCGACCGTACCCATCTGCGATGCGGCGGGCGGCGCGGGCATCGGCTCGAAAAGGCTCGCCACGCTTGCGACGACAGCCGCGCCGCCGAAGATCACCGCCGTGCGCATTTCGGGCTTCATGCGCGGCATCGTCCGCGTGATCCTGACGACGAGCACGTTGCTCATTGCGAAGCCCATGCCGCCCATCAGCCCCGCCCACTCCGCGAGATTCGCGGGCAGCGGCAAGCCGAGCGCGGGCGACCAGAGCATCGTGACCGCGCCCGCGAGCGAGAGCAACGACAAGGCGGCGTCCGCGCGCGTCAGGCGATCGTTCAGGATGAAATGCGCGAACACCGCCGTCCATGCGGGCGTCAGATAAAAGAGCAACAGCACGCGCATCACCTGACCGTGAATCGCGCCCCATACGAAACCGACGCTCGTCATGCCCGCCGCGAGGCCGAGCGCGACGAGCAGCCAGTGCCAGGAAATCGTGCTGATCGAGCGGCGTCTGAGCAAGAGGACGCACAGGCACGCCGCGCCGCTCGTCGTCGCGCTCGCGAGGGTGCCGGTGAGCCCCATCGACGCAAGCACGCGCATCGGATACCAGACGAGGCCCCAAACGGACGCGCCGAGCATGATCGCGAGCGTCGGCAGCGCGTCGTGCAGACGGCGGGTCATGGGCGGGCTCGTCGGGTGGAATGCGGGATCGTCATGCTGTGTCGTTCGTTGCCCTGCAGCCCTTTGCTGCAAAGGCGCGGGGTATAATCGTGCGCTTCATCGATGTCTCTATCGTGCCGCCGCAGCGGGTCGTCCAATGGCCTGTTCTCGCCGGCGTGCATGGCGCTGCGCCGCCGCCCCGACCATCCGTTCACTCGTCGCTCATCGCTTACCGGTCACGCCGTGAATCCACTTCTTCAGAAACTCCAGCCGTATCCGTTCGAAAAGCTCCGCGCGCTCTTCAAAGGCATCGAGCCGCGCGCCGGATTCACGCCGATCAGCTTCGGCATCGGCGAGCCGAAGCATCCGACGCCAGCGCTGATCCGCGACGCCGTCGTGAATTCGCTCGACGGCCTCGCCGCCTATCCGCCGACGCTCGGAAGCGAACCGCTGCGCGAAGCCATCGCCACATGGACGAAGGCGCGCTACGGTCTCGCATCGCTCGATCCGGCCACGGAGGTGCTGCCCGTGTCGGGCTCGCGCGAAGCGCTGTTCGCGCTGGCGCAGGCCGTCATCGACAGCCGCAGCACGCCTGAACTGCGCGAAGCCGAACCGCCGATCGTACTCTGTCCGAACCCGTTCTATCAAATCTACGAAGGCGCGGCGCTGCTCGCGGGCGCCGAGCCGTACTTCGTGAACAGCGATCCGGCGCGCAACTTCGCGTGCGATTACTCCGCCGTGCCGGACGGCATCTGGGCGCGCACGCAACTCCTCTATGTCTGCTCGCCGGGCAATCCGACGGGCGCGGTGCTGACGCTCGACAACTGGCGCGAGCTCTTCGCGCTGTCGGACAAGCACGGCTTCGTGATCGCGTCCGACGAATGTTATTCGGAGATCTACTTCGACGAAGCGCATCCGCCGCTCGGCGCTCTGGAGGCCGCGCGCCTGCTGAACCGCGGCTTCGAGCGCCTCGTGATGCTGTCGAGCCTGTCGAAGCGATCGAACGTGCCGGGCATGCGCTCGGGCTTCGTCGCCGGCGACGCCGCCATCCTCAAGCAATTCCTGCTGTATCGCACGTATCACGGCGCGGCGCTGTCAACGGTTTTCCAGCGTGCAAGCATCGCCGCCTGGCAGGATGAAACGCACGTGCGCGACAACCGGGCGATGTATGTGAGCAAATTCCGGACGGTGACACCCATGCTCGCGGAAGTGCTCGACGTCCGTCTGCCCGATGCCGCGTTCTACCTCTGGGCCGACGTTTCGCGCACCGGGCTGTCCGATACCGGGTTCGCGGCGCGTCTCTACGCCGACTATAATGTGACGGTTCTGCCGGGCTCCTATCTCGCTCGTCCGGCGCATGGCATGAATCCCGGCGAAGGCTTCGTGCGCATCGCGCTCGTGGCGGGGACCGAGGAATGTGTCGAAGGCGCCCGCCGCATCGTCGAATTCTGCCGCACGCTCAAGTCCTGACGGGCGCTGCCGGTCCATCACTCCATCCTTGAAATCACTATGTCGCAACAACTTCAGAGCATCATCGACAACGCCTGGGAAAACCGCGCCGAGCTTTCGCCGAAAGCGGCGCCGGCCGAAGTCCGCGACGCGGTCGCGCACGCCATCGAACAGCTCGACAAGGGCGCGTTGCGCGTGGCCGAAAAGCGCGACGGCGAGTGGGTCGTCAATCAGTGGCTGAAGAAGGCGGTTTTGCTGTCGTTCCGCCTGGAAGACAACGCGCCGATGGCCGCCGGTGGTTACTCGCAGTTCTACGACAAGGTGCCTTCGAAGTTCGCCGGCTACACCGCCGAGGACTTCGCGGCGGGCGGCTTCCGCGTGGTGCCGCCGGCCATCGCGCGCCGCGGCTCGTTCATTGCGAAGAATGTCGTGCTGATGCCGTCGTACACGAACATCGGCGCTTACGTCAACGAAGGCACGATGGTCGACACCTGGGCCACCGTCGGCTCGTGCGCGCAGATCGGCAAGAACGTGCACCTGTCGGGCGGCGTGGGTATCGGCGGCGTGCTGGAGCCGCTCCAGGCGAACCCGGTCATCATCGAGGACAACTGCTTCATCGGCGCGCGCTCGGAAGTGGTGGAAGGCGTGATCGTCGAAGAGAACTCGGTCATTTCGATGGGCGTGTACCTCGGCCAGTCGACGAAAATTTACGACCGCGAAACAGGCGAAGTCACGTATGGCCGAATTCCGGCCGGTTCGGTGGTGGTCGCGGGCAATCTGCCGTCGAAGGACGGTTCGCACAGCCTCTACTGCGCGGTCATCGTGAAGAAGGTCGATGCCAAGACGCGCGCGAAAGTCGGCCTGAACGAACTGCTGCGAGGCGACTGAGTTGGCCAAGACGACTGTCGTGTACGGCATTCCGAACTGCGACTCGGTGAAGAAGGCGCGCGTGTGGCTGGAAGAGCGCGGCGTGCCGTTCGAATTTCACGACTTCAAGAAAGCCGGCGTGAACGAGAAACTGCTTCAGGACTGGTTGAAGGACGTGCCGCTCGATCAGCTCATCAACAAGCGCGGCACGACCTGGCGCGGGCTGTCGGACGTCCACAAGGCCGAAGCCGACACCACGGCCGGCGCCATCGCGCTGATGATCCACAAGCCGTCGATCATCAAGCGGCCGGTCATCGTCGTGAACGGCCGCGTGAAGACGCTCGGCTTCTCGGCCGAGCAGTACGAGACGCTCTTCGCGTAATGCGTGGCGATGGCTCTCACGGACGCCATCGCTCGCCTCGATACAGAACCGCTTGCCGGCCGCCGCGCCGGCATTTTTTTGTCTTTCCAGACGCAGGTCCAACCATGTCCGGCACACTCTCCCTTACCGAAGCCCTGATCGCACGCGCGTCCGTCACGCCCGACGATCGCGATTGCCAGTCGCTGATGACCGAACGTCTGTCCGCTGCCGGCTTCGTGTGCGAAACCATCGCGTCGGGCGGCGTCACGAACCTGTGGGCAGTCAAACGCGGCGCGGACGGCGCTGCGGGCAAGCTGCTCGCGTTCGCCGGACACACCGACGTCGTGCCGACCGGCCCCGTCGAGCAATGGAACTCACCGCCCTTCACGCCGACGCATCGCGACGGCAAGCTCTACGGGCGCGGCGCAGCCGACATGAAGGCGTCGCTGGCGGCGTTCGTCGTGTCGAGCGAAGAGTTCGTCGCGAAGCATCCGGCGCATCGCGGTTCGATCGCGCTGCTCATCACGAGCGATGAAGAAGGCCCCGCCACCGACGGCACCGTGAAGGTCGTCGAGGCGCTGCAGGCGCGCGGCGAGCGACTCGACTACTGCATCGTCGGCGAGCCGACTTCGAACGAAACGCTCGGCGACATGGTCAAGAACGGACGGCGCGGCTCGATGACCGGCAAGCTCACGGTAAAGGGCGTTCAGGGGCACATCGCGTATCCGCACCTTGCGAAGAATCCGATTCATCTGCTCGCGCCGGCGCTCGCCGAACTCGTCGCCGAACGCTGGGACGACGGCAACGAATACTTTCCGCCGACCACGTGGCAGGTCTCGAACCTGCACTCGGGCACGGGCGCGACGAACGTGATTCCCGGCCATGCCGAGCTCATATTCAACTTCCGGTTCTCGACGGCGAGCACGGTCGAGCGCCTGCAAAGCCGCGTCCACGCGATTCTCGACAAGCACGCGCTCGACTACGATCTCAAGTGGTTCGTCAGCGGCCTGCCGTTTCTGACGCCGCGCGGCGCGCTGTCCGACGCGCTCGAAAGAGCGATCCGCGAGGAAACCGGTGCACAGCCCGAACTGTCGACCACCGGCGGCACCTCGGATGGCCGCTTCATCGCGCGCATCTGCGAGCAGGTCGTGGAATTCGGCCCGCCGAACGGCAGCATCCATAAAATCGACGAACATATCGAAGTGCGATTCATCGAGCCGCTGAAGAACGTGTATCGCCGCGTGCTCGAAGAACTGATCGCCTGAATTCATTCGCACAACAACAAGGAGCCTTCGATGGCGCTACCCTTTCTCACCGTGCGCGACCTGCTGCGTTTCGGCGTCTCGCGCTTCACCGAAGCGGGCCTCTCGTTCGGCCACGGCTCGACCAATGCCTATGACGAAGCCGCGTATCTCATCCTCCACACGCTGCATCTGCCGCTCGACACGCTCGATCCGTTCCTCGACGCGCGCCTGCTCGACAGCGAAATCGACGCCGTGATGCAGGTGATCGAACGCCGCGCGAAAGAGCGCGTGCCGGCCGCCTACATCACGCAGGAAGCGTGGATGCACGGTCATCGCTTTTATGTCGATGAGCGCGTGATCGTGCCGCGCTCGTTCATCGGCGAATTGCTGCAGGACGGCTTGCAGCCGTATGTGGCCGATCCCGACCACGTCACGCGCGTGCTCGAACTGTGCACCGGCTCCGGTTGCCTCGCGATTCTGGCCGCGCAGGCCTTCGAAAACGCCGATATCGATGCAGTCGACATCTCCGCCGATGCGCTCGCGGTCGCGCGCCGCAACGTCGACGACTACGGCCTGCAGGATCGCGTGACGCTGCACGAAGGCGATCTTTACGCGCCGCTGTCCGGCGCGCGTTACGAGGTCATCATCACGAATCCGCCGTATGTGAACGCCGGCGCGATGCAATCGCTGCCCGCCGAATACCGCCACGAGCCGGAACTCGCGCTCGCGGGCGGCGAGGACGGCATGGACATCGTGCGGCGCATCGTGCGCGACGCGAGCAAGTGGCTGACCGAAGACGGCGTGCTCGTCGTCGAAATCGGCAACGAGCGTGCGAACGTCGAGGCTGCGTTCGGCGGCCTCGATCTCGTCTGGCTTTCGACAAGCGCCGGCGACGACAACGTGTTCCTCGTTCAGGCAGCCGACCTGCCTGCGCAAGCCTGACGCGCGACGCGTTTCGGACCAGGAAGGTTGGGTAAGATGACGCATCGCCGCCGACGCGGCGCTCGTCATCCCGGTCCGCGCGCCCGAGCGCGGAACGTATCGAACCTTACGCATGCCTATGCAAGCAGCAGACTGGCTCCACGTCGGCACGCTCGTGATGGCCGCGCATGTGCTCGGCGTGATCGCCGCCGTGCACGCGGTCATCCATACGCGCACGTCTCAAGGCGCGGTCGCGTGGGCGGTATCGCTCGTCGCGATGCCGTATCTCACGCTCATCCCTTACCTGTTCCTCGGCCGCAGCAAGTTCGCCGATTACATCGACGAGCGGCGGCTCGAAGTCGAAATATTGCGCCATCGCACGAAGCCGGCCGAGTGGGAATCGAAGGAGCGCAGCGACGCGCCCGAAACAGGCATGGCGCTGCTCGATTCCCCGGGCGCGCGGGGCGAGCTCTCGCCGGGTCCGGCCGAGTATCTCGGCAATCCGACGATTCGCACGCTCCAGCGTCTGTCGGGCATGCCTTTTCTGCGCGGCAATTCGGTGCGCGTGCTGGTCGACGGCGACGCCACGTTCTCCGCGATTCTCGAAGCGATCGAAGCCGCCGAGCGTTATATCGTCGTGCAGTTTTTCATCGTGCGCGCGGATGCGCTCGGCGACATGCTGCGCGATGCGCTCATCGCGAAGGCGCAAGCGGGCGTGCGCGTCTACTTTCTCTACGACAGCATCGGCAGCTTCGATCTCCCGCATCGCTACGTGCACGCGCTGCGTGCGGGCGGCGTCGAGGCGCATCCGTTCGCGACCAAGCGCAAGTTCGTGCATCGGTTTCAGATCAACTTCCGCAATCATCGGAAGATCGTGGTCGTCAACGGCAAGCGCGCGTTCGTCGGCGGGCACAACGTGGGCGTCGAATATCTCGGCGGCAATCCGCGGCTTTCGCCGTGGCGCGATACCCACGTGGAAGTGCGCGGCCCGGCCATCACGAGCATCCAGTTCGTCTTCACCGAAGACTGGTACTGGGCGACGCAGCGCCTTCCCGAACTCGGTCCCGCGCCGCACACCGGCGACAACATGCACTGCATGGTGCTGTCGAGCGGCCCTGCCGACAAGCAGGAGACCTGCTCGCTCTTTTTCGTCGAGGCGATCAACGCGGCGCGCGAACGCATCTGGATCACGTCGCCCTATCTGATCCCCGACGAAGCCGTTTTTTCCGCGCTACGGCTCGCGGTGATGCGCGGCGTGGACGTGCGCATCCTGATTCCGAGCCGGCGTGATCATCACGTGGTGTTCGCGGCGTCGCGGCTTTATGCGTACGATCTCGTGCAGGCCGGCGTGCGCATCTTCCGCTACAAGCCGGGCTTTCTGCACCAGAAAGTCGTGCTCGTGGACGATATCGCCGCGTCGGTCGGCAGCGCGAATCTGGACAACCGCTCCTTCCGCCTAAACTTCGAGATCACCGTGCTGACCGTCGATCACGACTTCGCACGGCAGGTGGAAAGCATGCTGCTCGTCAACTTCGCGCACGCGTATGAGATCGACGACACCGATTATCTCGGCTTCCCGTTCTGGCATCGGATGGCGATGCACGTCGCGCGGCTGTTCTCGCCGATACTCTGACGCGCTACAGCAGCTTCTCGATGTCCGCCGCAATGGCCTCCGGCTTCGTGATCGGCGCATACCGCTTCACGATGTTCCCCTTCCGATCCACGAGGAACTTCGTGAAGTTCCACTTGATGGCCGCAAGCCCGAGCACGCCCGGCTCCTTCTCGGTCAGGTACTTGTAGAGCGGATGCGCGTTCGCCCCGTTGACCTCGATCTTCGCGAACATCGGAAAGGTCACGCCGTAGTTCTTCTCGCAGAATCCCCCGATCTGCGCCGCATCGCCCGGTTCCTGCTTGCCGAACTGGTTGCACGGAAAGCCGAGGACCTCGAAGCCGCGCGACGCGAGCCGCGCGTACAACTCCTGCAGTCCCTTGTATTGCGGCGTGAAACCGCATTCGCTCGCCGTGTTGACGATCAGCAGCACCTTGTCGCGGTACGTGTCGAGACCGACGGTCGCGCCGTCGAGCGTCTCCGCCGTGAAGCCGTAGATGCTGTCGGAAGTTGAACGCATGGCATGTTCCCCGCTGAAAGTTTGAATTCAGGCGATGCTACTACCGCCCGCGATCGGCCGCCATTGGCCGAACGGACGATCCGTTGGCGGCGGCGCGGCCGGTCTAAAATAGCGCTTTCCTCTCAAGCCCGCGCCCTTCGCCGCCATCCCGACGTGATCCGCTTCAACCAGTTCAGCCTGTCCCGCGGCACGAAGCCGCTTTTCGAAGAGACGAGCTTCACGCTCAATCCGGGCGAGAAAGCCGGTCTCGTCGGCGCGAACGGCGCAGGCAAGTCCACGCTCTTCGCCGTGCTGCGCGGCCAATTGCACGCGGACGGCGGCGACTTCTCGATGCCGCCGTCCTGGCGCATCGCTCACGTCGCGCAGGAAACGCCGGCGGTGGATCGCACCGCGCTCGACTACACGCTCGACGGCGACACGCACTTGCGGGCGATCGAAGCGCGCATCGCCGCCGCGTCCGCTGCGCACGACGGCGCCGAGGAAGCCGAAGCCCACGCCGCTTTCGCCGATGCCGACGGCTACACCGCCCCCGCACGCGCCGAAACGCTGTTGCTGGGCCTCGGCTTCACGCTCGCGCAGACGCGCGAACCGGTTTCGAGCTTCTCGGGCGGCTGGCGCATGCGCCTGAATCTCGCGCAAGCGTTGATGTGTCCGTCCGACCTGCTGCTGCTCGACGAGCCGACCAACCACCTCGACCTCGACGCCATCGTGTGGCTCGAAGACTGGCTGGCGCGCTATCCGGGCACGCTCGTCGTGATATCGCACGACCGCGAATTCCTCGATTCCGTTTGCAACGTCACGCTGCATTTGGAAAACCGGCAGGTGAAGCGCTACGGCGGCAACTATAGCCAGTTCGAGATTTTGCGCGCTCAACAGCTCGCGCTGCAGCAGAGCGCATTCGAGAAGCAGCAGAAGACCGTGCAGCATCTGCAGAGCTTCATCGACCGCTTCAAGGCCAAGGCGACGAAGGCGAAGCAGGCGCAGAGCCGGGTGAAGGCGCTGGAGAAGATGGAACTGATCGCGCCGGCGCACGCGAGCTCGCCGTTTACGTTCGAGTTCCGCACGCCCGATGCCGCGCCCAACCCGATGATGGTCATGGAAGGCGTGCGCTGCGGCTATCACGGCGATGACGGCGCGGAAATTCCGATCGTCGAAGGCGTCACGCTGTCGATCCAGAGCGGTCAGCGCATCGGCCTGCTGGGTGCGAACGGTCAGGGCAAGTCGACGCTCATCAAGACGCTCGCGGACACGCTCGAACCGCTGTCCGGTCACGTGCGTCAGGGCAAGGGCCTGCAGATCGGCTACTTCGCGCAGCATCAGCTCGAAACGCTGCGTCCGGACGATTCCGCGCTTCAGCATCTCGCGCGCCTCGCGCCGGACACACGTGAGCAGGAGTTGCGCGATTTTCTCGGCAGCTTCAACTTCTCCGGCGACATGGCGACCGCGAAAATCGCGCCCTTCTCGGGCGGCGAGAAGGCGCGGCTCGCGCTCGCGCTCATCATCTGGCAGAAGCCCAATCTGCTGCTGCTCGACGAACCGACCAACCACCTGGACCTCGAAACGCGTCACGCACTGACGATGGCGCTCGCGCAGTTCGAAGGCACGCTGATCCTCGTGTCCCACGACCGGCATCTGCTGCGCGCGACGACCGACACGTTCATGCTGGTCGCGAAGCATCGGCTGAGTCCGTTCGATGGCGATCTCGACGACTATCGCGACTGGCTGCTGCAGCACGCCGCCGAAACGCGCGCGGCGGCGAAGGAAGCGAGCGGCGCATCGTCGGCGGTGGGCGTCGCGCAGGACAGTGCGGTCAATCGCAAGGAGCAGCGCAAGCAGGAGGCGCAGGAACGGCAGAAGCTGTCGCATCTGAAGAAGCCGCTGCAATCGCGCATCGCGAAGATCGAGAAGGAAATGGATGCGCTGAACGCGGAGAAGTCGACGCTCGATGCGTTCGTCGCCGATCCCGCCAGCTACGACGCCGCGCTAAAGGCGAAGCTCACCGAGACGATTCGCCGTCAGGGCGAAGTCAGCGCACGGCTCGAGACGCTGGAACTGGAGTGGCTCGAAGCGCACGAGGAACTCGAACAGATCGGTTCATGACGCCTCCGCCCGCCCTCGCCGGCCTCCGTGTACTCGACCTGACGCGCCTGCTGCCCGGTCCGGTCGCGACCTTGCGGCTCGCGGAACTGGGCGCGGACGTGCTCAAGATCGAGCCGCCGGGCGAAGGCGACTACGCGCGCACGATGTTGCAGACGGAAGCCGAGCGCCGAAGCGGTACGCCGAGCGCGTTCTATCGCATCGTGAATCGCGGCAAGCGGACGGTCACGCTCGATCTCAAGACCGAAGCGGACCGCGCGAAGCTGATCGATTTGGTGCGCAATGCCGATGCGCTCGTCGAGAGCTTTCGGCCATCGGTGATGGCGCGGCTGGGCGTCGGCTATGACGTCCTGCGTCAGGTGAATCCCAAGCTCGTCTATTGCGCGATCACCGGCTTCGGAAGCAACGGCCCGTTCGCGGACAAGGCAGGCCACGATATCGACTACATGGCGTATGCGGGCGTGCTCGATCAGCTCGCCGCGCCGGATGGCACGCCCGTCGCGCCGAATTTTCAGCTGGCGGACTTGCTGGGCGGCGCGCTTTGCGCCGTGACCGAGATGCTTGCGGCGCTCTGGCATGTCGCGCGTGGCGGCGAAGGACGTCGGGTCGATGTTTCCATGACCCACGCGGTTCACGCACACAACGTGATGGCGCATGTCGCGCTCACTCGCGGCGACGACGCGAGCACGCGCGCGGGCGCCGGCTTGCTGAACGGCGGCGTGCCGTGCTACGACGTGTATCGCACGCGGGATGACCGGTTCATCGCGGTCGGCGCGCTCGAACTGAAGTTCTGGCAGACGCTGTGTCACGCACTCGGCCGCCCCGAGTGAGCCGCGCGGCACTGGAGTCTGGGACAGGCAATCGGTGGCGCGGACGCGAAGGAACTGTCGGCGCAAGCGGCGGCGTGCTTTCGCGAGCGCACGCGCGACGAATGGATCGCGCTGCTGGAGCCGCTCGACTGCTGCGTCGCGCCCGTGTTGACGCCGGCCGAAGCGGCGGCGCATCCGCTCTTCGCGGATAGGCAAGCCTAACGGCGCGGCAAGGTCTGACGCGGCTGACTTTCGTCGTCAACGAGCACATGCTTGCGCCCGGTCACGTGACGGCGGATGACGGCGACGACTTCATCTTCCGTGACATCCGCAGCCACGGCGCGCCGCGAAATCTGTCCCTCGCCGTCGATCCATTCGATGATCCGGCACCCGCTGCCCCACGGCTGCTGCAAGGGCGCCGACACGCGACATCCCCGCAGATGGAACGCGGGCTTGGCTCGCGTTGATTTGGCGTGCTTCAAGGCGTGGTCCTCTCGATGCTTGCGGCCGCTCCTGTCCACGAAGCTGCCGGGTCCCTGGCCAGAAGAGCATAGGCAAACGAAACCCGCCTTGGGTTACACGCGATGAGGGGTTTTTTACGGCTCGTTACGCCGGCGCCGATCCGTCGGCGCGTTACTCGAGGTCGCGCACGCGGTCGATCGCTTCCTCGATGCGATCCACGGCGATGACCTTCAGTCCGTCGATCGCCTGCTTGGGCGCGTTCGCCTTCGGAATCAGCGCGACGGAGAAGCCGAGCTTGGCCGCTTCCTTCAGGCGATCCTGCCCGCGCGGCGATGGGCGGATTTCGCCCGCGAGCCCGACTTCGCCGAACGTGATGAGACCCTTCGGCAGCGGCTTGTTGCGCATGGACGAATGAATCGCGAGCAGCACGGCGAGGTCGGCGGCGGGTTCCGTGATCTTGACGCCGCCCACTGCATTGAGAAACACGTCCTGATCGAAGCACGCAATACCCGCATGCCGATGCAGCACCGCCAGCAGCAGCGCGAGCCGGTTCTGTTCGAGGCCGACTGCGAGCCGCCGCGGATTGGGCACGTGCGCGGTATCGACGAGCGCCTGCACTTCGACGAGCAGCGGCCGCGACCCTTCCTGCGTCACGAGCACGCACGAACCCGCGACGCTCTGCTCGTGCTGCGACAGGAAAAGCGCCGACGGATTCGCGACGCCGCGCAGCCCTTTCTCCGTCATCGCGAATACGCCGAGCTCGTTGACCGCGCCGAAGCGGTTCTTGAACGCGCGCACGAGCCGGAACGACGAGTGGGTATCGCCTTCGAAGTACAGCACCGTGTCAACGATATGCTCCAGCACGCGCGGGCCAGCGAGACTGCCCTCCTTCGTGACGTGTCCGACCATGATGATCGACGTCCCCGTCTGCTTCGCGATGCGCGTCAATTGAGCCGCGCATTCGCGCACCTGCGCGACCGAGCCGGGCGCGGACGTCAGCGCTTCGGAGTAAATGGTCTGAATGGAGTCGATGACGGCGACTTCGGGACGCTGTTCATCGATGGTCGCCTGAATCTTTTCGAGCTGAATCTCGGCGAGCAGGCTCAGATCGGCCACGGCGCTGTCGTTTCCGCCGATCAACCCGAGCCGCTGCGCGCGCAACGCGATCTGCGCACCGGACTCCTCGCCGCTCACGTAGAGCGCCGGACGCTCGCGCGCGATTTCAGCGAGCGACTGCAGCAGCAGCGTCGATTTGCCGATGCCCGGATCGCCGCCGATCAGCACCACGCCGCCGGGCACCAGCCCGCCGCCGAGCACGCGATCGAACTCGCCGACGCCAGTCGTGAAGCGCGGCACGTCCGACGCTTCGATGTCGGCGAGACGCTGCACCGCCGAACTCTTCGCGAGCGCCTGGAAGCGATGCGCCGACGGCGCCTGCTCCACTGATTCCACCAGCGTGTTCCACGCTCCGCACGCCGCGCACTGCCCTGTCCACTTCGGCGCCTGCCCGCCGCACTCGCTACAGATGAAGAGCGTTTTCGCCTTTGCTGCTTTCGCCACGTATTGCCTTGTCAGAGATTCGATTCGTTCCCGCGCCCACCGGCGCTGCTTACTCGGCCCGCACCGGCACGCGCTGCGCGATCGCGCACATCAGCTCGTAGCCGATGGTGCCGCACGCGCGCGCGACATCGTCGATCGGCAGGTTGGTTCCCCACAACTCGACGCGCGAGCCGATGCCCGCGTTCGGGCACGGCGTCAGATCGACGGTGAGCATGTCCATCGACACGCGGCCGACGAGCTTCGTCATCACGCCGTCGAACGATCACCGGCGTGCCTTCTGCCGCGATCCGCGGATAACCGTCCGCATAGCCGCACGCCACCACGCCGATACGCATCCCCTTCTCCGCGCGAAACGTCGAGCCGTACCCGACGCTCTGGCCCGGCTGCACCGTCTGCACGGCGATGAGTTCGGACGAAAGCGTCATGGCGGGCTTGAGGCCGGTCCCGGCGATATCGGCCGTCACACCCGACGGCGACGCGCCATACAGCATGATGCCGGGCCGCACCCAGTCGAAGTGCGCGGACGGATGCCACATCACCGCCGCCGAATTGGACAGGCTGCGCGCCCCCGCGATACCTTCCGCACCGCGCTCGAACGCCTCCAGTTGATGCGCGATGCCGCGCTCGCTGTCGGCATCGGAAAAATGGGTCATCAGCGTGATCTGGCCGATGCCCTGGCAGGCGCGCGCCCGCTCCCAGGCGGCGCGAAAACGCTCCGGCGTGTAGCCGAGCCGGTTCATGCCGCTATTCATCTTCAGCTGAATGTTGACCGGCTTCGACAGGCGCGCCATCTCCAGCATGCGCAGCTGTTCGTCGCAATGGACGGCCGTGGTCAGGCTGTAGCGGTCGATGACATCGATGTCCGTCGGCCTGAAGAAGCCTTCCAGCAGAAGAATCGGTCCTGCCCATCCCAGTTCCCGCAACTTTGCCGCCTCTTCGAGGTCCAGAAGGCCAAAGCCGTCCGTTGCGCGAAGTCCGGGGAACGCTCGCGCGAGTCCGTGGCCATACGCATTGGCCTTGACGACAGCCCAGATCTTGGATTTCGGCGCGAATTTGCGCGCGACGGCGAGGTTGTTGGCGAGTGCAGGCGTGTGAATGGTTGCTGAAAGGGGGCGCGGCATGAGCGTTTGGGTGGAATCACGGTTCGGGCGGAAAGACGAGAAGCATACGCCAGCGAAGCGAGCGGCCGCTTCGTCGATCAAGACGCCTTGTGAATCAGGACCTTATAAAAAATCCCGGGCGCGGGCGCCTTGACGGATCAGGCGGTTCGCGCGCGATCGAGATTACCGCTAGTCAGAATGCGCCTATTTTCGTGTTATAAAGCCCTGCGCACAACCCATTTCGAACGGCATAAGCCCGAACGCATGACAGCAGCACGAGCAGCGTCCGGGGCGGATCACCCGCAGTGAGGAAAGCTTCGGATCAGATGAAAAAAGGTTTTTACACCATCATGGCCGCGCAGTTTTTCTCATCGCTGGCCGATAACGCACTACTGATCGCTGCCATCGCACTGCTGAAAGACCTTCACGCGCCGAACTGGATGACGCCGCTGCTGAAGCTGTTCTTCGTGCTGTCCTATGTGATCCTCGCGGCATTCGTCGGCGCTTTCGCGGACTCGCGGCCCAAGGGTCATGTGATGTTCGTGACCAATACCATCAAGGTCGTCGGCTGCATCACGATGCTGTTCGGCGCGCATCCACTGCTCGCGTATGGCATCGTCGGCTTCGGCGCGGCGGCCTATTCGCCCGCGAAGTACGGCATTCTCACCGAACTCCTGCCGCCCGACCGGCTCGTGGCGGCGAACGGGTGGATCGAAGGCACGACGGTCGGCTCGATCATCCTCGGCACGGTCATGGGCGGCGCGCTCATCAGTCCGCATATCGCGAGTCACCTGCTGAGTCTGCATATCCCGCGTATCACCACGCCCGCCGAAGCCGCGATGCTCGTAATCATGCTGATGTACGTGATCGCCGCCATCTTCAATCTGCGCATTCCCGATACCGGCGCGCGCTATCCGAAGCAGGAAACGCGGCCGATAAAGCTCATCACGGATTTCGCCGACTGCTTCCTCACGCTCTGGCGCGACAAGCTGGGCCAGATTTCGCTTGCCGTCACGACGCTCTTCTGGGGCGCGGGCGCGACGCTGCAGTTCATCGTGCTCAAATGGGCGGAAGTGTCGCTCGGCATGACGCTCTCGCAGGCGGCCATCCTGCAGGCGGTGATCGCGGTCGGCGTGGCGGCGGGCGCGGTGCTCGCGGCGGCGCGCGTGCCGCTCAAGCGCTCGCTGTCGGTGCTGCCGGTCGGCATCATGATGGGCCTCGCCGTCATGCTCATGGCGTTCTACACGCGGCATCTGTTTCCGGCGCACTGGGGCATCTACTTCGGCAAGATGCACTTCCCCGGCTATCTGCTCGTCGCGTATCTGTTCCTGATGATCGTCGGCGGACTGTCGGGCTTCTTCGTCGTGCCGATGAACGCGCTGCTGCAGCATCGCGGACACGTGCTGCTCTCGGCCGGACACTCGATCGCCGTGCAGAACTTCAACGAGAATCTGTCGGTGCTGGTGATGCTGTGCCTGTACGCGGTGCTCGTGTGGCTCGACATGCCGATCCAGTTCGTCATCGTGATGTTCGGCTCGTTCGTGTGTCTGATGATGTACTTCGTCATGCGCCGTCATCAGGCGAATCAGCGCGCGTTCGATTCCGTCGCGCTGATCGGCGAGGCGCGGCACTGACCGCTCGCGCGCCGTCGGCTAGTCTTTACTCATCATGCAATCAGCCGATCTCTTCTCGTTCGTCACGCGCGTGCGCGATACCGCGCCGCTCGTGCATTGCCTGACGAACCTCGTCGTCACGAACTTCACCGCGAACGTGCTGCTGGCCGTGGGCGCCGCACCGGCGATGGTCGTCGCGCGCGAGGAAGTCGCCGAATTCGCACCGGTCGCCAATGCGCTCTCGGTGAACCTCGGCACGCTCGATGTGCCGCAGTCGCGCGCGATCCGCGCCGCCGTCAACGCCGCCAACGGCGCCGGCAAGCCGTGGGTGCTCGATCCCGTCGCCGTGGGGCCGCTCGCGTTTCGCACGGAGTTCGCGCTCGAATTGCTCGATGCGAAGCCGGCGGTGATTCGCGGCAACGCGTCGGAAATCATCAGCCTGTCGGGCGGAACGGCGAGCGCGCGCGGCGTGGACAGCACCGCCGCGACCGATGCGGCGCTGGAAGCCGCGCAAATCCTCGCGCTGAACACGCAGGCGGTCGTCGCCGTGACGGGCGAGACCGACTACATCACCGATGGCCGCCGCGTGACCGGGCTGTCGAACGGCTCGCCGCTGATGACGCGCGTGACCGGCGTCGGCTGCGCCCTGTCCGCGACGGTCGCCGCATTCGCGGGCGTGGCACGCACGCGCGACGAGCATTTCATCGCGACGGTCGCGGCCATTGCCTATTCGACCGTGGCCGGGGAACTCGCCGCCCGCGACGCGGCGTTGCCCGGCAGCTTTGCGGTAGCGTATCTGGATCGCCTCGCGTCGCTGGACGCGCACGCGTTCGACACGACGCTCGTACAGCGCGACGTCGCGCTTTCATGACATGCGGCATTCCTTCGATCTTTCGCTTTATCTGGTGCTCGATCCGGTGCAATGCGGCGGTCACGGGGCGGCGCTCGACGTCGCGCGCGCGGCGCTGGAAGGCGGCGCAACGGTCGTGCAGTTGCGCGCGCCGCAGTGGCACAAGCGCGCGTGGCTCTCGCTCGCGCTCGACCTCTTGCCGCTGACGCGCGCGCACGGCGTTCCGCTCGTCATCGATGATCACGTCAACGTCGCGCTTGCCGCCGGTGCGGATGGCGTGCACATCGGCCAGCGCGATCTGCCGGCGGACGTCGCGCGGCGGCTGATGGGACCCGGCGCGCTGATCGGCCTGTCGGTATCGAATCTGGCGGAAGTCGCGCACGCGAACCAATTGCAGGGCGTGGTCGATTATCTCGGTGCGGGACCGGTGTACGCGACCCCCACGAAAACCGACGCTTCCGCGCCGTGCGGCATCGGCGGCCTCGCCGAAATGTGCCGTGAAGCGCGCTTTCCGACCGTCGCGATCGGCGGCATTCAGGCGCGCAACGCCGCCGACGTGATGCGGGCGAAACCGGCTGGCCTTGCTGTCGTATCCGCGATCTGCAAGGCGGCGAATCCGCGCGAAGCCGCCGCGGCATTGCGCGCGACGATCACCCGCGCACGAACCTGATTCTTCCGATGACTTCGACGAAACGCATTCCCAACGCGCTCACCATCGCCGGCTCCGACTCGGGCGGCGGCGCGGGCATTCAGGCCGACCTCAAAGCGTTCTCGGCGCTCGGCGCATACGGCGCGAGCGTCATCACGGCGCTGACCGCGCAGAACACGCGCGGCGTGACGGCGGTCCATGCGCCCGATCCCGGCTTCGTCACGGCCCAGCTCGACGCCGTGTTCGACGACATCCGCATCGATGCGGTAAAGATCGGCATGCTGGCGAACGCGGGCATCGTCCGCGCGGTGGCGGATGCGTTGCGGCGGCATCGTCCGATGCATGTCGTGCTCGACACCGTGATGATTTCGAAGAGCAATCACGCGCTGCTCGCGCCGGAAGCCGTCGCCGCGCTGCGCGACGAACTGCTGCCCCTCGCGACGCTCGTCACGCCGAATCTGCCGGAAGCGGCGGCCTTGCTCAGCGTCGAAGCAGCGACCGATGAAGACGCGATGGTGCGCCAGGGCGAAGCATTGCTCGCCGCCGGCGCGCGTGCGGTGCTGATGAAGGGCGGGCATCTCACGTCTTCCGACAGCCCCGACTGGCTGATCGAGGCTTCGGGCGCGCTGCGGCTTTCCGGCGCGCGCGTCGCGTTGAAGAACACGCACGGGACGGGATGCACGCTCTCGTCGGCGATCGCCGCGCTGATCCCGCAGACCGATGATCTGGCGAGCGCGACCGCCGAGGCGAAGCGCTATCTCACCGGCGCGATCGAGGCGAGCGCGCGGCTCGACGTGGGACATGGCGTGGGCCCGGTCCACCATTTCTATCGATGGTGGTGAGCGCCGGGCCGATGGCGCTCACAGCGCCGACGCCGCGAACGCCCTCGCCCGCTCCGGCCAGTCGTCCGGCACGATGAAGCCGCGCGATTCCTCCGTCCAGCCGCCCGCGCCGTCGCGGATGTAGGACGCCACCATCGTCGGCGCGTCAGCCGCTTGCAAGCGCGTGTGGATCGCGGCGGATTCGGCTATCAGCGATCCGGCGTCACCGGCGCGCAGGCGGCGCGAGGCAAGCCAGGCAAGGCGCGGCTGCACGACCCAGGCGCGCGCATCGTCGATTGCGTCGTGACGGGCACGCCATTCCGACGCCGTCAGCCACCAGCCGCGCACGTGCCGCGCGCCGACTTCGGGCGCGGGGAGCACGGTGTCGTCGTGGTAGAAAAGCCGGCCCTTGATGAACAACTGCGCGTCCCACGGCCCGCCGAGCCCGAGCGCCGCGAATTCCGCGCGCGAGGTCAGCCCGAGCTGATGAGTAAGCAGCCGCGCGTACTTGAGGTCGAAGCGGTCCTGCAGATTCGGCCCGACGTAATCGGAAAGCCGGGCCGTCCGTGTCGCGCCATCGCCGATATGCAGGTAGAACTTCACGGCCAGTTCCCAATGCAGCCGCGCGCCGCCCGCCGTCTGGAGCAGGAAATCGCATTCGCCAATGGTGCGCCGCTGCCTTCTCAGCGGCACGTTCGCCGCGATCAGGCGCGCGGCGGGACCGTGCGCCAGGAAAAACTCGAGCAGGCTCTCGGCATAGATGCCGAGGCGCGTCAACCTGGGATTGCGTGAGCGGACGTGCAGCGCATCGGGGGCGGCGTCGAGCGCCTGCAGCCATTCGAGCGTCGCATCGCGGTCTGCCGGCGATGCGAACGGCTGAGCGAGTTCAGCGCCGGCTTCCCCGGCGCGCAGCAGATCGGGGGCAAAAAGCAGCCACGCCAGGTCACGCACCGTCGCGTCCTCGAATCGATCGACGAGACGCGACAGCCCGCTCATCAACGCGCGCCCTTCCCGGCTCCCGGTTGCACGCCGAGCGCGGCGAGCGCGTCCTGATACGTCTTGCGCGCGAGGCACAGATCGGCCCATGCCTTCGCCTTGTCCGGCAAGCTGCGCAGCAGATACGCCGGGTGATACGTGACGACGACCGGCACCCCGCGATACTCATGCACCCGCCCGCGCAGCGACGCGATGCTGCCATCGCTCTTCAGGAGGCTCTGCGCGGCGAAACGCCCCAGCGCGACGATCACTTTCGGCTTCACGAGTTCGACCTGACGTTGCAGATACGGCTCGCAACGCGCGACTTCGTCGGCTTCGGGATTGCGGTTGCCGGGCGGCCGGCATTTGATGACGTTGGCGATATAGACATTCGATTCACGCGACAACGCGAGCGAGCGCAGCATGTTGTCGAGCAGCTTGCCCGCCTGTCCGACGAACGGCTCGCCCTGCTTGTCTTCGTTTTCGCCGGGCGCTTCGCCGATGAGCATCCAGTCGGCCTCGCGGTCGCCGACGCCGAAGACCGCGTTCGTGCGGCGCTCGCATAGGCGGCACCTTTCACACGTCGAGACGCGGTCGGCGAGCGTAGTCCAGTCGAGGGTACGAACGTCGTCGGCGGGTTCGGGCGCAGCGGGCGGCGCGAAAGACGGCGCGTCGTCGGTCCAGGGAAGGTCGTCGTAGGCTTCGAAGGGCGGCGCATCGAAGTCTTGCGGCGCGGCTTCCGGTTGCTTCGAACCGGATGATCGCGGCGCGGCTTCGTCGGCGGGCCGGTCGACGGGAGGCTCGTTCGCGGACCGGCTCGCCGGCGAATCGACGCCGTGCGTATCCGCCGATCGCACTGATTGCACCGGCGCCCGCTGCCCGGCCGCCGTTTGCGCGGGAACGTCTGCGAGCGTCGATGGCGTTCGCTCGAAGCCGCCTGCGTCCACCGGTGGCGAGGCCTCCGCGTGCGAGCCGCCGGCATCCGCCGATACGCGCGACGAACGCGTGACCGCTTCGCTTTGCTCGCTCGCCGGCTCAGGCGACGTTTCGCGCGGCGCCGAAACCGACGCGCCCGTACGCCGCCGCACCCACACCGGTCCGAATCCCAATTCCTCGACCAGCAGTTCATCGAGCGCCATGCGCATTCTCCTTGAACGAAAGACGCATGACGATTGCGTCCTCGCGCGACCGATGCCGCGCGGGATAGTAATTCTTGCGCCGCCCGATGGCCGTGAAGCCGAAGCGTTCGTAAAGCTGAATCGCACGCGGATTCGACGGCCGCACTTCGAGCAGCATCCCGTCCAGCTTTTCGGCGTGCGCGATGCGCACCGCCTCGCGCAGCAGCGTCAGCCCTGCGCCCGCGCGCTGGGCCGCCGGCGCGACGCACAGATTCAGCAAATGCATTTCGTCGACGACCGGCATCAGCACGCAATAGCCGATGAGCGTGCCCGTCACATGACGAAGACATACGCCGTAGTAACCGTTGCGCAACGAATCCTGAAAATTGCCGCGGCTCCACGGAAATTCATACGCGAGCCTCTCGACGGCGGCGACTTCGTCGAGATCCGCTTCGGTCATCGGCGTGAGATACCGATCCGCGAGCAGCACGCCGCTCACCGCAGCGCCTCCTCGCGGGCCGCGCCGGCGTCTCCCTTGCCTGCGGCGGCGCGTGCCTCCATCCGCTCGGCCGTCGTCTGTGCGACCTTGTTGCGCACGTAGTCGGGCGCGGCCAGTTCCGGCGCGACTGCACGCCCGGCGCGCAGCGCGCGCAAAGCCAGCAGCGCGACCGGCAACGCGTGAGGCAGCGCGTTCGTGTCGACATGCGCAGCCGCCGCGAGCGCCGGCAGGCGGTCGCCGAAGGCTTCGGCCGCATTGCCCGCAAGCGCGAAAGGCGCATCGGGAAGCGGCAGCGCGGCGGGCGCATCGAGCGATGCCGGATGCACGATGCGCCAGTCGGCGCCCGCGGCATCGGCGTGCAATTCGTAGTCCGCCCAGTACACCTCGTCCATCCGCGCATCGAGCGTGGCGAGCACACGCGGCGGCAGCAAAGGGTCGCGCAAGCGCGCGGCTTCCGCGCACGCGAGCAGCGTGCTCACCGGCGCTACCGGCACGTTCAGTCCGAACGCGAGGCCCTGTGCGACGCCTGTGGCGGTGCGAAGGCCCGTGAACGAGCCCGGCCCTGCGCCGAAGGCGATCGCACTGCAATCGGACAGGTCGAGGCCGGCTTCATCGAGCAACTCCCGCACGGCGGGCAACAGGCGCGTGCTCGATACCGCGCCGGTCGCTTCGTGGCGGAACCACACGCGCGTGGCGCCGCTTTCGTAATGCGGCGCGGATCGGCAGGGATGTTGCGCGGCGGGATCGTCGAGCAGCAGCGCGACGGAACAGAATTCCGTCGAGGTATCGAGGGCGAGCAGGATGGTGCGGGTCATGGCCGACATTGTAATGCGGGACGGGCCATGCTTTTGCACGATGCTTGCGGGCGGCGCATCGGCGATTCGAGGAAAGCCTCGACAGGCGCAGCGCGTATCGCTTGCTAAGATCGTCGGCCAATCACGATGCAAAGGACCCGACGCATGACCGACATCGACCAGCAATTCGCCCAGGCTCAGATCGACGTAAAGGAATTGCCCGAGCGTCCCGGCAATCTCACGCTGCTGCGTCTTTACGCGCTTTTCAAGCAGGCGAGCGTCGGCGACGTGCAAGGCGAAAAGCCCGGTTTCACCGACATCGCCGGGAAATACAAGTATGAAGCGTGGTCCGCCCTGAAGGGCACGCCCGCCGATACGGCCAAGCAGCACTACGTCGAGCTAGTCGAATCCCTGAAGCGCGGCGACGCGAGCTGACGCGATATTTCTGAATTCGCGCCGTCGATGCCCGCCGATGGCGCGGGAATGCGTCAACATGTGGCGCGGTGCAGCAAATTCCGATATACTGCTGTTCAAGCAGCGTGACTGTGAGCTGCATGCATAAAGCATGCGGCACACAGGAAGCCGCTTCGTAGCGTTTCGCTCCAATCCAGTTTAGAAACTGTCCCTTCCCTGCTAGGCCGTAGCGCAGTTTGCGCGCTGTTTGTTCCGCGGCCCGTCATGCATCAGGCTGACGTCAGTGCTCCCCGAGCCTGCCGTATCCGATACAGCTTCTAACAACATTACTCGCCTTTCCGTTGCGCGAGTTGCCCCCGTTTTTCGATTTGCTCGCTGTTTCTTCGCTCGCTGAATCCAACGACTTGGGTATGCCGATTGGCGCCGACGCCTTATCTTCCGTTTCAAGGATCGACATGACTTCGAGTATCACCCCTAGCCCGTTGGACAACATCGCAGCACAGACGCTCGGCATCGCGCCCATCGTGGATGCAGCCGCAGCAACCGCAGCCCCGGCCGTCGAAGCGCCCGCCGGCCCGACCTTCGAATCCCTCGGCCTTTCCGCCGACATCGTCACCGCCCTGACCGCCGCCGGCTATCAGTCGCCGACGCCCGTGCAGCAGCGCGCGATTCCCGCCGCGCTCGCCGGCCGCGACCTGCTCGTTTCGAGCCCGACCGGCTCCGGCAAGACCGCGGCGTTCATGCTGCCGGCCATCGAAAAGTTCGCGCAACTCGAAAAGCTCCAGGCGCAACAACCGCGTCAGCCGCGCGATCCGAACGCGCGTCCCGGCCGCCGTCCGCAGCCGGTTGCACGCCCGCAACTGCTCGTGCTCACGCCGACGCGCGAACTCGCAATGCAGGTTTCCGCCGCCGCGACCACGTACGGCCGTCACCTGCGCCGTCTGCGCACGGTCAGCATTCTGGGCGGCGTCGCCTACGGTCAGCAATTGATGCTGCTCGCGAAGAACCCGGAAATCCTGGTGGCGACGCCGGGCCGTCTGATCGACCATCTGGAACGCGGCCGCATCGACCTGTCGAACCTCAACATGCTCGTGCTCGACGAAGCCGACCGCATGCTGGACATGGGCTTCATCGAAGACATCGAGACGATCGTCGCCGCTACGCCGGCCACGCGTCAAACGCTGCTTTTCTCGGCGACCATCGACGGCAAGATCGCGTCCCTCACGGGCCGTCTGCTCAACGACCCGGAGCGCATCGAGATCGTGCAGAAGCTCGAAGCGCGCAGCAACATCGCGCAGACCGTGCATTACGTCGATGACCGGGATCACAAGGATCGCCTGCTCGATCACCTCTTGCGCGATGCCGGCCTCGATCAGGCCATCGTGTTCACCGCGACGAAGAGCGACGCCGATCTGATCGCCAATCGTCTCGCCGATGCCGGTTTCGAATCGGCCGCGCTGCACGGCGATCTGCCGCAAGGCGCGCGTAACCGCACGATTCGCGCGCTGCGCGAGCGTCGCGTGCGCGTGCTGGTGGCAACGGATGTCGCCGCGCGGGGTATCGACATCCCCGGCATCACGCACGTCTTCAACTACGATCTGCCGAAGTTCGCGGAAGACTACGTGCACCGCATCGGCCGTACGGGCCGCGCGGGACGCAGCGGCACGGCGGTGAGCCTCGTGCATCACGCCGAGACCGGTGCGCTGAAGCGGATCGAGCGCTTCGTGCGCGCGCCGCTGCCGGTGAACGTCGTCGTCGGTTTCGAACCGCGCAAGTCGCCGCCGAAAACCGGCTTTGGCGGTCGTGGCCGTCCGGGTGGCGGTAACGGCGGGCGCCGTTTCGGCAGCGGCAGCAGCAACGGCGGTGGCCGGGGCTACGGTGCGGGCAACGCCAGCGGTTACGGCAACAAGCCGAGCACGGGTTCGCGCGAAGGCGGCTATCGTGACGGCGGCTATCGCGGCGCGAGCAGCGGAGCCGGCGATCGTGAAGGCGGTTATCGCGGCGGCAATCGTGATGGCGGCTACGGCCAGCGCGACGGCTACAGCGCGCGCCGGAACGACGGCCCGCGCGCACCGCGTCGTGGCAATTAAGCGCTGATCGCGTGAAGCAATAGCAGGTGGCGTCACACGCCGCCTGGCGCTGCAAGAAGAAACCGATGCCTCGCGCATCGGTTTTTTTTCGTCCGTCGCCATATTTCACGATGCGCAACGGCTTTTTGTTTCGCAAAAGCCTTGCTGCGCGGCACAACCGTAAATCTTGCAGGATGGGAAAAGCCGTTTCTCAATGCAAAATCTGAGCCGTAAGTTGCTGTTTCGACAGTGCTATTTTCTCGTTCGATTTCTCCAGGCAACGCTGTTCCGTATCGTCGCGCGCGCTTAGACTCTTATATAAGAGTTGAGCAAATGCGGGCCGCCAAGTGCGGCGCCTGACTGCTCGAATCGCGCGAAGCATCGATACCAGTTCGTCGTACAGCCAATCTAAAGGAGAAACGCCATGACCTCCCGTCAGCAACAAGCTCAGCAACTCCATCAGCAATGGGAAACCGATCCGCGCTGGAAAGGCATCAAGCGCGGTTATTCCGCCGAGGACGTCGTGCGTCTGCGCGGCTCGGTGCCGGTCGAGCACACGCTTGCGCGTCGCGGTGCGGAAAAGCTGTGGTCGCTGATTCACCACGAGCCGTTCGTCAACGCGCTCGGTGCTCTGACGGGCAATCAGGCGATGCAGCAGGTCAAGGCCGGCCTCAAGGCCATCTACCTGTCCGGCTGGCAGGTCGCCGGCGACGCCAACATCGCGGGCGAAATGTATCCGGACCAGTCGTTGTATCCGGCGAACTCGGTGCCGCTCGTTGTGAAGCGCATCAACAATACCTTCACGCGCGCCGATCAGATTCAATGGTCCGAAGGCAAGAATCCGGGCGATGAAGGCTATGTCGATTATTTCGCGCCGATCGTCGCCGATGCGGAAGCGGGATTCGGCGGCGTGCTGAACGCGTTCGAACTGATGAAGGCCATGATCGAAGCCGGTGCCGCGGGCGTGCACTTCGAGGATCAACTGGCGTCGGTCAAGAAGTGCGGCCACATGGGCGGCAAGGTGCTCGTGCCGACGCGCGAGAACGTCGCGAAGCTGGTCGCCGCGCGTCTCGCTGCGGACGTGTGCGGCACCCCGACGCTGCTCGTCGCGCGCACCGATGCCGAAGCGGCGGATCTCGTGACGTCCGATATCGACGACAACGACAAGCCCTTCCTCACGGGCGAGCGCACGGTGGAAGGCTTTTATCGGACGCGGCCCGGGATCGACCAGGCGGTATCGCGCGGTCTCGCCTACGCGCCCTACGCCGATCTGGTGTGGTGCGAAACCGGCAAGCCCGACCTCGAATACGCGAAGCAGTTCGCCGAAGCGATCCACAAGGAGTTCCCCGGCAAGCTGCTGTCGTACAACTGCTCGCCTTCGTTCAACTGGAAGAAGAATCTCGACGACGCGACCATCGCCAAGTTCCAGCGCGAACTCGGCGCGATGGGCTACAAGTTCCAGTTCATCACGCTCGCGGGCTTCCACGCGCTCAATTACGCGATGTTCAATCTGGCGCATGGCTATGCCCGCACGCAGATGAGCGCGTTCGTCGAATTGCAGCAGGCCGAGTTCGCCGCCGCCGACAAGGGTTTCACGGCGGTGAAGCATCAGCGCGAAGTGGGCACCGGCTACTTCGACGCGGTCACGCAGACGGTCGAGCGCGAAGCATCGACCACCGCGCTGCATGGATCGACGGAAGACGAGCAGTTCTTCGACAAGAAAGTCGCATAAGCGACTGCAGGTTGAATCAGGGAGAGCGGTGAAAACAGCGGCGGCTGTGACGCGGCAGTACGAGGTGCGTCGCGGCCGCCGCTCGAAACATCACCGGTACACGATGACGGGAATCTTGGTGTGCGTGAGCACGCGCTGCGTCTCGCTGCCTATCAGCAGGCTTCCGAGCCCGCGCCGGCCGTGCGAAGCCATCAGGATAACGTCGCAGCCGTTCTGCTCCGCCGCGTCGATGATGCCGATGTACGGCGCCGCTTCGATGCTCGTGACGCTTGCGCACGGCACGCCGGCGCCTTCGGCCGCGCGTTCGACGGCGCGCAGGTGGTCCCGCGCTTCGCGTTCAGCGCGCGCGTGGAAGTCGTCGGGCGGCTCGACGGCGACATCGGCGAATGGCGAGTATGGATACTGAGGCAGGCACGCGTAGGCGGTGATGCGCGCGCCGACGGATTGCGCGAGATCGATCGCGCCGTCGATGGCCTTTTGCGACAACTCCGAGCCGTCGGTCGGCACGAGGATGTGCTTGAACATGGCGTCCTCCTTCGGAACGTCGGGGCACGCTTCAATTGTAGTCAGGCAGCGCATTCCGCGACAGCTTCCGATGCGCTGGCAGGTGCGGCATCGGGAAACAGGTAAAGGCCGTGCGCGACACCGCCGTCGCTGTCGAAACGGTGCTTGATGATGTCGTAGAACTGGTGGTCGTCGTATTCGTGAGAGCGAAAGAGCGCGAAGGCGACGAGATCGGCGAGTTGAATCAGGCGCGAAGAGCGGGAGTCGAGAAACACCGGCACTTCGGCATAGTTGCGCGTCTTGCCGTACGTGTGGCCGATGTACTTGAAATCGCGCGCCAGCGTCTGCACGCGCCGCTCCGTCGACGACTTGTCGAACAGGATCAGCCCCCGCTGGGCGTCGCCATGCTTGCGATAACGGCGGAGCAGAAACAAATCGAAGCGATTGGCGAGTTGTTCGAACGCTAGTTCGACCGCGTCCTGCTTTTGGAGCGATGCTTTGCTGATGATCGCTCCGAAGAGCCGGACATTGGCAGGAGACTGCGCCTCGATGCCGTCATTGAGCGCGTCTTTCATCGCCTGAACGCGGTCGCGCAAGGGAAAGCGCTTCCAGCCGTCACGCCCTGAACGCATCGGTGAGCCGTGGAGCTCGAGCAAATGAGTGTTCATCGGCTCGAAGCGCTCCGCGATGGCGTTGAGCTTTTGCTCGATCCAGTGTGTCGTCCCGCTCGAATGCGCAGACGCCGGCGAGAACGAAATATCGATGCTGCGGATCAGCAGCCGAACCCGATTCGTCAAGATAGAGCAGATGCATAGGAATCCGTAGCAAGGACGCTGAAACAGAAACGGGCCACCTGCAGGTAGCCCGTTCCGAGATAGGTAAGACGGGTGGAACAATCGCCCAGGCGCATCGATTAATGGTCGACACTCCCGCCTCAGAAGCAAGTGTATCAGAAGACCGGCCCCGATCAACTAGCCGGACGGCCTACTCGCCCCAATACCCGGACGCGTGATACGTATGTTTGAGCAAATCGAGAAACAGGCGCACTCGCAACGGCAAATGCCGCCGCTGCGGAAACACCGCATGAATGCCGATAGGCGGCGCGGCGAACGCGTCCAGCACGCTCACGAGCCGTCCCGCGTGAATATCCTCCCCCACTTCCCACCAGGACCGCCACGCCAGACCGCGCCCTTCCAGACACCACTCGTGAAGCACCGCCCCATCCGAGCATTCCATCGTGCCGGAGACCTTGATCGTCACCACCTTGCCGTCGTGCTGAAACATCCAGCCGCGCTGCTGGTTCGCCGATGCTCCCAGCGCCAGGCAATTGTGATGCGCGAGCGCCGCCAGATTCGCCGGCTTGCCGCGCTTCGCGAGATAACCGGGCGACGCCACGCAGACGCGCCGGTTCTCGCCGAGCTTGAGCGATACGAGCGACGAATCCGGCAGCTCCCCGAGACGCACCGCGCAATCGAAGCCTTCGTTGACGAGATCGACCATGCGGTCGGTCAAATCGAGGCTCACGGAGACATCCGGATGCAGCGTCGTGAACTTCGGCACCAGCGGCGCGACGTGGCGTCTGCCGAAGCCGGCCGGCGCGGACACGCGCAGGTGCCCGCTCGCCTTCACGCCGCCCGCCGAGACGCTCGCTTCCGCGTTCTGCATGTCGTTGATGATGCGCTGACAGTCTTCGAGAAACGCCGATCCTTCGAACGTGAGCGTGATCTTGCGCGTCGTGCGCACGAGCAACTTGACGCCGAGCCGCTCTTCGAGCGCATCGAGCCGCCTGCCGATGACGGCCGGCGCGATGCCTTCCGCCTGCGCCGCAGCCGAAAGGCTGCCCTTCGCCGCCACAGCCGCGAACGTCTCGATCTGCTTGAACCGATCCATGCCTTTTTCTTCGTCGTCTTCGATGCCCGCGTAGAGATTAGATATCGAAAAGTGAAAGATCAAGTGATTCCGCGATGCTTTTTCACTCACTTCGATCACCAATAGAATTCGTCCCGACCTCTTCCAGGAGTGCAAGGCTATGTCGGCCATAACGACACACGCATCGTCATCCCGTTCGACCGCAGTTCCCCGAGCCGTTATCTTCGACGCCTACGGCACGCTGTTCGACGTGCATTCCGTCATCGCCGCCGCCGAGCAGCTGTTCCCCGGCAACGGCAACATGCTCTCGCAGCTTTGGCGGCAGAAGCAGATCGAATACACGCAACTGCGCACGCTCGCCGATCCTGCCGGCAGTCATTACGCGCCGTTCCGGGACATCACCATCGATGCGCTGCGCCACGCCGCGGCGCGCCTCGGTCTCGCGCAGTCGCTCACGAGCGCTGCCGAGAAGCGCCTGATGGACGAATACGCGTGCCTGTCCGCGTTCCCCGACGTGCTTCCCGCACTAAACACGCTGCGCAATCGCGTCTGCCTTCCGCTCGCGATCCTGTCCAACGGCAATCCGCCGATGCTCGACATCGCCGTGAAAAGCGCCGGCATGACCGGTGTCTTCGATCACGTCCTGTCCGTCGATGCCGTTCGCGCGTACAAGCCCGACGCCCGCGCCTATGAGCTCGGCACCCGCGCCTTCGGCATCACCGAAGCGGCGGCGCGCGAGATCGTGTTCGTGTCGTCGAATGGATGGGACGTCGCCGGTGCGGCGTGGTTCGGCTACACGACGTTCTGGCTCAATCGCACCGCCCTGCCCGTCGAGAACCTCGGCGTCGCGCCGCATCGCACGGGACGCGACATGAGCGAGCTTGTCGCGTTCATCGAAGGCGCGTGAGAAACGCATCGCCACAAAGTAAAACCCCAAGCAGAACCGTCTGACCGACCAAGGAGAAAACACATGACGCAACCGTCGAATCCGCTCTCGCTGCCCGAAGGCGTGGCAATCTCGGCCGATATCCAGCCCGGCTTCGAAACGATCCTCACGCGGGAGGCGCTCGCTTTCGTCGCGATGCTGCATCGCCGCTTCGAGCCGCGTCGCCAGGAACTGCTCGCGGCGCGCGTCGAACGGACAAAGCGGCTCGATGCAGGCGAGCGCCCCGGCTTCCTCGAAGCAACGAAGGCCATTCGCGAAGGCGACTGGACTGTCGCGCCGCTGCCGCGGGATCTGCAATGCCGTCGCGTCGAGATTACGGGGCCGGTGGAGCGCAAGATGATCATCAACGCGCTCAACTCCGGCGCTGATTCGTACATGACCGACTTCGAGGACTCGAACGCGCCCGTTTGGGAAAACCAGATCGCCGGCCAGATCAACCTCGGGGAAGCCGTGCGCCGCACGATCTCGCTGGATCAGAACGGCAAGTCGTACAAGCTGAACGACAAGGTGGCGACGCTGATCGTGCGCCCGCGTGGCTGGCATCTCGATGAAAAGCACGTGACCGTCGACGGCCAGCGCGTTTCCGGCGGCATCTTCGACTTCGCGCTCTTCCTGTTCCACAACGCGCACGAACTGATCGCGCGCGGCAGCGGCCCGTACTTCTATCTGCCGAAGATGGAAAGCCATCTCGAAGCGCGCCTGTGGAACGACATCTTCATCGCGGCGCAGGAAGGCATCGGCATCCCGCGCGGGACGATTCGCGCGACGGTGCTCGTCGAAACCATCCTCGCCGCGTTCGAGATGGACGAGATCCTGTACGAGTTGCGCGAACACAGCTCCGGGCTCAACGCGGGCCGGTGGGACTATATCTTCTCGGCGATCAAGAAGTTCAGGAACGATCCCGACTTCTGCCTCGCGGACCGCTCGCAGATCACGATGACCGTGCCCTTCATGCGCGCCTATGCGCTGCAATTGCTGAAGACGTGCCACAGGCGCAACGCGCCGGCGATCGGCGGCATGGCCGCGCTGATTCCGATCAAGAACGATGCCGCCGCGAACGACAAGGCGATGGGCGGCGTGCGCGCCGACAAGGCTCGCGACGCCACCGACGGCTACGACGGCGGCTGGGTCGCGCATCCGGGCCTCGTGCCTGTCGCGATGGAAGAGTTCGTCAAGGTGCTCGGTGAAGCGCCCAACCAGATCGGCAAGCAGCGCGACGACGTGCAAGTGACCGCGCACGACCTGCTCGATTTCCGTCCCGAAGCGCCGATCACCGAAGCGGGCCTGCGCAACAACGTGAACGTCGGCATTCACTATCTGGGTTCGTGGCTCGCGGGCAATGGTTGCGTGCCCATCCACAACCTGATGGAAGACGCCGCGACCGCCGAGATTTCGCGCTCGCAAGTGTGGCAATGGATTCGCTCGCCGAAGGGCAAGCTGGACGACGGCCGCAAGGTGACGGCGCCGATGGTGCGCGAGATCGTCATCGACGAACTGGAGAAAGTGAAGCTGAGCGTCGGCGGCTCGGGCAGCGATACGAAGCCGTATGAGCGCGCAGCGAAGATCTTCGAAACGATGTCGACGTCCGACGAGTTCACCGACTTCCTGACTTTGCCGCTGTACGAGGAAATCTGATCGCGCTTTGGACGCACCGTGATGAAACGGCCCGCGAGTTCGCGCTCGCGGGCCGTTTGTTCATCCGACGCGCGCCCACGGATGGAGCACGGCGTGTGCTACATTGCGCATCGTCTTTTTCAACGATTCAACCGTGGAGCGCACTCACCGTGCGAACGACAGCATGAGCAATATCCAGCTCGATATCGAATGGACCGAAGCAGCATCGCGCAAAATCGAAAAGCTGATGCCGCGCAATGCCAATAAAGACGCGTTTCTCGCGTTGCCGCCGATCGAATGCCTCCCGATGGAAGGCGACGTGCTTTTTCTGGGACCGGATGGAAAGCAGCAGCCTTTCATCGTCGCGGAACGCCAGTATCACCATGACGGCGAAGCGGACTGGACCATCATCCTCATTCTCGACGTCCCGCAGTCAACGCATTGAGCGCGCGGCGTTCGCGCTGCGTCGTCAGAGCAGCCTGGTCGACACGTGCACTTCGCCATGCTCGACGAACTTGGGCGACCGGGCGCGAAACGCCTGGATATGCGCCGTCTTGCCGTGCTCTTCTAGCGCGGCTTCGCTGGCCCAGCGCTCGACGAAGATGAAGCGGCGCGGCTCCTTGATGTCCCGATGCAGATCGTACTGAAGCGCGCCGGGCTCCCGGCGCGTCGGCTCGACATTCGCTTCGGCGAGTTGTCTGAGTTCTTCTTCCTTTCCCGGCTTGGCGACGAAAATAGCGACGACGGCGACTTCTTCCACGAGCGGTTCTCCCTGTTTTCAGTAAACGTTAAAAGCGAAGCATAAACGTCCGCCATAAAGTCTGCCTGAAACGCATATCGCAGGTTAAAAGAAAAAGCCCGCGCTTGGTTAAAGCGCGGGCAAAAGCCGTCGCCCTACGAGGATAGGCGACGGGGCCATCGGGGCTCGCGCGCGAGCCGTTGTCCGGGAAAGGTGTATCGATCACGGCTTTATCAGGGCCGTGCGGCGCAGTCGTCTCGCCATGCACGCAATGTAATGGTCGCGCGCCAATTTTTATAAGCTATTGCGCACATTCGACGATAGAAACAATCGTCAGCGCAATAAATGTGTGCGGTTTATATCGCCCGCACTGCTGGCTGTCTTTTAATTGGGTTATTGGTCGCTTGCACGCGGTGAGAGCGTCGCAAAAAAAAACCGCCTCGCGAAGAGGCGGTTTGCATGCGGTACAACCTCCACGTTCCGTGGAGGAGTCGCTCAGCTGATCTGGCCCGCGAGCAACGCCATGATCTGACGCGCTTGCGGCGACGAATCCACTTCGCCCTTGTCGTCGACGATAGCGACCCGCGTTTGCGCTTCCGTGATCGCCCGCACATTTACCTGATACTGCTTCGCCACGATTTCCTTGCGGCCGTGGAAGACCTGGCTCCAGAAGCCCTGCTCGCGTGCGGATTTGTCGTTCGGGTCCACGTAGCGGACGTAATAGACGCCGCGCGCGCGGTCGCGGTCGTCCACCGTGAAGCTCGCGCGATCCAGCGCCATGCCCACGCGCAGCCAGGCGCGGTCATACGCTTCGGGCAGCGTCAGTTGCGCCGACGTGGCTTCCGGCACCGTCTCGTTGCGGATCGCGCTGTTTCCGGCGTTGGCCGCGTTCTGTGCGGCCACGGCGGCGGCTTTCGAATCGCCGCCCTTGGCCGGTCGCGCTTTGGCTGCATTCGCCGATGGCGCGCTCACATCCGCCGCGCCCGATGCCGTGCGCGAATCCGCCATTGCCAGCGACGACATCAGCCGCTTCAGATATTCGTTCTCCAGCGCGGGATCGTTCGGCCGTGCCTGCCACTGGCTGGAGTCGTTATTGACGCCCGTGAGGGCCTCGCGCATGCCCTTCTGGCTGATGAACACGTAGGTGCCGCCGGTGGGCGCGGCTTCGAGACGCGTGCGGTACTTGTTGCGCTCGGCGGTGACATACGAGTTGCCGGTGGCTTTCGCGAGCGTGTCGCGGATCAGGCCGTCCGAAATCTGCGGATGCGTTTCGTTCCAGTCCGTTTCCATCACGCCCTTGTCGCGCGAATCGACTACGAGCAGAAAGCCCTGCTCTTGCCAGAAGCGGCGAACTTGCGGCCAGACCTGATCCGGCGCGCGGCCGTCGATGACGAGCCAGCGTTCCGCGCCGTCGCGCTGAATGCGCATGCCTGATACGGGCGGCACGACGGTCGGCGCGTTCGGCGCGACTTTCTGAACCTGCTGGAGGTCGGAGAGCGATGCCTGCCCGCTTTGCGGCGGAAGCGAGCGCTGATCGCCCGCTTCGTCGAGAAGGTTCGGCGGAACGGCGAGCGACGACTGCTTCGAGCGCTGGTCGCTCTTGTAATTGATCGCGGTGGGGGAAGACGTGCCGCATCCCGCCACGATCCCGGCCACCGTCAAAAGCGCAGCCATCCGCTTGGTCACACGAAAATCTGTCATGTCTGGAAAGTCCTTCCGCTACGCCACGGCGTTCGCCCGTGGATCAACCCAGCATTTTACCGGTCCGGCGGACCGCCGTGCAAAAAGAGGCATCGAGGGCGGCGCATGACCCGCATGTCGTCGAACGCTGCGCTTGATCAGCCGAAAACGGCGATGCACTGGCTGTCAGCAGTTCACGATGCAACACCGCCTGACGAGTGATGCTTTCCGCCCGATTTTGACAATTTATGACAGTCGCGACAAATCATCGCCGCTTCCCGTTCGAACGCACGCAACCCCTTGTTTTATAGACGCTTCTTTCGCTTGCAACGCACTTTCCCAGCGGCGCAAACGACACGGCACCCCCGCCTCCCTGTGTCCCATTCATCCTAAAATTCAATCTCAAAAATAGGAATAATCCCAAGAAGTCGGAGAGCAAAATGAAGAAGTTAAGACATCCTCATCGCGTAGCCGGGGCCGCCATCGCGATGACAATCCTGTCGGGCGTGAGTCCGCTGTCGCATGCACAACTCGGCGCGACGGGGCGCACCGCGGACGCATCCGACGGAGCGGTCGTCAACCGTTCCGGGAGCGGGCTCGTGACTTACCGCGAGACGACCGACGCGCATGGCGTCGCCGTGCGGCAGTACGTCGATTCGACGGGCGCCGTGTACGCCGTGTCCTGGCGCGGCCCCGCGATGCCCGACGTGCAGGCGCTGCTCGGCGCGTATTTCCAGCGCTTCAGGGAGGCCGCGAACGCGTCCGCCGGCGATGCGGGCCTGCACACGTCGCGCGTGATGGATGGCGAACTCGTCGTTGAAAATCGCACGCGGCTGCGCGAGTTCAGCGGCCGCGCGTGGCTCGCGAGCGCGCTGCCGCCGGCCGTATCCGCTGCGGACATCGAATGAGCGCGGGGAGACCAACCATGATCATCCGCAAGCTACTTTGCGTGCCCGCGATCGCCCTTTGCGTCCTGCTTCACGGATGCGGCGGCGGTGGCGGTTCGGACGCCGGCTCACCCACGCCGGCCAGCACGCCGACGGCAGCAAGCACTCCTGCGGCAGCCAGCGCGCCGGTCGCAGCGAGCGCGCCGGCGCCCGCCAGCAACGTCGTCACGCAGTTGACGACGCTCAACGTGCATCCGATCCGCGTCACCGCGCTCGCGAACGGCACCCGCAACATGCTGCAAACGAGCGTGACGCTCTGCGTGCCCGGTACCGACACCTGCCAGACCATCGACAACATCCAGGTCGATACCGGCTCGCAAGGTCTGCGCGTGCTCGCATCGGCGCTGAATCCGTCGATTGCGCTGCCGATCGTCGCCGGCAACACGGCAAACACGGCAATGGCGGAATGCTCCGTGTTCGGCTCCGGTTATACGTGGGGCGCGGTGCGACAGGCCGACATCAGGCTCGCTGGCCACGTCGCGCGTTCGACATCGGTTCAGTTGATCGCCGATACCGCCGTGCCCGGCGCGGCGGCCGATTGCAGCCAGTCGGGCCTGCCGATGCTCGATGCGGCGAAGCTGCGTGGCAACGGCATTCTCGGCGTCGGCCCGTTCACTGCCGACTGCGGCGGTGGCTGCGCGAATTCCGCGATGCCGCGCTGGTACTACAGCTGTACGTCGGCGGCCTGCTCGCCGAGCGCGCTCGCGGCTGCGCAGCAAGTGACCAATCCGATCGCGCGCTTCGCCGCCGATAACAACGGCGTCCTGATCGATCTGCCCGCCGTGCCGCCGGAGGGCGCATCGTCGGTGGCGGGAACGATGACGTTCGGCATCGGATCGCAGGCGAACAATCTGCTCGGCGCAGCGACCGTGCTGAAGTCCAGTTCGATCACGGGTTTCGTATCGACGAGCTTCAGCGGCAGCCAGTACGGATCGAGCTTCATCGATAGCGGATCGAACGGACTCTTCTTTCCGTCGGCGACGCTTGCGACGTGCGGCGTATGGTTCTGCCCGGCGACGACGCAGGCGCTGAACGCGACACTCAGTTCGACGACCGGCGTGACCGCCGACGTATCGTTCAGCGTCGCGAAATCGACGACGCTCTTCGCGACAGGCAATTACGCGTTCAACAATCTCGCGGGGCCTGCGAACGGCTTCTTCGACTGGGGATTGCCGTTCTTCTATGGCAGGCGCGTGTTCACCGCGCTCGAGGGACGCCCGACGCCGGCGGGAACGGGGCCGTACTACGCGTTCTAGACGCGCGAAAGCCGTCTTTCTGACATCGAAAGACGGCTTTCTTCACGAGCCGACGAGCCGACGACCCGACGACCCGCCGAGCGCTTACTGCCCGCCCGCCTTGCTTTCCTCGTCGAAAATCTTCTGCGCCAGATGGAACGCCGAGTTGGCCGCCGGCACGCCGCAATAGACGCCCGTCTGCAACAGCACTTCCTTGATCTCGTCCTGCGTCACGCCGTTGTTCTTCGCGGCGCGCAAGTGCAGCGCGAGTTCTTCGCTACGGTTGAGCGCAACCATCATCGCGATGGTAATGAGGCTGCGCGTGTGGCGCGGCAGACCGTCGCGCGTCCAGATTTCGCCCCAGGCATAGCGCGTGATGAAGTCCTGGAATTCGGTCGTCAGTTCCGTGCGATTCGCGAGCGACCGGTCCACGTGCGCGTCGGACAGCACGGCGCGGCGCACCTTCATGCCGGCTTCGTAGCGTTCGTCGTCAGTCATTGTGCTTCTCCGAGAAAGTCCAGCACGGCGCGCGTGTACGCCTCGCGCTTTTCGATGTTCGACAGATGCGCCGCGTCCAGTTCGACGTAGCGCGAGCCTCCGATATACGCGGCCAGTTCGCGGCCCTGCTCGGCCGTCGTCAACAGGTCGTGCGTGCCCGCGATCACGAGCACCGCCAGCGCGATGGTCTTCGCTTCGTCGCGCAGATCGGCGTCGCGGATGGCTTCGCAATTCGATGCGTAGCCGTCGCCCGACGTGTGACGGAATACATCGCGGATATTGGCGAGCGCGAGCGGCTCACGCTCGATGAACGGCGCGGTGAACCAGCGGGCGATGACGGCATCGGTGAGCGCGGCCATCCCGCCTGATTCGCGCGCTTTCGCGGCGCGCGGGGTCCACAGGGCGTCCGATCCGATCAGCGCCGCCGTGTTCGACAGCACCATGCGGGAAAAGCGCTGCGGATGGCGCGCGGCGAGACCGATGCCGGTCAGCCCGCCCATCGACAGGCCGCAGTAGTTCGCGCGCTCGATGCCGAGATGATCCATCAGGCCGATTACATCGCCGATCAGCTGGTCGATGGTGTACGGGCCTTGCGGCGCATCTGAATGACCGTGACCGCGCGTGTCGTACCGCACGACGCGATAGTGCTGCGCGAACGCTTCGATTTGCGGCGTCCACATCGACACATCCGCGCCGAGCGAGTTCGACAGCACGAGCCAGGGCGCAGCGTCGCCGGCCGTCGAGTCGATGCGATAGTGGATGCGGGTTCCGTTTACAGCGGCGAGTGGCATGTTGGTGATGCTCCTTCGGGTTGGGATGGCGCAGGCGCCGTCATGCGCTCGCGCGATGCTGCCCGAGCGCGGCATCGACGAAGGCCTGCGCCTGACCGACATAATTGGCCGGGTCGAGCAAGGGCTTCAGTTGCTCGGGCGATAGGTGGCGCGCGACGGTTTCATCCGCGGCGAGAACGTCGTACAGCGATTGCCCGCTCGCGACCGCCGCCTTCGATGCGCGCTCGACGAGCTTGTGCGCATCCATCCGGCCGATGGCGTCGCCGAGCGCGAGCATCACCGCTTCGCCGAGGACGAGTCCGTTGGTCGCGTTCAGGTTCGCGGCGAGGCGATCGACATTCACCTCCAGGCCCGGCACGATACCCATCACGTTCGCAAGCGCGCCGGCGGTCAAGCGCGCCAGATCGGGCAGCGCTTCCCATTCGGCCTGCCAGCCGCCGAGCGCGCGTTCGTGTTCCTGGACCATGCCGGCGAAGATCGTCGCGACGAGGTTCGGCGCACGCGTCGCCGCCGTCAGCACGGCTGCGCAGCCGACCGGATTGCGCTTGTGCGGCATCGTCGACGAACCGCCCTTGCCTGCCGCCGCCGGCTCGGCCACTTCGCCGAGTTCGGTCTGCATCATCAGCGAGATGTCGCGCGCGATCTTGCCGAGCGTGCCCGTCAGCATGCCGAAGAAAGAAGCGGCTTCCGCGATGCGATCGCGCTGCGTGTGCCACGGCAGTGCGGGCAACGCGAGACGAAGATCGTCGGCAAGCGCCTGCGCAACCGGCAGCGCCTTGTCGCGCAGGCTCGCGAGCGTGCCCGCCGCGCCGCCGAACTGCAGCACGAGCGCGCGCTCGCGCAAGTCGGCGAGACGCGTGCGATGGCGCGTGATCGCATCCAGCCATTGCGCGAACTTGAGGCCGAGCGTGATCGGCAGCGCCTGCTGCAGCCACGTGCGGCCGATCATCGGCGTCGCGCGATGCGTCTGTGCCTGCGTGGCGAGCGACGCGGCGAGCGCGCGCAGGTCGGCATCGAGCAGGTCGAGGGCGGCGCGAAGCTGAAGCACGACGCCCGTATCGATGATGTCCTGGCTCGTCGCGCCCCAGTGCACGTACTTCGCGGCCTGTTCGTCGCTCGCCTTCACCACCGCTGTCAGTTGCCTGACGAGCGGGATCGCGAGATTGCCGCCCGCGGCCGCGCCGGTCATCAGCGCGGCCGCGTCGATGGTGTCGGCGCTGCACGCGGCGACGATCGCATCCACCGCGCTCGCCGGAATCACGCCCGCTTTGGCCGACGCCCGCGCGAGCGCGGCTTCGACGTCGAGCATCGCCTGAACGGTCGCGCGCGGCGACCAGACCGCATTGGCTTCGGCGCTTCCGCAGATCAGATCGGTAAGCCGTCCGGTCGATGAAAACATGAGCTCAGACCCGCTCGATGATCATCGCGATGCCCTGTCCCACGCCGATGCACATCGTGCAAAGCGCGTAGCGCCCGCCGGTGCGGTGCAGCTGGTACGTCGCCGCCGTCACGAGCCGCGCGCCGGACGCGCCGAGCGGATGACCGAGCGCGATCGCGCCGCCGTTCGGATTCACGCGGGCGTCGTCATCGGCGACGCCGAGCATGCGCAGCACCGCGAGCCCTTGCGACGCGAAGGCTTCGTTCAGCTCGATCACATCCATCTGGTCGATGGTCATGCCGAGGCGCGCAAGCAGCTTCTGCGATGCCGGCGCCGGACCGATACCCATCACGCGCGGAGGAACGCCCGCCGTCGCCATGCCGAGAATGCGCGCGCGCGGCGTGAGGCCGTGACGCTTCGCGTTTTCTTCGTCGGCGATCAGCATTGCCACCGCGCCGTCGTTGACGCCCGACGCATTGCCGGCCGTCACCGAACCATCGGGACGCACGACGCCCTTCAGCTTCGCGAGCGCTTCGAGGCTCGTTTCACGCGGATGCTCGTCCTGCGTGACGACGATCGCATCGCCCTTCTTCTGCGCGATCGTGACCGGCGTGATTTCCTGCGCGAGCGTGCCGTCCTTCTGCGCGCGCGACGCCTTCTGCTGCGAGCGCAGCGCGAACGCATCCTGATCGGCGCGGCTGACCTTGTAATCGTCGGCGACGTTCTCGGCGGTTTCGGGCATCGAATCGACGCCGTATTGCTTCTTCATCAGCGGATTGACGAAGCGCCAGCCGATGGTCGTATCGAAAATCTCCGCCTGGCGCGAGAAGGCGGTCGCGGCCTTGCCCATCACGAACGGCGCGCGGCTCATGCTTTCGACGCCGCCCGCGATCAGCAAGCCGGCTTCGCCCGATTTGACCGCCCGCGCCGCGATGCCGACCGCATCCATGCCCGAGCCGCACAGGCGATTCACCGTCGAACCGGGCGTGCCGACCGGCAGCCCCGCGAGCAGCGCCGACATGCGCGCGACGTTGCGATTGTCTTCGCCTGCCTGGTTCGCGCAGCCGTAAATGACTTCCTCGACCGCTTCCCAGTCCACTTCCTTGTTGCGCTCGACGAGCGCGCGCAGCGGCACCGCGCCGAGATCGTCGGCACGCACGGACGACAGCGCGCCGGCATAGCGGCCGATCGGCGTGCGGATCGCATCACATACGAAGGCTTCTTTCATCGCTTGCTCCAGTTTTCGGTAGTGTCTCTCAGGCCGCTTCGGAAATCGGCGCGTATTGCAGCGGCACGTTCGCCAGCTTCTGCAGTTCGTCGAACGACAGGCCGTCAACAATTTCACGCACGACGAAGCCTTCCGGCGTCACGTCGAACACGGCGAGGTCCGTGTAGACGCGGTCGACGCACTCCACGCCCGTCACCGGATAGGAACACTCGGCTACGAGCTTGCTTTCGCCCTGCTTGGTGAGCAGTTCCATCATCACGTAGACCTGCTTCGCGCCGATGGCGAGATCCATCGCGCCGCCGACAGCGGGAATCGCATCGGGCGCGCCGGTATGCCAGTTCGCGAGGTCGCCCCTGGCCGATACCTGAAACGCGCCGAGCACGCAGAAATCGAGATGGCCGCCGCGCATCATCGCGAACGAATCCGCATGATGGAAGAACGCGCCGCCCGTCAAGAGCGTCACATGCTGCTTGCCGGCGTTGATCAGTTCGTCGTCTTCCTCGCCCTTCGCGGGCGCGGGGCCCATGCCGAGCAAACCGTTTTCGCTGTGCAGGAAAATTTCGCGATCCGCCGCGAGGTGATTGGCGACGAGGGTCGGCACGCCGATGCCCAGGTTCACGTACGCGCCTTCCGGAATGTCGGCGGCCACGCGCTTGGCCATTTCGTCACGAGTCAGTTTCTTCATGGCTTTCCGTCCTTCCTCAGGCAGCGAGTTCAGCTTGATGCACGGCTTGCGGCACTTCCACGACGCGCTGCACGAAAATGCCCGGCGTGACGATGTTCTCAGGGTCCAGTTCGCCGAGCGGCACGACTTTCGACACCTGCACGATGGCGGTCTTCGCGGCGCTCGCCATGATCGGCCCGAAATTGCGCGCCGTCTTACGATAGACCAGATTGCCCCAGCGGTCGCCCTTATAGGCCTTCACGAGCGCGAAGTCGGCATGCAGCGGCGATTCGAGCACGTAATGCTTGCCGTCGATCTCGCGGGTTTCCTTGCCTTCCGCGAGCTTCGTGCCGTAACCGGTAGGCGTGAAGAATCCGCCGATGCCCGCGCCCGCCGCGCGAATGCGCTCTGCCAGATTGCCCTGCGGCACGAGTTCGAGTTCGATTTCGCCCGCGCGATACAGCGCGTCGAACACGTGCGAATCCGTCTGGCGGGGAAACGAGCAGATGATCTTGCGCACGCGCTTCGCCTTGAGGAGCGCGGCGAGACCGGTGTCGCCGTTTCCTGCGTTATTGTTGACGATGGTCAGATCGCGCGCGCCTTGCTCGATGAGCGCATCGATCAGTTCGGACGGCATGCCCGCCGTCCCGAAACCGCCGATCATGATGGTAGCGCCATCGTGGACGTCGGCCACCGCCGACGCGAGCGAATCGAAAATCTTGTTGATCATTTGCACTCTTCTCCTGTGACCAGAACCGGCTGGTCGCCGCGGTCATCGCCTTTGTGAAGCGGTCAGCGCGTTTCGCGCTCGAAGCCGGGTATACCCGCTGCCGTGCCCTCTTGCATCGGAATGTTCGTCATGCGAACATGGATTCGTTTAGCGAACATCGGCATGTTAGTCCGGCGTTCGTTGCCATGTCAACGAAGGCCGCGCGATTCGCGGGTTTGTACCAAGTCTTCTTACCCGGAACTCATGGACACTTTCTCTTCGGACGCGCAAGACGCGCCCTCCCGCCCCGGCGATGCCTACGTGCAGTCGTTCGCCCGCGGACTCGCCGTCATCCGCTCGTTCGACGCCAACCGCCCCGCGCAGACGCTGACCGAAGTGGCCGCCGCGGCGGGTCTCACGCGCGCCGGAGCGCGGCGCATCCTGCTGACGCTGCAGACGCTCGGCTACGTCGAGGCGGACGGGCGGCTTTTTCAGCTGACGCCGAAGATTCTCGACCTGGGCTTTGCCTATCTCACGTCGATGCCGTTCTGGAATCTCGCCGAGCCGGTCATGGAAGACCTCGTCGAGCAGGTTCACGAGAGTTGTTCGGCGGCCGTGCTCAACGGCGCGGAGATCGTCTACGTGCTGCGGGTGCCGACGCACAAGATCATCACGCAGAACCTGTCGATCGGCAGCCGCCTGCCCGCGTTCTGCACGTCGATGGGCCGCGTGCTGCTGTCCGCGCTCGACGACGATCGGCTCGACGCGGTGCTCGACGCCAGCGATATCGTCGCCCGCACGCCGCATACGATCGTCGATCGCGCGGCGCTGAAGGAAGCGATCGTGGCCGTGCGCCGCCAGGGCTGGGCGATCGTCGATCAGGAACTGGAGGAGGGCCTGATATCGATGTCGGCGCCGATCCGCGACCGGCAGGGGCGCATCATCGCGGCGCTGAACATCAGCGGCAACGCGCAGCGCAAGAACGCGAAGCAGATGGTGAAGGCGTTCCTGCAGCCGTTGCAGGAGGCGGCGCAACGCGTATCCGACATGGTCGCACGGCGCGGCTGAGCGCAGCATGAACGACCTCGATCTGAACCTCATCCCCTTCCTCGTGGCGATCGAGGAAACGCGCAACGTGAGCCGCGCGGCCGAACGGCTCGGCGTCAGCCAGCCGCGCGTGTCGACGGCGCTCGGGCGGCTGCGCGAGTACTTCAACGATCCGCTTTTCGTTCGCACTTCGCGAGGCATGGAACCGACACCGCGCGCGCTCGCGCTCGTGCCCGCCGCCCGCGACGCGCTCGGGCGCATCGAGCGCGGCCTGCTCGATACGCAGCACTTCGATCCCTCTTCAAGCACCGATACTTTTTCGATCGCGCTATCGGATGTCGGCGAGATCGTGTTTCTTCCGCGCCTGTTGCAGGCGTTCGCGAAAGACGCGCCGCGCGCGAATCTGCGCTCGGTGTCGGCATCGCATGGGGATGTGGAGCGTGGGCTCGAAGCGGGCGACATCGATCTTGCGGTCGGCTATTTTCCCGACCTGCGCGGCAACAATTTTTTCCAACAGCGGCTCTTCTCGCATCGCTTCATCTGTCTGATGCGGCGAGATCATCCGTATGCAAACGAGCCACTGACGCTCGAACGCTTCGTCGAATGCGGACACGCCGTCGTGCGTGCCGAAGGACGAAGCCAGGAAGTGCTCGAGAACTATCTGGACAAGGAACGCGTCCGACGGCGCGCCGTGCTCGAAACGCCCCACTTCATGAGCCTGCCGTTCATTCTTTCGCGCACGGACCTCATCGCGACGGTGCCGCACGCGATCGGCTTTGCGTATGTGGCCGAGCACGCGTCGATCACGCTCGCCGAGCCGCCGCTTCCGTTGCCGCGCTTCGATCTGCGGCAGCACTGGCATCGCAAGTTTCATAACGATCCGCGCACGACGTGGCTGCGCGGCATCGTCGCGTCACTCTTCAACGATGCACTCGACGAATGGCCCAAGTAAGCGTTTCCCGGTGAATTGGCGCTAACATCGCCGTTTTCTTTCCTGGAAGGAAACGAGCGATGGATGCGCTGACCAGTTTGCGCGTGTTCCGCGAAGTCGTCGATGCGGGCAGCTTTGTCAAAGCCGCAGAGCGTCTCGACATTTCGACCGCGATGACGAGCAAGCACGTCGCCAACCTGGAGCGGCAACTCGGCGTGCGTCTGCTCAACCGCACGACGCGGCATCTGAGCCTGACCGAAGCCGGCAGCGTCTATTACGAACAGTGCAGCGAAGCGCTCGACATTCTGAAGGCGGCCGAAGCGGCGGTCGGCATGCAGACGGCGCAGCCGCAAGGCGTGCTGAAGGTGACGGCGCCCGGCTGGTTCGCGAACCGGCGGTTCGCGGATTTGCTCGTCGCGTATCAGGCGCGGTATCCCGGCGTGCTCGTCGATCTGCGCCTCGAGAACCGCTTCGTCGATCTGGTCGAGGAAGGTTACGACATGGCGCTGCGCGCGACATCGGAGCCGTCGCCCTCGCTGATCGTACGGCCGCTGTGCAAGACGCCGTTCGTGCTGGTCGGCTCGCGCGCCTATCTGGATCGGCACGGCGAGCCGCGCCATCCGGAGGATATCGCGCGCCATCGCCTAGTCCTGCCGACTTACACGAACATCGAGTCCGTCACGCTGACGGGCCCGGACGGCGTCTTTTCGGTGAAAAATCATGCGGTGCTGAAAACCAACGACAGCTCGATGGTGTTGCAACTCGTCCACGCCGGCATGGGGCTCGCCTACGTGCCTGTGTGGATGATCGACGAGGAACTGGCGTCGGGCGCGCTCGTGCACTTGTTGCCCGAGTATGGGGCGTTCGCGCCGTCGGTCTACGCCGTGTACACGAGTCGTAAATATATGACGACGAAGGTCCGTACGTTCATCGACTTCCTGTCCGAATCGCTCGGTGAGCGCCCAAATTGTTAGGAACCATACGCAGTATGAAAGCGTCGCGTCGCGCATGGCCTGGGCCGGGCGCATTTTCGGTTATCTGATTCCGTGCGCCGTGGCGCTCGTGATGGCGATGCGTTTTCGCAAGCGCCAGCAGTCGGCGGCCTCGCCTGCGCGTGCGGTCGATGAGACCGAGGACGCGGTGACCGCCGGCGAGGCATCGGCTGCCGCGGCTTCGTGATCCCTGGCGCGTCGAAGGTGGATTTTGCGACGTTTGCAGCAAAAATCGCCGAAGCAGTTCTACTATTCGATTCGCTCTGATATACTTTCGCTCTTTCGGGGCGTAGCGCAGCCTGGTAGCGTACCTGCATGGGGTGCAGGTGGTCGGAGGTTCAAATCCTCTCGCCCCGACCAGAAATAAGGCCCGGAGAACCGCGCCAGTATTGGGAAGCCAGTACTGACAAGGCTCTCCGGGCTTTCTGTTTTTCGGGTGTGTCGTTCTAGTGTGTCAATCGCCGTGTCAAAATACGGAGATGACCGATATGCCCGTTGCCCTTCCCGCTGGCGTCTACCTTCGCCCCGGTTCCGCGATCTTTCAGCTTCGCATCGGGGTTCCGAAAGACCTGCAGCAACACTTCCGCGACCCAAAGACCGGCAAGCCGAAAACCGACGCCTACCGTAAAAGCCTTGAGACGTCCGATCGTGACGAGGCAATCACGCGAGCGCTCCGCATCATTGCCGAGTACCGAGAACGATTCCAAGCCCTCCGGGACAAGTCACGGCCTGCGCCATTCGTGGCTCTTACCCCTGCCCTTGAGGCGTACATCACGCGAGACGTAGAGCGGTTCGTATTGGAACTCGATGACTACGCGCGGGCGAACCCCCGAATCCACACCAGCCGAAAGTTTGCCAAGCGTCTGAAGGTCACGGCGGCGCTGGAGAATCGAGACTCATACAGCGGCTGGGACGCGGGGAGCCAGCGCATGACGCCCGGGCAGCTTGAGATCGTTGCTGGATTGAACCTAGATCAACGCAAAGCGCTTCAGCTTGCAGCCGCTACCGGAAACACGGACATTGCCCGTCGCTTCGCCGACGAGGCATGCGCCGCGCTTTCAGTCCGAGTCGAATGGGATACCGAAGACGGCCAATTGGCCCTTCAGCGCATCATGCGGGCGCTCGTTCGGGCGTGGCAGGGAATCACGCAGCGGGATCAAGGGGAGCCGGTGGATACGCCGCCCGAGCTTCCGCCGCCCGATGACATCCCGAAGGCGTCCGAGGAACCCGCAACGCCCGTAGAACCCGCCGCGCCCCCGGTGACTCTTCGCGACGTCCTGCCGTCATGGAAGACACGAACGTCCGCCAAGCCGAACGCGATTAGCCGCGCAGAGCATGCACTGAAACTGTTCGAGCAGGCCGTGGGCGCAGTCCCGGTGACGGAACTAACGAAGGCATCCGGCGCGATGTTCGTGCGTTTCCTGCTCGATGAGAAGGCTCGGGGCTTCGGGCGGAAGACCGCCAACAATCACGCGTCCGCCATATCGGCCTTGATGAACATCGCTGTTAAGGACGATCTCATTCCGCTCAATCCGTTCGATCTTTCGATTGACGCAAGCGTCGGCGCAGAGAAGCGCGAGCCGTGGACCGATGAGCAGCTTAAACGCATCTACTCGCACAAGTTGTTCAGCGACAGCATGAGCGATACGCCACGATGGCACGACGTTGACCCGGCAGACGGTCGCGCCCTGCTTCTAATGCTTCTGCATACGGGCGCACGCATCGGCGAGATTGCGCAGCTTCGTCGCGAAGACTTCTTGACGCGAAATGGCATAGTCGCCATCAAGATCACCGCAGAGGCCGGGACCGTGAAAACGCAAGAATCCGAACGCGTCGTCCCGCTCGCTGGGCATCTCCTTGCCGACCCGTGGTTCTCGAATTGGCTAGAGGGCGTCATGGGGCACACGGGAGACGCCATGCCAAGCATGTGCGGACGCGCACGAGGCCCGAGTGATACGGCCGGTCAGTGGTTCCGGTACTTTCGCAAGGCGGTCGGCTTGCCGTCGGGGCCGCTTGAGGGATCGCACAAGTTCCGACACTGGATTCGCTCCGCACTCGCTGAGAAGCATGTGGGCGAAGCGACTGCCGATGCAATCACGGGGCACGCCGCGACGGGTTCGAGCGGCCGGAAGGTGTACACAGCCACGGCAAGTCTGAGGGCCATGAGAGAGGCACTAGACCGGCTCGAATATCCGGGGGCATCCCCAAGCTGACGAACCGGGCGCTATTCGCGTTTGCTCGCTGACTCCTTGCGCGAGGCGTCTACTACGATAATCTCGGACGCAGCCTCGCCTGCCGCAAGTCTCTCGTCTCGAATATGCTCGATCGTTGCGAGCTTCGCTCCCAACCCGCCGTAGTCGATAATGACGAAAATGCCGTGCGAGGTACGCGCCGCGTCCTTATAAATCTCCAGTTGCCGCTCGTAGCCATGCTTTACCGCGCCCTGTGATCGCTTCATTTCGACGAGTACTCGGACCTCATAGCCATTGCTGAATTTGAAGTCGATTGGTCCGCCGCCCATATTGGCTTCGGGCGAGATGTCGATGTTATTTGCTTTACAGAAGGAATCTGCAATAGCAAAGAAAAGGAGTTGAGAGGCCCGCTCGCGCTTTGGGGTATCACCAGCCCATAGCGCCTCCCACAGGTTTCCCTTCTCGACGTGATGCTTGAACATTTCGAGGCACTGTCGCACCACGTCGATGACTTTGTCCGGTCCGCTGGTCAGGTCAAACTTCTCTGCGACCTTGAACGCGCCGACGTCCTGTAGGAGCATCTCCTTGAGCTTCACATAACCGAGCACGTCCTCTTGTTGGCTGTAGGAACGCGCGAACTCCTTAACGACCTTCAAGAAAAGCGCAAACAGGTCGGCAGATTCAAGCGCGGCACTCCTCATCGCCGCCTTCCGTTCGGCCAGCGAGTGCCGCGCCCCCTCGCCAAGGAAAGCGTTCACGCGATCACGAATTTTCGCGTTCTGCGACGCCGCCTCATATATTTCGGAGACGTCGTTGGCCATCGGCAGTTCGCGCACGATGTCACTGGGTACCAAAATCACAGATTTCCGCTTACCGTTTCCCAAATCGAAGAACGGCAGACTGAAGTCATCCTCACCGTCTCCATCAGAAGTCGGAACGCCGTTCGAGACGCAGAATTGCTCTGTCAAGGTCGCCAATTGCTTCACGATGGCGCGAGTGGTGAAGTCGCTGATTGTGTCCGAACCAACGTCCTCCTCGAAGAATCCCATTAAAGCTAGCATTTCGGGGTCTTTGCTCCCGAGCCTCATGATTTCTTTGGACGTGCGCATGATTGCATCGCGAACAGCGTCCGGCCGCGAGGATCCTCCGCGACGGCTTCCGCCATATCCCAGTCCGTTATCTGGCGGTTCGCTCAGGTCCAATACTCGTTCAGCGGCCTTCCATGCCGCATCGCCTTCCCGTTCCGACATCTGGAGCAAGCGAAGGAAACTGTCAAAGTGCTTGCGAAAGGCTGCAAGAGCATCAACGCGAATGACTTTGTGCCCAGACTTCGAGAGGAGAATCGGATCGATGAATAGCGGAGTGTCGACATTCAGGAAGGGGTCCAGCAACCCCGCCGCTTCCAACACTCCCGGCTTGATGCCGAACTGGGACGAAAACAGAATTGGGTTTTTAACTTTCGACAAGCAAGCCTCTCTCGGTTTCTCTCTTGTGCGCCTCGACGCCTGTGTGATGTCGCAGCCCGGACATCGCCTGCCCGACTATGGCAGCGCATATCACGCGGCAACAGCCTATCAGGGCTAAAGGTCAGACACAATGCAACGAGCACCCACGCCACCGGGACTTGACACGGGCATTACCCCCAGCACACGCAATCAGACAGTAATGACCATCGGATAACCCGACTGCGACGAAGGGACTCCTGCAACACTTTGCTTCCGCCTGCCGATACTCCGCGAATCAAAGAGGACAAGCACCGTGAAGACACTCGACGACATCTCAATTACTGACACGGCGGCGATCGTCGCCCGTGGGCAACAGGCATGGGCGACGATCAAAGCAACCAATCACGTCAGGCGAGCGGAGTGGTACACGCTCGGCCTGGCGCTTCGCGTCGGACGGCTTCAGTCCGTCAGCGAGTCAGCATTCCATCGCTGGTGCGACTCCCACGACTTCCGGGACCTTCCACGTAAGATGCGCCTGACTGCGGAAAGCTGGGCAGAGTACAAGCTGAAACCGCCTAAGCATGGGGCTGTTCCCGTGGAGATGCGCGAATGGTATCGCGAGCGGATCATGGGACGGCCTGCGACGCCTAAGCCGCGCCGGAATCTCACCGTACCGGTAAAGCCGCAGTCTGTGGATCAGGCCCGCCTCGCCGCCGTTCTCCTCGAATCCGCCGACGCCCTCCAGCGCAGCGCCGATCTGATGCGCGAGGCGTCGCGATTGTTGCAAGTGAGGCCCCGCGAGTAGTGTGACCCGACGTCCCGAACCGTAATAGCTAAAGCGGCATAGCGACGGTATAGAGACGTTCCGGCGACGCTGGGAGATTTGCTGAGTTCCCGGACGTCCCATTGCCACCGTGCAGGATCGCGACAAGCTCCGGAAAATACACGTCGCATCGTTCGTGATGCGCGGACGCTGATCGTCGCGTGCAGTTTGCTAATTCCGCGCCGAGATCGGTCAGCGGGAAGTCCGCCCCATAAGTCGCCACAAGCCGCGCTGTGGTGTACCTACCGCGCCGAACGCAACGCGAACACGCAATGACGAGCCGCTGAGTCCTAGCGGCGACTTCTGATAACGGTACGGCTCCGGGTGTTGTCATGCTGTCTGCCCTTCTTGCTTTGAAGTTATCTGACGATGCGATGACTTATAGGCCGCGAGGAAGACACCGGCTGTCCCGAAATTCTGAAAAATTTTGGTAGACGGCCGAAGCAACGGAAGCTAACCCGTGCCGGCAAGGGATGGCGAAAGAGTCCCAGGGAGGACTCCTGCTTATTTTTTGGCCCAGAGATGCGAGATAAGGTTTGTTCCGCCGCGCAACGAAAATTCCCCCGGTGGCCCCGCCTAGGCTTTTGACCGCGACCATCCGGGAATGCTCGCTGACACAAGGCTTAGACATGTCGGCGACTGCGGATTCGCGGCCTGCTCGTGTAGGCCCGCAGGCGGACGCCTCGCCCTGCTGCTTTGCCGAATCGTCTCGACATCCAACAGCGCGGTTGTATGTAAGCCCGCGAGAAGCGTCGCGCATTCATTAAGGCTTTCGACCGTCTGAAGCAGAGCGGCAAGCACTTCCTCGTCGCCCGGCGCAGGCCGATCGGCTGTAAATCGCAAACGCGTTAGGGCGAGTTCCACCGTTGCCATGCTCGTTTCAATTCGACCTAATGTACGCAGAGCGTCCTCGACGGTTCGCATAACCACCTCCCCAATGCATACAAGACCTTCCCAGGGAAAGCGTACTTCGTTGAGTCAGAAAAGCAAGATTGGATGGTCCGCGCTGGCTGGTACGTTAGGGCATACCGAACCGTTGCTACTTGACCGGGTAGCGTACTGGTTACGTAACTAGCCTATTGACTGCCTTTCCATTACCGGTTACGATCCGCTCACTCAAACGTAACCGGAGCAGTGCATGACAGTCCGCGCATACCTCCGCGCATCGACGGCAGATCAAGACGCCAGCCGTGCGCGTGAGTCCTTGACGACCTTCGCCGCCGATCATGGCGTGAAGCGCCTGACCTTCTACACGGAGAACGCAAGCGGCGCGAAGCTCGAACGCGCAGAGCTTGACCGGCTGATCGACGAATCGGAACCCGGTGACGTCTTATTGGTAGAAGGGATTGACCGGCTGTCCCGGCTGACCCAGGACGACTGGGAGACGCTGAAGCGACGCCTACGCGACGCGGGGCTTCTGATCGTCGCTAAGTTTGTCCCGATGACCTGGGACGCCTTGAAGGCCACACAAGCCCAGAGAACCGACTGGACCCATGACGCGATCAAGTCGGCATTGCGTGACCTAATGATCGAATTGGCCGCAGCTAAAGCGAGGGAAGATTACGAGGTACGTCGGGAGCGGGCTGCGCAGGGCATAGCGAAGCGCCGAGAGCTTGAAGAGTCGGGGGCCGTTCCAAAGGCATACGCCGGCCGCAAAGCGGACGCGGATATGCACCGTCGAATCGTCGACCTACGCACGCGGGGAATGAGCTACAGCGAGATCGTCGACACGCTGCGGACAACTCGACCGACCGTCGCGCGTGCCCTTCGGGCTGCTGGAATGATTAGTTCAGAAAAGGAGGAGTGACCCGCACGAACAAGTAAGAGACAGCACTACCGCCAAGCAGAACCTTTCATTAGTCGCCCGGACGAGTCACCGGGCACACGATAGCAGGTCAGCGATCCCGGCGAAAGCGCCGAACGTTGCCCGCATCGCATAGCCATAAGAGATAACAACATGCAAACGAATCAGATCGACGCTCCTGCCAAGGTCATCGCTCAAGTGAACCGTGCTGCTCAGACGGCCGCTAAGACGCTCAAGCGGGACTTTGACCTCGAAGTGACCAGCGACAACCTGCGCGAGTATGGCGTCGCGATCATCGCCGAACAGACGGTGCTGACTGGCGGTCGTCACCCCGAGACGCCGGAAGCCCTCGCGACGCTCCGCACGATCCTGCGCGACATGATGATCGCCCACGCGACCGCACACTGACACGCCCCGCTCCGTAGTCTCTGGCCCGCCTCGCGCGGGCTTTTTCGTATGGGCGATTAAAACCGCACAGGGTGACGCTCCGAGGCCGCTAGACCTCTAAGAGACGGCCTGAGCCGTCCTCGACCAATATCAAAATGGTTTCCTTGGTGCGGTATCCAGTGTCGTCCAAGCGATTCGCGGCGACGTCCGATGATCTCGAAGAGTTCGCCGCACTGGCCTGAGCGTCGCTGACTACTGCCGCTCGAAGAGCGCTATGGTCGATTTCCTGCGGCCGTCCATCGTGTCACATTATCTATTCTAAGCAACACGTCGGAACCCTTGTCTCATAAGGCTTTCGCCCCTCAGAAAGTGGATGGCGCTCCAGTGTCCCGGACACTTCTCAGTAGCGGACACGCTTAAACGCACCCGCGAGCACGCGCCCGTCGCCGTCCCGACCGAAACGTCTCAGCGACTCCCAGCGACCTCCCGCGCATCTCTGTATTAAATCTAGAGCACGCGCTCGGAACCCTTGTCCCGTAAGGCTTTCACCCTTCAGAAAGTGGATGACCTTCCCGCTTTCCTCCAGTTTGCCGCCCATTCTTCCCTCATTCCATGCCCCTCTCCCGCTGGCAACCGCCGCCCACAGATCGCACATGCCGAAAGTGCGGACGCCACAAGGCCATTTCCGAGTTCTACCGACGCCGCGCCGATTCCGAATGGACGGCATCGGCCTACTTCCTCGACTGCAAGGAATGCACACGCGCCGCTCGCCGGTCCCGCTACCATGACGACCCAGCCGCCGACATTGCCGCATCAAAAGCACGGAAGCAGACGTACAAGAATCGCCGCGATCCGACTTGGACACAGCTCCATTGCAACATGACGCCCGCCGCCCTCGCAGCGACACACAAAGCCCGCCAAGACGCCCGAGACCGCGCACTAATTGAGAAGCAAGGCCGTCTCCGACGTCTCGCGCAACTTCCTTTCCAGTGGGCAGGTAAGGACGGCGAACGCCACTGGGTGAAGCGAAAAATTCGGGCGTGGAGGGAGGACCATATGCGAACGTACCTGCGGCCGGTCACGCATCCCGAGACCGTCGAGGAGACGCCCGACGACCCTTATGCCCCGCCCTCGACTGCCCATGCCGCCGTCCTCGCAGACGAGACACTCACGCCAATGGAAAAGCTACAGAAGCTCCGGGCGCTGAACCTTGACGCTGGACAGGTGCGGGACAGTGAGTGAGTTCCCGTGAAGGGAAGTCGCACCACTCGCCCTAGACGTATGCACCGTCGCGGCGAATCGCCGGGAGGACCACGGACGTCACCCACTTACGGAAGACTCGGGCTTCGGGTCTACGCGATTTGAGGACCAAGCTGTAGAAGCCTGACTCGCTGACTGCGACGGCCCCGCGATTCGGCAAACCCGGATACTGTCCGGCATTGAGTAGAACGCGCTCGTCATCGTCCAGCGTCTTGCGCGAATCTGAGACGTCGAGTCCCAGCGCGTCGCAAACGTCCTTCGCTACAAACCACGGCTCACCCTCGATCTCGACGACGCGGAGGTTCATGCCGGGGGCAAATTCAAAAGTCTTCGTGTTCATGGTGTCGCTTAACCCGGGCGAGGCAGCGGGCCGATCCGTGGATGGTCAATAAGCTCGTACATGATAGGCGACCCTGTACGAGCGCCAATTAAACCCGCACAGGGTGACGACCCTAGAACGTGTCGCGGATAAAACCGCACATGGTAAGAGGACCCTAACGTTCCCCCTGCGTCTCGGAGCGGCCGGTAACGGTTCTCCCCCTTTTCGCCGGACACATCCGTCCGCGCAGCCCCCTTCCTTTTTTCCCATGAAACCGACCAACGACCCCAAGGCCGTCGCCTGCCTTCGCCCGTACACCATCGAGGCCAAGTGGCGAAAGCTCGACTACCCCATAACGCTGGGTTCCGGAAACGGCGCATCGGTTATCGGGAAGGCGAAGCGCAAGCGCGTCGAGAGATATCTTGCTCCAGTAGTAGTCGAGTGGTTCGACGAGAAAACCGGCGAAATTCTCAGCGACTCAGAAGCCCGCTCACGCGCCGACTACCGTTATCCAATCCGCACCAGTGAACGCCAGCTTCAGCGGGGATTCATCCTCTCGGAACTCCGTCCGGAGGTCCGCGCCTTCGCTCTGTTTGCCTTGAAGTTCCGAAATCGTCGTCGGGGCCTCACTCCCGGCATCGACCAGTTGGCGCGGTGGTATGCGCAATTGACCGGCAAGCAGACGGGCCACGTTCGCCGCTATATCGCCAAGCTGGAGGAAGTAAAGATCATCGGCGGGCGCACAAGCTCGGTTCTTTATCCCCTCTGGCAGCTTGGCGGGGCGAGCACATTCCCCGTCGATCACCTCAGCGAGGACGTCTACTCCGAGGCGCTTTTCATGACTCTCCTCAACACAGCCCGTGCCGCCGACGTCATCGCAGCGAAGTCGCCGGGATTCAAACGCAGCCCTACACCGTCAGAATGCACACCACCCTCCAAACTAAGCGATGTCGCAAGTGTGGCGTCGATAAGCCATTCGCCGACTTCTATCGCGACGCGACCCGCCGCGATGGCTTGAAGTCCCTATGCAAGCTCTGCGACGCCTCCGCGTCGGCAGCGTGGCGCGAGACCAACCCCAAGCGTCACGCCTTGAACGCCCTTCGCTGGCGGAAAACGAACCCAGAACGCCGTCTCATCGCGGACGCCCGATACGCGCAAAAGCACTGGGCCGCAATTGACATCAGGGACGCCCGTAAGCGTGGCCCGGTGACCGATTTAACGCCCGCATACCTTGAGTCGATCCAGACCGGCGCATGTGCGTGTTGCGGCGCTCGTCCTTCCGACTTTCGTAAGCTGCATTTAGATCGTATCGACGTCGCGCTGCCCTATCAACAAGGGAACACTGCGTATCTCTGCCGGACATGCAACACCCGCAAAAGTGCCCTAGGCTTCGACGCCCTGCTCGCCCGCTTCGAGCGTGACATGGGGCGCGGTGTTCCGATCGCGGCGCATGACCTCCTCTTGGCTCTGTACATCGGACGCCAGAAACGCAAGTCCCACCTGCTGTAACCCTATCCCGCTTGCCCGATCGACACGGGCCGCAACATCTCTAACCCGCTGACTCAGGCGGGTTTTTCCTTTTCCACCATGACTCACCATAAAGACCATCCGTTCTTCCGCGTTCCGGCAGGCTGCGCACCGCTGACCCCGGAACAGACCGCGCAACGTCTGGGAGCAATCGAGACCCAGAAGGCCCTCGACGCCCTCCGCGCAGCCGATACCCCGAAGGCTTACAACGCCGTCGCGGACACCCTCGAAGCCCTCAGTCCGTCTTATCGCACGCGCGTCGAGACGCTCCGCTTTGCTGCATCGTCCCTCGAAAAGAACAAGCGCGATCCCGTCGCCTTCACGGCGATTCACGTACTTGAAGAAGACCTGACGCGGGCTATCCGCTGGGCGACGAGTACGTTCAGCGGTGGCGTCGAGCCGCCCACGCAACCGGAATGCGCTGCCGATTACGCAAAAGCGCGAGTGCAGCGCGAGACCGACGAGTGGGCCGCGTATCAGCGCCGCCACGAGACCGATAACGTCCACCCGATTAACCGCATTCGCTAACCCCTCTACTGGAAACCAACATGACTTTCTTTCTTCGCGACCCGAACGCCGTCCTCGCCGGAAGCACGGACGCCGCCCCGACTGTGATCGGTGACCATACGGGCAACCCTCAATACATCGGCCGTGCGCCTGATGGCCGCTTCGTGACGCTCAATGCTGACGGCGTACCGCTTCGCGACGACCAAGGCCGCATGGAAGTCTGGCGCGATCCCGCAACGTACTCGCCGGAACAAATGCGGGCCATCTGGCGTGGCACGGACCCGCATGTGACGCACATTCAGGCGAGCATGGATGAAGGTGCAGCCGCTCGCGCCGAACTCATCAAGCGCGGGCTGATTAATGGCTGATGCCCCAACGCGTGACGTCGCCGCGAGCAATCGCGGCTTCGTGACGCCGATCGTCTATCGACTCGACGGCCCAGTGACGATCACGGCAGACGGCGAGACCGCAGAGATCATCGACGAGAACGGCATCGTTCGCGCCGTGTTCCACCTGAAGCAAGCGGGCGACTGATGCCGCAAGGTATGAAAGTGTGGGACGCAAGCGGTAACGTCATCTGGGACACCAGCGACTTTATCGGTCGCTACATCGGCTCCACGCAGATCGGCTACGGGACAGGCGTTATCACCAGTTCCCTATTCAGCAACGGAATTCCGTGGTGCATTCCATTGCTGGACACCTCGACGCAGATCAACGCTAACTCAAACACGGAAGGCCACGTCAACATCAACGCGTGGATGACCTGCCCGTCCTTCTACTTCTCCGGCAATAACCTGTACTGGACGCGATCGCAGGGTTCTTACCCTTCGTACTGGCCCGCGCAGGTCTGCACGCTCGTCTATGGGGTTCGCTGATGCCTGCCGGTATCCAAGTGCGGAACGACAGCAACGTCCTACAGGTAGACGGCCAGTCGATGCATATGGTCCTGCTTCGAAAGGCCACCGTGACCGGGACGCAGATACCTAACGGCCTCAATTCCGGCTTCTGTCAGGTAGACATTCCGCTGAACCCCGGCGAGATGCTTGCGTTCAATACGCCATACGGAGCAGCGATGGCGGGGCGATGGACAGGCAACGGCTGCATGCAGGTCCACTTTCAGGGGCTACCCGGAACGACCTTGTCTTACTGGGTGTATGGGCCATATCAGCCGTCGGGCCTGAACTACGGCATGCAGATTCGCGGCGACGCGAACCAATTGCTTTACGACACCGGCCGCATGCCGCTCCGGTACGTCGCAGACATTCAGGGAGTAGGCACATTCCCGAGCGTCGCGAAGTACGCAGGCCAGCAACTCGCCCTCATCGCGTATCAGCAGTACTGCCGCATGGAGATTCTGAACCCGGCCCAGAACCCGAACGGGTCATGGCAGGGCATGCAGCAGTTCACGACCGGCTTCGCGCGAATCAATTCGGATGGCACCGTGACCGTTCGAAACATCGCGTATACGGTCAACCCCTACGGCCCCGCTTACCCGCCCTCCGACTTCGCCAACGGCTCCTGGTCGAACAACATCAACAACGGTTACGCCGTCATCGACGTGACGCACACGTGACCGCCTAGTCGCGCAAGCGGCGCTCACCTCTCAATCTCAGGAACACACCAACCATGAATTACCCCGTTCTTCTCGTCGCGAATGGCGACAACATCGTCACCGGCATGCTGCTGCTCGATGAATCGTGCATGGGCTGCATTTCAACGAAGCCCGGCGAGACGGCATATCGCTATCACTCGCCGGTCGAAATTGGCAAACCACTGCCGGCCGACGCTGTCGCGGAGTGACTTCGATCAATTCGGCACGGCCCTATGGCGCGGTCAGTCTCCAAAGAGAACTTGGCTCCCCGGCAAACTACCTATTCGTAAAAAGCCCGGCGCAAGGCCGGGCAAGTTTGCCGAGAGGGCAAGCGCGTGATGCGATACGCGCCGGGGAATGTTCTCGCTGCCACGCGACTCCTGCAAGAGTCCTTTGTGAAGCAATGCGTTGCGTCCGCCGAAACTCTTCCGCTGACCTGAAAAGATCGCAGGGCGCACTGGACGGCGAAGCGGTCGAAGCGATCAACGGGAAGGTCCACGACCTTCGCCGCTCCAATCTCCGCGTCGCCGCCGAGGCTGTGACGTAATGGCCTGTAGCTGGAAGACTGAGCCGCGCCCTGTCCCGCCCTACGGCGAGCGCCGCTTCGCTTGGCTTGGCCCGGAAGGACAAGAGATCGGCCCCGCCCCCGATCCCACACACAGCCCCGGCTCGTGGCCCGAAGCGACATTCCGACAGGAAGCCCCGGGACTCCCGTGGATTCAAGTTGACGGCCCGCGATTCGAAGAGAGGCCCGCGCCGTCGCTGCAACACTCTTACCAACTCCCGCGCCCACTCCAAGCCGACCCGATGACCCCGCGTTCTGCGATGGGTCTGGGGCCGCGCTATCGGCGCACAACAGACTGAAAAACAACCATGATCCAAGTTGCTCCCAGCGAATTCGCTTCGAAGCTCGCGCCGTTTCTAGACGTCGCCCGAGTCACCCGCTCTCGCAAGCACGAGACCCCGCTGACCACTCCCGAGAAGCAAGCGATTCGCCGCGACCCCTTTGCCCACGTCGAGTCAGGCGGGGCCATCGACCACCGCGCGATTTACCTACCCTATTGCCGCGATGGGCGACAGTACGTTCCGATTGACGGACGCCCCGATCTTGCAGCAGTCCTTAAACGGGAGCATTACGCAAAGCTCTGTGAGGCTGGCTATCGTCCGACCCGGTGGCATCTCGTGGACGGTCAGGTGCGTCTCGTTAAACAGGGCGACGACGATTCCCGCTATTCGGCAGTCGCCGTCCTGTATGACCTGACGGACGGCGATACCTACCACCATTGCGACGGCAACCCCCTGAATCTTCTGCGCGGAAACCTCAACATGCGCCGGAAGACCCCCGGCGTCGCGGCGAAGCTGTGCCTCGGCTGCAATGCACGGCTTCCGGCCCCGTCGTTCAAGCGCGACAGCCGCAGCAAAGACGGCCTGATGGCGCGATGCGCTGGATGCACGAACGCCAGTCGCCAGAACCGTGCATTCATGCAGAAAGGCATGGAGGCGTGGCGTGAGCAGCAAGCCGCCCATGCCGCACAACGCGAAGCCGACCGCGCAGCGGGCATCAAGCCGCGTCGAAAGACACGCGCCGAACTGAAGGCGCAACGCGAAGCCGAACTCGCGAGCATCCCGAAGACCGGGAAGGCGTTCGGTATGCTGGCCCGATTCGGGGCCCGCCAATCCCTGTAACTCACAACCATTCCCGGATCGACACCGGGCAAAGAGAAACCAATGACCGTATCTTCGAAAATCTGTACGTGCTGCCGGGAATCGAAGCCCTTGATCGACTTCTACTCAAAGGCCGATCATCGTCTCGCGGTTAGAGCCACTTGCAAGGTGTGCGACAACTGGAACCGACAAGCCCGTCGCGACGCAAAGCTACTCGCGGCGAATACTGTAACCACTGAACAGTTGGTTGCCGCCATCCGGCAGGCGTCAACCCGCCGGGACGCCCTCCGTCTTGCGCGTATCCTCGCCTTGAAGAATAAGCACGGCGAACGGGAATGAACTTGGCAAGCCGAGCAGCGCGGAAGAGTATGTCGGCTGTGGTCTCGCAGGCCGTTATCGATCCCTGCGTTCTAGATACACCCGTTCGGGAATGACTCTGCGTTCGAATCGAGTCACGATCAATCGGCCGAAACCTCGCTACCATCATTGGCGGGCTGCCGCTTGTTCAGTACTCTCGTTAGTTGTGCCACGTCCGACACTTTCTCCGACGTCGTCCACTCCAGCGTGAGTAATCGTCTCGTCGGCGTTGAAAGGATATCCGCATAGATCGTGATGTGGACGCTAATTGTGCAGTCTTCCCACGCCCCGATGAATGCATCGAAAGTTAAGTCGATCGTCCGCTGAGGCTGCATAGACCCCACGTCTTTTTTTAACTCCCACGTTTCTGATCTCTCGTGCACCGCGACAACCTTATTCGCTGACCACGCATTTGTCGTCGCAGGCCGAGACAGCACTAGGTCCTTTTCTTGAACTACCGAGATCGGCTTATCGCTAACGATTTCGACCTCGAAGTAGACGTCTCTAGCCCCCATAGTGCCTGCGTTGCGGATCGCCAAGCCAAGTTTCCTGAAGGCAGCCCCATCTCGTAGCCAAGCCGCCACTTCGCGATAGTAATTAACGTTGACAAGCGTCATTGCGCCGGCCAAAAGACCGAGCGAGCCTGGATTCGTTGACGCTTCGTCGCTGGAAGAAGAGACGAAGTCAGGGATGGTTTCCGGAGCCGCGATTGTGACGAATTTTGTCGTCACATGGCCTGTCAGACCGTCGGCTGCAACGCCGTCCAGTTTCATCGCCTGCCCGTCGAGGCGGACCTCTATGTCCGCTTGAGGCGAGGTTGCGCCTCCAGTGTCAACGCCTGTCTCATCAGTCATCAGTTGCCGAACCTGTGCTTCGATGTGCCGTACGACCAATTCTTTGAATTCATCGACAGAGCGATAAGTCTGCACAAGCGCACGATTTTGTACTGCACTTCTGAAGCCACGTAGCTTGACGAGTTGGTCGACGTCGATGTGGTCTGGACTCTGCGGCGCAGACGAAAAATAAAGCATCGCCGGCTTTCCGGCTGCCACTGTTCGCTCTATCTCTTCCAGCGTGCCGCTTTCCGCGATGCCCGTGCTGGTGCCGATGCGCGTCCAAAAAACACCAATCAACGCGTCGCAGCCATCGACGATTTGATCATTCAACAGCGATTGAGGGCGGCCGAAATCCGGGCGGGAGTGCGTTTCCCAACGGACAGGCAACACCGTCACAGCAAGCTCGGCAGCGTTCCGATTGTTCCAATCCTGAATTGCGCGAACAACGACGTCGCGCTCTTCACTAACGTCAGACGGCGACGCTATCAAGAAACGGTAAACGCGGGCATTGAACGCCATCATTGCCTCAAAGAGAACTGATTGTGGAGAAGATCGCTAGACGGTCGAGCGAACGCATAGCCCGGCCGTCGATCACCAAGATCGGGCATTTTAACCATGTTCGACTCGCATCGTTCGCTATGCAGTCCGCATGGAGTCGCGTGCTATACTCGCGTCGACTGTGTCAATTTGCTCTGCGATTTGCACTGACTCACTTCCCGCAAAGCCTTATTTCACCGTGGGTTCAAGGAGGTTCAAATCCTCTCGCCCCGACCAAATTAAAAAGCCCACGCGAGTTTCATCGCGTGGGCTTTTTGTTTTTTCGGCCCGTACTTCTTCGAGCCGCCAGGCATCCTTCCCGAGACGCCAAAACAACACCAAATACTTGCTTGTCAGCAACTTAAACTCTATTCTTCGCGTGACACTTAAGGAGCGGCACTGCAATGCCTTCGTCAGCTCGCGGATCGGTATCGCGACGCCGAGTTCAGCCTGATCGTCCCTCATCCTCACTCCGCGCAGAAATCGAAAGATGGTTCAGCGCGGCAAGTGCTGCGCGCGTCGCGCGTTTCGGCCGCATCTATCCGGGCGGCAGCCGGTACGTCTGCGTCAGCGCACCCAATCGTCATCGCGGCGGACTCTTCGCGCTCTACTTCTTTCATCATGGCATCGACGATTGGCGGATCTATCCGCCATCAGGCGTCGGGCCGAGCATCGTCTATTGGTCGTCGGCTGGCGGACCTTCGCAAAGCGCGCGCGTCGCACCGGGGTAATGCGCCCCGTCAGGCGAAAAAAACCGCGATGCGTGATCGCGGCTCTTCTTGTCACCCGCCCAGCAAGCCGATGACCTGCAGCAACTCCTTGCGCAACTGCTCGACATCGACCGCCGGTTGCTGCGGTTCCGCTGCAGCCTGAGCGTCGGCGTTCGCGGCGTCGTCATCGATCGCGCGCCCCTGCGAATCCAGCCGGTTGCGCGCGCCATTGATCGTGAAGCCCTGCTCGTACAGCAACTCGCGGATGCGCCGGATCAGCAAGACTTCGTGGTGCTGATAATACCGACGATTCCCCCGCCGCTTCACCGGCCTCAACTGCGTGAATTCCTGCTCCCAATAGCGCAGCACGTGCGGCTTGACACCGCACAGCTCGCTGACTTCGCCAATCGTGAAATAACGCTTGGCCGGGATCGGAGGCAAGACGACTTTTTCCATCGTCGATCAACCATCGTTTGAGTGATGTCGATTGAAGCGCGGCGGTCGAACTGCAGGGAGCGCCCATCGGCGCACGGAACGCGTCAACGAGTGAGGCTCGTCTCCGCGCCCGTTTCGACCAGCGCCTTCAGTTTCTGGCTTGCATGAAAAGTGACGACCCGCCGCGCTGCAATCGGAATGGCTTCACCGGTCTTGGGATTGCGCCCGGGGCGCTGAGGCTTGTCGCGCAACTGGAAATTGCCGAACCCCGACAGCTTGACGCTGTCGCCGCTCTCGAGCGCGTCGCGGATGACTTCGAAGAACGCTTCGACCATGTCCTTCGCTTCGCGCTTGTTGAGGCCGACGTGGTCGAACAGCATTTCAGCCAGTTCGGCCTTCGTGAGCGTCGGCGTGTCGTTCGACATCGCGCCCGAAGCAGTGCTGTCTCGGGTCATGGCGCTGCGCTGCGCCGAAAGAAGGGCTTCGAAATCACTCGAGTTCATTTGGTTCATATCGGTAAAACGGCGCGAAACAAGTTTTGACTTGGCGATCCCTGCGGACGGGCCAACTGCAGGCTATCCACGCAACCGCGCGCCGTGTACTCGAGCCAGGCGATCCACCAGCGTCCTGATCGCCGTGTCGACCGTTTCGTCCTGAAGCGTGCCGCCAGTATCTTGCAACGTTACACGGAAGGCAAGACTTTTCTCATGCTCTCCCAAACCACCGGAAGTGTTTGATTTTGGACGGAATTCGTCGAAAAGCGCAACCCTCGTGACGTGCTTGCAGGCGGGCTCGGAACGGGCATTTTCGAGCTCGTCCAGCAGCGCCTGGACCGGCACGGACTGGTCAACGACGATCGCAATATCGCGCCGCACCGGCGGAAATTTCGATACTTCCGACGGCACCGGCAGCGCGCGTTCCATCAACGCTTCGGCTTCGATTTCGAAGAGGATGGGCGCGTGCGGCAAGTCGTATGTCTGCAGCCAGCGCGGATGCAGTTCGCCGATCCAGCCGACCGCGCGTCCCGCCACTTCGATGCGCGCGCTGCGCCCCGGATGCAGTGCCGGATGCTCGGCCTTGACGAAGCGTGGCACGACGGGCGCGAAGAGCGCTTCGACATCGCCCTTCACGTCGAAGAAGTCGACGTTGCGCGAAGCCGCGCCCCACTGTTCCTCGATCGCCGGACCATACGCGAGACCGCCGATCATCTTCGGCTGTGCGAAACCTTCGACCGCCAGCTCGCCCGCCTTCACGGATGCGTCGCGCAAAAACACGCGCCCCGCTTCGAACACGCGAATGCGGTCGGCACGGCGATTCAGGTTGTAGCGCAGCACGTCGATCAGGCTGCCGAACATGGTCGTGCGCATGACCGAGAGCTGGCTCGCGATGGGGTTGATCAGCTTCACCGGAATCTCGTTGCCGGCGAAGTTCTTCTCCCACTCGGCATCGACGAAGCTGAAGTTGACCGTCTCCGCATAGTCACGCGCGGCCACGGCGTGACGCAGCACATGGATGGAGCGCTTCGTTTCGTTCGTGCGGCGCATCTCGCTTGCGGCCACCGGCGGGCGCGCCGGAATCTTCTCGAAGCCGTAGATGCGCGCGACTTCCTCGATCAGATCTTCCTCGATCTCGATATCGAAGCGATACGGCGGCGGCGTGACCCTGAAGGTATCGCCATCGCGTTCGAACGCAAGATTGAGCCGCGTGAAAATCTGCGCGATCTCTTCCGCACCGATTTCCACGCCGATGATGCGATGCGCGCGCGATACGCGCATCGACACCGGATGACGCTCGGGCACGTTCGCGATCTGGTCGTCGACGGGACCGGCCTGGCCGCCGCAGATATCGACAATCAGCTGCGAGATGCGCTCGATGTGCTCGACGGTCGTCGAATAATCCACGCCGCGTTCGAAGCGATGCGCCGCGTCCGTCGAGAAGTTGTACTTGCGCGCGCGCCCGCGGATGGCGTCCGGCCACCAGAACGCGGCTTCGAGATAGATGTTCGTGGTGTCGAGCGAGACGGCCGTGCTGTCGCCACCCATGATGCCCGCGAGACTTTCGACGTGCGAGTCGTCCGCGATGACGCCGACGGTTTCGTCGAGTTCGACGGTGTTGCCGTTGAGCAGCTTGAGCGATTCGCCCTTCTTGCCCCAGCGCACTTCGATTGCACCGTGAATCTTGTCGAGGTCGAACACGTGCGACGGGCGGCCGAGTTCGAGCATAACGTAGTTAGAAATATCCACGAGAGCCGAAATGCTGCGCTGGCCCGCGCGTTCGAGGCGCTCGATCATCCATTGCGGGGTCTTCGCGCGCGCGTTCACGCCGCGAATCACGCGACCCGAGAAACGCCCGCACAGATCCGGCGCGAGCACCTTGACCGGCAGCTTTTCGTCGAGCGTCACGTTGACGGCCGGCATGTCCGGCGTCTTCAGCGGCGCGCCGGTGATCGCGGCCGTTTCGCGCGCGACGCCGAACACCGAGAGGCAATCCGCCTTGTTCGGGGTGAGCTTGATCTCGAAGACCGTGTCGTCGAGATTCAGCGCCTCGCGGATGTCCTGGCCGACCTTCGCATCGGCGGACAGGATCAAAAGACCGCTGTGATCTTCCGACAGCTTCAGCTCGCGCGCCGAACAGAGCATGCCCTGACTGTCGATGCCGCGCAGTTTCGTCGGCTTGATCGCGAACGGCTCACCGCCCGCTTCGACCGGCGGGAGCACTGCGCCGATCAGCGCCACCGGCACCTTGATGCCCGGCGACACATTGGGCGCGCCGCAGACGATGTTCAACTGCTCGCCCGTGCCGGCATCGACCTGGCAGACGTTGAGCTTGTCGGCGTTCGGATGCTTCGCCACTTCCAGCACTTGCCCGACGACGATCTTCGTGGTCGGCGGCGCAACGGCGCGCAGGTCTTCGACTTCGAGACCGGCCATCGTGAGCGCGTGGGCGAGTTCGTCGGTGGACAGTTTGGGATCGACGAAGCTGCGAAGCCAGGATTCGGGGAATTGCATGTGTGTCTACGTTCGAAATGTGAGGTTCTCTCGTTCGGCTTCTTGCGACATTGCGCTGCCGAACGCCGCGGGCCGTGCGTCTTTCAGGCGAACTGTCGCAGGAAACGCAGATCGTTTTCGAAGAACAGGCGCAGGTCCTGCACGCCGTAACGCAGCATCGTGAGACGCTCGAGGCCGCTGCCGAATGCGAAGCCGATATACCGCTCCGGGTCCAGACCCATGTTTCGGATGACGGTCGGGTGCACCTGCCCGGAGCCCGAGATTTCCAGCCACTTGCCGGCGTTCTTGCCGTGTTCGAACATCATGTCGATTTCGGCGGACGGTTCCGTGAACGGGAAATACGACGGACGGAAGCGCACGAGGATGTCGTCGCGCTCAAAGAACTTCTTGAGAAAGTCGGTATAGACGCCCTTCAGATCCGCGAAGCTGATGTTCTCTTCAATCCACAGGCCTTCGACCTGGTTGAACATCGGCGAGTGCGTGGCGTCGCTGTCCACACGATACGTGCGACCCGGCACGATCACCTTGATCGGCGGCTTGTTCATGCGCGCGTAGCGAACCTGCATCGGGCTGGTATGCGTGCGAAGCAGCAGCGGTCGGCCTTCGGCGTCCTTGCCGTCGACGTAGAAGGTGTCCTGCATCGAACGCGCCGGATGATTCTCGGGACTGTTCAACGCGGTGAAGTTGTACCAGTCGGTTTCGATTTCCGGACCGTCGGCCACGTCGAAACCGATGGTCCCGAAAATCTGCTCGACGCGCTCCCACGTGCGCATGACCGGATGCAGCGTGCCGACGCCCGCGCCGCGCCCCGGCAGCGTCACGTCGATGGCCTCGGCCGCGAGCCGCTGATTCAGGAGCGCATCGGCCAGCGCCTGACGGCGCGCGTTGAGCGCCGCTTCGACCTGCTGCTTCGCCACGTTGATGCGCGCGCCTTCGGTTTTCTTCGCGTCGGGATCGAGCTTGCCGAGGCCCTTCAGCAGCTCGGTGAGCGCGCCGGATTTGCCCAGGAAGCGCGCTTTCTCGTTCTCGAGCGTGGCGGCATCGTTGGCGTTTTCAAAGGCGCTTTTCGCGTCGGTGACAATCTGGTCCAGATCCATTGATCCCATCTTTTCAACGTCGAAGTTCTAACTGAATTACGGTTTTGCGCGTGCCCTGCCAGAGCGTGCTCAAGTCATGCGCAAAACCGTCCGTCCAACGAAAACGGGGCTCGGTGAGAGCCCCGTTTTCTGCTTGAACGCCGCCGTTGGTACGGCAACGTTCAGGCGAACCACGCAGTACTAATTTCGCAATTAGGCTGCAACGGCGGCTTTCACCTGCTTGACGATCGCAGCAAAAGCAGCCTTGTCGAACACAGCCATGTCAGCCAGCACCTTGCGGTCGAGTTCGATCGAAGCCTTCTTCAGGCCGTTGATGAACACGCTGTACGTCATGTCGTGCTGACGCACCGCCGCGTTGATACGCGTGATCCACAATGCGCGGAACACACGCTTCTTGTTGCGGCGATCGCGGTAGGCGTACTGGCCTGCGCGCATGACCGCCTGCTTGGCGATGCGATAGACGTTATTGCGACGGCCGCGGTAACCCTTGGCCAGACGGATGATCTTCTTGTGACGGGCCCGTGCGGTAACCCCACGTTTTACTCGAGGCATGTTGCGCTCCTTGGAGTGTTAGTTGAGGTTAGGCGAACGGCAGCATTGCGCGGACGGAGTTCAGATCGGAATCATGAACAGCCGTGGCGCCACGCAGATGGCGTTTGTTCTTGGTGGTTTTCTTGGTAAGAATGTGGCGCTTGAAGGCCTGACCGCGCTTGACGGTACCGCCCGGACGCACCACGAAGCGCTTTGCAGCACTCTTCTTGGTCTTCATCTTCGGCATGAAACTACTCCAGTTTATTAGATGGTCATGGGTGTGCGGCTGATCCTTCCGTACTGGCCAGAACCGCTTTCCGCCCTTCGAAACCCACGCTCCACTTGTGTGCAGACGGCCTTTTCAGGCCGCCGCTTTTCATGAGCAGCGCCGCAGATACGGCGCCTCTCTGAAATTTCCGACGATGCCGCGCCTGCCGCCTTGCGACGGCGCGCGATCCATCGTCTTGCTGCTCGTGCTTACTTGCCCTTCTTCTTGGGCGCCAGCACCATGATCATCTGACGGCCTTCCATCTTCGGCATCTGCTCGACCTGACCGACTTCGTCCAGATCCGTCTTCAGACGTTCGAGCATGCGCATGCCGATTTCCTGGTGCGCCATTTCGCGACCGCGGAAACGCAACGTGATTTTCGTCTTGTCGCCGTCTTCGAGAAAGCGCGTGAGGTTGCGCAGCTTGACGTTGTAGTCACCGTCATCCGTGCCGGGGCGGAATTTGACTTCCTTCACCTGCACGATCTTCTGCTTCAGTTTCGCCTCGTGCTGCTTCTTCGCTTCCGAATACTTGAACTTGCCGTAATCCATCAAACGGCAGACAGGCGGCGAAGCCTGCGGCGCAATTTCGACGAGATCCACGTCGAGCTGTTCCGATTGACGGAACGCTTCGGCCAGCTTCACGATTCCGAGCGGCTCGTTGTCCACTCCGACCAAGCGCACTTCCGGTGCCGTAATTTCACCGTTGATGCGATGTGACGACTTATCAGTAGCGATGTTACGTTTCCTCTAAAAATGAAAAAACAAGCCGCGCTGCGAGTGACTTACTTGAACGCCCGCACTTCCTGCTGCAGACGTTCGAGGAACGCGCCGACCGGCATCACGCCCAGATCGACACCGCCACGAGCACGCACGGCTACGGTTTGCGCCTCACGCTCCTTGTCCCCGACGACCAGCAAATACGGAACCTTTTGCAGCGTGTGCTCGCGTATTTTATAGCTAATCTTCTCGTTGCGCAAATCGCTCTCTACTCTAAGCCCTTGTTTTTGCAACGATTGGGTCAAAGACGCCGCATATTCCGACTGACTTTCGGCAATATTCAGCACGACGGCCTGCACCGGCGACAGCCACGGCGGCATGGCGCCGGCGTGATGCTCGATCAGAATGCCGAGGAAACGCTCCATCGAACCGACGATCGCGCGGTGAAGCATGACCGGGCGGCGGCGGCTGTTGTCCTCGGCAACATACTCCGCGCCGAGACGCTCCGGCAGCACCATGTCGAGCTGCAGCGTGCCGCACTGCCACGAGCGGCCGAGCGCGTCCTTGATGTGGTATTCGATCTTCGGACCGTAAAACGCGCCCTCGCCCGCGAGCTCTTCCCACTGCAGCCCGCACGCGGTCAGCGCCTCACGCAGCCCTTGCTCCGCGCGATCCCAGATTTCATCGGTGCCCGCGCGCTGTTCGGGGCGCAGCGACAGCTTGATGTCGATGTGATCGAAGCCGAAATCCTTGTACACGCTCATCGCGAGCGTATTGAAGGCGATCGACTCCGCGATGAACTGGTCCTCGGTACAGAAGATGTGTGCGTCGTCCTGAACGAAGCCACGCACGCGCATGAGGCCGTGCAACGCGCCCGAGGGCTCGTTCCGGTGGCACGAACCGAACTCCGCATAACGCAGCGGCAAGTCGCGATACGAACGCAAGCCGTGATTGAACACCTGTACGTGGCCCGGGCAGTTCATCGGCTTGATGGCGTAGTCGCGCTTTTCCGATTCGGTCGTGAACATGTTTTCACGATAGTTCTGCCAGTGGCCGGACGCTTCCCACAGCGAACGGTCCATGACCATCGGGGTCTTGATTTCCAGATAGCCGGCTTCGTTCACGCGGCGGCGCATGTACTGCTCGACCTGCTGCCACAGCGACCACCCCTTCGGATGCCAGAACACCATGCCCGGCGCTTCGTCCTGCAGATGGAACAGGTCGAGCTGCTTGCCGAGCTTGCGGTGATCGCGCTTCTCCGCTTCCTCGAGCATGTGCAGGTACTGATCCTGGTCTTCCTTCCTCGTCCAGGCAGTGCCGTAAATGCGCTGCAGCTGCTCGTTCTTCGAGTCGCCGCGCCAGTACGCGCCCGCGACCTTCATCAGCTTGAAGACCTTCAGCTTGCCGGTGGACGGCACGTGCGGGCCGCGGCACAGATCGATGAAATTGCCGTGCGAGTAAAGCCGAATCTCGTCGCTTTCCGGAATCGACTGGATGATCTCGGCCTTGTACGCTTCGCCGATGCTCTTGAAGTACTCGACCGCCTCATCGCGCGACACGACGCGACGCGACACCGGCTCGTTCTTCTGCGCGAGCTCCTGCATGCGCTTCTCGATTTTCTCGAGGTCTTCGGGCGTGAAAGGACGGTTGTACGAGAAGTCGTAATAGAAGCCGTTGTCGATGACCGGGCCGATGGTCACCTGCGCCTCGGGGAACAGGTCCTTGACCGCGTACGCCAGAAGGTGCGCGGCGGAGTGACGAACGACATCGACGCCTTCCGGGTCCTTGTCCGTCACGATGGCAAGCGACGAATCGTGGTCGATGAGATAAGAGGTATCGACGAGTTCGCCATTGAGCTTGCCGGCGAGCGCCGCCTTGGCCAAGCCCGCCCCGATCGATGCCGCGACTTCCGCGACGGTCACCGGGTGGTCATATTGGCGGACCGACCCGTCAGGCAAACGTACCGAAACCATTTCGTTCTCCAAGACGCCGGCCGAGGCCCGGCGAGTTCGACTAAGCACTGCCCCGCGATACCGATATCAGAAACCGAGGGACAAAAAAAATGCGGCCCCGCTATCGAGGGGCCGCATTCACTTTTCACACATACCGCAGATCGAAAAGGGCAGAAGGCGAAAGAGGTCCTCGACTAGCGTCGCTCCGAATGTGTTTCGGTCAACGTTCGAAGTGCCATTTCGCTATTCGCCTTTTGCGCCTGAGCGCTTCTGCGGAGTGAAACTTCGTGAACCGGGATTCGCCGAAGTCTCGTTTTCGTTGGTAGGCTCGATTGGACTCGAACCAACGACCCCCACCATGTCAAGGTGGTGCTCTAACCAGCTGAGCTACGAGCCTGAAAGAAGTGAGATTATATGGAGCGTTTCGAATCTTAGCAAGTGTTTCTGCGCAACGAAACGAAAAAGATTCGTCGATCGTTCACTTTTCACGGCGTCGTTCAAGCGCGGTTCAAGTGCGGCTCAAGCGCGCCGCGATGCGCGAATCACGCCCTGCACTTCGCCGAGCAGCGTGCACGCGCGTTGAATCTGCGCTGAATTCGACACCTCGACGGTGAATTGCATATACGCGATGTTTCGCCGGCTCTGGCTCTTCACGCCGATCACGTTGATCTTTTCACGCGCGAACACTTCGGAGATGTCGCGCAGCAGCCCCTGCCGGTCCGCCGACTCGACAGAAAGGTCCACCGGATACACCGACGATCCGCGCCCGCCCATCACTTCGGCCGACCACGTCGTATGCAGCACGCGTTCGGGCGAGCGCTGCGCCATGCGCTGGAACGTCGTGCAGTCCGCGCGATGGATCGACATGCCTTTACCGCGCGTCACGAAGCCCGCAATCGGATCGGGCGGCGCGGGACGGCAGCAGCGCGCGAGCTGCGTCAGCAGGGCATCGACGCCGACGACCAGCACGCCCGTCGATGCGCCCTGCGCGACGCTTTGCCCGCTGCTGCGCTTTTCGAACTGCGCGGGCGCTTCCGCCTCCGGCTCGGGCGGCGGCGCGTCCGAAAGCGCATGTTCGATGTTCCGCACGCTGAACTCGTCCTTCGCGACGACCGCGTACAGATCCTCCGGCGCCTTGAAGCCGAGCTTGGCCGCGAGCTGATCCAGGTTGACCGACGTCTTGCCTTCGCGCTGCAGCGTCTTTTCGACGATCGCGCGGCCCTGCGCCAGATTCTCCGCGGCATCCACTGCGTTGAACCACGCGCGCACCTTTTGCCGCGCCCGCGGGCTATGCATGTAGCCGAGCTGCGGATTGAGCCAGTCCCGTGACGGCCCGCCCTCCTTCACCGCGATGATCTCGACCGTCTGCCCGTTTTGCAGCGGCGTGTTGAGCGGCACCATCGCGCCGTCAACACGCGCCCCCCGGCAACGATGCCCCAGTTCGCTATGCAGGTGATACGCGAAATCGACGGCCGTCGCGCCGTGCGGCAGCGCCACCACGCGCGCCTGCGGCGTCAGCACGTAGATGTGGTCGTCGTCGAGCGTGGCGTCGCGCAGATGCTGCCAGCCGCGCTGTTCGCCCTGCCCCTCGCCTTCGACGTCGTCCTTCCAGGCGAGCAGCTGGCGCAGCCACGCTATCTTCTCGTCGTATTTCTCGCTGGCGGTGACCTGCCCTGCGTAGCCGCGCGCGCCCGCTTCCTTGTAGCGCCAGTGCGCCGCCACGCCGTACTCCGCGAACTGATGCATTTCGTGTGTGCGAATCTGCACCTCGAACGCGCGGCCATCGTCGCCGACGACGACCGTATGCAGCGACTTGTAGCCATTCGGCTTCGGCCGCGATATGTAGTCGTCGAACTCGCGCGGCACCGGCTGCCACAGGTTATGCACGATGCCGAGCACCGTGTAGCAATCCTTGATGTCCCCGACGATCACGCGAAAGGCGCGCACGTCGTTCAGTTCGGAGAAGTCGAGCTGCTTGCCGCGCATCTTCTTCCAGATGCTGTAGATGTGCTTGGGCCGGCCGCTCACTTCGGCCTTGATATGCGCGGTGTCCAGCTCCTTCTGCAGCCGGGCGATGGCACCGGTCACGTACGATTCCCGCTCGACGCGTTTTTCATCGAGCAGTTTCGCGATCCGCTTATACGTGGCGGGGTCCTCGAAGCGAAACGACAGGTCCTCGAGTTCCCACTTCAGTTGCCAGATGCCGAGACGATTCGCGAGCGGTGCGTAGATTTCGAGGGTTTCGCGCGGCACGTCGGGCGATGGCTCGATCTTGTGCGCGGCGTAGTAGCGCAGCGTCTGCAGCCGGGACGCGAGCCGAATGAGCACCACGCGTATGTCCTGCGCGAACGCGAGCAGCATCTTGCGCAGCGATTCGACCTGCGCACGCCGCGCCGCCTGCGCATCGCGCGTGTTTTCCGGCACCGCCGCGAGCGTCGCGCGCGAACTGACGGAGCCGAGGCGCAGCAGCTTGCGCACATCCGCGACGAGCCGCTGCACTTCCGTCCCGAAGCGCTCGGCGATCAGCTTGTCGGGATCGTCGAGATGCGGCGCGAGCGCGAAGAGCGCGGCAGCGGCGATCGCGTAAGGATCGACGTTGAGCGTCTGCATGATGCGCGCGGTGCCGGCCGCGTGATCCACCAGCAACTCGCCCGTCGAGACCCGCGCGTCCTTCGCGTGCTCGCGCACGAACGCGAGCGCGTCCTCGATGGACGGCTCCGGCAGCGTGTCGGCGGGAACGGCGGTCTCGGTCATACGGATCAAGCGACTGCTCGTTGGCTCAATGACGGCTCAATGACGGCTTAGCTGCGCTGAGCCGCCACCACGACGACCTCGACCAGGCAGTCGGGGTTGGCCAGCTTCGCCTCGACGGTGGCGCGCGGCGGCGTGTTGCCTGGGGCGACCCATGCATCCCATACGGCGTTCATGCCGGCGAAGTGCACCATGTCGGAGACGTAGATTTGCACCGACAGCAGATGCGACTTGTCGCTGTTCGCCTCTTCCAGCAACCGGTCGATGTGACCCAGCACTTCGCGCGTCTGGCCCGTGATGTCCTGGTTGGTGTCCTCGGCGATCTGCCCGGCGAGATACACCGTGCCGTTGTGAATCGCGATCTCGGAAAGCCGTGCGCCGACGTGGTGACGAGTGACTGCCATGTGTATATCGATCCTTTGAAGTGGTCCAAAAACGAGACAGAGCGTCAGGCGCTCAGCCCGATATTATGCCCCGCTGACATTGTTTTCGAGAAAGAACGCCCGAGCGGTGGAGATCTGCTCGTGCGAGAGAAACGCAGGCGCATGGCCGGCGCCGGGCGCCTCGACGCTCGATACGGCCTGTCCCGTTTCGACCATCTTTCGGACGGTTTCCCGCGACAGCAGGTCGGAGCTTTCGCCACGCACGACGAGCACCGGCGTCGCGATGGACGCGAGCGAGCGCCACATGAACGCCTCGCCGGCCGCGTTCTGCTCCTCCGTGCTCGCGGAAAACGGCGCGGCGATGCCGGGGTCGTAGCGGAACGTCCACGCGCCATCGCGCTCGTGCAGGAGCGGCGTGTTGATGCTCGTCCATTCCTCGTCCGTCAGCGGGCCGAACGATGCCGCGAGCCTGGCCGCATGCCGCACGCCTTCCTCGAGCGATGCGAAGCGCGCCGGCTTGCCGAGATAATCGCGGATGCGTTCCAGCGCGACCGGCTCGATATGCGGTCCTACATCGTTGAGCAGCATTCTGCGGATCGGCGTGCCGGGCAGTCCGCCGAGCGCCATGCCGATGAGTCCGCCCATCGACGTGCCGAACCAGTCGACCGTTTCCACGTTAAGCCGCGCGATCAGCGTGACCATGTCGGCCACATACTGCGCGACGCCGTAATAGCGCGAATCCGCGAGCCAGTCCGACAGCCCGCGCCCGACGACATCCGGACATACCACGCGATACTCGCTTGCGAACGCCTTCGCGAGCCTGTCGAAGTCGCGGCCCGAGCGCGTGAGGCCATGCACGCACAGCAGCACGCGCGGGTTGGCCGGATCGCCCCACTCGGTATAGGCGATGCGATGCAGCCCGGCCGGACTCGCGCACTGCACGAAGCGCTGGCGGGGTTCGTCGAGCGTGTAATGCGATGCGTCCGCAACGATGGATGCGCTCATGAAATGTCCTCGTGGAAGGTGTCTGAACGATTGTAAAGCGCCGCGCCGGCCGCCGAACGCACGTTAGCCGAACGGACGATGGCCAGCGATGCGAGCGAGCGCGCAAAAGCAAAGCGGGCGAAGCCTCGCAGCTTCGCCCGCCTCGCGGAACGCTGATCAGCGCCGCGTCAGCTCACGCTGCTCACATCGAGCGGCGCGCCCGTCTTGCGCTGGATTTCCTCGACGGTGACGCCGTCGGCCAGCTCGACCAGCTTGAGCCCGCTTTCGGTGACGTCGATCACCCCGAGGTCGGTGATGATGCGATCCACGACGCCCACGCCCGTCAGCGGCAGCGTGCACGATTCGAGAATCTTGTGCTGATCGCCCTTCGCGACGTGCTCCATCAGGACGACGACGCGCTTCACGCCTGCAACGAGGTCCATTGCGCCGCCCATGCCCTTGATCATCTTGCCGGGGATCATCCAGTTGGCGAGATCGCCCGTCTTGCTGATCTGCATCGCGCCGAGGATCGCCAGGTTGATATGCCCGCCGCGAATCATCGCGAACGAATCCGCCGACGAAAAGATCGACGAGCCCGGCAGCGTCGTCACCGTCTGCTTGCCGGCATTGATGAGATCGGCGTCAACTTCTTCTTCATACGGCGACGGCCCGATGCCGAGCAGCCCGTTCTCCGACTGCAGCCACACTTCGACGCCCTGCGGCACGTGATTGGCCACGAGCGTCGGCAAGCCGATGCCGAGGTTTACGTAGAAGCCGTCCTGCAGTTCCTTCGCCGCGCGCGCGGCCATCTGGTCACGATTCCAAGCCATGGTCATTCTCCTTTCGCGCGGACGATGCGTTGTTCGATGCGCTTTTCCGGATGCGCGTTCAGGACGAGCCGTTGCACGAAGATGCCCGGCGTGTGGATCGCGTCCGGGTCGAGCTCGCCGACTTCCACGATCTCCTCGACTTCCGCGACGGTGATCTTGCCGGCCATCGCGCACATCGGGTTGAAGTTGCGCGCCGTGCGGCGATAGATCAGATTGCCGGACTTGTCGGCCTTCCACGCCTTCACGAGACCGACGTCCGCCGTCAGCGAATGTTCGAGCACGTAGTGATTCTCGCCGAACTGACGCGTTTCCTTGCCTTCCGCGATGACCGTGCCGTAGCCCGTGTTGGTGAAGAACGCCGGGATGCCCGCGCCGCCCGCGCGCAGCTTCTCGGCGAGCGTGCCTTGCGGCGTGAATTCGAGCTCCAGTTCGCCGGCGAGGTATTGCCGCTCGAACTCCTTGTTCTCGCCCACGTAGGACGAAATCATCTTCCTGATCTGGCGCGTTTCCAGCAGCAGGCCGAGCCCGAAGCCATCGACGCCCGCGTTATTGCTGATGCAGGTGATGTCCTTCACGCCCGAATCGCGCAGCGCCGCGATGAGCGCTTCGGGAATGCCGCACAGCCCGAATCCGCCGACGGCGAATGTCTGCCCGTCCTTGACGATGCCATCGAGCGCCTCTTTCGCGCTGGGATAGACCTTGTTCATCTGTTCGTCCCTTCCATGTGTGAACCCGACTGAAAACCGGTTTTCGTCGCCGTCCGATGCCTGCCCGGCGGCGCTTTGATTGGCGAAAAGAGTACGCTGTGCGGTCGATCCGGCACAATACGCAAAAATACATAAGTCTTTGCCCGCGCGCGTTGGTTCCTCGATCCGCCGGGCGCCCGATTCCACATGCGTGCACTGGATTATCAAACCGCGTTTCATCTCGCGCCCGTCGGCCTCGTGCTATCGCGGGAGCGCATCATCGAGGACTGCAACGAGCAAGTCTGCGCGATCTTCGGATCCGCACGGGAAGCGCTCATCGGCAAGTCGTTCGAGGTGCTGTATCCGACGCCCGACGAATTCGCGCGCATCGGCGAACGCATCGCCGCGCATATCGTGGATCGCGGCACGTATGGCGACGATCGCATCATGAAGCGTTCGAACGGGGAACTGTTCTGGTGCCACGTGACCGGCCGCGCGCTGGACCGCGCCGCGCCCCATGCGGCCGGCGTGTGGACTTTCGAGGACCTGAGCGCGACACGGCGCGTCGCGATCGAACTGACGCCGCGCGAGCGGGAAATCGCCGCGCAGCTGGTGACGGGCAAGACGAGCAAGCAAATTGGCCGCGTGCTCGATATCAGCCCGCGCACGGTCGATATCTACCGCGCGCGGCTCATGCGCAAATACGACACGGGCAACGCGACGGAACTGCTGCAGCGGCTGCTCGGCAACTGAAGCTTACTGGGCGACGGACGCGCCCGTCTCGATGATCCGACGCAACAGGTCGGGAATCGGCACGGACTTGGCCGCCGCATAGTCGATCCAAACGATCTTCGCCGCGCCCCGCGCGTAAAGCACGCCGGGCGCGTCCGCGCGATACAGCTCGAAGTGCGTCTCGAAGCTGCTGCGGCCTGGCTTGCCGGCCGACATACGCGCGATGACGTCGCCGGGATAATGCAGTTGCTTCAGAAATTCCATCGACGCATTGACGACGACCGGTCCCTGCCCCTCCCCGTTGCCACCCGCGATGCCGATTTGCTCGAACCACGAAATCCGCACCTGCTCCATGTAGCGGAAATAGACGGTGTTGTTGACGTGGCCGAAGGCGTCCATGTCGCCCCAGCGGATCGGCATGGACAATTCGAAAACGGTGTGAAAGTCGCTGTCGTTGTTCGTGTTGCTCATCAGTTGATGTTTCCAGTGTCAGGAGGGGCGTCGCGCCGCGGCACCGGAGAATAAGAAGCCGTGCACCCGGCGCGTCAGAGCGAGAATCCGTCGTCCGCCGATATCACGGAGCCGTTCATGAACTGCGATTCGTCCGCCGCGAGCAGCAGCAGCAGCCCGTCGAGGTCCTCGGGCGAGCCGACGCGGCGGCGCGGCAGCATCGAAACGAGGCGCTGCCCCTGTTCGGTTTTCCAGTGATGATGGTTGATCTCGGTATCGATATAACCCGGGCAGATCGCGTTCACGTTGATGCCGTGGCGGCCCCATTCGAGCGCCATCGCCTTGGTCATCTGCACGACGGCGGCCTTGCTCATGGAATAGAGGCCGATCTGCGGAAACGCGCGCAGGCCCGCCACTGACGCGACATTGATGATCCGGTAAGCCGGCTTGGCGGCGCCGTTGCCGCGCATGATCATGCGCTTGGCCACTTCCTGCGCGACGAAAAACGCGCCGCGCACGTTGGTGCCGAATACGAATTCGAAGTCGGCGGGCGTGGCCTCCGTCAGCTTTTGCGTGGTCGAGACGCCCGAGTTATTGACGAGAATGTCGATGGTACCGGCTTCCGTCTCGGCGTGCGCAACCGCCGACTTCACGCTCTGGTAATCGGTGACATCGAGCGCGACGACATGCGCCGCGCCGCCCGACGCCTCGATTTCCGCGCGCAGTTCCTTGAGGCGCTCCGTGCGGCGGCTGGCGAGCACGACTTTCGCTCCCGCCTGCGACAACACCTGTGCGAAACGCTTTCCGAGTCCACTGGACGCGCCGGTGATCAGCGCGACCTTGCCTTCCAGGTTGATCGAACGGCCCATTGTCCTTCCTTGTTGTACGGTTGGTTCAGCCTCGGCGATTGCGCCGTCAGCCCGATTTGCGACGCCGCGGCACTTCGCGCAGATACCAATACCACGGCATCACGCAAAATAGTACGATCGTGCCAAATGAGTGACCTTCGGTTGCAGCCCGCCTGACGTTCGCTGACAATACGCGATCTTGAGAGGCCATTCTAACGGTAGAGAGGAGCATTGATGACCCCGGCGAGCCTTATCGAGCAGTACGGTCCCCGCGAATCGATGGAATACGACGTCGTGATCGTCGGCGGCGGGCCAGCCGGTTTGTCGGCTGCCATTCGCCTGAAGCAACTGGCCGAGGAGCGCGGCGTCGAGATCGGCGTCTGCGTGCTGGAAAAAGGCTCGGAGATCGGCGCGCACATTCTGTCGGGCGCCGTCGTGGACCCGCGCGGCCTGTCGGAACTGATTCCCGACTGGAAGGAAAAAGGCGCGCCGCTCGACGTCGAAGTGACCGAAGACCGCTTCCTGTTCCTGTCGCCGACCGGCGCGAAGCAGGTGCCCAACTGGCTGCTTCCCGACAACTTCAAGAATCACGGCAATTACGTCGTCAGCCTCGGCAACGTCACGCGCTGGCTGGGACAACAGGCGGAAGCGCTCGGCGTCGAGATTTTCCCCGGCTTCCCGGCAGCCGAAGTGCTGTATGGCGACGACGGCGCGGTGAAAGGCGTCATCACCGGAAACATGGGCGTCGGCAAGGACGGCGAGCCGACCGAAAACTTCCAGCTCGGCATGGAGCTGCACGCGAAATACACGATCTTCTGCGAGGGCGCGCGCGGGCATCTCGGCCGTCAGCTGATGGAGAAGTTCAGGCTGAATCAGAACGCCGATCCGCAGGTGTACGGCATCGGCATCAAGGAGCTCTGGGAGATCGACCCGGTCAAGCACAAGCCGGGGCTCGTGATCCACACGGCCGGCTGGCCGCTCGATCCCGACACGTACGGCGGCTCGTTTCTCTACCACATGGACAACAACCAGGTGGTGGTCGGCTTCGTCGTGGGGCTGGGCTATTCGAATCCGTATCTTTCGCCGTTCGAAGAGTTCCAGCGATACAAGACGCATCCGTCGATCCGCGCGTTCCTCGAAGGCGGCAAGCGCATCTCCTACGGCGCGCGCGCGATCACCGCGGGCGGGCTGATGTCGCTGCCGAAGCTCGTGTTTCCGGGTGGCGCGCTTGCGGGCGACGACGCCGGTTTCCTGAATGCATCGCGCATCAAGGGCAGTCATGGCGCGATCAAGTCCGGCAAGATGGCCGCCGAAGCTGCGTTCGATGCCGTCCAGGCCGGCCGTCAGGGCGACGAGCTCACCGCTTACCCGGAAGCCTTCGACAGTTCGTGGCTCAAGACCGAACTCTATCGCGCGCGCAACTTCAAGCAGTGGATGAGCAAGGGCCTGTATCTCGGCACCTTCATGGTCGGCCTGGAGCAGAAAGTGATGGGCGGCAACGTGCCGTGGACGCTGCATCACCAGCATCGAGATCACGAGATGCTCAGGCCCGCGTCACAATGCAAGCCGATCCTCTATCCGAAGCCGGACGGCAAGCTCACGTTCGATCGTCTCTCGTCCGTGTTCATCTCGAACACGAATCACGAAGAGAATCAGCCCGCGCATCTCACGCTGAAAGATCCGAGCGTGCCCGTCAACGTCAATCTGCGCACGTATGCCGGCCCGGAAGCACGATACTGTCCGGCAGCCGTCTACGAGTTCGTGAAGGCGGACGACGGCGGCGAGCGTCTGCAGATCAACGCGCAGAACTGCGTGCACTGCAAGACCTGCGATATCAAGGACCCGACTCAGAACATCGTCTGGGTGACGCCTGAAGGCGGCGGCGGGCCGAACTATCCGAACATGTAAACGATAAAGGGCGCCGGTCGATCAGACCCGCGCCCTTTCTTTTTCTGGCTTACTTGCCCGGGGCGTGCGCCGCAATCTTGGGCGTGCCGACGACCACATCGCCGCATTGCGCGCGATGCCGCAGTGCGTGATCCATCAGCACCAGCGCGAGCAGCGCTTCGGCGATAGGCGTCGCGCGAATGCCGACGCACGGATCGTGGCGACCGAAGGTTTCGACGGTCGCGCTCGCGCCCGCCTTGTCGATGGAATGGCGCGGCGTGCGGATGCTCGATGTCGGCTTGATGGCCAGCGACACCGTGATGTCCTGCCCGCTCGAAATACCGCCGAGGATGCCGCCCGCGTTGTTGGTGGCGAAGCCTTCGGGCGTCATCTCGTCGCCGTGCTGCGAGCCCCGTTGCGCGACGCTCGCGAAGCCCGCGCCGATCTCGACACCCTTCACCGCATTGATGCCCATCATCGCGTGGGCGATGTCGGCGTCGAGACGATCGTAAAGCGGCTCGCCCAGACCGACCGGCACGCCGCTCGCGGCCACCTCGATGCGTGCGCCGACCGAATCGCCATCGCGGCGCAGGGCGTCCATGTACGCTTCGAGTTCCGGCACGACATCGGCATTGGGCGCGAAGAAAGGATTCTCGGGCACGTGCCGCCAGTCGACGAACGGAATGGGAACTTCGCCGAGCGCACTCATGTAACCGCGCGTCTCGATGCCGAACTTCTCGCGCAGCCACTTCTTCGCAACTGCGCCCGCCGCGACCGTGGGCGCAGTCAGCCGCGCCGATGACCGTCCGCCGCCGCGATAATCGCGCACGCCGTACTTCTGCCAGTAGGTGTAATCCGCGTGACCGGGACGGAACGTCTCGACGATATTCCCGTAGTCCTTGCTGCGTTGATCGGTGTTTCTGATCAGGAGCGCGATGGGCGTACCCGTCGTCACGCCTTCGAACACGCCCGACAGAATCTCGACCTGATCCGGTTCCTGCCGCTGCGTCACGTGCCGCGACGTGCCCGGACGACGGCGATCGAGTTCGATCTGAATGTCGGCCTCGGTGAGCGCCATGCCCGGCGGGCAGCCGTCGATCACGCAGCCGATCGCCGGACCATGTGACTCGCCGAAATTCGTGACGGTAAAGAGCGTGCCAAGGGTATTGCCGGACATGAGCGTCGACCTGAGAGGAGTGTCGGGGAGACCGCTATTATGCCAGCGGCCCCGGTTTCATCGCCTCGCTCCGCGCAGTTCGGACACCCGTTCCTGCAGATGCTGCGGCGTGGCTTCCGCGGGCGAAATCGGCTCGCCGACGGCCAGCGTCAGCCGCGTCATCACGCCGCGCTTGACCGGGCGCGGCCAACGGGCGTCCTCGTGACGCGAGAACACGCTGCCCCATAGTCCGCGAAGGGCCATCGGCACGACGGGCGCGGGATGGCGTCGAAGAATCTCCGAGACGCCGTGCCGGAACGGATTGATATCGCCGGTGCGCGTGAGCTTGCCTTCGGGAAAGATGCAAACGAGTTCCCCCTCCTCCAGCGCACGCTGACACGCCTGATACGCGCGTTCCAGCATGTTGGCGTCCTCGTGCGCGGGCGCGATCGGAATTGCCTTGACATGCCGGAACAGCCAGCCGATGAACGGCGTGCGGAAAATGCGATGGTCCATCACGAAGCGGATCGGGCGCGGGCTTTCGGCCATGATGACGACGGCATCGACAAAACTTACGTGGTTGCAGACCAGCACCGCCGCGCCTGCCGATGGGATGCGCGCCGCATCGACGAGCCGGATGCGATAGAACGTGTGCACCAGAATCCACGCCATGAAGCGCAGCAGGAACTCCGGCACCAGCGAATAGATATACACGGCGACCACGACATTGAGCAGCGCCGTGACGAGAAAGAGCCCGGGAATGCCGACGCCCATCGAGGTGAGCGCGAGCGCCAGCAGCGCCGAGGCGATCATGAACGCCGAATTGAGGATGTTGTTCGCCGCGATGATGCGCGCCCGGTGCGTCGGCTGACTGCGCGCCTGGATCAGCGCATAGAGCGGCACGCTGTAGAAGCCGCCGAACATCGCGAGGAGGAAGAGGTCCGCGAGGATGCGCCAGTGGGGCATCGCGAGCAGGAATTCCCTGACGCCGAGCAGGTGCGACGCCGGCGCGATGCGATGGCTCGCGAAGAACAGGTCGATCGCAAACACGCTGATGCCGATGGACCCGAGCGGCACCAGCCCGATCTCGACGCGGCGCTTGGACAGCCGCTCGCACAACAGCGACCCCGTGCCGATGCCGAGCGAGAACGTCGCGAGCAGGATGGTCACGACATCGGGGTTCGCCGACAGCACGTCCTTCGCGAAGTTGAAGAACGAGGTAAGAAACGTCGCGCCGACGAACCACAGCCACGAAATGCCGAGCAGGCTCAGGAACACCGTGCGATCCGACCTGGCGAGCCTGAGATTACGCCAGGTCTCCGAGACCGGATTCCAGTTGATGCGCAAGTCCGGCTGCGCCGCCGCCGACTTCGGCACGAACGCCGACGCGACGCGCCCGACGACCGCCAGCGACAGACACGCCACCGAGAGCAGCAGCGCGCCGTGATCGGACGCGCCCGCCGCCGCGCCGCCGATGATCGTGCCGATCAGAATGGCGACGAACGTCCCCATCTCGACGAGCCCGTTACCGCCGACGAGTTCCGACGCATGCAGATGCTGCGGCAGATACGCGTACTTGACCGGCCCGAACACGGTCGAATGCACGCCCATCAGGAATGTGCAGAGATAAAGCAGCGGCGCGCTATGAAGCAGAAAGCCCGCGCCGCCGATCAGCATCACGACGATCTCGAAGCTCTTCACGAAGCGCGCGAGCACGGCCTTGTCGTATTTGTCGGCGATCTGCCCGGACGTCGCCGAAAAAAGCACGAAGGGCACGATGAAGATCGCGGAGATGAGGAACGCGGCAGTCTTCGGGTCGACGCCCGAGAAGCGCGCGGCCTGAAACGTCACGAGCGACGTGAAGCCGACCTTCAAGACGTTGTCGTTCATCGCGCCGAGAAACTGCGTCCAGAAGAACGGCGCGAAGCGGCGCTCGCGCAGAAGGCCGAACTGGCCCTCACCTTCTTCGTGCGACCGGCGGGAAGCGCGCGCCGCCTGGTCTTGCGGGGCGTGCAGTGGATTGTCACTCATGAATGTCGATGCGGTTGATCCGGCGTTGATCGCCAGCGCGATCGAATCCGGATGGTCATGAAATGAGATTGCGAAGAAAAGACCGCAAGGTCGAATGTGTCTTTATGTGTCCTGGCTGCGGACGAAAAAAAGCGCGCCGCTCGGGCGCGCTGCACGTTGCCGGTTCGGGCATCGCTCAAATCGCTTGAAGGACGCCCTGGCGTTTCAGCGAGCGTCCTGCTGCTCTTCCGGCCAGTCGCGGATATACGCCTTCAGCATGCGATTTTCGAACCCCTGCTCCTCGACGACAGCCCGCGCCACGTCATAAAAGGAAATCACGCCCATGAGCGCGCGGTTTTCCATGACCGGCAAGTAGCGAACGTGATGCTCGAGCATCATGCGGCGGACTTCGTTCACGTCCGTTTCCGGCGTGCAGGTAAGCGGATGATCGTCCATGACCTTGCGGATGGTCGTGGTGCCGACGCCGCCGCCGTTGTCGCGCAGCGTCAGGATGATCTCGCGGAATGTCAGCATGCCGACGAGATCGCCATATTCCATGACGACGAGCGAGCCGATGTCGTGCGCGGCCATGACGTTGATCGCGTCGGAGAGCGGCGTATCGGGCGTAACGGTGAATAGCGCGTTGCCCTTCACCTTCAGAATGTCGCTGACTCGCATCACTTTCTCCTTGCGAAATGCCTGTCCGAATGCCAAAGCGTTTGTGAAACCATGGGTCGATGCTATCGGAAAGGCCCGCAAAAGGAAAGCAAGGCAAGCCGGCATTGGCCTTTCGGATAAGGCTCTGCAGCCGGGCGCGCGCGTTCGCCCTAGTTCGCGCGCGCAAAGCCCGATGCTACGATGACCGACCCCCATTCCGCCGGACGCCAGGCGCTCCGGCCGACGACGATGCCAGCCAACCGTTTTGATACGCTCGCGCTGCATGCGGGCGCAGCGCCCGACCCCGCCACCGGCGCCCGGGCGACGCCGATCTATCAGACCACCTCGTTCACTTTCCGCGACACCGACCACGCCGCCGCGCTCTTCAACATGGAGCGCTCGGGCCACGTCTACTCGCGCATTTCGAACCCGACGGTGGCCGTGTTCGAGGAGCGCGTCGCGGCGCTGGAAGGCGGCGTCGGCGCGATCGGGACCGCGAGCGGTCAGGCGGCGCTGCATCTGGCGATCGCGACGCTGATGGGCGCGGGATCGCATGTCGTCGCGTCGAGCGCGCTCTACGGCGGCTCGCACAACCTGCTGCACTACACGCTGCGGCGCTTCGGCATCGAAACGACCTTCGTGCCGCCGCACGACCTCGACGCGTGGCGCGCGGCGGCGCGGCCGAACACCCGGCTCTTCTTCGGCGAGACGCTCGGCAATCCCGGCCTCGACGTGCTCGACATCGCGGGCGTCGCCGAGATCGCGCACGCGCACGCCGCGCCTTTACTCGTCGATTCGACCTTCGCGACGCCCTATCTGCTGCGCCCGTTCGAGCATGGCGCGGACCTCGTCTATCACTCCGCGACGAAGTTTCTCGGCGGTCACGGCACGACCATCGGCGGCGTGCTCGCGGATGGCGGCACATTCGATTTCGCGGCGAGCGGCCGCTTTCCCGAATTCACCGAGCCTTACGACGGCTTCCACGGCATGGTGTTCGCCGAAGAAAGCACGGTCGCGCCGTTCCTCTTGCGCGCCCGCCGCGAGGGCCTGCGCGACTTCGGCGCGTGCCTGCATCCGCAGGCTGCGTGGCAACTGCTTCAGGGCATCGAAACCTTGCCGTTGCGCATGGACCGGCATGTCGCGAATACGCGCAAGGTGATCGACTTCCTGCTCGGCTCGCCGGCGGTCGAGGGCGTGGCTTATCCCGAACTGCCGACGCATCGCGATCACGCGCTTGCCCGGCGTCTGTTGCCGCGCGGCGCAGGCGCGGTGTTCAGCTTCGATCTGCGCGGCGGGGTGCCGGCGGCGCGCCGGTTCATCGAATCGCTGACGCTGTTTTCGCATCTGGCGAACGTCGGCGATGCGCGCTCGCTCGTGATTCATCCCGCTTCCACGACACATTTCCGCATGGACGCCGCCGCGCTGGCTGCGGCGGGCATCGGGCCGGGACGGATCCGGTTGTCGATCGGGCTCGAGGATCCGGACGATCTCATCGACGATCTGAAACGCGGCCTCAAAGCGGCGCAAAAAGCCGTCGAGACCGGCGATTCCAACCCCGCACCGCTCGGGAGCCGCGCATGATGCTCGATATCGGCGGCCATCGCGCCTATGCCTACACCGGCGGCAAGCCGTTCGACCCGGCGCGCCCCGCCATCGTCTTCATTCACGGCGCGCAGCATGACCATAGCGTATGGGCGCTGCAGACACGGTATTTCGCGCATCATGGCTTCGGCGTGCTGGCGGTGGACCTGCCGGGCCACGGCCGCAGCGACGGCCCCGCGCGGCGCGACATCGGCTCGATGGCCGACTGGCTGATCGGCCTGCTTGATGCGGCCGGCGCGCCCAAAGCGATTTTCGTCGGCCACAGCATGGGCTCGCTCGTCGCGCTGGACGCCGCCGCGCGTTATCCCGAGCGGGCCGCGGGCCTCGCACTCGTCGCCACCGCCGCGCCGATGACCGTCTCCGACGCCCTGCTCGATGCCGCCCGCGAGCGAGAGCCCCAAGCCATCGCCATGGTGAACCAGTGGTCGCATTCGACGATCGCCGCGAAGCCTTCGAGCCCCGCGCCCGGCTTCTGGCTGCAAGGAATGAATCAGCGGTTGATGGAGCGCATCGGCGTGCTCGGTGAAGCGCAGCTTTTTCACACGGATTTCAGCGCGTGCAACGCCTTCACCGATTCGCTCGATCGCGCCGCTTCCGTGCGCTGCCCGGTCTGTGTGATAAGCGGCAAGCGCGATGTCATGACGCCGCCGCGCGCCGCGCGCCCGCTCGTTGATGCGTTGCGCAAAGCCGGCGCATCGGTGCGAACGGTTGAACTGGAAGGCGGGCATGCGCTGATGTCGGAAGAGCCCGATACGGTCCTCGACGCGCTGTTTTCGTTCGCCCTCGGCTGCGCGAAACCTGGCTGACCGCGCCGCTTGCACGCCTGCCCGCGCCGCCGCAGAATGAAAGTTGCTGACGTCATCGCGTCATGCAGGACATGTCGCACGGGAGGCCGTCATGGCGCACACCGCACACGGCGAGCATTTCGCCAGTTTCGCCGAGTTCTACCCGTACTATCTCGACGAGCATCGCAATCTGGCTTCGCGCAGGCTGCATTTCATCGGCTCGCTCGGGGTCGTCGGCTGCCTGGCGATGGCGGTCGCGACCGGCGACTGGTTATGGCTGCCGGCCGCGGTCGTCTGCGGATACGGCTTCGCGTGGATCGGCCATTTCTTCTTCGAAAAGAATCGTCCCGCGACGTTTCGCCATCCGCTCTACAGCCTGATGGGCGACTGGGTGATGTTCAAGGACATCTGCGTCGGCAAGATTTCGTTGTGACCTGCCGCGCACTTTCGGCTCACGCCGGTTGCTGGGGCATCGGCGAAGGCGGCGCTTCGCGCAGTCGCGCATCGGCCTGCGCCTTCGTGCGCGCGGCGATGAGCGTGGCGAGCGAGATGCCGAGCTTCTCGTTCTCCAGCGCGTTCATGAGCGCGTCGCGTTCGATCCGGGTCGCGTCGAGACATAACTGGTAGTCGAGTTCCTCGCGATCCACGACGAATTCCTGAAACAGCATCGTCAGCGTGATCTGCCCCGGATTGGCGATCAGCACGTAACGCGGCATGCGCGCGTCCTCCAGCCGTCCGATCCAGCCGAGCGCATCGAGTCGTGCGATGAGGCGCGTGGAAGTATCGACTTCGCATCGGACCATTCTCGACAACTGCAGCGCGGTGTAGCCGGGCTTGCCTTCGTCGCGCGCTTCGACGAGCCGCGCGAGAATTTCGAGCGCGTCGAGCAGATCGCTGCCGGGAAACTCGCGCCGATGATATTGCCCGATGCGGATTGCGGGCAGCGCGGATGTCACCATCGCGCCGACGAGCGCGATCATCCAGCACAGATAGACCCAGAGCAGAAACACCGGCAGCGACGCGAACGCGCCGTACACGGCGGTGTAGGTCGGGATGCTGCGCACGTAGAAACCGAAACCGCGCTTGCTGATTTCGAACGCGACGGCGGCGATCAGCCCGCCGATGACGGCATCGCGCCATTCGACTTTGCAGTTCGGCATGTAGACGTACATGATCGTGAAGCCGAACACGGTGAGCGGCAGCGAAACGCCCGTGAGCAGCCATTCGACGACGGGCGGCATCAGGTTGTGCGAGCCTGCGAACGCGACCGAGTGCGCGAAGACATAGGAGGAGATCGACAGGCTGCAGCCGAAGAGAATCGGTCCGAGCGTGATGATCGACCAGTACACGAGCACGCGCTGGGCGAACGGACGCGCCTTCTTTACGCGCCAGATGACGTTGAACGCGGATTCGACGGTCATCATCGTCATGACGGACGTCACGAGCAGGATGATCATGCCGACGGTCGTGAGCCCTTTCGCTTTGGATGCGAATTCGTTGAGGTACTTGAAGATCTGGCTGTTGATGGTCGCGGGCATTAGATGGTCCGCGAGGAAGTCCTGCAGCGACGCCTGGAACGAGGCGAAGATGGGAAACGCGGTGAAAAGCGCGAAGGCGACGGTGGCGAGCGGCACGAGCGACAGCACGCTCGTGAACGTGAGGCTTCCGGCCACTTGTGCGACGCGATCTTCGCCGATACGCCGCGCGACGAAACCGGCGAGGCGCTTGACCGCTGCGAAATCGATTGATAGGTGCTGCAAAACTTGTTCTCCTGTCGGTAGGAGTTGGCGCTTTAGCGCCTTACTCCTACCCCATGCAAAGCTGTCGGTGGGAGTTGGCGCTTCAGCGCCTTACTCCTACCCCATGCAAAGCTGTCGGTAGGAGTTGGCGCTTCAGCACCTTACTCCCACCCCATGCAGAGCTGTCGGTGGAAGTTGGCGCTTTAGCGCCTTACTCCCACCCCATGCAAAGCTGTCGATGGTAATTGGCGCTTTAACGCCTTACCGCACTCCCATGAAAGGCTCCCGGCGAAATCGGCGCTCCGGTCCTCACCCGCCCTACAGCACTGCGCCAAAGAGTCGCCGCACTGACGAGCAAGATCCCGACCCCGAACCGCGCTTGCTGCCTCTCCACCGAAACTCACCTCAATACCTATAATAGCCCTTCACTAAAAAGGCTTTATGAACGACATCCTCGTGCTCTACTACAGCCGCCACGGCGCGACGCGCGAACTGGCGCTCGCCATCGCCCAGGGCGTCGACAGCGTGTCCGGCATGCAGGCGCGCGTGCGCACGGTGCCGCCCGTCTCCACCGTCTGCGAGGCAACCCAGCCCGACATCCCCGCAGACGGCCCGCCGTACGCGGAACTACGCGATCTCGAAGAATGCGCAGGCCTCGCGCTCGGTTCGCCGACGCGCTTCGGCAACATGGCGGCATCGCTCAAATACTTTCTCGACGGCACCACGCCGCAATGGCTCTCGGGCGCGCTCGCCGGGAAGCCCGCGAGCGTCTTCACCTCGACCGGCAGCCTGCACGGCGGCCAGGAAAGCACCCTTCTTTCAATGATGCTGCCGCTGCTTCATCACGGCATGATGATCGTCGGCATTCCGTACACCGAATCGCGCTTGACGACGACGCAAAGCGGCGGCACGCCCTACGGCGCGTCGCACCATGCGCGCACCGGTGACGATGCGAACCGCCAGGGCATTACCGCGGACGAAAAAGCGCTCGCCATCGCGCTCGGCGCACGGCTTGCCCGCACGGCGCGCGATCTCGTGCGCGGCGCGCAGGCAGGCTGACCGCGCGATGAACGCTCGTCCCGACGCCGACACGCCAGCGCGCGGTGCATGCGCCGCAGGCGCGATCGCGAGCCTCGGCGCGCTCGTCGCATTGTCGCTCGCCTGGGAACTGTGGCTCGCCCCGCTGCGTCCGGGAGCCTGGGCGCTGGCGCTGAAAGCGCTGCCGCTCGCCTGCGCGCTGCCGGGCATCGCGCGGCGCGACGTCTACACACTGCAGTGGGCCGCCATGCTCGTGCTGCTCTACTTCGCCGAAGGCATCGTGCGCGGCATGACCGATGCAGGTCTTTCCGCACGGCTCGCCTGGCTCGAAACGCTGCTTTCACTTGTCTTCTTCGTCTGCGCGCTCGCTTATGTCGCACCGTTCAAGCGCGCATCGAAAAGCAAGCGGCGGCGTGATGCTTTGTAGCACGGATCGGTGCGTGCCGCGCGTGCCTATGCCATTCGGCCGAGGCACGCGCGGCGACGCGCTGCGCGATACTGTCGGCTACGCTCCTAAAGACCCTGCCTCTTGCCCATGACCGCCTCTGCCGCCGCTTTCGTCGATGCCTGCACCCGCCTGCTCGGCGCATCCCACGTTCTGACCGATGCCAACGACACCGGCCCGTATCTCGTCAACTGGCGCAAGCGCTATCGTGGCGAGGCGTGCGCCGTGCTGCTGCCGGCCGACACGCAAGAGGTCGCGGGCATCGTGCAGCTCGCGCGCGAGCACCGCATCGCGATCGTCCCGCAAGGGGGAAACACCAGTCTCGCCGGCGGCGCGACGCCCGATGCGAGCGGCGCGCAGGCGGTCGTGAGCCTGAAGCGGCTGAACCGCATCCGCGGCATCGATCCGCACAACAACACCATTACCGTCGAAGCGGGCGTCGTGCTCGCCGAAATCCAGGCACACGCCGAAAGCGCGCGGCGCCTGTTCCCATTGAGCCTCGCTGCCGAAGGCAGTTGCACGATCGGCGGCAACCTGTCGACGAACGCGGGCGGCACCGGCGTGCTGCGTTATGGCAACACGCGCGAACTGTGCCTCGGGCTCGAAGTCGTGACGCCGCAGGGCGACATCTGGGACGGCCTGCGCGGACTGCGCAAGGACAACACCGGATACGACCTGCGCGATCTGTTCATCGGCGCGGAAGGCACGCTCGGCATCATCACGGCTGCGGTGATGAAGCTGCATCCCGCGCCCGTCGCAAAAGTCACGGCGCTCGCGGGCCTCGCGTCGCCGCACGCCGCGCTCGATTTTCTGTCGATGGCGCAGCGTCACGCCGGTCCGCTCCTGACCGGCTTCGAGCTGATGTCCGATTTCTCGATGCGCCTCGTCGGGCGGCATTTCCCGCAACTGCGCTATCCGTTCGGCGAGCCGCACGCGCAGACCGTATTGCTCGAACTGTCCGACAGCGAAAGCGACGACCACGCCCGCGCGCTCTTCGAACGCCTCATGGAGGAAGCGCTCTCGGAAGGCATCGTCGAGAACGCGGTGGTGGCCGAGAGTCTCGCGCAATCGCAGGCGTTCTGGAATTTGCGCGAGCACATTCCGCTCGCGCAGGCGCAGGAAGGGCTCAACATCAAGCATGACATCGCGGTGCCGATCTCGAGCATCGGCCGCTTCATCGACGAGACCGATGCGATCATCGCCCAGGCGGTGCCCGGCGCGCGCATGGTCACGTTCGGCCATCTCGGCGACGGCAATCTGCATTACAACGTTCAGGCGCCCGAAGGCGTGGATCAGAAGGCGTTCTTGATCGAATTTCAGACGCCGGTCAACGCGCTCGTCTACGAGCAGGTGCACCGGCATCGCGGCAGCATCAGCGCGGAGCACGGGCTCGGCCAATTGAAGGTCGATGAAGCGATGCACTTCAAATCGCCTGTCGAAGTCCGCCTGATGCAGACGATCAAGGCCGCGCTCGATCCCGACAACCTGATGAATCCGGGCAAGGTCGTGCGATGGAACGCCAACGCCGGCAAGGAGAACACCGCATGAAAATCCGAGTGCTGTCCGACCTGCATCTCGAATGCGACGAGCCGCTCGCCTTTCCGTTTGCGGACGCCGATCTCGTCGTGCTCGCGGGCGATATCCACAATCACGCGGAAGGCCTGCGCTGGGCTGCGGAGAACTTCGACAACGGCGTGCCGGTCGTCTACGTCCCCGGCAATCACGAGTATTACGACGGCGAGTTCGGCGCGATGGAAGCCGCGATGCACGACGCCGCCCGAAGCGTCGACAACGTGCACTTTCTGAACAACGCGTCGCTGGTCGATCGCCGGGGCGCGTGGCGCGTGCTCGGCACCACGCTCTGGACCGACTTCGCGCTGTTCGGCGCGGGCGAGCAGGAAATCGAAAAAGCGAAGGACGCCTGCACGAAAGTGATGCTCGACTATCGCGGTCTGATCCAGCTTGCATGGCCCGAGCCCGATGGCGAACCCCGCGCATTCACGCCCGACGACTCGCTCGCGCTGCACATTCAGTCGCGCGCATGGCTGGAAAGCGAACTGGCGAAGCCGTTCGCGGGACAGACGATCGTGGTCACGCATCACGCGCCGATGCGCGAAAGTCTCGCGCCGCGCTATGCCGAAGACATCGTATCGGCGGGGTTCATCAATCACCTGCCGGCGCTCGCGCGTTCGCCGGTCGCGCTCTGGATTCACGGCCACACGCACACCGCGTTCGATTACACGGTGAACGGCACGCGCGTCGTGTGCAATCCGCGCGGTTATATCGAGAGGCGCAGCGGGCGGCTCGAAAATCCGCAGTTCGCGTGGGATAAAGTCGTCGAAATCTGAAGCTTCGAAGCGAGGATATTCATGTGCGGCCGAATCAGCCAATACCGACTGCCGGTGTATTACGCAGCGCGCCTGCATCTGAAGAATCCGTTCGTGCTCGTCGATGCCGCCGACCGCCGCCCCGGCTATAACCTGTCGCCCGGCACGCATCCACTCGCCGTTTATCCGGACGAAACCATCCGCGCCGTGCATTGGGGCTATTGCCCGCCCTGGGCCATGCGCAAGAAGCTGCCGCAGACGATCAACGCACGCGTTGAAACGGCGTCGACCAGTGCGTATTTCAAGGACTTGTGGAGGAAGGCGCGCATTCTCGTGCCCGCCGACGGCTGGTTCGAATGGCGCGTGGAGCCGGCCGCAGGCAGTCCGGCAGGCAAGACTTTCAAGCAGCCCTATTTCATCCAGCGGGCGGACGGCGAGCCGATGTTTCTCGCTGCGCTGACCAGCATCGTGAGCGAGCAGGATGCGGCCGCGCCGGGCGCGGGCTTCGTCATCGTGACATCGAAGGCGGACGAAGGTCTCGTCAACGTGCACGATCGCCGCCCGCTCGTCTTTTCACCGGCGGCTGCCCGGCGATGGCTCGACGCCGGCGCATCGCCCGACGATCTTCACGCGCTCGTCAAAAGCGATGGCGTGCCGGCGTCGCACTTCGTATGGCATCGCGTGACGAGCGACGTCAATCGCACCGTCAACGACGAGCCGCGGCTCATCGAACCGCTCGCCACATGAGCGATATCAGCGCGGATAACGATCGCGCCGGTCGTCATCGATGCGAATCGGCACGAGGCGCTGCTTTGCCTGACGCTCCGACTGCGCGCGCATGGCGTTGAAGAGATCGCGCGACGCGGGCACGGCGATCAGAACGAGAAGCGCGGCAAGGGCGATAAGAAGAGGCGTGCTCATGTGACGTTTTCCCGAGAGAGCGGTAAGGACGAGTGCAAACGGTATCAAGCTGCGGCCGAAACGGGAGTAAGCAAGTGTTGCGCCGCGGGAAATTTCGTAACCGAAGCTGCGCGGTCGTGAATCACGTCGCCACGAACTCTTTGAGAGATTCCTCGTCGGCCTGAAGCGTCGCGGGCAGCGCCTCGCGCAGGAACTCCACCCACGTGCGGATCTTCGCGTCGAGATACTGGCGCGATGGATACAGCGCGTAGACATTCAGCTCCTGCATCGTGTATTGCGGCAGCACGCGCACCAGGGTGCCCGCGCGCAGGCCGGGCAGCGCCGACGATGTCGGCAGCACGCCGATACCCATGCCCTCGCGGATGGCGACGACCATCGCTTCTGCCACATTCACCGTAAACGCCGACGGTCCGAGGCTCACCGTCTCCTGACCGTTCGGGCCGTCGAACAGCCAGCGGTCGGGCGGGAACACCGGCGTCATCAGATGCAGGCACGTGTGGCGCACGAGATCCGACAGCACATGCGGCGCGCCGTGCTTCTCGATATATGCGGGCGAAGCGCACGCGATGCTGAACACCGTCCCGAGCCGCGCGGATACCAGCCCGGAATCGGCCAGATCGGACGCCAGCACGAGCGATACGTCGTAGCCTTCGTCGAGCAGATCGGGCACGCGCTGCGCGAGCGTCAGATCGACCTGCACCGACGGATGCCGCTCCTGATAGCGCGAGATCATCGGCACGACGTAATGCTGGCCGAAGCTCGTCATCGAATGGACCTTGAGCTTGCCTGCGGGCCGCGCGTGAGCGTCGCTGGCTTCGGCTTCGGCCTGATCGACGTAGGCCAGAATCTGCTCGCAGCGTTGCAGATAGCGCTCGCCGGCCTCGGTCAACGCGATGCGACGCGTCGTGCGGTTGAGCAGGCGCGTGCGCAGATGCGCTTCGAGATCGGACACCGCCCGCGACGCGTAAGCCGTGGTTGCATTGAGATGGTGTGCCGCGGCGGTGAAGCTGCCGGCCTCGACCACGCGCACGAAGACGCGCATGTTTTGAAGCGTATCCATAGCGTCTTTCGACTCGTTTTTTCCTGGAATCCGGATGCATTGTTGCACGGCCCGTAAATGCGATTATCACGCCGTTCGTAAGAATGCTTTGCCGAGCGATCGGTTATTCGACTATCGTTGCAAAAATATAATCAGCGCTTGATCGTTTTCCGTTCGGAGTAGAACGTGCAAGGCCGGAGGTCCAGATACGCTGCTTTCGCTGCGGCTCTTACAGCAATATTAACAATCGCCGGGTGCGCGAGCACCGGGAACATCCGGCCGAAGGATTCGCCGATGGATGCCGCCGCGCTCGATGCGGGCAGCGCGATCCGCGCCGCCAACGCAGACGCCGCGTGGCCCGACTCTCAATGGTGGCGCGCCTACCGCGATCCGCAACTCGACGGATGGATCGACCGTGCGACCTCCGGCAGCCCGACGCTCGCGATGGCCGCGGCCCGCGTGCGCGAAGCGCAGCAGCAAGCGGGCGTGGCACGCTCGGCGCTGTTGCCGCACGTCGACGGCAGCATGAGCGTGCAGCGCAAGAACTGGCCGAACAACGAGTTCTACGGCCCTGGCCCGTTCGCCGATGCGACGACCTGGGACAACACCGCCGGCCTCACCCTTTCCTATGACCTCGACCTGTGGGGCCGCGACGACAACGCCGCCGCACGCGCGCTCGATGTCGCCCACGTACGCGCCGCCGACGCCCGCGCTGCACAGCTCGAGCTCGAGACCAACATCGTCCGGGCGTATATCGGCTTCTCGCAGGCGTTCGCGCAACTCGACATCGCGCAGGAAACGCTCGAGCAGCAGGAACGGCTCGCGCAACTGGCGCGCCGGCGTCTCGCGGGCGGCCTCGGCACGCAGCTCGAAGTGAGTCAGGCCGAAGCGCCGCTGCCGGAGTACGAGCGCCAAGTCGACGTGTTCAGGGAAGAGATCGAGCTCGCCCGCCATCAGCTTGCCGCACTGGCGGGCGAAGGACCCGGCGCGGGCGAAGCGCTCGCGCGGCCGCAACTGTCGCTGGCGACGCCGCTGCCGTTGCCGTCGTCGCTGCCGGCGGAACTCGTCGGGCATCGGCCGGATATCGTCGCGGCGAGATGGATGGTGGCGGCAGAGGCGCGCGGCATCGATGTCGCCCGGGCGCAGTTCTATCCGAATATCAATCTGGCGGCGTCGCTCACGCAGGCGTTCGCGGGCGGTGCGCTGCTGAGCTTTCTGACGAGCAAGGCGACCGGCTATACGTTCGGCCCGGCCATTACGCTGCCGGTCTTCGAGGGCGGGCGCCTTCGCGCGCAACTCGGCGCGGCATCGGCGCAATACGACCAGGCCGTCGATCACTACAACGCGACGCTCGTCGCCGCGCTGAAGGACATCGCCGACCAGGTGGTGCGCGTGAAGTCGCTCGATACGCAGATGGATGCGTCCGCCCGCTCGGTCGCCGCCGCGCGCAAAAACTACGATCTCGCGAACGAGGGATACCGGCGCGGCCTCACCGATTACGTCAATGTGCTGCTCGCGCAGTCCCAACTGCTGCGCGCGCAGGATGCGCAGGCGCGCGTGCGGGCGCAGCGGCTCGGCGCTTACGCGACGCTCACGGCGGCGCTCGGCGGCGGTATCGACGATCCCGCGAACGGGCCGAAGGACGCGACGCTCGCGCCCGCGCGGCACATCGGGCCGTTCAGCCACGTGGCCGAAGTCGAATGAGGCCGGCCGTGTCAGCATCGCTGCGTGCATCCTTCGCGGACTGGGCGCGTACCGACGGCCTCGCGTGGGTCTATATCTTCAAGGCCGTGCTCGCCGCGCTGCTCGCGCTGTGGATCGCCATGCGCCTCGACATGCAGCAGCCGCGCACCGCGATGACGACCGTTTTCGTCGTGATGCAGCCGCAAAGCGGGATGGTCCTCGCCAAGAGCTTTTATCGCTTCTGCGGCACGATGATCGGTCTCGTCGTGATGCTCGCGCTCATCGGCCTGTTCGCCCAGCAGCCGGTGCTGTTCCTGTCGGCGACGGCGCTTTGGGTCGGCATCTGCACGGCGGGCGCGGCGCGCAATCGCAATTTCCGCTCGTACGGTTTCGTGCTCGCGGGCTACACGGCGGCGCTGATCGGCATTCCGGCGGCGCAGCATCCGGATGGCGCGTTTCTGTCGGCGCTTACGCGTGTCGGCGAAGTGACGCTCGGCATCGTCTGCGCGGGCGCGGTCAGCGCGCTCGTCTTCCCGCAGCACGCAGGCGAGCAGATTCGCACGACGGTCCGCCAGCGCTTCACGCATTTCGTCGATTACGTGTGCCGTGCGGTGTCCGGCGCGATGGACCGCGCGCAGATCGAGCGGGCGAACCTCGGCTTCGTCGCGGATGTCGTCGGCTTCGAGGCGGCGCGCAGTGTCGCGGTGTTCGAGCATCCGGAGTCGCGCCGGCGCGGCGGACGGCTCGCGCGGCTCAACAGCGAATTCATGAGCGCGTCGACGCGCTTTCATGCGCTGCATCAGTTGATGAACCGTCTGCGCGAAAGCGCTTCCGCGGCGACGGTCGCGGCGCTCACGCCGTTCATCCACGAAGTGCCGCCGCTGTTGCTGCATTCGGGCCAGCCCGTGCGCAACGCCGCCGATGCCGCCCATGCCGCCGCGCAACTCCGCGATTACAAGGCCGCGCTGCCGAAGCGCGTGCGCGCGGCGCGCGCCGCGATCGAATCCGATGCGACGTTCTCGCCGCTCGAATTCGATACGGCCACCGAACTGCTTCACCGCTTCGTCAACGACATGCTCGCCTATGCCGAAACGTACGCGTCGCTCGGCGCGCCGTCGCATGAACGAGAACGCTGGGTCGCGCGCTATGTGCCGAAGACCAACATGCTCGCCGCGGCGATCTCCGGCTTGCGCGGGGCGATGGTGATGTTCGTGCTGAGCGCGTTCTGGATCGCGAGCGCGTGGCCGAGCGGCGGCACGATGGTGCTCAACGCGGCGGCCGTGTGCGCGCTCGCGTCGTCGTCGCCGCGCCCGACGCTGATGTCGGCGCAGATGGCCATCGGCACCGCGCTCGCGAGCGTCGTCGGGATGATCGTCGTGTTCGGCGTCTTTCCGCACATGGACGGCTTCGTGCTGATGTGCGTCGCGCTCGTGCCGGCGCTGCTGCTCGGGGCCTTCATCAGCACGCGGCGCGCGGTGGCGGGCGTGGGTATCGGCTATTGCATCTTCTTCTGCTTTCTCGCGGGGCCGGACAATCTGGTTCATTACGATCCGGCGAGTTTCATGAACGATGCCGTCGCGCTCGTGCTGTCGATGATCGTCTCGGCGGTTGCGTTCGCCGTCATCCTGCCGACCGACGCGCCGTGGCTGCGACGCCTGCTGCTCGCGGACCTGCGCCGCGAAGTCGTGCATGCGCGACGCGAACGCCTGACGCGCGTGGCGACGCACTTCGAAAGCCGCACGCGCGATCTGCTGTCGCAGATCAACGCGCTCGCCGCCGGCAAGCCCGAACTCCAACGCGAGGCGCTGCAGTGGCTGTTCGCGGTGCTGGAGGCCGGCCGCGCGGTGATCGAAGTGCGGCGCGAAATCGCCGCCTTGCCGGATGCGCCGCATTACGCGGCGTCGACGCCCTGGCGGCGTACGTCGAAAGCGACGCTCGATGCCGTCGCGCGCCTTTTCGATCGCCCGGGCGCCGCGCGCTTCGAGGCCGCGCTGGAAAGCACGGCGCACGCTATCGCCGATGCGCAGGCCGTGCTGGCTGCGATGAATCCGCCGCGCGAGGAACGGCATCGCCTGCAGCGGATCGTCAGTCATCTGCATTTCATCCGCACGGCGCTGCTCGATCCGGCCTCGCCGCTTGCCGGGTTCGTCCCGCCGGATTCGACTTCCGTCAATGGAGCGCCGCATGCCGCGTGATACCGCGATTCTCGAAGCCTACGTGCCCACTCTGCTCGTGCTGTTCGTCGCGGGCGCGCTGATCGCGTGGGTGATCGACCGCGCGCTCGCGATGACCGGGCTTTATCGCGTGGTCTGGCATCCGGCGCTCTTTCGCGCGAGCCTGCTCGTCTGCGTGTGCGGCGCGCTCGGGCTTGCGGTGTATCGCTGATCGTTTCTACAGGTTTAGAAGACTCATCATGGTTCTCAGAAAAATCATCGGCTTCGTCATGACGATCGTCGTTTTCGCGGCCGCCCTTCTCATCGGGCGCGTGTTGTGGGTGCACTATATGGACGAGCCCTGGACGCGCGATGGCCGCGTGCGCGCCGAGGTCGTCAACATCGCGCCGGATGTGTCGGGCGCGGTCGTGCAATTGCCGGTGCGCGACAACCAGTACGTAAAGAAAGGCGACTTGCTGATGGAGATCGATCCGTCGCACTATCAGATCGCGGTCGAGCAGGCACAGGCGAATGTCGCGGCGCGCGCGGCCGAGTTGCGCATGCGGCGAGCGGACGCGGCGCGCCGTGCAGACATGGACAGTCTCGTCGTGTCGCGGGAGGCGCGCGAGAACGCGTCGCAGACGGCATCGACGGCGGCGGCGCAATTGCAGCAGGCAGAGGCCGCGCTGGATGCGGCGAAGCTGAACCTGGCGCGCACGAAGGTCTATTCGCCCGTGGATGGCTATGTCACGAACCTGAACGTTTATCGCGGCGACTACGCGACGGTGGGCGCGGCGAAGCTCGCGATCGTCAACAGTCATTCGTTCTGGATCTACGGCTACTTCGAGGAAACGAAGCTGCCGCACGTGCGCGTGGGCGACCGGGCGCAGATTCGTTTGATGAGCGGCGGAGAGTTGAAAGCGCACGTCGAGAGCATCTCGCGCGGCATCTATGATCGCGACAATCCGCAAAGCCGCGAACTGCTCGCCGATGTGAACCCCACGTTCAACTGGGTGCGGCTTGCGCAACGCGTGCCGGTGCGGCTGAAGATCGATGAGGTGCCGGACGGGATGCTGCTCGCGGCGGGGACGACGTGCACGGTGGTGATCAGGCCGTCGATGTGACGCGTTGAACGGTCATGGAGCGAATGCAAATGGCGCCGAGAAGAATCGGCCGGCTTCTGGCCGACGGAATTCCACTGCGCGTCAAGGTTGCACCGCGCGAGGACAGGGCCATCGACACGTCTACGCCGGAGTCGCGCGAGCGAGTAATGGAAGCCGTGCGCAAGGTCATCCGCACTCGCAACGTCGCCATCAAGGCGCTCGCCAAACGCTGATGCTCCTCGACGCGGTGCGTTCAGCGAACAGCCCGTTCCAGCGCCGTCGGAACGGGCCATCCCCTTACTTCAGCACCACCTTCACATCGAAGTACTTCGCGGCCAGCCGGTCGATCGACCCGTCGTCCTTCAGTTCCTTCAATGCGCGGTTCATCGATTCCCTGAGCGCCTTGTCGCTCTTGCGAACGCCGAAGCCCACGCCCGAGCCGAGCAGCTTGTCGTCCGCGACAGCCGGCCCCGCGAACGCGAACGCCGCGCCCTGCGGCTGCTTCAGGAAACCCTTCGACGCCGCCTCGGCATCCTGGAACGCCGCATCGAGACGGCCGGAGGACAGATCGGCATAGATCTGGTCCTGCGCCTGATACGACTCGACATCGATGCCCGCCGGCGCCCACTTCGCCTTCGCGTACGTTTCCTGGATCGAGCCCTGCAGCACGCCCACGCGCTTGCCCTTCAGACCGTCAACGGTCGGCAGCACGCCGCTGCCCTTCTTCGCGATGAGCTGGTTCGGAATCGAATAGATGGGATCGGTGAAGTCGATCGCGAGCTTGCGCTTGTCGGTGATCGTCATATCCGAATTGATGCCGTCGAACTTGCGCGCCTGCAACGCGGGAATCAGGCCGTCGAACGAATTCTCGACCCACACGCATTTCATCTTCAGCTTCGCGCAAACCGCGTTGCCGATGTCGATATCGAAGCCCGTCAGTTCCCCGCTCGCCGTCTTCGATTCGAACGGCGCATACGAAGCCTCCACGCCGAAGCGCAGCGTCTTCATGTCATCGGCGGCGTGCGCGCCCATCGATGCAGCCAGCGTTCCCAGCACCGCGACGGCGGCGAGCTTGCGATTGATCCATTGCGATTTCATCTATTGCCATCTCCTTCCAGTGTGTTTCGTGATCCATGTCGGATGCGGCATGAAGCCGGCGAACCAAGCATCGCGGCGTCAAAAAAAACGCTCAAACGGCGCAAATGGTTTTGGTGCGGTGCATCAGACACAGGGCCGCGATTGTAGCGCGCGGCTACACGCGCCCGCCCGCGCGCGGGCAGGCGCGCCGCGCCGTCAGGGCCCAGGGAACACAAAGCGGAATTGGCAAGCGGATGTCGCGCTGGCGCAAACCCAGCGCGATCAGTCGAGCGAGGCGAGCGTGGCGTCGGTTGTATCGACGACCATCAGGCCCGCGCGCAGCCCCGGCTTCACCTTGGGATTCGGAAAGACGATGCGCTCTTCCTCGTGCGTGACGCGATAGGTGTAATCGCCATCGCGCGCGAGTTCGGCGCCTGCGGGAAACGGCGTGAAATTGGGCACATCGCTCGCGACGTTCATGACGAACTGCTCGCTCTGCTTGTCGATCTGCGCGACGACCGTGAACACGCGCAATGGCCTTGGCCAACTCGCGGGCTCCCCCGCGATCAACCTGCGCAACGCCGCATCCGATGCCGCGAAGCGCGCGAGATCGTTCTCGCCGAACGGCCGCACCTTGCCGAGTTCGAGCGTGCAGGCAAGCGCGCCGCACTGCGCGGCGGTGTAATGCGTGAACGTCGATCCCTTCTCGCGATGCAGAAGCACCGCTTCGAGACGCGCATCGCGCAGCCAGTCGAACATCGCGCGGGCGAGCGGCGCGCCGGTGTGCGGCAACAGCGCGAACTGCTCGAAAACCGACGCGCGAATGGCCGTGTGCATGTCGATATGCCACTTCGGATGCGTCACGTTCCCGAAGAACGCCGCCGCCACGCGTTCGAGTTCGGCCGCGCGAGGCGCTTCGACGCTTTGCGGCAAGCTCGCGTGACGGCCGCTGAAGAGGCGATTGAGATCGTCGTCGATATAGCGCACGCCCGCACGCATCGCACCGGCGTTGCCGAGCACGACGAGCGTGCGCGACGCGAGCCGCGCGCCGCCGTTCGCGATATCCGCGACGAGCCGCGACAGCATTTCGATGGGCGCGGTTTCATCGCCATGAATGCCCGCCGACGCCAGCACGCTTTGCGCCGATGCCGTTCCGGACGCCGGTTCGAGAAGCAACACGCCCTCGCCCTGCCACGTCCATCGCACGCCCGAAGCCAATGCGCCCGATATGACCGATGGCCGCGAGCCCGCGAGCGTGAACGCGAGAAAGTCGCTCAGCAACGATGCATCAACGCTGGAAGTCATAGACGGCGCCTAGTCCGAGGATGGTCGTCAACTCATCGAGCGCCGTCCGCGATTCCGTCAGGAGCCGCGGATCGGCCAGATCGGCGGGTGCGAGCGAATCGCGGTAATGCGTGTCGATCCACGCGTCGAGGCGCGCAAACAGCGCGTCGTTCATCCACACGTCGGGATTGACGGCCGCACGCTCGGCGTCGTTCAGCACGACGCGCAGACGCAAGCACGCGGGACCGCCACCGTTCTTCATGCTCTCACGCAGATCGAAAACGAGCACTTCGTCGATCGGCGTCGCGCGCGTGGCGAGTGAGTCGAGGTACGCCGCGACGCGAGCGTTCTCGCGGCATTCCTGCGGCACGACGAGCACTTGCGTGCCGTCCGCGCGCGACAGCAACTGGCTGTTGAAGAGATACGACGAGACCGCGTCCGCGACGCTGACTTCGCTTTCCGGCACTTCCAGCGCCGCGAACGACGCGCCCTGAGCCTGCAACTTCGCGCTGAGCTGGTCATAGACCTGGCGCTGATCGACGAACGCGCGCTCGTGACAGAACAGCGTCGTGCGATTGCCGACCGCGATCACATCGTTGTGAAACACGCCGGCATCGATCACATCGGGCGACTGCTGCGCGAACACGGTCAACGCTTCATCGAGGCCATGCAGCCGCGCCACCGCACGGCTCGCTTCGAGCGTCTGCCGCGCCGGAAAACGCTGCGGCTGCGGACCTCGCCCGTATTCGCTGCGTCCATACACGAAGAACTCGACGCCCTTCTCGCCGTACTCGCGTGCGAAGCGCGTGTGATTGGCCGCGCCTTCATCGCCGAGCGCGGGCGTGCCGGGCAGCGCGTGGTGAATGTGAAAGCGCGACTCGTCGGCGAAGATCGCGGCGAGCGAACGGCGCGTTTCGCCATGCTCGATCGCGCGATGCAGCTTCGCCGCGAGGTTCGCGGGCGTGAAATGAACGCGGCCATCGGCGGTATCGGCGGAAGGGCTGACGGTCGCCGCGTTGGCGGTCCACATCGCGGAAGCGGAACTCGCGGCGGCGAGCAGTTCGGGCGCTTCGACGGCCGCGCGTGCGATCACGCCGGCGTCGTCGCCCGTGAAGCCGACACTGCGCAACAGCTTCACCGATGGCCGTTCGAGCGGCGGCAACACGCCCTGATGGAAGCCGAGGTCGGCCAGGCGCTTCATCTTGCGCAAGCCCTGCTTCGCGGCGGCCTTCGGGTTCGCCACCGATTTCTCGTTGCTGCGCGACGCCACGTTGCCGAACGACAACCCCGCGTAGTTGTGCGTCGGGCCGACCAGCCCGTCGAAGTTCGCTTCGTATGCCTGCATATCGGATCCCGATGCTTAGAACGTGAGACCCGGCGATACGCTCGCCGGCATCTGCAATTGCGCGCTTTCCACCGACGCCATCGGATACGAGCAGTAGTCCGCCGCGTAGTAGGCGCTCGGCCGCTGATTGCCCGAGCGGCCGATGCCCCCGAACGGCGCCGCCGACGATGCGCCGTTGGTCGGCCGGTTCCAGTTGACGATGCCCGCGCGAATCGTGCGCTGAAAGTGCGTCCAGGCGGTTTCGTCGTCGGCGAGCAAGCCGGCGGACAGGCCGTAGGCGGTGTCGTTGGCGCGCTGGATCGCTTCGTCGAACGTGCGGTAGCGCGCGACCTGCACCATCGGGCCGAAATGTTCTTCGTCGGGGACGTTGCGCGCGCCGGTCACGTCGAGGATCGCGGGCGTGACGAAACCGAGGTTCGCCGCGCGCTGCTTCATCGCGAGAACGGGCTTTGCGCCGCCATCGACCAGTTGCGTCTGAGCCAGCATGAGCCGTGCCGCCGCCCGCGCCGAAATCACGGCGCCCATGAACGGCTGCGGGTCTTCATCGTAAGCGCCGATGCGGATGTTCGCGCTCACCTCCGCGAAACGCTGCAGGAAGCGCTCGCCGAAGGCATCGTCCGGAACGAAGAGACGCCGGGCGCACGTGCAGCGCTGGCCCGCCGAGAGAAACGCGGATTGAATCGTGTGATGCACCGCGGCGTCGATGTCGTCCACCTGCGCGACGACGAGCGGATTGTTGCCGCCCATTTCCAGCGCGAGCACGATTTCAGGCCGCCCGCCGAACTGCCGGTGCAGCAGCGTGCCGGTATCCGAGCTGCCGGTGAAGAAGAGGCCGTCGATCTGCCGGTGATTCGCCAGCGCGACGCCCGTGTCCTTTTCGCCCTGAACGAGATTGAGCACGCCCGCAGGCAATCCCGCTTCGATCCACAGCGCGACGGTCGCCGCCGCGACGCCCGGCGCAAGCTCCGACGGCTTGAACACGACCGCGTTGCCCGCGATCAGCGCCGGCACGATATGGCCGTTCGGCAGATGCCCCGGAAAGTTGTACGGCCCGAACACCGCGACGACGCCGTGCGGCCGATGCCGCAGCACCGCGACGCCATCGGCCATCGGCGCGCGCTTCTCGCCGGTGCGCTCGTGATAGGCCTGCACGGAGATGTCAACCTTCGCGGCCATCGACGCGACCTCGGTGCGCGCTTCCCACAGCGGCTTGCCGGTTTCGCGGCCGATCGCGTGGGCGAGCGTTTCCTTGTTCTCGTTGAGCAGCGCGGCGAAGCGCTTCGCGATGCCCACGCGCTCGTCGAACGTCATCGCGGACCACGACGCGAACGCACGGCGCGCCGACGACACCGCACGATCGACGTCATCGGCGGATGCGCTCTTGCCCTGCCACACGGTTTCATCGCTTGCCGGACTGCGCGAAGCGAACGCCGCGCCGTTGCCGTCCTGCCATTCACCGCCGATATACAGCTCGTTCCGGATATCCATGAGGTCTCTCAACTTGTTCGTTAGCGCGGCTGCGAGGTCAGCACGCGCACGGTATCGCCGGCCTTCACGCGCAATGCGGCGGCTTCGGCGGCGGTGAGGAGGAACGCGCCGTCCTCGACCGCGCCCGTCGTCGCGCCGCACCGGAAATCTCCGAGCGATGTATTCGACACGAGACTCTTCGCCGCGCCCTCCGCGGCGACGCGCTCGCCGATGCGCACCGTCGCCAGCACGCTCTCGCGCACCGTGCGCAGGTCGGACGTGTGGCATTCGAGCACCGGGCCGGCATCGAAGATATCGACGTGATTCTCGTAACGCAGCCCTTCCGCTTCGAGCATCTTGCGCGCGGGCGCGGTATCGCGATGCGTGACGCCGACCGTGCGCTGCGCGTCCTCGGGCAGCAGATCGAGATACACCGGATAGCGCGGCATCAGTTCCGCGAGGAACGACTTCTTGCCGTGCGAACTGAGGTAATCGGCTTCGTTGAAATCGATCTGATAGAAGTGCGAGCCGACCGCGTTCCAGAACGGCGATTCACCGTTCTCGTCGAAATGGCCGCGCAACTCCGCGCACAGGCGCTGCGGGAAGCGATCCTTGAACTGCGCGATGAACATGAAGCGCGAGCGCGACAGCAATCCGCCCACGCCCGCCGTGCGATAGCGCGGGCTGAGAAACAGCGAGCAGACTTCGGCATACCCCGTCAGATCGTGCGAGATGTTGAGCAGCGACATGCGCGTCCACACACCCAGATCCTTGCTCGCATGCACGACCGTCGCCACGCGATAGTTGTAGAACGGCTGCTCGAGCCCGACTTCGGTTTCGATGCCGCAGACGCCCGCGATGTCGCCCGTCGTGGTGTCTTCCATCACGAAGAAGTAACCGGCTTCGAAGGGCGCCGCAGCGTCGGCGAGCGTGCGGCGCGCGCGTTCGACGCGCGCGGCGAGCGCCTGCCGGTCCGGCTTGAACGTGGTGAGCCCCGGGCCCGTTTCCTTCGCCAGCGCGACGAGCGCGTCGACATCTTCCGGCTGCACGCAGCGCACGACGATCATTGCAATTCTCCCGAGGCTTGATGCAGCGGCACGCAGCGCACCGTGTCCTTCTCGTGCACGCCGAGCGCATCGCGCGCCGCGGCGGTCAGGGCGGCGCCATCGGCGCGCGTGCCGTTCAGATCGGCCAGGATGCAGCGGAAGCCGTGCGCCCCGCCCGCCGCGATCAGATACGGCGCACCGCTCGCGACGACGCCATCGCGCACCGGGCGCACTTCGCCCGAACCCGCCGATGCGCTCTTGTTAACGGCAAGCGTCAGCACCGGACCGGCATCGAAGATATCGACGAAACGGTCCGGCTCGAAACCTTCCTCGAGATGAATGTCGTAGGCGAGCAGCGTGCTGTCGTTCGGCTCGCCCAGCACGCGCTGCGCTTCGCCCGGCAAAAGCGGCACGTAGATGGGATACGTCGGCATGACTTCGGCGATGAAGGTGCGGCTGCGCCCGCCCGATTCCAGCTCGACCTGCTCGAAGTCGCGCCCGAAGAACTTGCGGCCCACGGCTTCCCAGAATGGCGAGAGGCCCGCTTCGTCGGTGACGCCCAGCATCAGCGAGAAGACTTCGCTCGAGAAGCGCTTGCGATTCGCGACGACGTACATCATCCGCGCGCGCGACAGCAGATGCGCCGCCGCCTCGCCTTCGGGCGTGCGCAACGATGGATCGATATAGAAGCCCGTGAGCCGGCTCTTGCCGGTCAGCTCGTGCGACATCGTGAGCGCGTGGATCTTGCGGTTCACCTTCAGCTCGCGCGATGCATGGATGAGCGCATCGTTGCGAAACGCGTAGAACGGCTCGGAGTATCCCGCCGACGCGACGATGCTCGACGTGCCGAGCAGCCTGCCCGTGTCCGTGTCTTCGAGCACGAAGAGATAGAACTCCTCGCCGGGAAAATCGACTTCGGCGCGGAACGAATCCTCGGAGAGCGCGACGCGTCTCGCGAGCTGTTCGCGGTCGCGCGGCAGCGAGTGCAGCACGGGCTGAGCGGTGCGCGCCATCCGTTCGAGCTCGTCGAGATCGGAGAGTCTTGCGGGACGAACAGATAGCATCGTCGTTTCCTGTTTGGCTGTGAATCAGCGCGCGATGGCAGGCGCGCCCGCGACCTGCTCGATCGCCTTCTCGATGCGCGCGAAGCCTTCGTCGAGATCGGCCATCGGCATGATGAGCGACGGTGCGAAGCGGATCACGTTCGGCCCCGCGATCAGCATGATGACGCCGTTCGCCGCCGCAGCAGTCAGCACGTCCTTCGCGCGGTCCTTGTAGGCATCGGCGAGTTCCGCGCCGATCAGAAGACCGCGGCCGCGAATCTCCCTGAACATGCCGAAGCGCTCGTTGATGCGTTCCAGATGCGCCCGGATCGCCGCGCTGCGCACGCCGACGCCTTCGAGAAGCTTCGGATCGCTGATCAATTCGACGACCTTCTCCGCGATCGATGCGCCGAGCGGATTGCCGCCATACGTGGTGCCGTGCACGCCGACCTTGAAGTGCTGCGCGATGGCGTCGGTGGTCAGCATCGCGCCGATGGGAAAGCCGTTGCCGAGCGCCTTCGCGGTCGTGAGAATGTCGGGCGTCACGCCGTATTGCATGTACGCGTACAAGGTGCCGGTGCGGCCGACGCCCGTCTGCACTTCGTCGAAAATCAGCAGGGCACCGTGCCTGTCGCACGCTTCGCGCAAACCCTCGAGGAACGCGGGATCGGCAGGCAGCACGCCGCCCTCGCCCTGCACCGGCTCGACGATGACCGCGCAGGTCTTGTCGCCGATGGCTTCGAGCGCCCGCGCCAGATCGTTGTACGGCAGATGGCGGATGCCCTGCGGCTGCGGGCCGAAGCCTTCCGCGTACTTCGGCTGGCCGCCGACGCTCACGGTGAAGAACGTGCGCCCGTGAAACGACTGCGTGAAGGAGATGATTTCGATCTTCTCGGGCCCGAACTTGTCGATGGCGTATCGGCGCGCAAGCTTCAGCGCCGCTTCGTTGGCCTCGGCGCCCGAATTCGCGAAGAACGCGCGGTCCGCGAACGTGAGATCCGTCAGGCGTTTCGCGAGCCGCAACACCGGCTCGTTGGTATAGCCGTTACCGATATGCCAGAGCTTGTCGCCCTGTTCGTGCAGCACCTTGAGCAGTTCCGGATGCCCATGTCCGAGCGCCGTCACGGCGATGCCGCCGGCGAAATCGACATAGTCGCGGCCTTCGGTGTCCCACACGCGCGAGCCGCGGCCCCGGTCGGGCACGAAACTGGCCGGCGCGAAAACCGGGACCATTACTTCGTCGAACGTACCGCGATTCACATTGATGTCGGTCATGCGCCACTCCTCTTCTGGTTCGTGCTGATCTTGCACCGCAATGCTTTGGATATTAAGCAATCGCACGCTTTCCGTCTTGCGCGTTCGCGACATGCTTTCATGCGCTTTTCCACGCGGCTCGTTGCGCCTCCAGCGCCGTCAGCGCGAATCGGGCCGCTCGATCAGCGCGCCGCCGCGCGGCTCGTCCACCGCGCCGCCGCGCTGCTTTTCGATCCAGTTGCGGCGCTCCTCGCGCGGCGTCACGCCGAAGCGGTCGCGGTACGCATTGGAGAAATGCGCCGCCGATGAAAACCCGCACGCGAGGCTGATCTGCACGACGGACTTGCTCGTGCGCTGCAGTTGGGTGCGCGCTTTGGTCAGGCGCAAGCTGAGGTAGTACTTCGACGGCATCGCGCCGAGATACTGCCGGAAGAGCCGCTCCAACTGGCGGCGCGAAATGCCGACGAGCGTCGCGATTTCATCGGTGGCGAGCGGGTCTTCGATATTCGCTTCCATCAGTTGCAGGGCGTCGTTCAGGCGCGGATGCCGCTCGCCCGGCGCGGTCACGAACGGAATGCGCTGCCGCTCGGTGCCCGCGCGCAGCACGCCCACGCCGAGGGAATCCGCGATGCGTTCCGCGAGGTCCTGGCCATGGTCGCGCGCAATCATCGCGAGCATGAAGTCGATGCTCGCCTGACCGCCCGCGCATGTCGCGCGATCGCGATCGATCTCGAATATCTGCTGCGTGACGATGGTGCGCTCGAACTGCTCCGTGAACTGCTGATACGTCTCCCAGTTCACCGCGACGCGATATTGCGCGAGCTGTCCGGCCATCGCGAGCCACCACACGCCGTGGTGAATGCCGGAGACGAGCGGCGTGCGCGGCGCGACGCGCGCGAGGCTCGCAAGAAACAGCCGGTAATCCGCGAACTGCTGATAGCGCTCCGATACGACGATCAGCCAGTCGCATTGCAGGGCGTCGTTGAACGCGCAATCGGCGGGGAGCTGCGCGCCGCCGGAAAGGGGCACGGCGCGCCCGTCCCATGAGCACACGCGCCACTCGTAGAGACGATGCCCGTCGATTTCATTGGCGAGCGCCAGACTGTCGATGACCGGCCCGATGCCGCTCATCGAGACCGGCGGAAGCGCGACGATCGCCACTTGCAGCGGCGCGCGCGCCGGGCCCGATGGACTTGCCACGTTACTTGAGGCTACCCGACAGGAACTGTCGCAGGCGATCGCTTTTCGGCTGCGTGAGCACCTCGGACGGCACGCCCTCTTCTTCCGTGCGCCCCTGATGCAGGAACATCACGTGATTCGACACGTTGCGCGCGAAGCCCATCTCGTGCGTGACGACGATCATCGTGCGGCCTTCTTCCGCGAGCTTCTGCATGACCTTCAGCACTTCGCCGACGAGTTCGGGATCGAGCGCGGACGTCGGTTCGTCGAAGAGCATGACGTCGGGATGCATGGCGAGCGCCCGCGCGATCGCGACGCGCTGCTGCTGCCCGCCCGACAAGTGCGACGGATACTGCTTTTCGACGCGCGGCGGCAGGCCGACCTTCTCCAGATACTCGCGCGCGCGTTCCTCGGCTTCCTTCTTCGAGACGCCGAGCACGTGGATGGGCGCTTCCATCACGTTCTCGATGGCCGTCATGTGCGACCAGAGATTGAAGTGCTGGAAGACCATCGCGAGCTTCGTGCGCACGCGCTGCAGTTGCTTGTGATCGGCGACATCGAGATTGCCCTGGCGATCGGTCTTCGTGCGCACGGCTTCGCCATCGACGACGATCTGCCCGGCGTTCGGCTTCTCGAGGAAATTGATGCAGCGCAGGAACGTGCTCTTGCCCGAGCCGCTCGCGCCGATGATGCTGATGACATCGCCCGCGCGCGCCGACAGCGAGACGCCCTTGAGCACTTCGTTGTCGCCGTAGCGCTTGTGAATGTCCTGTGCGGCGAGTTTCGTCGCGACGTCTGTGGGCTTGGGCTCCAACGCTTTCTCCTCGGATGATGATGGGTTCGCCACGATGCGGATTCTAACGCCCGTCAATGCGCGGCCGGCCGCAGATACGCGAGCCAGCGGCGTTCCGCGCGCCTGAATGCCGCAACGAGCGCGAACGAGATCGCCAGATACAGCAGCGCGGCGACGCCGAACGAACCGAACGATTCATAGGTCGCCGAATTGGCATCGCGCGCCACCTTCAGGATATCCGGCACGGTGGCCGTGAAGGCGACGGTCGTGGCGTGCAGCATCAGGATCACTTCGTTGCTGTACAAAGGCAAGGCGCGGCGCAGCGCGGACGGCAGGACGATGCGCCGATACATCGTGAACGTGCCCATGCCGTACGCGCGGGCGGCTTCGACTTCGCCGTGCGGAATCGAGCGGATCGCGCCGGCGAAGATTTCCGTCGTATAGGCGCACGTGTTCAGCGCGAACGCGAGCACCGCGCAATTGAAGCCGCTGCGGAAGAACGCTTCGAGCAGGGACTGGCTGCGGATGAATTCGAGGCTGTACATGCCCGTGTACAGCAGCAGCAACTGCACGTAAAGCGGCGTGCCGCGGAACACGTAGGTGTAGAGGCGCACGGGCGCCGACAGCCAGCGGCGCTTCGATACGCGCGCGCATGCGAGCGGCACCGAAGCGCAGAAGCCGATCGCGATCGACGCCGCCAGCAGCCATAGCGTGACCACGAGACCCGATGCGTGCATGCCATCGGAGTACAGGAACGGACGCCAGTATTCGGCGAGGATCGGGATCATGGCGGCTCCGTCTTCAGAGTTCGGCGTGGCGCACGCCGGTCGAATAGCGGCGTTCGAGCGTCATCAGCACGAGGTTGGATGCGGTCGTGATCGCCAGATAGATCAGCGCGGCCACGAGCACGAAGAAGAACATGTTGAACGTGCTCTTGCCGGCGTCCTGCGCGGCCTTGACGACATCGGCGAGGCCGATGATCGACACGAGCGCCGTCGCCTTCACCAGCACCTGCCAGTTGTTGCCGATGCCCGGCAGCGCGAAGCGCATCATCTGCGGAAAAAGGATGCGGCCGAACACGCGCATGCCGCTCATGCCGTAGGCGGTGCCGGCTTCCAACTGGCCGCGCGGCACCGCGAGAAACGCGCCGCGAAAGGTCTCGGTGAAATACGCGCCGTAGATGAAGCCGAGCGTGAGCACGCCCGCGGTGAACGGGTCGATATCGAACTGTTCCCAGGCGAACGCGTCGGTGATGTGGTTGATCGCGATCTGGATGCTGTAGAAAAGCAGCAGCATCAGCACGAGATCGGGCACCGAGCGAATGAGCGTCGTATAGGCGGTTGCGATACCGCGCAGCAGGCCGTGCCGCGACAGTTTCGCCGACGCGCCGACAAGCCCGAGCAGCACCGATACCGCGAGAGAGAGCATCGCGAGCGCGAGGGTCTCTTTTGCGCCCGCCCAGAGCAGCGGGCCGTAGCCGTGCAGCGACACAAGCGCCTCCTTGGTTTTCCGTCGATCGATGGGAGGTGATCGTCGCAAGCCGAAATAAGGCGCTCAAACGAGGCGGTATTGTTTTATTGCGATGCAGCAAGCGCCTCTTTGCGGACGCGCGAGCCGTTCAGCCCCGCCGCACAAGGGCCGCGCCCCGGGGATAGCCGTGCAAACCCGAATGCGTGCGGCGGGCGAAACCTGTGCTTTTCGCGTCGCTTTTTCGATAGAAGATGCGCGCTAGCCGCCCGCCGCGCTCCGCACCACCTGCACCACATGCCCGTTGGCCACGGCGATGTCCGGGCTTTCCTGCAACAGCGGCAGGAACCGCTCGGCGAATTCCGCGTCGCGCGTCTCGGCGCGAAACATCGCGGCGACCGCTCTGGCGTGGGCGACGCGCGCGTCGGGCGTGGCTTCGGGGTCGTCGAGCACGTCGTCGATGGCGGCGATTGCCGTCGACAACGGCGAGAGCCAGAGATACGCGGTGCCGTTGATGACGATCTGCAGAAACTCACCGGGCGATACCGGCCCGAACTCGCTCTCGTGTTTCGTGCGCAAATGCGTGAGCACGGCGCGATGCAGCGCGAGCAGCGGATGCCGCACGTCGCGAAGGAAGGAAACCGCAGTGTGATCGTCCATGAACTTTGCCTTGTTGATTTAACTGGTACGCGTCTCGCCCGCATAGCGGATGAAATCGGCGGCGGTCAGCGGCGGCGAGAAAAGCCAGCCCTGCCCGAACTGTGCGCCGCGTGCGCGCAGATACGCGGCCTGCTCCTCGCGCTCGATGCCCTCGGCGATCACCTGCACGTCGAGCGTCGCCGCCATCTCGATGATATGCGACGCCACGCTGCTCGACGCCGCGTCCTGGCCGACGGTATCGACGAACGACTTGTCGATCTTCAGCCCGTCCACGCTGAACGACTGCAGATGCGACAGGCTCGAATAGCCGGTGCCGAAATCGTCGAGATAGACGGCGTGGCCCGCGCGCCGGAATGCGCTGATGACGTCCTTCGCGGCGTCCGCGTCGAGGAACGCGCGCTCGGTCGCCTCGATGCGGATCTGCTGCGGCCGCACGCCCTGCTGCTCGATGGCGGGACCGAGCACGTCGAGGAAACGATGCGTCGTCAGATCGGACGCCGACAGGTTCACGGAGACGTAGTAATCGTCGTAGTGCCGCAGGAAATCGCCGAGTTCGAGGAGGACGGTGTCGAGCACCTGATCGGTGATCGCCTGAATGAGGCCGCCGTGCTCCGCGAGCGGAATGAAATGATCCGGGCGCACGATGCGGTCGTGATGCTTCCAGCGCACCAGCGCTTCCGCGCCCACGCAGCGGCGTGTCGCAAGGTCAACGATCGGCTGATACGCGACGATGAACTGATGCCGCCGCACCGCATCGCTCAATTGTCCGCGCGGGGAAATCCTGCGCACGACGAAATACGCCGCCCAGCACGCGCATGCGAGACCGACCGCGACGCCGCCGAAGAGCCAACCCCACGGCAGCGTGCGCAAGCGCTGCCGCCAGCTTTCGCGCGGCGTGCTGACGACGACCGCGAGCGGCATCGACGCCGACTGGCGCACGGCGACGGCCGCGCAATCCGGGGGCGGCAAGTTCTGACTGTAGACGGCGAGGACCGCGGCGGCATCGGTCGAAGGCGTGCCGGCGATCACCCGCCGCGCTTCGGTATTGATGACGGCGACGCGGCCCTCGGGCGCGATGTCCGTATCGATGCCGTCGACGTACAAGGAAGGATCGGCGGCGATATAAAAGCCGTCGCGGCCCATCACGAGCGAGTCCTTTCCGCCCGGCAGACGCGCGAGGCCATACCACGCGCTGAGGCCATCGGACGAGCGCCAGTCGGGCGGCGGCAGCGTGAGGCCGTCGAACGTACCCGCCGATACCGCGCCGAGCAGCGACGAGCATTGCCAGCGGCCGTCGCGATCGTACGCGCCCGCGTCGCGGACCTGTTCGTGCGTGAGGGCGATCTGGCGCAACGCGTGGAGATACGGCGTCGAGCACGGCGTTTCGTTCACCTTGCCGATTTCGCCGAGCGCGCCCGACAGACGCCGCGTGATGTCCTCGGCGCGATAAAGCGCGGCGTCCGCGACGATGCTCAGCCGTTCGACGCGCTGTTGCCGCTCGCTGCGCGCCGCGACGACAAAGCCGATCCCCGCAGGCGCGAGCGCCGCAATCCCCACGATGACGATCAGAAGCGCCGCAAGCGCCCCACGTTGAAAGTTGTTCATTGCGTGTCATGGTCGCGCCGCGAAGCGAGCGGCTCCTCGCCGTTGCGCGGGTCGCCGGGCGAACGCCGCGTGGATCGCCGGGAGGGTTTCGTCGTGCCGGCGCGGGGCGGGAAGCCGCGAATGCGAATCGCTACACAAGCGAGTAAGTGTAGAGTCCGGCTGTCGCGCGCTTCAACGTTTTAATTCGGCAATAAGTCGTGGTTTCCGTGGTCTGGCGCACGGCCCGCCGCGCATTTATTTGCCCTGGACGGCGTGAGAGAATTCCGGCTTGCAGCGCGTCTCGCGTGGTGCAAGACCGTCCTTCCATCCGGAACAGCCATGACTTCATCCAGCGCCCGCCAGCCCGTGATCCGCGATGCCGAGCCCGGCGACAGCGACGCGCTCGCGCGCATCTACGCGCATTACGTGCTTCACGCGCTCGCCACGTTCGAAGAGGCCCCGCCTTGCGCCGATGAAATGCGCGCGCGCCATGCCGCCATCGTCGGGGCGGGCCTGCCCTATCTCGTCGCGGAAATCGACGGCGAGGTCACGGGCTATGCGTATGCATCGGCGTATCGGGCGCGCTCGGCGTATCGGCATACGATCGAAGACTCCGTCTATGTCGCCGATGGTTTCGGCGGGCGCGGCATCGGCTTCGCGCTCTTGTCGGCGCTGATCGCGCGTTGCGAGGAGGGACCGTGGCGGCAGATGGTCGCGGTCATCGGCAGCAGCGGCAACGCCGGCTCGATCGCGCTGCATGCGCGGCTCGGCTTCGAGCACGTCGGCGTGCTGCGCAATGTCGGCTTCAAGCTCGGCGGATGGGTCGATAGCGTGCTGATGCAGCGCGCGCTCGGCGTGACGGTTTCCTGATCTGCGACGTTACGAGCCTTGCCGACCTACACCCTCGCCTCCCCCGTCAGCGCCGAAATCGACATACGCAAGAGCCGCTTCATCGCGCTGGCGATTCCGGTCTCCGATCGCGATGCCGCGATGCGCGAACTGGACCGGCTGCGCGCCGAGCATCCGGGCGCGACGCACGTGTGCTGGGCGCTGCTCGCGGGCGGCCAGTCGGGCATGTCCGACGACGGCGAGCCTTCCGGGACGGCGGGCCGGCCCATTCTCGAAGTGCTGCGGCATCACGAAGTGGACGGCGTGCTGGCGGCCGTGGTGCGCTACTACGGCGGGATCAAGCTGGGCGCGGGCGGGCTCGTGCGCGCCTACACCGACGCCATCGCCACCGCGATGCAATCGGCCGTGCGCGTGGAGCGCATCGAGCGCGGGCTGATGAATGTGGACATCGACTATGCCGATGAAGCGCGCGTTCGCCGATGGATCGAGCAGCACGACGCGGAACTCGTCGACAGCGGCTATGCAATGACGGTGCGGCTCGTCGTCCGCATGCCTTCCGCCGCTCGCGACTCCGCTGTTGCCGAACTTCGCGATCTGACGAACGGTCGCGCGATCATCGAGGTGCCCGCGTGAGCGGGGCGCGTGCCTTTACGCTGACCATCGCGCCGGGCGGGCATGTCGCCGAAGCGGAGGTTGGCGCTTCGCTGCTGGAAGCGGCGATGCGCGCCGGCTTGTCGCTGCCAAGTTCGTGCCGCAACGGGACCTGTCGCGCGTGCATGTGCCGGTTGATCGCGGGCGAGGTTGGCTATCGCATCGACTGGCCGGGCTTGACCGCCGAAGAGAAGGCCGAGGGCTGGACTCTTCCCTGTGTCGCGCTCGCGCAATCGGATGTGACGATCGATCAGCCGGATGCGAAACCGACGGCCGCCGCGCCGCGTGCGGTTCGATCGCGCGGATTCTGACGCACGCGGGTATTCCGGGATTTGTCGTCCCGATTCAACGACCTACGATGTGAATCCCGAGCCTCTGGAAGCACGTCTTCGCTCAAAGGGGATGCGGACCAGCTCTCAAAAAGTGTACAATTGCGCTTTGCCCCAATTTCTGGCAGGGCCAGATCAACCGAGATTTCAATGACTAAAGTACTGTTGAAAGAGAACGAGCCTTTCGACGTCGCCATGCGTCGTTTTCGCCGTACCGTCGAACGCACGGGCCTGATTCAAGAGCTCAAGTCGCGTATGGCGTATGAGAAGCCGACCACCGAGCGCAAGCGCAAGAAAGCTGCTGCTGTCGCTCGCCTGCGCAAGCAGATCCGTCGCGCGCAACTGCCGAAGAAATTCTATTGATCGACTGATCGGCGCGGGCATTGCCCTCGCCTGTCGGTTGCGGTCAGCCCGGCCGGAACTCTGCGGGTCGCGGTTTCGTCAAGACCGTGGCGTGACCTGAGGTCGCGTTATGGGCGAAAGCTCGCGAGTTGCATGCTGAGTGCATGCACCCGTTGGAACCGGTTGCCGGACAGCAAAAAGCCTGCATGAGTGAATGCTCATGCAGGCTTTTTGTGTTTGTTGGGTCAGTTGGGCGGAACCGAATAGCGTTGCAACGGCCAGCATCCGGACGCACAAAAGCAAAGAGCCCGGCTGAACCGGGCTCTTTGCTTGATGTCTTGGTTGCGGGGGTAGGATTTGAACCTACGACCTTCGGGTTATGAGCCCGACGAGCTGCCAGACTGCTCCACCCCGCGTCTGAGAAAGAAATTATAGACCGGGCTCGCTCGCGAAGTCAAACAATATTTTCATCACGATGCCGACGCCGCGCTCAGACGATCGCGTTCGCCATCGTTCGCGGCGAGCACCGCGTCATGGTGCGCCCGCGACAGCTTGCCGAGGAGCGGCAACAGCAGAATCGCGACCACTGCCCCACCCGTCGCAAGCCAGCCGAGCCAGACGAACAACTGCGTATAAAGCGGCAGCGAATGCAGGGGATCGAGATCGCCTGAAGGCATGCGCGCCATGTTCGCGACGAGGCTCCCCAAATACTGCGACACGCCCGTCGCCACGAAATACGCGCCCATCATGAAGCCGCCCATGCGCGCCGGCACGTAGCGCGCGATCATCGCCAGGCCGAGACCGGACACGAGTAACTCGCCGAGCGAATACAGTCCGTAGCCCGCGACCATGAACCACGACGACACGCGGCCGTCCACGGCGTATCGCCCGCTCAGCCCGAACACGAAGAAACCGATGGCGACGACCACGAAACCGAGCGCATACTTGCCCGCGACCGGGATATCGCGGCCCCGTCGTGCGCGCCGCGCATACAGCACGGCGAGGACCGGACTCAGAAACATGATCCAGATCGGATTGAGCGCCTGAAACTGCGCCGCGCTCCAGGTGAAGAGCTGGACGCCGGCGATCGAAAACGCAGGATCGACATTGCGCAACGCGAAGAGCGTCAGCGACGTCAACATCTGCTGATAGAACACGAAGAAGAGAATGACCTGCATCGTCAGAATCAGCGCGGCGACAAGGCCGGCCCGTTCGCTGCGGTCGCATCGCGCGAGCATGTAGCCGAAGATGGCCAGAATGCTGACGCCGGCGATCCACACGCACGCCCGCGCAACCGCCTGATGCTGAAGAATGAAAACCGTCGCCGCCGCGAGCGCCGCGCCGCCCGCGATGACTGCGCCCAGATGGCTCCAGCGGATCGGCCGATCGTCCGGCGCCGAGCCGATGTGCGCGAGCGTGCGGCGCATCAGCGCGAAGTTGGCAAGACCGAGCAGCATCCCGCCGCAGCAGACCGCGAACGCGGCGTGCCAGCCCCAATGGTCCTTGATCCAAGGCGTCGCGAGCATCGACGCCGTCGAACCGATATTCACCGCCATGTAATAAATGGTGAAGGCGCTGTCGATCTGCGCGTCATCGCCTTCGTAGATGCGGCGCACGAGATTGGCGGCGTTGGACTTGAACAGTCCGTTGCCGACGACGACCACGCCCAGCGACGCATACAGAAAGCCGAGCGCATCGAAAGGCAGCGCGAGCATGAAGTAGCCGGCGGCCAGGACGATCGCGCCGAGCGTCATCGTGCGGCGGGCGCCGAGCACCTTGTCGCCGATCCAGCCGCCTATCGACGGCGCGGCGAATACGAGCGCCGTGAATGCGCCCCAGGTCAGGTTCGCGTGTTCATCCGCGAAACCGAGTTTATCGATCATGAACAGCACGAGCAGCGCCGCCATGCCGTAATAGCCAAAGCGCTCCCACATTTCGATCAGGAAAATGGTCGTGAACGAGCGCGTCCGCGATACCGCGGGCGTTTGATTCTTCATTGGGACATCCTTCAACAACGATAAGCAGTGCGGCGCGTTCTTGCGTAACGCGTTTAGTAGTGACGATGGAAATCGTCCTATACCGGACGATGGCTGCGAGAAAAAGGCAATTATCGCCTATCGGACTTGCGCAGCGCGCGCGTATCCTGAAATGCGGCTACGCGGATCGGAAACAACGAAGAGATCGATTCGTGCGTTCAGCCTGCCGGCCGGCGCACGAAGGCGAGCATCAGGCCGAAGCCGATCATGAGCGCCCCGCTCGCACGATTGAACCATCCGAGTCGGCGTGCGCCGCGCGACAGCGAAGTCAGACGCGCACCGAGCGCCGCATAGATGACGATCGCGACCAGTTCGAGCAGCAGAAAGATCGTGCCGAGGATGGCGAAGCTCGCCGCATAGGCAGTGCGATCGACGAACTGCGGAAAGAACGCGGTGAACACGAGAATCGCCTTCGGATTGCCCGCCGCGACGAAAAACTCCTGCCGCATCAGCCGCGCGACGCCCGCAGGCGCGCTGGCGTCGCGGTTGACCGCGAGCGATGGCCCGGAGCGCATCAGCTTCACGCCGATCCACACGAGATACGCTGCGCCCGCCAGCTTCACAGCCGTGAACAGTGTTTCCGACGCCAGCAGCAACGCGCCGAGCCCCAGTCCCGCGACGGCGATCATGATCGCGAACGCCGCCAGCCGCCCGAACGACGCCAGCACCGAAGCGCGCACGCCCTCCCGCGCGCCGTTCGACAGCGACAGCATGTTGTTCGGACCGAAGGCCATGTTGATGGCGAAGCACGCCGGCACGAACAACGAGAAGGTCTGGAGCGACATGATTCACCTCGCCGAAGTCAGAAGCGGTGACGGATTCCGGTCGTGAACATCAGCTGATTGCGCCCGCTCGCCGGGTCGTTGCTGTTGATGATCGCCGGCGCCTGCGACGAAGCGCGCTGATAGATCGTTTCAATGTAGACATCCGTGCGCTTGCCCAGCAGATAGTCGACCTGCAGCGCCCCTTCGTGCCAGTGCGCCCCGCCACCGTTGGTGTACACATACATGCCCGCGAGCAGGATGGCCGGCGTCAGCTTGTAGATGCCGTTGACCTCGTAGTTGTTGAGCGCGAGCGAGCCGAGCGCGTCGCCGGTGTCGGCATCGACGGGCGCGGTGTTGATCGAGCGCGAGAACGTGCCGGCGAGCTGAAAGTCGCCGATGCCGTAGCTCATCCCGACGCCGAACGTGTTCTGGCGCTGGACGTTCGCCGTGAGCACGGCGCCGGGCGCCGAACCGGGCAGCGAGAGGGAGTCGTAAGCGCCAGTCGCCGTGTTGCCGCGTCCGTTGTTGTGCAGATAAGCCGCGCCGGCGCTGAAGGAACCGGCCGAATAGTTGGCGCCGATGCTGTACGCGCGATTGTTCGCAAACTGGCCTGCCTGATTCGAGAACGCGTACAGCCCGCCGAAGCTCAAGCCGCCGTAGGTCGCGCTCGTGTACTTCAGCGAATTGGCCGCGAGGAAGGAGTTGTTCGCGTTGTCGTTGTCGAGCAGATGAGCGAACGCGGTGCCGCCCGTCCCGCCCGTCAGCGTGAACGGCGCGAAGTAATCATGCATCGAGTCGTATTGGCGTCCGAAGGTCAGCGTGCCGAGATCGTCGGTGCCGAGACCGACGTAGATCGGATGATCGTTGATGCCCTGTCCGGTCGACACCGCGAAGCCGCGCTCGAGCCGGAAAATCGCGCGTGCGCCGCCGCCCAGATCCTCCGATCCTTGCAGGCCCCAGTAACTGCCGTCGATGGTCCCGGTGGTCAGCCGATACTGTGCATGGCCGCCGACGTTGTTGACATAGGCCAGGCCGGTGTCGAGTTCGCCGTAGAGCTGAACGGAACTCTGGGCCCAGGCACACGCCGGAACGCCGACGAACGCGATGCAGGCGGCCATCACGGCCCGCGCTTTCGCTCGACGGATACCGCGCGCTGGGTTGTCGGCGGGAAGGCAGTCTGCTGGACTGATCGGCATGGGATGCTCCGGATGCGTTTCGTGACTGACGAGAATTGTCGATTTTGCGATCAATCTTGTCAGGTAAAAAACCCGCGTAGCGTTTCGCTGTGACCTCGAACCAACGAACGACCGTCGCGCCCCTTCCCTTTCCGCCGATTCGGCGCTATTGAGGCCCGGCGCGATTCGCAGCGCGTCGCTAGAATCGACTGCACTCCCTCACGCAACCGGACCATTCGATGCCCCAAAAGACTCTCGCGATCGTCACCGGCCACACGCGCGGCCTCGGCGCGGCGCTGGCCGACGCGCTGCTGTCGCTCGACGCCGATATCCTCGCGATCTCGCGCAACCGCAACGCCGACCTCGCCGCGCGCTATCCCGGCCGGGTTCAGGAAGTGGAGCTCGACCTCTCCGATCTCGCCGCCCTCACCGCCTGGCTCGCGGACGGCGCACTCCGGCAGGCCGTGACCGGAGCGGATCGCGTGGTGCTCGTGAACAATGCGGGACTGCTTGCGCCTGTCGGGCCGCTCGCGAGTCAGGACGCCGCAGCCATCGCACGCGCGGTGAGCGTGAACGTCGCCGCGCCGCTGATGATCGCCGCCGCGTTCGCCGCCGCGAGCGCGGACGCGGCGGACCGGCGCATCGTCCATATTTCGAGCGGCGCGGGACGCAACGCTTATCCCGGCTGGAGCATCTACTGCGCGACGAAAGCCGCGCTCGATCAGCACGCCCGCGCCGTCGCGCTCGATGACAATCAGGAGTTGCGGATTTGCAGCGTCGCGCCCGGCGTCGTCGATACCGACATGCAGGCGGAGATTCGCGGGACCGGACTGGACCGTTTCCCGTTGCGCGAGCGCTTCGATGCGCTGAAGCGCGACGGCCAGCTCGCGACGCCGGAAGAGTCGGCGCGCAAGCTGATCGATTATGTATTGGGCGATGCGTTCGGCAGCACGCCGACGGCGGACATCCGCGAACTGGGTTGACCCTCAGGCGGCGCGCAATGCGGGGAGTCCCAGCGCCTGCCGCGACAGCCGATCCGCGTCGGCGTTGCGGGCGCGTGGTATCCACTGCAGGCGCACATCGCCGATCTGCGCGATCAACGCGCGCACTCGCGCAGCGTGATCCGCGAGCGAGCGGCTGCCGGCGCCTTCGGGCGCGGCGACGTCGTCGATGACCACGCGGCTGTCGCCGTAGATCACCAGTCGCGTCGCGCCCTCCCGCAACGCTGCTTCGAGCAGTGCGATCAGCGCGAAATATTCCGCGGCGCTGCTGTCGCCGACGCCGGCCGTCGCGCTTATTTCGACGCTCCGACCGTGCGGCGCCTTCAACAGTCCGCCGATGCCGAGGCGGCCCGGATTCGGCAGCGCGGAGCCGTCGAACCAGCCGATCCACGCGTCACAGTGACGCGCCGATGAATCGCCGGACGCCGGGCGCCGCTTCGTTCGATTCGCACGTTCGAGCTGGCGGGTTCGCCGAGCCTCGGCCGCTTTCGCCTGCGCGGCGCGGCGTGTGACGATCAGTTCGCGCAACGGCTGCCCGGCCGCCGCCTGTTCGAGTGTTCTGACAAGCGCCGCATGCTCCGACAGCCCCGCGTGCTTTTCGAGCCTGCGGCTTCGCAAGCGCTCTTTCCTGTAGGCGACAGCAAGCAGTTCGTGCAATTCGACCATGGGCGGCAAGCTCGATGAAGGAGTGCGCAGCTTAGCAGACGCACCTGTCGAGCCACCCGTCGGCAGCCGCAAAAAGCACAAGAGGCGGCATGTGGCTTGCTACCTGACAGGCGGAATCCGGACAAGCACGGCTGGTAAAACCGCGTCGATCTGACAACCCGCCAGGCATCGGCCTGGAACCTGCAAGGAGCGGATCATGAATCAACCGATGGAGCAATCTTCCGGCGGCGCGACGATCGTCGGCAAAGGTGCGGCGACGGCTGCCGGGCCCGGTCCGGACGTGATGGCCGCGAGCACGCTCGACGACAATCCGGTGCTGAGCAGCGACGGCCACGACGTGGGCTCGGTGAAGGAAATCATGCTGGACGTGCGAAGCGGCCGCATCGCGTACGCGGTGTTGTCGAGCGGCGGCTTTCTCGGCATCGGCGACAAGCTGCTGGCGGTGCCGTGGAGCGCGCTCACGCTCGATACCGACAATCGATGCTTCCGCATCGCCGCCACCGCCGACCAGGTGCGCAACTCGCCGGGCTTCGACAAGGACGCGTGGCCGTCGATGGCCGACCAGGTCTGGGCGAGCAGCGTTCACCAGCATTACGGCCGCGAGCCGTACTGGTCGAGCGACACGCGATCGAGCGACCTCACCCCGACCGGCGCCGTTCCGCCAGCAGGCGTGGACGCTCCCGAAGCGGGCGGCGTGAAGCTGTAATGCGCGCGCGCCGCGACGAATGCGCCGCGGTGCGCCGGCATCGCTAGTCGAGCGGACGTTCGCCGAGCGGAATGTCGACGGCTTCGGAGCCGTCGTCCATCAGAGCGCAAAGCACATCGCTCGCGAAATCTTCGACGGCGAAATGCCATTCGAGCGAACCGACCGGAAAGTCGTTCGGATTGCACTTACCTTGCGCGCGACGAATCGCGCCAACGGACAGACTCAGCGCGCGTGCATGCTGAAAGTGAGGATCGTCCGAATCGAGAAACGGCAATTGGTCTTTTTCCATGACAGCCTGAGGCCCCCGTCGCTGACACATGACAACAATATCGGCCGGGTTTGCTTGTTCTTTAGCCCGGCTTTTCGAATCTGCCGTTCGCGCACTGCGCGCTGCGTCGACGCGAACGGATAAGGCAAAGGACGTTGATGAAGCCCTATCGGAACCTGGCCGGCAACTCCGGCGTATCCGCATTCGAGATTTTGAATGATGGCATCAGGGTCCGCTTCGCCAACGGCGTCACTTATTTGTACGACTACGGCACGCCGGGCCGGGCGCATGTCGAGCGGATGAAACGCTACGCCCGCGCCGGACGCGGACTCAGCAGTTACATCTCGCAGGAGCACCCGCCCTACGCCGCCAAAAGCGATGATTGAGCGCCACGGGCGCTCTCTTCGTTGTATCGCCCTTAACGACCCGACGGCACGAACGGAACGTTCTCGTTGCTGGCCGCGGTCAACTGATGCATCTGCCGCTGCAGCTTGTTCAACTGCGCCTGTGCGGCGGCGCGGCGCGCTTCCAGTTGCGCGAGTTCCTTGCGCGCCTCCTGCTGTCTGAGCGCGACTTCCTGGTCCTGGCTGCTGCCGCGCTGCAGGTCGACGCGCACGCGTTCCACCTGCGCTTCGGATTCGGCGATGAGCCGCGCGAACTGATCGTTCTGCGCCTGCAGATGCACCCGCCGCATGTCGGCCTCGGCGAGGCGGATGGCCTGCTCCACGAAGTGACGGAAGGCCGGCTCGGCCGCGCCGATATCGCCGGCCTTCAGCACACGCCAGACGGCGTCGTCGTGAAGAAGCACGGCGTAGTATGTGAGGTCGCGCGGATAGAACAGCAGGCTCACCGAATAGACGAAGCTCCGGAACGTGCGAAACGTCGCGAGCGCCGATTGCTGCATCAGCCATTCGACCTCCGCGATCTGCGCGGCTTGGAGCGCCTGCGGTCCCGGCTGCGACGCTGCGCCGAGCGGCCGCAGCGGAGTCACGCGCGTGGACGGCGTCGGGGGCGCGGACTTCGGCAGAAGGTCGTCGGGTCCGGCTTCGTCATCCGGTTTCGGGGGCGCGGTGAAACGAACCGGCGCATTGTTTTTTTGCCGCAGGAACGACGGCGCGTTTTCGAGCAGGGTGCCTCGTCTGCTTAGCAGGCTTTTCACAGTAACTCCAGGGTTGGCTTGCCGACACGGCATCGCGGGCGAGTTCGCGAAGCGAAATCATGAAACCCGCAATTTTAGTCAACGTTGCTTGCGCTTATTCCGATTGCAAATGATGTCGCGGCGACAGTATCGGCTGATGAAACCCAAGTGTAGGCGAGTGATTAGGGGATGCAATCGAAGCCTCACGAAGCTATGTCAGTGTTTTAATCGACGGGCAAAACGTGAAAATTCATGCAGAATTACGTTTCGCGCGCAAGGCTAGAATTACAGATAATCACGAATGGCGATAAACGGCCTGTGTCCCGCTGATTCGCAGATTAGCCAACTGCGCGGACCGTGCTTTCGACATCAACGCGACCATGCGCATGATCCGAACACCCTGGATGCCGCAGCCGATACCGGGCGTCGGCGCAACGAGCGCTTCCAGCGAGTGCAGCCTTCCATAGAATTCGATGACGGGCGCTGCGGGCGGCATGTCCTCGTCCGGTATCGCCGGGCTCGAATGTGCGAGCACCGGCTCGCACAGCCGGTCCGGCCCCGCCGGCTGGTCGCCGAGTGAATCGGCGAGGACCTCGGGCGGCTCGTAATGCAGCCGGCCTTCGCTCCGATCGCGAAAATATTCGTAGACCGCTTCGAGATGAGCCATCGACGTTTGTTCGACGCGCCGGGCCGTGGCCGCGCATCGCTGCAATCTCCAGTTCTCACGCTGGCTGACGGCAGCGATCAGGTCGGCGATGTGCGTCCTCAACTCTGCTTCACGCCGCGCAATCAGAGCCTGGAGCATTCTGGCTTCCTCAGTGTCCGCATCGGGCAAGCGTTCGCTCCATGCCAATAAATCGTCAAGTTTGATCGACATGAATCACTCCGTCGCAATAAGCCATTGAATCGTCTTCCGGGCGGCTGAAATTTGTTTGGATCGCGAATTGTAATGAATCGGGATTCAATTGCCAGTCAGTTTGCGCTGATACACCTTATCGTAGTCGTTTTAGTCAGGGACGGCACCGTGCCAACGGCCCGGCACGCTCGATGCTGAACGAGTGCAGCGGCGCGTCTTGCGCCCGATACCAAGGAGACAGTCATGAAAGCGACCGCAGCAATAGCAGGCGCGCTTCTCGCGCTTGCCAGCACAGCCACTTTCGCGCAAGACATGTCGCGCGATCAGATGAATCAACGCCCCAAGCCGATGCAGGGGCAAACGAGCGCATCGCCGACGCCGGGCTCCCACGATGCATCGCAAGGTGGCGCCCAGGCCGGGACGTCCGGTAGCGGAACGCTGATGCAGCAGCGGGAACAAGGCATGTCTCCAGATGCCTCGACAGCGCCGGCCGGTGGCGGGAAGGCGACCGGTACGATGAAGCAGTAGGCAGCGTGATGATGCCTGCGCCTAATGCGCGCAGGCATCATCGATTGATTGTGTCGCATCGATGCAATGTGTAAAGGTTCGTTGCGCGTGACGTGAATAGGAAAATTCCGGCTGCAATTTGCGGGGCCAACCGCTTAAATGCCTTCTTCATGGGTGAGATGAGGCAACCTGCAGTGAAGGCACTTCGCATTTCAGTCTCGGCAGATACGGTGCAACGCCCACGCGCGCGATTGCGTCATCGGTGAAGCTCCCGTTTGTATCCGATGGCATAGGAAACGCCTGGGGGCTGCAGGATTCGACTGCCCGTAAGCAGATGCCGCTGAAAAAGCGCACTGCTCTCATGTTCCGCGACATAGGCGCCCGCCCTGCCCGCGAATTTCTGCTGCCACAGACCCATCCCGACCCCGTGTTGGCCACGCGCTGAAGCACGCCCCGCTACCGGTGCGGACGCTCCGTTCGCCCGACCGAAGCCGCGACGTGCGCCGGCTCGCGCAGCAGCCCTTTTGCATTTCGACAACGACAAAAATACTTCATGCCCGTACGTAACGCCTTCCGACTTTTCATGATTTCTGTTGCGGCGACGGTGATCGCCGGCCCGGCCTTTGCCAAGTACACCGAAGAGTGGGTGAACGGTAAAGATGTTGCGAAGCCACAGGCCACGACTCGCGGTAATGCGCACGTATCCGTCTCGCAAACCACCGACGCGCCGCATGATCACAGCAAATCCAAAGCGTCCAGTTCTCCGTTCGCGTCCGATCCGATCGCTGCATTCGCAGACGACCCGATTGCTGCATTCGCGCGGTCGCGAACGAAGTAGGCTCGAGTTCGCGCTCACCTGCGTCTAGCAGAAATAGCAGAAGCCCGCGACTGGCTGATTCGCCCGTCGCGGGCTTTCGTTTGTCCGTCGAGCGCTTAGCCGATCAGATCGGCCGGCAGCTTGCCGCCGTTGGCTGCGAGCGCCCGCATCAACTGCTTGTGCAACCAGATGTTCATCGATGCGGAGTCGTTCATGTCGCCGCTGTAATGCAGTTCAGTCGCGAGCTGCTTGCGGTGATCGAGACTGCTGTCGACTTGCAACAGCTTCATCAGGTCGACGATCGACACGCGCCAGTTGAGCGTCTGGCTGCTCTCGCTCGCGAGCTGGTCCATCACGGCTGCGACGTCGATATCCGTCAGCGCCTGCGGCGAAGTGGCCTCGACGACGGGTGCGGGCGTCGGATCCGGCTCCACGACGGGTGCGGGCTGCTCGGGCTTTGCTCTGTGGAAGATCTTGCCCACGATGTCACCGAAGATACTCATCTTTGTGTCCTTGTTCGAATTGAAATGCTGCGGTATGCGGCTCGGCGCTGGTATGCGGCGAGCCTGCCGCGGCTCAACGCGCGCACCGCGGATCAGTTGACTCTTGTAGACAATTCGAGCGAGATTGTGACGAATTATTCCAGCGTTTCGGTTAGTACAACATCTTGTCCTGGGTGCGAGTGTGCGGTCGTCGGACGAAGCGTTAGGATCAACGAGACCGATCGCCACAAGCGACGGTCTGCAAAGCGTCAGGCGACACTGCACCCTGCTCTTGGCTGCGCGTATTCAGAAGCACGCGGTCGCCTACCGCACGCGATGTGGACGCGCACCCTTCACAGAACAGACAGCGCAGCATCAAAACGCGTCCGCCGCTGGTCTACGGCATCTGCCGCATCGCTTTCCTTGCCTGCCGGGCTCGCTTTCGTCGCAAATCGCTGAGCACTTTTCGAAGTGCATCGTACTGCTCCCAGTAGCCCAGCTCCTTGAGCCAATGGCGCACCTGTACAGGACTGACGCCGCGCTCGAGGGCGGCGTCCTGCATCGTGATGTCGCCCCGCAAGAGCCGTCTGGCGACCGCACGCTGCTGGGCCTTTGTGGTGGTCGGTGCAGGAGGTATGGCTCGCATAGAAAAATGGTCCGTTATAAGTCAGCGTGTGGCATCGCCGAACTGCTCGGCAAACGATTAATCGAAAGAGGAACGCACCAGCGATCTTGTAGCAACGTGATGGGTCGGCTGCGAGCGCGAAAGCTAGGGCTGGATCGAGTGCTCAATCGGGGCGCGAGGACGTACCGTTGGCGCCGAGCGCTTTCCAGTCGTCCAGTCGTCCAGTCGTCCAGTCGTCCAGTCGGCCGGTGCGCGCGCACGGGTTCCGTGAGGTATAGCGTCCTATTACGGAACGACGCTACCCTCGCCCACGATCCGTGTCGATGTGTATCGCCATGTCGCGGCGGGTGCGACGCACTTTCATGAGCGCAAAAAGGCGTTCATGCATAACCGCTGAAAACGCCGCATGTCTGGCTGAACATGCGGCGTGTATGCTCGGACGATTGAACGCTGTTTCGTCCCATAGGCGGACGATCTTTCTCGTGGCGCTTGTCTCCTTCATCCTTTTCGCTTCCTTATCAATTAGTGGATGGATGCATGACGGAAATTGGATCGCACCTGCTGGTCCTCTCGCTATCGGAGAAGCCCTAAAAGCGTATTGCCAGCAAAGGCTGAGTAGCAATCAGTAGCAGATGATTGCGTCGCGACGCCTCAGCGCGTGCCGACATCCAAGTCTCAATCGGAATTGCGACGGTGACAGGAATACACGGTTCTTTTCACAACATGTGACGGTAGCCGCGCCCTGCCCAGGTGCCCGGGAGCAGCATCGCCCTCACAGGCGGAAGTCGTGTGCGTCGGCTCGCTCTAGATCATTCGTCATCCTAACTTCCTAAGGTGGATTACGCCCGAACCGATGCAGTGCTATCAGGAGTCAGGGCAATGGCCGGAACGGCTAAGCGCTGCGAACACGAAGAAGCCATACATCGATAGTCGACGCGGCAACGGCAAGCAGCGTGACGCATGAAGCGGAAGCGACCGATAAGATCGAGCCCGGCATGGACGAATACGGACCGGCAAAACAAAAAATCCCGCAAGTCATCGACTGTGCGGGATTAAGAAAATTGCTGGCGGAGAGAGGGGGATTCGAACCCCCGATAGGTTTTACCCTATACACGCTTTCCAGGCGTGCGACTTAAACCGCTCATCCATCTCTCCGGAAGACAGCGATTATACCAACTTCGCGCCGCCCGCCTAGCCCCTAAGGGTGACGAATGTAATCGACCAGTGCGCGCGTGTATTCATCGGGCTTGCGATCGAACAGACTCACCGCGATCGCCACCGCGAATCCGGCCGGCACGCCGAACACGCCCGATCCGATCGGCTCGATCCCCAGCCAGCGCGGCCCGTCGAAGCCCGTCAGATGAGTAAAGAATGGATACGTCGACACGATGTAGTACACGCATACCACCAGCCCCGCGATCATCCCCGCGACGACCCCTCGCTGCGTCGTTCGCTTCCAGAACACGCCCAGCACGAGCGCCGGAAACAGTCCCGACGCGGCCAGCGAGAACGCCGCGCCCACGAGAAACAGGATATTGCCCGCATTGAGCGACGCCACATACGACGCCAGCAGCGCGACGCCGAGCAACAGAATCTTCGAAATGGTGACGCGCCGCTGACTCGTCGCGCGGCGATCGACCATGCAGTAATACACGTCGTGCGAGAGCGCATTGGCGATCGTGAGCAGCAGGCCATCCGCCGTCGAAAGCGCCGCCGCCAGCGCGCCCGCCGCAATCAATCCCGAGATCACATACGGCAGCCCCGCAATTTCCGGCGCCGCCAGCACCACCATGTCCGGCTGCATCTGAATGGCGGCCCATCGCACGATGCCGTCGCCGTTCACGTCGCTGATACGGATCAGATACGGTTCGACGCGCCGCCACTGCGTCACCCACTGCGGCAAGTCCGCGAATCGATGGCCGACGAGTCCCGTCAGAATCTCGTGCTTGATGAGCACCGCGAGCACCGGCACCGTCAGATAGAACAACGCCACGAAAAACAGCGTCCAGCCGACCGACCGCCGCGCCGACGCCACCGAGGTCGTCGTGTTATAGCGCGTGAGAATGTGCGGCAGGCTCGCCGTGCCGATCGACAGACAAAGGATCAGCGCCAGAAAGTTCAGTCGATGCGCCTGCGGGCTTTGATCGTCGGTGGACGTGCGGGCGAACGCGTCGGTCATCGGCACCGGGGCGGCGACGCGCGCGCTCAGCGCATCGCGTTCGCGGGACCATCGCGCCTGCGCGTCGGCGGGATCGCGGGGAAACGACGCCAGTTCCCGCTCGCGCTCGTTGATCTCGCGCAGCGGGCCGTTGCGCCGGCGCAGTTCGGCGATCTCATCGACGAGACGCGCGTGCTCGTCGAAATACGAACGCGGCAACGCATCGATGCGCTGCTGCACGCGCGCCGCCTGGCGCCCATATTCGGCGCGCACGCGAGCTTCGTCGGGCGACGCCGCCAGTTCGCGTTCGAGCGTTTCGACACGCTCCAGCACGCGACCATAGCTGAGTTGCGGGAACCAGCCGAGCCCGTCGCGATGGCCGATCATCGATACGGGAATCAGAATCGCACTGATCAGGATGATGTACTGCGCGACCTGCGTCCACGTCACCGCGCGCATGCCGCCAAGAAACGAACACACGAGAATGCCTGCCAGCCCGCAGAAGATGCCGATGGAAAACTCGATGCCGATGAAGCGCGACGCGATCAGCCCGATGCCCTGAATCTGCGCGACCAGATACACGAAGGAGCAGAGAATCGCCGCGAGGGCGGCCAGTCCGCGCACGAGGTTGCTCGAAAAGCGCGTGCCGAGAAAATCGGGAATCGTGTAGCGCGCGAGCTTGCGCACATAAGGCGCGAGCAGGAACGCGACGAGGCAATAGCCGCCGGTCCAGCCCATCACGTAGGCAAGTCCGTCGTAGCCGCTGGCGTAGATGGATCCGGCGAGGCCGATGAACGACGCCGCCGACAGCCAGTCCGCCGCCGTCGCCATGCCGTTGAACGCGGACGGCACGCGTCTTCCCGCGACGTAGTACTCGACGAGATCGGAGGTGCGCGACAGCAGGCCGATCACGGCATAGACGGCGATCGGCACGAAGAGAAAGACATAGCCGACCCACATGCCCGCCCCCGCCACGCGCTCGATGCGCTCCATCACGAAGATGAACAGCAGGAAGCCGAGCGTGTACAGCGCGTACGTTAGAATGAGGCGATTCGTGAGCTTCATCGCGCCGGATCGTCCGGCGGTGAATCGGCGACGACTGCTTCGGCGACGGCGCGCGAGAGACGCGCATCGGCGATCTGCATCAGCACGATATACACGACGATCAGCGTCACGTAGACGAGGATCGCGCCTTGTGCGCCGAAATAGAACGGCAGCGGAAAGCCCGCGATGCGGACGTGCTGAAGCCGCTGCGCAAAAAGCGGCACGCCGAACGAGACCACGAAGCCGACCGTCATCAGCACCGCGATCAGCGCGACGTTGAAACGCCAGTAAGCGCGATGGGCGCGCGCCGTCGCCGCCGGCACCGGAGGCGGCGTAGCGAATGTCGGATTGAGGGTTTCGGCATGAGGCGTGGTCATGCGGTTATTTACCAAAACCGCGTCACGCCGGCAATCGGGATCGACCGCCGCCAGTCAGGCGGCGGCCGAATAAGGCGGCTTAGCGCGCCTCGCCGAGCTGGTCGAGGATCGCCGGATTCTCCAGCGTGGATACATCCTGCGTGATTTCCTCTCCCTTCGCGAGAGAGCGCAACAGACGCCGCATGATCTTGCCCGAGCGCGTCTTCGGCAGGTTCTCGCCGAAGCGAATGTCCTTCGGCTTCGCAATCGGCCCGATTTCCTTGCCGACCCAGTTGCGCAGTTCGGTGGCGATCTGCTTCGCTTCATCGCCCTCGGGACGCGCACGCTTCAGCACGACGAACGCGACGACCGCCTCGCCCGTCGTATCGTCGGGACGGCCGACGACCGCCGCTTCCGCCACGATAGGATTCGCGACCAGCGCCGACTCGATCTCCATCGTGCCGAGGCGGTGCCCGGAGACGTTCAGCACGTCGTCGATGCGGCCCATGATCGTGAAGTAGCCGGTCTCCTTGTCGCGCACCGCGCCGTCGCCGGCAAGATACAGCTTGCCGCCGAGTTCCTCGGGGAAGTAGCTCGTCTGATACCGCTTCGGGTCGCCCCAGACGTTGCGCAGCATGGACGGCCACGGGCGCTTCACGACGAGAATGCCGCCCTGCCCGTTCGGCACGTCCTGGCCGGTTTCATCGACGATCGCGGCCATGATGCCCGGCAGCGGCAAGGTGCACGAACCCGGCACGAGCGGCGTCGCGCCCGGCAGCGGCGTGATCATGTGGCCGCCCGTTTCGGTTTGCCACCACGTATCGACGATCGGGCATTGTCCCCCGCCGACGTTCTCGTGATACCACATCCACGCTTCCGGATTGATCGGCTCGCCGACCGTGCCGAGGATACGCAGCGTCGACAGGTCGTAGCTTTTCGGGTGCACCTTCGCGTCGGCTTCCGATACCTTGATGAGCGAGCGGATCGCGGTCGGCGCGGTATAGAAGATCGTGACCTTGTGACGCTGGATCATCTCCCAGAAGCGGCCGGCGTTCGGATACGTCGGCACGCCTTCGAACATGACCTGCGTCGCGCCGATTGCCAGCGGCCCGTACGCGATATAGCTGTGTCCCGTGATCCAGCCGATATCCGCGGTACACCAGAAGATGTCGCCGGGCTTCATGTCGAAGGTCCACTTCATGGTCTGCGCGGCCCACAGCAGGATGCCCGCCGTGCTGTGCTGCACGCCCTTCGGCTTGCCCGTCGAACCCGAGGTGTACAGAATGAAAAGCGGATGCTCCGCGCCGACCCACTCGGGCTCGCACTGGGCCGCTTCGTTCTCGACGATTTCATGCAGCCACACGTCGCGCCCTTCGTTCCACGCGACATTACCGCCCGTGCGCCGATACACGATGACATCCTTCACCGCGTCGCAGCCGCCGGCGGCGAGCGCTTCGTCGGCGATGCTCTTGAGCGGCAACGCCTTGCCGCCGCGCATCTGTTCGTCGGCGGTGATGAGCGCGACTGCGCCGACATCGACGAGACGCTCGTTCAGCGACTTCGACGAGAAGCCGCCGAACACGACCGAATGCGTCGCGCCGATACGCACGCACGCCTGCATCGCGACGACGCCTTCCACGGACATCGGCAGATAGATCACGACCCGGTCGCCCTTCTTCACGCCGCGCTTCCTGAGCGCGTTGGCGAGGCGGCACACGCGCTCGAGGAGGTCCTGATAGGTGACGTTGGTGACGGCGCCGTCGTCGGCTTCGAAGATGATCGCGTTTTCGTTGCCGCGCCCCGCTTCGACGTGACGGTCGAGGCAGTTGTACGACGCGTTGAGCTCGCCGTCGGCGAACCACGTGTAGAACGGCGCGTTGGATTCGTCGAGCACGTTCGTGAAGGGCTTGTGCCACGAGAGCGTTTCGCGCGCGAGCCGCGCCCAGAAGCCTTCGTAATCGCGTTCGGCTTCGGCGACGAGCGCCTTGTAGGCGTCCATGCCCGATATCGCCGCCCCGGACGATGCCTTGGCTGACGGCGGGAACACGCGTTTTTCCTGAAGAACCGATTCGATCGCAGACATCGACAACCCCTCTGATGATGATTCCAAGAACCGCCGGCGCGCCTTGTGTGAAGCGTCGCGCGCCGCATGTTATGAGGTTCGGCGGGAAGCAGCCGCTCGCGCATACAGCCGAACCTTGTCTCCTGTCGACACGAGTTAGCGCTTGAGCGCCTGCTCGTGTCCCATGCAAAGCTGTTGACACGAGTTAGCGCTTGAGCGCCTGCTCGTGTCCGATGCAAAGCTGTCGACACGAGTTAGCGCTTGAGCGCTTACTCGTGTCCCATGCAAAGCTGTTGACACGAGTTAGCGCTTTAGCGCCTACTCGTGTCCCATGCAAAGCTGTTGACACGAGTTAGCGCTTAAGCGCCTGCTCGTGTCCCATCCAGAGCCGTAGACGAAAGCAGGCGCGTCGACGCCTCCCTTTCGCCTCACTCGAACGTTCGAGCTTGCCCTCCGATATCATCCCGCACTGGTTCGAAGATATGCCGCGCAACTTACCCGCTTCTTACGCGAGCGCCCTTGTCGGCACGGGGTATACACGGAGTCGGCGCGGCTTCTACAATGCCTCCCCACAATCGTAACTGAACTCGTCGCGGGCTTGTTCGCCACGCATCGCGGAAATCAAAGCGTGAATCGCTACGCCCTCTATCTCATCGCGTCGATGCTGCTCGTCGGGAGCAACGTCGGCATCGGCAAGTCGATCGTCGCAAGCGTGCCCGTGCCGCTTTTCGCGCTGCTTCGCTTCGTGATCGCGCTCGCGGTGCTGTGGCCGCTCTTTCGTCTCTCGAAGATGAAGCAGGTAGGCCGCGCCGAGTGGATCAACCTCTTTCTGCAAGCCCTGTTCGGCACGTTCGGCTTCACGCTGCTGATGCTCAACGGCGTCGCGCTTACGAGCGCCGTCGCAGCCGGCGTCATCACGAGCACGATGCCTGCGGTCGTCGCGCTCTTCGCATGGATCTTTCTGAAGGAGCGGCCGGGCGGACGCGCGTTCGTTTCCATCGCGCTGGCGGTCGTCGGCGTGGTCATCGTCAACGTGGCGCAAAGCGGCGGCGCTCATGCAGGCGCCGATACGAGCGCGGCCGCCGCCGGTTCGCTCGCGGGCAACCTGATGGTCGTCGGCGCGGTCTGCTGCGAATCGCTTTATGTGATTCTCTCGCGGCGGCTCACGCAGACGTTGCCCGCCATCGACATCTGCGCGTACACGCACGGCTTCGGCTTTCTGCTGATGCTCCCGCTCGGTCTGCCGTCCGCACTCGCGTTCGACTGGAGCGGCGTCGACTGGATCACCTGGGCGCTCGTCGGCTGGTACGCGCTGTCGGCCAGCGTCTTCTCCTTCTGGCTGTGGATGAAGGGCATCCGCCATGTGCCCGGCAGTCTCGCCGGCGTATTCTCGGCCGTGCTGCCCGTCGCGGCGGCGCTCTATGGCATCGCGTTTCTCGGCGAACGGCCGACGCTCGCCCACGGCGCGGCCCTCGCCTGCGTGATGGCAGGCATCGTGCTGGCGAGCCTCCGCCGCCGGCCGCGCAGTTCGCGCGAAAGCCACGAAGGCGGCGTCTGAAGCGGCGGCATCGATAGCGATGACGGCGGCATTACCCGCCGACGCGCTACAATGTCGGGCTTTGTGACGCGGCCCTTGCGTCCGACGCGCGTTCCGGTTGCACGCGCATCGTTTCAATCGATTTCAGCCATCCCTCTTCGCCGACCGCCCGACCCGACAAGCCGCCCATGTCCGCTCCCAAGCACATTCCAGATTCGCCCGTTCAATCCGGCACGATGAAGGCGCTGCCGAGAATCATCTTCATGAGCCGCTGGCTTCAGGTGCCGCTGTATCTCGGGCTGATCGTCGCGCAAGCCGTTTATGTCGTGCTGTTCCTGAAGGAAGTCTGGCATCTCGTCACGCACGCGATGACGCTGGATGAGACCAACATCATGCTCGTCGTGCTCGGCCTCATCGACGTGGTGATGATCTCGAACCTGCTGATCATGGTGATCGTCGGCGGGTACGAGACCTTCGTGTCGCGGCTTGGCGTCGAAGGGCATCCGGACGAGCCCGAGTGGCTCGATCACGTCAACGCCGGCGTGCTGAAAGTGAAGCTGTCGATGGCGCTCATCAGCATCTCGTCGATCCATCTGCTGAAAACGTTCATCAACCCGGATCAGCACAGCTTTCATACGGTGTTGTGGCAAGTGATCATCCACGTCGCCTTCCTCGTGTCCGCGCTGATCATGGCGTACGTCGACCGGCTCACCACGCACACGCATCCGAAGCATTTCCACAGCGAGACCGCCGCGCGCGGTGCGCTGGATTGACCAGAGCGTCATTCGAACGCTCACAGCAAGATTCACGTCCCCAGAGCACAAGCCATGACCGTCATCAAGCAAGAAGACCTGATCCAGAGCATCGCGGATTCCCTGCAGTACATCAGCTATTACCATCCGCTCGACTACATTCAGGCGCTCGGCCGCGCCTATGAGCGCGAGGAAAGCGCCGCGGCGAAGGACGCCATCGCGCAGATCCTGACCAACAGCCGCATGTGCGCGGAAGGCAAGCGGCCGATCTGCCAGGACACCGGCATCGTGACGGTGTTCGTGAAGGTCGGCATGGACGTGCGCTGGGGAAGCGAAAACGGCAGTGCGACGATGTCCGTCACCGACATGATCAACGAAGGCGTGCGCCGCGGTTACCTGAACCCGGACAACGTGCTGCGCGCATCGATCGTGAGCCCGCCCGAAGGCGCGCGCAAGAACACGAAGGACAACACGCCGGCTGTCATCCACTACGAGATCGTGCCGGGCGACAAGGTCGACGTGCAGGTCGCGGCCAAGGGCGGCGGCTCCGAAAACAAGTCGAAGTTCGCGATGCTGAACCCGTCCGATTCGATCGTCGACTGGGTGCTCAAGACGGTCCCGACGATGGGCGCAGGCTGGTGCCCGCCTGGAATGCTCGGCATCGGCATCGGCGGGACGGCGGAGAAAGCGATGGTCATGGCGAAGGAATCGCTGATGGACCCGATCGATATTCAGGACATCATCGCGCGCGGCCCGCAGGACTGGATCGAGGAATTGCGCGTCGAGTTGCACGAGAAAGTGAACGCGCTCGGCATCGGCGCGCAAGGGCTCGGCGGCCTGTCGACGGTGCTGGATGTCAAGATCATGGCCGCGCCGACGCACGCGGCGAGCAAGCCCATCGCGATCATCCCGAACTGCGCAGCGACGCGCCACGCGCACTTCACGCTCGACGGTTCAGGCGTCGCGAAGCTCGAAGCGCCCTCGCTCGACGCCTGGCCGAAGGTCACGTGGGCGCCGAACACGGAGACGAGCAAGCGCGTCGATCTGAACACGCTGACGCCGGAAGAAGTCGCTTCGTGGAAGCCCGGCCAGACGCTGCTGCTGTCGGGCAAGATGCTGACGGGCCGCGACGCCGCGCACAAGCGCATCGCGGACATGCTGGCGAAGGGCGAAAAGCTGCCGGTCGATTTCACGAACCGCGTGATCTACTACGTCGGCCCGGTCGATCCGGTGCGCGACGAAGCCGTTGGCCCCGCCGGTCCGACCACGGCCACGCGCATGGACAAGTTCACCGAGACGATGCTCGCGCAAACCGGCCTTATCTCGATGATCGGCAAGGCCGAGCGCGGTCCGGTCGCGATCGAGGCGATCAAGAAGCACAAGGCCGCGTATCTGATGGCGGTCGGCGGCGCGGCGTATCTCGTGTCGAAGGCGATCCGCGAAGCGAAGGTGCTCGCGTTCGAAGACCTCGGCATGGAAGCGATCTATGAGTTCGACGTGAAGGACATGCCGGTAACGGTAGCCGTCGATTCGAGCGGCACGTCGGTCCACAAGACCGGCCCCGCCGAATGGCAGGCGAAGATCGGCAAGATTCCGGTTGCCACGGTCTGAGCGCGAGTCTTCGCGCACCCGTGAAAGAAATAGCCGGGCATCGCGCCCGGCTTTTTCTTTGAACGCAGCCGCGACCGCTAAAGAGATTCATTCTCAGTTTTATCTGGAAGAAAAAATTTCTTCCCATCCTTGGCAGAAACACGCTCAAGGATTATCTTTCTTCAAATGCCCCGAGCTTTCGAACAAGGAACAATCATGCAAGGCGACGCAAAAGTCATCGAATACCTGAACGCGCAGCTCAAAAACGAGCTGACGGCGATTAACCAGTACTTCCTGCACGCGCGGATGTATAAGCACTGGGGCCTGGAGAAGCTGAACAAGCATGAGTACGACGAATCCATCGGCGAGATGAAGCACGCCGACTGGCTCATTCAGCGCGTCTTCATGCTCGACGGCCTGCCTAATCTGCAAGACCTGCACAAACTGCTGATCGGCGAGGAAACGAAGGAAATCCTCGAATGCGACCTGAAGCTCGAGCAGATTTCGCAGTCCACATGCAAGGAAGCCATGGCGTATTGCGAATCCGTGCGCGATTACGTCTCGCGCGACATCTTCGACAAGATCCTGAACGACACCGAAGAGCACATCGACTGGCTGGAAACGCAACTGGATCTGATCGACAAGGTCGGCATCCAGAATTACCAGCAAACCATGATGGGCGACCACGAGTAATCCGCAATCGCAATGTCCGTTGTCGCTGTGCCGTCCGCTTCAACCATCGCTGCGCCGAACGTGCGCGCCGTGCCTGACACGAGCGCGCCGGTCGGCATTTTCGACTCCGGCTTAGGCGGGCTTTCCGTCCTGCGCGCAGTGCGTGCCGTCTTGCCGCACGAGCGGCTGATTTACGTCGCCGATTCGCTGCATGCGCCCTACGGCGAGCGCGACGACACGTTCATCACCGCCCGCACGATGGCCATCGGCGAATGGCTCGTCATGCAAGGGGCGAAGGCGCTCGTCGTCGCGTGCAATACGGCGACGGCGCAATCCATCGCCTTCGTGCGGGAGCGGCTCGCGATTCCGCTCGTCGGCGTGGAGCCTGGGGTGAAGCCGGCGGCGGCGGCGTCGAAGACGCGCGTCGTCGGCGTGCTGGCGACGCAGGTGACGCTAAGGAGCGCGCGCTTCCAGTTGCTCCTCGATCGCTATGCCGGCGATTGCCGCTTCATCTGCCAGCCGGGGCACGGGCTGGTGCAGGCGGTGGAACGCTGCGACACGTCGTCGCCGGAACTCATGGCGCTGCTCGAAAGTTATCTGAAGCCGATGCTCGATGCCGACGCCGATACGCTCGTGCTCGGTTGCACGCACTATCCCTTTCTCGACCGGGCCATTCGCGAGATCGCGGGCGAGCGGCTGCAGATCATCGATACGAGCGTGGCCGTCGCGCGCCAGCTCGAACGCCTGCTGAATGCGAACGCGCTGACAAACCGCGACGCATCGCTCGAACGCCTGCCGCGCTTCTGCTCGACGGCGGACGGCGAATCCCAGCGGCAACTCGCCGCATCGCTCCTCCAACTCGATGCCAGCGTCGAGCACGTGGTCATCCCATCGGTCCCGGCGCAGCTCGTCTGAGCAGTTCCTTGCGGCGAGCGCTTCCGCGCGAGCCGCTTCCGCCCGCAGGACAACGCCGCCGGCAACAACCCCGCTCACTTCTGCGACGTGTTACAAAAAACACCGACCCTCGCTTGCAAAGCCTCGCATACTGAATGATAATAATTCGCATTAACGAAAGCTATCGCGAACGATCATGATCGTGTGTGTCTGCAAATCAGTGTCTGACCGGAAGATCCGCGCCGCCATCGCCGAGGGGATCGACTCCTTCGACGAACTGCAGTTCGAGCTCGGCGTCGCCATGTGCTGCGGCAAATGCGAAGAAAGCGTTCGCGATGTCATGGCCCAAAGCGGCGTCTGCGCGTCGCACTGCGGGGTCGTCGAGCGCGAGCGTCCGCAGGCCGTGCCGTTGACGTTCTACGAACGCAAGGCTGCGTAAGGTATTCCGCCGTACTGCCGGGCGACGGAGCGCTGAGCGCGCTGTTCCGTCGCATGATCGTTTTCCCGCAAGCCAGGTACCTTGGTTCCACAGGTCATCAGCCAGCCATGCAACGCTTGTCCCGAGGAGGGAAAGATGGAATTGCTGATTGGTTTCGTGGCCACCCTGTTTACTTCCCTGGTTATTTTTCGCACATGATGTCGTTCGGCTCTCTTCGCGCCTCGCGCGCCTTCTTCGTCCCGAATGACAGCGCAATCCGCAGTCAGGCCAGCAGCGCATAAGAATGCAGTCCCCGATCACTTCCCCCGCCGCTTTCCAGCGGTCGCCTGCTTCGAACGTCAATCCGCGCGTGATGGCGGCGTGCGCCTTCGTGCTGGCGATTCATGCCGCGCTCCTCGGCGTCGCGCTGACGATGCGCCACGAGCCGCCGCCGCGTATCATCGAATCGAAAGCGATCACCGCGCAGTTGATCAGCGAGACGCCGCAGCCCGCGCCGCAGCCGGTCGCAGTCGAATCCCCGCCGACGCCGCAGCCGCCGAAGCCCGTGCCTAAGCCGCAGCCCAAGCCGAAGGTGAAGCCCAAGGTCGAGCCGAAGCCCACGCCGATGCCGGTGACGGAAGCGCCGTCGCAGATCGCCGCGCCCGCGCCTGAACCCACGCCGCCCGCCCCGCCGCAACCCGCGCCGCCGCCGCCGGCCGCCCCTGCAATCGGCAAGCCGACGATGGATCTCGCCGCGCCGAAGAACGTGGCGCATCTTTCGTGCAATATCGCGCAGCCCGACTATCCGGCGATGTCCCGCCGCCGCGGCGAAACGGGCACGGCAATGGTCAGGCTGACGGTCGGACTTTCGGGCAAGATCGAAGACGTGAAACTGCAGAAGAGCAGCGGCTCCTCGCGCCTCGACGACGCCGCGCTCGACGCCGTCCGCTCGAGCGCGTGCACGCCCTATAAGGAAAACGGCGAGGCGATCCGCGCGACCGCGACGGTGCCCTTCGTTTTCAGCTTGAACGACTGACGTTTTTTTAGATACAGGAACTGGAAATGCAAAACTACGGAATTGCGCACGTGTGGGCGCAAGGCGATTTCGTGACGCGCGGCATTGCGCTCGCGCTCGTCATCATGTCGGTGCTTTCGTGGACGGTGATCGTCGTGAAGGCGTGGAATGTCGTGCGCCTGAAGCGACTGACGAAAAACGCCGAGACGGCCTTCTGGCACTCCGACGACTTCAACGACGGCATCAAGAAGCTCGGCGGCCAGTCGTCGAGCCCGGCCGACAACCCGTTTCTCGCGCTTGCGCTCGCCGGTCAGGAAGCGGCCGAGCATCACCATCAGACGCAGCCGCACCTGCATGACCGCATGGACGTGTCCGACTGGATCACGCGCTGCCTCAAGGACGTGATGGACGAAGGCGTCGGCCGCATGCAATCGGGCCTGGCGATTCTCGCGTCCATCGGCAGTACGTCGCCGTTCGTCGGCCTCTTCGGCACGGTGTGGGGGATTTATCACGCGCTGCTGACCATCGGCGCGACGGGCCAGACGTCCATCGATCAGGTGGCGGGGCCGGTTGGCGAGTCGCTCATCATGACCGCGTTCGGCCTCTTCGTCGCGATTCCGGCGGTGCTCGGCTACAACGCGCTGACCCGCGCGAACAAGAGCATCGTGAACAAGCTGAATCGCTTCGCGCACGGCCTGCACGCGTTCTTCGTCACCGGTGCGAAGCTCTCGTCGCGCAAGCCCGCCGGGAACGGCCAGGCCGACAGCCTGCGTCTCGCGACGCGCGCCAGCTAAGCGGAGGTTCTCATGGCCATGAGCCCATTCGCCGGCGATGAAGACGACGGCATGATGAGCGAAATCAACATGACGCCGCTCGTCGACGTCATGCTCGTTCTGCTGATCATCTTCCTGGTGACGATTCCCGCGATGCATCACGCGGTGAAGATCGACCTGCCGCACGCAAGCAGCCAGCCGCAGGACGAGAAGCCTTCGCACGTGAACGTCGCGATTCAGGCAGACGGCGCCATCCTCTGGGACGACCAGAAGATCGATGACGCGACGCTCAACGCGCGCATCGCACAGGCGTCGCAGCAGACGCCGCAGCCGGAAATTCACTTGCGTGCGGATCGCAAGGTGCCGTACGAGCGTGTTGCCGACCTGATGTCGGCCGCCCAGGCAGGCGGTCTGACGAAGATCGGTTTCGTGACGGAGCCGAAAGGCGGCAAGTAAGCGGCGTCGCGAGCAGAAAGAAAAAGGCCTTCATCGTCGGACGAAGGCCTTTTTTATTGCGCGCTCGGCGCATTCGGGCGAGGCGATTACTTGGGGCTCGAATAACCTGAACCCGCGGAATCGCCGCATGCGGCAGCCGTGTTGGACACGGACAGCGCGATCAGCCCTATCAGACTAACTATCAGAGTAGCCGTCAGTTTTCGCATAAGAAGCTCCTTAGCGAAAGGAACCCCAATATAACGCCGGCATTTTCGCCGGACAAGATTTCGGCCGATTGAATATGTCCATCGCAAGCGCGCGCTTCAATGTCACAGACGATGCAGCGCGCCCCGGCGATCAAACCGTTTCCTGTTCAGGCCGCTCGATGACAGGACATTCTCCGGGAAAGCGTCTGCCGTCATCGATCGACTCGACGAGAAAATCGACGAACGCGCGAATGGCCGGCACCATGCCCTGCCGCGACAAAAAGACCGCGTAGAGCTGCGGCGACGGAAACGTCCAGCCCGGCATCACCGGCGACAACTGGCCGCTTCGCAGCGGCGCGCCGTACATCATCTCCGGCAAGGCCGCGATGCCGACGCCGCGCATCACGGCTTCGCGGATCATCGACAGGTCGGCAGTGACGAGACGCGGCTCGTGCTCGTACTCGTGACGCGTGCCATCGGGCGCGATCAGGCGATACACATGCCGGCCGTCCGACGACGGCATGTCGAGCGTGTCGTATTGCGCGAGGTCCGCGACGGTCATCGGCGGCGCGTTCGGCTTCAGGAGCGACGGCGCGGCGACCAGCATCTGCTGCGTGCGCCACAGCGGACGCGCCACGACATTCGAACTCGCGGGCGCCTCGGACCGCACGCGCAACGCGACATCGATCGCGTCCTCGAAGAGATCGACGACGCGGTTCGTCACGCGCAGCACCACGCGAACCTCGGGATAGCGATGCATGAAATCGGGCATGACCGAGGCAAGAAACGTCTGCGCGATGGTCACGGGCACGCTCACGCGCACCGTGCCGCGCGGCGAATCGCGCAGGCTCTGCACGACGTTGACGGCCGCCTGCGCCTCGGCGAGCATCGCCTGACAATGCTGGTAGAAGAGCTGGCCCGCCTCGGTGAGCGCGAGCTTGCGCGTGGACCGCTGCAAGAGCCGCACCCCGAGCGACGCCTCCAGTTCCGACACGCGCCGTGACAGCCGCGACTTCGATATGCCCAGCACGCGTTCGGCTGCGGAAAATCCGCCGTGCTCGACCACGTGAGAGAAGTACATCAGATCGTTGAGGTCGTGCGAATCGGCTTTCATTTTCGGTAGTCGGTTTCTGTCGTCGGCCAAGGCCGTTGTTTATCGCAGCAGGACAATGCATTGCGCCGCAGCGTCTTTTACCGCCAAATACGGGCCATATAATAGCTCCATCGTTCCAAATTTAGCGCCATTCCCCTATTGGCGACGCGAGGCCAGAACACCATGAGCCGCACCATTTCCAGCATCATTCCCGCGACCCGCACCGTTGAAGGCGGCGGGTTCGTCGTGCATCGCCCGTTTCCGACCCGCCTTTTGATGGACTTCGACCCGTTCCTGCTGCTCGACGAAATGGGTCCGGTCAACTACGCGCCCGGCGAAGCGAAGGGCGCGCCCGATCATCCGCATCGCGGCTTCGAAACCGTGACGTACATGCTCGAGGGCGAATTCGGCCACAAGGACTCCGCCGGGCATTCCGGCACGCTGCGCCCCGGCGATGTTCAATGGATGACGGCGGGCGCGGGCGTCGTGCACAGCGAGATGCCGGGCGAAGCGTTCACCCAGCGCGGCGGGCGCGTTCACGGCGTGCAACTGTGGGTGAACCTGCCGCAGCGTGACAAGATGATCCCGCCGCAGTATCAGGAGATTCCGTCGGAACGCATTCCGGTGGCCACGAGCGAAGACGGCAAGGTGCAGGTGAAGGTCATCGCCGGCGAAGCGCTCGGCGTCCGAGCTGCCATCGAAACGCGCACGCCCATCCTGTACCAGCACTTTTCGCTGCAGCCGGGCGCGAAGATCGAGCATCGCGTGCCGCGCGACTTCCGCGTGTTCGCGTATGCGCTGTCGGGCACCGCGCTGCACGGCCCGCAAGCGCAACCGGTCCGCGCGCAACAGATGGTCATTTTCCGCGACGACGCCGACACGATCACCCTCGCCGCCGGCGACGAGCCCGTCGAACTGCTCTTGCTCGGCGGCGTCCCGCTGAAGGAGCCGGTCGTGCGTTACGGTCCGTTCGTGATGAACACGGAAGAGGAGATTCGTCAGGCGGTGATCGACTATCAGTCCGGCCGGATGGGCGCCATCACGCACTGATCGAAAGCGCAAAACGGCGCGGCACGAACGGGCACATTGCGTCACAATGACCGTTCGTCCCGCGCCGTTTCTTTTTGTCCGGCGCGTCCGTTCCCTTCTCGAGGAAAAGCGCATGTCCGCTCCTGTCGTGACCGCCGTCATCGGCGAGGCTGAATATCGAACGCGTCTCGAAGACGGCACGCACACCTGGCACGCCGATGAACCGGCCAGCCTCGGCGGCGCGGACTCGGCACCGCAGCCGGCTGCGCTGCTGCTGTCGAGCCTGGGCGCGTGCACCTCGATCACGCTGAAGATGTACGCGAAGCGCAAAGGCTGGGCGCTCGATTCCGTAGAGGTGGCGCTGTCGATGAAAAGCACGGACGGCGGCACGGTCATCGACCGTCGAATCACCGTTGCGGGCGCGCTCGACACCGAGCAGCGGGAACGGCTATTGCAAATCGCCAACGCGTGCCCGATGCACAAGGTCCTCTCTGGCGCGATCCACATCGAGTCTGAACTAGCCGAAGTCTGACGGCCTGCCATCGGCATCACGAACGTCCAAGGAAACGTCGTCTTGAATTTTGAACACCTGATCCAGATCAACGATCCGCACAACCCGCTCGTCGCATCCCTGACGCGCGAGCAGTTGTGGGAAGGCCTCGTGCTGCGCGCCGAGCAGCCGCAGTTGTTCGTGCTGGGCCTCGATAGCTGCGCCATCCTTTCGCGCGACGGCGACGTCATGGAGCGCGAACTGCATTACGGGCAGGCCGTCGTGCGAGACCGCGTGACGCTCTATCCGAACGACAGCGTGCGCTACGACATCCTGCCGACTGCGGAGCACGTCGGCGGCTCGCTGACTATGGCCATCGAACAGCCGGATGCGCTTCAGCTCTTCTTGCGCTTCACCTACAGCACGACGCTGCCGGAGAACGACCATCCGACGCCTGATGAACGACAGACGCAGGAGATCGTCAAGTCGGCGTATCGCGAGTCGGATATCGATACCGTTCGGCTGATTCGCCAGTACGCACACGGCCGCACCGGCGAAAGCCCGCTGCACTGAGCACATGAAGCGCGGCTATCGAAAGTCGCGCTTCCATCGGAAAGTCTGCTTGCAAATAGGAATCGTTATCATTTACTATAGATCCATCGAATCAACGAACGCACTCTCTCACCGACATGACCGACACGCTGCGATCCTCCACGCTCAGGCTGCGCCGTCCGGCTGTTCGCGACGCGGCCATTACCCGCCTGAAGGCGGCGACCCCCGCTCCTGCAGCTGATGCGAACGCCGAGCGGTCGCTGCGCAGCGATACGCTGCTGCAGGGGCGCAGTCACATCGCCATCATGCATAACGGGGAGACTTATCAGTTGCGCGCGACGCGTCTGGGGAAACTCATCCTGACGAAGTAGCGCAAGGAACGCTGTACGTACCGTGTATTGTGGGGACCACCTCGCCAGGAGGTGTTTGGCCTTAGCCAGCAAGGACGACTTGCACGCGAGAATTTAGACCCCTTCGTGCAAACACCAGCCAGTCGTCGATAGCCAGCGAAGCCGTTTTTTTGGTTCCTGCCGGATGTGCCCGCATTCTTCATGCGGAAAAAAAAACGGCACGCTTTCCTGATGAAAGCGTGCCGTTTCCTTTGGCGATGAACGCCTGACACGTTCTGCTCAGGCGCTCTCCTCAGGCGCTCTCGATCCCCAGCGCGGCGATGCCCGCGCGCGCGATCTGCGCATCCTGATCCGACTTCACGCCCGATACCCCCACCGCCCCGACGATATCCGCGCCGACGAAAATCGGCACGCCGCCTTCGAGCATCGCGGTCATCGGTGCGGACAGGAACGCGGTGCGGCCTTGCTTGATCGTGTCCTCGTAGGCTTTCGTCTCGCGGCGGCCGAGGACGGCGGTCCGCGCCTTGCCCGTCGCCATCTCGACCGTGCTCGCGCCCGCCCCGTCCAGCCGGTGCAGATGCAGCAGATGCCCGCCTTCATCGACGATGGCGATCGTCACGTTCCACTGATGCTGTTTCGCGAAAGCCTCGGCGGCGGCGGCCATGGCGGTGACATCATCGTCGGTCAGTACGGGTTTCGTTCTCATGGCGCACTCGCGGTCCGGTTAGCGTGAAAAGCCCCAGAACATCAAATACCACGCGCTGTCCGCAACGGCCAGCGCTGCCACGAACCATAACATTGCAGCGAAGCGGGGAACAGTCGCCGCGGCATAGCGGCCGGTCACGCGCCAGGCGAGCCACGCGCTCCATACATTCGCGATGCCGAGCAGCCCGAGGCGCAAGCCCGTGACCCACCACAGCGGCACGTGCTCCGCGCGCAGCAGCGAGACGGTCGTCGCGGAAAGGCCGAGAAACACGCCGACGCCCGCAATCGGAATCAGCGCGAGCGCCAGATGATGCAGCCGCTTCGCGCTGCCCCCGCCGAGCATGCGCGCGCCACCGGCGAGAAGCGCGAGCAGCGCCGTGCCGTAGACGAGCCCCGTCGCGACGATATAACCGATGACCAGCGTGCCGTCGAGCCACGAAAAGACGTCGTTCTGCTCCGGATAGTTCGTGAACAGGAACCACGGCGCGTTCGCTTCGAGCGGCCAGAGAATGTTGTGGTCGATCAGCCAGCCCGCGCAGAACTGCTTCAGATCGACGAACCACGTGCTCACGGTCCAGTGAAAAGCCCCGATGGCGATGCCCAGCAGCCCATAGAGAATGAGCGCGGTATCCCAGGGATTCGCCGCCCTGTCGCCGAGATTCACGACTTCCTCGGCGGGCGAGCGCCACGACAGCGCAATAGCGTCGCGGTGACCGCTGCATCGTCCGCACATGTGGCAGTCGGCGGCGCCCTTCATGTTGCGCAGCGGCACGAGCGGCGCGCAGTTGATCGGAATCACGCGATGCCCGTGCTCGCCCTTCGTGTACGAGCGCCGCCAGGCGTCTTCGTCGACCTTGTAGTGAAACGGCGCCAGGCGCGAAAGCAGCGAGAACACGCCGTTTACCGGGCACAAATACTTGCACCACACGCGCTTCTCGCGGCCGTACAGCGCGCCGATGACCATGGCCGCAACCGTCGATCCGCCGAGCACGAGCAGCACGGCCTTCGGATACTGGTAGACGCTGACCATCTGGCCGTAGATTGTCGTGAGGCCGAACGCGACGAAAGGCCAGCCGCCCCAGCGCATCCAGCGCGGAATGGCGCGGCCGCGCCCGAAACGGCTCGCGAACTCCGTCAGCGCGCCTTCGGGACACAGCACGCCGCACCACACGCGGCCGAGCATCACCATCGACAGCAGCACGAACGGCCACCAGATGCCCCAGAACACGAACTGCGCCGCGAGCGTGAGGTTGTTCCAGAGATGCGCCGAGCCGTCGGGCAGCGGCATCACGGCGGGAACGAGAATCAGAAAAGCGTACACGGCCACCACGACCCACTGAATTGCGCGGATCGTGCTGCCGTGACGTTGCATCCATTGGCCGGCTTGCTGAAGCCGGCTAGGGACTCGCACACCTGATTGCATCTGGGAGCTCATGCTGGGCGGCCAGCCGCCTTCTGCTTTTGCGCCATCTGATTGTTGGAGCGGCGCATCAGCAGATAGATGACGATCCAGTACACCGCATAAGCGACGAGATTCATGCCGGCGGGATGCGCACGATAACCGGTAAGCGTCGCGACGAGCGAGCCGAAGGTGGTGGAATCGTCGAGCAGCGCGGACGTATTCCACACCTGATTGACGATCACCGGCAGCACTTCCATGTCGATCAGCTTGTCGACGCCCGTTTCGAAGAGACCGGCGGCGAGAAACAGCAGCATGATCTCGGTGACGCGGAAGAACGAGCGCCACGAGAAGACCTTGCCGCCGAGCTGGAGCACGTAGAACGTGAGCAGCGCGAGCCCGAAGCCGATGACGATCGCCACGTACTGCGACGCCGGCACGTGACCCGACTGCCCGAAGCCGACGCCATACAGGAACACGGCCGTTTCGCTGCCTTCACGCGCGATCGCAAGCGCGACCAGCAGCGCGATGCCCCACCAGTGCCCGTCCTGCGTGGTCCTTTTCAGCGACGTTTCCATGTCGCGCTTGAGCGTGCGGCCGTGCCGCTTCATCCACAGCACCATCTGGACGATCAGCACGCACGCGATCAGCACCATGCCGGTCTGGAAGTAATCCTGCGCATTGCCCGACAGCACTTCGGTGAAACCGATAAGCGCCGCGCCGAGCGCGATCGCCGCCAGCAGCCCGGCCGCGACGCCGAACCACAGGTAAGGCAGGCCGCGGCGCGCCTGATGATCGCCGTTCTTGAGCCACGCATGCAGGATGCCGACGACCAGCAGCGCCTCGACGCTTTCCCGCCAAACGATGAAAAGGACCTGCCCCATAACGCACACCTCCTGCGGTTCTGCTTCACTACCGCCGCGCGATCGCACCGCGCGGCAGGAACATCACTTCGCGACGATGACGCCTTGCGCCGTCTGGTGGAAATCGTCGAAGAACTTGTACTCGCCCGGATCGAGCGGCGCGATCACGACGAACGAATCCGCGCCGGGCGCAAGGACCTTTTCCTTGCGCAACTGCACGCTCTCGAATTCGGCGGCGCCCTTGCCGACGTTGTGCACCTCGATCTTGATGCGCTGCCCCGCCGGCACTTCGATGCGCGCCGGGTTCAGCTTGCCGTCGTTCATTTCGAGCTTGAACGTCGGGAGATCGGCGGCCTGCGCGACACCGGCGCTCGCGCCGGCAATCAACGTGGACAACGCCAGTGCAACAACCTGCCTGTTGAATTTCATGCGTACTTCCTGGAGAAGAACGCGCCCGGCTCACGCGCGCGGGCGCTCGATACTCAATACCCGCCCTTCTTGCCGATGCCCGCGAACGGGAAGTCGTATTCGATCGTGTACGGCTTGAACCACGGGCCGACGCCGGTTTCCTTGTCGGTGTGGCGACCGAACGCCATATGGCCGGTTTCCGTCGGCGGCGAGATGTGCAGCTTCAGGTGATACTTGCCCGGACCGAAGAGCTTGACGTTGTCGCCGTAATGCGGGCCGTCGCTTGCGACCATCGCCATCAGGTCGCCCTTGACCGTCTGCGTCGTCCCGACCTTCGAGAGTTCGTACGTGATGTTGAGGTACGGCATCCAGTCGCCTTCCGCGAAACCGGTCGGATTGTTCTTGACCGCGTGGATGTCCGCTTCGAGGTGGATGTCCGAATCCGACGCCTTGCGCATCATGCCTTCCGGCGACATCGTGATCGGCTGCAGATAGACGGCGCCCACTTCCATGCCGCCTTCGATGTGCTGCTTTCCGATCGGATACTCGGCAGCGGAGGCCGCCATCATCGCCGTGAGACCAGCGGCGGCGACAAGGCCGCGCATCAACGTAGAACCCATCAGATACTCCTTCTTTTTATGGACCGGCCCGCGCTTCGAAGCCGCCGCGCGGCCACGCTACAAAACGGCCGATTACCCCGCTACCGTGAACGGTAATACGAACCATTCTCAATGTTCGTCAGTTTAGCATCGTTCGGTGGGCGCAACAATTTGAACCGGCTTACAAACCCAGTCGCGGTAAGGCTTTTCGGGCGGAGGAAAGCAGCAAGAAAAACGGCGAACCGAAGGTTCGCCGCCTGTCGATGCCGCAACGCCGCGCCGGGCGTCACTTTCCGCCCGGCCCGCTCACGTGATCGCCGACGTTCGCGCCGAACACGCGCTGCCGCAGCAGCGCCAATTGGTCGCGGGTCTGCGCGGCTTTCTCGAATTCCAGGTTCTTCGCGTGATCCATCATCTGCTTCTCGAGGCGCTTGATTTCCTTCGCGATCTGCTTCTCGCTCATGTCCTCGAACTTGGCGCGCGCCTGCGCTTCCTTCAGTTCGGCGCGTGCATCGTCGGCGCTGTAGACGCCATCGATGATGTCCTTGATGCGCTTCTCGACACCGCGCGGCGTGATGCCCATCGCCTGATTGTGCGCGATCTGCTTCGCGCGCCGGCGCTCGGTCTCGCCGATCGCGCGTGTCATCGAGTCGGTCATGTTGTCGGCGTAGAGGATCGCCTTGCCGTTCACGTTACGCGCCGCCCGGCCGATGGTCTGGATCAGCGAACGCTCGGCGCGCAGGAAGCCTTCCTTGTCGGCGTCGAGGATCGCAACGAGCGATACCTCCGGAATATCCAGCCCCTCGCGCAGCAGGTTGATGCCGACGAGCACGTCGAAGGTGCCGAGCCGCAAGTCGCGGATGATCTCCACGCGCTCGACCGTATCGATATCGCTGTGCAGATAGCGCACCTTCACGCCGTGGTCCGCGAGGAATTCGGTCAACTGCTCGGCCATGCGCTTGGTCAGCACGGTAACGAGCACGCGCTCCTGCGCCGCGACGCGCGCATTGATCTCGGAGAGCACGTCGTCAACCTGTGAGCGCGCGGGCCGCACTTCGATCTCCGGATCGACGAGGCCGGTCGGACGCACGAGCTGCTCGGCCACCTGCCCCGCTTTCGCTTTTTCATAGTCGGCCGGCGTCGCCGATACGAAGATCGCCTGGCGCATCTTGCGCTCGAACTCGTTGAACTTGAGCGGCCGGTTGTCGAGCGCGGACGGCATGCGGAAGCCGTAATCGACAAGATTCTCCTTGCGCGCGCGGTCGCCGTTGTACATGCCGTTCAACTGGCCGATCAGCACGTGCGACTCGTCGAGCAACATCAGCGCGTCGGGCGGCAGATAGTCGACGAGCGTCGGCGGCGGCTCGCCGGGCGCCGAGCCGGAGAAATGCCGCGAGTAGTTCTCGATGCCCTTGCAGAAGCCGAGCTCTTGCAGCATCTCGAGATCGAAGCGCGTGCGCTGCTCCAGCCGCTGCGCCTCGACGAGCTTGCCCTGGCTATGGAAGAACTCGAGCCGGTCGCGCAGTTCTTCCTTGATCGTCTCGATCGCGCGCATGACGGTGTCGCGCGGCGTCACGTAATGCGACGACGGATAGACGGTGAAGCGCGGAATCTTGTGGCGCACGCGGCCGGTGAGCGGATCGAAAAGCTGCATCGACTCAATCTCGTCGTCGAACAGCTCGACGCGCACCGCCATTTCGGCGTGCTCAGCCGGAAAGATGTCGATGGTGTCGCCCCGCACCCGGAACGTCCCGCGCTGAAAATCGGCTTCGTTGCGCGTGTACTGCATCGCGATCAGGCGCGCGATGATGTCGCGCTGCCCGAACTTGTCGCCCGTGCGCAGCGTGAGAATCATCTTGTGATATTCGGACGGATTGCCGATACCGTAGATCGCCGAGACCGTCGCGACGATGACCACGTCGCGGCGCTCCAGCAGGCTCTTGGTCGCCGACAGCCGCATCTGCTCGATGTGCTCGTTGATCGACGAATCCTTCTCGATGAAGAGATCGCGCTGCGGCACGTACGCTTCCGGCTGGTAATAGTCGTAGTACGAGACGAAATACTCGACCGCGTTGCGCGGGAAGAACTCGCGGAACTCGGCGTAGAGCTGCGCGGCGAGCGTCTTGTTCGGCGCGAAGACGATGGCCGGCCGGCCCATCCGCGCGATGACGTTCGCCATCGTGAAGGTCTTGCCGGAGCCGGTGACGCCGAGCAGCGTCTGGAACGAGAGGCCGTCCTCGATGCCTTCGACGAGCGTCGCGATGGCGCCGGGCTGATCGCCGGCGGGCGGATAGGGCTGGTAAAGCTGAAACGGCGAGCCGTCGAAGGTGACGAACTTCGACTCGTCCAGTGCGTCGGGCGCTTCGATGAGGGTATCGGACATGGGTACGAGAGTCTTCGCCGGGGCAAACACTTATTCTAGCGGCTGCCGCAAAACTGGCGCAGCGCCCGGGCGTGGGCGAAATCGGGCGCGGCATCCCTGCTGTGCGGCGTGACCGCGCGTCGTGTTCAGCACATTGGGCTCGCTCGCGCGATCTCAAGCGCCGCAAGGCGGCTCGCGGCAATTTTCGGCGAGCCGGCCGGTAAAAAGCGCGCAATCGCGCTGCCCGCCGACGAAACCGGAGCGGGATTCGCTACAATGTGCGACTGGGCCAGGCGGCGCGAAACGAGGTTCCACGGCCTTTCGCCCCGCCGACGCCCGCGCCTGAGCCAGCTTTCCGGCCATCGAGGCGCGACGCGGTCGAGAAACTTCGCCGTCCGCACTCCCTGCCGCACGTCCTTTCCTCACTGCCGATAGATCATGTCTCTTTTCTCTGCCGTCGAACTCGCCCCCCGCGACCCGATTCTGGGCCTCAACGAAGCCTTCAACGCCGACCCGCGCCCGACCAAGGTCAATCTGGGCGTCGGCGTCTACACCAACGAAGAAGGCAAGATTCCGCTCCTGCGCGCCGTGCGCGAAGCCGAAAAAGCCCGCGTCAACGCCGCGCTGCCGCGCGGTTATCTGCCGATCGACGGCATCGCTGCTTACGACTCCGCCGTGCAGACGCTCCTGCTCGGCCGCGACTCGCCGCTGATCGCCGCGGGCCGCGTCGTCACGGCGCAGGCGCTGGGCGGCACGGGCGCGCTCAAGATCGGCGCGGATTTTTTGAAGCGCCTGAATCCGAACGCGACCGTCGCGATCAGCGATCCGAGTTGGGAGAACCATCGCGCGCTGTTCGAAGGCGCGGGCTTCGAAGTCGTCAACTATCCGTACTATGACGCCGCCACCCACGGCGTGAACTTCGAAGGCATGCTCGCCGCGCTGAACGGCTATGCGGCGGGCACGATCGTCGTGCTGCACGCGTGCTGCCACAACCCGACGGGCGTCAACCTGAGCCCCGCGCAATGGGCGCAAATCGTCGAAGTCGTGAAGGCGCGCAACCTCGTGCCGTTCCTCGACATCGCCTATCAGGGTTTCGGCGAGAGCATCGAGGCCGACGCCGCCGCCGTGCGTCTCTTCGCTGCGGCCGAGCTGAACGTATTCGTGTCGTCGTCGTTCTCGAAGTCCTTCTCGCTGTATGGCGAGCGCGTCGGCGCACTGTCGATCATCACGACGGCGAAGGAAGAATCGGCGCGCGTGCTGTCGCAACTGAAGCGCGTGATCCGCACCAACTACTCGAACCCGCCGACGCATGGCGGCTCGATCGTGGCGGCGGTGCTGGCATCGGCCGAACTGCGCGCGACGTGGGAACAGGAGCTGGGTGAAATGCGCGACCGCATCCGTGCGATGCGCAACGGTCTCGTGGAGCGCCTGAAGGCGGCGGGCGTCGATCGCGATTTTTCGTTCGTCGATGCCCAGCGCGGCATGTTCTCGTACTCCGGCCTGACCGCCGCGCAAGTGGACCGTCTGCGCGAAGAGTTCGGCATCTACGCCGTGAGCACCGGCCGCATCTGCGTCGCCGCGCTGAACACGCGCAATCTGGATGTCGTCGCAAACGCGGTCGCCAGCGTCATCAGATAAGCGTCGTCTGCCGCAGAAACGAGAATGGCGTCCTTCGTTCGAAGGACGCCATTTTTTACGGCCGATGCAGTTGCCGTTACAGCGCGCGCGGCGTGGGATGCACGACGGGCGCTGCTGTGTCGTCGGCTTCGACGAGACCGTACGAAATCGCGCGCGCCAGTTCCGCGCTCACGCTGCCCACGTCCACCTGCTGACGGCGCGCAGCCGCCGATTCGCGCTCTTCCGCGTGCATGCAGAAGGTCAGCGCAGCCACGAGCAGAATGGCGAGAGGCCAGTAAGTCGATATTGTCTTTCTCATGAGACTGCCTTCGGTTCGATGTCGCTGCGGGCGATGTACCCACTGATCGACGTTTCGGATGGTACGCAATCGCCCGTTGCTGAAAAAGCCATCGAACAGAGAAGGTTCGTTGCGTCCATGGCAACAAGCAAGTTGTCGGCCAGTTTCGCTGTGCGATGTAACAGGCGAGGCCAGGCCGTCATAAAGGCTTACAAAGTTGTTGGGGACATCGGGCCGCCCCCGGTGTCTTAATGCTTAAACGTGCAACCAAAATTTCAACGGTCATGAAAGTCGCTGGGTTAGTGATGTTCTCCTCCGCGTTGCTCCTGGGCGGATGCGCGGCTTATCCGGATGGCCCCATGTATGGCGGCGGCTATCCCGTGTACGACGATCCCGGGTACGCGGCTTACCCCGCCTATCCCGCTTATTACGGCGGGCCGGTCGTGCAGCCCGGCGTGGTCATCGGCGGCGGTTACTATTCGGGGCCCCGGCGATACTGGGACGATAGCCCCGGCTATCGCCGTCCGCCGCCTGGCGGCTGGAATAACCGGCCGCGCGGCGACGGGTATCCGAATCGCGGCGGTCAGGCCGGCGGCCCGCCGCAGCGCGGCGGCGGCGGTGGTCCTCCGCCACAGGCCAGCGCCGCGCCGTTACCGCAGGCAGTCGGCGGCGTGAGGCCGCATCCCCCGCAGCAGCAGGCGCCACAGCAGCAACAGGCGCCGTCGCGTGGCGGCGGCGGTGGCGGTGGTGGCCACGGCGGGAACGACCGCGGCTTTCTCGGCCGGACTGGCGGCTGACCGTCCGCCCGAAAGCGAAAAAGGCCGCGCCGGATCACACGATCCGGCGCGGCCTTTCCTTTGCGCGACGCCTGCGCTGTCAGCCGATATGCGATTGCTGCGCTTTGTACAGTTCGCGGAACGTGCGGCCGACGGGCGCGGGCATATCGCGCGTGCCGGTCCATCCCGCGCCGAAAGGCAGGCGCGACAGTTTCCTCTCCCGCCCGCCGATGCGCTCCAGCACGCGCACGGCCAACCTGGTCACGAGCGCGTAAGCAGCCGGACGCATCGCCAGATAACCCCACGCCGCAAGCGCCGCGCGCTCGGTCCACGGACGCAGCCGCCGCTCCATCTGCTTCTCGCGCAGCTTGCGCAGCAGATCGGAGATCGGAATGCCGACCGGACAAACGCTGTTGCACTCACCGCATAGCGTCGCGGCTTGCGGCAGGTCCAGCGCCTTGTCGATGCCGACATAAGCCGGCGTGAGCACCGAACCCATCGGGCCGGGATACACCCAGCCGTATGCATGCCCGCCGATCTTCTGATACACCGGGCAATGATTCATGCACGCGCCGCAGCGGATGCAGCGCAGCATCTCCTGAAACTCGCCGCCTATCAGCCCGCTGCGCCCGCCATCGACGAGCACGAAGTACATGTGTTCCGGGCCGTCGGTTTCGTCCGACGCGCGCGGGCCGGTGAGCAGCGAGAAGTAATTGGACGTGGTCTGCCCGGTGGCCGAGCGCGGCAGCAGGCGCATCGCGGTAGCGAGATCTTCGAGCGTCGGCAGCACTTTTTCGATGCCCGTGACCGCGACGTGCACGCGCGGCATCACCGTGCACATGCCTTCGTTGCCCTCGTTCGTCACGACGGCCACCGATCCCGTCTCCGCGATCAGGAAATTGCCGCCCGTCACGCCCATGTCCGCCGACATGAAATGCGGGCGCAACACGTCGCGCGCCTCGCGCGTCATCGCGGGGATATCAGTGAGACGCGGCTTGCCGTGCGTCCTCGCGAACAGGTCCGCGATCTGTTCCTTGTCCTTGTGAACCACGGGCGCGATGATGTGGCTCGGCGGCTCGTTGTCGTTGATCTGCAGAATGTATTCGCCGAGATCCGTCTCGATGGACTGCACGCCCATCTCGCCGAGCACGCGGTTCAACTGCATCTCCTCGGACACCATCGACTTCGTCTTGATGACCTTCTTCACGCCGTGCTCGCGCGCAATGTCCGCCACGAGGCGCGCCGCGTCCTGCGTCGATTCCGCGTAGAGCACGGTCGCGCCCCGCCTCGTCGCCTCCCGCTCGAACGTTTCGAGCCAGACGTCGAGGTTCTCGAGCGCGCGATTGCGACGCTCCCTGAGCGCAGCGCGTGTCGCTTCGAAGTCGATGTCGCGCACGGCCGTCGCCCGCGCGCTGACGAATTTCGTCAACAGTTTCGTGAGGTTCTGCTGGAGCCTCTGGTCGGCGAGCTTGCTGCCGGCGCGCGCCTTGAAGTGCATCGTCTGGACTTGCATGTTCTTGTCTCCTCGCGATGCTCAGGCGCGGCTCTGCGCGTCGCCGGTAAGCACTTGCGCGATATGCAGCACGCGCGTCGCGGTGTCGCCCGTGCGGCGCAGCCGGCCTTCGATATTCAGCATGCAGCCCAGATCGCCGAGCACGACCGCATCCGCCCCGCTCGCCTTGATGTTCGCGCATTTCTCGTCAACGATCGCCGTCGAGATGTCGCCGTACTTCACCGCGAAGGTGCCGCCGAAACCGCAGCAATGCTCGCATCCGGCCATCTCGGTGACAGGCACGCCGGCTTGCGCAAGCAATTCGCGCGGCTGCGTCTTCACGCCGAGCTCGCGCAGGCCCGAACAGGAATCGTGATAGGTGACGGTGCCATCGAAAACGCCTGGTTCCAGGCGCGCCTTCGCCACGGTGACGAGAAAGTCCGTCAGTTCGAAGACGCGCGGCTGCAGCCGCGCGTAGCGGTTCATTAGTTCGGGATCGTCACGAAAGAGGTCGCCGTAATGCACGCGAACCATCCCGCCGCAGGAGCCGGACGGGATGACCACGTAATCGAACTGCTCGAATTCGCGCAGCGTTTTCTCGGCGAGATCGCGTGCAAGCCGCCGATCGCCGGAGTTGTACGCGGGCTGCCCGCAGCAGGTCTGCGCGGGCGGAACGCTCACTTCGAAGCCGGCGCGTTCGATCAGCTTGATGACCGAAAAGCCGATCTCGGGACGCATCATGTCGATGAGACAGGTGACGAATAAACCGACTCGCATGGGCAATTCCTTCTAGTTCGGATAGGCGAAGCACGCCGATTATCCGCGATAAGCGAGCATGTCCGAACACCTTGGCCATCGCAGCATCTCTTTTCACATTATGAGATACAATGGAATTTCCGCTGTTTGACGCATCAACCGATTTTTCACGATGAGCGATACGAACCCGGACTCCAAGACATCCATTCAGGTGATCGAACGCATGATGCGTCTGCTGGACGCGCTTGCCAATCACACCGATCCGGTCAGCCTGAAGGAACTCTCGCACAGCACTGGCCTGCATCCGTCCACTGCGCACCGCATCCTGAACGACATGGTGCTCTGCCGGCTGGTGGATCGCTCCGATCCGGGCACGTACCGGCTCGGCATGCGGCTGCTGGAACTCGGCAATCTGGTGAAAGCGCGTCTGTCGGTGCGTGAAGCCGCGATGCCGCCGATGCGCGAGCTGCATCGGCAGACGGGTCAGACGGTGAATCTGTCCGTGCGACAGGGCGACGAGATCGTGTATATCGAGCGCGCGTATTCGGAGCGCTCCGGCATGCAGGTCGTTCGCGCGATCGGCGGGCGGGCGCCGCTGCATCTCACATCGGTCGGCAAGCTCTTCCTCGCCGCCGACGAAGCCGCTCGCGTGCGCGCCTACGCGATGCGCACCGGACTCTCGGGCCACACGCAGAACAGCATCACGGATCTCGCCAAGCTCGAACGGGAGTTGTCGTTCGTGCGCCAGCAATCGTGCGCGCGGGACAACGAGGAACTGGAACTTGGCGTGCGCTGCATCGCGGCAGGCATCTACGACGACACCGGCCGGCTCGTCGCGGGGCTATCGCTTTCGGCGCCTGCGGATCGTCTGCAGGACGCGTGGCTCAGGCAACTGAGCCACACCGCCCTGGAAATCTCGCGGTCGCTCGGCTATCACCCGGAAGCGTCGGCGGAAGGACAACGCGAAGCGCAACGCTGATCGCGACGACCAAAGAAAAAGCCGGATTCGTCTCTCGACGATTCCGGCTTTTTTGCGGCCCGGCCCGACGGCCGATCCCGGGGACGCGCTCAGGGATTAGCGCCGCCGCCCATGTCCGCGCTCATGATGCGCGGCTCGCCGAGCGTGTCGAGATACGACCGCAGGCGGCCAGCATCGGCGAAGCGCGAATACTTGCCATACGAATCCAGCAGCACCATGATGACCGGCCGGCCGTGCACGTTCGCCTGCATCACGAGACATTCGCCCGCCTCGTTGATGAATCCGGTCTTCTGCAAGCCGATATCCCACGACGCATTGCGAACCAGCGCATTCGTGCTGTTGTACGCGAGCGTGCGCTTGCCGGTGAAGACTTCGTAGCTGCGGTCCGTCGAGAATTTGCGAATCAGCGGATACTGGTACGCCGCGTTGACCATCTTCACGAGATCGCGCGCACTCGACACGTTCTGGCTCGTAAGACCGGTGGAATTTTCGAAGTGGGTATCAGTCATGCCGAGCGCCTTCGCTTTTGCATTCATCGCCGCGATGAACGCCGGACGCCCGCCGGGGTAATAACGCGACAACGCCGCCGCCGCGCGATTTTCCGACGCCATCAGCGCGATATGCAGCATGTCTTCACGATTCAGCACCGAACCCACGGCGAGCCGCGAGCCCGTGTATTTCTCGTAGTCGCGGTCTTCGTCGGTCACCGTCATTTCTTCGGTGAGCGGCATGTGCGAATCGAGCGCGACCATCGCCGTCATCAGCTTCGTGATGGATGCGATCGGCACGACGGCGCGCGAGTTCTTGTCGAAGAGCGTCTCGGAGGTGTCCTGATCGACGACATATGCAACGCTCGACCGCAGCGCGAGGCTGTCGGGCGTATCGTGCAGACCGAACGCCTGCCCGACCGACGTCGCGCGCGGCTGGTACGCCACGGAGTGCACAGCAGCACGGCGCGCATGCGAGTCCATCCGGTAGTTCACGCGACGCTTGCGCGAGGCCTTGGGTGCGTCGTCGTCATCGGCCGCGGCGACCTTGGCCGCGCGCGCGCCCTTGCCGGCTTTCGCGACGCGAGCCGGCTTGGCGGACTTGCCTGCGGCTGCGGGCTTGGCGGATTGCTTGGCGGCCTTGCTGTGCGTGGTGGTTTTGGCGAGGGCTTCAGCCGGAGCCACTGCGAAGGATGTCGCGACGGCGAGCGATACGGCGAGAGACAATGCGGAGCGCAATGCCACGCCATGCACCACCTTTAGCGACGAAAACATTTCGGTTTTCATTAGTGTTCTGTTGGGCGGCTGGAGAGTACCGCCAAGTGTAGTGAAGCTGCGAAATTTAAGCAATATTAAGCACTTATCGACGCACGTTAATCCGTTTTGTAAGCGCCGATTGCTGATTTCTGAAACATTGGGCGCATCGATCGGCAAAAACGATCGAGCCCTGAGCAGCCGACACTGCGAAACCCGCGCTTTGACCCGCTGTTTCACGTGCTGTCGGCAATTCTTTCCCAAACTTGAGGCTCGACTTTAAGAACGGCGCTGGCGGGCTTGCTGCTAGCGGAGAGGAGCGCATGTCCTTCCCTCTCCCCGCGCCGGTGTGCACTGCATCGTCAGTCGAAATGTTAACGGTTCTTCAACAGTTTGGTGTACGGCAACGTCTTAAAAACAAGAACAGACGAGAAATTTCTTAGCGATCGACGGAGCCCGTAATCGGGCAGAAGCGGCGAAGTTGCTGCTTTTCGGCAATTCAGCATGGTGCATGAGCTGCACCTCTTGCCTCTGGAACGTTCGAACCTTTGTACTTAAACTCTTGTTTAACAAGGGTTTTCCACTATTTGTGCATCGCACAAAAAGCCCTTGACATCGATAGGAATATCTCTAAAATGGGCTTCATGTTGCGACGCACCAATCGAAGGTGCACCATCTGGCAGCAAGTTGCTGCAACTATCAAACCACGACCCGCCGTGATGGGTCGGCAATAAGGAGCCTGAGATGACGCTGTTGACCCCCGAGCAAATCGCCGCTGCGCAGAAAGCCAACTTCGACACGCTGTTCGGTCTGACGAACAAGGCGTTCGAGGGCGTCGAGAAGCTCGTCGAACTGAATCTCCAAGTCGTGAAGTCCACGCTCGCCGAAAGCCAGGAAAACGCGCAACGCGCCCTCTCGGTGAAGGACGCGCAGGAACTGCTGGCGCTGCAGGCCAGCCTGACCCAGCCGGTCGCCGAGAAGGTGCTGTCGTACGGCCGTCACCTGTATGAAATCGCATCGGCCACGCAAGCTGAGTTCGCCCGCGTCGCGGAAGCGCAGTACGAAGAGCAGAACCGCAAGGTCCAGACGCTGGTCGACAATGTTGCGAAGAACGCGCCCGCTGGTTCGGAAACGGCTGTCGCCGTGATGAAGTCGGCCATCACCGCCGCGAACACGACGTACGAAACCGTCCACAAGGCAACGAAGCAAGCTGTCGAAATCGCGGAAAGCAACTTCAACGCCGCCGCCACGGCTGCCACGAAGGCTGCGACGCAAGCGACCGAGCAAGCTGCTCGCACCGCTGCAGTTTCGGCAAAGCGCACTGTCGCGTAAGACATCGGCCAGGCATGCTTCGGCATGCGACGGTTGAAACAAGAAACCCGGCTCCGGCCGGGTTTTTTTTTGCACGGCGAGTTCGGCATAAAAAAAGGCGCGTCCCTTTGCAGGAACGCGCCTTCGTGCGTCAAACGACCCGCGAGATTACTTCTTCCGCTGCGGCGGCAGATCCGTGCAGACGCCTTCGTACAACTCAGCCGCCATGCCGACCGATTCACCGAGCGTCGGATGCGGGTGAATGGTCTTGCCGATATCCGTCGCATCCGCGCCCATCTCGATGGCGAGACACACTTCGCTGATCAGATCACCCGCATTCAGCCCGACGATCCCGCCGCCGATCACGCGATGCGTCTCTTCGTCGAAGATGAGCTTCGTGAAGCCTTCGTCGCGGCCGTTCGCGATCGCGCGACCGGACGCCGCCCACGGGAACACCGCCTTGCCGTACTTGAGGCCTTCGGCCTTGCACTGTTCCTCGGTCTTGCCGGCCCACGCCACTTCCGGATCGGTGTAGGCGACCGACGGAATCTGCATCGCGTCGAAGTACGCCTTCTCGCCGTGCGCGGCTTCCGCCGCAACGTGGCCTTCGTGCACCGCCTTGTGCGCGAGCATCGGCTGGCCGACGAGATCGCCGATCGCAAAGATGTGCTCGACGTTCGTGCGCATCTGCTTGTCGACGTTGATGAAGCCGCGATCCGTCACGGCCACGCCCGCCTTGTCCGCGCCGATCTTGCCGCCGTTCGGGCTGCGGCCGACGGCCAGCAGCACGAGGTCGTAGCGCTGCGGCTCGGCCGGCGCCTTCTCGCCTTCGAACGTGACGTAGATGCCATCGTCCTTCGCTTCGGCCTTCGTGGTCTTCGTCTTGAGCATCACGTTGGCGAAACGCTTCGCGTTGAACTTCTCCCACACCTTCACGAGATCGCGGTCCGCGCCGACCATCAGGCCGTCAAGCATTTCAACCACGTCGATCTCGGCGCCGAGCGTCGAATAGACCGTGGCCATTTCGAGCCCGATGATGCCGCCGCCCACCACCAGCATGCGCTTGGGCAACTGGCGCAGCTCGAGCGCACCGGTCGAATCGACAACGCGCGGGTCATCCGGGAAGAACGGGAGCTTCACCGCTTGCGAGCCGGCCGCGATGATCGCCTTCTTGAAGCGCACGACTTTCTTGCCGCCGTCGCCCTGCACTTCCATGTGATGCGGATCGACGAACGTGCCGACGCCCGTGACCACCTGCACCTTGCGCGCCTTCGCCATGCCCGCGAGACCGCCGGTCAGCTTCTTGACGACGCCTTCCTTGAAGCCGCGCAGCTTGTCGAGGTCGATCTTCGGCTCGCCGAAGCTGATGCCGTGCGATGCCAGCGCGGCCGCCTCGTCGATGACGAGCGCGGTATGCAGCAGCGCCTTCGACGGAATGCAGCCGACGTTGAGGCACACGCCGCCGAGCGTCGAATAGCGTTCGACGAGCACGGTGTTCATGCCGAGATCGGCGGAACGGAATGCCGCCGAATAACCGCCGGGGCCCGCGCCGAGCACGAGCATGTCGCATTCGACGTCGGCCGAACCCGAATAGCTGCCCGCTTGCGGCGCGGGCTCGGCGCTCGCCTTCTCGGCCGGTTGCGGCTGGGCGGCGGCGGGCGCGGTCGGCACATACGTCGTGCCGCCGCCCTGCGCGTCGAGCGTCAGGATCGGCGTGCCTTCCGACACGTTGTCGCCGACCTTGACCTTCAGCTCCCTGACCGTGCCCGCTGCGGGCGACGGCACGTCCATCGTCGCCTTGTCGGATTCGAGCGTGACGAGCGACTGCTCCTTCTCGACCGTATCGCCCGGCTTCACGTGAATTTCGATGACCGGAATATCCTTGAAGTCGCCGATATCCGGGACCTTCACATCCTGCGCCGCGCCACTCGATGCGGCCGGCGCCGCCGGCTTCGCGGTCGACGCCTCTTTCGGCGCTTGCGCCTGCGATGCGCCCGCGCTCGCGCCTTCGGTTTCGATCATCGCGATGACCGAGCCCTGGCTCACCTTGTCGCCCTGCCTGACCTTCACTTCCTTGATGATGCCTGCGACATCGGCGGGCACTTCCATCGTCGCCTTGTCGGTTTCGAGCGTGATGACGCCCTGTTCCTTTTCGATGACGTCGCCGGGCTTGATATTGACTTCGATGACATCGACATCGGAGAAGTCGCCGATATCGGGTACTTTTAGTTCGACGAGACTCATGTTGTCCCCTAAGAGATGTGCGGATGGAACCTCGAGGCAAGCCCGAGGTTCCGCCGTCGGCCGGATCCGAAGATCAGAGAATGACGCGACGGAAATCGCCCAGAATCGCCGACAGATACGCGTTGAAGCGCGCAGCGGCCGCACCGTCGATGACGCGATGGTCGTACGACAGCGACATCGGCAGCGTGAGGCGCGGCACGAACTGCTTGCCGTCCCACACCGGCTTCATCTGACCGCGCGAAAGGCCGAGAATGGCCACTTCCGGCGCGTTGATGATCGGCGTGAAGTGCGTCCCGCCGATGCCGCCCAGCGACGAAATCGAGAAGCAGCCGCCCTGCATCTGATCGGGCTTCAGCTTGCCGTCGCGTGCGAGCTTCGACAGTTCCGCCATCTCCTTCGCGATGTCAACGAGGCCCTTCTTGTCCGCGTCGCGGATCACCGGAACGACGAGGCCGTTCGGCGTATCGGCCGCGAAACCGATGTGGTAATACTGCTTGAAGACGAGGTTGTCGCCATCGAGGCTCGCATTGAAGTCCGGGAACTTCTTCAGCGCCGAGACCACGGCCTTGATGACGAACGCGAGCATCGTGAACTTGACGCCTGCCTTCTCGTGCTCCTTGTTGAGCTTGACGCGCAGTTCTTCCAGTTCGGTGATGTCCGCTTCGTCGTTGTTCGTGACGTGCGGGATCATCACCCAGTTGCGATGCAGGTTCGCGCCGGAGATCTTCTTGATGCGCGAGAGCGGCTTCGGATCGACCGGACCGAACTTCGTGAAATCGACCTTCGGCCACGGCAGCAGGCCGAGTTCGCCGCCGCCACCGCCAGCCGGTGCGGCCGCCGCGGCGGGCGCTGCGCCCTGGCCGCTCATGACGCCCTTCACGAACGCGGTGATGTCCTGCTGCGTGATGCGGCCTTTCGGACCCGAGCCCTTCACACGCGTGACATCGACGCCCAGTTCGCGTGCGAACTTGCGCACCGACGGCGACGCGTGACTCGACGTGCGCGTGCCGTCGCCGGCAGGCATCAACGGCGCTTGCGCCAGCGCGGACGGCGCTTCCTTCGCGGCTGCGGCGGGCGCGGGCTTCGCGGGCGCGTCGGGCGGCGGCTCGACCGCTTTCGCGGCTTCCTGCTTCGGAGCCGGCGCCGCGGCGCTCGCACCGTCGCCGCCTTCGAGCACGAGGATCAGCGATCCTTCGGAGACCGTATCGCCGACCTTGACCTTCAGTTCCTTGACCGTGCCCGATGCGGGGCTCGGCACGTCCATCGTCGCCTTGTCGGATTCGAGCGTGACGAGCGACTGCTCCTTCTCGACCTTGTCACCGACCTTCACGCCGATCTCGATGATCGGGATGTCCGTGAAGTCGCCGATATCCGGCACCTTCACTTCCACCGATCCGCCGCCCGGCGCTTGCGCGGCCTGCGCCGGCTGCGATTGCGTCTGCGTATGGGCGGGCGCTTCCTGCTTCGCGGGCGCAGCCGACGACGCCGACGACCCCGCGTTCACGCCGCTTTCTAGCACGACGATCAGCGTGCCTTCCGACACGTTGTCGCCCACCTTCACCTTCACTTCCTTCACCGTGCCCGCTGCGGAACTGGGCACGTCCATCGTCGCCTTGTCGGATTCGAGCGTGACGAGGGATTGTTCCTGTTCAACGACATCGCCCGCCTTGACCAGAACCTCGATCACGGGAATGTCCTTGAAATCGCCGATGTCCGGCACTTTGACTTCGATCGCTTGACTCATTATTAGTGTCTCCTGGGTTGCACACGGCCTCTTTCCGCTTCGGAAAGAGGCCGCATCACAACGCTCGGGGGCGATGCCTTTAGACGGTCATCGGGTTGGGTTTGGCCGGGTCGAGGTTGTACTTGCTGATCGCCTCGGCGACGACCTTGCGCTCGATCGCGCCTTCGTCGGCCAGCGCGTTGAGCGCCGCCAGCGTGACCCAGTAGCGGTCGACTTCGAAGAAGTGGCGCAGCGCCTCGCGCGTGTCCGAGCGGCCGTAACCGTCGGTGCCGAGCACCACGAACTTGTTCGGGACATAGCCGCGAATCTGGTCGACGAGCGCGCGGATGTAATCCGTCAACGCGATCACCGGGCCTTGTGCGCCCTGGAGCAGCTTCGTCACGTGCGGCACGCGTCGCTCTTCGGTCGGATGCAGCAGGTTGTAACGCTCGCAGTCCTGGCCTTCGCGCGCGAGCTCGGTGAAGCTCGGCACGCTCCAGAGGTCGGCGGAGACGCCCCAGTCGTTCCTGAGCAGTTCGGCAGCGGCGATGACTTCGTTGAAGATCGTGCCCGCGCCCATCAGTTGAACGTGCGCCTTGGCCGGCGCGTCCGCCTTCCGGAACGAGTACATGCCCTTGATGATGTCCGACGCAACCGACTCACCCTGCGGAATCGCCGGATGCTCGTAGTTCTCGTTCATCACGGTGATGTAGTAGTACACGTCTTCCTGGTCCTGCACCATGCGGCGCAGACCGTCCTGCATGATGACCGCGAGTTCGTAGCCGAACGTCGGGTCGTAGCTCACGCAGTTCGGCACCGATGCGGCCCACAGGAGCGAGTGACCGTCTTCGTGCTGCAGGCCTTCGCCGTTCAGCGTCGTGCGCCCCGCGGTGCCGCCCAGCAGGAAGCCGCGCGAACGCATGTCGCCCGCCGCCCACGCCAGATCGCCGATGCGCTGGAAGCCGAACATCGAATAGAAGATGTAGAACGGGATCATGATCTCGCCGTGCGTCGAATACGACGTCGCGGCCGCGATCCAGTCGCACATGCCACCCGCTTCGTTGATGCCCTCCTGCAGAATCTGGCCGGTCTCCGATTCCTTGTAGAACATCAGCTGGTCGGAGTCTTCCGGAATGTACTTCTGGCCGTCCTGATTCCAGATGCCGATCTGGCGGAAGAGACCTTCCATGCCGAAGGTGCGCGATTCGTCCGGCACGATCGGCACGACACGCTTGCCGATGGCCTTGTCCTTCAGCAGGATGTTCAGCACGCGCACGAAGGCCATCGTCGTGGAGATTTCGCGGCCTTCGCCCGTGCCTTTCAGGAGCGGCTCGAATGCGGACAGCGCCGGCACCGGCAGCGATTCCGCCTTTTCGCGGCGCGCCGGCAGATAGCCGCCCAGGTCCATGCGCTTCTGGCGCATGTATTCGAGTTCCTTCGAGCCTTCCTCGAACGTGAGATACGGCACGTCAACGATCTGCTCGTCGGTGATCGGCAGGCGGAACTGGTCGCGGAATTTCTTCAGCGTCTCGATCGGCAGCTTCTTCTGCTGGTGCGTGATGTTCATCGCCTGGCCGTGCTCGCCCATGCCATAACCCTTGATGGTCTTGGCGAGGATGACGGTCGGCGCGCCCTTCGTCCTGGTCGCGGCGTCGAATGCCGCGTAGATCTTGTGCGGATCGTGGCCGCCGCGATTCAGGTTCCAGATGTCGTCATCGGACCAGTCGGCGACGAGGGCCTTCAGTTCCGGCGTGTTGAAGAAGTGCTCGCGCACGAATGCGCCGGACTCCGACTTGTACGTCTGATATTCGCCGTCGACGACTTCCATCATGCGGCGCATCAGCGCGCCGGTCTTGTCGCGTGCGAAGAGCGCGTCCCAGCGGCTGCCCCAGATGACCTTGATGACGTTCCAGCCCGCGCCGCGGAATTCGCTTTCCAGTTCCTGGATGATCTTGCCGTTGCCGCGCACCGGGCCGTCCAGACGCTGCAGGTTGCAGTTGATGACGAACACGAGGTTGTCGAGCCGCTCGCGCCCGGCCATGCCGATCGCGCCGAGCGATTCCGGCTCGTCCGTTTCACCGTCGCCGAGGAACGCCCACACCTTGCGGCCTTCGGTCTTTGCGATGCCGCGCGCTTGCATGTACTTCATGAAACGCGCCTGATAGATGGCCATGATCGGGCCGAGGCCCATCGACACGGTCGGGAACTGCCAGAAATCCGGCATCAGCCACGGATGCGGATATGACGAGATGCCCTCGCCGCCCACTTCCTGGCGGAAGTTGTTCAGCTGCTTCTCGGTCAGGCGGCCGAGCAGGAAGGCGCGCGAGTACACACCCGGCGACGAGTGCCCCTGCACGAACACGAGGTCGCCGCCATGCTCTTTCGACGGCGCATGCCAGAAGTGATTGAAGCCGACGTCATACAGCGTCGCCGCCGATGCGAACGAAGCGATATGGCCGCCGACGTTGGTGTCCTTGCCCGCGCGCAGCACCATTGCGATGGCGTTCCAGCGCGTGTACGAGCGGATGCGGTGTTCGACGTCCTGATCGCCCGGGATCTTCGCCTGGGTGGCGACGGGGATCGTGTTGATGTACGGCGTGTTCGCCGAGAACGGCAGATGCTCGCCATGCACGCGAGCGAATTCGATTTGCTTTTCGATCAGGTAGTGCGCGCGGTCAGGGCCGACCGCCGAAATCACGCCATCGAGCGCTTCCAGCCATTCGGCGGTTTCCTGCGGATCGTCGTCTTTTGCGTTGGCGACATATTTGAGAACTTCGTCGGGTACAGCGGACATGCTCGTCTCCTGATGTGAGGAACGCTCCTAAACCGCCAACACACGCCCGCGCGAAAGCACAAAAGCGGGCACTGGCCGCGTGCCGGCAATTCTAAAGAGGGTCCAGAGCTTGAAGCAAGGAATTTTTCGAATCATGAGAGGCTATCTCATAATACGGAAAATTGCTGCAATGCACCGTCCGATATGGCTTTTCAACTCGGATAGTTCGTCTCCTTTTCTTGTAAAGGCCTCATTCTTAGCGCCTTTTTACGCCAATTAACAATCGGGTGCTGCGTTACAATCGCTCCCATGTTGACTGACCGGCTGATCAAACGCTCGGCGCGCGTCGCAAAGAAGCCTGCCGACTCGTCGCCCTCCCGCTGGCACCACGGACCGTGGTGGTCGAACTCCTATTTACTCACGCCGCTCATTTCGATCCTCGTTTTTCTGGTCGTGATGAGTCTGATCCTATGGAGCCTGAACCGGCGCGAGCAGCAGCAACAGGAAGACACGCTGTATCGCAATGTCGCGTGGGCGCAGCAGCAGATCCGTCTTTCGATGACCGCTGCGCAAGAACAAATCCAGGCCCTCGCACGCGACATCACGGGCGGACACGGCGACCCGCAGAACTTCCAGAACGCATCCACCGACATCATGCAGGGGCATCCCGAGATCCTCTACATGAACTGGTACACGAGCGAGCACAAGCCGCGCTGGCCCAATTCGCCGCTGCCGGTGCTCGGCTCGCGGCTCGCCAAGCCGAACGACACGCAAATGGACGAAGCCGTGCAGGCTGCGTTCGACGAAGCCCGCACCACGCGCCGCCAGGTCTACTCGCCCCTTCTTTACGACGACCTCGGCAACGGCTACATCACGCTGCAGACGCCCGTTTTCCGCGACCGCGAATTCCTCGGATCGATCGCCGCCGTGTTTTCGATCGAAGGCATTCTCAAGCATGACATTCCAGGCGAACTGTCGGCGAAGTACAAGATCTCCATCACCGATCTGAACAATCGCGAGCTCGCCACCACGTCGAGCCGCCCGCGCCTGCCGCGCGACATGTTCTACGACCTGCCGCTCGATCCGCCGGGTCAAGGGCTGTCGGTTCGCGTCTATTCGTATCCGCAGCTCACGAACTTCACCAATAACACGCTCGTGTGGCTCGTGGCGGGATTGTCGTGCTTCGTGCTGTGGAGTCTGTGGAGCCTCTGGAAGCACACGCGCCAGCGCTTCGAGGCGCAGCAGGCGCTCTATGCCGAAGCCTTCTTCCGCCGTGCGATGGAAAACTCCGTGCTGATCGGCATGCGCGTGCTCGACATGCACGGCCGCATCACGCACGTGAATCCGGCGTTCTGCCGCATGACGGGCTGGGACGAGAGCGATCTCGTCGGCAAGAACGCGCCGTTCCCGTACTGGCCGCGCGATGCCTATCCGGAAATGCAGCGCCAGCTCGACATGACGCTGCGCGGCAAGGCGCCGTCTTCCGGCTTCGAACTGCGCGTGCGCCGCAAGGACGGCTCGTTCTTCCACGCGCGCCTCTATGTGTCGCCGCTGATCGACAGTTCGGGGCGTCAGACCGGCTGGATGTCGTCGATGACGGACATCACCGAGCCGAAGCGCGCCCGCGAGGAACTGGCCGCCGCGCACGAGCGCTTTACGACGGTGCTCGAAAGCCTCGACGCCGCTGTGTCCGTGCTGGCCGCCGACGAAGCCGAGCTGCTTTTCGCGAACCGCTATTACCGGCATCTGTTCGGCATCCGTCCGGACGGCCATCTGCAACTGGCGGGCGCGGCGTTCGACGGCAGCAGCCACAGTTCGTCCGACACCATCGACATGATCGACACCTATGCGGGCCTGCCTACCGCCGCGCTTACCGAAAGCTCGGCGGACGCGCAGGAAGTTTATGTCGAAGGCATTCAGAAGTGGTTCGAAGTCCGCCGCCAGTACATTCAGTGGGTGGACGGCCATCTCGCGCAGATGCAGATCGCGACCGACATCACGCAGCGCAAGCAGGCACAGGAACTCGCGCATCAGCAGGAAGAGAAGCTCCAGTTCACGAGCCGCCTGATGACGATGGGCGAGATGGCGTCGTCGCTCGCGCACGAACTGAATCAGCCGCTCGCCGCCATCAACAACTACTGCTCCGGCTGCGTCGCGCTCGTGAAGTCGGGCCGCATGACGCAGGAAACGCTGTTGCCCGTGCTCGAGAAGACCGCGCAACAGGCGGTGCGCGCGGGGATGATCATCAAGCGCATCCGCGAGTTCGTGAAGCGTTCGGAGCCGAAGCGCCAGGCCACGCGCGTCGCCGATATCGTCGCCGATGCGGTCGGGCTCGCCGAGATCGAGGCGCGCAAGCGGAAGATCCGCATCGTCACGGAGATTCGCTCGCGCATGCCGGTGATTTACGTCGATCCGGTTCTGATCGAACAAGTGTTGGTCAACCTGTTGAAAAACGCAGCGGAAGCAATGCATGATGCGAAACCGAACGCCGTCGATCCGGTGATCCGCGTCGTCGTGTTGCGCACGGACGGCGGCTCCGTTTGCATCAGCGTCGTCGATCAGGGGCCGGGCGTGGACGAAGCCACCGCCGAGCGCCTGTTCGAGCCGTTCTACAGCACCAAGTCGGACGGCATGGGCATGGGTCTGAACATCTGCCGCTCGATCATCGAATCACATCGTGGCCGCCTGTGGGTGGTCAACAATGTCGATCCGGACGGCCACGTCACCGGCGCGACCTTCCATTGCAGCCTGCCGATCGGCGAGGTGGACGGCTCGCACGGATCGGGCTCGGGTGGCGATGCGAACGACGAACACACGAATACGAGACAACAAACAGTTACGGGAGAACTATGAGCAGTCCAGTCACCACTCAGGAAACCGTCTTTGTCGTCAACGATGACGAGGCCGTGCGTGATTCTTTGCGCTGGCTGCTCGAGGCGAACGGCTATCGCGTGCAGTGCTTTTCGAGCGCGGAGTCCTTCCTCGATGTCTACCTGCCGATCGCTCATTCCGGCGCCATCGCCTGCCTGATTCTCGACGTCCGCATGGCCGGCATGACCGGCCTCGAATTGCAGGAAAAGCTGATCACCGAGAATTCGCTGCTGCCGATCATCTTCGTCACCGGCCACGGCGATGTCCCGATGGCCGTCTCCACGATGAAGAAGGGCGCGATGGACTTCATCGAGAAGCCCTTCGACGAAGCCGAGCTGCGCAAGCTCGTCGAGCGCATGCTGGAGAAGGCGCGCAGCGAAAGCACCAGCGTGCAGCAGCAGCGCGCGGCCGCCGAGCGCCTCGGCAAGCTGACGGCGCGCGAGCATCAGGTGCTCGAGCGCATCATCGCGGGACGCCTGAACAAGCAAATCGCCGACGACCTCGGCATCAGCATCAAGACCGTCGAAGCGCACCGCGCGAACATCATGGAGAAGCTGTCGGTGAATACCGTGGCTGATCTCCTGCGTCTCGCGTTGTCCAACAAGCCGCAGCAATAAATAGCGCTTCAACGCGGCCGGCTTCGGATGCCGGCCGCGCCTCCCTTCGCCACTCTTCAACACGCTTGCGCATATCGCGCGAGTGTGAAACGCGACGTTTCGCGATTCGCGTTGACACCTGGCAACGCAGCCCCGTAAGTTGATCGAGCGTTCTCAAGAGGACCCGGTCATGCACGGCAACGCGCTCGCTGCTCTCACGCTCCTTCAGCAAACGTTTCCCGCTTCTTCCCTCGCCAACGCAAGTCGCGTTCGGTTCGCAGTTCGGCTTCTCATCGTTTCCATCGGCTCTCGACTTCATGGCTGCCTTTTGGCAGCGATGAGTTGACGCGCGCTCAGGAGGACATCGCCTTGAATAAGAAAACCAACCGATCGCTCGTGAGTCGCGGCTGCGCGGCGCGCGTGCTGGCGATAGCGGCGACGCTTGCCGCTGCGCCGCTCGCCGTGCTTCACGCGCCGCCCGTTCACGCTCAGGCGCAGGGCAACGCCCCGGCGCAGAAGCTCACGAACCAGCAGCTCGACGCCCTCGTCGCGCCCATCGCGCTCTATCCGGACGCGCTGCTTGCTCAGGTGCTGATGGCGGCGACGTATCCGCAGGACATCGAAGCGGCTGCGCAATGGTCGAAGGCCAATCCGAACATTAAGGGCGATGACGCCGTGAAGGCCGTGCAGTCGGAGCCGTGGGACCCGAGCGTCCAATCGTTGGTGGCGTTCCCGCAGGCGCTCGCGACGATGGCCTCCAGGCTCGACTGGGTCACGCAGCTCGGCAACGCGTTCATCGCGCAGTCGAGCGATGTGATGGATTCGGTGCAGCGCCTTCGCCGGTCCGCCCAGAGCGCGGGCAATCTCAAGACGACCGAGCAGCAGAAAGTGGTCGTCGAGCAGAGCACGATCCAGATCGTCCCGGCGAATCCCGAAGTCGTGTATGTGCCGACGTACAACCCGACGGTCGTCTATGGCGCGTGGCCTTATCCGGCGTATCCGCCCGTCTATGTCCCGCCGCCGCCCGGCTACGCGATCGCGACCGGTTTCGCCACGGGGCTCGCGTTCGGCGCGGGCATCGCGGTCGCGAACTCGCTGTGGGGCAATTGCGACTGGAATCGCGGGGACGTGAACGTGAACGTCAACCGCTACAACAACATCAACGTGAACAACCGCATCAATGCGAACAGTAACAACGTGCGCTGGAACCGCAACGATCCGCAGTTCAACCGGAACACGAACGTGAACCGGCAGAACCGCGTGAACAATCAGAACCTGGCGTCGGTGAATCGCGACCAGTTCCGCGGACGCGATCAGGCGCGCGCGCAGGCCGCGCAGACGCTGCAGCAGCGCACCGGGCAGAACATGAACCAGACGGCCAACCAGCGCGTGCAGAACATGCGCCAGGGCGGAGCGGGCAATGGCGACCTGCATCAACGGGCGCAGAACGTCAATCGCGACAACGCGCTGCGCGGCGCGGGCGATGGCAATGTCGCGCGGCAGGACATGCAGCGCGGACAGGCAAGCCGGCAATCGCTTGCGAGCGCACATCCGAACGCGGGCGGCGGGTTCGAGCGTCAGGGCAACGCAGGCGGCGGGATACAGCGCAGCGGCGGTGGCTTTCAGGGAGGCGGCGCAGGCGGCTTCCACGGCGGCGGCGGCGGCGGTTTTCACGGCGGCGGAGGAGGATTCCGCCGGTGATGATGAGACGAGCCCAGATACGCCAACCTGCAAGTCCGACCCCGGAGCCTCAGATGACTCGAACCACAACGCTGGCTGCATCGAAGAAAACGCTGCTATGCGCGACGCTCGCCGTCTCGCTGACGATGGCGGCAACCATCGCCCGTGCGCAGGCGCTCTACCCCACGCCCGATGCCGCCGCGCAAGCCTTCACCGACGCCGTCGCATCCAACGACGAAACCGCGCTTAAGAAAGTGCTCGGCAAGGATCACGCGCGCTACGTGCCGGCCGGCAGCGTCGGCGAGGACGATATCTATCAGTACCTCGCGTCGTGGGCGAAGGAGCATCGCATCGTCGAGGATAAGGAGCCGCTCGGCGGACGCAGAAGCGCGCACATCGAAACGGGCGACAGCGGCTGGACGCTGCCGATACCGCTCGTCGATACGGGCCGTGGCTGGCGCTTCGACATGCCCGCCGCGCGCGACGAGCCGCTGACGCGGCGCATCGGCCGCAACGAGCGATCGGTAATGCACGTCGCCCTCGCCTACGTCGATGCGCAGAACGACTATCGCAAGCTGATGAACCGCTACGCCGGCCGTTTCGTGAGCACGCCGGGCAAGCACGACGGCCTCTACTGGGACACCGCGCCCGGCGAGCCGGACAGTCCGCTCGGCCCGCTCGCCGCGACGATGCGCAACAAGACGCATCCGGGCGACGCGTACTACGGCTACCACTATCGCATCCTGACGGCGCAAGGCCCGCACGCGAAAGGCGGCGCGAAGAACTTCATGGAGGGCGGCGCGCTCGCGCAGGGCTTCGCCATGATCGCGTGGCCGGCCAGGTACGGCGAGACGGGCGTCATGAGCTTCATCGTCAATCAGGACGGGCAGGTCTTCGAGAAGAACCTCGGACCCGCGACCGCGCGCGTCGCGGCGTCGATCAAAGCGTTCGATCCGGATTCGTCCTGGCAGCCCGTTTCGCCCTGAGCGCGCCAGCGCCCCGCCCCCTGTCGCGTCGTCCGCCGCCGGACGCTGAAAAGCGCCCGGCGGTATAATCTCGCCCTTCCCCAAGGGCGCAACGCAAAGCGCCCGCGATGCCTGCAGCAGCCAGCCCTGCGCACGCGGCTCGCCAGTTCACGCCATCCGGCTCATCCTCACTGATTCGCCATGACTGCCCAACTCATCGACGGCAACTCCCTTTCCAAGACTCTTCGCGCCGATGTCGCCGCACGAGCCGCCGCCCTCACCGCTCGCGGCCACAAGCCGGGCCTCGCCGTCGTGCTCGTCGGCGACAACCCCGCGAGCGAAGTCTATGTGCGCAACAAGGTGAAGGCGTGCCAGGACAACGGCCTGCATTCGGTGATGGACCGCTTCCCCGCGACGCTTTCCGAGCGCGAACTGCTCGCGCACATCGACAAGCTCAATGCCGATCCCGCGATTCACGGCATCCTCGTGCAACTGCCGTTGCCCGCGCATATCGACAGCCACAAGGTCATCGAAGCCATCGCGCCGGAGAAGGACGTCGACGGTTTCCACGTCGCCAATGCGGGCGCGCTCATGACCGGCAAGCCGCTCTTCCGGCCCTGCACGCCCTATGGCGTGATGAAGATGTTCGAGGCGCACGGCATCGCTCTGCAAGGCGCGAACGCGGTGGTCATCGGCCGCTCGAACATCGTCGGCAAGCCGATGGCGCTCCTGCTGCTCGAAGCAGGCGCGACGGTCACGATCTGTCACAGCAAGACCCGCGACCTCGCGAAGCACACGCGCGATGCGGATGTGGTCGTGGCCGCAGTCGGCCGCCGCAACATCCTGACCGCCGACATGGTGAAGCCGGGCGCGACGGTCATCGACGTCGGCATGAACCGGGACGACGCCGGCAAGCTGTGCGGCGACGTGGATTTCGCGGGCGTGCGCGAAGTGGCCGGCCATATCACGCCCGTACCGGGCGGCGTCGGCCCGATGACCATCACGATGCTGCTCGTCAATACGATCGAAGCCGCCGAGCGCGCGGCGGCGGCGTAAGCGCACGCTCGGCGGGAGACCGCCAATCGTCCCCTTCCAAACAATCGATTGGTTTTTGGCCCTGCCGCCCCAATAATGTTCCGACAGGCATCTGAATGAAGCGGCGCGGCCCGTTCCGCGCCTGATCGAACTCGAATTGGGAGAGCCATGAGCGATACCACCGCAGCCACGCCGACCGCAGCCAGCAACCCGCTGCTCGATTTCTCCGACTTGCCGCGCTTCGGCGACATCAGGCCCGAGCATGTCACCCCGGCGCTCGACGTGCTGCTCGCGGCGGCCAAAGACGCCGTCGACCGCGCGAGCGCCCCGCAAACGCCCGCCACGTGGACGGACGTCGTCGAGGCGGTCGAGCGCGAATCGGAAAAGCTCTCGCGTGCGTGGGGCATCGTCGGCCATCTGAACGCCGTCGCCGATACGCCCGAATTGCGCGCCGCCCACGCTGAAAACCTGCCGCGCGTGACCGAATTCTCCGCGAGCGTCGGCCAGAATCTCGCCCTTTACGAGAAGTACAAGGCGATTGCCGCAAGCGAAGCATTCGCCGGTCTGTCGCCCGAACGCAAGAAGATCCTCGAGAACTCGCTGCGCGACTTCCGCCTGTCGGGCGCGGAACTGCCCGAAGATCGCAAGCCGCGTTTCGCGCAATTGCAGGAGGAGCAGGCGGCACTGTCGAAGGCGTTTTCGGATCACGTGCTCGATTCGACCAATGCGTACGCGTACATCGTCACGCAGCAGAGCGACCTCGCCGGCCTGCCCGACGACGTGATCGAAGCGGCACACGAAGCCGCGCAGAAGGAAGGCCGCCAGGGCTGGAAATTCACGCTGCACTTCCCGTCGTATTTCCCGGTGCTGCAATATGCGGAGCATCGCCCGTTGCGGGAGGCGATGTATCGCGCGTATGTGACGCGTGCTTCCGAACTCGGCGAAACCTATGGGCACGGCAAGGCCGAGTGGGACAACACGCAGAACATCGCCGAGCATCTGAAGCTGCGTCTCGAAGAGGCGCGCACGCTCGGCTATCAGAACTTCGCGGAAGTATCGCTTGCGCCGAAGATGGCCGAATCGCCCGCACAGGTCATCGCGTTCCTGGAAGACCTCGCCGTGCGCGCGCGTCCCTTCGCGGAAAATGACTGGATGGAGCTGCGCGCCTTCGCGGCGACCGAACTCGGCATGCCCGAGCTTCAGCCGTGGGATATCGCGTTCGCGGCGGAGCGTCTGCGTCAGAAACGCTACTCGTTCTCCGAGAACGAAGTGAAGCAGTACTTTCCGCAGGAAGCCGTGCTGAAGGGCCTGTTCAAGGTCACGGAAACGCTCTTCAACGTATCGATTCGCCGCGATGAAGCCGCCGTCTGGAACCCGGATGTGCGCTTCTTCCGCGTCGAGAACAAGGACGGTTCGCTGGTCGCGCAGTTCTATCTGGACCTGTACGCCCGCGAAGGCAAGCGCGGCGGCGCCTGGATGGACGATGCCCGCGCGCGCCACAAGCGCAGCGAAGGCGGCGTGCAGACGCCGGTCGCCTATCTGACGTGCAATTTCTCGGCGCCTGTCGGCGGCAAGCCGGCCTGCTTCACGCACGACGAAGTCATCACGCTGTTTCACGAGTTCGGGCACGGGCTGCATCACATGCTCACGCGCGTCGATGAACTGGGCGTGTCGGGCATCAACGGCGTCGAGTGGGACGCGGTCGAACTGCCGTCGCAGTTCATGGAAAATTTCTGCTGGGAGTGGGACGTGCTGACGGATATGTCGGCGCATGTAGACACCGGCGCGCCGCTGCCGCGCGAACTCTTCGACAAGATGCTCGCGGCGAAGAATTTCCAGAGCGGTCTCGGCACGCTGCGCCAGATCGTCTTCTCGATGTTCGACATGGTGCTGCACACGTCCTACGATCCGGCCAACGCGACGCAGAACGTCAACGACCTTGCCCGCGAAATCAACGAGAAGTTTCACGTGATTCCGCAGACGCCGTTCTCCCGCTGGCCGAACACGTTCAGCCATATCTTCGCGGGCGGTTATGCGGCGGGCTACTACAGCTACAAATGGGCAGAAGTGCTTTCCGCCGATGCCTACGCCGCGTTCGAAGAAGCCGCGAAGGCGGCGAACGGGTCGGTGCTGAATGCGGAAACCGGCACGCGTTATCGCCGCGAGATTCTCGAAGTGGGCGGCAGCCGTCCCGCGATGGATTCGTTCAAGGCGTTCCGCGGACGCGAGCCGAACATCGACGCGCTGTTGCGTCATAACGGCATGGCCGGGCAGACGCTGCACTGAGCTCCGATACTCGAAACCCCGGCCAGGCGCCGGGGTTTCTTGTCTCTAGCGCCTGATTCTGAAATCCACTTCCGCAGGCCGCCCTTCGAGGGCGAGCGTCGCGCGCACGGCCGGGCTGCGGCTCACCACCTTCCCTCTTCTGATCACCGCCGTGCGCGCCGCGCGCAGACGGATCGCTTCGATCGGATCACGCGCGTCGAGCACGACGCAATCCGCGTGGCAGCCCACCTCGATGCCGTAGCCTTCGAGCCCGAGGATGCGTGCGGGCGTCGTCGTGACGGCGTCGAAGCAGGCGCGCATCGCATCGACGCCCGTCATTTGGGCGACGTGCAGGCCCATGTGCGCGACCTCGAGCATGTCGCCGGAACCGAGGCTGTACCACGGGTCCATCACGCAGTCGTGGCCGAACGCGACGTCGATGCCCGCCGCCATCAGTTCTGGCACACGCGTCATGCCGCGTCGCTTCGGGTAGCTATCCGAGCGCCCTTGCAGCGTGATGTTGATGAGCGGATTGGCGATCGCCGCGACGCCGGACTCGCGTATCAGCGGGATCAGCTTGCTGACGTAGTAGTTGTCCATCGAGTGCATCGACGTGAGATGCGAGCCGGTCACGCGTCCATGCAGTCCAAGCCGATGCGTTTGTGCCGCGAGCGTTTCGATATGGCGGGACATCGGATCGTCCGATTCATCGCAGTGCATGTCGACGCGCAAGCCGCGCTCGGCTGCGAATTCGCATAGCAGTCTGACCGATGCCGCGCCGTCGGCCATCGTGCGCTCGAAGTGCGGAATGCCGCCGACCACATCGACGCCCAGATCGATTGCGCGCTTGAGATTGTCGAATGCGCCCGCGCTGCGCAACACGCCGTCCTGCGGAAACGCGACAAGCTGAAGGTCCAGATACGGCTTCACGCGCCGCTTCACTTCGACGAGCGCTTCGGCGGCGAGCAGGCGCGGATCGCACACATCGACGTGCGAGCGGATGGCAAGCAGCCCGCGCGCGACGGCCCAGTCGCAATACTGCAGCGCGCGCTCGACGATCGCTTCCTGCGTCAGTTCAGGCTTCAGTTCGCCCCATAGCGCGATGCCTTCCAGCAGCGTTCCCGACGCATTCACGCGTGGCAAGCCGTACGAGAGCGTCGCGTCCATGTGAAAGTGGGCGTCGACGAAAGGCGCGGTGACGAGCGAGCCGTTCGCGTCGATCTCCTCCGGTGCGTTGACGGCGAGATGCGGCTCGATGGCGGTGATGCGCCCCGCTTCGATGCCGATGTCGACGAGCCCGTTCGAGCGAACAAGCGATGCGCGGCGAATGACGAGATCCATCTGCGAAACCTCCGGCGGTGGCGGTACTGTCGATTGTAGCGAGCCATAAAGGCGCTGCGACGTACGCAGCGCCGTGGCGCGTGCGAGCGCAATCGGGCAATGCGGCGCAGCAGTCGTCAGGACGACGCGAGTTCTCAGCGCCGACCGTATTGTCGGTACACCACGATGAACCACGCGAGAACAAGCGGAGCACCGAGCAACCACAAGGCGCCGTCCGCAGCCACGGTGATCGGCGTGAGCGCGTAGAGCGCCTTGCTCGCATTGAACGGATTGGGCTCGTTGACGCGCACCTCGTATGTTCGTCGGAGCAGCTTCTTGTCCACCTTCGATGCGTCGAAGCCTTCGGCGCTGTAACGCTTGCCCTTCAGCGCGATAGACACAGATGCGGACAATGCATTCCGTGGTGTGAATCCAAAATGCACAGCCTGTGCGATCTCTTCGGCGCTTGCTTTCTCCAGTTCCATGCGAAGGTATCCCTCGACATTGCCGTTTTCATCGGCAAAGAAGGTGTCTGTGCGTACCTCCACCTTCGCATCGAGAGGCGAGTTGAGCAATTCCGCGAAGTGCTCGGGCGCGTCGAAAACATAGTGAAACTTGACGCCGAGAAACACGAGCTTCGTGCCGTCTGCCGAAGTCAGGACGCTATCGATCGATTCGGTATAAGTCCGGCGATCGTTTCTGTGGATCGAGCCGTACAGCGATTCCGTCACGCAAGCGGACAACAGTAAAGGCGTCGCCGCTGCGGCCATGATGAAGCTTCTTCGTTTCATTGATGCTCTGGTAGCTAAAAGAAAACGTGGAATGCTCAACGCCCATCGCCAGCATTCGCCGCGACAAAACGCTTGCAATCCATCCACTGCACGCCCGCGTCGCCGAACTGCCGATGCAGCCACGGCACCGCCACTTGCGCCTTCGGGTGAATGTCGTGAAAGAGGATGATTCCGCGCCGCCACAGCAGCATCAGCGTCATCACGCGCTGCTTGACCTCGTCCGCGCTGACCTTGTCGTTCCAGTCCTGGGAATCGATGTTCCACAGCGCGACGGAAAGGCCCTGCGACGCGAAAAACTCACCGCTGTCCGCTCTGCGCTGACCATACGGCGGCCGGAAAAGCGACACGGCGCTGTCCGGCAGGTTCGCCCGCACCAGCCCGATGCTGCGCGTCACCGAGTCCTGCCACGACGCCCACGCGCTGTGCGATCGGTGCTCCCATCCGTGCGATCCGACGCACATGCCGCGATAAGCGTCTTTCGTCGCCGATGCGCCCGCCTGCTGCAAGCGCGCCTGCAATTGCGCCCCGAGCGTGAAAAAGACGCCGTTGAGATGCACCGCGTGCAGCACTTGCAACAGTTGGTCGGTGGAGCCGTCGCGAGCGGTCGGGCCATCGTCGAATGTGAGGAGGAAGGTGCGGTCCGGCAAGCCGCTGCCGTCGATCTCGCGCGACGAGTACGTATCGATCTCGCTGCTGATGCGCGGAAACAGCGCGGCCAGTCGCAGCAGTTCGTTCACATAGGTCGCGTGAAACGTGGCTGCCTGTATCGACCAGCTTCGATAATCGCCGCTGGCAGGCGTCGCGAAGGACTTCGCGGCGCGCACGAAATCTGCCTCGTCCCGGACCTTCTCGCAAAACGGCGCTGCGCTCGCGCAACCGGCAGATGCCGCGAGGTAGTTCGCCGTGAGACGCGTCCAGAACCGGGCGCGAATGCGATCCACCGACGCGCGATCGAACGACTTCACTTTCAGGCGTGCCTGAAGCTGGGTATCGGCGAGTGATTCGGTATCCGCGAGCGCCCGGCCGAACGCGAGCAGTTCGGCGCGTGAGGCGAGATTGAAGTCATCGGCGGAATTCAGCGGCCGCGGCCACGTCGCACGGTCTCCGATGGCGACGGCGGATGGACCCGCCGCATACGAACATGCCGCTGCGGTGACGAGCAGCAGGGTCAGGATGGCTTTCTTGAACATACGAGAAAAGAGTGCCCCCGGCACGCGGCCGGGGAGCGGTTGAGCAATGTCATTGACGGCCAGCGACGCGTGCGATGGCGGCGTCGTAGACGGCGTTGGCCTTCGCGGCTTTGGCCGCGCGATAGTGCGTGAGCGCGTCGCCGTATTGACCGGCGTCTTCATAGAGACGGCCGATGTTGTACAGAGAACTCGCGGTGACAGTCGGAGCCGTCGGGCCGCTTGCCAGCGCGATCGCCTTGCGGTTCGCCCAAATCGCTTCAGCCGGACGCCCCGCCTTCTGGAAAGCGAGTCCGAGGTTGCTGTACGCTTGCCCATACTCGGGATTGAAGCCGATGGCCTCGCGATACAGCGCGATTGCGCCGTCCAGATTGCCCGCGTGATACGCGGCCTCCCCCGCCTTGTTCGACGTGACCGCCCGCGCGGGATCGATATCGCCCTGATTGGCGGGCACGATCTGCATCTGCTCGTTGTTGTAACTGTCGATGGTCCCGAGCACCTGACCGGCATTGACTGTCACACCGCGCATGGTGTTGATGTCCTGGATTTCGCCTTCCCCGCTGAGACGGAACACCGTCCACAGATTGCCCGCCTGACGCGGCACCGTGAAGGTTCGCACCAGTGACTGCCCGACATAGACGAAGACCCTGGCTTGACTGTTGGAAAGCGCAGTCGAAGTCGGAACGCTGCTGTTGGTGTAGTCATGCACCGCGAAGACGTACGTCTGCCCCTGTTGCTTGCGTTCAAGCGTGACGGTTTCGGGTCCGTAACTGTTCGTATGATCGATGTCGAGGTTCGCGTCGGCGCCGCGTTTGTGCTCGAAATACACGTGATTGCCCGGGAAGGACGCGTGAAGATCCAGGTCGCCAGGACGTGCGCCCCAGGTCAACACGACCCGCATGCCATCCAGATTCTTCATGACCGGGCTCAGCGCATACGACAAGCCCGAACACGGGCACTTGGCCACGAGATCCGAGTAACCGCTCTTCTTGATGATGAGCGTCGCGTTGCCGTCATTGGCGACGTCGTCGGGAAGCTGCGCAGCGCCCTGAGCATCGCTTTGCGTCTGGGTCGACTGCGCGCCGTTCTTCTGCAGGATGACGGTCGCGCCAGCTATCTTCTGGTCCCTGACCGTGGCGCTTAGAATCTGGATCGGTGCGTTGGCCGCCTGAGCCGCGCCGGCGGCGAGCAGCAAAGCGAGTAACAAAGGCTTGAATGTCGAACGAAACATGTGCGGTAAGGTTGAGTTGTCCTCCGCCGCACTTTCCAGCGTTGCAATATTAGTGATCCGAATCATTCGATCGATTCGGGGAACCCGATTCACTTTGCTCTGGACAACGCAGCGGGTGCTCACGAGGAGAGACCATTCGCAATGAGACGACCGGAAAACCGGGAACTCCGTCTCGCGAAAGGCCGAGCAGCGCGAGACTTTACATCGTCCCTCATGCTGCCTAATCCGCACAGCCAAAATGTTTCACATCCTTCGATGGATGAGCCGCAACGCAGCATGGCGTTATCATTCGTGCTTCTCTCGACAAGTCACGAAATCACCGCACGCGCCGTCAATGAAAATCGCCACCTGGAACGTCAACTCTCTCAAGGTCCGCCTGCAGCACGTCATCGACTGGCTGCAACTATCCCAAGTGGATGTGCTCTGCCTTCAGGAACTGAAGCTGCCCGACGAGAAATTTCCGCGCGCCGAACTCGAAGCGGCCGGCTACAAGAGCTGGTTCGCGGGACAGAAGACGTATAACGGCGTGGGCATTCTGGTGCGCGACGGCATCGAGGTCCACGATGCGACCGTCGTGCGCAACATTCCCGGGTTCGAAGACCTGCAGCAGCGCGTGATCGCCGCGACCGTCGGCGACGTGCGTATCGTCTCCGCTTATTTTCCGAACGGACAGGCGCCCGGAAGCGACAAGTTCGCCTACAAGATGCGCTGGCTGGATGCGCTGCGCGAATGGCTGCGCGAAGAGATGACGCAGTTCCCGAAGCTGGCGCTGCTCGGCGACTACAACATCGCCCCGGATGACCGCGACGTGCACGATCCCAAGGCATGGGAAGGACAGAACCTCGTGTCGCCCGAGGAGCGCGCGCATTTCCTGCAGCTCGTCGGACTCGGCCTCACGGATGCCTTCCGCAAGTTCGAGCAGCCGGAGAAGCTCTTCACGTGGTGGGATTATCGGATGATGGCGTTCCGCCGCAATGCGGGGCTGCGCATCGACCACATCCTGCTGTCGGCCGATCTTGCGGAACTGTGTTCGTCGTGCGAAGTCGACCGTGTGCCGCGCAAATGGGATCAGCCGTCCGATCACGCGCCGGTGATCGCGAACATCGGCTGCTGATCCCGCGACGCTCACGCGTCGAGATGCAGCTCCTGAATCTTGCGCGTGATCGTATTGCGGCCGATGCCCAGCCGCTCCGCCGCTTCGACCTTGCGCCCCCGCGTGAAGTCGAGCGCCTCGCGAATGACGGCGGCTTCGAAGCGGCGCGCGAGTTCATCCATCACATCGGCGGAGTTCTCGCGCAACAGGCGCGCGACTTCCGTGCGCAAGCCGCTTTCCCACACGCTCACGGGCACGACGGCGGACGCTGCAGGCGACGTCGCGGCCGCTGACGCACCGTTGAGCGGGACAGCTCCATCGGGCGATACCGCGATCACTTCCGCCGAAGTCTCCTGACGCGCCGTCAGGTCGGGCGGCAGGTCCTTCTGCTCGATCACCTGCGCGGGCGCCATCACCGTGAGCCAGTTGCACAGATTCTCCAGTTGCCGCACGTTGCCGGGAAACGGCAGCGAAGCAAGATACGCGAGCGCATCGTCGGAAACGCGCTTGGGCTCGACGCCCAGATCGCGCGCGCTCTTCTGCAGGAAATGGCGCGCGAGCAGCGGAATATCTTCGCTGCGCTCGCGCAATGCGGGCAGACGCAGGCGGATCACGTTCAGGCGGTGATACAAGTCCTCGCGAAACAAACCCTGCCTCACGCGCGACTCCAGGTTCTGATGCGTCGCCGCGATCACGCGCACATTCGCGCGCAGCGGATTGTGCCCGCCGACACGATAAAACTGCCCGTCCGACAGCACGCGCAACAGCCGTGTCTGCAGATCGAACGGCATGTCGCCGATCTCATCGAGAAACAGCGTGCCGTTCTCGGCCTGCTCGAAGCGGCCCTGCCGCATCGCCTGCGCGCCGGTGAACGCACCGCGCTCGTGGCCGAACAGTTCGGATTCCAGCAGATCCTTTGGTATCGCCGCCGTGTTGAGCGCGATGAACGGCCCGTTCGCGCGCGGGCTATGCCGGTGCAACGCGCGCGCGACAAGCTCCTTTCCGGTGCCTGATTCGCCCGTGATGAGCACGGTCGCCGCCGAATGCGACAGGCGGCCGATCGCGCGGAACATGTCCTGCATCGCGGGCGCCTGGCCGAGCATCTCGGGCGTCTCGGTCACGCGCTCGTCATAGGCGGCCTCGCCGCGCATGCTTTCGTCGACGGCGCGGCGGATCAGCTCGACCGCCTTGTCGATATCGAACGGCTTCGCGAGATATTCGAACGCGCCGCCCTGGAACGCCGCGACGGCGCTATCGAGATCGGAGAACGCCGTCATGATGATGACCGGCAGCCCCGGCAGCCGGTCGCGCACGGTTTGCAGCAGTTCGAGGCCCGAGCCGCCGGGCATGCGGATGTCGGAGACGAGCACCTGCGGGCTGTCGGTTTCGAGCGCGGCGAGCGCATCGCGCACGCCGGAGAAACTGCGCGTCGTGAAGTTCTCTCGTGCGAGGGCTTTTTCCAGCACCCAGCGGATGGATTGGTCGTCGTCTACTATCCAGATCGGCTTCATATCGTTCGGCGAGAAGTCTTCGTGTGGTTCGGTGTATGCCCGTCGAAACGGTCAGGCTTCCGGTTGCGCGGCGGCGCCCGTGAAATATTTGGTTGTCCTTGTCGGTCGATGCCCTCAGTTCCCAAAGGGCAACAGGATGGTGAACTCGGTGCAGCCGGGCCGGCTCTCCACTTCGATCAGGCCATCGTGCTGCTGCACGAAAGATTGCGCGAGCGTGAGACCGAGACCGCTGCCGTCCTCCCGCCCCGACACGAGCGGAAAAAAGATGCGATCTCGAATCTCGCTGGGAATGCCAGGACCGTTGTCAGTGATATGCAAGTCCAGTGCCAGTTTATGCAGGCGCTTGCCGATCGTGACCTTGCGCGCGATGCGCGTGCGCAGTTCGATCTTCGCGTCGCCTTGCGAGATGCGCTCCCTGAGCGCCTCGGCGGCGTTGCGCACGATATTCAGCACCGCCTGTATCAACTGCTCCTTGTCGCCGCGAAGGTCGGGCACGCTCACGTCGTAGTCGCGCTCGATGGTGAGGCCGCGTGGAAACTCCGCGAGAATCACCGCGCGCACGCGTTCGCAGACTTCGTGAATGTTCACGTCGCCGACGATATGCGGATGCCGGTGCGGTTCCAGCAGCCTGTTGACGAGCGTCTGCAAGCGGTCGGATTCCTTGATGATGACTTGCGTGTACTCGCGCAATTCGTCGCGTTGCAGCGCGCCGAGTTCGAATTCGAGCAACTGGGCCGCACCGCGAATGCCGCCGAGCGGGTTCTTGATTTCGTGCGCGAGATTGCGGATGAGCTGTTTGTTGACCGCCGTGAGGTCGTGAATGCGCTCCTCGCGATCCGTGCGCAGATGGCGCTCGTTCTCGAAGACTTCGAGCAGCACGTAATCGCTCGCGGCTTCGAGATAGGCGACGATTGCGTGGACATGAACCGGCTCGCGTCCGCCGCGCTCGAGCACGGCGTCGAGCCGTGTCGCGTTGAAGCGATTCTCCGCGATCGATGCGATCGTGGTCGCGAGTTCATCCGCGTTGGCGAAGAGATCGGGCCAGGGGGTCAGCGTCAGTTGCTTGCGCGACATCTCGAGCATCGATTCCGCCGACGGATTCGCATACGCGATCCGGCTCGTGCGCTTGTCGAGCACGAGCACGACGGTCGGCAGCGCTTCGAGGCCGGGCAGCAGGCCGGTCGCGGCGAGCTGGGCGTCGTCGGAGAGCGCATCGGCGTGACCCTTGCGGGCCTTGATCAGATTCTTTAGCACCATCGAGCGGATAAGGTGTGGGCCGGCGAAGTCGCTTCTTCGACGCGACGGCGATTAAAAAAGGGACGGCGCGCCGTCCCTTTCGTTGTCGCATCACATCGCGTTGCGCGCTTCATCGAACAGCCATGAATGAAGCTCCGCGGTCATGCCTTTACAGCGAGTAGTACATCTCGAACTCGATCGGATGCACCGACTGACGATAACGCTGCAGCTCTTGCGTCTTCAGTTCGATGTAGGCGTCGAGCATCGAATCCGTGAACACGCCGCCGCGCGTCAGGAACTCGCGATCCGCGTCGAGTGCGTCGAGCGCCTGATCGAGGCCGGCGCACACGGTCGGGATCTTCTTGTCCTCTTCCGGCGGCAGGTCGTACAGGTTCTTGTCGGCAGCTTCGCCCGGATGGATCTTGTTCTGCACGCCGTCGAGACCCGCCATCATCAGCGCGGAGAAGCACAGGTACGGGTTCGCGAGCGGATCCGGGAAGCGCGTTTCGATACGGCGGCCCTTCGGGTTGGACACGTGCGGAATGCGGATCGACGCCGAACGGTTGCGGGCCGAGTAAGCCAGCTTCACCGGCGCTTCGAAGTGCGGCACGAGACGCTTGTACGAGTTCGTACCCGGGTTCGTGATCGCGTTCAGCGCGCGCGCATGCTTGATGATGCCGCCGATGTAGAACAGCGCGAATTCCGACAGGCCGGCGTAGCCGTTGCCCGCGAACAGGTTCTGGCCGTCCTTCCAGATCGACTGGTGAACGTGCATGCCCGAGCCGTTATCGCCGACGATCGGCTTCGGCATGAACGTCGCCGTCTTGCCGTACGTGTGCGCGACGTTGTGGATGATGTACTTCATCTGCTGCAGCCAGTCCGCGCGCTGAACGAGCGTCGAGAACTTGGTGCCGATCTCGTTCTGGCCCTGGCCCGCCACTTCGTGGTGGTGCACTTCGACCGGGATGCCGATCTGCTCGAGCAGCAGGCACATTTCCGAGCGGATGTCCTGGAACGTGTCGACCGGCGCGACCGGGAAATAGCCGCCCTTCGTGCCCGGACGATGGCCGGTGTTGCCGCCTTCGAATTCCTTCGACGACGACCACGGCGCCTCTTCCGAGCCAATCTTCAGGAACGTGCCCGACTGGTCCGTGTTCCATTGCACCGAGTCGAAAATGAAGAATTCCGGCTCCGGACCGAAGAAGGCGGTGTCGCCGAGGCCCGAACTCTTGAGATAGGCTTCCGCGCGCTTGGCGAGCGAACGCGGGTCGCGCTCGTAGCCCTTGCCGTCGGCGGGCTCGACCACGTCGCAGGTCAGGACGAGCGTCGATTCTTCGTAGAACGGGTCGATGAAGGCGGTGTCCGCGTCCGGGACGAGCAGCATGTCCGACGCTTCGATGCCCTTCCAGCCGGCGATGGACGAACCGTCGAAAGCGTGGCCGCTTTCAAACTTGTCCTCGTCGAAATGCGAAACCGGCACGGAAACGTGTTGTTCTTTGCCGCGCGTGTCGGTGAAGCGGAAATCGACAAACTTGACGTCCTCGTCGTTGACGAGTTGCATGACGTCGGCCACGGATTTACTCATTACCTATCTCCTGATTAACAAAAGTCGGCAGATCCCTCCGCCGCCTCGACCAATTCTGCACTTTCCGTTTCAATCGAGGATGGAAAAGCAGCTTCTGTGCCAAGTGCATATGGTTCGCGCTAAGTGACTGATGTAGCGGGCGCTTTTTGCGGCACGCCAGCGCCGCGCACGCCGTGCTGCAATCACCGTGCACCAATCGAGTGCCGCACTACACGGGCCGTCTAGCGTATGCACTATGTTTGCGCATCCGGGCGATTTTGCACCAAGACGAGGCAGATCCGTGCGCTGCGTCGCCAAGCTAGAATTGAATCATTCCAGCCTGCGGAGACACGAACATGACCACGCGAGAGCAACTGTACGACACGGCCACGCGCCGGGCGGCCGAGAACAACCTTTCATACGCCGGCGCGATACTGCCCGCCGAAGCCTTCGAACTGCTACAGCTCGAACCGGCCGCGCGCCTCGTCAACGTGCGCACGCGCGCGGAACTGGACTGGGTCGGACGGCCCGCGATCAACGGCGAGCAATACGTGCACATCGAATGGATTCGCTATCCCGGCTCGGTGCCGAATGCCGAGTTTATCCAACAATTGCGACAAGTCGCCACCCCGGACACCCCGATTCTCTTCCTGTGCCGAAGCGCCGCGCGCTCGAAACTGGCCGCCGTCGCGGCACAGAAAGAAGGCTTCAGGAACGCATTCGACTTGCTGGAAGGCTTCGAAGGCGACAAGGATGCGCAAGGGCACAGAAAAACGGTGTCCGGATGGTGCTTTCGCGGGCTGCCCTGGATGGGCGCGTAATCGGTGCGATCAGCCGGTAGCCGCGTCGAGCAACGCACGCACGCGCGCAACCGCTGACGCCTCGACGGGCGCGAGTCCCTTGCCGCCGGCACGCACGCCCGAGCCGAAATGCACCGCGCGCACGCCGGTCGATGCCACGAACGGCGCGACGGCGTCGACGGTGAGGCCCGCGCCCGCGAGCACCGTGCAGTGCGTGCCTTCGGACTGCGCAACGAGCTTCGAGATCGCGCCCTGCGCGTCGAGCACCGATGCCTTGCCGCCCGACGTCAGAACATTGGTCACGGTTTCGAAGCGCAGCAGCGCGTCGAACGCCGCATGAAGGTCCCGCGCTTCGTCAACTGCGCGATGAAACGTGATCTTCAGGCCATCGGCGGCTTCGGCGACGCGTGAGAGTCCGTCGACATCGACATCGCCGTGCGGCGTCAGCATCCCCACGACGATCGCGTTCGCGCCCGTCTTCGCGATCGCGCGCACGTCGCGCAGCATGACGGCGTAGTCGTCGGCATCGTAGACGAAGGAGCGGCTGTGCGGCCGCACGATCACGTTCACCGGAATGCGAACCGCATCGATCACCGATTCGATCAACCCGATGCTCGGCGTCAGTCCGCCCTCGCCCATCGCCGTGACGAGTTCGATCCGGTTCGCGCCGCCGCGCTCCGCGACGCGCGCATCGCCGGTCGTGGTCGCGATCACTTCGAGCAAAATCACTGCGCGTCCTCCGGCGGCACTTCGACCACTTCCCCGCCGAGCGCGAGCACGCCGTCGCGCAAGACTTCGAACGCAGCGTTCGCGCGCTCGGGATCGCCCTTCACGCCCAGATCGATATGCGGCCGCGCGTAGAGCGCACCGCGCGCTGCATCGCCGACGCTCGGCAGGCTGAACGCGCGCACGCCGTCGAAATCTCGCTCGATCGTGACCATCAGCGGCGTGATGCGCGATTCCGGCAGCCCGAAGACCAGCAGCGATCGCTCGACGTACGGCACCGCGTGATGCAAATGCGCGTACTTCGTGTCGAGCACCCATTCGATCATCGGCCAGGCCATCACCGGAAAGCCCGGCACGAAGTGATGATCGCCGACGGAAAAGCCCGGAATCTTGTTGTAGCTGTTCGGGATGATTTCGGCGCCCTGAGGAAACACGCCCATGTTCAGCCGATGCAGATTCTCGGGCGTATCCAGTTCGGCGGGCTTGCCGGCCTGCGCGGCGGTATCGCGAATCCGTGCGCGGATCAGTTCGGCTGCCTCCGGATGCAACTCCAGCGGCACGCCGAGCGCCTTCGCCGCACACTGTCGCGTGTGGTCGTCGGGCGTGGCGCCGATGCCCCCCGTCGAAAAGACGATATCGCCGGATGCGAACGAGCGCGCGAGCGTCGCGGTGATGCGCGCCGGATCGTCGCCGACGTATTCCGCCCAGTCGAGCGACAGGCCGCGCGCACTCAACAATTCGATGACCTTCGGCAGATGCTTGTCCGTGCGGCGTCCGGACAAGATTTCATCGCCGATGATGATGACGCCGATTCCCATGTGTTCTCCTTATTCAACTATCCGGTCGTGTGCTTGGGCGGTGATCGCCGGATACTGCGGCTCGTTCGCGCGCAGGCGCTCGAGCGCGTGCAGACAGTAATGCGCGAACCACAGCGCGGAAAAAACCAGAATGAAGGCATACGCCCAGATCGTCACGGCGGCGACGACCGGGAAAAGCGGCAGCAGCCACACGGACCATGCCCAGAGCATCGTCGGAACGGAACCGAGGAGGCCGCTCACGATGCCGATGGCGAGCAGCGGCCAGCGCAAATCGCGGACGATGGCGCGCCGTTCTTCGACGCTCGCGTGTACCGCGAGCGCGTCGTACGTCATCACGCGATACGTGAGCCAGCCCCAGAGCAGCGGCGGAATCAGCGCGAAAAACGGCGGGATGAGCCACAGCGGCAAGGTCACGACGAGCGCGATCAGGCAGACGACCGTCGTCACCACCGAGTGTCCGAGGCTGCCGTACCACGAGCCGCCGCGCCGCTCTTCGAGCATCGCGTAGTGGCCTTTCGGACGGCGCGTCAGGAGCTTGATGACGCCGGGCATCGACAAGGTGGCGATCAGCAGCAGCACGGTCACGACGATCAGCGGAATCGTCACGATGACGACGAGAAACGGCGCGATGACCGCGTGCAACGATGAAAAACCGACCGCGTCGAACAGGCGGTACATGGCGGACGTGAGCGCCCAGCCGTCGAGCCAGCCGTTGGCCGCGCCCGTGAGCGCCTGCCAGAAGTACCAGAGCAGCGCGCCCCACACGACGGTGGCGACGCCGAACGGCATCAGCGTGAGCCACAGCATGCGCGGATGGAACACGTTCGCAAGCGCGCGCACGAACGAACGCAGCAGATCATTCATGCGTGATTCGTCGAAGAAAGAGGAAACGACAGGATAAACCAGCGCCCGGAATGCGCGCTGGCGGAGGCGGAAGGCGGAGGAAGCGGACCGTCAGAGCGCGGCCGGACGCTTGCCGGAAGCGGCGGCCCGGCGCGCCGCCAGACGCGCGCCGATGCGCTTGAATGCAAGCCAGTGCTGCTCGATGAAGCCGTCGCCGTAGCGAACCGGCGCGACGCCGGGGCCGCCCAGCTGGTCGCGGATGCCGGTCGGCTCCACGGTGCGGTCGAACGATGCCGAACGGAACAGGATGTCCCAGAACGAGAAAAGCACGCCGAAGTTGCAGCCGTAGGTCGTGCCCTCGTGACCGTAGCCGATCGCGTGGTGGCGCCGATGAAACGCCGGACTCACGATAAGCCGCTCGCCGAGCCATCCGAAATGCATGCGAATGTTGGCGTGCTGCACGCTTTGCATCAGATTGGTGATGGCCACGAGCACCACGAACTGCGAGGGCTCGACGCCGATCACGAGCGCGACCGTCGCGAAGAAGCCGGCTTGGAAGATATCGTCGAGCAAGTGATTGCGGTCGTCCGACCAGAGCGACATCTTCTGCTGGCTGTGGTGAACCGCATGCAGTTCCCACCAGATCCCGAAACGATGCTCCAGCCGGTGATACCAGTATCCCGCCAGATCGAGCAGAACGAGGTAGATCACGAACGTGACGAGCGGCTGGGTCGTCACGCCGGGCCAGAGGTTGTCGATTTCGAGCGTCGGCACGTTATGCAGCCGCAGCCAGCTTTGCAGCGAATCGAAGAGCGGCTGGAACGTGAAGAAGAAAAAGAGATTGAGTATGCCGAGCTTCACGATCCACGTGTACAGCACGTCCACGCGCACGCCCTTGCGGTCCTTCCATGTTTCGGCGGGCCGCAAGGCTTCGAGCGGACGCAGGATGGCGTACATCGCGATCACTTCCAGGACGCCGACGATCACCCAGTAGAGCGCGTCGTAAGTGTCCTCGTCGTAGTCCATCATGCCGAGCTTGAACAACAGCGGCTGCACGGCGTCCACGTATAACGTGGTCTGCAGTGAGGAAACGAAGTTGTCGAGGAACGAGAGAATGGAATGAAACATGGTGCTCCGTGAAACTCGATTTTCGGGCCGGGTGAAACGGTCGATCACGCGGCCCGCGATTCAATCGTAGTACAGGACGCGCGCGAGCGCCGTCTTCACTGCGACGCGTCAGGCGCCGTTCGGCGCGGTCACCGGCGCGCGGTTGTAGAAGTAGATGCCGTGCGGCGAGCGCCCGACCTTGATGGTCTGGATCAGCTTGCGGCTCGCGAGGTCGATCACGCCGACATGCTTCGCAAAACGGAACGTCACCCAGAGATACTTCTTGTCGGCGGAAAGTTCCATGTCGTCCGGTCCCGGCAGGAGGCCGGTGATGTCGCCGACATTCGTGAGCGTCTCTTCATCGATGATGCTGATGGTGTTCGCCACGCGATTCGAAATCAGCACATGCTTGCCATCCACGAGCGAACGGAAGTTGTGCGCGCCCTTGCCCGTCGGGATGGTCTTGACGACTTTCTGCGTGGCGAGGTCGACCACCGCCACGTAGTCCGCGCCCGTCATGCCGACGAGCAGGAACTTGTCGCCCGGCGTCAGCCAGACGCCGGCCGGCACCGGACCGACCTTCATCTTCCATTTGACCGTCTGCGTCGCGAGGTCGATTGCCGCGATCTCACCGGAGACCTGCAGCGAAATGAACGCCGTCTTGCTGTCGTTGGTGAACGCGATGTGACTCGGCATCGTCGCGAGCGGCAGGCGCTTCGCGATGCTCAGGTTCTTGCCGTCGAAATGGTAGATGTCGAGACGATCCAGCCGCAGGCCGGTCGAAACGAACCACTTGCGGTCGGGCGAAAAGCCGATCTGATACGGGTCTTCGATGTCCTGCACCCAGCGCTGCACCGCGCCCGTTTTCGGATCGACGAACATCAGATTGTTCGACACCGAATTCGCGACGATCAGCGACGAACTGTCGGGCGTGGGCATCAGATGGTGCGGCTCCTTGCCCGTGGGCACGGTGCCGATGACCTGGCGCGTGTTTTCGTCGATGAGGCTCAGCGTGGCTTCCGCCGAATTGAGCACGATGACGTTATTGGCGAATGCTGCGGTAGCGGCGAGCGCCGCGGTGGCCGGAACCACGAAACGCGCGGCGCGTGCGGCGGCCGCGCGCAGGCGGCCGGAGAAGGTATTAGAGCGCATGAATTGTTCACGTCGGAAAGCAGGCGTCATTGTAGAACGTTTGCTTGCCGCAACACGTTGACGGCGCACGTCTTTTTGCGCAATAAGGTGCGCCCGCGCAAGAAATGCCGTCTGGCCAGGCGTCGTGTCGTCGCAAGCCGGCGGCCTGCTGCGGCGCTAACGCTGCATCGATTCCCACACCTTGTGAAGCCGCTTCACCGATACGGGCATCGGCGTGCGCAATTCCTGCGCGAAAAGCGACACGCGCAATTCCTCGAGCAGCCATCGATATTCGGTGAGCCGCGCATCCGCGACCCCGCCGCGCTGCGACAGCGCCCGCTGATGGTTCTGCGCGAGCGGCTGAAAGTCGGCGACAAGCCGCGCATCGCGGGCGGGATCGGCCTTCAGCTTGTCGATGCGCAACGCCATGCCCTTCAGATAACGCGGGAAGTGCGCGAGCTGCGGATATGGCGTGTCGATGACGAACCGCTTGCCGACGAGCGCGTTCAATTGCGACTGCATGTCGGCGTAGGCGGCGGCGAACGGCTTCGCCTGCGCGAGCTTCTTCACGAGCGCCGCATATTCCGACAGCACCGTCCCCGCGAGCCGCGCGATCTCCTGCGCGAGCAGCGTGAGGCGGCCCTTCGCGGCGTCGCGCCGGGCATGGAAGGTGGCGTCGTCGTCGGGCAGCGGGTCTTGCAGGCACGCGCGATCCAGCGCCGTCTCGACGATCTGATCGCGCAGTTCGTCGGCGGTGCCGAGCGCCATGTATTGCATCGACATTTCGCGCAGGCCCGGCAGGTTGCGCTCCAGATAGCGGATCGGCTCGCGCAGTTGCAGCGCAAAGAGCCGCCGCAAGCCCGCGCGGTGAATCCGCGCCGCCTCTTCGGGCGAATCGAACACTTCGACGTCGCAATGCGTGACGCGATCCACGAGCGCCGGGTAGCCGAACAGCGTCTGCCCGCGCCGGCGAATCTCCAAGAGCTCCGGCAGCTTGCCGAAGTTCCACGTCGTCAGGTTTTCATAGAGCGCGGTGCTTTCGCCGCTTTGCGCGGTCTGCGATTGGGGCTGCTGCGGATTAGCGTTGAACTCGCCGGAAAGCGCATCGAAGGCGGCCGTGGCCGTCAATTTCTGGAACTGCTGCTGCGCCTGGCCGCCGAGTTCCGCGCGCAACTGCGCGAGATTGCGGCCCATCGCCAGTTGGCGGCCGTGCTCGTCGATCACCTTGAGGTTCATGAAGAGATGCGCAGGCAGCGTCTCGAGCCTGAAATCGGCGCTTTTCACGGCGATCTGCGTTTCTTCCCGGATATCGGCGATAAGCGCGTCGATCAGGCCGCCCGCGCCGAACTTCGGCCCCGCGTGGCGCTCCGCGAACGCCGCCGCGTAATCCGGCAACGGCACCACGTGGCGTCGCAGCTTCTGCGGCAGCGACTTCAGCAGCAGTTGCGTCTTCTCCTTGATCATGCCCGGCACGAGCCATTCGACACGGCGTGCATCGATCTGATTCAGCCCGTACAGCGGCACCGTCAGCGTGACGCCATCGCGCGGCGCGCCCGGCTCGAAGTGATAGGAGAGCGTCATTTCGATGCCGGACATCGTCATGCGCTTCGGGAACAGATCGGTCGTGACGCCGGCGGCTTCGTGGCGCATCAGGTCGTCGCGCGACAGGAAGAGCAGTTGCTCGCCGCCCTCCTTCTTCTGCGCGTCGCGATACCAGCGCTCGAAGGCCGCGCCGGTCCAGATGCCTTCTGGAATCAGCGAATCGTAGAAACCGTAGATGAGTTCGTCGTCAACGAGCACGTCCTGACGGCGCGACTTGTGCTCGAGTTGCTCGATATCGGCGACGAGCTTGCGGTTATGCGCGAAGAACGGCAGGCGCGTGTCGAATTCGCCTTCGACCAGCGCCCCGCGAATGAACAGCTCGCGCGCATATTTCGGGTCCTGCTTGCCGAAGGTCACGCGACGCCGCGCGTAGATGGTGAGACCGTAGAGCGTCGCCCGTTCGAACGCGACGACCTGCGCCGCCTTCTTTTCCCAATGTGCATCCGACAGCGACTTGCGCAGCAAATGCGCGCCGACGCTTTCGATCCACTCCGGCTCGATCTTCGCGATAGTCCGCGCATAGAGACGGCTCGTCTCCACCAGTTCGCCCGCCATCACCCAGCGCCCTGCTTTCTTCAGCAGCGCCGAGCCCGGCCACAGATGGAACTTGATGCCGCGCGCGCCGAGGAAATGCGGCTCGTCGTCGGCCTTCATGCCGATGTTGCCGAGCAGGCCCGTCAGCAGCGACAGGTGAATCTGCTCGAAGGTGGCGTCCGTTTCGTTCAGGCGCCAGCCCTGTTCGCGCACCACCGTCAGCAATTGCGAATGCACGTCGCGCCACTCGCGCAGCCGCAGATGCGACAGGAAGTTCGCGCGGCACGCATCCGCGAGCTGCTTGTTCGACTTCTTGTGCGCGACGGCTTCCTCGAACCACTTCCAGATGCGCGTCCATTGCAGGAATTCCGAGCGCTCGTCGACGAATTGCCGATGCGCCTGATCCGCCTGCTCCTGCGCTTCCACTGGCCGGTCGCGCGGGTCCTGCACCGACAACGCGGATGCGATCACGAGCACTTCGCTCAGCGCGTGATGATCGCGGGCGGCGAGAATCATGCGGCCGACGCGCGGATCGAGCGGCAGGCGCGCGAGTTCGCGGCCGAGACTCGTCAGCGCGTTGTCGTCATCGACGGCGCCGAGTTCGTTCAGCAGTTGATAGCCGTCCGCGATTGCGCGGCCCGGCGGCGGCTCGATGAACGGGAAGGTTTCGATCGCCGTCAGATGCAGCGATTTCATGCGCAGGATCACTGCCGCGAGCGACGAGCGCAGGATTTCCGGATCGGTGAAGCGCGGCCGCGACTGAAAATCCGCCTCGTCGTAGAGACGGATGCACACGCCGTCCGCGACGCGTCCGCAGCGTCCCGCGCGCTGATTCGCCGCCGCCTGCGACACCGGCTCGATCTGCAACTGTTCGACCTTGTTGCGATACGAATAGCGCTTCACGCGCGCCATGCCGGTATCGACGACATAGCGGATGCCCGGCACCGTCAGCGACGTCTCGGCGACGTTGGTCGCGAGCACGATGCGCCGCGCGTTGGACGGCCTGAACACGCGCTCCTGCTCCTGCGCCGAAAGGCGCGCGAAGAGCGGGAGAATTTCCGTGTGCGGCGGATGATGCTTGCGCAGCGCCTCGGCGGCGTCGCGGATTTCGCGCTCGCCCGGCAGGAACACGAGGACATCGCCGGGGCCGACGCGGCAGAGTTCATCGACGGCATCGACGATGCCTTCCATCAGATCGCGGTCGGTCTTGCGGTCGTTACGTTTGGGCGCGTTGCCTTGCGCGTTGCGGATCGCTTCGCTTTCCTCTTCGATCGGCCGATACCGCACTTCCACCGGATACAGCCGCCCGCTCACTTCGATCACCGGCGCCGGTCGTTCGTCGCTGCCGAAATGGCGCGCGAAGCGTTCGGCGTCGATCGTGGCCGAGGTGACGATGAGCTTCAGATCGGGGCGCTTCGGCAGGATCTCTTTCAGATAGCCGAGCAGAAAGTCGATGTTGAGGCTGCGTTCGTGCGCCTCGTCGATGATGATCGTGTCGTACGCGTTGAGGAGCGGGTCGGTCTGCGTCTCGGCGAGCAGGATGCCGTCGGTCATCAGCTTGACCGATGCGCCCGGCGCCAGATTGTCCGTGAAACGCACCTTGTAGCCGACGACTTCGCCGAACGGCGTGCCGAGTTCTTCCGCGATGCGCCGGCCTGTCGCCGAAGCCGCGATACGGCGCGGTTGCGTATGACCGATGAGCCCGCTGCCGCCCGCGCCGCGACCGCGCCCGAGCGCGAGGCAGATCTTCGGCAATTGCGTGGTCTTGCCCGAGCCGGTTTCGCCGCTGACGATCACGACCTGATTCGATGCGATCGCGCGGGCGATCTCCTCGCGCCGGCCGGAAACGGGCAGCGCTTCGGGGAAGGTGATCGGCGGAATGGGGTTGGGCGTGACGATGCGCGCCTCGCGGGGGCGGCGCGGTTCGCTCGCGTCGCGCGCTTCGGGGGCGGCGCGGTTGGACGCGCGGGGCGCTTGTCGCGGTGCGCGGCCTTCTTGCGCTTCCGGCGATGGCGTCCTTTCGTCAGCGCGCGGGCGGCGGTCGCCAGGATTCGCCGCACGCGCGACGTCTGCGCGGTCGCTGCGTCGTGCTTCGTCGGGCGTGCGCTCGATGCTGGCTGGCTCCCGCCGCGCTTCCGGCGATGGCGTTCGCTTGTTGCCTGCTGGTCGTTGCGCGGCGGCGTCGGCGCGTTGTGCGCGCGCGTCGCGATTCGAAGCGTCTTGCGGCTGAACCTTCTGCTCGCGGTTGCTGTGATCCTTGCGACCCGCGACGATCTCCGCGCGCCGCGCTTCGTTCGCCTGCTTCTGCCCGCCGCGCGCCACGCGGTCGGCCTCGCGCGGCGAGTCGTCGGTACGATGTTCGCGCCTGGTGCGCTTATCGTTCGAATCGGGGTTTTCCGCGGCTTTCGTGCCGCTCGCGGGCACAGACGGAGCATCCGCGTCCGGCTCGAGCGCGCCATGCGCGCGTTCCGACGATTCCGCCGCACGCGAACGCAGCGCCGAAGCATCTTCGGCTCGACCGGAAAACGGCCGGCGCGGCGTCTGTTCGCGCTCGCGCTTCGCGCCGGACTGACGCGCATCCGGCGACTTCGCGGGCGCCTCATGGGTCTCGCTCGCCCCGGCGAACCGCCGCGCCGCCAGTTCCTTCTTGCTGAGGCCTTCTTCCCCGCCCGGCTTCGCCTCGCGCAAGAGATTCTCCCGCAGCTTCTTCAACTGCTCCTGGGTATCGAGGGCTTTATCGGCGGATTGCGGCTTGCCCGGCTGCGCGGGGCGTTTGAAAACATTCGGCATAGCGTCGCATTATAATCCCGGCATGAATTCCCAAACCGACCTCACCCTCGCGTCGCAGCCGGCCGTAGCGGAAGCCGACGCGCCCAATCCGCTCGCCCAGTTCGTCGACTGGATGCGCTCCGTCGCGCCGTATATTCACGCGTTCCGCAACAAAACGTTCGTCGTCGCGTTCGGCGGAGAACTGGTGCAGGAAGGACGGCTCAACGCGCTGGTGCAGGACGTCGGCCTCCTGCATGCAATGGGCATCCATGTCGTGCTCGTTCACGGCTCGCGTCCGCAGCTCGACGAACAACTGAGCCTGCACGGCGTCGAATCGTCGTTCTCGCATGGGCTTCGCATAACGGATGCCCGCGCGCTGGAATCCGCGAAGGAAGCAGCCGGCGAAGTACGCCTCGACATCGAAGCCGCGATCAGCCAGGGCTTGCCGAATACGCCGATGGCGCACGCGCACATCAGCGTGGTGTCGGGCAACTTCGTGACGGCGCGGCCGGTCGGCATTCTGGACGGCGTCGATTTCCAGCACACGGGCGTCGTGCGCAAGATCGACGGCGAATCCATTCGTCAGTCGCTCGCGAGCAGCAAGATCGTGCTGCTCTCGTCGCTCGGCTTCTCGCCGACGGGCGAGGCGTTCAATCTGTCGATGGAAGACGTCGCGTCCGCCGCGGCAATCGCGTTGCGCGCCGACAAGATCATCTTCGTCACCGAGATTCCCGGCCTCGCCGATCAGCAAGGCGAGCTCGTGCGCGAAATGTCGCTCGACGACGCCTATCGCCTGCATGAATCGGGCGAACTGCAGGGCGACACCGCCTTCTACCTGAAGCATGCAATTCGCGCCTGCCGCGGCGGCGTGGCGCGGGCGCACATCATTCCGTACGCGCTCGATGGCAGCGTCCTGCTCGAACTCTTCCTGCACGACGGCGTCGGCACGATGATCTCCTACGAGAATCTCGAAAGCCTGCGCGAAGCCACGCCCGACGACGTCGGCGGCATTCTCACGCTGATCGAGCCGCTGGAAGCGGACGGCACGCTCGTGCGGCGCGGCCGACACCAGATCGAGCGCGATATCGACCATTTTTCGGTCATCGAGCACGACGGCGTGCTCTTCGGCTGCGCGGCGCTCTATCCGTACACGCAGGAGCGCATCGGCGAGATGGCGTGCCTGACCGTCGCGCCGGAAGCGCAAGGCTCGGGCGACGGCGAGCGCCTGTTGAAGCGCATCGAGCAGCGCGCCCGTGCGCGCGGCCTCACGCGCATCTTCGTGCTCACGACGCGCACGGAGCACTGGTTTCTCAAGCGCGGCTTCGTGAAGGTCACGGTGGACGATCTGCCCGAAGACCGCCGCCGCCTCTACAACTGGCAGCGTAAATCGCTCGTCCTCATGAAACAGCTCTGAGGACGCGTCACAAAGCGCGTCCCGCACCCCAAATACAGGAAGGAGAAAGAACACGATGGCCCGAATGGTTCAATGCGCCAAGCTCGGCAAGGAAGCCGAGGGACTGGATTTTCCGCCGCTGCCGGGCGAGCTCGGCAAGCGCATCTATGAAACGGTCTCGAAGGAAGCGTGGCAAGGCTGGCTCAAGCAGCAGACGATGCTCATCAACGAGAATCGCCTGAATATGGCCGACCCGCGCGCGCGCCAGTATCTGATCAAACAGACGGAGAAGTACTTCTTCGGCGAAGGCGCCGACACCGCTTCCGGCTACGTGCCGCCGCAAAGCTGAACCAACTCCCCGCTCGACCGAAAAAACCGACTCGCCGTGGTCGGTTTTTTGTTGTCCGCTGACTCTGAAATAGGCGCTCAAAACATGAGACGCGACTAGGCGCAATCCTAGGCTGGACAAGGGATGCGGCCATCCGCGAGCGCGCCGTGTCGCGGGTCGGTTTGCACATCGTCTGTCATCGTGTTATTATCTCGCTCGTTATCAACAGCAATTCACCATCATTCACGCGCAGCAGCCGGCCATATCGCATGATTCGGTACGAATCGGCCAATGCGTGGTAGTGACAGTTTTTATACAAAGAGGCTTGTCGGTTTTAGCGCTTCACGCGCACGCCGGCCTTTTTCGTTCCGAGCCTTGTAATTCGCCGACGTAGCGGTTCCACCCGCGGCAGCTTCCCGAGTTCGCCGTCCGCACGTCAAATTCGTTTGTTTCATCCCGAGTGCAATTTCGCGACTTTCGCCGCGAGGCATCGGCACCGTGTTTTCCATTCGAGCCTCAGCTTCGGTCCATCGCGTCCGGCGCTGCGGAAAGCCCCTGGCTTTCGTTCCGACGATCCGAATGCGCTGCGGCGCCGTCACGAAACTGCACTATCCGGCAATACGCGCTGCTTTCCGGCGCGCCCGACGCTTTTCGCGAGCCGTTTTCGCGCGCGCACCGGGCACTTGAACACGGAGCTTTTCAACGTATGACCGCCCTACACGACGGCCTTTGGCGCACTCACAAGACGTCCGACGCAACCAGCGACCTCACGCTCGACGACATCACCATCGTCGATCAATCCCTTCTCAAGCGCGCTGTCGGCGCAATGGCCATCGGCAATGCGATGGAATGGTTCGACTTCGGCGTGTATAGCTACATCGCCGTGACGCTCGGCAAGGTTTTCTTCCCGTCGAGCAGCCCGACCGCGCAGTTGCTCGCGACCTTCGGCACCTTCGCGGCCGCCTTTCTCGTGCGTCCGCTCGGCGGCATGGTGTTCGGCCCGCTCGGCGACCGCATCGGCCGCAAGCGCGTGCTCGCGATGACCATGATCATGATGGCCATCGGCACCTTCTGTATCGGCCTGATTCCGAGCTACGACAGCATCGGCGTGATGGCGCCCGTGCTGCTGCTCGTCGCGCGCCTCGTGCAAGGCTTCTCGACCGGCGGCGAGTACGGCGGCGCGGCGACGTTCATCGCCGAATTCTCGCCGGACAAGAAGCGCGGCTTCATGTCGAGCTTCCTCGAATGCGGCACGCTCGTCGGCTATGTGCTCGGCGCGGGCGTGGTGGCGGTGATGACCGCTGTCATGTCGCAGGAAACGCTGCTTGGCTGGGGCTGGCGCATTCCGTTCATGATCGCGGGTCCGCTCGGTCTGATCGGTCTTTATATCCGGATGAAGCTCGAAGAGACGCCGGCGTTCCAGCGCGAAGCGGACAAGATGGAAGCCGCCGCGCACCAGTCGACGAAGACGCAGTTCCGCGAAACGCTCGTGCAGCAATGGAAGCCGCTTCTGCAATGCGTCGGCCTCGTGCTGATCTTCAACGTGACGGACTACATGGCGCTGTCGTATCTGCCGAGCTATCTGTCGGCGACGCTCAAGTTCAACGAGACGCATGGCCTCTTCATCGTGCTGGTCGTGATGGTGCTGATGGTGCCGCTCACGCTGCTCGCGGGACGTCTCTCGGATACGATCGGCCGCAAGCCGGTGATGCTGGCGGGCTGCGTCGGCTTGCTGGTGCTGTCGATTCCGGCGCTTTCGCTGATCCGCGTCGGCTCGGTGGCTTCGGTGTTCGCGGGAATGATGATTCTTGGCGCGCTGCTGTCAACGTTTACGGGCGTGATGCCCTCGTCGCTGCCGGCGCTGTTCCCGACGAAGATTCGTTACGGCGCGCTCGCGATCGGCTTCAACGTGTCGGTGTCGCTGTTCGGCGGCACGACGCCGCTCGTGACGGCATGGCTCGTCGACAAGACCGGCATGCTGATGATGCCCGCGTACTATCTGATGGGCGCATCGGTGATCGGCATCGTGTCGGTGCTTGCGCTCCACGAGACGGCGAAGAAGCCGCTGAAGGGCTCGCCGCCCGCAGTGGCGTCGCATTCGGAAGCGCATGCGATCCTGCGCGGTCATCGCGAGGCAGCCGAGATGGACGACTCGATGTTCGATAACGCCGCTCGCGCATAAGCGATCGCGTTCATCCGAATGACGAAGGGCCGGCGTGTCACGCGCCGGCCCTTTTGCTATCTACGCGATGAGCGTGACGATGCGTGCGTCGATGGCTTCTGTGTCTGCGTCGATTTCCAGCAACGCGACAGTCACCGGCAACCTGAAGCGTCGCGGCCCCGCACTGCCGGGGTTGACGAACAGCACGCCGCCGCGGCGCGCAACGACCGGCTTGTGTGAATGCCCGGTCACGACGACATCGACTCCATGCAGTTCTTCGGGCACGTCGGCGATATCGTGGACGACGTGGATCGTCGCGCCGCCCAGTTCGATGCGCGCATGTTCGGGCAACGTCGCGACGGTCTCGCCGGTATCGTTATTGCCACGCACGACGGTGAGCGGCGCGAGAGCCGCGAGCGTATCGAGGACTTCGCGCCTGCAGATATCGCCCGCATGGATGATGTGCTCGCAGTCGCGCAATGCGTCGAGCGCTTCGGGACGCACGAGGTTGTGGGTGTCGGAGATGAGGCCGATGCGCATCGCGCGCTTACTGTTCTTCGGTGAGCAGCATGCGTTCGATGCGCCGATCCGGCACGAGCCAGACGGCCGCGACGAGCGCATAGATCGCGGCGGCGAGCCACGGCTGCCAGAACGATGCCGCGATGGCGGCGAGATACAGCAGCACGGAAACCTTGCCCTTGCGATCGGCGCCGAGCGCGCGTTCGAGCGGCGAATTCTCGCCGTGCATCGAAATGAGCGCGCGCGTCAGGATGTAGTACGCAACGGCCGTCATGAAGAGCACGAAGCCGTAGCAGGCAGTGGGGACGGCGGTGAGATGGTTCTCGCCCATCCAGTTCGTCGTGAACGGAAAGAGCGACAGCCAGAAAAGCAGATGCAGGTTGGCCCACAGCACGGTGCCGTTGACGCGCTTGATCGCGTGCAGCAGATGGTGATGGTTGCTCCAGTAGATGCCGACGTAAATGAAGCTGAGCACGTAGGCGGCGAACACCGGAAGGAGCGGCACGAGCGCGCCGAAGTCTTCGCCGTGCGGGACTTTGAGTTCCAGCACCATGATCGTGATGATGATGGCGATGACGCCATCGCTGAACGCTTCGAGCCGGGTCTTGCCCATTGCATGTCCTCTCGTGTTGGCTTCGATCGAGCGAAGGCGGAACAGTCGGCGATTATGCGGGAGGCGCGTGAGGTTGTCGAATGGCTTTCAATAAGCCCGCGCGGGCGATACAGCGGGCAATACAGCGGGCGTTCGCGGCGTTTTGGCACGGCCGGATGCGATGGTAGAATCGCGTCGGCTCTGCCGGGGTGATGAAATTGGTAAACATAGCGGACTTAAAATCCGCCGCCGCAAGGCTTGCCGGTTCGAGTCCGGTCCCCGGCACCAGCGCACGTCCCTGCACTCGTGACACGCGTGGCTACACGCCATGCCCCAACACCCGCGCCACATAATGCCGGCCCCACGCCTCGCCATGCGCCATCGCCTGCGCGACGGTTTCGAAGGGTCCGTGATCGCCCGTCATTTCCCCTGAATCGTCCGCGAGCGTCGAGCCGTGTACCGGTCGGCCATCGGCGCGCGTGATCCGCACCCGGATCACGTAACCTTCGACGCACGCCTCAGTCTCGCCATCACCCGGACGCGGCTTCGGGACCGCGCTCATGGCGAGCATGTAATCGCCCACTTCGATGTCCTTTTGCATGCCCGCCTCTGCATCGTCGAGAATCGCTTCCGCCGATTGTGCTACCGCGCCCGAGCGTCGAACAAGTGCGTGGCGCGTGTTATAAAGCTTCGCCGCCAATTCCTATCTCGCTCCGATGCCCGCCCCGCATCGGGCATCGACCGGTTCCATCGATGAACACTCGCTCCCGCCTGCTTCTGCTTCTCTCGGTTCCAATCGCGCTTCTGGCCGGCTGCACGTCCTACTATCGCAACATCGATGCGTGCAAGGACCGCATGCGCGCCGATTATCCGGACGCCGCAAGCGCGCCGCTGAAGCTCACCGGCTCGAGCGCGGCCATGCATGGCTCACGCGTCGTCGTGCACGGCACGATCGACACGCCGCCGAAGCCGCCCGCCACGAAAACCGCCGACACCCCCGCCGCCGCTGAATGCACGTTCAGCGACAACACGCTGACCACGTTCCAGTGGCTCGCCCCGGCGAAGCTCGCACCCAAGCCCCCGGCCGACGACGACCAGTAAGCACGCCCGCACGGTCAGCAAAGCGCTTCGGTCTCCAGTATGATCGGCGGCTTGCCGCACGCCGCCCTCCTGCCCGTCCGACGGAACGAACCATGTCCGCGTCATCGCATCAGCCGCAACACTCCTCTCACCACCCTACGCCCGAGCGCCATCCGCACTACTCGCGCGCGACGCTCTGGCTGCTCGCGACGATCGCGGGCGTATCGGTGGCCAACATCTACTTCAATCAGCCGCTGCTCGGCGATTTCCGGGCGTCGTTTCCGGGAAGCACCTACCTGATCGGCGCGGTGCCGGCCGCGACGCAACTCGGCTATGCGTTCGGCATGCTGATGCTCGCGCCGCTCGGTGACCGCTTCGACCGGCGCATGCTGATCCTCATGCAGCTCGCGGCGCTGGGCGTTGCGCTCATCGTGGCGAGCGCCGCGCCGACGCTCGCGGTGCTGGTCGCGGCGAGTCTCGCGATAGGCGTCGTATCGACGATTGCGCAGCAGGCGGTGCCCTTCTCCGCCGAGCTTGCGCCCGCCGCCGAGCGAGGCCACGCGGTCGGCACCGTGATGAGCGGGCTGCTTCTCGGCATCCTGCTCGCGCGCACGGTATCCGGTTTCGTCGCGGAGTATTTCGGCTGGCGCGCGGTGTTCGCGGCGTCGGTGGCGGCGACGATCGCGCTCGCGGCAGTCGTGATGATGCGGCTGCCCAAAAGCTGTCCGACCTCGACGCTCTCCTACGGCAAGCTGCTCGCGTCGATGTGGCATCTGACCGCCGAGAGCGCCGCGCTGCGCGAGGCCGCGCTGACGGGCGGCGCGCTTTTCGCCGGCTTCAGCGCGTTCTGGTCGCTGCTGACCTTGTTGCTCGCGGGAGAGCCGTTTCATATGGGACCGCAGGCGGCGGGACTGTTCGGCATCGTCGGTGCGGCGGGTGCATTAGCCGCGCCGCTTGCGGGCAAGTCGGCGGACAAGCGCGGGCCGCGGGCGGTCATCACGCTGTCGATCGTGCTCGTCGCGGTGTCGTTCGTCGTGTTCGCGCGGTCGGCGAGGAGCATCGCGGGGCTTGTCATCGGCGTGATCGTGCTCGATGTCGGCGTGCAGGCCGCGCAGATTTCCAACCAGTCGCGCATCTACGCGCTGAAGCCCGAGGCGCGCAGCCGCGTCAACACGGTTTATATGGTGGCGTACTTCATCGGCGGCGCGGCGGGATCGGCGCTGGCGTCGCTCGCCTGGCAGGCGATGGGATGGACCGGCGTGTGCGTCGTCGGGCTTGCGGCGACCGGGCTGGCGGGGTTCAGCCACTGGCGCGGGCGCGAGGGACGGCTGGATGCGCGCAGTGGAGCGGGACGGGTCAGCGAAGAATGATGCCTCGCGGTTCGGAAACGAGCCGCGCGTTAAAGGGCGCTCAAACCCTCTCCCTTCCCCATTCCTCCAGCGCATCGAGCACGCGATCGAACTCGAGCGATTTATCGAAGAAATGCCGCACGTCGTACTGCAGGCACCTTTCGCGATAAGCCGGCAGCGCATGATTCGTCAGCACGACCACGAACGCATCGTTCGCGAGTCGCGATGCGTTCGCTTCCTTGAGCCACGCAAGCACGTCGATGCCCGAGCCGCGCTTCAGTTGCAGATCGACGATCACCACATCGAAGGCCTGCGACGACAGCAACGCGATGGCCTCCTGCGGCGCATCGGCGAAAGCGGTCACGCGCCACGGGCCGAGCGCTTCGATCGCCTCCGTGAGACTGCGGCGGATCAGCGGCGAATCCTCGATCAGCAGCACCGCGAGCGGCCCGCCGCGCGGTCTGTGCTGCTCTGCCGAATCGTCGATGATGATGTGGCCCACGGCGGGCATCCTCCGCTTTACTGCATCCTCGTCGCAAACGAAACGCTGCGTTATTCGATCAATCCGTTCTTGATCGCGTAATACGTGAGATCGGCGTTGTTGGACAGCCGCATCTTCTCCAGCACGCGCGCCCGATACGTGCTCACCGTCTTCACCGACAGATGCAGCTCCTGCGCGATCTCCGTCGGAATGCGGCCGCCCGCGAGCTTGCAAAAGATCTGGAACTCGCGCTCCGACAGCGTCTCGTGCGGCCGGTCCGCCGCGGGCTTGTCGAGCTTGTCGGCGAGCGCATCGGCGATGAACTCCGACAAGTAACGATGCCCGCGCGCCACCGTGCGAATCGCCCGGACGATCTCGTCGGGCGCGGCGTCCTTGTTCAGATAGCCGTTCGCGCCCGCCTTCAGCAGGTTGATCGCGTACTGGCTCTCGGGAAAGCCCGACAGCATCAGCACGCCCTGCTGCGGCCGGATCTGCTTGATGACGCGCAACGTATCGACGCCGTTCTTGTCGGGCATCGCGATGTCGAGCAGCACCACATCGAAGGCCTGCTCGCGCACGAGCGCGATCGTTTCGTCGCCGGTCGATGCCTCGGCCGCCACTTCCATGTCGGGTTCGTCGGCGACGAACTGCCTGAACCCGCTGCGCACGATCGCATGATCGTCGGCTATCAAGACTCGAATCATTCAGGCCGTCCGCGCTGCTGTAATGAGTGAACGGTCATTTTACGCATGCATCGCAGAAGCGCGATGCGCGGTCTCGCTCGTGCCCGCATCGCGCCGACGCATCAGCCGTTACGGCCTTCGAGCAGATCGGCCATGTCGTCGGCGTGCTCCTCTTCGACCGCCAGAATCTCTTCGAAGATGCGGCGCGTGGTGACATCCTTGTCGCCGAGATAACGGATGATCTCGCGATAGGTATCGATCGCAATCCGCTCCGCAATGAGGTTCTCGCGGATCATGTCGATGAGGTCCGCGCCTTCCTTGTACTCCGAGTGCGCGCGCGACTTGAGGCTGTCCGGCGCGAAGTTCGGCTCGCCGCCCAACTGGACGATGCGTTCCGCGAGCATGTCGGCGTGTTCCTGCTCCTCGGTCGCGTGCTCGGCGAATTCCTGTGCGACGGCTTCCGAGTGAATGCCCTTCGCCATGAAATAGTGGCGCTTGTAGCGCAGCGTGCAGACCCATTCGGTCGCGAGCGCGTCGTTGAGCAGCTTCAGCACGGTCTCGCGATCGGCGCTATACGTCGACGTGACCGGGCCCTCGTCCATGTGCTGGCGCGCGTCGTTCCGGATCTTTTCGACATCGAGGACGAAGGCGTCCGAGGATTGGCCCGGCGCGGCGGTTACAGCAGACGAATTGGACATTTGATTGGCTCCTGTGGGATGGTAGTGGACGGTAGCGGTTACACAGGCCGCGCCTGCGGCTCATAGCGCGCCGCTATCCGATGAACGTCTTCGATGCACGCACCGTGCCCGCTCACAGAACTGTCGGAATGAAACCGCTCCATCGGAGCGGCGCGGCCGTCATGTCTTGAATACGCCGAGCAACAGCGTAACGACGAATACGACCAAAAAAATATAGAACAGGATCTTCGCGATTTCCGCCGCGCCCGCCGCGATGCCTGTAAATCCGAACACCGCGGCAATGATCGCGATCACGAAGAAAACGGCGGCGTAGTGCAGCATGAAACCTCCTCTTCGAGCGTGCCTGTCATCGCATGAGGCGGCGCTATGGCGTGACGCCACGGGCCGCCGTGAGCGAATCCAGGCCTGCTAATCGATCGCTTTCTTGGTGATGACGAAGCCCAGCACCAGAAACACGACGCACAGGATCAGGAACAGCACGAACAGAAATTTGGCGATGGTCGCCGCGCCCGCCGCGACGCCCGTGAAGCCGAGAAGACCGGCGATCACGGCGACGATCGCAAAGAACAGTGCCCACTTCAGCATGATCTTTCCCCGTAGGAATGGATGGTGAGCCCATCCTAACGATGCGCTGCGGCGCGCGCATTCGGGCTGGCTCCTTTTTTGCTGTGAGAATCCACCGACATCAGCTTTCAATTGGCTCGCGCGGACGGACCATCCGCCGCCCCGCGATGCCTGAAACCACTCTATGAGCCACGCTCCCCGCGCCGTGCTGCCGCGCATCTCCCACGACGAAGCGCCGACACCGCCGCTTCCCGGCCTTGCCCGCATCAACGACTGGATGCGCCGCTACAGCTGGCTTGTCGCGATGACGGTGGCGATCGTCATCACAGTCGGCGGCCTCGTGATACTGGAGTCGGGGCGCATGCGAATCGCGGCCGAATATGAGACGGCGCTGGATGCCAAGAGCGCAACCGCCGACCTCTCCGCGCTCGCCGCCGATATCGCGACGCTGTCCGCGCAAGGACGCGCGTTCGCACTGCAACCGGAACCGGCCTACAAGGCGCAATTCGAGCAAACGACGGCGCACGTGCGCCGCGCCCTCGCGACGCTCGATGCCTACTATCGACGCATCGGCGACGACACCGCGCTTGCCAGCTTCGCGCAGATCAGCGCTGCGGCGAACGAGGAGATCGAGCGAGGCGCCGCGCGGCTCGCGGCGCCCTCGCAGCCGGAAGCCCTGCCCGCATCCGACGACGCCACGCTCGGCGCGGCTCTCTCCCTGCTGCGTCTCAACGAGGAACAACGCGCCCAGCACGCACTCGATGCGAGCCGCGCCGATCAGCGCATCTCCACGCTTTGCGTCGGCGCGTTATGCGCGCTGAACATCGTGTTGTTCCTGCTGCTCTTTCGCAATCTCGGCATTCAGCTGGACAAGCAGGATCGCGTGCAGCGCGAGCTCATCACGCAGCAGGAAGAGCTGGATCAACTCGTCTTCGAGCGCACGCGGCAACTCGAAGCGCTCGCATGGCACCTGCAGTCCGTGAGCGAGAACGAGAAGACGGAACTGGCCCGCGAACTGCATGACGAGCTGGGTTCCATTCTCACCGCGAGCAAGATGGACGTCGCGTGGGTGCGCGGCAAGCTCCGCGAAACGGAACCGGCGATGGCCGAGAAACTCACGCGCGCCATCGGCAATCTCGATCAGGGCATCGCGCTCAAGCGGCGCATCATCGAAGACATGCGGCCGACCGTGCTCGCGAACTTCGGCCTTGTGACGGCGCTGCGTGCGCTCGTCGATGAAGCCGCGCAGCGCAACAACTGGACGGTGTCGTTCGACTTGCCCGATGAAGACCCGAAGCTCGGCGAAGCCATCGAGATTGCGCTCTTCCGGGTCGCGCAGGAAACGCTGACGAACGCGGCGAAGTATGCGCGCGCGAGCAACATCAGCGTGGCGCTGACGATGGATCAGGCGACCGTGTCGCTGCATATCGCCGATGACGGCGTCGGCATCCGGCCGCAGGATTTGAAGCGGACGCACACGCACGGACTCGTCGGCATGCGGCAACGCGTGTCGGCACGCGGCGGGCGCTTCGAGATCGAGCGGGCGAAGCCGCATGGCACGAGCATTCACGTGTCGATGCCGCGCGAACGCGTCCATGACGACGCCGCGTTACCGCCGGCGCGTTCCGCCGCGTAGGACGATGCCGACGAGAAGTACGGACGCCGCTGACGAGAAAAACGCATGTGTGCCTACAGCGGAGGCCGACCTGCATTTTTTATGATTGTTACCACCGGTGAGGCCCACGCAACGATCAGCGGCCAATCCAGACACGATCAACCACGCCATTTCACATCAAGGGGAATGAATATGACTCGAATCATCGCCATGCTGCTGATCGCCGGCACGGCCGCGCTCGCGGGCTGCAACACCATCTCGGGCGCGGGCCAGGATATTTCGAAGGGCGGCCAAGCTATCCACAACTCGGCCGAAGAGCATAAGTAAGCCGGTCGCGGTTACGAGCTTGTTCGGCCAGTAGCTTCTAAGTTCCCGCCGCCTTGCGCGGCGGGCATTGATTTTTTGCGCCGTTGGGCTCCAAACCAAGGCTGTCTAATTCGCTTCGACGACACGCCTTGAGGCGACCGAGCGAAGCCTGTGACACTGGTTGGTCACGGCACGACAACGGAGGTCAGGAACGACCGGCACGCTTCATAAAACTGCATGCCCAGCTTGTATTCCTTCGAGCTATCGGCTCCCCGAAGCATCGAGCCTATTTCAGTCAGATCGATTTGGTGATCGCCGGCAAAAAGCAAACGCCGTATCGCGTTGGCGAGCAGCAATTCTTTTTCATTACCGACAGAAGAAGCGAGCTTCTCATAAGGGATGGTCGAAGCGTTTAGAAATGGCGGAGTGGCTAAGAATGGAATGGTCACGTTTGCGACCAGTCTCCCACTCGCTATCCAATCCCGATAAAGAATGTCCACTGCCGTTCTGACGTCGCAGCTCTCCGCGAAGAGCTGACGCAACACTTGCTTCCCCTTCGGAGTCACAATGTAGCTGGCGGCGCAATATGCGTACACGCCGCGGGCATCGATGATACTCACGCTCCGAAATTGATGCCTGAGGTCAGCTGAAATATCGGTCCGCACCCGATCTCTCATCTGAGTTTCGCTTAACGAAAGTAGAAACGGGGCCTGCGGGCTGAACGAGACACAGTCCAGGAACAGAACGTCGCAGTTCGGGTGGTTCTGAACGAATGCGTCCAGGGTTAACTGATTGACAAGTTCCGGAAAGTGACGACTAAGCTCGACTTCATCCTCCAGTACGAGTAAGGCTGAAGCATCGCCGGACGTCGAAATGGCTTCGAAATGAGATTGCCTACACGCCCATACACTGTTCTCGGCGATGTTGGTGAACGGTCCTCTGGCACTAAAACCAGAGATTACCCATCGCTTAATTTTTGAAAGAATCGCTGAATTTTTCCGCGATCTTAAGCAGGGGCTTTCCTTATCTTCAACCCGCGTCCGGCGGGAGTCGTCCCCTTCCGGAGTCAAACCAGAACGACAAGCTCACGCTGATCAGAATGACGACGGTGGCAACGACCGTCCATTGCGTGATCACCTCGCCGAGCAGCACCGCCCCCAGCAGCACCGCGACGATCGGGTTCACATAGAGGCAACTCGTCGCGATGATCGTGCTCGTATGGCGGATCAGGAAGTTGTAAGCGACGTACGCGGCCATCGATCCGATCACGACGAGATACAGAAACGACACGCCCGCGCCGGGTCCCACATGCGTGACACGCTCGCCCGCCAGGAACGCGATGCCCGTCGCGATCAGACCGCCGAGGCCGATCTGCAGCGCAGTCGACATCAGCAGATCGGACGGCTGCCGCAGCCGCCCAGCGAGATGTGCGCCGCCCGCCCAGAAGATTGCGGCGCAGAGGATCGCGAGCGTGCCGTGCGTCGAACCGGGCGAAGGGTCGCCATGATTCAGCACGACGATGCCGACGAGCCCCAGCGCCACTGCGAACCACTCCCCTTTCGCCACGCCCCGGCCGGCGAGCGCGGTGAAGATCGTCGCAAAGAGCGGCACGGTCGCCACCATCACCGCCGCCGTGCCGGTGCCGACCGTGCGCATGCCGTAAGCCATCATCCCGCTCGACAGACCCTCGAGCAAGGTGCCGACGATCGCCGCGTTGCGCACTTCCTGCGCGTTCGGCAGCACCGCCTTGCGATGCATGCCGATGGCGAACAGCCCGATGCCCGCGAACAGATTGCGCAGCCCGCCGAGCATCAGCGGCGGAAACGATTCGAGCGCCAGATGTATCCCGAGATAGGTCGATCCCCAGACGAGATACACGACAGCGAGCGCGAGCACGACTTGTCCCCTGAAGGAGCGAGGCGCGCGAAACGGAAAGCGATCGGGAAACGAGAACGGCAGACGCGGCGTGGAAGTGGACATGCTCACTCCGCGAAAGCCGCGTTGCGCGTGGCGCATGCGGAAACGGCCGAAGAACGCGAAGTGCGACGCCCGCACGACGGTGCAGGACGATGAAGACACAGCGGCATGACGAAGCGAACGAAGTGCGGTCGAGAGGCGAACGAGGACAGGCAAACGGCGAGCGGCGGCGGTCGCGAAACCGCGCTTCGGGTAACTACCTAAAACGCGGCGCCCGCCATTATGCAGGAACGGCACCGCGCGAAGCGGGCTATTTCGGGATGGTTGTCAACGCACCACGGTGCGGTGTATCGTGGCGGCTGCTAACGCGGGGGTCCTGCGCTGCACATCGCGATTTCGAATTGGCGTCACCGGTCGAATCGCCCGTGCCACGTGGGTGAGAAATACCCTTTGAACCTGATCTGGATAATGCCAGCGCAGGGAAGCGTTCGGGCACTGCGGCTTTGACAAGACCTTCCGCCGCATCTTCAGCGCCCGCACCTTTCCATCTCGTTCCTCCCTGTTTAGCTCCTGAGTCAGCCGGGCTTCCTCATGCTCGCGCTGAAATTTTCGTCCCTGCAGGAGACATACAGCACATGAATGCCAATCCGAAGTTTCTGTCCGAAAACGCCGTCGTCGATGCGGCCGCCATCGCGCCGCTGCCCAACTCGCGCAAGGTCTACGTGAGCGGCTCGACGCCGGACATCCGCGTGCCGATGCGCGAAATCACGCAGTCGGACACGCCCGACGGCTTCGGCGGCGAGAAGAATCCGCCGGTGTACGTGTACGACACGTCGGGTCCGTACACCGATCCCGACGCGCGCATCGACATCCGCTCGGGCCTGCCCGCGCTGCGCGCCGGCTGGATCGACAAGCGCGGCGACACGGAGGAGCTCGCAGGCTTGTCGAGCGAATTCGGCCGCGAGCGCGCCGCCGATCCGAAGACCGCCGAGCTGCGCTTTCCCGGCCTGCATCGCAAGCCGCGCCGCGCACGCGACGGCAATAACGTCACGCAGATGCACTACGCACGCGCCGGCATCGTCACGCCGGAGATGGAGTTCATCGCGATCCGCGAGAACCAGCGCCGCGCCGAGTATCTCGAGAGCCTGAAGGCGAGCGGCCCGAACGGCGAGAAGCTCGCGCAGATGATGGGCCGCCAGCATCCCGGCCAGGCGTTCGGCGCGGCGGCGTTCGGCAAGGACGCGCTGAAGGCGATCACGCCCGAGTTCGTGCGCGAGGAAGTCGCGCGCGGCCGCGCGATCATCCCGGCGAACATCAATCACCCGGAGAGCGAGCCGATGATCATCGGCCGCAACTTCCTCGTGAAGATCAACGCGAACATCGGCAATTCGGCGGTGACGTCATCGATCGGCGAGGAAGTCAACAAGATGACGTGGGCCATCCGCTGGGGCGGCGACACGGTGATGGACCTGTCGACCGGCAAGCATATCCACGAGACGCGCGAGTGGATCATCCGCAATTCGCCGGTGCCGATCGGCACCGTGCCGATCTACCAGGCGCTGGAGAAGGTCAACGGCAAAGCCGAAGACCTCACGTGGGACATCTTCCGCGACACGCTGATCGAGCAGGCCGAGCAAGGCGTCGATTACTTCACGATCCACGCCGGCGTGCGGCTGCAGTACGTGCCGCTGACGGCGAACCGCATGACGGGCATCGTGTCGCGCGGCGGATCGATCATGGCGAAGTGGTGCCTCGCGCATCACAAGGAGAGCTTCATCTACGAGCACTTCGAAGACATCTGCGAAATCATGAAGCAATACGATGTCTCGTTCTCGCTCGGCGATGGCCTGCGTCCCGGCTCGATCTACGACGCCAACGACGAAGCCCAGCTCGGCGAACTGAAGACGCTCGGCGAGCTGACGCAGATCGCGTGGAAGCATGACGTGCAGGTGATGATCGAAGGTCCGGGCCATGTGCCGATGCAGCTCATCAAGGAGAACATGGACCTGCAGCTGCAATGGTGCGACGAGGCGCCCTTCTATACGCTCGGACCCTTGACGACGGACATCGCACCGGGCTACGACCACATCACGTCGGGCATCGGCGCTGCGATGATCGGCTGGTTCGGCACCGCGATGCTCTGCTATGTCACGCCGAAGGAGCACCTCGGCCTGCCGAACAAGGACGACGTGAAGGAAGGCATCATCACCTACAAGCTCGCGGCGCACGCGGCCGATCTGGCCAAGGGTCATCCGGGCGCCCAGGTGCGGGACAACGCGCTATCGAAGGCGCGCTTCGAATTCCGCTGGGAAGACCAGTTCAATCTGGGCCTCGATCCGGACAAGGCGCGCGAATTCCACGATGAAACGCTGCCCAAGGATTCGGCCAAGGTCGCGCATTTCTGCTCGATGTGCGGGCCGCATTTCTGCTCGATGAAGATCACGCAGGACGTGCGCGACTTCGCGGCGAAGCAAGGCGTCAGCGAAACCGATGCGCTTACGCACGGCATGCAGACGAAGGCGATCGAGTTCGTGAAGAAGGGCGCGGAGATTTATCAGCCGACTTGAGGCACTCATCTGGCGGCCCGTCGCATGTCCATTGCGGCGGGCCGTTTTGTCCCCTTTCATGCACCGCGCCACTATTGCCACTAATAGTTGCACGGATGCGACTGGGGCGTATCGATAGCGGTCAGCGAGCGCATTCGTTCCACGCACAAGAGCCAACGCACGGAAGGTCCCGGACAGCCCGCCCTCTCCTATGTCTCAAGAATCAAAAGCAGCCTTAAAGGCTTACATGACTAAGCGATTTCCGCTGCGCCAACGATTCCTTTCATGGCATACCACTTGTTATAACCCGTTCAGGCGAGGCTCCTGCTCGGTTGCGGACAACTATTGCACCGTAACAAGCATCATTATTTACCATAGGACCGCAAAAGAACGCTCGATTTTATTTCCGTTACTTGCGACAAGTCAGGCGCATGATAATAGTTCCGCGGCACGACAGCTTCTCTGTCTTCCGGAGTCCATCTAACATGCTAGCCCTGTCGATATCCTTCCAATTCCTTACCTCCGTTCGTAGATGGAAGCTACTAATACTGAAGAATAGAGGAATTGGCTACCATCTTGTCCAAGCGGCTCAATCGACCCTCCGAATTCAAGACCAGACTGCTTGTCTTGGTAGAAACGCCCCGGCTCACCATCTCCAGAGACGCAGGGTAAAAGGTTCCGCTCTTCGGCCAAATCATCCTTAGGTGCGCGGAAATACACTTTGACCATGTAATAATCCAGGCCCTCGATTCTGTAAATAGCGAGGGGATACTCGGACGCCTTGCATCCAGGCAGGAGCAACAGCAAGATGGTGAAGAAAAGACATCTAAGTCGCCTCATGCATCCTCTCTCTGATCAAACGTCCCATAATGGCCCATGCACTGTCGCCTTCTTTGAGACGCGTTTTAAGCGCTCTAAGGGTATCCGCGTGATTCACTGCAACGGTTTCGTTGATATCTGGAAAGCGTTGAACCGCAGTCCCATACGTTGGATCGGGGCCTCTGTCAGAGCTTGGTGTACGCATCACGTCCCATTGTCCGCTAGTTGCTTCCACGGCGACAGCGTCGAGTTTAATAACTGCAGTTCTTGAGGCTCCCCATTACCTCGCCTTTGAGCAGTAACTCTGCAAAATTAAGTGCTCATAGTCAGTTATCTCCGTCAACTTACTCAACCATGCGGACCTCCAGGCACCTTTCCTGCTCATCACCCTATGAACCGGCGAGCCTATGCGGCGCCGTTCCGTGCGAGCCGCAGCCGTTTCATCTCATCATCGTATTGGAGAGTCAACATGAAAAACATCAAACAAATCGGCGCCGCTGCAATGGTCGTAGCACTTCTGGCCGGCGTGACCGGCTGCGACAGCATGACCACCCGTCAGCGCGATACCGCGATCGGCGCGGGCGTCGGCGCAGCGGGCGGGGCGGTGATCGGCGGCAGCGCGCTTTCGACGCTCGGCGGCGCGGCGGTCGGCGGGATCATCGGCAATCAGGTCGGCAAGTAACGAGCCTTATACGAGCGGCGCGACGGGTCCTGACCGCGCCGCTGTTTCAGACCTGTTACAAGACGCGGTTCCAGCGATACTTTTTCACGTGCGCTCAGGCGCGTATCGCAAAACGATCGAGTAAGCTCCTCTGAAAGGACCCGCCTGAGTCAAGAGTCCGGCAAGCCGCACGCAAGGAGCAGCACCATGAGTCCCGCCCGCATCATCAACAGACACAAGGCCACCGTCGCCGCGATCGCTGCCGGAGCGTTCGTCAGCGGATGCTATTACCCGCCCTATCCGGATTATCCCGGCGCCTATTACTCGACCGTGCCCACGGCGTATGCGCAACGCGAATTCGCGTTGCCCGCACAGGGCGCGTCCGGCGCATCGGCGGCGACGGTGCCCGGAGCGACATACTCGACCGCGCAGGTGCCGATGACGGAGTACTACGCGGTGCCCGCTTACCCGTCGTATCCGTATTACGCGCCTTATCCTGCTTATGCGGCGTACCCCGCCTATTACGGCTATCGTTATCCGGCGATATCCATCGGGTTCGGATACTGGGGCGGCGGATGCTGCTGGGGCGGCGGGCACGGGTGGCACGGCGGCGGGCATGGCGGCGGTGGCTGGCATGGCGGCGACAGCGGGTGGCACGGCGGCCGCGGCGGCTACGGCGGCGGTCACGGCGGCGGCCGACACTGAATCGCAGCGGCCCCCGCTTTTCGCGAACGTTACAGAAACGGCCGCTTTCGCGCCGCTTATGGCTTGCGGCGTAACAGACCTGCAACATTTTCCGATAATTTCGCTCGCGCGCGCCTTCCTGGCGTTTCAATGCGAGCGCTCTCGTCCTTTTCCGACAAGCCTTCCGCCCGATTCGCCAGACAATTGGCACGGTTCTGGCTATTCAGGTCCCTCATTCGCGCAACGCGACGGTAAGACGCCGTCGCGAAACCATCGCTCTCGGGGACCTGACATGATGGCTTTTGTGTTCTTTCTGCTGTGGATGCTCGCTTCTCTCGCGCTCCTCACCGTATGGGTGTTCCGCCAGGCGCCTCTTGCGAGCCACGACGATACGGCTCCCGCCGCGGCCGTCGAAGGCTGAAGGCGTCTCTCGCTGAACGACAAAACGCGTAACGGCCGATAAGAACATTTCCCGCTTGACGGAGGCCATCGGTCACCTATTCTTAGGCTGCGCGTTACGCGGTCGCTTAAAGCCGCCGAAGCATCGAAGAAATCCCACGCGCCTCGCGGCTCGCCGCCGCCTGCCGACAAGGAGACCTCGATGTTCCATCAACTGCTTACGCCCGTCGCCAATTCGCTCGCGTTGTCGTTCATCGTCGCGGCGCTGCCGATCGCCGTCGTGCTCGTGCTGCTCGGCTGGGCGCGCCGCCCCGCCTGGCAGGCGTCGATGGCCGGGCTGATCGTCGCGCTCGTCATCGCGGTGGCCGCGTGGCACTTTCCGGTCAGGCTCGCGCTCAACTCGATCGCCGCCGGCGCGGTCTTCGCCCTATGGCCGGTGATGTGGATCGTGTTCGCCGCGATCCTGCTCTACAACGTCGCGCAACGCTCCGGGCGCTTCGAAGCCTTCCGCCTCTGGATGGTCGAAAACCTGCCGAACGACAGGCGCATCGTGCTGGTCGTCATCGGATTCTCGTTCGGCGCGCTGCTCGAAGGCATCTCGGGCTTCGGCACGCCGATCGCCATCACCAGTTCGCTCTTGATCCTGCTCGGCTTCCCCACGCTCGAAGCGCTCACCTTCACGCTGATCTTCAATACCGCGCCGGTGGCCTTCGGCGCCCTCGGCGTGCCGATCACCGTGCTCGGCGCGGTCACGCACCTTCCCACGGACGCCCTCGCCAAGATGGTCGGCCGCCAGTTGCCGTTCTTCGCGTTCTTCCTGCCGTTCTACGTGATCGGCATCTACGCCGGCTTTCGCAACATGCTGCGCGTGTGGCCCGTGCTGCTCGTATCGGGCGCGAGCTTCGCGCTCACGCAATACGTCACGTCGAACTACATCAGCTATGCGCTGACCGACGTGCTCTCCTCGCTCGTCTCGCTGATTCTGACGATCGCGTTCCTGCGCGTCTGGAAGCCCGCCGCCGATGAGCGTTTCGCCGTGAATGTCGGTCGTCTCGGCGAGACGCGCGCGGCGATTTCCGGCGGACAAGGCTGGTTGCCGTGGATCGTCGTGTCGCTGGTGGTGATCGTGTGGACGGTCGCCAAGATCTTCCTCATCGGCGATGTGAAGGTCGCCTGGCCCGGTCTAGACAAGGCCGTCTACATCACGCTGTACAACCAGCCATACGGCGCGATCTGGGACTTCCAGCCGCTCGCGACGGGCACTGCGATCCTGGTCGCGTCGATCATCACGGCGGCGCTCGTGCGGTTGCCCGCACGCGAATACGGCGCGGCGATCGTCAACACATGGGTGCAGACGCGCATCGCGATTCTCACGGTGGCGACGATCGTCGGCCTCGCCTATCTGATGAACTACTCGGGCATGAACTACACGCTCGGCCTAGGCGTCGCGTCGGTCGGACCGTTCTTTCCGCTCGTGTCCGCGTTTCTCGGCTGGGTGGCGGTCTTCCTCTCCGGCAGCGATACGTCGGGCAACGCGCTCTTCGGCAACCTCCAGGTGGTGGCGGCGCATCAGCTCAATCTCAATCCCGTGCTGATGGCCGCGACGAATTCCTCCGGCGGCGTGATGGGCAAGATGATCTCGCCACAAAATATCTCGACCGGCGTCGCGACGACCGACCTCAAGGGCAAGGAAGGGCTCGTGTTCGCGCGCACCTTCAAGCATTCGATTCTGCTGACGGTAATCCTCGGCGTGCTCGTCTGGCTGCAGCAAAACGTGCTGACGTGGATGATCCCGCCGCACTGATCCCGCATCTTGCGGCCTCATCGAAGGCGCGTTCTTCGGCGCGCGGCGCGGTGCTAACATGCGCGGACTTTTAATACGTAGTCTCGAAGTCCATCGTCATGTCCATCGCCAACTTGTTGCAATTGATCGTGCTCGCCGCGTTGTGGGGCGCATCCTTTCTGTTCATCCGCGTGGGCGTCGCCGAGTTCGGCGTCGCGCCGCTCATGGCCGTGCGCGTCGGGGCATCGGTGCGCTGTTTCTCATCGCGATGCTGCTTGCGCGCCGCAACGTGACCGCCACCCTCGGCGCGATGCGCCGGCGCGCGCTGCCGCTTTTCGTGGTCGGCATTCTCAATTCGGCCGCGCCGTTCTGCCTGTTCGCGTTCGCGGAATTGACGCTGTCGGCAGGCGCGACGTCCGTCATCAACGCGACGACGCCGCTCTGGGGCGCGCTCGTCGCCTACGTGTGGCTGAAGGACCGGCTGACCACCATGCGCAGCATCGGCATGGCCATCGGCTTCGCGGGCGTGCTGCTGCTCGTGTGGAACCAGATCGCGACGGACGGCACGGCCTCCGCCGGACTGCCCGTGCGCGGCATGCTGGCGGCCGCTGCGGCGCTCGCCGCATCGGCGCTGTATGGCGTGGCGGGCAATTTCGCGAAGAAGTATCTGATGGACGTCGACGCGACCACCAACGCCGCTGGCAGCATGATCGGTGCGACCGTCACGCTCGCGCCGATCGCCCTGCTGACATGGCCCGCGACGCCGGTCTCCGCGCACGCGTGGTCGGCGGTGATTGCGCTGGGCGTGTGCTGCACGGGCATCGCCTATTTTCTGTACTTCCGGCTCGTGGCCGCAGCGGGGCCTGCTCGCGCCATGACGGTCACGTTCGTCATTCCGCTGTTCGGCATTCTCTGGGGCGCGCTGTTCCTGAACGAGCACGTATCGCTCGTGATGCTGGAAGGGTGCGCTGTCGTGCTGGTCGGCACGGCGCTCGCGACGGGAATCGTCAAGCACGTGCCGTTTTTCGGGCGGCGCGGCATCGCTCGGTGATTGCGTCCTCCCATGACGGAACCGTGAAGCCGACGCGCTTTCCCACGCGGCAGCAATAGCGCGGTGAGTGAACAGCGACGCGCCGCTCGCCGCCTGATCGCCGCCTGATCGCCGCGTGATCGCCGCCTGATCGCCGCCTAATCGCCGCCCTATTCGCCGCGCACCGCGCCCCGCCCCGCCTTCACCGCTCCCCGCCTGACCTTCCCTTCGACGCGGCGCACCTGCGACGCCCGCGTCGGCTTGGTCGCGATGCGCTTGCGCCGGGTGACGCTCACGCTTCGGATCATCTCGTCGAGACGCGCGAGCGCCGCCGCGCGATTCATGTCCTGCGTGCGATGCTCCTGCGCCTTGATGACGATCACGCCTTCGCGCGTGACGCGGCTGTCGGACAGCGCGAGCAGCCGCGCCTTGATGTGCTCCGGCAGCGACGACGCGCGGATGTCGAAGCGCAAGTGAATCGCGCTCGATACCTTGTTGACGCTCTGACCGCCCGCGCCTTGCGCGCGCACGGCGGTCAGTTCGACTTCGCCTGGCGGCACCACGAGGCTATCGCTCATGGATGAAACTCCTTCGTTCAGGATCGATGGTGCATGTGCATCAGCCGCATCATTCGCGCGGCGAGACCGGAATCGCGGCGCGTCGGCGCATCGACGGCCTGCGCGAAGATCGCCGCCGATCCGATGACTTCGATACGGCGCTTCGCCCGCGTGATCGCCGTATAAACCAGTTCGCGCGACAACACGCGCACGAAGCTGCCCGGCAACACGAGCGCCGCGTGCTCGAACTCGGAGCCTTGCGATTTGTGAACGGTCAACGCGAACGCCGTATCGTGCGGCGGCAGCGCAGCCGGCGATACATGACGCAGCGAGCCGTCCGCCATGCGGAACGCGACGCGCAGCGCGCCGTTCGGCCCCGGCAGCGCAATGCCGATATCGCCGTTGAAAAGCCCCAGCGCATAGTCGTTGCGCGTGACGATCACCGGGCGCCCGGCGAACCACTGCGCTCGGATTGCAAGCGCGATGCCCGCCTGCTCGCGCACCTTCGACGCGATGCGCGCGTTCACTTCATCGACGCCGCGTGGCCCTTTGCGCGTGGCGCAGAGCACACGGAAGCGATTGAGCGCATCGAAAAGCCCGGCTTCGTCGGATGGCGGATGCTCGCCCTGCAGCATCGATGAGAGCGCGGCGGCATAAGGCGCGAATCCCTTCGCCAGATGCGCCAGCGTGCGGTCGGACAGCGTGGCGTGACCGTCGTCGAGGAGCACGGCGGCGGAGGCTTCCGGTGCGGCCGGCTGCGTTGCGTCGAGCGCATCGAGCGCGGCTTGCGCGTCGCCGTCGCGGATCGCGATGGACAAGCGGCCGATCGCTGAATCGAGTCCGAAGCGATAGTTGCGCGCGAGCCACACGACGCTGTCGGTGAGCGGCGCGTCGGCGGGCGTTTCGTTCGCTTCACTGGCGCCCGTTTCGAGCGTGGCGAAGAGGTCGGCATAGCCTTCGTCGTCGGCGTGCGGTGCATTGGCGAGCCGCGCGGGGGTAGACGCGTTCGCGGGCGCATCGGCACCTTCGTGGCGAGGGCGTGACGCGTCAAGGGACGGCGCGCCGGCCGGTTCCCTCTCGCGGGCGGCGGCGTTCGAGAACAGGTCGCCCTGCTCCGCACCGCTTTCGACGGGCGCGTCGATGAACGGCTCGCGCTCGCCATCGTCATCGCCCGGGAAGAAGTCGCCGTAGTCATCGTCGCGAGTTTCGATGCGAGCGCCCGGCCGCTCGAGGGCCGCTGCGTTCCTGCGCCCTTCCGCGCCGGAAGCAGGCAACGCCGCCCGCAACCGCGCCAGCGCCACGCCGAGCGCTCCTGCGATCCGCCTCGCGCCCGCCTCGCTGAACGTGGGTTGCGCGCTCAGTTCCGCGAACACCGCGCCCGCCTCGACGGCCGATAGCTGATCCTTGTCGCCCAGCATCACGAGCCGGCTCGACGGCGCAACCGCTTCGAGCAAATGCGCCGCGAGCGCGACGTCGATCATCGACGCCTCGTCAACCACGATCACGTCATACGGCAACGGGTTGTCGCGATGATGCCGGAAACCGCCGTCCGGCAGCACGCCGAGCAGCCGCTGCAACGTGAACGATGTGCGCGGCAGGCGCGCCGCCAGCTCGGGCGGCAGCTTGTCCGCGCGCTCGATCAACGCTTCCTGCATGCGCTGCGCGGCCTTGCCCGTCGGTGCGGCGAGCGCGATGCGCAAGGTCGGGTCGGCGTCGAGCAGACACGCGAGCACGCCGACGACCGTCGTCGTCTTGCCCGTTCCCGGACCGCCGCTCACGATGGTCAGCCGCCCCGCCAGCGCGACGAGCGCGGCGACGCGCTGCCAGTCGATATCGTCGTCATCGGCCGGGGCTTGCCCGAAGTACCGGGCGATCCGCCCGGCCTGCTGCGCGAGTTCCCGCTGCGACACGTCGATGCGCGCCCCGCGCGCCCGTTCGACCAGCGCGACCGCGAGCCGCCGCTCGTAATCGAAGTAGCGCGCGAGATAGAGCCGGCCGTCTTCATCGATGACGAGCGGCCGCAGAGCCGCGGCATCGATGCGCGCCTGCGTGCGCGCCAACGTCGCGACGCCGCTTGCAAGCAGCGCATCGCGTGCTTCGCGCACGCTCTCGCCATGACGCCGCGCGAGCGCGGCAAGCGGCATGCAGACGTGCCCGAGCGCCGTCGCCCGGCTGATGGCGAGCGCCGCGCGTTCGGCCCACGCGACGGCCCGCGCGTCCGCGCCCGACCATCGCGACAGTTCGCCGATGCGCCGCGCGAAACCCTCGGCGAGCGCGGCGCTTTCGTCGGCGAAAGCGGATGCGGCGGACGGCGCCCCGTTCATGGTTTCGACCGTGCTCATGCCGTCACCCCCGACATCGCCCGATCCAGCGCCTCGACCAGTTCCAGCGGCGGCCGCCCGCGATGCACGCCGCTCGCGGCATCGCCGTCGCGCCAGTCGGGACGCACGCCGCGCACGAACAGATACAGATAGCCGCCCACATGCGTCTCGTAGTCGTAATCGGCGAGCCGCGCGCGCAGGTAACGATGCAGCGCGACCACGTATACGAGCGCCTGCAGGTGATACGCGTGATGCGCCATCGCGCTGGCGAGCGACGCGGCGCCGTAGTCCTCGGCGGCATCGCCCAGATGGTTCGACTTCCAGTCGATGATCCAGTAACGCCCGCCGTGCAGCACGATCATGTCGATGAACCCCTTGATGAAGCCCCGCAGCGCGCCCGTCTCCAGCGCGACATCCGGATAACCATGCGCGGCCAGGAGCCGGCGCAGCGCCGGGAAATCCAGCGACGGCGCGGGGAACAGAAACTCCAGCTCGTTCATGCGCCGCCCGTTGGCGACGCCCGACAGCCGCATGCCCGGCGCGATCTCGCTTGCGAGCGTGTCGGCGATGAGCCGCAGCATCATCGGCCGAAGACGCTGCGCGAGCGGCGCGGGCGCGGGGACCGGATACTCGCGCAGCGCATCGTCCACGGCTCCGGGCCACGTCAACGGCTGTGTGAAATCCGCAAGCTCGTACATGCGATGCAGACATTCGCCCGCCGCCGCGCCGCGCGGGAACGCGAGGATGTCGTCGTCGGCGAGCGCGGCTTCGTCGCGGGAAGGCGGCGCTGGCAGGGGCGTCGCGCCGGCATCGGCGAGTTCGTCGTGATCGGGGCGCGCTTCGACCGGCTGCGACTGATTCGCCTCATCCCGCGCGCCCGCCGCCACCAGCGAACTGAAGCTCGCCATGCGCCAGCGGTCGCGCAAGAGTCGCCGGTTGGTGCGCGCGGTGATTTCGTGGGCGCCGGGCTTGTCGGCCGCAAGCGGATCGCGGCTATCGATGACCGGCAGCGGCGTCACGCCGATCGCGCCGTCCGATTGCGCTTCGAGCGCGCGCCACGCCGCGACGATGCCCGCTTCGTCGGGCGGTTCGTCGCAGAACGCGTCGAAGTTCTGACCCGAGCCCGCGGCGAGCCAGTTCAGCACGCTCCTGCGCGATTCCTTCGTCAACTTGTTCGAGACGTTCGAAATGTAGACGCCCGCGACCACGTAGCAGCGATACACCGCCCGCGTCAGCGCGACATAAACGAGCCGCGCCCGCTCGGCCGCCTGCTCCCGCGCGATGGCCGCGCCGATCGCTTTCGCTTCGTCGTCGTCGATTCCGTAGTGCAGCACCGCTTCGCCGGCATCGTCGTGATACTCGCGGGCATCGGGCAAGCCGGATTTCGACGCGTCGCGCGCGCCGCCGTCGTTCAGGAACGGACAGAACACGACCGCGTATTCCAGGCCCTTCGACTTGTGGATCGTCACGATCTGCACGAGATTGCGGTCCGATTCGAGGCGCAATTGCGCATCTTCCCCGCCGCCCCGCTGCGCGCGCTGCGCGGCGAGCCAGCGCAAGGTCGGCGCGATGCCCGGCTGCTCCGCCGAGCGCGCCTGCAGCAGTTCCGCGAGATGGTTGACGTTCGTGAGCCTGCGCTCGGCGTCCGCGCGCGCGACGAGCCGCGCCGCAATCGAGAGTTCGCGCGCGAGCGTGCGCCACATCACGGCGAAGCCGCGCTCGTGCCAGATCGTGCGATAGCGCGAGAAGCGCTCGACCCAGCTCGTCGAATCGCTCGCGCCGCTTTCTTCCGCCGATGCCGCATGTTCCAGACGCCACAGCGCGGCGGCGTCCAGCCCGAACCAGTCGGTCGCGAGCGCGGCGCGCAGACGTCGCAGGTCGCCGGGCGTGTCGATGGCGGCGAGCACGCGCTCGATCTGCTCGGCGTCGAGCGAGCCGAACACCGACGCCTGCGCGAGTTCAACGCTGCCGATGCCCCACGCCGCCAGCACGCGCTTGACGAGACTGCCCTGCCGGTGCGTCTGCACGAGCACGGCGATATCGCCCGCACTGAGCGCCTCGTCGCCGATGCGCACTTCGCCGCGCGCCGCGCCCTTCAAGAGCCGCGCGATTTCGGCGGCGCACGCTTCAGCCGCTTCACGCTGCGCGTTGGCCTTCGACAACGCGGCATCGCCGTGCGGCAGCATCCACACGCAGAAATCCGCGATATCGGAATAAGCGGCGGCGGGCGTCGCATCGACAAAGGGGCCGCGCGATCGCGTGCCCGCGCGCACCGGCTGATAGTCGAGGCCATCGAGAATGAACGCCGACGGATTCGCGCCGAACACGCGATTGCACGCCTCGATGATGCGCGGGGTCGACCGCTGGTTCACCGCGAGCGTGTAACGCGCGCTCGCGCCGTCGCGCGCGGCGAGATACGTGTGCAAATCAGCGGCGCGGAAGCTGTAGATGGCCTGCTTCGGATCGCCGACCAGAAACAGCGGCCCATGCGGCGCGAACACGCGGTTGAAGATCGCGTACTGCAAAGGATCGGTGTCCTGGAATTCGTCGATGAGCGCCGCCGGATAACGCTCGCGCAACGCCTGCGCGAGCCACGCATGTCTGACGAGCGCGTGGTGGAGGTTCGAGAGCAGGTCGTCGAACGACACGACGCGCCGCGCACGCTTTCTCGCCGACAGTTCGGCGGGCGCGTAGTCGAGCCATTCACGCACGATGTCGAGCCACATCGCGCGCTGCGCGGCTTCCGCTGCGGCGGCGGACGCCGCGAGCGTCTCCGCATGCTCGAAGAACGGATGCGCGGGCGGCGCGTGCTTGACCTTCGTGCCCTTCGCCAGCGCCGATGCGGTGATCTTCAGCGCGTCTTTCGGCGGCTCGGCGTGACAGTCGGCATCGGCGAAATATTCTCCCCAGGCGTCGAGCGCGGCCTCGATCATCGAACGCTTGTGCGAGGTCTGCTTCAGCATCGCCTCGGCGTCGAAAAGCAGTTTCGCGATTGCGCCCCGCTCCGCGTTCCACACGGCGCAGGCTTCGTCGAAGAGCGCGCGGGCATCGACGGCTTCGGCTGCAAGCTCGGCTTCGCTCTTGCCCCAGCGCAACGTCGCAAGCGGCTTCTTCAGACGCCGCGCCAACTGCGCATCGAGCGATGCCGGCCCCGCGCCCTTCGCAACGAGCCACGACGCGAACGACGGCGTGCGCGCCGCCGCAGGCTCCACACGCTCGCGCCAGAAATCGGCGGCAAGCTCAAAGCGCAGCGCGCTGTCGTCGGCTTCCATGTCGAACGCGAAGGGCATGGCGGCGGCGAACGGCGCTTCCTGCAGCGCGCGCTGACAGAACGCGTGGATCGTGTGAATCGCGGCCTGATCGAAGGTATGCAGCGCGATGCGGATGCGCTGCAGCGCTTCGCTCGGATCGATGCCCGCGAGCGTGGTTTCGAAAAGCTGCTCGATGAATGGATCGCCGGCGGCATCGCCGTTCTCGATCGCATGGGCGACGCCCGCGAGCCGCGTGCGGATGCGCTCGTGCAGCTCGGCGGTCGCGGCCTTCGTGAATGTGACGACGAGAATGCGTTCGACGCTCAACTGCTTCTCGAGCAGCAGGCGGACGTACAGCGCGCAGATGTTCCACGTCTTGCCGGTGCCGGCCGATGCTTCGATCTGGTTGACGCCGTCGAGCGGGCACGAAAAAACGTCGAGTTCCTGGATTGCCGTGGTCATCATGCGTCGCGTTGCAGGTGTTGCCGAAGCGGCTCGAAAACGATGCGCGCGAGCGCGGCGAAGCGGTCGTCGAGCGCGAGCGATTCACCGCGAAGCGCGATGCGATAAGCGGGATCGTCTGATTCCGCGCGCACGCGATCGGATTCCCACGCGGCGTGCGCCTTCGCATCGCCTTCGCTCATCCTGAGCCACGCGCTCTTCGGGAAGAAACGCAGCGGCATGCGCCGTCCCGCGCGATACAGCGCCGCGAGCGCACCGAGATGCGCGAGCGGATCGGCGACGGACGTCAGCTCGAAATCCGACGACTGCGCGCCGCGTCCGTGCCAGATGGTGCGGCGCGGGCCGTCCGGCAGCGCCGCGCAATACGCGAGATGCGCGAGCCACGCAGATAGGTAATCGCGGGCGCGCGGCTGGTCGTAGCGATAGATCACCTGGCCTTGCGGCGTCAGGCGGTTGAGCGTGCCGGAAAGCGTGAGCGGCCGTTCGTCGATGAGCGCGTCGTCGTGCGCGCCGAAGAGCGCGACGCCTTCCGTATCCGGCCAGCGCGGCGCAATGTCGAGCGAAAACGGCAAGCGCGCTGCACCGTCGGCCACCGAGACGCGGATGCGGTCCGCGAGCTGCGCGAGCGCGTGCATCTCGCGCGTCTGCCAGACGGCGCCCGTCGCGCCGCCGGGCATCTCGGGGCTCGTGCGCGCCACATGACGCGCTCGCTCGCGGGCGTCGTGCGCGACGTGATCTTCCGCTTCGAGCAGCGACGGCAGCACGCGTGCGGCAAGCGCATCGCGGCCCGCGAAGCCGAGTTCGAACGGCTCGGTGACATCGAGCTCGGCCTCGGCATCGACGAGCGCGATGCCCAGCCGATCCCGCAGCAGCGCCCGCGCCGGATGCCGCCAGAAGCGCACGAAATCGTCGAAAGCGACGGTATCCGCGTCCTCGTCCTCAGCCGGCAGCGGCGACGCGAAAAACGGCGCGCTTGCCTGCGCACGCCCCGCAGCCAGCGCACGCGCCAGTTCGGCGCGTTCCGGCTCGTAGGTGAAAAGACGCCCTTGCGGCTCGAAATACTCCGGCGCAAACGGCTGTAGCGGATGCTCGTGAACGAACAACGCCCGCGCCTTCGCCAGTTCATCCGGCGCAGCGTGCTTGCCCGCGACGGCTTCGGCGAGATGATCGAGCAGTTCGTCGATGAGCGCGGCGGGCGGCAGTACGGCGTTGTCGCGAATGCTGCGCCCGGTGTAGGCGATCATCAGCCGGTCGCGGGCCGCGAGCATCAGGTCGAGAAAGAGATTGCGCTCGTCGTCGCGGCGCTGGCGGTCGCCCAGCTTGCCGAAGCTCGCCATGAGATCGAATTCGTCGGCGCGCGTGAGGCTCGGCAACATGCCGTCGTCCATGCCGAGCAGACACACCACGCGATACGGCAGCCCGCGCAGGCTCGTCAGCGACGAGAACGTGACGCCGCCCCACGGCACGCCGCCGCGCGCGGGATCGTCGAGCGTGTCGGTGAGCGCGGTGCGGATCACGGCCGCCGATACCTCCGTGCCGCGCGCGCCTTCGTCCATTGCGACGATCAGCGCGTCGATCGCGTGGCGCACGTCGCCGATGGTGTCGTTGAACGCGACGCCTGCATCGAAGGAACGCGCGAGCGTATCGAGCAGCAAGTCGCCCCATGCGCGCGCGGTCTTCGGCGTTGCGATCTGCGCGGCGAAAGCGTCGATATCGTCGATGAAGCGCGTGAGGCGTCCGAGCAATTCGGCCTCGGACCCCTGCGCGCCCTCGACCGGCAGCCACTCCGCGACCGGCGCGCCGCCGCCCGGCAGCGCGTAGCCGAGATAGAGACGCGTGAGCGCATCGGCGAAGGTGTGACGCGCGGCGGGCACGTGCTCGCCCGCGGCTTCGGCCGGACGCAAACCGCGGCGCGCGCCCGCCGCCGCGAGCCATTCCTGCGCCGTTTCGAGCGATGGCGCATCGATGCCGTAGCGCGTCGCGATTGCGTCGACGCGCAGCCATTCGATCAGCTCCGGCGCGCCGACGCCGCGTTCGGCGAGCGCGAGCCAGTCGAGCATCGCGCGCGCGACCGGGTTCGCCTGCGACGGCGGCAAGCCGGTGATGCGATACGGAATGCGCCTGCGCTCGTTGCTCGCGCCGGCGGGCGCGGTGCCGAACACGCCGTCGATCAGCGGGCCGGCCACCGCGAGATCGGGAAACGCGACGAGCACATCCGACGGCTCGAGTCCTTCTATCGAGTCGAACCAGTCGAGCAGGCGGTCGTGCAGCACTTCCAGCTGACGCGAGAGGCTATGGCATACATGCACTTCCACGCCCGTCTCGACAATGTCTTCTGCTTGCGGCCCGGCGTTCTCTTCGTCGAGCGTGAGGATGCCGTTCTGCACGCGCGCGAGCCACGTCGGCGCGGTGTTCTCTTGGAAGAGTTCGCGCTCGCTCGATGCCGCGCTCTCGGTCAGCTCGTGCAGCATGTGAAGCTGCGCCTGCGTCTGACGGCCCCACTCCGCCAGCAGCGGATGCCCGACCTCCTGAAAATCGGCCTCGCCCTTCAGTTCGAGCTGCTCGACGCGCGCCTGGCTCACGATGTCGAACCAGAATTCGCGGCACGGATTGAGCGCATAGATGCGCACGTCGATCCACCTCGACAGCTCGCGCAGCAACGCGATATGCAGCGGCGGCATCGTCGGCAGCGCGAAAACGCTGATGCGGCTCGGCCATTCGGCGCGCATCGCGGTATCGAGATCGAAGCGCGGCGCTTCGGCCAGAAAGCGATACGCCGGCGGCGTCGGGTCGTGACCGGCGTCGGGCGCCGTCAGGTCTGCCAGCAACGCGCGCCAGAGCGCGGACTGCCATCGTTCGTCCTGACGCTGAATCTCGCTTGCGCCTGCGAGCCGCGGACCGCGAAGGTCCGTCTGCCTGCCATTGCCCGCGAGAATCGAGCCGCCCGCCTGCCAGTGCGTGAGCCATTCCGGGCGATACGTCAGATAGTGGTCGAATACCGTCGCGATGCGGCGCGCGAGTTCGTAGCGCATGGAATCGTCGGCGGCATCGAGATAGGTCGACAGGCGCGGCGCTTCGCTGAACGACGGCTCGTCGAACAGGCGATAGCAGCGCCACGCGAGCCGGTCCGGCGAGAACGGCGAACGCGCGGGCACCGGCAGCACGCGGCCGATCTGCGCCCACAGCCACTGCGCGAGATAGCAGAAATCGACGTTCGCGCAAATGCCGAAACGCTCCGCCATGTCCAGTTCGAGCCGGCGGCGCAGGGCTGCGCTCGGCACGATGACCGACTCGCGCGCGAAGGGATCGCCCTCGCGCATCGCGAATGCGTCGAGGTCCTCGAAAAGCGCGGCGGCGAGCGTTTCGTGACGGTTCGAATAGAAGAGTTCAAGCATGAAGGGCGGGATTGGATGCGCTGCCGGACGGACGAGCAAGGCGTAAAACGCAAAGCTTTGTCAAATCAAGCGTCAGCATAACAAAGCGACTTCGCGCCGAGAACCTGGCCGTTCGGCCAAGGTCCGAAGCCTCGTCGAGTTGCGTTAGACTCGACGTCGCCCTTGCCCGCCTTTGCCGTTTGCCCTTTGCCCGCTTACTCGCGCGTCCATACAGGAAGTCGATGCGTTACTCGTTCGAAATCAGAAAGTTCGTCTACAGCCAGTACTTCTTCGGCGGCTTGCGCAGCGCGCTCGGCATTTCGCTTCCGGCCGTGCTGATGCTCACGGTGTTTCACAACCGCGAGCTCGGCTTCACGATCGCCACGGGTGCGCTGGGCGCGTGCGTCGTCGACATGCCGGGGCCGCTCAAGCACAAGCACAACGAGATGCTCGCGTGCACGTTCATCGGCTTTTTCTCGGCGCTCGCCACCGGCATTGCGACGGCCCATCCGGTGACGCTCTGGCTGACCGTCGTGCCGCTCACGTTCGTGCTCTCGCTGATCGTCGTCTACGGCAACCGCTGGCCGCAGATCAGCTTCGCGACGCTCTTCATGATGATCGTCACGCTGGAAGAGCATTTCACGCCGATGCAGGCGCTCATCAACGCGTCGTGGATACTGCTCGGCGGCCTCTGGTACACGTACTGGGCGACGCTCGTCTCGCATCTGCTCGTGTATCGCATCGAGCGGCAGGCGCTCGCGCAGAGCATCTTCAGCTGCGCGGAGTATCTGCAGGCGCGCGCCGAGTTCTATGACGTCGACGCCGACCTCGACGAGTGCTATCGAAAGCTCATCGAAAAGCAGATCGCGGCGGTGGAGCAGCAGGAAGGCGCGCGGGAAATCGTGTTGCGCAATCTGCCGAAGGTCCAGACGCGCAGGCTCGATGCGCGGCGCGCCCGGCTCTTCAATCTCTTCATCAACATCGTGGACCTGCACGAGTTCTTCGTCGGCGCGCATACGGACTATCCGCTCGTGCGCAGGACGTTCGCCGGATCGGACGTGCTCGTGTTCTATCGCGACCTGATGCGCAAGGCCGGCGAGGACCTGGAGGAAATCGGCCTGGCGGTGCTGCAGAACCGGCCCGCGTCGAAGCACGTCAGCATGAAGGCCGAGTTGCGCGCGATCGAATACGAGCTCGAACTGATGCGCAAGCACGCGCTGCCCGAGAAGAATCCCGAGGCGTATGCGGCGGCGGCGGCCGTGTTCCGGCGCCTGTGGAGCGCCACGCGCCTGATCGACAAGATGCGCCGCCGCACGCACGACGACGCGAGCCTCAGCGAAACCGAACTGCAGATCGATCACGCGCTGTCGCGTTTCATATCGAGCCGCCGCGTGCCGTTCAGGCAGATTTTCTCGAATCTGACGATGTCTTCGCCGAGTTTTCGCCATGCGCTGCGCGTGACCATTGCGGTGGGCATCGGCTTCTGGCTCGGGCGGCTGCTGCCGCTGACGAACGCATACTGGATCGTCATGACCACCGTCATCATCCTGAAGCCGGGCTATTCGCTGACCAAGCAGCGCAATACGCAGCGGATCATCGGCACGGCGATCGGCTGCGCGGTGACCATCGCGCTGATACTCGTCGTCAAGGACCCGCATGTGCTGCTCGTCGCGATGTTCGCGTCGATGGTCATGAGCTACAGCCTGCTCCTCTTCAATTACGCGGGCAGCGTGGTCTTCACGTCGTCCTATGTGCTGCTGATGTTCCATCTGCTCGCGCCGGGCAGCTTGCGGCTGATCGGCGAGCGCGCCATCGACACGGTCGTCGGCTGCGCGATCGCCATTGCCGCCAGTCATCTGTTCCCGTACTGGGAGTATCGGCTGATGGGCAAGCTCGTGAAGGACCTGCTCGGCGCGACACGCAATTATCTGGAAGCGAGCTGGTCGTGGAAGACGAAGGCGGCAAGCGCTGCATCGCGTGCGCCCTCATCCGTGCCGAGCGCCGCTTTCGCCGATGCCAACGCGAGCGCCGCGCACGCGTTCGCGCCAGCCGTGGAAGCGAAAGCCGACGCCGTCAGCGACGCGCCCGCCATCAAGGCCGCGAGCGCGACGGCGGAGCGGCTGTCGTCGGTCAACATCGGGGAGAGCACGGCTGCCACCGCGAGCAAGGGCGGCTCGGCTGCGGCGACCGTCGCGGCGACGGCGCTGGACCGCGACTTCCGCTACCGGCTTGCGCGCAAGAACGTGCACGTCGCGTTCGCGAATTTGGCCCAGGCGTTTCAGCGCATGATGCTGGAGCCGAAGCCGCAGCAAAAGTACGTCGCCGAGCTGAACGATCTGCTCGTGCAAAGCCATGTGCTCGCATCGCAGATCACGGCGGCCGCGCCGCTGCTGCAAGCGATCGACAATGCCGATCCGAAGCCCTTCGAGCCGGTGCAGCGTGCGTTCGGCATCGTGCGGGACAACCTGTCGGACGCGCAGGCCGTGATATCCGACGATGACGGCGCGCCGCCCCCCGATGCGATCAAGGAATTGCGCCGCGATCTCGATACGATGGTCGCGAGCGCCGAACGCGCGCAGTCGCTACCCGCCGATGCCATTCAGGATCTCAAGCTGCTTGCGCATCAGTGCAAGCAGATGCTCACGGCGTCGACGCTGATTCGCAAGGACGCGGCGCAAATCCATCTGCCGTCCTGAGCGCAGTGTTATTGCGATGCGCCCGTCGCGGGAAGCGCGGACCGCGCATCGCTTGCGGCGGCGGGCGGTGCGGTCTGCTCGTCGAATTCGCGCTTTTCGCGGATCGCGTTGAAGAGCAGCGTGAAGATAACGAGCAGCAACACCACGACGATGAACACGCTGATCCCCAAAGTCGGATTCTTCTTTTTCTGCGGCGCGTTCGGGCGCTGATTGCGTGGGTCGTCGGTCATGGGGCGCGGCGGCTCGTTCAGAGTTTTCGAGATGAAACCGACATCGTACCCGGCTTCGATTTCAGTTGGGTTGCGAGCGCCGTTTCACTACGCGAACGACACTCGCGAAATTCTGTGCTGCACCATCCCGCTTGAACGAACCTCGCCCTGTTGACCATACTCGAGCGGATTCCATGCGCGTCCGATCCCTCAAGCGCCAGGGGCTCGAAGGGATACCTCGTGACCGGACGTGTTCGGCCGCCCTCCCCGGGCGGCTTTTCTTTCGCCGCGCGCTCAGGCGTCCGCTGCGGGCCGCACCGGCAGCGCCGTCGAGTACTTGATCTGCTCCATCGCGAAGCTCGAACTCACGTCGTAAAGCGGCACCGCGCGGATGAGCTGCTTGTAGACGCGGTCGTAATCGTCGATATCGGATACCACCACGCGCAGCAGATAATCCGTCTCGCCGCTCATCCGATACACCTCGACCACTTCCGGTATGTCGCGCACGGCGCGCGTGAATTCGTCCGCCCAGCTTTGCGTGTGCTGATTCGTCCGCACCGCGACGAACACGGTCGTGCCGACGCCCAGCTTCTTCGGATCGCACAGCGCCACCTGTGCGCGGATCACGCCGGTCTCCTTCAGGCGCTGCACGCGCTTCCAGCAAGGCGTCTGCGAAAGATTGACACGCTGGGCCAGCTCCGCGACGGGCATCGTCACGTCGCTCTGAAGCAATTCAAGCAACTTGCGGTCGATGAGGTCCATTCCCATACTGCATCCCCGATAGATTAATTTTCTCTTTTTCGAAGCATCGGCGGAATTATATGAAAACAAATTCCAGATGCAAGCCGATATAAATGGAGGCTCGAATCCTGATCCCAGATTTCCCATGAAGCTGCCAACTTCCGATCGCCCGGCGCTGCAAAACGGCGACATGCGCGCCGCACTGCACGCCTGGCGCCACGCCAATCCGGCGTTGCAACGGCTCTGCAGTGACATCGATGCCGCGTTCGAAGCCGGCGACGCATCGTTCGGGGCGCGAGTGCGCGCGGCGCTGGCGCAGGCGATCGCCGATCCCGGCCTGCTCGACGCGCAGCAGCGCATTGGCGACGCGCGCGGCTATCGCCGTCATCTGCTCGCCGCCGATCCGCTCGACCGCTACGCGATCGCCGCGCTCGTCTGGGAGCCGGGGCAAGCGAGTCCGGTGCATGGCCACCGGACGTGGTGCGGCTATGCGGTCATCGACGGCACGCTTGCCGAAACGCTCTATCGCTGGGATGCCGATACGCATTGCGCGCTGGAAACGCGCCGTCATCCGCGTGCGCCGGGCGCGGTATCGTTCGTCGATGCGGGACGCGGCGCGATCCATCGACTCGGCAATCCCGCCGATGCCGGCACGCGCGCCGTGTCGATTCACGTCTATGGCGTCGCCGGCGAGCATATCGCCACGCACGTCAACGATCTGCTCGCCGCCTGACCTTCGGCGCTCAGCCCTTGCCGGGTTCCGGCGCCGTCGGTATCTGCGGCGGAATCTGCACCGAATGATCGGTGGCGGGCGGCGCGGGCCGCGGTTCGTGCGATACGTCGAGCGCTGCTGCCCGCACGCCTTCGGCGGCATCGTCCGCTGCTTCCTCGTCGATCCAGATGCGTCTCGGCTGCGTGTCGCGTTCGCCTGAAGCGGCAGCATCACGCGACATCTGCACGTGCATTTGCGGCACCGGAATCTGCATGCCGGCTTCGTCCATCTTGCGCTTGATGCGCAGATTGAACGCCCGCGCGACGCTCCATTGCTGCAGCGGCCGCGTCTTGATCTGGCCTTTCACGACCATCCAGTTCGGATCGAAACGATCCAGTCCCCACACTTCGACCGGCCCGAGCATTTCGCGCCGGTAGCGCAGATCGTCCATCAGCTCCGCGCCGACTTCGCGGATCATTTCGGTGACGGCGTCGACATCGGCGGAGAACGGCAGGCGCACTTCGAACACCGCATAGGCGAAATCGCGCGACAGGTTCTTCACCGTCTTGATCTGCGAAAACGGAATGGCGTGAATCGCGCCCTGCCCGTCGCGCAGGCGCACGGTGCGGATCGTCAGACTCTCCACGATGCCCGCGTGCCCGCCTTCGACTTCGATCGAATCGCCGACGGAAATGGTGTCCTCGATGATGATGAAAAGCCCCGTGATCAGATCGGCGACGAGCGATTGCGCGCCGAAACCGACCGCGAGACCGATCACGCCTGCGCCAGCGAGCAGCGGCGTCACGTTGAGGCCGAGGTTCGCCGCCGTGACGATCGCCGCGATCATCAGCAGCACGACGAAGACGACGTTGCGCAGGAGCGGCAGCATCGTGCGCGCGCGCATGCTCGGGCCGCGCCCGCCGCGCCGCGAGGATTCGGGCTTGAGCGTTTCCTGAATGCCGGTATCGATCAGAATCCACACGAGCCACACCACGAAGAACGTCAGCACGATCATGCCGACGGCGTGCGTGATGCCGCGCGCCGCGACGCTGCGCTCGGCCATGTCCGCGAGCGAGAAGCCCCAGAAGCGCGACGACACTTCGAGGAACGCGAGCCACACGCCGACGACGATGAGCGTGCCGAAGAACTTGACGAGCCGTCGCACGTACGCCGACTGGCGGCGCGGCCGGCGCGACTTCGGCCGCGTGATGCGGATCACGATAGCCGACAGGAAGAACGCGACGACCAGCAGGCCCGCGGTCGCGATCGCCATCTGCAGCACGTTCTCGGATGTGCCGATGCCCGCGAGCGTCGCCACCACCGACGCGGACGCGAGCAGCAAGAGCGGCAGCTGCCACAGCGAGGCGACCACATCGAACGTTTCGGTCGCGGCCTTGCGCGTGTGCCGCTGCTCGTACGTGCGGCTGCGGATCAGATGCGCGACCGGCCGCTGAAAGGCGAGCGCGAAGCAGGCGGTGAGCGCGGCGGCGGCCATGTTCGCGAAGGTCGAAATCAGCGCGGAGAGATTGGTGCCGAGCTGCTGCGCGACGTCGTAGTTCGCGGCGGCGTCTCCAAGCGCGCCGAGCGTGCCGATCAGAAACAGGAGCCGCCGCGCGTGGATGATGAGCACGTTGACCGCGACGCGCCGGTGCGCGGAGCCGAACAGCGAGAACATGATGAGACAGATAGCCGAGAACACCGCGCCGGCGACCATCGCGTAGGCGGTGACCATCGCGAGCGTGCGGCCGAGCGATTGCGGCATCAGATGCGCGAAGGTCAGCGCCGCGAGAAACGCGATCAGATACGGCGCGACCCGGCGCATCGCGAAAAGCAGCAGTTCGCGCGTCGTCGGATTCGAATGCAGCGACACTTCGACGCCGTAGCGGCTCGACACGCGCCGCTGCGCATACACGAGCACGAAGGCGCACGCGCCCCAGCCGGCGAGCGTCGCGAAGAAGTTGAACAACGTGCGGCCGAACGGCTCCCGGCTCTGGCTGGAGACGATCGTGAACAGTTCGTTGCCCGCCGCGTTGAAGCGTCCGCCCCAGTAGGCGAGCGGCGTCTTGCCGCGCTTCACGTCGGCTTCGATGCTCGTGACCGCCGATGCGATCGCGCCGAGCAAGCCCGCGTTCTGCGCGATGCTCGCCACCACCGAGGGCGTCGGCGCACTCGCCGGAGCGCTGGCGGCGGCACCGGCGGCGGGAGGCGCGGTATCGGCGGACGATGCGGGGGATGCGGCGGCGGCGGCGTGCTTCGCATCGCGAAGGCGCTTGAGTTGCGCGACGAGCGCGGTGCGTTGGCGGTCGTTGTCGAGCGTCGCGATGACGGTGTCGAGCGAGTGCAGCATGTCGGCATCCGACACGACCGGCGCCGATGCACCGACCGCCTGCGTCGACGACGACGGCGCGGGCGGCGCGATGAGTTCCTGAAAAGTGGGCAGATCGAGCGCGGGAGCGGCGTGCGCGGGGGTGATCGTCAGCAGGACCAGCACGGCAAGAACAAGCGACGACAACACGCGCGCCACGGCGAAAGCCGGCATCCGGGATCTCGCGACGAACGCCAGCGCGCCGCCATGCGCGAGCTTGCGTGACTTCATAACGGTCTCGATTTCCGAAAGCTCGCCAGTTTACCGGCTGACCCCGGCGCGGCGCGCATCGCGGACGTAACGGAATGTTAGCCCGGGCCTACTTGTCCATGTCCGTGCGCGTACCGGACGAATCGGCGGAGGGACTCGCCCCCGATGCGCCGCCATCCTTCGCCGACCACTCCTGCAGCTTGCGTCCTGCCGACTGCAGACCCGCGCCCGTCGCGCTGGCGGCATCGGCGATGGCGGCGTTGGTGGCGCTCGCCGCACCCTGAAGGTTGGCCCGTGCCGATGCCGCGACGCCGCTCGCCGACAGGTCGGGCATCGCGCCCGCCTTGTCCATGCCCTGTTGCGCGGACTGCTTTGCGGCATCCACTTTCTGGCCGACGTAGCTCGCCGCCTGATCGAACTTCTGGTTGGTCTGGCTCGCGAGGTTATTGAGCGCACTCGCGGCCTGGCCCGCGGTGGCGTCGTGCTTCTCGCACGCGGCCAGCACGCCGAGCGCCATAAGCGCCATCGCGACGCGAGCGAAAGGGGTCGTCTGCATGGTCTTGCTCCTACGTGAAAACGCGCGCTCATCATACGCTGTCCGGATTGCCGCGAACCGCGAAGCTTGCATGACGAGGGAACTCGCTTGACGCGCGCCGTCGGCGGAATCTGATGAGCAGTAGAGTCTTCCCTCTACATTTAGGAGACTTCTGGTTTTGGTCGGCGATGCATCGGCATATATTCCGCTGCAGTCCACGCCCTCCCCATCATCGTCAACACCATGCTTTATATGAACGTCTCCATCGCCCTCGTCGCCGGGCTGATGCTTTTCGAACCCTTCACCCGCGCACCCGTCTCCCGTTTCACCACCCATCGCATGCGGCGCATCCTCGCGAAGCGCTCCTACTATCAGGCCGGCGGCGCCTTGTTCGCCGCGCTGCTCGTCGCCACGAGCCAGCCCTCGCCGGAACGCATCCATCCCCTGGTGCCGCTCGGCGTCGCCGTGCTGCTGCTCGTCGCGAGCGTTTATTGGCTGGTTCGCGGCAAGCTGCTACTCCGCCAGCGCCGCGTGTTCACCGAACTGCACTAAGCGCGCATTTGCCGGGGCGATCAGTCGCTACCGGCGAACCGTCACGCGCTATACGCCGGCGCATTTACAGGCCTCCCGCTTTCACCGGCGCAACGGTAAGCGCCTCATGCGCTTTGAGCGTATATTCAGGGCCAGCTCAACTCCAAGTCGAGTCCGGCATTCAAAAACCGCGGGCGAAAAAAAAAAGGCGCTACGTTGCCGTAGCGCCTTAAAAGTTCTAGCCATTCCGAGGGCCGTGCTAGAACCTGAGAGCCGGTAATCGAAGCCCGAGGCGGTAAGCGACTGTGCACGTCACCCCGGTTTCGAAATCGGATTCCATTTTTTACGGGATCACTGCTCAGGTCAAGCAAAATTTCGGCGTCCGGGCATCTGCCCGACAGCGGTGTTGCGGGGACGTATCATCGAAAAGTAACGTGATCGATACCACTTATCATCGGTACTTGCATGGCTTGCAAGTTTGAGGCCGCGCAACAGCTGACTTTCGCGAAACCTCGCGTTCGAAACGATGTTTCATTATGCAAATGCACACGATGAGCAGCCGGTCGTCGAGCCGGGAAAAAGCAAAAGAAAAGGATGGCGATGAGGTCACTGCGCTCGCCCGTGGCCTCGATGTGCTGCGCCGGATCGCCGCCGCCGACGCGCCCGTCAGCAATCGCGAGCTGACCGACTGGACCGGCATCCCGAAACCGACGGTCTCGCGCATCACCGCGACGCTCGTAGGCGCCGGCTTGCTCCTTCGCTTGCCCGACAGCGAGCGTTTCGTGCTGACGGCGTCGGTGCTCGAACTCAGCAACGGCTTCCTGCGCAACTTCGACATTCGCGCAAGGGCGCGGCCCTTTCTCATCGCGCTCGCGGAGCGCACCGGCCTGAGCGTGCATCTCGCCGTGCGCGATCGGCTGGAGATGGTGGTCATCGACGCAATCCGCCCGCGTTCCGCCGTGCTCGTTTCACGGCTCGATGTCGGCGGCAGGATGGACCTGAGCCGCACGGCGATCGGGCGGGCGTATCTGTCGGTGCTCGACGATCACGACCGGCAGGCGCTGATCGGCAGCCTGCAGACCGCATCGGGCGATGACTGGCCGGCCATCGCGGGCGGCCTGCAACGCGGTCTCGACGATGCGCGCCGTCACGGCTTCGCGATATCGCTCGGCGAATGGCATCTGGGCCTCAACGCGGTGGCCGCGGGTTTCGTCGGGCCGTCGGAGGAGCGGTACTCGGTCAACTGCGGGGGAGCGGCGCATCAGTGTCCGCATGAAACGCTCGTCGAAAGCGTCGCGCCCGCACTGCTCGAATGCGTCGAATACATCGCGCGCGAAATCGGCGGCACGCCGGGCGCGAGAGCGTCCACTCGCGAGACCAAGTAGACTTACGCGCCTGACGACGATGGCCCCTGCCGTCGCACGCCGTCTCGCGGCCGCGCTTCGGCCCATTCAGGGCCGCGTGTTACACCCGTAATCAACAGAAAGAATGCCCGGTGGACGGGCATGGGCGCGAGACGTAGCATCATGCTTCGCGCGCACCGGGGTAGCATCATGCTTCGCGCGCACCGGGGCCGCGCCGGGACCCTTGGCCGAAGCCCTGCTTACATCGGCTTTTCCTGAACGGACGGGCGTGGCGCCCGCCGCCGACCTTCCCGGACCCCGCCCCGACCGCATCGCGAGATGCCGCCCATCCGCGCCCCGTACGACAGACTTGGAAAGACCCAGCCACCAAACGATGGACGACCAAAAGACCACTCCCGCGCAATCACGCCAGAAGCCCACGCGCCCCGCCGATCCCGCCCCGCCCGTCACTGCTGCGCCGCCGCGCCGTCGCCGGCTCGTGCCGCTCGTCGTCGCGGTGCTGATCGTCGCGGGTGCGGTGGCGTGGTGGCATCCGTGGAATCGCGGCGGCACGTCCGGCCAGCCGCAGGAGGCGCGTCAGGGCGCACGGCGCGGCGCGAACCCGATGAACCAGCCGCAGCCGGTGCATGTCGCGACCGTCTCGCAAGGCGAGATGCCCGTGGTCATCAACTCGCTCGGCACGGTCACGCCGCTCGCGAACGTCACGGTCAAGACCCAGTTGAACGGCACGCTGATGAACGTCGCGTTCACCGAAGGTCAGATGGTCAGGAAGGGCGACCTTCTCGCGCAGATCGACCCCCGCCCGTACGAGATTTCATTGCGCAACGCCGAAGGCACGCTCGCCCGCGATCAGGCGTTGCTGCAGACCGCGCGCCTCGATTTGCAGCGCTATCAGACGCTGCTTTCGCAGGACTCCATCGCGAAGCAGCAGGTGGACACGCAGGCATCGCTCGTCAAGCAGTACGAAGGCGCGGTGAAGTCCGATCAGGCCAACGTCGATACCTACAAGCTCGATCTGACTTACGCGCGCATCACCGCGCCGGTATCGGGGCGCGTGGGTCTGCGGCAGGTCGATCCGGGCAATTACGTCACGACGGGCGATACCAACGGCGTGGTCGTCATCACGCAGTTGCAGCCGATCAGCGTGATCTTCACGACCTCCGAAGACAATCTCGCCGCGATCCTGAAGCCGCTGCACGCAGGCACGAAGATGTCGGTGACGGCCTATGACCGCGCGAACACCACCGCGCTCGAAGCCGGCTATCTGGAGACCGTCGACAATCAGATCGACACGACGACGGGCACGGTCAAGCTGCGCGCTACGTTCCAGAACAAGGAAGGCATGCTGTTCCCGAACCAGTTCGTGAACACGAAGCTCCTCGTCGATGTGATCAGGAACGCGACCATCGTGCCGACTTCGGCGGTGCTCAACGGTTCGTCGGGCGCGTTCGTGTACGTCGTGAAGGCGGACAACACCGTGACCGTTCGCAACGTGAAGACCGGCCCCGTCGATGGCGAGCGCACCAGCGTCAAGTCCGGGCTGCAAGTGGGCGAGCGCGTGGTGATCGACGGTTCGGACCGCCTGAAGGAAGGCGCGAAAATCACGATTCCAGCGGAGCGGGCAGCGGGGGCGTCGGGCGCCTCGGGCGCCTCGGGCGCTTCCGCCGCCGCGCCGGCGTCGGCGGCGTCCGGCACGCGTCATCATCGGCGTCAGCAGCAGCCGCAGTAACGGTCAGGCCAACGCATGAATCCCTCCCGCATTTTTATCCTGCGTCCGGTCGGCACGGCGCTCCTGATGGCGGCGATCATGCTGGTCGGCCTCGTCGCGCTGCGCTTTCTGCCGCTTTCCGCGCTGCCCGCCGTCAACTACCCGACCATCCAGGTCCAGACGTTCTATCCGGGCGCGTCGCCCGACGTGATGACGTCGAGCGTTACCGCGCCGCTCGAGAAGCAGTTCGGGCAGATGGCGAGTCTCAACCAGATGTCGTCGCAGAGTTCGGCGGGGGCATCGGTCATCACGCTGCAGTTCAGCCTCGACCTGCCGCTCGATATCGCCGAGCAGGAAGTGCAGGCCGCAATCAACGCGGCGGGCAATCTGCTGCCGTCCGACCTGCCCGCGCCGCCGATCTACGCGAAGGTGAATCCCGCCGACGCGCCGATCATGACGCTCGCGATCAGCTCGGACACGCTGCCGCTCACGCAAGTGCAGGATCTCGCCGATACCCGCCTCGCGCAGAAAATCTCGCAAGTGGCGGGCGTCGGGCTCGTGTCGATCAGCGGCGGCAATCGCCCGGCGGTGCGCATCCAGGCGAACACGCGCGCGCTCGCGTCGTATGGCCTGAACATCGACGACCTGCGCACGACCATTTCGAATCTCAACGTCAACACGCCGAAGGGCAACTTCGACGGCCCGACGCGCGCCTACACCATCAACGCGAACGATCAGCTGACCGATGCGAACGCGTACAAGAGCGCGGTCGTCGCGTATCGCAACGGCCGGCCGGTGATGCTGACCGACGTCGCGACCATCGTGCAGGGTCCGGAAAACACGAAGCTCGGCGCGTGGGTCGATGCCACGCCCGCGATCATTCTCAACGTGCAGCGCCAGCCGGGCGCAAACGTCATCCAGGTGGTGGACGGCATCAAGAAGCTGCTGCCGAATCTGCAGCAATCGCTGCCGGCCGCGCTCGACGTGCGCGTCGTAACCGACCGCACCACGACCATCCGCGCGTCGGTGCGCGATGTGCAGTTCGAGCTCGCGCTGTCCGTCGTGCTGGTCGTGATGGTCATCTATCTCTTCCTCGCCAACGTCTACGCGACCATCATTCCGAGTCTGTCGGTGCCGCTGTCGCTCGTCGGCACGCTCGCCGTCATGTACCTCTGCGGCTTTTCGCTCGACAACCTCTCGCTGATGGCGCTGACCATCGCGACCGGCTTCGTCGTCGACGACGCCATCGTGATGATCGAGAACATCGCGCGTTACGTCGAAGAAGGCGATCCGCCGCTCGAAGCCGCGCTGAAGGGCAGCCGGCAGATCGGCTTCACCATCATCTCGCTCACGGTTTCCCTGATCGCCGTGCTGATTCCGCTGCTCTTCATGGGCGATGTCGTCGGCCGGCTGTTCCACGAATTCGCGATCACGCTCGCCGTGACCATCGTGATTTCGGCGATCGTCTCGCTCACGCTCGTCCCGATGATGTGCGCGAAGCTCCTGCGCCACACGCCGCCGCGCGACAGCAAGCGTTTCGAGGCGCGCGCGCACCGGTTCATCGAATACGTGATCGGCCGTTATGCGGTCGCGCTCGAATGGGTGCTGGAACGTCAGCGCGCGACGCTGGTTGTGGCCGTGCTCACGCTCGTGCTGACCGGCGTGCTCTACGTGTTCATTCCGAAGGGCTTCTTCCCGACGCAGGACACGGGCGTCATCCAGGCGATCACGCAAGCGCCGCAGGCCGCTTCGTATCAGGCGGTCGCGGAGCAGCAGCAGGCGCTCGCGAAAAAGATTCTTGAGAACGCGGATGTCGAAAGTCTCACGTCGTTCGTCGGCGTCGATGGCACGAACATCACGCTCAACAGCGGGCGCATGCTCATCAACCTCAAGCCGCGCGACGACCGCAGCAATACGTCGAGCGAAATCATCCGCACCATTCAGAGCGAAGTCGCGGATATCCCCGGCATCAAGCTGTACATGCAGCCGGTGCAAGACCTGACGATCGACTCCACCGTCAGCCCGACGCAATATCAGTTCATGCTGACGGACCCGAACGCGACCGAGTTCGCGGAGTGGGTGCCGAAGCTCGTCGAGAAGCTGCAACATACGTCGATCCTGACGGATGTCGCCACGGACCTGCAGCAGAACGGCCAGTCCGTGTACGTTGAAATCGACCGGGCGACGGCCGCGCGCTTCGGCATCACGCCGGCAACCGTCAACAACGCGCTCTACGACGCCTTCGGCCAGCGCATCATCTCGACCATCTTCACGCAATCGAACCAGTACCGCGTGATTCTCGAAGCCGAACCGAGCGACGCGCACTACAGCGAAACGCTCAACGGCATCTATCTGCCCTCTTCCACCGCGACGAACGGACAAGTGCCGCTCTCGAGCATCGCGAAGTTCCATGAGCGCGCAGCGCCCTTGCTCGTCACGCATCTCGGCCAGTTCCCGGCGACGACCGTATCGTTCAACCTCGCGAAGGGCGCATCGCTCGGCGCGGCGGTGAAGGCGATCGAGCAGGCGAAGAACGAAATCGGCCTGCCCGCTTCGTTCCAGATTCGCTATCAGGGCGCGGCGCTCGCGTTCCAGGCGTCGCTGTCGAACGAACTGTTCCTGATCCTCGCGGCCATCCTCACGATGTATATCGTGCTCGGCGTGCTGTACGAGAGTTTCATCCATCCGATCACCATTCTTTCGACGCTGCCGTCGGCCGGCGTCGGCGCGCTCCTCTCGCTGATGATCACCGGGCACGATCTGGACATCATCGGGATCATCGGCATCGTGCTCTTGATCGGCATCGTGAAGAAAAACGCGATCATGATGATCGACTTCGCGCTCGAAGCGGAGCGCGATCAGGGCAAGGCGCCGCGCGAGGCGATCTTCCAGGCGTGCCTGCTGCGCTTCCGCCCCATTCTCATGACGACGATGGCCGCGCTCCTCGGCGCGCTGCCGCTGATGCTCGGCTGGGGCGCGGGTTCGGAGCTCAGGCATCCGCTGGGCATTGCAATCGTCGGCGGCCTGATCGTGTCCCAGTTGCTCACGCTCTTCACGACGCCGGTGATCTATCTCGCGTTCGATTCGCTCGGCCAGCGCCTGCGCGCACGCTTCGGACGCGGCCTGCCCGACGCCCGGCCCGCGAGCGACGTGGAGTAAGCCATGAACCTGTCGCGCCTCTTCATCGACCGGCCCGTCGCGACGACGCTGCTCGCCATCGGCATCGCGCTCGCCGGCATGTTCGCATTCGTGAAGCTGCCGGTCGCGCCCTTGCCGCAAGTTAACTTCCCGACCATCTCCGTGCAGGCGTCGCTGCCCGGCGCGAGCCCGGAGACGGTGGCGACGAGCGTCGCGAGTCCGCTCGAGCGGCATCTCGGCAGCATCGCCGATGTGAGCGAAATGACGTCGATGAGCTCCGTCGGCAGCACGCGCATCACGCTGCAATTCGGCCTCAACCGCGACATCGACGGCGCCGCGCGCGACGTGCAGGCCGCGATCAACGCGGCGCGCGCCGACCTGCCGACTTCCTTGCGCAGCAATCCGACGTACCACAAGGTCAATCCCGCGGATGCGCCGATTCTCGTGCTCGCGCTTTCATCGCCGACACGCACGGCAGGCTCCCTCTACGACTCCGCCGCGACCGTGCTGCAGCAGACGCTATCGACGGTGCCGGGCGTCGGCGAAGTGGACGTGAGCGGCTCGGCCAATCCGGCCGTGCGTGTGGAACTGGAGCCGGGCGCGCTGTTTCACTATGGCATCGGGCTGGAGGACGTGCGCGCGGCGCTCGCGTCGGCGAACGCGAACAGCCCCAAAGGCGCGATCGAGTTCAAGGGCACGCGCGTTCAGCTCTACACCAACGATCAGGCGAGCAAGGCGTCGCAGTACAAAGACCTCGTGGTGGCGTATCGCAACGGGTCGGCGGTCAGGCTGTCGGACGTGGGCGAAGTCGTCGATTCGGTCGAAGACCTGCGCAACCTCGGCCTCATCAACAACAAGCGCGCGGTGCTCGTCATTCTGTATCGCCAGCCGGGCGCGAACATCATCGAGACGATCGACCGCGTGAAGTCCATGCTGCCGCAGTTGCAGGCCGCCCTTCCCGCCGATGTCCAGATCACGCCCACGGCCGACCGTTCGACCACCATCCGCGCATCGCTGCACGACACCGAACTGACGCTCGTGATCGCGGTGGCGCTCGTCGTGATGGTCGTGTTCCTCTTCCTGCGCAACTGGCGCGCGACGCTGATACCGAGCGTCGCCGTGCCGATATCCATCATCGGCACCTTCGCAGCGATGTACCTGCTCGGCTTCTCGCTCGACAATCTCTCGCTGATGGCGCTGACCATCGCGACGGGCTTCGTGGTCGACGACGCCATCGTCGTGCTGGAAAACATCGCGCGTCACGTGGAGAACGGCGTGCCGCGCAGGCGGGCGGCGATCATCGGCGCGCGCGAAGTCGGCTTCACCGTGCTGTCGATCAGCGTGTCGCTCGTCGCGGTGTTCCTGCCGATTCTGCTGATGGGCGGCATCGTCGGCCGGCTGTTTCGCGAATTCGCGCTCACGCTGTCGCTGGCGATTGCCGTATCGCTCGTCGTGTCGCTGACGGTCACGCCGATGATGTGCTCGCGCCTCTTGCAGGAAGCGCATGAAAAGCGCGAGGAAGGACGGATCGCGCGCTGGCTCGAACGGCAATTCGACCGGCTGCAGCGCGGCTATGCGCGCACGCTCGGCTGGGCGCTCGGGCATCCGCTGCTCATTCTGGTCGTGCTGCTCCTGACCATCGCGCTGAACGTCTATCTGTATGTGATCGTGCCGAAGGGCTTCTTCCCGCAGCAGGACACGGGGCGCATCGTCGGCGGCATTCAGGCGGACCAGAGCACGTCGTTTCAGGCGATGAAGACGAAGTTCTCGGAAATGATGCGCATCGTGGAAGCGGACCCGGCCGTCGATAGCGTCGCCGGTTTCACGGGCGGCCGTTCCACGAATTCGGGCTTCATGTTCATCTCGCTCAAGCCGAAAAACGAGCGCAAGGTCTCGGCCGATCAGGTGATCAGCCGGCTGCGCAAGCCGCTCGCCGATGTCGCCGGCGCGCGCACCTTCCTGCAGGCGGTGCAGGACATTCGCGTGGGCGGGCGGCAGTCGAACGCGCAGTATCAGTTCACGCTGCTTTCCGACACCACGTCCGACCTCTATACGTGGGGACCGAAGCTGACCGAGGCGCTGCAGCATCGCCCCGAACTCACGGACGTCAACTCGGACCAGCAGCAAGGCGGCCTCGAAGCGATGGTCACGTTCGACCGCGCGACCGCCGCGCGCCTGAACATCAAGCCCGCGCAGATCGACAATACGCTCTACGACGCGTTCGGCCAGCGGCAGGTATCCACGATCTACAACGCGTTGTCGCAGTATCACGTGGTGATGGAAGTCGCGCCGAAGTACTGGCAAGACCCGGAAATGCTGAAGCAGATCTACATCAGCACGTCGGGCGGCACGGCGAGCGGCGCGGCCTCGACGAATTCGACAACGACCTCGAGCACGACGAGCACGGCGTCCAGTTCGGCAACCGGTTCGACCGGCGCGGGCGGGGCATCCACGAGCACGTCGGACACGACCGCCGCGCTCGCGCTCGAATCCGTGCGCAATTCGGCCACCAACGCAATTGCGGCGAGCGGCAAGTCGGGTTCGTCGTCGGGGGCGGCGGTATCGACATCGAAGGAAACGATGGTGCCGCTATCGGCCATCGCCAAGTTCGGGCCGGGGAACACGCCGCTGTCGGTGAATCACCAGAGCCAGTTCGTCGCGTCGACCATTTCGTTCAATCTTCCGCCGGGCAAGTCGCTGTCGGAGGCGACCGCCGCCATCTACGAGACGATGGCGCAGATCGGCGTGCCGCAGACCATCCACGGCAATTTCCAGGGCACCGCGCAGGCGTTCCAGCAATCGATGAACGACCAGCCGCTGCTCATTCTCGCGGCGCTCGCGGCGGTGTATATCGTCCTCGGCATTCTGTACGAGAGCTATATCCATCCGATCACCATTCTCTCGACGCTGCCGTCCGCGGGCGTCGGCGCGCTGCTCGCGCTGCTGCTCTTCAAGACGGAGTTCAGCATCATCGCGCTGATCGCGGTCATCTTGCTCATTGGCATCGTCAAGAAGAACGCGATCATGATGGTCAACTTCGCGATCGAGGCGACGCGCAACGGCGCGAAGACATCGCGCGATGCGATCGAGGAAGCGTGCCTCCTGCGCTTTCGCCCGATCATGATGACGACCGCCGCCGCGCTGCTCGGCGCGCTGCCGCTCGCGTTCGGCACCGGCGAAGGCTCGGAGATGCGCGCGCCGCTCGGCATTGCAATCGTCGGCGGGCTGATCGTCAGTCAGATGCTGACGCTCTATACGACGCCGGTCGTGTATCTGTACATGGACCGCATCCGGCTGCGCTCGGAAGCGCGGCGCGCGCGGCGCAAGGGCGGCGCGCAGGCGGCCGGAGCCGCCGAGTAGCAACGCGACGTGGCGCGCGCCCCGAAAATCGCGTACGTTGTTCAGGATGGCAAGCCGCAACGGAGCGACCACGAATGAAAGCGATGAAAGTTCTGCTGATCGGCGCGCACGGCCGCACGGGCCGTCCTGTCGCGCGGCGGCTGCATGAGCAGCGCATCCCTTTTTGCGCGCTGTTGCGCAAGTCGGCGCAAAAGAGCGAGTTCGCGGCGCTCGGCGCGCAGATCGTGCTGGGCGACCTGACCCACGACTTCTCCCACGCGCTGGACGACATCACTCACGTCATTTATGCCGCCGGATCGGCGGAAACGGAAGGCGTGCACGAGGAACGCGCGATCGATCGCGACGCTGTCATGCGCACCGCCGATTACGCGAAGCGCCGCCGCGTGCGGCAACTCATCGTGGTGAGCGCGTTGTCGGCGTTCGATCCCGACAGTAACCCGCTCTCGCTTCGCCACTATTCGCGCATGAAACGCGAAGCCGATGACTACGTCGCGCAGCGCGGCGTGCCCTATGTCATTTTGCGGCCCGGCCCGCTGTCGGATGCGCCGGCGCGCGGCGCAATTGCACTGGCCGGCGAGCGGACGCGCAGCATGCCCGCCGTATCGCGCGAAGATGTCGCCGAACTGGCGGTGCGATGCATGTTGCGTGGCGTGAAGAATCTGACGATCGGCTTCGTCGGCGGGAACGAGCCGCTCGATGACGCGCTCGATGCGCTCATCGCGCGAGACCCGCTGGCTCCGATGCTCGCGCGTCAGAACCAGCGCGTCTAGTTCGCGCGACGCACGTGCTCAAGGCAGCAGAACGGTCGACCCCGTCGTTCTGCGCGCTTCCAGGTCTTCGTGCGCGCGCGCCGCTTCCGCGATCGGATAACGCTGCCGCACATTCGTCTTGACCTTCCCCGACGACACGACATCGAACAATTCGGCCGCCATCGTGTCGAGGTCGCTGCGCTTCGCGATATAGCTGAAAAGCGTCGGGCGCGTGAAGTACAGGGAGCCGCGTCCCGCGAGTTCCGACGAATCGATCGGCGGCAGCGGCCCCGACGAATTGCCGAAGCTCACGAAGAGGCCGAGCGGCGCGAGGCAATCGAGCGACGCAATGTAGGTGTCCTTGCCGATCGAATCGTAGACGACCGGCACGCCCGCGCCGTTCGTGATCTCGCGCACGCGCTGAGTGAAGTTGTCGCGCGTATAGACGATCGGATGATCGCAGCCGTGCGCCTTCGCAATCTCCGCCTTCTCGTCCGAGCCGACCGTGCCGATCACCGTCGCGCCGAGCGCCTTCGCCCACTGGCACGCGAGCATGCCCACACCGCCCGCCGCCGCGTGGATGAGCACCGTGTCGCCCGCCTTGACCTGATACGTGCGGCGCAGCAGATACTGCGCGGTCAGACCCTGCAGCATGATCGATGCGGCATCCTCATAGCCGATCGCATCCGGCAGCTTCACGACGTAGTCGGCCGCCATGACACGCTCTTCGGCATAAGCACCCGGCGGACGCGACGCATACGCGACGCGATCGCCCGGCTTGAATTGCGTGACGCCCTCGCCCACCGCCGTCACTTCGCCCGCGCCTTCCATGCCGAGTCCGCCTGGCAGCGGCATCGGATAAAGGCCGGTGCGAAAATACACGTCGATGAAGTTGAGCCCCACCGCGTGATGCTTCACGCGGATTTCGCCCTTGCCCGGCTCGCCCACGTCCACATCGACCCACTTCATCACTTCCGGGCCGCCTGTCTTGTCGAATCGGATTGCCTTGGTCATCGCTCGATCGTCTCCGTGGTTTCGTGATGCTTCAGCGCGCCTGCAGAAGGCGTGCGCGCAGTTCGTCCAGAATCATGCGCGCCGTCGCGACGTTGGTCGCACACGGCACGTTCTGCACGTCGCAGGCGCGCACGAGCGCGTTGATGTCCGGCTCGTGCGGCTGCGGCGTCATCGGGTCGCGCAGGAAGATCACCACGTCAACGCGGCCCTCCGCCAGTTCTCCGCCGATCTGCAAGTCGCCGCCGTGCGGGCCGGACAGCTTGCGCTCGACCTCGAGCCCGTGCGCCGCCGCGATGCGCGCGCCCGTCGTTCCGGTCGCGACGAGCCGGCACTGCGCGAGCGTCTCGGCATACTGGCCCGCGAGCGCCACGATGTCGTCCTTTCTCATGTCGTGCGCGATCAGCGCGACGCGCGTGCTCATGCTCAGTACGTCCCCGGATAAGCGCCGCCATCGATCAGGACGTTCTGCCCGATGATGTAGCCCGCATGCACGCTGCACAGGAACGCGCACGTTCTGCCGAACTCGTCGGCGTGGCCGAAGCGCCCCGCCGGCAGCGCCTGCGCCCGCTGTGCGCGCGCCTCTTCGACGGTGATGTTCTGCGCCTTCGCCTGCGCCTCGAACGTGACGGCGACGCGGTCGGTGTCGAAGGTGCCCGGCAGCAGGTTGTTGATGGTGACGCCGGTGGACGCGACCTTGCGCGCCACGCCCGCGACGAAGCCGGTCAGCCCCGAGCGCGCGCCGTTCGAGAGACCGAGCACATCGATCGGCGCCTTCACCGACGAACTCGTGATGTTTACGATGCGCCCGAAACCGCGATCGATCATGCCGTCGATGGTCCGCCTGATCAGCTCGATCGGCGTCAGCATGTTTGCTTCGAGCGCCTTGATCCACATTTCATGCGTGAAGTTGCGGAAGTCGCCCGGCGGCGGGCCGCCCGCGTTGTTCACGAGGATGTCCGGCTGCGGGCAGGCGGCGAGCGCCGCGGCATGACCGGCGGGCGTGGTGATGTCGCACGCGACGGCCTGCACATCCACGCCGTACTTCGAACGGATGCTCTCGGCAGTGGCTTCGAGCGTTTCGGCCGTGCGCGCCGTGATCACCAGATTCACGCCCTCGGCGGCGAGCGCTTCCGCGCAGCCGCGCCCGAGTCCCTTGCTTGCTGCGCATACGAGCGCGGTGCGCCCCGCGATTCCCAGATCCATCGTCCATCCTCCATGTCGTCGTTGCGTGTTCGAATAATTGGCTCGAAGCGAAGCGCGATGCGAATCTGTTGCGCGCTTCGAAACGTCTCACGCGCATTCTAGAAGAATCGGGGCGGCAACGTCGGCGGTCGCGATGCACAGAGCCGCGGACAGCCAGCGGACGATTATTCCTAAACGATGCCGGCCTTTTCGGTAAACTGTCGCCACTGCCTTGTCCGGCGCTCGCTCCGTGCGCGCCGCGCTCATCGCCTGAGGCAGGACCATCACCCGAGCAGGACGCGCACCGCGCGAGACCCATGAAACAAGACAGCCGCTTCCCGAATCTCTTCATCCTCAATCACCCGCTGATCCAGCACAAGCTCACGCACATGCGCGACAAGGACACGTCGACGCGCACGTTCCGCGAACTGCTGCGGGAAATCACGCTGCTGATGGGCTATGAGATCACGCGCAACCTGCAACTGACGACGAAGCGCGTCGCCACCCCGCTCGTCGAAATCGACGCGCCGGTCATCGCCGGCAAGAAGCTCGCGATCGTGCCGGTGCTGCGCGCGGGCATCGGCATGTCGGACGGCCTGCTCGACCTGATTCCGTCGGCGCGCGTCGGGCATATCGGCGTGTATCGCGCGGACGATCATCGTCCGGTCGAGTATCTCGTGCGCCTGCCGCCCGATCTGGAAGAGCGCGTGTTCATCCTGTGCGATCCGATGGTCGCGACCGGTTACTCGGCCGTACACGCCGTCGACGTGATGAAGCGCCGCAACGTGCAGGACGAGAACATCATCTTCGTGGCGCTCGTGGCCGCGCCGGAGGGCGTGAAGGTGTTCCAGGACGCGCATCCGGACGTCAAGCTCTACGTGGCGTCGCTGGACTCGCATCTGAACGAGCATGCGTATATCATCCCCGGCCTCGGCGATGCCGGCGACCGCCTGTTCGGCACGCGCAACTGACGCGCTTTCGCGCTTCGCTGCTCCGCCCGCGCCGCCGCACGCCCGTGCGGCGGTTTCGTTTTCATCGTCCGTTCGGCCAGGCGGGTGCTGCCGCCGCTTGGGGCCATGATAAAATTTCGGTCTGTTCCTAATCGGTCGATCGGGCGCTGCGTCCCCGGTGGCGCGTGCGAAAGACGCTTCAAGCGAAACGCGCTTGACCGACGGAATCCAGCTTGCCGCTCGACCACGCAACCACGCGCGAACCCAGGCGGCGCGGACATTTTCAGCACGCATCACAGCACATTTGGCGCTCGGTTTCTCGCCGCGCGCGACGGAGAAAGGTAATGGCGGGTCATTCGAAATGGGCCAACATCAAGCATAAGAAGGCCGCGGCCGACGCGAAGAAAGGCAAGGTCTGGACGCGCCTCATCAAGGAAATCCAGGTCGCGGCGCGCATGGGTGGCGGCGACATCGATTCGAACCCGCGCCTGCGGCTCGCCGTCGACAAGGCCTACGACGCCAACATGCCGAAGGACAACGTCAACCGCGCGATCCAGCGCGGCGTCGGCGGCGTCGATGGTGCGAACTACGAAGAAATCCGCTACGAGGGCTATGGCATCGGCGGCGCGGCGATCATCGTCGACACCATGACGGACAACCGCACCCGCACCGTCGCGGAAGTGCGCCACGCGTTCTCGAAGTTCGGCGGCAACATGGGCACGGACGGCTCGGTGTCGTTCATGTTCGATCACGTCGGCCAGTTCCTGTTCGCGCCCGGCACGTCCGAAGACACGCTCATGGACGCGGCGCTCGAAGCCGGCGCGGACGACGTCGTGACGAACGAGGACGGCAGCATCGAAGTGATCTGCCCGGCGAACGACTTCCAGAAGGTGAAGGACGCGCTCGAAGCCGCGGGCTTCAAGGCCGAACTCGCCGAAGTGACGATGAAACCGCAGACGGAAGTCGAATTCAGCGGCGACGACGCGGTGAAGATGCAAAAGCTGCTCGACGCGCTGGAAAATCTCGACGACGTGCAGGAAGTCTATACAAACGCCGCGATCAACGACGCGTGACGTCGGGCTGCGGCCGTTGCGGCGATTGCGGCGATTGCGGCGATTGTGGGAACGCGTTTCGCTTGAGTTCGACGGTTGGGAAGGCGCGTGACGCAGCCGATGTCCGCGCGAGCCGCCTTCGTTTTGCCGTGTCTTAGCCAGCGCTCGCGCTCGATGCGCGCCGTCCGGTGCGCCGCCACTGCTTTAACACCAGTTTTTCGGGGATTCAAATGAAGTTACTCGTCGTCGGTTCCGGCGGTCGCGAACATGCGCTGGCATGGAAGCTCGCGCAGTCGCCGCGCGTGCAGATCGTCTATGTGGCGCCCGGCAACGGCGGCACCGCGCAAGACGAGCGCCTGCGCAACATCGACATCACCGATCCGGCGGCGCTCGCCGATTTCGTCGAGAACGAGCACGTGTCGCTGACGGTCGTCGGACCGGAAGCGCCGCTCGCGGCGGGCATCGTTAATCTGTTCCGCTCGCGCGGTCTCAGGATTTTCGGGCCGACGAAAGAAGCCGCGCAGCTGGAAAGCTCGAAGGACTTCGCCAAGGCGTTCATGAAACGCCACAACATCCCGACCGCCGAATACGAAACGTTCACCGACGCGGCCGCCGCGCACGCCTACATCGACGCGAAAGGCACGCCGATCGTCGTGAAGGCGGACGGTCTCGCCGCCGGCAAGGGCGTCGTCGTCGCGATGAACGCGGAGGAAGCCCACGCCGCCGTCGATTCCATGCTCGCCGACAACCAGTTCGGCGATGCCGGCGCGCGCGTCGTGATCGAGGAATTCCTGACCGGCGAGGAAGCGAGCTTCATCGTGATGGTGGACGGCAAGCATGTGCTGCCGCTCGCCTCCAGCCAGGATCACAAGCGCCTGCTCGACGGCGACCGCGGCCCGAACACGGGCGGCATGGGCGCGTATTCGCCCGCGCCGATCGTCACGCCGCAACTGCACGCCCGCGTGATGCGCGAAATCATCCTGCCGACGGTGCGCGGCATGGAGAACGAAGGCATCCGCTATACCGGTTTTCTGTACGCCGGCCTGATGATCGACGCGAACGGCAATCCGAAGACGCTCGAATTCAACTGCCGCATGGGCGACCCCGAAACGCAGCCGATCATGGCGCGTCTCAAGGGCGATTTCTCGAAGGTCGTGGAAATGGCCATCGACGGCAAGCTCGACGGCGCCGAACTCGACTGGGATCGCCGCACGGCGCTGGGCGTGGTTCTCGCCGCGTACAACTATCCGGAAACGCCGCGCAAGGGCGACCGGATCAACGGCATTCCGGCCGAAACCGACAATTCGGTGACCTTTCACGCGGGCACGACGCTCGCTGACGGCAAGTTGACGACGTCCGGCGGACGCGTGCTGTGCGTCGTGGGCCTGGCGGATTCCGTGCGCGGCGCGCAATCCGTGGTCTACGATACAGTCAACCAGATCTCGTTCGATGGCATGCAGTATCGCCGCGACATCGGCTATCGCGCGGTCAACCGCAAGCAGGCCGACCGTCACGGCTGACACGCGAACGCAGCGCCACGCGACACCGTGCTGCCGGACCTCGTGTCCGGCAGTCTGTTTCAAGCGCATCTCTTACCTGAGCGCCACCGGCTGGCGCAGTGCATCGATCGATGAGTGAACCGAACCGCAGCGCGGACAATCAGGCACGACTGGACGCATCGCCCGACATCGTGGCTGTGCGCGACTACCTGACGAGCCTTCAGGCTTCCATTGCCGATGCGCTCGGCGCGTTCGACGGCACGCCCTTCGCCACCGACGCCTGGACTCGCGAGCCCGGTGCGCATCTGCGCGGCGGCGGCGTGACGCGCATTCTCGAAGGCGGCGGATTTTTCGAGCGCGGCGGCATCGGTTTCTCGGACGTTCAGGGCGACGCGCTCCCGCCGTCCGCGAGCGCGGCGCGTCCGCAGCTTGGCGGGCGCGGCTTCGAGGCGATGGGGGTATCGCTCGTGCTGCATCCGCGCAATCCGCACTGCCCGACCGTGCACATGAACGTGCGGATGCTGATCGCGCTCAAGGACGGTGAAACACCCGTTTTCTGGTTCGGCGGCGGGATGGATCTCACGCCCGTTTATGGGTACGAGGAAGACGCGGTGCATTTTCACCGCGTGTGCCGCGATGCCCTGAGTCCGTTCGGCGCGGACCTGTACCCGCGTTTCAAGACCTGGTGCGACGAGTATTTTTATTTGAAGCACCGAAACGAACCGCGCGGCATCGGCGGAATCTTCTTCGATGACTTCTCCGAGCCGGGTTTCGGGCGTTCGTTCGCGATGCTGCAAAGCGTCGGCGATGCGTTTCTGAAGGCGTATATGCCGATCATCGAACGCCGGCGTGATACGCCCTGGACCGAGCGCGAACGCGAATTTCAGGCGTACCGGCGAGGCCGCTACGTCGAATTCAATCTCGTTTTCGACCGCGGCACGCATTTCGGGCTGCAAAGCGGCGGACGCACGGAGTCCATTCTCATGTCGATGCCGCCCGTCGCCAACTGGCGCTACGACTGGCAACCGGAACCCGGCACGCCGGAAGCGCGGCTTTACCGCGACTTCCTGGTGCGCAGGGAATGGCTGTGACCGGGCCTTCCAGTTACGCCGGCGCGAACGCTCTCTGCGCGAAGCGCATCGGCTTGCTCGGCGGCACTTTCGATCCCATCCACGCAGGCCATCTCGCACTCGCCCGGCGCTTCGCCGGCTTGCTGCAGCTGACGGAACTGGTGCTGCTGCCGGCGGGCCAGCCGTGGCAGAAGGAAGGCGTGTCGGCGCCGCGTCATCGGCTGGCCATGACGCGTGCGGCGGCGGCATCGCTCGATCTCAACGGCGTGACGATCACCGTCGCCACCGATGAAATCGAGCGCGAAGGCGCCACGTACACGGTCGATACGCTCGCCCACTGGCGCGAGCGCGAAGGCGGAGCGGCCTCGATGGCGCTTCTGATCGGCGCCGATCAGCTCGTCAAGCTCGATTCGTGGCACGACTGGAAGCGCCTCTTCGATTTCGCGCACGTGTGCGTCGAAACGCGGCCCGGCTTCGATACCGGCACATTGCCGCCTGCCGTCGCGGCCGAAGTGGCCGAGCGCCGGGCGCCAGCCGACGTGCTGCAGAGAACCACGCACGGTCATGTGCTGATCGACGAGACGCTGCTTCTGGATGTATCCGCAACGGCGATTCGCCACGCAGCGAGCACGACGGCAGGCGCGGGCGCCCATGACGCGCGCGCCCAGGTCCCATCGGCCGTATGGGACTATATTGTTCAACATCACCTGTATCAACGGTAACTATGGAACTTCAAAAGCTTCAACGCGCGATCATCGACGGTCTCGAAGACGTCAAGGCGCAAGACATCAAGGTGTTCAACACGAGCCATCTGACGTCGCTGTTCGACCGCGTGGTCGTGGCGAGCGGGACGTCGAACCGGCAGACCAAGGCGCTCGCCAACAGCGTGCGCGAGAAGGTCCGGTCAGCGGGTGGCGACATCATCAGCACGGAAGGCGAAGACATCGGCGAATGGGTGCTGGTCGATTGCGGCGACGCGGTCGTGCACATCCTTCAGCCGGCGCTGCGCCAGTACTACAACCTCGAGGAAGTCTGGGGCGACAAGCCCGTGCGCGTGAAGCTGCAGAAGCCGAGCATGTTCGGCGGCGCGCGCGTCACCGCGGACGAAGACGAGGATGAAGACGAAGACGACGCGCCGGCAGTCAAACGCCCCGCACGCAAGACTGCGCGCAAGCAGGCGTAAATCGCGTCTTCATGAAGCTGGTCATCCTTGCCGTCGGACACAAGATGCCCGACTGGATCACGAATGGCTTCGAGGAATACGCGAAGCGCATGCCGCCCGAGTTGCGCATCGAGCTGAAGGAGATCAAGCCCGAGCAACGATCGTCGGGGCGCAACGCAGAGAGCGTGATGGCTGCGGAGAAGCAGCGTATCGAAGCCGCCTTGCCGAAGAACGCGCGCGTCGTCGCACTCGATGAACGCGGCCGCGACTGGACCACGATGCAACTGGCGGGCGCCCTGCCGGGCTGGCAGCAGGACGGGCGCGATGTCGCCTTCGTGATCGGCGGCGCGGATGGGCTCGCGCCCGAAGTGAAGGCCCGCGCCGAAATCATGCTGCGCGTGTCGAGTTTGACGCTGCCGCACGGCATGGTGCGCGTGCTGCTCGCCGAGCAGCTTTACCGGGCGTGGAGCATCACGCAGAATCATCCTTATCACCGCGCGTGAGTCTTTCTCATCGTTCGCCCTGGTTGGACGTCGAAAGCCGCGCGCTTCGAACTTCAACTATCCGATGTCCGCTCATCCCTACGTTTATCTCGCCTCACAAAGTCCGCGTCGACAGGAGTTGCTCAGGCAACTCGGCGTGCGCTATGAACTGCTGCTGCCGCGCGCCGACGAAGACGCCGAAGCGCTCGAAGCCGAACTGCCCGGCGAATCCGCCGATGCGTATGTCATGCGCGTATGTGCGCTCAAGGCACATGCCGCGCGTGATCGCCTGCTCGCGGGCAGTCACGCCGTCGCACCGATCCTCGTCGCCGATACGACCGTGACCATCGACGGTCATATTCTCGGCAAGCCCCTGCACGAAGAAGACGCTATCGCGATGCTCAAACGCCTCGCCGGGCGCGAGCACGAAGTGCTGACCGCCATCGCCGTCGTGGATGCGCAAGGCGCGCTGCTCGAGCCGGTGTTGTCGCGTTCGGCCGTGCGCTTCGCGCCTGTGGACCGTGCTGCGCTGCAACGCTATGCGGCCACGGGCGAGCCGCTCGGCAAGGCCGGCGCGTATGGCATACAGGGCCGCGCTGCGGAGTTCATCGAGCGAATCGACGGGTCCTATTCGGGTATCATGGGTCTGCCCCTTTTCGAAACGGCAGCACTCTTGCGCGTGGCGCGCGTCGAATTCTAAACAGGCCATGAACGAAGAAATCCTGATCAACGTCACACCGCAGGAAACCCGCGTCGCACTGGTTCAGCAAGGCGCTGTTCAGGAGCTTCATGTCGAGCGTACGCTGTCGCGCGGACGCGTCGGCAATGTGTATCTCGGCAAGGTCGTGCGTGTGCTGCCGGGCATGCAATCGGCGTTCATCGATATCGGCCTGGAGCGCGCGGCGTTTCTTCATGTCGCCGATATCTGGCATCCGCGCATTGCGGGGGAGCCGCATGGATCGGGCGCGCATGTGCCGATCGAGAAGATCGTGTTCGAAGGACAGGCGCTGATGGTGCAGGTCGTGAAGGACCCGATCGGCACCAAGGGCGCGCGGCTTTCGACGCAAGTGAGCATTGCGGGACGCACCCTGGTGTATCTGCCGCAGGAGCCGCATATCGGCATCTCGCAGAAGATCGAAAGCGAAGCGGATCGCGAGGCGGTGCGTGCGCGGCTGACCGCCGTGCTGCCGGCCGACGAGAAAGGCGGCTATATCGTGCGTACGATTGCGGAAGACGCGACGAGCGAGGAGCTTGCCGCCGATGTCGCGTACTTGCGCAAGACGTGGGCGACCATCGTGACGCAGGCGCAGCGCGTGCCGCCGACGACGCTGCTCTATCAGGATTTGAATCTCGCGCAACGCGTGCTGCGCGATTTCGTCAACGACGAGACCACGCGCATCCAGGTGGATTCACGCGAGACGTATCAGATGCTCGCGGATTTCGCGGCGGAGTTCACGCCGGCGGTGGCGTCGCGGCTGCATCACTACACTGGCGAGCGGCCGCTTTTCGATTTGTACAACATCGAGGCGGAGATATTGCGGGCGCTGTCGCGGCGCGTCGATCTCAAGTCGGGCGGCTATCTGATGATCGACCAGACCGAAGCGATGACGACCATCGACGTGAACACCGGCGGCTACGTCGGCGCGCGCAATTTCGACGATACGATCTTCAAGACCAACCTCGAAGCGGCGCATACGATCGCGCGGCAACTGCGGTTGAGGAATCTCGGCGGGATCATCATCATCGATTTCATCGACATGGAGAATGTCGAGCATCGCGATCAGGTTCTGGGGGAGCTGAAGAAGGCGTTGTCGCGGGATCGGACGCGCGTGACCGTCAATGGCTTTTCACAGCTCGGGCTCGTGGAGATGACGCGCAAGCGCACGCGGGAATCGCTTGCGCATGTGTTGTGCGAGCCGTGTCCGACTTGTCAGGGCAAGGGGCAAGTGAAGACGCCGCGGACCGTTTGCTACGACGTGCTGCGCGAGATCATGCGCGAATCGCGGCAGTTCAATCCGCGCGAATTTCGCGTGGTGGCTTCGCAGCAGGTCATCGATCTTTTTCTCGAAGAAGAGTCTCAGCATCTGGCGATGCTGATGGACTTCATCGGGAAGCCGGTTTCGCTGCAGGTGGAGTCGAATTTGAGTCAGGAGCAGTATGACATTGTGTTGATGTGAGGGAGGCCTCGCATCGCCCGTCTACACTGCCCGGCTGTGCCCGCCTGACTTCGGCGCGGCGCTGATCAGTATCCCGATCAGGAACACGAACAGGTTGCCCTCGGTGAAATTCAGCAGCAACGAGTTCGCGAGACAGCCCAGCGCGAACGCAAAGAGATAGCCCTGCGCGATGCCCCGCGCAGGCTCGGCGAGGCGCTGACACGCTTTTCCCACGGCGACCAGGAACCAGACAAAGAGCGCAACGCCGATGAGCCCGAGTTGCACGCCCATCAGGAAGAACTCGTTGTGCGGATTGCCCGCCATCGCCGCGCGCCCGCCCGTCTGCGTGCTCGCGAGCCGCTCGAACTGCGTGCGCACGCTCCCGACGCCGAAACCGGCGATCGGCCGCTCCGCCATCAGCGCGATGCTGCGCCGGTAGAACTCGATACGCACGCCCATCGACGTGTTCTTGTTCTGCGTTTCGAACTGGGTGATTTCCTGGGCGGTATCGGCGAGGCGCGAATCCTTCCCGTACATGACGAATGCTCCGACGCACATGCATACGATGATCGCGCCGACGGCCGCGATCCAGCGGGCGCGCTGGTCGTACCGGCGAAACTGTGCCGCGTGCATGACGAGATAGATGGCGATGTACGCAATCGCGACCACCTGCCCCGTGCGTCCCTGCAGCACGAACAGCACGTTGACCATTGCCAGCACTGCGACCACATAGAGCGCCCTGCTCGCGCCCGCGTGTTTCGCCGCCTTCGCGAGCGATGACGCGAGGCAGACGAGGAACGCCATCATCAGGCCGCCGGAAATGTGATCCTTGAAGACCCACGGCCTCGTCACCGCGTCGGTGCCATGCACCGGTCCCACGGCGGTCCAGCCGAAATAGTTCGTGTAGGTCAGGACCATCGTCAACACGAGCGACGCGAAAAGCCCCCACACGGCAAGGCTTGCCCATGCGGCGGATTCATCGTCGGAAAAGACCAGAAAAAGCAGCGGTATGAAGAGCAGCTTTCGATACTTCATCAGAAAGTCGACCGCCTCGTTCATTCCCGGCGACGTGTACGCGAGACTCAATGCGAGCGCCAGGAACAATACGAGCGCCGCCAGCGCCGCCGGCGACCGCAGGCGCAGCGTACGCGCACGCCGCCATACTTCGGGCGATATCAGCGCCAGGATGGCGAACACGGCAGAGCCGAGATTCACGCCGGCCGTCGAAATCGGCACAAGACAAAGCGTCAGGATGGCGAACCATCTTGCCAGCAGCAATTGATAGGACTCGGTACCCGACCGGCCCAGCTTTTTGATCTGTGTGACTTGCATTATGTGTTTCCGCTGCCCCGTTGCTTCATTGCGCGCCACGCAGATAGAAATCGGCACGGCTTCGCAGCGCGTCGTCCGAATAGATCGACTCGACCGTGCGGCGGGCTCGCTCTCCGATCGATTCGCGCAGCGCCCGATCCTTCAGCAACGTGCTGACGAGACCGCGCGCCTCCTTCGTCGTATCGAACAGGAAGCCGTTCTCGCCATGGCGAATCCATTCGGCGTAGCCGCCGCGCCGGTGACAAACGACCGGCAGGCCGCACGCCATCGCTTCGAGCACGACCCGTCCGAATGTCTCCACGTGCGCGCCCGTCCGATAATAAAAGACATCGAGGCTCTGGAGGAAAGTCACGGCGGGCATCGCGCCTTCGGGCAGCATCTGAACGAGCGGAGAATCGGCGAGCGCGCCCTCGGCGGCATCGCGCAGAGCGGTCGCGCCTTGCAGGCGTATCGCGGCGCCCTCGTCGGCCCATGCCTGATAGAGCGCGATGTCTTCGAGATCGTGCTTGTCGAGCGTATCGCGGCTCAGGCGTCCGATGACCGGGCGTGCGTCGTCCCGATGCCGTTGCGCGGCGGGCGAGAACTGCACGATATCGATGGGAGAGGGCTGCACTTCCCCGTCGACGCCCAGCAGTCTCCTTTGAAACTCCGAAATGAACACGTATTCGGTGCGCGGCCAGCGCAGCATCGGAGGATGCGTCGAGGTTAGCGAGAGGATCTTCGGATGGAACGTGTTGTACACGTAGATCAGACGCTGCGGCGCGCGGCACAGATACGGCCACAGCTTGTTGCGCCAGTGCGAGCCGATGAACACGTACGTCCCGCCGTTCGGACGATGCCCCGCCCCGAGCCCGATCCGCCGAATGCCGTGGCGACGCGCAAGGTCGGGCGAACAACGCGACGACGGCGACCACAGCGTGAGATCGCTGCGATCGCGTAACAGACGGGCGAGATGCAGGGCTTCCTGCTCGCTGCCGCCGTTCTCATTCATGAAACCGTTGATGAGGTGAATGGTCGGCTCGGGCACTGCGTTAGGCATTTGGCTTAGTGACCAATGGAGAGAGTCTTGTCGCGACGCATGCCGTCACCGATGCGAAGCGGATGCGACACGCCGATAAACCGCCTCGGTCGCGCAACTCGACGACCCGGCGCCTTACCACTGCGTAGAAATCCGTAACCAGTATCTTCAAAAACGCTCAATTACGGAACCAATGGCCGCAAGGGCCTGTTCGACGGACGGCGGATTGTCTTTATCGCCGATCGAGACGCACAAGCCGGGAATATCTACACCGAAGTGCGGCCGCGACGTCGCGCTGAAAATCATCACCGTCGGACGCCGCAATTCGCTCGCGAGATGCACGAGACCCGTGTCCGTTCCGACGACCAGCGCGGCCAGCGCGATATGCTGAGCCATCGCTTCGAGCGTCAGACGGGGCAGCACGCGCGCGCCCGCCACGCTCTGCGCGATCGCTTCGGCGTCGCGCCGCTCGGCGTCGGAGCCCCACGGAAGGAGCGGCGTCACGCCCCGCGCGACGAGCGCCTGCGCGACCGCAATCCACCTGTCGAGCGGCCACTTCTTCTCCGCCTTCGACGTCGCGTGAAAGAGCAACGCGTACGGCATGTCCTTCGTCACTGGAAGCGGCGCGGCGGGCTTCGGAATTGCGAATACGCTGGGCGGGGCCGCTTCGATCGCATAACCGAGCGTGTCGGCCAGTGTCTGGCGCATGCCTCGCCATGCGTTCGCGTCATGGCGAGGCGCGAACCGGTGCGTGTACGCGAACGCCGCGCCACGCTCGCCGAGGTTCACGTTCGAGTAACCGAACCGGCGCTTCGAGCGGGCCAGAAACGAGATGATCGCGCTCTTGTACACGCCGTGCAGGTCGAACACGGCGTCGTAACGCTCGCGCCGCAAATCGGCAATCGACGCCCAGATGGCCTTCAGATCCTGCAGGTTCCGCGCCTTCTTGAAGCGACGCAGCGGCGCGCACAACACCCGGGCGACGCCCGCATTCCAGCGCGGTATGTCGGCGAAATTCTCGTCGGTCGCCCAGTCGACCTTCAGCCCCGGAAACGCGCGATGCAGATCACCGACCACCGCCTGTGCCTGGATCACATCGCCCAACGAACTGACCTTCACTATCAGAACCCGCTTCATTCTGCGATCGCTTGCATGTTGGAAACTGCTCGTTCGACAAAGGCGAGTTGTGGAATGGAACGCAGCAGAACGGCTTCACGCCGCCTGTTGCTGATACTGGATGCGATGCAGATGCGCGTACAGACCACCGAGCCGCAGCAGCTCCGCATGACTGCCCTGCTCCGCGATCCTGCCCGCTTCCAGCACGAGAATGCGGTCGGCGCGCTCGATCGTCGACAGCCGGTGCGCGATCACGAGCGTCGTGCGGCCTTTCATCAGCGTTTCCAGTGCGGACTGCACGTGCCGCTCCGACTCTGAATCGAGCGCGGACGTCGCTTCGTCGAGAATCAGAATCGGCGCGTCCTTGTAGATGGCGCGCGCAATGGCCAGCCGTTGCCGCTGTCCACCCGACAGCCGCATACCGTTGCCGCCGATTAGCGTGTCCATGCCGTCGGGCAGCGACGCGATCACGTCCGCCAGATTCGCTGCAGCCAGCGCGGCGAGCACCCGGTCGCGGTCCGGAACGGTGCCGTATGCGACGTTCGCGGCGATCGTGTCGTTGAAAAGGACGACGTCCTGACTGACCATCGCAATCTGCGCGCGCAGATCGTGCAGCGCGTATTCGGTGATGGGTACGCCGTCGACGAGCACCTGGCCGCCCGCCGGATCGAAGAAGCGCGGCAGCAGGTTGACGAGCGTGGTTTTGCCGCTCCCCGACGGTCCCGCCAGCGCGACCATTTCACCGGGCGCGACCTTGAACGAGACGTCGTCGAGCGTGGCGCGGTCCTGCGTGCCGTAATTAAACGACACGTGCCGGAATTCGATGCTGCCCTCGGCGCGCGCAAGCGGCCGCCCGCCGCCCGCAGGCTCCGGCGGTTCATCGATGAGCCCGAAGATCAGCTCGGCCGCCGTCACGCCGCGCTGAAGCGGCTGGTTCACGTCGATCAGATGTTTCAGCGGCGAAATGACGAGCAGCATCGACGTGACGAACGCGACGAAGCCGCCGACCGTGGTCTGGTCGCTCGCCGATTGCAACACCGCGATGGTAATGACGATGGCGAGCGCAATGGAAGCGAGGAACTGCGTGAGCGGCTGTGCGAGACCGCCGGACACCTGCATGCGCATCGCGTAGCCGCGCAAGCGCCCGCTCATTTCCGAGAAGCGCCCCATCTCGTACGGTTCGCCGTTGTGCACCTTCACGACCTTATAACCGCCCACCGTCTCTTCGACGATATACGACAGCTCGTTCGTCAGCATCTGATGTTCGCGATTCAGCCGACGCAAGCGCCGGTTGATCTTCGACACGAGCCAGCCGATGGCGGGCAAAATCACCGCGACGATCAGCGTGAGACGCCAGTTCAGGATGAATAGATAGCCAAGCAGGAAGACGACAGTGAGCGAATCCCGCACGAGCGTCACCACGACGCCGGACAACACCTGAAGGATCTGATTGACTTCGAAGACGATCGCGTTGATGACCGTGCTTGCCGTCTCGCGCTGGAAGAAGCCCGCGCTCGTGTGGATCATGCGATCGAACATCTGCAGACGCAACTGCAGCAGAATCTTGTTCGACACATACGAAAGGAAGTAGCCGGAAGCATACTGCGCGGCGCCGCGTACCAGCGCGAGGCCGATCACCGCAACCGGCACGACCCACCGCGCCTTGTCGCTGCCCTTGGTGCCGAAGCCGTGATCGAGCAAGGGCTTCAGCAGCATCGGGATGCCGGCCTCGCTCGCGGCGACGAAGCCCATCGCGAGAAGACCGAGGAGCACGAAGCCCATGAGCGGCCGCAGATACGGCCAGAGCCGCCGCATGACGGCGGTGGACGATGAATTCTCGCCCTCGCCGATGGTCTTCCTAAGTGTCTGCTTCTCGCTCAAATGATCCTCTGCCGTTGCGTTGTCCCGGCTCGCGAATGCGTCAGCCGGACGAAGAACCGCGCCGGGCGACATAAGCCCCGCGCCACAACAATCCGCCATTGTAAACCGTCGGCCACCCGCGACTCATCAAGCCTCGAAGCGTAAATCGCAACCGATGGTCTTAAAATACGCGCCACGGTCAACTCCGCTTCACCTCATGACGCACGCAAGCCTCGGCATCGCCATCATCACGCACAACGCGGCCGCACGGCTCGCGCAATGCCTCGACTCGGTTTCCTTCGCCGACGACATCGTCGTGATCGACGGCGGCAGCACCGATGCGACGGTGGACATCGCGAAGGCACACGGCGCGCGCGTGCTGGTCCGGCGCGAATGGCCGGGTTTCGGGCCGCAGAAGAACCGCGCACTCGACGCGCTCTCTACAGACTGGGTGCTTTCGATCGACGCAGATGAAATCGTGACGCCGGAACTGGCGACGGCCATCCGGGCCGCGATGGCGAATCCCCGCGCCGACGTGTATGCGGTCGATCGCCTGTCGAGCTTCTGCGGCCAGTGGATCAGGCATAGCGGCTGGTACCCCGACTGGATTCCGCGCCTCTTCAGACGCGGTTGCGCGCGCTTCTCGGATGATCTCGTGCACGAGCGCCTCGTCGTGCAGAGCGGCACGCCCGCCGCGCGGCTCGAAGGCAAGCTGATGCACTACTCTTATGAAGACTTCGAAACGGTCTTGCGCAAGCTCAACGCGTACTCGACGGCCGGGGCGCTGCAGCGCCATGCCGCCGGCAAGCGGGGAAGCCTCGGCACGGCGATCACGCGAGGACTCTGGGCCTTCCTGAGGACCTACGTGCTGCGGCGCGGTTTCCTCGACGGGCGATCGGGCTTCATGATCGCCGTCTTCAACGCTCAGACCGTGTATTACCGCTTCCTCAAGCTCGCGCACCTGAACGAAGCGGCCGATCAATAAACAATCTCGATCTCACTCCCCGCGAACTCCCCGCGCAACGCGGTAATCAGTTCGTCGGTGGGTTTCACGCGCCATGCATCCCCGAGCCGCACTTCGCCTTCCGCGTGCTCACTGCGATACACGATGCTCACATTGAGCCCGTTCGGAATCGGCGCCGGCTGACGCGCGCGCCCGTTCTCGCGCGACGGCGCCGCAACGGGAGCCGCAGGCGCCTCCGCCCCCGCCGTATGCGCTTCCAGCACGCGCTTCAGACGCAGCGCATCGGCGTTGCCGTTCATCTCGACTTTCACCGACTGCGCGTACCGGCTGCGCGCGCGTTCGAGGTCCATCGCCGTATCGACGGTAAAGCGAATGCCGCCCGTGAACGCATCGTTGCGCGCCTGCCCCTGCACCACGAGCAACTCATCTTCCTTGAACAGCGCCTTGTTCGCTTCGAACTGCTCGTTGAACACGGTCACTTCGCACTGGCCGGTGCCGTCGTCGAGATTGACGATCAGCATCTTCCCGCGCTGGGTCATCTGCGTGCGCAACGACGAAATTACGCCCGCCACGAGTTTGTCGCGCCCTTCCTTCAGCTCGCCGATCTTCTGCCGCACGAAGCGCCGCACTTCGCTCTTGTAGGCATCGAAAAGATGGCCTGACAGGTAGAAGCCGAGCGCCGTCTTCTCTTCCTGCAGACGCTTCTTGTCCGACCACGCGGGTTCATCGACGTATTCGTGCTTCGCGAGCGGCGCGTCGCCCATGTCGAACAGGCCGGCCTGCATTGCATTGGCGGCGGCTTGCTCCGCGGCTTCCATCGCCATCGGCACCGAGGCGAGCAGTTGCGCGCGATTCGCGTGGACGGTGTCGAACGCGCCGGCGCGAATCAGGGCCTCCACCGTGCGACGATTCACGACGCGACGGTCGATGCGCTCGCAGAAATCGAACAAATCGACGAACGGGCCGTCCTCGCGCGCGCGCAGAATTTCCTCGATCGCGTTCTGACCGCTGCCCTTCACCGCGCCGAGACCGTAGCGGATGGTCCTCGAACGCTTGCCGTCGGCTTCCGCGACCGGCTCGAAGCGGTACGCCGAACGGTTGATGTCCGGCGGCAGCACGCTCATGCCGTTCGTGATGCAATCCTCGAAGAGGATCTTCACCTTGTCGGTGTCGTCCATGGCGAGCGACATGTTGGCCGCCATGAATTCCGCCGGATGATGCGCCTTGAGCCACGCCGTGTAGTACGCGAGCAGCGCATACGCCGCCGCGTGCGACTTGTTGAAGCCGTAGCCCGCGAACTTCTCCATCAGGTCGAAGATTTCGTCGGACTTCTCGCGCGACAGGCCGTTCTTCGCCGCACCCTCGGCAAACAGCTCGCGATGCTGCGCCATCTCTTCCGGCTTCTTCTTGCCCATCGCGCGACGCAGCAGGTCCGCGCCGCCGAGCGAGTACCCGCCGATGATCTGCGCCATCTGCATCACCTGCTCCTGGTAGACCATGATGCCGTAGGTCTCTTTCAGAACAGGTTCGACGCGCGGGTCCGGATACTCGACGATCTCGCGCCCGTGCTTGCGCGCGCAGAAGCTCGGTATCAGGTCCATCGGACCGGGACGATACAGCGCCACCAGCGCGATGATGTCCTCGAAGCGGTCCGGCTGCGCGTCCTTCAGCATGCCCTGCATGCCGCGGCTTTCCAGCTGGAACACAGCGACGGTGTTCGCTTTCTTCAGGATCGTGAACGAAGCGGGATCGTCCAGCGGCACCTGCGCGAGGCTCCAGTCCTTCTTCGACGGGTCGAGCCGGCGAATATAACGCTCCGCCCAATCCAGAATGGTGAGCGTGGTGAGGCCGAGAAAGTCGAACTTGACGAGGCCGACGGCTTCCACATCGTCCTTGTCGTACTGGCTGACGACGCCGCCGTCCTCGCCCTGCGTATAGAGCGGGCAAAAATCCGTGAGCTTGCCGGGCGCGATCAGCACGCCGCCTGCGTGCATGCCGACGTTACGCGTCAGCCCTTCCACGCGCTGCGCCAGTTCCAGCAACTGATGCACTTCGTCTTCGGAATCGAAGCGCTCCTGCAGCGTCGGCTCTTCCTTCATCGCATCCGCGATGGTGACGTGCTTGCCCGGCTTGAACGGAATCAGCTTGGCGACGCCGTCGGTGAACATGTAGCCGAGGTCGAGCACGCGGCCGATGTCGCGCACCGCCGCCTTTGCCGCCATCGTGCCGAAGGTCGCGATCTGCGAGACGGCGTCCGCGCCGTACTTTCCCTTCACGTACTGGATGACGCGGTCGCGGCCTTCCTGACAAAAGTCGATGTCGAAGTCGGGCATCGACACGCGCTCCGGGTTCAGGAACCGCTCGAACAGCAGGTTATAGCGCAGCGGGTCCAGATCCGTGATGCCGAGCGCGTAGGCCACGAGCGAACCCGCGCCCGAGCCGCGGCCCGGTCCAACGGGCACGCCATTGTTCTTCGCCCACATGATGAAGTCGGCCACGATCAGGAAGTAGCCCGGAAAGCCCATCTTGATGATCGTGCCGCACTCGAAATCGAGCCGCTGGTAGTACGTCTCGCGCTGCGCTTCGCGCTCGGCTTCATCGGGATAAAGCTGCGCGAGCCGCACCTCGAGCCCTTCCTTCGACAACTGCACGAGGTAGTCGTCGAGCGACATGCCATCGGGCGTCGGGAAAAGCGGCAGCTTCGGCTTGCCGAGCTCGAGCGTGAGATTGCAGCGCTTCGCGATTTCGACGGTGTTCGCCAGCGCCGACGGAATATCCGCGAACAGCGCGCACATCTCGTCCTGCGTGCGGAAATACTGGTCCGTCGTAAAGCGCTTCTGACGGCGCGGATTCGCGAGGATATCGCCTTCGGAGATACAGACGCGCGCTTCGTGCGCGGTGTAGTCGTCCGGGGTCATGAACTGCAGCGGATGCGTCGCGACCACGGGCAAGCGGAGCTTCGCCGCCAAGGCGACGGCTTCCTGAATATAGGGCTGTTCGCCCGGCTGGCCGGCGCGCTGCAATTCGATGTAAAACGCGTTCGGAAACAGTTTCGCCCAGCGTTCGGCGTGTCGCTCCGCGCTCGCCTCGTTGCCCGCCGCGAGCGCCAGGCCGATGTCGCCGCCCTGCGCGCCCGAAAGCGCGAGCAGACCTTCGGCGAGCCCTTCTTCGAGCCATTCGAACATCACTTCCGCGCGCCCGCGATACTGATTCGTCAGCCAGGCGCGGCTCAGCAATTCGCACAAATTCAGATAGCCGGTCTTGTCGCGCACGAGCAAGAGCAGGCGCGAAGGCTTGTCGCGATCGGCGGGATTCGTGATCCAGACATCGCAGCCGGCAATCGGCTTGATGCCCTTGCCGCGCGCTTCCTTGTAGAAGCGCACGAGACCGAAAGCGTTGGCGAGATCGGTGAGCGCGAGCGCACCCTGGCCGTCCTTCGACGCGGCCTTGACGACGTCGTCCAGCCGCACGATGCCGTCGGCAATCGAGAATTCGGAGTGGACGCGGAGATGAACGAAGCGGGGATCTGACATGGCCGACATTGTACATCCGGGCTATCGCGAAAACCCTCGCGCAAGCCACGTTAGCCGAACGGACGAGGGAGCCGGCGCGGTCGAAATTGCGCATGCTCAAGGCTTCGTGCGAAGCGGCGCACGGCGCGCCGAAGCGACCGCGCGGTTTGCGGGATAATACGGCTTTTGCGCGGCTCTGCACTGCCGCGTCTGTCTCGTTTTCACGCGTTTCGTCGTCTTTCATCATGAACATTCTGAATCTCTCCGCCTACAAATTCGTCAGCATCGAGGACGGCGCCGCGTGGCGGCCGCTCGTCACCGAGCGCTGCAACGCGCTCGGTCTGAAGGGCACCATCCTGCTGGCGCCGGAGGGCATCAACCTGTTCATTTCAGGGCCGATCGCGCAGGTGCGCGAGTTCATCGACTACATCCGGACGGATGCGCTCTTCGGCGGCCGCTTCGCCGATCTGCAGTTCAAGGAGAGCCTGTCGGACACGCAGCCGTTCCGGCGCATGCTGGTCAGGCTCAAGCGCGAAATCATCACGATGAAGAAGCCCGCGATCAAGCCCGAACTCGGCCGCGCGCCCGCCGTCGATGCGCCCACGCTCAAGGCGTGGCTCGACCGCGGCCACGACGACGCGGGCCGCCCGGTCGTCATGCTCGACACGCGCAATGCGTTCGAAGTCGATGTCGGCACCTTCGACAACGCGCTCGACTACCGCATCAGCAAGTTCAGCGAATTCCCCGAAGTGATCGAGCAGAATCGGGCCGACCTGGAAGGCAAGACGGTCGTCTCCTTCTGCACCGGCGGAATTCGCTGCGAAAAGGCTGCGATACACATGAAGGAAGTGGGCATCGAGCACGTGTATCAGCTCGAAGGCGGCATTCTGAAATACTTCGAGGAAGTGGGCGGCGCGCATTACAACGGCGACTGCTTCGTGTTCGATTACCGCACGGCGCTCAACCCGAAACTCGAACCGACGGAGACGGCGCAATGTTTCGCGTGCCGCGCGGTCGTGAGCGCGGAAGACCAGCAATCGCCGTTTTACAAGCCGGGCGAAGCCTGCCCGGCGTGCCATCCCGAAGCGAAGGCGGCTTAAGCGCCCGTACATGACTTATCGCGGCCGCTTCGCGCCCTCGCCGACCGGCCCGCTGCACGCGGGATCGCTCGTGAGTGCGCTCGCGAGTTATCTCGATGCACGCGCCCACGGCGGAAGGTGGATCGTGCGGATCGAGGATGTCGACGCACCGCGAACCGTGCCCGGCGCCGCCGCCGATATCCTCGCGACGCTCGGCGCTTTCGGCATGCATTCCGACGAGCCGCCCGTGTGGCAGAGCCAGCGTGATACGGCCTACGCCCACGCGTTCGACGCATTGCAGGCGGCCGGTCACGTTTATCCCTGCGGCTGTACGCGTCGCGAGATCGCCGATTCCCTCGTGCATGCTCATGCGCGCCATGCGACGCTGGCCTATCCGGGAACGTGCCGTGCCGGTTTGCACGGCCGCCCCGCGCGCGCGTGGCGCTTGCGCGTTCCGGACGGAGACGCCGCGTGCATTGCCTTCGCGGATCGCTGGCAAGGGCCGCAAGCGCAGAATCTGGCGACGGAAGTCGGCGATTTCGCGCTGAAGCGCGCGGACGGCTTGTGGGCGTATCAACTTGCCGTCGTCGTCGACGATGCGGAGGCGGGCATCACGCACATCGTGCGCGGCGCGGACCTGCTCGATTCGACCGCGCGCCAGATCTATCTTCAGCGATGCCTCGGCGTGCCGACGCCGTCGTACCTGCATGTGCCGGTGCTCAACAACGAGGCCGGCGAAAAGCTCAGCAAGCAGACCGGCGCGACGCCGCTGAATCGCGACGCCCCGCTCGATGCGCTCTTGCAGGCGGCGTGCCATCTGGGCATCGACGCGTCGTCGGCCTCTTCCCTCGATGCTTTCTACGCCGCCGCGACAGATCAATGGGCGCGCCGCTTCGGGCGGTAAAAGAAAAACGGCAGCCGTAAAAGGCTGCCGTTTTCGCTTCGATCAGGACGTCTTTCGCGGCATCCCGAGACCCCCGAGCAACGCCGCGAGCGGCTGCTTCGACGCGCTCTTGCGCTCGGGTTCGGGCGATTCTTCCTGCCGCTTCATCGCCGACGGCGACGGCTCATACGGCTTCAGGAAGAATTCGTCGATGGGCTGCTGACGCCCGCGCGGCCGGTCGTACGAACCGGATCCGGACGAAGTGCGCCGGCGCGATCCCGCCTCCTCCCGCCCGCCATGACGATGCTCCGTGCGCTCGCCGCGCGGCGGACGCTCGTCGCGCCGTGCGCCCTCGCGCCGCACCGGTGCGGTCACATGAAGCGTCTGCACCTCGAGCGGACGCTTGATGAGCTTTTCGATGTCCGCGAGTTGCTTGCGCTCGTTGGCGCTGCACAGCGACAGCGCATCGCCCGATGCGCCCGCGCGCCCCGTGCGGCCGATGCGGTGCACGTAGTCCTCGGCGTTGAACGGCAGATCGAAGTTGATCACCGCCGGCAGTTCGGCGATATCGAGGCCGCGCGCCGCGACATCGGTGGCGACGAGCGCCTCGACCTCACCGCGCTTGAAGGCGTCGAGCGCCTGCATCCGTTCGCTTTGCGAGCGGTCGCCGTGGATGGCGGTCGCCACGATGCCGTCGCGCTCCAGCACGCGCGCAAGCCGGCTCGCGCCGATCTTGCTGTTGCAGAACACGATGACCTGCTTCAGTTCCCGCTCGCGGATGATCTGGGCCACCGCGCCGGATTTATCACTCTCGTGCACCTCGTAGACGATCTGGCGCACGTTGGCGTTGGTCGAATTGCTGCGCGCGACTTCGATCGTCTGCGGGTTGCGCAGATACGTCGAAGCGAGCTTCTTGATTTCCGGCGAAAAGGTCGCCGAGAAGAGCAGCGTCTGACGTTCCTTCGGCAGCAAATTCAGGATGCGCTGCAGGTCGGGCAGAAAGCCCATGTCGAGCATGCGGTCGGCTTCGTCGAGCACGAGCATCTGGACCTGGCCGAGATTCAGCGTCTTTTGCTGTACGTGGTCGAGCAGGCGGCCCGGCGTCGCGATCAGGATTTCGACGCCGCGCCGCAACGCCTCCGACTGCGGGTTCATGTCGACGCCGCCGAAAACGACCGTGCTGCGCAGCGGCGTGTGCTTCGAGTACGTCTGCACGTTGGCGGCCACCTGATCGGCGAGCTCGCGGGTCGGCGTCAGCATCAGCGCGCGGACCGGATGGCGAGCCGGCGAAGCGCTCGTGTTCGCCATCGGCAAGAGGCGCTGGATGATGGGCAGCGAGAAGCTCGCGGTCTTGCCGGTGCCGGTCTGAGCCGCGCCCATCACGTCTCGGCCCGCGAGGACGACGGGGATGGCTTTAGCCTGGATCGGCGTGGGCGTGGTATAGCCGGACTCGCTCACCGCCCTGAGAATGTCGGCGGACAGGCCGAACTGGTCGAACGTGAGCGCGGCCGCGGCTTCTTCGGTGGGCGTGTTTGTGGCGACGGAATCAGACATGGTGACTATCTTGGCTTTCGCTAAAGGTCCGCTCGATGCGGCGCGCGTAACGGATGGCTCGGGTGCTTCGGATGATTCGAATGGTCCAGCCGGTCACGCGTGAATGTTTCGATGACGCGGAAAAGGTCCGCGACGTAATGGGCAAGAGATTAGGCGCCCGGTGTGCGCTTGTCGCAATCGGCAGGCCGCCCGGTGCGTCGCGCGTCGCGCCTTCGCTGCCGCGCGACGAATCCTTCGATGGAACACCGCTTCGACCACCGCTTACACCACCCTCTCGCGACGACGGATGGATGCCCGCCATAGCGGTCTTCGGGCGCTCTTTGCCCGCCCGGCGCTGCACGCGATCCACCCGCCATCGCTGCGGCCCGGTCATTGCCGGAAAACCGTGCATTGTAGCACCGCCCCCGGGAGCGCTCCGCCGCGGGGCGTTCCGCCTATCTTGGCCGCGCGTGGCAATCCGCGAGCAGCGGAGGCGAGTCTTTCGGGGCGGTTTCGTCGTAGAGATTCGCTTGCGGACCCTTGGTCCACCAGACGAACCGGTCGGCGACGTACCTTGCCCCTGAACCCGCCATGACGCTCACGAACAACAGCTTGCGACCATCGACGGTCAGCGCGGCGAAGCTCTGCCGGTTGCGCGTGTTCGTGTACTGCACGGACACGGTCTTGCCGTCCTTGCAGTCATAGCGCGTGGCTTGCGTCGATTCCGCCTGGATCTGCGGGACCGTCAGCGGCATCGCGAACGCGGATTGCATGGCCATGGCGGCCATCGTGAATGCGAGAAACGTTTTCATGCTAATCATGGATCGATGACTTCCGCGCAAACGTCGGTCGGCGCAGCTGCGACATGGCCGACCACCGGCACGATCTTCAGCCCCGCCGATACGATCCTGCACGGCGCGGCCGCGAGTCCGCAGCCCGACAGTCCCACGCACGCCGCGACGAGCGCGGCCAGCCCCAAGCGTTTCACCCTGGCCTCCTGTCGACGGACGATGCCGTCACTTCGTTGAAACCGGCCGCACCTTCGATGCCGCCAGTTTCGCCCGCTCACGCGCCTCGCCGATGTCGACGCCGGTCGCGACCGCCACGCCCATGCGGCGCTTCGCGAAGCTCTCGGGCTTGCCGAAGAGGCGCAAGTCCGCGCCCGGCACCGCCAGCGCGTCGCGCACGCCCTCGAACGCGATGCCCGCTTCGTCGATGCCGCCATAGATCACCGCCGACGCGCCGGGCGCGCTCAGCGACGTATCGACGGGCAAGCCGAGAATGGCGCGCGCATGCAATTCGAACTCGGAAAAGCGCTGCGTCGCGAGCGTGACGAGGCCGGTATCGTGCGGGCGCGGGCTGACTTCGGAGAACCAGACGTCGTCCCCGCGCACGAAAAGTTCGACGCCGAAAAGCCCGCGGCCGCCAAGCGCCGTCGTGACCTTCGCGGCGACGTCGCGCGCCTTCGCAAGCGCGGCGGGACTCATGGGCTGCGGCTGCCACGATTCGACGTAATCGCCCGCTACCTGCACGTGCCCGATCGGCTCGCAGAAGAAGGTCTGCGTCTCGCCGCTCGCGGGATCGGCGGCGCGCACGGTGAGTTGCGTGATCTCGTACTCGAAGTCGATGAAACCCTCGACGATGACCCGCCCGTGGTTCACACGTCCGCCCGCCATCGCATGATTCCAGGCCGGTTCGATGTCCGCCTCGCTCCGAAGCACGGACTGTCCCTTGCCCGACGACGACATCACCGGCTTCACGACGCACGGATAGCCGATTGTCGCGATCGCCGCCTTCATTTCGTCGAGCGATTGCGCGAACGCATACGGCGAAGTCGGCAGGCCGAGCGTTTCGGCGGCAAGACGGCGAATGCCTTCGCGGTTCATCGTGAGCTGCGTGGCGCGCGCCGTCGGGATGACGGCCGCGGCGCCCGAGGCTTCGATTTCAGCGAGCGCGTCGGTAGCAATCGCCTCGATCTCCGGCACGATCAGATGCGGCCGCTCCTTGTCAACGAGCGCGCGCAAGGCGGCGGGATCGGTCATGTCGATCACGTGCGCGCGATGCGCGACCTGATGACCCGGTGCATTCGGGTATCGGTCTACCGCGATCACTTCGACGCCCAGGCGCTGCAGCGCGATGATCACTTCCTTGCCCAGCTCGCCGGCGCCGAGCAGCATCACACGCGTGGCGCGGGAAGAAAGCGGCGTGCCGATCGACGATGCAAAATCTCTTGCTACGTTCTGTCCGGCCTGGTCCGTCTGCATGCGTGCTCCAATGGAATCGGGTTGTGCGTCGGTATTCGAAGGCGTGCGCGAGCCCATCGAGAACCGGTTGGCGGCGATGTTAACACGCACCGTCCGCGCGCTCCCTTCTGCCGTCCGGCATATTGACAAGCCGTATTGACTCGCGCCCGTAGCCGGAATTCCCGGGTGCGTCGCCGAGAATCGGGCCATTGATCGTTTTCTTGCACGTCGACGCTGGACAAACCACAGGACGCGTGCGGTACCCTTACGCTTTCGCCAGCCTCAGGATCATCGATGTCCTCGCATTTGCCCCGCGCACCGCTTTCGCTCTCCTCATGGTCGTCGACGAAACTCCTGTCGCGCTGCACCGGCGCGGCGCTCGTCGTGGCGAGCCTCCTCGGCGGATGCGCCATGCCGAATCATCCCGACGCGAGCGCGCCGCCCACCGATCCCTACAATCCCGCCGCAACCCAGTTGCTCGACGACACGCAATGGGAACTCACCGCCTGGACCGACGCGAACGGCCAGCCGCGCACGCTTCCTAACGCCGGGCCAGGCGGGCAGCCGATCACGCTTTCCTTCTCGACCGAAAGCGGCCGCCGGCGCGCGAGCGGGTTCTCCGGCTGCAATCGCTACACCGGCGCGTACGATCTGAAAGACGGCAAGCTGAGCTTCGGCCCGCTTGCCGCCACGCGCATGGCCTGCCCGTCGCAGGCTATCGGCGCGCTGGAGCAGCCTTATCTCGACGGCCTCGCGCACGTCGCGAAGAGCGGCGTCCAGATGAACCCGCCGCCATCGCTGCAGTTGACGTTCGAGAACGGCCAGGTGCTCACCTTCGCACGACGCGCCCCATGAGCGCGGCCTGCCCCAATGCTGTTGCGCGCTCACGCCATCGCGCGTCGCGTTTAGTCGCGACCCGTTAAACTGCTCGATCGATACGCCTGGCCCGCTCGCACGACGCGTGCTGCCGGGCAGCAGTTCCATCCGTCTCACCCAACCTTGGTTCATCCTTAGCATGCACACGGTAGTTCTCGGCTGGTTCGGTGCATCAGTCGTCTGGTTCCTTGCGCTTCTCTGGCGCGTCGTCAAATCGGTGATGCCGGGCGGTGCGGGCCTGCGTGGTCCCGGCACGATCCGGCTGTGGCTCGGCTTCTTCTGCGTGCTGCTGTCGAGCGCGACGCTCGAGGGGGCGCTCGCCGGCGCGATGGAAGCGCAGGAGAACGTCAATCGCGGCGGGCGGGCGCTTGCAAGCGGGCTGGCTGGCATCGCGCAGCCTGCGGGGGCTATCGCCGTGGCCGCGCTGGTGCTTCTCGTCAGTCTTCCGTGGCTCGTCAACTTCAGCTGGCGTTCGGTGCTCCGCTGGGTCGAAGAGGCGTTCGGCTTCGGCCTGCCGCAGAGCTGGACCACGCCGTCCGAGGAACCCGAGCGCGAGACGCGTCCGCGCGATCAGGCGGGCGCGAAGTCGAAGTCGAAGTCGAAGCTCGGGAAGATGCGCTGGCGGGAACGCCGCACGCGCGAACCGGCGGGCGGGAGATACGCCGTGCGGGGTATCGGCGGAGAACATTTCGATGCGATGAGCCTGCGCACGGCGCACGACGAGTTGACGCTCGGCATGTCGTCGGGGAACCGCAGCGGGCGTTATCAGCGGCCGACCGTGTGGCGTCCGCCTTCGACCGGCAAGCGCACGACGAGGCGCGCGGAAATTGCTGCGGGGAACATCGCCGCGACGGCGGAAGCGTACTCGAAGCGCCCTGCGTTCGAACGCGCGGGCGCGGCGGCGCCGGCGGCCTTCGTCGAACCGGTCGCGCCGGACGGATGGCTCAATTCGCTGTCGACGTCGGCGGCCGCGCTCGGGTCGTCGAAGTCGGCTGACAAGGCGACGGCGCGTGGCGCCGTGGGACCTTCGCTCTCGGCTGCATCGGCTCGTTCGGCTGCTTCGGCCGCTTCGGTTGCTCCGGCTGCTGCGGTCGATCGAACGTCATTCGCGCCTGCTCGCGCGCCGTTGCCGTCGAAAGCCTCGCTGTCGACGAGCACGAGCGCCGTGGCTCCGCCGCGGACCGCCGCCGCGCCCTCGCCGTCGCCGATGTCGCGCGGCATTGCGAAGCGCGCGTCGCCGGCCGACGTGACGCGAAGCACCGCTGCCCGCGACGTGCGTGTGCAGCCTTTCGCCGCGCCGGCTTTTTCTCGCGCTCCGGCGCCGTCGAAGCCGCCGCCGCCGCCCGAAGCGATTCAGGCGACCTTGCGTTCCATCGAAGAAAACGCGGCGCTCTGGACATCGCTTGCCGGGGCGAGTCTCGCTCGCGATCATGAAGCGCAAACGCTGCCCGAGAACGGAACGGCTGCAGGCGGCTTTCCTGCATCCGCCCTGCCCTCTTCGCTTCGTCGAGACGACGCGGAGCAAGATGCGTCGGCCGCTGCGCCTCAGTCGATCGCGACCGTTGTCCCGGAAGCGGTTCGCGCGCCGGCGGTTGACCGTTTGTCGGAGCCTTCGGTGCAGGTGCTCGCGGGTTCGGTCTCGGATAACGATCATTCCTGGATTGCGGCTCCGAGCGCCGCCAACGACGACGGACGAGCGTTGAATATCGACGCATCGCCGGTGCAGGATTCGCGGCAAGCGTCGAACTCGGCAGCGGATGCCGTTTCCAATGCCACCGCGGCGAGTGCAGTCCAGGCGCGGCCGTTCGAGGCGGCCACGAGTGCGACAGAGCCGTCGTCTGACGACGATGCAACACCCACCGCTGACGAAGCATCGATGACCGCGCGCATCGAAGCGGATGCAGCAGCATCCACGTCCGCGCCCGACGCCGCCGAAATGGAAGCGCAACCGGCAGCGACCGAAGTCCCGCACGGCCCGGCCTCGCAGCGGCCCTCGGATGCTTCCGCGCCTGCGCTTTCCCACCTGCCATCGGCAGCGGGTACGAACGAGCACGATTCGATGCTCGACCCGGCCGAACTTCAGCAGCAGCCGGCGACGACCGCGCAGGCTGCGCGACCGCCCGCGTTCGAATCGCCGATCAGCGCGGCGCAGCGGCCAACTGAAATCGACGCGCCCGTCGCGCGAGCAATCCCGGTCGCAAGAGCCGCCGATGACGAGCCGATGCAACCCGAAGCGCCCGGCACGGCACGAGATTCCATCGCCCCGCCGCTTTCGGCCGCCGCACCTTTCGCGCCGGTTGCTATCGCGGTATCCGCGAACGACCACCCGCGCGAACCCGCATGGCCGCCAGCGCTCCCGCCCGCGTCGCCGCTGCTGCGGGCCGAACCGTCGGCATTCGAACCTGCGGACTATTCCCACGACGCCGCCGCCCCGGTTCTCCCGCCTCCGTTCCCCGAGTCGCTGCCGGATCGGACGCCGACGCCGCCCTGGTCCGACGACACTCCGTTCGTCCCGCCAGCGGCTGCGACTTCGACGGCACGCGCCGAGTCGCCGCAAGCGCCGCAGCAGTCAGCCCGCGAAACGCCCCCCATCGCCATCGAACGCCCCGCGCCTGCCGCCGAACCGCGTCAGCCCGTGCGCGGCTTCGCCGGCGCCGCGTTCGAGTTTCACGCGCCGCAAGCATCGGCAGTGGAATTGCCGACGCTCGACCTGCTCGAACCCGCGTCCGACGAAGTCGAGCCCGTCTCCGAGGAGCGCCTCGCCGATACGGGCCAGCTGATCGAGCAGCGCCTGCAGGAGTTCAAGGTGCCGGTGACGGTCGTCGGCGCGTCGGCGGGCCCGGTCATCACGCGCTTCGAAGTCGAACCGGCGCTCGGCGTGCGCGGCAGCCAGATCGTCGGCCTGATGAAAGACCTGTCGCGCGGGCTCGGCCTCACGTCCATCCGCGTCGTCGAAACCATTCCCGGCAAGACCTGCATGGGCCTCGAGTTGCCGAACGGGAAACGCCAGATGATCCGCCTGTCGGAGATTCTCGAGCAGGACGTGTATCGCTCGTCGAAGTCCAATCTGACGATTGCGATGGGCAAGGACATCGTCGGCAATCCGGTCGTCACCGATCTCGCGAAAGCGCCGCACATGCTGGTCGCCGGCACGACGGGTTCGGGCAAGTCGGTCGCGATCAACGCGATGATCCTCTCGCTGCTCTACAAGGCGAAGCCCGAGGACGTGCGCCTCATCATGATCGATCCGAAGATGCTGGAGCTCTCCGTCTACGAGGGCATTCCGCATCTGCTCGCGCCCGTCGTCACCGACATGAAGCTCGCCTCCAACGCGCTCAACTGGTGCGTCGGCGAGATGGAAAAGCGCTACCGGCTGATGTCGGCGGTCGGCGTGCGCAATCTGCAGGGCTTCAATCAGAAGGTGCGCAATACGGAGGCCGCGGGCAAGAAGCTCACGAATCCGTTCTCGCTGACGCCCGATGCGCCCGAGCCGCTGTCGACGCTGCCGCTGATCGTCGTCGTCATCGACGAGCTCGCCGATCTGATGATGGTCGCCGGCAAGCAGATCGAGCAGTTGATCGCGCGGCTCGCGCAGAAGGCGCGCGCGGCGGGCATCCACCTGATTCTCGCGACGCAGCGTCCTTCGGTGGATGTCATCACCGGCCTCATCAAGGCGAACATTCCGACGCGCGTGGCCTTTCAGGTGTCGTCGAAAATCGATTCGCGCACGATCCTCGACCAGATGGGCGCCGAATCGCTGCTCGGCGCGGGCGACATGTTGTTCCTGCCGCCCGGCACCGGCTATCCGCAGCGCGTGCACGGCGCGTTCGTCGCGGACGACGAAGTGCATCGCGTGGTCGAGTATCTGAAGCAGTTCGGCGAGCCGGAATACGAGGAAGGCATCCTGTCCGGGCCGACGGCGGAAGGCGGGTCGCAGGACCTGTTCGGCGAATCGCCGGACGCCGAAGCCGATCCGCTCTACGACGAAGCCGTCGCGTTCGTCGTGCGCACGCGGCGCGCATCGATTTCGTCGGTGCAGCGTCAGTTGCGCATCGGTTATAACCGCGCCGCGCGGCTCGTGGAACAGATGGAAGCCGCCGGACTGGTCTCGCCGATGGGCACGAACGGCAATCGCGAAGTGCTCGCGCCGCCCGGCCCCGGCGAGTGAGCGTCAGGCCGTCGTCACCATAGGCGGAGCTTGCGCAACAGCAGGATCGTGATGGCGGCGCACCCCGCCATCACACCGATCACGATCCAGAACGAATGGGGATCGTGCGTGCCGGGCAAGCCGGCCACGTTCATGCCGAAGATGCCCGTCACGAGCGTGGCGGGCAGCAGCAACGCCGACATGATCGCGAGCCACAGCAGCTTGCGGTTGATGTCCTCGGAAAGCTGCGCCGCGATCTCATCCTGCAGCAGCTTCGCGCGTTCATAGAGCCCTTCGAGTCCGCCGCCCAGTCCGTTGAGCACCTGAATGGCTTGCACGAGCGCTTCCATCGAACGCGGTTCGGCCCATTCGAGGCGGCGCGTGACCAGCTGCGTGAGGGCGTTGCGCTCCGGGTCGATAAAGCGCTTCACCTCCACCAGACGCCGCCGCACGTCGCCCAGCTGCGCGCGCCAGTTCGCGTGACTGTTTTCCAGCACGCCCTCTTCGACGTCGTCGAGACGATCGCCGATTTCGTCGATGCGGTCCACGAAAGTCTCGTTCAGCGCGCGAATCAGCCCGGCGAACAGATCGACGGTATCGCGGAACGTCGCGCCTTCGAGGACCGCGTGACGCAGCCGGTCGGTCGATTGCAGCGGACGGGCACGCACGGTGATCATCCGATGGCGATCGACGTAGAAGCGCAGCGCGCCGGTCGCGCGATTGTCCTCGCGCGCGCCGGGCGTCGCCGCTTGCGGCGCGGCGGCGACCAGTTCGAGATCCGCGACCACGCCGTACATGAAGTTCGCGCCCATATGCACGCGCGGCCGCCGGTCCTCGCCGTTCAGGAATTCGCGCGCCACGTCGGGCATCGCGGTGACGCCTTCGAGCCAGCTCTCGACGGTATCGTCGTTGGCTGAGAGATGCAGCCACGTGAGACCGTCGCCGGCGACGGCACGACGCGCTTCGTCCCACGAAAGCCGGATCGCATCGCCGCCCGCGAAGTCGAACGCGCTGATGAAGCCGGGCGGAGCCGGATCGTTTCGGCCGGTGCTCGTGCTCGTGCTCGCGCGGGTGCGCAGGGTCCCGTCGGGGTTGCGGATGGTATCCAATCTTGCTTCTGCCTTTCAATGCGATTGACGATGGCGGCACCAGATCGCGCGCCGCTGCGGCATCGTACTAAAACTCGTAGCGGCCGAAGAAGAACGCGACATCGCCATCATTGAGTCCGGGAATGCGCGGAATGAACGTTCCCATGAACGATGTCCGCCGATAGCGCAGCGACGCCACCGGAAACGCGAGCGGCAGTGGCAGGTAGTGCGCGACATCGCTGCGCGCGGTGAAGCCCGCGAAGAAACCGCCGCCGACCTGCAATCCACCGAGCACGGGGTTGGTGTACCACTGACGCGCGTAGCCGACGATCGGCTCGAAGTTGTGGTGCGAGTCGGAGAACGCCATCGCGAAGAGCAGGTCTTCGTTGCCGTTCGCATCGACCCAATGCTTGCCCGCGCCGCCGCCCCATGACCACGGATTGAGCTCGTTGCGATTCGTGTAGCCGTCGATATGCCAGCCATAACCCGTCACGTACAGATCCCAGGTGCCGTCGCGCGCGACGCGCATCACGCGCTCGCATGCCGACGACAACCAGTCGCGCTTGTAGTCGCACTGAGCTTCGCCGGCATGCGCCGCGCATGACAGACTCAGCAAGGAAACCGTGACCGCCTTGACCGCTGTTTTTGTCATCGTGAGTGGGCTGCCTGGCTAGTCGAAATCCGGCGCTGCTGAATCCGGTACGGCGCTTCGCGTCACGACGGCGAGACGAACTTGAAATCCACCGGAGAGCCGATCGACAGCCGCTTCGGGTCCGACGCGAGTTCGCCCGTCGCCGGATCGCGCCGGAAAAAGAACGCGTTGTCGCTCTCCTGATTGCCGACGACGAGCCAGCGCCCGCCCGGCTCGATCGCGAATTCGCGCGGCGTCTTGCCGAGCGTCGGGTAACGCTTCAGCAGCTTCAGACGCCCGTTCGCCGGATTGACCGCGAACGCGACGAGCTCGTTGGCGTCACCCCGGTTCGTCGCGTAGAGGAAGCGCCCGTCTGGCGACAGATGCAGCGCGCCGCCGCCGACCTTGCCCTTGAAACCCGGCGCGGTCATCGGCAGCGATTGCGTTTCCGTCAGTTTGCCGTCGGCGTAATCGAAGACGAGGACCGACGCGTTCATCTCGGTCGTCAGATAGGCGTGCTTGCCGCTCGCATCGAAGATCAAATGGCGCGGACCGGCGCCGGCCTTCACCGGCGTGTAGCGCGAACCGGTCGGCCCGAACAGGCCACGGCTGCCATCAGGGGTGTAGCGATAACCGTAGACCTTGTCGACGCCGAGGTCCTGCGCGAAGAGATATTTGCCATCGGGCGAGAACACGGTCGAATGGACGTGCGAGTTGTCCTGCCGGCCCTTCACCGGCCCGCTGCCTTCGTGATGCACCGTCAGCACGGACGCGCCGACGTGCCCGTCCGAGGCCAGCGGAAAGACGGCGAAGCTGCCGCCGGGATTGGCCGCAACCGAATAGTTCGCGGTGAGGAGATACTTGCCGTCGGGCGAGATCGCGAGATAGCACGGATCGTTGCCATCCGCCGACACGCGATTGAGGAAGCTCAGCTGCCCGCTCGCGCGATCGAAACGGAACGCGCTGACGCCGCCGCGCTGCGACGCGGGACCGTTGTCGCCGGGAAGCTCGTTGACCGCATAGACATAGTTGTTGTCGCGGCTGACGACGAGGTACGAGGGATTCACCGTCTGCGCCGATGCGATGCGCGTCAGTTCGCCGTTGCCCGCATCGAACCGATAGACGTAAATGCCTTCGCTCTTGCCTGAGCCGGTGTACGTGCCGATAAGCAGGTCATAGACTTCGCTCGTCGCCGCATTCGACGCGCCACTGCCCGCCGAGGCCGGCGCGGGTGCACCGGGCGTCTGTGCGAAGGCGTGCGCGGCGGCGAGCGAGAGCATCAACGCGACGCCTTTGCACCAGCGCAGCTTCGGCGCGGGCTGGCGCGCAGCTTGCAAAGACGCGTTCGTCGCGGCGCGGGAATGGATCGGTTGCATGGAACCTCCTCGTCGTCTATTTGCTGCTTGTTATCAAGGGCGGGTGCCGGCCGGAAAGCTCGGCGCAACGGGCACGGCGGGCGCTTGGGGCCTGCGGGCGCTGTCCGGCAGCAAGTTGCGGACCGCACGCGCCGACCGCGAGCGACACACCGAGAGACCGAGAGACCGCACCACTCGAACGAACAAAAAGGAGCTGACGCGATGAACATCCACCTGAGCCTCGGGCCGCTCGTTTCGCTGATCGCCGGCATTCTCATCCTCGTGATGCCGCGGCTGCTCAATTTCATCGTGGCGATCTATCTGATCGTCATCGGGCTGATCGGCTTGTTCGGTTCGGGTTCGGCCCATCTATAGCACACGTTGCCTTGTGACGCCGATTCACGCCGACGGTTCCGCGCGCACGTCTTTCCTTCGGACTGAAAGCGAAAACGCACGCGTGCGGAATCGACCCGCACGCGTGCGTTGTTCTGAGGAGCCGCCTGTCTCCGACAGCGGCCAGACGTTCAATCAGCCGTTCGCGAGCTGATCGAGCCGCAAGCGGCCTTGCAGCGACAACGCGCCGACCGCCACGCCGCTTGCGCCGAAGCTATAGCGGTTGAAGCATCCTCGCTCGGTGAGAAAAATCGCGGTGGTGTCCATCGCGTTGCGGGACAGGCCGAGCCGTTTGTGATCGAGCGCAAGCAGGGCGTCGCTGTCGCGCACGCCGCTTGCGGCGGAAAGAATGGCGATGCAGTCAGCTTTCGACGGATTGAGCATGGGTGTCTGTTCCTCGAAACGCGTGCAACGATGAAGAGAAGGCGCTACGCGCCTTACATGAACTTTCATTCAAACATCAGGCGATTTTTTTATCAACGGCGGCATCGGCGCAGCGCTAGTGTTTATCCGCCAACGGGGCGCGGCACGCGGTCGCAGCCGGTGTCGCGGCGGCGCGCGCCCGCGCCGCGTTTTCTGCTCGCCACGAACGATTGCGGCAGAATGCGGCCACATGCACACGCGCTTCTCGCCGCGCCAGTGGATTCGCGCGGCGTGCCCATCAACCCGGCGCATCGCGCGCCGCTCGAGAGAAGACGTTCGCTTATGCCAGCACTCATCGAAGACTACGCCATGGTCGGCGACGGCCACACCGCTGCTCTCATCGCCCGCGACGGCTCCGTCGACTGGCTCTGCTGGCCCCGCTTCGACTCGGGCGCTTGCTTCGCCGCCCTTCTGGGCACCTCCGATCACGGTCGATGGCTGCTCGCCCCTTCGATGCCCGACGGCGAATCCCCCGTCACGCGCCGCCGTTACCGCGACGACACGCTGATTCTCGAAACGGACTTCGAGACGCCGCAGGGCGCCGTCACGGTGGTCGATTTCATGCCGTCGCGCAACGGCCATTCGGAACTCGTGCGGATCGTCATCGGCAAGCGCGGCACCGTGCGCATGAAGATGGAACTGGTGCTTCGTTTCGATTATGGATCGGTCGTGCCGTGGGTCTGCCGGCTGCCGGACGACAGCGGCATCCGCGCCATCGCCGGACCGGACCTCGCGGTGCTGCGCACGCCGGTCGATCTCGTCGGCGAGAACATGCGCACGACCGCCTGCTTCGATGTCAGCGCCGGCGAGCGCGTGCCGTTCTCGCTCTGCTATTCGCAGTCGCACTTGCGTGTGCCGCCCGCGCACGATCCGCACACGCAGCTCGCGCGCACCGAAAACCACTGGCGCGAATGGTCCGCGCAGAGCGAACTCAAGGGCCGCTGGGCCGGCGCGATCCGCCGCTCGCTCATCACGCTCAAGGCGCTCGCGTATGAGCCGACCGGCGGCATCGTCGCCGCGCCGACGACCTCGCTGCCCGAGCAGCTCAGCGGCACGCGCAACTGGGACTATCGCTATTGCTGGCTGCGCGACGCGACCATCACCCTGCTCGCGCTGATGCGCGGCGGCTACTACGACGAAGCCCGCGCCTGGCGCGCATGGCTCGGACGTGCGATGGCCGGCTCGCCCTCGCAGGTGCAGATCATGTACGGCATCGCGGGCGAGCGGCGGCTGCCGGAATGGGAGATACCGTGGCTGCCGGGTTATGAAGGCGCGCAGCCAGTGCGCATCGGCAATGGCGCGGTCGAGCAGTTGCAACTGGACGTCTACGGCGAAGTGATGAACGCGCTGCATCTCGCGCGCGTCGGCGGCCTGCAGAGCGACGACACCGCATGGTCGATCCAGTGCACGATGCTTCAGCATCTCGACACCGTCTGGAACGAACCGGACGAAGGCATCTGGGAAGTGCGCGGCGGACGCCAGCACTTCACGTTTTCAAAGGTCATGGCATGGGTCGCGTACGACCGCGCGATCCGCTCGGCGCAGAAGTTTCACTTGCGCGGCCCCGTCAACCACTGGCGCGAGATGCGCGACCGGATTCACGCCGACGTGTGCGAGAAAAGCTGGAACGCGCAGATGAACTCGTTCGTGCAGACTTATCACGGCAATGCGCTCGACGCCAGCCTCCTGCTCATCCCGTTGCTGGGCTTTTTGCCGCCCGATGATCCGCGTGTGACCGGCACCGTACATGCGATCGAGACCGACCTGACGCACGATGGCCTCGTGAAGCGCTATCACACCACCGAGGTGGCGGATGGTCTTCCGCCGGGGGAAGGCACGTTTCTGGCTTGTAGCTTCTGGCTGGTCGACAACCTGGCGCTGCAGGGAAGGCTCGAGGAAGCGTACGCGATGTTCGAACGCCTCGTCGGCCTCGCCAACGATGTGGGCCTGCTGGCGGAGGAATACGACACGGTGGCCAAACGCATGGTTGGCAACTTTCCGCAGGCGTTCACGCATGTCGCCCTCGTGCACACCGGGATGAATCTGATGCGTCACGAGGAGGAAATGGCGAAGGCGACCGGGCGGCCATCGACTTCGGAGCGTGCGGAAACGGAGCTTGCCGTCGATACCGCCGCGAAGCGCTAGCTATCACTCAAGCGCCCGTGTTCATTGGTAAAGTCCGCGTTTGCCGTTAAGATTGATGCACTGCACAATAAAGTGTTGTCCAGAAGCTAGCAATATCGACCGAATGTTGTCCTGCCCGGTGAATGAGCGGAAAATCTTTCGTTCGTCGAGTTCCCGCCTGCCGGGCGGTACGGCGACAGCACCTTTGCACCTGGCAGCGCGGTCCAGCCGCCGCGCCGCGAGGATTTTTGATTGCCGTCGAATCCGGATCGAGCAACAGCCGGTTCGACGGGCAGACCGGTACGTACCGAAGTCATTGGGGCCAACATGCTCTACCAAATCCACGAATTTCAGCGGGCCATGCTGTCTCCCCTCACCGCATGGGCCCAGGCCGCGTCGAAGTCGTTCGTGAATCCGGCCAGCCCCCTCGCCTACGTCCCCGGCTCCACGCGCTTCGCCGCGGGTTACGAACTGCTCTACCGGCTCGGCAAGGACTACGAGAAACCGGAGTTCGACATCCATCAGATCGTCAAGGACGGCCACAACATTCCGATCGTCGAGCAGACGGTCGTCGAAAAGCCGTTTTGCCGCCTGTTGCGCTTCAAGCGCTTCGCCGATGACAGCGCCACCGTCACCAAGCTGAAGAACGAGCCGATCGTGCTGGTGTGCGCGCCGCTGTCCGGCCATCACTCGACGCTGCTGCGCGACACCGTGCGCACACTGTTGCAGGACCACAAGGTCTACATCACCGACTGGCTCGACGCACGCATGGTGCCGATCGAAAACGGCGCGTTCCATCTGGACGATTACGTCGAATATATCCAGGAGTTCATCCGTCACATCGGCGCCAAGGATCTGCACGTCATCTCGGTGTGTCAGCCGACCGTGCCGGTGCTGGCCGCCATCTCGCTGATGGCGAGCCGCGGCGAGGCCACGCCCCGCACGATGACGATGATGGGCGGCCCGATCGATGCGCGCCGCAGCCCGACATCGGTCAACTCGCTCGCGAGCGAGCACTCCTATGAATGGTTCGAGAACAACGTCATCTACACGGTGCCGGCGAACTATCCGGGCGTGGGCCGCAAGGTGTATCCCGGCTTCCTGCAGCATGCGGGCTTCGTCGCGATGAATCCGGAGCGCCATCTGACCGCGCACTGGGACTTCTATCAGAACCTGCTGCGCGGCGACGATGACGACGCCGAGCAGCATCGACGGTTCTACGACGAATACAACGCCGTGCTCGACATGGCCGCCGAGTATTACCTGGAGACGATCCGCATCGTGTTCCAGGAATTCCGTCTGGCCGAAGGCACTTGGGAAGTCAACGGCGAACCCGTGCGCCCGCAGGACATCAGGAATACGGCGCTCTTCACGATCGAGGGCGAACTCGACGACATCTCCGGCAGCGGCCAGACGCGCGCCGCGCACGACCTGTGCACCGGCATTCCGCAAAAGCATCAGCGACATTTCACCGCTGAAAAAGCCGGCCACTACGGCATCTTCTCGGGCCGGCGCTGGCGCACGATGGTGTATCCGCAACTGCGCGAGTTCATTCTCGAACACGACAAATCGCCGAAAACAGAAGCGGTTCCTGCGTGATCACGCTTTAGGTACCGATTCCATTTCCACAAACAAAAACGTCGCGCCTTTTGCAAGGCGCGACGTTTTTTTGTGCCGGCCGACGCGGCGGATTCAGCGGCGCGTCAAATAGGCGAGCAGCAATTCCGTATTCATCTTCACCATCTGTTCGCGCTGCGCGGGCTCGCTGAAATCCAGCCCGAAGCTCGCCTCCAGCGTGAATCGATTCGACACGATGTAATACCCGAGCCCCGACAGCGTGATATAGAACTTCAGAGGATCGACATCGGTACGGAACAGCCCCGCCTTTTGTCCGCGATCGAGAATGTTCGTGAGCGTTTCGACGAGAGGGGAAATCAGCTCGCGTGTCCGATTCGATGCTTTGATATATCTCGCTTCGTGCAGGTTTTCATTGTTGACCAAGCGCAGCAGTTCGGGATGATCGCGATAGTAATCCCAAACAAAATGCGCGAGCCGCGTCATCGCCTCGATGGGGGCGACGCCTTCGAGATCGAGCGATCGCTCCGCCTCGACGAGCGCGCTGAACGCATGTTCGAGCACGGCCGTGAACAGCTGTTCCTTGCTACCGAAGTAGTAATACAGCATGCGCTCGTTGGTCTCCGCCCGCCGGGCGATTTGATCCACACGCGCGCCAAACAGGCCGCCGGCTGCGAACTCCTCCGCAGCGGCAAGCAGGATACGGCGGCGGGTTCCTTCAGGATCTCTTTTGATTTTCGGCTGATTCATGATTGCATGAGTCGGGAGCCGCGTTGTCCGGATATGCGTCACGCGGCCCGCATTGGGTACATGACGTGAACGGGCGCGCCAAGTTATTGGGGAACACCGTCCTGCGGTCAAACGATAAAGCGGTTCGATTATGCGCACATCGCAACGGCATTGGCAATTGGGATAAAGGGCCACCTGCGCAGACAGTTGCGGACTTCGGCGATAATGCTGTCTGAAGCATTAAACCGCGCGTGCCGTGCCGCCGGACATGCCCTGCAAAAAGGCCGCCGTCGCCCCGATGTGTTTCGCCTCGAGTCCTCTGCTTTATTCGCCATCGCGCAATTCTACGTGACCGCCATCCATTCCAAGACGCTCGCAGAGCGCATCGAAGACCTGCTGCCGCAGACGCAATGCACCAAGTGCGGCTATCCGGCCTGCCGGCCATACGCCGATGCCATCGCCGCCGGCGACGCGGGCTACAACCAGTGCCCGCCGGGCGGCGAAGAAGGCGTCGCGCGCCTCGCCGCCTTGCTCGGCCTGCCAGTCATCCCGCTCGATACCACGCACGGCGTCGAGCGCGCGCGGCCGCTTGCCGTCATCGACGAGAACATCTGCATCGGCTGCACGCTGTGCATGCAGGCCTGTCCCGTGGATGCCATCGCGGGCGCCGCCAAGCAGATGCACACCGTCATCGCGGAACTGTGCACGGGCTGCGATCTGTGCGTGCCGCCCTGCCCCGTCGATTGCATCGCGATGATCCCCGTCACCGGCGATGCGACCGGCTGGGACGCGTGGACGCAGGAACAGGCCGATGCGGCGCGCACACGTCACGACCGGCGCATCGCGCGCATCGAGCGGGAGCGCGTGGAGGCGGAAGCGCGGGCGTCGGCGAAGCAGGCCTCGCGCTCGGCGCAGACTGCCGCCGAAGCGGCGCCCGCTGCGTCGCCCAGCGCTTCATCGAGCGATGACGCCGAAGCCAGGAAGCGCGCGATCATCCAGGCCGCGATGGAACGCGCGCGCAAAAAGAAAGCGGAACTGGCGAAGCTCGGCGACGGGCCGAAGAACACCGAGCAGGTGAGCGCGGCCGTGCAGGCGCAGATCGACGCGGCGGAGGAACGCCGCCGCCGCCTCGGCCTTTCCGATGATCCGGGCAACAGCGACCCCGTCGAACCGCGATGAACGCCAACAAGCGACGCGCCATCTTCGAGACGCTGCAAAGCCTCGATCCGCATCCCAAGACCGAGCTCGAATACACGACTCCGTTCGAACTGCTGATCGCCGTGATGCTGTCGGCGCAAGCCACCGATGTGTCCGTCAACAAGGCGATGCGCAAGATGTTTCCGGCGGCGAACACGCCCGATGCCATCCTCGCGCTCGGCGAAGCAGGCGTGACGGAATACATCCGCACCATCGGGCTTTATCGCACGAAGGCGAAGAACGTGATCGCCGCGTGCCGCATGCTCGTCGATCAGTACGGCGGCGAGGTGCCCGACAACCGCGAGGCGCTCGAAGGGCTGCCCGGCGTCGGAAGAAAGACAGCGAATGTCGTGCTGAACATCGCGTTCGGGCAACCGACGATCGCCGTCGATACGCATATCTTTCGCGTCGCGAATCGCACCGGGCTTGCGCCCGGCAAGGACGTGCGCGCGGTCGAAACGGCGCTCGAAAAGAACGTGCCGAAAGAGTTCATTCAGGACGCACATCACTGGCTGATCCTGCATGGCCGATACATCTGCAAGGCGCGCGTGCCGGAGTGCTGGCACTGCGCGATCGAGCCGCTTTGCGAGTATCGGCCGAAGACGCCCGCCCCGGTCGAATAAGCCTGGTCCCGCTACAATATCGGCATGGATGCCGCCATGGAATCAATACCTTATGTTCAACCCTAGCCGCGACGAAGTTCGCCAGTTCTTCACCGAAACGTGGCGGAAGGAGCGCGCCGGCGAAATCCTCACGCCGCTCGAAAGCATGGCTGCGGACTGGATGCGCGAGCATCCCGAGTATCAGACCGAACTCGCCGATCCCGACGCCCGCGAAGCGGACTACTCGCCGGACCGCGGCCGCACGAATCCGTTCCTGCATCTGTCGATGCATCTCGCGATCAGCGAACAGTTGTCGATCGATCAGCCGCCGGGCATCCGCCGCGCGCACGACAAGCTGGTCGCGCGGCTCGGCTCCACGCACGATGCCCAGCACGCCATCATGGAATGTCTCGGACAGGTGATCTGGGAGGCACAACGGAGCAACACGCCGCCGGATACCGATGCGTATCTCGCGCTCATCGAGCGCCGTGCTTCGAGGGACTAAGCGTCGCCTGAAACGAAAACACCCCGCTCGATGCGGGGTGTTGTCGTTTTTGCGTGCTGCCTGACGGCGCTTATTTCTTCAGCACGAGGCTGCCGTCGAGCGATTCAATATAAGCGGCGAGATCCTTCAGATCGCTCTGCGACAGGTTCTGCACCTGCGCCGCCATGATGGCGTTGTTGCGACCGAAGTTCGGATTGCCGTTGCCCATCTGATACTGGCGCAATGCCCAGTAGATGTAGCTTGCATGCTGGCCCGCGAGCTTCGGATATTCGCCGCTCACCGGCTTGTTCAGATTCGGCCCGTGGCAGGCCGCGCAGTTGTGGCTGTCTGAGAGCACCTTGCCGTTGCCGGCGTCGGCCGCGTGCGCCGTGTTCAACGCGGCCATGCCGATGAACGCCGCCGCCGCGCATGCTGCCTTGAAGCTGGATTGAAGTGCCTGAGAGGGCTTCATGAATTCTCCTGTCGGCCGGGTTCGCTTGAACGCATGACCCTGCCCGATGCAATGTAGTCGCTGCCCGCGCTGCCGGATGCCGCCGAACGGCGTATCCCTGCAACGAGGATCACTTGTCGGGGTTGTTCTTCGATTCGGGCGTTTGCGCGGCGTAGTACGCGGCGATGTCCGCGATGTCTTGGTCCGACAGCGTCACCGCGATGGCGCGCATCGTGTCGAAATGGCGGTCGCCCTTCTTGTACGCGTGCAGCGCATTGGCGATGTACTGCGCGTTCTGGCCGCCCAGCATCGGCACTTCGTAGGTTTCGGGGTATGCCGTGCGATAGCCGGGAATGCCGTGGCAGCCGATGCACATCGCCACCTTGCCCTGCGCGGCCTTTGCGTTGCCCACGACGTCCGCCGACGCCTGGGTCGCGAAGCCGGCGAGACCGGACAGCGCTGCAATCACGGCACATTTGCCGACGAAATTGTTCATAGCTTCTAACCTAGCATGAGGGGAAATCCGGCGCTCCGAAGGCGCGGCCCGCGCCGAGCGCACTGCCTTCTACGCTGCTTCTTGAGCGGCCGATCGTGTGTCCGACTCTGTCCGACCGTGACCGATGGCCGCGGGCTGGCCGCGCAGGCCAAAAAAATCGGGCTAATTGTACCGCGCGACCTCCGCACCGTCCATTATCCGAGACCGCCCGAGAGCCGCCATGGCAATGGGAAACGGCTGAAAGATGAGCGACCGCCCTGCGACAATTCGCCTCTTCACACGCTCGGCTATGTCTACCGGTCCTAAGCGTCAGCAAGCGGCGTGCATCGTTCGGAACGAGGCTGCAACGATAGCCGTGAGGCGTCCGTCGGAAAAGGGCTTCTGACTTATACTGGGATTTTTTTCCTCACCGGATCTTCGTCATGCGCTTCGAAGGCTCATCGCAGTACGTCGCAACCGACGACCTCAAACTCGCGGTGAACGCCGCGATGACGCTCAAGCGCCCTCTGCTCATCAAGGGCGAACCCGGCACCGGCAAGACCATGCTCGCCGAGGAAGTGGCCGGCGCGCTCGGCATGCCGCTTCTGCAGTGGCACATCAAGTCGACGACCAAAGCCCAGCAAGGCCTGTACGAATACGACGCCGTCTCGCGTCTGCGCGATTCCCAGCTCGGCGACGAACGCGTGAAGGACATCCGCAATTACATCGTCAAGGGCGTGCTGTGGCAGGCGTTCGAGTCGGAAGCGCAGTCGGTCTTGCTGATCGATGAAATCGACAAGGCCGACATCGAATTCCCGAACGACTTGCTGCGCGAACTCGACCGCATGGAGTTTTATGTCTATGAGACGCGCGAGCTCGTGAAGGCGAAGCATCGGCCGCTCGTCATCATCACGTCGAACAACGAGAAGGAGTTGCCCGACGCGTTCCTGCGACGCTGCTTCTTCCACTACATCAAGTTCCCCGACGCCGCGACGATGAAGACGATCGTCAACGTGCATTTTCCCGGCATCAAGCAGGACCTGCTCGCCGCCGCGATGCAGAGTTTCTTCGAACTGCGCAACGTGTCGGGCCTGAAGAAGAAGCCGTCCACGTCCGAGTTGCTCGACTGGCTCAAGCTGTTGCTCGCCGAAGACATCCCGCCAGAAGCGCTGCGTTCGACGGATCAGAAGCAGATCGTTCCGCCGCTGCACGGCGCGCTGCTCAAGAACGAGCAGGACGTCGCGCTCTTCGAGCGGCTGCTCTTCATGAACCGCAATAACCGCTGACCGATCATCGATAACACAAAGGAACCGCGAAGCATGAGCCGCTGGATCGAACCCGTCACGCTCGAAGGCGAGCACGTCAAACTGGTGCCGCTGACCGTCGAGCACGAAGCGGCGCTGGCAAGCGCCGCCGCCGATGGCGAATTGTGGAAGCTCTGGTACACGAGCGTGCCCTCGCCCGACACGGCGCGCGCCTACATCGACGCGGCCATCGAGATGCGCGAGCGGCTCGGCGCGCATCCCTTCGCGGTCATCGATGCGAAGACCGGCGACGTCGTCGGCTCGACGCGTTACTTCAATGTCGAAGCGGCGCATCGCCGGCTGGAAATCGGGCATACGTGGTACGCGAAGCGTGTGCAGCGCACGGCGCTCAACACCGAAGCGAAGCTGCTGCTGCTCGGTCATGCGTTCGAGCAACTGAAGGCCATCGCGGTCGAGTTCCGCACGCATTTCATGAATCATCAGTCGCGCACGGCGATCGCGCGGCTCGGCGCGAAGCAGGACGGCATTCTGCGCAATCACCAGATCGGCAAGGACGGCGCGTATCGCGATACCGTCGTGTTCTCGATCATCGAGTCGGAATGGCCGGCGGTGCGTGCGCATCTGAAGCATCGACTCGACCGCTGATTCACACCACGAAGGGAAGCGCGCCATGCTGATCGACTTCTTCTATTCGTTGCGCGACGCGAAGCTGCCCGTGTCGGTAAAGGAGTACCTGACGCTGCTCGAAGCGTTGAAGGCGCAGGTGATCTCCCCTTCGCTCGACGAGTTCTACTTCCTCGCGCGCATGACGCTCGTGAAGGACGAGAAGTACTTCGACAAGTTCGATCGCGCGTTCGGCGCGTACTTTCACGGCGTGACGCAGTTGCCCGACGAAGCGTTCGACATTCCGCTCGACTGGCTGAAGAAGCGGCTCGAACGCGAATTCACGGCGGAAGAGAAGAAGCGCATCGAGGCGCTCGGCGGCATCGACAAGCTGATGGAGCGCCTCAAGGAACTGATGGACGAGCAGAAGGAGCGTCACGAAGGCGGCAACAAGTGGATCGGCACCGGCGGTACGTCGCCGTTCGGGCATGGCGGCTACAACCCGGAGGGCATCCGCATCGGCGGGGAATCGGCGGGCAATCGCACGGCGGTGAAAGTGTGGGACGAGCGGGCGTATCGCGATTACGACGATCAGGTCGAAATCGGCACACGCAATGTCAAGGTGGCGCTGCGTCGCTTGCGGCGCTTCGCGCGCGAAGGCGCTGCCAAAGAGCTGGATCTGCCCGACACCATCCGCAGCACGGCTGCGAACGCGGGCTGGCTCGATCTCAGGATGGTGCCCGAGCGTCACAACAACGTGAAAGTGCTGATGCTGCTGGACGTCGGCGGCTCGATGGACGATCACATCAAGCGTGTCGAAGAGCTGTTTTCCGCCGCGAAAGCCGAGTTCAAGCACCTCGAGTTCTATTACTTCCACAACTGCGTCTACGACTATCTATGGAAGAACAACCGGCGCCGCCACACCGAGCGCACGCCGACTTTCGACGTGCTGCACAAGTTCACGCCGGACTACAAGCTGATCTTCGTCGGCGATGCGACCATGAGCCCGTACGAAGTCCTGCAGCCGGGCGGCTCCGTCGAATACAACAATGCGGAAGCGGGCGCGGTGTGGCTGCGCCGCTTCGCGGACCAGTTCCCGCATCATGCGTGGCTCAATCCGGAGCCCGAGCGGCTGTGGGAATACCGCCAGTCGATATCGGCCATCCGTCACATACTCGGCAACCGCATGTACGCCCTCACGATGGCCGGCCTCGAAAGCGCGATGCGCGCGCTGTCCAAGTAATCAACCACCACGACCCTGCATGAAAGCAATGCCCTCCGGCGCGCCGGACGCGACCGCCGCGCGCACCCCGCTTCGCCCTTTCTCCGATACGTCCGTCTCAGCCATCGTCGCCGGCTTCGTCGCGACGATGACCGGCTACACCAGTTCGCTCGTGCTGATGTTCCAGGCGGGCGAAGCCGCGCATCTCACCAACGCGCAGATTTCTTCGTGGATCTGGTCGTTGTCGATCGGCATGGCGCTTTGCACGATCGGACTCTCGCTGCGGTTTCGCGCGCCGATCGTCGTCGCGTGGTCGACGCCCGGCGCGGCGCTGCTCGTCTCGTCGCTGCCGAACGTGCCGTACGCGGATGCGATCGGCGCGTTCATCGTGTGCGCGGCGCTGCTGACCGCCGTCGGCCTGACCGGCTGGTTCGATGCGCTGATGAAGCGCGTTCCCGCCGGGATCGCCGCGGCGCTGCTGGCGGGCATCCTGTTCGAGATCGGCATCGAGATTTTTCGCGCGGCCGAGCACCAGACCGCGCTCGTGCTGGCGATGTTCTTCGCGTATCTCGCGGCCAAGCGCGCCGCCCCGCGCTACGCGATCCCGGCGACGCTGCTCGCGGGCGTGGCCGTCGCGGGCGCGCTCGGCTTGCTCGATTTTTCGCACTTTCACGTGGCGCTCGCGCATCCCGTCTTCACGATGCCCACGTTCTCGCTCGCGGCCATCGTCAGTATCGGCGTGCCGCTTTTCGTCGTCGCGATGGCCTCGCAGAACGTGCCCGGCATCGCCGTGCTGCGCGCGGACGGCTACACGACGCCTTCGGCGCCGCTCGTGTCGAGCACCGGCATCGCGTCGCTGCTGCTCGCGCCGTTCGGCTCGCATGGAGTGAATCTCGCGGCGATCACGGCAGCCATCTGCACGGGCCGCGAAGCCCACGACGATCCCGGCAAGCGCTATACGGCCGCCGTCTGGTGCGGCGTCTTCTATCTGGTCGCGGGCACCTTCGGCGCGACCATCGCCGCGCTGTTCGCGGCCTTTCCGAAGGCGCTCGTCGTCGCCGTCGCCGCGCTCGCGCTGTTCGGCTCGATCATGAGCGGTCTCGCCAACGCGATGCACGACCCCCGCCAGCGCGAACCGGCGCTCGTCACTTTCATGGTGACGGCGTCCGGACTCACGCTGCTGTCCATCGGTTCGGCGTTCTGGGGGCTGGTCGCGGGCGTCGTCACCCATGTCGTGCTGAACGCCCGGCGACGCTGACGCAGCCTACAATGCGAAAGCCGGCCCGGCTCCCGTCGGCCGGTTCACGCAACCGCTTCTGGCATTTCATCATGGCTTTGATCGACAAACTGCTGGCGCGCACCGCGCCGTCCGGCGCCCCGAAACGCAAGACGATCGTGCGCGTTCTTCTCGACGACGCCGGGCACGTTCAGGACGTCGTCCTGAAACTGAGCTGCGGCGATGCCGCGAAGGACGAGCACGCGCTCGAAGAAGTCCGCAAGATGCGTTTTGCGCGCGGGACGCTGGGCTCGGGCACGGTGCGCCGCTGGCATGAGCTCGCGTACGCGGTCGATTGACCGAGTGGCCGACCGGCGCGGCGCGCAACCGGGAACGCGCAGCCGCGCGCCCGGTCGAATCAGCGCACCGAGCGCAGTTCCCCTGCCCGGGACTAGAATAATGGAATCGCATCAAGGGCGAGCCGCGCGTTGCAGCACCCCGCGCGGCATCGCGATCCAGGACCAACCGCGGGCTACCGCACTCTGACAAGGCGCACTGCGCCGACGAATCGACATGACATCCGCTCTCGAGCAGCTCAAGCAATACACGACGGTCGTCGCCGATACGGGCGACTTCCAGCAATTCATCCAGTTCAAGCCGCAGGACGCGACGACCAATCCGTCGCTGATCCTGAAGGCCGTTCAGAAGGACGACTACAAGCCGCTGCTCGAGAAGACCGTGAAAGAGCACGCGGGCAAGCCGATGGGGCAGATCATCGATCACCTGCTCGTCGCGTTCGGCACCGAAATTCTGAAGATCGTGCCGGGGCGCGTATCCACGGAAGTGGACGCACGTCTTTCGTTCGACACGAAGGGTTCGATCGACAAGGGCCGCGAAATCATCAAGCTGTACGAGAACGCGGGCATCAGCCGCGAGCGCGTGCTCATCAAGCTGGCGTCGACGTGGGAAGGCATCCGCGCGGCTGAAGTGCTGCAGAAGGAAGGCATCCGCTGCAACATGACGCTGCTGTTCTCGCTCGCTCAGGCCGCCGCCTGCGCGGAAGCGGGCGCGCAACTCATTTCGCCGTTCGTCGGCCGCATCTACGACTGGTACAAGAAATCCGCGGGCGCGGAATGGGACGAAGTGAAGAACGGCGGCGCCAACGACCCGGGCGTGCAGTCGGTGCGCCGCATCTACACGTACTACAAGAAGTTCGGCTACAAGACAGAAGTGATGGGCGCGAGCTTCCGCACCGTCAGCCAGATCACCGAACTGGCCGGCTGCGACCTGCTGACCATCAGCCCCGACCTGTTGAAGAAGCTCGCCGACAGCGACGAGAAGGTCGAGCGCAAGCTCTCGGCGGATGCAGTCGCGGGCGAGAACATCGAGAAGGTCGGCGTCGACGAGCCGACTTTCCGCTTCCTCGTCAACGAAGATGCGATGGCAACCGAGAAGCTCGCGGAAGGCATCCGCGCCTTTGCCGCCGATGCGATCAAGCTCGAGAAGCTGATCACGGCGCTGCAGTGATGACCGAGGGCGGGCGCGCCCCGCGCCCGCTCTTTCCTCACAGCGCGAAAACGGTGTCTTTCGGTGGCTTATGACCTAAATTGACGTTTCCGGGGTTTTTGCGGCAGGCGCTTGCAATAGACTTTCGGGTTTGGCGGGACTTCCGCCAGCTTCCGAAAAGTCAGTCATGCAACTGGATACCTATGTTTTCTTCAGCGGTGATTGCGCGGACGCACTCGCCCTCTATCAAGCTGCGTTCGGCGCTCAGATCGATACGCTGATCCGCTTCCGCGACACCCCGGACGCCGCGAACGTGCCGGCTGAATGGCATGACAAGGTAATGCACGCGGTGTTTAGCGTTGGCTCCAGCCAGGTGATGGTCTCGGACGGGCAGTTCGGACAGCCGCCGAAGGAGTATCACGGCTTCACGTTCTCCATCGCCGCCAATGATGTCGAATCGGGCGAGCGCTCGTTCAACATGCTGAGCGAAGGCGGCACGATCATCACGCCGTGGCAGTCCACGTTTTTCACGGCCGGCTTCGGCATGCTGAAGGACCGTTTCGGCGTGCCTTGGCTCATCAACGTGGTGAGCGCTGTGGAAATTCCCAAAACCACTGAAGAAGCGCCGGCCGCGGGCGAGCAGCCGTAAGCGTGAAAGTCGGCGGGAAGGCGCGTCAGCCGTTATACGGGCGCGCGCCTTCAATATTCCACTGACGCTCGATTTCACTTAACCGCAGCCGCAATCGATCCACCTGCTCGTCGAAACGCATCGCGAGCCAATGCATGCCGTGCTGCGTCGATTCCCCTTCCCCACTCTCTTCTTTCGCGCTCTCATCGGCGCGCACGTAAAGCAGGCCGACGCGCCCGAAGCGAAGCGCCCGTGCCATCTGCAGCAGCTTGTGCCGCGTTCGCTGCTCACGCGGCGAGCCACCGAGCGCCAGCCCGGTCGTGTCGTTTCCATCGTTCGCAGTGCGCGACGTTTCCGGCATCGACGTTGCGAGCATTTCGAGCGCCGCGAGTATCGAACGATGCAGCCGCTGTATTTCCTCCAGCCGCGCGAGCGGCACGCGGGTTTCCTTCGCGACGGAATCCATCAATGCCCGCGCCTGCACGAGCCGCTGGCTCATCACGAGAAACCGGCGCGTGGTTTCCTCCGCGATCAGCGGCTTGCCATCCAGTAGCGCGCCGTAGAGACGCGCGCATTCACGCAGATTGTCGGCCAGTCGATAGCGCCACGAGTACGTCGCGTATTGCGGCAGGACGAAGGAAAACGCGAGCGCAATCGCAATGCCGATCAGCACGTTCGCCGTGCGCCACAGGCCGACATCGAACGGGGAATCGCCGTGGCCGGCGACGATGACCATCGTGATGGCGGTGAGCAGCGCCACATAGCCCGCCTTGCCGATCGCGTAATAGGCGCAAGCGCCCGCAATCGCCGACATCAGTAGGAAGAACAGCGTGAGCGAGCCGAACAGAATATGCACGAGGATCAGCGCGAGTCCGATCGCCGCCCCGAGCGCGGTGCCGATTGCCCGTTCGGCCGCCTTCTTGCGGATATTGCCGTAATGCTGCAGTCCGCCGATCACGACGATCAGCGATACGGACGCCCACACGCCGTGCGGCACGTCGATGCCGGTCGTGACGAGAAACGACGTCGCCATGCCGAGCGCGACGCGCACCGCATGAATCGTCTTTGCGTGCCGGTAACGGAAGAATGGCGACGTGAGTCCGTGCCAGAGCCGCTTCGCGCGGCCTTTGCGCAATGACGCCGATGTCGATGAAGCCATGATTCGCCCGCGTCGATGAGTGCGTGTCCGATGGATCGCGTGAAGCAAAACGCCCGCAACGGCCGATGACCATTACGGGCGCAGGGTCCGCTCGTCTAAGAAACGTGCATGCGCTGCCCCGCGAAGGGCTGCTCGCAAGGAACGCGACGAAGCGAATACTCGACGTATCGCAAGGGCATGACGCGGCGAGCGGCCCTTTACGGCGCAACCCCTGGTTTGACGATACGTTCAAGGGAACGCGCGAAATCGGCTGGATTGCGGCGTCGCGCGCCGCTCGTTCGGGGCGGTCGAACGACGCGCCGCACTCCTCGCACCCTCAGCCGGTTTCGCGCGTTTTCATGCGCGTTTCATGGGTGAGCAGACCCTAGCGTAGCAGACGCAATGCCGCGCCATGCTTCAGTGCACCCGATCAGTTCTCCACGACGTCCAGATAATCCTCCGGCCGCGTGCGGTCTTCGGACCGCTTGAGACCGAGCGCCCGCACGAGCAGGCTGACCGCGACCGACACGATGAGGTTGATGATGAGCGCCCACACGGCCGCGTAGCCCGGCACCGCGTAGCCGAACAGATGCACCGTGAAGATCGAGCCCTTGAGCTGCAGCGACACCGCCATCCAAGTGCCGGCGCCGATGCCCACTGCCCAGCCGATCAGCAGCCCGCGATGGTCCAGCACGCGCGTGTAGAGGCCGAGCACGAGCGCGGGCAGCGTCTGGATGATCCAGATGCCGCCGAGCAGTTGCAGCTGGATTGCGTAGGTGAGCGGCAGCGCGAGAATGAACACGACCGCGCCGACCTTCACGATCAACGACACTAGCTTGGCGACGTTGGTTTCCTGCTCGGGCGTCATCGAACGATTGACGAACTCGCGATGCACGTTGCGCGTGTAGAGATTCGCCGCCGCGATCGACATGATCGCCGCCGGCACCAGCGCGCCGATGCCGATAGCCGCGAACGCCACGCCCACGAACCACGACGGAAAGTAGTGGAGGAAGAGCGCCGGCACCGCGAAGTTCGCACCATACGCCTTGAAGTACGACGCGTATTCCGGCATGTCCTTCACGCCCGAAGCGAGCGCCATGTACCCGAGCAGCGCGAGCAGGCCGAGCACCAGCGAATACGCGGGCAACAGCGACATGTTGCGGCGGATCGTGTTGCCCGAATTCGACGAAAGGATCGCCGTCACCGAATGCGGATACAGGAACAGCGCGAGCGCCGACCCGACCGCGAGCGTCGCGTAGGCGCTGTAGCCGTTAAGGCTCGCCGCGTCCGGCGCTTTGAGCAGCAGCTTCGCGGGCGGAACGGCAGCGAAGATGTGACCGAAGCCGCCGAGCTGCGCCGGAATCACGATCATCGCGCCGATGATGGTGATGTAGATCAGCACGTCCTTGACCACGGCGATCATCGCGGGCGCGCGCAGCCCCGACGTGTACGTGTACGCGGCGAGAATCGCAAACGCGATGATGAGCGGCAGATCGCCGACGAAGCCCTGGGTGCTGAAGCCGAGCGCCCCGATCACGACTTCGATGCCGACGAGCTGCAGCGCGATGTAAGGCATCGTCGCGACGATGCCCGTCAGCGCGACGGCCAGCGCCAGCATGCGGCTGTTGTATCGCGCGTGCACGAAGTCGGCGGCGGTCACATAGCCATGACGCTTCGCGATGCTCCACAGCTTCGGAAACACGACGAACGCGAACGGATAGATGAGGATGGTGTACGGCAGCGCGAAGAAACCGGTCGCGCCCGCGCCGAACACGAGCGCCGGCACCGCGACGAACGTATAGGCCGTGTACAGATCGCCGCCGAGCAGGAACCACGTGACAATCGTGCCGAAGCGCCGGCCGCCGAGGCCCCATTCGTCGAGCTGGGCGAGGTCGCCCTTGCGCCAGTGAGCGGCGATGAAGCCGAGTATCGTCACGCCGACGAAGAACAGAACGAAGACGAAGGTAGCAGTGGCGTTCATCATCGCGCACCTCCCTGGGGCGCACGGCCCGAAGGCAGCGCCTTGGTCTTCTTGTACACGACGGCCGTGATGACCGCGCTGATCAGCACCCACAGGAGCTGATACCAGTAGAAGAACGGGAAGCCCCAGAGCACGGGCTCGATCTTGTTGTAGAACGGCACCCAGACGACGCCGATCCACGGAAGGATCAGCAGCCAGAGCCAGTGCTTGTTACGCGGTTGTCCTGTGCGGCTTGGATCGGAAGCCATGACCGTTCTCCCCTGGCGGGCCAGAGCGGGCGTGACCCGTTACTCCGGTCCCATGCAAGTTGTTTGATTCGTTTTGAGCATGCGCTTGTCGAGCCGTGGCCGGCGAGACCAGCGGCGAGCGGGCAGTCACGCCGCAGAAAGCGCTCCGAAATAACAGGAGGAGTATAGGGACCGCCAAAACACGGTCAAGCAGGGGGAATCCCGACCATTCTCCCGACGTGAAAGGCCTTTGTAACGGGATGCGCGCCCTGCCCGTCCGCGATGGACGCAGCCGCGTTCAGATGGAGAACGAGCCCTTCGCCGGAACGCCGGCGCTTTCAATGAGGCCTTTGACCCACTTGCGCGCGGGCAGGCCGAGTTGCGCTTCGAGCAGCTTCGCGCGTTCCTGCAACGCGGAGAACGGCACATCGAGCGCGGGACCGGCGAACGCGAGCGCGACGCGATTGCCGTCGTGCACTTCCGGCAATGCGATCACGCGATGATCGAACGCCTCGTTCAGATGACGCATGTTGCGCACGAAGCTCGGATGATCGCCGAACAGGTTGATGGTCACCACGCCCGCTTCCGGCGTGAGACACGCCCGGCATGCGCGATAGAACGAGACGCTGTCGAGCACCGGACCGCGCGCGGTGGCATCGTAGATGTCGATCTGCAATGCGCCGATGGTGCCGTGATTCGCGCGGTCGTTGACGAACTCCCAGGCATCGCGTTCGGTGACGGTGAGGCGTGCGTCGTCGTAAGGCAGTTCGAACATCGCGCGCGCCGCGATGACGACGGCCGGGTTCAGTTCGACCGCTTCCACTTTCGCGCGCTTCAGGAACCGATAGCAGAACTTCGTGAGCGCCGCCGCGCCGAGCCCCAGTTGCACGATGCGTTCGGGTGTCTCGATGAAGAGCAGCCACGCCATCATCTGCTGCGCGTATTCGAGTTCGATGTGATCGGGCTTTCTGAGGCGCATCGCGCCCTGGACCCATTCGGTGCCGAAGTGCAGGAAGCGCACGCCGCCTTCTTCGGAGAACGTCACGGGCGCGAAGCGCGGCTTGCGCGGCGCGTCGATGCGCGGTGCGTTGGCGAGGTCGTCGTCATCTTGCTTGTTACGGCGGGCTTGCTTGCCGCTTTCTTTCTTGCGGCCGAACGCGCGGGCTTCAGCCGACGCGCGCTTGATCAGATTCGTCATGGGTGAGGATGTCGCGCCAGATGCGCAATTTTTGGTCGAACGAGAGGATAGCATTGGCCGGACTCGACGACGGCAGGACGAGCGTCGCGTACCCGGCTGCGGCGATCACGGGCGCGAACTTACCCGATGTCTTGCCGTTGAAGCACACCTTGCGCAGCATCGGAAAGCGCTCGCGGAACGCGGCGAAGTCGTTCGGCGATGCGTTGCGGATCGCGCTGTCGAGGCTGCCCTCGCGGTCGCAAGCGGCGAGCACGTCCCACAGGCCGATTCCATGTTTCATCAGGCGTACTAGTCTTTCTTCGTACGCGAGTTCATGCAGCGGTTCGTCGATGACCGCGCCGACGAGCCGCCAGAACTGGTTGCGCGGATGCGCGTAATACTGCGTCGCCGCGAGCGATGCGACGCCGGGAAAGCTGCCGAGAATGAGTGTGTGCGTCGCGTGGCCGCCGATCGGCGGAAAGCCGGTGAGTCTCATGTGGCCTCGCCGCGCACGGCGTGCTTCGCATGCGAAGCGAGATGGTCATAAGCGCGCGCATGTTCGCGATAATGCCGCTCGCCATGCGATGCGGCGAGCTTGCGCCAAAGCGCATCGAGCATGCATTCGGTGACCATCAGCGGTGCGCCGTAACGCACGAAGACGGATCGGCGCGCGACGAGCGCGTGACCTGCCTGCGCTTGCCGGACCGCCAGCCGATAGAGCGGATGCCGCGCCGTCAGCACGCGGCTCGCGAGCATCGAGCGGGACACGCTGGTGTCGCTATAGAGCAGTTCGGCGAGCGGGCGCGTGCGCAGCCGCCGCATCGATTGCCAGATGCCATTGCCATGCGACAACGCGACGATGCTGTGCGCGGCGACGAACGGCACGCCATCGACTTTGAGCACGACTTCGCGGGTCCAGACCGGCGTGCGCGGCGTGACGCCGAGTGCGCGCCATTCGTCCTGCCAGGGGATATCCACTGCTTCCCGCGTTACTTCCACGGTGACTTGGCCGAGGGTGCGCAAGTGGGCGGTGAGCGAGCCGGGGCGGGTGAGCCAGTCTTTTTGGTGCGCGCTCAGCGACGCGTGGGGCGTGACGCGCCAGTGGATGTCGACAAGCGAAAAAGGAATGGGCATGGCGATGATTATAAAAGTCCACGCGCTTCGGACGATTCGTATGGAATCGACAGCTACCTCGCCTGACACTCGCTGATGCATCACGGCGAATGCGCGTGGTTCATGGATGGCCTTCGCGGCTTGGGAGCAACAAAGAAAGGGACCGGACATGCCTGTCAATTGCACTTTCCTGCTCAACCGGAGACCCACTTCCACGCTTTCCTGTCCGGGATTCGGGGACGTGGAAGCATACTCCGGAACTAACGGAGGCCGCGACAATCCTGACGCCGTCAAATTGGTGAACATGGGACCAATACCGCCCGGCACTTACTATCTCGTCGATCGGCAGTCCGGAGGAACCATGGGCTGGGTACGCGACTGGTGGAGCCAGCACGGATATGGGGCAACGGACGAAACGGGGTGGTTCATGCTGTGGAACGTCCGCCCGGGCGACTACACCATGATCGACGGTGTGAGGCGCGGCGCATTTCGTCTACACCCGGAAGGACCGGCTCGCCTGAGCGAGGGTTGCATAACGGTGCCGGACCTGCCCGGCTTCGAACGATTGCAGCGCTACATCCGCAGTGGACCGCCGCGCATTCCCGTGCCGGGAACTACGCTCAAAGCTTACGGAACGGTGGAAGTCAAATGACGAGAGTTCTCCAGTTCACGGCGCTCGTCGTCGCACTGCTCGTCGTGACGTACTTCGGTGGTTTCTTCCTGGCCCATTGGATCAACGACGTGCTGATTGCGCCTGGTGCGTTCGCATGGCTAGTAGACGCGGTTTATTGGCTCCGCGATCACTTCATGCCTTCCCTTCGAGAAGCGGATGATATCGAGGCCCTGTATCTCCTTGGTTTGCTTCTGGTGTGCTGGCTCGGCGTCTTTGTTGTCGCGCTTGCGTTGTTGCTTTCTGCTCGTCAACGCTTCGCCCGCGCAAGGCGCTTTCCCGACGGCTCCTGAGGATATGCTGCAATGACTTCCGATATTTTCATTCAGATTCAGGGAATCGACGGCGAATCCCAAGACGCGGATTTTCCGAAAGCCATTGATGTGCTGCACTGGGAATTCGCCATCGAACAAAAGACACGCATGCACTCGGGTTCGGGCAACGGCAGAAACAAGGCCTTCGTCTCCGACCTGATTTTCCGGCATGAACTCGATCGCGCCTCGCCCAACCTTGCTGCGTACTGCTTTCAGGGAAAACATATCCCCGAAGCGAAACTTACGATGCGCAAGGCCGGCGGCGCGCCTTTTCATTACTATCGGCTCACGATGTCCGACGTCATCATCACCAGGGTATGGCCGTCGGTCGATGGTCCGAATCCGATTGAAACGGTCATGCTGTGCTTCTCGCGAGTGAAACAGGAATACCTTGTGCAGAATGCGAAGGGCGGCAACATGGGTGCGGTGACCGCGCTCATCGATCTCAAGCCCGATCGCGCTGCGTAGCTCCGCACAAAAAAAAATACGCGCCGCCGGTCCCCCGGCGGCGCGCGCTCACCTCAACTCCCGGCTTACCGCGCCAGCAACAACGCATTCGTCCGCTTCACAAAACTCGCCGGATCCTCGAGCACCCCGCCTTCCGCCAGCATCGCCTGATCGAACAGCAGATGGCACCAGTCACCGAAGTTGGCGTCATCGGCATTGAGCGCCTTCACCAGCGGATGATCCGGGTTTACTTCGAGGATCGGCTCCGACTGCGGCGCCTTCTGCCCCGCCGCCTTCAGCATGCGCTGCAAGTAACCGCTCATGTCGCCCTCGTCCGCGACGAGACAGCTCGGCGAATCCGTCAAACGGAACGTCAGCCGCACATCCTTCGCCTTGCCTTCGAGCGCTTCCTTCATCTTCTCGACGAGCGGCTTCATGTCCTCGCCGATCTTCTCCTGCTGCTGCTTCTCTTCATCGTTCAGCGCGCCGAGATCGAGATCGCCGCGCGCCACGCTCGCAAGCGGCTTGCCGTCGAACTCGTTCAGGAACGACAGCATCCACTCGTCAACACGATCCGTCATCAGCAGCACTTCGACGCCCTTCTTGCGGAACACTTCGAGATGCGGGCTGTTCTTCGCGGCCTGCCAGTTGTCGGCGGTGACGTAATAGATCTTCGTCTGCTCCGGCTTCATGCGCGCGACGTAATCCGCAAGCGATACGTTCTGCGCATCGCTGTCGTTATGCGTCGATGCAAAGCGCACCAGCTTCGCGATGCGGTCGCGATTGCCGAAGTCCTCGCCGATGCCTTCCTTCAGCACCTGGCCGAACTCGTTCCAGAAGGTCTGATACTTCTGCTTGTCAGCGTCTTCCGTCGCTTCCGCGGACGACGTCGCGATTTCCTCCAGCATCGAAAGCACGCGCTTTGTCACGCCTTCGCGAATCGCCTTCACGTCGCGGCTTTCCTGCAGGATTTCACGCGATACGTTGAGCGGCAGGTCGGCGGAATCGACCACGCCCTTCACGAAACGCAGATACGCCGGCAGCAACTGCTCGGCATCGTCCATGATGAAGACGCGCTTCACGTACAGCTTCAGCCCGCCGCGATGCTCTCGATTCCACAAATCGAACGGCGCATGCTTCGGCACGTACAGCAACTGTGTGTACTCGCTGCGGCCCTCGACGCGGTTATGCGTCCACGTAAGCGGATCGTCGTGATCGTGCGAAATGTGCTGATAGAACTGCTTGTACTGCTCGTCCGTGATGTCGTTCTTCGGGCGCGTCCACAGCGCGCTCGCCTGGTTGACGGTCTCGTCCTCGTCCTTCTCGACCATCTCGCTCTTCTCGGCGTCCCATTCTTCCTTCTTCATCAGGATGGGCAGCGCGACGTGATCCGAATACTTCTGGATGATCGACTTCAGGCGATACGACGACAGCAGTTCGTCCTCGTCCGCGCGCAGATGCAGCGTGATGGTCGTGCCGCGCTGCGCGCGCTCGATGTCCTCGATCTCGAAGTCGCCCTCGCCCGCGCTCGTCCAGCGCACGCCTTGCGACGGCGGCAAACCCGCACGGCGCGTCTCGACCGTGATCTTGTCCGCGACGATGAAGCCCGAATAGAAGCCCACGCCGAACTGGCCGATCAGCGCGGCGTCCTTCTGCTGGTCGCCCGAGAGCTTCGAGAAAAATTCCTTCGTGCCTGAACGCGCGATGGTGCCGAGGTGCGAAATGGCTTCGTCGCGGCTCATGCCGATGCCGTTGTCATCGATGGTGACAGTGCGCGCGGCCTTGTCGAACGAAATGCGGATGCGCAGGTCGGGATCGTTCTCGTACAGCGCGCTATTCTCGATGGCTTCGAAGCGCAGCTTGTCCGCGGCGTCCGATGCGTTGGAAACCAGCTCGCGCAGAAAAATTTCCTTGTTGCTGTACAGCGAATGGATCATCAGGTGCAGAAGCTGCTTCACTTCCGCCTGAAAGCTCATGGTTTCTTGCGCCATGGTCGGGTCCTCTAAGTTGGGTTCATCGATAGCTATTCGGCCGCCGGGCGCGCTGCCCCGCGAATTCGTCCGATATGAGGGCGACCCGCGCCGTTTCAAGAGCCGACGCCATGCGCTTCGCTAAGATGCGCAGCCCGATACATCGACACGACCGCCATGCTCACGCTGCACCGCTCCGATCGACGCGCCCGTCCGCTCACGGCGGGCGAAATCGCGATCGCGCGTCTTGTCTTCCGCGATGCCATCGACTATTCGACGGTCCGCGTCCACGCCCGGCCGTATCTGCCGTTCGGGCTGCAGCCGCCGCACACCGCGATGGCGCCGAACGGGCACCTCTATTTCCCGCCCGCCTGCCATCAGAACGATTTCGCCGCTTGCGGCATCTCCGACCAGATGTGGTTCATCCACGAGATGACGCACGTCTGGCAATTCCAGCTCGGCTACTGGGTCCGCACGCGCGGGGCGATCCGCATCGGCCTGGATTATGGCTATACGCTGGCCGCGGGCAAACGCCTGTCCGACTACAACATGGAAGCGCAAGGCAACGTGCTCGCGGATTACTTCGCGCTGCGCTTTCGCGGCTCCCCGGCGCGGTTGTACGAAGGGCGCTACCGGCACGCGCCCGATGCGCTCGCGCTCTACGAAGCCGTGCTCGCGGAATTCATCGCCGCGCCGTCCGATCGCCGTCATCTGCCGAAACGCCGCGCCGCGCGACTTTCTCCAGATGGCTCGCGATGAGCGCGGGCAGCGCCGGATCGCCGCAATTGGCGATGTTGAAGCGCATCCACGTCGTCGGCGACTGCTGCGGTGAAAAGAGGCTGCCGGGCGTGAGCAGGAAGCCGGCCTCGTGGCCCGCCGCGGCGAGGCCATCGGAATCGACGCCCGCATCGGCCCATAGAAACATGCCCGCATCGGGCGTCGTGAAAAGCCGGAGGCCGGTCTTTTCCAGCATCCGCGCGGTCTTGTCGCGCACGCCGTCGAGCCGCGTGCGCAGCCGCTCGACGTGCCGCCGGTAGTGCCCTTCCGTCAGCACCTTGTAGACGACGCGCTCGTTCAATTCGGGACTCGTCATGCCGACGAGCATTTTCTGATCGGCGAGCGCCTTCGCCACCTCCGCCGATGCCGCGATATAGCCCACGCGCAGGTTCGCCGCGAGCGTCTTCGAGAAGCTGCCGAGAAATATCACGCGCTTCAGTTGGTCGAGCGATGCAAGGCGCGTCGCCGGATAACCCGTCGGGCAGAGATCGCCGTAGACGTCATCCTCGACGACGATGAAATCGTATTGCTGCGCGAGCTGAAGAATGCGGAACGCCTGCGCGGCCGTCAGCGACGTCCCGGTCGGGTTGTGCAGCACCGAGTTGATGATGAGCATCTTCGGCCGCCACGTCGCGACGAGCGTCTCGAGCGCGTCGAGATCGGGGCCATCGGGCGTGTACGGGATGCCGACGAGCCGCGCGCCCTGCGACGCGAAGCGCCCGAACATCTGGAACCAGGCGGGATCGCCGACGATCACCGCATCGCCGGGCTTCACGTAAAGGCGCGCGATCAGATCGATCGCCTGCGTGATGCCCGACACGAGCACGAGCTGCTGTTCCGACGCGCCGATTTCCAGTTCTGCGAGCCGCGTCTGCAATTGCTGGCGCAGCGGCAGGAAACCCTGCGGCGTCCCGAAGCCGAGCATCTGCGCGCCGGACAGACGGCTCATCGAGCGCAGCGCGTTCGTAATCAGTTCGCCGTCCAGCCAGCGGCCCGGCAGATAGCCGAGGCCCGGCCCCTTCTCCGGACTCGCCGTGTGCAACATGTTGCGCAGAAGCCAGACGACGTCGATGGCGCTCGTCACCGGCTCGCTCTGCGCCGACACGCCCGCCGCCGGCGACGCCGACACGACCCGGTCGCGCACGTAAAAGCCCGAACCGCGCCGCGAATCCAGATAGCCGTGCGCGACGAGGCGCTCGTAAGCCTCGACGACGGTGAAGCGCGACACGCCCTTGTCGATCGCGAGCTTGCGAATGGACGGCATGCGCATGCCGGGGCGGAATACGCGCTCGTCGATGCGTCGCCGGCCCCACTGGACCAGTTGATCGACGAGCGTGAGTTGCGTGGCGTCGTGCGGGGCGGGAATTTGATCGAGCGGGACGGACATTGCGGTTCCTCGTCGGCGGTGAGGCGCGATCGGATGATAACTGTACCGAATCCAATCTGGCCGATTGTACCGTTACTGTTCTGGTCATTGCGGCTACATTTTCTGTTCCGGCGGTTCGGCCGCGGCGCTTTCCCGCCCCGCTGGCCAACGGTTATGCTAACGCCCCGATTCCGCTCCATCCTTCTCGATGACCGCTCATCCGCTGAAACTCGACCATCTGGTGATCGCCGCCCGCACGCTGGAGGAAGGCGCGCATTTCGTCGCCGCGAAGTTCGGCGTCGAGCCGTTAGCCGGCGGCGCGCATCCGCTGATGGGCACGCACAATCGGCTCCTGAATCTGTGGGGCGGCGCGTATCTGGAAGTGATCGCCGTCGATCCGGCCGCCGCACCGCGCGAAGCGCCTCGTCCTCGCCTGTTCGCCCTCGACGATCCCGCGATGCACGAGCGCCTCGCGAGCGGCCCGCAACTCGTGCACTGGGTCGCGCGCGTGGACCGGCCGAAGTCGCTCACGCGCTGGCGGGCGCAGTATCCGGAACGCATCGCGCCGGTCGTGGCGATGTCGCGCGGCGGCAATACGTGGAACCTGACCGTTCCCGACGATGGCGCCTTCCCCGCATGGCAGGCCGCTGGCGATGGCGTGCTGCCCTCGCTGATCCAGTGGGACACGCCGCGCCATCCGAGCGATGCGCTTCCCGCGACGGGCATCCTGCTGCGCGCGCTGACGGGCTTCCATCCGAACGCGGAGGCGATCGCCGAGCAGCTCGCGTGGCTCGGAGCGTCGCATCTTTTGCGCGTCGAATCGACGGCCGGCGCGCCCGTGCTCGTCGCCGAATTCGAATTGCCGGACGGCTCGACGCTCGTCCTGGGCGAAGCGGCGGAAACCGCCCAAAGCGCACGACGCGCGCAGCCGGCAGCCAAGCGCCGTCGCGGCAAGACAACGATTGAGACGGAGCCCGAACTTCCGCTCTCGCACGACACACCCGATGGCGCGCCGGACGCGCTGCACTAAAGAAAGGAGACGCCGCATCATGAAGACCCGCGAAACCGAAGGCATGCTGCTCGGCCTGATCGGCGTCGTCATATTCAGCCTGACGCTGCCGATGACGCGCATCGTCGTGCAGGAAGTGCATCCGCTATTGAACGGTCTCGGACGTGCGCTGGTCGCCGCGATACCGGCCGCGCTGCTGCTCGTCTGGCGTCGCGAAAAGCTGCCGACGTGGCCGCAGGTGAAGAGCCTCGGCGTGGTCGCGCTGGGCGTCATCATCGCGTTTCCGGTGTTCTCCGCGTGGGCCATGAAAACCGTGCCCGCCTCGCACGGCGCGGTGGTCAACGGGCTCCAACCGCTGTGCGTCGCGATCTATGCGGCGTGGCTTTCGCACGAACGGCCGTCCAAGGCCTTCTGGGCGAGCGCGGTGGCGGGCAGCGCGATCGTCGTCGCGTTCGCGTTGCAGGCGGGCGGCGGCCTTCAGGCGGGCGACCTGCTGATGCTCGTCGCGGTCGGCATCGGCGCGCTCGGTTATGCGGAAGGCGCGCGGCTCGCGCGCCAGATGGGCGGCTGGCAGGTCATCTGCTGGGCGCTCGTGCTGTCCGCGCCGTTCCTGCTGCTGCCGGTCGGCTGGCTCGCGTGGGCGCATCATGCGGCGCACCCGGAGCCGCTCGCGCTGCGCACGTGGCTCGCGTTCGGCTATGTGACGCTCTTCTCGCAGTTCATCGGGTTCTTCGCGTGGTATGCCGGACTCGCGATGGGCGGCATCTCGCGTGTCGGGCAAGTCCAACTGCTGCAGATCTTCTTCACGATGGCCCTGTCCGCGCTCTTCTTCGGCGAACATGTGAGCGCATCGACGTGGGTCTATGCGGCGGCCGTCATCGTGACCGTCGTGCTGGGCCGCAAGGCGGCGGTGCGCGCCGCGCCCGCGGCGGTTGCGACGCCGGCTGCGCATCCGGTGGCCGCAGCCCGCCACGCCAAGTGACGCGGTGACGCGCCCGCGCGATAATCGCGGCTTGCGCGTCATCCTCTTTCACGCGATACCCAGACACAAACACAGAGACAACCGAGGCACTTCATGAATCTAGCCGATCTCCGCGCCACGCCGTGGCAACTTTCCGAACGCGCCCGCAAGCTCACCAGTTCGGCGATTCGCGAAATCCTCAAGGTCACGGAACGGCCGGAAGTCATTTCGTTTGCAGGCGGCCTGCCTTCGCCGGCGACGTTTCCCGTCGAGCAGATGCGCCACGCGTCGGAGCGCATCCTTCACGATCAACCGGCAGCCGCGCTCCAGTACAGCGCGACCGAGGGCTTCATGCCGCTGCGCGAATGGGTGGCCGCGCGGTATTCGGTGAACGGCGCGACCATCCGCCCGACGCAAGTGCTGATCACGACCGGCTCGCAGCAGGCGCTCGATCTGCTCGGCAAGGTGCTCGTCGATCCGGGCAGCCGCGTGCTGGTCGAAACGCCCACGTATCTCGGCGCGCTGCAGTCGTTCTCGATGTTCGAGCCCGCTTACGTGCAGGTGCCGACGGACGAATCCGGCCTGATTCCCGAAAGGCTCGATGCCGCGCTCGTCGCGAATGCGCGTCTCCTGTACGCGCAGCCGAACTTCCAGAATCCGACGGGCCGCCGCCTGCCGCTCGAACGCCGCCGCGCGCTCGCCGCATTCGCCAAACAAGCCGCGTTCCCCGTCATTGAAGACGATCCCTACGGCGCGCTCGACTACGCCGGCGCCCCGCTGCCGACGCTGCTTTCGATGGCGCCCGACCACATCGTGCATCTCGGCTCGTTCTCCAAGGTGCTCGCGCCGGGCTTGCGCGTGGGCTACATCATCGCGCCCGAAGCGTTGCACTTCAAGCTCGTGCAGGCGAAGCAGGCCACCGACCTTCACACGCCGAGTCTCACGCAGCGCATCGTGCATGAAGTCGTGAAGGACGGCTTTCTCGATCACCATGTGCCGACCATCCGCGCGCTGTATCGCGATCAATGCGCGGCGATGCTCGCCGCGCTGGAACGTCACATGCCCGCGGGCGTCGAATGGAACCGGCCGGAAGGCGGCATGTTCGTGTGGGTGAAGCTGCCGCAGCACATCGATTCGATGAAGCTGCTCGAACAGGCGATCGCGCAGAACGTGGCCTTCGTGCCGGGCGGCCCTTTCTTCGCGAATCAGGCCGAACACAACACGATGCGCCTTTCCTTCGTCACGGTGCCGCCCGCGACGATCGACGAAGGCGTCGCGAAGCTCGGCGCGCTGATTCGCGCGAGCGTCTGAATCTCTGCAACGCAATCAAGGAGCAACGATGGCATCGAACGTGTATGACAAGCTGAAGGAACTCGGCATCGAACTGCCCGTGGCGGGCGCGCCCGCCGCCGCCTATGTGATGAGCGCGCAAAGCGGCAACACGGTGTATCTGTCGGGGCATATCGCGAAAAAGGACGGCAAGGTGCACGCGGGCAAGCTCGGCGCGGACATCGCGACGGAAGAAGGCAAGGCCGCCGCGCGCAGCGTGGCCATCGACCTGATCGCGACGCTGCATGCACACACGGGCGACCTGAGCCGCGTGAAGCGCATCGTGAAGGTGATGAGCCTCGTGAACTCCACGCCGGATTTCACGGAGCAGCACATCGTGACCAATGGCGCATCGGAACTGATCGCGGAAGTGTTCGGCGATGCCGGCAAGCACGCGCGCTCCGCGTTCGGCGTCGCGCAGATTCCGCTTGGCGCATGCGTCGAGATCGAGCTGATCGCGGAAGTAGGCTGAGCGCATCGGCATCGACGTGTGGGAACCCGACGTGTCCGCGCGTCGGGCTTTTCATTGACCCGTACCGTCCTGGCGCATGACCATGTCCACTCGCACCGTCCGCTTCAAACAGGTCGATGTCTTCACCTCCGTTCCGTTCAGGGGCAACCCGCTCGCCGTGATCTTCGATGCCGACGATCTCACGACCGGGCAAATGCAGGCGATCGCGCGCTGGACGAATCTCTCGGAGACGACCTTCATCCTGAGGCCGACCGATCCCCGCGCCGACTATCGCGTCCGCATCTTCACGACGGCGACGGAGCTTCCGTTCGCCGGGCATCCGACGCTCGGCACGGCACACGCGCTGCGCGAAAGCGGCCATGCGCCGAAGACGCCGGGCAAGCTCGTGCAGGAATGCGGCGTCGGGCTCGTGACGCTCGAAGCGCGCACCGGCGGGCAATGGGCGTTCGCCGCGCCGCCCGCGCGCCTCACGCCGCTCGACGATGCGCAGCAGAAGCGTCTCGCCGATGCGCTCGCGCCGCTCGCCATCGACTTCGCCGCGACGCCGTGCGCGGTCGACAACGGCGTGCCGTGGCTCGTCATTCGCCTGGCCGACGCGGCGCAATGCCTCGCGATGACGCTGTCGCCCGCGGCACGGGAGGCGCTTACCGCACTCGTCGCTGAGGCGGGCACGCACGGGATCGTCGTCTATGGCCCGCACGAAGGCGGCGTTCCCGCGACCTTCGAATTGCGCACGGTGCTGCTTGGCGCGGAGAACATCGAGGACCCGGTGACGGGCAGCGCGAACGCGGCGCTCGCCATGTTGCTGACGGCGCAAGGCAAACGCCCCGGCGATGCCTACACGGTGCGTCAGGGCACGGCGCTCGACCGCGACGGGCGCGTGAGCATCGCCTACGACGATCGCGCGGATGGGTCCCCGGTGTGGATCGGCGGGGATTCGGTGACGGTCATCGACGGCACTTTCCGCTTCTGAAACAATGACCTGCGCGCCACAGGGCGTAAACCCCGACGCCGCGCCGTTCCGCTTTCTTAATTCCTGTACCTTCAGTACTATCCGAACATTGGGGACCGGAGTGACAAGCGCGGCGCGTGGCGATCGGTAAGAATCGCCGCCGACAATGAAGGCGTCCTCACCCAAACGCATCCTCGCGAGCGCGCCAGTTTCACGGGCGCCGCATCAGATTTCCCGGTCCCAAGGCGCGCAGACTACGCTTGATTGACTCGTTTCGGGGAACGCCCCAGCACATGCAACGCCCTTTTCATCCCGCGCGCTTGCCGGCCCTGCGCGCGGCGAGCGGTCTTTCCATTTCAGGCGCTTTATGAAGCGTGCGCGCTTCCAGACTGCATCCGATTCCCTCGCAAGCGCCCCGGCCATCCGGCGGCGCCGCGCATTGCTGGCGATTCCCGTCCTCGGCACGCTCGTGCTCGCCTTGCTGTGGGCGGTGATCTTCGCGCGCCTGTCCGTCGAGCGGGAAGCGACGACGCACGAATCGATGGCCTCCGCCGCGATTCTCTCGTCCGCGCTCGAACAGCACACGATCAAGGCCATCCATCAGGTCGATCAGATCACGCGTTTCGTCAAGTACGAATACGAAAAATCGCCGCGTGATTTCGATCTCGCCGCGACCGTCAACAAGGGCGTCGTGCAGAGCGATACCCTCGTGCAGGTCTCGCTGATCGACGAAAACGGCACGCTCGTCGCGAACACATCGGAGCCGCGGCCAAAGCCCATCGATCTGTCGGATCGCGAGCACTTCAGGGTGCACGTGCATTCCAACGACGACCTGCTCTACATCAGCCGCCCGGTGCGCGGACGTCTCTCGGGAAAGTGGACGCTGCAGATCACGCGGCGGCTGAATCATCCGGACGGCTCGTTCGCGGGCGTCGTGGTGGTCTCCGAAGACCCGACTTACTTCACCAACGACTTCTACAACGTCGCGTCGATCGGGCGCGAAGGCGTGATCGCCGTCGTCTCGGACAACGGCGCGGTGCTCGCGCGCAGCACGGGCGGCACGCTTGCCGAACGTCCGCCGAAGACGGCCGTCACGAAAGGCAGCGCGCGCAACGACACCGCGCCGGCTCAGGCGGAATTCAGCGCGAGCGGTGTCTATCCGACTTCCGGTCATGCGTCGGGCATTTATGTGGATCCGATCGACCGCGTGAAGCGCATCGTGTCGTACCGGCATATCGACGGCTATCCGCTCGGCGTGCTCGTCGGGTTGTCGGAGCGCGAGGAGTTCGCCGACTATCACCACACACGCAACGTCTATCTGCTGATGGCGAGCTTCATTTCGCTCGCGATGCTCGGCTTCTTCGCGGTCGCGACGGGCCTGATCGGCAAGCTGCTCGGCCGCGAGCGCGAGATGACGCATCTCGTCGAATACGATCTGCTCACCGGCCTGCGCAACCGTTATTCGACGCTGCGCGCGCTGCGGCAGGACGTGGCGCAGACTGAGAACATCGGGCGGCTCGCGCTGCTGTTCATCGATCTCGACAACTTCAAGACGGTCAACGACACGCTCGGCCACAACGCCGGGGACATCGTGCTGCAGATGACCGCCTCGCGGCTCGCGCAGACGGTGGGCAACAGCGGGACCCTGTCGCGCATCGGCGGCGACGAGTTCGTGGTCGTCGTGAAGGGCGACGATGTCGAGCAGCGCGCGGTCGCGCTCGCCGACGACATCGCGACGATGTTCGCGACGCCTTTCGACGTGCGCGGCAGCGCGTTCGTGCTGCATGCGAGCATCGGCATTGCGCTGTTCTCGGTATCGAACGAAAGCGAGATCGACCTGCTGAAGAAAGCCGATCTGGCGATGTACAGCGCGAAGGACGCGGGCAAGAACTGCTATCAGTTCTATTCGCCGCAGTTGTCGCATCGCGCGGATCATTTGATGAAGTGGGAGCAGCAACTGCGCGTCGCGCTGACGGAGGAGCAACTGTTCCTCGTCTATCAGCCGAAGATCGATCTGTCGCGCCGCTGCATTACGGGCTTCGAGGCGCTCGTACGCTGGAATCATCCGCAGCACGGACTGATTCCGGCGAACGAGTTCATTCCGGTGGCGGAATCGACGGGGCTGATCGTGGCGGTCGGCGATTTCGTGATTCACACCGCCTGCTCGCAGCTTGCGCGCTGGCAGCGCGAGGGCTATACGGGGCTGTCGCTTGCGGTGAACATATCGGCGGTGCAGTTCTGGCGCGGCGATCTGCTCGAGACGGTCGCGCGCGCGATCATGTCGAGCGGCATTCCGCCCGGCAAGCTCGAACTCGAGATTACCGAGACCGTGATGGTCGAATATCCCGAACTGGTGGAGGAGAAGATCGTTGCGCTGAAGAAGCTGGGCGTGCGCATCGCGCTCGACGATTTCGGCACGGGGTATTCATCGCTGTCGTACCTGAACCGCTTTTCGGTGGATACGCTGAAGGTCGATCGCTCGTTCATCCAGGCGATACCCGAAGACCGCAGCGTCTGCGTGATGGTATCGGCGATCGTGAATCTTGCGCGCTCGCTGGGGCTGACGGTCGTCGTGGAGGGCACGGAGCGCGAGGAACAGATCGCGTGGCTGGCCGCGCTCGGTCCGGTGGAAGCGCAAGGCTTCCTGTTTTCGCGCCCCGTTCCTGCCGATGGCGTGCAGGCGCTGCTCGACCGCTTCGGCGTCTGCGGCTGGCCGATGGGCCGGGCGGCGCGCGGACGAAAGGACCCTGCGCTCAGCGACGAGCGCGGCGGTTGATGCGCTTCTCCTTCCGGTCAGAAGCCGCGCGATAACACCGCTGTCCCGATCGTCACGACACCCAGCACGAGATTGACGACTACCAGCCGGCGGACGGTGCCGACGGCGCGTGCGCCATCGGGCCAGTTCTGCGCCTGCACCGCGCGGCGGATGCGCGGGAAAACGCCGAAGCGGATGTGTCCGAAGATCAGCATCATCACGATGCCGAGGCCGGCCATCGCGTGAAGCGGCCATGCGGCGTGACCGCCGCCGAATTGCGAGAGCAGGAAGCCGCCGGTAAGCAGGATGACGATGACCGCGCCGGCGACCCAGTTGAAGAAGCGCGCGAAGACGGCTTCCCATAGCGGCAGACGCAGTTGCGGCGCGAGATCGCCGAGCGCGGGACGCAGGCAGAAATGCGCGAAGACCATGCCGCCTATCCACACGGCGACGCCGAGCAGGTGGAGGAAAAGCGCGGCTTCGATGGCTTTGGTCATGGGGGGCTCGAGTCGTTGAACGGCGGATGAAGGTTCGGCGTTCGACTTGGGGGCGGGGCGTCAGTTCCTCTGCAATGCGACTGCGGCCGCAAAGACGGGCAGCGTCAACGAGGCGCGGGTCTGATGGATACCTTGTCTCGACGTGCGGTTGCGTGCAGGAAGCGGACAAGGAACCTGCCCTATGCGCTGCACCCCGACACGAGCCGGGCAGACCGAGGCACGCCCTTCTTTTGAGTCTTTTCCGATGGAAAGCAGCAGAGCCGATAGTTCTAATCGCAGGTCACACCATCCACCAATCAATAAGGAAACCAAAGGATGAAAGACGTGACAGGGCGCGACGTAGCCCGCCTCGGGGACAAGACCGACCACGGCGGCCGGATCATCGAGGCCGCTTCCGAGCTCAAGCATATGGGCATTCCCACGGCGCTGAACGGACACCTGACCGAGTGTCCCAAGTGCGGCGGGACGCACCCCATCATTGCGACCGGCGCCCGTCAGCACATGGGCGTGAAAGTCGCGTTGATCGGTGACAAAACCGCCTGCGGCGCGACCATCATTGCCGCGTGAGCGTTGCCGCATGATTGAGCTAACGCAAACCCGCACGCTCGGTTTTCACTGCGCCGCGCTTCCCGGCGCGGACTACTACGGCACACCCTTTCTCGTTCCCACGCGCCTGCATGGAACCGAGGCCATCGGCGAAATCTTCGAGAGCACGATCACTGCCAAGACCGTGGCTGGCCGCTATTACTCGCAGGAGCAAGACGCCAATCTCGACCTCGACAAACTGCTCGGCAAGCTCGCCACCGTCACCATAGAAGTAACCGGAAAAGGAACCTTCGTTCCAGGGATGCCCGGCGACACCGGCGCGGGCAATCTCGGCGGCTATACGCGCGAAATCACCGGCATGATCACGGCGACGCGCTTCATCGGCGGCGAAGGCCGTTCGATGGTGTACGAGTTCACGCTGCGCCCGCCGCTTCATCTGGCGACGTTGAATCAGGAGTCGCGAGCGTTCTTCGGCAAGGACGTCATCGAGATGACGCGCGAAGTGCTGCGCCGTTATCCGATGCAGGTCGATTATCGGCTGGGCGTCTGGGGCTTTTCCAATCGCGTCTTCCCGAAGCGCGACTATCAGCGCCAGGCCTGGGAAAGTGATTACCAATTTATGCGTAGGCTGTGGGAAGAATGGGGACTGTGGTTCTGGTTCGAACATTCGGACGGCCACTGCCGAATGGTGCTCACTGACTTAATGAGTGCGCATAAGTCGCATGGTCCCGCGCATAAGACGCTGCGCTATCACCCGGCGCGCGGCGATCGGCTCGACGAGGAATGCATCGATACGCTATCGGTCAGAAACGTCCTCGGCACCGGTCAGGTCACGCTGCGCGACTACGATTACACGAACCCGCATCTCGCGCGACCGGTGACAACGCCCGAAGGCACATCCGCTCAGCCGCGCGATGACAAGCATCCGCAACCCGAACATTACGGCTGGGGCGACTTCGCGCAGCCCCTCGAAGGTGGCCTGGATGGAGCGCCCAACGACAAGCGGGACGAGGCCCGCTATCTGTCGGACGTACGCATGGGCGCATTGCGCTGTCAGACTTTGCGCGCCAAAGGGCACGGGCACCTGACCGGCCTGTTGCCCGGCTATCGGTTCAGTCTGGTCGGCTATCCGCAGCAGAAGGCCAACACCAATTATCTCGTTGTCTCTTGCACGCTCGATATTCAGGAAGTCGATGTCGAAGCGGCCGGCGCGCCGCTTGCCCGCTGCGACGCGGACTTCGAAGTTCAACCGACGGGCGAGTATCACCGGCTCGAGCAGAAGACGCCCAAGCCGTGCATTGGCGGCCCCGAGAATGCGATTGTCGTAGGCCACGGCGACTACGAGCACTGGCTCGACCCGATGAATCGCGTTCTGATCCAGTTCGCGTGGGATCGCGAGGGCACATTCGACGGCGATCGTTGCGCATGGGTACGGGTTGCGATGCCGTGGCAAGGCTACGCGCGCGGCATGGCGCTGCCGTTGCGCGTCAACGACGAGGTGATCGTCGAGCACGTCAATGGCGACCCCGATCTGCCGATTATCGTGGGCAGTGCAGTCAATCACGACAAGGTGCCGGCCTGGGATTTGCCGCGCAATCAAAGCCTGTCCGGCATCAGGAGCCTGTCGCTCGGGGATGGCCTGAAGTCGAATCATCTTGCGCTGGACGATACGAAGGATCAGTTGCAGGCGCAGCTTGCGAGCGACCAGAGTTCGTCGATTCTCAGCCTTGGGTTCATCCGCCGCATCTTCGGCAAGGAAGGCCGCAAGGAAGCACGCGGCGAAGGGTTCGAATTGCGCACCGACGGGCACGGCGTCGCGCGTGCGGCCAAGGGCTTGCTGGTGACCACCGAGGCGCGCACCGGAGCGCAAGCGCACGCGACCGACATGGGCGAGACGATCGCGCGGCTCACGCAGGCTCGCGATGTTCACGAAAGCATGGCCAGGCTCGCGCAACAGCATGGCGCGCAAACGTCGCCGAGTGGGCAATCGGAAGTGGTCAAGTCGATGAAGGCCACCAATGACGCCCTTCGAGGCACGGGCAAAGGCAGTCCTCATTCGGGCGGCTTTCCTGAGTTCACAGAGCCGCATCTCACCCTGGCGAGTCCTGCAGGCATCGAGACGACAACGGCAGGCAGCACGCACCTTGCAAGCGACAAGGATCTCGCGGTGACGACCGGCCGGCATATCAGCCTGGCGGCGGCGCGTTCACTCTTCGCGAGTGTGCTGGAGTCGGTCGCCGTGTTCGCGCAGAAAGCCGGCATCGCGCTCACGGCGGCAGCGGGCAAGGTTCGCATCGAGGCTCAGAGCGACAGCGTGCAGGTCATCGCGAAGAAAGACGCCGAACTCGTCAGCACGGATGGGTGGATCAATCTGACGGCGGCGAAGGGAGTGCGGATCAACGGCGGCGGGACGGTGCTGGAGATCAGTCCGAGCGGGTTGGTCGGCTTCACCTCAGGGCAGTTCCTCGTACATGCCGCGGATCATGGAACGGCGGGGGCGCGAAGCAAGCCCGTCAAGATGCCACTAAGTAATCTCGCCGACGCCAAAGTAGCGGAACATTTCGTATTGGTTGAGCACGGTTCGGGCTTTCTTCTTCCCGATCACCCTTATCGAGTCACACTTGATGACGGCACTGTGCTTGAAGGTGTTAGCAATGAGCTCGGCGAGACGAAGCTTGTCCTATCGGAGTCCATCCAATTCGGCACTGTAGAAATTCTGAACAGCGATGGTTCCGGCAACGCTCTTTCCATTACTCGCGTCGCACTGACGCGTGACTCGGACATCAAAACTCCGCCCCCGTTGAGCATGCAGAAGCGTCTGAACACCATAGGTTCAAAAGTGGTTGAAAGAAATAATGCAAAACCAACGAGTGAGAATAAATATGCTAATTTGGCCAAGTGCAGCCCAAATAACTGGGGGATGCGCTATTCGACGAACCGTGACGCAGCTTCCGGCAAGCTGGGTTATCCGGTGGCGAGCGAATACGCCACGGCAATATACCGATGCCTTATCGACACAGTAAAGTGGGGCGATGGTTACTTCGGCAAGGATGAGAAGAACGCAACGCTCGCGCTCTCGTGGCCGATTGATCCAGCCGCAGCTCGCAAGCTTACGAAACTGATTGCTCCCGTGCTGCGAACTGCACTCGCAAGCTCTCTTGGTGACTTCAGCTTGCCAGAAGCCGCCTTCCCCACGTTTTCGTTCGAGTCGTTTCGGAACTCCGAGAATAACAAGGACATTGCAGTAGCCGATGGTGGTTTCACGGCGGCGCGCTGGGAGCTTTGCATCAATACCGACAAGTTGGCGAACATCTTCACGGGGAATATGGCCGAGGTCGGTGAACGTTGGCTGCGACTCAAGGAAATACGCAAGCTTGCGATGACGCTCTTTCACGAAAGCCGACATTGCGAACAGACGTTCTGGATGTATGCGATGGTGCAGCAGCAATCGAACGGATTCCGTGGTCAGGTGGACAAAGACGGCAAAGTACTGCCTGACCTTGTGCATATCGGAGAGTGGCCGGAGGCAGAAGCAAGAAACGACCTGGCTCGAGCAATCGTTGCGCTTGCATGCACACAAAGTATTCCTGAAAACACTGCGGCACTCATTAGCATCAAGCGCATGGCCGTGCCGTATTACTTGTGGCATCTGACTTTTCAGGAGCGGCATGGGGCACGTCCTTCCTATCTGTCAGACGCGAACGCTGCGGCGGTAGAGATCGGGAAGGTCAGAAGGTTTGCACTTGATTTATTGCACGATACCGGACTAGGAGGAACTGCGATTGATATCGACGATCTGGCAACCGAGCCGCCACAACGAAATGTTAATTACTCAGGCCGACCGTGGGAGAACGATGCATTCTTCACAGAAGAAGTTGCTGGCTGTTACTGGGATCATCTTGGCGGCGGTGAACTTGTCCTCCCCGAACCGGACGTTTGCAGCCCCAAACTCGACGGTGACAGTCGCTCCAGCGAACGACTCGCTAGCATTCTCAAGGGAAGCCGGCAAGGCGAACAGGCAAAATGACATGGGAAAAATACGCATGGCTAGTCCAGAACAACAGCACACGATTATTGAATGGTTCAGGTTGGCCCTAGACTGGACAAACGGTCGGATCGGATCAGAAGCGATACGTCGCTCCTTCGGTCAACCGGAGCAAGATGACGTTGTTGGGAATACTCGGTCTCAGGATTATTTTCCCGATTTCGCATCTATCTCGTTCGAATCGACTGTCACGAGTGATACGCCGACTTCTTTCACACTCAAGGTCGAACCGGCGCTTGATACGAACATACCCAAAGAGAGCTTCGAAAGCTATTTAGGACTTCGCAGAGCGGTGCGAGGGGAGATTATCGACGGCCGGCGTGAAGAGAAGAACCAATTCTTCAATCCTAACGTGGTTCCCAATGGAAATCCGGATCTGGTGACCCTGATTTACCGCGTTCCGCAATCTCCTGATTCACATTTCGAGGTGTACGTCAGCATCGACTATCTCGGGCTAAACGCCCACGATGGCCCGGATTTCAAGAACCTGCAAAGTGCCGTCAATCTGCGACAGATCGCAATACATCGTAGACCGCTGACCCCGGACGAACTCGAGCAACGTAATCAGGCCAAGCGTCAGAAATACGGCTACATGAACTTGCGCAGTGGCATGCTGTGCCCGGAAACGGGATGGTGGGAAGGTTGGACGACGCTTAACGAGATCGACAAGCAAGTCGTACGCGCAGGTTCTAATTTTCCGCAAGCAGTGTTGGGCGCGGGAAGATCCGGTCCTGACGGCGCGAGATTTGCCGACGCACAGTGGATGTGGCGCGGTCTCTATCGCGAGACGTCCTGAGCCACTGCTTGTTAATCGCGCCCTCTCCCATTCGGGTCGATAAGTGCCTTCCATCTAGCCGCCATAACGCGGTGCGCGTCGTTCCACAATCGCGACCGAGATGCAAGCACGCCCCGCAGACTGTCACTGCGGGGCGCCTCGTCACTACCCCTCAAACACCGGCCGCATCTCACCTACCTTCAACGACGTATCCGGCGCGCGCCCCTTCCTCGCCCGCTTGCCAAGATGCAGTTGCAACTGCGCCCCCGCGAGCTTCTCGTCCCTCACCTTCCCGCCGCGCCCCGCCCCCGTCAGCACGACGCCGCGCGCATCGATCGCCAACGCCTGTCGCAAAGTCTCCTTCGGATCCAGCGCCATCAGCGTGACGCCACGCCCGCCGCCCGACAGCGTCTTCATCTCGTCCATGCCGAACACGAGCAGGCGGCCCATGCTCGACAGGCACGCGACATGACTCGCGCCCGGCACGACCGGCATCGGCGCAAGCGGCGTCGCGCCCTCGTCGATAGTCATGAACGCCTTGCCCGCCTTCACGCGGCTCACCATATCGCCGATCTTCGCGATAAAGCCGAAGCCATTGCTCGACGCCAGCAGCAACTGCTGATCCGCCGATGCCGCGAAATAATGCAGCAAGTGCGTGCCCGATCCCAGCTCGATCAGCGACGTCACCGGCACGCCATCACCGCGCCCACCCGGCAGCGCCGCGACCGGCACCGAATACACGCGCCCATTGCTGCCCCACGCGACGAGCGTATCCGGCGTGCGCGCCTGGAACGCCGCATAGAGACTGTCGCCGGCCTTGAACGTGAAGCCCGCGGGGTCCAGCCCGTGTCCCTTCAGCGCGCGCACCCAGCCCCGCTGTGACACGACGACCGTCACCGGCTCATCGACGACACGCGCTTCGAAGGTGGCGCGGGTGGCCTGCTGAATCAGCGTGCGCCGATCGTCGCCATACTGCTTCGCATCCGCCTCGATCTCCTTGATGAGCAGGCGCTTCATCGCCGCGTCGCTGTTGAGCAGTTCCTCGAGCTTCGTCTTCTCGTCGCGCAGATCGGACAGTTCCTGCTCGATCTTGATTGCCTCCAGCCGCGCCAGCTGACGCAAGCGGATCTCGAGAATATCCTCGGCCTGCCGGTCCGAGAGCTTGAACCGCGCAATCAGCGCCTGCTTCGGCTCCTCGGCCTCGCGAATGATGCGAATGACTTCATCAATATTCAGGAAGACGATCATTCGCCCTTCGAGAATATGGATGCGGTCGTTCACCTTGTTCAACCGATGCTGCGTGCGGCGCGTCACCGTCACGAATCGGAAGCCGATCCACTCGTGCAGGATCTCGACGATGCCCTTCTGACGCGGCCGGCCATCCGCGCCGATCATCACGAGATTGATCGCCGCGTTCGACTCCAGGCTCGTATGCGCGAGCAGCGAATTGACGAACTCCGTCTGGTCGATACGGCTCGACTTCGGCTCGAACACGAGGCGCACCGGCGCATCCTTGCCGGACTCGTCGCGCACCGTATCCAGCAGGCCGAGCAGCGTCTGCTTCGTCTGCAACTGGTCGGGCGTGAGCGTCTTCTTGCCGAGCTTGATCTTGGGATTCGTCAGTTCCTCGATCTCTTCGAGCACCTTCTGGCCCGAAGTATTCGGCGGCAATTCGGTGATGACGAGTTGCCACTGACCGCGCGCGAGGTCCTCGATCTTCCAGCGCGCGCGCACCTTGAGACTGCCCCGCCCGCTTTCATACGCAGCGGAGATTTCCGCCTGCGACGAGATGATCTGCCCGCCGCCCGGAAAGTCGGGACCGTTGAGCTTTTCCATGACCGCCGCATGACCGAGCTTCGGATCGCGAATCATGGCGACGGCAGCCGTCGCGACTTCGCGCAGGTTGTGCGACGGAATCTCCGTCGCGAGACCGACCGCAATCCCCGATGCGCCGTTGAGCAGCAGAAACGGCAAGCGCGCGGGCAGGAGCTTCGGCTCTTCGAACGAACCGTCGTAGTTCGGCATGAAGTCAACCGTGCCCTGATCGATTTCATCGAGCAGAAGGCGCGCGATCGGCGTGAGGCGCGCTTCGGTGTATCGCATGGCGGCGGCGCCGTCGCCGTCGCGCGAGCCGAAGTTGCCCTGCCCGTCGATGAGCGGATAGCGCATCGAGAAGTCCTGCGCGAGACGCACGAGCGCGTCGTACGCCGATTGATCGCCGTGCGGGTGATACTTGCCGAGCACGTCGCCGACCACGCGCGCCGATTTCACCGGCTTGGCCGTACTCGCGAGGCCCATCTCGCTCATCGCGTAGAGAATGCGGCGCTGCACGGGCTTTTGCCCGTCCGATACGTCGGGCAGCGCGCGCCCCTTGACCACGCTCACCGCATAGTCGAGATACGCGCGTTCGGCGTAATCGCCGAGCGTCAGTTGTTCGCCGTCCGGTGCGGTCTGCTCGGCGAAGAGATCGTCTGTGATTCCCATCGAATTTCCGTTCTTGAAGCGTTGCGTCGTTTAAGCGTCAGATGTCCGCTTCGACTTCGTTGCCCTTCTCTTCGAGCCAGCTTCGGCGCGAGGCCGCTTCGCCCTTGCCCATCAGCATCGTCATGCGCGACACCGTGAGATCGAAGCCGAGATCGCCCAGGCCGACAGGCATCAGACGCCGCGTGTCGGGGTTCATCGTCGTGTCCCAGAGCTGTTCCGCGCTCATTTCACCCAGGCCCTTGAAGCGGCTGATGCTCCATTGCGTCTCGCGCACGTTGTCCTTGCGCAGCTTGTCGAGGATCGCTTCGAGTTCGCCTTCGTCGAGCGCATAGAGCTTCTGCGCGGGCTTCTTGCCGCGCGCGGGAGCATCGACGCGAAAGAGCGGCGGGCGCGCAACGCAGACATGGCCGCGTTCGATCAATTGCGGGAAATGCTTGAAGAACAGCGTGAGCAGGAGCACCTGAATGTGCGCGCCGTCAACGTCCGCGTCCGACAGGATGCAGATCTTCCCGTAACGCAGATTCGACAAGTCGATCTGATCGTCGGGACCGTGCGGATCGACGCCGATCGCGACCGCAATGTCATGCACTTCGTTGTTCGCGAACAGCCGGTCGCGCTCGGTTTCCCACGTGTTCAGCACCTTGCCGCGCAACGGGAGAATGGCCTGGAACTCCTTGTCGCGGCCCATCTTCGCGGACCCGCCCGCCGAATCGCCCTCGACGAGGAAGAGTTCGTTGCGCGAAATATCCGTCGATTCGCAATCGGTCAGCTTGCCGGGCAGCACCGCCACGCCCGAGCTCTTGCGCTTCTCGACCTTCTGGCCGGCACGCGTGCGCGCCTGCGCCTGGCGGATGACGAGTTCCGCGAGCTTCTTGCCGTACTCGACGTGCTGATTGAGCCACAATTCCAGCGCCGGCCGCGAGAACGACGACACGAGCTTCACCGCATCGCGGCTATTGAGGCGTTCCTTGATCTGCCCTTGAAACTGCGGATCGAGCACCTTCGCCGACAGCACGAACGACACGCGCGCGAACACGTCTTCCGCGAGCAGCTTCACGCCCTTCGGCTGCAGATTGTGAATCTCGACGAAGTTCTTCACCGCCTGAAAGAGGCCGTCGCGCAAGCCGGATTCGTGCGTGCCGCCCGCGGGCGTCGGGATGAGGTTCACATACGATTCGCGCAAGAGCGGCCCTTCCTCGCTCCACGCGACGACCCAGGACGCACCCTCGCCTTCCGCGAAGGTTTCTTCGGTGTTCTTCGAGCTTTCGGCGTAGCGCTCGCCTTCGAAAAGCGGAATCAGCAGTTCGCCGCCGCCCATGCCTTCGAGCAGATAGCCGCGCAGGCCGTCTTCGTACTTCCACGTCTGACGCTCGCCGCTTTTCTCGATGACGAGCGCCACTTCGACGCCCGGCAGCAGCACCGCCTTCGAGCGAAGCAGGCGCTGCAGTTCGCCGAGCGGCAGGTTCGGGGAGTCGAAATATTTCGCGTTCGGCCAGGCGCGCACGCGCGTGCCGGTCTTCTTCGCGCCGCGTTCGGCCGGGCGCACGGTGAGCGGCTCGATGACATCGCCGTTGGCGAACGCGAGTTGCGCGCACTTGTTGTCGCGCCAGACGGTGACTTCGAGGCGCGTGGCGAGCGCGTTCGTCACCGATACGCCGACGCCATGCAGGCCGCCCGAAAACGTATAGGCGCCGCCAGCGGCCTTGTCGAACTTGCCGCCCGCATGCAGGCGCGTGTACACGATCTCGACGACGGGCACGCCTTCCTCGGGATGCAGGCCGAACGGAATGCCGCGGCCATCGTCCTCGACGGACACGGAGTTGTCCGCATGCAGCGTGACGGTGATCTGCTTGCCGTAGCCGCCGAGCGCTTCGTCGGAGGCGTTGTCGATCACTTCCTGAATGATGTGCAGCGGGTTCTCGGTGCGCGTGTACATGCCCGGCCGCTGCTTGACCGGCTCGAGCCCTTTGAGCACCTTGATCGATGCTTCGCTGTAACCGGCCGCCTTCGCGCTCATCGCGCGCTTGCTGGAAACTGCTTCGGCCGCACTGGATTTTTTCGTGGACATAGCTGAACGTTGGTCCCGGCACCGAACCGACGCGCGGGAACGTTCACTGCGCGTCTGCCCGGATGCCGGGGAATGCTTGATCGAATGCTCGGGAAGTGCCTGGCGAAGCCGGCGCCACGCGGACATTGCCGCGAACGCTTGCCGCGCCGCGCTAGGAGAATAGCGGTTTTCGCGGGCCGCGCCCATCTTGACGGCGGCCCCGAAGCCGTGCAAGCCCGCTCAAGTGCGCTTCGCTTCCAGCTCTTCCCAGCGCTCCAGCGCGACGAGCAGTTCCTCTTCGATGGCCGCATGCCGCTCCGAAAGCCGCGCGCCTTCCTTCGCGTCCTTCGCGAAGATGGAGCCGTCTTCGAGCTGCGCGCCGATGCGCTTCTGCTCCTCTTCCAGTTCCGCGATGCGGCCGGGCAGCGCCTCGAGCTCGCGCTGTTCCTTGAACGACAGCTTGACCGTGCGCTGCGCGTTGCGGCCCGCTGCGCTTTCCTTGGGCGCATCGTCCCTCGGGGCTTCCTTCGCGCTTTGCCGCGCCGCTTCTTCGGCGATGCGATCCGAACGTTCGCGCTGGATTTGCCAGTCCGAGAAGCCGCCGACATACTCGCGCCACTTCCCGCCGCCCTCCGCCGCGAACACCGAGGTCACCACGTTGTCGAGAAACGCGCGGTCGTGGCTCACGAGCAGCACGGTGCCGTCGTAGTCCGCGAGCAGTTCTTCGAGCAGCTCGAGCGTGGGGATATCGAGGTCGTTGGTCGGCTCGTCGAGCACGAGCACGTTCGCGGGACGCGCAAAAAGCCGCGCGAGCAACAGGCGATTGCGCTCGCCGCCCGACAGCGACCGCACCGGCGAACGCGCGCGTTCCGGCGCGAACAGGAAGTCGCCGAGATAGCTCATCACATGCTTCTTCACGCCGTTCACCTCGACCCATTCGCTGCCCGGGCTGATGGTGTCCGCGAGCGATTTGTCGAGATCGAGCTGGGCGCGCATCTGATCGAAATACGCCGTCTGGATGTTCGTGCCGATGCGAACACCGCCTGCGTCGGGCTGAAGTTCGCCGAGAATGAGCTTGAGCAGCGTGGTCTTGCCCGCACCGTTCGGCCCGACGAGGCCGATCTTGTCGCCGCGCATGACAGTGGCCGTGAAGCTGTCAACGATGCTCCGCCCGCCGTAGCGCTTGGTGACATCGGTGAGTTCGGCGACGATCTTGCCGGACTTCTCGCCCTGCCCGACGTCGAGCTTGACGTTGCCCTGCACGTTGCGGCGATCGGCGCGTTCCTTGCGCATTTCGACGAGCCGCGCGATGCGTCCGACGCTGCGCGTGCGCCGCGCCTCCACGCCCTTGCGAATCCACACTTCTTCCTGCGCGAGCAGCTTGTCGAACTTGGCCTGCTCCACCTGTTCGACTTCGAGCTGCTGCGCCTTGCGAATCTGATACGCGCTGAAATTGCCCGGATACGACAGGAGACGCCCGCGATCCAGTTCGACGATGCGCGTCGCCACACGATCCAGGAATGCGCGATCGTGCGTGATGAAAAGCAGGCCCGTGCGCAAGGTCACGAGCAGTTCTTCCAGCCAGCGGATGCCTTCGAAGTCGAGATGGTTGGTCGGCTCGTCCAGCAGCAACACGTCGGGCTGCACGACGAGCGCCCGCGCCAGCGCGACGCGCTTTCTCATGCCGCCGGAGAGCGAGCCGGCACGCGCCTCGCCGTCGAGGCCGATCTGCGCGAGCGTCGTCGAGACGCGCGTGCGCCAGTTCCACGCGTCGCGCGTATCGAGTGCGGATTGCAGCGCGTTCATGCGCGCAAGCAGCGCATCGTGCTCCGCGCCTTCGGGCGTATCCGCGAGACGATGCGCGACGCTGTCGTATTCGTCGAGCAGCGAACGCGCATCGGTGAGGCCGGAGGCGACGACATCGAACACGGAGGCATCGAGGTCGAATTCCGGCTCCTGGGGCACATAGACGGTCGTCAGTTCGTTCTGGCGCGTGACGAGGCCATCGTCGGGCGCGGCGAGCCCCGCGACGATCTTGAGCAGCGACGACTTGCCCGCGCCGTTGCGGCCGATCAACCCGACGCGCTCGCCCGCTTCGAGCGAGAAGTCCGCGTGATCCAGCAATGCGACGTGGCCGAACGCAAGCTGTGCGTCCGAGATGGAATAAAGCGACATGGGGATGAATGCGAACGGACGGTGAACTAGCAGTGAACGATAGGCCAGCAATGGCGATACCGTGGAAGCGGCCATTGTACCGATGTTGACCGGCGCGTTCGGCCGGTCCTCCGCGCGTTGGCCGAACGGCCGATGCCCCGCTCGCTACTTCACGTGAACCTTGATCGTCTGCGCCATCTCCGGTCCATACGAGCGATGCGCGCCGTCGCCGAACTGCATCGTCAGCGTGTGGTCGCCGGGCGGCAGCCTGACATCGGCCTCGGTCTGGCCCTTGCCGTAGTGCAGGGAGGTGTCGCTGGCGGGAATCACCGTGCCCTTGGGCAGCGGGCCGCTATCGATGAGCAGGTGATGGTGGCCGGTGCCGTCGGTCATCGTGCCGGCCGGCTCGATTTTCATGCCCTCGACGGCGAACCTCACATGCACCGGGCTGGTGACGGTCGCGCCGTCCTTCGGCTCGACGAAACCGACGTGCGATTGCGCGTGAGCCGCGTGAGAGAAAGCGCCGAGCGCGAGCGCGCCCGACAGCGCGGCGGCGGAAAGCGTGTTCTTGAGCATCGTATTCTCCTGGTCAATGGCAGGCACAAACCGCGACCAAGGATACACCGCCCGGCGCGTGACGCATCGGGAACGCGTCCGCCGATTCGGGTAAGATGCCGGGTCGCCGGATGCCGCGCCGATGCAAAGCGCGGGCGGCCTGTTTCCATTTCAGATCAAGAGTTTGTCGTGAGCGAAGTCATCGAATACAAAAGCTGGGTGTGCCTGATTTGCGGCTGGGTCTATAGCGAGCAAGACGGCCTGCCGAACGAAGGCATCGCGCCGGGCACGCGTTTCGCCGATATCCCCGCCGACTGGCGCTGTCCGGAATGCGACGTCGGGAAGGAAGATTTCGTCGTCGTCGAGTTCTGATGTTACGGGCGTCGCCGATGCGCGACGCCTCCCCTAGCGCGCCACCGCGATCAACTCGCGGCTCGTTGCCGCCACCGGCGCGCGATTCCAGTCCCCGTACCACTCGATGTGTGCGAATCCCGCCTGCGTCAGCAAGCGCGCGAGTTCGTCCCGGGCGCGCAACCGCAGTTCGCTGTCGGCGCGCAAGGTCTCGCCGTCCGCGCAAAAGCGATAGTGCGTCGTGAAGGCGACGCGGCCTGTCGCGTCCGGGTCCGGAGCCGCATGCCGCTCCTGCCACACGTCGAACGATGCGCCCATCGGCTGCGGCGATGCGCCTTCGCGAGCGATCAGGCGTCCAGTCCTCCCACGCCCTCGCAGCGGGATTGCGGCTCTCGAACGCGATGCGCCCGCCCGGCCGCAGTGCGCGCCGCGCGGCCATGAGCGTCGCGAGCAGCGAGGCATCGTCGAGAAAAATCTGCGCGACGTGGCCCGTCATCACGAGCAGGTCCGCCGCGCCGGCGAACGGCAGCGCGCCGGCATCGCCTTCGATCCAGTTCACGCGATCGCCGCCCGCCCTTCGACGCGCGATACGCAGCATCTCCCGCGACGGATCGATGCCCGTCACGCGATAGCCGCGCTCCGCCAGTTCACATGCGAGCAGCCCCGTGCCGCAGCCGAGATCGATGACATGCCGCGCCGATCCGGCGAGCGCGAGATAGAACGCGGTATCGGGACCCGCGGGGTTGAGCGCGTCGTAGAGCGCGACGATGCGCGGGTCGGAGTAAGGCATGGAGGACGTCACCGGCTTTGATAAGCGAGCGCTTCGCGCATCGGCTGGCTGTGGACCATGATCGGCCCGGAGAATGGCGTATCGAGATCGAGGATCACGAGCACGGCGGACGCGATCGACAGCGCGCCGAGCGTGATCGTCACGAGGGACAGCGCGTTGCGCGGCGCGATCAGTCCGAAGCACAGAAAGATGATGAGCAGCCAGCCGACGAGAATGCGATCGAACGGATACGAGATCGAGCCGTGCGCTTCCTCGATCAGCTTCCAGCGCAGCGCGATCAGTTGATCGAAGCGCGTGGCGGCCTCGTCGGCGAGCTTGCGATGATACGCATCGGCGGGTTCGAGCAGCCGCACCTGACGTTGCCCGCGCGCGAGCATCTCGCCGAGCGCGCGGCTCGCGAGCTTGCCGCTCGCATGCGGCGAGGATTCCACTTTCGGATAGTCATCGCCGGGCGGCGGCGTTTCGCCGGGCCACGTGCTCGCGACCGCCGCCGCGGTGTACGCGCGCAGCAGCGCGCGGGTCTCGGCGAGTTCCGCGCCGTAGTCGCGCATCGTGTGATCGAGTTCGATGATCGCGGCGGCATAGCTGCGCACGTCGTTATCGGTAGTATCGAAAACCGTTTTCGCCGATGCCGTCAGAAGTCCGAGCACGAGCGCCGCGAACGTCACGAGCATGCCGACGAGCAACTGGACCAGTTGCACCGTCTCCTGCGCCTTGTGCTCCTCGGGCAGGAGCGGCCGCACCATCGCGCCGATGCCGGTGCTGGCGAGCAGCAGGACGAACACGAGCACCGCGGATTCGATTTCGGTCATCGAGGCATGAGCCGGCAGGCGCGATGAGGAGTCGTCGCATTATGGAGGGAATCGGGTCGGAGCGTGCAAGGACGCGGCGCGCACAGCAAGCGCCGGAAGGAGGGTCAACAGCTTGTGGGAGTTGCTGCGTTGCTTGCCTGGTGGTCCCCCCGGCAGGAATCGAACCTGCATCTAGCGCTTAGGAGGCACTCGTTCTATCCATTGAACTACGGGGAGCGGACCGTGCGACTCGCCAGAACTGGCGAGAGCGCAGAGTATAGCAAACGCTCCCGGCAATCGGCATCGGTCTGCCGCACGCACATTAAGGGTTTCTTCCTATCAAGTCTTGCCGCGCGATGCCGCCATCGGAGTAATGGACTCCATTCCCCACATGAAGCCGCACGGCGCATTCTCCGCGTTGCTGGCAGACCAGGACCTGGCGCACCTTCAGAGGGTGATGCGCCGTTCGTTGTCGTGCGATCTCGGCGGTCCGTTGCTGCCGCTCTCGTACTGGCGCGACCGGCTCGCCGCCATCACGCGCCGGACACACCTTTCGCCGACGCAGGTTCAGACCGTGCATCGGCTTTATCTTTATATCGATGTGTTCGAGGCCGCGTCCGTGGTGCGCGACGATGAGCCCGTCGCCATCGAAGCGGCTCAGGTCAATGCCGATGCCTGAGCCACCAGTCGCGCAGCGGATGACGCCGCGCCCGTGCGTGCATCGGCTCGCGCCGCCGGTCGTCCATCCGCCAGTCCTGCGCGAACAGCACGATGCCGAGCGCGGCCAGTCCCGCGATGCCGACGAGGATGCTGGTCAAATCCGTCATGGCGGCCTCCCGCTATCGATTGCCCCATGACTTCATGATAGTCACGCGCGCCGCGCACGACCGTCCGGAATCGCCCTGATCGCCGCCATCGCCCTAGACGGCCGCCTCCTGGCGCGCGCGCTGCTGCTGCGCATGCGCCGCAAGACGCACCGCCGCGTTCGCCGCGCCGTAGCCGTCATAACCGCCGCGCCGCTCGATCACTTCAAGAAAGAAGCGCTGATCGAGCTGCTCCGTGTAAGCATGGAAGAACTCGCCGCCGCGCTCGTCGCGGTCATAGAGGATGTTGTGCTCGCGCATCGCGTCGATCTGCTCGTCGGGCAGGCCGTAACGCGCGGCGAGATCGTCGTAGTAGTTGCGCGGAATGCGCAGGAAGGCGACGCCATCGGCGACGAGGCGCGGGATCGCATCGAAGATATCGGGCGTGCTGAACGCAACGTGATTCAGCCCCGAGCCGCGATACATCGACAGCGATTCGCCCACCGCCGTATATCGATCCACCGATGCGTTCAGCGCGATGCGCACCGAACCGTCGCGGCTGCGCACCGCACGGCTGCGCACGAGGCCATACGGGTCCGGTACGAGCACGCCCGGCTCCGTTTCGAAGCCGAATGCGCTCCGGAAAAACAGCACCCACGTATCGAGCGCTTCGGCAGGCAGCGACAGGCACACATGGTCGATGCGCGATAGCGGGCCCACTTCGTACGGGCCGTCGATATCGGTCAGGACGAAATCGGATTCCCATAGCGTCGGCGCGCCGGGGGCTTCATCGACGAAATAATCGAGACTGCCGTCCGGCGACTGCACGCCCGGCACGACGCGCTCGTTCGGCCCGACCTGCCCCGAGAACGGCTTCGAGCCGTAGGCGGCGGCGCGTTCGAAGGCGAGCTTCGCATCGTCGACATGAAACGCCGACGCGCACAGCGACAAGCCATGCTGCTGATAGAACGCGCTCGCGAACGAATCGGCTTCGGCGTTCAGCACGATCGACCCCGCGCCGTGGCGATACAGCGTCACATCCTTCGAGCGATGCCGGCCCGCGAGTCTGAAGCCGAGCTTGCCGAGCCAGCCGGCGACATGCTCGCGCGTCGTATCGTCGACGGCGAATTCGAGAAACTGGAAGCCGATATGCTCGGGCGGCGCGGGGGGATCGAAGAGCGCGGCGGGCGCGTTGTCGCCCATGAGGGCGCGCGTCTGTTCCTCGAGAAAGCGCAGCGAGCGATGCCCGTCCGCCGCGGTGATCGCGGTCGGCGCGGCGCGAAAGCCGTCGTTGAAGATTTCGAGCGACAGCGGGCCGGTGTAGCCCGCTTCGAGCACGCGCGCCGTGAAACCCGCGACATCGAAGGCGCCCTGCCCCGGAAAGCACCGATAGTGGCGGCTCCATTCGAGCACGTCCATCGCGAGGACGGGCGCATCCGCGATCTGCACGAACGCGATGCGATCGCCCGGAATCGCAGCGATTTCATCGACGGAATCGCGGATGCAAAGCGTATGGAAGCTGTCGAGCACGAGGCCCAGGCTCGGATGATTCACGGCATCGACGAGACGCCACGCATGCTTGTACGAATTGACGTGCCGCCCCCACGCCAGCGCCTCATAGCCGACGACGACGCCCGCTTGCTCGGCGAGCCGCGCGAGCGCGCCGAGCTGATCGACGATCAGCGCATCGTCAGCGATCGTCTCCGGCGACACGTTGCTGCACGCAAGCATGCGGTCCGCGCCGAGCTCGTGCATCAGGTCGAATTTGCGCTTCACGCGCTCGACGTTCCTGGCGAAGCGGTCGGGATTCACGCCCTCGAAATCGCGAAACGGCTGGAACAGGTAGATGCCGAGGCCGAGGTCGCCGCAAATGCGCCGGACATCGGCGGGCGTGCCGTCGAAGTAGAGAAGATCGTTCTCGAATATCTCGACGCCATCGAAGCCCGCCGCGCGAATCGCCTTCAGTTTTTCGACGAGCGTCCCGCTGATGGACACGGTCGCGATGGATGTGGGAATTGAACGCAGCATGCTGCCTCCTCGTTGCATTCGGTGTGATGCGGGATCAATCGATTCAGTGTAGGCGCTGCGCAAGCATTCCACGTCATTGTGCGGCAGAATAACAAACTAACTAGACCGTACAAAATCGGTACAAGTACGGACGGACAGCAATTGCTCCAGCGGTCACACTGCGTTCTTCCGTTCTGTCGCGATGCAGCATCGCGCCTTCAATTTCTGCTGTACGCTAGGCGCTGTCGCCTGGCTTCTTTCGCGGGAGCAGCTCGCATGACCAGCAAAACTTCATACCTCATCGGACTGATCGGCTCGGGCATCGGCGGTTCGCTCACGCCCGCGATGCACGAGGAGGAAGGCCGCCTCCTCGGGCTGAACTACGTGTATCGACGCATCGATCTGCAGGCGCTCGAGCTCGAACCATCGGCGCTGCCCGATCTCCTTCAAACAGCCGAACGCATGGGTTACGACGGCCTGAACATCACGTATCCGTGCAAGCAAAGTGTGATCCCCCTGCTCGACGATCTCGACCCCGACGCGCGCGCGCTCGGCGCGGTGAACACGGTCGTGCTGAAGGACGGCAAGCGCATCGGCTACAACACGGACTGGTCGGGCTTTGCGCGCGCGTTCCAGCGCGGTCTGCCCGATGCCCCGCTCGATCGCGTGGTGCAGCTCGGCGCGGGCGGCGCGGGCGCGGCCGTGGCGCATGCCGCGCTGACGATGGGCGCACGCGCGCTCACGCTGTTCGATTCCGACGAGGCGCGGGCATCGTCGCTGGCGCAGGAACTGGCGGCGCGCTTTCCTGATCGCGAAGTGACGAGCGGCGGCGATCTGCGCGAGACGCTGCGCGCCGGGAACGGCCTCATTCACGCGACGCCGACTGGCATGGCGAAGCTGCCCGGCCTGCCGTTGCCGGCCGAGTTTCTGCACGAGGACCTGTGGGTCGCGGAAATCGTCTATTTCCCGCTGGAGACCGAACTCCTCAAGGCGGCGAAGGCGCTCGGCTGCAAAACGGTCAGTGGCGGCGGCATGGCGGTGTGTCAGGCTGTCGATGCGCTGCGCATCTTCACCGGCCGCGAACCGGATGCCGAGCGCATGTTCGCGCATTTTCAGCGCTTGCTCGAAGCCTGATCCGCTGCGTTCATCGACGCCATGAAAAAACGGCGGTCTCGCAAGAGAGCCGCCGTTTTTTTAGTCGTCGCGACGCATGAAGCACAGCACGGCGTCGATGATCATCTCGCGATGCCGCGCCCGTGAGCGCGGACCGGACGGATCGCGCCCGAACGCCGCGCTCCACGTATGCCGGTTCGCCACGCGATGAAAACAGAACGAGCTGATCATCAGATGCAGATCGATGGGATCGACGTCATCGCGAAAGCGCCCCGCTTCGACGCCCCGCGCGATGAGATCCTCGATGGTCTTCACCACGGTCGAATTGCGCGCCTTGAAGGTCTTCGACTGCTCGATGTACTTCGCCGAATGCACGTTCTCGATGGTCACGAGGCGCACGAAATCGCGGTGCCTGTCGTGGTAATCGAACGTGAAGCCGATGAATTCGCGCAACGCTTCTTCGGGGTCCATCTCCGCCAGATGAAGCTCCTGTTCGAGCGCGCGGATGTCGCCGTAGACCTGTTCCAGCACCGCTTCGTACAGCCCTTCCTTGCTGCCGAAGTAGTAGTACAGCATGCGCTTGGTGGTGTTCGTGCGCTCCGCGATGGCATCGACGCGCGCGCCCGTCAGGCCCATCGCCGAGAATTCCTGCGTGGCGATGTCGAGGATATTGCGTTTGGTTTCCAGAGGATCGTACTTGCGCCGCCCTTCCGACCCGGTCGACGAGGGCGCAGCACTGGCGGGCGTCGCGGCCTTGCTTCCTTTTTTCATTGTTGTGTCTGAGAACGGCGGTGGGGAACGATTCTAGCATGGGGGTCCCGAGCTTCCGGGCCCATGCGCACGAGGGTTTTCAGGGGCTTCATCTATACTTTTTCGATCCCCTCAACGTCACCGTTCATCGCATGCCGCACGCCAAAGTCATCGCCGTATCGCTCGTGTTTTCCGCCCTCGCCGCTTCCGCGCTGCCCGTTGCGGCACAGACGCAACTGCCGCCCGGCCATCCATCGTCGCCGCAGCTTCTGGCCGCCGAAGGCGTGATGACGAGCGCGAACATCGCGCGTGGCGCGGCGGATGTCTGTCATATCGATGCAGCGAAGATCGCTCACTTCAAGGACGCCGCGCGCGCGAATTTCCGCGACGCGCCCGATTTCGACGCGGAATGGGCGCTCGGATACAAGCAGGCACAGGCGACCGTCGATCGCTTCGACAAGCTGAAGACGAGCAATCCGGCCGAGTACAAGAAGGAAATCGACGAGGCGTGCCCCGCGCTCGATCGCGGCATCGACGAAGTGACGCGCTAGGGAATAAGCGCCCGCGCGTGCGTGCTCGAATTGAGGGGCGGATGCTACACTCGACCGGCTATTGCGGTCCCTTGCGTACTCGTCGTCAGCCGTGCTGACTTTGTTCGCGCGCCGGGTTGGCAGAGACCGCATCGATCATTCGAAGCTCATAAGGAGGCATGACTCTCATGGCTGATTTCCGCATCTGGTCCGACGAATTTCCGGCGAATGGCTTCCTGACCCGCGCACAGGAATTCGATCAGCAAGCCTTCGGCGCGTCGGGCGAAAACATCTCCCCGGCATTGCAGTGGTCCGATCCGCCCGCCGACACGAAGAGCTTCGCGCTCACCGTCTACGATCCCGACGCGCCTACGGGCAGCGGCTTCTGGCACTGGATCGTCGTCAACATTCCCGCCGATGTCCGCTCGCTGCCGCGCAACGCGGGCAAGGCCGACGGCAGCCTGCTGCCCGCCGGCGCGCTGCAGCTTCGTAACGATTACGGCACGGTCGGCTTCGGCGGCGCGGCGCCTCCGCGTGGCGACAAGCCGCATCGCTACATCTTCCGCATCCACGCGCTCGAAGCCGAGAACCTCCCGCTCGATCCCAACGCGACGAACGCGGTGGCGCGCTTCATGACGCATCTGAACGAAATCGATTCGGCGACCTACACCGGTCTCTACGAATTGAAGTGAAGTGAACCGAGACGCGCGCCACGGCAGAATCCGTGGCCGCGCCGATCGCGTCACAAGCGATTTGAAAACGGCGCGTCATACAATGCGCCGCCCGCCACTCACCGCCCTCCGATGGATTCCGACCAAGGCCTTCCCGTCCCCCAACGATATTGGGCGATCGCCGTCGTCGCGCTCGGCATCACGCTCGCGGTGCTCGACGGCGCCATCGCCAACGTCGCGCTGCCGACCATCGCGCGCAATCTCTCGGCCTCCCCCGCCGATTCCATCTGGGTCGTCAACGCATATCAGCTCGCGATCACGATCTCGCTGCTGCCGCTCGCATCGCTCGGCGATCGCATCGGCTATCGGCGCGTGTACATGGCGGGGCTTGCGCTTTTCACGGTGTCGTCGCTGGCGTGTGCGCTGTCGGGATCGCTCGTCGCGCTGACGGTCGCGCGCGTCGTCCAGGGCTTCGGCGCGGCAGGCATCATGAGCGTGAACACCGCGATCGTCCGCATGATCTATCCGCAAAAGCTGCTCGGGCGCGGCGTGAGCATCAACGCGTCGGTGGTCGCCATCTCATCGGTAATCGGACCGACGGTCGCATCCGGCGTGCTCGCCATCGCGCCGTGGCCGTGGCTCTTTGCGATCAACGTGCCGATCGGCATTGCCGCGCTCGTCATCGGCGCAAAGGCGCTGCCGCGCACGCCGGGACATCGCCAGCCCTACGACTACGTGAGTGCGGTGATGAATGCGCTTTTCTTCGGCATCGCGATCGTGGCCATCGACGGACTCGGGCACGGCGAGCATCGGCCGTATGTGATCGCCGAATTCGTCGCCACAGCGGTCATCGGCTACTTCTTCGTGCGCCGGCAGCTCACGCAGAGCGCGCCGCTGCTGCCGGTCGATCTCTTGCGCATTCCGGTGTTCGCGCTGTCGGTCGGCACGTCGGTCTGTTCGTTCTGCGCGCAAATGCTGGCGTTCGTTTCGCTGCCTTTCCTGCTGCAGAACGGCTTCGGCATGAGCCAGGTCGAGACCGGCTTTCTGATGACGCCGTGGCCGCTCGTGATCGTCTTCGTCGCGCCGATAGCCGGCATGCTCGCCGACCGTTACTCCGCCGGATTGCTCGGCGGCATCGGCCTCGCGATCCTGACCGTCGGACTCGTTCTGCTCGCGACCGTCGGCGCGCATCCGACACCGCTCGACGTGGGATGGCGCATGGCGATCTGCGGGCTCGGCTTCGGCCTCTTCCAGTCGCCGAACAACCGGCAGATGCTTTCCTCGGCGCCGCGTCATCGCAGCGGCGGCGCGAGCGGCATGCTCGGCACCGCGCGCCTCACCGGTCAGACGGTGGGCGCGGCGCTCGTCGCGCTGATCTTCGGCGTGGAGCCGCAACGCGGCGCAGTCATCGCGCTGTCGCTCGCGGCCGTGTTCGCGGCGGCGGCGGCCGTGGTGAGCTTGTTGAGGCTGACGGGCAAGCGACGCGTCGAGCCTGCCTGACATCCCGGTTCAGCGACTGGCCGTCTGCCTCGCGCGCGACGCTGCGGACACGCGCGCCCGTCGGGCCGCATCTGCATCGCCGAAATCCCGGCCATCGCTGGGCACACACCTTGCTGCCGTTCGGACATCGATCCGCAGGCGATCTTCTCGCCGCGCGGAAGTCCGAACAAGCATCGAGAAGGAGGTGTGTTCATGGCAAGTTCCCTCAACGGCCGCAAGGTAGCGATTCTCGCCGTCGATGGATTCGAGCAGGCGGAACTCGTGGAACCGCAGCGTGCGCTGAAGGAAGCCGGCGCGCAAGTCGACGTCATCTCGCAGAAGCCGGGACAGGTTCAGGGCTTCAATCATGTCGACAAGGGCGATGCCGTGCCGGTCGACCGTACGTTCGATGAAGCCACCGCCGCCGAATACGATGCGGTCGTGCTGCCGGGCGGCGTCGTCAATGGCGATGCAATCCGCCTCGACGCGAAAGCGCAAGCCTTCGTGAAGGAAGCCGATCAGGCGCAAAAGCCCATCGCCGTGATCTGTCATGGCGGCTGGCTGCCGATCTCGGCGGGGATCATCGCCGGGCGCACCATCACGAGCTGGCCGAGCCTGCAAGACGATGTGCGCAACGCGGGCGGCACGTGGGTGGATCAGGAAGTGCAGATCGACGGCAATCTCATCACGAGCCGCAAGCCCGACGATCTGCCCGCATTCAACAACGCGCTGATCGAGGCGCTCGGCAAGGCGAACGCCGCCTGATCGCGCCGATCGAACCGACACGACCACCGGAGCCCGCCGATGCCACGCGTTTCATCGTGCTTCATCGCCCTCGCATTTGCCGCGTTCGCCACGCTCCCGGCGCTCGCACCTGCGCAGGCTCAGGACGGCGCGGGCAAGATGCAGACGCAGAAGCTCTCGACCGTCGATCAGCAGTTCATCCAGGACGCCGGCGCCGCGAGCGCGACGGAAATCGCCGCTAGCAAGCTCGCGCTCGCGCGATCGGCCGACAAGCAGGTGAAGGACTTCGCACAGCGAATGATCGCCGATCATACGAAGCTCGCACGCAACCTCGATGTGATCGCGAAGCGCCACGGCATCACGACGCCGCCGGCTTCGGACTCGTCGGTCGTCGGCAGCCTGCAAAATCTCGAGGGCGCGGACTTCGACAAGGCTTATATTGAAAAGGTCGCGCTGGCCGCGCATCAGAAGGCCGTCGAACTTTTCGCGAAGGAAAGCGAAAGCGGCAACGATGCCGCGCTGAAGGCCGCCGCCGCGAAGGCGCTGCCGATCATCCGCCATCACTATGCGATGGCGCAGCAGCTCGCCAGGACTAAGTCCGCGCCATGACCGCCCGGCTCAACACCGATCGCGCGGGCGGCCTGCCCGTTCGCGCGCCCGCCGGTCCCCGACCGGCTTATGAGGACTCGACCATGCACATCACGTTTTCGGAAGAACGCCCCGTGTTCGACGGCGACGACCTCGCAGTTCATTTCACCGCGCTCGTCGACGGCGAGGCAGTCGTCTGTTCGATCAGCGCGGAAGCGCTCGAGGATCACTTCGGCGCGGCATCGCCACGTGAAGAAGATCTGATGCCTGCGTTCGAAAACGGCGCGGCGCGCATTCGCGCAGTCTGCGCAGAAGCGCTCGACGACAACGGCGGCCAGCCCGTCGTGCTGCGCAGCGGACTCTTCCGCGTCGCGGGACTGGAACCCGAATGATGCCGTTCACACAGCGAGCAACGCTCGCCGATTCCACGCCATTCACATCTCAAAAGGAGGGAACATGTCCCTGATCATCGCCGGCCGATTCGAGACTTTTCCCGCCGCCGAAACGGCCGCGCAACGGCTCTTCGCAGACGGCTTCGTGGAAGAAGACGTGACGCTCTTCTTCGTCAATCCGAGCGGACAGCATGCGCGGTTTCCCATCGGCGGCGACGTGCATACGGACAAGGGCGCGGGCGCCGCACCGAAAGGCGCTGGCAAGGGCGTGACGATCGGCGCGGTCATCGGCGCGATCATCGGCGCGGCGATTTTCGCCGTCTTCAAGGCGCCGCTGTTCGTGTCGGTGGTGGCGGCCGGTGTCGGCGCGTATATCGGCTCGCTCGCGGGCGCGATGTCGCATACGAAGAAGAAGCCGGACGCCCCGATGCAGGCGGAAGAACCGACGCGCACGTCGGGCGTGCTCGTCGCCGTGCATGTGTCGCCGGAAACGCACGACCGCGCGGCGTCGATCTTGCGTGAAGCGGGCGGGCTCGATATCGAACGCGCGTCCGGCCGCTGGAAGCAAGGACGCTGGAGCGACTTCGACCCGCTGAAGCCGCCGCAACCCGTGAAGGAATTCGCGCAGCCGCGCGCGTGAGGTCCATCGGATAAGCAATCCAGACCGAGCCCCGAACCGCCAAGCTTCGGGGCTCTTTTATCGCGTCACACCCAGGGACGCTCGACGCCGGGCGGATGCGCGCCGGCCGGCACGTCGCATTCCGCGGATTGCAGCTTCGCTTTCTTCGTCGGCGGCGCGAAAGGTTCGCACATGAGCGTGTAGTTCGCGTGCGCCACGGCTGGACGGTCGACGACCTGCTCGCGGACATGCAACGTCAGCGCCGATACGACGATCGCCACCAGCACAAGAAACTCGCGATTCGCGAGCGCATTCAGCACTTTCATTCATTCTCCTGTTGCCTTGTCCTTGCGCCGTCCTGCGTGGGACAGGCGTCTGGTGCGCGGAACCAGCAAGTCACATGCCGCGCGCAAGGCCGTGATCCGGGCACGGGTCGTGCGACAGGAAGCGCAGGCGCATCCCCGAGGGGACGCAGCGCTCAAACCAATTCGCTAACAAAAGGAGGTATCCCTATGAGCACGAACGTCGTATCGGTACTCAACGATCTCATCGAAACCTCGAAGGACGGAGAGAAGGGTTTCCTCAAGGCCGCCGAAGATACGCGCGATCCGAGTCTCAAGCTGTTGTTCCAGAACCGCGCGGAAGCGTGCGCGCAAGGCGCGATCGAACTGCAAGACCTCGTGCAGCGTCTGGGCGGCAAGCCCGAAACCGGCGGTTCGGTTTCCGGCGCGTTGCATCGCGGCTGGGTCGATGTAAAGTCCGCCGTCAGCGGCCACAGCGATCACGCGGTCCTCGCCGAATGCGAGCGCGGTGAAGACGCTGCGAAGAAGAACTATCGCCAGGCGCTCGAAAAGGACCTGCCGGCCGATGTCCGCGCGGTCGTCGAACGCCAGTATCAGGGTGTCATCGAGAACCACGATCGCATCCGCGATCTGCGCGATCAGTACGCAGCCGCGAAGTCGTAAGTCATCGCGACGCATGCCGGCCCCGCGCCGGCATGACGCGTTGCGAGCATCGCTGCGCCGCCTTCGGGCGGCGTTTTTGTTGGGCGACGATGCGCCGCGTCATCGAATAAAAACGGCCACTTGCGTGGCCGTTCGTCGGACGCCGCTGCAACCGATATCAGTGCGGCTGTCCCTTGTCGTTGGTGCCGAGCGCGGATGCAGCCGCAGCCGCCGATGCGCCCTTGAGCTTGTGCGCCTTGTTCTGCTGATGCAGGGTCGTGCCCTTGCTCTTCGTCGTCTGCGCGCCGGAAGCCGGAGCAGCCGTGCCCGCCGCATCCGATGCTGCCTGTGCGAACGCCGTCGTCGAGAATGCGAGCGCCAGCGCGCCGATCAATGCCATCTTTTTCGTCTTCATGAAGAGCTCCTTTTGCCGGGGCCTTCGAGCGCCGTGTGCACGACGCGTCGTGAGCCGCCTGTGAGTAACGACCTGAGGCCGTCCTTCGTTTTTAGGGTTTCGAACATGCTGCGAGGTGATGCACGTGCCAGTTGATGCAAGCAAGGGCGATACAAAAAACGCCGCCCGATGCGATGAACCCGCGCCAAAGTCCGATGTCTCGCCGCGACGACGAATCATCGGACCCCGCGCGGGTTCCGGTCCAGCTGTTTCGAGCGCGGCCCGCCTTCAGCGAGCCGGGCATACGAACTATGCCATCACTTCCGTGTTACTTGGCAGAGATTTTGAGATGGTTCTTCACGGATGCAACACCCGACACTTCCTTCGCCACTTCGGCTGCGGCGGTCTTGTCTTCCGCCGACGGCACCGTGCCGGTCAGCGAGACGACGCCCCCGCGCGTCTTGACGTGGATGTGCGTCGACTTGACGTTCTTCGCGCTAAGCAACTCGGCCTTGACCTTTGCGGTCACCGCGCTGTCGTTCAACCTTCTGGCCGACCGAGGTATCGGTTGCGCCCGACGAGGACGCCGCCGAGTTGGTCTGCGCGCCCGCGTTCAGCGCGAACACCACACATGCGATACCGCCGGCTGCTTTGAGGAATTGAGTCGTCTTCATGGCAATGCTCCTTCTTTTCAGTTTTAGTGTTGCGCGCCCCTGTCACGCTGACTTGTCCCGCGTGTTCGCCGTAGGTCTTACGGCCCACACGCGCACGAGGCGCCCCGCTTTCTTTGTGACGATCGTTGTTGCCTCGATTGGTCCGCGCGTCGCCGCACGAACGCATCGATTCTTATGCAACTAGCGTGCCGGATCGCTTGGTTGTCGCGCTCGTCGAGCGTTCGTTGCGCCTCGTCGCCCTTGTCGGGCGGTCTCCAGCCGGCCCGGTGACAAATCGTCGACAAGCTCTGACGCACGTTCGGCGAGTGCGGGCAGCACCGTGCGCAACCCGCGTTCTTTTGTCTGAACCCGTGTAAAAATGGCGTGGAAAGCGCGCGTCCGCACGGTTCCCGGTGAGTTCTGCCGAAGCGAAAACGTAGTCGAAGCATGGCTTTAGCCGTCGATGGCATGGACGTTGCTCTGAGTGTGGTCGCGAACATATCGATCACGTACGAACACTCGAGGATTAGCAAGCAATGCCGCCTTCACTCGAACTCCGCACCAAGCAAAGCCTGGCCCTGACGCCACGGCTCCAGCAGTCCGTCCGGCTGTTGCAACTCTCGTCGCTGGAATTTCAGCAGGAACTGCGGAACGCCCTCGACACGAATCCTTTCCTCGAATACGACGAATCGCAGACCGAGGACAACGCGCTCGGCGCGGATAACGGCAACTCGATGAGCGACAGCTCGCTTTCGACTTCCACCGATACCGCGACGGAAGCGCCGCTTGCCGCCGAATCCAGCATGGACGGCGAAGCCAGCGCCGACTCCAGTTCACGCGAGGACTCCATGAGCGAGTTCTCGTCCGACCCGTTCGGCCGCAGCGCATCGCGCAACAACGGCGACGGCGAAGGCTCCGATCCCGCCGACTGGGTCCGCATCGAGCCGTCGCTGCATGAAACGCTGCACGATTCGCTGCGCATGTATCAGCTGAACCACCGCGATCGCGCGGTCGCGCAACTCATCATCGAAGCGCTCGACGACGACGGCTATCTGCGTCAGGAACTGAGCGAACTCGCGGACGTCGTCGACATCGAGCCCGCCATCAGCGAAGACGAACTCAGCATCGCGCTGAAGCTCGTGCAGTCGCTCGACAGGCCGGGCGTCGGCGCGCGCAATCTTTCGGAATGCCTGACGCTCCAGCTCGACGCGATGCCCGCCGACACGCCGGGCCGCGATGTGGCGCGCGAGATCGTCGCGCATCATCTGGAACGTCTCGCACGCCGCGAACAGGCGGAGCTGCAGAAGAAGATCGGCTGCACCGCGGAAGAACTGCGCATCGCGTGTGCGCTCGTGCGCCGTCTCGATCCGAAGCCGGGCGAGAACTACGGCCAGAGCGAGGACAACTACGTGGTGCCCGATGTCATCGTGCGCCAGGTGAAGAAGCAGTGGGTCGTGACGATCAACCCGGCGGTGCTGCCGCGTGCGCGCATCCATCGCATGTACGCGGAACTGTTCGCGCAATCGGCCGGGGCGAGCCGCTCGCCGCTCGCGCAGCAGTTGCAGGAAGCGCGCTGGCTGATCCGCAACGCGCAGCAGCGTTTCACGACGATTCAGCGCGTGGCCGAATGCATCGTCTCGCATCAGAAGGCGTTCTTCGATTACGGCGAAATCGCGCTGAAGCCGCTCGTGCTGCGCGATGTCGCCGACGAACTCGGCCTGCACGAATCGACCATCTCGCGCGCGACGGGCAACAAATATATGGCGACGCCGCGCGGCATCTTCGAGTTCAAGCACTTCTTCCCGCGCGAACTGTCAACGGAAAGCGGCGGCACGTGCTCGGCCGCAGCGGTGCGCGCGCTGCTCAAGGAGATGATCTCGAAGGAAAACTCGCGCGACCCGCTGTCGGATGTGAGCCTCGCGAAGATGCTCGCCGATCAGGGCGTGATCGTCGCGCGCCGCACGGTGGCGAAGTATCGGCATCTGATGAAGGTGCCGCCCGCCGAACTGCGCAGGCAGGCTTGAAGCACCGTGAAGCGTTTTGGCGCTCCGGCGTTCAGCGACGACCCGGTCAACTGAGTCGCATGAGCGGGATCAACGGAGCGTAGCTGCAGGGCCGCCTTTCCACAGGCGGCCTTTTTTTTCAGCGGGCACGGCTGCCCTGTCGTTCTATCGCCAGCCCGACTCGCGATGCGTGCGCCTGCGCGCCGCCGTGGCGGACAGTTCCGCGCCCAGCAGAAACACCGCCGCCGAGTAATAGAGCCACATGAGGATGATTGCGAGCGAGCCCGCCGCGCCGAACATGTTCGCCGTCCCGGCGTGCTGCAAATAGAACGCGAAGAGCCGCTTGCCGCCCTCGAACAGCAGCGCGGCCGCAGCGGCGCCGAGCGCGGCATCGCGCCAGCGCATGCGCGTCGTCGGCAGGAATTTGAGCAGCACCGAGAACGCGAGCATCAGCATCGCGAGCGATATCGCGCGGCGCGTCAGCGTCGACAGGACCACGAACGGATTGCCGTCGCCGAGCGCCCAGTGACCGAGCACTTCGACGAGCGCATCGAGCACGAGCAGCACGACCACGAGCAATCCCGCGCCGACGACCAGGCCGAACGACACGAGCCGCACGCGCAGCATCGCGAAGATGCTGTCGCGCGTGCTGACCGCCGGCGTCGGCCAGATGACGTTCAGCGCGCTATGCAGCGATGAGAATGTCGCCGACGCGCCGATCAGCACGCCTGCGATGGACAAGACCGCCGTGCGCCGCGCCATGTCGGCCTGCCATGCGTTGGCGACGATCGCCTCGAGCGCGTGAGCGGCATCCGCGCCCACCACGCCGCTGATCTCGTCGAAGAGGCGGCCCTGCACGGCATCCGCGCCGAAAAAGACGCTCGCCACCGAGATCACGATGACGAGCGTCGGCGCGAGCGAGAACGCGGCGAAGAATGAGATCGACGCCGAGAACATCAGGCAACGGTCCTGAATCCACTGCGTGACGGGATCGGCGACCCACGATAGCCAGCCGAGCCGCGACGTGCGACCTTCGGCGAGCGGAGCGGACGGATTCGGGACTTCGCGGGTCATCGGCAGAAAGCGGGCGAGTGGTGCGTCAAGCGCCGATGTTAACGTCCCCGCGTGCGATGCGTGTAAAAAGGCGCGGGCGGAAATCGTCCGCACGCGCCTCGACTCCGTTATCGAGCAAGCGACTTCAGATGCGTTCGTCGTCGCCGGCCGGGTCCGCGCCGTCGTCGCTCAGCGACTCCACGTCTTCGTCCTCGACCTGATCGGGCAGGATATCGCCGTAGACTTCGAGGTTGTTGTCGCCGTCGGCGGAGGCGTCCTCGCCGGTGCCGGCGCGGTCGGTGTCGCTGTCGAGCTGGGCGTCGGACAGGCCGAGCGCATGGGCGTCCAGTTCGTCTTCGATGTCGCCCGGACGGCGCATTTCGCCTTGCACGTCCGAACCGCTATCGGATGAATCGCTCGGTCCGAGCGCGCCCGTGCCGTGCCCCTTGCCCCATTCAACGCCGCCCTCATCCGGCGGATTCAGTGTGCTTCCCGTCATGATGACCTCCTTCGATTGTGTCGATGACGGGAACGCAAGACCCGTTCCGCGTTCCATGCGCGAAAAAATGCCCCGCGTTCTTGCGATACGCGGGGCATCGGCGAACGGCGAGCTTCACGCGCGGGCGGCGCGCTTCGCCGTCGCTGCGCCCTGCTTCACCGTCTTCACGGTCTTTTCCGTGACGGACGTCGCCGTGGCGACACTGCGCAAATCGGACAGGAACGAGTCGCGCCACACGGAGAGATTGTTCTCGCGCAACGGCGCCATCATGTCGGCGTGGCGGGCCTGACGCTCGGCGAGCGGCATCGACAACGCGCGCTCCAGCGCTTCGGACATCTGCGACAGATCGAACGGATTGACGACGAGCGCCCCCGGCAGCTGATCCGCCGCGCCCGCGAACTGCGACAGCACGAGCGCGCCCGGATCGGCCGGATCCTGCGATGCGACGTACTCCTTCGCGACGAGATTCATGCCGTCGCGCAACGGCGTCACATAGCCGACCTGCGAGAGACGGAACAACGCCATCAGCAGATTGCGTTCGTACTTGCGGTTGAGGTACTGGATCGGCGTCCAGTCGAGTTGCGCAAACCGCCCGTTGATGCGCCCCGCCTCGCCTTCCAGGTTCTGGCGAATGCGCTGGTACGTCTGCACGTCGGAGCGCGTCGGCGGGGCGATCTGCACGAGCGACACGCGCCCATGCCAGCCCGGCGCATTCAGCAGCAGCCGCTCGAACGCCTGGAACCGCTCGACGAGGCCCTTCGAATAATCGAGGCGATCCACGCTCATGATGAGCTTGCGGCCCCGCATGCTGTCGCGCAGGCTCTTGACCTGCTTGCGGCTGGAGAACTGCTCGGCGGCCTTGGCGATCGCATCCGGATAGATGCCGATCGGATACGCGCCGACTTTCAGCATGCGGCCGAATGCCTGCAACATGCCGTCCTCGCTCGCATGGCCGCGGCCGCTGCGCTCGATGTAATCGACGAACGACTGCTTGTCGCTGTCCGTCTGGAAGCCGACGACATCGTACTGGCACATCGCCGTCATCAGTTCTTCGTGCGGCGGCACGGTGCGCATGACTTCGGGCACCGGAAACGGAATATGCAGGAAGAAGCCGACAGGGTTCGTCACGCCGATCTTGCGCAGCTCCTGCGCGAACGGCAGCATGTGATAGTCGTGAACCCAGATGATGTCGTCGGGCTGCAGCAGCGTCTTCAGCTTCGCGGCGAGCGTCGCGTTGACGCGCATGTAGCCGGCGAATTCCTCGCGATCGAAGCGCGACAGGTCGTTGCGATAGTGGAAGGTCGGCCACAGCGTGGCGTTCGAGAAGCCGCGGTAGTACTGGTCATAATCGCGGCGCGTCAGTCCGACGGTCGCATAAGTGACATTGCCGTTCTTTTCGACGACCGGCGCAGCCGCTTCGCCGACGATTTCCCCGCTCCAGCCAAACCATACGCCGCCCGTCTCCTTGAGCGCATCCAGCACGCCGATAGCGAGACCGCCCGCGCTGGGCTTGCCCTCCTGAACCGGCGCGACGCGATTCGATACCACGATCAATCTGCTCATTACAGGCTCACCTCTCAGTTGTCGTTGCATGCCCGAATGGACGCCTTAGGGAATGCAAATCCTATGCCGTTTTGCGCATGATCCGATTCATAAATTCGTATCGAGATGTTACGGACGAACGGAAACGCGCGGCGCGAGGCCGCGGCGTCGAACTTTCTTGCTGTGCCGGATGCGCCGCGCAAACGCGGCATTCAGGCGTCCTGCTCGGAGCCGAGATCGCGCTGATAGTCGATGCCCTCGCGACGCACGCCGCCCTGGTTGTGCTCGCCATCGGGCGGAGCGCCAGGCGCGGGGCGATTCTGCCCGGCGGGATCGTGTTCGGCGGGCGGCGGCGACGCGCTCTGCGCCGTGCCGTTCTTGGCCGCTTCGGCGCGTGCTTCGCGTTTGGACGAGTGACGCGCGGAGCGTCGAAGTGCGGGATGCCTCATGGTGCCTCCAGAAAGAAGGCCGTCGTGAATGGACCTCGGCGGCGTCAGACCGATGCGCCTGCCCGCTGCCTGCGAAAGCAGTGGACCCAGGCGCGCTCTCAGAAAAAAGAACCGGCAGCGACAGCGCCGCCGGTCATTCTTGCGTCATTCGTTGTAATCCCTACCTTCGGAATTGAAAACTTATTAAGGCTTGCACGAATTTCGGTGAATCGGTCCGGAAGACGCCGGTGCGCTCAGGCCACAGGAGGCGCGTCGCCCGGTCCCGGCGGCGGGTCGCCGATCGGCTGCATCGGCTGCTCGGGGGGATCGCGCGTCGGGTCCGGATTCGTATCGGGCGGGATCGGAGTCGGCGGCGGCTGATCGGGCGGCGTCACCGGCGGGTCCGGCGGCTGGGGCGTCTGCGCACTAATGGGCGCGCGGTCGAAATCGGACATGGCGGGCTCCTTGCGGTCTTGTGTCGTGGATGCATCCGTCAGCGACGCATGCACGTACGGTCACGCAAGGCGCGTTCCGCTTTTCCTGAGTCGCTCCGCGTCCGTCGACCCCATTATGGTTGCTGAAAGCGCGCCTGCCAACAAAAACGCCCGCGCTTTTGCAAGCAGCGGGCGTTATTTTCGTGTGAAGATAACCGAAGATCAGGTATTTTCGCTGTCCGAGTCGCTCGGGTCGACGCCTTCGCCTACCGCCGCCTTGTTCGCGTCCTCGCCGTATTCGACGAGCCGGTTGTAGAGCGTCTTGAGGCTGATGCCGAGAATTTCCGCCGCGCGCGTCTTGACGCCGCCGCACTGCTCGAGCGTCGCGAGAATCAGTTGCCGGTCGGCTTGCGCGAGCGACGTGCCGAACGGAATCGTCACCGCCGTACCCGCCGATGGCTTCGACAGCGAAATCTGCAGCGGCACGGTCGCGGTGCTGTCCGAGTCGGACCCCGACATGATGTATGCGCGCTGCACGTAGTTCTTCAGTTCGCGCACGTTGCCCGGCCAGTTGTACGACGCGAGCATGTCCCGCACGGCCGGCGGAAAGTCCTTGCGCGTGTTGTAACGGGCGTTCAGTTCGTCGAGGAACGCCTGCCCCAGCAGTTCGACGTCCTTGCCACGCTCGCGAAGCGGCGGCAGGTTGATCGGAAACACGTTCAGCCGGTGATACAAGTCGAGGCGCAGCTTGCCTTCCAGCACGGCCTGCTCCGGATCGCGGTTGGTCGCGGCGATCAGGCGTACGTCCGTTTCAAGTTCCTTCGTCGTACCGACGCGCATGAACATGCCGGTTTCGAGCACGCGTAGCAGCTTGACCTGCAGCTCGATCGGCATTTCGGTGATTTCGTCGAGGAACAGCGTGCCGCCGTTCGCGCGTTCGAAATAGCCCTTGTGCTGACGATCCGCGCCGGTGAACGACCCGCGCTCGTGCCCGAACATTTCGGATTCGATCAGGTTCGGCGAGATCGCGCCGCAGTTCACCGCGATGAACGAATGCTTGCGACGCAGGCTCAGCTCGTGCAGCGTCTGCGCCGCGACTTCCTTGCCGGTACCCGATTCGCCGATCAGCAGCACCGATGCCGCCGTCGGCGCGACACGGCCGACTTGGTCGTAGACGGTCTGCATCGCGGGCGAATTGCCGAGCATCAGGCCGAAGCGGCCCATGCGGCGCAATTCGCCGCGCAAGGTGCCGATTTCCGCCTTGAGGTCGCCGGCGCGCGGCAGGCGCGACAGGATGGCCTTGACGCGCTGCATGTTGATCGGCTTGACCAGATAGTCGGTCGCGCCCATCTTGAGCGCGCTCACAGCCGACTCGACGGTCGCGTGTCCGGTGATGACGATCACTTCCACGCCCGAGCGCGGATCGAGATCCTCGAAAAGGTCGACGCCCGTGCCGTCAGGCAGCTTGAGGTCCGTGAACACGACGTCCGGCGTCTGCCTCACGAGCTGGATGCGCGCCTCGCGCAAATCGCTGGCGGTGGCTGTCGTCAGTCCATCTTCGCCGATGATCGCGGCTAGCGCCTCGCGGGTACTGGGATCGTCATCGACAATCAATACGTGTGGCATTGCGTCTCGAATTCTTCCAAAGCGTTTCAGGGTCACACACCGCGTGGCGGCGTGGTCGTCTCCGGGCGGCGGGACGCCGTCCGGGCCGGTGCGTCTTGCGGCCGGGCGTCAGGGCTGACGAACCGGGTTAAGGCGCAGAAAATAAAATAATTTCCGAAACTTCCGCACGCTTGGGGGCTGCCGCCGTAAGTATTGCCAATCAGGCCGCTTATAGGCCACTGATAGGGCACTTATGGCAGAGGTTTCTCGATTATAAGGGTTTATTAAGATAAAAACGCACGCCGGGCGGCGTGCGTCTGCATCGTGGATGCGTCGTATCGTTGCGGTCGAGCCGTTCAACGGCCCGGCGGCGATCAGCTGCGCGGGAAGTGCCAGGCGTCAGCCGTGCCGCCGACGACTTCGTCGCCCTTCACCGCCGAGCGCCGCCGCGACGAGGACACGGTGCGACGCCCATCGCGTCCCAGACGGCGCGCCGTGCCGTCCTGCGACTGCATCCACTTCCAGGCGAGCACGCTGCCGACAGCGAACAGCGCCCCGAACACTCCGATCGAAGAACGTGCCATTTCGTGTTTCTCCTGTCGTTATTGAGATTCGATGTCAGGTCAGCGCGAGATCAGGACGGCGAGCAGGAAGCCGGCAGCGGCTGCCATGCCCAGCGAGTTCCACGGGTTCTCGCGCACGTACTTCTCGGTGCAGTCGATCCCCGCGCGATAGCGGCTTTGCGCGTTCGCCTGGGCATCCTCCAGCGCGGCGCGAGCGGTGTCGGTGTGATCGCGCAGGCGCGAGCGCAGCGCTTCGACGCCCTCGCCCGGCAGCGTCGCCGACAGCCGCAGCAACTCTTCCGAGTCGTTGAGCAGCACCTTGATGTCCTCGATGATCTTCTGCTTGCCCAACGCAAGCTGGACAGTCGTATGACTCATGGAATCAGTCCTCCACATTGGGTTTGCCACTCCGGGTTGATTCAGCGGTTATTGCGGTTATTGCGGTCATTGCGGTCATTGCGGTTACCGAGTTTCGGCAACGGACACCGTCAACGGTTCGTGCGCGCCGGTCGCCGTCAGCCGGGCGCGCAGGCGGCGCACGATGCCGCTCGCCGTCAACATGCCGCCCGCCACGCCGAACACGAGGCTCGTCACGTTCGCCGCGCGCGCCAGCGCCGGCGTGCCCGCCGCGTAGCCGAGCACCGCGCACATCAGCGCCGTCACCAGCGCGACCGCGGCCCAGTGATAGATGTCGATCGCCTCGCCCGCCGCGAGTTCCTTCCCATCGCCGGGCGGGCGAGTACGGCCGCCTCGCGCGGAGCGCGCGGCGCCGGCTGAAACGCGGCTCTCGCGTGCGGCGATATCGAATTCGAAAATGTCTTCCATGATGTGTCGGCCTCTCGCACTGCCCTGTGTTTCGCCACGGTCCCGGGCATTCGAATAAGGATGCACAGCAAAGAGCAGCAATCGTGCCAGGCAGCATGAGCAGCCGCACGCCGTCGGACAACGCGTTCGCGGGTAAGTCTTACGCCGTCGGCTTGTAATTTCGCGGCGCAGAGGGCGAACCTTTCCGGAAGCGCCCGCCGCCGTCGCGGGCAGTCAGACAATTTGCCCTCGGGCCTTCAAGAGCGGATTGCCGCAATATCGTTGCGAATGGTTAAATAGCGTTTATGAGATAGAGTCGCCGACGGCGAAGCACGAGGAACACGGCAATTTAACGTGCGATGCGCGCCGCGCGGCTCTGGACCGACGCATAGAGAGGAATCGGCTCACCGCCATCGCGAGCAGGACAGCAGCGCCAGCGCGTCATCGCTGAAGCGGACGGTCACCACGGCGCGTGCGTCATGCCGCGCGAGGAAGTCACAGCACGATTTGCGGCCCGAGGCCCGCGTGCACCGCGTTTTGCGCCCCTGCCCGCTTCGGCGGCGCGCCTCTATCGACCGTATGGACCGATGCTGCGCGGCCGCCCGCCCAACCACATTCGCAGAACTCAGGAACCATCAGGACCTATGGCGTCAACCGATCTTGACCCGCCGCTCGTCGCAGGCGATACACCCGCGCAGAAGAAGCGCACTGCGGGCGATGTGCCGGGTTTGAAGTCTTACGGACTGCTGTACGGCTCGTCGCCCGTGATGCTCGAGCTGTACTCGCAGATCGAGCGCGTCGCGGGGACGGACGCCACGGCGCTCATCATCGGCGAGTCCGGCACCGGCAAGGAACTCGTCGCGCGAACGATTCACGACCAGAGCGCGCGCAAGGACGCGCCGTTCATCGCAGTGAACTGCGGTGCGATCCCCGACAACCTGATCGAAGCCGAACTGTTCGGCCACGAAAAAGGCAGCTTCACGGGCGCGGTGCAGGGGCGCGTCGGTTACTTCGAGCACGCGAATGGCGGCACGCTCTTTCTCGACGAAGTGACGGAGATGTCGCCGGTCCGGCAGGTCAAGCTGCTGCGGGCGCTCGAAACCGGCACGTTCTTTCGCGTCGGCGGCAACGATCTCATCAGTTCTGATGTGCGCGTGATCGCCGCCACCAATCGGGACCCGGTCGCCGCCGTGAAGGAGAACGGGCTGCGCGAGGACCTGATGTATCGCCTCGCCGTCTTTCCGTTGCGCGCGCCGCCGCTGCGCGAACGCGACGCCGACCGCGAACTGCTCGCGCAGCACTTTCTGGCCGAGATGAACGCGCAGGAAGGCACGAACAAGGCGTTCAGCAAGCGCGCGCTCGACGTGCTGCGCACGTATTCGTGGCCCGGCAACGTCCGCGAGCTGAAGAACACGGTGTATCGCGCGTTCATTCTCGCGGAGAAGACCGTGGAGATCGCGCATCCGCATCTGGCATCGCGCGTGAAGAAGCCCATCACGCAGGGCGACGCGATGAACGTCTGGGTCGGCACGCCGCTCGCCGATGCGCAAAAGCAGATCATCCTCGGCACGCTCAAGCATTGCGGCGGCGACAAGCGACGCGCGGCAAAGGCGCTCGGCGTCAGCCTCAAGACCTTGTACAACCGCCTCGGCGCCTATGAGAACGAGGACAGCGAGGGCGGCGACACGCCCTCTTCGTCCAGCGAAAGCTAATCCGAGCGGCTCGGGACCGGACGTTCGCTTCGTCGCCGGTCCTGACTGACACCGTCAACTTTACGCGGCGTGCAACGCGTTCCGCCCGCTTGCAATTTCTTGCAATTTTCCGGCACCGGTTATTAGAAGCTTGCTTCAAAATGCGCGATGCCTGCGGTGCGCCGCGCCTTCGCGTCGTCACGGCATTCGCGGGCGTTGAATCGCAAGAAGAATTTAGCCGCGTGCGTTCGATCGCAGCGCCAAGAAACGGCAGACGAAGGAACAAGCAACATGCAGATCTGTGTCCCCCGGCGCGGCCGACGCGTCGCCGCGCTCACCGCGATCGTGTCCGGCGCCATCGCGTGTCTGACCTTGAGCGGGTGCAACTCGCTCTACAGTGAAGGCGCGACGGCGGGCGCGGGTATCGCGGGCGCGGCTGTCGCCGCGAAGGTGACGGACAACGCGGCAGTGGCCACCGGCATCGGCCTCGGCGCGGTCGCGGCGGCGCGCGCGGGCGTGCAGTACACGCAACGCGTCATTCACACCGACACCCAGGACAAGATCGCCGCCGCTGCCGGCCCGCTCGCCGTCGGCGCGGTTGCGCCGTGGGTCGCGGTTCACTCGGTGCCGCTCGAAGCAGACGAGAAAGGCCGCGTGACGGTCAGCCGCGCCATCAGCAGCGGCGCGCTCGACTGCAAGGAAATCGTCTTCTCCGTGGATCGCGACGCGACGACCGATCGCGCCGCCGACAGCGCGTTCTATGTGGCGTCCGTCTGCCGCGACGGCAACAAGTGGAAGTGGGCGTCGGCAGAACCGGCTACGCCGCGCTGGGGCTCGTTGCAATGACGGTCCGGCTGACGAATCCGGCGGCGCTGCGCCTCGCGCTGCTGACCGCCGTGACGGCGGCGTGCGCGACCGTGAGCGGGTGCGCATCGATCGGCGCGGCGACCGGTGCGCTCGCCGGCGTGGCGACGGGCGCGGTGACGACGAATCCCGCGATCGGCATCGGCGTCGGCATTGCGGTGCAGGCCGCGACCGACGAAGCCGTCAAGCGCGTGTCGAAGTCGCTCCACACCGATCAGCAAATGGCGATCGCGGCGACGGCGGGCGGTTCGGCGGTCGGCGAGACTCGGCCGTGGAAGGTGAAGCACACGCTGCCGATTGAAAACGGCCACGGCGAAGTCCGCGTGTTGCGCACGTTCGACAACGCGCTCGCGAGTTGCAAGGAATTTGCGTTCTCGGTCGCGGACGGCGACGAGCCGAACGCGCACGCCGACTGGTTCATCGCCACTGCCTGCAAGCAGACCGAAGGATGGAAATGGGCGTCCGCGGAGCCTGCCGTCGAGCGCTGGGGAAATCTGCAGTAGCGACGAAAGGCGCGCAGAGGAAGCGCGATTCCGGCCGCAGGCCAATGCAAAAAGCGCGGCGCCGTTCCCGGCCACCGCGCTTTTTCGTCGAGTCGAAGCGAGACGTCAACCTTCCACGTCCTCCAGACTCAGCATCTCCGTCTGATCGTTGTACGAGAAAATCTCCCCGTACCGTCCCCAGTCGATAACCGCGTCGAGCGTCTCCTGCGCGGCCTTGTCGGAGAGAAAGTCCTCCAGTTCCTGCTCGAAACGCACGCGCGGCGCCCGATGCCCCGGCCGCTCGTTCAGCACCTTCTTGATTCGCGCGGCAAGCGGCACATGCCGCAGCAGATGCTCCGCGAACATCATCTTGCGTTCCTGCGTGCCGAATTCCGCGAAGACGCGCGCCTGCGGCGTCAGGTAAATGTCGCCCTCGCGCACGTCCGCGAAGCCGAGATGCTGGAGCACTTCGGCAATCGGGAACAGATCGTCCACTTCGAGATGCAGCGACCGCGCAATTTCCGGCATGTCCGCGCGCCCGTGATACGGCTCCGCAGCCAGCGTTTCGATGAGCCCCGCCATCAGGTTCGTCGATACCGACGGCAGCCAGCTTCCCAGCTCCAGCCCCTTCCGCTTCGATTCGTCGAGCTGGCGCGCCGTCATCTTCGCGTAGATGTCGTCGACGAGCCGCCGGAACGCCGGATCGAGCCGGTTGCGCGGATGCTTGAACGGCACCTTGATTTCGGCCATCACGCGGCCCGGATTGGACGACAGCACCAGAATGCGATCGCACATGAACACCGCTTCCTCGATGTTGTGCGTGACGATCAGCACCGATTTGATCGGCAGCCGGCCCTGCGTCCACAGGTCGAGCAGATCCGTGCGCAGGTTTTCGGCGGTCAGCACGTCGAGCGCGGAGAACGGCTCGTCCATCAGCAGCAGCGTCGGATCGACGACGAGCGCGCGCGCAAACCCCACGCGCTGGCGCATGCCGCCCGACAGTTCGCGCGGATAGGCGTTTTCGAAGCCGTCGAGACCGATCAGATCGATCGCGGCCAGCGCGCGTTCGCGGCGCTCGCGCGCGCCCACGCCCTGCGCTTCCAGCCCCGCTTCGACGTTCTGCAGCACGGTCAGCCACGGAAAGAGCGCGAAGGTCTGGAACACCATCGCGACACCCTTCGCGGGGCCGCGCAACGGCTCGTTCAGGTAGGTCACTTCGCCGGCGGTCGGCTCGATCAGTCCGGCGATGATCCGCAGCAAGGTCGATTTCCCCGAGCCTGAACGCCCCAGCAGTCCGACGATTTCGCCTTCGCGCAGGGCCAGGTTCGCGTCGTCGAGCACGAGCAGTTCGCCCTGCGTCTTGTTGAAGCCGCGGCTCACGTTCTGCACGCGCAGGATTTCCGCGCCGGGACGCGGCGGCTTCGCAGGCGCAGCGGCCGCGCCCGTGCGCGAAACGGTCTGCGCGCCGGGCGTCTGCGTGTTCTTGAGGTTCTGCATCGGAACTCGTCCTTAATCCAGTCGAAGCCTGGCTTCGGCGTAGGCGTACAGCGGACGCCACAACAATCGGTTGAACAACGTCACGAAGAGCGACATCACGGCGATGCCGAGAATGATCTTCGGGTAATCGCCATTGGCGGTGGTCTGCGCGATGTACGCGCCAAGGCCGTGCGCGACGACGCGGGTATCGCCCCACGACACCGCCTCCGCGACGATGCTCGCGTTCCACGCGCCGCCCGACGCGGTGATCGCGCCGGTGATGTAGTAAGGGAAGATGCCGGGCAGCATGGCCTTCTTCCACCACTGCCAGCCGCGAATCTGGAAGTTGGTCGCGGCTTCTCGATAATCGTTCGGATAGGCCGACGCGCCCGCGATCACGTTGAACAGGATATACCACTGCGTCCCGAGCACGATCAGCGGCGACAGCCAGATGTCCGGATTCAGATGCCAGCGCACGATCGCCACGACGAATACCGGAAACAGCAGGTTCGCCGGAAACGCCGCGAGGAACTGCGCGAGCGGCTGGAACTTCTCGGCGAGCGCGGGACGCAGCCCGATCAGCACGCCCACCGGCACCCACACGATCGAAGCAATCGCGATCAGCACGACGACGCGGATCAGCGTGAGAAAGCCGAGCAGGAACACATGGCCCACTTCGCCCCACGTGACGCCCGTCGCGACGAACGAGACCACTTTCCACACGACGAACACGGTCAGCAGCAGCACGACCGCGCCCCACGCGATGTCGCCCGCGCGCGTGGACGGCACGGGCGCGCGCAACGGCAGCCGCACGCGCTGGATCGACGGCAGGCGGATCGGCACGCGCGCCGCCTTCGAGAGCAGCCATCCGGCCGGCACGAGCAGGCGGTGAATCAGCCGCGTGCGGCGAATGAGGTCGAGCAGCCACGATGCCGGCGCGTTGCCCGAACTCGTGTTTTCCATGCGGAACTTGTCCGCCCACGCGACGAGCGGGCGGAACATCAACTGGTCATACGCGAGAATCACGATGGTCATCGCAAGGATCACCCAGCCGATCGCGCCGAGATTGCGCTCGCCGATGGCCGCCGCCAGGTACGCGCCGATGCCCGGCAGCACCACCGTGCGGTTGCCGACCGTGATCGCCTCGGACGCGACGACGAAAAACCAGCCGCCCGACATCGACATCATCATGTTCCAGATGAGGCCCGGCATCGAAAACGGCACTTCGAGCTTCCAGAAGCGTTGCCAGTTGGTGAGATGAAAGCCGCGCGACACTTCGTCCAGGTCGCGCGGCACCGTGCGCAGCGACTGATAGAAGCTGAACGTCATGTTCCACGCCTGGCTCGTGAAGATCGCGAAGATCGCCGCGCATTCCGCGCCGATCACGCGGCCGGGGAACAGCGCGAGAAAGAAGGTGACGGTAAACGAGATATAGCCGAGCACCGGCACCGACTGGAGGATGTCGAGAATCGGCACGAGCACGATGGACGCGCGCCGGCTCTTCGCGGCGAGCGTGCCATAGACGAGCGTGAAGACGAGCGAGGCGACCATTGCGGCCAGCATCCGCAAGGTCGTGCGCAACGCGTATTCGGGAAGATTCGCGGGGTCGAGGGAGATGGCCTGCGTCTCGAGCGTCGAGATCGGCGCGAGGGTCTCATGAAAACCGACGGCGGCGAGCGCGATGATGCAGATGATCATCGGGAAGGCGACGAAGTCCCACCGGTTGGGCAGGAGCCGCCACGCCGACGCATTCGCCGTGCGATTCAGATTGAAACCAAATTCCATTCAAGGCCCTCCCCGTAAGGCTTTGTTCCAGCCGCGCGTGGCGCGGGTCATGCTCGAGACGGCCAGCGCCGTCGCGCGGGTCGGAGGCCTCCCGTTGGCCGCTGCTCCGCGCCCTGACATTCAACGCGGCTCGCCGCCGAATCGACTACAGATGCGGCGCGCCGAACCGAGCGACACTACACCATGCACGATGACAGGCACAACCTCTCCTCCCGTACTTCGCCCATTCGTGCGATGCTTCTGTTGCTCTTCGGCACGACGAAGGCAAAAATGAAGGTGCGGCTCTCCCGGGCGTCGGTGTCCGTGCAACGGCGATCCGGCGCACCCGAAGACCGCCAGCCAGGGCAAGACGCCCGGCGCGGGCACGGCGGCGCGGCATGGCGTTGTGTTGGACAGACGTCGCCCACGACGAGAAGGCGCTTGATAGACGACAAAAAACATCGTCCAATCTTGGCTTACCACAAACAATAAATTGAGCGCCGATGCAATGCGTGACGCCAAATTCGAGTCGGAAGGCCGTCCGACAGACCCGAGAGACTGCTTCAGCCGCATCGCCCGGCCCGGTGCGTATGCAAGAACGGCGGCCGCGGCCCTGACGCGACGCAATGAATGCGCCCGCCGCGCACCGCTGAGCGGCGCGGCCAGGCCGGCGATTATCCCGTTTTCGGCCGACGCAGGCGAGTCTGGGCGCGCGTCCCGCATGTCCGCCGCGCGCGGCGCCGTTCACCCCCGCCCGACGCGTGCGGCGTGACCGTCCGCACCCGCATGATGAACAGGCTCAATCTGCACCGCGCGATCGCGACGCTCTGCCTCGCGCTGGTCGTGTTCGCGTGCTGGATCGCCGCGGGCCTGCTGTCGGACCGAATGGTACAACAGGAGATGACCGCGACGGTGCGCACCGAGCGGCAGATGGCTGCGTCCATCGTCGACAACATGGCGCAGATCATCGCGAGCGACCTGGCGATGTCCCGCGCCATTCCGGCCACGCTCGCGCAGATGGATCTGATGCAGCGCGCCCTCGCGGAATCGCGGCATTATGCCTTGAACCTGGATGCCACGGAAACCGCGCGCCGCGCGCAATGGATGACCTTGCCGAGCCTCGTCAAGGTCGACGCCTTTCTCCACGATGCACAGGGCTTCTCGGGGCTCGACTCGATCTGGCTCGTCAACGACCGGGGATACTGCATTGCGTCGAGCAATGCGGCCGATCCGAACAGCTTCATCGGCTATGACATGAGCGCGCGCGCCTACGTCGGACGCGCACTGCTCGGCGGTTTCGCCGAAATGTACGGCGTCGGCAGGCTGTCGGGCGAGCCGGGCATTTTCATCGCAGCGCCGGTGTACGAGGACGGACTGCTCGTCGGCGCGGTGATCGCGAAAGTGAGCATCGACCGGTTGCGGCACTGGGTGTCGCGCGCGGGGACCTTCGTGACCGATGAGAACGGCGTCGTCGTCATGGCCCACGACGGACGTCTCGAGTATCAGGCGATGCCCGATGCGCCCGTTGCCCGCATGACGCCCGGCGAGCGCTTCGAGCATTACCGCCGCGACGCGTTTCCGCCGTTGCGCGTCGCGCCGGTCGGCGATCAGATGCGCGAGACCGCGCCGTGGCTCGCCCCGCAACTCGCGGAGGGCTTCTATACCGCCAACGGCGACGCGTCACCTTCGCTCTACGACGAGCGCACCGGGCTCAATTCGGGGCTGTCAGCGCATATCATGCATCCGCTCACGAGCTGGCCGGAAATCAGCCGCAACCACAATCGCGACCGCCTGCTCGTGTTCCTGACGATGCTCGGCGTGGTGACGCTCGCGGTGGTGATCGCGACGTCGTACTCGCGCGAGCGCCGGCTGCATCGCGCGACACGCGATCTCGCCGAGCAGTTGCAGGCCGCGAACACGCTGCTGTCCGCCGAGGCCCGCCACGACGCGCTGACGGGCGCGCTGTCGCGCCGCTATTTCCTCGATACGCTGCGTCACGAAGTGGAGCTGGCGCGTTCGGCGGGCGCGCCGCTATCGGTGGCGATCGCCGATCTCGATCACTTCAAGCAGATCAACGACCGCTACGGTCATGCTTCCGGCGACCGCGCGCTGGAGCACTTCGCGGAAGTGTGCCGCACGCAGCTTCGTCCGAGCGACGCCATCGGCCGGCTCGGCGGCGAGGAGTTCGGCATCATCCTGCCGCAGACTTCGCTCGCGGATGCGCAAGCCGTGCTCGAGCGGCTGCGCAAGCGCTTCCGTCACGAGCACTGCGCGCATCTGCCCGACGACGCGGAGCTGTCGGTGAGCATCGGCATCACCGAACTGGCGGGCGGCGACGCGCTCGAATGGATTCTTTCGCGCGCCGACCTCGCGCTCTACGAAGCGAAGTCGCGCGGGCGCGACCGCAGCGAAGTGCGCCCCGCCGATCCCGTCCCGCCGGCGCGCCATCCCGAGAATTCGCTCGCCGGCAAATAGGCGCTTCTCCTCGCCGATGAACCCGGCGCATGCGCGCAGGGGCAGGTATGATGGCCTCGGACATCGAATGCCGTTGCCGTCACCGGGAGGATTGCATGAAGGGAAATCTGGTCATCGTGTGCCGCGATCAGGACGCTGAAACGTTCGACCAACTGCTCGCCGAGTACGGGTCGTTCCAGACGCGGCTCTCGTCCACCGCGTGGTACCTGAAGATCGACATCGCGCCCGAAGTCATTCAGGAAGAGATTCTCTCGCGGCTCGGCAAGTACACGACGCACTACATCTTCGAGGCATCCACGGTCACGTACAACACGGTCAACAGCGAGGCGGCCTCGGCGCTCGAAACGCTGTTCGACTGACACGCCTTTCGCTACAGCGCACGCTCCTCGTGCTGAGGTCCGGCGCGGCGTTCCGTGACCGGCCGCGTCGCGACATCGAACGGAAAGGTCATCACGACCTGCAAGCCGCCCTCCGCATGATTGCCGATCTCGCATTCGCCGCCCGCGCGCCGCGCGAGCCGCTCGACGATGGCGAGGCCCAGACCGCTATGCCCGCTGCCGCCGCGCGCGGGATCGAGCCGCACGAACGGCCGGGCCGCCTTGATGAGATCGGCGGGCGCAATGCCTTTGCCGTGATCCGAGACGCTCAACGTCCAGCCAATCGCCCCGCGCCGCGTCTCGATGACGATGGGCGGCGCGCCGTACGCATGCGCGTTGTCGAGCAGATTCGATAACAGGCGATCCAGCGTCGCCGCCGGCAGCACGAAGCTCGGCCCCGCTTCGAGCACGAGGCGAATGGACTCGGTTCCCGGCGGGAGCGCCGCAAGCGGCCGATACGCCCGATACGCCCGCGCGATGCGCTCGCAGTGCTCGTCCACCGGCGCCGGCTCGCTGCCGTCCGGGCGGTCATGCGCAAACACCAGAAATTGATCGACGATATGCGCCATCGAATCGACATCGCGCACGACGCCGTCGCGCGCTTTTTCGTCGTCCATCATCTCGGCGCGCAGACGCAGGCGGGCGAGCGGCGTCTTCAGATCGTGCGCGACGCCCGCGAGCATCACGGCGCGGTCGTTCTCGGTCTGCGAGACTTCTCGCACCATCTGGTTGAAGCCGTGCGTCAACTGACGCAGTTCGCGCGGACCGCGTTCGGGCACGGGCGGCGTCGGCTGGCCGCGCGCAAAGCGGCCGACCGCATGCGCGAGCGAGCGCAACGGCCGTTGCAGTTGCCACGCGGCTAAAAGCGCGGCAAGCACCGCCGTCGAGAAGATGATCGCGAGCCAGACCAGCATCCGGTCGCGCGAGCGCGGGGGCCGCAACGGCTGCACCGGCACGACGATCCAGCCTGCGTCCTTCACGCCATGTACCCACACGCTCGGCGGCGCGCCGGGTTCTCCGGGGCGCACGTCGGTGTCGTCGGGCAAACGGTCCTTCATGTCTTCGAGAAAGCGCGACAGCGGCCGCGGAATGTCCTCGGCCGCACGCTGAGGCACGTCGGGCGCGTTCAGCGGCACGACGCGCACGCGCGAAGGCAGCGGTTGATCCGGATTGTTCGCGATGTGCTGCCGCACGGCCTCGACGAGAAACGCGGCCTCTTCGACCGCATATCGCGTTTGCGAGTTGTCGCGCTCGACGCGGATGACCGCGAACCACGCGAGGTGCGACAGCACCAGCACGCCGATCACGAGGACGACGAGACGCCCGAACAGCGAATCAATGGGCCGGCGCATTGTGCTCGCCGTCGGGAACGAAGACGTAGCCGCGCCCCCGAACCGTCTGGATGAAGCGCGGCGCGGAAGGATCGGTCTCCAGGATGCGACGCAGACGCCACACCTGCACGTCGATGCCGCGGTCGGTGCCGTCGTATTCGGGGCCGTGCAGCAATTCGAGCAGGCGTTCGCGCGTGAGCGTGCGCATCGGGTTGTTCACGAAAATCTTCAGGAGCGCGAATTCGCTGCCAGAGAGCGTGAGCGGCTTTTCGTCGTGCTGAAGCGTGCGCGACTGGAAGTCCAGCCGGAAACGGCCGAACGAATAAGGCTCGCGCTGCTCGGGCGCGGCGGACGGAATCGTGCGGCGGCGGCGCAGCACCGCCTGCACCCGGGCGAGCAGCTCGCGCGGGTTGAACGGCTTGCCGAGGTAATCGTCCGCGCCGAGTTCCAGGCCGACGATACGGTCGACGTCGTCAGCGCGGGCGGTCAGCATGATGACGGGGATGTCGTCGCCGGATGCGCGCAGCTTCCTGAGCGCGGTAAGGCCGTCGACGCCCGGCATCATCAGATCGAGCACGATGAGATCGGGGCGTTCGCGCTCCAGGCGGCGTTCGAGCGAACCGGCGTCATGCAGCACCGACACTTCGATGCCCTGCCGGACCAGATAGTCGCGCAGAAGGTCGCGCAGTTCGGCGTCGTCGTCGACGACAAGGATTTGTGTAGTCATGTGAAGGAGTTTAGCGCGTGAGCCAGGACGGTTTGACGGTGTACGCGCCCCAAAGGGTTACGGGGTGTTACCGCGAAAGCCGCGCGTAAACCAGCGTAATACGAAACGTCATCGCGGTAACACGGGACGCGCCGCGAGCCTCTACGCTGTGTCTCACCGGAAGCGCAAGACCTCGACGAGGCCTCGCAATTCGGCTCCGACAATCAAGAAAGGGAGTCTCACGATGGGCAAGCAATATCGCATCCTCACCGCCGCCGCCACCGCGCTCGCTCTGACCTTCGGCTCGGCCTACGCCGCCACGAACGAAGCGCCCAGCGCGCCGCCGCCCGGCGGCCCGGCCATGATGGGTGGCCCCGGCGGTCCTGGCGGCCATCGCATGGAAATGCGCATGCAGAAGCAACTGGACCAGTTGCACGGACAGTTGAAGCTCAGCGCGGAGCAGGAAAAGCTCTGGCAAACCGCGCTCGACACGATGAAGCACAACCGCGACACGATGCGCGACAGTCATCGTCAGATGCATCAGCAGTTCGAGTCGATGGCCAACCAGCCGATTCTCGACCTGAACGCCATGCACGCGGCGCATCAGAAGCTGGAGCAGCAGCAGGCGCAACTGCGCGAAGAGACCGCGACCGCGTGGCTCAACTTCTATAACTCGCTCAACGATCAGCAGAAGACGACCGTCAGCACCGCGCTCAAGAAGCACTTCGCGAAGATGCGCGAGCACGAGCACAAGATGCACGAACGCTGGGGCAAGCATCGCGGCGCTCAGGACGGCGCTCGCGAAGCCGCGCCGGGCGCGGGGGCGGCTGCCGGCGCGTCGGCTGTGGCCAAGCCGTAAGCGCGTTGCCGGCCGCCAGGCGCGACCGGTTCCATTGCGCAAAAAAAAGCCGCGGGCGCTTGCGCTCCGCGGCTTCCGCATTGGCTGCGGCAACGACTCGCGCAATGTCACGCGAGGTCGAACAGCAGCACTTCGGCGTTATCGCCGGCGTCGAGCGTGACCTTCGCCACGTCTTCGATCTTCGCGGCATCGCCCGCACGGAGCGGCTCGCCGTTCACCGAGACGTTGCCGCGAGCGACATGCACATACACACGACGCCCCGCCGGCACGTCGAAGTCCGCCCGCGCCTCACCGTTGAAGAGTCCCGCGAAGATGCGTGCGTCCGCGCCGATCTTCACCGACCCGTCCACCCCTTCCGGCGATGCGATCACGCGCAGCCGGCCGCGCTTTTCATCGTCGCTGAAGCGCTTTTCCTCGTAGCCCGGCGCGCCGCCCGGCGCATCCGGAATGATCCAGATTTGCAGGAAGTGGGCCGTCTCGCTCGGCGAACCGTTGAACTCGCTATGACGCACGCCCGTGCCGGCGCTCATGCGCTGCACGTCGCCGGGACGGATCGTCGATCCGTTGCCCATGCTGTCGCGGTGGGCGAGCGCGCCTTCGAGCACATAGCTCACGATCTCCATGTCGCGATGACCGTGCGTGCCGAAGCCCTGCCCGCCCGCGACGCGGTCTTCGTTGATGACGCGCAGCGCGCCGAAGTGGACATGCTCCGGATCGTGATAATCGGCGAACGAGAAGCTGTGATACGAGTCGAGCCAGCCGTGGTTTGCGTGACCTCGTTCGTTGCTGCGGCGAATCTCGAACATGATGATGGCTCCCGGTAAAGACGTTGAACTGCGATGGAGAGAATGTAAGGGCGGCGGCCGCCCGGAACAACGAGCGCGCCGGCACTACACCGTCCTGCCGGTGGATGTAATCGGACATGTCCTGACATCGCCCGCGCCCGATCCGGGTTCGGGTAAAATACCGCGCTTTTCGGCCAGCGACGTCGCTTTGGAGCTGCGGAAAGCCTGCGGGCGGTCATCGTTCACGTCTCAGCGCACAGTGAACGGGAGCGGGACGGGACGCTCGCCAATTTTGGCCACCTAGAATACGCACCGCCGGCGCTCGAGCCTGAACACGGCGGCCTCGGCGCACGGCGCTTGCGAAACGGATGCCGGCCCGGCGCGGCCCAATGCGCGCCGGTCATATGTGGCGCACCTTACGAAGGAATCACCATGTTGCAAGGCTACGGTCCGCTGATCCTCGCGGGCACCTGGCAGACCGTCAAGCTGGCGGTGCTGTCGCTCGGGTTCGCCTTCGTGATCGGTCTGATCGGCGCGGCGGCGAAGCTCTCGAAGAGCCGGATCGCCTCGGGCATCGGCACCGTCTACACGACGCTGATCCGCGGCGTGCCCGATCTGGTGCTGATGCTGCTGCTCTTCTACAGCATTCAGATCTGGCTGAATCTGCTGACCGATCAGCTCGGCTGGGATCAGATCGACATCGATCCGTTCCTGGCGGGCATTCTCGTGCTCGGCTTCATCTACGGCGCATATTTCACCGAGACGTTCCGCGGCGCGTTTCTCTCGGTGCCGCGCGGCCAGCTCGAAGCGGGCGCGGCCTACGGCATGACACCGTGGCAAACCTTCTCGCGCATCATGTTTCCGCAGATGATGCGTTTCGCGCTGCCGGGCATCGGCAATAACTGGCAGGTGATGGTGAAGGCGACGGCGCTGGTGTCGATCATCGGCCTCGCGGATGTCGTGAAGGCCGCGCAGGACGCGGGCAAGGGCACGCAGCGGTTCTTCTTCTTCACGCTGCTCGCGGGCGTGATCTATCTCGCGATCACGACGATCTCGAACTTCGTGCTGATCTGGCTCGAGCGGCGCTACTCCATCGGCGTGCGCAAAGCCGATCTTTAACCAGCCATCCCCAGCGAACACGAGCGGCGGACTTCATGATCGAAATCATCCAGGAATTCTGGAAGAACTACCTTTTCACCGACGGCTATCGCATCACCGGTCTCGCGATCACGATGTGGCTGCTGGTCGTCTCCATCGGCTTCGGCTTCTGCCTGTCGGTGCCGCTCGCCGTGGCGCGCGTCTCGAAGAACAAGCTGCTGTCACGCTCGGTGTGGCTCTATACGTACGTGTTTCGCGGCACGCCGCTCTACGTGCAGTTGCTGCTTTGCTATACCGGCCTCTACAGCCTGCAGGTCGTGCGCGATCATCAGGTGCTCGGCGAATTCTTCCGCAGCGGAATGAACTGCACGCTGCTCGCATTCACGCTCAACACATGTGCCTATACGACGGAAATCTTCGCCGGCGCGATCAAGGCGACGCCCTACGGCGAAATCGAAGCCGCGCGCGCCTACGGCATGTCGAGCTTCACGCTTTATCGACGGGTGATTCTGCCGTCCGCGCTGCGCCGCGCGCTGCCGTACTACAGCAACGAAGTCATCCTCATGCTGCACGCGACGACCGTTGCTTTTACCGCGACCGTGCCGGACATTCTGAAGATCGCCCGTGACGTAAATTCGGCGACGTATCAGTCGTTCCAGGCATTCGGCATCGCCGCCCTGCTCTATCTCGTCATTTCGTTCGCGCTCGTGTGGCTGTTCCGCCGCGCCGAGCACCGCTGGCTCGCGTACCTGCGGCCTCAAGGCAAATAAGTCAGGCAATAGTCGCCCCAGGACCGTTCATGAATTCCCAGAAGCACAAGCTTTTCGTCAACGACATCCACAAGCAGTACGGCAGCAACGAAGTGCTGAAAGGCGTATCGCTGAAGGCGAACGCCGGCGATGTGATCAGCATCATCGGCTCGTCGGGCTCGGGCAAGAGCACGATGCTGCGTTGTATCAACTTTCTCGAGCAGCCGAACCGCGGGCGCATTTTCGTCGATGGCGCCGAGGTCCGCACGATGATGGACAAAAGCGGCGCGCTCAAGGTCGCCGATCCGAAGCAGCTGCGCCAGGTCCGCTCGAAACTGTCGATGGTGTTCCAGCACTTCAATCTCTGGTCGCACATGAACGTGCTGGAGAACGTGATGGAAGCGCCCGTCAACGTGCTCGGGCTGCCGAAGAAGGAAGCCGAGGACCGCGCGCGCATGTACCTGGAGAAAGTGGGCCTCGCGCCGCGGCTGGAAAAGCAGTATCCGTCGCATCTGTCGGGCGGACAGCAACAGCGCGTGGCAATTGCGCGGGCGCTCGCCATGCACCCCGACGTCATGCTCTTCGACGAGCCCACGTCCGCGCTCGATCCCGAACTCGTCGGCGAAGTGCTGAAGGTGATGCAGACGCTCGCCGAAGAAGGCCGCACGATGGTGGTCGTCACGCACGAAATGGCGTTCGCGCGCAACGTGTCGAACCATGTGGTGTTTCTGCATCAGGGGCGTATCGAAGAAGAAGGACATCCCGACGCGGTCTTCGGTAGCCCGAAGAGCGAGCGCCTGAAGCAGTTTCTGTCGGGCAGCCTCAAATAAGCAGACTAATGCAATGAAAAAGCGCCGAAAGGCGCTTTTTTTTCGTCTATGCGCCGTCAACGCGGCCTCTTGCGTGACTAGCGCCGCGGCGTTCGCCCGTCAATAGGCGTCAAACCCGACCCTCAATCCTTATCCGGCCAGAACCCTTGTCCAGTAAGGAGTTGCGGGCTGTTTCCCAAGCTATGGGTCGCGCGGCCACTGCATCAGCATTGCATTTTCGACACACAGTTCCTTCGAACGTCAAATTCTTTTGGCGTCTGTGATGTATTTTGTTAAATTGGTAACTAAAGTACCAAAACGAAGTACCCAAAAAGTAGTTTTACTTCAAAACAAAGTGAGGAGACACCGATCGACGGGTCGGCGTCACGTTCGCGCGCCCGACGCGTGGATCGCCATGAGCACTCTTGCCCGCGCGTGTGTCTTTCTCTGAAAACGATTTCCGGTTGGATGCGCTCGCATCGAACCGCACACGGCAGCACTTTGGGTTCTATTTCTTGACAGGGTTGGAGGAGATGATGAAGAAAGCTTTGCTCGCGGCAGCAGCACTGCTGACGTTCAGCGCGGTGGCTCACGCTCAAAGCAGCGTGACGCTGTACGGTCGCCTGGACGCGGGGCTCGAGTACATGAACGGCGTGCCGACCGGTCCCGCCGGCGCACCCGCCACCGGCACGTCGCACCGCTTCCGCGCGGAAAGCGGCGACTGGGGCACGAGCCTGTGGGGTTTGAAGGGCGTCGAAGACCTGGGCGGCGGCTATCGCGCCGTGTTCCAGTTGGAAGGCAGCTTCAACACCATGACGGGCCAGGGCCCGGGCAATAACGGCATCTTCAATCGCTGGGCGACGGTCGGTGTGGCGAACAACCAGTTCGGTACGCTGCTGTTGGGCCGTGAACTCTTCATCGCTAACGGCGTGTGGGACTTCGATCCGTTCGGGCAGTCGAACTGGTCGTCGGCATCGCTGGTTCGTGGCCGTAACTGGCCGCAGTCGAGCAACAACATTTCTTACCAGTCGCCGAAGTTCGCGGGCTTCGACTTCTACGGCCAGTACTCGCTGTCGAATGCGACGAACTGGAACGGCAACGGCACGACGCCGCAAGGCCGTGAAGCCGGCGCGTACATCACCTACACGACGCCGCTGTTCCAGATCCGCGGCATGTACGATGAAATCCGCAATCCGGCCAACGGCACGCTGGGCGGCGCGTACAACGCCATCGACGGCGGCGCGGGCGGCAACGGTGTCTACGCGTACTCGCGCGAGTACACGGCGATGTTCAACCTGTTCCTCGGCCAGTTCAAGGTCCAGGGCGCTTACCAGGCGATCCGCTCGTCGGGCATGACGGGCCAGTTGCCCGGCCAGCCGACCACGCTCGACCACGAATGGGGCGGCGTGACGTGGCAAGCAACGCCGGCGGCTGCGCTGATCGCGGCGGTCTACCACGTGAACGGCAACAACGGCGCGGGTAACGCGACCATCTATACGGTCGGCGGCTCGTACAACCTGTCGAAGCGCACGCTGCTCGATCTGCAGGTCGCGACGGTGCAGAACAGCAAGAGCGCCAACTACGGCCTGAACGCCAACAACTACGGTTCGGCGGCATCGACGGACAACCCGTTCCCCGGCCACAGCCAGACGGGCGTTTATGCAGGCATCCAGCACTCGTTCTGATCGTTCAGGCCGACGAAGCTGAATCAAGAATAGGTTTGTAGAGTTTTCACGCTGCTGCGAGAGGCGCGTATCGGTGCGGTGCCCGAAAGGGTATCGCACCGTTTTTTATTTGTGGCTGCATCTGTCAAATTGATTCAAAAGTACAGAATCAGGCGTTCTAAAAAGTAGTTTTCCTTCAGAATCCCGTCCAAAAAACGGGCCTTTGTCCGCATGGCGTTTTGCGCAAGGCGCGGGCATTCCCGTCGAACGCGTTCCGGTCGATGCACCCCGCATCGAACCGCAGCAGTGGTGAGTTCACTTTGACGGAGTTGGAGGAGATATGAAGAAGGCTTTGCTTGCAGCGGCAGCGCTGTTGACGTTCGGCGCCGCGGCGCATGCCCAAAGCAGCGTGACGCTGTATGGCCGCCTGGATGCGGGTCTCGAGTACATGAACGGCGTGCCGACCGGCAATCCGGCGAACGCCACCGCGAGCCGCATCCGCGCGGAAAGCGGCGACTGGGGCACGAACCTGTGGGGCCTGAAAGGCGCTGAAGACCTGGGCGGCGGCTATCGCGCCGTGTTCCAGCTCGAAGGCAGCTTCAATTCGATGAACGGCCAGGGCCCGGCCGACAACCGCATCTTCAATCGCTGGGCGACGGTCGGTATCGCCAGCGACCGCTTGGGCACGGTGCTGCTCGGCCGCGAACTGTTCGTATCGAACGGCGTATGGGACTTCGATCCGTTCGGCCAGTCGGCGTGGTCGTCGGCATCGCTGGTGCGTGGCCGCAACTGGCCGCAATCGAGCAACAACATCTCGTATCAGTCGCCGAAGTTCGCGGGCTTCGACTTCTACGGCCAGTACGCGCTGTCGAACGCGACGAACTGGAACGGCAACGGCACGACGCCGCAGGGCCGCGAGGCCGGCGCGTACATCACGTACACGTCGCCCTACTTCCAGATTCGCGGCATGTACGATGAAATCCGCAATCCGGGCAACGGCACGCTCGGCGGCAATTACAACGGCAACAACGGTGTCTACGACTACTCCCGCGAGTACTCGGCGATGGCCAACGTCTTCCTCGGCCAGTTCAAGCTGCAAGCGGGCTATCAGGCAATCCGTTCTTCCGGCATGACGGGCCAGTTGCCCGGCCAGCCGACCACGCTCGACCACGAATGGGGCGGCGTGACGTGGCAAGCGACGCCGGCGGCGGCGCTCACGGCCGCGGTCTACCACGTGAACGGCAACAACGGCGCCGGCAACGCGACGATGTACACGCTCGGCGGCTCGTACAACCTGTCGAAGCGCACGCTGTTCGACCTGCAGATCGCGACGGTGCAGAACAGCAAGACCGCGAACTACGGCCTGAACGCCAACGGCGTCGGCACGGGTCCGTCGACGGACAATCCCTATCCTGGCCGCAGCCAGACGGGCGTGTACGCGGGCATCCAGCACTCGTTCTGAGCGGCGATTGCGGCGTGACGGTGCGGCGTCTTTCGGATGCCGTACTGTCTCTCAGCAAGCGCGCAGACGTAAAAGGGGCCGCCGATTCACATCGGCGGCCCCCTTCATTGCGTGCGGCTCAACCGACGCTAATCCCTCGCGACGCCCGATGCCCCGTGGCTCAGCCAGTCGAGCACGGCGGCCGCGTCATCGTCGCTCGAATGACGCGCCTTCGCGACCGTCTCGCTCAGCTTCGCGCCCGGCTTCGGCGCGGCACGGCGGATCGCCACGCCGACCGCGAGGATGTCGATGATGACGAGGTGCAGGATGCGCGAGATCATCGATAGTTGCGATTCGCGAATCTCGATGTGATCGGTTTCCAGCGCCACGGTCGCGCGCTTGGCGAGCGGCGTGTTGCTCGATGTGATCGCGATCACGGTCGCGCCCTGCTGCATCGCCACTTCCAGCACGCGCAGCAGTTCCGGCGCGCGGCCCGACTTCGAGACGGCGACGATGACATCGCCCTTGCCGAGCAGCGCCGCCGACGCCGCCTGCATGTAGAGATCGCCGTAAGCGATCGTCGGGATGCCGAAGCGGAAGAACTTGTAATGCGCGTCCTGCGCGACGATGTTCGAATTGCCGAGCCCATAGAACTCGATGCGACGCGCGCCGTTCAGAATGTCGATCGCGCGCTCGACGTTCTCGAAGTTCAGATGCTCGCGCAGTTGCAGGATGGCGGACACGGTGTTGTCGAGCACCTTCGCGCCGAAATCCGTGGCCGTGTCGCCGAGATGGACCTGGCTGTGGCTGACGGGAATCGTGCCCGTCAGGCCTGTCGCGAGCTTGAGCTTGAAGTCGGACAGGCCCTGGCAGCCGAGCGAGCGGCAGAAGCGGATGACGGTCGGCTGGCTCACGTCGGCCTTGCGCGCGATGTCGATGATCGGATCGTTGATGATCGAGCGCGGATGATTCAGCGCGAGGTCCGCCACGCGCCGCTCGGCGGGCGTGAGTGCGTCGCGCATCTGGCGGATGCGCTCGAACACCGCCGACGAACCGCTATTCGCGCGATTCGACAGTTGTTCCGCGAGGATGGCGGACACACCCAGAAAGGCCGGATACTCAGCGGTGATGACGTAGGTCGGAATGCCGGACAGGTACTGCTGAAAGCGGCCTTTCGCCTCGAATCGCTCGCGAAAAGGCGACGCGTGAAAGAGCTCGCCGAGTTTCAGCACCACCCCGCCGCCGATATAGATGCCGCCCAGCGCGCCCAGCGTCACCGCGATGTTGCCCGAGAACGTGCCGAGGATGCCGCAGAAGCAGTTCACCGCCTGCAGCGCGAGCGGCTCGCCGTCGTGGGCGCGACGGGTGACGTCGGCGCTGCTGAAATCGTCCGCGACCGCCACGCCGTCACGCTCCGCGAACGCGCGATAGATCAATTCCAGGCCGGGCCCCGCGCACACGCGTTCGAACGACACGTGCGGCCACTTGCGGCGCGCATAGCGCATGACCAGGTCTTCGTTTTCGTCGAACGGCGAGAACGTGGCGTGACCGCCTTCGCTGCCGAGCGCGATCCAGCGGTCGTCGGCGGGAATCAGGCCCGAGACGCCCAGACCGGTGCCGGGACCGAGCAAGCCGATCACGCTGTTCTGCCGTCGCGCGCCGCCGCCGATCTGGACACGCTGCGCATCGGTGAGGCCGGGCAGCGCCATCGCCAGCGCGGTGAAGTCGTTGACAACGAGCAGCGTATCGAAGCCCAACGCGCGGCGCGTCGCTTCGATCGAGAAGCTCCAGTCGTGATTGGTCATTTTCACGTGATCGCCATCCACCGGATTGGCGATCGCGATCGCCGCGTGATTGACGCGGCCGACCTTCGTGTCCTTCAGATACTGCTGCATCACTTCCGCGATGCCGGGGTAATCGGCGCCCGGATAAACGCGGATTTGCCCGATCTCGCCGGGCGCCGTCTCCAGCGCGAAGCGCGCGTTCGTGCCGCCGATATCGGCGAGCAGCCTCGGTCCATCGGCGTGGCTCGCGGCCTGCGCGACCTTATGCACACCAGTAGACATCGAGCTTCACTCCTTCATCGTTGGCCAGCGTCGAGATGGCGTTCTTTTGGCGGGCGGCGAGCGCCGCATTGAGTACGTCGAGCTTCTTCTGGCCGGAGATGAAGAGAAAAAGCTGGCTGATTCCCTTGAGCGCGGACATCGACAGGCTCACGCGCGCATGCGGCGCGCTGCCCGGATGCACGGCGACGAAGCGCTCGGGCGTGGAAATCGCGAGATCCCACTCGGGCGCGTCCGCGAAGATGGATGCCGTATGTCCGTCTTCGCCCATGCCCAGCACGGCGACATCGGGCAGGCGGCGGCGCGCATCGGCGTTCAGTGCCGCGACGTGCGCCGCAAGCGACGCCGAGGTATCGACGAGCGGCAGAAAGGATGCCGCCGCGCCCGCGTTCTGCAGCAGCGTGCCGCGCACGAGCTGCGCGTTGCTGGCCGAATCGGATTCGGGCACCCAGCGATCGTCAACGAGCGTGACGTCGATGTGCGCCCAGTCGAGCGGCTCTTGCGACAGCGTCTGCAAGAACGGACGCGGACTCGTGCCGCCCGATACCGCAAGCGTGGCGTGCGCGGACTGTCCCGTGGGCTGCGCGCTGGCATCGGCCGATGCGGCGCCTCGTGCCGCGAGCGACGCGGCAAGCGCATCGCTGACGGCTTTCGCCAGCGCGTCCGAGTGGGCGCGCGGGTCGTCGAAAGTGCGAAGCTCGATCACTGCTCCTCCATCCTGCTTGTCTGGTTTATCGACCCGCTTTTGCCGCGAAGCCGCGAACGGTCCGCGAAGCGGTGTGGGTGCTGACGTTCGCGCCGCGTGCCTCTTCAGGGAACCGTCGGCGCGACGCCTTTAGTTCTCTTCTTCCAGCCAGCACGTGCCGTGCTGCGCGAGCATCGCGCTCGACGCCGCCGGCCCCCACGTGCCCGCCGCATACGGCTTCGGCTTGTTCATCGACGTGGACCATGCGTTCAGGATCGGTTCGACCCAGCGCCACGCGGCGTCCTGCTCGTCGCGCCGCACGAAAAGCGCGAGGCGGCCGCGGATCACGTCCAGCAAAAGCCGCTGATACGCCTCCATTTGCCCTTCCTTGAAAAACTGGTCGAACGCGAGATCCAGATGGACGCTTGCCAGATTCATGCCCTCGCCGGGCTGCTTGGCGAGGCAGTAGAGGCGAATGGTCTCGTTCGGCTGCAGGCGGATCACGAGCCGGTTCGCGCCTGCGCGCAACGCGTTTGCCCCGAGCGCCGAGTGCGGCACCGGCCTGAAATTGACGACGATTTCCGCGACCCGGTCCGCCAGCCGCTTGCCGGTACGCAGGAAAAACGGCACGCCGGCCCATCGCCAGTTTTCGATTTCGACCTTCAGCGCAACGAAGGTTTCGGTATTGCTGTCGGGACGCACTCCCGGTTCGGTCGCATACGCAGGCACCGATGCGCCGCGAATCACGCCCGCATGGTACTGACCGCGCACCGCGACACGGCTGATATCGCGCTCGTCGATGGGCTTCAGCGCGCGCAGCACGCGCAGCTTTTCGTCGCGCACGGAGTCGGAGTCCATCGAGTGCGGCGGCTCCATCGTCACGATGGAAAGCAGTTGCAGCAAGTGGTTCTGCACCATGTCGCGCAGCGCGCCGGTGTTGTCGTAGAAGTCGCCGCGCGCTTCGACGCCGAGTTCCTCGGCGATCGTGATCTGGATGCTCTCGACCCATTCCCGCCGCCATAGCGGCTCGAAGAGCGCATTGCCGAAGCGCAGCGCGAGCAGGTTCTGCACCGGCTCCTTGCCGAGGTAATGGTCGATTCGATAAATCTGCTCTTCCTGGAAGATCTCGCCGACAGCGTCGTTGATTGCGTTCGACGATTCCAGGTCATAGCCGAGCGGCTTTTCGAGCACGATGCGCGCATTCTCGTTCAGCCCCACTTGCGCGAGCGCCCGGCAAATAGGCACGAACAGCGACGGCCCGGTCGCCAGGTAGAAGACGCGCGTGCCGTCATGCCGCGCCAGTGCGTCGCGCAGCACGACGAAGTCTTCCGCCCGGCCGAGATCGAGCTGCACGTACTGAATGCGCTCGAGAAAGCTCCGCCACGCCGATTCGTCAACGCCCTTCTTCGAGACGTGCGGCTTCACGTGCTCTTCGACCCACGCGAGATATTCGCCCGGCGCCTGTTCGCCGCGCGCGACCGCGACGATCTTGCCCGACGGCGCGAGCATGCCCGCGCGATGCGCCTCGAACAGCGCGGGAAGAATCTTGCGCATCGACAGGTCGCCGGTCCCGCCGAACAGCACGAAGATGAAATTCGAGTCGGTTTGCATGGGTCTGAGGGCCGCTTTGTGAAGTCGGTGGGACGTCGAACAAAGAGCTAGCGTAGTTCGACAAAATTTTTTTTGACACTGAATTGTAGTTTAACTACAATCCAAATCAAGAGGAAATGTGATCTGGGAAAAAAATGGCTTGTCAATCAGAAGCTGCGTGTTTTCCCTAGGGCCATTGTTCTGAACGCATGTTAACGGAGTCCGGACATCGTTGCTTTCAAGCACCTTCGGGCTTTGCATGCGAACGGGCCTCGCGCCTGCACGCCTTCGCCCGCAACGTATCGCGGCGGTGCGTGCCGGCAAAAATCAAAAGCAATTACTTTGCATGGGACCGGAACAGGCGCACAACCGCCCGCTTCGGTCGAGAGGAGACAGTCGTTGCGATCCAACTCACTCATTCCTTGAGCGCCGTGCGGCCGATCATCGGTCTGCCGGCCCTGCACGCGCGTGCGCGAATCACGACGCGCGCCGCACGCTTTCCCGCCGACACCGCCGATTCCCCGGCCACCGCTGCACCCGTTGCACCTTCTTTTTCAACGCTTCTGGCGACATCAGGGGCCAATCGTTTTTTTGTTCAGGTGTCTGGAGGAGATAAACAATGAAAGTCCGTAAGCTCATGGGCGCGCTGTGCGCCGCAGGTCTTCTGTGCGGCGCGACGGCGTCGGCGGTGCAGGCTGCCGAAGCCGTGTCCGTGCTGCACTGGTGGACGTCGGGCGGCGAATCGAAGGCGGTCGGCGTGCTCAAGGACGACATGACCAAGCAGGGTTACACCTGGAAGGACTTCGCCGTCGCGGGCGGCGCAGGCGCTGCCGCGATGACCGCGCTGAAGACGCAGGTCATCTCGGGCAATGCGCCGTCGGCGGCGCAGATCAAGGGTCCGCTGATCCAGGAATGGTCGGAGCAAGGCGTGCTCGTGCCGATCGATTCCGTCGCCGGCGACTGGAAGAAGAACCTGCCGCCCGAAATCGACAAGATCATCCACGCGGACGGCCACTACGTCGCGGCGCCGTTCTCGGTGCATCGCGTGAACTGGCTGTACATCAACAAGGCCGCGCTCGACAAGGCGGGCGGCAAGGTCCCGACGACCTGGGCCGAGTTCTTCCAGGTGGCCGACAAGATGAAGGCCGCGGGCATTCAGCCGGTCGCGATGGGCGGCCAGCCGTGGCAAGACCTGACGCTGTGGGAAGACGTCGTGCTGTCGGAAGGCGCGGACTTCTACAAGAAGGCGATCGTCGATCTCGACCAGAAGACGCTGACCTCGGAAAAGATGGTCCAGGTGTTCGACACGGTCCGCAAGATTCAGGGCTACTTCGACAACGGCCGCACGGGCCGTGACTGGAACCTCGCAACGGCCATGGTCATCAACGGCAAGGCCGGCATGCAGTTCATGGGCGACTGGGCGAAGGGCGAATTCGCCGGCGCAAACAAGAAGGCCGGCACGGACTACATCTGCGCCGCGGTGCCGGGCACGGAGAAGTCGTACACGTTCAACGTGGACTCGTTCGTGTTCTTCCAGCAGAAGGGCCAGAAGAACGCCACGCCGGGCCAGCTCGCGCTCGCCAAGACCATCATGTCGCCGGAATTCCAGGAGCAGTTCAGCCTGAACAAAGGCTCGATCCCGGTTCGCCTCGGCGTGAAGATGGACAAATTCGACGACTGCGCGAAGAAGTCCTACGCTGATGAACAGACGGCGATCAAATCGGGCGGCTACGTTCCGTCGCTCGCTCACGGCATGGCTCAGGGCGACGCAACCGCTGGCGCAATGACCGACGTCGTAACGAAGTTCATGAATTCGTCGCAGGATTCCAAGAGCGCCGTCGCTGCGCTCGCGAACGCCGCCAAGACGAAGTAAGCACGCAGCCTGAAGGACGGGCGGCGCGCAGCGGATCATCGCTGCGCGCCGCCTGACCGGCGAACCGTCGCATCGAGCGCCCCTGGCGCTCCAAGCCAGCCCAATCGGAAAGCACCACCTGCCGCCACAAGCGCGCGAGTCCGTGTTCATCAGCGCGCAAGAGCGCATACCCCAAGCGCCGGCGCATCTTCCAGGAGTCGAGTTGTGACTGCCTCCCTCAGCGGTACCGCGGAAAAGACTCCGCACCAGCCTCGCCGCGCCTCGCCCACGGCGGCGCTCGCCGATCGCTGGATTCCCAAGCTGGTGCTCGCTCCCAGCATCCTGATCGCGCTCGTGTTCGTGTACGGGTTCATTCTCATCACGGGCTATCTGTCGCTGACGAACTCGCGCCTGATGCCACGCTACGAGTTCTCGGGATTCGACCGTTATCGGCAACTCTTCGACAACGACGTCTGGTGGACCTCGGCCGCCAACCTCGGCTGGTTCGGCATTCCGTTCATCGGTCTCTGCGTGGGCCTCGGCCTGTTTCTCGCAATCCTGCTCGATCAGAAAATCCGCAACGAAGGCGCATTGCGCGCAATCTTTCTCTATCCGATGGCCCTGTCGTTCATCGTGACCGGCACCGCGTGGCAATGGATTCTGAACCCCGGTCTCGGCATCGAGAAGGTGTTCCACGACTGGGGCTGGACGAGCTTCTCGTTCAACTGGCTCAACGATCCGGACAAGGCCATCTTCTGCGTTGTGATCGCGGCGGTCTGGCAATCGAGCGGCTTCGTGATGGCGCTCTTTCTCGCGGGCCTGCGCGGCGTCGACAGCGAAATCTTCAAGGCGGCGCAAGTGGACGGCGCGACGCTGCCGACCATCTATCGCAAGATCGTGATTCCGAGCATGCGCCCGGTGTTCTTCTCCGTGCTGCTGATTCTCTGCCACATCACGATCAAGACCTTCGACCTCGTCGTCGCGCTGACGGCGGGCGGGCCGGGCACCTCGTCGTCGCTGCCGGCCATCTTCATGTACACGTTCTCGTTCAACCGGGGACAACTGGGCGTGGGCGCCGCTTCGTCGATGATGATGCTCGCCACCGTCGTCGCGGTGCTCGTGCCGCTGATGTATCTCGAATCGAGGAGCACCCGCAATGCAGCCTAAGATGACGATCAGCCGCGCCGTCATTTACGCGGTGCTCATATTGTTCGCGCTTTACTTCCTGTTCCCGATCTACGTGATGCTGTCCACGTCGTTCAAGGACCTCGACCAGCTTCGCACGGGCAACCTGCTCACGCCGCCTACGCACTTCACGTTCGCGCCGTGGGTGAAGGCGTGGCAGGAAGCCTGTACCGGCGTGCGTTGCGACGGCATGCAGCCGTTCTTCATGAACTCCGTGCGCATGGTGATTCCGGCCGTGCTGATCTCGTCGATCGTCGGCGCGTTCAACGGCTACGTGCTCACGCACTGGCGCTTCCGCGGCGCGGATGCGTTCTTCACGATGCTGCTCGTCGGCTGCTTCATCCCGTTTCAGGCCATTTTGCTGCCGATGGCGCGCCTGCAGGGTTTCCTCGGCCTGTCGAACACGACGAGCGGCCTCGTGCTGGTGCACGTGATCTACGGCATTGCGTTCACGACAATGTTCTTCCGCAATTTCTACGTGAGCATTCCGGCGGAGCTCGTGAAGGCGGCGCGCATCGACGGCGCGGGATTCTTCACCATCTTCACGAAGATTCTGCTGCCCGTCTCGCTGCCCATCTTCATGGTTTGCCTCATCTGGCAGTTCACGCAGATCTGGAACGACTTCCTGTTCGGCATCGTGTTCTCGGGCGTCGATTCGATGCCGATCACGGTCGCGCTGAACAACCTCGTCAATACGTCGACGGGGGTCAAGGAATACAACGTCAACATGGCGGGCGCGATCATCGCGGCATTGCCGACGATTCTCGTCTACATGATCGCGGGGCGTTATTTCGTGCGCGGCCTGACGGCGGGCGCGGTGAAGGGTTGAGCGCGCAGCGGCGCGCGTCCCCTGCTGAACAGACAACATAGAGGATTCAAGCATGGCAAGCCTTTCCATCCGTGACGTGTACAAGACCTACCCGAACGGGGTGCCGGTTCTCAAGGGCGTCAACATCGACATCGAGGACGGTCAGTTTCTGATCCTCGTCGGCGGCTCGGGCTGCGGCAAGTCCACGCTGCTCAACATGATCGCCGGCCTGGAGACCGTGACCAAGGGCGCGATCATGATCGACGGCAAGACGGTCAACGATCTCTCGCCGAAGGACCGCGACATCGCGATGGTGTTCCAGTCGTACGCGCTCTACCCTTCCATGAGCGTGCGCGACAACATCTCGTTCGGCCTCAACATCCGCAAGGTGCCGAAGGACGAGCAGAAGAAGATCGTCGACCGCGTGTCGGAGACGCTGCAGATCGGCCATCTGCTCGACCGGAAGCCCGGCCAGTTGTCGGGCGGCCAGCGTCAGCGCGTCGCGATGGGCCGCGCGCTCGCCCGCGACCCCGTCATGTTCCTGTTCGATGAGCCGCTCTCGAACCTCGACGCGAAGCTGCGCATCGAGATGCGTTCGGAAATCAAGCTGCTGCATCAGCGTCTCGGCACGACCATCGTGTACGTGACGCACGATCAGATCGAGGCGATGACGCTCGGCGACCGCATCGCGGTGATGAAGGACGGCGTCGTGCAGCAGTTCGGCGCGCCGCAGGAAATCTACGATTCGCCGTCGAACCTGTTCGTCGCGGGCTTCATCGGCGCGCCGCCGATGAACTTCATCACCGGCAAGCTGGTCGAGTCGGGCGCGGGCGTCGGCCTGCAGATCGATACGGGCGTCACCCGGCAAGTGCTGAACCTGCCGTTCGATGCCTCCGGTCTGCGCGGCAAGGTCGGCCAGGACGTGGTGCTCGGCCTGCGTCCGGAACGTATCACCGATGCGCGCAGCGCCCACGACGTATCGGACGCGAGCCTGCAGCCGATCGACGTGCGCGTAGACGTCATCGAGCCGACCGGCCCCGACACCCTCGTGTTCGCGCAGGTGAACGGCAAGCGCATCGTGTCGCGCGTGCACCCGGCGTCGAATCCGCAGCCGATGTCGAACATGACGCTGCTTTTCGACGTATCGAAGGCCGTGCTGTTCGATCCGCAAACGGAAGAGCGTCTCGCCTGAGCGTTCGCTCCGGCTGCACCGCTTCCGAAGCCGCGCTCAACGCGCGGCTTTTTCTTTGCGCGTCGGCTCTGCATCGGCTTTGCATCGGCTTTGCGTGCCGTGCGGCACAATCACCGCTTCGACACTCGTATGAAGCTCCCCGCGCAGCCATCGTTCATGACCCAGCTTCCGACGCATCCCGCTCCCGCCTGGCCGCCTTCCGACGGCCCCGATCCGTTCATCGGCCTCGAATCCCTCGACGATCCTGCCGTCCAGGACTGGATCGACGCCCAGAACCGCCGCACCGAAGCCGCGTTCGGCGACACGCCCGAAGCGCGCGCCCTCGCCGCGCGGCTCGAAGCGGCGTACACGTCGCAGGATCGGATCGTGACCTGCTCGCGCTACGGCGACTGGGCCTACAACACGTGGCAGGACGACGCGCATCCGCTCGGCATCGTGCGCCGCACGCCGTGGAGCGCGTGGCTCGCCGGGACGCCCGACTGGGACATCGTGCTGGATGTCGACGCGCTCGATCTCAACTCGGACGCGGACGCCGACACCCGCTGGGCGCTCGCCGACTTCGACATGCTCTATCCGTCCTACGACCGCGCCCTCGTGAGTTTGTCGCCGGGCGGCTCGGACGCGTGCATCGTGCGGGAATTCGACATTGCGACGCGCCGCTTCGTCGACGATGGCTTCGTCCTACCGGATGTGGGCAAGCACGATGTCTCGTGGATCGATCGCGATACCGTCTACGTCGGCTGGGACGACAGCCGGACCAACGCGCGTCCCGCGCTGACGACGTCCGGCTTTCCGCGTCAGGCGCGGCGCTGGAAGCGCGGCACGCCGCTCGCCGATGCGCCGGTCGTGTTCGAAGGCAAGCGGCGCGACGTATCGGCGGGCGCGGACTACGATCCGCTCGAGAAGCTGCATCTCGCTTCGCGCGCGGTCACGTTCTGGGACACGCTGCACTACTGGCTCGACGAGAGCGCAAATGAATGGCGTCAGTACGACCTCCCGGCGCACGCGGAGATCGAGCATTGGGAGGGCTGGCTTTTCGTCACGCCGCGCAAGGCGTGGACGACGGGCGGGCGGCGGCACGCGGCGGGCTCGCTGCTCGTCATCCGGCGCGATGCGTTTCTCGACGGTGCGCGCGAGTTCACCGCGCTTTTCGTGCCGGGCGCGCGGCGCGTGCTCGCGGGCATCGACTTCACGAAGCACTGGCTGATCGCCTCCCAGATGGACGACGGCGCCCCGCGCGTCACGCTGTGGCGCCCGCCCGCCGATGCCGGCTCCGGCGCCGCATGGGAATCGCGCGAATTCGCGTTGCCGGACGCGAGCCAGTCCTATGTCGATTCGATCGATAGCGAACGCGACGACACGGTGCTGATCCACGTCGAGCACTTCCTGACGCCGCCGTCGCTCCATCACGCCGATCTCGCCACCGACGCGCCTTGGACGCTGCTCGCGCGCCTGCCCGCGCAATTCGACGCGACGGGGCTGTCGGCCGTGCGCCGTCACGCGATCGCGCCCGACGGCGAGCGCATTCCGTACTGGCTGATCGGCCGCGACGTCGACGCTGGACGGGCATCGCAACCGCGCCCCTGCCTGCTCTATGGCTACGGCGGCTTCGAAGTCGCGCTCGATCCGAGCTACGACGCGACAACCGGCATCGCGTGGCTGGAACGCGGCGGCCTCTACGCGGTGGCGAACATTCGCGGCGGCGGCGAGTTCGGGCCGCAATGGCATCAGGCTGCGCTGCGCGAAAACCGGCAAGTGTCCTTCGACGATTTCATCGCGGTGGCGGAGGCGCTCGTCGATAGCGGCGTCACGACCGCGAAGCAGCTCGGCATACGCGGCGCGAGCAACGGCGGGCTGCTGACCGGCGTCTGTCTGGTGCAGCGGCCGGACTGCTTCGGCGCGGTGCTTTCCGAAGTCCCGCTGCTCGATATGGCGCGCTTTCACATGCTGCTGCAGGGCGCATCGTGGATCGACGAATACGGCGATCCCGACGATGCCGCCGACCTCCGTCATCTCGTCGCGTATTCGCCGTACCAGAACGTCCGCGACGATGCGGCGTATCCGCCGGCGCTCTTCACGTCGTCGAGAAGCGATGACCGCGTGCATCCCGGCCACGCGCGCAAGATGGCGGCGAAGATGCAGGCGCAGGGTCACGAGCGCCTCTGGTATCAGGAGACGGGCGACGGCGGACACGGCGCGGGCGTCGAGCCGGAAGCGGTCGCGCAGGCCGAGGCGGCGGCGTTCGCATTTCTGGCGTCGGCGCTGGGGCCGCTGCCGCGATGAAGTAGTTGATTTTTGTCAGTCAAAACAATCGCTTGGCCGAATATGCATCGAATCCTTACGATTCGAATTCGTTCGATATGGTCGGGCGCACAGCGGGCCTATAGTTCATTCACTCCCTGCTGCATCGGCGATGCTTCTTCCGGACAAAGCGGCGAGCCAGTGAAGAACCGGTACGTGGACAGCACCGGTTCGTTCAGCCGGGAGTGATGAAGTAGTGACGTGTTCGACCCAAGCAAACCGATCGGGAAACCTTCTGACCCAGCAAGTACCGACCCGAACCAGGAGCAGACGCCTATCGCTGAAACCGCATCGACGAGTATTCACCTTTGACCCGGACGAATATTTGCCACGAAGCAGATCGACGCGCATTCATCTCTGACCCGGAAGAATGCTCGCCAGGAAACGGCTCGACTCAGGACACCTTTGACCCAGGCATGGACTGAACATTGACCGAAAGCATCACCTTTGACCTATTCGACCTCGCCATTGCGCGAGGTTTTTTTTCGCCCGCGCGGGCGCAGCGCTTCGTCTCAGACGCGGGCCGGCGCGGCGTGCGAACGCATTACGAGCGTGCGCCCGGCGAACGTGAGCACGCCGCATACGCCGATCACGATGCCCATGCCGTGCGGCGACACATCGTGGAAGAGACCGACCGCGAGGCTCGCCAGCGCGCCGAGCGCGAGCTGCATCGCGCCGAAGACGGCTGCCGCCGCACCCGCGTTGCGCGGATAGCGATGCATGAGTTCGGTCGTGCAGTTCGCCGACAGCAGGCCCACCACGCCGACGACGAAAAACAGGCTCGCGACGATCGACCACAGGCCGCCCCATCCCGTCAGCGCGACGAGCGCCACCACGAGCGCCGCCGCGACGCTGACGATCGCCGCGCCCGAAATCATCCGGATTGCGCCCACGCGCCCGACGAGCTTCGTATTCAGCACATTGCCGCCGATGATGCCGACGATGTTCAGCCCGAACAGCAGCCCATAATGCTGCGGCTTGACATGGAAGTAATCGATATAGACGAACGGCGTCGCGGTGATATACGCGAACATCGACGCGAACGCCATGCCGCCGCACAGCACGTGGCCCCAGGTGACCGGATCGGTCAGAAGATGTCCGTACGCGGCGAACGACTTGCCGAGCGCCGCGCCCGCGCGCTTCTCCTTCGGCCACGTTTCGGGCACGCGCAAGAACGCGGTCACGGCGCAGACCGCGCCGAAAAGCGTCAGCGCGACGAACACCACACGCCAGCCGCCCAGCAACAGCAATTGACCGCCGATGAGCGGCGCGAGCAGCGGGCCGATCGACGTGACGATGGACAGCATCGACAGCACGCGGGCGGCGTCGGTCGGCGCATGGGCGTCGCGGGCGATCGCGCGCGCCAGCACCGACGCCGCGCCCGCGCCGAGCGCCTGCAGGAAGCGCACGAAGACGAGCGCGTCGATCGAAAAGGCCGCCGCGCAACCGACGCTCGCCAGCGCGTAGAGCGCGATGCCGCCGAGCAGGACCGGTCGGCGGCCATAGGTATCGGAAAGCGGGCCATAGAGCAGCATGCCGAACGAGAAGCCGAACATGAAGCTCGTCAGCGTGCTTTGCGCGGCGGCCGGGCTCGTGCCGAACGCGGCGGCGAGCGACGGCAGGCTCGGCAGGTACATGTCGATGGACAGCGGGCCGCACGCTGCGAGCGCGCCGAGCAACAGGATCAGCCGGCGATCGGGCCGGCGACGGGTGGTGTCTGACATCGGATGCGCTGAAAAGGGGCTTGGGACCGGGCGCTTCGCGGCTTTCAGCGTTGAAGGCGAGCGGCCCATTGTACGCGACCCTCTTTTTCCTCGTTCGCGCTAAGCTCGGCGCATGACCGCCTTCCTTCTCATCTGGAGCCCCCGCAAGTGGCCGTGGCCCGAGTTGCCGGACCTTGCGCGCCGCGTGGCCGCAGGCGAAGCCGTCGCCGATGTCTGGGGCTGCGGCACGGCGCGCGGCCTTCTGCCGGGCGACCGCGTGTTCGTGCATCGCGTGGCGCAGGAGCCGAAGGGCGTCTTCGCGTCCGGCTACGTGACGCGCGCGCCCTACGAGGTCCCCGACGTGCACTCGAAGCGCGGCTATCGGCTGTGCATCGACTTCGTGTACGACTGGCTCGTCGATGCGCGCGAGCAGGTCGTCGTCACGCGCGACGAGCTGCGCGCGCATCCCATTTCCGTGCAGACGTGGGACGCTCAAAGCTCGGGCACGCTCATCAAGCCGATGGCCGAAGGCGCGCTCGAAAAGCTCTGGACCGCGCGCACCGGGCGGCGCGGGCGTTTCGGACCGGCCGAGGGTTGACATGTAACCCGGTCGCCACCCCGCCCGGCCCCGCCCGCTTGCAACGAGTCCGGTACAATTTCGGCAACAATCGTCGCGCCGGACGCCCAGGCATCTTCCACGGGCGAACGCCCCGTCCCGCGCGGCTCGCATCCACTTTCAGCAGGCCCTCATCCATGTCCAGGAACCAAGCTCTTTTCGAACGCGCCCAGCGAACCATTCCCGGCGGCGTGAACTCGCCGGTGCGGGCGTTTCGATCGGTCGGCGGCACGCCGCGCTTCATCGAGCGCGCGCAGGGGCCGTATTTCTGGGACGCCGAGGGCAAGCGCTATATCGACTACATCGGCTCGTGGGGCCCGATGATCGTCGGCCACGTTCACCCCGAAGTGCTCGATGCGGTGCAGCGCGTGCTCGCCGACGGCTTCTCATTCGGCGCGCCGACCGAGGCGGAAATCGAGATCGCGGAGGAAATCTGCAAGCTGGTGCCGTCGATCGAACAGGTGCGGATGGTCTCGTCCGGCACCGAAGCGACGATGAGCGCGCTGCGCCTCGCGCGCGGCTTCACGAACCGCAGCCGGATCATCAAGTTCGAGGGCTGCTATCACGGCCACGCGGACAGCCTGCTCGTGAAAGCCGGCTCGGGCCTGCTCACGTTCGGCAATCCCACCTCCGCCGGCGTGCCCGCCGACATCGCGAAGCACACGACGGTGCTCGAGTACAACAACGTCGAGCAGTTGAACGAAGCATTCGCGGCGTTCGGCGCGGAAATCGCGTCGGTCATCGTCGAGCCGGTGGCGGGCAACATGAACCTCGTGCGCGCGACGCCCGAATTCCTGAACGCGCTGCGTGAGCGCTGCAACGAGTACGGCTCGGTGCTGATCTTCGACGAAGTAATGTGCGGCTTTCGCGTCGCGCTCGGCGGCGCGCAGCAGGTCTACGGCATCAAGCCGGACCTCACGTGCCTCGGCAAGGTCATCGGCGGCGGCATGCCGGCGGCGGCCTTCGGCGGGCGGCGGGACATCATGGCGCATCTCGCGCCGCTGGGCGGCGTGTACCAGGCGGGCACGCTGTCGGGCAATCCGATCGCGGTCGCGGCCGGCCTCAAGACGCTGCAGCTGATCCAGCGCCCCGGCTTCTACGACGACCTCGCAAAACAGACGCGCAAGCTCGTCGATGGCCTCGCCGCAACCGCGCGTGAAGCGGACGTGCCCTTCTCGGCCGATTCTATCGGCGGCATGTTCGGCCTCTACTTCATGGACAAGGTGCCGGGCAGCTTCGCGGAAATCGCTGACGGGGACACGAAGCGCTTCAACGCGTTCTTCCACGCGATGCTCGATGCCGGCGTGTACTTCGCGCCGTCGGCATTCGAAGCGGGCTTCGTGTCGAGCGCCCACGACGACGCGGTGATCGACGCGACCATCGACGCCGCGCGCGGCGCCTTTGCGTCGGTCGCGGCCTGAACCCGCGTCCACGGACCGACGCGATGTTCTCGCAATCCGACTTCACCTACATGGAGCGCGCGCTCGCGCTCGCCTCCCGCGGCATGTACACGACGACGCCGAATCCGCGCGTCGGCTGCGTGCTCGTCAAGAACGGCGAAGTGATCGGCATGGGCTTCACGCAGCCGGCCGGCCAGGACCACGCGGAAGTGCGCGCGCTGAAGGACGCCCGCTCGCGGGGCAAAGACCCCCGCGGCGCGACGGCCTACGTGACGCTCGAACCCTGCAGTCATTTCGGCCGCACGCCGCCGTGCGCGCATGCGCTCATCGACGCGCGCGTCGAGAAAGTGATCGCCGCGATGGAAGATCCGAACCCGGCCGTGTCCGGACGCGGCCTCGCGATGCTGCGCGACGCGGGCATCGACGTGCGCTGCGGACTGCTCGCCAGCGAGGCGCACGAGATGAACATCGGCTTCGTCTCCCGGATGACGCGGCGGCGTCCGTGGGTGCGCATGAAGGTCGCGGCAACGCTCGACGGGCGCACCGGCTTGCCATCGGGCGAAAGCCAGTGGATCACGGGCGACGACGCACGCGCGGATGGCCACGCCTGGCGCGCTCGCGCCTGCGCAATCCTGACCGGCATCGGCACCGTGCGCGAGGACGATCCGCAACTGACCGTGCGCGCGGTCGACACGCCGCGCCAGCCGCAGCGCGTATTGATCGATAGCCGGCTCGACGTGCCGCTCGAGGCGCGCATCCTCGAGGGCGCGCCGCCGTGGATTTTCCATGCCGCCGATGCGGACCCCGCCCGCGCCGATGCGCTGCGCGAGCGCGGCGCGCAGCTCGTCGATCTGTCGAACGAACACGGCAAGGTCGATCTCCCCGCGATGCTGACCGCGCTCGCGGATCGCGGCATCAACGAATTGCATGTCGAAGCGGGGCACAAGCTGAACGGCTCGCTGCTGCGCGAAGGCTGCGTCGACGAACTGCTGATTTACCTCGCGCCGAGCCTGCTCGGCAACGCGCCCGGCATGTTCGATTTCGCGCCGCCCGCCACGCTGGATGCGCGGCCGCATCTGAAGTTTCATCGCATCGACCGGCTCGGCGACGATCTGCGCATTCTCGCGCGGTTCGCCGGGGCGCAAGCCGCCAGCGAAACGCGCTGAATTTCACCGAACAAAGGAACGCACATTTCATGTTTACAGGAATCGTCACGGCGGTGGGCCGCATCGAGAAAGTCACGCCGCTCGGATCCCAGCCGGAGGCGGGCGTCCGCCTGACGGTGGCAGCGGGCGGGCTGGATCTCTCGGACGTGGAACTCGGCGACAGCATCGCCATTCAAGGGGCGTGCATGACGGTGATCGAGAAATCGCCGGCTTCGTTCGACGTCAACGTGTCGCGTGAAAGTCTCAGCAAGACTGTCGGCCTCGGGGACACCGGCGCGGAGGTGAATCTCGAGAAGGCGCTGCGCGCGCACGACCGGCTCGGCGGGCATCTGGTTTCCGGTCACGTCGATGGGCTCGGCGTGGTATCGCGATTCGAGCGTGTGGGCGAATCGCACGAATTGCGCATCGTCGCGCCGAAGGACATCGGCAAGTATCTGGCCTACAAGGGCTCGGTGACGGTGAATGGCGTCAGCCTCACCGTCAATTCGGTCAGCGATCAGGCCGACGGCTGCGAATTCTCGATCAACCTCATCCCGCATACCGTGGAAGTCACGACGCTGAAGGCGCTGCGCGCGGGAGCGAAGGTCAATCTGGAAATCGATCTCATCGCGCGGTATGTCGAGCGGATGATGAGCGGAGCGTGACGCGGCGATTTGCTGCTCAGCGTTCGGGGTCCCAGATGTGGTCGAAGTCGAGGGAGAGTTCTTTGCTGCGGCGAATCGACAGCAGCTTCACCGTCTGTCCGCCCAGCCAGTACAGCAGGACGTAGTCATCGAAGATATGCTCGCGCAATTCGGCCCGCTGCGTTGACCCTCCCGTCGCTTCAATGAGCTTTTCGCAAGCCAGCAGCGCATCGCAGTTGTCCGGCATCGAGTCGAGAAACAGCCGACCGATAGCGGGAAAGCGTTCAAGCAGCGGTATCACCTTTGTATCGATGGAATCCAGCAGCCGGTCATAGCTGCGTGGTTGCGCCAGCCTGCTCCAATACCGCTCCATGTCCGCGAGTCGGGCCTCGAAAGCGTGCGTGAACTCGACGGCGGCGCGTGTGCGTCGATCACTCGCCATCCGAGGATCCTCCGCGTTCCCGCTTGGCCCGCAGATTCGCTCTGATGCGCGCAAGCGCCTCGCGAGCGTCCTCCGTGCGACCCGCCTCGAGATCTTCGAGTCCGGCCCGAGCATCTTCGAGAAGCTGGAGATGAACCCGCGCCCGCTCCGCCTCCTGATACTTCTCGAGCTTCTCCGTGCTGATCAGCGCGACGCTCGCGCCGTGGTTGTTCGTGATTATCTTGTTCGCGCCCTTCTGCACTTCATCGATGAGTTCGGACAGGTGCTCGCGCGCCTGTGAAAGGGAGATGACGTCCTTCGGTGTGAAAGCCATTTTCGGCTCCGTACTGTGTAATGTACGTAGCATGGTACGGTTTCCTCGCTTCGAAATGGGTAGGAATTGGTATCGTCGCGAACACGCGGCCAGCGCAACAGTCGGCCACACGGCATAAGCCGAATCCCCAAGCGCGCCGACCGCGATTTCACCGCCTGTCGATCGGCCGTGGCGTAAAATACGCCCTTTCCCAAACGCACCCATCGGGACGCACCATGTCGATCGCCTCCACCCCAGAAATCATCGCCGAGCTCAAGGCCGGCCGCATGGTGATCCTCGTCGACGAAGAAGACCGCGAGAACGAAGGCGATCTGATCGTGGCCGCCGATTTCATCACGCCCGAAGCCATCAACTTCATGGCGCGCTACGGCCGTGGCCTGATTTGCCTCACGCTCACGCAGGAACGCTGCCGGCAGCTCAATCTGCCGCTGATGACGCAGCGCAACGGCACTCAGTACGGCACCGCGTTCACGGTCAGCATCGAGGCGGCCGAAGGCGTGACCACCGGCATCTCGGCGGCCGACCGCGCGCGCACCATCGCCGCGGCCTGCGCGCCGGATGCGCGCGCCGACCACATCGTCCAGCCGGGGCACGTGTTCCCGATCATGGCGCAGCCGGGCGGCGTGCTCGTGCGCGCGGGACACACCGAAGCGGGCTGCGATCTCGCGTCGCTCGCGGGGCTGTCGCCGGCATCGGTGATCTGCGAAGTCATCCGCGACGATGGAGAAATGGCGCGTCTGCCCGATCTGATCGAGTTCGGCGAGCAGCACGGCATCAAGATCGGGACCATCGCCGATCTGATCCACTATCGCAGCCGCACCGAATCGATCATCGAAAAAGTCAGCGAGCGCACGATGCAGACCGCGCACGGACCGTTCCGCGCGGTGCTGTATCGCGACGAGCCGAGCGGTTCGCCGCATATCGCGCTGGTGCGCGGCACGCCGTGGCCCGACACCGAAACGCCGGTGCGCGTCCACGAGCCGCTTTCCGTGCTCGACCTGCTCGAAATCGACGCGTCCACGCACTCCTGGACCATCGACGCCGCCATGCGCGAAATCGCCGCCCGCGATCTGGGCGCGATCGTCATGCTGAATTGCGGCGACACGAACGATCATCTCGTCGACGCTTTCCGCGCCCTCGACGAAAACGACAAGACCGCGAAGCCGGCGCGCCGCCCGATCGACTTCAAGACCTACGGCATCGGCGCGCAGATTCTGCGCGATCTGGGCGTCGGCAAGATGCAGGTGCTCGCCACGCCGCGCAAGCTCGGTAGCATGTCGGGCTACGGGCTCGAGGTGACGGGCTTCATCCCGATGCCCGGGTCGCCCGCCACCGCCGCGGGTTCGAGCGACGCGGCTGTCCCGCATCTCAGGTCTGCATAAGACACCGCCTAAGCGCCACCCTATTCCAAACCAACGGATCTCTACATGGAAATCGGACAATATCAGCCGAATCTCGACGGCGACGGCCTGCGCATCGGCATCGTCCAGTCGCGCTTCAACGAACCGGTGTGCAACGGCCTCGCCGATGCGTGCATCGAAGAACTCGAACGCCTCGGCGTGATCGGCCAGGATGTGCTGCTCGTCACCGTGCCGGGCGCGCTGGAAATCCCGCTCGCGCTGCAGAAGCTCGCCGAATCCGGCCAGTTCGACGCGCTGATCGCGCTCGGCGCCGTGGTGCGCGGCGAGACGTACCACTTCGAACTCGTATCGAACGAGAGCGGCTCTGGCATTTCGCGCATCGCCCTGGATTTCGGCATTCCGGTGGCGAACGCCGTGCTGACGACCGAAGACGACGAGCAGGCCGTCGCCCGCATGACGGAAAAGGGCCGCGATGCGGCGCGCGTGGCGGTCGAGATGGCGAATCTGTCGGTCGCGCTCGAACAGCTCGGCGGCGACGATGAAGACGACGAAGATGAAGACGAAGACGAGGACCGCGCATGAAGAGCGCACGACGCCGCTCGCGTGAACTCGCGACGCAAGGGCTTTACCAATGGCTGCTGTCGGGTGCCCCCGGCGGCGAAATCGACGCGCAGCTGCGCAACGCGCAGGGCTTCGACAAGGCGGACCACGCCCATCTCGACGCCATCCTGCACGGCGTGATCAAGGAAGCCGACGCGCTGTCCGCGCAACTGCAGCCGTGTCTCGACCGGCCGATCGAACAATTGTCGCCGGTCGAGCGCGCGGTGCTGCTCGTCGCCGCGTTCGAGTTCAGGCACCACATCGACATTCCGTATCGTGTGGTCATCAACGAGGCGGTCGAACTGACGAAGACCTTCGGCGGCTCGGATGGCTACAAGTATGTAAACGGCGTGCTGGACAAGCTCGCCGTCGCGATGCGCCCGGCCGAAGCGCAGGCGCGCCGATGAACACCGTGTCGGAACCGCTCGTCCGGCTTGCGTCGCGCGTCGACGCAATCGAGCCGTTCTATGTGATGGAGCTGATGAAGGACGCACAGGCGCTGGAACGCGCCGGGCGCGACATCATCCACATGGGTATCGGCGAGCCGGATTTCACCGCGCCGGAGCCCGTCACGCGCGCCGCCGCCGATGCCCTGCATCGCGGCATCACGCAATACACGAATGCGCTCGGCGTCACGGCGCTGCGGGAAGCCATCGCCGCGCATTACCGCGATGCGTTCGGCGTCACCGTCGATCCGGCGCGCATCGTGGTGACGGCGGGCGCGTCGGCGGCGCTGCTGCTCGCGTGCATGGCGCTCGTCGATAACGGCGACGAAGTGCTGATGCCCGATCCCTGCTATCCGTGCAACCGGCATTTCGTGTCGGCGGCGGACGGCAAGCCGGTGCTCATTCCGAGCGGCCCGGCGGAGCGCTTCCAGTTGACGGCCGAACAGGTTCGGGCGCACTGGAGCGACAAGACGCGTGGCGTGCTGCTCGCGTCGCCGTCGAATCCCACCGGGACGTCGATCGAACCTGCCGAACTTCGGCGGATCGTCGATACGGTGCGCGAGCGCGGCGGCTTCACGATCGTCGATGAAATCTATCAAGGCCTGAGCTACGACGCGAAACCGGTGTCGGCGCTCTCCTTCGGCGATGACGTCGTCACCGTCAACAGCTTCTCGAAGTACTTCAGCATGACGGGCTGGCGGCTCGGCTGGCTGGTCGTGCCGCACGCGATGATCGGCGCGGTCGAGAAGCTCTCGCAGAATCTCTTCATCTGCGCGTCGGCGCTGGCGCAGCATGCCGCGCTCGCGTGCTTCGAGCCGGAGACCATCGCCATTTACGAAGCGCGGCGGCTCGAATTCAAGCGGCGCCGCGACTACATCGTGCCGGCGCTGCGCTCGCTGGGCTTCGGCGTGCCCGTGGTGCCCGATGGCGCGTTCTACGTCTATGCCGACACGAACGGCGTGCATCACCCCGGCGCTGGCGACAGTGAAGCCCTCACGCGCTCGATGCTGCACGACGCGGGCGTCGTGCTCGTGCCGGGTGCGGATTTCGGCGTGCATGCGCCGGAGCGCTACATCCGCCTTTCGTATGCGACGGCGTATGCAAAGCTGGAAGAGGCGGTCGCGCGGCTTGGCGATCTGTTCAGGCGCTGAACTTCCGCTGCGACCATGAAAAAGGGCACCGACGAGGTGCCCTTTTGCGTTTTGCGGATGCGGCTGCAGGATCAGGCGCCGTATTCCGCCGACGGAACGTGCTTCGCTTCGCCGACTTCGCCGTCGTCCTGCGCGTCGGCTTTCTTGGGCGCGTCCATCGTCATGTGAACGCGCTTGGCGGCATCTGTCGTCGATGCCGACGCCAGCACTTGCTTCGGCGCGGCCTGTACCGGCGCCTGAGGTCCGTTGACCGGCACATTGCGGCCGCGCGCGACATCGCGCAGACGCGAACGTTCCGCCAGCACCTTGGCGCCGTAACCGCCGTCGTCCTGCGACGTCGAGCCCACGTAGTAACGCAGACCACCGGCCACCGAGCCGCCGCGCGCGATGCAGTCCTTCAGCACCAGCGCACCGACCTTGATGTTCGCGAGCGGATCGAGCGCCGCGTGCGAGCCGCCGAAGTACTGGAACTTGTCCGAATGCACCTTCGACATGACCTGCATCAGGCCCTGAGCGCCCACGCCGCTTTCGGCATACGGATTGAAGCCGGATTCGATGGCCATCACCGACAGCAGCAGCAGCGGATCGAGACCGACTTCGCGGCCCGTATCGAACGCGGCGCGCACGAGTTCGCTGACCGGCTCCTGCGCCACGCGATACCGCCGCGCGATGAAGCTGGCGACGAGCTTTTGCTCGCGCGTCGAGACGAGCGCGCGATCGTCTCGGGCATCCGCGACGACGCGTTGCGTCGGAATCGCGTTCGCGAGCATGGCGACGGAGGGCATCGTGCGCGGGTCGAGCCCGTTCGGCGACACCGCGAGACTGATGCCGCCGGTCAACTGGCGCGTGCTTTCATCGTCGGAAGCGGCGGCGCCGAGCGACGGCGTCAACGGCTGCGGAGCAGCTGAAGGCGCAGCGTTCGCCGCGAGCGCGACCGACGTGGCCGCATCGCCCGGCTGCCGATGCACCGCCGCGAAAGGCGGCAGTGGCTGGCCCGCCAGCAGGCGTGCAGGGCCCGCCTGCACCGCGGCGGACACGAAAGGCATGATTCGTGCGGCAAAGGTGGTGCGCCACGAAGGCAGCAGCCACAGCGCGAGCGCCGTGACGACAGCCGCGCAGCCGACCAGACTGAAGATAGTGTGACTCATACGGCTTCCACGACGCAGCGCCGCGCGCAGAATCTGCGCGGCACGAGTGTCAGGACGCCATGTCAACCAAGCGTTCATCGATGCTCCCAATGTTGCATGATTTACGCTGATGATTGCCGGCAAGCCGGGAAATCGAAGCGTAAATCAGACACCGCTCGCTCTTGGCAAGGCGTAAGCGGCATCGGGGAAACGGCATGAGCCGTCAGGAAAACCGGCCCGGCAAAACGCGCCGGGATGCGCGGCACGAACAGCGTGCCCTTGGTGCGCAAGTGGCTTTCCACGCGAAAACCGGCGCGAGAAACGCCGGCAGTGATACCGACAGCCATGAATCGCCGGGCAGGTACGGCGCAGGCGACGCACAGCGTCTGAAGAAAACCTGAGGCGAAGGTAAAAAGTTTCAAAACCTGCAACTGATGCGAAGCGATTCTAGCAGGGTTTAATGATCCGTCAATGCTATAGCTTTGTGTTTCAATTACTTACAGTTATGATGAACACCGTTTAGGAGTGGCAACGCACACCTGGCGGGCAGTTTCGACGGGAATTTGCTGAATGTCTTCCAGCGCACGGACGCACACGCAGGTAAAATCGACAATCGCCAAGCGCGCAGCCGTCCCGCTCCCTCCGCTTGACCCGAGCGGCCTCGAGTCTCCAAACGACCATCGATGAAATATAAAGATCTGCGCGACTTCACCGCCCGCCTCGAAGCGCTCGGTGAACTGCGCCGCATCCGGCAGCCTGTTTCCCCCGTTCTCGAAATCACCGAAGTCTCGGACCGCGTCCTGCGCGCGGGCGGCCCGGCATTGCTGTTCGAAGCGCCGACCGGTCACACGATGCCGGTCCTCGCCAATCTGTTCGGGACCACGCGGCGCGTGGCGCTCGGCATGGGCATCGAGACGCAGACGCCCGCAGGCGCGACGGCGGAGCTCGGCAGCGACACCGCCGCCCTCGGTTCGCTGCGCGATGTCGGCCGGTTGCTGTCCGCGCTCAAGGAGCCGGAGCCGCCGCGCGGTCTGAAGGACGCCGGCAAGCTGCTGTCGCTCGCGAAAGCCGTGTGGGACATGGCCCCGAAAACGGTGAGTTCGCCGCCTTGCCAGGAAATCGTGTGGGAAGGCGACGATGTCGATCTCGCGCGCCTGCCGATCCAGACCTGCTGGCCCGGCGACGCCGGACCGCTGCTGACCTGGGGCCTCACGGTGACGCGCGGGCCGAACAAGCCGCGTCAGAACCTCGGTATCTACCGCCAGCAACTGATCGGGCGCAACAAGCTGATCATGCGATGGCTCGCTCATCGCGGCGGCGCGCTCGACTTCCACGAGTTCGCGCTCGTCAATCCGGGCAAGCCGTATCCGGTGGCCGTCGTGCTGGGCGCCGATCCCGCGACCATCCTCGGCGCGGTCACGCCTGTCCCCGATACGCTCTCCGAATATCAGTTCGCCGGCTTGCTGCGCGGCTCGCGCACCGAACTGGCAAAGTGTCTGACGCCCGGCGTCGATACCTTGCAGGTGCCGGCGCGCGCCGAAATCGTGCTGGAAGGCTTCATCTATCCGCAGGAAGGCGCGGCACCGCCCGCGCCGGAAGGTGCGCCGCCGCGTCCGTCCACGGGCGGCGCGGCGCGCTACGAGCACGCGCTCGAAGGGCCGTATGGCGATCACACCGGCTACTACAACGAGCAGGAGTGGTTTCCGGTTTTCACGGTCGAGAAGATCACGATGCGCCGCGACGCCCTGTTCCATTCGACCTACACCGGCAAGCCGCCCGACGAACCGGCCGTGCTCGGCGTCGCACTGAACGAAGTCTTCGTGCCGCTGCTGCAGAAGCAGTTCCCCGAGATCACCGACTTCTATCTGCCGCCCGAAGGCTGCAGCTATCGAATGGCGATCGTGCAGATGAAGAAAAGCTACGCCGGCCACGCGAAGCGCGTGATGCTCGGCGTGTGGAGCTTCCTGCGGCAGTTCATGTATACCAAGTTCATCGTCGTCGTGGATGAAGACGTCAACGTGCGCGACTGGAAGGAAGTCATCTGGGCGATCACCACGCGCGTCGATCCCACGCGCGACACCGTCATGGTCGACAACACGCCGATCGACTATCTCGACTTCGCCTCGCCGGTGGCGGGCCTCGGCTCGAAGATGGGACTCGACGCCACCAACAAATGGCCCGGCGAAACGCATCGCGAATGGGGCCGCCCGATCGTGATGGATGCAGCGGTCAAGCGGCGCGTCGATGCGCTGTGGACCGAAATCGGTCTCGACGACGCGGGGAAGAAGGCATGATCGCGGCGACGCTCTATCGCGGAAGCGCCATCGAGAATACGCATCGGGCGCACGTCGCGGTCGTCGATGCGAATGGCCGCGTGCTCCATTCGTTCGGCGATCCTCATCGCGTGACGCTGCCGCGCTCGGCCGCGAAGCCGGCGCAGGCGCTCGCGATCATCGAAACGGGTGCGCTTGAACGCTTCGCTTTCGACGATGCCGACCTCGCGCTGATGTGCGGCTCGCATAGCAGCGAGCCACGGCACATCGACCGCGCCCGCGCGATGCTCGCCAAGGCCGACGCGCACGAAGCCGATCTGCGCTGCGGCGGCCATCCGCCGATCTCGGACGCCGTCTACCGGGACTGGCTCCGCCGCGGCTTCACGCCGACGCCGGTTTGCAGCAACTGCTCCGGCAAGCACGCCGGCATGCTCGCCGCCGCCCGCGCGATGCAAGCTCCGCTCGCCGACTACCACTTGCCCGCGCATCCGCTGCAGGCGCATGTGAAGCAGACGGTGGCGCGCGCCGTCGATCTGCCCGCCGACGACGTGCAATGGGCCATCGACGGATGCAACCTGCCGACGCCCGCCTTCCCGCTCGACCGGCTGGCGCGGCTCTTCATGAAGATCGCCGCGGCGCGGGAAGGCTCGCCGCTCGGCCGCATCCATCGCGCGATGACGACGTATCCCGAACTCGTCTCGGGCGAAGGCCGTTTCTGCGAGCGGCTCATGCGCGCGTTCGGCGGCGCCGTTGTCGGCAAGACCGGCGCGGATGCGAGCTATGCAATCGGCGTGAAGCGTGCGCAAGGCGCGCTCGGCATCGCCGTGAAGGTGGAGGACGGCAACCTCGTCGTCATGCACGCGATCGTCGCGCACGTGCTGCATCTGCTCGACATCGGCACGCCGGAACAACGCGCGGCGCTCGACGACTTCCGTCACCCTGCGATGCGCAACACGATGGGCGTGGAAACCGGACGGCTCGACGTGACCCTGACACTGACCGGGGCACGATGATGCATTCCTGGTCGTTGATGTCCGACGGGTTTTTCCTGTCGCTGTCGCTGTGTCTGGATATCGGGATCGCGAACGTCGCGATCATTTCTCTCGCGCTGTCGCACGGCTTCAAGCCGGGGCTCGTGCTCGGCCTCGGGACGTGCGTCGGCGATCTGCTTTATGCGGGGCTCGCGCTCGCGGGCATGTCGGCGCTGCTGCAATTTTCCGCCGTGCGATGGGTCGTGTGGATCGGCGGCGGCATCGTGCTCCTGCTGCTTACCTGGAAGATGGCGCGCGAGGCGCTGAAGCCCGCGACCGCGCCGCCCGTCGAGGGCGAGGCGGACCCGCACGCGCCGCGTCAGAGCCACTTGAAGAGCTTCTTGCGCGGATGCCTGCTCGCGGTATCGTCGCCGAGCGCCATTCTATGGTTCGCAGCGGTTGGCGGCGCGCTGATCGCGAAGGCCGGCGCGACCAGCACGATGAGCGCATCTGTGTTTCTGCTGGGCTTCTTCTGCGGCGGACTCGGCTGGACCATCTTCATCTGCACGCTCGCGAGCCACGGCCGCAAGCGCGCCGGCACGCGCCTTTTGCGCGCGTGCCACGTGCTGTCGGCGGTGCTGTTCGCTTACTTCTCGTACAGCGTGATCATCGACGGCTACCGCGACCTCATCGTGCACGCGGCATCGTGACCATCGCCTGTCTCTTCAGGCGATGAACTGCGCGAGCCTCGCCAGATCGACATTACCGCCGCTCACGATCACGCCGACGCGCTTGCCTTCCACCGGCACGGTCTTCTGAAGCACCGCCGCCGCGGCGAGACAGCCGGTCGGCTCGACGACCATCTTCATGCGCTGCGCGAAGAACCGCAATGTGTCGATGAGCTGCGCGTCGCTGACGGTGACGATTCGATCCACATGTTCGCGGATGATCGGAAAGTTGTATTCGCCGACGTGCGTGGACGCGGCCCCATCGGCGATGGTGCGCGGCACGTCGATATGCACGATTTCGCCGCGCGCGAGCGACTGCTGCGCGTCGTTGCCCGCTTCCGGCTCCACGCCGATGACCTTGCACGATGGCGACAGCGCCGCCGCCGCGAGCGCGCAACCGGCGATCAGCCCGCCGCCGCCGAGACACACGAAAAGGTAGTCGAGCGGACCGGTTTCCTCGATCAGTTCCTTCGCCGCCGTGCCCTGCCCCGCGATCACATGCGGATGGTCGTAAGGCGGAATCAGCGTCATGCCGCGCTCGTCCGCCAGCGCGCGGCCGATCTCCTCGCGATTCTGCGTGTACCGGTCATACGTGATGACCTCGCCGCCGTAGCCGCGCGTCGCTTCCATTTTGGCGGCGGGCGCGTCTTCCGGCATGACGATCGTCGCGCGAATGCCCGCGAGCTTCGCCGACAGCGCAATGGCCTGCGCGTGATTGCCCGATGAGTACGTGATCACGCCGGCGGCGCGCTGTGCGTCGTTGAAATGCGAGATGGCGTTGTATGCGCCACGGAACTTGAACGCGCCCATGCGCTGGAAGTTCTCGCATTTGAAAAACAGCGACGCACCCGCGATCTCGTCGGCGGTCCGCGACGTGAGAACAGGCGTGCGATGCGCGAAACCGTCGATGCGGCGGGCGGCATCGGCGACATCGTCGAAAGTCGGAGCGGGAAGTGAGGGCATCGGATGGAGCGTAATTTGAGGAAGCCACCATTCTCCGCAGTTCCGGCGCGAATCGGAATAGGCTGATCGCGTCATGCATAAAAAAACGCAAGCCCCGGACGGGACTTGCGTTTATCGGCTCGCGAGACGGCGATTATCTGTGCCAGCCGCCGTAACCGTGGCGGTAATACCCGTGCTGCCGCCAATACGGACGGCCATAAGGACGGCCGTAGTATCCGTATGGATAACCGCCGACCACGACCGCGGGCGGCGGTCCATAGACGACCGGCGGCGGCGGCGCCATATACACGGGTGCTGCGGGTGCGACATAAACCGGCGCAGGCGGCGCCTGATACACCGGATACGCCGGCACCCCGATGCCGACACCGATCGATACACCGCCCGCCTGCGCCGCACCGGCCCCGCCGAGCGCGAGCGCACCAACGACCAAAAGACCACTGAGCTTTTTCACTTTCTTTCTCCTCGCCGCTTTTGCCGGCCATCCGGCGCGCGACGTCATAGAACGAATTTAGCGAAAAAAACGGCGCGGCGCATGAGCCATGTGTTGCAGATTGCAAGTTCTCGCGAAACCGCCGGTCGGCCGGCAAACGACGGCCGAACGGACCGCGCCCGTCGGCACGCCTTGTCGGGGCGATCGTCGCGCAAGCCAATTCCCCTTTGGCCGGAAGCGGGTAACGTCTGATTACAAATAGATGAGGAGCCAAATGAAAAGCCCCGCTGGACGTACGGTTCAGCGGGGCTTTTGATGTTTTACGCTAACTCGATAATCGATCTCAGCCGACTTTCACATAAGCGAATTCCCGCGAGACATTCGGCGGGACATAGGCCGCGCCAATGACGACACGCGGCGTCAGGCGCTTCTTTTGGTCCCACCAGCGGCGGCGCTGAGCCTGACTCAAGAACCGCAGATGCTTTCGATAAGAGAAAATGCTCATGCGACCTCCGAACGTAGCGAATAAAAACCTTGGGGAAAAGCATGCATTCACGATCCGCGATGCGTTTTCCATTGGAAACCGTCTTTCTCTAAGTATTTCGCGCCCTGTTCGTCCATCAATGTACGCAAGGAAACCAAAACCCGCGATCGACGTGTGCTGAACCACATTTCAGCAGTAACCGTGCCGATTACTTAATCGCTTTCTATTTCTCGGGCGGGTCTGTGTCGATTGCGGTCATCGTATCGTGGCATTTTTCGCTTTTCGAGACAGTATCGCTTTGACAACATCAGGGTTTTCCGATGCTGCGAGCGCCCCGGCCGCGTGCTTGCAGTCGGCTTTCACCGAGTCGTGGCACAATCGCTGCCGCCTGTTCGACAACGCTCCCCAAGCGGCGCGCAAGCCATGTTAAGGTGACGTCCGGCGCCCCACCGGCATTGGCGGTGGGCGGGGAACGCAAGCCGCCGCCCGGCGAAGACTTCGGCGTGACATCAGCTCAGAGAACGAACAATGATCAAGGTCAGCCTTCACGACTCGCACGGCCTCATACGCCGCAACGCCCGCGTCATCGGGCTTTGCGCGCCCCGCTAGCGGCATCGCCCTTTCGCTTCTTTCCGGCCAGCTTTCGCTTTTCCGACCCCGGCGCGGCGTGTATGCCGCGCATGTTTCCAAGAGGACCCGAGATGTTCGGCGATATCGCCCGTTTTCTGCTCAACACCGTTTTCACCCTCTTCGGCGCGGCGCTGCTGCTGCGCGCCTGGATGCAGGTCGTCCGCATGCCGCCCTACAACCCGGTATCGAATGCCGTGATGCAGGCAACGAACTGGATCGTGCTGCCGCTGCGCAAGATACTGCCGGGCGGGAAGATCGACTGGGCGAGCATCGTCGCGGCGTTTATCGCGGCGGCAGTCTATGTAACGCTGATGGTGGTGCTGGCCGGCGTCGATCCGACGCTCATGCTGCCGATGCTGCTGCTCGTCGCCGTGCTGACCGTCGTCAAATGGGCGCTGAACCTCATCATCTGGATGACGATCCTGATGGCGCTGCTCTCGTGGCTCAATCCGCAATCGCCGGCGATGCCGCTGCTCTATCAGATCACTGCGCCGTTTCTGGATCCGCTGCGGCGCATCCTGCCGCGTCTGGGCGGCATCGACCTGTCGCCGATTTTGCTCTTCGTGATCGTGCAGGTGCTGTTGATGGTGGTGACGCGCCTCGCCGTCTCGATGACCCTCTTCGGCATCTGAAGCTCGTCGGATGCGCCGCCGCAATTGCGCGGCGGCGCTTCTTGCGCTTACAATAGCCGACTCACGCGGGCGTCGTATAATGGCTATTACCGTAGCTTCCCAAGCTACTGACGTGGGTTCGATTCCCATCGCCCGCTCCAATACCCTCCTAAGCCGTTGATTTCAAGTCAACTCTGGCTCTGATGGTCGGGGTCCTCCGCAAGGCTACTACAGTGGTGGTCGCCATGTCGGGGATATCGTGCCTCTATCGTCGCCCCAGCGGCATCTATGCGGTTCGTCTCGTCGTGCCAAAGCGCCTTCGGGAGCTGTTAGGGCGCACGGAGATTCATACGTCTACCGGTCTGCGGAGCTTGGCGACGGCAAAGGCCGCCGCGCTCAGGATTCAACTCCACTGGCGCGAACGCTTTCTGGCGATGGACACCGAAAAACTCAGACACGAAAGCCCGTTGCTCGTTGGGGAAGGGACGATTGACCTCGCCGAAGCCGCCGCCTCTGTCGGCATATCCTCCGCCGCACTTGCCGGTGAGCTGTTGTCAGACGGCACGCGCGCCTTTGCCCGGGTCCAGGCATTGCGCTGCTGGACGGTTCCCGACCTGGACGATGTAGAGCGCGACTACGATGGCTCGTTCGTGCTGAACGACGCTATCGCCCGTGGTGAGCTGGACCTGTATTCCGGCGTCGTTCGCTTCTTCAGTAGTCGAGCCACGCTCGGGCGGTTCGCGGCAGGCGCTCTGGCGCGCGAGTCAGTATTCCGTGGCACAGGGGAAACCGGTTTCTTTGTGGATGGCGAGCTTGAACTGGCCCCATCCGATTGCATCGTGCCGAAAGCGGCTGTGGCGCAGGTGCGGGCGCGATTGGCGGCAGCATTGCCAGCGCCCGTTATGGCACCGACAAAGCCGCCAGCAAGCCCGGCGACGACGCCGACCATCTTTGACCCGATCACCGCACGGCACGGCGCGAAGCGGTTCTCTGAGCTGTTCGAAACCTACAAGCGCGACAAGGCATGGGGAAAAGATCAGGCCCGCCGCATGGCCACTGAGGCCGGTCTGTTCATTGACCTGATGGGCGACCCAGCACTGGGCGATATAGAGAAAGAGACGGTGCTGGAGTTCGCGCGATTGCTCGCCCTGCTGCCGACAGACATCTACCAGCCACGGCGCAAGTATGGCGCGAACAAAACCCTTCACGAGCTGATCGACATTGCCGAGCGCGACGGGCTTGCCTGCAAGTCGGAGACGACCATCAAGGGCCACGTAGGCCGCCTGAGCGAGATTCTTGGCTACGGAGTCAGGGCTGGCATGATGCGCTTCAATCCGGCGTCAGACTTCAAGCGCGGACGCAGCGTTGGACGACGCGCCCAGGATGAGCGGCAGGTCTTCACGCCGGACGAGCTTTCGTTGATCTTTTCGCAACACTGGTTCGTGCGAGGTGCGGGAACCATCGGCAATGGCGGTCGGACGCACTGGCGACCGCACTACTACTGGCTTCCGCTACTTGGTCTGCTTACCGGCGCACGCATCAACGAGCTGTCGCAGCTCTACGTAGACGACGTGCGGCAAACTGAATCCGGTTTGTGGTATCTGGATTTCAACCTTGATGGGGACAAGATCGACGAGCCGGACAAATCGCTAAAAACGGTCAATTCCGTGCGGGTTGTGCCGCTGCATGGAGAGTTGGTCCGGCTTGGACTGCCCGAATATGTCAACGCGTTGCGCCGGGCCGGTTACTCACGATTGTTCCCGGAACTTAAGCGCGATCCTGTGAAGGGCTATGGCAAGCCTGCCGGGTCTTGGTTCAACGAGCGCTTTCTGGGCGTGAAGCTTGGCATCGAACGAAACGGCATGAAGACATTCCACTCGTTCCGTCACACGTTCGTGACAGCGCTTGAAAGGCTCGGTCTACCAGAACGGGTTTTTGCGCAGCTTGCAGGACATGAGCGTGGCAAAACCCAAAGCGGGAGCCGCTACGCGAAGGATCGCAACGCCGACGAGGTAGCTGACAACGTAAAGGATCTCCGTTTCCCGGCGCTAGACGGCATTGCCCCCCTGAGGATCGATGATGCCTTGATGGCGATTCGGTATGCCTTGCGCCTGAAGGCTAAAGCGTGAAGGCGCAATGGCTGTGCTGGGCAGCTCAGGCCCATCACGCCGCTCCGAAAGTTCAGGTGGCGAAGCCTTGAACTTGCCGGGCGTCCTCATTGGTTGTTAGCTTCATATGAGTAGCGATCGACGTAGCGAACATGGCCCTTCGGGCTACGCTTTTAGAAGGTTTCCGATCTATAAGGTTTCGCAGTTTTCCGTCCCAGTTGATGAACGGACCGCCATCGGGCAGGTCCGTATTTCCTAAGGGTTTGCTTTTCACGCGTGCGCCCAAGTGGACCTATCACGCATCGTATCGTTTCGGTTCTTCGCCACAGAAGTAAGCGAATACCCGATTTCACATCGTCTCAAGCTGAAGTTCATTCGCGAGGGTGTCAAACTTTGCCGCTTCTTGATCGGCGACGGACGAACCGATTGCGTCCATAGTCGTCATCCATTGGGCAACAAGCTTCTTTGCTTTTGACTGCATGACGGGTCGCTTGAAGCCATTGATGAAGCGTTTGGCTTCCGGAAGCAAGATCCTTTTCTTTTCCGCTACGCATTGCTTGTGATAGAGCTGAACGTCTCCCTCCGACGAAGCCTTGTTTGTCCCGACTGGTCCGCCCGCGCGAGTCATTGCGTCGTCCGCGTCACGCCGGGCGTCGTCCGCTAGCCGGGAGACCTGCCGAATCGCCAAGTAGCCCTGATATTCGCTTTCGCACGCTTGGATCGCTTCCTTTCCCTGCTGCACGAAACTGGGCTCGCTCTCGGCCGAGAAGCCTGCCGTCGCGAACGCAACGAATCCCGCTGCGACGATGGCGCGAGTTTTGAGATTCATATATCCCCCGCAAATTGAGTGGTCTAGTTACGCTGTAGTTATGTATCAAATCAAGCGCGCGCGCCTTCGCGCCGCGCCGCATTGGCTTCCATACCGTCCAATGCGACCTCGCATCATAGGTAACGGGTTGTGAACGTGCTATCAAGCTCGGAATAGAAGCTCGTCCTATAAAGAGCAATGAGCCGTTGATATGATTCGTGGATCGCCGCTGCCGTAGCGTTTTTTCCATCAGGGAGCGAAATCTTCTTGTCGATTGTGTAGCTTCGAACAACCTTCCCTTCTACCTCTACCTCTAACGTTGCCTTAAGAAGCAGATAGAACTCCTCGTCGGCACCGACGGCGAGTATCCCGAAGAACGGGACGCGTTGACCGGCGCCCATGACCCAGTAGGATTCCGCTTTTTCCAGTCGGACAACTAGTTTTTCATTCGATGACGGGTCTATAACCGTCGAGTCGCTGAAATATTTCTTGAGGTCCGCCGTAACGGTGTCTCTCGTGTCGTTGGTAACCGGAAAAGACATCGCATCGAATACCGAAACGCTTGGTTTGGGCGGCAGTGGCGCCGCGTTGATAACCTCTACGGCGGCGACGGATGGCTTTTTCTGTGTCACAACCGCTGTTTTTACAAGATTCTCGGATTGGGAAACGTCGAAAGGAGCGACGGCGCACCCGGCCAAAAACACACAGACAGCGGAAACGACCGCTTTCTTTATCATTTTTTTGCATCCCCATAGCGTTATGAATTATGGCGTCGAGTTGGCCTGCCTAGAGCCAGCGACTGCACCTTCCGATTGAACGATCGCGGTGCAGCGACGCAGCGCCGATGCTATCAAGGCCGAAACACGTGCCCGGCTTACTTGAGTGAAAAGCAAGGGATTGAAGATACTGCGGTAACGGAGGCATCAATCCTTAGTGGCTATGTCAAGTAAAAGCGAAGGGTCCCGTATATACAGTTATTAGGACTGTCGTGGCACAATCCCGGCCCGGCAAGGCTTTCACCCGTGCAGGCCTACGAATCTTCGCCCCTTTTTTTGCGCAAGCCACTTACAGCTTCAGGTGGCGCAAGGCATCCTTGACCGCGCGTTGAAGCTCGTTGTCGGCTTGCAGATGGCTACTCTCGCTGCGCAGTTTCCGCCACTTGTCGCGCCGCCCCAATGACTCGAAGCTGTGCAAGCCGCGCTCCGGCGTTGCGTCATTCAAGCGCCTGTTGGCCTTAATCGCGACCAATTTGTAGCGATTTCCGTTGGCTTGGATGTCTGGGTCGATGGGCGTCCGAAATCGGAAGAACCGCGCAAGTCGCGCGAACTTGTATCCGTCGAGATCGGACAGCATTGCTAGGCCGACGGACTCTAGCGCAACCCCTTGCAGGGTGACTTCCACTCGCGCTCGCCACTCTGCCGGCGGTAAGGCCATCGTTTTATCCGTAGTCTTCCAATAGACCTGCCACGCCACGTCGTCCCATTTGTTCCCCACGCGAAAGTTTAGCTCGGGGTTTAGTCGCAGTCCGGGCGCGTCCATAAAGCGATTCTTGCCATTCTTGCCAATGGATGGATCGAACTGGCGGGGCTTGACACTATTGGTCAGCAAGCTCGTTTGCAGGCGATGCGCCATCGAGACCGTTGCCGAATCACGCTCCGCCCTGCTCCCTCTGTGCGTGAAGTCGCAGGCGACTTCAATCGCGCGGACGACGGGCTCTTCGGTAAGCGGAAACTCGGCAGAAACATCGGTAATCGCCTTGCGAAGTGCCGCGTAGTTGTTCGCCATACGGTCGGTAAAGCGCACCACAAACGTGTTCGCTACCCTGCCGGGACCGGCATCTACAGGGGTGACGTGGAGCCTTCCGACGCCCGCTGCATTGAACGCGGACTGGACGTGTTGGAACTGGGTCTGACGTGCCGTGTGAAGCGTCACGTCTAACCAGTCTACGCAAGCGCTGCGTCGGAAATCACGAAGGCCTGTCACGACGATTAGCTGCCCGCGATCGAGGCAAGCGGCGCGCGCCGGACCGCCCAGAGCCGTGCTACAGGTGCGCCGTCGCGGTCAAACTTGTTGACGCGCCAATGTCTGCCGGGATCAATCGATACAGCGGTCGTTTTGATAGTCTTTTTGCCGGCGCTTGGTATCACCTTTCGCACGTTCTCGATGAACGCTTTTACGTCCGACACCGCGTAGACTGGACGGTAGGACTTTCCGTCATGGCGTCGTGCGCACGGCATGAGCGTGCAACCGGCGATGCTTTGCTCTCCGCGAATATTGTCGCCGAGAAAGTTTGTCCAGTTGCGAAGTGTTCCAAGATAGCGATATAGCGTAAGCGCCGTTTCGCCTGCTGAGATCGTTTGAACGATGATGGCGGTCATTGCGCGCCCCGCTGTCCTGCTTGGGCAGTGTCTGCCAGTTCCTTCGCCAGCGCCCTTGCCTCGCTCAGCTCCAACCGATAGACCATGAGCGGGTCATTTGTGACGAGCTGCACGAAGTGCGCGCCGGTTGCTTGATCGAGCTGAAGCGTGAGAGCGGAAACATTCAGCTTGCGCCCGGTCGCGCTGCCACCCTTCTCGCCGATGCCGAATGCGCGCACGGCCTCTGCCGCCCGACCAGACAGCTTGAGGACGCCGAGACGGCGCGATTTCTCGAATTCGACAAATGCGGCTACATCCTCCGGCCGATAGAACGCGCCGCCACCCAATCTCTGGAAAGCAACGCGGTGCGGCGGGTTGCGATCCTCTCGGCGATTGTTGGTGAGAACACGCGACCAGTAGGCAGTGCCACCTGATTCGTCGATCTCAGCGGCGATCAGCTCTGCCGCCGCCTGAGTGCTCAAAAGTTCTTCGGTCATATCGGTGGTAAGAAATGAGATAAGTGTTACTGTATACAATAGTCATTTACTAGTCAATACGGATATATATTGACCTGAATCCCTACAGTGTGAGATAGTGGCCTCACATTAAACGCTCGTCTCGTCGTGAGGCCAAAAAAAGAGGAAGAGATGGCGCAAGGTCAGTTCGTCGCATATTACCGCGTCAGCACTGCGCGGCAGGGTCAGTCAGGATTAGGACTCGAAGCCCAGCGGGAGGCCGTCGCACGCTACCTGAACGGTGGCGATTGGGAGTTGGTGGGCGAGTTCACCGATACAGAGACCGGCAAGGGTGCGAACGCGCTCGAAAAGCGCCCGCAGCTTCGCACCGCGCTAGAGCTGTGCAAGCGCCGTGGTGCGACGCTCATTATCGCCAAGCTCGACCGCTTGGCGCGTAACGTCCACTTCGTATCAGGCTTGCTTGAGACCGGGTGCGACTTCGTAGCCGCAGACATGCCCGCCGCTAACAAGGTTATGATCCAGATGCACGCCGTGATGGCTGAGTGGGAACGAGATCAGATCAGCAAGCGCACACGTGATGCGCTCGCCGCCGCTAAGGCGCGCGGGGTGCGTCTTGGCGTGGCCGGACCAACAAACCTCAAGCCAAACCTTGAGGTCCGCCAGCGCGCCGCCAACGCCTTTGCAGACAAGCTGGCGGGCGTCATAACGGGATTCCGTAGTCGGAATCTGTCTCAACGTGAAATGGTGGCGCAGTTGAACGCCCTCGGAATTCGAACGCCTAACGGCGGCACGTGGCACAGAGGCCAATTGTGCCGGTTGCTAGAACGAATAGGCAAACAGACGAATTAGGCGTCGCAAAGCCCTTGGCTCGTCAACCCAATTATTTCCACGCCCATTAGACATTCTTAAGCTTGAGCACTTGCCGAAATACCGGATGTATTTCCCAAGAGTGCCCTTGATCAATATTAGTCTTCGCACCCAACAAAGCGGGATTCTCTGGGAACGAAACGTGATCATATCCGCCATCCGCCCTTTCCTTACGTGCGGTCAAGAACTCGATCTGAAACAGAAAGCGCGCGACCTCCCTCGGTGACGGCTTTCCCAATACCCCCACGATCTGAGGACTAACTGCTTGCAAGATTCGATTATTAATCGTGGAAATCAACTGGTCGGTAGTGAACCGTTCCGGCTGCCCCACGAAAGCAGTCAGCAGATCCTCCAGTTGAGGACATTGCGATCGAAATTCGGCTATCGAATCATCAATGCGCTTTCGACCAAACTCTTCCAACTGATCATCAATGTCATCAAAATTGATTTTCGAACGTCGAGCGACCTTTGCTGATTTAGCAGAGATTTTGCTCAACTCGATCACCCAGCGCGGCCGATGACGCGAAAGCGTATAGAGGATTGTTGTGGGTGGCCTGCTCGAATCGCGCCCCCACGGCATCGGATCATCGAAGACCATCCCAATCAACTCGCGGTTCCGTTGCGCCCGATTTCGGCTGAGCCCTTTGTCAACCTGTTCCCACAGACCGTAGCGCTTGAAGTATCCTTCAACGCGCTTTGCAAGCAGGTCGTAGAAATCATCCAGGGACCAATTCAAGTCGGTAATATACTGCTCGACGTGAGACAAAGCTTCAAAATCGCGCTTAATTGTCGTCCAAACGTTCGGACGAATCGCCAATCGAAACCTAAATTCTGGAATCAGATTCGAAATTTGGCGAATTGCCACAAAAAAACTGGCAATTTTGACCTTATTGATCTTTTCGTTTTCGAAGTTCTGGTCCAAATCGTCAATGATAAACCATACGTCGCTCCCCTTTTCACTCCACCTCTTAAGCAGCGCTTCTGGATTTGTCATTACAGGCTTGGTCCGCTCGATCGGGACTGCCGACGATTTAAGTCGATCGATTATTGAAGACACGAAGGAGCGCTGCTTAAAGCCATTGTTCTCCGCTTGCTCGACGAGCGTGATCGCGTCATCTTTGAAGGCGAAAGCAATAGCCGCTCCAATTTCATTGGCTGCCAATCGAAGTAAATTCGTTTTCCAGCCTCTTACCCATCGGTCCGAATCCGTCGTTTCGAGTTCGGGCGACACGGAAGATGCCGTTGTATTGATAACCAGTGGAATAGAAGACGTTCGCTTCTGCAAGCGCTCAGCAATAAGCCTCAATATTCCGGATTTTCCTTCGCCTTTGTAGGCACGGACGATTGAGATCTGCTTTTTCTCGTCCAAGAAAGCTGCGACCTCTGGACGCTCCACCGCATAGCTGTGAAACACATCTTCCGGCTCGTCTTCCGATGCCTCGTTGCCGAATAACGACTCGTCCGATAGATTGATCGTAACCACACTTTCTCCTTTTAGAATTCACGCCTGCGGAGACACTCGCTATAAAGAAGGAAGTGTTCGCCGCCCTGGTTATAGTCGTGCCTATGAACGGATCATGCCAGTTGCAATGCATTCGCGATAGACATTATCAGCGACTAGCCGCGCGCTCCCGCCTTGATGCGACGCTCTGTTTGCACACAAATGCGCAAAGAGCTAACGCCAAGCATCTCCGATCCCCTTCATGAACGACGCCTCCGACAGAGCTGTCCGGTATGATGCCGACGACAACAAACGGCAAGCGGCCTCAGCGAGGTCTCATAGGGCAAGGGAAACGTGATATGGACAAAACGAAACTCGACTTCATATCGGCGATCACGGACCATTTGGCTTGGCCGCTGCTAGTCCTCGTTTTGGTGCAGATGTTCCGCAACAATGTGAAAGAACTGCTGCACCGAGTGACCTCCGTGAAGCACGGCGAAACTGAAATGACGTTTGCCGAACAAAGCAAGCAGAAGCTCGCTGGCAACCTGACAGATGCCGAGGAAGACGAAATCAAGTGCCAGCAAGTCGTCACGACGAACGAGCACTACACGCTTTATGCGAATGGGACGTTTGTCCAGCGAGTGTCCGTGACATCGCGCCCAGGCGAGACAGACACGGTGGTGTTCCCTATCACGTTCCCCAACGAAGCTATCACAGTGCAAGTCATTGGCGACACGGGCGCCCGGGTGATCGAGATCACTCCCGGCAACTGCAAGATTGCTTACCCGCCCAACGACGCCCGGCAAACTTTCAGACTCTTGATTAGCGGGATCTGAGCCTGAGGACACTTGCTCTGATACAATCCGCTCCCACAAAAGCATGCCACATGGGCGGGTTTTGCCCGCTCGCTCTTTCAACTCAATCAAGCACTTGCGGTTTATACTGTGCGGGCGTTCGATTCCCATCGCCCGCTCCAGCATCACAGCGAAAGCCGCCTTCCTTCATCGAGGCGGCTTTTTAGTTCCCGCTTTCCGCGCAGCGCTTCCCCGCATCTTGCCTATTCTCGCCATGAATCACGATCCTGAGGACGACGTCAACGCCGCCGGTGAACCGGCAGACAGCCATGCATCGACGCTGCATCATCGCCGCATCCGCAGCTTCGTGACGCGTGCAGGCCGCGTCTCGCCAGGGCAGCAGCGTGCGATCGACGAACTCGGTCCACGCTTCGTCGTGCCATATACGCCCGAACTCGCCGACTGGGACGCCGTTTTCGGCCGGAAGGCGCCGCGCGTGCTCGAAATCGGCTTCGGCATGGGCGCGACGACGGCGGAAATCGCCGTGGCGCGTCCCGGCGACGATTTCATCGGCGTGGAAGTGCATGAGCCGGGCGTCGGCGCGTTGCTGAAGCTCATCGGCGAGCAGCAGCTCGGCAATATCCGCATCCTTCAGCACGACGCCGTCGAAGTGCTCGAACACATGATCGCGCCCGCGAGCCTCGACGGCGTGCACATCTATTTTCCCGATCCGTGGCACAAGGCGCGTCACCACAAGCGTCGCCTGATTCAGCCGAAGTTCGTTTCGCAACTCGTGTCGCGGGTGAAGCGGGGCGGCTATCTGCATCTCGCGACCGACTGGCAGAACTACGCCGAGCAGATGCTGGAAGTGCTGTCGGCAGAACCGGCGCTCGAAAATACCGCCGACGGTTATGCGCCGCGCCCCGATTATCGCCCGGTGACGAAATTCGAACGCCGCGGCTTGCGGCTCGGACACGGCGTATGGGACCTGGTGTTCCGGCGCAAATAAGCGCTCCGCACAAACGAAAACGCCACGGCAAGCCGTGGCGTTTTCGCATGCGTGGAAGTGCGGCGAATCAGTCCGCCCAGCTCAACCCGCCGCTATAGCCGACGATCAGAATGAGCAGCCCGAAACCGATCCGATACCACGCGAACGCCGTAAAGTCGTGCGACGCGACGTAGCGCAGCAGCCAGCGCACGCAGACGAACGCGCTCACGAACGCGGACACGAGCCCGATCGCGAACAAGCCGAGATCGTTGACGGACAGCGCGCGCCAGTATTTCGCCATCTCATAGAGCGTCGCGCCGAAGATGATCGGTATCGCGAGGAAAAACGAAAACTCCGTTGCCGCGCGCCGGTCGAGGCCGAACAGCATCCCGCCGATAATCGTCGCGCCGGAACGCGACGTGCCCGGAATCAGCGCGAAGCATTGCGCGAGGCCGACCTTGAAGGCGTCGGCATAGGTGAGGTCGTCGACGGAATGCACGCGCGGCGGCACGCCGCGATCCCGCTGACGCGCTTCCGCCCACAAGATGACGATGCCGCCGATGATCAGCGCCACCGACACCGGCACCGGCGAGAACAACACCGCCTTGATCTTCTTTTCGAAGAGCAGCCCGAGCACGATGGCCGGAATCGTCGCGATGATGACGTTCACCGCGAAGCGCCGCGCGTCAGGGCGCGTCGGCAATCCGCCCACGATGGAGCCGATCTTCGCGCGATATTCCCAGCAGATCGCGAGAATCGCGCCGAACTGGATGACGACATCGAACGTTTTCGCCTGGGCGTCGGTGAAATTCAGAAGACTGCCCGCGACGATCAGGTGCCCCGTGCTCGAGACTGGCAGAAATTCGGTGAGGCCTTCGACAACGCCCAGAACGAGCGCCTTCAACATGAGAATCCAGTCCATCCGTCAGCCCTTTGTTAGCTGTTTTCGCTGTTGGCGTGGAGCATTGCGCGCAAAGATTTCGGCTTACTTCTCGACAATCTGAACGCGTATGCCGTTTGAAAGGACTGTGATTGTACCGGGTTCGTAAGAAACACCGGCAAACTGCAATTCTTCGGGCTTGAACGTGTAGATCGGATAGCGGTCGAGCAACTGCGCGGCGAGCAGCGCGCCGGCGGCCGCAATTTGTTGGTTGTACTGCGCGGCGTCGCCGGTCAGCTGCGAATCGTCAACTGTCGGCGACATCAGGATGACCGAGCGGCTCGGGGCATCGTAGGCGAGTTGCGTCGATACCGTGAACGCGCCGTTCACCGGATTCGGCATGAAGGGCGTGGAAAGCCGCGCATCCACGCGCACCGTCACGCGATTGCGATCCGCCGCCATGCCGACGACGGGATTGCTCAGTACGACGTCGAAGATTTGCCGCGCGGTGCGCTCGAGCGGAAACTTGCGCGCGACCGCTTCCTGCACCTGCTTTTGTGAAAACGTGTAGTGATCCGGAATAAACGGAAAGATGGATGCAGCCCGCGCCGCCGATGCGAACGCGCACACCGGCAAGGCGGCAAGCCCGGCCAGCATGATCCGGCGCCGACGCGGCGCGACGGGATGAGTCATGCGGGGTTTCCTCGATTCGATGTTGGAACGGTGCTTTGACAGGCGAACTTCACTGCGGTTGCGTCTCGATCTCGAGCCTGCCGAGCCATGCGATCGCGTACTCGCGCGTGTCGCCGCACATCTCGGCCGAGGGCTGCAGCCCGCCGCAGCAAGCGGGCCGGCGCGGATCGCCGAAGATCCTGCAGCGCAGATCGTCGTCGAGCTGGACGCACGGCTCCCCCGCGCGCTTGCCGTGGGGCATGCCGGGAATCGCGCTCGTGATGGAAGGCGCGATGCAGCACGCGCCGCATCCTTCGCGGCAGGCATGAGGTGAGGAAGGCTCGGGAGGCATGGCGAAGTGGCAGACGAACGGCGAAAGCCGCATTGTCCCATGCCCGCGCCGGCTGCGACGTTATCACGCAACGCCGGTTCCTCTGCGCTCGCTAAACTCGGCGCAACGCACAGGCTTGCCATGACACTCGTCGACACTCTCTTCCGCCCGGACCTGCTCGCCCGCTACGACGCGCACGGCCCGCGCTACACGTCCTACCCTACCGCCGTCCAGTTCACGGATTCCTTCGACCCCGCGCATTACTTCGACGCAGCCGCACGCGGCGGCGCATCGGCGGACTTGTCGCTGTACTTCCACATACCGTTTTGCGACACCGTCTGCTTCTACTGCGGATGCAACAAGGTCGCGACGAAGAACCGCGCGCACGCTCGCCCGTATCTGGATCGCATGAAGCGCGAACTGGCGATGCAGGCCGCCTGCTTCGATACCGCCCGTCCGGTCACGCAGCTTCACTGGGGCGGCGGCACGCCCACCTTCCTGTCGCACGACGAAATGGCCGAACTGATGGCCGCCACCGCCGCGCATTTCAATCTGGTCGAGGACGAGCGCGCCGAGTATTCGATCGAAGTCGATCCCCGCGAGGCGTCGCCGGAAACCATCGGGCTGCTGCGGGCGCTCGGCTTCAATCGGCTGAGCCTCGGCGTCCAGGATTTCGATGAACGCGTGCAGCAGGCCGTCAACCGCATCCAGCCCCGCGCGATGACCGAAGACGTGATGCGCGCGGCGCGCGAGCACGGCTTCCGGTCGGTGAGCGCCGATCTCATCTACGGCTTGCCGCATCAGAGCGTCGAGAGCTTCACCCGCACGCTCGATGCCATCATCGCGCTCGCGCCGGATCGCGTGTCGGTGTTCGGCTACGCGCACATGCCGTCGCTCTTCAAGATGCAGCGTCAGATCGACGAAGCCGCCCTGCCCTCCCCCGCCATGCGGCTCGCGATTCTGAAGCGCGTGATCGAGCGCATGAGCGATGCGGGCTACGTCTACATCGGCATGGATCACTTCGCGCTGCCCGGCGACGAACTCGCGCGCGCGTACGAAGCCGGCACGCTTCAGCGCAACTTTCAGGGCTACAGCACGCACGCGGACTGCGATCTGATCGGCATCGGGGCATCGTCGATCGGCAAGGTCGGCCACGTCTATGCGCAGAACGCCCGCGAGTTGCCCGACTACGCCGCCGCCATCGACGCCGGCCAGTTCGCCATCCGGCGCGGCGTCCGGCTTTCCGCCGACGACCTCCTGCGCCGCGACGTCATCATGCGGCTGATGTGCGGCGGCACGCTGCGTTTCCCGGAGATCGAGGCGGCCCACGGCATCGCGTTCGCGGAAACATTCGCCGACGAACTCGCGCGCCTCGCGCCGATGGCCGGCGACGGTCTCATCGACATCACCGGCGACGCGATTCGCGTGCTCCCCGCGGGACGGATGCTCGTGCGCAACGTCGCATCGGTGTTCGACCGCTATCTGGGACAAGCGAGCCTTCAACGCTTCTCGCGCACCATCTGAGTCCGGCAGGCTGCGACGCCACTACGCCGTCGCACGAGTATTTCTTACTTCGCTGGCTTAGAATGACAGCCACCTTCGGCGCCCGGTCGCAGCCCCGGCTGATGATCGCGCCCGCCCTTACACCGCCGATGCGCGCCGAAAGCGCCGCATCGGACGCCGTCCGGCATGCGTGAAGCGAAGCCTGCCGCCGGCATGCTACTGCCCGACGCCATGCCAACCACATCGCCGCAGTTCGCCCCGCTCGCCCTCCTCGCCGCCGACCTGAGATGCGGCCGCACGACCAGCCGCGCGCTGATCGAAACGGCGCTCGAACGTATCGCCGATCCGAACGGTCAGGGCTCGACCGTCTTCACGCACGTCGATGCCGACCACGCCCGCTCCGCCGCCGACGCCCACGATGCGCTGCGCCGCGCCGGCACGGTGCTGTCGCCGCTCGCGGGCATTCCGGTGTCGGTGAAGGACCTGTTCGATATCGAAGGCCAGGTGACGCGCGCCGGGTCCCGCGTGCTCGCGAACGCCGCGCCCGCGAAAGCCGATGCCGTCACCGTCGCGCGGCTGCGGCGCGCCGGCGCGGTGATCGTCGGGCGCACCAACATGAGTGAATTCGCGTTCTCGGGACTCGGGCTCAATCCGCACTACGGCACGCCGCGCTCGCCGTATCGGGCCGACGTGCCGGGCGATGCGCGCATCGCGGGCGGATCGTCGGCGGGTGCGGCGGCCTCGGTGGCCGACGGCATGGCGGCCGTCGCGCTCGGCACCGATACCGGCGGCTCCATCCGCATTCCCGCCGCGCTGTGCGGCCTGACCGGCTTTAAGCCGACGGCGAGCCGCATCCCGAAGCAGGGCGGCATTCCGTTGTCGAAGACGCTCGATTCGTTCGGGCCGATCGGCGTATCGGTCGCGTGCTGCGCGCTCGTCGACCGCATTCTCGCGGGCCGCGAGCCGGATGTGCCCGCCACGCGCCCGCTCGACGGCGTGCGCCTCGGCGTGCTCACCAACTACGTGACGGAGGGCATCGAAGCGCCGGTCGCTCAGGCGGTGCAGGCCGCCGTCAATCATCTGGCGGCGGCAGGCGCGCTCGTCGATGACGTGCGCTTCGCCCCGCTCGACCGCCTGCCCGAACTGAACCGTTTCGGGCTCGTGTCGATCGAAGCGTATGCGTGGCATCGCAAGCTGATCGCCGGGCATTCCGCCGACTACGACCCGCGCGTGCTCGCCCGTCTGATGCGCGCCGAGACGGCGAGCGCCGCCGATTACATCGAGCTCTGCGAGGCCCGCGCCGCGATGATCGAGGCCGCGCGCACCACGCTCTGGCAGCGTTTCGACGCGATTCTCTGCCCGACCGTGCCGGTTCTGCCGCCGCGCATCGCGGATCTGGAGGGTGAAGACGAGCTTTTCAATCGGACCAACGCGCTCATTCTGCGCAATCCGACCACCTTCAATTTTCTCGATGCGTGCGCGTTGTCGCTGCCGTGCCATCCGCGTGGCGGCGCGCCGGTCGGCCTCATGCTCGCGGGCGCGCCGAACAGCGACGACACGCTGCTGTCGATCGGACGCGCGGTCGAGGCCGTACTGGAAACGACGCGCTGACCGCGCTGTCGCGTCTCGCTCGCGCCCTCGGGGCGTCGCGTTAGAATTCCTGCGCGAATCCCCGGGGAATGGGGTACTTCTTTCTCGAATCGTTGCGCAATAATGAACAACCATCTACATCACTTCACGATGCACGAGGATGACCGCGTGCTGCGACGCGAGCGCCGGCTTCTTTCGCTGCTCGGCTTCGTGTGCCTCGGGCTCGTCGGCGGTGCGCTGTACCTGCAGTTCTTCCACGGTGAGGACCCCTGCCCGCTGTGCATCATCCAGCGCTATTTCTTCCTGCTCGTCGCCGTGTTCGCGTTTCTCGGCGCGGGCCTCAACGGCTGGCGCGGCATTGCCGTGCTCGAAACGCTGGTGGCGATATCCGCGCTCGGCGGCATCGTGACGGCCGTCCGGCATGTCTACATCCAGGCGCATCCGGGCTTCAGCTGCGGCTTCGATGCGCTGCAGCCCGTCGTCGACGCCCTGCCGCCCGCGCGCTGGCTGCCGCAAGTGTTCAAGGTCGCGGGGCTGTGCGAAACGCCGTATCCGCCGATTCTCGGCCTGAGCCTGCCGCAATGGTCGCTCGTGGCGTTCGTCATCATCTTCGTGCTCGTGCTCGCGAGCCTGTTTTCCAAGCGCAAACTGCGCGCCGCCGCCGCGCGCTGATCCGCCTATACCGCGCGGGGGATTCGTCGCCCGCGCGCGTCGCCAGCTCCCCGCCTCGCATTTCGCTTCCCCGCATCAGCGCTTCCGCATAACCTAGATACCGTCCCGAAAATATTTTTGGGATATTGCGGTGCTATGGTCGAGGCTGGATGGCGATCTACGTGCGCGCAGTTCGTTTGGCCGAGCTTTCGCCGGCGACGGAAACCGCGTAACGCGCGCCCGGTCCGCAATGTCCCTGCTCGCTCATGACAACGCAAACCATCCGCTTCTACTGGCGCGGCGCCGTCCGCGAAATCGGCGACGCGCCCGCCACGCGCACGGTCCTCCAGCATCTGCGCGAAACCGAGCTTTGCACCGGCACGAAGGAAGGCTGTGCCGAAGGCGATTGCGGCGCGTGCACGGTCGTCGTCGGCGAGATCGATCCGGCCGGCGAACTCGTGCTCAAGGCCGTCAACGCGTGCATCCAGTTCTTGCCGACGCTCGATTCACGCGCGCTCTTCACCGTCGAAGACCTGCGTGGCGCCGATGGCGCGCTGCATCCGGTGCAGCAGGCGCTCGTCGATTGCCACGGCTCGCAGTGCGGCTTCTGCACGCCGGGCTTCGTGATGTCGCTGTGGGCGCTCTATCAGGCGCATCCCGTCGATGCCGGCCCGCCCTCGCGCGACGAAATCGCCACCGCGATCTCGGGCAATTTATGCCGCTGCACGGGGTATCGGCCGATCGTGGATGCCGCCGAGCGCATGTTCGGCTATCCGCGTCCGGCATTCGATCGCGAAGCGGTCAAGCACACGCTGGCTCAGATCCGCCGCACGGAGACGTTCGAATACGGCACGTACCGGGCGCCCGTCACGCGCGCCGAATTTGCGCGGCTGCGCGCAGCGAATCCGGGCGCGCGGCTGCTGGCAGGCAGCACGGACATCGGCCTGTGGGTCACGAAGCAATTCCGCGATCTGGGCGATATCCTGTTCATCGGCAACGTCGACGAGCTGAAGCGCATCGAGCGCGACCCGCAGCATCTGACGATCGGCGCGGCGGCATCGCTCGAAGACGCGTATGCGGCGCTGACCGTCGATCATCCCGAACTCGCGGAACTGTGGACGCGCTTCGCCTCGCGGCCCATCCGCAACGCGGGCACGCTCGGCGGCAACGTCGCGAACGGCTCGCCCATCGGCGATTCGATGCCCGCGCTCATCGCGCTCGACGCCGAAGTCGTCCTGCAACACGGCGACTCGACGCGCACGCTCCCGCTCGATGCGTTCTACCTCGCGTATCAGAAGACCGCGCTCGCGGCGGGCGAATTCGTCGCGGCGATCCGCGTGCCGCGCCCGAGCACCGATCTGCGGTTTCGCACCTACAAGGTGTCGAAGCGATACGACCAGGACATTTCCGCCGTCTGTGCGGCCTTTGCGATCCGCCTCGACGATGCGAAGCGCGTGACGGACGCGCGTATCGCGTTCGGCGGGATGGCGGCGACACCGAAGCGCGCGCCGCAGGCGGAAGCCGCGCTGATCGGCCACGACTGGACCGACGTCAGCGTGCGCGCCGCGATGACCGCGCTCGACAGCGACTTCCAGCCGCTCACCGACATGCGCGCATCGAGCGCGTATCGCGCGAAGGTGGCGCGCAACGTGCTGTGGCGCTTTTATCTGGAGACGCGTGCCGACGCGCCGCTCGCGCTCGCCGAAGTCAACGCGTTCGCTTACGGCGCGCACGCATCGGTTTCCGAGGGGCAGCCATGAACAAGGCAAGCGAGCCGGTCGCATTCGACGTCGCCGCGCAACAGGCCGCGGGCGCCGCGCTGCCGCACGAGTCGGCGGCGCTGCACGTGAGCGGCGAAGCCATTTACACCGACGACATCGCCGAGTTGCGCGGCACGCTGCACGCGGCGCTCGGCTTGTCGCGACACGCACATGCGCGCATCGTTTCGCTCGACCTCGACGCCGTGCGCGCCGCGCCGGGCGTGATCGCCGTGCTGACCGCCGCCGACATCCCCGGCGAGAACAACTGCGGCCCGGTGCTCCACGACGATCCGATCCTTGCGACCGGCGAAGTGCAGTATCTCGGCCAGCCGGTTTTCGCGGTCATCGCCGAAACACACGATCTCGCGCGCCGCGCCGCCGCGCTCGCCCGCAGCGGCGACGTCGTGCGCTACGAGCCGCTGGAAGCCGTGCTGACGCCGCGCGAAGCCAGGGCGCGCCATCAGTTCGTCTTGCCGCCGCTGCGCCTCACGCGCGGCGATCCGCAAGCGCGCATCGCGCAGGCGAAGCATCGCATCGCCGGGGAATTCGAAGTCGGCGGGCAGGAGCAGTTCTATCTCGAAGGACAAGTGGCGTATGCCGTGCCGAAGGAATCGGACGGCATGCTCGTCTACAGTTCGACGCAGCATCCGAGCGAAATGCAGCAGGTCGTCGCGCACATGCTCGACTGGCCGTCGCACGCCGTCGTGTGCGAATGCCGGCGCATGGGCGGCGGATTCGGCGGAAAAGAATCGCAATCGGCGGTGTTCGCCTGCGTCGCGTCTCTGGCGGCGCATGTGCTCAAGCGCCCCGTCAAGCTGCGCGCCGATCGCGACGACGACTTCATGATCACCGGCAAGCGCCACGACGCGGTCTACGAATACGAAGCGGGCTTCGACGACGATGGCCGCATCACCGGCGCGCGCGTCGAGATCGCGCTGAGAGCGGGATACTCGGCGGACCTGTCGGGCGCGGTGGCAACGCGCGCGGTCTGCCACTTCGACAACGCGTACTACCTGAGCGATGTCGATATCCGCGCGTACTGCTGCAAGACCCACACGCAGTCCAACACGGCGTTTCGCGGCTTCGGCGGGCCTCAGGGCGCGCTCGTGATGGAAGTAATGCTCGATGAAATCGCGCATCGCCTGAAGCGCGATCCGCTCGACGTGCGGCGCGCGAATTTCTACGGCATCGGCGAGCGCGACGTGACGCCGTACGGCCAGCCCGTCGCGGACAACGTGATCGCGCCGCTGACCGATGCGCTGATCGCCTCGAGCGATTACGCCGCGCGCCGCGCCGCGATTGCTGCGTTCAATGCGGCGAGCGGCGTGCTCAAGCGCGGCATCGCGTTCACGCCGGTCAAATTCGGCATCTCGTTCAATGTGCCGTTCCTGAATCAGGCGGGCGCGCTCGTGCACGTCTACAAGGACGGCTCCGTGCTCGTGAACCACGGCGGCACCGAAATGGGCCAGGGGTTGAACACGAAGGTCGCGCAGGTCGTGGCGAGCGTGTTCGGCATCGGCATCGCGCGGGTGCGCGTGACGGCCACCGATACGTCGAAAGTTGCGAATACTTCGGCGACGGCGGCATCGACCGGCAGCGATCTGAACGGCAAGGCTGCGGAAGACGCCGCGCTCACAATCCGCATGCGGCTCGCCGAACTCGCGGCGAAGCAGCTCGGCGGCGCGGCGGCGGACGTGCGTTTCGGCGGCGGCGTGGTCGCATCGAACGGCGGACAGATGCCCTTCGAACAGCTCGTCGCGGCTGCCTATCTCGCGCGCGTGCAACTGTGGTCCGACGGCTTCTACGCGACGCCGAAAGTCCATTGGGACGCGAAGACGCTCACCGGCCATCCGTTCTATTACTTCGCGTACGGCGCGGCGGTATCGGAAGTCGTCGTCGATACGCTCACCGGCGAATGGAAGCTCTTGCGCGCCGATCTGCTCCACGACGCGGGGCGCTCGATCAACCCGGCCATCGACATCGGGCAAGTGGAAGGCGGCTTCATCCAGGGCATGGGCTGGCTCACGACCGAGGAATTGTGGTGGAACCGCGATGGCCGCTTGATGACCCACGCGCCGTCCACATACAAGATTCCCGCCGTCAACGATACCCCCGCCGCGTTCAACGTCGCCCTGTACCGCAACGACAACGCCGAGCCGACGATCTTCCGCTCGAAGGCGGTCGGCGAGCCGCCGCTGTTGCTGTCGTTTTCGGTGCTGCTCGCGATCCGCGCGGCGATTGCGGCGTCCGCGCCCGATGCGCCGAACGCGCCGAAACTGCGCGCGCCCGCGACGCCGGAAGCGATCCTCGACGCGCTCGATTCGCTCGCCGCCGAAGCGCAAGGCGAGCGCCCGGTAAACTAGCGCCTGCGACGACGCAAACACGATCCTTTCCGGAGCTCCATCGATGCAAGTTTGGCTGACCGACCTGCAACACCTGCTCGCGCACGGCGACGCCGTCGTGCTCGTGACGGTCGCGCGTGTCGAAGGCTCCGCGCCGCGCGAGCCGGGCACGAAGATGATCGTCACGCGCGAGGACGCCCGCCATACCATCGGCGGCGGCCATCTCGAATGGAAGGCGATCGAAACCGCCCGGCAAGTGCTGAAGGACGGCATGCACATGCAGCGCATGCGCCGGCTCGAGCGTTTCGCGCTCGGCCCGAGCCTCGGCCAGTGCTGCGGCGGCGCCGTGGTGCTCGCGTTCGAGCGGCTCGACGTATCGGACCTGAACTGGGTGACATCGCTTGCGAAACGCACCGCGCAACGTCTGTCGACGGTGCGCAGCGTTTCCTTCGCGCCGCTGCCCGATGCGGTCATGCTCTCCGATCCCGAGCCGGGCGCGCAGGACACCGACTGCCTGCTGTGGGACGGCGCGGGTTTCGATGAAAGCGGCGCATTGCTCACCGAAACCATCGCGCCGCGCGACTTCAACTTGGTGCTGTTCGGTGCGGGTCATGTGGGCGCGGCGCTCGTGCGCGTGCTCGCGACGCTGCCCTGCCGCGTCACGTGGGTCGATGAACGCGACGCCGCTTTCCCCGCTGCGCCATTCGTTCCCGCGAACGTGAAGATCGAGCCGAACGACGCGCCCGACGAAGCTGTCGACAACGCGCCGCCCGGCACGTATTTCATCGTGATGACGCACAACCATGCGGTCGATCTCGTGCTGGCCGAGCGCATTCTCGCGCGCGGCGACTTCGCGTTCTTCGGCATGATCGGCTCGCACACGAAGCGCAGGCAGTTCGAGCATCGGCTGGCGGCGCGCGGCATCGACCCCGCGCGCATCGGACGGATGGTGTGTCCGATCGGCATCGGCGGCATCGTCGATAAAGCGCCCGAAGTGATCGCCGTCGCAGCGGCAGCCCAACTGCTGCAGGCGGTCGAAGCCAACATGGCGCATGCGTCGTCGCAGTCGTCCCAGTCCCCGCAGCAAACCGTATAAACCCAAGCCCCAAGAAGAAAGCCCCATGAATCCCACACTCGCCGACAAGATCGCGCACGCGCCCAAGGCGGAACTGCATATCCATATCGAAGGATCGCTCGAGCCCGAGCTGATCTTCGAACTGGCCAAACGCAACAACGTGAAGCTCGCGTACGGCTCCATCGAAGCCTTGCGCGCCGCGTATGCGTTCACGGACCTGCAATCGTTCCTCGACATCTACTACGCCGGCGCGAGCGTGCTGCTCACCGAGCAGGACTTCTACGACATGACGATGGCCTATGTCGAGCGCGCGCTCGAGGACCACGTCGCGCATGCGGAAATCTTCTTCGATCCGCAGACGCACACGGAGCGCGGCGTATCGATCGAAACGGTCGTCGCGGGAATCGAAGGCGCGCTCGCCGAAGCCGAGACGCGCGGCCTGAGTTCGCGCCTCATCCTGTGCTTCCTGCGCCATCTGTCCGAAGAAGACGCGCTCGCCACGTTCGAGGAAGCGCTGCCGCTCTTCGACAAGTACGCGCACCGGCTGATCGGCGTCGGGCTGGATTCGTCGGAGCGCGGGCATCCGCCGTCGAAATTCGAGCGCGTGTTCGCGAAGGCGCGCGCACGCGGGCTGAAGCTCGTCGCGCATGCGGGCGAGGAAGGCCCGCCGTCGTATGTCTATGAAGCGCTCGATCTGCTGAAAGTCGATCGCGTCGATCACGGCGTGCGCAGCATCGAGGATGCGCAGCTCGTCGCGCGTCTCGCCGACGAACGCATTGCGCTCACCGTTTGCCCGCTGTCGAACATCAAGCTCTGCGTGTTTGACGACATGACGAAGCACACGCTGAAGGACCTGCTCGATCAGCGCGTTCGCGTGATGATCAATTCCGACGATCCGGCCTACTTCGGCGGCTACGTCAACGCGAACTACTTCGCCATCGTCGATGCGCTCAAGCTCTCGGACAAAGAGGTCTACACGCTCTTGCGCAACAGTCTCGAAGCGTCGTTCGTAAGCGCGGAGGAACGCGACGGCATGATCGCGCGCCTCGACGCACACTGGAAGCAGTAACCGCCTCAATCCGCACTACACAGAAACAAGAAACACGATGGAAACCACTGCAACAACTCAACGCGACACCACCGCGCTCGAGCGCTTCTTCGGCATTCGCGCGGCGGGATCGCGCACGAAGACGGAAGTCGTCGCGGGCATCACGACGTTTCTCACCGCGATGTACATCATCGTGGTCAATCCCGGCATTCTGTCGCAGGCGGGCGTGCCGTTTCCCGCCGCGCTCACGGCCACCGTCATCGTCAGTTTTCTCGGCAGCTGCGCGATGGGCCTCTATGCGCGCAATCCGGTGCTCGTCGCGCCCGGCATGGGCATGAACGCGCTCTTCGCGTTCGTGATGGTTCACGGCGGCAAGATGCCGTGGCAGACCGCGCTCGGCTGCGTGTTCTGGGCCGGCGTCATCTTCGCGATCCTCGCGATGTTCAACGCGCGCAAGCTCGTCGTCGATGCGATTCCCGCCAACCTGCGCCATGCGGTGTCGTGCGGCATCGGGCTTTTCATCAGCCTGATCGGGCTCGTGAACGCGAAGTTCGTCGTCGGCGATCCGGTGACCATCGTGCATTCGGCGTCGCTCAATCCGGTCGTCGTCACGTTCCTCGTCGGCCTCGCCGTCACGACGATTCTCGTCGCCCGCAAAGTCACCGGCGCGCTGATGCTCGGCATCGTATTCACGACGATCATCGCGATTCCGATCGGCCGCGTCTGGGGCGACGGCACCGCGTACTGGCCCGCCGCCATCGCCACGAAAACGCTCGTCAACTGGAACGGCCTCTTCTCCGCGCCGGACTTCTCGGGCATCGGGCAACTGGACCTCTTCGGCGCGCTCAAGGTGGTCTACTGGCCGTTCATCTTCGTGATGCTGTTCACGTCGTTCTTCGATGCGCTCTCCACGTTCATGGCCATCTCCGAGGCCGGCAAGCTGTACGACGAGAAAGGCAATCCGCGCAACATCCGCCAGTCGATGACGGTCGACGCCTTCTCGGCGCTCGTTTCCGCGCCGCTCGGCACGAGTCCGGCAAACGCGTACATCGAATCGGCGGCGGGCATCTCGGCGGGCGGGCGCACGGGCCTCGTCGCAGTCGTCGCAGGCCTGTGTTTCCTGCCTTTCCTCTTTCTCTCGCCGCTCTTGTCGCTCGTTCCGGCGATCGCCACGGCGCCCGCGCTGGTGCTCGTCGGCGTGTTCATGATGGAAGCGATCACGAAGATCGAGTGGCATCGCTTCGATGAAGCCATTCCCGCGTTCCTCGCGATGATCCTGATCCCGCTCACGTACTCGATCACGGATGGCGTCGCCTACGGCTTCATCGCGTTCGTCGTGCTGAAGTCGGCGACGGGCCGCGCGAGGGAAATCAAGCCGGCGATGTGGATCATCGCGGCATTCTCGGTTCTGCTGCTGACGCAGCTGTAGACATTATTAGAAACTGGAGACGTTGCACCATGACTCAGACCGCCTACCGCGCGCAGTTGCTGACCTTTCGCGATGACCCCGCGCATGCCGCCGACGGCGCGGTGCACGAGGCCGATGGCCTGCTGATCGTCGAGAACGGCAAGGTGAGCGCGGCGGGCGCGTATGCGTCGCTGCGCGACAGGCTGAACGCCGACGCGTTTCTCCACACGATGCGAGACAAGCTGATCGTGCCGGGCTTCATCGACTCGCACATCCACTATCCGCAGACGGACATGATCGCGTCGCCGGCATCGGGCTTGTTGCCGTGGCTCAACACATACACGTTTCCGGTGGAACGCGGCTTCGAGAACGCCGCTGTCGCACGCGAAACGGCGAGCTTTTTCCTCGACGAACTGCTCGCGTGCGGCACGACGACGGCCTTCGTCTACTGCACCGTCCACAAGCAATCCGCCGATGCGTTCTTCGCCGAAAGCGATGCGCGCAATCTGCGCATGGTCGCGGGCAAGGTGCTGATGGATCGCAACTGCCCCGAGTTCCTGCGCGACACCGCGCAATCCGGCTATGACGACAGCGCCGAACTGATCGCGCGCTGGCATGGACATGGACGCCAGCATTACGCGTTGACGCCGCGCTTCGCGCCGACATCCACGGAAGCGCAGCTCGAAGCGTGCGGCGCGCTCGCGCAAAAGCACAACGACGTGTTCATTCAGAGCCACGTCGCCGAGAACACGGACGAGATCAAGTGGGTCGAGAGCCTCTTCCCGGGGCATCGCAGCTATCTCGACATTTACGATCACTACAACTTGCTGCGGCGGCGCGCGGTGTACGGACACTGCATCCATCTGGACGATACGGACCGTCAGCGCATGGCCGAAACCGGTGCGGTGGCGTCGCACTGCCCGACATCGAACCTCTTTCTCGGCAGCGGCCTGTTCGATTTCGAGAAAGCGGGCGCATCGAAGATGCCGGTGGCGCTGGCGACGGATGTCGGCGGCGGCACGTCGTTTTCGATGCTGCAGACGATGAACGAAGCGCACAAGGTCGCGCGGCTGACGGGACATCATCTGACCGCGACGCGCATGTTCTGGCTCGCGACGACGGGCGCGGCGCGCGTGCTCGACCTCGACGACACCATCGGCACGCTCGCGGCGGGCAGCGAAGCGGATTTCGTCGTGCTCGATCCATCCGCGACGCCGCTGCTTGCGCGGCGCACGGCGCGCGTCCAATCGCTCGAGGAACTGCTGTTCGCGTTCGCGCTGCTAGGCGACGATCGCGCGGTGTTCGAGACCTATGCGGCGGGCAAACGCGTGCATTCGCGCGACAAGCGCAAGACGGCGAGGCTCGAACTGGCAGCCTGACGCGCGCCTTCGATCCGCTTCGGTCGGGTTCGATCGGGTTCCAACCGGCTTCGCGACGGCGCGGCTCATGCACGATTCTTGCGTTGTCGTTAAAGTGCCTGAACCCCATCACGTCACTTTGCCATGACGCTCGCCGCTCGACTATTCTCGCTTGCCTGGCCGTTCGCGCTGACCGCCTTCGTCGCGCCGTCGCTCGCGCACGCGGCAGCGACAGCGACAGCGGCAGCGACAGCGACAGCGACAGCCATCGAATCGCAACTCGACTGCAAGTCGACGCCGCATGACTTCATCGCGCCGCTTCAGCAAGAAGGCCTGCTCGAAAAGAAAGCCATGCGCGTCGAGCCGAATTCGATCAACGCGTTCCGGCCGGTCAAAGGCGCGGCGCTGACCGCTTACGGCTTCAAGGTCTACGCGCTGGTGGCGTATCAGAAGGACGATCCGCTCTTCAGGCAAGGAAAGGGCGAACCGATTGGCGATGCGGCGTATGGCGCAGTCGTGTGGGGCGGCGATGACGAAGTGCAGCAGCGCGTACGCGAAGCCGGCAGCGACGCGGTGGTGCACCACGTCGCGCCGTTCATCACCGCGATCTTCTGCAAGCCCTGATCAGCGCAGCAGTTCGCCGACCGCTGCGATCAGCCGGTCCATGTCGCCCGCAGCGAGCGCGCCCATCGTCGAGATGCGGAACAGGCTCTTCGACAAACCGCCCTGCCCCGCGTAGATCACGAAGCCCCTGGCCTTGAGCGCATCGTGCAGCGTCTCGTACGTGACGCCTTCGGGCAGCCGGTACGCGCGCAACACCACCGACGATTCCTCCGCCGGCAACGCGCCTTCGATGCCGAGCGTGGCCAGCCCCGCGCGCACCTGCTCGGCGAGCGCCGCATAGCGGGCATGCCGAGCGCGCCAGCCGCCCTCGTCCTCGAACTCGCGCAGCGCTTCGACGAGCGCATAGTACGCATGCACCGACGGCGTGAACGGCGTGTTGCGCTCGTCCTGCAGCTTCGCGAGCCGCGCGATGCCGAGGTAGTACGTGCGGCTCGCGGCCTTCTCCAGCGCATCGCGCCGGACGATCACGAACGCCGCGCCGGGCACGCCGTGCAGGCACTTGTTCGCCGTCGCCGCCACCGCGACGATGCCCCCGCCGTCGAAATCGATTGCTTCCGCGCCGAAGCTGCTGACGCCGTCGACAAGCAAGCCCACGCCGCGCGCGGCGCACGCGCGCGACAGCGCATCGATGGCGTTGAGGCGGCCGGTCGTCGTCTCGTGATGGATGATCGCGACGTGCGTGAACGCCCGGGCGTCGATCATCGCGACGATCGCGTCGATGTCGGGCGCCTGCATCCACTCGTATTTCACGACTTCATGCTCGATGCCGTACTGCTTCGCAATCTGCGCGATGCGGTCGCCGTAGACGCCGTTCTCCACGATAAGCAGACGCCCGCCTTCCGGCACGATGCCCGCCACCATGCTTTCGACGGCGGCCGTGCCGGAGCCGGTCATCAGCACGGCGGTCCACTTCGCGGGATCGAGTTCATAGGCGGCGACGAGGCGCGTTCTCGCTTCGTCCTGAAGATCGAAGAACTCGGGCTCGCGATGGCACAGGTCCGTTTGCAGCAGGCTCTTGCGCACGCGCTCGGTCAGCGTGACGGGACCGGGATTGAGCAGCAGCATCAGCGTTCTCCGATGTGTCGTTGCAGGCGCGCGCGCACGTCCTCGGGCGTGATCTTCGGGCGCGGCAGGTCAGCGGGCGTGCCGGTGTCGATCGACAGCCGCGCGAAGCGTGCGCCTCGGCGGGCATCGGCTGCGGCATCGGCTTCGAACAGGCGATCGATCACGCCGATGTCGTCGCCATCGAGCGCGAGGGCGTAGCCGCACGCCGATGCGATCGACGCAAAGTCGACGCCGCGCGAGACGGTCGCCTGTCCGCCCGTCGATTCGTGCGCGCCGTTGTCGAGCAGCAGATGCAGCAGGTTCGACGGGCCATAGGCGCCGAGCGTCGCGAACGCGCCCATGCGCATCAGCGCCGCGCCGTCGCCATCGAGCGCGACCACGGTGAGGTCCGGCCGCGAGAGCGCGAGACCGAGCGCCATCGGCGTGACGCAGCCCATCGAGCCGACCAGATAGAGCTGGTTCTCGCGGTCGTCGATTGCGTACAGTTCGCGGCCGCAAAAGCCCGTCGATGCGAGCACGACGGTCGAATCCTTCGGCGTCCTCGCGATCACGCGCCGGAGCGCATCGCGGCGCGACACGCGCTCGCCATCGAAGCGCGCGACGGCGGCCGGTTCGCCAGATGCGTGCACGCCGGACAGGCCGGTCTTCTTCAGCTCATAAGGTGCGACGCTGCCCTTCTGCATCACGAGCGCATACGGACGGCCGGTGCGGTCCATGTACTCGGTCGCGCGATGGAGCGCCGGACCGATCGCATCGCTTTCGGTCGGGAACAGCTCCCACGCGATTTCCATCGTGTCGAGCATCTGCGGCGTGATCGGGCCCATCAGCGCGTGCTGCGGTTCGTCGGCGACGCCCGGCTGTCCGCGCCACGTGACGATCAGAAGCTGCGGCAGCCGGAACGTCCACGTGAGCGACGTCAGCGGGCTCACCGCATTGCCGAGGCCCGAGTTCTGCATCATCGCGATGCCGCGACGCTTGCCCGCCTCGTTTCCGGCGCCGAGCGCGACGCCGGCGATCAGCGCGACGGCGTCGCCCTCATTGGCCGCCGACACGTAATGCAGCGATTCGTCCTGCAACACGTAGTTGATGAACGGCGTGAGAAACGAGCACGGCACGCCCGCATACCAGTCGAAGCCGTGCGCGCGCGCCGCTTCGACGAACTCCGCTGCTTCAATCATGCGCGTTCTCCAATCCTTCCGAACCGATGGGCGTCTGACCGTGCGCGAAATCGCCGGCGCGGCGGAAGTCGTCGAGGTCGTTGACGCCGCGCCAGTGGCCGTGCACGTACTGCACTTCCACCTTCTCGCCCGACGCGATCAGCGCGTTGAGCAGCGCGGCCATGTCGAGAGTGTCGAAGTCGGGGCGTTGCCGAAGCTGCGAGAGCGTCGCAGTGAAACGCTCGCGCGCGCCCGCCCGCACGTTGATGAGGCCCATCCAGCGGCCTTGCGGCGCGCGGCTTTCGGTCAGCGCCTGCCCCGCGCCGACCACGCTTTCGAGCCACACTTTGTGGCCGAAAAGCGCGCGGTCGTCGGCGGTCGAGCAATAGGCGAAGTCAGTCGCGGATGCGCCCGCGTGCGGCGTCTGCGACGAATCGACGACGACGCAGAAGTCGCTTTCCGATTCGACCAGATCGCGCAGGATGTAGCTTCGGAACAGCAGGTCGCCGTAGGAGATGACCGTATCGCCGGTGATGTGCTTCGCCGCGCACGCGAGCGACGCGAGCTCGCCCGTCGATTCGTGCTGCTCGTTGACGACGAGGCGAATGCCCGACGCATCGATCGCGTCCGCGCGATATCCGCCGACCACGGTGATGTCGTTGATGCCTTCCTTCTTGAACGCTTCCGCGAGATGGCGCAGCAGAGGCTTGCCCGCGACCGGCAGCATCACCTTCGGGCGATCCGCCGTCACCGCTTCCAGGCCCGCGCCGCGGCTCGCCGCCAGCACGACCGCGCCGCGCTTTTCGTTGGCCGCCGTCAGATACAGGTTCTCGGCGGCGGAATATTCGTCCGCGTCCTGCAGCCGGAAAATTTCGTTCACCGACGCGATGCGGTCTTCCACATTGACGAGCGTCTCGCTGTCGTGGATTTCCTTGGCGATCGCCTGCATCGCGGAGACCGCGCCGCGAATCAGATGATTCGCCCAGATCACCGTGCTGATGCCCGCCTGACGGAACACGTCGGTCGGCGTGCTGTAGTACTTCGTCGGCACGATCACGAGCGGACCGCGCCCGGCCCATTCGCGGGCGAACGTGAGGATTTCGTCGGGCTTCGAGAGCTTGCTGTGAATGAGGATCGCGTCCGCGCCCGCCTGGCGATACGCCTCGGCGCGCTTCAGCGCCTCTTCCATCCCCCAGCCGGCGATCAGCGCTTCCACACGCGCGACGATGGAAAAGTTGGGATCGCTCTGCGAATCCTTGCCGGCCTTGATCTTGCCGCAGAATTCGTCGATGTCGGCGAGCGGCTGCGCTTCGCCGTTGATGAAGCTGTTGGTCTTCGGAAACTGCTTGTCTTCGATGCACACGCCCGCGATGCCGCGCTGCTCCAGCTTCTTTACCAGCCGGCGCACGTTGTTGAAGTTGCCGTAGCCGGTGTCGCCGTCGAGCAGGATCGGCAGATCGCTCGCGTCCGCCATGAATTCGAGGTTATCGACGACCTGCGTCCAGCTCGCCTCGTTGTTGTCGCGCACGCCGAACTGCGCGGAAATGGAAAGGCCCGAGCCCCAGATCGCCTTGAAGCCCGCTTCCTTCGCAATGCGCGCGGAAATGCCGTTGTGCGCTTCCATCAGGAATTCGAGGCGATTGCTCGTGAGCATCTCGCGCAGGCGCATCGTGCGCGAATAGCCAACCGGGATAGTGCGTGGTGCGTTCATTGTCGAATTGCTCCTCTTGTCCTTTTAGCCTGCGAACTGACGCAGCGGATGCAGTTGCGGCAGAACTTCATCGGCCGCGCGCTTCACGTCGTTCGGAAAGTCGATCTCGATCCACGGTGCGCCGGTGACATCGGCGATATCGAACACGTGGCGTTTTTCTAGCAGAAGGTCGCGCACCGCTTCTTCGTGCGGCAGCTTCGCGCGGCCCGTCTGCACGTAGTCCGCAACGATATCGGCGAGACGCGCGGCCGTCTTTTCGTCGAAGCGAAAGAAGCCGACCGATTCGCCGATGGTGTCGTACTTGAGGCCCGCCGCCACCTGCTTGCGCAGCTCGACCGGCACGCCGTTCTCGACGCACAGCTTCACCGGCTCGTCGCCGGCTTCGAAATCGCGGTCGATCAACAGACGGTTCACCGAGCCGCCCGCCACGAGCGGCTCGACGATGCGCTCATCGTAGAGCACGTCCGCGTCCATCAGCAGCACGTCGCCGCCGCGCGTCATCGCATCGCGCGCCGTGTGGACGGACAGCACGCTGCCGAGCGTGTACTCGTCGTTCACGATGGTCGAAGTCCGCGGCTTCCAGTCGATGCCCGCGAGTTCCGCATCGATCTGCTCGTGCTTGTAGCCCGTCACGAAGACGATTTCGTCGACGCCCGCGTTCTTCAGAAAATGCAGATGGCGTTCGAGCAGCGAGGCATCGCCCGAACCGTCGCCCATGTTGTCCTTGAAGCGCAGCAGACACTTCGGTTTTTGCTGGCCGTCGGGCTGACCGAGACGCGAGCCCATCCCGGCCGCAAGAATGATTGCGCGCATGCTTGTGTTTCTCTTCGAGGGTGATCAGTCGATGTCCGGCACGCGCGCAAGACGGCGGCGCTGCCAGCCCTTCTCAACGAAATGCAAATAGACGATGCCCGGCACGCCGAGCAGCAGTTCCCGCGCGCGCTTGGCGAGCGACAGCGCGAGCGCCGCTTCGGGCGGCAGGCCGACGAGCCGCGCGAGCAGCAGATAGCCGCCCTCCTGCACGCCGAGCGAGCCGGGAATCATGAAGGCCGCGCCGCGAATCGCCTGGCCGAGGCTTTCGAGCAGCAGCGCTTCGGTCAGCCCGACCGGATGGCCGAGCACGTTCAGCGCAAGCCACACTTCGCCGGTGCCGACGATCCATCCGATGAGGCTCAGGCCGAAGCTCGCGGCGACCTTGCCGCGCTCGCGATAGAGCGCGTGCACGGCGGTGTCCACCGCTTCGGCGCGGGAAACCAGCGACGACCAGTCGCGCTTCTTCGAGAAGCGCGCCGCGATGCCGGAGACGAAGCGCATCGCGCGGCCGAAGAGGCCCCGCCGTTGCGCGAGATAGAAGCCGAAAATGAGCGCGCCGATCACGGCGACGACCGCCAGCACTGCGATCGACACGACGGTCGACGATCCGCCCGCCGCGTGATCCGTGAGCAGCACGACGCCGACGAGCGCGAAGATCAGTTGGCCGACCGTCTGCATCGTCGTGCTGACCGTAATGACGGCGGCGGCGTCGCGCGCACGCATGCCGCGCTGCGAGAGATGGCGGACCATCAGCATCGGCCCGCCGATCTGGCCTGCGGGCATCAGGCTATTGACCGATTCGCCCGCCCAGCGCGCGAGCAGCGCATCGCGCAGGGAGACATCGCGTTGCTTGCCTGAGAAGAGCACGCTGATCGCGCCGGCATCGAGCATGAGCGGCACGAAGTGAAAGGCCGCGACCGCGACGAGACCCCAGCCCGCTGCGGCGAGCGTTGACGCCACCGAACCGAAGCCCTGCCAGCCGAGCAGCGCGATGAACAACACCACGCCGACCGACAGCATGAACGTTCCGGCGCGGCTCATGCCTGTCCGTTCTTGCCGCCCTTGCGGCGAAAGACCTGCCGGAAGCCGAAGTAGGCGATCGAATCCTTCATGTTCGAAATGAAGCGCTGGAACGGCCGCATGTTCGGATTCGTCACGTATTCGAACGTGAGCGACACGCGCATTTCGTTCTCGCCGAGCGGCGTGACGCGATGGCGCAGCTTGTCGCCGTCGAAGAACACCAGCGCGCCCGGCGGATACTGCACCGAGCCGGGCTCGGGCGTCGCGTTCGGCGTGCGCGTGTGCAGTTCGTAGTCGAGGCGGCAGGAAGAATGGTCGACGACGCCGAGCAGCATCGTGTAGCGGCGGCCGTTGTAGTACGAGGTATCGTAGTGCCAGCCGATGTGATCGCCCGGACGCGTGTAGAAATACAGCGCGTAGGCGTGCGGGTCGTCTTCGGGCGAGAGCTGCAGCTTGTCGCCGCTGATGGCTTCGAGCCACTTGATGAGCGCCTCGGACCGGTACAGGTCCGCGATGAACGGCGCGAGCTTGTCGAGCGTGTGGCGGCTCACGCTGCCGCCCGCCTTGTGACCCGGCAGATAGTTGCGGTTCACGGCCGGCGTCACGTCGTGAACGGCGGCGATCAGGCGTTCGGTGTATTCGCGCGGCAGGAAGTCGTCGAGATAGAGGAAGGAGCCCTGCTTCTCGTAGTCCGCATGCAGCTTGGGCGTCTGCAGCCCCGCGAGCCGGGCGTTCAGCGTGGCGTCGATTTCGTCCCGCGTGGGACGGCCGGCGTGCGTTGCATGCTGTTCGTGTTGCAGGTTGTTGACCGGGGTTGCCGTATCGCTCATCTCACCGCCTGGAAATCGTTGCCGTCCTTCGCCTGCGCAGCTTGTGTGGCCTGTGCGGCCTGTGCGTTGGCATGCACGCTTCTCACGACCCGCCGATAGTCCACCGCGACATACACCGCGAACAGCGGCGCGCCGATGCATGCGGCGATCAGGAACGGCGTCATGCCGTTGAGGATCGTCACGACCGGCAGCAGGTACAGCACGTCTTCGGTCTCGAAGCCGCCCATCGAAGCCTGCCTCGTGCCGGACTTGCCGACCATCGACTCGACGCGCATGCGCAAGAAGAAAATGATCGCGACCGCAACGCCCGCGACGCCGCCGAGCCACTGCGCCGCCGCAGCCATCGACGGATGATGCTCCGCCACATAGAAACCGATGCCGACAAACAGCAGCACGGTAATGAGCGCGTCGGACGCGAGGTCGTAAAAGTGCCCGATTTTACTCGACTGGCCGCTGATGCGCGCGAGCTCGCCATCGGTGTGATCGACGAAATTGGACAGCGCGATCAGCAACGCGCCGAGCGTGCAGAGCCAGAAATCGCCGAGGGAAAGGCAGTACGCTCCCGCGAGGCCGATAACAAGGCGCAGCGTCGTCAGATGGTTCGGCGTGACGGGCGTGCCGACGAGCGGCGTGACCAGCGCGCGGGCGAGCCGCGCGTCCCACGTGGAGGGCTTCGGAACGGTTTTGGGGTCGGGCGGACACGGTTTAGTCATGACCGCGAATATATCGCTAATCGGGCCGCACTGCATGGGTGCGGGCTGCCGCCGGCGACTGCGAACGCCCCGTTCCGTCAGGGTTCGCCGGGTTTCACCCAGCCCGTTTCACTCGACGTTTTTGGCCGCAGCGCCGCCGGCGTTCGAGCCGACCGACGCCGCCGTTTCGTTACCGACGCCGCCGCTCTGATCCACGGGCAGCGTCACCGTGCGCACGGTGCCGTTGCCGAGCGGGAAATCGGCGAGCGCGCTGCGGGCGAGATAGGGCATCGCGTGAAAGAGCGACGCATCGCCGGTCGAATTGACCGCGCTCACCTTGTAGACCTCGCGGCCCGTCGTGCGGTCGGTCATGCGAATCTGCAGCGCGTGGATAAAGACCGGATAGCTCTGGTCGACATAGCCCGTCGGTCCCCACGGACCGTACGGCCCCATGCCGCCCCACGGTCCCCAGAACGGGCGGCCGTAGTAGCCGTACATCGGCCACGGATCGTAATAGACGGGCTGACGCACGGTCAGCAGATCGCCGCGCACCGAATACGCGAGCGCCACTTCATAATGCGCGCTTCCTTCAGGCGCGTGCTTGAACGCATATCTCGCCAGCTCGTTCGCGACGAGCACTTCGTAGGTTGCCTGTTCGATGCTGTTCTGCTGCTCGGGCGTGCGCGCGAACGCGTAGGTGCGGTTCGCGTCGCTGCCGGACCAGTCCGAGAAGGCGGTCACGCGAGTCTGAACGTAGCTCGTGCAGCCCGCGAGCCACAGCGCGCCCAGTAGGCAGACGGCGCGAACAAGCGTCCGGGGAAACTTCGGGAGATTCATGGTCTTCCTCACTTGGTCAACTGCCCTTCTTAGTTATAGATAGCACTTGCCAGCCTTGCCGGCTCGCATCGGACTCACGACGTCCAGCCGTTTTGTACAATGGTTCGACCCGCCGCGCCCGCATTCGTGCCGTACCGCTGTGCGACCGCGCCGCCATTCCACCTACACGATCCTGCCATGTCCAACACCGCACCGACCGCATCCGCTGTTATCCGCCGCGAGGACTACACGCCGCCCGCGTTTCTTATCGATTCGGTCGCGCTCGAGTTCGATCTCGTGCCGTCGCGCACGGTCGTGAAGAACACCATGCGCCTGCGCCGCAATCCGGACGCCGCGGGCGAAGCGCCCCGTCTGGAACTGATGGGCGAGCAGCTCGAATTCGTGAGCGCATCGATCGATGGCCAGCCGCACGCCGACGCCCACGTGACCGACCACGGACTGTCGATCGGCGATATTCCCGGCGACGCGTTCGAACTCGTCATCGAAAGCATCTGCAATCCGGCCGAGAACACGACGCTGTCCGGGCTATATGTGTCGAGCGGCAACTTCTTCACGCAATGCGAGGCGGAAGGATTCCGGCGCATCACTTATTTTCTCGACCGCCCGGACGTGATGGCCACCTACACCGTCACGCTGCGCGCCGACAAGTCGGCGTATCCGGTGCTGCTGTCGAACGGCAATCTGCTCGAAGAAGGCGATCTGCCCGATGGCCGTCACTTCGCCAAATGGGAAGACCCGTTCAAGAAGCCGAGCTATCTGTTCGCACTCGTCGCGGGCAAGCTCGTCTGCCTCGAAGAGCGCATCGAATCGAGTTCGGGCAAGGAGAAGCTGCTGCAGGTCTGGGTCGAACCGCAGGATCTCGACAAGACGCGTCACGCGATGGATTCGCTCATCCACTCCATCCGCTGGGACGAAAAGCGCTTCGGGCTTGAACTGGATCTGGACCGCTTCATGATCGTGGCGGTGAGCGACTTCAACATGGGCGCGATGGAGAACAAGGGCCTCAACATCTTCAATACGAAGTACGTGCTGGCGAATCCGGAGACGGCGACCGACATCGACTTTTCGAACATCGAGGCCGTGGTCGGCCACGAGTATTTCCATAACTGGACGGGCAACCGCGTGACCTGCCGCGACTGGTTCCAGTTGAGCCTGAAGGAAGGGCTGACGGTGTTCCGCGACCAGGAATTCTCCGCCGACATGGCCGCCGGCGATGTCGAAGGCGCGGCGAGCGCGGCCGCCCGCGCGACCAAGCGCATCGAAGACGTGCGCGTGCTGCGGCAGATGCAGTTCGCCGAGGACGCCGGCCCGATGGCCCACCCGGTGCGCCCGGAAAGCTATGTCGAGATCAACAACTTCTACACGATGACCGTCTACGAGAAAGGCTCGGAAGTCGTGCGGATGTACCAGACGCTTTTCGGCCGCGACGGCTTTCGGCGCGGCATGGACCTCTACTTTCAGCGCCACGACGGCCAGGCCGTGACCTGCGACGATTTCCGCCGCGCGATGGCCGACGCCAACAAGCGCGACCTCGCGCAGTACGAGCGCTGGTACAGCCAGGCCGGCACGCCGCGCGTGACGGTGCGCGCATCGTACGACGCCGCCGCGAAGCGCTACACGCTGACGCTTGCGCAAGGTTACGGCGAGACGTCGGAGGCGGCGCGGGCGACCCAGAAGGGACCGCTGCTGATTCCGTTCTCGGTCGGTCTCATCGGGGCGAACGGCGCGGATCTGCCGCTGCGGCTCGACGGCGAGCCGCAGCCGGGCGGCACCACTCGCGTGCTCGAACTCACGGAGCGCGAACAGTCGTTCACGTTCGTCGATGTGAACGAGCCGCCGCTGCCGTCGCTGCTGCGCAATTTCTCGGCGCCGGTCATCGTCGATTTCGATTACACCAATGAACAGCTCGCGTTCCTGCTCGCGCACGACAGCGATCCGTTCAACCGCTGGGAAGCCGGTCAGCGGCTCGCGACGCGCGAGTTGCTCGCGCTGGCGGGACGCGCGGCGAAGGGTGAGACGCTATCTCTCGACGATGAAACCATCGCCGCGTTCGCCCGCGTGCTCGACGACACGACGCTCACGCCCGCATTCCGCGAGCTCGCGCTGATGCTGCCGTCGGAGAGCTATCTGGCCGAGCAGATGAGCGTGTCCGACCCGGCCGCTGTGCATGCGGCGCGCGTGTTCATGAGCCGGCAACTGGCGTCGCGCCTGCGCGACAAGTGGCTCGCGCTCTACGAGGCGAACCGGACGCCGGGCGAATATCGGCCGACGCCCGAAGACGCCGGCAAGCGCGGCCTGAAGAATCTGGCCCTCGCCTATCTGAGCCAGCTGGACGATCCGCGTGACGGCGGTAAGCTCGCGCAGAAACAGTACGACGACGCCAACAACATGACCGATCGCTCGGCGGCGCTTTCCGCGCTGCTGCTGGCGAGCGCGACGGCAGGCGCGAGCGCGACGGTCGCCGATGCCGCGCTCGAAGACTTCTATCGCCGCTTCGAGAAGGAGCCGCTCGTCATCGACAAGTGGTTCGCGCTGCAGGCGACGCAGCGCGGCGGGGCGGATCGCAAGGTGATCGATATCGTGCGCGAGCTGATGCAGCATCCGGCGTTCAACATCAAGAATCCGAATCGCGCGCGCTCGCTCATTTTCAGCTTCTGCAGCGGCAATCCCGCCCAGTTCCATGCCGTCGACGGTTCCGGCTACGCGTTCTGGGCCGAACAGGTGATCGCGCTCGATGCGCTCAATCCGCAAGTCGCCGCGCGTCTCGCGCGCGGACTCGAAATGTGGCGACGCTTCACGCCGCAGCTTCGCGAGAAGATGCATGCGGCGTTGACCGAAGTGGCGTCGAAGGTGAAGTCACGCGACGTACGGGAAGTCGTGGAGAAAGCACTGGCGTCCTGAGCGTTGCTAGCAGCCTGAACGGCCGCCGCGCGAGCATTCGCGCGACGGCCGTTCTCGCTTATGGCGGGCATCGGCGGGCGCTGTCATAAGGAATGACCGAATCGAGCGGTTACAATCGTGAACATTCGTCTAAACGCTCACGGAGCTCCGCATGTCCTCCATCTCCAGCCGTACCACGCTGACCAAGTATCTGATCGAGCAGCAGCGTGAACATCAAAACCTGCCGGCCGACCTGCGTCTGTTGATCGAAGTCGTCGCGCGCGCTTGCAAGCAGATCGGCTACCAGGTCAGCAAGGGCGCGCTCGGCGACGCGCTCGGCTCGGCGGGCAGCGAAAACGTCCAGGGCGAAGTGCAGAAGAAGCTGGACGTGCTCTCGAACGAGATTCTGCTCGAAGCCAACGAATGGGGCGGGAACCTGGCCGCCATGGCGTCGGAAGAGATGGAAAAGATCTTCCCGATCCCGAACCGCTATCCGAAGGGCAATTACCTGCTGACCTTCGATCCGCTCGATGGCTCGTCGAATATCGATGTCAACGTATCCATCGGCACGATCTTCTCCGTGTTGCGCTGCCCCGACGGCGCGGAGCCGACCGAAGCTGCGTTCATGCAGCCGGGCTCGGCGCAGGTGGCCGCCGGCTATGCGGTCTACGGTCCGCAGACGGTGCTCGTGCTGACCACCGGCAACGGCGTGAACTGCTTCACGCTCGACCGCGAACTGGGCTCGTGGGTGCTGACGCAGCGCGATATGCAGGTGCCGGCCGAAACACGCGAATACGCGATCAACGCGTCGAACAGCCGCCACTGGTACGAGCCGGTGCAGCGCTACATTGGCGAGTTGAACGAGGGCAAGGACGGCCCGCGCGGCGCGGACTTCAACATGCGCTGGATCGCATCGATGGTCGCGGACGTGCATCGCATCCTGACTCGCGGCGGCATCTTCATGTACCCCGCCGATCGTCGCGATCCATCGAAGCCCGGCAAGCTGCGTCTGATGTACGAGGCAAACCCGATGGCGTTCATCGTCGAACAGGCTGGCGGCGCGGCGACGAATGGCGAGCAACGCATCCTCGATATCGTTCCGACGAGCCTGCATCAGCGCGTGCCGGTCTTCCTCGGCTCGAAGAACGAAGTCGAGCGCGTGACCGGCTACCATCTCGAAAAGAAAATTTGATTCAGGCTATTGCCAAAACGAGAAGGTGCTCGCTATAATCTTGTTTCTCTGATGCCGGAATAGCTCAGACGGTAGAGCAGCGCATTCGTAATGCGAAGGTCGGGGGTTCGATTCCTCTTTCCGGCACCACAAGATTCAGCATCAAACAAAAACCCGCGTTCACGCAAGTGACGCGGGTTTTTGCTTTGCGTTCGCGGTTCGGCGCGACTCATCCGACTCCCTGGCTCGGCGCACACAGCGGATCTCGCTGTCGCGCTGTTCCGTTTTGGCGTGCCTTGACCGCGCCGGCTAATTCGCGCGTTATGTGCGGTTTCATACAGGAGCGACCCATTTTCCGCTCCGCAGCATGAGTCGTCAACGATGGTTTCCCGGTATCGTTATACCTATAGAGGAAAGGCTAGAGTTGGAAGCGTGCGGCAGGCGTCGTCGGCAAGGACAGACGCCACGCGCCTTGGCGGGCGGGGTCGTGCGACCGGAATGCGAAGCAGGGCATCGCGCGCAAATTACCGAAGGACTCACGAAAGATCATGCCGGGTCCGACGCGCCGCTCAAGTCAGGCAGCGACGATTCCGATAACGCATAAACACAAGGAAGTGGTATTGGATTAGTAAGGATGCGATTCACGCGAACGGTCGCATCCGCAGCAACGCAACAGTTGACGTCACCCGAGGAGAGAACCATGGACGCGAAACCGACGAAGATCCCGACGCCCGATAAAGTGTATTCGCCGGACCCGGAGCCGGTGGCGGTCGAGTTTCTCGCGACCGAGTTGCCGGAGCACGTGCGCGCGTTCTTCGACGAACAGCGCAAGATGGCGTCGTCGAAATAACGGCGGCGAATCTCATCGCCCTGTCGTCGACGTGATCCTGACGCCCTTGCGCGTGGCGCACCCGGACTCCGAAGTCCGCATACGGCTCGACGCCGGCGGGCGTCGCGCGCCCTCGAATATCGTCGATCGTCGCTGGCCGGCGCGCGTCCGTTTCGCCGGCTGAAGTCGCTGCGCTATGCTGGCGGTTTCGCCAGCTTCCGCCCATCACCGATGCGCCGACCTTCCCTTCTTCGTTCCCTTCACGCGATAACCGCCGCTTCGGCGCTCTTCCTCGCCTTCGTCACGCCCGCGCACGCCGACGGCGACGACACCGCGTTCACGAATCTCATCGCACTGGTTTCGCAACGGCTGGCTTTGGCCGAACCGGTCGCGCGCTGGAAATGGGCGAAGCACGAGCCGATTACCGACGAACCGCGTGAGGCGGCGTTATTGAAACAGGTCGAACAGCGGGCACTCGCCGCGCAAGTGGACCCCGAATTCGCGCAACAGTTCTTCCGCGATCAGATCGACGCCAGCAAGGACGTGCAAAACGCCCTCTTCGCCAGCTGGCGCGCGGTGCGGGCCGCGCCGGAAGGCACGCCGCCCGATCTCGCCCGTGATACGCGGCCGAAACTGGATCAGCTCACGCGGTCGCTGCTGAGCGCACTGGCGCGCATCGAGCCGATTCGTCATGCCGACGACTGCCCGCTTCGCCTCGCCGACAGCGTCGCGCGCTGGAAGCATCTGACGCGCTATGAGTCGTCGATGAACGCGCCGCTTTCGCGCGCGTTGTCACATGTGTGTGCGACCGGCGGTGTGGGCGCGGTTGGTTGAACCGACCGGCGTCGGATTGCGCGACGCTACGCTACGTTACGTTGACGAGCGCATCGAGCGCGAGCGGTGTGACGGCGAGTCCCCGCGAAAGGCGCTCGGCAAGAATCCGGTAGGTTGCCAGGTCGAATGCCTGCGGCGTGGCGGCCACGCATAACGCCCGCGCTTCGGTCAACGTGCCGGCCGTCCCGAGATACTGCCATTTGTCGACGACATGCCACGCGCGCGCGCCCGTTAACGCGTCGCGCTCCTCGATCGCGATCGCGCCCGCATGCAGCCACGGCGCGCCGCGCGCATCGCCGGTGCGCGACTTCGAAACGCGATTCAGCGACGGACGCAGCGTTGCAATCATCTGCGCTTCGGCAAGCATCGCGCCGATTTCACCGCCCGTCGCCTTCCATTCGACACGCCGTACGAGCGCGGCGAGGCGCATGTCCTTCGCGGATCGCCGCGGCCCCGTCAGATGGGAGCGCACGCGCTGACGCAGCCGCACGCTGCGGCCGACGTAGAGCGGCAGGTCATCGTCGCCATAGAACATATAGACGCCGCAGCCCGCCGGGATACGCTCGATCGTGTCTTCGTCGATATGCGCCGCGAGCTGGAACCGTCGCGTGACGCGCTCGACATGCGCGCGCAGCACGTCTTGCGGATGCGCGCCATGAAGATGCTGCCAGAACTGCCATAGCAGATCGGCGTCTGCGAGCGCCCGATGCCGCGCCGAAGGCAACAGCGCATGACGTTCGACGAGCGCATCGAGGCCATGGCGGGTCTCTCGCGGATAGATCGCACGCGAAAGCTGAACGGTACAGAGCACATCCGGCGAGAAACGCATGCCGATACGCCTGAACTCGCCCTTCAGGAATCCGTGGTCGAAGTGCGCGTTGTGCGCGATGAAGAGCCGTCCGCTCATCCGCTCCATCAGGCCGGAGGCGAGTTGCTCGAAGGTGGGCGCGTCGCGGACCATCGAATCGTCGATGCCGGTGAGCTGGCGGATGAACGCGGGAATCGGCCTGCCGGGATTGACGAGCGATGTCCATTGCGACACGCCTTGCGGCCCCGCCTCGACAATGCCGATTTCCGTGATGCGGTCGACGCCCAGCGTGCCGCCCGTGGTTTCGAGATCGACGAAAACGATCGGTTCGGCGGGCAGTGCGGATTGGGGCAATGAGTCGGGAAGCATCGTGGGACGGCTGGGTTGAGGCGGATCGAAGATCGCGATGACGATCGGATCGTGCATTCTAACGTACGGCGTTTTCCCGCAGCGATGGAGTGTGGGAAAACGCATTGACATCGGCAAATTGTACTTTTGCTAATATCGATTTGCGCATTGGTTAGTAGTTTCACTGATTTACGGTCTGCGAGACCTCGGCTTCGCGCATTCGTTATCCATTCGACAGCACAGAAGATAATCAGCAATTGAGGATAACCCGGTTGTCGCAGCCGCCTACGTTGCGGACGATTTATCACCACCCGTATTTTGGTTGTGGTAGTGCAGTCCGACGGAAAGTGACGACAAACCCGCCCGGCGGCCGGCCCCGTCGGACGGAGCGCCCAGCCTGCCGGGCGATCCAAGGCGGCGGCTCTCTTGAACACGCTAAACTTTTTGTGCGCTTTCCGCATGGACTCTTTTAACCTCCACGCGATTATTTAGTTTCCAGCCGTATTAATCCGTTAATGCCGACCGGATTCATAGCTATGAAAATGCACAGGACACGGATTCTGAATGAATCCACTACATCGCTCCGCCTTTATTCGCGCAATTGCTGTGTGTATTTATGACCCACTCGTCAACTCATTTTATAAGCAGCGTTAATTCGAACCGGAAAGGCACGATCGAGTTCGTCAGCAAAACTTACTGCCATGGCGGAGCCAACGGACATTCTGTAGCGGACTATCGGGCGAGCGTTTTCACACGGCTACCCGGCGCTCCGCACAGGCCCACGGAACATGGCCTAGAGCCCTCCCGGCCCATGCCGGCGCGACCGCGAAAAAAAAGCGCGACCGGGAAGTCGCGCTGACAAAGTTTGGAGATCTTTTCCGTCAACGAAAAAGTCTGCTTCGGAAAGCAGAAACGGCAGTATAGCCATACGCCACGCATGAATTACAGTCGGAACGCACAAACGTCTGTTTCATTACCATCAACAATCATCACTTCGGCATTTTCCCATTGCGAATGCCCCGGTTTCATGTAGCACTTGCGCAACGCTGTCTTGTTGACACCCACGCCCTTACGACTTTATTCGCTTATAAACCCTTGTGTATAAAGGAGAAAACGCCGTCGGGCGATCATTGCTGATTGCAGAATGATTTATTGCGGATTCTGGAACATCCGCTTTGTAACGCCGTCTTTACACTTCGTCTGGTCCGGAAACAAATGTGTCGCACCTTCGGACGCATTGCTCCGGTGGCCGCGCCTCTCGCAGCGCGCCGCACGGAGGTTTCCTCAAAGCCTGGGACCCTTAGGCCCAAACTGCTCTCGGAGTTACAAAGATGAAAAAGACTCTCATGGTCGCTGCCCTGTCGGGCGTTTTCGCTACCGCTGCCCACGCGCAAAGCAGCGTCACGCTGTACGGCCTGATCGATGCGGGCATCACCTACACGAACAACAACGTGACGACGGTCGGCGGCCCTGGCCATAGCAACTGGAAGGCGACGAGCGGCTCGGTCAACGGCAGCCGTTGGGGCCTGCGTGGTTCTGAAGACCTGGGTGGCGGTCTGAAGGCGATCTTCACGTTGGAGAACGGCTTCAACATCATGAACGGCACGAACGGCCAGGGCGGTCGTGAGTTCGGCCGTCAGGCTTTCGTCGGTCTGTCGAGCAACCAGTTCGGCGCGATCACGCTTGGCCGTCAGTATGACTCCGTGGTCGACTTCCTCGGGCCTCTGGCGCTGACGGGTACGCAATACGGCGGCACGCAGTTCGCCCACCCGTTCGACAACGACAACCTGGACAACACGTTCCGCGTCAACAACTCGGTCAAGTACACGAGCGCTAACTACGCTGGCTTCAAGTTCGGCGCACAGTATGGCTTCTCGAACGCAGCCGGCGGTTTCTCGAACAACCGTGAATACAGCGCAGGCGTGTCGTACAACTACGGTCCGTTGAACATCGCCGGTGCGTACATGCAGCTGAACAACGGCAACAATCCGCTGCAAGCAGGCGGCGCAGTTGCTGGCGACGCTCCGTTCGTCGCAGGCCGTCAGCGCGTGTTCGGCGGCGGCATCAACTACGCGTTCGGTCCGGCGACGGTCGGTTTCGTGTTCACGCAGACGATGCTGGACAACGCTACGCAAATCAGCGCGGTCGGCACGCAGACGGGCTCGCCCTTCAACCTGTCGAACGGCCACGTTCGCTTCACGAACTACGAAGTCAACGGCCGTTACAACCTGACGCCGGCTTTGTCGCTCGCTGCGAACTACACGTACACGAACAGCCGCATCGACGGTATCGCCCCGAAGTGGCATCAGGTCGACCTGCAAACGGCGTACGCGCTGTCGAAGCGTACCGACGTGTACCTGCAGGGCGAGTACCAGCACGTGACCGGCCTGGACGGCTCGGATCTGGGCGCGACGATCAACGGCGTCGGTATGTCGTCGTCGTCGAACCAGGTTTCGGCAACGGTTGGCGTTCGTCACCGCTTCTAAGCCGTATCCGCAGCACAGTTGTGAAAAAGCCGCTCTTCGGAGCGGCTTTTTTTCGTTCTGCGTTTCCGGTTCGGTTTCAGCGCGGATAACGCACGTCGAGAATATCGATCTGCTGAACGCCTGCGGGCGTGTGCAGCGGCACCGTATCGCCGATCCTGGCCTTGAGCAGCGCACGCGCGACCGGCGAGATCCAGCTGACGTGGCCGCGATCGAGATCGACCTCGTCGATACCGACGATCGTCACCGTATGCACGATTCCGTCGTCGCCCGCGTAGTCGACCGTCGCGCCAAAGAACACCTGGTCGACGTTTTCCTGCTTGCGCGCATCCACGACTTCCGCGAGGTCGAGGCGCTTGGTCAGGAAGCGGATGCGGCGGTCGATTTCACGCAGACGGCGCTTGCCGTAGATGTAATCGCCATTCTCCGAACGATCGCCGTTGGACGCCGCCCAGGACACGAGCCTGACGACTTCGGGACGTTCGGTATCGAGGAGCTGCAGCAACTCGCTGCGCAGCCTCTCATGCCCTGCCGGCGTGATGTAGTTCTTGGCGCCGGCCGGGACATCGGGCTGGTTCAGTTCGAGGTCGTCGTCGCTCTCGTCCGATTCTTTGACAAATGCCTTGTTCATCGTACCAACCAGTTTCAGTATTCTGCGGATGGGTTCAGACCATCAACTTACCACGCCCCAAGGGGCGAAGCGCGATCGGACCTGACTGCGCGATGGTGGCGGCAGCGGTCGAATGCAAACGATGCGTCGATCTTTCGGTCGAAAACTCTTCCTTTTTGAAAAAGGCTTCGCTATAATTCCGCTTCTGCGTGCGGCTGTAGCTCAGTTGGATAGAGTACTTGGCTACGAACCAAGGGGTCGTGGGTTCGAATCCTGCCAGCCGCGCCACTCATTCCGGTGTTTTCGTTTGGAACGAAGGCATCGAGCGCTTAACCACAAGCGCGTCGAAGTAACATAGCAGTACCGTTTTGCGTGCGGCTGTAGCTCAGTTGGATAGAGTACTTGGCTACGAACCAAGGGGTCGTGGGTTCGAATCCTGCCAGCCGCGCCATTTTTCGAAGGGCCTTCCATACGGAAGGCCCTTTTCGTTTGGCGCGGCGCAAATCGAGTGAGGCACCCAACGGCAGAGCACTCCACGGCAGCGCCAAGCGCTGTGCCGGATGAATGAGCCGCTCACCACTAAGTGGAGTGCGCGGTGCCACAGTGGCTAATCGCACCTAACCCGTACTGCCTATGCGGCCGACACTTAAGCGATTGCCGCTGCTAGGGCAAGTGCGATCGCGCCGGGCATGCTGCGGGCGGTGTGAAAGCTCCTTTCTTTGCATGGGACCAGCGTAAGGCGCCAAAGCGCCAACTCTGGCCGACAGCGAAGAAAATCGGCCCCGCCTCGGCGAGGCGCAGCCTAATAAACCGACACGAAGCAAGCGCCGCGGGGCCGCGCCGCAAGGCACAAGAAAAAACTCAAGGCCGCGGCGCCGACCTGACATCGCCGATCCGCCCTTCAGGCACGGGGACATCCCCCGTCGTACTGACAGCACTTTGCTCACCAATAGATTCGGCCTGAGTTCCAAGCAACGTCTGGGGATGCCGTAGATAAACATCCTCGACGGACTCACCGAAAGCGTGCCGCACGAACGCCCGCAGCAGCGCGATGCGCAACGACGGTCCCCGCCCCTCCACCGGCTGCCCATCCGCACCGAAGGTCACGGTACATTGCACTTCGCCCCGCCCGTGATCGCTCATCTCGAGCCGGCAGGCGCGCTCGAGGACGACAGAAGCCGCCTCCCAGGAAGTCGACGGCAAGAACCGCCCGTCCCATGCCTTCCCGCGATCATTGCCGCGAATGGAAAGCGTCTCCCCACTATCGGTGAAGTAGATTTCTCGGATGAAGTCATGCAGCCCTCGCGCGACCCAGTAGTCGAGCGTGGCGCCTTCGAGATCGGATGTATTCATTGCGGCGCTTCCCATGCTTTCAGTCGAATGACAATGACAAAAGGCATGCACGCCGCGTTCCCGCGCCGCTCAGTAGTCGGCGCGTTCGCGGTCGACACGCATGCCGCCGTCCTGATTGCGATGATGCGGCTCGTCGCTCGGACGCTCCCGCGCGATGCGCATCACGTCGTGGTTGGTGCGCACGCGGCGCATCACGTTGGCGAGGTGCACGCGGTCGCTCACCTGGATCACGAAACGCAGCAGCTTCGCTTCCTGCGAGACGTCTTCGTCCATCGCGATATGGACGATGTTCGCGTCCGCCGACGTGATGTCCGCCGCGACGCGAGCAAACACGCCCTTGGTGTTCCTGACGAGCACCTTGACGGCGACATCGAACAGGCGGCCCGGCTGCGGCGCCCACGCGACGTCGATCCAGCGGCCCGGATCGCGCCGATGAATGCGTTGGGCGACGCGGCATTCGGTCGTGTGAATCGCCATGCCGAGCCCGATGCCGATATAGCCCATGATGTTGTCGCCGGGAATCGGACGGCAGCACGGCGACAACTGCACCGACATGCCTTCCGTGCCCGTGATCACCACCGGCGGCGCGGTGTTCGTATGGTGATGCTCGCGATGCGGATGCTCGTCATCATCGGCGATGCCGTTCATCAAGACTTCGATGCGCTTCGCCATCACCGCCGCGACGCGCCGGCCGAGACCGATGTCCGCGAAAATTTCCTGGCGAGTCTTGTTGCCGGTCCACTGCACGAGCTTTTCCCACACTTCCGGCGTGACTTCGGAGAGCGCGAGGCCATAGCCCTTCAGACTTTGATCGACGAGCCGCTCGCCAAGTTGCACCGACTCGTTCAGGCGCATCGTCTTGAGATAGTGACGAATGGCCGAGCGCGCCTTTCCGGTGCGTACGAAACCGAGCCACGCCGGATTCGGCTTCGAATACGGCGCGGTGATCACTTCGACGATATCGCCGCTCTTCAGCTCCGTGCGCAGCGGCAGAAGCTCGTTGTTGATCTTCACCGCGACGCACTGGTTGCCCAGGTCGCTGTGGATCGAATACGCGAAGTCGAGCGCGGTCGCGCCGCGCGGCAGCGGCATGATCTTCGACTTCGGCGTGAAAACGTAGACCGCGTCCGGGAACAGATCGATCTTGACGTGTTCGAGGAATTCGCTCGAATCGCCGGCTTCGCTCTGAATGTCGAGCAGCGACTTCAACCACTGATGCGCGCGCTTCTGCACATCGTTGAGATCCGCGCCGCCGTTTTTGTAAAGCCAGTGCGCCGCGACGCCCGCTTCGGCGATTTCATGCATCTTGCGGGTGCGAATCTGAAACTCGATGGGCGCGCCGAACGGCCCGACGAGCGTCGTGTGCAACGACTGATAGCCGTTGACCTTCGGAATCGCGATGTAATCCTTGAACTTGCCCGGCACGGGCTTGTAGAGCGCATGCAACGCGCCGATGCATGTGTAGCACTCCAGCGCGCTTTCGACGACGACGCGAAAGCCGTAGACGTCCAGCACCTGCGAGAACGACAACTGCTTGTCGCGCATCTTCTTGTAGATGCTGTAGATGGTCTTTTCGCGGCCGGTGACTTCCGCGCAAATCTTTGCATCCGCGATGGTGCGCTGCACCGCTTCGAGAATCTTGCCGACCACTTCGCGCCGGTTGCCGCGCGCCGCCTTCACCGCTTTTTCGAGCGTGGCGTAGCGGTTCGGATTGAAGTTCGCGAAGCTCAGGTCCTGCAGTTCGCGATAGGTATTGTTGAGACCGAGCCGATGTGCAATCGGCGCGTAGATGTCCAGCGTTTCGCGCGCCACGCGCCGCCGCTTTTCCGGCGGCACCGCACCGAGGGTGCGCATGTTGTGCAGCCGGTCCGCGAGCTTGACGAGAATCACGCGGACGTCGCGCGCCATCGCGAGCAACATCTTGCGGAAGTTTTCCGCCTGCGCTTCCTCGCGATTGCGGAACTCCATCTTGTCGAGCTTCGACAAGCCGTCGACCAGTTCCGCGACTTTCGCGCCGAAGCGCTCCGCGATTTCGGTCTTGGTCACGCCCTGGTCTTCGATCACGTCGTGCAGGAGCGCCGCCATGATCGATTGTGCATCCAGCTTCCAGCCCGCGCAGATTTCGGCGACCGCCACCGGATGCGTGATGTACGGCTCGCCGCTCTGGCGATACTGCCCGAGATGCGCTTCGTCGCTGAAATGGAACGCCGCCTTGACTTCCTTGATCTCGTCGGCCGAGATATAGCTCGCGAGCGCGTTCGTCAGGTTCGCGATGGAAACGACATCGTGCTTGCGCGGCTGCTCGGGCGTCGCGGTCGGGCCGAACAGGTGGCGAAACGACTGTTCGAGGACCGCATCGATGTACTTGCGCGCGGCGTGCGGCTTGTCGGCGTCGAGAAGCGCGTCCTGATCGATCTCGGGATCGGTCTGGGTCTCGATCTCGGGGTCCACTGACGCGGAGACGGGCAACGGTGTCTGACTCAAGTTCGCCTCCGTGTTCGTGTGACGCGCCGCTTGACGATCTGTCGCGCCGGTTGCAGGAAATGAAACGCGTGTGATGCGATAAGACGTTGAAGCCGGACGTTGAAGCCGGCGGCCCTTAGACGGGCACCTTCTTCAGCATTTCGACGCCGACTTGCCCCGCTGCGATTTCGCGCAGCGCGACGACGGTCGGCTTGTCGCGGCTTTCGATCTTCGGGGTGTGACCTTGCGCCAGCTGGCGCGCACGATACGTTGCCGCGAGCGCCAGCTCGAAGCGATTCGGAATTTGTTTCAGGCAGTCTTCGACGGTAATGCGGGCCATGTTTGTTTCCTTCTCAATATGAGTTTTATTCTACCTTATGTGACCGATACGCCCCGGCCACGGCTCGCGTCACGACGCGTGCGAGGGATGAATGCCGAGGTCGACGAAAAGCTGCGTATGACGCGCGTATTGAGACGTGAAGCGCAGGCGCGTCGCCGTGACGAGGCATTGCAGTTCGGTGAGCGCGCGATCGAAGTTCTCGTTGATGACCACATACTCCGCCTCCGATGCATGCGCCATCTCGCTGCCCGCCGCGAGCAGGCGTCGCACGATCACTTTTTCGGAGTCCTGTCCGCGCTTCTTGAGCCGGTCTTCGAGCGCATCGAGCGACGGCGGCAGAATGAAAATCTCCACCGCGTTCCGGAACTGCTTCTTGACCTGTTGCGCGCCCTGCCAGTCGATTTCGAGCAGCACGTCGTGGCCCATCTTCATCTGGTCTTCGATCCACAGGCGCGAGGTCGCGTAGTAATTGCCGTGGACCTCGGCGCTCTCGAGGAACTCGCCCTTGTCGTGCCGTTCCATGAAGTCTTCGACCGACACGAAGTGATATTGCACGCCGTTGGTTTCCATCGGACGCGGATCGCGCGTGGTGTACGACACCGACAGGCGAATGGCCGGGTCCTGGGCGAGCAGCGCGTTGACGAGCGTGGACTTGCCCGCGCCCGACGGCGCGACCACCATGAACAGGTTGCCGGGATAGACGCCCGTATAGTTGCTATGCGAGCGATGTGTGGTGTTCGGCATGATGTTGCGTTACTCCAGATTCTGTACTTGTTCGCGCATCTGTTCGATGAGCAGCTTGAGCGTCATCGATGCATCCGCGAGTTCCTTCGCGGCCGCCTTGGAGCCGAGCGTGTTCGCTTCGCGATTGAGCTCCTGCATCATGAAGTCGAGCCGCTTGCCGACCTTGCCGCCCTTCTGCAGCACGTGGCGCGTTTCGGCGAGGTGCGCGGTCAGCCGCTGCAACTCTTCGGCGATGTCGATACGAATGCCGTACATCGTCACCTCCTGACGGATGCGCTCGGCAATCTCTTCGCGCGGCACGCTCGTCGTCGCGGCGTTCTCGGCAGTCGCGATGCCGAGCGCATCCTGCAATCGCTCGACGATCTTCTGCTGATGCTTGGCGATGAGTTCCGGCACGAGCGGCGTGATGCGCGCGACGATCGCTTCCATTTCCGTCACGTTGCTGACGAGCACGTTGCCAAGCGCCGCGCCTTCACGCGCGCGCACGTCGATGAGATCGGCGATGGCCTGCTTGCCGCACGCGAGCACCGCTTCGCGCAGCGTTTCCGGCGACACCGAGCTTTCCGCCAGCACGCCCGGCCAGCGAAGAATCTCGCCGGTGCGCATGCGCTCCGCATCGGGGAAAACGTCGAGCACCGCGCGCTCGAGCGTCGCGAGTTGCGTGAGCGCATCGCGATTGAGCGCGCCCGCGTTCGCCGTCTGCTCGACGCGATTCAGGTTGATGCGAATATCGACCTTGCCGCGCGAGAGCTTCGTCATCAGCATTTCGCGCAGTTGCGGTTCCGTCGCGCGCACGTCTTCGGGCATGCGGAAATTCAGGTCGAGAAAGCGCGAATTCACCGTGCGCAATTCGACCGATACGCCGACGCCCGAACCGCCCGCGCCATTGGGTCCCGCGCCATTCGCGACGACTTCCCGCGTCGCGCTGGCATAGCCTGTCATGCTGTAGATCATGGTCCGTCCCGCGATGTGAGCCTTGCTTGCGAAGGCCGGTTCAACGAAACGCCCGGCGTGTCTGAAGGTGCATTGGGATGGGCACGCGCGTGCCGCCGGGCGATGAATCGGCATTATCCCATTTTTGCCGCGCGGGCCGCCCGGAAAGGCGCGCCCGAAACATCCGATCCCCGCCGCGCCCGGCAACGCCACCCGTTGAATGACGATAAAATTGCTTCACCCGGCGCGCTCGGATTCGAAGCCGCGCCTGACCTCTCTTACTGCGGATCACCATGACCGACTCTCCCCTGCTGAAGCCTTCCATTCCACGTCCGAGCGGCCGTCGCGACAATCAGTTGCGCGATGTTCGCATCACGCGGCATTACACAAAGCACGCGGAAGGATCGGTGCTCGTCGAGTTCGGCGATACCAAGGTGATCTGCACGGCGAGCATCGCCGAGCGCGTGCCTGCGTTTCTGAGCGGACGCGAGCAAGGCTGGCTGACCGCGGAATACGGCATGCTGCCGCGCGCGACGCACACGCGCAGCGACCGCGAAGCCGCGCGTGGCAAGCAGACGGGCCGCACGCAGGAAATCCAGCGTTTGATCGGCCGCGCGCTGCGCTCGGTGTTCGACCTGAACGCGCTCGGCCCGCGCACGCTGCATATCGATTGCGACGTGATCCAGGCGGACGGCGGCACGCGCACGGCGAGCATCACCGGCGCGTTCGTCGCCGCGCACGATGCGGCAACGAAGCTGCTGGCAAGCGGGCGCATCGCGCAATCGCCGGTGAAGGACTTCGTCGCTGCGATTTCGGTCGGCATCTTCGATGGATCGCCGGTGCTCGATCTCGACTACGAAGAAGACTCGCAATGCGATACCGACATGAACGTCGTGATGACGGGCGCAGGCGGTTTCGTCGAGGTGCAGGGCACGGCGGAAGGCGCGCCGTTCTCGCGTGACGAAATGAACGCGCTGCTCGATCTCGCGGATAGCGGAATCAGGGCGCTGATCGCGAAGCAGAAGGCCGCGCTGGAGATCGAAGGTGTCTGATACGCACGGCATGAAGCGCGTGGTGCTCGCGTCCAATAACGCGGGCAAGCTGCGCGAATTCGCATCGCTGCTGGGGGCGGCGGGCATCGAACTTATCGCGCAGGGCGAGCTCGGCGTGCCGGAAGCGGAAGAGCCCCATGCGACGTTCGTCGAGAATGCGCTGGCGAAGGCGCGTCACGCGTCGTCGCTGACGGGCCTGCCCGCGCTCGCGGACGACTCCGGCCTCTGCGTGCGTGCGCTGAACGGCGCACCCGGCGTCTATTCGGCGCGCTACGCGATGATCAACGGCGGCGAAAAAAGCGACGCCGCCAACAATGCGCGGCTCGTCGCGGACCTCGCGAACGAGACCGACCGCCGCGCTTACTATTTCTGCGTGCTCGTGCTGGTGCGGCATGCGAACGATCCCGAACCGCTCATCGCGGAAGGCCGTTGGCATGGCGAAGTAATCGATGCGCCGCGCGGCGCGAACGGCTTCGGCTACGATCCTTATTTCTTTCTGCCGACGCTCAACGCGACGGCCGCCGAACTCGAGCCCGCACGCAAGAACGCGCTGAGCCATCGTGCGCTCGCGCTGCGTGATCTGCTGCAACGGCTGAAGGAACTGGCGTGAGCACGGGACCGAAGACGATCAATGTCGTTCAGGCGTTCACGTCGCCGGGAAGCATCCGGCTCACGTCGCTGCCGCCGCTTTCGCTTTATGTGCATTTTCCGTGGTGCGTGCGCAAGTGTCCGTACTGCGATTTCAACTCGCACGAATCGAAGGACGATACCTTCCCCGAAGACCGTTATCTCGATGCGTTGCGCGCCGATCTCGAAAGCGCGTTGCCGCTCGTATGGGGACGTCAGGTCCATACCATCTTCATCGGCGGCGGCACGCCGTCGTTGCTCTCGGCGAAGGGGCTCGATCGCTTGTTGTCCGATGCCCGCGCCCTGCTCCCCCTCGACGCCGACGCGGAGATCACGCTCGAAGCCAACCCGGGCACGTTCGAAGCCGAGAAGTTCGCGCAGTATCGGGCAAGCGGGGTGAATCGCCTGTCGATCGGCATTCAGAGCTTCAACGAGGCGCATCTGAAGGCGCTCGGGCGCATCCACGATGCGACGCAAGCCAGGCGCGCGGTGGAGATCGCCGGGAAGCACTTCGACAACTTCAATCTCGATCTGATGTTCGCGTTGCCGCAGCAGACGCTCGCCGAATGCCGGCAGGACATCGAGACGGCGATTGCGTTCGCGCCGCCGCATCTGTCGCTGTATCACCTGACGATGGAGCCGAACACGCTCTTTGCGAAGTATCCGCCCGCCTTGCCCGACGACGATGCCGCCGCCGACATGCAGGACTGGATTCACGAGCGCACGCGAGATGCGGGCTACGAGCGCTACGAAGTATCGGCGTATGCGAAGCCGCATCGGCAGAGCCGGCACAATCTGAACTACTGGCGTTTCGGCGACTATCTCGGCATCGGTGCCGGCGCGCATACCAAGCTGTCCTTTCCGCAGAAGATCGTGCGGCAGGCGCGCTTCAAGCATCCGTCGACGTATATGGATCAGGCGTTGTCGTCCGGGCAGAGCGCGGTTCAGGAAGAGCGTGAAGTCGGTCCGCGCGATCTGCCTTTCGAGTTCATGCTGAACACGCTGCGGCTGGTCGAGGGTTTTCCGGTGCACGCGTTCGTCGAGCGCACGGGCCTGGCGATGTCCGCCATCGAGCCCGCGCTCGTCGAAGCGGAGAAGCGCGGACTCATCACGCGCGATTTCGAGCGCATTGCGCCGACCGAACTCGGCCAGCGGTTTCTGAACGATCTGCAGGAGCTGTTCCTGAAGGATACGGACCGTTGAGCGCGCCGACGATGGCGCCCGGCTCGGTGATGCGGCATCGTCCGTTCGCGCTTTTCTGGAGCGCGCGGGTGATGTCGTCGGTGGCGTTTCAGATGATGTCGGTCGCGATCGGATGGCAGGTCTATTCGATCACGCACAGCGCGTTTGCGCTCGGGCTCGTCGGGCTCGCGCAGTTCCTGCCGATGTTCGTGCTCACGCTCGTGGTCGGGCATGTGGCGGATCGCTATGACCGGCGCACCATTGCGTACGTCTGTCAGACGATCGAGGGCATCGCGGCGCTGGTGCTGTGCTTCGGGGCGTGGCGCGGCTGGGACCACGTCGGGCCGATCTACGCGATCGCGATGATCACCGGCGCTGCGCGCGCATTCGAATCGCCATCGATGGCGGCGCTGCTGCCGAATCTCGTCGCGCGCAACCAGTTGCAGCACGCGAGCGCGTGGTCGACATCGGCGAATCAGACCGCGCAGATCCTTGGCCCGGCGATGGGTGGCCTGCTTTACGGGCTCGGCGCGTCGACCGTTTATGGCGCGGTGACGGTCGCGTTCATCGTCGCGGCTTGCGCGGTCGGGGCGATCCGCATCGACGAAGCCGTCCGCATGCGTGCGCCTTTGTCGTTTGCGGCGTTGTTCAGCGGGATCGGCTTCATTCGAAGCAAGCCGGTGATTCTCGGTGCGCTGTCGCTCGATCTCTTTGCGGTGCTGCTTGGCGGCGCGACGGCGCTGCTGCCCGTGTTCGCGCGTGACATCCTGCATACCGGTCCGTGGGGGCTGGGCGTGTTGCGGGCCGCGCCGGCGGCGGGCGCGTTGGCCGGATCGATCTGGCTTGCGCATTTTCCGCTGCGACGGCGCGCGGGGACGGCGCTTTTCGGCGGCGTGATCGCGTTCGGCATCGCGACGATCGTGTTCGGGCTGTCGAGCAATCTCTATGTGTCGCTGATCGCGCTGGCGGCGCTGGGCGCATCGGATGTGATCAGCGTGGTCGTGCGCATGTCGCTCGTTCAATTGCAGACGCCGGACGAGATGCGCGGACGCGTCGGCGCGATCAATTCGCTTTTCATAGGGACGTCGAACCAGCTCGGCGAATTCGAATCGGGGATGACGGCGGGCCTGTTCGGCGCGGTGCCGGCGGTGCTGATCGGGGGTATCGGCACGATTGCGGTTGCATTGCTGTGGATGCGGCTTTTCCCCGCGCTGAAGGCGACGCGCACGCTGGAAGGCTGAGCGTTTCTTCCGGCTGGCGAGTTGCGCTACAATACGCGCCTTGCTGGAGGTGTGGCCGAGCGGTTTAAGGCACCGGTCTTGAAAACCGGCGAAGGAGCGATCCTTCCGTGAGTTCGAATCTCACCGCCTCCGCCAGCGACAGAACAAAGGCCCCGTCAGTCAAGTGACTTACGGGGCCTTTTCGCAACCGGCCTTTCAGCCGATCAGACAAGGCGCTCAACGTTGAACGGCTACAGTGCTCGCCCTCACCGTCTGCGAAAGCGCGAAAAACTGTTCCGACGAAAGCGCCCTTCCGTCGTCAGCGAACCCCGTTCGAGCCTGCGCATGCATGGTGGTCACGACGCTGTCACAGCGCCGCTCGGAAAGACGGAGCGACCGCGAGTCCGGATCATGCTCCACCGCAACAAGTTCGGCGTCGTGAAAATTGGGTGCATCGGCAAGGGTTTGAACGGGCGTGAATCTGGAAGTAATCATCCGCTGGTCAACGGAAGAGTAGTGAGCGGCGCCCGCAACTATCTTTCCCGGTGAAAGAACTTGACGCTCCATTTCTGGGCGTGCGATACGCTTTGTTCATGGTCATGATCGAAGTCGAGGTCCACAACCGCTGCCATCGCTCACATACAACCGCATCCTGTTACTGCCGGTGCAATGTTAGCTTTGTGTTCTCACTGGTTATGAGAGTCGACTTCGACCGACCGCATCCTGTCGAATTCAACCGTTGCCTCGGCGCCGAGCGACGCGGAGATTCTTGCGATCTTCTTCATGGGCCAGTTATCACCCCAGGGATGCGCCTCCTCCAATGCCTTTCGTGCCACTGCGTATTCAGTCGAGGACTCCGTCAGTAGCGTCAAACTGTAGACGACGTTCTGAGCAACGAATCCCTCGACGATGAAACGAGTAGCCCCTTCGAAGTAGATGCTGGCGCGGCGTTTCTTGAAGTCGTCGCAAAGTTGAATGGTTAACTCATGAGTCCCCATATCCAGCGAGACGCCGACCCGGAACCAATCATGGAACGATTGCATACATCCTCTTAATAGGACCAAGGGCTAAAAGGAACTACGTCGTATCCGGTATCGCGGCCCCCGGTTCCCCACTTATGCGCGTGCGGCCGTAAGCCGTTGTGGACATGATCGAAATCCAGATCAACTACGGGCCTGCCGTCAGAACCATAGAGCCGCATTTGACCGCTGCCGGAATTCGTGTACCAGCTTCCCGGTTCCCCGAGATTCGGCGTCTTTGCAACGTCCCACACGTCACCGTCTGGCATGTCCGGCGAATATTCGAACGGCTGGGCGTCTGCAAGCGGTGTAACTTCTGACAGGCTCGATGGCTCATCGACCTCCTGGGGCATTCGCAGCCCCCCGCCGTACTTTTGAACCGCTCGGATTGCGCGGTAATCGCCTGCGGCTTGCGCCGGTCTTCCTGAATTGACTTCACGCAGACTCGCAAGTCATCGGGCGTCGGCACGAAAATCGAATCGCCTCGCGTCACCGCTTCGCGCACGGCCTGCGCGATCTCCCTTGTTTCCCGCCATACCCAATGCGGAAAGGACCTATCGGAGCGACCGAGCGCCGAACGCAAGTCAGAGTCGGAGCTCGATAATCGAATCACGGTGAAACGGTTGAGGAATGCGTGGCGGGCGACTCTCATGGCTATGGTGATAGCGTCTATCTCTTCGCGAGTCACTTCCGTGGCATTCCGGTTTGTGCAAAAACAGTAATGGCTAGCCGGAAAAAACATACGTGGATTTCTCACGCTGAGATAAACCGATCGATGAATGCTCTGCCAAAACAGATATGTGTACCGGTTGTTTTCGTCGTGAATGCCGTAGTCCGGACCAAGGTGAAACATTGCGTTCCTTACCTCTCCGCTGTCTTGAAAGAGAGCGTCAGAAGTACCACAAAACGGCGAAACGAAACCAGTGCGTTATTCTGAAAAGCCAATGGGGTAACGTTTCCAATAACGACCGCGCTGCGAAGCAGCGTAAAAAGATGCGCCTGAGTCGGGTTCGTTGATTGAAGCGCTCCCGTTGCCTTCTCAGCTCAGCTCGCGGGCATCGGCAATCGACCTATGAGGATACGTGCCCCTGCACGCCCGCATGCGATGCATTCGCTTTGGAACGCCCTCGCCTGCGCTCTATCTAACACGCCTCCATTCCTTACGCGGAGCACCGTGCATGAAATTTCCAAGCGGCATCCCGGCAATTCTTCTCGCGCTCGCGCCGCTCGCCATGGCCCCGTCCACCCGCGCCGAAGAAACACCCAACGCCCAATGGCGCGCATCTGAAACAACGCTCTTCGACCTCATTCAGAACGGCTACACGATGGTCAGCACGACGAGCGTCGCCGCGCGCAGCACGGGGCTGCCCGAAGACACCTACCTCCTGCAAAAGACAAACAGCGTCTATCGCTGCGTGGAAACGCGCGCGACCGATTCCGCCGCCACGCGTTCCATCACGCCGCTGCGCTGCGCCGAACTGGTCAAGCCGTACCGCGACTGATGCGGACCTCGCGTCAGTTGTCGTCCGTCCTGACAGGACGCTCGTGCGGCGCCGGCTCGGCCTTGTCGGCATCGGGAACGGATGCGTTCTCGTCCGGTGACGGCGGGGGTTGTTGCTCAGGCGCGCCGTTGGAAGGGGGATCGTTAGCGGGTGACATGGCATTCTCCCAAGAGGCACGGGGCGCCTCGCCCCTACCTTAGCACCGCACCGGCGCTGCGCTCAACCCACCGGCGGCTCGCCTTCGCCCGGCTCTTTCCCCGGCTGGTCGTTCGGCGCCTGCTTGCGACCTGCATCGTCACGCTCCGGCAGCTTGCTCTTCTCGTTGTCGCTATGCTCGGCGGGCTGCGCGTCTTCAGGCCGATTCGCTTCGCTGCTCATGACTCCCTCCTTTCTCCGTTCGATGGTGAACCATCGATAGCAAGTTATGCACCCGTCGACGCCACCACCGACTACTATTGAATCATCGCGTCACCCGTTCTTTCGCTCATGTTCGCCATATTCCTGCGACGGTCGGGCATCTGCCTCGCGTCGATGCTCCTTCTCGCGACCACCGCCTGCACCATCACGCCGCCGCCCGGCGTGCTGCAGGCGCGCGCCACGGCGCCCGCCACACCCGCGCCCAGCCCGACACTCGACGACTACAAGGCGCGCATCGCCGAGCGCATCTTCGAGCGCAATCCGTCGCTCGTGCTGCGTGGCACGCCGCAGGCGATGCTTCGCTCCTTCGTCCTCGTCTCGTTCACCGTCGATCGCAGCGGGCGGGTGGTGCACTCGTCGGTGTATCGCACGAACGGGGACGATGAAGCCGAAGCCACCGCGCTCGCGTCGCTGCGTCGATCCGCGCCGCTGCCCGCGCCGCCCGCGCGGCTCCTGAACGGCAGCGGACAGATCGAGCTTTTCGAAGGATGGATGTTCAACGACAACGGCCAGTTCCAGCTGCAGACATCGCACTCGCCGCAAGCGACGACCATCGATTAGCGCGCGCCGGCGAACGAGTTGGCGCTCCCCGCGCCCGGTCGATATAATTTTTGACACCCCTGCCGGCTCCACCGGCACCGCCTTCGCCGCGCGCCGACCCCGCGCGCCGTGCGAAGCGCCCATGCGGCCACGCCGCACCGCCTCGCGCACCACTCCCGCGCAGCACGAGGCATCGTATCCAATCCCTATAAAAGCATGACCGAGCGCCATCGTCCATGTGCCGTCGATGCGCGCAACAGCGTTTCATGAAACGGAGACACCATGTCCTCAACCCCGCTTTCCGCCGAAAATTCCGGCGATAAAGCCCAAAGCACCTCGCGCGTGATCTTCGCGAGCTTCATCGGAACCGCGATCGAGTTCTACGACTTCTACGTGTACGCGACCGCCGCCGCGCTTGTCATCGGACCGGTGTTCTTCCCGCACGGATCGCCGGCGGCGCAGGCGTTGTCGGCGTTCGTCACGTTCGGCATCGCGTTTCTCGCGCGTCCGGTCGGCTCGTTCCTGTTCGGGCATTTCGGCGATCGCGTCGGGCGCAAGTCGACGCTCGTCGCCTCCCTGCTCGTGATGGGCGTTTCCACGACGCTCATCGGCTTCGTGCCGGGCTACGATTCCATCGGCAGTCTTGCGCCCGTGCTGTTGTGCATCCTGCGCTTCGGGCAAGGCATCGGGCTCGGCGGCGAATGGGGCGGCGCGGCGCTGCTCGCGACCGAATATGCGCCGAAGGGCAAGCGCGGTCTCTTCGGCATGTTTCCGCAACTGGGGCCATCGGTCGGGTTCCTGGCGTCGAACGGATTGTTCTTCGGGCTCGCCCTCTCCCTTTCCGACGAGCAGTTCCGCAGCTGGGGCTGGCGCGTCCCGTTCATCGTCAGCGCGGTGCTGGTGGCGCTCGGCCTCTACGTGCGCCTGAAAATTGCGGAAACGCCTGCGTTCCGCGCCGCACTCGAGCGACAGGAGCGCGTGCGCGTGCCCATCGCGACGCTGCTCGGCCGCCATCTCGGGCCGACGCTGCTGGGCGCGCTCGCGATGGTCGTCTGCTACACGCTGTTCTATATCTCGACGGTCTTTTCGCTGTCCTACGGCGTCGCGACGCTGCACTTCTCGCGCGAAAAGTTCCTCAGCCTGCTGTGCTTCGCCGTGCTGTTCATGGCGATCGCCACGCCGATTTCCGCCATCGCCAGCGACCGCTTCGGCCGCAAGCCGGTGCTGGCCGTCGGCTGCATCGCGGCGATCCTCTCGGGCTTCGCGATGTCGCCGTTGCTCGGCAGCGGCAACACGGCTTACGTCGCGCTCTTCCTGGTGATCGAACTGTTCCTGATGGGCGTCACCTTCGCACCGATGGGCGCGCTTCTGCCCGAACTCTTCCCGACGAACGTGCGTTACACGGGCGCGGGCGTCGCCTACAACCTGGGCGGGATTCTGGGCGCATCGGTGGCGCCGTATATCGCGCAACTGCTCGCCAATCGCGGCGGGCTGGCGTGGGTCGGCGCTTATGTGTCGGTGGCGGCGGCGGTGAGTCTCTTCGCCGTGCTGGCCATGCGCGAAACGCGCGATATCACGCTGGAGTGATCGGAGCCGATACGCTCAGCGCTCGCGCCGCCGGTCGACGGCATGCGCGGGCGCCGGCCGCTGCTCGATGACCGGCAGCCGCCGCGCCGGTTTCGCGCCGGCGCGCGCCGCCTCTTTCGCTCGGACCGCCTTCGCCGCCTTGCGATCCGCCCAAACGCGCGCGAGCCATAGCAGCACGCCGACGGCGAGCGCATCGGCGGCGAGCCCCGCGAGCCAGTGCGACGGCGTCCGTCCAAGCTGATCGACGCCCATCACGCGCAGCGCCGTATCCAGCACGAGCGACACGCAGGTGCCCGCGATGAAGCACACGAGCCCCTGCTGCCCCACCGTGACGACGCCCGGCAGCCTGCGCGCGAGGTCGCCTATCCATCCTCGATACACCGCCCGCGCAACGATCCACGCGACGACCGCGAAACTCACGATGCGCAGCGTCGCGAGGTTCTGCTTCATGTATCCCGGCGGCGCCTGCGTCTCGAGAAAGAGCTTGGCGAACGCAAACGTCAGCGCGAACGCGACCGCGACGCACGTGAGCCAGCGCGCGGTCCGGCTCGCGTGAAACGTGGCGCTGACCGGCTGCGCGCGCGCCAGCACGCCCGCCACGAACATGAGCTGCCAGGCAAAAGGGTTGAAGGACCATGCCTGCGCATACGATGCCGGCAGCGCATGCGCGAGCGGCGCGGCGGCGAGCCACAGCAGCAGGCTCCCGAACATCACGGCGACGGGCCTGCGTTGCGCGAGCGGCGCGGCGACCGGCACGGCAAGGGCGAAGAGCGCATACATCGGCAGCACCGACGACAGATACGGCTGCTGACGCAACGTCGCGACATCGAGCATCAGGCCGAAGGGACGCCCGAGCAGCGCAGGCCATTCGGTGTACTGCAGCATCGGCGAATCGATCCGAAGGAACATCAGGAGCGCGCCGCAGAGCAGCATCAGCATCGCCGTCAGAAGATACGCGCGATAGATCTCCCAGCTTCGTCTGAAAAAGCGTCGGCGAGCGGCCGGGTTGCCACGGCGAGTCGCGAGCGCCGTGTAAGCCGCCGCCGACGCATAACCGCCAAGAAAGACGAAGACTTCAGCGGAGTCGCAGAACGCGTAGCGATGCAGCGTGAAGTGCGACAACACGCTTCCCGATATATGGTCGACCGCGATGACCAGCAGCACGATTCCCCGGAAGAAATCGACTTCGAGAGAACGTGTGGTCGGGGAAGTCATCGATCGGAAGCTCCAACGGACTGCGGTCGGGCGCGCCTCTCAGGGACGATTGCGCGCATGCGGGTTGGTAACCGGCCTTGCTGAAAGATTCCCTGAAATGCGTGCATCAAAGCTAACACCTGAACGCCGTCCGCAATGTGGCGGGAATATGGCGTTTCTGCCGGTTTGCCGCTGAACGCGGCGTGCCTATACTCGATCGAAGCAAGGCATTCAACGGGGACCACCATGCGCCTCTTTTTTCAAACCTCGCATCTCGTCGCGATGATCGCCATCGCGCTGTCCGTCGCCCTCCTGCTTGCGATCCGGTTCCGCCCCGCGACATGGCGCGGGGTCGTGTGCGAAGCGGTCATCGCCAATCTCGGCGCGATCGCGGCAGTCGTTGCTTTCGAAGTACTTACGGCTTGATCGATCGAGCGAAGAAGTTCGAAAGTCGATTGAACTTCCATCACAGGGTCTAGTCCGAACGTGTGATGCCGCGCTTGCCGACGAATCTCTTCCGGCGCGCGCGGCGCTCTTCTCCTCTCCGCTCCTGCTTTGTGGGAGCGTTTCCTGGGCGCCCGGCGAAAGCCTCGCGCCTGTTCTTTTTTCTGGCGGTCTTTCGCTTCTCGCGCGGCGCGCCATCGTTTATGAGATGGTCGTTATAATCGGCGCTCCTTCGAAAGCGACGGCTAACGCATGCTCCGAGCGCTCCGCTCCCTCTCGACCCTCACCACGCGCCGCACGCGCAGTCTCTGGCGGCGCTACGGCATCTTCTGGCTGGGTGCGATCCTCGTCGGTCTCGTCGCGGTGTACTACGCGCGGCTCATCGACTGGGGCTACGACCTTTTCATGCACTATCGCGCCGGGCATCCGTGGCTGCCGCTCATCGTGACGCCGGCGGTCGCGGCGCTGTGCGTCTTTCTCACGCGCAGTTTCTTTCGCGGCTCGGAAGGCAGCGGCATCCCGCAGGTCATCGCCGTGCTGCATAGTCCGACATCGGCGGCGGCAGGCAGGCGGCTGCTGACGCTGAAGATTCTCGCGAGCAAGATCGCCGTCTCGTTCATCGCGATTCTCGGCGGCTTCACGATCGGACGCGAAGGACCGACCGTGCAAGTCGGCGCGGCGCTGATGTTCAACATGCGGCGCTTCTATCCGCGTTCGAATTCGCTGATCGAACGGCAACTCGTGCTGGCGGGCGCGGCGGCCGGCTTGTCGGCGGCGTTCAACACGCCGCTTGCGGGCATCGTGTTCGCGATCGAGGAACTCACGCGCAGTTTCTCGACGCGCGCAAGCGGCGTGCTGATCACGGGCATCATCATCGCGGGTATCGTCGCGCTGGGGCTGAACGGCAACTACACGTACTTCGGCACCATCGACGTCGGCGCGCACTTTCCCAGTCTGCTCGCGGTGGCGGTCGTCGTCACGGCGGTCATTACCGGCATTGCGGGCGGCGTCTTCTGCTGGCTGCTGCTCAATACGGCGAAATGGATTCCCGCGCCGCTGCGCACACTGCACGCGTCGCGTCCGGTCGTCTTCGCGGCGCTGTGCGGGCTCGTCATCGCTGTAGTGGGCGTCGTGTCGGGTGGCACGACGTTCGGCAGCGGCTACGCGGAAGCACGCGGCCTGCTCGAAGGACGCGAGCATCTGTCGGTGTTTTATCCGCTGCTGAAAATGGTGTCGATGATCGGCTCGTATCTGCCGGGCATCCCCGGTGGCATCTTTGCGCCGTCGCTCTCCATTGGCGCGGGCTTCGGCAACGTGATCCACATGCTCTTCACCGACATGCCGTTGCCGATGCTGATCGCGCTCGCGATGGTCGGCTATCTCGCCGCCGTCACGCAGTCGCCGATCACGGCGTTCGTCATCGTGATGGAGATGATCAACGGCCACGCGCTCGTGATCTCGCTGATGGCGACTGCACTCATCTCGAGCCGCGTGTCGCGCGCGTTCGCGCCGCCGCTCTATGAAGCGCTGTCGGAGCGCTATCTGACGCCTGTGGCGCCGCAAGCGCCATCGCCGGAAGTGCCGGAAGCCGAAGAGACGCGCGTCGAAAAACGGACGTGAATCGCGGCACGCAAACGATAGCGCGCAAAAGCAAAAAGCCAGGTTCCAACCGATCCTGGCTTTTTTCATTTGGCGACGCCCCGCGCCAAGCGGATGACGCCGCGCGATGCGCGAAGGCGCGTTACGCCTGCGGAATCTCGATCTTCACTTCCAGCACTTCGAGATCGTCCTGACGTTCGAGGCTCACTCGAATATCGTCATCGGAAATCTTCACGTACTTCGAAATCACGGCAACGAGTTCCCGTTGCAACGCCGGCAGATAATCGGCGGCGGCTCTGCCACCCGCGCGCTCGTGCGCAATGATCAACTGCAAGCGTTCCTTCGCGACCGTAGCGGACTTCTTTTTCTCGCCCAGCAAAAACGAAAGAATCGACATTGCGTCCCCTTACTTGGTGCCGAAGATGCGTTGCAGCAGGCCAGGCTTCTGGTAGTCAGTGAAACGCAGCGCCTTTTCCTCGCCGAGGAAACGCGACACCACGTCCTTGTAGGATTCCGCGACATCGGTGCCGTCGAGATGCACGGCCGGCAGACCCTGGTTCGATGCATGCAGCACCGCTTCCGATTCCGGAATCACGCCGATCAGCTCGATACGCAGGATTTCCTGGATGTCGTTGAGCGACAGCATCTCGCCTTCCGACACGCGCTTCGGGTTGTAGCGTGTGATGAGCAGGTGTTCCTTGACGGGCTCCTTGCCTTCCATCGCGCGCTTCGTCTTCGATGCGAGAATGCCGAGAATGCGGTCCGAGTCGCGCACCGACGACACTTCCGGATTCGTCACGATGAGCGCTTCGTCCGCGAAGTGCATCGCCATCAGCGCGCCGGATTCGATGCCCGCGGGGGAATCGCACACGATGTACTCGAAGTCCATCTTGATGAGTTCGTCGATGACCTTCTCGACGCCTTCGAGCGTCAATGCGTCCTTGTCACGCGTCTGAGACGCCGGAAGGATATAAAGGTTCTCGCATTTCTTGTCCTTGATGAGCGCCTGGTGCAGGTTCGCTTCGCCCTGAATGACGTTGATCAGGTCGTACACGACGCGGCGTTCACAGCCCATGATGAGGTCGAGGTTGCGCAGACCGACGTCGAAGTCGATCACGGCCGTCTTGTGGCCGCGAATCGCGAGCGCCGATGCGAAGCTTGCGCTGGTGGTCGTCTTGCCGACGCCGCCCTTCCCCGAAGTCACCACAATGATTTTTGCCATACAAGTACCTTGTGTTCGTCAATAGGTCCGCTCGCGCCTCGTGCATGAGCGCGCGCCAAACGCAGCGGGCGCGCGGCTTCAGGTCAGCCGCAGCGGTTCGATCATGAGTTTTTCTTCGTCGAGCCAGATCTGCACGGGCTTGCTTTGCACATCGGCTGCGAGGGGGTTCTCGGTCGTCCGGTAGATTCCGGCGATGGAAATCAGTTCCGGCTCGAGGCACGTGCAGAAGATGCGCGCATCGAGATTGCCGTGCACGCCGGCGAGCGCGCGGCCACGCAACGGCGCATAGATATGGATGTTCCCTTCCGCGATGACCTCGGCCCCGTACGACACCAGCCCGAGCACGATGAGATCGCCCTTCGCATACACCTGCTGCCCCGAGCGCAGCGGCCGGTCGATGATGGTCGCGGGTTGCGGCAGCGCGGGCGGCGGCTCCTTCGCGACGGCCGCTTCGATGACGGCGGCGGCTTCGGTGTTGGGCTTCGCTTCATCCACCGAAGGCTTCGGTGAACCACGACGGTCGCGCGCTTCGAGCATGGGCAGGCCGCCCGCGTTCGCCCACTGGATCGCCCACGTCTGCGACGGCAATGCGACGACGCCCACGGGACGCATGTGCACGCTCTTCAACAGCGCCTCCAGCTCCGCCAGCGATACACGCTCGCCTTCGCCGCCTTCAGCCGAAGCGAGCCGCCGCACGTCGATGGCGACGACGTCGTTCGCGAAAAATTCGGGAGTCGCTTCGAAGCGCCGTGTGAGTTCGGTGCGAAGGGCATCGAGGTCGGGAGTCTTGACGACGAAGAGAAGCGTGTCGACGGAGCCGCTGCGCAGTTCGAAGAAGGGCGTTTTGTTGAGCGACATAGGAACGGCCAAAAATTTTGCGTATTTTACAGGCGTACACGCTCGCGGCCATAGTTTTTCAGGCCGATTTTCTGGCATCGAACAGATGAGTGCGTGCGGCGCGCACGCGATGCAGAGGCTTGACCGAAGGGCTTAAACGTCGTGTCCGGACTTCATGTGACGCACGTAGAGCGATTCCGCTTCCTGCTCGTGCATCGGCATCGCGCGTCGATCGCCGGTGGGGCCGAAGCCGAGGCGTTCGTAGAAGCGCATCGCGTTGCGGTTCTCATCGGCGATCCATGCATGCACTTCCGATGCGCCCTGCTCCGCGAGCCACTGCGATGCGAAGTTCACGAGCAGTTCGCCGCCGCGCAAATGACGGACCGCCGGGGCGACCCAGAGCGCGCTCACGAACGCGCGCCTGTCATCGGTTTCTTCGATATACGCATGCACGAGCCCGGCCGGATGCCCTTCGGTGTACAGCAGGAATGTCGCGAGCCGGGGCGAGCCGGCGTGCAGCGAGGCGGCATCGTCGAAGGAAGCGGGATCGACGAGCAGCGTGTCTTCCAGTGTTTCGCCGAACGCGTACGGCGCTTCGCGCAGCGATGCCGTGCGAAGCTCGCGCAAAACCGAACCTTGTTGCGCGCCGATGCGGCTGACGGTCAGTGAGGGACTCATGCGGGCGATTATCTCTCTGGCTTTCTGGCTGTGCTGAGGCGCCTCGCGGCGGCCCGGGCGCAGGCCCATTCGCGTAGCTTCATCCGAACGGGCGAACCCGTCAATTCCTAAATCCTGGAAAGTGCTTTACAGCGCACGCTTTCGCGTTTTTCCAGACGTCGCCCCGTTCACGGCTGGGCATACGGACCCGTGCCGTCGGGCCAGGGCGTGAGCAGCTCGAAGCCTTCTTCGGTGACGGCGACCATATGCTCCCATTGCGCCGACAGGGAGCGGTCCTTGGTCGTGACGGTCCAGCCATCGCGCGATTGCTGCGTGGCCGCGCGGCCCGCGTTGATCATCGGCTCGATGGTGAAGACGAGGCCGGGCTTGAGACGCAGTCCCGCGCCGCGCTGGCCGTAATGCAGCACTTGCGGATCTTCGTGATACACCCGGCCGATGCCGTGGCCGCAATACTCGCGCACCACGGAGAAGCCTTCGCGATGCGCCACCGATTGAATCGCGAAGCCGATATCGCCGAGCGTCGCGCCGGGACGCACCGCGCGGATGCCGGCGACCATCGCTTCGTATGTCGTTTCAGTCAGACGGCGCGCTTCCTTGCCCGGCGTGCCGGCGTAGTACATGCGGCTCGTGTCGCCGAAGTAGCCGTCCTTGATGATCGCGACATCGATGTTGACGATGTCGCCATCCTTCAATTCCTTCGGCCCCGGAATGCCGTGACAGACCACGTGATTGACCGACGTGCAGACCGTCTTCGGAAAGCCCATGTAGCCGACGTTCGCGGGGATGGCCTTCAGTTCGTCGACGATGAAGCGATTGCAGATGGCGTCGAGTTCGTCGGTCGTGACGCCGGGGCGCACGTGTTCGGCGATCATCGCGAGGACTTCGGCGGCCATGCGGCCTGAGATGCGCAATTTCTCGATGTCGGCGGGAGTCTTGAGGGTGATGGCCATTGAGCGATGCGGGTGGATTCGTGCCGCCTGCATGCGGGCCGGGCGCCGCCGCTGGCGACTGCCGATGGTGCGCCGCGCACGAGGACAATGGGCCCGATGATAGCATTGCCGCTCCTGGCAACGGGCGCGCGCGCTTCGAGGACGGCCTTTCCCGCCGTTTCGGCGCATGTCGCGTTCGTCGGCCAATTGGGTTTTCTTACGGAGCGTTATGACCTTGCATCGTGTTTTTGTCGTTCTCGCTTTTGCCTCGGCTGCCGGGGCGCTTGCCGCGTGCAGTTCGACCAGTGGTCCCGAGTTACGGGCATCGAAACCCGTGATCTATGTCTCGTCGGCGCGCGCGGCATCGGATATATCGAGCTGCCTGCAGCGCAGGCTACCGTCGGCGCAAGTGATGCGCGACCAGGGTTCCACCGAGCTGCTCGTCGGATCGAATGCCTGGCTTGTGACGTTGACGCCGTCGGGGTACGGATCGATCGTGAAGGTGCAGCAGTCGGCGAGCGACGATGGCGGCGTGCCCGAGCCGGAGATGAGGTTCGACGTGGCGCGGTGCGCGGTTTGAGGTCGGTATCGGACCCGGCGGTTTGCGGGTCCGCACATAGACCGGAAATGAAAAACCCCGCAAGTCTCTCGACTTGCGGGGTTTTGAATTTTGGCGGAAAGGGTGGGATTCGAACCCACGGTACGGGGAAACCGTACGCCTGATTTCGAGTCAGGTACATTCGACCACTCTGCCACCTTTCCGTCTACCAGCTTGCTTCTGCCGGCCTTCGCCAAGCGGGTCGCTGCTCAACGAAGAATGAAAGTATATCGAAGACTCGGAAGTTTTCAAGCACCTTTTTGCAAATAAGCATCACGCCGATGCACCCGCTTCGATACGCTCCGCACCGCGCATGTACGGGCGCAGCGCCGCCGGAATCGTCACCGAGCCGTCCGCGTTCTGGAAGTTTTCGAGCACCGCGACGAGCGTGCGACCGACCGCCAGCCCCGAACCGTTGAGCGTGTGCACGAACTCCGGCTTGCCCTGCGCGTTGCGAAAGCGCGCCTGCATGCGCCGCGCCTGGAACGCCTCGGTATTCGAACAGCTCGAAATTTCGCGATACGTGTTCTGCGCCGGCAACCAGACTTCGAGGTCGAACGTCTTCGCCGCGGAGAATCCCATGTCGCCCGTGCACAGCGTAATGACCCGGTACGGCAGTTCGAGCTTCTGCAGGATGGCTTCTGCCTGGCCGACCATTTCGTCGAGCGCCGCGTACGAATGTTCGGGCGCGACGACCTGAACCATCTCGACCTTGTCGAACTGATGCTGGCGGATCAGCCCGCGCGTGTCGCGTCCATACGAACCCGCCTCGGAACGGAAGCACGGCGAATGCGCCGTCAGCTTCACAGGCAGCGCGCCCGCTTCGAGGATGCTGTCGCGCACCGTATTCGTCAGCGAGATTTCCGACGTCGAAATCAGATACTGCGTGACCGTGTTCTCGTCGCCGCCCTTCTCCACGCGGAACATGTCGTCGGCGAATTTCGGCAACTGGCCGGTGCCGTACAGAATCTCCGGATTGACGATATACGGCGTGTAAGCCTCGGTATAACCGTGCTGCTCCGTATGCGTGTCGATCATGAACTGCGCGAGCGCGCGATGCAGCCGCGCGATCGGTCCGCGCAGCAGCGTGAAGCGCGCGCCCGACAGCTTCGCGCCCGTTTCGAAGTCGAGACCGAGCGGCGCGCCGACATCGACGTGATCCTTCACTTCGAAATCGAACGCGCGCGGTGCGCCCCAGCGCCGCACTTCGACGTTCTGCGTCTCATCGTTGCCCACGGGCACGCTTTCGTGGGGCAGATTGGGCACGGTCAGCATCAGGTCCGACAGGCGCTTTTGCACGTCGTCCAGTTGCGCCGCCGATGCCTTCATCGTCTCGCCGATGCCGCCGACTTCCGCCATGACGGCAGAGGCGTCCTCGCCGCGGCCTTTCATCGCACCGATCTGCTTCGACAGGCTGTTGCGGCGCGCCTGGAGTTCTTCGGTGCGGGTCTGGATCTCGCGGCGCTCGGCTTCGAGCGCGGCAAAGGCGGCGACGTCGAGCGTATAGCCCCGATCGGCGAGGCGCTTCGCGACGCCGTCCAGGTCTTTGCGGAGGAGTTGAATGTCGAGCATGGCGGGCTGCTTTTGTTAAGTATTCGGAAACGCCGATTCTAGCGTACCGACAATTGGCCGCTATCCGGCAACCGGCGCCGTGTGCGAAGGCGAAACGAAAGTGCAGTGGAAAGTCTAGTGCATCGTCCGCGCCGGCCAGCGTGCCTCGCCCGCTCGCCTGACGAAATTCGCATCGCGCAGGAGCGAAACGGCCATCGCATCACCGCTTCTTGCCATCCCGATGCTCGCGCCGCCAGGCATCGTCCAGTTCGGCCAGCCGCGAGAGCTTCTCGCCGATCTTGCCTTCCAGCCCACGCGGCGTCGGCTGATACCAGTGTGGATCGCGCATGCCGTCCGGCAGGTACGTTTCGCCGGCGGCGTAAGCGTCGGGCTCGTCGTGCGCGTAGCGATATTCGTGGCCGTAGCCGAGCTCTTTCATCAGCTTCGTCGGCGCATTGCGCAGATGCACCGGCACGCCGCGCGACTGGTCCTTGCCGACGAATCGCCGCGCCTCGTTATACGCGTTGTAGCCCGCATTCGATTTCGGCGCGACCGCGAGATAGATCAGCGCCTGCGCGAGCGCCAGTTCGCCTTCGGGCGTGCCGAGGCGTTCGTACGTTTCGGCGGCATCGAGCGCGATGCGCGCGGCGCGCGGGTCGGCCAGCCCAATGTCCTCCCACGCCATGCGTACGATGCGCCGCGCGAGATAACGCGCGTCCGCGCCGCCGTCGATCATGCGGCAGAACCAGTAGAGCGCCGCGTCGGGGTTGCTGCCGCGCACCGACTTATGCAGCGCGCTGATCTGGTCGTAGAACGCGTCGCCGCCCTTGTCGAAACGCCGCAGGTTTTCCGCGAGCGCGCTGCCGAGCAACGCGCCGTCGACTTCGGTTGTCTTCTGTTGCGCCGCCGCGCGCGCGACGATCTCGAGGTTGTTGAGGAGCTTGCGCCCGTCGCCGTCCGCCGAGCCGATGAGCGCGTCGCGCGCTTCGTCCGTGAACGTCAGGCCGCCCAGCTCCGCGGTCGCGCGTTCGAGCAGTTCCTTCAGCTCGTCGGCATCGAGGCTTTTGAGCACATACACCGCCGCGCGTGACAACAACGCGCTGTTCACCTCGAACGATGGATTCTCGGTCGTCGCCCCGACGAACACGAACAGGCCCGATTCGACATGCGGCAAGAACGCGTCCTGCTGGCTCTTGTTGAAGCGATGCACTTCGTCGACGAACACAAGCGTCTGCCGCCCGTTCGCGCGATGGATCTGCGCAGTCTCGACGGCCTCGCGGATGTCCTTCACGCCCGACAGCACCGCCGACAGCGAGATGAACTCCGCGTGGAACGCAGCGGCCATCAGGCGCGCGAGCGTCGTCTTGCCGACGCCGGGCGGGCCCCAGAGAATCATCGAATGCGCCTCGCCCGATTCGAAGGCGACGCGCAGCGGCTTGTTGGGCCCGAGCAGATGCTTCTGGCCGATTACATCGTCGATGGTGCGGGGACGCAGGCGCTCCGCGAGCGGAACGTTGCCACGATTTTGTTCGAACATGGTGCTGTGGACGCAATAGATGCAGGTTGGCGCGCGTATCGCACGCAGACCGAACGCGGCGATAATCTTGCGCTTTTCATGGAGCGCGGTGCATCGGCCATTCGGCCAGGTATCCGCGCGGCCAGCCGTGGCGCAAAACGGGTAACGATTCCGGGGATTATGACAGCCGGAAGCTGCACATGATTCACGGCGGCGGCCGTCATTCCGAACCGACACAACCTGGGGATCCGATCCGATGCAGCAAGAGAACACGTCCACCTACGCGCCGCTCACGCCGGTGCCCTCCGAGCGGCGCGCTTTCGGCACGAGCGACGCGTTCGCGCTGTGGTTTTCGCTCGGCATCGGCTTGCTGGTCGCGCAGGCGGGCGCGCTGCTGGTGCCGGGGCTGTCGCTGCCGCACGCGCTCGCCGCCATCGTCATCGGCACGGCGATCGGCGTCGTGCTGCTCGCGCTTGCCGGCGTCATCGGCACGGATACGGGGCTTGCGGCGATGTCGTCGCTGCGCCCGACGCTCGGCGTGCGCGGCGCGTCGGCGCCGGCGGTGCTGAACGCGGTGCAACTGGTCGGCTGGGGCTCGTTTGAAATCATCGTGATGCGCGATTCCGCCGACGCGCTCGCGAAGCAATCCTTCCATCTGTCGATCCCGCTCGTCTGGACGCTGCTTTTCGGCGCGCTCGCGACGCTGCTCGCCGTGAGCGGCCCGCTCTCCTTCGTGCGGCGCTTTCTGCGGACGTGGGGCATCTGGCTGCTGCTCGGCGGCGCGGGCTGGCTCACGTGGAATCTGCTTTCGACGCACGACCTCGCTTCGCTCCTGGCGCGCCCCGGCACCGGCGAAATGGCGTTCGGCGCGGGCATCGATCTGGTCGTCGCGATGCCGCTTTCGTGGCTGCCGCTCATCGCGGATTACACGCGCTTCGGGCGCAGCGCGGGCGGCACGTTCCGCGGCACGCTGCTGGGCTACGGCATCGCGAACCTGTGGTTCTATGCGCTGGGCGCGGTGTACGGCCTCGCAGCGGGCGGCGGCGATGCGCTTCTGACCGTCGCGCTGGCGCAGGCGGGCGGCGGCGTCGCGCTGCTGCTGATCCTGATCGATGAAATCGACAACGCCTTCGCCGATATCCACTCGGCCGCCGTTTCGACCGGCACGTTCTGGGCGCGCGCCAGCGTGCCGATGCTGTCGGCGGGCTACGGCGCGCTCTGCACGCTGGTCGCGCTCTTCGTCGCCATGGGCAAGTACCAGAACTTCCTGCTGCTGATCGGCTCGGTGTTCGCGCCGCTCTTCGGCGTGGTGCTGGCGGATCACTTCATCGTGAGAAAGCGCCGGGTCGATGCCGCGGCGCTCGGGCGCATCGACGGGCGCTACGGCTATTCCGGCGGCTGGCACGTGAGCGCGTTCGTCGCATGGGCAATCGGCATTGCGGCGTATCACGCGATCAACCAGTGGCTGCCGAACCTCGGCGCGACGCTGCCGGCGCTCGCGCTCGGTGCGGCGTGCTATCTGCTGCTGGTATCGGCGCGGCGGGCGGCGCTGGCTTCGTGAAGGCGTCTTGCGCGACGCTCTGAGCGAGGACGGAGCGCAACGCCATCCGCATAGCGCGAAGCACGCTTTGCGCAAAGTGCATGGCGCGCACGCCGGATCGAACCGTTCGTGCGCGTTCAGCCGCGCCGCCGCTGCGCGTTCAGCGCGTAACGCGCCCGCCTCGGCGTATCGCCTGCGCGCTCAAACGCGCCGCTCCACGCCCGGCAGCACGCACAGCAATTCAAACGCGATATTGGCCGCCAGCAACGCAGTGGTGCCGAACGGATCGTAAGGCGGCGCGACTTCCACCAGATCCGCGCCGACAATATTCAAGCCCCACGCGCCCCGCACGATTTCGAGCGCCTGCGGCACCGTCAGTCCCGCGATTTCCGGCGTGCCGGTTCCGGGCGCGAACGCCGGGTCGATGCCGTCGATATCGAACGTGATGTACACCGGCCCGTCGCTCAACTGCGCGCGCACTTCATCCATCAACGGTGCGAGCGACTTGTTCCAGCATTCCTCCGTCTGCACGACGCGAAAGCCCTGCTCGCGGCACCAGTCGAAATCGCCCGCTTCGTAGCCGGTTCCGCGCAGGCCGATCTGCACGACGCGCTCGCAATCGAGCAAGCCCTCCTCCACCGCGCGGCGAAAGGGCGTGCCGTGCGCGATTTTCTCGCCGAACATCGTGTCGTTGACGTCCGCGTGGGCGTCAACGTGAATCAAGCCGACTTTGCCGTGCTTCGCGTGGATCGCACGCAGGATCGGCAACGCGATGGTGTGGTCGCCGCCGAGCGTGATCGGCTTGCAATCGTGCTCGAGAATCTCGCGATACGCCCGCTCGATCCGGTCGATCGAATCGGGCAGGTTGTACGGATTGATCGCCACATCGCCTACATCCGCCACGCACAGCGAGTCGAACGGCGCGGCGCGCGTCGCCATGTTGTAGGGGCGCAGCAGCACCGATTCGTTGCGCACCTGGCGCGGCCCGAAGCGCGCGCCGGTCCGGTTCGACGTGCCGAGATCGAACGGCACCCCGACGAAACACGCGTCGAGCCCGGCGGCGGATGCGACGTGCGGCAGGCGCATCATCGTCGTGATTCCGCCGCAGCGCGGCATCTGATTGCCCGACAGCGGCTGCGGCCGCTCGGCGCGATGATCGCGGAAGTGCGAATCGAAGTGTTCGGCGGGAGCGAAAAGCGACGATGTATTCATGGCAGTGAATGTGAGCTGAAAGGCTGACAAACCTCATTAGTACCGCCTTTCCCGCCAAGTTAAAATGCCGCCGGCATCAACTACACATCGATACGAATCGATCTAACGGCGGCACGCATGTTCACTCACCTCTCGGACCTGGATTTGCGGCTCATCCGCGTCTTTTTGGCCATCGTCGATGCGGGCGGCGTTTCATCCGCGCAGGCAACGCTGAACGTGGGCCAGTCGACCATCAGCACGCAACTCGCGACGCTCGAAACGCGGCTCGGCTATCGGCTATGCGACCGCGGACGCGGCGGCTTCGCACTCACCGCGCGCGGCGAGCAATTCGTCGATGCCTGCCGGACGCTGCTCGTCGCCGTCGATACGTTCGATTCCACCGCGCGAAACGTCGGCAGAAAGCTCGTCGGCACGCTGACGCTCGGGATGATCGGCACGACGCCGGTCAGCGCCAACGCGCGCATCGGCGAGGCCATCGCGCGTTTTCGGGAACGCGACGAATCGGTGCGCTTCGCCGTGCTCGTCCGGTCGCCCAGCGAACTGGAAGAGATGCTGCTTGCCGGGCGCATTCAGATGGCGATCGGATATTTCTGGCATCGCGTGCCGTCGCTCGATTACACGGAAATTTTCGCGGAGGATCAGCTCGCGTATTGCGCGCGCACGCATCCGCTCTACGCCCGCGCGGGCGACGTGTCGCTCGATGAGGCCGCCGAACACGACTGGGCGTGGCGCAGCTATCCGCTGCCCGAAGCGGGCGCGCTGACGCCGCGCTCGATCAGCGCGGTGGCGGACAATATGGAAGCGGTCGCCATGCTGGTGCTGTCGGGGCGGCATCTCGGCTATCTGCCGGAGCACTTCGCCGCGTCGTATGTGGACGACGGACTGCTTGCGCCGCTGAACGAAGCGACGATGCGTTATCGCGTCGCCTTCCAGATGGTGACGCGCGCGCGGCGGGATCGCGGAGAACGCAACGAGATTCTCGATGCGTTTATCGAGGATATGAGCGCGGCGCATGCACCGAAGTGTCTTGCAGCTAGAAAGCAGTGACGCTCCTCGCCGGTTATCACTAAAAGCCGAGACCGCAAATGACGCGCGGCCCGAGAGAGCCGCGCTTTGCTTGACCTGCTGAAATTGAAGTCCCGCCGTGGATCGGCGGGTTCTTCTGACTATCCAAAACGCCCCGATGGGAAGTCGGGCGGCATCTCTTTACCCGTTGATCACATCCGCGCCCTTCGGCACGTTGAACTTGAAGGTATCGCTTTTGATCGGCGGGTTCTTCTGGATGTTCAGAAACGTAAGCAGCGTGACGTTACCGAACACATCGTGCAATTCCATCGCCTGCAAATTACCGTCCTTGAAGCCGATGCCGACCGTCTCGAACTGCGTGTCCTTCGCCTTCGGCGTCAGTTCCAGCCAGTCGATGCCGCCCTTCACGCCCGCATCGCGCAACGTGAAGTTCTTGTCGAGATCGTTGCTGCCGAAGAGGATCGCAGCCGGGCTTGCGCCGAGCGCACCGCCGAGGCTGCGAACCGTCACCTGGTTCAGGTCCTTGTCGTACACGTAGAGCTTGTCGCCGTCCGCCTGCAGCACTTGCGAATACGGCTTCTCATACGACCAGATGAATTTGCCCGGCCGCGCGAACATGAACGTGCCGCTGGAATTCGCGCCCTTCGACGCTGTGGGCGTGGCCGCCGCGCCATTGTTCGCCCTGCCCGGCGCTTTCACTTCCTGCTGCGTGAATTCGCCTCGCGCCGCGTGAACTTGCGACACGAACTGCTTCAACTGCTCCGTGCCGCTCGCGAATGCCTGCGCCGCGAAAAGCATCGACGCCGACAGAATCGCCGCGCCGAATATCTTCCCCGTTCGTTGCTTCATAGTCTCGTTCTCCAAATAATGCTCACCGTGCGCGACGCTCATTCCGCCTCGCGCGCCGGCGTGAGAATCTCCCGGTTGCCGTTCGACGACATCGCCGACACGAGACCCGAGTTCTCCATCTGTTCCAGAAGCCGCGCCGCCCGGTTATAGCCGATCCGCAAATGCCGCTGCACGAGCGAAATGGAAGCGCGCTTGTTCTTGATGACGACTTCCACCGCCTGATCGTACAAAGGATCGGCTTCGCCGTCGGCCGAGCCCGCGCCCGCGCCGGCTGCGCCTTCGTCGCCATCGCCCGCCAGCCCGCCCTCCAGAATCCCTTCGATGTAATTCGGCTCGCCGTGTTCTTTCAGCTTGTCGACCACGCGATGCACTTCCTCATCCGATACGAACGCGCCGTGCACGCGCACCGGCAGGCCCGAGCCCGGCGGCAGATACAGCATGTCGCCCATGCCGAGCAGCGATTCCGCGCCCTGCTGATCCAGAATCGTGCGTGAGTCGATTTTCGACGACACCTGGAACGCCATGCGCGTCGGTACGTTCGCCTTGATGAGGCCCGTGATGACATCGACCGACGGCCGCTGCGTCGCCAGAATCAGATGGATGCCGGCCGCCCGCGCCTTCTGCGCGATCCGCGCGATCAGCTCTTCGACTTTCTTGCCGACGACCATCATCAGGTCGGCGAGTTCGTCGATCACCACGACGATGTTCGGCAGGCGCGTGAGCGGCTCGGGATCGTCCGGCGTCAGGCTGAACGGATTCGGAATCTTCTCGTCGCGCTTCTTTGCTTCGTCGATCTTCGTATTGAAGCTCGCGAGGTTGCGCACGCCCATCTTGCTCATCAGCTTGTAGCGGCGCTCCATCTCGGCCACGGCCCAGTTGAGCGCATGCCCCGCCTGCCGCATGTCGGTGACGACCGGACACAGCAGATGCGGAATGCCTTCGTAGACGCTCATTTCGAGCATCTTCGGATCGATGAGGATGAGCCGCACCTGATCCGCGCTTGCCTTGTAGAGCAGGGAGAGGATCATCGCGTTGATGCCGACCGACTTGCCCGAACCCGTCGTGCCCGCGACCAGCAGGTGCGGCATCTTCGCGAGGTCGGCGCAGACCGGATTGCCGCCGATGTCCTTGCCGAGGCCCATCGTGAGCGGCGACGCGCCGTTCGCGTACACCTCGGAGCCGAGGATCTCCGAGAGCTTGACCGTCTGCCGGCGCTGGTTCGGCAATTCGAGCGCCATGAAGTTCTTGCCGGGAATCGTCTCGACGACGCGAATCGACACGAGCGACAGCGAACGCGCCAGATCCTTCGCCAGACCGACGATCTGGCTGCCCTTCACGCCCGTCGCCGGCTCGATTTCATAGCGCGTGACGACCGGCCCCGGATACGCCGCGACGACGCTGACTTCGACGCCGAAGTCCTTCAGCTTCTTTTCGATGAGACGCGATGTGTATTCGAGCGTATCCGCAGCGATGGTCTCCTGCGTCTTCGGCGGCGGATCGAGCAGGGAGATGGCCGGCAACGTCGAATCGCCCGGAAGGTTCGTGAAGAGCGGCGCCTGCTTTTCCTTCTCGACGCGCTCGGACCGCGCGGGCGTGGCGACCGGCGGGACGATCACGACCGGCTCGTGGTCCTCCTGCTTCACGCGCGAACGCACGACCTTGCCCTCGCGCTTCGATGCGGCTTCCTCGCCGAGCTTGCGGTCGCGGCCGGCTTCGCGCCGCAGTTGCGCGCCGGTGATTGCGTTCAGGATGCCCTCGCCGACCTTCTCGCAAACCGAGAGCCACGAGAACCGGAAGTAGAGCGACAGGCCGATTGCCAGCGCGATCAGCAAAAAGAGCGTGGCGCCGGTGAAGCCCAGCGCATGCGATACATGGCGCGCGATCAGATCGCCGACGACGCCGCCCGGCGCGCGCGGCAGCGGCACCTTGAGCGACCACATGCGCAGCGCCTCGATGCCGTCGCTGGCCAGCAGCACGAGCACGAAGGCGAACGCTTCGGCGAGCCACGTGCGGTCGCGCGGCGCGTCGGCATCGTCCTTCAATGACTGCGCCGCCGGCTCGCTGATGCGCCGGTAATTCGCGATGATGCGCCGCCCGAGCAGCACGACGAGCCAGTACGACGACAGCCCGAACACGAGCAGCAGAATGTCCGACGTGTACGCGCCGACGCGGCCTGCCCAGTTTGAAATGTGATCGACGCTGACCGCGTGCGTCCAGCTCGGGTCCTTGCGGCTGTAGGAAATCAGCGCCATCACGAGGAACAGGCCGAGCGCGACCTGGAGAATCCAGCGAATCTCGGTGAAGAGCCGCGACATGCGGTGAGGCAACGCCTGCGGGCTCGCGGAATAGGATGCTTTTGCCATTGATTCGGTGTCGCTTTTTGCGGCCCGTGGTTGATGAGCGCCGATGGCGAATGGGGCCGTACGAACGGTGGCCTATTGTAAACGCTGCATTGCGGGGAAAGGCGCAAAAACGGGCGCGTTCTTGCATCCTGTAACACTCCTCACATGCCGCGCGCGCGCCGTTTTCGCGTCGAATCTTCTACGGAAGCCTATCAAAGCGATTGAAAGGTTCACTCGGAAGGCTTTCGCACGGACCTTTATAATCGAGGACTTGCATCCAACTACGGGTCATCGGAATGCGACGCGCGCGGGAGTCGAACTTGCTGCGCTGACGTCATCCCCTGCTTCCGGTCAGACCATCAATAACGGACCATCGCCATGTCTTCATCCCAAAGCGCGCCCAAGCACGCCAAAGTGCTGATTCTCGGTTCCGGCCCCGCCGGCTACTCCGCCGCCGTCTACGCGGCGCGCGCGAACCTGTCGCCGCTGCTCGTCACCGGCCTCGCGCAAGGCGGCCAGCTGATGACCACGACCGACGTCGAAAACTGGCCGGGCGATCCCTCGGGCGTGCAGGGTCCGGAACTCATGCAGCGCATGGAGGAACACGCGCGCCGCTTCAACACCGAGATCGTGTTCGACCACATCCACACCGCGAAGCTGAACGAGCGGCCGTTCCGTCTGATCGGCGATTCGGGCGAGTACACCTGCGATTCGCTGATCATCTCGACGGGCGCATCGGCGCAATATCTCGGCGATCCGTCCGAGCAGGCCTTCATGGGCAAAGGCGTGTCCGCGTGCGCCACCTGCGACGGCTTCTTCTATCGCAACGGCGAAGTCGCGGTCATCGGCGGCGGCAACACGGCGGTCGAAGAGGCGCTGTATCTGTCGGGCATCGCGAAGAAAGTGACGGTGATCCACCGCCGCGACAAGTTCCGCGCCGAGCCGATTCTGATCGACCGCCTGCTCGCGAAAGAGAAGGAAGGCGTGGTCGACATCAAGTGGAATCACGTGCTCGACGAAGTGCTCGGCGACGAATCCGGCGTCACCGGCCTGCGCGTCAAGCACACGGTCACCGGCGAGACCACGGACATCGCGCTGCAGGGCGTGTTCGTCGCGATCGGTCACAAGCCGAACACCGATCTCTTCGCCGGCCAGGTGGAGATGAAGAACGGTTACATCATCACGAAGGGCGGCACGACCGGCAACGCAACCGCGACGAGCATCCCCGGCGTGTTCGCGGCGGGCGACGTGCAGGATCACATCTATCGTCAGGCGATCACCAGCGCCGGCACGGGCTGCATGGCCGCGCTCGATGCGCAGCGCTATCTCGAAGCCATCGACGAAACGCCCACGCCGCACTCGATGAGCCACGAAAAGGATCGTTGAGCGGCAAGGCGATACAGTGCGCCGGGCCGCTGGAATGGGGCTGGGCGCGCTGCATTCGGCGCAACGCGACGCCTGATCCATACCGGCGTTTCGACAAAACGGGCCTCGGCCCGTTTTTTGTTTCCCCGTACGGCCACGCGCGTTTCACCATCGCGCATTCGACGGCATCGCGCCCGTGGCACAATCGGCGCGCCGCGTCGCGTGCCGTCCTCAAGCCTGGCTTTTGAACTGCAGCCGACTCTTCAGGCCGAACGATGCCCAAAAATCATCCTCACCCGCACGAACCGAAAGCCCGCCGCCGGGAAACGCCGCGCGCAGCCGCGCCCGCCGAGAAGCCAGCCGATCCGCGCGAGGTGTCGGCGGCGGTGAAGCGCGACGGCCTCGCCGGTCTTGCATCGCTAAAGTCCGCGCTGAAAGCGGACGCCGACAAGCGCCAGGCCGAACGGGTCGCCGTGAAGCGCGCCGAGCGCGAAGCCGTCGCGGATGCCGACGAGTTTCGCCGCGCGATCGGCGAAGTCGAGCCGCTCAGAACGCCTCCGCGCACGATGGCGCCCCGCGTGCCGCCTTCGCCGCTGCCGCTCCAGAGCCTGCGCGACGAAGAAGCGGTGCTGCAGGAAGCGCTCTCCGACGAATACGATCCCGAAAGCCTGCTCGACATCGACGAAACGCTGTCCTTCCACCGGCCGGGCGTCAGTCAGGAAGTCGTGAGAAAGCTGCGGCGCGGCGCGTGGATCGTGCAGGCGCAACTCGATCTGCACGGCATGCGGCGCGAGGAAGCACGCGAGGCGCTGGCGGAATTCATCCGCGAATCGGTGAAGCGCGGGCTGCGCTGCCTGCGCGTGATTCACGGCAAGGGGCTCGGGTCCATCGGCAAGCATCCGGTGCTCAAGGGCAAGGTGCGCGCGTGGCTCGTGCAGAAGGCGGAGGTGATTGCCTTCTGTCAGGCGCGTCCGCACGACGGCGGCGAGGGCGCCGTGCTCGTGCTGCTGCAGCCGGGCGGCACGCCGCGGCATCACAACCATCCCGAAGACAAGACCCGCAAAACGGAATAGACGTGCATCCCAGACTCACCCTCGCCATTTCCATCATGGAGGCGTTCGCGATTTTCGCGTATGCGCTCTCCGGCCTCATCGAAGCGAGGAAGCGCCGGCTCGACGCGGTCGGCGCATTTCTCGTCGCGCTCGCGACCGCGTTCGGCGGCGGCACCGTGCGCGACGTGCTGCTGTCGCGCCGCCCCTTCTACTGGGTCGAGCATCAGGAATACGTGCTCGCGATTTTCGCGATGTCGATCTTCGCGCCGCTGTTCCTGCGCGTGACGACGCGCCTCTTCGATCAGCGCGCGCTTCTCGTCACCGACGCCATCGGGCTCGGCCTCTTCAGCGTGTCGGGCACGTCCATCGCGCTCGATGCGCAAATGCCCGTTTTCACCGCGACGATGATGGGCGTCACGACCGGCGTGTTCGGCGGCATCATGCGCGACGTGCTGTGCAACGAAATCCCTCTGATCCTGCGCGATTCGCGGCCCTACGCGGTGTGCGCGTTCGCGGGCTGCTGGATGTACATCGGCTTGGAGCAGTTCGCCGTCGAGCCGATCTACAACGTCCTGCTGTCGACGGCCTTCATCCTCGTGGCGCGGCTCATCACCTTCAAGTTCGATATCCGGCTGCCGCATTAGCGGCGCGGGGGCGCGGGCGGCGACGAGGCGTCGATTTGCTACAATCGCGAAGTCAATCAGCCCCGTTCCGGCGCGTCTCGCCGGGCATCGGGGCGTATGTTCCCGGTCGCCAACACGCACACAGAAAATGAACATCGAGCAAGCGCGTTTCAACATGATCGAGCAACAGATTCGTCCGTGGGATGTGCTGGACCAGGACGTATTGAATCTGCTGTCGGTCGTCAAGCGTGAGAACTTCGTTCCCGCCGCCTATCGCAACATCGCTTTCGCGGACCTCGAAGTTCCGCTGCCGGGCGGCGAACGCATGCTCGCGCCGAAGATCGAGGCGCGCGTCCTGCAAGAACTGGCGGTGAAGAAGACCGAGACGGTGCTCGAAATCGGCGCGGGCTCGGGCTACATGGCGGCCCTGCTCGCGCATCGCGGCCGCAGCGTGACGACCGTCGAAATTTCGCCGGAACTGGCCGAATTCGCCAAGCAGAACCTGGCGGCGAACGGCGTGACGAACGCGCAGGTCATGGAAGGCGACGGCTCGCGCGGCTGGAACGAAGGCGCACCGTACGACGTCATCTGCGTGTCGGGCGGACTGCCGATCATGCCGCAGGAATTTCTCGAGCAGCTGAGCATCGGCGGGCGTATTGCGGCATTCGTCGGCGCGGCGCCGGTCATGAAGGCGCAAATCATCACGCGCGTCGACGAAAAGCAGTTCCGCGTGTCGGATGTCTTCGAAACGCTCGTCGCGCCGCTCAAGAACGCGTTGCATCCTTCGCCGTTCAGGTTCTGAACGCCGCCCGGTCCGCGGCGGGCGAACATCGCCGCCGCGCATCATCATCGTCCCGCCCAGGCTCCCATGCAGAATCTCACCGCACCCGAACTCGCCGCGTGGCTCGCCGATTCCTCCCGCCCCGCTCCCGTGCTGCTCGACGTGCGCGAACCGTGGGAGCTTCAGACAGCCGCGATGGACAACATCGTGTCCATTCCGATGCGCGACATCCCCGCGCGCAGTGAAGAACTCGACGACGACGCGCAGATCGTCTGCATCTGCCATCACGGCGCGCGCAGCGCCCAGGTCGGCATGTTTCTCGAATCGCGCGGCTTCACGAACATCTTCAATCTGTACGGCGGCATCGACGCATGGTCGCGTCAGGTCGATCCGTCCGTTCCCACTTACTGAGCCCGTCCGGTCACCGTGCCCGTCGCCCAGACGGGCGTGCCGGCCTGCGAATAGACGACGAGGTTGCCGTCGCGCTGCATGTAGGCGTAGCCGGGCGCGCTGGTTTTCGTCGTCTGCCAGACGCGGGCGCCGTTCGCGTTGTATAGCGACAGCGTGCCGTCTTCCGCGAAGCGCACCACGACGCCCGGCGCTCCGAACGCGCCAGACGACCAGATCGGCCCGCCGTCGAACACAATGGCGAGATAACCGTCGCGGCCGAGCGTCAGAGAGAATCGACCGTCGCATGATGCGAGCGTCTGCCCCGCCAGCAATCCCTCGCCCGGCGCGAGCCGGCCGCAGCCCGAGGGCGCGCGCACCGTCGGCAACGCGGCGAACCAGCCGAGGTTGGCCGCATCGGCGATAGCCTGAAGGCCCGCATCGTTCGGATGCAGATTGTCGCCGCTATTGAACGCGGGCGCGAACGCGCTCGCACCGATGCCCGCGCCGCCGACCGCGACGGCCTGATCGAGCAAGCCGTCGCAGCCGCTGGATTTGTCGCGCAGGAAGGCGTTCACCGCCTGCCGCGTGTTCTCGATGCCGGGCGTCCAGCGCGACACACCCTGGAACGGCGTCAGCGTCGAGCAAATCATCCTGACGTTCGCCGCGTGGGCCTGCGCGATCAACAGCCGATAGGCGTCGATCAGCCGCTCGGCGGTCGGCGGATTGCCGCTGATCAAGTTGTTCACCGCATCGTCGGACACGATCACCCACTTCACGTTGGCCTGTTGCAGCGCATCGCGACCGAAGCGCGCGAGGCCCGCCTGACCCGTCGCGCCGCCATCCGAGAAGAAGTTGTTGCCGCTGATGCCCTGATTCAGCACGCCCACGTTCATGCCCGCGCCGATGAGCCGCTCGGCCAGGCGGTCAGGCCAGCGCCCGTTCGTGTTCGGCGCCGACGCGATGCCGTCCGTGATCGACGCCCCGAACGCGACGACCGCGCCGGTCGCGCCCGCGTTGACGACATCGACGTTGGTGAGGAAGTAATAGGACCGCTCGCCCGCCGCATTCGCGACGCCGCCCGCGAACGACGCATCCCCGCTGACGTCGCCGGGCGCGATGTAGACATCCTGCAATGCGGCGACGTGTCCGGTGGAATTCGGCGGCGTCTTCGACGGCACATGGACGCTGACCGCGATATCGCCGAGCGTCGGCACCGCGAAGGCGATGGCGTCGCTCAGCACGGAACCGCCCGCCGGAATCGTCACGTAGGCTTGTCCGTTAAATGTCGCGACGCGGTCGGTGGCGGCCACGGTCTGCGCCCCGCTCGCCCGTTCTGCGAGATGCACGTCGCCGATGGTGACAGGCTGCGCGCCGAACAGATTGGAGAACCGCAGCCGCGCCGCCGATCCGCCGATGCTCGTGTGGACGATCTGCCGGATCGTCTGGTTGTCGAAACCGGGATCGCTGGTCACGGCGGGCGCGGCTGACCACGTGCCGGTCCACTGCGGCGCGCTGTTCTGCGCGAACGCGGCCGATGATTCCATACACGAAAGCATCGTCCAAAGCGCCGCGGCGACGACGCTTCGAAGCCCATTTGTCTTATTCACTTCGTCCCCTTTGGCTGACTTTCGGCAACGGCTGAATGCGAATAGATCACGTTACCGTGCGGCGTGCACGTGCGGGAGCGAACAGACAGAGGCAGTGAAATAAAAAAGCCGCAGGCGCTTCGCGCGCCGGCGGCTTCTCTGCACTTCGAATCGAGCTTCGGCTTTAGACGACGTTCATCGCCAGCGCGCTCGCGCGATAGTGCTCGGCGGCTTTGTCGGCATCGCCGAGTTGTTCGTGCAGGCGAGCCAGCGCGCGATGCGTGCGGATCTTCAGCGGTTCGTTATCGGCGAGCTTCAGCGCCGATTCGAGGAACGCCTGCGCCTTGCCCCACAACTGCTGATGCAGGCACAGCCGCCCGAGCGTGAAGAGGAGGTCCGCGTCCTCCGTGCGCTCCTTCTGCCACGCCTCGGCGCGCTGAATCAGCGGGAAAGCGTCGCCACCGACGATGCAGTCCGGGTAACGCCGCAACAGGCGGGCATCCCAGTTGTGCGCGAGCGCGTCCTCGACGATCTTCTTCGCCTGCGCGCGGCGATCGAGCGCGATCAGCAGTTCGGCGGCGAGGTCGGCGAGACGCGGCGACTGGCGCTCCTTCACCGACAACGACTGCCAGAGTTCCAGCAGCGCGTCGGGATTGTGCCGGCGATCGCGCAAAAGGTTTTCGGCCGCGACCTGACGCAGGCGCACCGCGACCGCCGGATGCAGCGCCTCGCGCTTTTCCAGCATTCGCACGAGCTTCAGCACTTCGCCCCAGTTCTTCAACTGCTGCTGCGCGCGCAGCGCGATCTGCTGTGCATGGATGCGCCGGCCGCCCTGCGCCTGCATTTCCGTCAGCGCGACGAGCGCGCCGTCCGCGTCGCGGCCATCGGCGCGCATGTCGGCGGTGGCCATGAGACGCGCGTCCTGCCAGTCGGAGCCGTCGATCTGCGCGAGCCATTCGTCGCGACGCGCGTATTCGTGCAGCCGATGCGCCGCGTGCGCAGCGATCAGCCCGGCCGCGCCCTTGTTGGCATCGACGGAAAGCGCATCGCGCGCGGCTTTCTCCGCCTTCGAGAAGCGGCCCGCGTACAGGTGGCCGATCGCATCGCGCAAGGACGCATTCGCCTTCGCGAGCCGGCTGCGCGCCCGATAGGCGGCGACGCGCTCCGGCATCTTCCACACGCCGCGCGCCGCGCGAATCAGCGCGTACAGCACGATGAACAGCACGACGAGCGCCACCGCGAACAGGTTCAGCGACAGATCCACGCGATACGGCGGCACCACGAGCAGAACCTGCCCGCCGTCGAAGCCGCCGACCGTCGCGACGATCACCGCGACCGCGAACAGCAGCGCGAGCCAGATGAGTCCACGAATCGTCATCATCCGCCTCGCTTGAACTGGTGCACGGCGGCGAGGCTCGCGTTCAGGTTCGGCACGGCGACCGCGAGCGACGCCTGATCGACCTGCTTCACGAGACCGCGCACGGCCTGCACTTTCTTCGACGACGGATCGAAATAGCGGCCGAGCGACGCGTCGGCGGCCTGCAGATCGGATTTCAGCGTCGCTTCGCTGCGCGAAAGCAGCGACAAGCGCGCGGACAAGAGCCGCAGCTTCACGTTCTCACGCACGAAGTAGCCCTGATCGGGCGACGTGAGCATCGCGTCGGCGTTGTCGATACGCCGCACCGACACGAGACTCGCCAGTTGCTGGCCGATGCCCGTCGTGACTTGGCGCCACAGGACCTTCCAGCGCGGCTCGCCCGTCGCCGCCGCGATGGACGCGCTATCGCCCGGCGCCGCGGCCTGCGCGCGCGCGCGCTCGATCGGCGCTTCGCCCGCGAGCGGCAACGCGTCGATCTGTTCGATGGCGGTATCGAGCTTGATGGCGAGGCCGGTGAGATCGGTGGTGGGCGCGGCTTTGAGCTTGTCCATGTCCTGCGCGATGGCCTTGCGGATGGACACCACTTGCGGGCCGGTGGTCGCGGCGAGGCGCGTGTCGGCGCTTTCGAGCGCGAAGAGCGCAAGCTGCACGTTGCCGGTGAGTTGCAACTGCTGGCTCGCGCTCGACAAAATCTGCTCGACTTCGGCGAGCGTCCAGTCGTCGCGATTGCTCGCGAGGTCCTGATACTGCTGCTGCAGCGCCTGGCTGTGCGCTTCGGCATCGGCGAGCTTGCCCTGCAACTGGATGATCTGCGTGTTGAGCGCGCCCGTTGCGCTCGCGGCCTGATCGGCCTTCGCGCGCAGATCGGCGTTTTGCGCGTCCGACTGCGCGACGCGCTGCGTCAGCTGTTGCTCCTTGCGATCGACCTTGCGGTTCAGCGCGTAACCGCCCGCGCCTGCGGCAATCGCGAGAATGGCGACGACGAACCATAACAATACGATGCCCGCGCCGCCCCGCCGCTTCTGCTGCTCGTCAAGCGTGAACGGCGTGTTGGGCGGCAGGGGCGGTGTCACGTTCGGCTGAGGTGAAGCTTTCTTGGAATCGTTCGAATCAGTCATGCGTGATTGAGCCGGTTGATGGGCCGGTGAGTTGTCCGGCGAATGAGCCGGTGCGTTGTCCGTCGATACCGCCGCCCCGCGGCTCTGCGCCGGTGCGGCGGCATTGTCTGGAAGCAGGCTTTGCAGGGTATCCACGATGCGCTCGTCGCCGGCGCCGGACACCGTAATCCTATCAAAACCCGTCTGGCGCGCGGCTTCGGCGATGCGCGGGTGCGGGCAGACAACCGGCGCACGCTTCAGGCGCGCGATTTCATCGGCGGTCAGGTGCTCGCGCGCGAGTTCATCGAGATTGCGCACGCCTTCGGAACTGGTCAGCAGCCACGCGTGCGGCTCGCCGGCGAGCAGTGAGTGGATGCGCTCCCACTCTTGCATGGACGGTTCCGGCAGGAGACGCCGGTACGCCGCAGCCTTTTCGACACGCGCGCCCGCTTCGGCGAGACGGTCGGCGAGCCATTCGCGCCCGCCGTCGCCGCGCACGATCAGCACGCGCTTGCCTTCGAGCCCGTTCGCACCGAAGTGCGCCTCGATCGCCGTGTACAGCGCCTCCGAATCGAAGCGCGGATCGGCGTGTTCCGCCGACGGGCTGATCACGCGATGCCCCGGGGCGCTCACGCCCTGCCGCGCGAGCGCCGCGACGCTGCCCGGCCCGACGGCGGCCACCGGAATGTCCACCGGCCACGGCGCGAAGAGGCGGCCGAATGCGTGATCGATTGCGTTCGGCGACACGAACACCACCAGCGCGTAACGCCCGGGGCCGTAGAGTTCGTCGAGGGCCGCGCGCAGCGGGGCATCGTCGGAAACGGCGGCGATGTCGATCAGCGGAAACTCGAATGCATCGAGATGCGCGCGATGAAGCCGCTCGACCAGCGCGGACGACTGCCCGCCCGGCCGCGTGATGACGACGGTGGCGCGATGCGCGCTCGCCATCAGGACGGGTCCGCCGCGGACGGCGGGAGCGGTTGTTCCTTCGCCGGCGCTGCGTTGGGCGCGTCGGCGCGGCTCATCGCCGAGAGCGCGTTGACGATATCCATTGCGCCTTGCGCGGCCAGATCCGCCGATACGCGCTGACCGAGCGCGAGCGCAGCCGCGAGATCGGGCGTGGGCACGTGCTCTTCGGCGCGCAGGATGCGCTTGCCGTCGGGCATCGATACGGCGCCGCGCAGATAGAGCGCGTCGTCGCGCCATTGCGCGTAGGCGGCGAGCGGCACCTCGCAGCTTCCGCCGAGCGCGCGCGACACCGCGCGTTCCGCTTCGACGGCGAGCGCGGTCGCTTCATCGTGCAGCGGCGCGAGCCACGCGGCGAGATCGGCGCGGTCCGCGCAAATCTCGATGCCGAGCGCGCCCTGACCCGCCGCGGGCAGGCTGTCCGATGCGTCGAGCAGCGCGCGGATGCGCTCCTCCATGCCGAGCCGCTTCAGTCCGGCCGCCGCCAGAATGATGGCGGCGTAGTCGCCGCGATCGAGCTTCCCGAGGCGCGTGTCGAGATTGCCGCGCAGCGGCCGCACTTCGAGATGCGGGAAGCGCGCGCGGATCATCGCTTCACGGCGCAGGCTCGACGTGCCGACGACGCTGCCCGCAGGCAAGTCCGCCAGCGATGCATAGTGCGGCGACACGAAGGCGTCGCGCGGATCTTCGCGCTCGAGAATCGCGCCGAGCGTGAAGCCGTCGGGCAACTGCATCGGCACGTCCTTCAGCGAATGGACGGCCAGATCGGCCCGGCCTTCGGCGAGCGCGGCTTCGAGCTCCTTCACGAACAGGCCCTTGCCGCCGACTTTCGACAGCGTGCGATCCAGAATCTGATCGCCGCGCGTCGTCATTCCGAGAATTTTGACGTCGCAAGATGGATATAATTTGTGCAGCGCACACCGCACGTGCTCGGCCTGCCACATGGCGAGCCGGCTTTCCCTCGACGCGATGATGAGCGTGGCGGGCGGTGTCGTGGAATGCGTCTCGGAATTCATTGATGCTCGATCGAATGACGGGATGAAATAACGAATAATGGTAGCACGCACGCCAGGGTCCATTCGGCGCGGGCGGTGCGCCGGAGCCTTGTCTGGTGCGCTTCTCCGAGCGCCTGCAAGGCCGGCGCCGTGCGTGGCCGCCGCATGGGGAGACACATGCGCGCGCACTACGCTTCGAGCAGTTCCGCTTTCGCTGGTCCGCATGACACGCCAAGGACGCCGGCCCCGGCCGCTGCGTCTGTCGATGTTCTCTGGTTGCATCAAAGAGGAATCCAACGTGACGTCTTCCGCATCGGCCCGCCCGGCTAGCAGTAACGGCGCATTGCCCGACTCATCCTCCGACGCGTCGCTCGCGTTCGAGGCGAAGCCATCGAAGAAAAAAGACGCATTGACGCCGCGCAAGAAGCCGGTGGCCGATGCCGGCATCGACGAGGCTTCCCCCGAACGCGCGAAGCCCGCGAACCGCGCCCGCGACGACAAGGACCGCCCGCTCTTCGAAGACATCCGCTTTCTCGGCCGGCTGCTCGGCGAAGTGCTGCGGGAGCAGGAAGGCGACGCCGTCTTCGACATGGTCGAAACGATTCGGCAGACCGCCGTGAAATTCCGCCGCGAAGACGATGTCGATGCGTCGCAGGCGCTGGAAAAACGCCTGCGCGCGCTGTCGCCGGAGCAGACGGTGAGCGTCGTGCGCGCGTTCAGCTACTTTTCGCATCTGGCGAATATCGCGGAGGACCGGCATCACAACCGCCGCCGGCGCATCCACGCGCTCGCCGGCACGGCGCCGCGGCCCGGCTCGATCGCCTATGCGATCGAGCGCATGCGCGAGCAGAAAAACGTCAGCGCGACGCGCAAGCTGCTGCAGAAGTTCTTCGACGACGCGCTGATCGTCCCCGTCCTCACCGCGCATCCGACCGAAGTGCAGCGCAAGAGCATTCTCGATGCGCAGCACGACATCGCCCGCCTGCTCGCCGAGCGCGATCAGGAATTGACCGCCCGCGAACGTGCGCGCAACGAGGCGGTGCTGCGCGCGCGGGTGACGTCGCTGTGGCAGACGCGCATGCTGCGCGACGCGCGCCTGACCGTCGCCGATGAGATCGAGAATGCGCTGTCCTACTATCGCGCGACCTTCCTCGAAGAGATTCCCGCGCTTTATGCCGATATCGAAGCCGCGCTCGCCGAGCACGGCCTGCCCGCGCGCCTGCCGCCGTTCTTTCAGATGGGGAGCTGGATCGGCGGCGACCGCGACGGCAATCCGAACGTGACGGCCGAGACGCTCGAGAACGCGATCACGCGGCAGGCGACCGTCATCTTCGAACACTATCTGGAAGAGGTTCACAAGCTAGGCGCGGAACTGTCGGTGTCGGAGTTGCTCGCCGGATCGAGCGCGGCGCTGCAGGCGCTTGCCGATGCATCGCCGGACCGCTCGCCGCATCGCACGGACGAGCCGTATCGCCGGGCGCTGATCGGCATCTACACGCGGCTTGCCGCGAGCGCGCGCGTGCGGCTCGGCGAAGGCGTGGTGTCGGTGCGCGGCGCGGGGCGCAGCGCGACGCCGGTGCGCGCGACGCCCTATGCCGACGCCGCCGAGTTCACGCGCGACCTGCACGTGCTGATCGATTCGCTCGCGGAACATCACGGCGCGTCCTTGTCGACGCTGCGCCTGTCGCCGCTCGCGCGGGCATCGGAAGTGTTCGGCTTCCATCTCGCGAGCATCGATTTGCGGCAGAGTTCCGACATTCACGAAGCGGTCGTCGCGGAGCTGCTGTCGCGCGGCGGCGTCGAGCAGGACTACGCGGCGCTTGCCGAGGAAGACAAGCGGCGCGTGCTGCTGAAGGAACTCGCGCAGCCGCGTCCGCTGCGTCTGCCCTATGCGCGCTATTCCGATCTCGCGACGAGCGAGCTCGGCGTGCTCGAAGCCGCGCGCGTGACCCGCGAAAAATTCGGCACGCGCGCCGTGCGTAACTACATCATTTCGCACACGGAAACCGTCAGCGATTTGCTGGAAGTCATGCTGCTGCAAAAGGAGACCGGCGTCCTGCAAGGCTGCCTCGGCAACGACGACGATCCCGCGCGCGACGGCCTCATGGTGATTCCGCTCTTCGAGACGATCGCGGACTTGCGCAATGCGCCCGTCATCATGGGCGATCTGTTCGCGCTGCCGGGCGTCGATGCGCTCATCGAAAATCAGGGCGGCGAGCAGGAAGTCATGCTCGGCTATTCGGACAGCAACAAGGACGGCGGCTTCCTCACGTCGAACTGGGAGCTGTATCGCGCGGAACTGGCTCTCGTCGCATTGTTCAGGGAGCGGCGCACGACGCTCAGGCTGTTCCACGGGCGCGGGGGCACGGTCGGACGCGGCGGCGGCCCGACCTATCAGGCGATCCTGTCGCAGCCGCCCGGCACCGTTGACGGGCAAATTCGCCTGACGGAGCAAGGCGAAGTCATCGCGAGCAAGTTCGGCAATCCGGAAATCGGGCGGCGCAATCTGGAAACGGTCGTCGCCGCGACGCTGGAAGCCTCGCTGCTGCCGCACGAGAACGCGCCCGCCGAGCTGCCGAAGTTCGAAGCGACGATGCAGACGCTATCGGATGCGGCGATGTCCGCGTATCGCGCGCTCGTCTACGAGACGCCCGGCTTCACCGACTACTTCTTCTCGTCGACGCCGATCGCGGAGATCGCGGAGCTGAACATCGGCAGCCGGCCGGCGTCGCGCAAGCTCCAGGACCCCAAGCATCGCAAGATCGAGGATCTGCGCGCGATTCCCTGGGGCTTCTCCTGGGGACAATGCCGCTTGCTGCTGACGGGCTGGTACGGCTTCGGCAGCGCGGTGACGGCTTATCTGGATCAGGCGGCGTCGGATGCCGAGCGCACGAAGCGGCTCGGCATGCTGCGCAAGATGCACAAGACGTGGCCGTTCTTCCAGAACTTGCTGTCGAACATGGATATGGTGCTCGCGAAGACCGATCTCGCCGTGGCGTCGCGTTATGCGCAGCTCGTCAGCGACAAAAAGCTGCGCAAGCTCGTGTTCGAGCGGATCGTCGCGGAGCATGAGCGCACGTGCCGCGTGCTCGGCGAAATCTCCGGCAAGAGCGAGCGCCTCGCCGATAACCCGCTGCTCGCGCGATCGATCAAGAACCGCTTCCCGTATCTCGATCCGTTGAATCACCTGCAAGTGGAGCTGCTCAAGCGCCATCGCTCGGGAGACCAGAACGTGCGGCTGCGGCGCGGGATTCACCTGACGATCAACGGGATCGCGGCGGGGTTGCGCAATACCGGCTGAGGATCGCGCGGGGCGAACGCGTCAATCCCGGCGCTTCGCCTCGATCATCAACGCGTCCAGCTCGAACGAGCAATCGTCCTTGACGCTGAAGTACTGGCGCACTTCGTCGGGGGCGCTCGTCCACATCGAGCGAATGGCGGTCACGCGCTCCGGCGGCGTGCGCATCCGCGATACCCACGCTTCGAACTCCAGCGGAATGCGCCAGCGCTCGGTCACGTGCGCGTCGAAGCCGGCCGTGTCGAGCATCGCGATCCATTCGTCCGCGCGATAGTCGCGAATGTGCGACGCGTCGCGCAGCAGTTCGATTGCCTGAATGTACGTGTCGTAAAGCGGATCGTCGATGCCGGCGATATCGATGAACTTGAGCCGCCCGCCCGGCTTGAGCACGCGATGCGCTTCACGAAGCGCGCGCGGCACGTCGCGCCAGTGATGCGCGCTCATGCGGCTCACGGCCCAATCGAACGATGCGTCGTCGAACGGCAGCGTCTCGGCGGCGCCCTGCTGCGTGCGGATGGCCGTCAAGCCGCGCTCCTTCGCGGCGGCATCGACCGTGGCGAGCATCTGCGGCGCGATGTCGTACGCGACCACTGCCCGCACATGCGGCGCGATCGCGAAACTTGCGTGTCCCGCGCCGCAGCCCATGTCGAGCACCGTCGCGTTGCCGCACGTGGCCGCGAACGTCGCGGCGAGGTTCTGCAAGTCGGCGCCGGTCGCGTGAACCTGGCTCGTGAGATACGCGGCGGCGGTCGAGCCGAAGGCGTCGGCGACCTGTTCGTGGTGTTTCATCGTGCGCTCCGTTTTGTCATCGGCTGAAGTGCCTGCCGCTACAATAGAGCCCGCCTGGTACCAGTACAAGTTGAGCATTTATTCTGGTATCGGAACCACCTGTCGAAGTCCGAATGAATCCTGAGAAAAACGCTTCCGAGCCGTTGCCCGAGACGCCCGCGCGCGCGCTCGGCGATTTCATCCGCACGCATCGCGAACGCCTGTCGCCGCTCGCCGTCGGCTTGCCGCCCGGACCGCGCCGCCGCACGCCCGGATTGCGGCGCGAAGAAGTCGCGCAGCTTTGCGGCGTGAGTCCGACGTGGTACACGTGGATCGAGCAGGGCCGCCCCGTCTCCGCTTCCGCCGATGCCCTCGCGCGCATTGCCGTCGCGCTGCAGCTGTCGCGCGCCGAGCGTGCGTACCTTTTCGAACTCGCCGCCCAGCGCGATCCCGCCGAGCCCGATCCCGCCGCGCAGGACGTGCCCGCCGCGCTCTTGCAGACCGTCGGGCTGATCGGCGCGCCCGCCTACGTGCTCGACCGCCAGTGGAACGCGCTGCGCTGGAACGCGCCCGCCGCCGATCTGTTCGTCGGCTGGCTCGACGGCGAGCACGACCGCAATCTGCTGGCGTACACCTTCACGTCGATGGCGGCGCGCGAACTGATCGTCGACTGGGAGACGCGCGCGCGGCGTCTTGCCGCCGAATTCCGCGCCGATTCCATTCGCCATCTGAACGATCCGCCGACCCGCGCGCTGATCGATTCGCTTTCCGTCGCCAGCGACGCGTTCGCGCGCTACTGGGCCTCGCAGGACGTGTTCGAGCGCGAAGGCGGCGAGCGCGCGTTCCAGCATCCGGCGCGCGGGCGCATCGTGTTCAATCAGATCACGTTCAAGCCCGCGCATCGCGAGGACTTGAAGCTCGTCATTCTGGTCGGGTCCGAATAGTCTCGAATGTTAAAATCTTCGTCTTCCGGCTTGACGCAAAGCCGCTCCAACCGCTGAAAACATCACCATGACGTCCCAACTCCACAAAAAAGGCGAAGCCTGGTCGGCTCGCTTCTCCGAGCCGATGTCGGACCTCGTCAAGCGCTATACGTCGTCGGTGTTTTTCGACAAGCGGCTCGCGCTCGTCGACATTCAGGGCTCGCTCGCGCACGCGTCGATGCTCGCCGCGCAGAAGATCATCGGCGCCGACGACCTCGCCGCCATCGAGCGCGGCATGGCGCAGATCAGAGGCGAAATCGAACGCGGCGAATTCGAGTGGAAGCTGGACCTGGAAGACGTGCACCTGAACATCGAAGCGCGTCTGACCGCATTGATCGGCGATGCCGGCAAGCGGCTGCACACCGGCCGCTCGCGCAACGATCAGGTCGCGACCGACATCCGCCTGTGGCTGCGCGGCGAGATCGATCGCATCGGCGGCTTGCTCACGGACTTGCGCGGCGCGCTCATCGACATGGCCGAGAAGCACGCCGATACGATCATGCCCGGCTTCACGCACTTGCAGGTCGCGCAGCCGGTGACCTTCGGGCACCATCTGCTCGCTTACGTCGAGATGTTCGCGCGCGACGCCGAACGCATGCGCGATTGCCGCAAGCGTGTGAACCGCCTGCCGCTCGGCGCGGCGGCGCTTGCGGGCACGAGCTATCCGATCGACCGTCACGCGGTTGCCGCGACGCTCGGCTTCGACGGCGTCTGCGCGAATTCGCTCGATGCCGTCTCCGACCGCGACTTCGCGATCGAATTCACGGCGGCGGCCGCGCTCGTGATGACGCACGTATCGCGCTTCTCGGAAGAGCTGGTGCTGTGGATGAGTCCGCGCGTCGGCTTCATCGATCTTGCGGACCGCTTCTGCACCGGCTCGTCCATCATGCCGCAGAAGAAGAATCCCGACGTGCCCGAGCTGGCGCGTGGCAAGACGGGCCGCGTGAACGGGCATCTGATGGCGCTGCTGACGCTGATGAAAGGCCAGCCGCTCGCCTACAACAAGGACAATCAGGAAGACAAGGAGCCGCTCTTCGATACGGTCGATACCGTCGCCGATACGCTGCGCATCTTCTCGGAGATGGCGGCGGGCATCACGGTCAAGCCGCAGAACATGCGCGCGGCGGCGTTGCAGGGCTTCTCGACGGCGACCGATCTCGCGGATTACCTCGTGAAGCGCGGCCTGCCCTTCCGCGATGCGCACGAAGCCGTCGCGCACGCGGTGCGTATCTGCGACGACCGCGGCTGCGATCTCGCGGATCTTTCGCTCGACGCAATGCGTATCGAGTTGCCGAACGTCGCGCATCTGATCGGCGACGACGTGTTCGATTATCTGACGCTCGAAGGCTCGGTCGCGAGCCGCAATCATCCGGGCGGGACTGCGCCGGATCAGGTGCGCGCGGCGGCGAAGGCGGCGCGCGAAGCGCTTTGAACGTGCGCTGACATCGCATGTCACGGGAGGCCGTCCGTAAGGATGGCCTTTTTTGTCGCCGTCCTTCCCGTTCCTGACGCACCATGATCATTCGCCCCAAGCTGCACTGGTTCCGCATGCTGTTCGTCTGGCGCGGCTCTGTGCTGCCCCAGTTGCTGCCGCGGCTCGGACTGATCTTCGCGCTCTCGGTCGCGGCGATCTTCATGCACGACCACATGCGCCACTATCCGATCGGGCTTGGCACGCCGCCGTTCGCGCTCGTCGGCATTGCGCTCGCGGTGTTTCTCGGCTTTCGCAACAGCGCGAGCTACGACCGCTGGTGGGAGGGCCGCAAGCTGTGGGGCTCGATGCTGATCACCGCGCGTTCGCTCGCGCGGCAGGCGCTCGCATTGCAGCATCCGCGCGACGACGAAGCGACACGGCGCTTTCTCGCGGTGATCGGCGGCTTCGCGCATGCGCTGCGGCATCAGTTGCGCGGCACGGACGCGTCCGCCGATCTCGCGCCGCGCCTGCCGCCCGAACTGCTCGACCGGGTGAACGCCGCGCAATACAAGCCCGCGACGATCCTGCTGTGGCTCGGCGAATGGATTGCACAGCGCAAGCGCGATGCGTCGCTCGACGGCTACGCGGTGCTTGCGATGGATCACAACCTGAACGCGCTGTCGGCCGTCGTCGGCGGGTGCGAGCGGCTCGCGTCCACGCCGCTGCCGTTTTCGTACTCGGTGATGATCCATCGCACGATCTACATGTTCTGCTTTCTGCTGCCGTTCGGCCTGGTCGATGGCGCGGGCGTGCTCACGCCGCTTTTCGCGCTGCTGGTCGCGTATGCGTTCATGGCGCTGGAGGCGATTGCCGCGCAGATCGAGGACCCGTTCGGGCTCGAAGAAAACGACCTCGCCCTGAATGCGATCTGCGCAACGCTCGAAGCCGCGCTGCACGACATGGCGGCGGACCCCGAGTTTGCATCGGCGCCGCCGGCGGCGCGGGAGTCGGCGCGAAGGTTCATCGTCGATTGAGGGCGGCGAGGCGTCGGGTGAGATCGTCGAGCGCCTTGCTGTCGAACAAGTCAATGCATTTCTTCGTGCCGAAAGACGAATCTATCGAGCCCGTGCAGTGCCGGCTCGCGTAGTCGCTCGCGAGTTGATCGATTGCCCCGTACGCGTCCACTGGAACTTTGCCCGCTTCCAGATAGACGCTGGCCGTCGCGTTCGCATCTTTGCTCGTGGCTGCATCGGGATAGACCTTGGCGAGGCATCGGCTCAGTGCCCATCGCTTCAAAAGCGCACGTTGTCCGACGATGGAATCCGGTTGCGCTGCGGCTGCGGATTGGCCAAGTAACACCAACGCGATGCCTGCGACGACTGCGCGCATCAGTGCAGTATCCATAGCGATGCCGTTTCGGGAACGAATGTGCCGTTATCAGGGTTCTGAAGCAGATGGCATGAATCAGAACATGCGTTGCCGTCCCACAGGGTAACGTGCCCGCGCGAATGGCGGTCTCCCACTCATCGATGATCTCTCTCGTCGGTTTGTGATCGGCCAGCGTAATAGTCACCTCTACCCATTCATACACGACTAATCCGATAACCCCATCATTTCCCCCGCCGACACACATCGTTCCTCACCCGTCACTGCCGGCTCCGCCGCGAATCGTTCATAATGCTCCGCGATTTACCCTGGAGATTCGAATGAAACTGTTTTACAAAGCCGGCGCATGTTCGCTCGCATCGCATATCGTTCTGGAAGAGTCCGGTCTGCCTTACGAAATCGAAGCAGTTGACCTCAAAACGAAGCTGACCGCAAGCGGCGCCGATTTCACGGCGATCAACGCAAAGGGCTACGTGCCCGCGCTGCAACTCGATAACGGCGAAGTGCTGACGGAAGGCCCGGCGATCATGCAATACATCGCGGATCAGGTTCCGGCAAAGCATCTCGCCCCGCTCGCCGACGCGATGGCGCGCTATCGCCTGCAAGGGTGGCTCACGTTCATCGGCACCGAACTGCACAAGAACTTCTCGCCGTTCTTCAATCCCGCCGCGTCGAGCGACTGGAAAGCGGCCGCCATGGCAAATCTGGAACGCCGTCTCGGTTACGTCGCCAAGCACATCGACGACAAGCAGTTCCTGCTCGGCAACGAATTCGGCATTGCCGATGCATACCTCTTCACCGTGCTCGGCTGGGCCCCGCATATCGATCTCGACCTGAACAAGTGGTCGGCGCTGGTCGCGTATCAGGCGCGCGTGGGCGCGCGGGCGGCGGTTCAGGCGGCGATGAAGGCCGAAGGACTCATCTGACGCCGGCATTCATCGTCGTCACACCAAGACAAACGGCCCTCGCGGGCCGTTTGTCTTTCAGGCAAGAGACGCACAAGCGTCAATCCCGCACGCAATCGACAAAATACTCGATACGCCCGTTGATCATCTCGCCGACGAGCCCGTGAATATCCGTATGGAAGCCCGGGAAGCGCTCGTTGAACTCGCGCGCGAAACGCAGGTAATCGACGATCGTGCGATTGAAGCGCTCGCCCGGAATCAGAAGCGGAATGCCCGGCGGATACGGCGTCAGCAGAATGCTCGTCACGCGGCCTTCGAGTTCGTCGATCGGCACGCGGTCGATCTCGCGGTGCACGAGCTTCGCGTACGCCTCGGACGGCTTCATCGCCGGCTCCATGCTCGACAGATACATCTCGGTCGTCAGGCGCGCGATGTCGTTCGCGCGGTAGACGCTGTGAATCTGCTGGCACAGATCGCGCAGGCCGATGCGCTCATACGACGGATGCTGCGCGACGAATTCCGGCAGCACGCGCCACAGCGGCTGGTTGTTGTCGTAGTCGTCCTTGAACTGCTGAAGCTCCGTGACCATCGAGTTCCAGCGGCCCTTCGTGATGCCGATGGTGAACATGATGAAGAACGAGTAAAGCCCCGTCTTCTCCACGATGATGCCGTGCTCCGCCAGATAGCGCGTCACGATGCCGGCCGGAATGCCCGTTTCGCCGAACTCGCCGTTGACATCCAGCCCCGGCGTGATGATCGTCGCCTTGATCGGATCGAGCATGTTGAAGCCTTCCGCAAGCGGGCCGAAGCCGTGCCAGCGATCGTTCGGCTTCAGCATCCAGTCCTCGCGATCACCGATGCCTTCCTCGGCCAGCGCGTCCGGGCCCCAGACCGTGAAGAACCAGTCGTCGCCGTATTCGGCATCCACCTTGCGCATCGCGCGGCGGAAATCGAGCGCCTCCGCAATCGATTCTTCCACGAGCGCCGGGCCGCCGGGCGCTTCCATCATCGCGGCAGCGACGTCGCACGACGCGATGATCGCGTACTGCGGCGACGTTGACGTATGCATGAGATACGCCTCGTTGAAGCGATGACGGTCGAACGTGCTGTTCTCGCTGTCCTGCACGAGAATCTGCGACGCCTGCGAGATGCCGGCGAGCAGTTTGTGCGTGGAGTGCGTCGCGAACACGAGCGCGCCGGTGCGCGGCCGGCCCGCGCCGATCGCGTGCATGTCCTGATAGAACGAATGGAACTCGGCGTGCGGCAGCCACGCTTCGTCGAAATGCAGCGTGTCGAGCGTATCGCCGAGCAGGTCCTTGATCATCTCGACGTTGTAGACCACGCCGTCATACGTGCTTTGCGTAATCGTCAGAATGCGCGGCTTGACCTTCGGATTTTTCGCCAGCACTTCGCGCGCGAACGGATTCTCCTCGATCTTCTTCCTGATGACCTCGGGCTTGAACTCGTCGCGCGGAATCGGACCGATGATGCCGAAGTGATTGCGCGTCGGCGTGAGGAAGACGGGGATCGCGCCCGTCATCGTGATTGCGTGCAGGATCGACTTGTGACAGTTGCGGTCCACGACGACGATATCGCCCGGCGCAACGGTGGCGTGCCACACGATCTTGTTCGACGTCGAGGTGCCGTTCGTCACGAAGAAAAGATGGTCCGCGCTGAAAATGCGCGCCGCATTGCGCTCGGAAGCCGCGACAGGCCCCGTGTGATCCAGCAACTGACCGAGTTCGTCCACCGCGTTGCAGACGTCCGCGCGCAGCATGTTCTCGCCGAAGAACTGATGGAACATCTGTCCGAGCGGATTCTTCAGGAACGCGACGCCGCCCGAGTGCCCCGGGCAGTGCCACGAATACGACCCCTCCTCGGCGTAACGCACGAGCTCGCCGAAGAACGGCGGCGCGAGCGAATCCAGATACACCTTCGCCTCGCGGATGATATGGCGCGCCACGAACTCCGGCGTGTCCTCGAACATGTGGATGAAGCCGTGCAGTTCGCGCAGGATGTCGTTCGGCAGATGGCGCGACGTACGCGTTTCGCCGTACAGGAAGATGGGGATGTCGGCGTTGCGGCGGCGCACGGCGCTCACGAACGCACGCAGCGCGACGATCGCCGAGGCGAGCTCGGGCGTATCGCCTTCGACCACGACGTTGTCGGCATAAGGCAGCAGCTCGTCGTCGTCGATCGAAAGGATGAAGCACGATGCGCGGCTCGATTGCTGGGCGAACGCGGCGAGATCGCCGTAGCTCGTCAGGCCGAGCACTTCGGCGCCTTCTTTTTCGATCGCCTCGGCCAGCGCGCGAATACCGGAACCCGAGATGTTCTCGGAGCGAAAATCTTCGTCGATGATGACGACGGGAAAGCGGAACTTCATGAGGCGAATCTCCAAATGGAACGACCGCTGCCCGAGCATCGGATCAGCGGTCTTTCAACAGCGTGCGCGTGTCTGACGATGCGTGGCTCAGGTCTTCGGCAGCGTGACGCCGTGCTGCCCCTGATACTTGCCGCCGCGATCCGCATAGGACGTCTCGCATATTTCGTCGCTTTCGAAGAACAGAACCTGGGCGACGCCCTCGTTCGCATAGATCTTCGCAGGCAAAGGTGTCGTGTTCGAGAATTCGAGCGTGACGTAGCCTTCCCATTCCGGCTCGAACGGCGTCACGTTCACGATGATTCCGCAACGCGCGTAGGTTGACTTGCCGAGGCACACGGTCAGGCACGAGCGCGGAATGCGGAAATACTCGACGGTGCGCGCGAGCGCGAATGAATTCGGCGGAATGATGCAGACGTCGCCCTTGAAGTCGACGAACGATTTTTCGTCGAAGCCTTTCGGATCGACGATGGTGGAATTGATGTTCGTGAAGATCTTGAATTCGTCGGCCACGCGGATGTCGTAGCCGTAGCTCGACGTTCCGTAACTCACGATCTTGCGGCCGTCCTCGGCCACGCGCACCTGATCGCGCACGAACGGCTCGATCATCTTGTGCTCTTCGGCCATGCGCCGAATCCACTTGTCGGACTTGATGCTCATAGAACGCTACCCAGCGTTGCAGCTTGCGATCGCGCGATGGGACCGCAGGCCTTCGGTGAAACGGCGCATGGCCCGGCCGGACCAGACGAAAGACGATGACAAAACGAAGCGCGTATTTTACGCGAATGATGCTGAAGGCGAGCCCGGCCGTTCAGCCGATGCCGTCAGCGCCGGATGACGCCGCACGCAAGCGCCGGACCCACGTTGTGCGGGCTCATCGCGTAGGGGTCCGTGGCTTCGCGATGCAGCATGATCGCGCGGGAAATGACGGAGCGCACGCCGTCGAGCGATACGTCCGTGGCAACGATGAACCCCGTCGCCGTGCCGTTGGCGTCCGCATGGATGTTGCCGAGTTCGCCTTCGAGCCGCCCGCTCGCGCGCGCCCGTTCGCCCGGCAGTGCGAACACCGGGCTCGCGTCGGCGCCGTTCACCGCGATGCAGTCGCCGCGTTCATGGACCTGCAACGCGTGATCGCTGTTGGGCGGCATGTCGGTGATGCTGTAGGTGACCTGTACGCCGTCCGAGCGCTCGATCAGCGTGATGGTGCCCCGCGCCGTGTTGCCGGGCGTGGGCTTCAGCGTGGCGTCGGCGAGTTTCTCGTGATTCTGGAAGATGATGCCGCAGCCGCTCAGAACGACGCTGCACGCGGCCGTGGCGAACAAGGCGGCAAGCGCCCTCCCGTCGAATCTGTCTCTCATGCGATCCTCTTGGCGGCCCGCCGACACCCCGTGCGTCCACGCTGCCGCGCCTCGAAGGCGACATGATACCGCGAGCCGCACCGCACAAGGCCCGCGAAAGACACGTCCGGACGATCGATGTCAGGTGTTCTGCACGACGATGCTCGGGAACTTCGAGGTCATGTCGCGCTGGCGCTCGGCGATCGAAATCGCGACGCGGCGAGCAATCGCGCGATACGTCTCCGCAATACGGCTATCGGGCTGCGACACGACGGTCGGCTGGCCGGCATCGGTGCGCTCGCGGATCGAAATATCGAGCGGCAGTTGCCCGAGAATCTCGACGCCGTATTCCTTCGCCATGCGCTCGCCGCCGCCCGCGCCGAAGATGTGCTCTTCGTGGCCGCAATTCGAGCAGATATGCGTGCTCATGTTTTCGACGATGCCGAGAATCGGAATGCCGACCTTCTCGAACATCTTGAGGCCCTTCTTCGCGTCGAGCAGCGCGATGTCCTGCGGCGTCGTGACGATCACCGCGCCCGTCACCGGCACTTTCTGCGACAGCGTGAGCTGGATGTCGCCCGTACCCGGCGGCATGTCGACGACGAGGTAATCGAGGTCCTTCCAGTTCGTCTGACGCAGCAGTTGTTCGAGCGCCGACGTGACCATCGGGCCGCGCCAGACCATCGGGTTGTCCTGCTCGATCAGAAAGCCGATCGAATTCGCCTGAATGCCGTGGCCGGTGAGCGGATTCATCGACTGATTGTCGGGCGATTCGGGGCGGCCGGAGATGCCGAGCATCATCGGCAGCGAAGGACCGTAGATGTCTGCGTCGAGCATGCCGACCGATGCGCCTTCCTGCGCGAGCGCAAGCGCGAGATTCGTCGCCGTCGTGCTCTTGCCGACGCCGCCCTTGCCCGACGCCACCGCGATGATGTTCTTGACGTTCGGCAGCAGTTTCACGCCGCGCTGCACCGCATGCGCGACGACTTGCGAGGTGACATCGACTGAAACGTCGGTAACGCCGGCCACCTGGCGCAACGCATCGGCAACGAGGCTGCCGATCGTGGCAAATTGCGTCTTCGCCGGATAGCCCAGCACGACGCTCACCGCCACCTTGCCGCCCTCGATGGAAACGTTGCGGATGCTCTTCGTATCGACGAACTTGCGGTTCGTGTTCGGATCGGTCAGGGTAGCGAGTGCGGTGTCGATCCGCGCGCGGTCAATGCTCATTGAAACTCCATGGAACGCCTGTTGCTAAGCTGCCGTCGCACTGCAACAAACTGAGGAAATTGAAAGTAATTGTTAACGCCGTTGCGCGCGAGTCGCCCCGCGCTGCACTATGCCGCTGCTGTTGCTCCCCGGGGACGCATCGCACCGGGCCGGACGGACGTGTTTCTCAATATTCCCATTATTGTAGAGGCTCGTCCGAAAGCCCGTCCGAAGACCCTTTCGCATTGTCGGCGCGTGTCGCCGAACCGCTTTCGAATCAAAGGAGATCAAGATGAATACGAAGTTGTTGACCCGCCTGTCCGTTTTCGCCGTCGTCGGCGCGCTGGTTGCCGGCTGCGCATCGCAGCAAGGCACGAATACCGCCGTCGGCACGGGCGTCGGTGCGGCCACGGGCGCTGGCATCGGCGCGATTTTCGGCGGCGGCAAGGGCGCGGCGATCGGCGCGGCGACGGGCGCGGCGGTCGGCGGCATCACCGGCTACAACTGGCAGGCGATTCGCAACAAGATTTCCGGCGATTCGAAGGGCACCGGCACGCAAGTGACCGAGCAGCAGGACGGCTCGCTCAAGGTCAACATCCCGAATTCGATCTCGTTCGACACCAACAGCTACGCGATCAAGCCGTCGTTCGATCCCGTGCTGAACTCCGTCACGCAAACGTTGCAGCAGCATCCTGAACTGATCGCGAGCGTCGTCGGCCATACGGATAACACCGGCACGGCTGCCTATAACCAGACGCTGTCGCAAAACCGCGCGCAAAGCGTCGCTTCGTACATTTCGACGCACGGCGTTCCGGCGCAGCGTCTGTCGGCGCAGGGCATGGGCCAGAACCAGCCGATCGCCGACAATTCGACGGAAGCCGGCCGCGCGCAGAATCGTCGCGTGGAGATCTATCTGCGCGCGACCGCGCAGCCGGGTCAGGTGCAGTAAGTCTCTGAATTGAAGGGGAAACGGACGGGCGGGCGCACTTGGGCGTCATCCCGCCGAATGCGCCTGAAAAAAAGTTGAAACTTGCCGGCGCGGCGCTTGTCTGTTGTTACGGTAGGTGGATGGCTGGACCATCGCCTGCCATTCTCCTCTTGTCGTTGTTGCTCCGGGGCCCAGATGGACCCCGGTTTTTTTTGTGCGCGCGCTTTTGCCTGCGCGTCGATCGGATCATCAGGCGACGGAGATACAGAGCCGTTTGCCGAGTGATCGAGAATCTGCCTCCATCGCTTCAGCGACCGAATCGCCGAGACGCAGGCCATGAGTCGTATGGCGCTAAGCGAAAAACACAACTCAAGTGCTGCATTTCGTTGTTGCGCTCCAGCAGCGGTTTTCTCGCCCCCGCAGTCCCGCCCCGCCTCGCTTCCCCGCCCTGCTAAAATCGAAAATCCGCTTTTTCCACAATCCGAAGCAATTCCCTCCGGGCCGCGCCTCTATGTCAGCACCGATTTCCGCCACTGCCACCGCCGCGTCCGCCGCCACCGACGGCCGCCGCCAGATCCTCGTCACGTCCGCGCTGCCGTACGCGAACGGTCAGATTCACATCGGCCATATGGTCGAGTACATTCAGACGGATATCTGGGTTCGGACGCTGCGAATGCATGGCCACGAGGTCTATTACGTCGGCGCCGACGATACCCACGGCACGCCGATCATGCTGCGCGCCGAAAAGGAAGGCATCACGCCGAAGGCGCTGATCGAGCGCGTCTGGAAAGAGCACAAGCGCGACTTCGACAGCTTCGGCATTTCGTTCGACAACTACTATTCGACCGATGCCGACGAAAACCGCGTGCTCTGCAATTCGATCTACACCGCCCTGCAGGAAGCCGGCCTGATCGAGGCACGCGACATCGAGCAGGCCTACGACCCGGTCAAGGAAATGTTCCTGCCGGACCGCTTCATCAAGGGCGAGTGTCCGAAGTGCGGTGCGAAAGACCAGTACGGCGACAACTGCGAAGTCTGCGGCTCGACCTATCAGCCGACCGAACTCGTCAATCCGTATTCGGTCGTTTCGGGCGCGACGCCCATCCGCAAGACATCGACGCATTACTTTTTCCGCCTGTCCGATCCGCGCTGCGAAGACTTCCTGCGCGGCTGGGTCGGCGGTCTCGCGCAGCCGGAAGCCACCAACAAGATGCGCGAATGGCTCGGCGACAAGGGCGATGCGAAGCTCGCCGACTGGGACATCTCCCGCGACGCACCGTACTTCGGCTTCGAAATTCCGGGCGCGCCGGGCAAGTACTTCTACGTCTGGGTCGATGCCCCCGTCGGTTATTACGCGAGCTTCAAGAATCTGGCCGATCGCATCGGCATCGATTTCGATGCGTGGGTCAAGCCGGAGTCGAAGGTTGAGCAGTATCACTTCATCGGCAAGGACATCCTGTATTTCCACACGCTCTTCTGGCCCGCGATGCTCCAGTTCTCCGGCCATCGCACGCCGACGAACGTGTTCGCGCACGGCTTCCTGACCGTTGACGGCGCGAAGATGTCGAAGTCGCGCGGCACGTTCATCACCGCGCAGAGCGTGATCGACACCGGACTCAATCCGGAATGGCTGCGCTATTACTTCGCCGCGAAGCTGAACAGCACGATGGAGGACATCGACCTGAACCTCGAGGACTTCCAGGCGCGCGTGAACAGCGATCTCGTCGGCAAATACGTGAACATCGCGAGCCGCGCGGCGGGCTTCCTCATCAAGCGTTTCGACGGCCGCGTGGAAGACCGCGCGATGCAGCATCCGCTCATCGCGCAACTGCGCGGCGCGATCCCGCAAATCGCCAGTTTTTACGAATCGCGCGAATACGGCCGCGCGCTGCGCACGACTATGGAACTCGCCGACGCCGTCAATCACTACGTCGATTCCGCCAAGCCCTGGGAACAGGCGAAGGACCCGGCGAACGCCGCCGCGCTGCACGAAACCTGCAGCGTGAGTCTCGAAGCGTTCCGCCTGCTGTCGCTTGCGCTCAAGCCGGTGTTGCCGAAGCTGATCGAATCCGTCGAGGCGTTCCTCGGCATCGCGCCGCTCGTCTGGGCCGATGCAACGAAGCCGTTGTCGTCGGCGAGCGCGATCAATGCGTACAAGCACCTGACGACGCGCGTCGATCCGAAGCAGATCGAGGCGTTGCTCGCGGCGAATCGCGAATCGCTGCAATCGACGACGGAAGCGGCAGCGGCAGCGCCGAAAACCGTCGCGAAGAAAGAGACGAAGAGCGAAGAGTCCGGCGTCATTTCCATCGACGACTTCGCGAAGGTCGATCTGCGCATCGCGAAGATCGTCGATTGCAAGGCCGTCGAAGGCTCGGACAAGCTGCTGCAACTGACGCTCGACGTCGGCGAGGAAAAGACGCGCAACGTGTTTTCCGGCATCAAGTCGGCGTATCAGCCGCAGGATCTGATCGGCAAGCTGACGGTGATGGTCGCCAATCTCGCGCCGCGCAAGATGAAGTTCGGCCTGTCGGAAGGCATGGTGCTCGCGGCCTCCGCCGCCGACGAGAAAGCCGAACCCGGCCTCTACATCCTCGAGCCGCACGGCGGCGCAAAGCCGGGGATGCGCGTGAAGTAAGGCGCACCGGCTGAAAAACAAAGGGCACGCGCCGGACAGTCGCGTGCCCTTTTGCTTAGTGCGTCGCCTTCAGTCCCCCGACGAATCCGACTCTACCGCCGACGAAGCCCCGAACGGCGCCGACACCCCCGACGCGCCCGAAGCCGCCGATGGCTGCACCGCCGGACCGGAGGGCGCCGACGCCATCGACAGCAAGCGCGCCCACGAATTGAAGCGCCGCGTGTACGACAGGTCGATGCCCTGATACGTGCCGCCATACACCGTCGTAGACCAGAACCGCGACAACGCGAGCGTGGCCTTCACAGCGTTCTGCGCCGACTGCAAGCCCTGCTCGTACCCAAGCACGAGACGCTCGTTGATCGCCTTCGACAACAGCACGACCTGCGGGTCCGTCAGCCCCACTTCGCTCGATCCGACCGTGAACTCGTCGAGGCCGACGGTCTGCGCGATCTTCGCCCCGCCGCGGCTGCCGAGCAGCGCCAGCGCGCTCGTCATCGCGCTCTGCTGGCCGATGTTGTTCCCCTGATCGGTGCCGTGTCCGAACAGCAGCCACGAGAGCTTTTCGTTGTCAGGCACGTTCGGCTCCGAGATCAGCTTCGCCACCGGCGACTGCACCGTGCCCGTCACCTGCACGCCCGCTTCGATTTCCTGATTGCGCCGCATCGCCAGAATGTTGATGCCCGGATTGGCCACCGGCCCGTTGAACGTGAAGAAGCCGTTCTCGATGCCGAGCTTGCGACCGAACGCGGTGTACGTGGAACCGGGCGTGACGCGCACGTTGCCGATCGCACGCAGCGGCATGTTCGGCGCGCTCGTCGCGGTGATGGTGCCCGCGAGCCCGAGGTCCGCGCCCGCGCCCTTGAAGCGGAAACGCTGACCCAGGTTGATATCGATATTGGCGCGCGGCGTGAACGGCCCGACCGGCTTTTCGGTTGCCGCGACGGCCTGCTGCTTCGTGTTCTCGCCCTTCACGGTGCCGTCGGGACGCACGATGACCACGTCATCGCCGAGCGCGGGCGCGGAGCTTTCCGGCAAGTCGAAAAGCGCGTGATCGACGGTGAATTTGCCGTTGATCGCCATACCGCCCTGCAATCCCGCATTCGCGATGCTCGCGCTGCCCGACAGCATGAGCTCGCGATCGGGCGAAGCGAACAGTTCCAGCTTGTCCGCAATGATGCTCGCCGTCAGATCGGGCTCCTGCTGGTCGAGCCGCACCTTGCCGGTCGCGCGGAGCACGCCGCTCGCGCCGTGGAACTCGACTTGCCGGAAATCGACGAGATTCTCGGACAGCGCGATCCGGATGATGCCGTCCTTCAGTTGCACGCCCTGATCGACGACCGTCGCGGAAATATTGTCGCCGGTCAGCGATCCCGACAGACTCGGCTTTGCGACGATGCCCGCGATCGTCAGCTTCAGCCCGAGCTTGCCGCCGAGCAGATAGTTCGCGCCGAGCAGGCCGCCGGTCGTGCGCAGTTCTGGCACGTTCGCGTCGATGGCGCCGGAGAGCGGCGCTTCGTCGGCCACGGTCAGCATGCCGTCGCGCGGGACGAGCGTCGTGTGCACGTTGGCATCGATGGCGCCGATGCGGCTCGCCTGCGCATGGAGCGTCGCGTTGAGGCGGTTGCCGCTCGTGAAATCGGCGCGCGCCACGATGTCCGATATGCCGAGCGCAGCCACGCCGCGCGTGCCGTCGATCGTCACGTCGCCGCCGCGCCGCTTGATCTGCGCGTAGCCCGTGGCCGTCGCGCCGAGCGAGAAATCCCAGTTGCCGTCGAAAATCAGGTCGGTCCGGATCGACGATTCCTCGCCCGTCATCTGCCGCCGCACTTCCAGCAGGCGCGGCACCGAGAGATTCGTGAGCGTGCCGGCCGACTGGATGCGCCCGCCTTCCAGCGCGAACGACTTCAGATTTAGCGACGTGCCTTCCGCGACGAGCCGCGTCGCCCCGAGCACGATACGCTGCGGCCCGTAACTCACCGACAACGGCGACTCCAGATTCACCGACGGCGTGCCCTTGTTCGTGAGCTTCGTGATCGCGCCGTCCCAGTGCGGACCGTCGGCGGCGTCGGTGAACTTGCCGTTTGCCCCGAGCGTGAGGTTGACCGGCTGGCCCTGCACCTTGCCGGTCGCGGTCACGCCGAGCGTGTGCTGCATGCGCGTGCCGTTCAGGTTCGCGTCGAGCGTGGCGACTTCGATGCCCGATGTGCTCGCATCGCGCGCCTTCAGCGTGAAGACCAGCGCGCCGTTCGCGCCGTCGCGGATATCGGCGCGGCCTTCCGCATGGCCCAGGCGATTTGCGCCGAACACGACGCCATCGGCCTGATAGTTCGCCGCGACGTTCGGATGCGCCATCGAGCCGGTCAGATCGCCGTCCGCCTTCACCGTCCCCGCGATCCCGAAGCCGAGGCGCTCCAGTTGCGGCGCGTCGATGCGAAACCGCAAACGGTCGCCGGGCGCACCGAAGCTGCCGTTCAGCTCGGCGTCGTTGCCCGCCACCGACAGCTTCGCGGTGCTCGGCAGCACGCGCGTGCCCGCGATCTGCACCGTGCCCTCGCCGGTGAGCGGCAGGTTGTCGTACATGCTGTCGCCGAGCCTGAAGGTGGCTTTGGTCGTGAGCGTCGGCGCGAGCACGCCCGATGCGGCAAGCGTGCCGTTCACGCGCGCTTCGATCGGGCGCGGCGGTGTCGCCGTCTTTTTCGCAGCGGGCTTTTGCGCGATTAATTGCTGCTGGAGCAAGAGCGGGTTGAAGTCGACGAACTTCGCCTTCAGGTCGTAGCTCGAATTGACATCTTTCTTGAGCACGCCGCTCGCCTCGACGCGTCCCTTGCCGACCATCAGCTTCACGTCGTCGAGCGTGGTCTGCTTCGCGTCGAGCCTGATCTTGGCCTGGGCGCGGATGGCTGCTTTCGGATCGTTCAGGTCGACGGTCACGGTTTGCGTGTCGCCCGCGAGCACGACGCCGACCGGCCCCGCGAAGTCCGTCGGGCGCACGCTCGGTTCGATCGCGTTGAGATCGAGCTTCGCCACTTTCAGGTCGAAGCGTCCGTGGCCGGCCGAAATCGCGCCGCCGCCCGCGATGCTCGCGTCTTTCAGCAGCCGCACGTTCAGGTCCATGACGCTTTGCGCCGATGCGTCGAGCCGCACGTTCGCGCGCGCGTCGATGAGCGGCAGCAATTTCTTGTCGATGGAACCGGGCTTCGCATTGACGATCGACACCGGGCCGCTCACGACGAACTTCTTCGCCCCTTGCACCGGCTTCACTTCGGCGCGCACGGCGAGGTCGGCGGCGGGCGCGCCCGCGCTGATCGCCTGCGGATTGATGTGATCGGCCGTGACGATTGCGAGCTTGAGCGGCACGTCGGCGAACGGCGTCGCTTCGACGTGCGCGCGGCCCGCGAGCTTCATGCCGCTGGCATCGACGTCGGCGATCAGGTCTTCCAGCGATCCCGACAGCCGCGCGCCGACCTGCACCGCTTCGTCGTTGACCCGGCCGGCGTAGGTCGCGTCGCCGGAAAGCGGGAACGGGCGCGCGCCGCCGTCGAGTTTGGCGGCGGCCGTCACCGATCCGAACGGCGTCGTGAGCCGCTGGACAGCGGCCTCGTGATGCTGGCCGTCGCTGCGCCCGTTGAAGAGCAGGCCGGAGAATTCGGTCGTCGTCGCGCCCTGATGCAGCCGCAGTTTCGCGACGCTCAGATCGCGAACGGCGAGCTGAATCGGCAAGCGCAGATCGCGCGGCAGTTCGGTCTTCCTGCTCGGCTCGTTCGATGGCGCGATGCGCGCGTCGATGGTTCCGATATGCAGATAATCGATGGTGAAGCGCAGCGGATCGCGCGTGAGCGCCCAGCGGCCCGAGACGCTATCGACGGCGATATCCGTGCCCTTGCCGTCCTTCCAGCGCACATCGCGCAATTGCAGGCCGCTGGCGATCGCGCCGCCGTCCAGTTTTCCGGTCAGCCGCCCGCCGAGCAGCGAGGTCGCCGCGTCCCAGGCGTAGCGCGTGCCGCGATCGGTCGTCAGCGCCAATAGCACGGTCCCGAGTGCGAGCACGACGATCAGCACGACGACGAGCACGAGCGCGCCGATCCAGCGCAAAAAGCGCCGCATGCCGCGCGGGCGTTGCGGCTTTTTCGGCGTTTCCGGCGCTTCTTTGCCGTCGTTGCTTTCGTTCGTCTCGTTGCTCGCGTCCGTCATGCCTTCGCTTTTCGAAAATGTCGTCGATGCATCGCTCAGAAAGCGATGCCGAGCGTCAGATACGGCTTGATGCTCTTGTTCTTGAGTCCATACGCAACATCCACGTTGACCGGCCCGACCGGGCTGCGCCACCGCGCGCCGACGCCGACGCCCGGCTGGAACACGCGCTCGCCCCAGGTATCGGTCGCGGTGCCGATATCGAAGAACACCGCGCCGCCCCAGTCGTGCGTGAACCAGTGCTGATATTCGCTGCTGCCGGTCACCATGTACTTCGTCGGCAGAATCGATCCCGACACGTTATGCCCGATGCTCAGATAACTGTAGCCGCGCACCGAATTCGCGCCGCCCGCGCGAAACAGCAGCGACGCCGGTATGCCGCTCGACGGCCCGCTCGTGAAGACGCCGCCGAATTCCGCGCGGAACACGAGCAGATCGTTGCGGCCGAGCGGCAGGTATTGCTGCATGTTGGTGTAGAGGCGCGCGAAAGTCTGATCGGTCAGCGCGCCCTTCACCGCGAAACTCGCCTCCGCGCGAACGACGTTGCCGCGCCGGGGAAACAGCGGATCGTCGACGTCGCGGCGCACCCACGTCCACGCCGGCACGAGCGCGCGCGCCGTTGACGGATTCGGCTCGTTCTGCGTCAGGCGATCGTTGTAGAACGTCAGCGAGTACGTCGTGTCGATGTTCTGCGTCGAGCGCGAACGCTGCACGCCGACGCGCGCGCTGTAGATGTTCGTATCCGACACGTCGGTGATCGTGTAGGAGCCGAAGATCGCGTTGACCCAGCCGTGCGAATCCGGCGGCATCGCCAGTTGCACGCGGCCGTATTGCTGCGTCTGGTCGAGCCGGCCGGAGATGGTGAACGGATACGCCGCGCCGAACGTGTTCAGGTAGCTGTACGCGCCCTGGATGTGGAAGCCCGTGTCCGTCGCGTACCCGACGCCGTAGCGCACGCTGTGATACGGATACTCGCTGACTTTCACGTGCAGCGGCGTTTCGATCGGCTTCGTGACGTCGTTGTCGGCGTCGATCGCGACACTCGCGTAATACGGCGTGTTCTGCACTTGCCGCTGCAGTTCCGTCACGCGGGCGATGTCGTAGATATCGCCTTCGTTGATCGGATTCACGTTCTCGATGATTTTCTGCGGATAGCGCTTCGTCCCGCTGATGTCGAGCTTGCCGAAGGTGAAGGTCGGACCGCTGTCGAAGGTGACGGACAGATCCGCGATATGCGTGCGCGGATTGATGCGCGCCTGCGAGCGGACGATCCGGGCGCCCAGATAGCGGCGCGATTGCAGCGCCTTCAGCGCGGCGTTCTTCGCGTCGTCCCAGGCGCCCTGCGTGAACGGGTCGCCCTCCTTGATCGCGAAAGCGAAGCGCGCGGCGTTTTCCTGCTTGCGGTCTTCGGTCGTCACCGCGCCGGTGAATTTCAGGTCGACGGAGGCGACTTGCGTCTGCGGGCCCGGATCGACGCTGACCTTGACCGAGCGCTTGTCGTCGGCCGTGGTGACGTCGGTGCGTACCACCGGCGTGAAATAGCCCTCGGTCGCGACGAGATCGCGCACGTCTTTCGGCGTCGCGGTGACGAGGAACTGGAACTGGTCGTCGCTGATATCGTCGCGCTTTGCGAAGCGCGCAAGATCGAGGTGCTCGCTCAGCAGTTTCTTGACGTTGCGCGGCGCGTCGATGTCCACGTCGTATTTCGCGAACGCGGGGGACGCGATCGCGAAGAGGACAAGCGCGGCGAGCGCCGTCAGCGCCGGAGCCGGGCGATCGCCGGCGGCCGGGTTCATCGCGTGCAGCTTCGCGGCCGCGCCGCGCACCGCACACACCAGATCAAACGAACGCCCCGCCAAACGCGACCTCCGGCATCGGAAAAAATAGATAGAAAGGCGAAGCGGGTCCGCCATGCGCTTTTCGTCTGTTCGCGTGCAAACGGCGCAGCACGGCGCGCGAGCGCTATTTCACCACACCGCTACGCCCCATCGCGGTAAAAATGCGGCAGCGGCGCGCGGACCGTGCGCCGTTGGACGGCCGGCGCCCCGCCCGGTTCCCGCCGATTAGCACGCGCATGCGTGACATGCGCCGGCACGAGCCCCCCGATATGCGCGACGCGGCCAGTGCTTGCGGTAAAATCGCGGCGAACTTGCGGCCCGTCGTGCCCGCTGTCCCGCCTGTCCCGCAGGGCAACGCGGCGGCACGGCACGGCGAAGCGCCGCCATCCAACGAACCGCATCGAACCCACGGAAGCCGGATCATGTACCAGTCGGACATCACCCAGTTCATCAATCAGTTGAAAACGCAGAAGCCGTCGCTGGAAGAAGAACAGCGCCGCGGGCGCGCGCTGCTGTGGGACAAGCAGCCGATCGACCTCGATGAGCGCGACCGCCAGCAGACGTCGCGCGTGAAGCAGACGCCTTACGTCTACTACCAGAACTTCTGAACGTGAGCGCCGGCCACGAGCCGCAACCGCCGCACGTCGAGCCGCGCGGCGACGCGCGCGACGACGCCCGGAATTCGCGCGACGTGGCGCTCGCCGCCCCCGCGACCGATTCGACGCCCGACACCATCGACGGCGTCGCGTTCGCGCATCTCTACGGCGAGCCGCTCTGGAAGCTGCCGACCGATCTGTACATTCCGCCCGATGCGCTCGAAGTCTTTCTCGAAGCGTTCGAAGGCCCGCTCGACCTCTTGCTGTACCTGATCCGCAAGCAGAACTTCAACGTACTCGACATTCCGATGGCGGATGTCACCGCGCAATACCTCGGCTATGTCGACCAGATTCGCCAGTCGAATCTCGAACTGGCGTCGGAGTATCTGCTGATGGCGGCGATGCTCATCGAGATCAAGTCGCGGATGCTGCTGCCGGTCAAGAAAGCGGACACCGGCGAGGACGCCGAAGACCCGCGCGCCGAACTCGTGCGGCGGCTGCTCGAATACGAGCAGATGAAACTCGCGGCGCAGCGCATCGACCAGTTGCCGCAACTGGGCCGCGACTTCCTCCGCGCGGACGTGTATATCGAGCAGTCGACGGAACAGCGCTTCCCCGACGTTGACATGAACGACCTGCGCGCCGCCTGGGCCGATGTCATCAAGCGCGCCAAGCTCGTGCAGCATCACAAGATTTCGCGCGAGGAACTCTCGGTGCGCGAGCACATGAGCGTGATCCTGCGCCGCCTGCAGAACGCGCGCTTCATGGAGTTCAGCGAACTCTTCGATACTTCGCGCGGCGTGCCCGTCGTCGTGGTGAACTTCATCGCCATGCTGGAGCTGTCGCGTGAATCACTGATCGAAATCACGCAGGCCGAGCCTTATGCGCCGATCTACGTGAGACTGGCGTACTCTCCCGCCTAGGAGCCGCCCTTTCCTTACTTGCCTTGGGGCGGCCGGTCAACCGCCGCCCGCCAGGAGACACCCGCTCGATGAAAGTCATCAGCTCCATTCACGAACTGCGCGACCAGTTGCGCGGCCAGAACCGCACCGCCTTCGTCCCGACGATGGGCAACCTTCACGAAGGCCATCTCTCGCTGATGCGTCTCGCGCGGCAGCACGGCGATCCGGTCGTCGCGAGCATCTTCGTCAACCGGCTGCAATTCGGTCCGAACGAAGACTTCGACAAATATCCGCGCACGCTGCTGGACGATATCGAGAAGCTGCAAAGCGAAAACGTGTACGTGCTGTTCGCGCCGACGGAAACCGATATGTATCCGGAGCCGCAGCAGTATCGCGTGCATCCGCCGCACAACCTCGGCGACATTCTCGAAGGCGAGTTCCGCCCCGGCTTCTTCCAGGGCGTGTGCACGGTCGTGATGAAGCTGATGTCGTGCGTGCAGCCGCGCGTCGCGGTGTTCGGCAAGAAGGACTACCAGCAGTTGATGATCGTGCGGCAGATGTGCCACCAGTTCGCGCTGCCGACGGAAATCATCGCGGCCGAGACCGTGCGCGACGAAGACGGCCTCGCGCTGTCGTCGCGCAATCGCTTTTTGTCGGCGGACGAGCGTGCCGAAGCGCCGCAGCTCGCGCTGCAACTGAACCGCGTGCGCGAAGGCGTGCTGTCTGGCAATCGCGATATCGCCGCACTGGAGCGCGACGCGATGAACGCGCTCGCCGAACGCGGCTGGAAGCCCGATTACATCAGCGTGCGCAAGCGCGTCAACCTGCTCGCGCCGGGCGAAGCGGATGCGAACGCGCCGCTCGTCGTGCTGGCAGCGGCGAAACTGGGCAACACGCGCCTCATCGACAATCTGGAAATCTGAAGGAAGTCTGCAACATGCAACGCACCATGCTCAAATCGAAGATTCATCGCGCGACGGTCACGCACTGCGAGCTGCATTACGAAGGCTCGTGCGCCATCGACGAGGACCTGCTCGAAGCGGCGAATCTGCTGGAGAACGAGCAAATCGACATCTGGAACGTGAACAACGGCGAGCGGCTCACGACGTACGCGATCAAGGGCGAGCGCGGCAGCGGCATGATTTCGCTGAACGGATCGGCGGCGCGGCGCGCGCAACTCGGCGATCTGGTGATCATCGCGGCGTTCGCTTCGGTCGATGAGGAAGAGATCAAGGCGGGCTGGAAGCCGAACCTCGTGTTCGTCGATGGCGAGAACCGGATCAAGGGCAGCCGGGATCATGTGCCGGCGCAGAGCTGGACGTAATCTCCAGACCGAGTTGTAGTCGAGGCCGGCGCTTCTCTTTGGGGAGCGCCGGTTTTTTCATGGCGAGGCCACATTCCTCGTTTCCGCTCGGGAACGAAACGTCCACGCAGAAGATCGCACAGCAACGGCCCGTGCGAGTCCGAAACCTCACTGCCGCAGGCGCAGCGCACCGGGAACGGCACGCCTACCTCCCCTGCGCCCACTCGACGATCGGCTGCCACTGCTCCAGATCCTTCTCGACCCGGCTCTTGGCCACGTCCCACAGCGTGAGGCCGTGCGCCGCGAGCTGCACATAGTTCTGCGTATCGCGCAGATAACCCAGCACCGGCAGATCGAGCCCGTCGACGAAACGATGCAACTGCTCCGCCGATCGCGTGCGCGCATCCACCCGCATGCCGACCACGCCGACCTGGATCGCGCCCTTGCGCACCGCTTTTTCCTTCGCCAGCTTCGTCAGGAAGTCCTGCGTGGCCAGAATGTCGAACATCGATGGCTGCAGCGGCACGATGACCTTGTCGGCCAGTTGCAGCGCGAGCGCGAGCCGATTGCCATGCACGCCGGCCGGCGTATCCACGATGGCTTTTTCCAGACCTTTCGGCGGCTTCGCGGGGGCATCGACATCGACGCCCCATTCTTCGATCTTCGGCAGCGTATCGACGCGCAGCGAAAGCCACGCATGGGCGGAGCGCTGCTTGTCGAGATCGGCGAGCGCGACCCATTCGCCGTTCGCCGCGAAGTAACCTGCGAGGTTGGTTGCGAGCGTGCTCTTGCCGACGCCGCCCTTCGGATTTGCCACCACGATCACGGTCATGAAAGGTCCTGGAGTTTGTCCGGCGCGGCGTTATCGCAAGACGACGCGCACGATTTCGTCGTTATAGAACGGATGCATGATTCGAGCCGTTGATATTATCGGCAAAACCGGCGCGCGCGGCACGCTGGCCGAACGGCCAGGTCACGTCGCACGCGCCATTCATCACACTTCGACGGACCACGCCCATGCCGCTTCGCCCCGATGTCACGCTCGATTTCCTGCGCAACCGCCAGAAAGGCCGCCTGCCCGATCTGCTCGGCGTGCAGCTTCTGTCGCTCGATGAAGGCGCGCTCACCGGCGAACTCGTGATCCGGCCGGAACTGCTCGCGCCGAACGGCTTTCTGCACGCGGCGACGGTCGTCGGTCTCGCGGATACATGCTGCGGCTACGCGTGCATCGCGCATCTGCCGGACAAGGCGCAGAACTTCACGACGCTCGAACTCAAGAGCAACCATGTGTCGACGGCGCGCGACGGAAAGATCGTCGCGAAGGCGAGCGCCGTGCATCTCGGGCGCAGCACGCACGTCTGGGATGCGACGGTGACGAACGGCGACGGCAAGCTGATCGCGATGTTTCGGTGTACGCAGATGATTCTTTATTGACGAAGGCTCACCCGAACGCCGCCATCACTGCATCGAGATCGAGCGCCTGCGCGAACGAATCCGCGAGCCGCTCGAGCGATGCCTCCCGCAGCGCCGGATAATCCAACGGCGCGGCGTCCTCCACCCCCGCCCACGCGAGCAGCGCGGCGCACGCTTCGGGCGTATCGAAAAGGCCGTGCAGATACGTCGCGGCGACTTGTCCGTCGGATGAAATCCCGCCGTCGCCCCGTCCGCCGTCCAGCATGACGGCGGGATTGTCCAGCGCAGCGCCACGCGTGCGTCCCATGTGAATCTCGTAGCCGCGCACGCTTGCCTGCGCGCCGCCGATCGCGAGCCGCCCCGTCACGTTTTCCAGTTGTTTATGCGGCGTCAGCACGGTATGAAGATCGAGCAAGCCGAGTCCATCGACACACCCCGCCGCGCCCTCGATGCCATCCGGATCGTCTATCTCGCGCCCGAGCATCTGCATGCCGCCGCAGATGCCTAGCACCTTGCCGCCATATCGAAGATGCCGTGCGATCGCCCGATCCCAGCCGTTCTCGCGCAGCCACGCAAGATCGCGCTGCACGTTCTTCGATCCCGGCAGGACGATCAGATCCGCCGCCGGCGGCGCGACACCCCCGCGCACATACTCGAAATCGACCTGAGGATGCGCCCGCAACGCATCGAAGTCCGTGTGATTGCTGATACGCGGCAACGCCGGCACGATCACCTTCAGCGCCGGCCGGTCGCCGCGTGCGTGAGCATCGCGCGGCAGCATGTCCTCGGCATCGAGCGTGAGGCCGTGCAGGTACGGCAGCACGCCGAGCACCGGCTTGCCCGTCTGTGCTTCCAGCCAGTCGAGGCCCGGCTTAAGCAACGAGAGATCGCCGCGAAACCGGTTGATGACGAAGCCCTCGACGCGCGCCCGCTCGCTCTCCGACAGGCACGCGAGCGTGCCGACGAGATGCGCGAACACGCCGCCGCGATCGATATCCGCAACCAGCACGACCGGGCAATCGACATGTTCCGCGAAGCCCATGTTGGCGATATCGCGATCGCGCAGATTGATCTCGGCGGGACTGCCCGCGCCTTCGACGATGACCGCATCGAACTCGGCTTGCAGCCGCGCATAGGATGCGAGCACGGCATCGAAGGCAGTGCGCTTGTACTCGTGATACGCGCGGGCATCGAGATTGGCGTGCGCGTGGCCGTGAATGATGACCTGCGCGCCGCGATCGCTCGTCGGCTTCAGCAGCACAGGATTGAAGTCGATCCGCGCGGGCACGCCCGCCGCGATCGCCTGCAGGGCCTGCGCGCGGCCAATCTCGCCGCCATCGACCGTCACCGCGCTGTTGAGCGCCATGTTCTGCGGCTTGAACGGTGCGACCTTCACGCCGTTTCGCCGCGCGAGGCGGCAGAGGCCCGCGACGAGCGTGCTCTTGCCGGCATCGGACGTGGTGCCCTGAATCATCAGCGTGCCGCGGGGCGTAAATGGCATCGGGAAGTTCCTGGTAAGCGCAGCCCGCCATCTTATCCCGCCGCTACAATATTGCGATGACCTCCAATGTCTTCACTCGCGACCTCACGTTCATCCTCGGCGGCGCCCGTTCGGGCAAGAGCGCCTATGCCGAACGTCTCGCCGATGAAAGCGGCCTGCCCGTCACCTACATTGCGACCGCGCGCATCGGCGATGCCGAATTCGCCGAACGCGTGCGGCATCATCGCGAGCGGCGGCCCGCGCACTGGACGCTCGTCGAAGCGCCGCTCGACCTCGCGGGCGCATTGCGCGAAGCGGACCACGCGGGACACTGCGTGCTGATCGATTGCCTCACGTTATGGCTCGCCAATCTGCTTTGCCCGCCCGAAGCCACGCACGACGAAACCGCCGCGCTTTCCTGCGAAGCGACGCAAGCCTTCGATGCCTTCGACCGCGCGCTCGCCGATGTACGCGGCAAGGTCATTGTCGTCAGCAACGAGATCGGGCTCGGCGTCGTGCCGCTCGGCTCGGTGACGCGTCTTTATGTCGACGAGCTCGGCCGCCTGAATCAGCGCGTCGCCGCCGCGAGCACGCACGCCGTGTTGATGGTCGCGGGCGTGCCGCTCGCGCTCAAGGGCTGACGCGATGCTGCTGCTCTCCGTCTACGCGATGGCGCTGCTCGCGGTGCTCGGCGTGATCGTGGATCGCATATTCGGCGAACCGCGCAGGCGGCATCCACTCGTCGGCTTCGGCACGCTCGCCGCAAGAATCGAAGCGCGCATGAATACGGGGCATCGCGCACGGCCGGCAGGAATCGTCGCGTGGTTCGCGGCGGTCGCGCCGCCTGTCGTGATCGCGTGGATGCTGGTGAGCGTGCTGCCGTTCACGTATGCATGCCTCGTCCACGTCCTGCTGCTGTGGTTCGCGCTCGGCGCCAAGAGCTTGCGCGAGCATATCGCGCCGATCGCCCGCGCGCTGAGTTTCGGCGATATCGACGGCGCGCGCACGCTGACATCGCGCATCGTGTCCCGCGATACCTCGCACGCCGATGAAAACGCGCTCTCGCGTGCGGCCGTCGAATCGGCATTGGAGAACGGCAACGATGCGATCTTCGGCGCGCTGTTCTGGTTCGCGATAGCGGGCGGCCCCGGCGCGCTCGCGTTTCGTCTCGCGAACACGCTCGATGCGATGTGGGGCTATCGCACGCCGCGTTATCTGCGCTTCGGCTGGGCGGCCGCGCGCTTCGACGACGTGCTCAACTTCATTCCCGCGCGGCTGACGGCGGCGACCTACGCGCTCACCGGCGATACGCGCATGGCGTGGCATTGCTGGCGAACGCAGGCGCGCTCCTGGGACAGCCCGAACGCGGGCCCGGTGATGGCGTCGGGCGCGGGCAGCCTCAACGTGCTGATCGGCGGCGCGGCGGTGTATCACGGCGTGCTCGAAGCCCGGCCGACGCTCGGCGCGGGCCACGATGCAACGCCACGCGATGTGGTGGCCGCATTGCGCCTCGTCGATCGTTCCATGATGTTGTGGCTCGCGGTGCTGCTCGTGCTTGCGGTTTTCAGTGTGACGACGAATGGCTGATGCAATCCTCCACGGCGGCAATCTGCGCGAAGCCGCGCGCCGCTACGCAATCGCACTCGACGACTGGCTCGACCTGTCGACGGGCATCAATCCGCGCGGGTATCCGGTGCCGCCCGTGCCGCCCGACGCATGGCGGCGCCTGCCCGAAGACGACGACGGCCTCGCCGATTGCGCCGCGCGTTACTATGGCGCGCCGCACGCGCTGCCGGTAGCCGGATCGCAGGCGGCGATCCGCGCATTGCCTCAGATACTCACGCGCGGCGTCGCGGGCGTCGCGCCGCTGGCTTACGGCGAATACGCGCCGGCGTTCGCGCGCGCGGGGCATTCCATCGACACGTTCGACATCACGTGCGCCGATCTACCGGCGACGCTCGATCACGTGATCATCGGGAATCCGAACAATCCGACCGCTGACCGCCTTTCACGCGAAACGCTGATGCGCTGGCACGCGCAACTTGCATCGCGCGGCGGAACGCTGATCGTCGATGAAGCCTTCGCCGACGTGGACCCGGATGCATCGCTTGCCGCCGAGACGGCGCGCGACGGGCTCGTCGTGCTGCGCTCCGTGGGCAAGTTCTTCGGGCTCGCGGGCATCCGCGCGGGCTTCGTGCTCGCCGCGCCCGCCATGACCGGTGCGTTGCGCGATGCGCTCGGCGCGTGGACCGTCGGCGGCCCGGCGCGTCATGCGACGATCGCGGCGTTCGCCGACCATGCATGGCAGCACGAAACCCGCGACCGCCTGAAACGCGATGGCGCGCGTCTCGCCGCCCTCATCGCGCGTCATGGCTTCGACGTGCGCGCGACGCCGCTCTTTACGTGGACGCCGACGCCGCGCGCACCTTCGCTGCAACATGAACTGGCGATGCGCGGTATCTGGACGCGTCTGTTCGACCGACCGGGAATGACGACGAGCCTTCGCATCGGCTTGGCCGGCAGCGAAGGCGACTGGGCGCGGCTCGAACGCGCACTCGCGGAGATTCGCGCATGAGGTTCGTCGCGCTCGTCGCCCTCTTCGTCGCGATGCACGCTCAGGCCGCGATCACCGTCACCGACGACACCGGCGCGCCCGTCACCCTCCCCGCTCCGGCGACGCGAGTGGTAAGCCTCGCGCCGCACGTCACCGAATTGCTGTTCGCGGCGGGCGGCGGCGCGCGCATCGTCGGCACGGTGAGTTACAGCGATTACCCGAAGGAAGCGCAGGCGATCCCGCGCGTCGGCGACAACAAGGCGCTCGATCTCGAACGCATCGTCGCGCTGCATCCCGACCTGATCGTCGTGTGGCGGCATGGCAATGCCGCGCGTCAGATGGATCGCCTCAAAGCGCTCGGCATTCCGCTCTATTTCAGCGAGCCGAAGCGTCTCGACGATATCGCCGCGAGCATCGACAAGCTCGGCGCACTGCTCGGCACGCAAGAGCACGCGCGTGCCGCATCGACGGCCTTCACACGCAACATCGCGCAACTGCGTGCGAAGTACGCCGCGCTGCCGCCGGTGCGCGTCTTCTATCAGGTCTGGGACGATCCGCTGATGACGCTCAATCGCGACAACGTGCTCAGCGAAGTCATCGGCTTGTGCGGCGGCGAGAACGTGTTCGCAGCCGAAGCGCCGCGCGTGCCGACGATATCGACCGAAGCCGTGCTCGCGGCCAACCCGGAAGCCATCGTCACCGCGACGCCCGGCGCCACGAAGCCGGATCGCGCGCTGCCGGCGCTGGATCGATGGAAGCGCTGGACGTCGATGACCGCGGTGGCGCGCGGCAATCTGTTCGGCATCGATGGCGACGTCATCAATCGACCGACGCCGCGCATCGCGCTCGGTGCGGCGGAGCTTTGTCGCGATCTGGATGTTGCGCGAAGGAAGCGCTGACGGCGACGCTCAGGCGTTCCATCGCACGACGATCCACCCCGCATCCATACGGCGAAGCCACACGATCCCTTCGAAATCGAGCGCCCACTGCAGCACGTTCGCATGGTCGAGCCGCAGCAAGCGCGCCGCGAGAACACGCATGACGCCCGCATGGGCGACGACGTGCATGGTGCGCGAAGCATCGGCGGATGCGTCGTCGAACCAGTCGGTCACGCGCGCGCTGAACTGCGCGAGACTTTCGCCGCCATGCGGACGCGCATGTTCGAGATCGGCGGCCCACGCATCGATCATCGCGCGATCGATGTCGTTCCACGCGCAGCCTTCCCACGCGCCGAAATGCATCTCGGCGAGACGCGCATCGATGCTGGCCGATCCGAGCGCATGCGCCAGCGACGCGCATCGGCGCAACGGACTCGAATGCCATCCGTCGATGCAATCGGGCACGTTCAGCGCACGCATCCGCGCAAGCAAGCCGCCCGCCGTTTCGTTCGCATCGCGAAGAAGCGGCGCGTCGGTCTGGCCGTAGCACACGCCCGCGTCGATATCGACAGCGGGATGACGTATCAGTACGAGATCCATGCGAGCCCGATGAGATAGATCGCGATTTCGAACACCTGCTGCGCGAAGCCCAGGCAATCGCCCGTATAGCCGCCGATGCGCCGCACGAAGTAGCGTCCTGCGATGAAACGTATCGATGCGAGAGCGACGATCGTCAGGAAGGCGAACTTCCAGCCGAACGTGAAAAGCCACGGCAAGCCGAACGCCATTGCCAGCGCGAACGGCATCGCGCTCATGCGCTGCGCGACCGGCTTCGCCTTGCCTTCGGCGCGCACGTAGTCGAGCGTCACGAGATAGCTGATCGCGAACGCGCGGCTCGCGGCATGCGCGGCGACCATCAGCGTCGCGGCGCGCATCGGCGGCAAGGCGGCCAGCGCCTGCCACTTGAGCGCCAGCGCGATGACGAGCGCAATCGCCCCAAACGCGCCGATGCGCGAATCGTGCATGATGCGCAACACGTCGTCGCGCGTGTAGCCGCCGCCGAAGGCATCGGCGCAATCGGCGAGGCCGTCTTCGTGGAACGCGCCGGTCAGCACGAGCGTCGTGGCCATCGACAGCAACACCGCCACGCCCGCCGGAAACACGTGCAGCGCCGCGAGATAAACGAGGGCCGCGACCCCGCCGACCATCGCGCCGACGAGCGGAAAGTAGCGCGCCGCCGCGTTCAGATAACCGGGATCGAACCCGACCCAGCGTGGCACCGGCACGCGTGTGAAGTAGCCGAGCGCGGTGAAGAAGTAGCGCAGCTCGTCGAGCGCGCGGCTCATGGCTGCGCGTCTTGCTTGTTCGATACGCCCGCCGAATCGAAGCTCGCCATCTCGTCAACGAACGCGACGGCCGCGCGCAGGATCGGCAACGCGAGCGCCGCGCCCGTGCCTTCGCCGAGACGCAGGTCGAGTTGCAGGAGCGGCGCGGCACTGAAATGCGCCAGCATGCGCCGATGCCCCGCCTCGTCCGATGCGTGCGCGAACACGCAATAGTCGAGCACCTCCGGCGCGATCTTCGACGCGACGAGCAGCGCCGAACTCGCGATGAAGCCGTCGACGAGCACCGTCATGCGCGCCTCGGCTGCAGCGAGATACGCGCCCGTCATCATCGCAATCTCGAAGCCGCCGAAAGTGGCGAGCGTATCGATCGCATCGCCGCTCGATTCGCGCGACGCGAGCGCGCGGGCCAGCACGTCGCGTTTATGCGCGAGCCCTCGATCGTCGAGACCGGTGCCGCGTCCGACGCAATCGTCGATCGGCAACGCGCACAACCGGCTCATCAGGCACGCCGCCGCCGATGTATTCGCGATGCCCATCTCGCCGAAGCCGATCACGTTCGTGCCGAGCGACGCGTGATGCCGCACGCGCGCCGCGCCCCGCGCGATGCCTTCCAGCGCCGTGTCGCGCGACATCGCCGCTTCGCGTGCGAAGTTGCGGGTGCCGGGGCCGAGCGACAATCGTTCGTATCCCTGATCGATGGGTATCGGCGTCGCAACGCCCGCATCGACGATTTCGAGCGTCATGCCGACGGAACGCGAGAGCGCATTGATCGCCGCGCCTCCGCTCAGAAAATTCGCGACCATCTGCGCCGTCACTTCCTGCGGATACGGACTCACGCCTTCCGCCGCGATGCCGTGATCGCCCGCGAAGACGATCATCGCGGGACGTTCGACGCGCGGCTTCGTCGCGCCCTGTATCAGGCCCATCTGCAGCGCCAGCGATTCGAGCCGCCCCAGGCTGCCCGGCGGCTTCGTCTTCATGTCGATGATGCGGCGCAGGTCGGCTTCGATGGCGCGATCGAGCGCGCGGGGCATCGGTATGGACATGGGCTGTTCCTTGGTGAAATGATCAAATGGGAAAGCGAGGCACGAGCGCCTCATGCCCGCCATCGCGGATCAGCACGAGCGGATAGCCGAACGCGGCGCTCGCGCGCTCGGCCGTCAGGACATCGGCGACGCGGCCCGCATACGCGCCACCCTTGCCGTCGAGCAACAGCGCATGCGTGGCGAAACGGCGCGCGAGGTTCAGATCGTGGCACGAGAGCACGACCGCGCGGCGTTCATCGCGTGCGGCTTTCGCGAGCGCATGCAGGCAATCGATCTGATGATGCAGGTCCAGATGCGCGAGCGGTTCGTCGAGCAAAAGCAGCGGCGCGTGCTGACACAGCACGGCGGCGAGCGCGACGCGCTGCCGTTCGCCGCCCGACAGCGTCAGCACGTCGCGCGATGCGAATGCGGCGAGGCCGAGCGCATCGAGCGCGGCGTGGGCGGCGGCGCGGTCGTCGTCGCTTTCCCAGCCCCAGCCGGTGAGATACGGAAAACGGTTGAGCAGCACGGTGTCGAGCACAGTCGCGCTGAACGCGTCGTGCGTGCTTTGCGGCATCAGCGCGCGATGCCGTGCGAGGTCCGCCGCGCGCCATTGTTTGAGTGCGCGGCCATCGAGCGATACGCCGCCCGCCGCCGGTTTCGCGAGTCCCGCGAGCACGCCGATGAGCGTCGTCTTGCCCGCGCCGTTCGGCCCCGCGATGCACCACACTTCGCCCGCCGCGATGGTCGCGCTCAGTTCATCGACCAGTGTGCGGTCGCCAGCGCGGAGCGTGAGCTTGTCGATGCGGAGCGTGTTCATCGCGGGCGGCGCAAGAGCATCCACAGGAACATCGGCACGCCGACGAGCGCCGTCACCACGCCCACCGGCAACTGCCCCGGCGCGATGACGGTGCGCGCGGCGAGATCGGCGCTCATCACGGCGAGCCCACCGGCCAGCGGCGCGGCGGGCACGAGCATGCGCTGATCGTTGCCGCATGCAAGCCGCAAGAGATGCGGCACGACGAGCCCGACGAAGCCGATGGTCCCCGCCGTCGTCACTGCGGCCGCGGCCGCAAGCGACGCCACGAGATACACGCGCAGGCGCAATCGTTCGACGGGCACGCCGAGCGCGCGCGCGGCCGCATCGCCACGCAGCAGCACGTTCAGTTGCGGCGCGACGGGCACGATCGTGGCAAGCGCCACGACGAGCGCGATCATCGCGGGCCAGGGCGTGGCTGCGCCGTTGAGGTCGCCGGTGAGCCAGAAAAGCATGCCGCGCAGCCGGTTCTCCGGCGCAACGCTGAGTATCAGCGTGATGAGCGCGCCCCATCCCGCCGCGATCACCACGCCGGTCAGCAACAGCCTCGGTGATGCGTCCTGCTCGCCGTGCCACAGATGCCTGCGCGCAAGGCCGAGCACCAGCACGATCGACACGAACGCGCCGATGCACGCGGCAAGGTCGACGCCCCACCACGGCATCGACGCGAGCATCGCGGCAAGCGCGAAGGTCGCCGCGCCGCCGGATACGCCGAGCACGTACGGCTCCGCGAGCGGATTACGCAGCAGCACTTGCAGCAGCGCACCGGCGAGCGCCAGCAGCGCGCCCGATGCAAAGCCAGCCAAAGCGCGCGGCAAACGTAACGTAAGGACGATGTCATCGGCGATATCGGGCGTGGCGGAATGCGCGTGCAGCAGCGCGGCGATTGCACGCGACATCGGCAGATTCACGCTGCCGAGCGCAAGCGACGCCACGAGCATGACGAGCGCCATCGCGCCGAGCGCGAGCCAGATGACGGCGGCGCGGCTAGCGTTCATCGCGTCTCGATGACGGCGTCATGCTCACGACGGATGCCATCCGAGTGTGATATACGCGCCGCGTCGCGGCGTGTTGTACGAGTAAGCGAGTTCATAGTCCCGGTCGAACAGATTGTCGATGCGCGCGCTCACGTACCACGACTTCGTGATGTCATAGCGCGCGGACAGATTGACCACGCCGTAGCCTGCAAGCGTCGAATCGTAATCGCTGCGCGCGCCGCTCACGATCCACTCGCCGCCCACGCGCCATCGTCCGATCGATCGATGCGCCGACAGCGATGCGAAGCGCCGCGCACGTCGCGTCAGCTCTTCGTGATTCGTCTCGTCAACGGGATTCTGGAACGTGACACCGGCGCGTAGATCCGTTGCGCCCACATGCCCCGCCCACGATCCCTCGACGCCCTGCACTTTCGCGCGCCCCACGTTCTGCGCGATATAGAAGCCGCTGCCATCCGATACGTAATCGATCAGATTCGAATAGCGCGTCTGGAATGCCGTCACGCGCAGCACGCCCACTTTGTCCGATGCGTACTGCAACGCCGCTTCGACCGAATGGCTGCGCTCCGGTTGAATCGACGCATTGCCGCTGAACGGATAGTAGAGGTCATCGAAGCTCGGGGCGCGGAACGACACCGCATAGCTCGCGCTCGCGCGCCAGTGGGCATCGAACCTGTAGGCGTAGCCGAGATAGTAGCTGTTCGCGCCGCCGAAATCGGAATACTGGTCGTGACGCACGTTCGCCTGAACCTCGCTCGAGCCGAAGCGCCCCACGTAACCCGCGAACACCGAATTCACGTGACGGTCCGGCGCGCTCAGCTGATCCGAATCGAGCGATTGATCGAGATGCTCGTAGCCGAACAGCAGCTTGTGGGCATCGGCGAGCCTGAAGTCGTTCTGCCAGAGGTACTGATGCGTCTCCGAGTTGAATCGGCTCGTATAGACGCCGTTCTGCTCGATGTTCGCGCGGTCCTGCCCCTGCGCCATCGTGAAGTGCGTGGTCCAGCGGTCGGTCAGCTTGCCGTTCGCGAACACCGACGCCGAGCGCACGCGGTCGTGCGTCTTGTTGATGTCGGTCGGCGAGCCGTAGGCATCGTCGAAGCTGTCGACGCCGTTCGCTTGCAAAAAGCGCACGCCCGCGTCCCACTTGTCGGTGAACTTGTGGCGCAGCGTCGCCGCGACGCTTTCGTTGAGATAGCCGTTCGCGTTCGGGTTGGCATTGGGCGCAAGCGCGGGATCGATCGACGAGAAGCCGTCGGTCTTTTCGCGGGACACGTTGAGGCTGAACGTGGTGCGGCCATCGGCGTCGAGCGCGCCGTCGACGCCCGCCGACTGACGCTGCGTGTGATAGCTGCCGTACTCGGCTTCGAAGTGGAAGCGCGGCGGGTGTGCATCGCCCTCTTTCGTGAAGATCTGCACGACGCCGCCGATCGCATTCGATCCATACAGCGCCGATACATTGCCGTTCACGACTTCGACGCGATCGGTCTGATCGAGCATTAGCTGCGACAACTGCGCCGCGCCGAGCGATACCGACTCCACGCGCACGCCGTCGATCAGCACGAGCGATTGCGACGACGCCGCGCCGCGTATGTACACGCCCGAATTCGCGCCTGGCCCGCCGTTGCGGGTGATCTGCACGCCGGGCGCGAGCGCGATGAGGCCGAGCACATCGTCGGCGTTGGTGTCGGCGATGTCCTGCTGGTCGAAGAGCGATGTCTGCGGAAGCGAATCGGCGAGCGGCTGCGGGCTGCGCGTCGCGGTCACGACGACGGGCGCGAGTGTTTGGGCGGCGGCATCGGCGGCATCGGCATGCGCGGATTGCACCGGCAGCACGCTGAACGCGGCGCACGCCGCAACGCAAACGGCGCGACGCCTCGTGCCGGACGGAGATGGAACCATGCGTGAAGACTTCCAGTTCGGGGCTGGCGCGTGCCCCGCTCCCCGCGAGGTCTGTGCGCGACGCGCGCGCCGGTCGTCATGACATGGACGCGCTGGACGATTGGCCGGTATCCGGGCTGGCGACGCTTCGTCCCGCCTTCCCGCGCATGGCGCGCAGTGGCGTCGACACGCTTCCTGCAGGGCGCACGCATGACGATGAACCATGCGATGCGACGCGAGAAACGTGCGAGGGACGACTTGCAACTTGCGTTGCGGTCGCTTACCGTTGCGGGGGCAGCACAGGTTGACGCGTCCCGGTCATGCGCCGTGGACTTCGCTCCCTGTTTCCCGTTTGACTGCATCCGCGAGAGAAGCGGACGCGAGCACCAAAAGTGCGGCAAGTTTAGGAGCGGGCATCGGGGCCGTCAAGAACGCGCGCCGTCCCAGCCGCTTGCAATCAACGCGCACGCTCGCTCTTTCCACACACGAATGCATGGCGATGCACGCATGTTCCGGGGTTGTTACGTCTCGAAACGAGACAATTATCGGACGCTGCTTTGAACCGCGCTAAAATGCCAGGTCTTTAGAGGACGCAGCACATGCTCAACGAACTCGAATCACTGTCAGGAAACATCGGCCGGCTGATCAAGATCAGCGAGCGCCACAATCAGGCGCGTCTCGCGCTGGAAGCGCAACTCGAACAATTGCGCGCCGACTACGCGGGCGTACAGGACGAACTCGTGCAGGTGCGAAGCGAGCGCGACGCATTGCAAGCCGAGCGTGACTCGCTCTCCGCGAAGATCGACGACGCTCAGGTGCGCTTGAACGCCATCCTCGAAAAACTGCCGCGCGGCAAGACGCAGCACGCGGAAAGCGACAATCAACTGGACCTTCTCAACGCCGAAGCCGAAAAGCACGCATCGCGCGGCGCGCAGCACGAACATGCGCATGCGGAAGAGATGCAGGGCGCTCACCATCACGGAGAGAAGGCATGACGACCACGCAGATCGAAGTATCCATCCTCGGGCAACCGTATCGCCTCGCGTGCTCGCCTGAAACGGAAGCCGCGTTGCGCGAAGCGGTCGCCCGCGTCGATGCGGAAATGAACAAGATCCGCAATGCAAGCAGCGTGCGCGGCACGGACCGCATCGCAGTGATGGCCGCGCTGTCGCTGGCGTCCGAATTGCTGCGTCTGCAGGAAAGCGTGCGTCACGGCGAGGCCTTCCCCGCCGAAGAAATTCGCCGCACGGTGCACTCGATGAACCAGCAGTTGGGCGCGGTCATCGCGCAGTACGAAGTGCAGTAAGTGCAGGTTATCTGCATGATGGGTTGATCTAATCACCCTCGCGGTGTCAATGAAAAAAAGATACCGCGCGATCGATGGCCGGGGGCTGCATAAGGCAAATGATTGGTGTAGAGTGATGTTTCCCTGCCTGGTGCGCCAAGGTCATATATTCCTTGAACCAATGTCACATTGGCACGGTTGCGGAACCTTGTAACACGGGCGCGCGCGTCACTTAGTCTGATGTACCCGAAGTGTTGCTTACCGCGACCAATCTTGAACCCAGGTTCAGGATGCCGGCCTAGCGGCTGAGGCGGGGACCTTACCCAGACGGCATCGGTTTTCACCGATGCCGTTTTCATTTGCATCGTCGACTCTTGCTGCTCCCTCATGCGCTACTGGCTGATGAAGTCCGAACCGGACGAAGCGAGCATCGATCATCTCGCGCACGCGCCGAAGAAAACCTTGCCGTGGACGGGCGTGCGCAACTATCAGGCGCGCAACTTCATGCGCGACCAGATGACAGTCGGCGACGGCGTGCTCTTCTATCATTCGAGCTGTCCGGAGCCGGGTATCGCGGGCATCGCGAAGGTGGCGTCGACGGCCTATCCCGATCCCACGCAGTTCGATTCGACAAGCCCCTACTTCGATCCGAAGTCCACGCCGGACACGCCGCGCTGGCTGCTCGTCGACGTGAGCTTCGTCAGGAAGATCCCGCTCATTTCGCTTGCAGATTTGCGCGCACACGAGGCGCTCGCCGACATGCAGGTGCTCGCGCGCGGCAACCGGCTGTCGATCACGCCTGTCACGGATGCGCAGTGGCGTTTTATTACCGAACGGCTCGCCGGGAATCGGAACTAAGGACGCGGCCGGACCGCCTAAAGGGCGTCGCGAAACGCGCGACGTTACAGGCCGGAGTCCTTCGATGATGAACAAGAAAACCGCCGCCGCACTCGCTCTTGCGATGTCGAGCGCCGCGCTCACCTTTTCGGCCACTGCCGCTGCGCAGACGGTCATTACCAATCCGCAGCCTTCGGGCGTGCTCTCGCTGTCGGCTCAGGCCAGTGCGCAAGTGCCGCAGGATGTCGTCACCATCACGCTCTTCTACGAGCAGGAAGCCGCCGACCCTTCATCGCTCACCACGACGCTGAATCAGCGTGCCGAGGCCGCGTTGCGCGAGGCGAAGGGCGTCGATGGCGTCACGGCGAAAAGCGGTGCGTTCAGCGTGTATCCGTCGACGGACCGCGACGGCAAGATATCCGCGTGGCGGGGGCGTACCGAAGTCGTGCTCGAATCGCATGACTTCGCGGCGGCGTCGAAGCTCGCGGGCAAGATGAGTTCGTCGATGCAGGTCGGCAACGTCACGTTCTCGCTGTCGCCGGAAGCGCAGCGCGCCGCCGCGCAGAAGCTCTCGACGCAGGCCATCGAATCGTTCCGCAAGCAGGCGCAGGCTGCATCGCAGGCATTCGGCTACAGCAGCTTCACGATTCGGGAAGTGAACGTCGGTCAAAGCGGCGTTGCGCCGCGTCCGGTGATGATGATGCAGGCGCGCGGCATGAACGCCGATGCGAAGATGGCCGCGCCGATGGCGCTGGAAGCCGGCACGACGATGGTGACCGTCGACGTATCCGGCTCCGTGCAGATGGGGCGTTGAACGAGCCCGTGCTCAGGCGGCGTTGGCCGGCACGCGCCGATGCCGCTTGTACGCCCACACCATCATGACGATGCCCGCGATGACCATCGGCAGAGAAAGCCACTGGCCCATCGAAAGATTGAGCGCGAGCAGGCCGAGATAATCGTCCGGTTCGCGCGCGAATTCCACCGTGAAGCGCGCGAGTCCATAGCCGATCAGAAAGAGCGCGGATACGGCGCCCATCGGACGCGGCTTGCGCGAGAACGTCCAGATCAGAATGAACAGCACGATGCCTTCCAGCGCGATTTCATACAACTGAGACGGATGGCGCGGCAGCATCTGATACCGCTGAAAGATTTCGGTCAGATGCCATTGCGCATCCAGTTGCGGATTTTTGGCGAGCCAGACGGCGTCGTCATTCGATGAGTGCTGGAAGAGCATGGCCCACGGCGCGGTCGGGTCGGTCACGCGGCCCCACAGTTCACCGTTGATGAAGTTGCCGAGGCGCCCCGCCGCGAGACCGAGCGGGACCATCGGCGCGACGAAATCCGTCACCTGCAGCCACGTGCGCTTGCGCTGATGCGCGAAGAGCACCATCGCGAGCGTGACGCCGAGAAAGCCGCCGTGGAACGACATCCCGCCTTCCCAAACCTTGAAGACATCGAGCGGATGCGCGAGATAGTAGCTCGCCTTGTAAAACACCACGTAACCGAGGCGTCCGCCGAGAATGGTGCCGAGCACGCCGTAGAACAGCATGTCGTCGATGTCCTTCGCGGTCCAGCCCTGATTCGCGACGAACGGCAGCCGCAGCCGCAGCCTGCCGATGACGATGGCCGATATGAATGCGACCAGATACATGAGGCCGTACCAGCGCACGGCGAGCGGTCCGAGATGAATCGCGACGGGATCGAAATTGGGATGTATGAGCATCGTAAGAAGTGAAGCAAAGCGAGAAGTCAGGCACGAATCATAAAGCAGAGACGGCTGCGGCCCGCGCGCGCACGATCTCGATGAACCCGGCGAGCACCGGGCTCACCTCCGCCGCGCGCCACACGAGTCCCGTTTCGACGACGGGCGCATCGGCCACCGGCCGCAACGGACGATACACCACGCCCGTGCGCCGCAGATGCCGCAGCGATTGCGGCACGAGCGCGACGCCCATGCCCGCCGACACCAGGCTCACGATGGTCTGCATCTGAATCGCCTCTTGGCCGATGCGCGGCGTCAGCCCCGCTGCGCCGTAGCAACCCATGATGATGTCATACAAGCCCGGCGCGAGACGCCTCGGAAACACGACGAGCGGCGCGGCGGCCAGCTCGCGCAGATCGACGGGCGTATCGGCCCATTCCGCCGCGCCCTGCTGCAACTGCTCCGCCGCTTCCGCCGACATCGCGACGACGAGCGGTTCACGCGCGATCGGCAGATAGGAGAGCGACATCGCGTGGCGCGGCGGCAGCGGCGGGATGACAAGGCCCGCATCGATGCGGCCGGCGACGAGTTCTTCGATCTGCACGTCGCTCGTCGCTTCGGTCAGCTGCAGCCGCACGCCGGCATAGCGTGCGCCGAAATCGCGCAGCAGCGCGGGCAGCAGGCCGTAATCCGCCGTCGACACGAACGCGAGCGACAGCACGCCCGCCTCGCCGCGCGCGAGCGATTGCGCGAGCGGACGCAGCGCATCGGCGGAGGCGAGCAGCCGGCGCACTTCGGGCAGCAAGTCCTTGCCGACCGGCGTCAGCTCGACCGTGCGCTTCGTTCGCGCGAACAGCGCCACGCCGAGCGCGTCTTCCAGCGCGCGGATGGCTTGCGAGAGCGGCGGCTGAGTCATCGCGAGCCGCGCGGCGGCACGGCCGAAGTGCATTTCTTCGGCCACCGTCACGAAGTAGCGCAACAAACGCAGCTCGATGGGCGGGTTTCGCTCTTCCATTGATATGTTCCGCGACCTAATACGCCCTGAATAATATATTGGACAGGCACAAGCCGACGCTTCATTCTTGGGCCACTAGACCAAGAACATTCTTACGGAGCCCCCATCATGGCCTTCAATCGCCGCTCGAAAAACATCACCCAGGGCGTTGCGCGCTCGCCCAACCGTTCGATGTACTACGCCCTCGGTTACAAGGAGGAAGACTTCGACAAGCCGATGATCGGCATCGCCAACGGGCATTCGACCATCACGCCGTGCAACGCGGGCCTGCAGCGCCTCGCGGACGCCGCGATCGCCGCGATCAGACAGTCGGACGCGAACCCGCAGATTTTCGGCACGCCGACGATCTCCGACGGCATGTCGATGGGCACCGAAGGCATGAAGTATTCGCTCGTGTCGCGCGAGGTGATTGCCGACTGTATCGAGACGGCCGTGCAGGGCCAGTGGATGGACGGCGTCGTCGTGATCGGCGGCTGCGACAAGAACATGCCAGGCGGGATGATCGGCCTCGCGCGCATGAACGTGCCGGGCATCTACGTCTACGGCGGCACCATTCGTCCGGGCAACTGGAAGGGCCAGGATCTGACCATCGTGTCGTCGTTCGAGGCGGTCGGCGAGTTCACGGCGGGCCGCATGTCGGAAGAGGATTTCAAGGGCGTCGAGAAGAACGCGTGTCCGTCGACCGGATCGTGCGGCGGCATGTACACGGCCAACACGATGAGTTCGTCGTTCGAGGCGCTCGGCATGTCGCTGATGTATTCGTCGACGATGGCGAACCCGGACGAGGAGAAGGTCGACTCGGCGGCCGAATCGGCGCGCGTGCTGGTGGAAGCGGTCAAGAAGGACCTGAAGCCGCGCGACATCATCACGAAGGAGTCGATCGAGAACGCGGTCGCGCTCATCATGGCGACGGGCGGCTCGACCAACGCGGTGCTGCACTATCTCGCGATCGCGCATGCGGCGGAAGTCGAGTGGACTATCGACGACTTCGAGCGCATGCGCAAGAAAGTGCCGGTCATCTGCGATCTGAAGCCGTCGGGCCAGTACGTCGCGACCGATCTGCACAAGGCGGGCGGCATTCCCCAAGTGCTGCGGATTCTGCTCGACGCGGGTCTCCTGCACGGCGATTGCATGACGATCACGGGCCGCACCATCGCCGAAGAACTGAAGGACGTGCCGGCCAAGCCGCGCGCGGATCAGAAGGTCATCTTCCCGATCGAGCAGGCGCTCTACAAGCAGGGCCATCTTGCGATACTGCGTGGCAATCTTGCGGAAGACGGTGCGGTCGCGAAGATCACCGGGTTGAAGAATCCGGTGATCACCGGCCCGGCGCGCGTGTTCGACGACGAGCAGACCGCGATGGACGCCATTCTCGCGGACAAGATCAAGGCCGGCGATGTCGTCGTGTTGCGCTATCTCGGACCGCAAGGCGGCCCCGGCATGCCGGAGATGCTCGCGCCGACATCGGCGATCATCGGCAAGGGGCTGGGGGAATCGGTCGGTCTCATCACCGATGGACGTTTTTCGGGCGGCACGTGGGGCATGGTGGTCGGCCACGTCGCGCCGGAAGCATACGCGGGCGGGACGATCGGCCTCGTGCAGGAAGGCGATTCGATCACCATCGATGCACACAAGCTGCTGCTGCAGCTGAACGTGGATGACGCGGAAATCGCGCGTCGGCGTGCGGCGTGGAAGAAGCCGGCGCCGCGTTATACGCGTGGCGTGCTGGCGAAGTTTGCGTCGCTGGCGCTGCCGGCGAATCGGGGGGCGGTGACGGGGTAACGCGCCGCGCAGTTTCTCCAAGGCAATGACAAAGGGGCGCTCAATGCGCCCCTTTGTCTTCTCAATCGATGATGTTCAAACTTCCCGCTGCCGCCGCAACTCCTCCTCCACCGCGACGCTGACCCACTCGCGCATGTGCGCTTCCAGCGCGACCGCCACTTCGCGCGTGATGTCCTGCACGAGCTTCGCCGAATGCGCGCGCAGCACGTCCTGACAACGCGCTTCGATCAGCGCGCGGGCCTCGCCGTTCAGGAACTGCGCGACGCGCCCCTGCAAGCGTTGCGCGACGAGTTCGGCGTCGTAAGCCACGGTCGCTTCGTCAGCCGATGCCGCACGCGCGAATTCCGGCTTGCCGGGCACGACGACATCGGTGAGAACGGGAATCGACGGATCGAAGGAATCGGACGTGTTCGTGGTATCGGTCATGGTCTTGAATGTGTCAGAGCGGTCCGTGCGCCGATGCTAACGCGCGCGCGCCGCCCCGCTCTGTTCGCTCAGCCGCCTTGCTTATGCGTTTCGATGGCGTAGCCGCGATCACGATAGAAGCGAAACCGCTCGCGCCCGGCTGCGAGTTCGTCGCTTTCATTGCCGACGATCTCGATGAGCCGCTCGAAGCGCGCGAACTGCGCGGGCACCGGTGCGCCGAGATTGACCAGCACCTGATGATGCGGCACGTCGTTCAGATCCGATGCCAGCACCACCGGCGTTTCCTGCGCGAGCGCGCTTTTAGCCATGCAATGGGGCACGAACTCGAGCGGCGCGAAGGTCCACAACTGCGCGTCGAACGCGGCGAGACGCTGCGGTTCCGCGAGCACGACGAGCGCCCGCCCGCTCGCATACGCCTTGCGCGCGAGGCGGCAGGCATAGGCGAGCGGATCGCCGACATTCGTATGGAAGTCGATGCGCGTCACGGTCTCGCTCACTGCCCCGCGCGATCGATCAGGAATTGCGACAAGAGCGGCACCGGCCGGCCCGTCGCGCCCTTCGCCGCGCCGCTCTTCCACGCGGTCCCGGCGATATCGAGGTGCGCCCACGGATAGTTCTGCGCGAAGCGCGACAGGAAGCACGCCGCCGTCACGCTGCCCGCCGGCCTTCCGCCAATGTTCGCGACATCCGCGAAATTCGACTTGAGCTGTTCCTGATATTCGTCGTCGAGCGGCAGACGCCACGCCGGATCGACCGCCTCGCGTGATGCATCGAGCAGTTCGCCGGCGAGCGCATCGTCCTTCGAGAAAAGACCCGTGTTGTGATGGCCGAGCGCGATGATGCACGCGCCCGTCAACGTCGCGATATCGACCACGGCGGCCGGCTTGAAACGTTCCGCGTACGTGAGCGCGTCGCAGAGAATGAGGCGGCCTTCGGCGTCGGTGTTCAGCACTTCGATGGTCGTGCCGTTCATCGCCGTGATGATGTCGCCCGGCTTGACCGCGTTGCCCGCGGGCATGTTCTCGCAGGTCGGCACCACGCCGATCACGTTCAGCTTCAGGCCCATTTCCGCGACGGCGCGCAACGTGCCGAAGACCGAGCCCGCGCCGCACATGTCGTACTTCATCTCGTCCATCGCCTCACCGGGCTTGATGGAGATGCCGCCGGAATCGAACGTGATGCCCTTGCCGACCAGCACGATCGGCGCATTCGCTGCAACCGCCGCATTCTTGCCGCGCGCCTTCGCCGGCTCGCCCGCGCCCTGATAATGCATGACGATGAACTGCGGCGGCTCTGCCGATCCCTTCGCGACCGACAGGAACGACCCCATGTTCAGCGCCTCGATCTGCTTCTGGCCGAGCACTTCGACCTTGAGCTTCCAGTCGCGGCCGAGCTGCTTCGCGGTCTGCCCGAGATAAGTCGGCGTGCAGACGTTCGGCGGCAGATTGCCGAGATCGCGCGTGAGGTCCATGCCGTTGGCGATGGCGACGCCTTGCCTGACCGCGACGCGCGCGACTTTCTCGTCGGCGGTATCGATGCTGAAGACGATTTTTCTGAGCGAGCGCTCGCCGTTTTCCGGCTTGCTCTTCATCTGCGAGAACTTGTAGGTGAGCTCGCGCAGCGCGAGGACGGCGGCACGCACGGCCCAGTCGCCGGTGCGCTCGAGAATCGGCAATTGCGCGAGCGTGAAGGTCACTTGCGCGATCTTCGTGCCGAGGATCACGCGCCATGCCGCGCGCACGGCTTCGCCATAGGCTTTCTGATTGAAGGCGTCCTGCTTGCCGAGGCCGACGAGCAGCACACGCGCGGCTCCGATGCCCGTCACTTCCGGCACCATCAGCGTGGTGCCCGCGCGGCCGCTCATGTCGCCCGCCTTGACGACGCGCGAAATCAGCCCTTTCGTCGCGATATCCATGACGCGGGCCGCGCCTGTGAGTGTCTGTGCTTCGAACACGCCGAGCACGACGACATCGGCTTTCCCCGTCAGGAAACCATTTGCCTCGCCTTTGCTCCAATCACAGGCTTTTATGCTAAAGTCCATCGCGCTTATCCTCGGTAAAATCTGGGCTGAAGGATGAAAGCCGCAATTATCCGCTATTTTCACCGCGGCGGTCACAGGCTCACGGCGCAAGGGAACGAAGCGTCGAACCTCGCGTCTGTAGAACGAATAGCCACGCTGCTGCCGCCGGCCTCAAGCAAAATTCAATGATCTTCGAACGCTCCCTGCAGCGCGAACTCGCGTACACGGCCGGCGCCGTGTTCATGGTGCTGCTCACGATCATGCTCACGACGATGATGATCCGCATCGTCGGCTTCGCGGCATCGGGCCAGGTTGACCCGCGCGATGTCGTCGTGCTGATCGGGCTCACGGTCATCGGCTATCTCGCCGTCATGCTGATCGTGACGCTCTTCGTGTCCATCCTCTTCGTGCTCACGCGCTGGTATCGCGATTCGGAGATGGTCGTGTGGCTCGCCTCGGGCGTAAGCCAGACGCAGCTCATCAAGCCGATCGCCACGTTCTCCGCGCCGATCATCATCCTCATCGTTTTCTTCGCGTTCGTCGGCTGGCCCTGGTCGAACCAGCAGAGCAAGCTCATCAAGGCGCGCTTTCAGCAGCGCGATGAAGTGTCGTTGCTCGCGCCGGGGCAGTTCCGCGAATCGCCGTCGAGCCATCGCGTGTTCTTCATCGAGAAGATGTCGCCGGATCAGGGGCATGTCGAGAACGTGTTCGTCACGAGCACCGAAGGCGGCAAGGTCAACGTGATCGTCTCGAAGAACGGCCACACCGAAACACGCGCGGACGGCGACCGCTTCATCGTGCTGGAAAACGGCCGCCGTTACGATGGCGAACCCGGCCAGCCCAACTTCCGGATCATGGAATTCGCGCGCTACGGCGTAAAGATCATGAACCATCAGGTGGTCAATACGCCGTTGACGACGGGCATCTCCACGCCCGATCTGCTCGCCGATCCAACCCGGCAGAACCTCGCCGAATTCGCGTGGCGGCTGGGCTTGCCGCTCATCGCCATCAATCTGATGCTGCTCGCCATCCCGCTGTCCTATCAGAATCCGCGCCGCAGCCGGACCATCAATCTCGTGATGGCCGTGTTGATCTATCTTACTTACTCGAACCTGCTCAACGTGGTGCAGTCGTGGATCGAGCAAGGGAAGCTCTCGTTCGGCGTGGGGATCGCGGGGCTGCATATTCTGGTGAGCGCGGTCGTGGCTTTCATCTTCTGGCTGCGGGTGCGCAACCGGCCGCTCTTCACGCGCGCGATGTTCACGCGCTCGAAGGGGGCGTAAGCAATGCGCATCTACGAACGATACTTCGCGCGCCAGATCTATCTCGCGTTCATCTTTATCCTGTTCGCGTTCTCGGGCCTGTTCTTCTTTTTCGACCTGATCAACGAACTGAACACGGTCGGGCACGGCAACTACAAGTTCACGCTCGCGGTGCTGCGTGTCGCGTTGCAGACGCCGTCGCGCTTCTACGAAATCATCCCCGTCGCGGCGCTGATTTCCGCCATCTACGTGTTCGCGCAGATGGCGGCGGCATCGGAGTTCACCATCTTCCGCGTGTCGGGGCTGTCCACCGGCACTGCGTTGCGCTCGCTGTTGAAGATCGGCGTGCCGCTCGTGCTGGTGACCTATCTGATCGGCGAAGTCATCGGCCCGTATTCGGACCAGTTGTCCGAGCGCGTGCGGCTCGAGGCGCTGGGCTCGTCGGTGTCGTCGAACTTCCAGTCGGGCGTGTGGGTGAAGGACACGCTCAACGCGAAGGAGAACGGCGAGCAGGTCACGCGCTTCGTCAACGTGGGGACGCTCAATCCCGACACGACGATCGCGAACGTGCGCATCTATGAGTTCGATTCGAAATTCCGTCTGTCGAACGTGCGCATCGCGCAGAGCGGCGTGTTTCAGCCGCCCGGCCACTGGAAGCTGACCGGGGTGACGGAAACGCAGTTGATCGACGCGCAGCCGCAAGCCGTCAATCCCGGCGATACGCTCAATCCGGTGTATCGCGCGAAGGAAACGGCGCTGCCGGAATACTCGCTGCGCTCCGAGCTGACGCCGCAGATTCTGTCGGTGCTGCTGGTGTCGCCGGACCGGATGTCGATGTTCAACCTCTTCCGCTATATCCAGCATCTGACGGAGAATCATCAGGACACGCAGCGGTATCAGATCGCGTTCTGGCGCAAGATTCTTTATCCGTTCGCCGTGCTGGTCATGCTGGTGCTGTCGCTGCCGTTCGCTTACCTGCATACGCGCGCGGGCGTGGTGGGCGTGAAGGTGTTCGGCGGCATCATGATCGGCATGAGCTTTCAGTTGTTCAACACGCTGTTTTCGCACATCGGCACGCTCAATACGTGGCCCGCGCCGATCACGGCGGCGGCGCCCGCCCTCGCCTATCTGGCGATCGGCTTGCTGGGCCTGAAGTGGGTCGAACGGCACTGAATCGTTTCGGGAGAGCGTGATGGGCAAGCACGGCATCATCCTGTTCGGCCACGGCGCACGCGATCCGCGCTGGGCCGAGCCGTTCGAACGTCTGGCTGTGAAGCTGCGTTCGCTGCGCAGCGATCCGGTCTCGCTCGCCTTTCTCGAACTGATGAAGCCCGACCTGCCCGCTGCGGTCGCCGCGCAAGCCGCCGAAGGATGCGATGCGATCACCGTCGTGCCGGTTTTCTTCGGACAGGGCGGACATGTGAGGCGCGACTTGCCGCAGGTCATCGACACGTGCCGTGCGGCGAATCCGGGCGTCGTCATCCGCTGCGCCACGGCCGTCGGCGAGGACGATGCGGTGCTCGAGGCGGTTGCGGGGTATTGTTTGCGGCAGGTTTAGGGGCGACGGCTGGCCGTTTGGCTGAGTGTTTGCGGCGTGCAGCGGGAGCTACGATGGAATCCAGTTCCGTCACCACTGCAATATCCCCATGCCCAGCGACACGCAGTCCTCCGCCGGCATCTCGATTCTCTCGATGCGAAGTTCGGAACCGCCACCAGCGAGCCTTCGACTCCGGCTTATCCCGAAGAAGTTATCCGGCTCCGAAGTGAGGTGACGCGTCTGCGCGCGGAACTTCAGCTCGTCGAAGCCAGGGTGAACGGTTACGCCACGCCACCGAACGCTCGCTGGATGGCATCGATAGCACATACAGGCGCTTATGTCGGTGGCTTGCGGCACCGCCGCGCGAGGCCCGCGGTCTAGTCGCTGGCAATGCCACGGATTCAGTGGAGCGACCCTTTCGGAGCGGCTCCTACGGTCGCAACTGCCAAAACAACGCCCGCTCGAACGGCGCCCACACCGGCACCCGCACGCCTGCGGCATCGAGCGCATTGCGCGTCCACTCGTTGCAGGTGGTATAGGCGGAATAGTGACCGAGCGCTTCATAGAAGGCATCGTGATCGTTGTAGTGATGCCCCTTCACGCTCGCGGACTGTCCGTTGGCATCGAGCCTGATCGTCCGAAGCACATGGCCCGCCAGCCGCTTGTAGGCAGCGAGCGATAGCGTGATGGGCAGCGCATCGTCCGATGCCTCACGCGGCGCGGGCGTGAACTGGACCGTCGCGGATCACAGCGTAGCGCAGACACAAGCAAGGCAAAAAAAACGCACCTGCCGGTGCGCTTTATCATCCCTGAAACGGAGCCGGCATCAGGCGGCCATCATCCCTTTGAGATGCACCGCCGGCTTCACCGCCGACGCCCTTTGGCGAAACGCCTCTCCGATCATCAGCAGGCTCGGCTGCGACGGATCGAGCCATTCCTGCGCCTCGCCCAGCGCCATCTGCGCGAGCGTCAGCGTCAGCGTGCGTTCGCGCGGCGTGCTGCACGCCTCGACGATCGCCACCGGCGTCGAACCCGGCCGCCCCGCGTCGATGAGCTGCTGCGCGATATCCGGCGCGCTGTCGCGGCCCATGTAGAACACGAGCGAATCGGCCTTCGCCTGCTCGCGGATGGCGTCGCTGTCGGCGGCGCGGCTATGCGTCGCGAGCGCCACGCTGCGCGACACGCCGCGCAGCGTCAGCGAACGCCGCAGCGTCGCCGCACTCGCCAGCGCCGCCGTGATGCCCGGCACCACTTCATAGTCGATGCCGGCCGTCTCGAGCGCGCGCATTTCCTCGTCGGCGCGGCCGAACAGCATCGGATCGCCGCCCTTCAGCCGCACGACGACGCCATGCTCGCGCGCCGCATCGACGATCTGCTTGTTGATGAAATGCTGGGCCGTTGAGCGCTGCCCGCAACGCTTGCCGACCGCGACCCTTTTCGCGTGCGGCGCGTAGTCGAGCATCGCCGGTTCGATCAGCGCGTCGTGCAGCACGACATCGGCCGATTCGAGCAGGCGCATGCCGCGCACGGTGATGAGATCCGCCGCGCCCGGCCCCGCTCCGATCAGATAGACCTTACCCATTGCATTCACCCGTCTTCAGGCCGCGATTGCGCGGATCATGCCCGCCGCGACCGTGTGATGCGTCGCCTCGTCGATCAGCACGAATGCGCCCGTTCCCTGATGCGTATCGTACGCGTCCGCGACGATCGGCTTCTGCAGCGTCAGCGCCACGCGGCCGATGTCGTTCATCGCGAGCGTCGTGCGATCGACCGAGTGCGACAGCGTATGCACGTCGAGCACCTGCTTCACGGCGCCGATGCGCGCGAACACGGTATTCGTCGTCTGCTTCAGCAAATACTTGCGCTGCGGCGAAAGCGGCTCTTCGTCGAACCAGCAGAGGTCGGCTTCGAGCTTCTTCGCCGGATCGACGGCCGCCGCCGCCGGCACGAAGGTATCGCCGCGCGATACATCGACGTCTTCGGCCAGGCGAATCGTCACCGTCTGACCCGCGAACGCGCGATCCACCGGGCTCACGCCGCCCGGCACGGGCGCCACGATCTCGGCCACCGTCGCCTGACGATTGGCCGGCAGCACGGTGATCGCGTCGCCGACGCGCACTTCGCCGGCTTCGACGCGGCCCATGTAGCCGCGGAAATCGTCGGCCTGGGAGCCGTCCTGACGCGCGACCCATTGCACCGGGAAACGCAGCGCCTGTTCATTCGGCTGCGCAACCGGCAGCAATTCGAGCAGATCGAGCAGCGGCTCGCCCGCGTACCAGGGCATGCGCTCGCTCGCGGTCACGATGTTGTCGCCCTTCAGGGCCGACACCGGCACGAAGCGCACGTTGTCGAGTCCGAGCTGGCGCGCGAGCGCGACATAGGCGTCGCGAATCTCGTTGAAGCGGGCCTCGCTGTACTCGACGAGATCCATCTTGTTGATCGCGACGATCACGTGTTGCAGGCCCAGCAGCTTGACGATGGCGCTATGACGCTTCGTCTGCGGCAGCAATTGCGCCGCGCCGTTTTCGAAGGTGACGCGCGTCGCGTCGACGAGGATGATCGCGGCATGCGCCGTCGATGCGCCCGTCACCATGTTGCGCGTGTACTGCTCGTGCCCCGGCGTATCCGCGATGATGAACTTGCGCTTCGCAGTCGCGAAATAGCGGTACGCCACGTCGATCGTGATGCCCTGCTCGCGCTCGGCCTCGAGGCCGTCGGTCAGCAGCGACAGATCGATTTCGTCGCCGACGGTGCGCTTGTTCTTCGCACGCGAGATCGCGGAAAGCTGGTCAGACAGCACGGCCTTGCTGTCGTACAGCAGGCGGCCGATCAGCGTGCTCTTGCCGTCGTCGACGGAACCCGCCGTGATGAAGCGCAGCACGCCCAGGTCTTCGGTTTGATAGATGCTCATGATTCGTCGATTCCTTTGGGCGTTGCTTAGAAATAGCCTTGCTTCTTGCGCTGTTCCATCGCGGCTTCGGAAGCCTGATCGTCCATGCGCGTCGCGCCGCGTTCGGTGATTTCCGTCACGGCCGTTTCCGCGATGATCTTCTCGACATCGTCGGCATCGCTCGAAACCGGGCACGTGCAGCTGATGTCGCCGACGGTGCGGAAGCGGACCTGCGCGATCTCGGAAGTTTCGCCTTCGCGCACCGGCGTGAGCGGCGTCACCGGCACGAGCAGCCCGTTGCGGCGGACGATCTCGCGGTCATGCGCGTAGTAGATCGACGGCAGTTCGAGCTTCTCGCGGGCGATGTATTGCCACACGTCGAGTTCGGTCCAGTTGGAGATCGGGAACACACGCAGATGCTCGCCGTTGTGCAGGCGCGCGTTGTAGATGCTCCACAGTTCCGGGCGCTGCGCCTTCGGGTCCCACTGGCCGAATTCGTCGCGGAACGAGAAGATGCGCTCTTTCGCGCGAGCCTTCTCTTCGTCGCGGCGCGCGCCGCCGATCATCGCCGTGTAGCCATATTGCTCGATGGTTTCGAGCAGCGTCACCGCTTGTGCGGCGTTGCGCGAATCCGTTTCGCGACGCAGGCGCACGGTGCCCTTCCTGATCGAATCCTCGACATGGCCGACGACCAGTTCCGCTCCGATCTCCGCCGCGCGGCGGTCACGGAAGTCGATCACTTCGTCGAAGTTGTGGCCCGTATCGATATGCACCAGCGGGAACGGCAGCACGGTCTTGCGGCCCGCGCCGAGACCGAACGCCTTCAGCGCGAGATGCAGCACGACGACCGAATCCTTGCCGCCCGAAAACAGCAGCGCGGGCTTGCTGCATTCCGCGACGAGTTCGCGCAGGATGTGGATCGACTCGGCTTCGAGCCAGTCGAGATGGTCCATCCGCGTCGCCCGGTTGACGATCGGGGTCGTGACGTTGGGGTCGAGCGTCGTGCTCATATTCGTCGATCCTTTTATGGCGGCATCCTCGGGACGCCGCGTTCGGTAACAGGGTTGTGCTGCGGCGTCTGCGCGCCTCGTTGTCTTCGTCAGATCGCCGAGCTGGGAGCTTCTTCGACGATCCTGATGCTGCTGATGCTGCTGATGTTGGTCATGTGCAGGCCGCATTCCTTCGTATCGCGCGATTCCCACCACCAGCGGCCCGCGCGGCTGTCCTCGCCGGGACGCACGGCGCGCGTGCACGGCTCGCAGCCGATGCTCGGATAGCCGCGCGCATGCAGCGGATTCACGGGCACGTCGAACGCCTTCAGGTAATCCCAGACATCGGCTTCGGTCCAGTCCGCGAGCGGATTGAACTTCGCGATGCCGCGCGGCGCGTCGTGTTCTTCCTCGTGCAGTTCGGCGCGCGTCACCGACTGCTCGCGGCGCTGGCCCGTCACCCACGCGGACACCTCCGCGAGCGCACGGTTGAGCGGCTCGACCTTGCGGATATGGCAGCAGCTCTTGCGCAAATCGATGCTCTCGTAGAACGCGTTCGCGCCGTGGTCGCGCACGTAGGCATCGACGGCATCGGCTTGCGGATGCAATTGCTCGATGTCATAGCCGTAGCGCGCATTCACGCTGTCGATCATGCCGAGCGTTTCCGCGTGCAGGCGGCCCGTGTTCAACGAGAAGATGCCGATACCGACCCCGCGCGAAAGAATTGCGTGCGTGAGCACCATGTCTTCCGCGGCGAGGCTGCTGGCTAGCTTGACGCGCTCGTGGCGCGCTGCGATGGAATCGAGCAGCGCATCCAGACGGTCAACCCTGGCTTGCAATTCTGGCGTCATGCCTCAGGCTCCGAGCGTGGCGAGCACCGCGGCGCGGCGGCGGAACAGCGGTTCGGGGTTGTCGTTCGCGCCCTGATACAGTTCGGTGAACTCGTTGAACGCGTTGAGCGCGTCGTTGATGTCCTTGTCGGCGCGCACGGCGAAAGCGTCGAATCCGCAGCGGTAGTGGAAGAACACCTGGTCGCGCAGCACGTCGCCGATGGCGCGCAACTCGCCCTTCCAGTCATAGCGCTCGCGCAGCAGGCGGCCGATCGAAAAGCCGCGGCCATCGCGGAACACCGGGAAATCGACGGCGATGACCGCGATCCTGTCGAAGTCCGGCACGACATCCGCGGGTTCGTCGTCGGGAGCGAGCCACACGCCGAGGGCGTCCCTGGAGCGCGTTGCGGCGATCGCATCCTTCTGCTCCTTCCACAGCGCGAACGGCACGATCACCTTGCCGGCGGGCAGCGCATCGGCTGCGGGCAGCGAGCCGTCTTCAGCGGCGCGGATCACGGTGAAATCGTCTTCCACGACCGCGCGGTTCTTGATAATCAACGTCATCTTCAAATCCTCAAGCGTGTGCCTGGCGCGATGCGTACACGCGCTCCTTGAACGGCGCAATGCCGATGCGGCCGAACGTCTCGATGAAGCGCTCGCCTTCGATGCGGTTGTCGACGAACGTCTCGATCACGCTCGACACGACGTCCGGCATTTCATGCGCCGAGAACGACGGGCCGATGACCTTGCCGAGATGCGCGCCGGTCGCGCCCGAGCTCTGCTCGCCGCCGAGCGTCACCTGGTACCACTCCGAGCCGTCCTTGTCGACGCCCAGCACGCCGATGTTGCCGACGTGGTGATGACCGCACGCGTTCATGCAGCCCGAAATGTTGATCGACAGGTCGCCCAGGTCGTAGACGAAGTCGGCGTTGTCGAAGCGTTGCTGGATCGCCTGCGCGATCGGGATCGACTTCGCATTCGCGAGCGAGCAGAAATCGCCGCCGGGGCACGAGATGATGTCCGTCAGCAAGCCGATGTTCGCCGACGCGAAACCGACCGCCTTCGCGCGTTCCCACACGGTGAACAGGTCGTGCTTCTTCACGTTAGCGAGAATCAGGTTCTGCTCGTGCGACACGCGGATTTCGCCGAAGGAGAACGCGTCGGCGAGATCGGCGACGTCGTCCATCTGCTTGTCGGTCGCGTCCCCCGGAGCGATGCCCGTCGGCTTCAGCGACAGCGTCACCGATGCATAGCCCGGCACCTTGTGCGGACGCACGTTGCGCTCGACCCAGCGCGCGAACGCCTTGTTTTCGATCAGATGCTTTTCGTACGATGCGTCCGTGTCCGGCAGCTTCTCGTAGGCCGGCGGCGCGAAGAACTTCGACACGCGCTCGACTTCGTCCTGCGTGAGCGTCGACGGGCCATCCTTCAGATGGAGCCACTCTTCCTCGACCTGCTTCGCGAACTTTTCCGGCGAGAGCGCCTTCACGAGAATCTTGATGCGCGCCTTGTACATGTTGTCGCGGCGGCCGTAGCGGTTGTAGACGCGCAGCACGGCTTCGCAGTACGTCAGCAGATGCCGCCACGGCAAGTCTTCCTTGATGACGGCGCCGATGATCGGCGTGCGGCCGAGCCCGCCGCCCGCGAGAATGCTCGCGACGACTTCGCCCTGCGCGTTCTTCTTCAAATAGACGCCGAGATCGTGAATCTGCACCGCCGCGCGATCCTCCGCCGATCCGCAGACCGCGATCTTGAACTTGCGCGGCAGCCAGGCGAACTCGGGATGGAACGTGGACCATTGACGCAGGATTTCAGCCCACGGACGCGGATCGACCTGCTCGTCAGGCGCCACGCCCGCGAACTGGTCCGCCGTGATGTTGCGGATGCAGTTGCCCGACGTCTGGATCGCGTGCATCTGCACCGAAGCCAGCTTGCGCAGGATTTCGGGCGTCTCTTCGAGCTCGACCCAGTTGAACTGGATGTTCGTGCGCGTCGAAAAGTGCCCGTAGCCGCGGTCGTGCTCGCGCGCGATGGTCGCCAGCATGCGGAGCTGGTCGCTGCGCAGATTGCCGTAAGGAATCGCGATGCGATGCATGTACGCGTGACGCTGCATGTACAGGCCGTTCTGCAACCGCAGCGGACGAAACTCCTCTTCGCTCAACTCGCCCGACAGACGGCGGCGAACCTGATCGGCGTACTGTGCGACTCGCTCGTCGACGATTCGCTGGTCGACCTGATCGTATTGGTACATTCGGGGGCCCCAAGTTTTTGTTTGGACACCGCGTTTCAGGTTGCGCGGCGCAGATAACCATTGATCCGCCATTGCACGCGTCGTTCAGACGGAACGATCATTTGCTAATGACGAAAACAGCTATGGATATTGGAAAAATTGGACTGATAGTAATAAACCTGCTATATATTGCAAACGACTGAAAAATTACTTTGATATGCAATCAGGTAATAACGAAGGGTTCTAAATGAATTTGCACCAGTTCCGCTTCGTGCGCGAGGCCGTGCGGCAGAACTTCAACCTGACGGAAGCAGCGAAGGCGCTGTATACATCACAGCCGGGCGTCTCCAAGGCGATCATCGAACTGGAGGACGAGCTGGGCGTCGAGATCTTCACGCGGCATGGCAAGCGCGTGCGGTCGCTCACCGAGCCGGGGCGCATCATTCTCGCGTCGGTCGAAAAAATCCTGCAGGAAGTCGAAAGCCTGAAGCGTGTCGGCAAGGACTACGCGGCGCAGGATCAGGGCAATCTCGTCATCGCCGCGACGCATACGCAGGCGCGCTACTCGCTGCCGGCGGCCATCGCCGAGTTCAAGAAGCGCTTCCCGAAGGTGCATCTTTCGATCCTGCAAGGCAGCCCGACGCAGGTCGCGGAAATGGTCATCCACGATCAGGCGGACATCGCCATCGCGACGGAAGCCATCGCCAATTACAAGGAACTCGTGTCGCTGCCCTGCTTCCAGTGGCAACACCTCGCGGTCATGCTGCCCGAGCATCCGCTGCTGGAACGCAAGCTTCTCACGCTCGACGATCTCGTGCAGTACCCGCTCATCACGTACGACGCCGCGTTCGCCGGCCGCACCAAGATCAATCAGGCGTTCGCGCTGCGGACGCTCAGCCCGGACATCGTGCTCGAGGCCATCGACGCGGACGTCATCAAGACCTATGTCGAGCTTGGGCTGGGCGTGGGGATCATGGCGGATATCGCGTTCAACCCGGAGCGCGACCGCCATTTGCGCGCGATGCCCGTCGGCCATCTGTTCGGCACCAACGTCACGCGGCTCGCGCTCAAGCAGGGCGCTTATTTGCGCAGCTATGTCTACACGCTCGTCGAACTGCTGTCGCCTTCGATGAACCGCAAGCTGATCGAACAGGCGCTTGCGGGCGGTCACGAGACTTACGAACTGTAAATACGACGGCGCAAACGCCGCCACAACAAGACGCACTCCTGGAGACCATCCCGATGACGTTGTCGAAGATCACGCGCCGCCTCGCTGCCGGCGTCGCCCTCGCTTTGCTGACCGCCGCGGCGCACGCGCAGATCAAGGTGGGCGTGGACCTGTCGAGCACCGGCCCGGCCGCCGCGATCGGCATCACGAGCAAGAACGCGATGCTGATGTGGCCGAAGACCATCGCCGGTCAGGACGCGCAGTACATCATCCTCGACGACGGTTCCGACCCGGGTGCTGCCGTGCGCAATATCCGCAAGCTGATCACCGAAGACAAGGTCGATGTGATCGTCGGCCCGAACATCACGCCGGCGGCGCTGGCGGCGCTCGATCCCGTCTCGGAGTATCAGACGCCGATGATCACGCTGATCGGGTCGGCGTCGGTGGTGGAACCGCAGGAAGGGAAGAAGGTGTGGGCGTTCAAGATGGCGCAGACCGACCGCGCCATGGCCGACGTGATGACGCGTTACATGGCGAATCACGGCGTGAAGACCGTCGGTTTCATCGGCTTCGCGGACAGCTACGGCGATAGCTGGCTGAACGAGTTCGGCAAGTTCGCGGAGCTGCGGCACATCAGGATCGTCGGCAGCGAGCGCTTCAACCGGACCGACGCGAGCGTCACCGGCCAGATTCTCAAGCTGATGGCCGCGCGACCGGACGCCATGCTGATTGCGGGCGCGGGAACGCCGACCGTGCTGCCGCAGCGCACGCTCGTCGAGCGCGGCTACAAGGGCGCGATCTATCAGACGCACGGCATCGCGACGCCCGAATTCATCAAGCTCGGCGGCAAGGATGTCGAAGGCACCCTTTTCCCGACGCAGCCGGTGGTCGTGGCGCGCACGCTCCCGGCGGATCATCCGTCGAAGAAGGCGGCGCTCGCGTTCGTCGACGCCTATGAGGACAAGTACGGGAAAGGCACGGTCACGCAGTTCGCCGGCGATGCGGCGGGCGTGTACCCCCGCTTGCAGGATGCCGTGGCGCGGGCGCTGAAGACCGGCAAGCCGGGTACGAAAGAGTTTCGCGTCGCGCTGCGCTCGGAACTGGAGCGCGCGCACGAACTGGTGGTGCCCAATGGCGTCGTGAATACGAGCGCGAGCGATCACGTCGGGCTGGATCAACGGGCGAGCGTGATGGGCGTCATTCGGAACGGCGCATTCACCTATCTGAGCCAGTGATTTCGGGTTGCATCGTTCTTTGACGCGGGCAGCTTGCTCATCGCAGGGATTTCGGTCATAATCGCCGACTCGATTTGGACGTTCCGCTTGGGTCGTCTTCATCGAAGAACAGCGTGCCCAGGTGGTGAAATTGGTAGACGCAGGGGACTCAAAATCCCCCGCCGCAAGGCGTGCCGGTTCGATTCCGGCCCTGGGCACCAGAGATTCAATGCAAAAAGATTCAACGCAAAAAGCCGCTCCTGAGGAGCGGCTTTTTGCATTGGGGCGAAGGTATCGCGACGGGTGCTCCGGCAGTCAGTCGCGCGGTCCGTCGCCTGAGCGCCCGTCACGAGAACAAGGGCCTCAATGCTTTGCCGCCTCACGCTGCCGGCGAAGCTCCCTTCGCCGAAATTGCCAGTCCAGCAATCTCGGCATGCCGAACTGGCCGAAGGCGCACATCAACACGAGCGGCCAGTAGTCGCGAAAGAATCCCATCACGAAGTCCAGCATTCCACCTCCCTATTCTTGTGGTCGGTCAAATAAACAGAAAGCGCGTAGTACGCCGAAGCTTCGATCATCGGATGCAGCGGCAACAGCGCTCTGACATCCTCGTTGAACGAAGCAAGCAGCAGATATAACCATAGAAGCACGCCGCCAAGCGAGGCGAAAATTCCCAGATTTACGATAAATATCGCCTGCTCCAGACGATGAATCACTTGCCATCGCAACGGGTCTCGCAGCAATTCCGACGGAAAAGCGGCAAGCGCCATATTGAAGCTGATGCCCGAGGCGACCAGCGAGATCGGGAAGAACTCGTCGACGCCCGGCTGCCTCAGCGCCACACGCACGATGTATTCGATCACGCCCATGAAAAGCGGCAGCAGAAATACGAGACGTTGGCTCGTTGAGGGAAGACGCTTTGCGGTCATCATCGTGTCCAGTGGTACTGATCGTGATCGGTACGACTGTCGCTCGCACGGCGGCGCGCGTGAAGTCGGCCATCCGGCTAATAGCGCATGCGTCTTTTTCGGATCATCATTGCGCGAATGTGCGCAATACCGTAGAAGCGAGACGTTTTTTCTCGGGAGAATCGCAGGCGGCGGTATCGATGAAGCCGGACCTGCATGCGCTGCGAGCACGCTCGTTCGGCTTGCTTAAGGTTTTCCCGATGCCGTGAGCCGCCCCGCGCGTTGCGCCAACCTGACCCGGCACGAGTACGCATGATGCAACCCGAATATTCGCTGTCGCTCGATGCGGTGATCTGCCGCCGCTGCAACGTCGTTTCGCCCGCCGTCGACGAGACGTGCCCGTACTGCGGAGCGGATCGCCAGGGCGCGATCTTCACCAGCGTCGCGGATACCAACGCCGATGCTGCCGCAAGCGACGATCGGCGCGATTTCGTCGACTTGCGCGACACCGGCTGGCTCACGCGGCTCGTGCGTCGAAGAATGGTGACGTCGTATCCGAGCCTGGTCGAGCCCGGCGACGCTCTGCCGTTGCCGGAACGCAGACCCGCGCGCAAGGGGCTCGTAATGCTTGTGAGCGGTGTGGTGGCCGGCGTCGCGGCGGGCGGATACTTTTATACGCAGTCCGATGCGCAACGCACGCCGACGCAAACCGTCAGCGCGGCGGGAACGATCGGGAACGCGTCGTCGTCGCCGCAAACCCGCGATGATGCCGATCGGCATGCGCTCACCCGGCGGCAGGACGACGAGGCGCAGACTTGGAAGACAACGGCTGCAGGCGCATCGGCTTCGGCCGCAGCCGTGCCTGCGGCGAACGGCGCGGGCGGTATGTCTGGTCCCAGCTTGGCACGTGTCGAAGGTTCTTCGTCGCCGGCAGTTGCATCGCGCGTCGTTGAATCCCAGGCGGCGTCCGGGAAGGGAGCGAAAGCCACGGAGGTCGCATCGGCGAGTGACTCGTCGCTGTCGTTGCACGGTGAGGCGGCGTCGAAGGCAACTACCGCCAAAGAGACAAGCGCCGCCGACATCGCATCGTCGAATGCTACGTCTTCGTCATCCCGCACCGTTGCGGCGTCGAAGGCATCCTCCGCAAAAGACTCAAGAACCGCTGCCGTTGCATCGGCGAGCGCTTCGCTCGCTTCGTCGCCCGCGGACATTGCATCGACCGCCAAGCGCGTACCGGAACTCCAGATTCCCGCGATGGCCGCCGAATCGCCAAAAACCCGCGAGGCGTCGCGACAGGCCGTCGCCGACGCGATCAACTCTGCCTCCCGCCACGGCCGCGCTGCGTCGGACATGGCGACGGGCGCGGTGGTATCCCAAACGCCGTCCCATGCGGTCTCGACAGTCGCGTCGGCCTCGCAAAGCAGGTCGTCGCCGACTTCCGAAGCAGCGCATGACAGGAGCGTTGCGACGCCTGTTGCATCGCCGAGCGCGGGAGCGCGCGTTGCGAGCGCCTTGCCATCCGTAACGTCTCCGCCCGCCGTCAACAGCAACACAGCGGCGACGTCGAACGCGACGGCTTCGCAATCGACAGTGACATCAGCACGCACGCCGGCCACGGCAGCGACTTCGGCAGCGCGCGCATCGTCTATCGCGCCGAACAACGAATCGCGGTCTGCTCCGACGATCACCGCTCAGACAGGATCAAGCACTGCCGCTACGCCGACGTCAGACGCCCTGGACAAAACACCCGCGAACATCGCCTCACCGGGCCGCCCGATCGCGCATTCGGCATCCGCCCACGAGGCGCCGTCGTCCGCCGAAGCGCGCACGGTCGCAGCCGTCCGCCAAGCGCTCGCCAACCGCGATCTCGCCGCCGCCCGCCGATACCTCCGCGCCCTCGCCCCGATTCAATCTCGCAGTGCGCAGACCCAGCAACTCGCAGCCGACGTCTCGCGTCAGGAACGTGCGCGCGACAGCGCGATGGCCAGCGCCCGTTCGTGCGCCGCGAACCATGATCCGGCATGCGTGACACGAAACGCGCGACGCGCCGTCGCGCTCGATCCGCGCAACGCGCAAGCTCAAGCGCTGCTGAAGCACGCAATGACCGTTCAAGCCGACGCCAACACCGCCTATTTCCGCAAGGCGAGCGCGCTGCCCGCACCGGTCGTCCCGTCGATGACGTTCGACGGGCGCTGGAGCGTCGCGCCCAGGAGCGCATCGGGCGAAAGCCACCGGAGCGACGCATCGAAGTCGTACACGCTTTTCGGCTGGGGCGTGCCTACGGTGTCGAAGGGACGCGGCGACGCGCATTGAAAAGGACACGCGGGAAGCCCGCGACGATTCGGCTCCCAGCCAGATGACGCATATCGCCGTACTGCCTCGGCTCCGAATGCGTCGCGGGAACTCGCCGCACGCTCATGCCTGACGTCGCAGGCGCCGTCGTGGCCTTGCTAGAATGCGCGCTTCAACTGCCCTGCATCCGATGGACCTCGAAACCCTCCTCTTCTCCCAAGGCTTCGGGTCGCGCCGCCAGTGCCGCGGGATCATCGCCGAAGGGCGCGTGCGCATCGGCGGCGAAGTCCGCACCGATCCGCGCGCCGATTTCCCCATCGCGCCGCCGCTCGATTTCGACGTCGACGGGCGCACGTGGACCTATCGCGACAAGGCGTATCTCGCGCTCAACAAGCCTGCGGGCTACGAATGCTCGCGCGATCCGCAGCATCATCTGAGCGTGTTCCACCTGCTGCTGCCGCAACTGATCGAGCGCGGCGTCCAGCCGGTCGGCCGGCTCGATCAGGACACCACCGGCCTGCTCCTCCTTTCCGACGATGGCGCGTTCGTCCACGCTTTCACGTCGCCGAAGCGCAAGGTGCCGAAGGTCTATCTCGCGACGGTGCGCCATCCCCTCGATGACGCGCAGCTCGCCACCCTTCGCGAAGGCGTGCTGCTGCACGGCGAGACGAGACCGACCGCCGCGCTCGCCGCCCATCGACGAGACGAACGGTTACTCGAACTGACCGTGCTGGAAGGCAAATACCACCAGGTCAAGCGGATGGTCGCGGCGGCGGGAAATCGCGTCGAACAGCTGCATCGGGAGCGCGTCGGCGGTTATGCGCTGCCGGCATCGCTCAGGGAAGGGGAATGGCGCTGGCTCGACGCCGACGATCTTGCCGCACTGCGCTCGAAGGAAGACATCGACGCGTGACACGGCCACCTGCCGGCCCCAGGAAACCGATCTGTAAATCCCGAAAACCGCCCACGCCCGCGCGTTGCGCCGCAGCATGCCTTCCGGTCCGAGTGCTCATATACTCGTCTTACGGAACCAGAATGACTAAAACAAGGGCAGGAGGGCATCATGGCTTCCCACATGAGCGTCGCGCTGATTGCGTTCGTCGTGTTGTGCGCGGTTCTGATCGGGGTATTGGGCGTCGTCATGCACATGAGGCATAAGTACTCGCCGAATCTGATGGGCGCGCTGATCGGCGCATTGATGTGCTTCGTCCTGCTCGAAACGATTCCGGCGCTGATCTAGCGCGGCGTATCCGCTTCCATTCCCGGCCCGGCGTGCCCGCGGCTTCGCTCGCGAAGGAAATGGTCGACCGTGGGATAGCGCAGCGCGTAACCCAGTTCGCGCTTGAGACGATCGTTGCGAAGGCGTCGCGATTCGCGCATGAACGAAAGCGTGACCGGTTCCAGCCGCGCTTCGGCTTCCTCTCTCGTGATGCGCGGCACGCGCGGCAATCCGCAGGCATCGGCCACGCGGTCGAAATAATCGGCCATGCACAAGTCCGTATCGTCCGATGCGTTGATCGCGCGCTGCGGCTTTCCCCGCCCGAGCGTTCGAACGATGATCGCGGCGAGATCGTCGGCGTGAATGTGGTTCGTGTACACGTCGTCGCGTTCGATGAGCGCAGGCATCGCCCGTTCGATGCGCGCGCGCGGCAGACGGTCTTCCGCATAGATTCCGGGGATGCGCACGATCGACACGCGCCAGCCGCTTCGCACGCCCGTGCCGCGCAACAGTTGCTCTGCCGACACGCGGCGCCGCGCACGCTCGTTCTCGGGCCGCACGGGCCGCGTTTCGTCGATCCGCGCGCCGCGGCAATCGCCGTATACGCCCGTCGTGCTCGCATAAACGAACCGCAAGCGGGCCTGCGCCGACGTGGCTCCAAAAGAGGTGTCGGGTACAATGAAAGACGCGCTGCGCCACGCGGGACGTACAGCCATTGAGGTTTGCACGCCACGCGCCACCGAGCGGCGAGGCGCGCGCAATGCTGCAAGAAGGGCGCGGGTGCGGCGGTCGGTATCGCCGTCGCGCTGGGGCGGCGCGAGATGCAAGACATGACGCGCGATGCCCGCGAGCCTCGCAAGACTTCTGCGCGCATCGAGGTCGCCGGTAATCGGCAACGCGCCTGCCGCGCGCAGTTCGGCTGCACGTTCGGGATGATGCGTAAGCGCGATCACGCGCGGTCCGGCGGCGCGGGCATGAAAGAGCGGCAACGTGCGCAGCCCGACATCGCCGCATCCGACGATCAGCACGCGCGGGCGGCGCAGAATTCGAGTGGCGATCATGCGGTGCATTGTATCCGCCGCTCGTTGCAGACGTTCGGCCGCTGAACGCGGCATCGAAAGACATACTTACACCATCGCACGAAATCGATCTATGGCATTCAACGTAACGCTCCGGCAAAGCGGCCGGCAGTTTCAGGTGGAACCCGACGAACCGGTGCTGACCGCCGCACTGCGTCAGGGGATCGGCCTGCCCTACGGCTGCAAGAACGGCGCTTGCGGCTCCTGCAAGGGCGCGGTCGTCGAGGGCGAAGTCGAACAGGCGCCGCATTCGTCGTCGGCGCTCTCCAACGATGAAAAAACCCGCGGCATGGCCCTCTTCTGCTGCGCCACCGCGCAAAGCGATCTGACCATCGACGTGCGCGAAGTCGCGGGCGTCGGCGACGTGCAGGTGAAGAAGCTGCCCTGCCGCGTCAACGCGCTCGAGCGCCGGGCGGACGATGTCATCGAACTGAAGCTGCAGTTGCCCGCCAACGAGCGCCTGCAATATCTCGCGGGGCAGTACATCGAATTCATTCTGAAGGACGGCAAGCGCCGCAGCTATTCGATGGCGAGCCCGCCGCATCACGAAGGCCCGCTCGAGCTGCACATCCGCCACATGCCGGGCGGCACGTTCACGGACCACGTGTTCGGCGCGATGAAAGAGCGCGATATCCTGCGCTTCGAAGGCCCGCTCGGCACGTTCTTCCTGCGCGACGAATCGGACAAGCCCATCGTGCTGCTCGCGTCGGGCACGGGCTTCGCGCCGATCAAGGCGATCATCGAGCATGCGGTGTTCAAGAACCTGAACCGCCCGATGACGCTCTATTGGGGCGGCCGCCGCAAGAAGGACCTGTACATGATGGAACTGGCCGAGCAGTGGGCGAAGGAAGTGCCGAACTTCAGGTTCGTGCCGGTGCTCTCGGAACCCGATGCGGTCGACAACTGGAATGGCCGCACGGGCTTCGTACATCGTGCCGTCATCGAAGATCTGCCCGATTTGAGCGCGTATCAGGTCTATGCATGCGGCGCGCCGGTGATGGTGGAATCGGCGCAACGCGATTTCACGCTGCATCACCGGTTGCCGGAGGACGAGTTTTACGCGGACTCCTTCACGAGCGCGGCGGATCTCGCGCATCCGGTGTGATCGGCATTCTGTGAAACCGCCGGCGCCGAGATTTTCGCGCTGGCGGTTTACACGCAGGAACGTCATAACGTATCCTTCGCGAATGAATCGAATCCTGAACGCACTCCGACGCCGCCGCTCGCCGCTTCCTTAGGGATGCCGCTGGCTCGTCAAGCATTCGCGCTCGTCATGGTTCGGTTGTATGAAGCGCAGAGAATGAAGCCACGCAAACGCCGTGGCTTTTGTTTTTTGCGCGCCGCTTTTTCTTTCGTCATCGCCTCGTGGAGCCCGCTGTCATGAATTTCAATGAGTACCCTGTCGATTCGCTGATGTACATCACGAACCGCCCCGAGATCGTGTTCACGCACGGCAAGGGCTCGTGGCTCTACGACAATACCGGCAAGCGCTATCTCGACTTCATTCAGGGCTGGGCGGTCAATTCGCTCGGCCATTGCAACGACGGCATGATCGAAGCGCTGGAGAAGCAGGCGCGCACGCTGATCAATCCGTCGCCGGCGTTCTATAACGGCCCGATGGCGCAGCTCGCCGGCTTGCTCACGCAGCACAGCTGCTTCGACAAGGTGTTCTTCGCCAACAGCGGCGCCGAAGCGAACGAAGGCGCGATCAAGCTTGCGCGCAAATGGGGCCGCAAGTTCCGCAACGGCGCCTACGAGATCATCACGTTCGATCACAGCTTCCACGGCCGCACGCTCGCCACGATGTCCGCGAGCGGCAAGGCGGGCTGGGACACGATCTATGCGCCGCAAGTGCCGGGCTTCCCGAAAGCCGATCTGAACGATATCGCCTCGGTCGAGAAGCTCATCAGCGAGAAGACCGTTGCCGTCATGCTCGAGCCGATTCAGGGCGAAGGCGGCGTCATTCCCGCGACGCGCGAGTTCATGCAGCAATTGCGTGCGCTGACGAAGCAGCACAACCTGCTGTTGATCGTCAACGAAGTGCAGAGCGGCTGTGGACGCGCGGGAACATTGTTCGCGTACGAGTTGTCGGGCATCGAGCCGGACATCATGACGCTCGGCAAGGGCATCGGTGGCGGCGTGCCGCTTGCTGCGTTGCTGTCGAAGGCGGATGTCGCGTGCTTCGAGGCGGGCGACCAGGGCGGCACGTACAACGGCAATCCGTTGATGACGGCGGTGGGCCATTCGGTGATTTCGCAGCTTGTTGCGCCCGGCTTTCTCGCGGGCGTGCGCGAGCGGGGCGAATATTTGCGTAGCGAGTTGCTGAAGTTGTCGGATGAGCGCGGCTTCCGGGGTGAGCGTGGCGAGGGCTTGCTGCGCGCGCTGCTGCTGGATAGCGACAAGGGACCGCAAATCGTCGAGAAGGCGCGGCTGATGCAGCCGGATGGGTTGTTGCTGAACGCGGCGCGGCCGAACTTGCTGCGCTTCATGCCGGCGCTCAATGTGACCAAGGACGAGATCGATCAGATGCTTTCGATGCTGCGTTCCGTGCTCGATACGCTGTGATCGTTCGCACCTTCGAAGCGGGCGATCGCGATGCCGTGATCGCTCTGTGGCGCGATGTGTTTCCCGAGTACGGGGATGCGTCGAGGCCGCAGCGCGATCCGGCTTTGTCGATTGCCAACAAGCTGTCGACTCAGCCTGAGTTGTTCTTCGTCGGTGTGGTGGATGACGCCGTCATCGGAACCGTCATGTGCGGGTATGACGGGCATCGGGGGTGGGTTTATTCGCTTGCCGTTTCGCGTTCGTCGCGAAGGCGCGGGTTTGGGCAATGTCTGATGCTTCATGCCGAAGCGGCGCTTGCCCGGCTTGGTTGCCCTAAGGTTAATCTGCAGGTGCTTTCTGTTAAGCCCGAGTTAGTTTCGTTTTATCAGCGGCTCGGGTATCGCGTTGATGATGTTGTCAGTCTGGGCAAGCGGCTTTAGTGTTCTTTTCGTTGAGCTTGTTTTCGTGTCGGTCTATTAATGCGCCCCGGGGAGGGGCGAGCTAATAGACCGACACGAGATAACGAAGCCACCAAAAACAGGCGGAGTGAAAAAACCCTCACTCCCCCAGATAAGCAGCCCGAACCTTGGGATCATCGAGCATGACCTTGGCATCGCCGGACATCGTGACAGTACCGGAATCCATCACATACCCGCGATTAGCGGCCTGAAGCGCCAGCCGCGCGTTCTGCTCAACCAGCAGCACGGTCAAGCCTTCCTTTGAAATCTCCCGAACGACTTCAAAAATCTTCTCGACCATGATGGGCGAAAGCCCCATGGAAGGCTCATCGAGAAGCAGCAGCTTCGGTCGCGAAAGAAGAGCGCGAGCCATCGCAAGCATCTGCTGCTCGCCGCCCGAAAGCGTCCCCGCGTACTGCGAAGCGCGCTCCTTCAAGCGAGGAAAGAAGCCGAACATACGCTCGGTATCCTTCTGAATGCCGTCGGCGTCATTACGCAGATAAGCCCCCATCTGCATATTCTCGAGAATCGACATGCGCGCAAAGATGCCGCGCCCTTCCGGCACCATCGCGAGGCCGCGCTTCAAAAGCTCATGCGTCGGCACGCCCTTGATCGACTGGCCCATGTACTCGATATCGCCGCCCGAATAAGGCTTCAATCCGGTGATGGCCTTCATCGTCGTGGTCTTGCCCGCGCCGTTCGCGCCGATCAGCGTGACCAGTTCGCCCTGCCCGACTTCCAGATCGACACCCTTCACCGCCTGAATGCCGCCGTAATTCACCTGCAGGCCCTTGACCTTCAACATCGCGCTTGTGGTCGCCATTTAGTGCACCCCCGCACCCAGATATGCCTCGATCACCTTCGGGTCCTTCTGCACGTCCTGCGGCAGACCCTCGGCGATCACCTTGCCGTAATCGAGCACCGTCATGCGGTTGCACAATCCCATCACGAGCTTCACGTCGTGTTCGATCAAGAGAATCGTCTTGCCGTCCGCGCGAATCTTGTCGAGCAGACGCGTCAGTTCGACCTTCTCCGTCGCGTTCATGCCGGCCGCCGGCTCGTCGAGCGCGAGCAGCTTCGGGTCCGTCGCCAATGCACGCGCGATTTCCAGTCGACGCTGATGCCCGTACGACAGATTGCGCGACGTATAGTCCGCGTACTGCAGCACGCCGACATATTCGAGCAGTTCCAGCGCGCGTTCCTTGATCTCGCGCTCTTCACGACGTTCCGCCGGCGTCTGCAAGACCGCGCCGATCAGCCCGTGCTTCGTGCGGACGTGCCGGCCGACCATCACGTTCTCGAGCGCAGTCATGCCGCCGAAGAGACGAATGTTCTGGAACGTGCGCGCGATGCCCGCCTTCGCCACCTGATACACGGCAGTCGGCGTATACGGTTCGCCGTCGAGCTTGAATACGCCCGAATCCGGCGTGTAAAGACCCGTGATGACGTTGAAGAACGTGGTCTTGCCCGCGCCGTTCGGGCCGATCAGACCGTAAATTTCGCCTTCCTTGATTTCGAGGCGCACATCGGAGAGCGCCTGCAAGCCGCCGAAACGCTTGTTCACGCCCTGCACGGACAATCGAGTACGTTTGTCGCTCATTTTCCAGTCCCCCGCTTAGGCGCGCACCGGCTTCTTGCCGCTGCGCTTCGCGATCTTCGCGATCTTGTCTTCGTGTTTCGCGGCGGGCCACAGGCCTTCCGAGCGATACAGCATGATGAGCACCATCGCCAGACCGTACAGCAACTGGCGGATGACTTCGGTATCCACGATCTGATGGCCGAAGATGGCGTTCTGCAGCGGACCCATCGTCGAGCGCAGGAATTCAGGGAACACGGCGAGCAGCACCGCGCCGAGAATCACGCCGGGAATATGGCCCATGCCGCCAAGCACCACGCACGCCAGCACGACGATCGATTCCCAGAACGTGAACGATTCCGGCGACACGAAGCCCTGGAACGCACCGAACATCGCGCCCGACAGACCGCCGAACGACGCGCCCATCGCGAATGCGAGCAGCTTCACGTTGCGGGTGTTGATGCCCATCGCCTTCGCCGCGATTTCGTCCTCGCGGATCGCCGCCCAAGCACGGCCGATGCGCGAATGCTGCAGACGCGTACACACCCAGATCACGAGCAGCGCGCCCAGCACGAACAGGTAGTAGTACATGTAGACGGACGGGAACTTGAAGCCGAAGAACTCGTGCGTCTGCGACAGATTGAAGCCCGCCACCGTCACCGGATCGATGCCCGTGATCCCCTTCGGCCCGTTCGTGATGTTGATCGGACGGTCGAGGTTGTTCATGAAGATACGGATGATTTCCCCGAAGCCCAGCGTGACGATCGCGAGATAGTCGCCTCGCAGGCGCAGCGTCGGCGCGCCGAGCAGCACGCCGAAAGTCGCTGCGAGCGCCATCGCGATCGGCGCGATGATCAGGAAGGGAATGTGCAGGCCGCCCGGCGCGAGCTGCGCGATCCATTCGAACTGCGAAGTCAGCTGCGGCGACGACAACAGCGCCGCCGTGTACGCGCCGACCGCATAGAACGCGATATAGCCCAGGTCCAGGAGGCCGGCGAAGCCGACCACCACGTTGAGGCCGAGCGCCAGCATCACGTAGAGCATCGCGAAGTCGAGCACGCGGACCCAGTAGTTGCCGCCGGCTGCGCCGATCACCATCGGCGCTGCGATCACGAACACGGCGGTCAAGAGGCCGATGACGAGCGTCTTCGTCGTGTTCTTCTCGGGGATGAGCGTCGTCGACGGCTCAATCGGTTGAATCGAAGTCATTTTATTCAGCTCCTCACTCGGTCTTTAAGCGCGATCCGCGACACGTTCGCCGAGCAGACCCGACGGACGGAACACGAGCACGATGATCAGCACGACAAAGGCGAAGACGTCCTGATAGTTACTGCCGAAGACGCCGCCCGTCAGACCGCCGATGTAACCGGCGCCCAACTGCTCGATCAGACCGAGCAGCACGCCGCCGACCATCGCGCCGCCCAGATTGCCGATGCCGCCCAGCACCGCCGCCGTGAATGCCTTGAGTCCCGGGATGAAGCCCATGTAGAAGTGCGCGTTGCCGTATTCCGACGCGATCATCACACCGGCGAGCGCCGCCAGCGCCGAACCGATCATGAAGGTCGCGGAAATCACAAAGTTCGGATTCACGCCCATCAGCGATGCGACGCCGGGGTTCTCGGCGATGGCGCGCATCGCACGGCCGAGCTTGGTCTTGTGAACGAGCAGCAGAAGGCCAGCCATCACGAGGAACGCGACCGCGATGATCACGATTTCCGTCATCGAAATCACGGCGCCCGGATTGTTCTCGCCGGCGGTGATCACGTTGATCGGATCGGTCGGCAGGAGCTGCGGGAACGCGAGCGGATTGCGGCCCCAGATCATCATCGCGATGGTCTGCAGCAGAATCGACACGCCGATGGCGGTAATGAGCGGCGCGAGACGCGGGGCCCTGCGCAGCGGCCGGTACGCGACCTTTTCGATGGTATAGCCGACGATCGCGCAGACGACCGCGGCAATGACGAGCGCGATCGTCAGCATGATCGGCCCGGGCATCGATGGAAAGTGGTTCTGCATGACGCCGATCGCTGACAGCGCGACCATCGCGCCGACCATCAGCACGTCGCCGTGCGCGAAGTTGATGATGCCGAGAATCCCGTACACCATCGTATAGCCCAGAGCGATGATGGCGTAGACGCTGCCAAGCACCAGACCGTTGATGATCTGCTGGATGAAAATATCCATTTAAAGCTCCTTAGCCCCGTGCGACCGGATCACGCCTTTATCACCGGCCGATAAACCGGTGTGAAGCGAAATCTGGAGCGGCACTGCGCGTACTTTTAAAAAAACCGGTAAGGGTTGATCGCCTGCCGTTTCGCCCGCCGCCGGGTAGGTGCGGGCTTCCGGCAGACGGATACGAAACGGCGCTTTCGATAAGGCGCCGCAAGACTCAGAAACGCCTCTCTGCTACTGCCTGACGACGTCGAGCACGTCCTTCTTCTTGTCCTTGAAGTCGTAAAGCGTGATGGTGCCTGCCTTCAGATCGCCTTTGTCGTCGAACGCGATATGCCCCGTCAGACCGTTGAAGTCCGTCGTGGCCATCGCCGCGAGCACCTTGCCCGCCTCGATGGAATTGGCGCGCTTCATTGCATCGACGATCACGTACATCGCGTCATACGTGAACGGCGCGTAAATCTGCACCGGGGTGTGGAAACGTGCTTCGTACTTCTGCGCGAAGTCCGCACCCTTGTCCATCTTCGAGAGCGCGAGCCCCGCTTCCGAACAGACGATGTTCTGCACCGCATCGCCCGCCAGTTCCGGCAATTGCTGCGTGCAGACGCCGTCGCCCGCCAGAATCTTCGCCTTGACGCCGAGCGCCGCCGCTTCCTTCGCGAACGGGCCGCCTGTCACGTCCATGCCGCCGTACATCACCACGTCGGGCTGCATGCGCTTGATCTTCGTGATGATCGCCTTGAAATTGCGCGCCTTCTCGGTTGTCGACTCGCGCGCCGCGATCTTTACCCCGCCCGCCTGAATCGTCTTTGCGAATTCGTCGGCGAGGCCGCGGCCGTAGGCGCTGGCGTCATCGACGATCACGACTTTCTTCGCGTGCAGCGTCTTCATTGCGTAGCCGGCCAGCACGGGGCCCTGCTGCGCATCGGTGGCGACGACGCGAAACGTCGTCTTGTAGCCTTGCCTCGTATATTGCGGGTTGGTCGTCGAGGGCGAAATCTGCGCGATGCCCGCATCGCTGTAAATCTTCGACGCCGGAATCGACACGCCCGAATTCATATGCCCGATCACGGCCGCCACATGGTCGTCCACGAGACGCTGCGCGGCTTCCTCGCCGGTGCGCGGATCGGCGGCGTCGTCCTGGCTGTCGAGTTGCAGGTGAATCGCGCGGCCGTCGATCGTCAGACCCTGACTGCTGATTTCTTCAAGTGCGAGCCGCGCACCGTTCTCGTTGTCTTTTCCGAGGTGCGCCTGCGTTCCGGTGAGCGGCGCGACATGACCGATCTTCACGATCGTCGCCTCGCTCGCGGGCGCCACGGCGGCCGCCGGCGCAACTGCGGCGCTCGCCGCCGACGCTGCTCCGCTCGCCCCGCTTTCGTCCTTCTTGCCGCATGCAGTTGCCATTGCAACCGCAGCCGCGATGGACACGGCGTGAGCAAACTTGAATCGCATCAAACAGGTCTCCTGCGCCTTCCAAAACGGTTACCGAAGCCCCTTGGGACTCAAGACGCGCGAATTGTAACGCCAAATATGAGACGAGCAATATTCTTGCGTGGCGGGGTTTTCCAGCATTGCAACCCGGATTTTCGGGCTGTTTCGCAGCAATAGCGCAACCGGGTTGCGATCTGTCCTTGTGCAGCAGTTGCACCACTCCGGAAGTGGGTCTTTATTCGACTTCGTTCGTGCCGGTATCAAATTGGTGCATGGCTCTTTTTGGACGCGGTGTGCTCGACGGCGGACGGCGAAAAAAAAGCGCCCGGAGGCGCTTTTCGAGGACTTCGTCTAATTACTGCGGCAAGGACAATCCGCGCGGCAGCGGAAAAGAAATCGTCTCTTCGATGCCTTCGAGCGACCGCACGCTGCGCACGCCAAGCTCACGCAGCCGTTCGATGACCGCCTGAGCCAGCACTTCCGGCGCCGACGCCCCGGCCGTCACACCGATCCGCTTCTTTCCTTCCAGCCACGCCGGATCGATCTGCGTCGGCGAATCCACCATATAGGCGGGGATGCCGCTACGCTCGGCGACTTCGCGCAGCCGGCTCGAGTTCGAGCTGTTCGGGCTGCCGACCACGATCACCACATCGCACTGCGGCGCGAGGAACTTGACCGCGTCCTGGCGATTCTGCGTCGCGTAACAGATGTCCTGCTTCTTCGGCTCCTTCACGTTCGGATACTTTCGCTTCAGGGCATCGATGATGGCGGAAGCGTCGTTGACGGAAAGCGTCGTCTGCGTGACGTAGGCGATGCGGTCCGGATCGCGCAGATCGAGCTTCTCGACGTCATCGATGTCTTCCACCAGATGCATGCCTTCGCCCGACTGGCCCATGGTGCCTTCGACTTCAGGATGCCCCTTGTGGCCGATCATCACGATGTCGAAGCCTTCCTGGCGCATCTTCGCGACTTCCATGTGTACCTTGGTCACGAGCGGGCACGTGGCGTCGAACACGCGCAGGCCGCGTGTTTCGGCCTCGGCGCGCACCGCCTTCGATACGCCGTGCGCGCTGAAAATCAGCGTGCTGCCTTCGGGCACGTCCGCGAGCTCCTCGATGAAAATCGCACCCTTCTTCCGCAGATCCGCGACGACATAGGCGTTATGGACTATCTCGTGCCGCACGTAGATGGGCGCGCCGAAGAGTTTGATCGCCCGCTCGACGATCTCGATGGCGCGATCGACGCCCGCACAGAACCCGCGCGGCTGGGCCAGCAGGATTTCGAGGTCGGTTTCGATGTCGTTGAGGCTTTCAGTCAGGCTCATGGCTACAGGATTCCGATGATTTTCACTTCGAAGGCCAGCGCCTGGCCGGCGAGCGGGTGATTGAAGTCGAAGAGCGCGGACGTCTCCCCCACTTCCTTCAGCACGCCGGCATAGCGCCCGCCGTTGGGCGCGTTGAATTCGACGAGATCACCCGGAGAAAAATCCTCGCCGATCATGCTGTTTTCACGCAGCGTCGCCAACGACACCCGCTGCACGAGCTCCGGATTGCGCGGCCCGAACGCCTGATCCGGCGTTAGCTGAAAGGTCGAATGGTGGCCGACCTTCAATCCAAGCAGAATTTCTTCGAGCGGCGGCGCAAGCTGGCCCGCGCCCAGCAGGAGCGTCGCGGGCTTGTCGGTGAAGGTGTTGACGATGTCGGCGCCATCAGCCAGTGCGAGCCGGTAATGAAGCGTGACATGGGAACCGGGTTTCACCTCGGAGATATCGATGATGCTCATGAGTATTGGATGTGGCGGTTCAGTGACAAGCGCGGCGTGCGCCGGGCGAGCGGCGGCTCTTCGGCACGAAGCTGCGAACCGCGGGGCGCAGGATCGGGACGAGCGCCAAAACCGCTATTGTAAGACAGAGTTGCGAAACGCCGTGACGGGCACGCGCGGCGTTGGTGCGCCACGCCTCGCACATCCGGCCGCGCGGAGCGTGCGATGACAGCCGTGCTTCCGCTGCCCGAGCCCGTCGAATCTGCGCTGCAAGAACGGCTGCGGTTGCTATCGATTCCTGAATGGGACGAAGCCGACCGCCCGCGCGAACGTCTGCTGAAGGGCGGGCCGGCCACGCTTTCCGACGCAGAACTGCTCGCGCTTTTCCTCCGGACGGGTGTGCCGGGCCTGACGGCCGTTGACGTGGCGCGCGCGCTCGTGCGACGATTCGGCTCACTGCGTGCCGTTCTGGATGCGTCCGCCTCCGACTTGCAGGACGAGCGCGGTGTCGGCGAGGCGCGCGCCGCGACGCTGCTCGCCGTGTCCGAAATATGCCGGCGCGCGCTGGCGGAGAAGGCGCGCGAGCGCATGCTGCTGAACTCGCCGGGCGCAGTCGAGGATTTTCTCCGCCTCAAAATCGGCACGCGGGCTAACGAAGTGTTCATCTGCATCTATCTGGATGCGCGTCACCAGCTGCTGCATATCTGCGAAGAGGCGCAAGGCTCGCTCACGCGTGTGGCGGTGTATCCGCGGGAAATCGTGAAGCGGGCGCTCGCGTTCAATGCAGCGGGGCTGATCGTCGCGCATAATCATCCGTCGGGCGGCGTCGAGCCGAGCGCCAGCGACCGCAAGCTCACCCGCACGCTGCAGGACGCGCTCGCGCTCATTGACGTCAAGCTGCTGGATCACATGGTCGTCGCATCGAATGACATTTTTTCGTTCGCGCGAGAGGGCTGGCTGTGACGCCGCCCGCACCGGCGCGCAAGCCAGAAAATCTTGATAACGCACTGTTTTTCCTGCTAGAATCCACGTTTGCTTTTTTCAACCGCCTGTTCTGGTCCACGCAGTCCTCATTGGCATAACCGTGCTGCCAAGTCCCCGATCGGCAAATCGGGCGATTAGAGGCATCGGGCGAAGGAATTTCCCTTCATTCGAGCGTTCGATTCAGACTCAACGTGTATTAGGAGCGTCATCATGGCACGCGTATGCCAAGTAACTGGGAAAGGCCCGATGTCGGGCAACAACGTTTCCCACGCAAACAACAAGACCAAGCGTCGTTTCCTGCCGAACCTGCAGAACCGCCGTTTCTTCGTTGAAAGCGAAAACCGCTGGGTGCGTCTGCGCGTCTCGAACGCCGGCCTGCGCCTGATCGACAAGAACGGTATTGACGCCGTGCTCGCAGACCTGCGCGCACGCGGTGAAATCTAAGGAGCACGCACATGGCCAAAGGCGCACGCGACAAGATCAAGCTGGAGTCGACCGCAGGCACGGGTCACTTCTACACGACGACCAAGAACAAGCGCAACATGCCGGAAAAGATGCTGATCAAGAAGTTCGATCCGGTCGCCCGCAAGCATGTTGACTACAAGGAAACCAAGATCAAGTAAATCTTGATCCGAGTACCTGTAGGAAGACACTGAAAGCCCCGCCCATGCGGGGCTTTCTGCTTTTCAGCCCTGGACATTCCCACGCCTTTCACACCCGCGTGCGAGGGATTTCATTGTTCCCGCCGCACCCCGCGCGATATGCTTGCCGGCTACGCAAGCACACGCAACGGAGACGCGGCAACATGAATTTCGATGTAGCGATCGTAGGAAGCGGCCTCGCGGGACTGAGCGTCGCGCTGAATCTGGCCGAAACGCGGCGCGTCGCGATCATCGCGAAACGCGCGGTGAGCGAAGGCGCGAGCGACTGGGCGCAGGGCGGCATCGCGGCGGTGCTGGACTCGGCCGACAGCATCGACAACCACGTCGCCGATACGCTCGTCGCGGGCGGCGGCCTGTGCGACGAAGCGGCGACGCGCTTCATCGTCGAGAACGGGCGCGCGGCCATCGAATGGCTGATCGACGCAGGCGTGCCCTTCACGCGCGATATGTCCGCCGAACTCGGCTTCCACCTGACGCGCGAAGGCGGTCACAGTCATCGCCGCATCATCCACGCGGCCGACGCGACGGGCCACGCCGTCGTCACGACGCTCAGCGAGCGCGTGCGCAATCATCCGAACATCACCGTTCTCGAAGATCACTACGCGATCGATCTCATCACCTCGGACCGGCTCGGCATGCCCGGCCATCGCTGCCACGGTCTCTACGCGCTCGACCTGAAAACCGGCCGCACCGTGACGATCCAGGCGCCGCACACGGTCCTCGCGACGGGCGGCGCGGGCAAGGTCTACCTCTACACGACGAACCCGGACACCGCCACTGGCGACGGCATCGCGATGGCGTGGCGCGCGGGCTGCCGCGTCGCGAACATGGAGTTCATCCAGTTCCACCCGACCTGCCTCTTTCATCCGTACGCGAAGTCGTTCCTTATCTCCGAAGCGGTGCGCGGCGAAGGCGGCATCCTGCGCCTGCCGGACGGCACGCGCTTCATGCCGGAGCACGACGCACGCGCCGAACTCGCACCCCGCGATATCGTCGCGCGGGCGATCGACTTCGAAATCAAGAAGCGCGGCATCGACTGCGTGTATCTGGACATCAGCCACCAGCCGCGCGCGTTCCTCGAAGAGCATTTTCCGACGATCCTCGCGCGCTGCCGCGAATTCGGCATCGATATCGCGAAGGAGCCGATTCCCGTCGTGCCCGCCGCGCATTACACGTGCGGCGGCGTCGTCACGGATCTGGCCGGGCGCACGGACCGGCCGGGGCTGTATGCGGTCGGCGAAACGGCCTGCACCGGACTGCACGGCGCGAACCGGCTCGCGAGCAATTCGCTGCTGGAGTGCATCGTGATCGGACGCGCGGCGGCGCATGCTATCGAGGCGGATGGATTTTCGTCCGGCTGCCATGCCGAACTGCCCGACTGGGACGAAAGCCGCGTGTCGGACCCTGACGAGGAAGTCGTCGTCGCGCATAACTGGGACGAGTTGCGGCGGCTCATGTGGAACTATGTCGGCATCGTGCGCACGGACAAGCGCCTCGCGCGCGCGCAGCATCGGATTGCGCTGTTGCGCGACGAGATCCACGAGTACTACGCGAACTTCAAGGTGAGCCGCGATCTGCTGGAGCTGCGGAATCTGGTCGATGTCGCTTCGCTGATCGTGGAGAGCGCATGCACGCGGCGCGAGAGCCGCGGCCTGCACTTCAGCCGCGACTGGCCCGGCACCTTGCCGAAGGCGCTGCCGACCGTGCTGATGCCGCCACCGAAGCGGCGACGCGGCGTTTAACGGCCGCTAAAGAATGCGCATGGAGAAATCCGTGGCGCGCACGTCTTTGGTGAGCGCGCCGATCGAGATGCGGTCTACGCCCGTTTCCGCGATCGCGCGCACGGTCTCGAAGTTCACGCCGCCCGACACTTCCAGTAACGCACGGCCCGCTGTGATGCGCACGGCGTCGCGCATGGCGTCGAGCGCGAAGTTATCGAGCAGGATCGATTCAGCGCGATGCGTCAACGCCGTTTCGAGCTGCGCGAGGGTTTCCACTTCGATCTGAATGGGCACGCCGGCGTTCAGGGCGAGCGCCGCATCCATCGCCTCGCCCACGCCACCCGCCGCCGCGATGTGATTCTCCTTGATGAGGATGCCGTCATACAGCGCGAGGCGCTGATTCGCGCCGCCACCGACACGCACTGCGTACTTCTGCGCGAGCCGCAAGCCCGGCAGCGTTTTGCGCGTATCGAGAATGCGGGCACGCGTGCCTTGAATCGCATCGACAAAACGGCGCGTCGCGCTCGCCACGCCGGAAAGCAGTTGCAGGAAGTTGAGACCGTTGCGCTCGGCGGTCAGGAGCGCACGCGCGGGACCGCGCAGTAACGCGACCGGCGTGTCCGCCGCCATGCGCTGCCCTTCCCCGTAATGCCATTCCATCTCGATCGACGGATCGACGCGGCGCATCACTTCGACGAACCACGGCACGCCGCACAGCACGGCATCCTCGCGCACGAGAATGCGCGCCGTGCGCCGCGCGTCGGCGGGCACGAGACGGCCGGTGACGTCGCCGCTGCCGATGTCTTCCGCGAGCGCATCGGCGACATTGCGGGCGAGCGCCGCATCGAATGCTTCGCCGTACTGGGCGCGCACGTCTTCGAAAATCGACGTCATGCCGCCCCCACATTCGAGAACAGCGCCGCGTCGTTGGCCAGATCGCCGCTCGTCTGCACGCGCTTCTTGTGGCGCGCGGCGAAATCGAGCATGCGGTCGATAGGCACGCGCGCCCGCTCGCCGATGGCCGCATCGATTTGAATCTCGTTGTGGCCGCGTTCGAGCACGTCGGCGAGATTGGCGAGGCCATTCATCGCCATCCACGGACAATGCGCGCAGCTCTTGCAGGTCGCGCTGTTGCCGGCCGTGGGCGCCTCGATGAACGTCTTGCCCGGCGCGGCCAGCCGCATCTTGTGCAAGATGCCGAGGTCCGTCGCGACGATGAAGCGTTGCGCATCGAGCCGCACGGCGGCGTCGATCAGTTGCGTGGTCGAGCCGACGACATCCGCGAGCCGCACGACGGCTTCCGGCGATTCGGGATGCACGAGAATCTTCGCGTCCGGATATTCGGCGCGCAGCAGGTCCAGCTCGATGCCCTTGAACTCGTCATGCACGAGGCACGACCCCTGCCACAGCAGCATGTCCGCGCCGGTCTTCTTCTGGATGTAGCCGCCGAGATGCCGGTCGGGCGCCCACAGAATCTTTTCCCCGCGCGCGTGCAGGTCCGCGACGATTTCGAGCCCGATCGACGACGTGACCATCCAGTCGGCGCGCGCCTTCACGGCGGCGCTCGTGTTCGCGTACACGACGACGGTGCGCTCCGGATGGGCATCGCAGAACGCGGAGAATTCGTCGGCCGGGCAGCCGAGATCGAGCGAGCAGGTGGCATCGAGATCGGGCATCAGCACGCGCTTCCCCGGGCTCAGAATCTTGGCCGTTTCGCCCATGAAGCGCACGCCCGCGACGACCAGCGTTTTTGCGCCGTGGTCGCGGCCGAAGCGCGCCATTTCCAGGGAATCGGCGACGCAGCCGCCGGTTTCGTCGGCGAGCTCCTGGAGCTCGGCATCGACGTAATAGTGGGCCACCAGCACCGCCTGCTCGCGCCGCAACAGCGCGCGAATGCGCTCCTTCAGCGCACGCTTTTCTTCCGGCGATGGCGCGTTGGGCACTCTCGCCCACGCCTCGCCCACTCCACACGTCAGGCCTTGCGGCCGGTCGTACTCGACGCTTCTGATCGCTTCCATGTCTCCTGTCCCACCCTTCGAGCCAAAAACAATGCGAAATCCGCGGCACAAAAACAAAGACCCCGCCAGAGCGGGGTCTTGTGACGTCTTAAAATCTTAGCGGATATCGCTTACAAAGCGTAGCGACGCAAACGCAGCGCGAAATCCTGCAGCGCCTTGATGCCGCTCTGCTCCGCACGATGGCACCAGTCCTGCAATTGAGCCAGAAGTTGCTCGCGCGACGCGTTCGAACGGTCCCACATTGCCGCCAGATCCTTCCGCAGTTCGATATACGTGCGCAGCTTCTGGTTGTCCGAGAACAACTCGGGCAGTTGCTGGCGCTGCGGTTCGTTCAGGCCGTCTTCTTCCTTATGGAACCACTTGCGCGCGCCGCGCATCAGTTGATACTTCTCGCGCGCACCGGCTTCCTTCAGCTTCGCCAGTTCCTGAGCGTATGCGTGCTTGAGCGCCTTGCCGTAGCGCGCCATGACTTCGTAGCGGTTGGCCAGCACGGCCTGCAGCGTGTCGTGATCCACCACTGCCTTGCTTTCCGAGAGTCGCGGCGTGGGCGCGAGCTTCTTCACCTTGGCGAGACCCATTGCCGACAGAATGCGGATGTAGAGCCAGCCGATATCGAACTCGTACCATTTGCTCGACAGCTTCGCCGACGTCGCATACGTGTGATGATTGTTATGCAGTTCTTCGCCGCCGATCAGGATGCCGAGCGGGAAGATGTTGGTGCTCGCATCGGCGGAATTGAAGTTGCGGTAGCCCCAGAAGTGCGCGAGACCGTTGACCACGCCCGCCGCCCAGAACGGAATCCAGATCATCTGCACGGCCCACACCGACAGCCCGACGATGCCGAACAGCGCGACGTCGATCACCATCATGATGCTGATGCCGAGAATCGGATAGCGCGTGTACACGTTGCGTTCCATCCAGTCGTTCGGCGTACCGTGACTGAAGCGGCGCAGCGTTTCTTCGTTCTTCGCTTCCGCGCGATACAGTTCCGCGCCTTCGAGCAGCACTTTCCAGATGCCGCGCGTCTGCGGGCTGTGCGGATCTTCTTCCGTCTCGCACTTCGCGTGATGCTTGCGGTGAATCGCGGCCCACTGACCGGTCAGCATGCCGGTGGTCATCCACAGCCAGAAGCGGAAGAAATGGCTTGCGATGGGATGCAGGTCCAGCGCGCGATGCGCCTGGCAGCGGTGCAAATAAATGGTGACGCCAGCGATGGTGACATGCGTCACTGCAAGCGTGAACAGCAGAATCTGCCACCAAGAAAAGTCGAGCAATCCGTTGGCGAGAAATTCGAGGGAAGAATTCAGCAAGGCGGTTTACCTGTGTAGCTGTGAAATTCGGGAAAAATGGCCGGTTAAAACCGTTCCGAGGCGATTCCGAAACGCGAGGCGGCCGGCTTGTCGGGCACGTGAAAGGTGTGCGCGCGGGTTCGATCGCATTCTACTGCAGTCGTTCCAAGTCTTTGTCGGAAAGGTGAATTTTTTTGAATCTCCCGCAAACCGGGAAAATCTCACGCGCCGCTTTTCCGTTCGGTTCCTTACGGAAACGGAAGGAATGACGCACGCCCCACTAGTCAGACCGCGCTCTGAGGCACACCTGCGCCGTCATCGCGCCACCGTTCGGCATTTCGTACCGGGCCGGCCGCTGCGCCCTGGACGATTCTGATTTCCCGCTGCGCATACGGAATGGCAATTCCGTTCTCCGAGAATAACCGCCACACGCACCGGTTGACTTGCGACTTAACGCCGCCCGTGCCCTTGGCCGCGTCTTCGATCCAGAAGCTCAGTTCGAGATTGATGCCGTCGGCGCCGAAGCTCGCGAGCAGCGCAGCGGGCGCCGGGTCCTGCAACACGCGCTCGACGCCCTGTGTCGCTTCGACGAGCAGTTGCATCGCGCGTTCCACGTCGCACTCATAGCTGACCTGCACGGCGACCTTCGCGTTCCCGCGCGTCAGATACGACGAGTGATTCTGTACGACATCGGTAATGAGCTTTTCGTTCGGAATCAGCGTTTCGATGCCGTCGAGCCCGCGCACCACCGTATAACGCGTGCGAATCTGCGTGACCGTGCCCTGCGAGCCGCCCACGCTGATCATGTCGCCGAGCCGCAGCGACCGGTCGAGCAGAATGATGAACCCCGACACGTAGTTGCTCGCGATCTTCTGCAAGCCGAAGCCGAGCCCCACGCCGAGCGCGCCGCCGAACACGCCGAGCACCGTGATGTCGATGCCGACGATCGACAGGCTGACGAGGATCGCCGCCAGGATCATCAGCGCCCGCGCGACGCGCGCAAGCACGACCTTAAGATTCGCATCGAGCGAGCGGGCGCGCATCAGGCGGTCGTCGATGAGCGCGCCGGCCCACATCGCCACGATCAGCGTCACGCAGACCCACAGCACGCCCGAGGCGAGCGAGAGCAGCGTCATGTGCGCGTTGGCGAAGTTGAAGCGTACGCTCGCCATCCAGCGGACGACGTCGTCCTGAATGCCCATCACCGTGAGCAGCATGGCAAGCCAGACGATCACCGTGACGAGTTTTTCGAACACGAAGAGCAACGCGTGCGCTTCATGCTCCGTCCCGCCGCTGCCGCTCGTCCGGAAAACGCGCCGCACCGCGTAGAACATCATGTAGATGACGGTGATGCCGCACAGCGGCACCAGCGCGAGCCGCAAAAGCGACGTGTGGATGAACGGCGCCAGCGCGAGCTGCGCGATGGCCACGAAGACCATGCCGAGCAGCGGAAACAGCGCCTTGTTGAGGCTTTCCGCGCCGAACCGAACGGCCTCGAAGCGCGACTGACGACGCGCATCGAGCTTTCTGCGCAGCACCCGCGCGCACCACCATGCGACCGCGAGCAGGCCGAGCAGCGCGCCCACCTGCCAGAGCACTTCCGGTTCGCCGAAATCGCGGAAAAGGCGCTCGGACAGGTGCGTCAGGAAGCGGTTCTGCATCGACGCTTAAGCGGTTTGTTCCCCGGCGTCATCCTGCGTCGCCTTCTGGGCCTTCGCTTCGGGCACGCGCTCCAGCACGGCGGCGAAGAAGCCGTCCGTTCCGTGCTTGTGCGGCCACAGCGACAGGTAATCGCCGGTATCGAGATCGATGCGCTGCTCCGCGAGCACATCGCGCGCGGGAACGACGCGGAAGTTCGGATGCGTTTCCAGGAACTGCGCGACGACGCCCTCGTTTTCTGCTTCGAGCATGCTGCACGTCGCATAGACGAGACGGCCGCCCGTCTTCACGAGGCGCGCGGCGCTCGTGAGAATCGACAATTGCTTCGGCGTGAGCTCCGCGACGGTCGCGGGCGATTGCCGCCACTTCAGGTCCGGATTGCGGCGCAGCGTGCCGAGGCCCGAGCACGGGGCATCGACGAGCACGCGATCGATCTTGCCCGCGAGACGCTTGATCTTCGCGTCATGCTCGCTGTCGATCAGCACCGGGTTCACGTTCGACAAGCCGCTGCGCGCGAGGCGCGGCTTCAGCTTCGCGAGACGGCGATCGGACACGTCGAAGGCATACAGACGGCCGGTGGAGCGCATCATCGCGCCGAGCGCGAGCGTCTTGCCGCCCGCGCCCGCGCAGAAATCCACGATCATCTCGCCACGGCGCGGCGCCATCAGCGAGCACAGCAACTGGCTGCCCTCGTCCTGCACTTCGATCCAGCCTTCCTGGAACGGCGCAAGACGCGTGAGCGCGGGCTTGCCGTCCACGCGGATGCCGAACGGCGCGAACGGCATTTCGCCCGCGTCGATGCCCGCGTCGACGAGCGCCTTCAGCGCCGCTTCGCGCGTCGCCTTGATCGGATTCGCGCGCAGATCGAGCGGTGCCGGATAGTTCAGCGCGGCGGCGAGCTGCGCGAGCTCTTCCGGCTCGAAGCGCCTGGCCATCGCGTCGTGAATCCATTGCGGCAGATTCGTGCGCACGCGCACGGGCAGGCTCGCCGGATCGATCTTCGATACCTGCGCGAGCCATTGATATTCGTCGGCGGACACGTGCGGCTTGAGCGCGCTCAGGCCTGCCGTCTGCATCAGCCCCAGCAGCGCGAGACGCCGCGCCTGGTTGCCGCTGCCGCTTTCCGCGAGATGCGAGAACTCCATCTTCCGGCGCAGCACCGCGAAAACCGCCTCGGCAATCACGCCGCGCTCGCCGTGGCCGAGCTTCGGATGCGCGCGGAAGAAGCGGCTCGTCGCGGCATCGGCGGGACCGGCGAAGCGCAGCACGTCCGCCAGCAGCGTTTCGGTTTGACCAATCAGAAATCCATGCAGCCTCATACGCCCTCCCCGGCAATGTCGGCAAAGAGCCATTGCGGCTCAGACGGCGTGAGAGCGACACGTTCGCCCTCGATACAAAGACGCCCTTCGATGAACCAGCGCACCGCGCGCGGGTAAATGATGTGTTCGACCGTCAGCACGCGCGCGGCGAGCGCGGCGGCATCGTCGCCGGCGATGACGGGCACCGCGCCCTGCGCGACGATCGGCCCGTGGTCGAGCGTCGGCGTCACGAAATGGACGCTCGCACCGTGCACGCGAACGCCGGCGTCGAGCGCCTGCTGATGCGTGCGCAGCCCCGGAAAACACGGCAGCAGCGACGGATGAACGTTCAGCATGCGACCGGCATAGCGTTCGACGAAAGCATCGGTCAGCACGCGCATGAAGCCGGCCAGCACGACGACATCCGGCTCGAAGCGGTCGATTTCGCGGGCGAGCGCGGCGTCGAATGCGGCGCGGTCATCGAACTCGCGGTGATCGACCACGGCGGTCTCGATGCCGTTCGCAGCCGCGAAGCCGAGCCCGGCGGCATCGGGACGGTTGGAAATGACCGCCGCGACGCGAGCCGGCCAGCCTTCACGCGCACACGCGCGCACGACGGCTTCCATGTTGCTCCCGCGTCCGGAAATCAGAATGACGATTTTTTTCATCCGCGGATTTTATCATTCGGCGGCGGCGAAAATCGTGCCAAAGGGCAGCAACCCGGCAGTCAACGTCTCCAAGGGCGGCGGCGCGGCGAGAGAACCGTCCCCGCGTGCGAGCGTTTATAATCGAATGCTTTGCGGCATCAGCCCTCCCACCGACCAACGCCTATCGTGAGAGTCTTCCGCGGCCTCCCCAACGCCGAAAGCCGGTCGCCCTGCGCACTGACCATCGGCAATTTCGACGGTGTCCATCGCGGCCACCAGGCGCTGCTCGCGCGCGTGCGTGCCGCCGCCGACGCTCGCGGGCTGCCGGTCTGCGTGATGACTTTCGAGCCGCATCCGCGCGAGTTCTTCAATCCGGCAGGCGCGCCGCCGCGCATCGCGATGCTGCGCGACAAGCTCGAAGCGTTGCGCACCAACGGCGTCGATCGCGTGGTGGTCGAGCACTTCAGTCAAACGTTCGCGAGCCAGTCGCCGGATACGTTCGTCAAGAACGTCATCGTCGATGGCCTGCACGCGCGCTGGGTCATGGTCGGCGACGACTTCTGCTACGGCGCGAAACGCGCGGGCAACTTCGCATCGCTCAAGGCGGCGGGCGACCAGTACGGCTTCGAAGTCGAGCAAATGGCGACCGTCGCGCATCCGAACGGCGCGCGCATTTCGTCCTCGTCGGTGCGGGCGTCGCTCGTCGCGGGCGACCTCGAGGCGGCGCATCTCGCGCTCGGGCGTCCGTATGTCATAAGCGGTCACGTCGTGCACGGCGCGAAGCTCGGCCGCGATCTCGGCTTTCCCACGCTCAATCTGCCGATCGCGCACAAGCGCCCGGCGGCGTCGGGCATTTTCGTCGTGCGCGTGCACGGCCTCGCGGACGAACCGCTGCCGGCGGTGGCGAGTCTCGGACTGCGCCCGACCGTCGACGATTCCGGCCGCGTCCTTCTCGAAGTCTTCGTGCTCGACTGGCACGGCGACGCCTACGGCAAGCTCGTGCGCGTCGAATTCCTGAAGAAGCTGCGCGACGAAGAAAAATACGTCGACCTGGAAACGCTGTCGGCCGCCATCGCCAAAGACGTGGACAACACGCGCGCCTACTTCGGCCTGCCGCCCGCGAGCAACGCCGGCAGCCGCGCCACGGGCTTCGCCATTTCGGCCACCGACCGAATTAGGTGAGCGCGCGATGCCGCTTTGATAAAAGCGCATCGCCCGCTGCCCCGCACTCGAATGCCCGTATCACCGCGCGCCGTTTGCAAGCGCCGTCTCACCGAATTCACTGAGTCACTCATGAGCGACAAGAAAGAGAAAGCCTCCTCGAAGTATCCGGTCAATCTGCTCGATACGCCCTTCCCCATGCGCGGCGACTTGCCCAAGCGCGAGCCCGCGTGGGTGAAGGAATGGCAGGACAAGAAGATCTACGAGAAGATCCGCGCCGCCTCGAAAGGCCGCAAGAAGTTCATTCTGCACGACGGCCCGCCGTACGCGAACGGCGACATTCACCTCGGTCACGCCGTCAACAAGATCCTGAAGGACATGATCGTCAAGGCGCGCAATCTGGCGGGCTTCGACGCGGTCTACGTGCCGGGCTGGGACTGCCACGGCATGCCGATCGAAATCCAGATCGAAAAGCAGTTCGGCAAGTCGCTGCCCGCCGCCGAAGTGATGCAGAAGGCGCGTGCGTACGCCGGCGAGCAGATCGAGAAGCAGAAGGTCGGCTTCCGTCGGCTCGGCGTGCTCGGCGACTGGGACAATCCGTACAAGACCATGAACTTCGTCAACGAGGCCGGTGAAATCCGCGCGCTCGCGAAAATCATGGAAAAGGGCTACGTGTTCCGTGGCCTCAAGCCGGTGAACTGGTGCTTCGACTGCGGCTCGGCGCTGGCCGAGGCGGAAGTCGAATACAAGGACAAGACCGATCCGACCATCGACGTGCTCTTTGCATTCGCGGAGCCGGAGAAGACCGCGCAGGCGTTCGGCCTGCCTTCGCTGCCGAAGACGGAAGGCGGCATCGTGATCTGGACGACGACGCCCTGGACCATCCCCGCGAACCAGGCGTTGAACGTGCATCCGGAGATCGTCTACGCGCTCGTCGATACGCCGCGCGGCCTGCTGATTCTCGCGCAGGAACGCGTCGAAGCGTGTCTGCAGAACTACGGCCTGCCGGGCGACGTCATCGCCACGACGACCGGCGAGAAGCTCGGCAACCTGCGCTTCCATCATCCGCTCGCGGCGGCGCATCCCGGCTACAAGCGCACCTCGCCCGTATATCTCGGCGATTACGTGACGACCGAAAGCGGTACGGGCGTCGTGCACTCGTCGCCGGCGTACGGCGTGGAAGACTTCGTGTCGTGCAAGGCGCACGGCATGGCGGATTCGGACATCATCAACCCGGTGATGGGCGATGGCCGCTACATCGAATCGCTGCCGCTCTTCGGCGGGCTGTCGATCTGGAAGGCGAATCCGCAGATCGTCGAGGCGCTCGATCACGCCGGCTCGCTGCTCAAGACCGAAAAGTACACGCACAGCTACATGCACTGCTGGCGTCACAAGTCGCCGATCATCTATCGCGCGACTTCGCAATGGTTCGCCGGCATGGACGTGAAGCCGAAGGACGGCGGGCAAACGCTGCGCGAGACCGCGCTCGAAGGCGTCGAGAACACGGCGTTTTATCCTTCGTGGGGCAAGCAGCGCCTGTACAGCATGATCGCGAACCGCCCGGACTGGACGCTTTCGCGTCAGCGTCAATGGGGCGTGCCGATGGCGTTCTTCGTGCACAAGGAAACCGGCGAGCTGCATCCGCGCACTCCCGAATTGCTGGAAGAAGTGGCGAAGCGCGTCGAGCAGGGCGGCATTGAGACGTGGCAATCGCTCGATCCGCGCGAGCTGATCGGCGACGACGCCAACATGTACGAAAAGAATCGGGACACGCTCGACGTCTGGTTCGACTCCGGCACGACGCACTGGCACGTGCTGCGCGGCTCGCACAAGGACGAACTGCAGTTCCCCGCCGACCTGTATCTGGAAGGTTCGGACCAGCATCGCGGCTGGTTCCATTCGTCGCTGCTCACCGCTTCGATGCTCGACGGCCGCCCGCCCTACGACGCGCTTCTGACCCACGGCTTCACCGTGGATGGCGAGGGCCGCAAGATGTCGAAGTCGCTCGGCAACGGCATCGATCCGCACGAGGTGGCGAATCGCCTCGGCGCGGAAACCATCCGCTTGTGGATCGCATCGACGGACTATTCCGGCGAACTTGCCATCTCCGAGGAGATCCTGAAGCGCGTGACGGAAACGTATCGGCGTATCCGCAATACGCTGCGCTTCCTGCTCGCGAACCTGTCCGATTTCGACTTCGACAAGGACGCGGTGCCGGTGCAGGACTGGCTGGAAATCGACCGTTACGCGATCGCGCTCGCGCGCAATCTGCAAGACGACGCGCTCTCGCACTACGAGAAGTACGAGTTCCACCCGGTCGTCGCGAAGCTCGCGACCTTCTGTTCGGAAGACCTCGGCGGTTTCTATCTCGACGTGCTGAAAGACCGTCTCTACACGATGAAGCCCGGCTCGCGCGAGCGCCGCAGCGCGCAGACGGCGCTGTATCACATCGCGCATGGCCTGCTGCGTCTGGTTGCGCCGTATCTGTCGTTCACGGCGGAAGAAGCGTACAAGGTGCTGAAGCCGGGTCAGGATACGATCTTCACCGAAGTCTTCCACGCTTATCCGGACATCGCGAATTCGGGCGAGTTGCTCGACAAGTGGACGCTCATCCGCGCCGCGCGCGGCGACGTGACGAAGGCGCTGGAAGAAGCGCGCACGGCGAACCAGATCGGTTCGTCGCTGCAGGCGGAAGTAGTCGTGCGGGCAAGCGGCGCGCGCTATGACGCGCTCGCAAGTCTCGGCGATGCGTTGCGCTTCGTGCTGATCACGTCGCAGGCGCAGGTCGCGCAGGTGGCGAGCGAAGCGGAAGAAGGCGTCGACGTGACGGCATCCAGTTACATGAAGTGCGAGCGCTGCTGGCACTACTGCGCGGATGTCGGCTCGCACGCGGAGCATCCGGGGCTGTGCGGCCGCTGCTTCTCCAACCTCTTCGGCGCGGGCGAAACGCGGAGCGCAGCATAATGGCAACGAAAACGATGGCGAAACAAACTTCATCGAGTGGATCGCTCGCGCCGTGGCTCGGCATCGCGCTGATCGTGATCCTGTTCGATCAGTTGACGAAAATCGCAGTGCAGAAGGTCTTCGCCTATGGCGAGCCTCACGCGCTCGCGCCTTTCTTCAACCTGCTGCTCGTCTATAACCGCGGCGCGGCGTTCAGCTTCCTCGCGGCGGCGGGCGGCTGGCAGCGCTGGGCGTTCACGGCGCTGGGCGTGGTGGCGGCGGCCGTCATCTGCTATCTGCTCAAGAAGAACGCGACGCAGCGGCTCTTCTGCGCGGCGCTCTCGCTCATCATGGGCGGCGCGATCGGCAATGTGATCGACCGCCTCGCGTATGGTCACGTGATCGACTTTCTCGACTTCCACGTGAACGCGTGGCACTGGCCGGCGTTCAATCTCGCCGATACCGCCATCACCATCGGCGCGGCGCTGCTGATTTTCGACGAACTGCGGCGCGTGCGCGGATCGCGATGATGTTCCCGGCGCGGCTCTTTTCAGCGAGCCGCGCTTTCTTTGCGACGGAGGCAAGTTGGAACTCGCAGGCAAACATCTCGTACTGGGGCTGACGGGCGGCATCGCGTGCTACAAGATCGCGGAGCTGACGCGCCTGCTCGTCAAGGCGGGCGCGACCGTGCAGATCGTGATGACCGAAGCGGCCACGCAGTTCATCACCCCCGTCACGATGCAGGCGCTCTCGGGACGCCCGGTCTACGTGTCGCAATGGGATGCGCGCATGCCGAACAACATGGCGCACATCGATCTGTCGCGCGAAGCCGATGCGATCGTCGTCGCCCCCGCCTCCACCGACTTCATCGCCAAGCTCGCGCATGGCATGTGCGACGACCTGCTGTCCACGCTGTGCGTCGCGCGTGATTGCCCGCTGCTCGTCGTTCCCGCAATGAACCGGCAGATGTGGCAGAACCCGGCCACGCAGCGCAACGTCGCGCAGGTCCGCGATGACGGCATCGAAGTGCTCGGCCCGGATTCCGGCTCGCAGGCGTGCGGCGAAGTCGGCGACGGACGCATGCTGGAGCCGTCGGCGACGTTCGAAGCCATCTGCGCATTCTTCCAGCCGAAGATTCTGCGCGGGCAGCGCGTGCTGATCACGGCGGGACCGACCTTCGAGCCGCTCGACCCGGTGCGCGGCATCACGAATCGCTCGTCGGGAAAAATGGGCTTCGCGCTTGCGCGGGCGGCGGCGCAGGCGGGCGCCGACGTGCATCTGGTCGCCGGGCCGGTGTCGCTGGCAACGCCGTGGGGCGTGTATCGCGAGGACGTGCAGACGGCCCAGCAGATGTACGACGCCGTCATGGAAGCCACGTCGGACGCGGACATTTTCATCGCGGTGGCGGCGGTCGCGGACTGGCGCGTCGATCACGCGAGCGCGCAGAAGATCAAGAAGGCGCCCGGACAGCCGTTGCCGTCGTTCGAATTCGTCGAGAATCCGGACATTCTCGCCGCCGTGGCGAAGCTGCCGAACCCGCCCTTCTGCGTGGGCTTCGCAGCGGAAAGCGCGGACCTCGACGTTCACGGCGAAGAGAAACGCAAGCGCAAGAACGTGCCGCTTCTGATCGGCAACCTCGGCCCGCTGACCTTCGGCCGTGACGACAACGAAGTCGTGCTGTTCGAGACGTCGGGTGCCACGCCGCTGCCGCGTGCCGACAAGCAGCTTCTCGCCCGCACGCTGATCGCGGAAATCGCCAAACGTGCGCCGCGCGGCGGCGCGCTCTTCTCCTGAGCCATGACGAAGCTATCGGTTCTCGATCAAACGCCGGTCATTCACGGCCACACGGTCGCGGATGCGATCGCGGCCACGCTCGACCTCGCGCAACTCGCCGATGATCTCGGCTACACGCGCTACTGGTGCGCCGAGCATCACGGCCTGTACGGCGTGTCCAACCCGTGCCCGGAAGTGATGCTCGCGCGCATCGGCAGCCTGACGAAGCGCATCCGCATCGGCTCGGGCGGCGTCATGCTGCCGTACTACAGCCCCTTCAAGGTCGCGGAACAGTTTCTGATGCTCGAAGCGCTGTTTCCGAATCGCGTCGATCTCGGCGTCGGCCGCGCGCCCGGCGGCGACATGCGCACCGCGCAGGCGGTCGCATCAGGCTCCTACAATCGCGGCGATATTTTCCCGCAGCAGGTCGCGGAATTGATCGCGCTATTCACCGGCAACATTCCCGACGATTCCCTCGCCAAAGGCGTGCTGCTGCAACCGCAGATCGACACGCGCCCCGAACTCTGGATGCTCGGCTCCAGCGACTTCGGCGGCCTCCTCGCCGCGCAGCTGGGCATCCGCTTCGCGTTCGCGCATTTCATCAACCCGCAGTACGGGCAGCACGTGGCGCAGGCGTATCGCGAGCGCTTTACGGCCGGGCACGAACAGAAGCCCTATCTCGCGGCGGCGGTCTTCGTCATTTGCGCCGATACGGACAAGGAAGCCGAAGCCCTCGAACGCGCCGTGGATCTGCGCCGCGTGCAAATGGCCTACGGGCTGAATCAGCCGATTCCATCCATCGCACAAGGCATTTCGCAGGTCTACGGCGAACGCGAACTTGCTGTGATCGCGCATGAGAAAGCGCGCAGCATCATCGGCACGCCGGAACGCGTGACCGAACAACTGCATGCGCTGCAGGAGCGATTCAACGCCGACGAACTGATCGTGCTGACAGTCGCCGGCAGCTACGCCGCGCGCACGCGGTCCTATCAACTTCTCGCCGACGCCTTCGCGCTCGGCCAAGCCTGAACCATGAAACTCGACGTCAAGATTCTCGACGCGCGCATGCGCGACTTCATGCCCGCCTACGCGACGCCCGGCAGCGCGGGCCTCGACCTGCGCGCGTGCCTCGATGCGCCGCTCGTCATCGAACCGGGCCAGACGGTGCTCGTGCCGACGGGCCTCGCGGTGCATCTCGGCGATCCCGGCTACGCCGCGCTGATCCTGCCGCGCTCGGGCCTCGGTCACAAGCACGGCATCGTGCTGGGCAATCTCGTCGGCCTGATCGATTCGGATTATCAAGGTCAGCTGATGGTCTCGACGTGGAATCGCGGCGATACCGCATTCACGCTGAATCCGATGGAACGGCTCGCGCAACTCGTGATCGTGCCGGTCGTGCAGGCGCAGTTCAATATCGTCAACGACTTCGAAGCAAGCGAGCGCGGCGCGGGCGGATTCGGCAGCACCGGCAAGCACTGAGCTTTCTCGGGGCACAAAAAAACGGCGCGGTCGAAACCGCGCCGTTTTGCTTTCATCTACCGCAATCAGTCCACTTCGATCGCTTCCGGATTCGGATTGCGCGGCGGAGCCGAATTTTCGTCGAAGGTCAACTGCACCTTGTCTTCGGCATCCACGTCCACGGTCACACGGCCGCCGTTGAGCAGCTTGCCGAACAGCAGTTCGTCGGCCAGTGCGCGGCGGATCGTGTCCTGGATCAGCCGCTGCATCGGACGCGCGCCCATCAGCGGATCGAAACCGTGCTTCGCCAAGTGCTTGCGCAGCGCATCGGTGAAGACCGCATCGACCTTCTTCTCGTGCAACTGATCTTCCAGTTGCATGAGGAACTTGTCGACCACGCGCAGGATGATTTCTTCGTCCAGCGAACGGAAGCTGATGATCGAATCCAGACGGTTGCGGAACTCCGGCGTGAACATGCGCTTGATGTCGGCCATTTCATCGCCCGACTCGCGGCGCGACGTGAAGCCGATCACCGACTTGCCCATGGTCTCGGCGCCCGCGTTCGTCGTCATGATGATGATGACGTTGCGGAAATCCGCCTTGCGTCCGTTGTTGTCCGTCAGCGTGCCGTGGTCCATCACCTGCAGCAGCACGTTGTAGATGTCCGGATGCGCCTTCTCGATTTCGTCCAGGAGCAGCACGCAATGCGGCTTCTTCGTGACGGCCTCGGTCAGCAAACCGCCCTGATCAAATCCGACATAGCCCGGCGGCGCGCCGATCAGCCGGCTCACCGCATGACGCTCCATGTACTCGGACATGTCGAAGCGCAGCAACTCGATACCGAGCGTGAACGCCAGCTGCTTCGCGACCTCGGTCTTGCCGACGCCGGTCGGGCCGGAGAACAGGAACGCGCCGATCGGCTTGTCCGTCTTGCCGAGGCCCGCGCGCGCCATCTTGATCGACGCCGACAAAGCATCGATTGCCGGGTCCTGACCGAACACGACGGCCTTCAGATCGCGGTCGAGCGTCTGCAGCTTGCTGCGGTCGTCCTGCGACACGCTTTGCGCCGGCACGCGCGCGATCTTCGAGATGATCTCTTCGATCTCGCTCTTGCCGATAGTCTTCTTCTGCTTCGACTTCGGCAGGATGCGCTGGGCCGCGCCGGCTTCGTCGATCACGTCGATTGCCTTGTCCGGCAAGTGACGATCCGTGATGAAGCGCGCCGACAACTCAGCCGCCGCCGAGAGCGCACCCGACGAGTACTTCACGCCGTGATGCTCTTCGAAGCGCGACTTGAGACCGCGCAGGATGGCGACCGTCTGCTCGACCGACGGCTCCGTCACATCGACCTTCTGGAAGCGCCGCGACAAGGCCGCGTCCTTCTCGAAGATGCCGCGATACTCGGTGAACGTCGTCGCGCCGATGCACTTCAACTGTCCCGACGACAGCGCCGGCTTCAGCAGGTTCGATGCGTCGAGCGTGCCGCCCGATGCCGCGCCCGCGCCAATCAGCGTGTGAATTTCGTCGATGAACAGAATGGCGTGCGGACGCTCCTTCAGTTCCTTCAGCACCGTCTTCAGGCGCTGCTCGAAATCGCCGCGATACTTCGTGCCCGCGAGCAACGCGCCCATGTCGAGCGAGTAGACCTGCGCATCCGCGAGAATGTCCGGCACTTCGCCGCGCGTGATGCGCCAGGCGAGACCTTCGGCGATCGCTGTCTTGCCGACGCCCGCTTCGCCCACGAGCAGCGGATTGTTCTTGCGGCGGCGGCAGAGCACCTGCACGACGCGCTCGACTTCCAGCTCGCGGCCGATCAAAGGATCGATCTTGCCGTCCTTCGCCTGCTGATTCAGGTTCTGCGTGAACTGCGCAAGCGGCGTTTCCTTCTGGGCGGCGGCATCTTCCGATTCCGGATTCGCTTCGCTGTTCGCCTTCGCGGCGTCGCCGCTGTTCGTCTTCGCGATGCCGTGCGAAATGAAATTCACGACATCGAGGCGCGTCACGCCCTGCTGCTGCAGGTAATAGACCGCGTGCGAGTCCTTCTCGCCGAAGATCGCGACGAGCACGTTCGCGCCCGTCACTTCCTTCTTGCCGTTCGAGGTCGATTGCACATGCATGATCGCGCGCTGAATCACACGCTGGAAACCAAGCGTCGGCTGAGTATCGACGTCGTCCGTGCCGGGCACGGTCGGCGTATTGTCATGAATGAAATTGCGCAGGTTCTGACGCAAATCTTCGATGTTTGCTGCGCAGGCGCGCAACACCTCAGCGGCGGTCGGATTGTCCAACAAGGCCAGTAAAAGATGCTCGACCGTAATGAACTCGTGCCGCGCCTGACGTGCTTCCATAAACGCCATGTGCAGACTGACTTCCAGTTCCTGGGCAATCATGCTTCCTCCATCACGCACTGCAGCGGATGACCCGCCTGCCGTGCATGGCTAACGACTTGCTCAACTTTGGTCGACGCAATGTCCCGCGTGTAGACCCCACAAACTCCCCTGCCCTCGCGATGAACCTTCAGCATGATCTGCGTCGCAGTCTCACGATCCTTATTGAAGTATTCCTGCACGATCATCACGACGAATTCCATCGGCGTGAAGTCGTCATTCAGCAGCACCACCTTGTACATCGCCGGCTTCTTGAGCTTCTGCTCCTGCCGCTCGAGTACCGTGCCATCCTGCTTGTTGGGATTAATCGCCATACACCCATTCTAAACAACACGGGCGCTCTCGCAATTGCCGCTCCAGCACCGGCTACACAACCGGAAAGGGTTACTGAAACGTACATTGCGCAGCTACCGTCCATCGTATCCTGCCGCCGCCCAAGGATCTCGGCGCGGCCCGCTTGCACCTCGTCGAAACCAGTATCGCACAGCTTCAAAAAAAACAAGCGATGCCACCTTGGCGGGGCCGCCGGGCGTATCACACAAGTGAGTCGATTATGCGACTTTTCAAGATGACTTGCTTGGACGGAGGCGCACACGCGAAGCAGGAATTACCCTACGAATGCGTTCGCTGCAACGAGCATAAGCTCTATCTTAAAAAATTCTTGACACTCGATTTAAGAGATTCAACAATCAAACTGGCACTTTTTTCCGGGGGCCTCCGGGCAAAAAAGGCCGAGGTGAGCTAGTGAGGAGGGGCGGTTGGCTTGAGGGGTGGGCCGTCGGGCTTTTCGAACGTGCTCGGGTTGCGACGAGAGTTAGAGGGGAAGTACGAATGTCTACTGGTACGGTCAAGTGGTTCAACGACGCGAAAGGCTACGGATTCATCACGCCCGATGAAGGCGGCGAGGATCTGTTTGCGCATTTCTCGGCGATTCAAATGAACGGTTTCAAGACGCTCAAGGAAGGCCAGAAGGTTTCTTTCGAGATCGTCCAGGGACCGAAGGGCAAACAGGCATCGAATATTCAGGACGCTGCCTGACCGTTCGGCTGCATTTGCCTCGTGAAACCCGGCCTTCGCGCCGGGTTTTTTTGTGGCCGTTTTCCGAAACCGGCCGCCTGAAGCCGGCGAAATAAAAACCCCGAAAGGCCCGAGCCTTTCGGGGTTATTCGAATGCGGACCGTGAAGCGCGAACGCTCACATATTCTCGATCATCACCTCGCCGAACGCCGAGCAAGAAACCTGCGTCGCGCCTTCCATCAGCCGCGCGAAGTCATACGTCACGCGTTTCGAAAGAATCGACTGCTCCATCGACGCGATGATGCGGTCCGCCGCTTCCGTCCAGCCGAGATGACGCAGCATCATTTCAGCGGAGAGAATCTCGGAACCCGGGTTCACGTAGTCCTTGCCCGCATACTTCGGCGCGGTGCCGTGCGTTGCTTCGAACATCGCGACCGAGTCCGACATGTTCGCGCCCGGCGCAATGCCGATGCCGCCGACCTGCGCGGCGAGCGCATCGGAGATGTAGTCGCCGTTCAGATTGAGCGTGGCGATCACGTCGTACTCGGCGGGACGCAGCAGAATCTGCTGCAGGAAGGCATCGGCGATGACGTCCTTCACCACGACTTCCGCGCCCGTCTTCCGGTCCTTCACCTTCATCCACGGACCGCCGTCGATCAGCTCCGCGCCGAATTCCTTCTGTGCGAGCGCGTAGCCGTAGTCGCGGAACGCGCCTTCGGTGAACTTCATGATGTTGCCCTTGTGCACGAGCGTCACCGATCGGCGATTGTTGTCGAGCGCATACTGGATCGCCTTGCGCACGAGCCGCTCCGTGCCCTCGCGCGACACCGGCTTGATGCCGAGTCCCGACGATTCAGGGAAGCGGATCTTCTTCACGCCCATTTCGTCGCGCAGGAACGCGATCACCTTCTTCGCCTCGGCGGACTCCGCCGGCCACTCGATGCCCGCATAGATGTCTTCCGAGTTCTCGCGGAAGATCACCATGTTCACCTTGTCCGGCTCGCGCAGCGGCGAAGGCACGCCCTTGAAGTAGCGCACCGGGCGCAGGCAGACATAGAGATCGAGTTGCTGGCGGAGCGCCACGTTCAGCGACCGGATGCCGCCACCGACCGGCGTGGTCAGCGGCCCCTTGATCGACACGAGGTATTCCTTCACGACATCGAGCGTTTCGTCGGGAAGCCAGACGTCCGGCCCGTAGACGCGCGTCGCCTTCTCGCCCGCGTAGATCTCCATCCAGTGAATCTTGCGCTTGCCGCCGTAGGCCTTCTCGACCGCCGCATCGACCACCTTGATCATGACGGGCGTGATGTCGACGCCCGTGCCATCGCCCTCGATATACGGGATGATCGGCTGATCCGGCACGTTGAGCGAGAAATCCGCGTTGACGGTGATCTTGTCACCGTCCGCCGGTACCTTGATGTGCTGATACGGCATGGTCGACTCCAGAGAAGGTCGGGCTCTAATGGAAGCTGGCGGTATTGAGCGGCACGGCCGGGCGTCGTTCGCAGGGATGGCCAGAGCATCATTCTAACCATGCCCCGCCTGGCGGCTATCGCGCTCTGCCATTGCAAAGGCGGTTCGCGAATCATTATGCATTAAGATGCCGCTCCGACCGTCCTTGCGCCTGCCCTGTCTTCCGATGCCGCTCATCGCACTCAACAAACCCTTCGGCACGATCTGCCAGTTCTCGGCGCACGAGACGCGGCCGTCGCTCGGCGACTGGGTGAAGACGCCGGGCGTCTATCCCGCGGGCCGCCTCGATGCCGACAGCGAAGGGCTGCTGCTCCTCACCGACGACGGCGCGCTCCAGGCGCGCATCGCCGAGCCGCGTCACAAGCTCGTCAAGCGTTATTGGGCGCAGGTCGAAGGCGCACCGGGCGACGATGCCCTTGCGCATCTCGCCCACGGCGTCGATCTCGGCGATTACGTGACGCGCCCGTGCCGCACCGCGTTCGTTCGCGACGAGCGCATCGAAGCGCTATGGCCGCGCAATCCGCCGATCCGATACCGCGCCGCCATCCCGACGACGTGGATAGAACTCGCCATCACCGAAGGCAAGAACCGGCAGGTCAGGCGGATGACGGCCGCCGTCGGTTTTCCGACGCTGCGGCTCGTGCGCGTGGCGATCGGCGCCCTCGATATCTTCGCACTCGACCTTGCGCCCGGCGAAAGCGTCGAAGTGCCTGCGCGATCTCCGTGGCAGCGCACCGGTTGAATGTCGCCCGCATGCGCTGATTTTTATCGGCGTGATTCACGGCGATGACATCGACCGATGACAAGCCACTCGCAGTGCGAACTTTTTTTTCATTCGCCGCGCGATTCTCATGAAAAAGACGTCAACCGACCTTTTGCACGATGCGTTAAGCGCCATAGATGCCGTGCAAAGCTATCCGGCATGAACGAATCAACCTTTCGATAACCTGTGTGCTCCAGGCTATTTGAAAGGAAAAGCGTTCACAGCCGTATCGCGTTTCTTTCGTCGATACGACTGTCAACCGAAAGGTGGATGGCTCGTTTACCGACATGACTCAATGACCGGGTCGTTTGGTTAATCAAACTCAAGCTGAGGATTCACAAATGAACAAACTGATCGCTGCTCTCGTCGCTGGCCTGTTCGCAACGGCTGCATTCGCACAAGCTTCGGCTCCGGAAGCTGCTGCTCCGGCGGCTGCTTCGGCTGCTGCTCCGGCGAAGGCACACAAGTCGTCGTCGAAGAAGCACGCACACAAGGCTTCGCACCACAAGAAGTCGCACAAGGTTGCCGCTTCGGCACCGGAAGCTGCTTCCGCAGCTCAGTAAGTTCGTTGTAAGAGGCGGTAAAGCGAAGTCAACAACAAGCATTACCGCCGCTTGCGGCGTTAAAGGGCAGATCGCCGAAAGGCATCTGCCCTTTTGTTTTGCGTCCGTTTTGTATCCTCGTCCTCGCTTCGAGTAACATGCGCGGGCCTGCTGGTTATCCGGCGCAACGACTGTTTTCAAAGGAGCATCGTGTGAATTCGCTGTTGCTTTCCCTGCGTGCCTTGCGTTTTTCATTTTCTCCGCGTCGCGTGTCGATTAGGAAAGCGACGCGCGCCTTTCTCATCGCGATGCTGCTGCCGCTCGCATCCGTCACGCTGGTCGAGGCGCAGACCATGCCGCCCGGCGCGAAACAGCCGTCCGACTTTCCCCGCGCGAAACTCACCGCGGGCATGTACGTGATCGACGCCGCCGTCGCCGCGAACGATGCCGACCGCGAGCAAGGGCTCATGTATCGCACGCAGCTCGGCGCAAACGAGGGCATGCTCTTCGTGTTCAACGAGAACGCCGTGCACTGCTTCTGGATGAAGAACACGCTGATTCCGCTGTCGATCGCATTCATCCGCGCGGACGGCACGATCACCGACATCGACGAGATGCAGGCGCAGACCGAGAACAACCATTGCCCGCGCAACAACGGCGTGTACGCGCTCGAAATGCCGAAGGGCTGGTTCGCGGCCAAGGGCATCAAGCCGGGCGTGAAGATCAAGGGGTTGCCGGGCGCTCAGTGAGCCCGCCCTGTTAGCTCGCCGTGTTAACCGACAAAGGCGCGTCCTCCGACGCGCTTTTTTTTCGCCCAAGCGCCGCCTCCGAACGATGCCGAGCGGCAATTCAGGCCGAGCTGGCAAGATTCCTGCAAAGAGACTGTCGACGCGCTATCCTAAAAAGGTTAGCGCAATGCCGCCGCGACGTTCGGCGGCCGCCGCGTGGCGACGCGTACGAACTGCGCCGCGCCGCCAGGATATTTTCCACAGGAGGTTCACGTGCCCCGCAAGACCCCCATCGAGCGCTATCGGAACATCGGGATCAGCGCTCACATCGATGCCGGCAAAACAACGACGACCGAGCGCATCCTTTTCTACACCGGCGTGACCCACAAGATCGGCGAGGTTCACGACGGCGCGGCCACGATGGACTGGATGGAGCAGGAGCAGGAGCGCGGCATCACCATTACGTCGGCTGCGACGACCGCCTTCTGGAAAGGCATGGCCGGCAATTACCCGGAGCATCGCATCAACATCATCGACACGCCGGGACACGTCGATTTCACGATCGAAGTGGAGCGCTCCATGCGCGTGCTCGACGGCGCGTGCATGGTCTACGACTCCGTCGGCGGCGTGCAGCCACAGTCCGAAACCGTGTGGCGTCAGGCGAACAAGTACAAGGTGCCGCGCATCGCGTTCGTCAACAAGATGGACCGCGTGGGCGCGGATTTCTTTCGCGTGCAGCGGCAGATCGGCGAGCGCCTGAAGGGCGTGGCGGTGCCGATCCAGATTCCGATCGGCGCGGAAGAGCACTTTCAGGGCGTGGTCGATCTCGTGAAGATGAAGGCCATCGTCTGGGACGATGAGAGCCAGGGCATCAAGTTCGCCTACGAGGACATTCCCGACAATCTCAAGGAAGTCGCGCACGAATGGCGCGAGAAGATGGTCGAGGCCGCGGCGGAAGCGAGCGAGGAACTGCTCGAGAAGTACCTGACCGACCATGAAAGCCTGACCGAGGAAGAGATCAAGGCCGCGTTGCGCCAGCGCACGATCGCCAACGAGATCGTGCCGATGCTGTGCGGCAGCGCGTTCAAGAACAAGGGCGTGCAGGCGATGCTCGACGCGGTGATCGACTATCTGCCCTCCCCTGTCAACGTGCCCGCGATTCTCGGCCACACCGAGGACGATCAGCAAGCCGAGCGTCATCCGAGCGACGACGAGCCGTTCTCCGCGCTCGCCTTCAAGATCATGACCGACCCGTTCGTCGGCCAGTTGATCTTCTTCCGCGTGTACTCCGGCGTGGTGAATTCGGGCGATACCGTCTACAACCCGGTGAAGTCGAAGAAGGAACGGCTCGGGCGCATCCTGCAGATGCACGCGAACGAGCGCAAGGAAATCAAGGAAGTGCGCGCGGGCGACATCGCGGCGGCGGTCGGCCTGAAGGAAGCGACGACCGGCGACACGCTCTGCGATCCCGACAAGATCATCATCCTCGAGCGCATGATCTTCCCGGAGCCGGTGATTTCGCAGGCCGTCGAGCCGAAGACGAAGGCCGACCAGGAAAAGATGGGCATCGCGCTGAATCGTCTCGCGCAGGAAGATCCGTCGTTCCGGGTCACGACCGACGAGGAATCCGGCCAGACGATCATCTCCGGCATGGGCGAGCTGCACCTCGAAATTCTCGTCGACCGGATGAAGCGCGAGTTCGGCGTCGAGGCGACGGTCGGCAAGCCGCAGGTCGCGTATCGCGAGACGGTGCGCAACAAGGTGACGGATGTCGAAGGCAAGTTCGTCAAGCAGTCGGGCGGACGCGGCCAGTATGGCCACGCGGTCATCACGCTCGAGCCGGACCCGGGCAAGGGCTACGAATTCGTCAACGCCATCAAGGGCGGCGTGATTCCGCGCGAGTTCATCCCGGCGGTCAACAAGGGCATTCAGGAAACGCTGAAGGCGGGCGTGCTGGCGGGCTATCCCGTCGTCGATACGAAAGTGACGCTGACCTTCGGCTCCTATCACGATGTCGACTCCAACGAAAACGCGTTCCGCATGGCCGGTTCGATGGCCTTCAAGGAAGCGATGCGCCGCGCGAAGCCCGTGCTGCTCGAACCGACGATGGCCGTCGAAGTCGAAACGCCCGAGGAATTCATGGGCAACGTGATGGGCGATCTGTCGAGCCGGCGCGGCATCGTGCAGGGCATGGAGGACATCGCGGGCGGCGGCGGGAAGATCGTGCGCGCCGAGGTGCCGCTTGCCGAGATGTTCGGCTACTCGACGTCCCTTCGTTCGCTGACGCAAGGCCGCGCGACCTACACGATGGAGTTCAAGCACTACGCGGAGACGCCGAACAACGTGTCGGAGGCGATCATCAACTCCAAAGGGAAATGACCGGCGCGCGCCGTTGCGACAATCGCGTGTAATATCGGAAGTCCGTTGCTCGCTCGTGTTGGTGGCGGCAACGGACTTTTTTTGTCCACGGACGCAAAGACCATGAGCGACGCACATCACATCGATTGGCGCGAAAACGGCGTCAAGGTCATAAAGGGCGATCAGCTCGACACCAACACCCCGCAGACGCCGGGCATGCATCGCGCGGCGGCCATCAACGCGGCGCGCGTCGGCGCGCAGAAGATCTGGGCGGGAACCGTCACCATTCATCCGAATGCGAAGACCGGCGCGCATCATCACGGCGCGCTGGAAAGCGTGATCTACATCGTGCGCGGGCAGGCGCGCATGCGCTGGGGCGAGCACCTCGAGTTCACCGCCGAGGCCGGACCCGGCGATTTCATCTTCGTGCCGCCGTACGTGCCGCATCAGGAAATCAATGCGAGCACCGACGAGCCGCTGCAGTGCGTGCTGGTGCGCAGCGACAACGAGGCGGTCGTCGTGAATCTGAACATCGACGCGGTCGAAGAACCCGAAGAAGTCTATTGGGTCGATCCCATTCACAAAGACCCGCACGACCACAAGCACGATCATCCGCACGGCAACTGAAGCCGGATGCGGCGCGTTCCTTGCTCCCGCGCCCTGACGCGCGACGCGGGTCCTTGCCTGACGATTACGCCGGACAACACCACACGGAACGACACCGATGAAGAAAACATCGACCGACGCGCATCACCTCGAACTCGCGCGCACGCATGCGGGCGAGCTCGGCAATCACGCGATCGACGAATTCAGGGCCGGCCGGCTCACGCGGCGCGAACTGCTGCGGCATGCGAGCGTGCTCGGCATCGCCCTCACGGCGGGCGGGCTGTTCGGCATGCCGATGGCGCGCGCCCAGGGCGCGGCCAAGCCCGGCGGGACGATCCGCGTCGCGCACATGACGCCGGCCGGCGCGGTCGATCCGCTGACGGTCACGGATTCCGCGGGCCTCGTGCTCATCAACCAGACCGGCGAATTCCTGATCGACGACGACAGCGAGACGCTTACCCTGCGCCCGGCGCTCGCGCTGTCGTGGTCGTCGAACGCGACGGGCGATGTCTGGACCTTCAAGCTCCGCCCCAACGTGAAATTTCACGACGGCCAGCCGATGACCGCCAGGGACGTCGCCGCGACCTTCAACCGCCTCGCCGATCCGAGCGCGGGCTCGGCGGCGCTGTCGGTGCTGAAGGGCGTGCTGTCGAAGAACTCGGCGAAGGCCGTCGACGATCACACCGTCGAGTTTCATCTCGACGCGCCGAACGGCAATTTTCCGTACTACGTTTCGTCGGACAACTACAACGCGGTGATCCTTCCGGCGAACTTCAGCGGCTCGTATGAGAAGTCGTTCATGGGCACGGGCGCGTTCAGGCTGGAGAAATACACGCCGAAGGTCGGCGCGTCGTTCGTGCGCAATCCGGACTACTGGGGCGACAAGGCGCTGCCCGATCGCGTCGCCTTCTCGTTCTATGCGGACCATCAGGCGCAGCTCCTCGCAATGCAGGGCCGCCAGGCCGACGTGATGGGCGACTTCACCGTGCAGGGCGGCGTCTCGCTGCTCTCGAACCCGCAATACAAGGTGCTCGGCGCGAAGTCGAGTTCGCATCGGCAGATTCACATGCGATGCGACACCGGCGCGTTCAAGGACAAGCGCGTGCGTCAGGCGCTCGCGCTCGCGGTCAATCGCGAAGTCATCGTGAAGGGGCTGTTTCGCGGACGCGCGGTCGTCGGCAACGACAGTCCGTTCGCGCCCGTCTTCCCGTCGAGCGATCTCTCCGTGCCGCAGCGCAAGCTCGATATCGCGCAAGCGAAGAAGCTGATGAGCGAGGCGGGCGTCGCGAACGGCTTCGACATCACGCTCACGACCGAGAAGTACATGGAGATTCCCGATCTCGCGGTCGTCGTGCAGAACGCGGCGAAGGCGATCGGCATTCGCATCACGCTGAAGGTCGAGAGCCAGGACCTGTATTACGGCTCGGGCACGTTCGGCAAGTCGGACTGGCTCGATTCGCCGCTCGGCATTACGGACTACGGACATCGCGGCGTGCCGAACGTGTTTCTCAACGCGCCGCTCACGAGCGGCGGCACGTGGAACGCGGCGCACTTCAGGAACGCCGAATACGACAAGCTCGTCGCGCAGTTCGTCGCGGCGCTCGACGTCGCATCCCAGAAGAAAGTCTCCGGGCAGATTCAGCGCCTGTTGCTCGATGAAACGCCTGTCATCATTCCGTACTTCTACGACCAGCTGATCGTGACGCGCGCCAGCGTCAGCGGCGTGCGCTTCAACGCGATCTCGCAGATGTGGTTCGACCGCGCGACGGTGGCCGCTTGAGCACGATCACCCCGACGGCGCACGCAGCCGACTTCGCCAGAATGAAACGCATCGTGCGCTTCGTCGGCGTGCGCGTGCTGCTTGCGCTCGTCACGCTGTGGCTTCTGTCGATGATCGTCTTCGCGGGCGGCCAGCTTCTGCCCGGCGATGTCGGCCGCGCGATTCTCGGTCCGCTCGCCGACGCGCGCGCGGTCGCGGCGCTCAATCATCAGCTCGGCGTCAACAGGCCGCTCGTCACGCAGTACGTCGGCTGGATCACGCATTTCCTGCGCGGCGACATGGGCGAGTCCTATGCGTTCCGCGCGCCGGTCGCGCCATTCATCGGGGCGGCGCTGTGGAATTCGGCGAAGCTCGGCGCGCTCGCATTCGTGGTGGTCGTGCCGCTCGGCATCGCGGGCGGCGTGTATGCGGCGCTGCACGCGGGGCGCTTCATCGACCGCATCATCAGCATCGGCGGGCTGACGGCGACGGTCGTCCCGGAGTTCGTGTCGTCGATCGTGCTGATCCTGATCTTCGGCGTGTGGCTGCAATGGCTGCCGATCGAGGCCACCGCGCCCGCCAACGCGAACTTTCTCGTGCAACTGAAGCATCTCGTTCTGCCCGTGCTGCCGCTCGTCTTCGTGTTCTTCGGCTATATCGCACGGATGGCGCGCGCCGGCACCGTCGAAGCGCTCGATGCCGACTACACGCGCACCGCCATTCTCAAGGGCCTGCCGCGCCGTATCGTGATCTTCCGGCACGTGCTGCGCAATGCGCTGCTGCCGACGGTGACGGTCGCCGCGACGCAGCTCGGCTACATGATCGGCGGGCTGGTCGTCGTCGAGACGCTGTTCCACTATCAGGGCATCGGTTCGCTCATCTACGGCGCCGCGAAGGCCAAGGATTTTCCGATGCTCGAAGCGGGCGTGCTGACCATCGGCGTGATCTATACGGCGGCGAATCTGATCGCCGATGCCCTCTACGTCGTGCTCAATCCGCGGCTGCACACGGGAGGCGCGCGATGAGCACCGCCACCGCGTCGGCTCCTAGACCGCGCCGCTTCGACGCGCTCGGCGCGCTGCTGCGTTCGGGCACGTTCGACTTCGGCGTGCTGATCCTGCTGTCCTGGATCGTGTGCGCGCTGTTCGGCCACTGGCTCGTGCCGCTCGACCCCTACGCCTCCGATCCGCTCAACTCGCTCGCGCCGCCCTCGCCGGAGCACTGGTTCGGCACCGATCAGCTGGGCCGCGATGTCTTCGCGCGCGTGATCGTCGGCTCGCGCGACATTCTCACCATCGCGCCGCTCGCGACGCTCATCGGCACGGCGGCGGGCACGGCCATCGGGCTGATCGTCGGCTATTTCGGCGGCTGGGTCGATGCGGTCATCGGCCGTGTCACCGATGCGCTGCTCGCGCTGCCGCTCGTGATCGTCGCGCTGCTGGCGCTCGCGGCGGTCGGCGCGAGCAACGCAACCGTGATTCTCGTGATCGGCCTCACCTTCGCGCCGATCACCGCGCGCACCGTGCGCGCCGCCGTGCTCGGCGAGCGCCATCTGGACTACGTGCTCGCGGCGCAATTGCGCGGCGAGAACGCGTTCTACATCATGTTCGCGGAGATATTGCCGAACGTGCTGCCGCCGATCGTCGTCGAGGCGACGGTGCGGCTCGGTTACGCGATCTTCGCGGTCGCGACGCTCTCCTTTCTCGGCTTCGGCATTCAGCCGCCTTCCGCCGACTGGGGCCTCGCGCTATCTGAGAGCTACACGCTGATGGCGGGCGGCGCGTGGTGGACCGTGGTGTTCGACGCCGCCGCGATCGCGTCGCTGGTGATCGCCGTCAATCTCGTCGCGGATGCCGTGCAAGGAGTGCTCGACCGATGAACGGACCGCCGCCATCGGCATTCCCCGCGTTCGGCGCCGCCAAGGGCGATCAGGCCGACGCGCTGACGGTCGTCGGCCTGACCGTCGCCTATCGCGCGCGCGGACACGAACGCGAAGTGCTGCAGGACATAAGCTTGCGCGTGCGGCGCGGCGAAGCGTACGGGCTCGTCGGCGAATCGGGCTGCGGCAAGTCAACGGCCGCCCTCGCGATGCTGCGCTATCTGCCGCGCAACGGCCGCGTCAAGGCGGGGCGCATCACGATCGGCGGCCGCGATGTCGCCACGCTTCATGCCGATGCGTTGCGCGGCCTGCGGGCGAACGCCGTATCGATGGTCTATCAGGACCCTGGCCGTGCGCTGAATCCGTCGCTCACCATCGCGCGACAGGTGTCCGAAGCATTCGAAGCGGCGGGCGCATCCGCGAACGAGGCGCTGTCGCGCACCGCCGACATGCTGCGCCGCGTGCGGATCGCATCGCCTGCGCGGGTGATGGAGAGCTATCCGCATCAGCTGTCGGGCGGGATGCAGCAGCGCGTCGTGATCGCGATGGCGCTCGCGTGCAATCCCGAACTGCTGATTCTCGACGAACCGACGACCGGCCTCGACGCCACGGTGGAAGCCGAAGTGCTCGATCTGATCGCGCAGTTGCGGGCGGAACTGGGCACGGCCGTGCTCTTCATCAGCCACAACCTCGCGGTGATCGGGCGCATGTGCGACCGTGTCGGCGTGCTGTATGCGGGCAAGCTCGTCGAAGAAGGCGCGACCGCCGATGTCTTCGCGAAGCCTCGTCATCCGTACACGGTCGGCCTTCTGCGATGCCTGCCCACGCGCGGCCGCAGCAAGGAAAACGGCCGTCTCGACACGATCCCCGGTTCGCTGCCGCTGCCGGGATCGATTGCGCAAGGCTGCGTGTTCGCGCCGCGTTGCAAGCTCGCCGACGAGCGCTGCGTGAAGGATGCGCCGCCGCCCTATCGCGTGGCGTCGCTGCACGGCGATCAGATGGCGCGCTGCCATTACCACGAGCGCGCGCAGGATTTGCCGCGCTCCACGGCCGAAACGCCCGCGCCCGTCGCTGTGCCTGTCGATGAACCGGTGCTCGCGCTGTCCGCGCGCCATCTCTCGAAGACCTTCCGCGTCGGCGACGAAGACGTCCGCGCGGTCCACGATGTATCGCTCGATCTCGTGCAGGGCGAAACGCTCGGGCTCGTCGGCGAATCGGGCAGCGGCAAGACGACGCTCGCGAAACTCCTGCTCGGTCTCGTCGCCCCGGACAAGGGCGCGACGCTCGAACTCGATGGCGAGCCGTTGCCGGAACGTGTCACGCGCCGCAGCGGCGAGCAGGTCAAGTCGCTGCAGATCGTGTTCCAGAATCCCGATTCGGCGCTGAATCGGGCGCATTCGGTGCGGCGGCTGATTGCGCGGTCGCTGTCGAAGCTCGCCGCGCTGCGCGGCGAAGCGAAGGAAACGCGCCTGCACGCGCTGACCGAAGCGGTGCGCTTGCCGGAACGCTATCTCGGCTCGCGCACGCGGCAGCTGTCGGGCGGATTGAAGCAGCGTGTCGCCATTGCGCGGGCGTTCGCGGGCGATCCGCGCGTCGTCGTCTGCGACGAACCGACTTCCGCGCTCGACGTCTCGGTGCAGGCCGCGATCCTCAATCTGCTCGCCGATCTGCAGCGCGAGCGGCGCGTGAGCTACGTGTTCATCTCGCACGACCTGAACGTCGTGCGCTATCTGTCGGATCGCATCGCGGTGCTCTATCTCGGACGCATCATGGAGATCGGCCGCGCCGCCGATGTCTTCGATGGCCCGCAGCATCCGTACACCGAAGCGTTGCTGTCGTCGGCGCCGTCGCTCGACGAGGCGCGGGCGGGCAGCGAGCGCATCCGCCTGTCGGGCGACTTGCCGAGCGCGGCGAACCCGCCTTCCGGCTGCGTGTTTCATACGCGATGCCCGCGCAAGATCGGCGACATGTGCGAGCGCGAGACGCCGCCTTGCCGCGATGCGGGCAACGGCCACGAGATTCACTGCCACATCCCGGTCGACGAATTGCGGGCGCTTCAATCGCGGGAAAAGGCCGTCTGAAACGACGCGGGCCGGAACCAAAGCGCGTCCGATGTCTCTCATTGGTTACACAAAACAATGAGGACGCTCATGAAGAAATACGCTCTCTCGCTCGCCGCTTCCCTCGCGCTCGGCGCTGGCGTTTCCGCTCACGCGCAGTCAACGCCCGCGCCGGGCGCATCGGACCCGTCGTTCTCGGCGTGGTCGCTCGCTCAGCAGTGCGGTCAGAAAAGCGACAACGCCGCGCAAGGCCAGTGCGTCGGCGCGGTGCGCGGCATCGTGCGGGGCTATCAGTACGGCGTGTTGTTCCTGTCGCAACGCGCATCGCTCGCGGATACGGAGACGAAGCGCGTGTCGCTGTGCTTGACGAACACGTCGGTGTCGTCGATCGTCAACGACTTCCTCGCCGATGCAAAGCAGGTCAGCGAAGCCGATCTGCGGCGCACGCCGGCCGAAGTCGCGGTGCTAGGCTCGGTGCATGCACATCATGCGTGCTCCTAAAGCATCTCCAGCCCGCGCTTCACCTTCGGCGGCTTGAACTGCTTATCGATATCCGCGAGTTCGTCCGTCAACAAGCGGATATCGAGCGCGGCGCGGTTTTCGCGGACATGCGCAATATCGGCGGCTTTGGGTATCGCGAAAACGCCCGGCTGCTGCAAGACCCACGCGAGCGCCACCTGAAACGCCGACACGCCGCGGGATGCGGCGATCTTCTCCAGCACCCCGCCGCGCGGCAGACGCGCATGATCGACGGGGCTGTATGCCATCGCCGGCAGCCGATGTTCGCGCAGCCACGGCAACAGATCGAACTCCGGCACGCGGCGCGCGACGTTGTACAGAATCTGGTTGGTCGCGCACGCATCGCCGCCATCGAGCGCGAAGAGTTCCTCCATGTCGTCCGTGTCGAAGTTGCTCACGCCCCAGTGACGAATCTTGCCGTCGCGCTTCAGTTTCTCGAAGCCCGCGACCACGCCGGCCAGGTCCTCGCCGCCGCGCCAGTGCAGCAGGTAGAGGTCGATGCGATCGGTCAACAAGCGCCTGAGGCTCCGCTCGCACGCGGCCTGCACGCCGCGCTCGGTGCCGTTATGCGGATAGACCTTGCTCACGATGAAGATGTCGTCGCGCCTGTCCGATAACGCCTCCGCGATGAGCTTTTCGCTTTCGCCATCGCCATACATCTCGGCCGTATCGATGAGTGTCATTCCGAGTTCGACGCCCTCGCGCAGCGCGGCGATCTCCGCCCTGCGCGCATTCGGGCGCTCGCCCATTTCCCAGGTGCCCTGACCGAGCTTCGGAATCGCTTCGCCGTCCGGCAGTTCGACGGCAGGTAACGCGTTCGCCATGAGGAGCCTCCTTGTGTGCCGCCGATTATGGCGCAAGGCGTCTTCTCATGCCGTCACACGATCTCGACGATCAACGGCCCGAGCAGCGTCAGCAGCACGTTCGCAAGCGCATACGTGACGGCGAACGCCGCCGTCGGCGCCGGGCTTTCCGCCTTGTCGAGCACGCCGCCGAACGCCGGATTGGCGCTGCGCGATCCCGACAGCGCGCCCGCGAAGATCGCCGCGTTGTCGTAGCGCAGCACGTAACGCCCGAAGAGCATCGTCAGCAGCAGCGGAAACAGCGTGACGAACACGCCGAGCAGGAAGATCGTGAGGCCGCTCTGCTTTACCGTGACCACCGCCTGCAAGCCCGAATTCAGCCCGACGACCGCCACGAACGCGGCCAGCCCGAAGTCCTTCAGCAATTGCGACGCGGCGGGCGGCATCACTCCGTACATCGGATGCTTGCCGCGCATCCAGCCGAACACGAGCCCCGCGAGCAGGCAGCCGCCGCCCGAACCGAGCGTGACCGGAATGCCGCCCACGCGCACGACGACCAGTCCGATCAGCAGCCCGACGACGATACCCACGCCCATGTAGATGAAGTCGGTCTTGTCGGAGTACGGCAGTTCGTAGCCGGCTGCATCGACGGCGCGTTTCGTGTCCTGCGGCGACCCGTAGAAGGTGATGACATCGCCATGCTCGAGGCGCGTTTCGGGCAGCGCGGGCAGCGGCATCCCGGCGCGCGTGACGGCCTGCACGTAGACGCCGTGGCGCATGGCGCGATCGACGGTTGCGCGCACGGCTCGCATCGTCCAGTGATTCATGCCGCGCATCGCGAATACGCCCCGGCGTGTTTGCATCACGACGCTGACGCCGTCGGTGTCCGCGACTTCGTCGCCGATCTGCGCCGCTGCGCCGGCCATCACCTCGCGCCGCCCGACGACGAGCACGATATCGCCCGGCTCGAGCGTCACGTCCGGCTGCGGTTCGATCGCATGGCCCGCGCGCCGGATGCGCTCGATGGTGATCGCGTCCTGTTCGTCCATTTCGATGTCCGCGACCGTGCGTCCTGCCGCGCCTGCGCCGCCCGCCCCGCCTCCCGTCACGCGATACGTCCGCCCGACGAGCGGCGGCAGCGCCGAAACCTGCCCGGGCGCGGGTCCGCCGATGCCGCCCGCAAGCGACTTCTCGGCTTCGATCGACGCTTCCTTCAGTCCCTGTCCCATGAACTTCGGCAGGATATTCACGCATACGACGATGGCGCCGAGCGAGCCGAACACATAAGTGACTGCATAGGCGATGGCGACATCCGCCTGCAGCGCCTTCGTCTCTGCCGCCGACAACCCGAGCCGCGCGATGGCGTCCCCCGCGGTGCCGATGATCGCCGATTGCGTCAGCGCCCCGCCCGCCAGCCCCGCCGCAAGGCCCTTGTTCAGTCCGAAGAGTTTCGCGCAGACGACCACCGTGGCGAGCGCGCTGACGGCGAGAAAGACGGCCATCGCCATTTCGCGCAGCGTCCGCCGGTTCAGCGAGTTGAAGAACTGCGGCCCCGAGTCGTAGCCGACCGCATAAATGAACACGGCAAACATCACCGACTTCACGCCGTTGTCGATCTGCACGCCGGCCTGACTCACGACCACCGCCGCAAGCAGCGATCCGCCGACGCCGCCCAACTGGAACTTGCCGAAGTTGATCTGGCCGATCAGATACCCCGCCGCGAGCGACAAGAACAGCGCGCTCTCCGGCGACTTCTGGAAAACATGATGGAGCCAGTCCACTGCGCCCTCCCGGTAGCGGCCGAATCGTTCACCCGAGCCTGCTCACGAGCCCGACGACGAGCGGGCCGAGCAACGGCAACAGCACGTTCGAAATCGCGTAGGTGATGGTGTAGCCGATGACCGGCGTCGAGTTACCCGTCACGCCGACGAGCGCGCTGATCGCCGGCGTGCTGCATTGCTGGCCGGCGATCGCGCCGAGCAGCATCGGCACTTCGAGCTTGAGCAGCAGGCGGCCGACGAGAAGCGATGCGATCGCCGGCCCGAGCGTGATGGCGATGCCCGCGATCGGCAGCGCGACGCCGAACTCGCGGATCAGCCGCACCGCGTCCGCCCCCGCCGACAGCCCGACCGCCGCGATGAAGGTGCACAAGCCGAAGTCCTTCAGAATTTGCGCCGCCGCCGACGGCAACGAGCCGATCAGCGGATACCGCGAGCGAATCCAGCCGAACACGAGCCCTGCCAGCAGACAGCCGCCGCCCGTGCCGAGCGACACGTCGATGCCGCCGACCTGCGCCGACAGCCGCCCGATCGCCATGCCGACCAGCACGCCGATCCCGAGGAACACGAAGTCCGTCTTCTGCGTCGCACGGACGATGTAGCCGAGCTTCGCCGCGCCGCGCGCCACGTCCGCCTTCGCGCCGACGAGCGTCAGCACGTCGCCGCGCTGCACTTGCGTGCCCGGCAACGCGGGAATGGTGCTGTCGAGGCGCGTCACGGCGGCGACGTAGACGCCCCGCCCTTCCGCCGGATTCGCGCGGGCCCGCGCCTGCGCGAGCGTCAGTCCGTGCATCGCGCGGTTCGTGAGCATCACGTCAACTTTCTCGACGAAGACATCCGGGCCGCCGTTGGTGAAGACTTCCTCGCCGATCGACGGAATCGCGTCAACGAGCGCCCCGCGCCGCCCCGCGATCACGATGCGATCGCCCGCCTTCAGCGCGACGGCCGGTTGCGCCTTGACGACGGACCGCTCGCGCATCACCCGCTGCACGCTGATCTCGTGCCCGAAACGCTTCTCCAGTTCGCCGATGCCGAGCCCGGCGGCCGCCGTCACCTTCAGTTCCCGCGCGGCGAGCGGCGATACGGCGGGCGTCTGACCTTCGGCGAGCGCGCCGTCGCCGCCGAGCTGACGCCATACGCGCTCGGCCTGGTCACGCAGATTCACACGGAGGATGAGCGGCGCAATCTGACTCACGAACAGCACGATGGCGACGAGCCCGAACAGATAACTCACGCTGTAGGCGGTCACGATGTTGGCCTGAAGGCGCGCGGTTTCAGCCGGAGGCAGCCCGAGCCGCGCCACGGCCTCGGATGCGGTGCCGATCACCGCCGATTCCGTCGCGCCGCCGGCGAGCAATCCGGCCGCGGTGCCGGCATCGAGCTTAAGCGCCGCCGCGATGCCGAGCACAAGCGCAACCACGACGATTACCTCGACAAACGACAGCGCTCCATAGCGCCAGCCGCGCCCGATGTTCGCGAAGAATTGCGGGCCGCCCGTGAATCCGAGCGCGAAGATGAAAAGCGCGAACGCGATGTTCTTCAGGTCCGGCGATATGCGCGCGCCGCTTTGGCCGAGTATCAGCGCGACGATCAGCGTGCCGCAGACGCCGCCCAATTGAATGGGCCCGAACTTCAACGACCCAATGAAAAAGCCTATTGCCAGGCTGGCGAACAGCGCTATTTCCGGCTGGGCCGCGAGTAGTTGCCAAAGCATGGTGCGTTTATCCCGTTTGAGTTCCCGACCACGAAGCCGACTTGCACCGGGCCTGGAATGCTAGTAAGTCGCTGCCAGCTACGCGGCTTTTAGCTATCGGCTTGCGTTTCCCTTAATTAAAAACTCGAGGCGAAAATTAGATGGCAGTCTGTTCCCGAAGTAGACGCGGCGACTATCAACGAAAACTGGAAATTTCAATTAAGCAGAATCACCACTTAACACCAAGCACATTTCAACTGGCACAGGCCGCTATCTAAATAGCACTATTACAAGACACTTTCTATGATTAAGTAATAAATACTACCAATTGACGGTTTATCGACATTTTTTATTTCTTTGCTAGCCACCATCCAGATTATAAATTTCATTTCGGCAAATATTCCCGTCAACTGAAGAATTGTTAATCTGATATTGCAATATCTTCGTTCTGTCAATATTATGCGTACAAGCATCTCAAAACCGGGCGACTCGCAAAGCCTCGCGTGCCGCCCATATTCAACGCGGCACAACCGAGAGAGGGCCAGACGATGAATCAGATCCATGCTATGCGCGTCTTCGTTCGCGTGGCGGACACGGAAAGTTTTCGGCGTGCCGCGCAGCAACTCGATGTATCGAATGCGCTCGTCACTCGCGCAATTGCGATGCTAGAAGCGCACCTCAGAACTCGCCTTATTAACCGGACAACCCGCAATCTCTCATTGACCGAAGCAGGCACCCGCTATTTGGAAGGATGCCGCGCATTACTGGAAGAACTCGATCATCTCGAATCGGCGGTCACGCATACCGAGGGTGAACCGAGTGGCACGCTGCGTGTGGTCGCATCGAGCGCGCTTTCATTACTCACATTGACGCCGCTCATCGACGGTTTCCGCAAGCTGTATCCGAAGGTGAACGTGCGCCTTACACTGGCCGAGCGTCACGTCGATCTTGTCGAGGACGGTTATGACGTCGGCATCGTCGCGGCGTTCATGGTCACGAGCACCGCGCTGGTCGAGCGGCCCATCGGCGTGAACGCGCTGATACCGGTCGCGACGCCCGAGTTCGTGGCCGAGCACGGCCTTCCGGCTTCGCCGTCGGACCTGCAGACGATGCCCTCCGTCGGGCTGCCGAACGACATTCGCAGTTCGTCGTGGCACTTCCGGCATCGGCTCGGTTCGTCGGAACAGGTGACGCTCTCGCCGGTCTACTCGGTCAACAGCGCGCTGATGGTGCGGCTCGCGACGCTGCGCGGCATGGGCTTTTCGGTGCTGCCGGAGGGCATCGTGGCCGGCGACATCCGCGACGGCACGCTCGTGCGCCTCTTGCCCGACTATTTCGTCGATGATCCGGAGATGAAGCTGTCGATCGTCTATCCGGGCCGTCAGTATCTGCCCGCGAAGACGCGCTTCTTCATCGACTATGCGCTGGAGAAGCTGACCAAGGAGATCAATTCCGGCAATACGCGGCCGGACGAGATGTTCCGCCAGCCGCCGACGGGCTTTCAGCCTTCCGCCGCGAATGGCGGAGCCGGCGCGCCGACCACTCACTGAACGCTCGCGTTCGGCTGACTTCGAGCCGGCGCGAGTTCCGTAACGAACCCGCTGCCGGCCCGAACGATGACAGAACCCGACGCAAGCACCACCCCACGCCTCATTCTCTTCAGCACCCGCCAGTACGACGCCGATACCTTCGCCCAGGCGAACGAAGCATTCGGCGTCGCACTGGACTTCCAGGAAGCGCATCTCGATGCGCAAACCGCCATTCTCGCGCAGGGCTTCACGGCGGTGTGCCCGTTCGTCAACGACAGCCTCGACGAAACCGTCCTCGAAAAGCTGCACGCGGGCGGCACGCGGCTCATCGCATTGCGCTCCGCAGGCTTCAATCATGTCGATCTGAACGCGGCGAAGCGGCTCGGCGTCACGGTGACGCGCGTGCCGGCCTATTCACCGCACGCGGTCGCGGAACATGCGGCCGGCATGATTCTCACGCTCAATCGCCGGTTTCATCGCGCGGTGGCGCGCACGCGCGAAGGCGACTTCTCGCTCAACGGCCTGCTCGGCTTCGATCTCCACGGCAAGACGGTCGGCGTGATCGGCACGGGCATCATCGGGCGCGTGTTCGGCACGATCATGGCGGGCTTCGGCATGCGAGTCCTCGCCCACGATCCCGGCCCGCCCGCGCAGGATCTGCTCGATCGCGGCGCGCGCTATGTCGAGCTCGACGACCTGCTCGCGCAATCGGACATCGTTTCGCTGCACTGCCCGCTTCTGCCGTCAACGTATCACCTGATCGACGCGCGGGCGCTTGCCCGCATGAAGCGCGGGGCGATGCTCATCAACACCGGGCGCGGCGGGCTCGTCGAAAGCAATGCGCTGATCGGCGCGCTGAAAAGCGGCCAGCTCGGGCATCTCGGCCTCGACGTGTACGAGGAAGAAGGCGGCCTGTTCTTCGAAGATCACTCGGATCGCCTGCTTCAGGACGATGTCCTCGCGCGGCTGCTCACGTTCCCGAACGTCATCATCACGGCGCATCAGGCGTTCTTCACGCGCGAGGCGCTGATGGAGATCGCGCAGACGACGCTCGGCAACGTGAAGGCGTGGGCCGAAGGCGCGCCGCGCAATGTGGTCAACGCATAGGCGAACCGCAGCCTCATACCTCGTCGTATTCGGCGCTCGTTTCGCCGGGCGCGGCGCACATCGCGCGCAGCAGGCCGGCTTCGCGCTCGTGCACTTCCACCGGCATGCAGAGCGCGCCCGCATGCGCCAGATAGCGCGCGCGATGCTGCCCGTTGCGAAACGCGACGACGCCCTCGCGATGCACGCCCAGGAGTCCGAGCAGCCCGCCCGAGCGCCGCACGCTGATGGTCACGTAGGGCATCTCCGGCACGCGCGGGTTATCGGGATCGAGGAACTCGCGAATGCCGCGCACCTTGCCGGCGTGCCAGTCGTCGACGGCCTTGAGCACGTAGTCGGTGTCGTCGCGGTCGGCGCATTGCAGCAGCTTCCTCACATCGACGAGGACGACCTCATGGCGCGAACCGGCATCGGCGAAGACCCGCTTCAGGCGCACGAAGTCGTACTGCGGGTGGCTCCTCAGCCTGACGATCCAGACCGCTTCCGCAGCGGCCGGCGCTACCATCGTGTCCATTTCGGCTTCACCAGAAAAATCGCCATGCGGCGCGAGCACCGTCGCGCAAGGAACAGCGCGGTCCGACAAGACAACAGACAACAACTCAACACACTTTTACACCGTAGCCGGTCTTCGTGAAAGCGGCATGACGGGCACGTCACGTGCTTTGTTGCGTGGACTGAACACTCGAGGGCCAACGTGCAGGCAACGCAGCACACACGGCGACCCGTGGACACTTCATCCGATCTCATCGTCGCGCGTCCGGAAGGCTTGTACTGTCCGCCGGGAGGCTTCTATATCGATCCCTGGCGGCCCGTCGAGCGCGCCATCATCACGCACGCCCACGCGGATCACGCCCGCTTCGGGCACGCGCGCTATCTCGCGGCCGAAGCCGGCGTGAGCGTGCTGCTGTCGCGGCTGCCGGGCATCGACGTGCAAGGGCTGCCCTACGGCGAACGCATCGACGTGAACGGCGTGCGGGTATCGCTGCATCCGGCGGGGCATGTGCTCGGCTCGGCGCAAGTGCGCGTGGAGCACGGCGGGCGCGTATGGGTCGCGTCCGGCGATTACAAGGTCGAGCCCGATCCGACCTGCGCGCCGTTCGAGCCGGTGCGCTGCGATACGTTCATCACCGAATCGACGTTCGGATTGCCGATCTATCGATGGGAGCCGTCGCAGGCCGTGTTCCACGGCATCGATTCATGGTGGCGGCATAACGCGAGCCAGGGCCGGGCGTCCGTGCTCTTCTGCTATTCGTTCGGCAAGGCGCAGCGGCTTCTCGCGGGCATCGACGCGGCCATCGGCCCGATCTTCTGTCACGGCGCCGTCGAGCCGCTCAATCGCGCGTATCGCGAGGCGGGCGTCGCGTTGCCGGATACGCGGCTCGTCAGCGAGATCGCCGCGCGCGACAAGGCCGCGTTCAAGGGCGCGCTGATCGTCGCGCCGCCTTCGGCGCAAGGCAGCACGTGGATGCGCCGCTTCGGCGATTACAGCGATGCCTTCGCCTCCGGCTGGATGCGTCTGCGCGGCACGCGGCGGCGCAAGGGCGTGGATCGCGGCTTCGTGCTGTCGGATCACGCGGACTGGCCCGGCCTGCAGACCGCGATCGGCGCGACGGGAGCGGAACGCGTGATCGTCACGCACGGCCAGATCGAGCCGATGGTGCGATGGCTCTGCGAGCAAGGCCTCGACGCGGGCGCTTTCAGGACCGAATACGGCGACGACGCGATCGAAGCCGATACCGCCACGAGCGAAGCCACCGCACAGACGCCATCGCAATGAGACGCTTCGCGACGCTCTATACCGCGCTCGACGCGACGACATCGACCAACGAAAAGCTCGAGGCGCTGATCGCGTATTTCTCCGGGGCGGAGCCCGAAGACGCGGCGTGGGCGTCGTATTTTCTGGCGGGCGGCAAGCCGCGCCAGTCGGTGCCGACGCGCCTCATGATCGAGTTCGCCCGCGAGCGCGCGGGGCTTCCGGAATGGCTTTTCGAAGAGTCGTATCAGGCGGTCGGCGATCTGGCCGAGACCATCGCGCACGTTCTGCCGCCGCCCGAACGCGAGTCGGAGCTGGGGCTTGCGCAATGGATCGAGGATCGCGTGCTGACGCTGCGCGGCGCGAATCCCGACGAACTGCGCGAGCGGCTCGTCGGCTACTGGAACGAGTTGAACGGGAGCGAGCGCTTCCTGCTGACGAAGCTGATCGGCGGCGGCTTTCGCGTGGGCGTCGCGCGGCAACTGGTCGTGCGGGCGCTCGCGGAAGTGGCGGGCGTCGACCACAAGCGCATCGCGCAACGCATGGTCGGCTGGACCGATTCGCGGCAAGCGCCCAGCGCCGCGCGTTATCTGCGGCTGATCGCGCCCGCGGCCGAAGGCGATGACGTCGATACCCCGCACGAAAGCGACCTCGGCCTGCCCTATCCGTTCTTTCTCGCGCATCAGTTGCAGGCCGAACCGGCGACGCTGGGAACGCCCGCCGACTGGATCGCCGAATGGAAGTGGGACGGGATTCGCGCGCAACTGGTGAAGCGCGGCGGCCGCGTCTGGATCTGGTCGCGCGGCGAAGACCTGCTGACCGAGCGCTTTCCGGAACTGGCTGCGCTCGGCGCGTCGCTTCCGGACGGCACGGTGATCGACGGCGAAATCCTCGCGTGGGAACCGGGCGCGACGATGCCGCTGCCGTTCGCCCGGCTCCAGCCGCGCATCACCCGCAAGTCGCTGACGAAGAAAGTGCTCGCCGATTCCCCCGCCGCGCTGCTCGCCTACGACCTGCTCGAAGCCGATGGCCGCGATTTGCGCACCGAGCCGCTGCACGCGCGCCGCGCGAAGCTGGATGCGCTCGCGCGGGAGCTGTCGGTGGATCTGCTGCGCGTATCGCCGGTCGTCGAGGAATCGGACTGGTCCGCGCTTGCCGCGTTGCGCGAGGAAAGCCGCGCGCGCGGCGTCGAAGGGCTGATGCTGAAAGAGCGCGATTCGATGTACGGCGTCGGCCGCACGAAGGCTTCCGGCACCTGGTGGAAGTGGAAGATCGACCCCTATTCCGTCGATGCCGTCCTGCTCTACGCGCAGCCCGGTCACGGCCGGCGCGCGAGCCTCTACACCGATTTCACCTTCGCCGTCTGGGACGAAGCCGACGGCGTGCGCACGCTGGTCCCGTTCGCGAAGGCCTATTCCGGCTTGACCGATGAAGAAATGCGCCAGGTCGACGCCATCGTGCGCAAGACGACCGTCGAGAAATTCGGCCCGGTGCGCAGCCTCACACCGACGCTCGTGTTCGAGATCGGCTTCGAGGGCATCCAGGCGAGCCCGCGCCACAAGTCGGGCATCGCGGTGCGCTTTCCGCGGATGCTGCGCTGGCGTACGGACAAGTCCATCGAGGATGCCGATACGCTCGATCTGCTGAAAGGCTTCCTGAACGAGGCGGTGGCATGACCGTCCCCGACGACGACCTGCAAGACATCGCGCCGCCCGACGCAGCCAGCCGCGCACGCCGCCGCGCGCCGCGTCCGCGCCGCGTGCCGCGCACGCAGGCGGCGCAGGCCAAGCTCGATGCCGCCGCCGAAACGTTCAGACCCGCGCCCTTCGCCTGCGACCCCATCGAAGCCGCGAAACCGATGGACGAGCGCATCGCGCGATGGTTCGGCGAGCGCGGCTGGCAGCCCTTTCCGTTTCAGCGCGAAGTCTGGCGGGAAGTGCAGCGCGGCGCGAGCGGCCTGCTTCACGCGACGACCGGCGCGGGCAAGACCTGGGCGATCTGGCTCGGCGCGCTCGCGGCGTTCGCAAGCCCGCCGAAGGGAAAGCGCAAAGCGGCAGACAGGGCCGCGCTCCCCGCTCCGCTCACGGTGTTGTGGATCACGCCGATGCGCGCGCTCGCCGCCGATACCGCCCGCGCGCTGCAAACCGCCGTCACGGCGCTGTCTGCGCCCTGGACCGTCGGGCTGCGCACGGGCGATACGTCGTCGACGGAACGCGCGAGGCAGAATCGCCGGATGCCGTCCGCGCTCGTGACGACGCCCGAGAGCCTCACGCTGATGCTGACGCGCGCCAACGCTCGCGACGAGCTATCGCACGTGCGGCTCGTCGTCATCGACGAATGGCACGAGCTGCTCGGCAACAAGCGCGGCACGCAGACCCAGCTCGCGCTCGCACGCCTGGCCCGCTGGCGGCCCGATCTGCAGGTGTGGGGCTTGTCCGCGACGCTCGGCAATCTCGCGCTCGCGCACGATGCGCTGCTGCACAGCGTGACGACACCGCGCGTCGTCGTGCGCGGCGCGCAGCCGAAAACGCTCGTCGTCGATACGCTGATTCCCGACACCATCGAGCGGTTTCCGTGGGGCGGGCATCTGGGCGTGCGCCAGGTCGGACCCGTCGCCGATGAGATCGAGCACGCGCAAAGCTCGCTCGTCTTCACCAACACGCGCTCGCAGTCGGAAGTCTGGTATCGCGCGCTGCTCGATCTTCGTCCGGATTGGGCGGGGCTGATCGCGCTGCATCACGGCTCGCTCGACAAGGAAGTGCGCGACTGGGTCGAACTCGGGCTCAAGAACGGGCAGCTGAAGGCGGTTGTCTGCACGTCCAGTCTCGATCTCGGTGTCGATTTCCTGCCGGTGGACCGCGTGTTTCAGATCGGTTCGCCGAAGGGCGTCGCACGCCTCATGCAGCGCGCCGGACGATCCGGCCATGCGCCGGGCCGTGTGTCGCGCGTGACGATCGTGCCGACGCACGCGCTCGAACTCGTCGAAGCGGCGGCGGCGCGCTGGGCGATCGAAGCGCATCGCATCGAAGGGCGCGACATGCCGAAGAAGCCGCTCGACGTGCTCGTGCAGCATTTGGTGACGGTGGCGATCGGCGGCGGCTTCGCGCCCGGCGAGATGCTCGACGAAGTCCGCACGGCTTATGCGTATCGCGATCTGACGCAGGCGGAATTCGACTGGGCGCTCGCGTTCGTCGAGCGCGGCGGGGCGTCGCTGGCGGCGTATCCGGACTATCACCGCGTCGTCGCGGGCGAGGACGGCGTGTATCGCGTGCCGCGCGAGGATCTCGTGCGGCGGCATCGCAACAACGTCGGGACGATCGTCGCCAATGCGACCATCAACGTCGCCTACATGACGGGCGGGCGCATCGGCGCGATGGAGGAATCATTCATCTCGCGCATGAAGCCCGGCGATGTCTTCACCTTCGGCGGCCGCGCGCTCGAACTGATTCGCGTGCGGGACATGACGGCCTATGTGAAGCGCGCGACGTCCTCGCGCGGCGCGATGCCGCAATGGGCGGGCAGCAAGATGCCGCTGTCGTCGGAACTGGCGGAAGCGGCGCTCGTCATGCTCGCGCGCGCGAACGACGGCATCTACGACGAGCCCGAGATGCAGGCCGTCAGGCCGCTGCTCGATCTTCAGGCGAAGTGGTCGGCGCTGCCGGGACCGGGCGTGCTGGTCGTCGAGGCGGTGCGATCGCGCGAGGGGCATCACTTCTTCTGTTATCCGTTCGCCGGGCGCATGGCGCATATCGGCCTCGGGTCGCTGATCGGATGGCGGGTCGCGCGCGATCAGCCGAGCACCTTCTCCATCTCGATGAACGATTACGGCTTCGAGTTGCTGTCGGCCAAGCCGTTCGACTGGGAAACGCTGATCGCCGACGGCCTCTTTTCCCCCGACGATCTGGAGCACGACATTCTCGCGAGCCTCAACGCGTCAGAGTTGTCGGCGCGGCGGTTTCGCGAGATCGCGCGGGTGTCGGGGCTGATCTATCAGGGGCATCCGGGCCAGCAGAAAAGCGCGCGGCAGTTGCAGGCGTCGAGCGGGCTCTTCTACGAGGTGTTCCGCAAGCACGATCGCGGCAATCTGCTGCTCGCGCAGGCCGATCAGGAAGTGATGCTGCAGGAGCTCGAAATGCGCCGCCTGCGCGATGCGCTCGTGCGCATGAGCGAGAGCCGGCTCGCGTTCACGCGCCCGAAGAAACCGACGCCGTTCGCGTTTCCGCTGATCGTCGCGCGGCTGCGGGAGAAGGTGAGCACGGAGAAGCTGTCGGATCGCGTGGAGCGGATGCTTGCCGATCTCGAGAAGGCGGCGGGGGCTTGAGCACGCTCATGGCAATCGAGGCACTGACAATCGACGTATGCGGCCGCGCACTGCTGCTCTCGGCGGAGCGCGCGGCATTCGATCCCCTGGAGAAAGCGCTGTTTATCGCCGATGTGCATCTCGGCAAGGACGCCGTGTTCCGCGCGCGCGGCATTCCGGTGCCCGCGGGCGCCACGCCCGAGAATCTGGCGCGGCTCGATGCGCTGATCGCGACGCACCGGCCGGAGTCGGTCGTCTTTCTCGGCGACCTGCTGCATGCGCGCGAATCGCACGCCGACGAAACGCTCGCCGCACTCGATGCGTGGCGCGCAAAGCATCGCGCGTTGCGGCTCGTGCTCGTCGAGGGCAACCACGATCGTCACGCGGGCGAGTTGCCGTCGCGCTTCGGCGTCGAGCTGGTGAAAGAGCCGTATCGGCTGGGACCGTGGGCGCTTTGCCATCATCCGCAGACGGTCAACGGTGCGTATGCGCTCGCGGGTCACGAACATCCGGTGTATCGGCTCGCGACGCGCATCGAGAGCGTGCGGCTGCCGTGCTTTCGCTTCGGCGCGCGCGCGGGCGTACTGCCCGCGTTCGGCGCGTTCACCGGCGGCTTCGAAGTGAACGAGAGCGTGCGCCGCGAGCGAGAAGCCGTGTACGTGGTCGCGGGCGAGCGCGTGTTCGGCGTGCGCGTCTGATCAGCGGTAGGTCTTCGTCGATGCCTGCAGCTTCGACAGTTTGCCGGCTTCGAGCTTGTACCAGCCGAGCGATGTCTGCATCACCACTTCATCGGCTTGCCAGAACACGCGCTGCACCGTCATGCGCTCGCCCGAGCGTTGCACGAGCGGCGGATTGCGGCGGAAGTCGTAGAGGACGGGGCCGACATCGGTCTGCATCAGCGAGCGTGTGAGTGCGCCGCTTGCGTCCGTTTCATCGAAATGAGCGATGCGGCGGGCGTCGAAGCGGTCGAAGGCCTGCGTGCCGAGCATGGCGGCGAAGCCGGATTCATCGCGCAGGAAGTACACCGTGCCCGCCTTCGTGGCGATGGGGCCGGAGGCGTCGCTTTGCGCGTACGCGTGAGTGGCGGCAAGCACGGCGCACGCGATGACGGCGCGCAGGCGGTGGGGAATCGAAGACATAGGTTCTCGGGTGGTTGCTGTGTTTTTCCAACACTCCGTGCCGCGCAACGATCCGCGCGCAGCGGAGCTCGATGCGAAATGTACGCCGCGCCGTGCGGCCGCCACGGCGGCCTTCGTGCCCGGCGCGTGCCGATGCGGTAAAAGTCCGCTCATCATCCGGCATTGTCCGGACGTGCGCGCGTCAGGGTTTCTACCAGCATCAAAATTGACCTTTCGGTAGAATTCGGGCCTTCCTTGCGCCGATTCCGCCCCTTCCGCCATGCCCTTGCCCCTGCTAGCTCTTGCCGTTGCCGCGTTCGGCATCGGCACGACCGAATTCGTCATCATGGGCCTGTTGCCCAACGTCGCGCGCGACCTCGCCGTGTCGATTCCCGCCGCCGGCATGCTCGTGTCCGGCTATGCGCTCGGCGTGACCATCGGTGCGCCGATTCTCGCGATCGTCACCGCGAAAATGCCGCGCAAGAAGGCGCTGATGGGGCTGATCGGCGTGTTCATCGTCGGCAATCTGTTGTGCGCGCTCGCGCCGAACTACTGGGTGCTGATGGGCGCGCGCATCGTCACGGCGTTCTGTCACGGCGCGTTCTTCGGGATCGGTTCGGTGGTCGCCGCCGATCTCGTCGCGCCGAACCGTCGCGCGCAGGCCATTGCGCTGATGTTCACCGGACTGACGCTTGCAAACGTACTGGGCGTGCCGCTCGGCACCGCGCTCGGACAGGCGGCCGGATGGCGCGCGACATTCTGGGTCGTCACGCTGATCGGCGTCGCGGCGGCGGGCGCGCTGGCGGTTTGCCTGCCGAAGCACATCGAGATGCGCGAGACGAGCATCCTCCGTGAATTCGACGTGCTCAAAAACCCGCAAGTGCTGATGGTGCTGGGCATCAGCGTGCTGGCATCGGCGAGTCTTTTTTCGGTGTTCACGTATATCACGCCGATCCTCGAAGACGTCACGGGCTTTTCGCCGCATGCGGTGACGTATGTGCTGCTGCTGTTCGGGTTGGGACTGACGGTTGGGAGCACGCTTGGCGGCAAGCTGGCGGACTGGAAGCTGTTGCGCTCGCTGTTGTCTTTCCTGGCGTCGATTGTCGTGATTCTGATGATCTTCGCCGGGACGATGCACGCATCGGTCTCCGCGATGATCACGATCTTTCTGTGGGGCGTGCTCGCGTTCGCGATCGTGCCGCCGCTGCAGATCCTGATCGTGAATCGCGCTAGCGATGCGCCGAATCTGGCTTCGACGTTGAATCAGGGAGCGTTCAATCTCGGCAATGCCACCGGCGCGTGGTTGGGAGGATGTGCGATCAGCGCGGGCGCGCCGCTCACGTCGCTGCCCTGGGTCGGGGTCGCGATGGCTTGTGGCGCGTTCGGGCTTACGTTGTTGTCGGCCACGCTGGACAAGCGGTCAAGGAGAGGGGCGGTCGGGCAGGCGGTTTGAGGGATCGCGCTTGTTCTCGGCGGCTCGCTTCGTAGTCAAGTCAGCTAACCCGTTCAACCGCGAGCGAATCGAATTCGATAGCGAGTTCCGCGCCGAGCGTCGAGTACAGAAAAGCGGTGCAATTGCCCGTCCGGTCGGTAAGACGCTCGCCGTTCTCAAGCAAGGCCCGGACGCGATCATAGTTCGCATTCCCCGGCGTGAGCGTCTCGATGCTGAATACGATGTTCAGCAAGCCCAGCCCTTCGAGCACGACGCACGTCACGCCGCCGAACGTGAGCGTCGCCCGTTCCTCCTGCTTGTACAAGCCGAGAGCGATCGTTTCCGGCCCGACCTTGATGCTGTCGAGATACCAGTCGTGAAAGTGGCGCCATCGGTTCAATAAGTCGATCGACATCGCGTCACCAGGGAAGAAGTGAAACGGGCGCGCCCTCGTCACGCACGCCGCCTACCCAGTTGTGGGCGTGCGGGTTGGAGTTGCCATGATGCGCCTCGAGGTCGAAATCGGTCAAAGGCGTGCCGTCTCTGCCGTATTGCCGCAACTGCGGCATCTTGCCGGGCATGCTTGACGCCCAGGAGCCCGGCGTTCCTCTATACGGCATGCCCGCGATTTGCTCTGCTTCACCGATGACTTCCCGCTCGTCATAACGAAGAGGCTCGGCGTTGAGCGAATAGTCGGCGTGGTCCGCTATACACTGATCCACTTCCTCGCGCGTCTTTTCGAAGGTCGCCCGAGCGTGCGGCCATTCGTACGCCATAGCGAAGAACTTCCCGCTCCTGATACCGCTCAATCAGAGCGGGCAACAAAAGCTCATCGGGGAAGCTCGCATTAACGGGGCCGTGCCGTTCACTGCCGGCGACGATGTGACCTCGCAGGAAGTCCCGGACGTCGTCAATCCTGATTCGCGGATCCATGAAAGGCACGGAGAGTCCGACTCTCTCGAGGAAGCTGGCAGTCTCCGCTGCGATGTACTGCGTAAGCTTTCCACGGCTGTCGATCTGAGCATTGAAGAAGAAAGATTCGCAGACAATATAGTGCTTATCGTCCCAGCGATTTTTGGTCAGCCTTAAGAGTCGGTGATGATATCGATGCACCCGGCCCTTGATGCGAAGAAGCCCATTGTGTTGAAACATTTGCTTGTCTTGAGCCGCATCGCGGCGAGCGTGTCGAGGATCGAGGCGAAGTCGGCGTGACTTTCGTCAACTCGTAGGAACCCCAAACATACACCGCTCGCCGCGCGACAAGCGTGAACATTCGTTGATGAAACCTTTAGGCCGAACGGCAAAACCGTCACGAGAGCCCCACGCCGACAAGCAATAGCTCAACGCATCGAAGGCTTCGGCCTCGGAAGCTACCATCGCACGGATCGTCCGTTGAATCACCCCCGCGCCGGCAGAATGCGCCCCACACACTCCCCAAACCCCACCCGATACCCTTCCCCCTGACACCACCCCCGCAGCACAACTTCATCCCCGTCCAGCAGGAAAGCCCGTTCCCCGCCTTCGTCGAGCTGAATAGGCCGCTGCCCGTTCCACGTACTCTCAAGCAAACTCCCGCAAGACTCCGCCGTCGGTCCGCTGATCGTCCCTGAGCCCATCAGATCGCCGACGCGCGTATTGCATCCCGACACCGTGTGATGCGCAAGCTGCTGCGCCATCGACCAGTACATCAGCTTGAAGTTGGTCCGCGAAACGACCGTCGCTCTCGCCGCGCCATCCGCTCGCAGCGCCACTTCCAGTTCGATGTCGAAGGCATGATCCCCCGCATGCCTCAGATACGCCAGCGGCTCCGGGTCCTGCACGGGCGTCGCGGTGCGAAAAGGTTCGAGCGCATCGAGCGTCACGATCCACGGTGAAATGGTCGTCGCAAAGCCCTTCGAGTTGAACGGTCCGAGCGGCACATACTCCCATTGCTGAATATCCCGGGCGCTCCAGTCGTTCAGCAACACCATGCCGAAGATATGCGCCTCCGCCTCCTCACACGCAATCGGCTCGCCCAGCGCATTTCCGCGCCCGACGATGAACCCCGTTTCCAGTTCGATATCCAGCTTGCGGCACGCGCCGAATACCGGGCGGTCCTCGTTAGGCAACTTGATCTGACCATTCGGGCGACGCACCGGCGTGCCGCTCACGACCACCGACGACGCGCGCCCGTTATACCCTACCGGCAATTCCGACCAGTTCGGCAACAGCGCATTCTTCGGATCACGAAACATCGATCCGACATTCGTCGCGTGCTCCTTCGACGAATAGAAATCCGTATAGCCCGGAATATCGACGGGCAAGTGCGTCGTCGCGTCCTTGCGCGGCACCAGCGCGCGGCGGCGCAACGCAGCATCGTCCCGCAAGGCCGGCGTGTCTTTCGCGAGCAATCCGCTTAACGCGATCCGCACCGCGCGCCACGTATCGCGTCCGAGCGCGATGAAGCCGTTCAGGCGCGGCGCGGCGAACGTGCCCTGCGCATCGATCAGGCGCGCGTCTTCGAGCGCCGCAAGATCGACGATCCAATCGCCGATCGCGACGCCCGCGCGCGGCCGCTCGTCAACGGCATCGCTGAAGATGCCGAACGGCAGGTTCTGAATCGGGAAGTCGCTCGCCGGATCGTTCGCGGACTCGATCCAGCTTTTCAGCGTGGGGGCGAGCGTCGCCTTCAGCGCGTCGTTCATCGTTGCTCCGGATTGAAGTGTTTGGTGAGGCCCTGCCAGCACTCGTAGTAATTGGCCTGCAATTGCGCGGTTTCCAGCGCGAACTGCGTCGGCTTGATGAGCGTGCGCGTTTCGAACATGAACGCCAGCGTGTCGCCGACTTTCGCGGGTTTCGACGTATCGCTCTTCGATGCCTTCTCGAACGTCCCGGCATCCGGCCCGTGGCCCGACATGCAGTTGTGCAGACTCGCGCCGCCCGGCAAAAAGCCTTCGGCCTTCGCGTCGTACACGCCGTGCACGAGTCCCATGAACTCGCTCGCGACATTGCGATGAAACCACGGCGGCCGGAAGGTATCCTCGGCGGCGAGCCAGCGCGGCGGAAAGATCACGAAGTCGATCGAATCGACGCCCGGCGTATCGCTCGGAGACTGCAGCACGAGGAAGATCGACGGATCGGGATGGTCGTAGCTGATCGAACCGATGGTGTTGAAATGCCGAAGATCGTACTTGTACGGCGCATAGTTGCCGTGCCACGCGACGACATCGAGCGGCGAATGCCCGATGTCCGCGCGCCACAACGCGCCGTTCAGCTTGGTCACGAGCTCGAAATCGCCCTCGCGGTCTTCGTAGGCGGCATGCGGCGTGAGGAAATCGCGCGGATTCGCCAGTCCGTTCGAGCCGATGGGCCCGAGGTCGGGCAATTGCAACAGCGCGCCGAAGTTCTCGCAGATGTAGCCGCGCGCCTCGCCATCGGGGAGCGTAACCGAAAAGCGCACGCCGCGCGGAATCACCGCAATCTCGAACGGCGCGACATTAAGCGTGCCGAGTTCGGTCGCGATCGACAGCCGCCCCTGCTGCGGCACGATCAGCAATTCGCCGTCGGAATCGTAGAAGAAGCGGTCGCGCATCGGGCGATTCGCGGCATACAGATGAATCGCACAACCCGTCATCGATTCGGCCGAGCCGTTGCCGGCCATGGTCACCCAGCCGTCGATGAAATCGGCCGGTTCGGCGGGCATCGGCAACGGGTCCCATCGCAACTGATTCGGCGGCGTGGGCGGCACATCGGCGAAATTCGCGACGAGCTTCGCGCGCAGCCTGTTGCCCGCGATACGCGTGAACGGCTTGTGCACCGCCCCCGGCCGGATGCGATACAGCCACGACCGCCGGTTGTGCGCGCGCGGCGCGGTGAACGCCGTGCCGGAAAGCTGCTCCGCATACAGGCCGTACGCCGCGCGCTGCGGCGAATTGCGGCCGAGCGGCAGCGCGCCGGGCAGCGCTTCGGTGGCGTAGTCGTTGGCGAAGCCGGACTGATAGTGCCGGCTCGCGTCGGTGTGAGTGTCGAAAGCGGACATCGCGGAAAGTCCTCGAGTAGATCGATGTTCACCGATAGTAAACCGATTACGATTAGTGAAATAGATCGTAAACCCTGATTCGACGGCGCGCGCCGCGCATATCAATATGTCGATTTGGTGCAAGGCGATCGGTCGCGCGCTGGTAGCATCGACACGAAAACTTGACACGCGCACGCCATGATCGCCCCTTCATTGCCAGAACTCGTCGCCCGAGCTGCGGAACATCCGTTCCTCGGCGCGCATATCGTGCTGGGCGAAGGCGAACATGCGCGGCAGGCCATCGCGCATTACGGCGAGGTGACGGTGGCGAGCGCCTATGAACCGATCTTCGATGTCGGCACGCACAGCTTCCCGCAGACGCTGTCGGCGTCGCCCGAAAGCGCGGAACGGTTCGGCGACGAACTGGGCATGCAGGCGCTGACGCTGATCGAAGGCGACGTGCCGCATGATCCGTTCGCCCGCCTCGACGACGACCGCGCGCTCGTCGCGCTCGACCGTCTATCGCGGGCGCTGCATGCGTTCAACTTCTTTGGGCGGCAGCGCACCGGCCTGCTCTTTCTCCGCGTCCATGAGCGCCTCCTGAAAAGCGTGAAGTACGATCACGGCCTGCATTTTTCGTCGGTGCTGCTGGAGTTCGGAATCAACCCGGCGCGCGTGGTGATCGAATTGCCGGCGGCGGCCGTGGCGCACAAGACGTTTGTCGGCTACCTGACCAAGAGCTATCAGCACTACGGGTTCAAGGTGGCGGGGAATCTGCCCAACGCGGGGCAGATCATGGCGGTTTCCGAGATGGCGCGGCTCGATTTCATCAAGATGGATGCGGGCGCCGCGCTGCGCGACTCGGTCGTGAAGCATCTGGTCGCGTATGCGCATCGGCTGAAGATTCCGCTGATCTTCTCGAATGTCTCCGACGAAGCGCAGTTCAACGCGCTTCAGCAGTTCGACGTGCACTTCGTGCAAGGCCCGGTGTTCGATGCCCATGCGGGCGCGGCCCGCTAGTTGCCCTATTCAGTGCGCAGCCGGTGCATCGCGTCTTTCAGCGCCGGATACAGATCGACATAAACGCCGAATCGCTCCTGATACACGCGCTGCCGCCCGCCGTCGGGCGTCGCACGCTCGACGAGCGTGACCCATCCCCCTTCGGCGGTCTCCCGCGAGATGAGTCCCGCGCCCAGCGCCGCGAGCAGCGCAGCGCCCATCGCGGCTTCGACTTCCTGTTCGATCGACACGACCGGATAGCCCGTCACATCCGCGATGATCTGCATCCACAAGTCCGAGTGCGCCGCGCCGCCGACGACGATCAGCCGGTCATCCAGCGATTGCGCCCCGCGCCGCCCCGCCTCCATGTTGTGCTTCAGCGCGAACGCGACGCCTTCGAGCACCGCGCGATACAGCGTCGCCCGCGTGTGAAAAAGGTTGAGCCCGACGAACGTGCCGCTCGCATGCGCGTCCCAGACCGGGCTGCGCTCGCCCATCAGATACGGCAGGAACACGACGCCGTCCGAACCCGCCGCGACCTTCGACGCGGCCTCTTCCAGCAGCCGATGCGCGTCGCCGTGCGGCAACTGCTTCGCGGCGTCGATCTCGGCCTGGCAAAACTGATCGCGATACCACGCGACGCACGCACCCGCCGTGCTCGCGCCGCCGAACACGTACAGATCCCGCTTGCCGTTGTACACATGCGGCATCGATACGAGGCCGTGCCGCGCATCGACGCTCTGGTTGATATAGCCCCAGCACATGCTCGTGCCGATCATCGCGACGTGATGCCCTGCCTGCGTGACGCCGGCGGCGAAGGTCGCGACGGCGGCATCGACACCGCCCGCGACGATCGGCGTGCCGGCGGCAAGCCCGAGCTTGTCGGCCCATTCCGGCAGCAGTCCGCCGACCACTTCCGACGATTCGACGAGCCGCTCCGGCATCATCGATGCGGGGATGCCGAGCATGTCGAGCGCTTCGCGCGACCACGCGCGGGCGGCGACGTCGTACACGCCGCCGATATTGCCCGCCGAACTGTGATCGACCGCGAGTTCGCCCGTCAGCCGCTGAATTACGAACGCGTTCGGCGGCAGCAGCCAGCGCGTCTTGCTCCACACATCGGGCCGATGATTGCGCAGCCACAGCATTTTCGTGAATCCGTAGTAACTGTCGACGCCGTTGCCGGTGATCGCCGCGAGCCGCGCCACATCCACGTGCTCGCGCACCCAGTCGACTTCGGCTGTCGCGCGGCGGTCCATCCAGATGAGACACGGATGCAGCGGTTCGATATGTTCATCGACGGGGATGCCCGAGCCGCCATACAGGCTGCTCACGCAGAGCGACCTGATCTGCTGCGCATCGACGCCCCGCGCCTTCGCCTTCGCGACACAGGCAGCGATGCACGCCGTCACCGCATCGAACCAGACCTGCGGCCATTGCTCGGCCCAGAGCGGCTTCGGCGTATCGGGATGGTAGGCGCTCGAGTGCTGCGCGACGATCGCGCCTTGCGTATCGACGACCAGCGCCTTCGTGCTCTGCGTTCCGATGTCGATGCCGATCACATAGTCCATTCGCGTCTCCTATCGTTCTATCGTTATGGTGCGCCTGTCGTTCGAACCGAAGCCGCATGCACCTTCCGCCAATCACGGCCGCGTTGACTATCCGGGTAACTCCCGATCGGTGCCGAGGCGCGCCATGCTGCACTGCAGCGCCGAACGCGAAAGGCCAGCACTCATGCGCGTTCCCCTTCGGCGCCGGCGAAACGCGCCGCATTGCAACGACGAAGGCCCGCGCGCCGCGCCTTGACTTTCGGGATAGCGGATACGATCATTCGACCACCTATCGAGCAAATGTTCAGTCAGCCGTCTGCGCAGAACGGGCGCATAGCCAAAAGGAAGAGAAGACATGAGTAGCGAAACCGGCGTTGGAAAGGCGAGTGCGAACGTGATCCTGCACATCGGGGCGGGATCGTTTCATCGCGCGCATCAGGCGTGGTATCTGCACCGGCTGATCCAATCGGGCGATGCGGACTGGTCGCTCGCCGTCGGCAACATCCGCGGCGACATGAACGCCGTGCTCGATGCGCTCGCCGCGCAGAACGGCGAGTACACGCTCGAGACGGTCACGCCGCAAGGCGAGCGCGACTACGAGACGGTGAAATCGATCCGGAACGTCGTGCCCTGGTCCGCCGATCTGACGCAGCTCATTGCGACAGGCGCCGCGCCCGAGTGCAGGATCGTGTCGTTCACCGTGACCGAAGGCGGTTATTACCTCGACGAGCACGACCGGCTCGACACGGCGAACGCCGACCTTGCCGCCGACCTCCAGGGCGCGAAGACGACGATCTACGGCGCGCTGGCCGCCATTCTCGATGCGCGCATGAAGAACGGCGCGGGCAAGGTTTCGCTGCAGAACTGCGACAACCTGCGCAGCAACGGGGACCGTTTCAAGGCGGGCATGCTCGAATTCCTGCAGTTGCGCGGCGAGACTGCCCTGCGCGACTGGATGATCGCGAACACGTCGTGTCCGAATTCGATGGTCGATCGCATCACGCCGCGCCCGACGCCCGATGTCGCCGAGCGCGTGAAGGCCGCGACCGGCTTCGACGATCGCGCGCCGGTGATGGGCGAGAAGTTCATCCAGTGGGTGATCGAGGACGAGTTCTGCGCGGGCCGTCCCGCGTGGGAGAAGGTGGGCGCGGAGATGGTCGAATCGGTGCTGCCGTACGAGGAAGCGAAGATCCGCATTCTGAATGCGAGCCATAGCTGCATCGCGTGGGCGGGGACGCTCGTCGGCCTGCAATACATTCACGAAGGCACGCAGGACATGGAGATTCGCGCGCTCGCGGAGGCCTACGTCACCGAGGACGTGATTCCCTGCCTCACGCCGAGCCCGATCGACCTCGCGAAGTATCGCGACGTGGTGCTCGACCGCTTCGGCAATCCGTACATCAAGGATACGAACCAGCGCGTGGCAGCGGACGGCTTTTCGAAGCTGCCGGGCTTTATCGCGCCGACGCTGTCGGAATGCTTCGCGCGCAACGTCGATCCCGACGCCACGGCGGTCTTGCCCGCACTTTTCTTCCGCTTTCTCGAACGCTGGCATGAGAACAGGCTGCCGTATGCGTATCAGGACGGCGTGATGGACGCGGGCGTCGCGCATGGCTACTTCACGGCGAGCGATCCGGTCAGGGCGTTCGTCGCCGACAAGCTCCTGTGGGGCAGCATGGCGCAGACCGAGAACCTCGAGCGCGTGATGCGCCGTGCGATCGCGCGTGTCGATGCGTGGCTGAGGAATCGTCCGTAGCCGCGTGATGCGTGCGCGCCGCTCGGGTATTGTGCTCATGGCGCGGCGTTGCGCACGGCGTTAAATTCCCTCTTTCCGCCGGATGAGTCCCGGCCTCGACCAAGGCATCGTTCATGTACTTAGGCATCGACCTCGGCACCTCCGAAGTGAAAGTGCTGCTCCTTGCGGGCGACGGCAGCGTCGTCGGCACGGCGGGCACGCCGTTCACCGTCTCGCGCCCGAAGCCGCGCTGGTCGGAACAGAATCCGCTCGACTGGTGGGACGGCACGCGCGCCGCGCTGTTCAGGCTGCGCGAGCAGTATCCCGCGGAGTTCGCGCAGGTTCGCGGCATCGGGCTGTCGGGTCAGATGCATGGCGCGGTGCTGCTCGACTCCACCGATCGCGTGCTGCGTCCCGCGATTCTCTGGAACGACATGCGCAGCGACAAGGAGTGTGCCGAGCTGTACGAGCGCGCGCCGCATCTGCATGAAATTGCCGGCAACCTGGCGATGCCGGGCTTCACTGCGCCGAAGCTGCTCTGGGTGAGGCACAACGAGCCGGATATTTTTGCGCAGACGGCGTGCGTGCTGTTGCCGAAGGATTATCTGCGGATGCATCTGACGGGCACGAAGGTGTCCGATCCATCGGATGCTGCGGGGACGTTGTGGCTCGACGTTGCGCGTCGCGACTGGTCCGACGAACTGCTCGCCGCGTGCGGGATGTCGCGCCAGCAGATGCCGTCGCTCGCCGAGGGCAGCGAGCCATCGGGCACCTTGCTGCCGGCGCTCGCGGCGGAGCTCGGCTTGGGCGACGACGTGATCGTGGCGGCGGGCGGCGGCGACAATGCGGCGAGCGCGGTGGGCATCGGCGCGACGGAGCCGGGCGACGGATTCCTGTCGTTGGGCACATCGGGCGTGCTGTGTGTGGTGGGCGACCGCTTCCGGCCGAATCCGGCGTCGGCGGTGCATGCGTTCTGCCATGCGATTCCGGACCGGTGGCATCAGATGAGCGTGGTGCTGTCGGCGGCGAGCTGTTTGCGCTGGGTGTGCAAGCTGACGTTGACTGACGAGCCGACTTTGCTTGCTGAAGTGGAGGCGTTGCCGGCGGAGGCTTTATCGACTGCGCCGTTGTTCCTGCCTTACCTGAGCGGCGAGCGGACGCCGCATAACGATCCGTATGCGCAGGGCGTGTTCTTTGGCATGACGCATGCGACGGATCGGGCGTTGCTGGGTTATGCGGTTCTTGAAGGCGTGACGCTTGCTCTGACTGATGGACTGGATGCTTTGCAGTCCGCTGGGACGCAGACGCGGGCATTGTCGATGTTGGGTGGTGGCGCTCGCAGCGCGTACTGGGGGCAGATGTTCGCCGATGCCTTCAATACGCCGACGCGGACGCATGGCGGTGGGGAGACCGGGGCTGCGCTCGGAGCCGCACGGTTGGGATGGCTTGCAGCCGGGGGCGATCCTGCGGTCGTGCTTGCCAAGCCCGCTGTGAAGCAGGAGTTCTCGCCGGATGGCGAGAGGCATCTGGTCTTGCGGCAGCGGCTTAAAGGGTTTCGAGAGCTTTATCAGCACGTACGGCCGTTGTTCGATTCTTCTCGGCCGCGGTTGATTTGATTTTTTTTTTCGCTTGGCGCGGGTGATGGCGGTTGGTTTGGGATGCTATGGAAGTTGAATTCGCGTCGGTCTATTGGTGCGCCCCTCCCCGGGGCGGGGGTCACTTTCTTGGCTGTCGACCAGAGTTGGCGCTTCAGCGCCTTACTCTGGTCCCATGCAAAGAAAGTAACCAAAGAAAGCAGCTTTTTTTCGAACCGCCCAATGCACAGACTTGCGTGACCACTTCGTAGAAAATCGGTGGCACTCAGCTTGATCGAACCTTGAATCACCTTCCGCGCCCACTGACAACTAACGTCCTCCGAGCCCCTTGGCTCGTTAACAACAGCGCGAAATTGCGCACACGCAACATCGAACGAGAACTCAGCCTCCGCGCTGAAAGACGTAACAAGACTTTCGGAAGACCTTGGTCAGTCGCATGACGCCAGACGCAAAGAGAGAAAAAGATATTGTCTTTGCTCTCTTGCGGTACTGTTCGAGATGGTTGATCTGTGTGGATGAGTGTGTGCGCGTATGGTGTTGTCGAGCCAAGGGGCTCGGAGGACGTGAGTTGTCAGTGGGCGTGGAAGGTGATTCAAGGCTTTGTCAAGCTGAGGGCCACCGGTGTTCTACGAACTGGCCACGCAAGTTAGTGCATTGTGCGGTTCGAAAGAAAAGCTGCTTTCTTTGGTTACTTTCTTTGCATGGGACCAGAGTAAGGCGCTGAAGCGCCAACTCTGGTCGACAGCCAAGAAAGTGACCCCCGCCCCGGGGAGGGGCGCGCCAACAGACCGACGCGAAATCAAGTTTCCCGAACCAAACGAAATCAGACAACCAAACACCGGCGCCAGACCAAAACAAAGACCGCCTTAAAAGTGCCAAAATCAAACGAAAAGCTCGACTTAGCAACCCGCGCAGCGTGGCTCTACTACGTCGCCGGCAACACCCAGAACGAGATCGCCGAGAAACTACAAATCTCGCGCCCGGTGGCGCAACGCCTGGTTGCCTACGCAGTAGAAAAAAACCTGATCCGCGTCCGGGTCGATCACCGCATCGCCGATTGCCTGTCGCTCGCGCAACAACTCTGCGACCGCTACGGCCTCGCGCTCTGCGAAGTCGTGCCCATCGACGGCGACAACACCGAACAGGTCGACCGCAAGCTCGCCGTCGCCGGCGCGCAAGTCATGGAGCGCTATCTCACCGATGAAAAACCCATCGTCGTCTCCATCGGCAGCGGCCGCACGCTCAAGGCAGTCGTCGCGCAGATCGGACAGCTCGACCGGCCACAGCATCGCTTCGTGTCGATGGTCGGCGCCATCGCGCAAGACGGATCGTTCAATCGCTACGACGTCGCGCAGCAACTCTCGGAAAAGACCGGCGGCAAGCACTTCATGCTGCCCGCGCCACTCATGGCCGACAACGAAGCCGAGCGCGCGCAATGGGTCAATCACCGGCTCTACCGCATCGTCGACGAACTCGCACAACACGCCGACGTCGCCTTCGTCGGCATCGGCAATATCGGCATCAACTGCCCGCTGCACGAAGACGGCTTCATCACGCGCGGCGAAGTCGAAGAGATGATGCAAGGCGGCGCAGTCGCCGAATGGCTCGGCTTGCCCATCGACGCCGAAGGCAGGCGCGTCCTATCGACGACAGGCGCGCGCGTCACGAGCCTCAAGCTCGATTCGCCGCCGAAGCGGCCGACCATCGGCTTCGCGGGCGGCGAGCGCAAACGCGACGCGCTCATCGCCGCGCTCAAAGGTCAATGGCTGTCGGGGCTCGTCACCGACGAACTTTGCGCACGCGCCGCGCTCGACGCCTGACGCTCAGAACGCAATCTCGGCGTCGACCGCCTGCCCCGCTTCGAGCACGATGCCCCCGCCATCGACGACGATCGCATTCTTCCCGAACGTCAGCTTGCCGCCGTGCTGCTCGCTTGCGCGGAACGTGCTCATCGTGTCGAGCGGCTCGTGCGGCCAGGCAGGATTCGGCGCGCCGGTCAGCTGATCGATCGTCGGCACCGGGCAGCGCGTGCAGAGCTTGACGAGCCGCAGCCGCACATCGCCGTTGGTCGCGCGAATCGTCATGTCGCCAACGTAATCTTCCTCGAACGCATCCAGCCCGCCCACGACCACATTCGGCCGGAACCGATCCGCCGATACCGCCGGCGCACCGTTGCCCGCGAGCCGCGCATTGAGATCGTCGAGCGATGCCTGGCCGAGCACGAGCAGCGGGAAACCGTCGGCAAAGCGCGTCTCGGCCGAAAGCGGCGCGGTCCATTTCTCGTCAACCGCGCGGCGCGCTTCCGGCGCAAAGCGCGCGAGCTTCGCCGGTACGCCCAGGAAATCGCCGAACCATTGCGACGATTCACGGCCCGTGTCGAGCGCCTCCACCGTGTCGCGCCATACCGTCGCCTTCATGCGATCCGCGCCGCTCAGCGCGCGTGCATCGAGCGGCGTGCGCAGCGTCGGCATGCCGGGTGCGCCGATCCTCAGGTATTCGCCATCGATTGCGGTCGTGATCAGCGCCATGCGCGGGTGCGTGCGCTGCGTGATCATGCCGCCCGATGCGTCGGTGACCATCCAGTTGCGGTCGTATTCGAGGCCGGTTTCGAGCAGCGTCGCGCGTTGCACGGCGATGCCCGCGCAGGACTTGATCGGATAAACGAAGAGTTCGTTGATGACGGGCATGATGGTCGATGGATGAGCGAAGGCGAAGCCGCATTATGGCGCGTCCATCGACCGATCAAACGTTATTCACGCCGAAGCGCGCATCGGCCTGACTTCCGGATGATCCTTCAGATAAGCCTCGACCGCGTTGCGTTGGAAGGCCTGTCCTTCAGCGTCGAACATGTGGCAGTGGTCCGGCTCCGCGCCGAGCTTCAGCTTCTCGCCGCGCGCATGTTTTTCCAGCGGCGGAATGCGCGAGATGAGGCCATCCGGCGCGACTTGCGTTTCGGCGTAGAGATACGCGGCGTCGCCGAGCGTCTCGACCGTCATCGTCGATGCCGACACGCCATATTCGCCCGACGCCGCCACCGGCTGCAGATGCTCCGGCCGGATGCCGACCGTCACCGCATCGCCCGGCTTTGCATTGCCCGGCAGCACGCCGACGAGTTGCGCTTCGCCGGTCGCGTACTTCACGAGCACGCCGCCGTCGCGCACCTGCACCACGGTCCCCGAGAGGAAGTTCATCTTCGGCGAGCCGATGAAGCCCGCCACGAACTTGTTCGCCGGCGCGTGATACAGCATGTTCGGCGTGCCGACCTGCTCAACATTGCCCGCCGACAGCACGACGATCTTGTCCGCGAGCGTCATCGCCTCGACCTGATCGTGCGTCACGTAGATCATCGTCGTCTTGAGATCGTCGTGGAGGCGCGCGAACTCGAGGCGCATCTTCACGCGCAGCGCGGCGTCGAGGTTCGAGAGCGGTTCATCGAACAGGAACACTTTGGGCTTGCGCGTGATCGCGCGGCCGATCGCGACGCGCTGACGCTGGCCGCCCGACAATTGCTTAGGCTTCCTGTCCAGCAGATGATCGATGTGCAGGATCTTCGCGGCCTGCTTCACCGCCGCGTCGATGGCCGGCTTCTTTTCGCCCGCGAGCTTGAGGCCGAAGGCCATGTTGTCGTAGAGCGTCATGTGCGGATAGAGCGCATACGACTGGAACACCATCGCAATGCCGCGCTTGGCGGGCGGCAGATCGTTCACGCGCGTGCCGTCGATCATCAGTTCGCCGCCGCTGATCTCCTCGAGACCCGCGATCATGCGCATCAGCGTGGACTTGCCGCAGCCCGATGGCCCGACGAACACGACGAACTCGCCGTCATCGATATCGAGGTTGACGCTCTTCATCACCTCGGTGTCTTCGTATCGCTTGTTGATATTGCGCAGGGTCAGGCTAGCCATGATTGTCTCTCCATGCATTCTTGAGTCACGCGCTACTTCGCGTCGAACGTCGCGTGCTTGAGCCATTGATCGACGAGCGCGGGCAGGCGCGCCATATCGTCGAACACGATTTCAGCGCCCGCGCGCCTGAGCGCGCCGATCTGCCCTTCCGTCGCATGTCCGCCGCCGATGAAGCCGAGCACCGGCATGCCCGCCGCCCTCGCCGCCGTCACGCCCGTCACGCTATCCTCGACGACGAGACAGCGCAGCGGATCGACGCTCATCGCGCGGGCCGCCGCGAGATACACGTCGGGCGCGGGCTTCGGATTCGCCACCATGTCCGCGCAGAAACGCCGCTCGCCGAAAAAGCGCACGAGGCCCGTGCGTTGCAGCACGGCATCGACATACGAAGAAAAGCTGTTGCTCGCGCAGGCCTTGTTGAGCGGCACCGCGGCGAGCGCCGCTTCGATGCCTTCCACGGGCGGCGCCTGCACCGCCGCCGCTTCGACCGAACGCCGGATTGCGCCGACCTGCTCCGGTGTGAGCGTGCGGTTCACGGTATCGGCGGCGCTCGCGAGCACCGCTTCGATGCGCAAGCCGAGCAGCGGCAGCACGACCGGCTCCACATCGACGCCCGGCCACAATGCCACAAGCTCGGTGACGAGCATCCGCGCCGCCACCGCTTCGCTGTCGATCAGCACGCCGTCGCAATCGCAGATCATCAGGTGATCGCCGATACGGGCCGCTTCGAATGAACTTGATGTCACGAGCCCGTCCTCACTTGACCGCGCCGAAGGTGAGACCGCGCACGAGCTGCTTCTGCGACAGCCACCCGACGATGAGAATCGGCGCGACCGCCAGCAAGGAAGCCGCCGAGAGCTTGGCCCAGAAGAGGCCTTCCGGACTCGAATACGACGCGATGAACACCGTCAGCGGCGCAGCGTTCGAACTCGAGAGGTTGATGCTCCAGAACGCTTCGTTCCACGAAAGGATAATGAGCAGCAGTCCCGTCGACGCGAGTCCCGGCAGCGCCATCGGCATGAGCAGATAGACGATTTCCTGCCACGTCGTCGCGCCGTCGATGCGGCCCGCTTCCAGAATGTCCTTCGGCACTTCGTTGAAGTACGTGAAGGCCATCCACACTGCAATCGGCAGGTTGATCAGCGTGTACACGATGATGAGACCGCTCACCGTATCGAGCAGGCCCGCGTTCTTCCACAGCAGGTAGATGGGCACCAGCACGCCGACCGACGGCATCATCTTCGTGGACAGCATCCACAGCAGCAGCTTCTGCGTCTTCTTCGTGGGAAAGAACGCCATCGCGTAGGCGCACGGCACCGCCAGAATCAGGCAGAGGAGCGTGACGCCCACGGAAATCATCACCGAGTTGAGCGCGAAGCCGAAGTAATTGCTGCGCGCGAAGACTTCGCGAAAGCTGTCGAGCGTCGGCGAGAAGAACAGCGACGACGCGTACGCCTGCTGCTCGGTCTTGAACGCGGTGATCGTCATCCAGAAGATAGGGAAGAACAGCAGGATGGATACGATCCACGCGACGACGCCGGGCACGATGCGCTTCACATGATCCAGCACGGGCACGGAAGTCGTGGTGGTAACGGGATGCGTGCTCATGACTCGTACTCCCCTTTGAGGTTCTTCGCGAGCATCCGCACGAGGAAGAACGCGACGATGTTCGCCAGAATGACCGCCAGAATGCCGCCCGCCGATGCGAGGCCCACGTCGAACTGCTGAAGGCCGAGCGCGTAGATCAGATACGAGAGGTTGGTCGTCGCGGTGCCGGGACCGCCGCCGGTCGTCGTATAGATTTCCGCGAAGATCGAGAGCAGAAAAATGGTTTCCATCATCACGACGACCGCGATCGCGCGCTTCAAATGCGGCAGCGTGATGAAGAAGAACATCGAGAACGGACCCGCGCCGTCAATGCGCGCCGCCTCCTTCTGCTCCTGGTCGAGAGATTGAATCGCGGTGAAGAGGATGAGGAACGCGAACGGCAGCCACTGCCACGCGACGATGACGATCACCGCGAAGAGCGGATAGTCGGCGAACCAGTCGATCGGCTGTAGCCCCATCGATCGCATCAGCGAGGCGACGAGGCCGTACACCGGATGCAGGATCATGTTCTTCCAGATGAGCGCGGAGACCGTGGGCATCACGAAGAACGGCGCGATCACGAGCAGACGCGCGATGCCCTGCCCCACGAACTTGCGATCGAACAGCACGGCGAGCAAGACGCCGCCGATGACCGTGATCGCGAGCACGGAAACGATCAGCGTCAGCGTGTGACCGATGGACGGTCCGAACGCGGGATCGGTGACGAGAAACTCGAAGTTGTCGAGGCCCGCGAATCCTTTGACGTCGGGATTGAGCAGGTTGTAGCGCGAGAACGAGAACCAGATCGTCATCGCGAGCGGAATGGCCATCCACAGGAACAGCAGTCCGGACGACGGCGTGATGAGCCAGCGGACCGACTTCGCGCGCTTCTTGTCGCGCTCGGCGGCGGACTCCTCGAAGTGATCGGTGATGGCGGGATTCAGTTGACGCATGATCGTGTCACCTCTCGATGATGCCAGCGGGCCGCGCCGCATCGTGCGGCCCGCACACTGCGTGGATTTACTTCTGATACCCGGCCTGCTTGACCGCGCGGTCGGCTGCGGCGTTGGCCGCCTTCAGCGCGTTATCGACGCTCGTCTGTCCGGCGACGACACCGGCGATCGACTGGCCGACCACCGTGCCGAACGACTGGAACTCCGGAATGCCGACGAACTGGATGCCGCTATACGGCACTTTCTTCAGCGAGGAATCGTTCGGGTCCGCGGTTTCGATGGCCTTCAGCACGAAGTCGCCGAACGGCGCGGCCTGCTTGTACTCGGGCCGCGCGTAGGTGGACTTGCGCGTGCCCGGCGGCACCGACGCCCAGCCTTCGTCCTTGCCGACCATCTCGATGTATTCCTTCGACGTGGCCCATGCGGCGAACTTCTTCGCGGCGTCCTGCTGCTTCGAGGTCTTCGGCACCGCGAGCGACCACGACCACAGCCAGTGCGATCCCTTCGGCGTGACCTGCGTCGGCGCGGCCGCGAACCCGATCTTGTCCGCGACTTGCGACTGCGACTTGTTGTAGAGCATGCCGGCCGCGACGGTGGCGTCGATCCACATCGCGCACTTGCCGGACGACATCAGCGTGAGGTTCTCGTTGAAGCCGTTGGAGCTGGCTCCCGGCGGGCCGTCGTTCTTCAGGAGGTCGGCGTAGAACGAGACCGCCTTGTGCCATTCGGGGGAATCGAGTTGCGCCTTCCATTGCTCGTCGAACCAGCGGCCGCCGAAGGTGTTCACCACCGTCGAGACGAAAGCCATGTTCTCGCCCCAGCCCGCCTTGCCGCGCAGACAGATGCCGTACTGGCCCTTCGATTTGTCGGTGAGCTTGTCGGCGAACTGCTTGATCTGATCGTAGGTCGGCTGATCGGGCATTTTCAGGCCGGCCGCCTGGAACAGGTCCTTGCGGTAATACGTCATCGAGCTTTCGACGTAGAACGGCAGCGCGTAGAGCTGACCGTTGTACGAGAGGCCGTCGCGGGCCGTCTTCACGACATCGTCGAGATCGTAGTTGGCGGGCAGGCCCGTCATCGGCGTCAGCCAGCCGCGCTTGCCCCACTGCGGCGCTTCGTACGTGCCGATGGTCAGCACGTCGAACTGGCCGCTATTGGTCGTGATGTCGGTCGTTGCGCGCTGGCGCAGCACGTTTTCTTCGAGGATCACCCACTTGAGCTGAATGTCGGGATTGGCCTTCTCGAACGCCGGAGCGAGCTTCTTCAGCTCGATCATGTCCGGGTTGTTGAGCGTCGCGATGGTGATGGTCGTCGCGGCCTGGGCGGAAAGCGGCACGAAGACCGCGGTCGCGAGCGCCGCGGACATCGCCGATAGCGTGAGCAATGCGGTGCTGGCCCGCCGCGTGCGCGGCTGTGCTGGAACGATGCGTTGGGTGCGTTTCATTCGGTTCGTCTCCTTTTTCGTTAGCACGGGCGCAGGGACGGTCGTCGAGGGCCGCCTGTCTGCTTTGTGTCGATGCGCGATGCCGATGATGCAATCGCGCGGTTTCATCGTCCGCGACGCCGTTTCAATATAGACGGTGCGCCCGATGCTGCAAGGCGCGCGCGGGAGTCAGCTCATCCAGTTGCCGCCGTTGACGTTGATTGTCTGCGCGGTGATGTAATCGGAATCGGCGGATGCGAGAAAGAGCGCGGCGCCGGTCAGATCGGCGGGCACGCCCATGCGCCCGAGCGGCACTTCCTCGCCGACGAGCCGCTTTTTCTCGCCGAGCGGCCGGTTCTCGTAGCGCGCGAAAAGTGCATCGACCTGCTCCCACATCGGGGTATCGACGACACCGGGCGCGATGCCGTTCACGTTGATGCGCTCTTTCGCGAGCGCGAGCGCCGCCGATTGCGTATAGCTGATGACCGCCGCCTTCGTGGCGCAATAGTGCGCGACGAGCGCCTCGCCGCGCCGTCCCGCTTGCGACGACATGTTGATGATCTTGCCGCCGCGGCCCTGCTCGACCATGCGTGCGGCGACCGCCTGCATCAGGAAGAACATGCCTTTCACGTTGACTGCGAAAAGGCGGTCGTAGACGTCCCAGGATTCGTCGAGGATCGGGCGCATGTCGAAGAGCGCCGCGTTGTTGAAGAGAATGTCGATGCCGCCGAAACGCTCGACGGCGCGCGCCACGATGCGCGCGATGTCTTCGCGGCGCGTGACGTCCGCGCTGAGCGCGAGCACGCGGCCGGATGCGTCGCCGTAGCGCTGCGCCATCTCCTCTGCGTCCTTGACGTCGACGATGACGAGTTTGGCGCCTTCGTCGAGATAGCGCCTGGCGACCGCCTCGCCGATCCCGCTCGCCGCGCCTGTGATGACCGCGATCTTGTCTTCCAGTCTCACCGATGTCTCCGGGTCTTCGTTCGACGCGATATGAGCGAACGCTCTGCGACCGAACAATTGCTCGTTGTTTGATCGAATGATCGGTGTTGGACGGGGCGATGTCAAGGTGGGAAAACGAGGGATCGATGGTGCACTGCGCCAATGCCCTAGCGCTTCTATGCCGGTTCCCCTGTTGATCCGGCGATGCCACCGCCGATCTCGGATTGTTCTCGTTGACGGGTGGTCCGTTACTCCTCAAGGTTCCCAACTCCGGCTCGACCGGAGACACTCATCAATGGAACATCTATGAACTCTCTAAAGATCAAATTGAGCTTGGCGCTGCCCTTGTTGATTATGCTGGCAGGTAACTCCCCCAAGTTGGTTGCTTGCGTTCAATTTTCATCACATGCGTTCGTCTTCCGAGACGATGTGGCAATGGATCGTGCGACCGGCTTGATATGGAAGAGATGTGCGGTAGGTATGAAGTGGGATAAGAATGGAAAACAATGCAATGGACGACCAACCGGCCTAAGTCACGACGACGCGCGAAAGGCAGCACAAAGCGCAGGGATCGGATGGCGTGTTCCGTCGGGTCATGAATTACAAACGCTGCGCGTCGATTCGTGCAATGGCTTGAAAATCAACACGAAGGTCTTCCCCGGCGTGCGCCTGTCTGATTTCGGGGAAGGCGCAAACTTTTGGACTTCCACTGCGGCTTTGCCCGGAACATTCTATTACTTCAACTTCACCGATGGTTCAGTTGACTTTCACAGTTCAGGCTTCGCGTTATCGACGCTGCTTGTCCGGAGTCAGGAAAGAAAGCGCGAATAAAAATTCATAAACCCCGGAAGGAGCTCATCCATTGAGGCTCAGGCAATTATTAACTTACCAAAGCGGACTGCATGCAGTAAGTCAGTTGTCCTTCGACGGAAGAAGCAAAACTAATGAACACCCCCTTACTGAAGTTGTTGTCCACCATCGCATTACTGGTCATTGCGTACATAGGCAGCGTCTTCGCCTCCTCTCGAGAGGCGCGCCCCGCCAGGATCGTGGAATCATCCCACCCTCCCTATGTTGCGAAGATAGCGGGCGGACAGCTGATGGCGATCACGTTGGAGCCCCGACAATTGCCTCTCGACATGAACGCTGCAAACTCGATCAGATCCGAGACCGCAGACTTCAAGCCGGCCCGTTATTCGTTTCCCGACGCAAGCGTTCCGCAGTCTGTGTTGTCGCGCATGTCGAACATTTACCGCTACGATCGCTGCCGCGACGTTCCGATCGTTTCCTCGGGAGGTGACTGGGTGATCGCGGAATACTTTCGAGCGGGGTCTCACGTGCCCCTCTCGCGCTTCCAACTGCTCGGCAAGCAGGTGCAGCGTCAGGAGCTCTTAGACGCAAGCGGCAAGGCGGTGAACGTGATCGTAGTTGACTGGGCGCCCGCAAGCGCAAGGGACGACGAGGAATCAACCGACCCATCCGCGCTCGGGGAACATCCAGCATGGATACGCGTGTTCAAGGTCTCGCCTTCCGGCAAAAAGACGCTCATCGCCCTAGCCTCGAGGAAGATGCGCTTCACGACCGCGCCCGATACCTACGATGCGCCAAAGGACGACGACCTCGTGTTCGGTTCACCGAATGGCCAGTCGAAGTGGCGGACGAAGGCAGAGTTTCTCAGCGCGAACCGTATCGAACTGGACGCCAGGAGCCTGAGGGGAGACCTGCATCGGGCAGCAGGCTCACGCGCGAGTCATTGACTGTGCATCGGCTTCTTCGCCATCTCGATCACGTGAAGATCACGCACTGTGTTGTGTCGGCCCTCGTGCTGACCGCTGCGAATGCTATGGCCGCAGGCGAAGCGCCGCTCAGGGACCGGCCGACTTCCGTCACGGCAATGCCCGAGTCCGATCACTCTTATATCGGGAGGCGCGGAGACGCGTTCGAATACACCAGGATTCCGACCGACGGTATCGACGTGGAATCCCGTGTTCTGGTCTGGTATCTCGGAACGCGCAAGGGCCAGGGGCCTGCCGTCCGTTATCAGGACGGCGGTAGCACCGGTACGCTGACGTGCTATGACGACTGCCAATTCGTGATGGGCGCCACCACAGTCAATGGAAAGGTCACGCACATCGGTCGAATCCGCGTGACGAACGATCCTCTCATCTACGCGATCATGCGCGACGCACGCGCTGGCCACCTGTCGGATCTTAGGCGACGCTGACGCCGGCCAACTTCCCGCAGGTCTCCATCCCCGGCGTCGACGAAGAAGCCCATGTGCATCTTTGGGTGATACGTTATATCATCGCGTCTCGACACAACGACGCGTGCCGCCCATCGCAGCCCAAACGCCATGACCGCCTCCCTCGAAACCATGCTCGCCCGCGCCGAAGCGCTCGCCGACGCGCGCGGCCTCGCGCTGACGCCGCTGCGCCGGCACGTCTACGAACTCGTGCTGAAGGCGCACAAGCCCATCGGCGCCTACGACCTCATCGACGCGATGGAGCCCAAGCGCGGCGCACGCGTGCCGCCGACCACCGTCTATCGCGCGCTGGACTTTCTCGTCGAAAACGGCCTCGTGCATCGCATCGAGTCGAAGAACGCGTTCGTTGCATGCTGCGATGCCGGCAAGCCGCACGAAAGCCAGTTCCTCATCTGCGACGAATGCGGTGCGACGCTCGAAATTCAGGGCCGGGAACTCGCCTCCTCGCTGTCCGCGAGCCCGCCCGCGCACGGCTTCCAGGTGCGCCATCAGGTCGTCGAACTGAGCGGCCTGTGCAGCGATTGCCAAGGCAAACACCGCGCGCAACACGGCGCATGACATCTCGCATTCAACAAGGAAAACGATGAAACTCGCGCATGTCCTCACTTGCATCGCCGCTGCGTTCAGCCTCTGCAATGCTGCCATCGCTCAGACGCCGCGCGTGCCCGTCGTCGCCGCAGAGAATTTTTATGGCGACGTGATCCGCCAGCTCGGCGGCGACCATGTGCAAGTGACGAGCATCCTCAGCAGTCCGGATCAGGACCCGCATCTGTTCGAAGCCAGCCCGAAGACGGCGCGCGCGCTTCAGTATGCGGCGCTCGTCGTCTACAACGGCGCCGACTACGATCCGTGGATGGACAAGCTGCTCGGGGCATCGAAGGACAATGGCAAGCGCACGGCGATCGTCGCGGCGCAACTCACCGGCAAGAAGCCCGGCGACAATCCGCATCTCTGGTACGACCCGCCGACGATGCCCGCCGTCGCGAAAGCGGTGAGCGCGTATCTCTCTGGCGCGGACCCCGCGCACAAGAGCGATTACGACGCGCGCCTCGCCGCGTTCCTCGATTCGCTCAAGCCCGTCAACGCGCGCATCGCGGTGTTGAAGTCGCATTACAAGGGCGTGCCGGTGACCGCGACCGAACCGGTGTTCGGCTATATGGCCGACGCCATCGGCTTCGAGATGCGTAACCAGCGCTTCCAGACCGCCGAGATGAACGAGACGGAACCAAGCCCCGCCGACATCGCCGCATTCGAGAAGGACTTGCGCGAGCGGCGCGTGCACGTGCTCATCTACAACAGCCAGGCGACGGGCGCGCTCACGCGCCGGTTGCTCGATGTCGCGAAGGACGCACACGTGCCGAGCATCAGCGTGACGGAGACGCTGCCCGCCGGCAAGACGTATCAGCAATGGATGCAGACGCAACTCGACGCCCTCGCGGGCGCGCTGCAAGGATGGCAACGATGACGCAGACGCCGCAAGCCGCGCTTCAAGTCGATCGCGTGACGCTCGAACTCGGCGGACGCGCGATCCTCAACGACGCGAGCTTCACCGTGAACACAGGCGAATTCATCGGCGTGCTCGGGCCGAACGGCGCCGGCAAGACCACGCTGATGCGCGCCCTCCTCGGCCTCGTGCCGGTCGCCTCCGGCACGATTCGCGTGAACGGCGAAGCAGTGATGCGCGGCAACGCATCCATCGGTTACATGCCGCAGATTCGCAGCGGACTTGCGGGGCGCCGCGTGCTGGGCCGCGATTTCGTGGCGATGGCGGCGGACGGGCATCGCTGGGGGTTGCCGCATCGCAATGAGCGCATTCGCGCGGATGTCGAACGCGTGCTCGATCTCGTCGGCGCGCGGCAGCTCGCGGGCCGGCCGCTGTCGGAGCTATCGGGCGGCGAGCGCCAGCGGCTCTTGCTCGCGCAATGTCTGCTCGGCAATCCGCGCCTGCTGCTGCTGGACGAGCCGCTCATCAGCCTCGATCCGCGTCATCAGACGGGCGTCGTCGAACTCGTGCGGCGCGTGCAGCGTGAGCTGAACATCACCGTGCTGTTTTCGGCGCATGAACTGAATCCGCTCCTGAACTCCCTCGATCGCGTGCTGTATCTCGGCAACGGACGCGCGGCGCTCGGCACCGTCGACGAAGTCATCACGAAGCCCGTGCTGTCGCGCCTTTACGGCTCGCCCATCGACGTGATGCGCGTAAACGGCCGCATTTTCGTGATGTCCGGCGATGTCGAGATCGACAAGCTCGATCACGCGCACGAGGAAGGCGGGGAGCACGCGCACGAACATGAGCACGACCACGATCATGGCCACGGGCACGCCCGTGAGCACGGCCACGGCAAGAAGGGAAAGCACACGCACAATGTTTGAATACGACTTCATGGTGAATGCGTTCGCGGCGTCGGGGATCGTCGCGGTGCTGTCGGGGATCGTCGGCTATTTTCTCGTGATGCGCGGACAGACGTTCGCGGGCCACGCGCTGTCGCACGTCGGCTTCACCGGCGCAACGGGCGCGGTGCTGCTCGGCATGCCGCCGATCTGGGGCATGGTCGGCTTCACGCTCGCGGCGGGCGTCGGCATGGGCGCGCTCGGCGAGAAGCTGTCGGGCCGCGATGTGGCCATCGGCGTGATTCTTTCGCTATCGCTCGGCTTCGGCCTGCTGTTTCTGCACTTCTTCACCGCGTACGCGACGCAAGCGACCGCGCTGCTGTTCGGCAACGTGCTCGGCGTGAATCACGCGACGCTCGTCTTGCTGGCGGGGCTTGCGGCGGTGAGCCTGGTCGCGCTCGGCATCATCATGCGGCCGCTGCTGTTCGCGTCGCTGCAGCCGGAACTGGCTGAGGCCAAAGGCGTGTCGCTGCGGCTCGTCTCGGTGCTGTTTCTTGCGATCACCGCGCTGGCGGTCGCGGCATGCACGCAGATCGTCGGCGTGCTGCTCGTCTTCGCGCTGATGGTCGGACCGGCCGCCGCCGCGCAAAACGTGACGACGCGGCTGTCGGCGGGACTCGCGCTCGCGGCCTTGTTCGCGTTGGGGCAGGCGTGGATCGGCTTGACGCTCGCCTATTACACCGACTGGCCGACGAGCTTCTGGATCACGATGCTCGCGGCGCTGGTGTACGGGGCAAGTCTGTTGGGACAGCGCGGACATTGACCGCTGAGAAACCGGTCGTGCCGTGCGACACGACCGGCGTTTCAATACGTCAGCGGCACAAGATCCGCGCATGATGCGCGATGTGCTCGCCGACGAACGTCGAGATGAAGAAGTAGCCGTGGTCGTAGCCCTCATGCCGGCGCACGGTCACGTCATGCCCTGCCTCGCGCGCATTGCGCTCGAAGACATCCGGGTAAAGCTGCTCGGCAAGGAACTGATCCGCCAGCCCCTGATCGATCAGAATCCCGCCGTCGAAGCGAGAGGCGGCAGCGCCTTTGACGAGCTCGCTCGCATCGTATTGCTTCCACGCTTCGCGATCATCGCCGAGATAGCCGGTGAACGCTTTGACGCCCCACGGACAATGCGACGGCGCGGCGATCGGCGCGAACGCCGAGACGCTGCGATAGATGTCCGGATTGCGCAGCGCCAGCACGAGCGCGCCGTGTCCGCCCATCGAATGACCGAAAATGCCTAGCCGGTCGTCACGTATGGGCAAGTCGGCCAGCGCCGCACGCCGCAAATCCTGCGTCACGTACGAATACATGCGATACCGCCCGCTCCACGGCTCGCGCGTCGCATCGACGTAGAAGCCCGCGCCCGCGCCGAAGTCCCATGCATCCTTCTCGCCGGGAATGTCGGCGCCGCGGGGACTCGTGTCCGGCGCGATCAGCGCGATGCCATGCTCCGCCGCGTAACGCTGCGCGCCCGCCTTGATCGGAAACGTCTCCTCGGTGCAGGTGAGGCCCGCGAGATAGAACAGCGCGGGCACCTTGCCCGATGCCGCTTGCGCCGGCAGAAAGACGGAAAAGCGCATCGGCAGGCCGATCGATTCCGGCTCGTGCCGATAGATGCGCTGCACGCCATCGAAACAACGGTGTTCCTCGATGAGTTCGAGCATGGCGTCCTCCTTCGCTCAATAGATGACGACGGAACGGATCGACTCGCCCTTCTTCATCAGGTCGAAGCCGTCGTTGATCTGCTCCAGCTTCAGGTGGTGCGTGATGAGGTCGTCGATATTGATCTTGCCTTCCATGTACCAGTCGACGATCTTCGGGACATCCGTGCGGCCGCGCGCGCCGCCGAACGCGGACCCTTTCCATTCGCGGCCCGTGACGAGCTGGAACGGACGCGTGCTGATTTCCTGCCCCGCCGCCGCCACGCCGATGATGAACGACTGTCCCCAGCCCTTGTGCGTGCATTCGAGCGCCTGACGCATCAGCGTCACGTTGCCGACGCATTCGAACGAATAGTCCGCGCCGCCATCGGTCAGCTGCACGATATGGTCGACGACGTTCTCCACCTCGTTCGGGTTGATGAAGTGCGTCATGCCGAACTTCTTCGCGAGTTCGACGCGGCCCGGATTGATATCGACGCCGATGATCTTGTCCGCGCCGACCATCTTCGCGCCCTGGATCACGTTCAGGCCGATGCCGCCCAGCCCGAACACGACGACGTTCGCGCCCGCTTCCACCTTCGCCGAATACACGACCGCGCCGACGCCCGTTGTCACGCCGCAGCCGATATAGCAGATCTTGTCGAAGGGCGCATCCTCGCGCACCTTCGCCACGGCGATCTCCGGCACGACGATGTAGTTCGAGAACGTTGACGTGCCCATGTAGTGAAAGAGCGGCTTGCCGTCGAGCGAGAAGCGCGATGTTGCATCGGGCATCAGGCCTTTGCCTTGCGTCGCGCGAATCTTCTGACAGAGATTCGTCTTGCGCGACAGACAGAACTTGCACTCGCGGCACTCCGGCGTGTAGAGCGGGATCACGTGATCGCCCTTTTTCAGCGTGCCGACGCCCGGCCCGACATCGACGATCACGCCCGCGCCTTCGTGACCGAGAATCGCCGGGAAAATGCCTTCCGGGTCCGCGCCCGACAGCGTGTAGTAGTCGGTGTGGCAAATGCCCGTCGCTTTCACTTCGATCAGCACTTCACCCGCGCGCGGGCCTTCGAGATCGACTTCCTCGATGGTGAGCGGCTGACCGGCTTTCCATGCGATTGCGGCTTTTGTCTTCATCGTTACGTTCCTCGGCTATTAGGGTCTGGGTTAGTTGATTCAGCGAATGATATTCAGGACTTCGTAGCACGCGCCCATCGTGTGATAGTCGGTCTTGCCGGCGGGGCTTTTCTCGTCGCTGTACTGGCGATTGTCGCGGCTCAGGATGCGATACCACGCGCCGTATCGATGGTTGACGAAATGCGCCCAGCTATACGCCCACAGGCGGTCGTACTCGCGCCAGTAATGCGCGGCGGCATCGGCGTCGCCTTCGCGCTGCATGCGGTCGGCGAGCAGGGCCGCCGCCCCGAGAGACTCTGCCTGCACCCAGAAATACTTGTCCTCGTCGTAGAACTTGCCTTCGGTGTCGAAGCCATAGACCATGCCGCCATGCTCGTGGTCCCACGACGATTCCAGCGCGCGGTCGAACAGTTCACGCGCGCGTTGCACATGCCATGTTGCGGGCCGATGCCGGTCGAGGATCAGCAGCAGCTTCGCCCATTCGGTCTGATGTCCCGGCTGAAAGCCCCACGGCCTGAAGATGTTGCTGCGATCGCCCTTGTTGTAGTCCCAGTCGATCGACCAGTCCGGCTTGTAGTGCTCCCAGACGAGACCGCCCGCGAGCGCCGCCTGACGGTTCACCATGTTGTCGGCGAGCAGCGCGGCGCGGTCGAGATAACGCGCCTCGCCGGTCGCTTCGAACGCCGCGAGAAACGCCTCGCACGCATGCATGTTCGCGTTCTGCCCGCGATACTCCGACACCTCCCAGTCCGCGCTCGCCTCGTCCTTGTAGAGACCGTGCTCCGCGTCCCAGAAGCGCGTTTCCATCAGCTGCCATGTTTCGTCGAGATAGGCGCGCGCTTCCTCGAAGCCCGCTTCGATCGCCTTCGCGTACGCCAGCACGACGAACGCGAGGCCATAGCAGTGATTCGTCGCATCCGTGACCTCGCGGCCGTTCAGCGTCCACGCATAACCGCCCGTTTGCGGATTGCGATGAACCTCGCGCAGATAGTCGATGCCATGCCGCACGCCGCCGCGATACTCGTCGAGACCGTAGTGCTTGTACGCCATCGCGTAGTTGAACACGAAGCGCGTGCTCGACACCAGATGACGCGACTTGCGGTCATAGATGGCGCCGTCGTTCTTGTAGAAGTGATAGAAGCCGCCTGCGGGGTCCATGCAGTGCGGGTGATAGAAGATCATCGTGCGCAGCGCGTGATCGAGCAGGAACTGGCGCGAGCGGAAGTCGGGTTGCGACGGTGCGGATGCGGACATGGCGGAAGATCGATGTTGTCGTGATGCGCCGGATGACGCTGCGGGGCGCGGCTTGAATCGAAGCAGAGGCCAAAGTGTAAGGGCTAACGCGCCCGCCGTCAGAACCAGCTTTCGACGCGCCCATAAAGATCGATGAAACGCGCGTGCCTGACTTCGAGCGCGGCGTCGGCTCGCGGGGAAGCGACGCGCGTCGCTGCCGGCGCAAGCGCTGCGAGTTCCGCCATGCGCCAGTGTCCCGCCGCGATGCCGCCGAGCATCGCCGCGCCGCGTGCCGCCGCGTTCGGGCAATCGACGGCGTCGAGCTCGGCATCGAGCGCATCGGCGAGGAGCTGACGCCAGCGAGCATCGATCGAGCCGCCGCCTGCAAGACGCATCGCGCTCAATGGCGTGCCGCTGCGGCGGATGGCATCGAGGCCCGCGCGCAATGCGAATGCCACGCCTTCGAACGCGGCGCGCATCAGCGAGCCGCGAGTATCGTCGAGGCCGAGGCCGAGCCAGCCGCCGCGCGCCGCCGGGTTCATCCACGGCGAACGCTCGCCGCTCAGATACGGCAGGAAGCTCAGGGATGCGCTCGCGTCGGCGGCGAAGGCTTCGTCGTAGGCGGCGGGCCAGTTCGCAAAGCCCAGCCAGCCGCGCACCGCTTCGAGCGCTACGCCGACATTCTGCATCGCCGCCATGCGATACCACGGTCCCGTCGCCCCGCGATACGTATGCAAGCCGCGCATCGACGCTGGCGCTTGCTCGCTCATCACGACGATCTGCCCGCCGCTGCCCGTCGTCAACAGCGCATCGCCATCGTTGGTGAGGCCGCTGCCGAGCGCGGCGCATGGCGTATCGCCCGCGCCGACGGCCATCGGGATGCCCGCGTGCAAGCCCAGTTCCGCCGCCGCTTGCGCCGACAGCGCGCCGCCTTCCGCATGGGATGCCGCCACCGGCGCCAACCACGCGCGCGGCAAGGCGAGCCTGTCGATGAGCGCCTCGTCCCAATCGCCGGCGGACGAAGCCAGCGCCGTCGCGCAGGCGTCGGACGGATCGGTGACGAACGCGCCGCCCAGCCGCGCACGCAGCCAGTCCTTCGGCTGCAACGCCCATCGCATGTCGGCGGCGACCGCCGGTTCGTTGATCGCGAGCCAGCGCAGCAACGGTCCGGCCATGCCCGGCGCGACGGGATTCGGCTGCGGCTCGGGCCACGCGTCGAGGAGGCTGCTTGCACGCGTATCGGGCCAGAGCATCGCGGGGCGCAGCGCGCGGCCATCGGCGGCGGTGGGCACCAGGCCGTGCATCTGGCCTGAGAAGCCGATCGCGCTCACCGCAGCCCGCTCGTCCGATGGCAAACGCGCGGCCGCATCGACGAGCGCGGCATGCCACGCATCGGCGGAAGTTTCGGCCCAGCCGGGATGCGCGCTCGATACCGCATACGCCGCACTCGACGATGCGACTTCGCGCGCCGCGTCATCGACGATGGCGAGTTTGATCGAACCGGTGCCCAGATCGATGCCAAGAAAACGCATGGAATGACGTCTCCGGTCTTGCTGGAAAAGCGTTAGGGAAAACGCGCAAATCGCGGGTTAACCCCGCTAAAGCGCGCGCGGCGCCAAAAACGGACTATACGAGCGCCGTAATGAACATCATAACGACGCGCGCGAAATTGCAGCCTTTCGTCACACGACATGAATCCTCGCGCGTGCGTCAAACCCCTTCCAGCCAAGGCTGCGACGCCATCTTGCCGTGCGCCGCGCGTGTTTTCCATATCGGCTTGCGAACGCGACGTATAGAGACGCGTGGTCTTGTTAGGGCTTTTTGACGCACTTACCTTGGAGGCCATTCAAGTGAAAAGGCAATCAAGGAGACGACATGGCATCGAGTTTCAGCGACGCGAACGCGCGAGCGTTGGTCCATCCGTGCGACGAGCGGCTGCCGACAGGTCAGCTCCTGACGCTCGGCATACAGCACGTCCTCGTAATGTACGCGGGCGCCGTCGCCGTCCCGCTGATCCTCGGCGCAGCGATGCATCTCACGAAGGACGAAGTCGCATTCCTGATCAGCGCCGACCTGTTTTCATGCGGCGTCGCGACGCTCATCCAGACGCTCGGCCTGTGGATATTCGGCATTCGCCTGCCGGTCATCATGGGCTGCACTTTCGCCGCCGTCGGTCCGATGGTCGCCATCGGCACCAATCCCTCGCTCGGCATTCTCGATGTCTTCGGTGCGACGATCGCGGCGGGCGTCATCGGCATCTTCCTCGCGCCGATGATCGGCAAGCTCTTGCGCTTCTTCCCGCCGGTGGTGGTCGGCACCGTGATCGCGGTGATCGGGCTTTCGCTGATGGGCGTCGGCATCAACTGGGCGGCGGGCGGCGTCGGCAATCCCGACTACGGCAATCCGGTGTATCTGCTGCTGTCGCTCGTGGTGCTGTCGCTGATCCTGCTCATCAACAAGTTCGCGCGCGGCTTCATCGCGAATATTTCGGTGCTGCTCGGCATCGTCGCGGGCTTCGTGATCGCCGCGATGCTCGGCCGCGTCAGCATGGACGGCGTCGCACATGCGCCGTGGGTCGGCATCGTGATGCCGTTCCACTTCGGCCTGCCGCACTTCGATGCGCTCTCCGTCGCGACGATGGTCATCGTCATGTTCGTGACGTTCATCGAATCGACCGGCATGTTCCTCGCGGTCGGCGATCTGGTGGAGCGTCCGGTCGATCAGAAGGCGCTCGTGCGCGGCTTGCGTGTCGACGGTCTCGGCACGCTGATCGGCGGCGTCTTCAACTCGTTCCCGCATACGTCGTTTTCTCAGAACGTCGGGCTGATCGGCGTGACCGGCGTGAAAAGCCGCTTCGTCTGCGCGACGGGCGGCGTGATTCTCGTGCTGCTCGGTCTCTTTCCGAAGATGGCGCAAGTCGTCGCATCGGTGCCGCCGTTCGTGCTCGGCGGCGCGGGCATCGTTATGTTTGGGATGGTGGCGGCGAACGGCATCAAGGTGCTCTCGAAGGTGGACTTCGCGAAGAACCATCACAACCTGTTCATCGTCGCGGTGAGCGTGGGTCTCGGGCTCGTGCCGGTGGTCGCGCCGAAATTCTTCTCGCAACTGCCGCACGCGCTCGAGCCGATTCTTCACAGCGGGATTCTGCTGGCTTCGGTGTCGGCGGTGGTGCTGAACATCGTGTTCAACGGCGTGCGCAAGGAACGCGACGCGCGCTGCGAAATCCGCCAGGCCGGGCATGAGTTCGACGGAACCGCGCGGGCGTCGGAAGCGCAGTAAGGGGGAAGTGCTGGCGGTTGGTGCTCGAGCGCCGCGGTGATGAACCGCGGCGCTTTTTTCTTTTATGCCGATGATGCGGGCGCATCCGCTGCGCGGGGCGCGTCGCCGGTGCGCTCGATCCATCCGCCGCCCAGCGCCCGATACAACCCGACGAGGTTCGCAAGGCGCTGCGTGCGCGCGACGATCAACGACTGCTGCGCCGCATACAGGTCCTGCTGCGCGGTCAGCACGCCGAGATAGCTGTCGACGCCCTGTCGATAACGCATCGTCGACAAGTCGAGACGGCGTTGCTGCGCGGCGGCATCGCGTTCGAGCGCCTGAATTTGCTGATCGAAGGTGCCGCGTGCGGCGAGGGCATCGGCGACATCGCGGAACGCCGATTGGATCGCCTTCTCGTACTGCGCGATCTGGATGTTCTTCTGGATGTTGGCCAGGTCCAGATTCGCCTGATTCTGGCCACCTTCGAAGATGGGCAGCGTGATCGTCGGCGCGAAGCTCCATGCGGCCGAACCCGGCTTGAACAATCCACCGAGCGTCGGACTCAAGGTGCCGAAGCCGCCCGTCAGCGAGATGCGCGGAAAGAACGCCGCCCGCGCCGCGCCGATATTCGCGTTGGCCGCGCGAAGGTTCTGTTCCGCCTCCATGATGTCCGGGCGATTCGCGAGCAGATCGGACGGCAGGCCCGCCGGGATGTCCGTCAGCAGGTCCTGTCCATCGAGCGGCATGCCGGGCGGGAGATCGTCCGGAAGCGGTTCGCCGAGCAGCAGCGCGAGCGCGTTGACCGCCTGTGCCCGCGCGCGCTGCTGTGCCTGATAGTTGGCGCTCGCCGTTTCCACCACCGTCTGCGATTGGCTGAGGTCGAGTTCGGAAGCCGCCCCGGTAACGAACTGCAGCTTGACGATGCGATACGACTCGCGCGCCGTCTTCAGCGTTTGCTCGGTGATCCTTAGCAGATCGTCCGCCTGCAGCACTTGCAGATACTGCGCGGCCACCTGCGACACCAGCGAAATCTCGAACGCCTTGCGGGCGTAGGCCGTCGCGAAATACTGCGCGAGCGCCTGATCTTTCAGGCTTTGCACGCGCCCGAACAAGTCCAGTTCCCACGATGCATTCAGGCCGACCGAATAGGTGTTCGAGATGGTCTGATCGAGAAACGAAAGACTGCGCGGCGTGCGCTGCTTCGACTGGTCGGCTTGCGCCGCGATCGCCGGAAACAGTTCCGAACGCACGATCCGATACTGCGCCTGCGCTGCCTGCACGTTCAGCACCGACGTGCGCAGGTCGCGGTTGTTCTTTAGCGCGATATCGATGAGCCGCTGCAGGCGCGCATCGACGAAAAACTCACGCCAGCCGATGTTCGCCGCCGCGACGCCTTCCGCACTGCGCGCGCCGTGTGCCGCGCTTGGCTGCGTCGCGTAGACGCCGCCACCCGGGAACGCCGGAGCGACCGGCGCGGCGGGACGCTCGTAGGTCGGTGCGAGCGTGCAGCCCGTCGCCAGAATGGAGGCGGCCGCTGCAATGAAAGTGAATCTACGCATGTCAATGTCCCTCCTGCGAACGCTGCCGCTCGTAATCCGCGATGGCCGCGTTCGTGTCTTCCCTGTCGCCGCCGAAACGCGCGCGCACCACGACAAAGAACATCGGCACCATGAAGATGGCGAAGAACGTCGCGGTGACCATGCCGCCGATCACGCCGGTGCCGATCGCGTGCTGGCTCGCCGAACCCGCGCCATTGCTGATCGCGAGCGGCAGCGTGCCGAGGATGAACGCAAGCGAGGTCATCAGAATCGGACGCAGGCGCAAGCGCGCCGCTTCGAGCGCGGCCGCGACCGGTCCCATGTTGTGATTGAGCTGCAAATCGCGCGCGAACTCGACGATCAGAATCGCGTTCTTCGCCGACAGGCCGACCGTCGTCAGCAGGCCGACCTGGAAGAACACATCGTTTTCGAGTCCGCGCATGGTCACGGCAAGCAGCGCGCCGATCACGCCGAGCGGGACGACCATGATGACCGAGAACGGAATCGACCAGCTTTCGTACAGCGCCGCGAGACAAAGGAACACGACGAGGATCGATATGCCGTACAGAATGGGCGCTTGCGAGCCGGACTGGATCTGCTGAAGCGACAAGCCCGTCCATTCGTAGCCGATGCCCGCCGGCAGCTTCGCGGCGAGCGCTTCCATCGCGGCCATCGCCTGGCCAGTGGATTTGCCGGGCGCAGCCGCGCCCTGGATTTCGGCCGACGACATGCCGTTGTAGCGCTCGAGCTTCGGCGAGCCGTTGCGCCATTCGCCGGTCGCGAACGCGGAGAACGGCACCATGCCGCCCGACGCGTTGCGCACGTACCAGCCGTCGATATCCCCGGGCGACATGCGGAACGGCGCGTCGCCTTGCAGATAGACCTTCTTGATGCGGTTGTCGGTATCGAGGAAGTTGTTCACATACATCGATGCCCACGCCGCCGAGAACGTCTGATCGATCGCGGATGGCGCGACGCCCAGCGCCAGCGCCTTCTCACGGTCGATGTTCACCTTGAACTGCGGCGTGTCGTTCAGGCCGTTCGGACGCACGCCCGCAAGCGACGGGTCTTTCGCCGCCATGCCGAGCAATTGGTTGCGCGCGGCCATCAGCGCGTCGTGGCCCACGCCCGCGCGGTCCTGCAGCTCGAAGTCGAAGCCCGCCGCCGTGCCGAGTTCGGGAATCGACGGCGGATTGACCGGGTAGACCATCGCGTTGCGATAGCCCGCGAAACGCCCGAACGTGCGGCCGACGAGCGCCTGAATCGTGGCGTCCGCGTGCCGCCGCTCCGCATAGTCCTTCAGCCGCACGAACACGAGACCGGAGTTCTGCCCGCGCCCTGCGAAGCTGAAGCCGTTCACGGGTAAACACGGATTCGACGACCGCCTTCTCTTCCTTCAACAGATAAGCGGCGACATCGTCGAGCGCGCGTTGCGTCGTTTCCTGTGTCGATCCGGCCGGACCGGCGACGAGGATGAACATCGTGCCCTGGTCTTCATCGGGCAGGAACGCTTTCGGCAGCTTCGCGAACAGCAGGCCGACCACCGCGATAATCGCCAGATAGATGACGAGCCAGCGCCCCGAGCGGCGGATCACGTGGGTCACGCCCGCGTGATACCGGTCGCGGCTCTTGTCGAACACGCGGTTGAACCAGCCGAAGAAGCCCGTCGATTTCTGCGCGTGGCCTTTGGGCAGCGGCTTCAGAATGGTTGCGCACAGCGCGGGCGTGAGGATCATCGCGGTGAGCACGGACAGGACCATCGCGGAGACGATCGTCAGCGAGAACTGGCGATAGATCACGCCGACCGATCCGCCCGAGAACGCCACCGGCACGAACACCGCCGACAGCACGAGCGCCACGCCGATCAGCGCGCCGGTGATCTGGCCCATCGCACGGCGCGTGGCTTCGCGCGGCGGCAGGCCGTCCTCGCTCATCACGCGCTCGACGTTCTCGACGACCACGATGGCGTCGTCCACGAGCAGGCCGATGGCGAGCACGATGCCGAACATCGACAGCGTGTTGATCGAGAAGCCGAGCGCCGCCATGATCGCGAACGTGCCGAGCAGCACGACCGGCACCGCGATGGTCGGAATGAGCGTGGCGCGGATGTTCTGCAGGAACAGATACATCACGAGGAACACGAGCACGATGGCTTCGCACAGGGTCTTGATCACGTCCGAAATGGACTGCCGCACGAACGGCGTCGTGTCGTACGGATACGTGACGACGAGCCCGTGCGGGAAGTACTTCGAGAGCTCGGCGACTTTCTTGCGCACGCGTTCCGCCGTGGCGAGCGCATTCGCGCCGGTCGCGAGACTGATGCCGAAGCCCGCCGCCGGATGCCCGTTGTACTGCGTCTCGAAGTTGTAGTTCTCACCGCCGAGCTCGACGCGCGCGACATCCTTCACGCGCACCTGCGATCCGTCCGCGTTCGACTTCAGCAGCACGTTGCCGAACTGTTCGGGCGTGCGCAGCAGCGTCGCCTCGGTGATGGTGGCCTGCATCGCCTGACCGGGCACCGCAGGGGTGCCGCCGAGCGAGCCGCCCGCGACCTGGACGTTCTGCGCCTGCAGCGCCTGCTGGACGTCGGTCGGCATGAGGCTGTACTTCGTCAGCTTGTTCGGATCGAGCCAGATACGCATTGCGTATTGCGTGCCGAACAGGTTCACCGTGCCGACGCCGTCGATACGGCTGATCTAATCCTGCACGTGCGACGCCACGTAGTTCGCGAGGTCGTTGCGGTCCATGCTGCCGTCTCCGGACACGAACGCGAGCACGAGCAGGAAGCTGTTGCTCGCCTTCGACACGCTGAGGCCCAGTTGCTGCACCACTTGCGGCAGGCTCGGCGTGGCGAGCTGCAGCTTGTTCTGCACCTGAACCTGCGCGATGTCGGGGTTCGTGCCCGGCGCGAACGTGAGCGTGATGGTCGCGGCGCCCGAATCGTCGGAAGTGGACGACAGATACAGCAAGTGGTCGAGCCCGTTCATTTGCTGCTCGATCACCTGCGTCACCGTGTTCTCGACGGTTTGCGCCGATGCGCCGGGGAACATCGCGTTGATCTGGATGGACGGCGGCGCGACCGTCGGATACTGCGCGACCGGCAGCGTCGATACCGACGCGAGGCCCGCGAGCATCAGAATGATGGCGATCACCCACGCGAAGATCGGGCGATCGATGAAGAATCTGGCCATAGATGCAATGCCTCCCCGGTTCAGGCCTTAGGCGCGGAAGCAGCCGCGACGGGAGCGGCCTTCACCGCCATCCCCGGCTGAACCTTGTCAACGCCCTCGACGATCACGCGATCGCCCGCCGCGACGCCGCTTTCGACAATCCAGTTGTGTCCCTGCATGCCCGATGTCACGAGCGGGCGCGGCGCGACCTTGCCGTCCTGGCCGACGACCATCGCGATGGCCGTGCCCTTCTGGTCATGCGTGACGCCGGCGACCGGCACGAGCAGCGCGTTCGCATTGACGCCCTCTTCGATGCGCGCGCGCACGAACATGCCCGGCAACAGCACGCGGTCCTTGTTCGGAAATACCGCGCGCACGGTGACGGAGCCGGTCGAACGGTCGACGGTCACATCGCTGAACTGGAGCCTTCCTTTCTCGGGATACACGCGGCCGTCTTCGAGAATCAGCGTCACTTCGGCTGCGTTCGGGCCGGCGCTCGCAAGACGCCCTTCCTGCATCTGACGGCGCAGCTTGAGACCGTCGAGGCTCGATTGCGTGAGATCGACGTACATCGGGTCGAGCTGCTGCACGGTCGCCATCAACGTGGCCTGGCTCGCCTGCACGTAGGCGCCGGGCGTGACCTGCGAGATGCCGATCTGGCCGCTCACGGGCGACACCACATCCGTATAGCCGACGTTGATCTGCGCCGTCCGCACCGATGCCTTCGCCGCCGCCACCTCCGCTGCGGCCTGGCCGAGCGCGGCGACCGCGTTGTCGTAGTCCTGCTTGCTGACCGCGTTCGCGGCGACCAGCACCTTGTAGCGCTCGGCCTGGGCCGTCGTCGAGACGAGATTCGCCTGCGCCTTCGCAAGCGATGCCTTCGCGCTGTCCAGCTGCGCGAGATACGGCGCGGGATCGATCTTGTAGAGGCGCTGGCCGGCCCTGACGAGACCGCCCTCGGTGAACTCGCGCTTGAGCACGATGCCATCGACACGCGCGCGCACCTGGGCATCGACGAACGCACTGGTGCGGCCCGGCAGTTCGCTCGTCACCGTCACCGCGGCGGGTGCAAGCGTGACGACGCCGACTTCGGGCGTGGGCGGCGTCATCGGTGCATGCTTGTCTCCGCAGGCAGCGGCGAGCATGGCGGCCGCCATGACACTGATGAGGCGGTGTGGAATCCTTTCGAAGCGCATGAAGCGGCGACCTCTTTGATGACTTGAAAAAGGGAAAGTGCGTGCGTTCTCCGTGGGGAACGCCAATGAGCGCGGATGCCCGGCGTGCGCGGACACCGATCGATGCACTTGTTGCGTGCTGAATGCGGACGGCGCGTGTGGCCGCCGCATGCCCGGCGCGCCGCAGATGGCGTGCAGGACGAGCCCATCTCGCTGTGACGGCTGCCTGCGCGACGGCAGGCGAAGAGGCACCGCCTGAAGAGGCACGGCCTCGCTCGCGGCGTCCGTGAGCGCAGTGCGATGGACGCCCGATACCCGAACGCGTCAAGCGGGGCGATTATAGATAGCGACTTTCATCAGGATGGCTAATGGAAGCGCATATTCGATGAAATTTGACGACGGCAAACCAAATGTATCGAAGCATTCCTAGCCACGAGCGACGGCCGAAAAAAAGCCCGGCGCGATGGCCGGGCTTCGACTTGCCGATACTAGGCAGCGTTCTGCATCATCCCGCTGCCGCTGGCGACGATGCGCCCTGCGGTGCGCTTGCCGATCCGACATCGGCGGGAGCATCGGCGGGGCGCGGCTGGTCGCCGGTATGCTCGATCCATCCGCCGCCGAGCGCCTGATACAGCGTCACCAGATTGGCGAGCCGTTCGGTGCGCGCGGTGATGAGCGTCTGCTGCACGGAGTACAAGTCCTGCTGCGCGGTCAGCACGCCGAGATAGCTATCGACGCCCTGGCGGTAACGCATCGTCGACAAGTCGAGACGGCGTTGCTGCGCGGCGGTGTCGCGTTCGAGCGCCTGGATCTGCTGATCGTAGGTGCCGCGTGCGGCGAGGCCATCGGCGACATCGCGAAATGCCGACTGAATCGCCTTCTCGTACTGCGCGATCTGAATATTCTTCTGGATGTTCGCCAGATCGAGATTCGCCTGATTCTGGCCGCCCTCGAAAATCGGCAGCGTGATCGTCGGGGCGAAGCTCCATGCAGCCGAGCCCGGCTTGAAGAGACCGCCGAGCGTCGGGCTCAGCGTGCCGAAGCTGCCCGTCAGCGAAATGCTCGGGAAGAACGCCGCCCGCGCCGCGCCGATGTTCGCATTCGCCGCGACCAGGTTCTGCTCCGCCTCCATGATGTCCGGGCGGCGCGTCAGCAGATCGGACGGCAAGCCGGCCGGAATGTCCGTCAGCAAGTCCTGTTCGTTCAGCGGCATGCCGGCTGGCAGATCGTCCGGAAGCGGTTCGCCGAGCAACAGCACGAGCGCGTTCACTGCCTGCGCCCGCGCGCGCTGCTGCGCCTGATAGTTCGCCGTCGCCGTTTCCACCACCGTCTGCGACTGGCTCAGATCGAGTTCGGACGCGGTGCCGTTGTCGAACTGCAGCTTGACGATGTTGTACGACTCCTGCGCCGTCTTGAGCGTCTGCTCGGTCACTTGCAGCAGGTCGTCCGCCTGCAGCACTTGCAGATACTGCGCGGCCACCTGCGAAATCAGCGAAATCTCGAACGCCTTGCGGGCGTACGCGGTCGAGAAATACTGCGCGAGCGCCTGATCCCGCAGGCTTTGCACGCGCCCGAAGAGATCGATTTCCCACGACGCATTCAGGCCGACCGAGTATGTCCGCGAGATCGTCTGGTTGAGGAACGACAGGTTGCGCGGCGTGCGCTGCACCGACTGGCCCGCCTGAGCATCGATCGCCGGGAACAGTTCGGAACGCACGATCCGATACTGCGCCTGCGCCGCCTGAATGTTCAGCACCGACGCGCGCAAGTCGCGGTTGTTTTTCCAAGCGATATCGATGAGCCGCTGCAGGCGCGCATCGACGAAAAAGTCCCGCCAGCCGATATCCGCGCCCGCGACGCCCTGCGCACTGCGCGCACCCTGGGCCACGCCCGGCTGCGTCGCGTAGACGCCGCCGGTCGGGAACGTCGTGGACACGGGCGCGGCGGGACGCTCGTACTTCGGCTCCATCGTGCAGCCCGTCGCCAGAACCGCGATGGCCGCTGCCATCAAAGAAAGTCTACGCATGTCAGTGTCCTTCGTTGCCATCGCGCGGATGCTGCTCGTCAGGGTGATGCTGCTCGTAATGCTCCAGCGCGACTTCCGGATTTTCCTTGTCGCCGCTGAACTGCGCGCGGATCACGACGAAGAACATCGGCACCATGAAGATCGCGAGGAACGTCGCGGTCAGCATCCCGCCGATCACGCCCGTGCCGATCGCGTGCTGGCTCGCCGAACCCGCGCCGTTGCTGATCGCAAGCGGCATCACGCCGAGAATGAACGCGAGCGAGGTCATCAGGATGGGGCGCAGGCGCAGCCGCGCCGCTTCCATCGCCGCTTCGATCGGGCCCATCTTTTCCGATATCTGCAACTCGCGCGCAAACTCGACGATCAGAATCGCGTTCTTCGCCGACAAGCCGACTGTCGTCAGCAGGCCGACCTGGAAGAACACGTCGTTTTCGAGCCCGCGCAAGGTCACGGCAAGCAGCGCGCCGATCACGCCGAGCGGCACCACCATGATGACCGAGAACGGAATCGACCAGCTTTCATACAGCGCCGCAAGACACAGGAACACGACGAGAATCGAGATGCCATACAGAATCGGCGCCTGCGAACCCGACTGGATTTCCTGATACGACAAGCCCGTCCATTCGAAGCCAATGCCTGCGGGCAGCTTCGCGGCGAGCGCTTCCATCGCAGCCATTGCCTGGCCGGTGGATTTGCCGGGCGCCGCCGCCCCCTGGATTTCGACCGACGAGATACCGTTGTAGCGCTCCAGTTTCGGCGAGCCGTACGTCCAGTTGCCGGTGGCGAACGCGGAGAACGGCACCATCCCGCCCGACGCGTTGCGCACGTACCAGTCGCTCAGGTTTTCCGGCGTCATGCGGAACGGCGCGTCGCCCTGCAGATACACCTTCTTGATCCGGCTATCGGTGTCGAGGAAGTTGTTCACATACGCCGATGCCCACGCGATCGAGAACGTCTGATCGATGGATGCCGCCGTGACGCCGAGCGCCAGCGCCTTCTCGCGATCGATGTTCACCTTGAACTGCGGCGTATCGTTCAGGCCGTTCGGACGCACCTGCGCGAGCGACGGGTCCTTCGCGGCCATGCCGAGCAACTGGTTACGCGCGTTCATCAGCGCATCGTGGCCCACGCCCGCACGGTCCTGCAGCTCGAAGTCGAAGCCCGCTGCCGTGCCGAGTTCGGGAATCGACGGCGGATTGACCGGGAACACCACCGCGTTCTTGTAGCCGGAGAAGCGCCCGAACAGCCGGCCGACGAGCGCCTGCACCTTCTGGTCGCCCTTCTGGCGCTGCGCGTAGTCCTTCATCCGCACGAACACGAGACCCGCGTTCTGACCGCGGCCCGCGAAGCTGAAGCCGTTGACCGTGAACGTCGATTCGACGATCGCCTTTTCGTCGTTCAGCAGATAGTCGGACACGTCCTTCAGCGCGCGCGCCGTGGTTTCCTGCGTGGAGCCGGCCGGCGTCTGCACGAGCACGAACATCGTGCCCTGGTCTTCATCCGGCAGGAACGACTTCGGCAGCTTCACGAACAACAGGCCCACCGCGACGATCACGACCAGGTAGATCAGCAGCCACCGTCCCGAACGCTTGATGACGTGATACACGCCCGAGTGATACTTGTCGCGGCTCTTGTCGAAGGTGCGGTTGAACCAGCCGAAGAAGCCCTTCTTCTGTTCGTGATGGCCCTGCGGAATCGGCTTCAGGATCGTCGCGCACAGCGCCGGCGTCAGGATCAACGCGGTCAGCACGGAGAGCACCATCGCGGAGACGATCGTCAGCGAGAACTGTCGATAGATCGCCCCGACCGAGCCGCCCGACAACGCCACCGGCACGAACACCGCCGACAGCACGAGCGCCACGCCCACCAGCGCGCCGGTGATCTGGCCCATCGCCTTGCGGGTCGCCTCGCGTGGTGACAAGCCCTCTTCCGCCATCACCCGCTCGACGTTTTCCACCACCACGATCGCATCGTCAACCAAGAGGCCGATCGCGAGCACGAGACCGAACATCGATAACGTGTTGATCGAGAAGCCGACCGCCGCCATGATCGCGAACGTGCCGAGCAGAACCACCGGCACCGCGATGGTCGGGATCAGCGTCGCGCGCAGGTTCTGCAGGAACAGATACATCACGAGGAACACCAGCACGATGCCTTCGATCAGCGTCTTGACCACGTCCTCGATCGACAGGCGCACGAACGGCGTCGTGTCGTACGGGTACTTCACGACGAGCCCGTGCGGGAAGTACTTCGACAGCTCGTCGATCTTCTGGCGCACGGCCTTTGCGGTCGCGAGCGCGTTCGCGCCGGTCGCGAGCTGAATACCGAAGCCCGCCGCGGGCTGGCCGCTGTACTTCGTGTCGAAGTTGTAGTTCTCGCCGCCGAGCTCGATGCGCGCCACGTCCTTCAGGCGCACTTGCGAGCCGTCCTGATTGACCTTCAGCAGCACGTTGCCGAACTGCTCGGGCGTGGACAGCAGCGTCGCTTCGGTGATGGTCGCCTGCAGCATCTGCCCCGGCACCGACGGCGTGCCGCCGAGCGAGCCGCCCGCGACCTGCACGTTCTGCGCCTGCAGCGCGGTCTGCACGTCGACCGGCGTGAGGCCAAAGTTGGTCAGCTTGTTGGCGTCGAGCCAGATGCGCATCGCGTATTGCGAGCCGAACAGCGTGACCGTGCCGACGCCGTCGAGACGGCTGACCGGATCCTGAATGTGCGACGCCACGTAGTTCGCGAGGTCGTACTTCGACATGCTGCCGTCTTCGGACACGAACGCGAGCACGAGCAGGAAGCTGTTGCTCGACTTCGTGACCTTGGTGCCGAGCTGCTGCACGACTTGCGGAAGAAGCGGCGTCGCGAGCTGCAGCTTGTTCTGCACCTGCACCTGCGCGATGTCCGGGTTCGTGCCCGGCGCGAACGTCAGCGTGATGGTCGCGGTGCCGGAGTCATCCGACGTGGACGACAGATACAGCAGGTGGTCGAGACCGCTCATCTGCTGCTCGATCACCTGCGTCACGGTGTTTTCGACCGTTTTCGCCGATGCGCCCGGATACGTCGCGCTGATCTGCACGCCCGGCGGCGCGATGGTCGGATACTGCGCGACCGGCAACGTGAAGATGGCCGCGATACCGGCGAGCATCAGAACGATGGCGATCACCCACGCGAAAATCGGGCGATCGATAAAGAACTTTGCCATGAGGCGGGCTCCTGGTTTTACGCGCCCGAGGCAGCAGATGCGGGTTGAGCGGACGACGCGGACTGCGCGGCTTGCGCATCGCTCGCCTGGGAGGCGCCCCCGGCCGCTGCCGGCAGTTGCGCGGGCACTGCCTTGACGTCCGCACCCGGCTTGACCTTGTCGACGCCTTGCACGATCACGCGGTCACCCGGCTTAAGGCCGCTTTCGACGACCCAGTTCTGGCCGTAGGTGCCGGACGTGACGAGCTGGCGCAGCGCGACCTTGTTGTCGTCGCCGACGACGAGCGCGGTCGGCGTGCCCTTCTGATCGTGCGTGATGCCGATCTGCGGCACGACGAGCGCGCTCGGATTCACGCCCTCTTCGATGCGCGCGCGCACGAACATGCCCGGCAGCAGCACGCGGTCCTTGTTCTGGAAGATCGCGCGAACGGTGACGGAGCCGGTGGTCTGATCGACGGTGACGTCGGTGAACTGCAGCTTGCCCTTCTCCGAATAGACGCGGCCGTCTTCCAGCACGAGCGACACCTTCGCGGCATTCGGGCCGCTCGTCGTGAGACGGCCTTCCTGAATCTGGCGACGCAGCTTGAGGCCATCGAGACTCGACTGCGTGAGATCGACGTAAGTGGGATCGAGCTGCTGAACGGTAGCCATCAGCGTGGCCTGGCTCGCCTGCACGTAGGCGCCCGGCGTGACCTGCGAAATGCCGACCTGACCCGTGACCGGCGAGACGACATCGGTATAGCCGAGGTTGATCTGCGCGGTATCGACGGCAGCCTTGCCCGCTGCCACATCGGCTGCGGCCTGGCCTTGCGAGGCGACGGCGTTGTCGTAGTCCTGCTTGCTGACGGCGTTCGCCGCGACGAGCACCTTGTAGCGATTCGCCTGCGCGGTCGTCGATGCGAGATTGGCCTGCGCCTTCGCCAGCGACGCCTTCGCGTTGTTCAACTGGGCGATGTACGGCGCCGGATCGATCTTGTAGAGCCGCTGCCCCGCCTTGACGATGCTGCCTTCGGTGAATTCACGGCGCAGCACGACGCCGTCAACGCGCGCCCGCACCTGCGCGACGAGATACGCGCTCGTGCGGCCCGGCAGTTCGGTCGTGACCGGCACGGCGGTCGGCTGGACCGTCACGACGCCGACTTCGGGCGTCTGCGGCGGCGGGGCCGATTGTTTCTGTCCGCACGCCGCCAGAAGCATGGCAGCCGTTGCGGCACTGACGAGGTGATAGGGAACCCTTTCGAAGCGCATGGAGCGACCTCTGTTCATAACTGGTAGCGAAAAAAAACGCGTGCCTCTCAAAAATGAGAGGCAACTCGTCGCCTGAATGCCGACGCGCGCATCTGTGATGCCGGCAGCGCACGACTTGGACGCGGCCGCTGGCGCTGCTGACGAATCTGACCATCGGTGGACGAAATATGACCAAAAAGCCTTGAAACGGTCTTGACGTCGTGTGGGGTGGTATTATAAATACATTCACGAATGAATGTAAAAATCTGCTACAGCGCAGATTACTGGCGTAACAAACATCCGCCGCGTCGGGCCTGTAACGCTCAAACGCTCCCCGTCAATCCCCTTTCGCACTACCCGCCGACGCGCCCGGCTCGCGGCAGTTGTCATCACGAACATGGTCAGACGAACCAAGGAAGAAGCGCAGGAGACGCGCAACCGCATTCTGGACGCCGCCGAACGCGTTTTTTATGAAAAAGGCGTTTCGCGGACGTCGCTTGCGGACATTGCGCAGGCGGCGGGCGTCACGCGCGGCGCGATCTACTGGCACTTCACGAACAAGGGCGACCTCTTCAACGCGATGTTCGACCGCAGCCTGCTGCCGCTCGACGAGCTCGTCGAAGCGACGCTCGACGGCAAGGAGCCGGACCCGCTCGCGCATATCCGCGAGATTTTCGTCTGGTGCATGCGCAACATCACCGCTGACGAACAGCGCCGCCGCGTGTTCGACATCCTGTTTCTGAAGTGCGAATTCGTCGAAGAGATGGGGCCGGTGCGCGAGCGTCACCAGAACAACATGCGCGACGGGATGGAGCGGATCGAGCGGGCGCTGCGCAACGCCATCGACAAGCAGCAATTGCCGGCGGCGCTCGACACGCGGCGTGCCACCACGCTGCTTCACGCACTGTTCACTGGCATCCTGCATGACTCGCTGATGCTGCCGGAAGCCGTCGATCCGGCGCAGGATTCCGAAGCGCTGATCGACGCGTGCTTCGACGCGTTGCGCTCGAGTCCTGCCTTACTGATGCCGGCGAGCGTCTGAATCAACGCGCGACGGAACGCGCCCGCTGATTCGATGCGTAGATGTTGTCGCGTGCCGGCGGCTCGCCGTTCGCGAGCGCAGCGATCCATTCGTCGGTAGTCAGCACGGCGGCGAACCGCGACTGCATCACGACCGTGAACACGCGATGAATCTCTTCCGCGCTTGCCCGGCCCGCGCGGTTTTCATACGGCACGGCGCCGGTCGCATCGACGAGAAACTCCACCGACAGGCCAGCGTGGACGGCATGACGCACGGTGGAATCGTCGCAATTGTGGGTCATGTAACCGGCGATCACGATGGTGTCGATTTCGCGCGCCGCGAGCCAGCCGGCGAGGTCCGTGCCCGCGAAGGCGCTCGGCAGCGACTTTTCGACGTAGTGCGCGCGCGGACGATCTGCGACGGATTCGTGAAGTTCCGCCATCGCAGAACCGCGCGCGAAGATCGGCGCGGTGGACGGCGCGAAATTCTGCACCACGACAATGGGGATGCCGTGGGTATCGGCGGCGTCCATCGCGCGACCGATGTTGGCAAGCGATACCTGCACGTCGGGATATTCGATCGGCAGATTGCCGGTGACGTATTCGTTCTGCACGTCGATGACGATGAGCGCGCGGCGGGGCATGGCGGGTCCTCGATGGGTTGGAACCGGAGACTGTAACGCCGGAGCCGCGTTACTGCAGCGCCGCCCGCCGCGCAAAAAACACCAGTGCCGCGATCCCGATCAGCATCGCTACCCAGGCCCAGCCCGGCAATCCGAACGGGTGCGTATCGTGCCGGTGCTCCCGGTCATGCGCGCCGAACGCGTGCGTCCCGAGCCGATGCCGCAGCACGCCGCTCGCGGCGGCATCGCCGGATGCGAGATGCATCGCGCGCGCCGTCGAGCCCCCGCGACGCGAGAACGCCGCCGACATGCCGCCCGGCCGCAAGAACACGTGACGGCGCGTGCGCTCGCGTGCCGCGCGCATCGACGGCAAGCCGTGCTTGGCGCGCACGACTTCGCAGAATTCGGCGAAGAAATCGTCGGCCCCTTCGCGCAGCGCGTTCTCGATCTGACGCGGCGGCAAGCCGGCGAGCGGGCCCGTGACCGTCGCCCAGACGGTGTATTCGATCCACGTGGCGCTTGCGTCGTCCTCCGCATTCAGTGCGACCGCAATCTGCCCGCGCAATGAACCCACGCCCTCCCCGCGCGCCTTGAAACTGAGCGTGCGGGCGTAGCCATCCTGCTGCGCGTCGCCGTGCTCCCGCGACGGCGGCTCCATGCCGCCGCCCTGCCGCGTGCGCCCCGCAGGATGCGCGCGCACCTCGTAGCGCGCCCGCAGCGCGCCGAGCGGCACGACGAGCGTCAGCGCGTACTCACCGGCCGGCGTGCGCGCAAACGACTCGCAGTTTTCCAGGCTCGCCCGCAACAATGCGAGGTCGCCGAGCGCATCCCGGACATGCGCCGGGTCGAGCGGCACGCGCAACGCTTCCGTGACTTCCATCCGGGCCTCCGGGACGAGAAACGCCTGACGCTGGCTTTCGATCGCGTTCGATCGGTTCCGCCTGTTTTGGCACGCCGGCCAGCGCGCGTCTGTGCGGCGGCTCGCTAAGAAGTCTCGTCGATGCGATCCACCCGCGACGGATAAAACGCCAGATACCCCTTGATGCCCGCCACGGCGTCGAACGGGCTTTCGTAGCTCCAGACGGCGTTCTCGATCGGACCGTCTTCGGTCAGCAGATGGTAGTAGGTGGCATCGCCCTTGAACGGGCAGTGCGACGTGTGAACCGAGCGTTCGAGCCGCGCCATGTTCACGTCGGCGCGCGGAAAATAGTGAACGTTCTCGTGCCCCGTTTCGCTCAGCGTGAGGGATGCGTGGGTATCGGCGTACGTGACGCCCTGGTGGATGACGCGGCAGCGCCGGGCGTTCGGCAAAATCTCGATGCGGTGCGCCGCGTGCCCGTCGTTCAGGTCCGTGCTCATCGTGCTGTCCTCCGCGCTGCGGTTCAGAGAAGCGCGAGGCGCGACCGCGCGCCCCGTCACAAGCCACAAAAAAGCCACGAGCTAACCGGAGTCGACTCGTGACTTGATTATGAGACAAACTCCCGTCGCGGGGGAGTGGCAGTCCTGATACGCGGCTCACCGCGTCATTGGATGTTCCAGTGGAACGCCGCCTTTGCCTTGCCCGGACCGGCCACGCTGACGGATTGCTTCTTCTCCTGGTCCTTGTACTTCGCGTAGACCGTGTAGTTGCCCGCCGGCAGTTTGACGAGCATGTAAGGACCCATCGATTCCGTGTTCAGGACTTCGCCGCCCTTCCCGCCGACGATTCGCACGTGCACGCCCGACAGATAATCCGCGGTCGGCCCGGTGAAGCGCAGCGATAGCGCCCAGTGCGCCTGTTCGCGCAACAATGCGCGCGATTCGTCGAGACCGACGCCGCCCGACGTGTAGGACACATCGCCCTGTTGCTCGATCTGCGGCAGGCCGCCGCCGTTGCTGTTGCCCGCGCTGCCCGTGTCGGCCGTGCCGGCGCTTGCAGCATTCACGCCGCTCGCCGCTTGCGCCCACGCGCCGCTCGCGAGACCCGCGGCGAGCGCCGTCGCCAGCAGCGTCGCTGCCAGCTTTCCCGTTTTGCTCGTCATCGTCATCGTTGTTGGCTCCTTGTCCGATGCCGCCGTGCGCCGGAGCGCCAGCGACGTCACGCCCGATGCGCCAGGTCAGCGCGATAGGGCACCGCAACGCAAAAAGCACGCTGCGTGCCCGCCGCAGCCGCAGCGATCAACCCAGATCCACGGGCACGAAGATCTGCGCATCGTCACGCTGGATCAAGAGCGCGAGGCTGTCGCCCGCGTGCGAAACCATCGCCTTCAATTGCTGCACGCTGGTGACGGGCTGGCCGTTGACGGCCAGGATCACGTCGCCCGCCTGAATGCCCGCGCTCGCTGCCGCGCCGTTCGCCTGTTGCACGACGAGCCCGCGCGACAGCGATCCCTCCTGCTTCTCCTCCGGCGTGAGCGGCCGCACCGCGACACCGAGCCGCGCATCCTGCGATGCGCCGCCGCTGCCGTCGCCGTTCGCATCGGCGCTGGCGGTCTTCGCATCCTTGAGGGCGCCGATCTTCACGTCGATATCCTTCGTGGTCTTGTCGCGCCACACTTGCACCTTCGCCGAACTGCCCGGCGACAGTCCCGCGACCTGCGACGGCAGCGACGTCGAATCCGTCACCGGCACCCCGTTCAGCGCGACGATCACATCGCCCGGCTGAAGACCGGCCTTCGCCGCCGGTCCGCCCGGCTCGACCGAACTCACGAGCGCGCCCTGCGGCGCCTTCATGCCGAACGAATTGGCGAGTGTCTTGTTCATCGCCTGCACGGTCACGCCCAAACGCCCGCGGTCCACGTGTCCGGTCTTGATGAGCGCGTCCTTGACCTTGATCGCCTCATTGATCGGGATGGCGAACGAAAGACCCTGAAAGCCGCCGGTCTGCGAATAGATCATCGAGTTGATGCCGATGACCTCGCCCTGCAGGTTGAAGAGCGGCCCGCCCGAATTGCCCGGATTCACCGGCACGTCGGTCTGAATGAACGGCGTGTAATTCTCGTTCGGCAACGCGCGCGATTTCGCGCTGATGATGCCCGACGTCACCGTGTTGTCGAAACCATAAGGCGAGCCGATCGCCACGACCCACTGGCCGACCTTGCTGCCGTTCGGGTCGCCGATCTTCACGGTCGGCAGACTCTTCGCGTCGATCTTCAGCACCGCGACATCGGATTGCTTGTCGGCCCCGACGACCTTCGCGCGGAACTCGCGCTTGTCCGTCAGCTTGACCGTGACGACGTTCGCGTTATCGACGACGTGCGCGTTCGTGAGGATGTAGCCGTCGCTACTTACGATGAAGCCCGAGCCGAGCCCTTCGCTCGGACGATCCGCGCCGGGGCCGCCCTGGCCACCGCCGAATCCGGGCATGCCGCCGAAGCGCCTGAAGAACTGATAGAACGGATCGTCGGGGTCCATCGGCAACTGATTAGCGCCGTTGCGGCGCGCGGACGCCTGCTTCACCACGTGCTTCGCGCTGATGTTGACGACGGCCGGGCCGTAAGTTTCGACGAGGCCCGAGAAATCGGGGATGCCGGTCTTGGCGGCGGCTTCGGCCGGCATCATCGCGGCCTGCGCGGGCGCGATGACCTGCGGCGCGGGAACGTTGTTATGGCCGGCGACATAACCTGCCGACAACGCAACGGCGACTGCGGCGGCGACGGCGCTACGGGTGACAATCTTCGCTTTCATCGTGTGCTCCAGATAACAGGTGCGCTTGGGTAGAGCGGACTCTACGGATGACGGAAGATTAAGGGGTGTCGCTTAAATCTTTCTTAAAGCCGTGCAACGTCGATAGTGAAAGAAAACCGAAGCAAGCCCAAGAAAGCGAAAGGGCGGCTGCCCTTTCGGATAGCCGCCCTTCGATGGCGTTGTGGACTGACCGGTGCGTTCAGAACTCGTAGCCGACCTGACCGCGCACGCCCGTGTCGCCGTGCGGTGTCACCGATGCCGCCGCGTTCACCAGCCAGCGATTGTTCTCCGAGCGATACGTGCCGCCCAGACCGATCGCCGTATAACCCTTGTAGTTCGCGACGCCCGCTGCGACCACCGTCCTGCCCGGCTGATTCGGCGTGAGGTTGGGCATCGCCATCGCGGCAGCGACGCCCGCGAACGCTTCGCGCGCAACCGCGTTCACATTGTTCTGCAGTGCGTTCAACTGATTCATGTTGACCGCGTCCGTGCCCCGCACGCCGGCTGCGACGTTGGTCACGCGACGCTCGTTACCCGCCGATCCCACCGATACCGTGTTGTCCTCGGATGCGACCGAACGGTCGCCGAGCGCGACGGAGTTCGCCGCCGTGGCCTGCGCGCCGTTACCGATGGCCGTCGCGTTGGCACCGGTTGCAGATGCGGGCGCATCGTTGGCCTGCGAAGCGAGAACCGGCGTTCCGCCGATGGAAATGTTCTGCACGCGCTGGTTCAGCGCATCGACCTGGACGTTGGTCTGATAAAGCTGCGAGCCGTTGACCGCATCGGTGCTGTCGGCGCTGAGCGCGCCTGCCGCGACGCCTGTGACCTGACGCGCGCCGCTTGTGCCGGTGACGTCGACGACCGTGCCGTCCGTGTCCTTGCCAACGGTGATGGCGCGCGTCGTCGGGTCCTGCCGGACGAGGTTGACGGCGCCGCTCAGCGCGTTGATGGCGGCGGTGTTGTCCGCCACCTGCAGGTTGGTTGCGTAAAGCTGTGCGCCGTTGACCGCTTCGGTGCTGCTCGCCGAGAGTTCGCCGGGCGCGAGCCCCTGGATCTTGCTGCCGTTCATGTCCATGAGCTGATGCATCTGGATGCTCGTACCTGCACCGATGTCAACGGTGCCGTCGCTCAACTTTACCCACTCCGACGGGTTCGCACTACTGTCGCCCGCAAGCTGCACGAAGTCCGGCGTAGCTGTAGTGCAACCATTGGAGTTGTAACCCATCATGGTGCCCGCACTGCCGTAGGCGGTAAATGTAGCACTGCTGCACACGGTCACCCATCCCGCGTCAGCGAACGCGGCCGTGCTTCCGATCGACATCGCGCAAACGGCGACGATAACCTTTGCTCGGCTCGCGCATATCGCTTTCATAATTCTGCGGCCGGAAATGCCGTACCTGCAGCTCGTAATCTTCATTGCACCGCCTCCTCAGGTTAACAAACGAGCGATGAAGCGTACTGAGTGACGTGTACCGGGCGAAAGCAGAGTTTTCCTAAATGACTTGGCGATACGCGGTCCTTTTCAGCCTTTCAAAAAAAACTAGAAGACAAACCTCAATCAATATCTGATATTCGCGGCCATTTAGCAGGATTAACTGGCGAAGCACGGCGTCTTCTATTAGTTCGACGCGTTCTCAAAGCCGGACGACGACTTTCAGGCCTCCACCCGCCGACTCCGCCAGATCGACGCTCGCCCGGTGCTGGTCCGCGATGCGCCTGACGATCGCAAGCCCCAGTCCGCTTCCCGCGACATCCGTCCGCGCACGGTTCGCGCTTTCCCCCACGCGATAGAAGCGGTCGAACACACGCTCGCGTTCATCGGCTGGAATGCCCGGCCCCGTATCGGCGATCTCCACGACGGGCCGCCCGTCGCGCAGCGTCAGGCAGACATCCACACGTCCGCCCCTCGGCGTGTACTTGGTCGCGTTGTCGATCAGGTTGTTGAACATCACGCGCAGCGAATCCGGATCGCCGATGACCGTCGCCGGCTCGCTCGCCTCGATGCCCAGGTCAACGCCGCGCTCCTCGGCGACCAGCACGTATGCGCGCACGCAGTCGTCGAGCAGCGCGCGCAGATCGACGGCCTTCGCGACCGCCTTGCCATCCGGCTCCGATCGCGCCAGCGCGAGCAGTTGCTCCACGAGCCGCGTCGCCCGCGCGATGCCTTCATTGAGATCCGAGAGCGCCTCGCGGCGGGTCGGTTCGTCATCCGCGCGCGCGACGAGCTGCGCCTGGATCTTCACGGCGGCGAGCGGTGTGCGCAGCTCGTGCGCGGCATCGGCGACGAAGGCTTTCTGCGTATCGAGCGCCGCCGACAGCCGCGACAACAGCGCGTTCAGTGCCCGCACGAGCGGCCGCACTTCCTGCGGCAGGCGTTGATCGGAGAGCGGATCGAGCGCCTCGGGGTGACGCGTGTCGAGCGCACGCGTCACGCGCTGCAGCGGCGCAAGCCCTTTGCCGACGATCACCCAGATGGCGAGGCCGAGCAGCGGCAAGAGCAGCACGAGCGGCCACAGCGTGCGCCACGCGACGCCCGCCGCGACGCGATTGCGGATCGACAGCGGCTGCGCGAGCTGCACGACGTTATCGCCGACGATCGCGCTGTACACGCGCCATTCGCCGCGCGCGGTCATTTCGGTGGAGAAGCCGAGTTCGGCATGCGGCGCGAGCGGCACACGCGGATGCGAGTAGTACATCAGCACGCCGTTGCGGTTCCATATCTGGATGACGACGCCTTCATCGCTTTCGCTGCGCGACGTCAGCACCGACGAGAACGGCTCGGACGGCAGCGCCGCCGCGATTTGCTGAAGCTGGTAATCGAACAGCTCGTTGGCTTCGGCGAGCGCCTGCCGGTAGGTCAGCCATCCGGCAAACCCGACGCCGACGATCACGAGTGCGAGCAGCCAGATCAGCAGTTGGCGGCGGATCGACCGCATCAGGCGTCCTTCGCGACCATGTAGCCGAGACCGCGCACGTTGCGGATGAGATCGGCGCCGAGCTTCTTTCGCAGCGAATGGATATAGACCTCGACGGTGTTGCTGCCGATCTCCTCGCCCCAGCCGTAGATTTTCTCTTCGAGCTGACTCTTCGATAACACCGCGCCGGGCCGCGCCATCAGCGCTTCGAGCAACGCGAACTCACGCGCCGACAACGCGACCGGCGCGCCCGCGAGCGTCACCTGATGCCCGACCGGATCGAGCGTCAGGGTGCCGTGCCGCACGAGCGATTCGCCGCGTCCCGCGTGACGGCGGATCAGCGCGCGCATGCGGGCGCCGAGTTCGTCGAGATCGAAAGGCTTGACCAGATAATCGTCGGCGCCGGCGTCGAGGCCTTTCACGCGATCCGCGATCGCATCGCGCGCGGTGACGATCAGCACCGGCAGCGGATTCGCCCGGGCGCGCAGCGTCTTCAGCACGTCGAGGCCGTCGCGCTTCGGCAGGCCGAGATCGAGCAGCATCAGGTCGTAGGCTTCGCCGGCGACGGCCGTGAGCGCCGCCTCGCCGTCCTGCACCCAATCGACCGCGAAGCCGTCCGCGCGCAGTGCCTTGCGCACGCCCTCGGCGATCATCCGGTCATCTTCGACTAGCAGGATACGCATGTCATCGTCTTCGGTTGGGGATGCGGTGATTTTATCCGCGCGGCCGCACGGCAGGCTTAAGCGTGACTTAACCGCCGTCCTGCGCGCCGGCACGTCCGTACGAATTCCGCAAGCCGGCTTGTCTACAATAGCCGCTTCGCCCGGGCCGGCCTTCGACTCTGGCGCCGCCGCCCCGACTTTCCTTCAAGAACGCAAGCCCCGTATGCTGTTTTTTTCTCCGATTCCCGGTTCCGTTTCCGCGCGTCTGTCAACGTTCGCACTCGCCACGGCGCTCGCCTGCGCCGCGCTCTCCCATTCACCCGATGCAGCGGCGCGCGGCGGCACGAAGTCGGAATCGCAGAAGCATGCGCCGGAGCGCGCGGCGATCGGCGGCGCGAAGGCGAAGAGCGTGAAGAAAGCCGCACGAGCCGAGAAGGCCGCGCGCGTCGCGGCGCCGGCCGGGCCGCTGCCCGCATCGGTGATGGGCGCACTTGCCCGGGCGCACGTGCCGCTCTCGTCGATGAGCGTGGTCGTGCAGCGCATCGGCGCGGCGACGCCGCTCGTCGCGATCAACGCGGACCGGCCGATGCTCCCCGCATCGACGATGAAACTCGTCACGACGTACTCGGCGCTGTCGATGCTCGGTCCGGACTATCGCTGGAAGACGACTGCCTACGCGGACGGCGACGTCGATGCGCAAGGCATCCTCCACGGCAATCTGTACATTCAGGGCACCGGCGACCCGAAGCTCGTGCCGGAAGAACTGATCGACCTCGTCGGCCAGATCCGCCAGAGCGGCATTGCCGGCATCGACGGCGCGCTCGTGCTCGACAAGCGCTATTTCGACGCCTCCACGCGCGATCTCCCCGCCTTCGACAACGACGACGCCGCGCCCTACAACGTCGGCCCCGATCCGCTGCTTTATGCGTTCAAGTCGCTTTCGTTCACGCTGACGCCGAATCCGGACGGGCAAGTCTCCATCGACGTCCTGCCGCAACTCGCGCAACTGCAGATCGACAACGAACTGCGCGTCACGCGTGGCGCATGCGCGGGCACGCTGCCGGCGGCATCGCCGAGCGTGGCCCAGACGCAGGGCGGCTTCGTGCAGGCATCGTTCATCGGCGACTATCCGCTGCGCTGCGGATCGCGCACGATCAACGTCGCCGCGCTCGATCATTCGACGTTCTTCGCGGGCGGCTTCCTCGCGTTGTGGAAGCAGGCGGGCGGCACGTTCCAGGGCGCGACGCGCGAGGGCCCGACGCCTTCGAACGCGCGGCTCGTCGGCACGCATCGCAGTCCGGTGCTGTCGGACATCGTTCGCGACATCAACAAGTACAGCAACAACGTGATGGCGCGCAACCTGTTCCTGACCGTCGGCGCGGCGCAAGGCAAGCCGCCCGCCACGACGGCGAAATCGGCGCAGGCCATCCAGACGTTCCTGCGCCGCAGCGCCCTGCCGATGAACGGCCTTTCGCTCGACAACGGCTCGGGACTATCGCGCGACGAAACCATCGCGGCCTCCTCGCTCGCGGATCTCTTGCTGGCGGCGAACGCGAGTCCCGTCGCGCAAGTGTTCGTCGAATCGTTGCCGATCGCGGGCGTCGACGGGACGATGCGCAACCGGCTCTCGAACGCGGGCGCGGGCGGCAACGCGCACATCAAGACCGGCACCTTGCGCGACGTGCGCGCGATTGCGGGCTATGTTGGCGCGGCGGACGGGCAGAGCTATGTGGTCGTGAGTTTCATCAACGATCCGCGCGCGGAAGCGGCCCGCGCCGCCCACGACGCGCTGCTCGAATGGGTCTACGAAGGCCCGGGCAAGGCGGCGGGCGAGTAAGGCCTGCGATGAGCATCGGCGCGGGTGAATCGGCTATCGAGTGAAACCCGCGTCGTCGGTTTGTTTGCGGCCGGCGACCGAAGGATTGTTCTACAAAGTCACGCGCGATGAGGCGCGCGCGGCGTGTACGCTTGAAGGCGCGGCGGGGCGAGAAGAACCGAACGAAAGGCATCGCTCGACATGCGCCCTGCTTGCGGCACAATCGATGCAGCAGCACGAGCGGCGCATGCAAGCGCCGCGAGACAAGTACAAAACCGAAGAACGGAGACGAGGTCCATGAAGAAGCATCGCTCGACGCGCGCCGCCCTGGCGCGTTACGCCCGCACCGCCATCGCGGGCGCGGCATTCGCCCTGCTCGCCGCATGCGGCGGCGGTTCAGACGACAACAATTCGACGCCCGCCGGCGGGATCAAGCTGCAGGTCGTATCGTTCGGCGACAGCCTGTCCGATGCCGGCACGTACGCGCCGGTCGCGGCGGCCAACTTTGGCGGCGGACGCTTCACGACGAACCCTGGCCAGGTGTGGGTGCAGGACGTCGCGCAGTATTACGGCGACACGCTGACCCCGGCGATGACCGGCGGCTTCGGCACGCCGCCCACTGCACAGGCCGGCTTCGGGTACGCACAGGGCGGCTCGCGCGTGTCGAATCCGATCGGCATCGGCCACCGCGGCACGGACCCGGCAAATTACGCGGGCGCGCTGACGGTGCCGGTCTCGACCCAGGTGACGAACTATCTGAGCTCGCATGGCAGCTTCAACGCGGGGCAGCTGGTGATCGTCAATGGCGGCGCGAACGACATCCTGTATAACCTGACGGCCGTGCAGGCGGGCCAGATGACGCCGGCGCAGGCGACGGCGGCGATCGGGCAGGCGGCGATCGATCTGGCGGGCATCGTCGGCAAGATCGTGCAAAGCGGCGCGACGCATGTGCTGGTGTCGAACGTGCCGGATATCGGCACGACGCCACAGGGCATGATGAGCACGCCGACGACGCGGGCGCTGCTGTCTCAGGCATCGCTCGGCTTCAATCAGGCGCTCGCGGCCGCGCTGACGCAGACGGGGCTGATGTCGAAGGTGATTTTCCTGGATATCGTCGGGCCGCTTGCGAATATCACGGCGAATTACCAGCAGTATGGTTTCGCGGTGTCGAATACAGGCACGGGCTGCAATCTGCAGGCGATGGCCGCAGCCGCGAAGGCATACGGCGAGCCGAATCCGAGCGATTTTGCGACGTCGCTGTTCTGCTCGCCGCAGACGCGCACGACGGCGGACGCGGACCAGACGTATATGTACGCGGATACGGTCCATCCGACGACGCATCTGCATGCGCTTTATGCGCAGACGGCGGAGCAGAAGATTGCTGCGGCGGGGTTGGGGAAGTAGGGGTTCTTGCGGGTCGATGATGTGATGAAAGCCGCTCGAGTGAAACGTCGAGCGGCTTTTTTTTGGCTTTCGCGATGCCTTGGGTTTGTGAGAGACCGGCTGCAAGGAATCCATCAGTTCAACGGCACGAGCCAGAGCCGCAGGGTCTATTTCCGCGCACGCGGAGGGACCCTTGAAGCGTCGCGTCCATCCGTGGTCTGGCTCTTCTGCACGGATCACGCGCCAACGCTGGCGGCAAAGCTCCGCGAACGCTTGAACGCCGTGCAGCCGGACGGCCAGGAGGTGCTATTGCGCTATTGGGACCCGCGCGTACTGCATGAGCTGGCTACGTCGCTCAGGAAGACGGCACGCGCCGATTTCTTCGGCGCGGCGCTCAAATGGCTTTAGCTGTTCGACGGCGAACGTTTTTATATCAAGTCGAATGGATAAGTTCGAGTCCACATCTGACCTAGAGAACCCATTGCGTTCTGCCCGAGCCGAGGCGGAACGGCTAGGCTTTTACCGAGGAAAAGCACCTCGTCGCCTTCCTTTTTATGGAGAGTGTGGAACCGGGTTTTTATAAGAGACCCGTTATCGCGGAGCAATTGCGAGAACCGGGGTTGTCGCCGCAGAAGCGCATTGAGGTGGATGACCAAAGCGCCCGAACCGCCATATCGCGGTCGCAATGGCTTTCTTCGGCGTCGATCCAAAAGTGAGTAACCCCCAATCAACATAACATGTATAAGTTTTCTGAAGATGAGTGGAAGGCGCTGGTACGTCTGACGATCGGAATTTCGTTCTGACGGTGAAGCAGGATATCGTTGATTATTCCCGAACCTTGCGGACGACTCAACTTTACTGGACCGGCTCAATGCCGCATTTGATCGAACGATGGAACTCGGCTTCGAGGACGATAAGAAGAACGTAGAATTTCTGTGGACGGAAGCCAACTACCCGAGCTTCTAAGACGAGTCTCCGGTCAAGCTGTGGCTGACGAAGCCGGGGAAGCCGGAGCTTTACAATAATTCACCTCCAATCTCTCGAGTTCCGCCGTTGCATCGGTTAGCTTCCTATCTCTCTAACACCACACGAGCGACACGATGAATGAGAGGGTCAACTTGTATGCGACCGCTGGATCAAGAACAGAACGTGGTGGCGTCGTAAGTAAGGCAACGGGCAGTGTCACAATTGATGAACATTGCCTGGCATTGGTGGGCGATGTCGTCACCTACCCTGACGGCAGCGAAGCAGTAATCACCGATGGCGCTGGCTTCCGGTTGACGAACGGAGTCGTGCCGTATGCCTTGGAGGGAAGCGGACTCAGTAACGGGGATCGCGTTGTCGAACCCTTACAGCGTAAGTTCGGCGTCGCCGTCACTGAACGGACGCAAATCGAAGGTCTTTTCGACCCCGCCTACGTCGTTCCACCGCCCGCCCCTTCCTACCGCTTGGCAGTAGCGAAGTCGACTACTGCGCGCGGTGGTGTACTTCGCAGAACATCCGGTTGGTGGGAAGTTGATACTTTGGGGCGGGCTGCCGCTGTCGGGGATGCCGTCTCATATGCTGATGGGAGTATCGCGACCATCATAAGCGGCTTGCACGTGACGAACGGTATAGGTGTTTCCGCTTCCCTTGCTTTCGTGGGAAGTCGCTTGAACAACGGCGACGTTATCTCGGACAGTCCAGAGAGGCGCGGCCTGGCAAGCGCTGCGGTGTCCAGCGTCGTAGTGGAAGATTGCGAAGGGAGCGTGACATGCTAAGGCGTCCTTTTCTCGGCAAAGGTGATCGCGGCGGTAGCGCGACAATTATCGAAGGACTTGACTCGGTAACATGTTCGAATCCGCCGCCACTGGTTCACATCGCCACGCTCGGTATGAAAACCTATTGCACTGCCTGCAAAAGCGAGGGGGTTATTGCGCCAAGTGGTCCACGTCACCCGGGAACGGGACCGAATGGCGAAGGATGGGCGCTCAGCGGCGACATCAACCTATGCGGTTGTAGTCCCGCACCAGTGTTTCGCGCCGAGCGAAACATGGCCCAGATTTTCACGGGATATGAAGCAGGCCGGCACGAGGGACATGGCGTAAGTAGCGCTGTCGTTCCCGACTCTGGTAACCATTGGATTTTGTTCTCGTTGCGTGAATCCGGAAGCGTTGGGGGGTTGCGGTGTGTGGCCTATTTCGCTGACGGTTCTAAGCAGCGTGGAACCTTCAGCATTAACAACACAGTTCGCTTCGAAAGGAATGAGAACGGAAGCAACTGTTCGCATATCGAGTTCCACTTCACAGAAAACGCAAATTCGTTGGATTCGGTTACGGAACTGCTGCTTACATCCATCACGGGGTAATGATGTCCGAAGTTCAAGCTAGTCCGTCCATCTTTCATGAAGGGCCGTTCGAAACGAAACAAGAGCACGTGCTAACGAGCGACCTCTTCGGAGACGCACGCGACGCTCTAGAGGCAACGATGCTTAAATTTTCGGCGGACGCAATCAGTGATGAGAGGGTCCGTGCTCGATATGCCGAAGGGATCAGGCGTGTGAGCCAGCTTGTTCAGTCCGAGGTCGACTCAGGAAAGATGACTGCTTACGAGGGCGCTGTATATTGCAATCAGCTCCGAAACCAAATTCTTGTAGAGACTCGGAAGGTTACGTCCTCGTGGAACAGAGCACGTGCCGAGAAGAAAAAACCTTTCGGACCGACCATAGAGGAGTCGGTCAACAAGTATTCAAATCGACTATACGGAAAGCCGTTTTCTGCTCTAACTAGCGCGGAGAAAGAAGCAGCTTCATACGCAGTAATTGCTTCCGCAGGAAGGAACGATACGTCGGTGACTGCTGGCACCACGATCATGAGGGATACCGCCAAAGGTACGATCCTTTTGACAGCCGGGCTTGCCGCTTACGCAATTCTTAGAGCGGACGATAAGGTGACAGAAGTAGCGCGGCAAGGAACAGTCATCGGGGGTGGGGTACTGGGCGGCTATGTAACCGGCATGTCAACTGCCGCTCTGTGCGGCACGGGCGCTCCTCTATGCGCTCTCGCAATTGCGATCCTTGGAACGATCAGCGGATCGGTAGTGACTGAATACGCGTTTGACCAGTACGAGATAGCGGTTAAGGAGCTTCAGAAATGGGGAATTCAATAAGCGAAATCGATCGAAAATTTATCCGGTCGTCTTTGGCCGACACATTTGCAGGCATCGACTTGTCGACAGAGGCCATCTCGGTGCTTCGGAAATACCCGATTCGCGAGATTCGGCAGATATTTTTTCGCGAGGTAGCTGTAGCCTTCGCCTTCAACCTTACGATCACGACGCCAGAGCTAGGTGGCTTCGACCCGCGCTTTGTCGAGGACGAGTTGCGGCGACTTCAGGACGAAAGAGCTACATCTGGTTTAGCGAAGCTGAAGTTCGAGCTGGCCGCTTTCGCCTCTCGCATCTCTTCATATGGTTTATGGCGACAGATTGAAGAGTGTTTGAGTAGCTCAACAAGGTAACGACTATGTTCAGTCGGATTGGCATGCACCCCCCATTTGAGGCAACCCGTCGCGATCAAATCTCACTAAACAACGGTGAAAAAGCCCCCTCACGAGGCGGGGCAAATGGGCGACGCAGATTCCCGGTTCAGCGCAGTAGGGCTACACCGGCTGGGCAGTTTGAAAGGAATGTCAGCACAACTGAATACGTTAAGTCTGATTCAACAAGTTAATTTCCTGCATTAGTGCAAGACCGATTCCATCGTATCCAGAGGGTCAGCGAAGGGTGCGGCCAGCTTTCGAAGTCGCTTATCGATGACGAAGGTATCGATGATGATCTCGACAACGGCCTGTCGATCGTGCGCGATGGAGTGAACTTTGGCGGGATCTCCGCGCATGCGGAGGAACCGCGACCTCGCCCAGGCCATCGAGCGCGGGGTCGGGTCTATCTCCGCCCACGCGGAGGAACCCCACGCGCCGGCATAGACGAAGGCGCGCAGCGAGGTCTATCCTCGCCCACGCGGAGGAACCCGCCGCAACGTATCGCACGAAAGCCTGCAGCTGGGTCTATCTCCGCCCACGCGGAGTAACCTGAAGGGGCGGCAGGCGCGCGATTTCCGCGTAAGGTCTATCTCCGCCCACGCGGAGTAACCCGGGTGTCGTCGTCTTTTGCGCGCTGAATATTGGGTCTATCTCCGCCCACGCAAAGGAACCTCTAGCCGCTAACCCACTGTCCCACAACGAGAATCCCAAAAACCCATCATCAACCGCCAGCCGAATCCTCCCCCTCAAACGCCGCCGCCGCCCTCCCCAACCGGTCATTCACCGCGATCCACTCGATCGACTCCGGCAGCTTCTCCACGAAGATGCGCTCGACATCCGCCCGATCCAGCGCCCGCAGCAGTCCATACAACGCACGGGCATAGCTCTGCGGATCTTCCGGCGCGGCGATGAAATGCACATGCGGCGCGCGCGCCCACGCACCCGCGCTCGATGCCCGCGCGACCAGCGCGATCTTCCGCCCATCCGCCGATTCGAACCCCCCCAGCATCGGCTCGATCGCGGCAAACGGCAGCAAGGCCAGCGGCGTCCGCGGCGCGTAATGCGCCTTCAGCGTGCCCGATGCACGCGGGGCCGTCGCATCGCTGCCATCGGGCAGACGCGGCGCTTCGCCGATCACATCGGCGATCGCCTGCGGACTCACGTGCCCTGGCCGCAGCAACGCCGGGAAGCCACGCGACAAATCCAGAATCGTCGATTCGATACCCACGTCCGCCGCGCCGCCGTCGAGTACGTGCACCGCGCCGCCGAACTCGTCGCGGACATGCTGCGCAGTCGTCGGACTGACATGCCCGAACCGGTTCGCCGATGGCCCCGCGACACCGCCCTGCCTGCCCGAACCATGCCGCCGCGCGTGAAACGCCGACAGCAGGCTCTGCGCAACCGGATGCGAAGGACAGCGGATGCCGACCGAATCCTGCCCGCCGCTCACCGCCGCCGGAATATGCGATGCGCGCTTCAGAATGAGCGTCAGCGGCCCCGGCCAGAACGCATCGATGAGCTTCTGCGCATCGGCGGGCAGCTCGCGCACCCAGTAACCCGGATCGGCCTCCGGCGCGAGATGCACGATCACCGGATGATTCGCCGGCCGCCCCTTCGCCGCATAAATTCGCGCGATGGCCTCGGGATTCTCTGCATCGCCGCCGAGACCATAGACCGTCTCGGTCGGGAACGCGACGAGTTCGCCCGCATCGAGCAGGGCCGCGGCCTCGCCGATCTGCGCGGCGCTCGGATAAATGATGGTCATTGCTTGCTGCTACAGAACTCAGTCCAGCGGAATATGCAGCATCCGCGCACAGTCGCGCGCCGCCGTGCGGGCTTCTTCCAGCGTCGCCGCCGTGAAATTGATGTGCCCCATCTTGCGGCCCGGACGCGCTTCCTCCTTGCCGTACAGATGCAGCCGCGCCGCCGGCATCGCCGCGACATCGATCCACGCAGGCGCGCGCGCCTTGTCCTTCTGCTCGCCGTCGAACCAGATATCGCCGAGCAGATTCAGCATTGCAGCCGGCGAATGCTGGCGCGTGTCGCCGAGCGGCATGCCGGTCATCGTGCGGACTTGCTGCTCGAACTGGCTGGTGGCGCAGGCATCGACCGTATAGTGGCCGGAATTGTGCGGACGCGGCGCCATTTCATTGGCGATCAGCGAGCCATCCTCCAGCACGAAGAATTCGACGCACAGCACGCCCACATAGCCGAGCTTCGCCGCAATGGTCAGCGCCGCGTCCTGCGCCTGCGCGACGAGCGCAGCCGACGCATCCGGCGCAGGTACGACCGTCTTGGCGAGAATGCCGTTGACGTGGGTGTTCTGCGCGAGCGGGAACACGGCCGACTTGCCGTCGCCGCCACGCGCGATCAGCACCGACACTTCGTACTTCAGCGGCATGCGCTTCTCCAGCACGCACGGCACGCCTGACAGCGACGCATACGCGGTGCGCACTTCCTGCACGTTGCGCACGCTGACCTGGCCCTTGCCGTCGTACCCCAGCCGCGCGGTCTTGAGGATGCCCGGCAGCACGGCGGCGATGTCGTCGTCGGCGAGGGCGTCGAGCGCCTCCGACGATTCGATCACCACATGCGGCGCGACGGGCACGCCCGCCTGCGCGATGAAGCGCTTCTCCGCGACGCGGTCCTGCGCAATCGCCACGCAGCTCGCCGCCGGACTGACGAACGTGCAGCTCGCGAGCATGTCGAGACTCGCCGCCGGCACGTTCTCGAATTCCGTCAACACCGCCGCGCACAGGCGGCCGAGTTCGGTCAGCGCGGTCGTGTCGTCGTAGGCGGCGCGGATATGGCGATCCGCGACGGCGCCCGCCGGGCTCGTCTCGTCGGGATCGAGCACGGCGACGCGATAGCCCATCGATTGCGCCGCGAAGCAGAACATGCGGCCGAGCTGGCCGCCGCCGACCATGCCGAGCCACGCGCCCGGCAGAATCGGGGAGATTGGGGAAGATTGTGGATTCATCGTAGGGCTAAAAGCTCAGAGCGGCGGCAGCGCCATGTCCCGCGCCGCCTGGTTCTGCTTCACGCGAAAAGCGGCGAGCGCTTCGGCATAACGGGCGTCGGTGACGCTCAGAATCGACACCGCGAACAGCGCCGCGTTCGCCGCGCCCGCCTCGCCGATCGCGAACGTGGCGACAGGCACGCCCTTGGGCATCTGCACGATCGAATGCAGCGAATCGACGCCCTTCAGATACTTGCTCGCCACCGGCACGCCGAGCACCGGCACCGTCGTCTTCGCAGCCAGCATGCCCGGCAGATGCGCCGCGCCGCCCGCACCCGCGATGATCGCCCGCACGCCGCGCTCACGGGCGCGCTCGGCGTAGTCGAACATCTCGTCCGGCATGCGGTGCGCGGACACGACCTTCGCCTCGTACGGCACGCCGAACTCCTGCAGGATCGCGACCGCGTTCTTCATCACGTCCCAGTCGGAACTGGAACCCATCAGCACGCCGACGAGCGGCGCGTCGTGCGCGTGCGCTCCGGTCTGTACTTCACTCATATCGCTACGTTCCTTAGGCGTTTGAGGGAATGCACGCTTACGCGAGCGTCTGCCCCGTCAGGCGTTGCAGCGCTTCCTGATACTTCTCCGATGTCTTCGCGATCACGTCGTCGGGCAGCTTCGGCGCGGGCGGTTCCTTCTTCCACGGCTGGGTTTCGAGCCAGTCGCGCACGAACTGCTTGTCGAAGGACGGCGGATTGGTGCCGACCCGATAGCCATCGGCGGGCCAGAAGCGCGACGAATCCGCGGTCAGCACTTCGTCCATCAGATACAGCTCGCCCTTGTTGTCGAGACCGAACTCGAACTTCGTATCCGCGATGATGATGCCGCGCGTCGCCGCATATTCGGCCGCTTCCTTGTACAACTGGATGGAAATGCGCTTGATCGTCGCCGACAGCTCCGTGCCGATGCGGCGCTCCATGTCATCGTAGGTGATGTTTTCGTCGTGATGGCCCATTTCGGCCTTCGCCGCCGGCGTGAAAATCGGCTCGGGCAGCTTTTCGGCGTTCTGCAGGCCCGGCGGCAGCTCGACGCCGCACACCGCGCCCGTCGCCTGATAGTCCTTCCAGCCGCTGCCCGCAAGATAACCGCGCACGACGGCTTCGACGAGAATCGGTTCGAGGCGCTTCACCACGACCGCGCGGCCCTCGACCTGCTCGACTTCGTCGGGCGTGACGACGCTCGCGGGATCGATGCCCGTGTTGTGATTCGGCACGATGTGACCGAGTTTCTCGAACCAGAAATCGGCCATCTGGTTCAGCACGCGGCCCTTGTTCGGGATCGGCTCGCCCATGACGACATCGAAGGCGGAAAGGCGGTCGGTCGTCACGATGAGGAGCTTGTCCTGACCGACGGCGTAGTTGTCGCGGACCTTGCCACGGCCGAGCAGCGGCAGCGATTTGATCGTGGATTCGTAGAGCGTGGACATCGTCATGTACCGAAGAGGTGCCAAAAATTGAATCGCCGCTTCTCGCATGAAGCGGCGAAAGGGGAAATGCGAACGGGTCCCGTCGCCGGAACCCGTTGATTTTACTTTACAAAGCAGCCGGACTCAGAAGCGTCTCATTTGACGATCTGCGCAAGCTCGCCGGACTTGTACTTCTCGGCGATCTTGTCGAGCGGAATCGGCTTGATCTTGCCGGCCTGACCTTCGCAGCCGAACTGCATGTACCGCTGGCGGCAGATTTCCTTCGCGGCCTCGCGCGCGGGCTTCAGATAGTCGCGCGGATCGAACTTCGACGGATTCTCGAAGAGATAGCGGCGGATCGCACCGGTGATCGCGAGGCGCAGGTCGGTATCGATATTGACCTTGCGCACGCCGTGCTTGATGCCTTCCTGAATCTCCTCGACCGGCACGCCGTACGTTTCCTTCATGTCGCCGCCGAATTCCCGGATCTCGGCGAGCAGTTCCTGCGGCACCGACGACGAACCGTGCATCACGAGGTGCGTATTCGGAATGCGCTGATGAATTTCCTTGATGCGATCGATCGCGAGGATATCGCCCGTGGGCTTTTTCGAGAACTTGTACGCACCGTGCGACGTGCCGATGGCGATCGCGAGGGCATCGCATTGCGTGAGCTTCACGAAGTCGGCGGCCTGCTCGACGTCCGTCAGCAACTGCTCGCGCGTCATCGTGCCTTCGGCGCCGTGGCCGTCTTCCTTGTCGCCCTTCATGGTTTCGAGCGAGCCGAGCACGCCCAGTTCGGCTTCCACCGTCACGCCGATGGAGTGCGAGAATTCGACGACCTTGCGCGAGACATCGACGTTGTAATCGTAAGACGCGACGGTCTTGCCGTCGGCTTCGAGCGAGCCGTCCATCATCACGCTCGTGAAGCCCGAGCGGATCGCGGCCATGCACACGGCGGGCGACTGACCGTGATCCTGATGCATCACGACCGGAATATGCGGATACGACTCGACGGCCGCTTCAATCAGATGCCGCAGAAACGCTTCCCCTGCGTACTTACGGGCGCCAGCCGACGCCTGCATGATCACCGGCGCGTTGACCTCGTTCGCGGCCGCCATGATCGCCTGCACCTGCTCCAGATTGTTCACGTTGAATGCCGGGAGGCCGTAGCCGTGTTCGGCCGCGTGATCCAGCAATTGACGCATTGATACGAGAGGCATTGTGGAACTCCATGATGTGAAACGAAATCCTGGCGCGCACGCTTTCTGCTCTTGCTCCCTTCGGCAGTTTTCGGCCTATGTCTGGCAGACGATGCGTCGTCTTGCGCGCTCTGCAGTACGGTGAAACCGCGCGGCGCTCGGCCGCGCGTCCTGCTGCAATTGCTCGGGCCGCTCAGAAATGGTCGCCGACGCGCACGATCTTCAGCGTGTTCGTGCCGCCCGCCTGCCCCATCGGTTCGCCGACGGTGAGCACGACCATGTCGCCGCGCGCCGCATAGCCCTTCGACACGACCACTTCCAGCGCCTGATTGAGCGCGGTGTCGCGGTCCATGTTGGTGTCGAGATGCAGCGGCGTGACGTTCCGGTACAGCGACATCGTGCGCTCGCTGCCCACGCGCGGCGTCAGCGCGAAGATCGGCACGTGCGACCAGTGGCGCGACATCCACAGCGCGGTCGATCCGGATTCGGTCAGCGCCACGACGGCCTTCGCGCCGAGGTGATACGCCGTGAACAGCGCGCCCATCGCGATGGACTGATCGATGCGCGTGAACGTGCGGTCGAGGAAATCGCGGTCCAGCTGCGACTCTTCGGACTTCTCCGCTTCGACGCACACGGCCGCCATCGTCTCGATGGTCGTGACCGGATACTTGCCCGCGGCCGTTTCGGCGGAGAGCATCACGGCGTCGGTGCCGTCGAGCACGGCGTTCGCCACGTCCGATACTTCCGCGCGCGTCGGCACCGGCGCGTGGATCATCGATTCCATCATTTGCGTGGCGGTGATCACGAGCTTGTTCGACTCGCGCGCCATGCGGATCATGCGCTTTTGCAGCGCCGGCACCGCCGCGTTGCCGACTTCCACCGCGAGATCGCCGCGCGCGACCATGATGCCGTCGGACGCGTCGAGAATGCCCTGCAGCGCCGGAATGGCTTCCGCGCGCTCGATCTTGGCGATCATCTTCGGCTTGATGCCGTAAGGCGCGCCCGCGATGTTCGCGAGTTGCCGCGCCATCTCCATGTCGGTCGCGTTCTTCGGGAAGGACACCGCGACGAAATCCGCGCCGAGCGACATCGCCGTCTTGATGTCCTCCATGTCCTTCTCGGTCAGCGCGGGCGCGGTCAGCCCGCCGCCCTGCCGGTTGATGCCCTTGTTGTTCGACAGTTCGCCGCCGACCTTCACCGTCGTGTGAACCTCTTCGCCGATCACGCGCGTCACGTCGAGCACGATGAGGCCGTCGTTGAGCAGCAATGTGTCGCCCGCGCGCAGGTCGCGTGGCAGGTCCTTGTAGTCGAGACCGACGCGCTCGTTGTTGCCCAGCTCGCAATTCGCATCGAGGACGAACGAGTTGCCCGCGACGAGCATCGTCTTGTTGTTCTCGAACTTGCCGACGCGAATCTTCGGGCCTTGCAGGTCCGCCATGATCGCGACCTCGCGGCCCACCTGACGCGCCGCCTCTCGCACCCATTCGGCGCGCTGGCGATGATCGTCGGCGGTGCCGTGCGAGAAGTTGAAGCGAACGACGTCGAGCCCCGCCTGCATCATCTGAAGCAGGATGTCGGGATTGCTCGATGCCGGACCGATGGTGGCAACGATCTTTGTAGCGCGATGCATGTCTTTCCTCGTCTCTTTAGGGAGGCCCGTGTTTGAGCTGCGAGCACGTTGCGCTAACGGCGACGTGTTGCTCACCGGTTGCGCGCGCGCGCCGGTTCGTGCCGGCGTCGCTTTATCGATGTCTTTTTCGGCCTGCGCGGCCACGCCGCCGATGATGACCACAGGCGGCGCCGGCAGTGCGGCTTCGCTTTCGGTCTGGTCCTGACTTTGGTTCGAGTCGCGGCCCGGGCTTTCGCCGGAAAGCGGCTCGTCCGGCCGAGCCGCCTCCGCGATGACCTGCGCCGCTTCGGCAGCGGCGTCGAGCTCATCGCCCGATGCGCCGCCCACGATCACGTCTCTGACTTCATCTGCTTGCGCGCCGCCGGCTGCTTGCGCGCCCTGCTTGCCTGCTTTCGCCGGATCGTTTCGGGCGGCCAACGCCTCACGCCCCGGCTCGGGACTGAAGCACTTCCACCGCGGGCAGCGTCTTGCCTTCGAGGAATTCGAGGAACGCGCCGCCGCCGGTCGAGATGTAGCTGACCTTGTCGTGAATGTCGTATTTCGCGATCGCCGCGAGCGTGTCGCCGCCGCCCGCGATCGAGAACGCCGACGAATTCGCGATCGCCTGAGCGAGCGTCTTCGTGCCGTTGCCGAACTGGTCGAACTCAAAGACGCCTACGGGTCCGTTCCATACGATGGTGCCGGCCGTGGCCAGTTGCGCGGCGAGCGCGTTGGCGGTGTCCGGGCCGATGTCGAGAATCATGTCGTCGTCGGCGATATCGGCGACGGGCTTCGTCTCCGCCTTCGCGGTCGCGGCGAATTCCTTCGCGGTCACGACATCGCTCGGAATCGGCACGGAAGCGCCGCGCGTGCGCGCCTGATCGATGATTTCCTTCGCCTCGCCGACGAGATCCGCTTCCGCCAGCGACTTGCCGATCTTCAGACCCGACGCGAGCATGAACGTATTGGCGATCCCGCCGCCGACGATCAACTGGTCCACCTTCTCCGCCAGCGACTTGAGGATGGTCAGCTTGGTCGACACCTTCGATCCGGCGACGATTGCCACGAGCGGGCGCTTCGGATTGCCGAGCGCCTTGCCGAGCGCATCCAGTTCGGCGGCGAGCAGCGGCCCCGCGCACGCGACGCCCGCGTACTTCGCGATGCCGTGCGTGGTCGCTTCGGCGCGATGCGCGGTGCCGAACGCGTCGTTCACATAGATGTCGCAGAGCTTCGCGAGCTTTTGCGCGAGGCCGTCGTCGTTCTTCTTCTCGCCTTTGTTGCAGCGGCAGTTTTCGAGCAGCACGACATTGCCCGGCTGGACGTCAACGCCATCGACCCAATCAGCGACGAGCGGAACATCCCGGCCGAGCAGTTCGGACAGACGCTTCGCGACCGGCGCGAGCGAATCTTCCGGCTTGAACTGGCCTTCGGTCGGGCGGCCCAGGTGAGAGGTGACCATCACGGCGGCGCCCGCTTCGAGCGCGGCCTTGATGGCCGGGACGGAGGCGCGCACGCGCGTGTCTTCGGTGATGTTGCCGGCGTCGTCCTGCGGCACGTTGAGGTCCGCGCGGATGAACACACGCTTGCCAGAGACTTTGCCTTCGGCGATCAGATCGGTGAAACGCAGTACTTTCGTCATGGGAGTCAACGTTAGTCAGAAAAGCGGTTCGGGCGAAGAAGCGGCGCCATGCGGCTGCTTCGAGGATGTTCGGCGGGAGGCTGGGAAGTCGAGCCCCGCGCGTGGATCAATCCGGGGGCGAAGGCCGCGCAAGTGAGACGAGCGCGCGGCTGAAGTGCGGGGGGAAGAAGTTGGAGGCCGGGTGGCTTCGCGTTGCGCGACGTCTGCACGGACGCACGGCTGCGGCGATCCTGCCGGAGGCGGCGAGTTGCACAACCGTTGCGCGGTGACTGCCGGACTCACTTTCGACCTCGCTCTGCGACAGGAAAGACCGTCATTTTAACTGAATGCCCCGTCTGCTCTAGCGTGCAATGCTTGATGATGCGTATTTGGGGCATCCGTCGCGGCCTGGAGGCAGGCATAGGCGGCTTACGCGACGAGCCTCAGCAGCGTGAAGGCGGCCATGCCGACGGCGATCGTGCCCATCATGCCGCGCCGCCACAAGTAATACGCGAGCGCGGCGAGCGCGGCCCACATCGCGTGATTCGACAGCGCGACGGACAGGCCGGCAGGCGTTTCGAGCACGTCCGGCACGACGACCGCCGCGAGCGCCGCCGCCGGCGCATAGCGCAGCACCCGCTGAACGCGCGGCGGCAGCACGGTGCGTTCGCCGCCGATCAGAAAGAACGCGCGCGTCACGGCGGTGACGAGACCCATGCCGAGGATCGCGAGCCAGGTTTGGAGCGGCGTCATCGCGCGGGCCTCATGGTGTCGGAATCGTCGTCGGGGGCGGGCGGCGCTTCGGCGTCGGACGCTGGCAAGGCCGCCGCCTGCGACCGGTCCGCGATGACATCGGCAAGCGTGCCAGCCAGGAGCGCGGCGAGCACTGCGAGCGGCAGGCTCAGGCGAAACGGCAGATCGAACGCAAGCAGCGCGACGACACTCGCGACGGCCACGGCGGCGAGCGTCGAGCGCGTCGCGATGGCCGAGACGATCAGCGGAATCAGCGCGAGCGTGCCCGCCAGTTCCAGGCCCCAGTTCGCCGGGATCAGGCTCGCGAGCAGGATGCCCGCCACCGACGAAACCTGCCACCAGAACCAGCAGACCAGCGCGAGTCCCCAGAAAAATGCTTCCTTGCCGTCCCGGTCGGCCGGCGCGAAGTTCCGCTTCGCAAACATCAGATAGATGATGTCGCCGTTGAAGTAGCCGATCAGCACGCGGCGCCACATCGGCAGATGGGAGAAATGCGGCGCAAGTCCAGCGCTGAAGATCACGAAGCGCAGATTCACCATCGCGGCCGTCAGCAGCACGGTCCAGAGCGGCAGCTTCGCGGCGAAGAGCGGCAGCGCCGCGAGCTGCGACGATCCTGCATAGACCGCGAACGACATGCCGAGCGCCTGCGCAAGCGTGAGCGCCGACTTGCTCATCGCGACGCCGGTGACGAGACCCCACGAGAACGTCGCGAGAATGGCGGGAGAGAAGGTGCAGACACCTTCGAGGAATGCGCGGCGATTCGTGTCGGACAGCCGGTCGAGCATGGACGGATGCGAGGCCAATTTATTGCGATGCCGATGCGCGCTGATGCAGTGCGGGAAGCCGCCCGATGCGGCTGCAGCAAGAAGCACGCGGAAAACGTAAAGCTGGATGAAGCGACCCACCGCCCGTCCCAATGAACCGCGCGACGATTCGCCGGAAGAAGCGAAAAGATCGAAGCCGCCATTCACGTTCGCGGTGAAAGGCAAAGTATAGCGGCGCGAAAGGCGCTTTTAGCTCGGTCCAATTGTCAAAAGACGCTAAAATGGCGGTCTTTCACCGCCTTTGCGCCGTGCTTGGCGTTGCATGCGCCTGCGGATAAAGCGGCAGGTAATCGGCGGACACGGTTTCATCGAAATCACTGAACGAGACAGCTAGGAGAAGCGTATGTCAATGGCCGACCGCGACGGCAAGATCTGGATGGATGGCAAGCTGATCGACTGGCGAGACGCCAACATCCACGTTCTGACCCACACGCTGCACTACGGCATGGGCGTGTTCGAAGGCGTGCGCGCATACAAGACCGCCAGTGGCACGGCCATCTTCCGCCTGAAGGAGCACACCAAGCGTCTGCTCAATTCGGCGAAGATCTTCCAGATGGACGTCCCGTTCGATCACGCCACGCTCGAAGCCGCGCAACTCGAAGTCGTGCGCGAGAACAAGCTGGAGTCGTGTTACATCCGCCCGATCATCTGGGTCGGCTCCGAGAAGCTGGGCGTATCCGCGAAGGGCAACACCATCCATGTGGCGATCGCCGCGTGGCCGTGGGGCGCGTACCTCGGCGAAGACGGCCTGGCCAAGGGCATCCGCGTGAAGACGTCCTCGTTCACGCGCCATCACGTGAACGTGTCGATGGTCCGCGCGAAGGCGTCGGGCTGGTACGTGAACTCCATTCTCGCCAATCAGGAAGCCGTGACCGACGGCTACGACGAAGCGCTGCTGCTCGACGTCAACGGCTACGTGTCCGAAGGCTCCGGTGAGAACTTCTTCCTCGTGAACAACGGCAAGCTATACACGCCGGACCTGTCGTCGTGCCTCGACGGCATCACGCGCGACACGGTCCTCACGCTGGCGCGCGACTTCGGCATCCCGGTGATCGAGAAACGCATCACGCGCGACGAGGTCTATACCTGCGACGAAGCCTTCTTCACCGGCACCGCCGCCGAAGTCACACCGATCCGCGAGCTCGACAACCGCACCATCGGCTCGGGCAAGCGCGGTCCCATCACGGAGAAGCTGCAAAGCGCGTTCTTCGACGTGGTCGGCGGCAAGAACGAGCAGTACGCGAGCTGGCTCGCAAAAGTCTGATGCAGCGGCGGGCCCGCGCGGCCCGCTTGCCGAGAAGCAACGAACGACATTGAGAAACGAGTCGATGAGGAGTGCAATGAGCGACCTGAAGGAAATGCCGCTGGTGGAATTGTCGGCGAAGGACATCCCCGCGTTCTGTCCGAATCCGAAGATGCAACGCTGGAGCACGCATCCGCGCGTGTTCCTGGACGTGTCCCACGGCGAGGCGCGCTGCCCGTATTGCGGCACGCGCTACAAGCTGAAGGACGGCGAAGTCCTCAAGGGCCATTGACCGGTCGCTGATTCGCGCCGTCCGATGCGCGCGTGTCCGCCTGGCCGGCACGCGCGCGTTCGCGTTTGCGTTCACCTTTGTCTTCGCGTTCGGCCGCTTGATACCGGCCACCCCACATACCAACAAGACTGATGCGTCCCGCCGCACGACGGCGCAGAGGCGCGAATATTTTGAGATCGGATAACGAAAGATGCGCCGTGCGCTGGTTATAGCACCGAACTGGATCGGTGACGCATTGATGGCGCAGCCGCTCTTTACGCTTTTGAGGAAGCTGCATCCGCGTATCGCGATCGATGCCGTCGCGCCCTCGTGGGTCGCGCCCGTGCTCGAGCGCATGCCGGAAATCAACGATGTGTACGCCACCGACCTCGCCCACGGCAAGCTGCAGTTGCTGCGCCGATGGCAGCTCGCGAGCGATTTGCGCGACGTCGGCTACGACGCTGCCTACGTCCTGCCGAATTCGATGAAATCCGCGCTGCTGCCGTGGATGGCGGGCATTCGGCTGCGCATCGGCTACAAGGGCGAGAGCCGCTATGGACTCTTGAACGTCCGCCACGCGAATCCGCCGAAGACCGATCGTCCGCCGATGACCGCGCACTACGCCGCGCTCGCCTACGCGCCGGGCGCGAAGCTGCCGTTCGTCAACAAGTTCGCGCAGGCCCGCGACGCGCAGGCGAGCGACGCGCAGCTACTGCCCGTGCCGCGCCTCGAAGCAGACCCGAACGAAGCCGTGCGCGTCTCGGCGCGCTTCAATCTCGACACCCGCGCGCCGCTCGTCGTGTTCTGTCCCGGCGCCGAATATGGTCCTGCAAAGCGCTGGCCGCCGGAACATTTCGCGTCGCTGGCGCAGTTCGTCGCGCAGTCGTTTCCGTACGCGCGCATCGTCGCATTGGGATCGAACAAGGACTCGGTGGTCGCGCAGGCCATCGCGGAGCGCGCGCAGAACGTGCGCAATCTGTGCGGGCAGACATCGCTCGGGGAAGCATGTGCACTGATCGCGCGAGCGAGCGCGGTCGTGACCAACGACTCGGGGCTGATGCACGTCGCGGCGGCGCTGAAGCGTCCGCTGGTCGCGGTTTACGGCTCGACCGATCCGCGCCATACGCCGCCCTTGTCCGACCTCGCAAAGGTACAATGGCTTCATCTTAGTTGCAGTCCGTGCTTTGCCCGCGAGTGTCCGCTCGGCCATCTGAACTGCCTTCGCGAACTGTCCGCGGAGCAGGTCTTCGCCGATTTGCGCGGCATGCTGCTCGCGCATCGCTAACGCGCCGCGCCCGGCGCTTCACATTGCATCGCCGCGTTGCAGGCACGGACACGCGAATGTCTCCGAGCGGAGGCATGCCTTGAACCACGATAGAGACCCACGCGCCATGCCACGTTTCGCCCGCCTGTTCGAAGCCGCCGCCGACACGCTCAACGCCTACTATCAGGCCGTCGCGGACAACAGCATCGATGCCGTGATGTCGCTCTGGATCGACGAGGAATTCGCCACGTGCATCTGCGCGGACGGCACGCATCTGCACGGTCTCGAAAGCATCCGCGCGGGCCTCGGCAAGCAGCTCGAAGCGCAACCCGTCACCATCGAGCCGCTGGATATCCGCGTGTACGACAGTCTCGGCACCGTCGTGTATGCCATTGCGGAAGCGCATCAGCCGGCGGGCACGGCCGCGCCGCAGATGATCTTCACGACCTACGTGATGGTCCACGAGCGCGGCGAATGGCGCATCGCGCACATCCATGCGAGCGAAATGCCGATGGAAACGGCCGGCCAGTTCGCGGCGAAGCTGCGCCACGGCCAAGGGCCGCTGCACTGAAACACGAAGTATCGAAGCAGGCGTTTGCGGGAGAAGACCATGAAGCGCGATCCGTTGTTGCAACACGATTCGTCGTTCGTGGATCGTGCGCCTTCCGTGACGGCGAAGGTCGTCGATCCCATCGAGGCACTGCTGTACAGCGCGCCGCGCTGGCTGCCGACGGCTCATGCGCAGACCATCGTTCCGGCGCTCTTCGGCCGCAAGCCCTCGGTCGGCTATCGGCGCGAACGATGGGACACGCCCGACGGCGACTTCATCGATCTCGACTGGCTCGCGCACGAATCGGGCGACGTTGCGGACACCGCCCCGCTCTTCGTGCTTTTCCACGGCCTCGAAGGCAGTTCCGATTCCCACTACGCCCGCTCGATGATGGCCGCCGCTAAAGCGCGAGGCTGGCATGGCGTCGTGCCTCACTTTCGCAGTTGCAGCGGGCCGCTCAATTTGCTGCCGCGCTTCTATCATCTCGCGGACAGCGCCGAAGTCGACTGGATACTGCGCCGGTTGCGCGAGCGGCACGCGGGGTCGATCGTCGCGGCGGGCGTCTCGCTCGGCGGCAATGTCCTCCTGCGCTGGCTATGCGAGCGCGGCACGGATGCATCGGTCATCAGCGCCGCCGCCGCGATCTCCGCGCCGCTCGATGTTCACGCCGGCGGCCACGCGATCTCGCAAGGCTTCGGCATGGTGTACACGCGCAGCTTCCTGAAATCGCTGAAGAAGAAGGCGCTCGCGAAACTCGCGCAACATCCCGGCCTCTACGATCGCCACGCCGTGCTCGCCGCCCGCACGCTCTACGAGTTCGATAACGTCGTGACCGCGCCGCTGCACGGCTTTCGCGATACCAACCACTACTGGTCGAGTGCGACGACGCGCGCGCATCTGAAGCACATCGAAGTGCCGGCGCTCGTGCTGAATGCGCGCAACGATCCGTTCCTGCCCGAGTGGGCGCTGCCGTCGCAGGCGGAAGTCCCGGCATGCGTGACGCTCGATCAGCCGAACCACGGCGGGCACGTCGGCTTCATGACGGGACCGTTTCCGGGACGCATCGACTGGCTCTCTCAGCGCGTGTTCGGGTATCTCGAGCACTTCCTTCCTCGCGGATGAATCATGGATGAAATCGTCAAGCAGGCGCTCGCGAAATGGCCCAACGTTCCGCATTGCACGGGCTGGCTCATGCTCGACAGGCGCGGCCAGTGGCGCATGCGCGACGAGGCGGCGCAGGCCGCTGGCGCGCTCGGCGACGTGATCCGGCACGAGGCGCTGATCGGCTTCATCAATCGCAATTACGAGCGCGACGACGCCGGCCAGTGGTTCTTTCAGAACGGGCCGCAGCGCGTGTATGTGGAGCTGGCTTACACGCCGTGGATCGCCCGGCTTGGGCTTGCGGATGACGCCCTGTGCATGACCGATCACACCGGCGCGCCGTTCAGACCGGCGCACGCATGGCTCGACGACGAAGGCGGCGTGCTCTTTTCAGACGATGCATCGCCGGCCCGCATCGCCGCGCTGCACGATCACGATCTCGACCTGTTCGCGAGCCACGCATCCGTCGATGAGTCCGCGCACGGCGGCGTCTTCCATTGGCGCGATGATGTCGACTTGTCCTTGCAGCGCATCGCGCGCGCGGACCTCGAGAAGCGCTTCGGCTTTGTCGCGAGCCCGGCCGCGCACGCGGCGTCGGAACGCTGAAGCGTCAGCTCTTCTGATCCTGATCGCGCTCTTCCTTGTAGCGCGTCTCGAAGTCGCGCAGACGCGCGGCGATTGTGGACAAATCGTAGAAGCTCGCGCTTTTCACGTCGCGCGCTTCCTTCAACTGGCGGATCGCGGAAGGCCACGCGCCGTCGAGCGCGAACTTCTCGGCCATCGCTTCGTGCTGGCGCAACGGATCGTTGAGGCCCGCGCTCGCCTGCGCGAGATACAGCCACCAGTCGGCGCGTGCGGGCTCGGCGCGCGTCTGTCGGCGGGCAAGCGTCTGCGCATCCGCATAGCGATGCGCGCCGATCAGCGACTGCAGGTGAATATCGATGGCCGCGTGGGAGTCGGGCCAGCGCGCTTGCGCGATATCCGCGAGGCGGATGGCGTCTCCGAAGCGGCCCGCGCGGCGTGCGATATCCGCCGCGAGCACGTCGAGACTCGGGGTGCTGCGGGCGGGTTGCGGCGATGCCTGTGCGGTGACGCGGACGGGCGGGAGCGTCGTGTTGCTGGTCGGCGATGACGGCGTATCGGCTGCGGTTGCGTTGAGCGCGCCGAAGGCACTGCTGCTGAAAAGCGTATTTGGCGATGCCGCAGGCCGCGACGATTCTGCCCGCGATGCGACCTCACCGTGGAGCGAGCGGCCGGCGTTGTCGGTGTCCGTCGAACTCGTGGTCCGCTGCGCGCGAGCCTGAACGACACTCGCGCCGCCTGTACCCGGGCTACTCGTCGCTTGCCCGGCGGATGCCGCTCGCGCGCCAGCGATGCTCGAAGTCTGCAACGTTGCGTCGCCCGAGCCGTTCGCGACCGGCTGCGCGTGCTGCGGATTGCGCCGGTCGCGGCCGGCCTCCACTACGACCGCCGCCTCGCTTGCCTGCTCGCCTTCGAACAGCCGCCGCGCTTTCGCGAGCGCGTCGTTCGCGGCGTCGTAATCGCTCGTCAGCGCGCGCGCGAGCGCAATGCCGTACCAGTTGGCGGCGGGATTGACGGCTGTCTGGTCGTCGATTTCGGTCTTCAGGCGACTCGCCACTTCCCGATAATCGCTTGCGTAGCTGACCTGCAGCACGCGGGCGCGGGCGCGCACGAACGCATATTCCGCCGACTGCCGCGGCTGCCGATACGGCACGCGGCGCGCGCGATCTTCCATGTCGGCGATGCGCTCGATGGTCAGCGGATGCGTTCGCGCGTAGGCCGGCACGCCGTTATCGGCCATCGACGCGCGGTCGAGCCGCCCGAAGAACGCTGTCATCGCGTAGGGATCGTAGCCGGCTGCCGCGAGCATCTGGAAACCGACGCGATCCGCCTCGTGCTCGGCGGCGCGCGAAAAGCGCAATTGATTGTCGACGGCGAATGCCTGCCCGCCCATCGCGATGCCCATGCCGAGATCGCCGCTGCGCGTCATCACTCCGGCCAGCAGGCCGGCGAGCATTGCGGCAAGTGCCGCATAGCTGCTCTTCTCCTGCGTCCCGAGCATGCGCGCGATGTGGCGCTGGAGCACGTGCCCCATCTCATGCCCGACGACCGACGCCAGTTCGGATTCCGTCTGCGTCGCCGAAAGCAGGCCCGTATTTACGCCGATGAAACCGCCTGGCATCGAGAACGCGTTGATCTGCGGATCGCGGACGGCGAACAGTTCGAAGTCCGGCCGATAGCCGCCGAGATATTGCGTGGCCGCGGCGGTGGACAGCCTGGACGCGATGGAATCGAGGTAATCGCGCATCAGCCAGTCGTCGAGGTAGTCCGGATCGGTGCGGACTTCGCGCATCATCCGCTCGCCGACACGGCGCTCGGCTTGCGGTGAGAGGGTGCCGCCCGAGCCGTCGCCGAGGTCCGGAAGCTGCACGGACGAAAGCGGCGCGCGAAGCGTGGCCATCGCGCCGGGCCGGTTGGCGAAGCGGCTTTCCGCGCCGCCGTAGACGCCGAAGACGCCGTCGGCGACCTGTCCTGTGTTGGCTGCGGCATCTTCTCGCGGCTGCCCGGCGTTCGCGCTGACGGCCGACGACGCCCCCTGCGCGAACGCGACGGGCGGCACGGCCTGACTCAGGCACAACGCTAGGATGAGCGCGCGGCTCGGACGATTCGGATGCATGACCGGCTGAAGGACGGGAACACGCTTATCGTATCAAGTGTGCCGTGACCGGCGAGCCGCCGATTGCGGCGAAAACGGGCCGGATCACGCTGGTATGATAGGCGCCCGCTCAAAGGAGGACGCGATGTCCGGACTCACACATTTCGATGCCGCCGGCGAGGCGCACATGGTCGATGTCGGCGACAAGCGCGAGACGCGGCGCATTGCGGTGGCGCGCGGCTCGATCGCGATGCTCGACGGCACGCTCGCGCTGATCCGCGAAGGCCGCGCGAAGAAAGGCGACGTGCTCGGCGTGGCGCGCATCGCGGCGATACAGGGTGCGAAGCGCACCGCCGATCTGATTCCGCTGTGTCATCCGCTCGCGCTCACGCGCGTCGCGGTCGATTTTTCGATCGATGAGAGCTTGCCGGGCGTTCATTGCGAAGTGCGGGTGGAGACCGTCGGACGCACGGGCGTGGAGATGGAAGCGCTCACCGCCGTGCAAGTCGGGCTGCTGACGATCTACGACATGTGCAAGGCGGTGGATCGCGGGATGACCATCACCAACGTGAAGGTCATGGAGAAGCATGGGGGGAAGTCGGGGGATTGGGTGGCGGAGGGTTAGCCCGCGTTATTCCTCCCCCTCATCCTCTTCCTCCTGAACCCCACCCGCCGGCTCACCATACAACTTCACCAGTTCCGCCTTGAACGAAGCCAGCGGCGCGCCGATCTCATCAATCGAGCGATACACCGCCTCCAGTTGCGTCGGCCAGTCCTTGAGCTGCGTCGCGAAGATCTTGAGGCGCGCCATCGTATCGAGCGCCTCTTTATGCTGCCCGGCCAGCGCCTGCAGCACCGCATAGCGCCGCAGCACCGTCTCGCCCGGCAAAAGCGCGATGGCCTGCCGATGCGCCGCCAGCTTCGCGTCGATGTTCTGCGCGTTCATCGGCAGCAGCGTCGCCGCGCCGTATTCGCCCCACGCGCCGAACAGGAACGACGGATCCGCGCGATACTGCTCCGCAGGCCGCGTGCCGTAATAGAGCACCTCGGCGCGGTGATAGTCCAGCATCGTCGGAACCAGCGCAATGAGGCCGCCCCCGACCAGCGTCACATACACGCCGTACGACAGCGGGCGCGCGACGAGCCGCAAGGGCCGCGTTTCCAGCAGGCCGATGACGAGCATCGCCGGCATCAGAAAGAACATGTACTGCTGCGGATACTCGACGAGCGCGTGCATCAACAGCACGCCCAGCAGCGAAAGACCGAAAATCCGCGCCGGCGTGTGCGGCGCACGGAGCACGCGAATCAGCCACAGGACGATGCCGGCGACCAGCACGCCCACGCCCAGCAGCCCCGTTTTCGCGAGCAAATCGATGAAAATGTCGTGCGCGTTGTTTGCAATCTCGACGCCGCCGAGATCACGCACCATGTCGAACTGATAGCGCGGAAATTCGCCCCAGCCGACGCCGAGCAGCGGATGCGTCTTGAACATCGTCCAGCCGTACTTCCACAGCGCGAGGCGCGGCGCAATCTGGTTCGCGTCCTGCATGCGTTCCGCCGCCGATTGCGCCAGATCGAGCTGGAATCGCACGTTGGCCCAGCGCACGCCTGCATTCACCGCGAGGAACAGCACGCCGAGCGCGATCGGAATGATCCATGCCCGCAGGTCGCGTCGATTGCGGCGCGCCGGGGCATCGAGATCGTCGGCTGCGGCCGCGCGGCCCTGCGCGAACGCCATCCACAATCCCGCGACGACGATCACCGCCGTTTGCAGCCAGGGCCCGCGCGACACCGTCAGCGCCAGCCCGAACGAAAACACCGCCGACACCGCGAGCCACACCGCGACCGGCATCCTTCGCGTCTGCACGAAGTACAGCGCGCCGGCCAGCGCGAACGCGATCACCGTCGCGAGGTGATTCGCCTGCGCCATGTTGCCGAACATGCGCCGCTCGGTCATGACGTTGTACGCAACGACCAGAGGCGCGAACTTCACCTCGGCATGGAACATCTGCACGGTCTGACAGAAGACCGCGAATAGCCCGCCGACGATCAGCGCCGCCGCGCCGACGCGCAACGCCCGCTCCGACAATCCCGCCCGCGCCAGTCCGAAGCCCGTATGCACCGCGACGAACGACGCCAGCAGATACGCGCCGCCAAGCCAGTTCATCGACGGCTGCGCGACGGGCAGCAACACCGTCTGCCCGACCAGCACGAGACCGAACAGCAGCGGCATCAGCGCGACGACCGGCGACGCGAACGGCACGCGCGGCTCCGACACGGCCACGAGCACCGCGACCGTCGCGCCCAGCGCAAGATAAAGGGCGAGCGCGCTGTACTCGGCGTAGAAGGTCGGGATCGGATACGTATGGCTGACGACGCCGAACGGAAACGTCAGCGCGGCACAAAGAACGGCGAAAGAAAGGTAGCGCGCGTACGAGGTGATTTGCGAAGGCATGAGGGGCTGGGAACGTCGGGAACCGGCGCACTATACAAAACTTTGCCGCCCCTGTGCGCCGCGCGCCTGGAAATGCCACGAAATCACCCGCTTTCGCACGAAGTCGCTGCCCGGCGCGGCGGCGCAGTATCGCGTGCCGCCGCGCGTTCCGTCCGGCTCGCTCGAAGCGTCAAGCGCGGCACTCGGGCGGCGCGAGCTTGCCCTGCAGCGTCGGCGCGTCAACAGGCGACGGCCCCGCGCCCGGCGCCGGCAGCGACGACGCCGCCTTGCCGCCCGCGAAACACTCCCACGTGATCGTGCCCGCCTGCACCGTGCCTCGCGCGAGTGCGACGCGCGCCGTCGGTGTCTCGGCGTTATCGGGCGCCGACGGCACGAGCACCAGCGTGTTGGACCCCGCCGGCGCGACGCGCGTCGTATAGGCGATGGTGATCTGCCCCGTGTTGCTGTCGACGTGAATCGACTCCACGTTGCGCGTCGCGGGCGGCGATGCATGGCCGCTCGCGAGATCCGCGCCGCTCGCCGCGTTCTCCGCCACCGCGAGACGCGCCGATGCGGCGAGCGACATGCCCTCGCCCACGCGGCTGCGCGCCAGATAGTCCTGATACGCGGGGATCGCGTAAGCCGCGACGACGCCAACGATCGCCAGCACTATCATCAACTCGATCAGCGTGAAACCGTGCGCCGACGATGTCGCCCGCCTGAGCCACTCACCCCATCCGCGCCGCTCGCGCGGGCTTTCCACGTTCAAAGCCATGCTCGTCATTGCTGCTCCCAAAAAGACAGAAAGCGCCGGCTGCGTGTGCAAGCCGGACGCTTTCATCCTATTGAGGCAGTGGGGATGGCGACAGTCGGCCATTCGGCCAACGTTGGGCGCTCAGGTATCGGCAGCGACCCCTTTGCCCTGCGCCAGCGTCCGGCGCTTCATCAGCCAGCCCGCCGCGATGACGATGAACGCGCCGCCGAGCCGCGCCGCATAGCCGGCCGCATCCGTGTTCAATGCGGGCCAGCGGTCGATGAACGGATCGTCGATGATCAGCCCGCCCGCGATCCACCCGAGCAGCCCCGCGCCCAGCAACACGACGACCGGGAAGCGGTCCAGCAGCTTGAGCACCAGCGTGCTGCCCCACACGATGAGCGGAATGCTCACCACGAGCCCAAAGATCACGAGCGTCAGCCGATGTTGCGGATCGGCGGCCTCGGCAGCGCCGGCAATCGCGATCACGTTGTCGAGGCTCATCACGGCATCCGCGACGATGATCGTCTTCACCGCCGCCCAGAGCTTGTCGGATGAGCTGATGCGATGATCGTCGTGGCCCGGCTGCATCAGCTTGATGCCGATCCACAGCAACAGCAGTCCACCGACGAACTTGAGAAACGGCACGTCGAGCAGAATCACCGCGAATGCAATCAACGCGACGCGCAAAAGAATTGCGCCGAGCGTGCCGAGCACGATGCCCCGCTTGCGCTGGGTGACGGGCAGGTCGCGGCACGCGAGCGCAATGACAACGGCGTTATCGCCACCGAGAAGAATATCGATGACGATGATCTGAACGACAGCGCCCCAATGGAGCGTGGAAAAGAATTCGAGCATGGCAGGGGAAAACCGTGACCGAAATAAAAAAGCGGGGAAGCCGACGCTCCCCCGCTTTTACTCCGGCTATGACGAAAGGATTCAGTAAGAGTACCAAACCCTGACGGCTTTTGCCGACGTTCCCTTAGATCACCGACTTCAGCAGACGACCCATCTCCGACGGGTTCTTCGTGACCTTGATGCCGCACGCGTCCATGATTTCGAGCTTGGCGTCCGCCGTGTCCGCACCGCCCGAGATCAGCGCGCCTGCATGGCCCATGCGCTTGCCCGGGGGCGCCGTCACGCCCGCGATGAAGCCGACGACCGGCTTCTTCATGTTGTCCTTGATCCAGTGCGCGGCGTTGGCTTCGTCCGGACCGCCGATCTCACCGATCATGATGACGGCGTCCGTTTCGGGATCGTCGTTGAACATCTTCATCACGTCGATGTGCTTCAGGCCGTTGATCGGATCGCCGCCGATACCCACCGCCGACGACTGGCCGAGGCCCAGCGCCGTCAGTTGGCCGACCGCTTCATACGTGAGCGTGCCCGAACGCGACACGACGCCAATGCGGCCCTTCTTGTGGATGTGACCCGGCATGATGCCGATCTTCAGCTCGTCCGGCGTGATCGTGCCGGGGCAGTTCGGTCCGAGCAGCAGCGTCTTGCGGTTCTCGCGGCGCATGCGGTCCTTGATTTCGAGCATGTCGCGGACCGGAATGCCTTCCGTGATGCAGATGGCGAGATCGAGATCGGCTTCGACCGCTTCCCAGATCGCCGCTGCAGCGCCCGCGGGCGGCACGTAGATCACGGAAACCGTTGCGCCGGTTTCGGCCTTCGCTTCCTTGACGGATGCGTAGATGGGGATGCCTTCGAAGTCTTCGCCGGCGCGCTTCGGGTTCACGCCCGCGACGAACGCTTCGCGGCCGTTCGCGTATTCGCGGCAAGCGCGCGTGTGGAACTGGCCGGTCTTGCCGGTGATGCCCTGCGTGATGACCTTCGTGTCTTTGTTGATCAGAATCGACATGTAGTGACCTCTGTTCGTTTGGCGTCGCTCAGGCTCGCGCCCCGCGCCGCCATTCGTATCTGGTGGAACGCTCTCTTAGGCAGGCACGCGGATGCGCTTACTTGCCTTCGGCTGCAGCGACGACCTTCTGCGCAGCTTCTTCCATGCTGTCGGCCGAGATGATCGGCAGACCCGAGTCCGCCAGCATCTTCTTGCCGAGGTCTTCGTTCGTGCCCTTCATGCGCACGACGAGCGGCACCTTCAGGTCCACCGCCTTCGACGCCGCGATCACGCCTTCCGCGATCACATCGCAACGCATGATGCCGCCGAAGATATTGACGAGAATCGCCTTCAGGTTCGGGTTCTTCAGCATCAGCTTGAAGGCTTCCGTGACCTTCTCCGTCGTCGCACCGCCGCCGACGTCCAGGAAGTTCGCCGGCTCGCCGCCGAAGAGCTTGATGGTGTCCATCGTCGCCATCGCGAGGCCTGCGCCGTTCACGAGACAGCCGATATTGCCGTCGAGCGAGATGTACGCGAGGTCGAACTTCGATGCTTCGACTTCAGCCGGGTCTTCTTCGTCCAGATCGCGATAAGCGACGATTTCCGGATGACGGAACAGCGCGTTCGAATCGAAGTTGAACTTGGCGTCGAGCGCGATGACCTTGCCGTCGCCCGTCACGATCAGCGGGTTGATTTCCGCGAGCGATGCGTCGGTTTCGAAGAACGCCTTGTAGAGACCCTGCAGGATCGCGCGCGCTTGCGGGATCGATGCGTCGGGAATGCCGATCTTGCGTGCGAGGTCATCGGCGTCTGCATCCTGCAGGCCCGTCGACGGCTCGACGGCGAACTTGTGCAGCAGTTCCGGCGTCTTTTCCGCGACTTCTTCAATGTCCATGCCGCCTTCGCTCGACGCCATCACGACGATCTTCTGCGAAACGCGATCCAGCACGAGGCCGACGTACAGTTCCTTCTTGATGTCCGCGCCTTCTTCGATCAGCAGGCGGTTCACCTTCTGGCCTTCGGGGCCGGTCTGGTGCGTGACGAGCTGCATGCCGAGGATCTGGTTCGCGTACTCGCGGACCTGCTCGATCGACTTCGCGACCTTCACGCCGCCGCCCTTACCACGGCCGCCGGCATGGATCTGCGCCTTGACGACCCAGACCGGGCCGCCCAGCTCTTCCGCGGCCTTGACCGCATCGTCCACCGAGAACACGGGTGTGCCGCGCGGGACCGCGACGCCGAACTTCCGCAGGATTTCCTTACCCTGGTACTCGTGAATCTTCATGCGTGATTCCTTCAGTCTGAGAGTTGGAGTGAACTTCGATTTCGAATTGCCTGAATCGCAATTGCTTGGCTTTCTTGTTTGATTACCGGCCGCTCTACTTGGGGATGACGAGCGCGCTACGTCTTCGGATTTTCCTGTTCCGCGACGGTTGTCTTGTCGCGGCGCGACGGCTCGTAGCCGAACCACTGCGGATAGTATTCGCGCACGGCCGCGCCGTCGAAGCGCAGCGCGTGGCAGCCGCCGAGTTCGAACGGCGGCCGATCGGGAAGCGCGCCGGCGGCACCTTCCGGGGCCAAGGGGTCGGACATGTCGTCGGACCAGACATCGCCGAAGAACGCCTGCATGGCCGCGGTCGGCAAGACGGCGCACAACTCGGTGAGATGCGTGCAGCCGGCCGCGCCGCGCAAGCGGGCGCGGACGTCGCGACGGAAGTTGCGCAGCAGATTGAGCCCGATGAGCGAGCGATAGGCAGAATTGGATTCGGCACAGAGAAGGGCATACGGCGCCCAGTCGGACGACGCTTCGGCGTCGACGATAGTGAGCTTGCGGTCGATGGTGATGCGCAGCCAGAGTTCATGGATCGGCAGGCCTTTCGGCCGGACGCCCGCCGCGAGCAGAAAGTCGCGGGGCTTCTCATCGGTTAGGCAGGCTTCGATATCCCAGAGGCCGTCTTCCCGCTCGAACGCTTCCAGCCGAATCGCGCGACGATGGCGCAACTGTCGGGAAACGGGCGGAGAAAGAGGCATGGGGCAGAAGCCGGAACGGGAAAACCGTTGAATTTTAGCATAGCGAGTATTTCCGTCCGTGGATGGACTGACGAATCGCTGCGGGCCGTTTTGCGGCCTTCCGCGCACGCCGTCGCCCTGTCAGTCGTCGATGAATTCGTCGGCACAGTCTTCGTCGCCGCCTTTCAGGATTTTGCCGATGGTGCTGCCCGAAAAGCCGCGCGCCGCGAGAAACCGCGCCTGCTTCGCACGCTCGGCGGGCGTTTCCGGCAAGCCGCCGTACTTCTTCTCCCACACGGCCTGAGCGCGCGCGGTTTCGGTCAGCGCGAGCTTTCCCGCTGTTTCGCCGATGAGCGCATCCCCGACCGCATGCCGCTTCAGTTCATTGAGAATGCGGCTGCCGCCCATGCGCGCCGCCCGCCGATGCACCACGCTTTCGACGAAGCGCTCGTTGGAGAGCCAGCCGTCGCGTTCGAGGCTGTCGAGCAGCGTTTCGAGCGAATCGGCTTCTTCGACATACGGCTGCAGCTTGCGCGATAGTTCCGCGCGGCTGTACTCGCGACGCGAGAGGTAGCCCAGCGCGCGGCCTTTCAGGGAGCGCTGAGGCTGTCGCGGATTGTTCGCTGCAGGCACTTTGCGCTGGCGTTCGCTCGACCGGCTGTAGACGGTGTCGGCCTGCAGCTCCGGTACGCATTGTTCGAAAGCCTCAGCATCTTCAAACGCGCCGTCGCTCGCGGAGCGCGGCTGTTGCCGTGGATTGCGAGCGCCGCTCCGCCTGGTTCGACGGCGCATTGGACGGTCGGCTTCGGGCGCGCTCGACGGCGCGCATTGCTCGAACGGCTCCAAGGGGTCGGCGTCTTCGAAGGGGTCGTCGAAGTGAGCGGTGCTTACGGTTGCCGGCTGTATGGGGGGCGCTGCGCTGACTGCCTGTGCAGTGGCTTGTTGCAACAGCAAGCGGGCTTGCTCGAGCCGCGCCGCACGATCGAGCTGGAGGGACGGTGCCGCAGCGCATTCTTCTTGATCGCCGGACGCCGATGGCGCGTTCAGCCCGCGACGGTCGTCACGCTCAGTCACGCCAGCGCGTGAAACCGCCACGCCCTTGTCCGCCGCTTCAAAAACGCGACGCGCCGGCGTGAATGACTTCGCGCCGGCGCGTGCTTTCCTGCCTGAGGCGAAACCGCCGCCTCTCGACGATGCACCCCGCTCGCTGCTTCGTTCATAGCGATCGGCGGCATCGGCGCTGTCCTCCGGCTGATCGACACCGGGCGCGGCGTAAGGAGAGCGACCGCTCTTCAGATCACCGCTCGCTTCATCGTTCTCGCGAGAGCGATTCGAACGTCCCGCGCGACTCCGCCCGGCTTCAGCGTTGTCCGCCTTCGATCCGAACCGGCGCTTGAGCATCGGCGGCAGGTCGGACGATTATTCGTCGTCCGACACGGGTGCGCCCGTGGCGACGGCATCAGCCAACGCAGCCACGCCGAGCGATTCGCGGATCCTGTTTTCGATCTCGCGCGCAATGTCAGGATTCTCGCGCAGGAATTCGCGCGCATTGTCCTTGCCCTGACCGATGCGATCGCCCTTGTAGCTGTACCAGGCGCCCGCCTTGTCGACCAGCTTGGCCTGCACGCCCAAGTCGATGATTTCACCCTGACGCGAAATGCCTTCGCCGTACAAGATGTCGAAGATGGCTTCGCGGAACGGCGGCGACACCTTGTTCTTTACGACCTTTACGCGCGTTTCATTACCGATGACTTCGTCGTTCTTCTTGATGGAACCGATGCGGCGAATATCCAGGCGCACCGAGGAATAGAACTTCAGCGCGTTACCGCCCGTGGTCGTTTCGGGGTTGCCGAACATCACGCCGATCTTCATGCGGATCTGGTTGATGAAGATCACGAGGCAGTTCGTGCGCTTGATGGTGCCGGTGAGCTTGCGCAACGCCTGCGACATCAGACGCGCTTGCAGGCCGGGCAGCGAGTCGCCCATTTCGCCTTCGATTTCCGCCTTCGGCACGAGCGCCGCGACCGAGTCGATGACGATCATGTCGATGGAGCCCGAGCGCACGAGCGCATCCGCGATTTCCAGCGCCTGCTCGCCCGTGTCCGGCTGCGAAATCAGCAGTTCCGGAATGTTCACGCCGAGCTTTTGAGCGTATTGCACGTCGAGCGCGTGTTCGGCGTCGATGAACGCAGCCGTGCCGCCGATCTTCTGCATCTCGGCGATCACCTGCAGCGTGAGCGTGGTCTTGCCCGACGATTCCGGACCGTAGATTTCCACGACGCGGCCGCGCGGCAAGCCGCCGACGCCGAGCGCGATGTCAAGTCCGAGCGAGCCTGTGGAGACCACCTGAATGTCTTCGACCGCCTCACCTGCGCCGAGCCGCATGATCGACCCTTTGCCGAATTGCTTTTCGATCTGCGACAGCGCGGCGGCCAGCGCCTTGCTCTTTTCCGCAGTCATTCCAGCCGGGCCTTTCTTGCTTTCTTCCATGAATCGTCCTTTGCTATGATGAACGGCGTCTGAGACGCGTGCGCGCAGGCTTGTAGCCGGCTTTGTAGCGGTAGCACCGGCACTTCGCCCCGCTTTTGCACTAACGCAGACACTGTATAAAAAAACAGTAGTTTTTGCAAGCCCGATCGTTGCGGCGTGGTGTTTTTCCACATCGAGCGAACCGTGCAAAAACCGCATGACACCCTGGAGACCGCCGCGCCGGGCGAAATGCGGTGCCGGCAATGCGATGCGCCCCGCGCATCAGGCACACGACGATGCGAATCCTCATTGCCGAAGACGACAGCATACTCGCGGACGGCCTCGTCCGATCACTCCGCCAATCGGGATACGCCGTTGACCATGTGAAGCATGGCGTCGAGGCGGATACCGCCCTTTCCCTGCAATCCTTCGACCTGCTCATCCTCGATCTCGGCCTGCCGCTCATGCCCGGCCTCGAAGTGCTGCGTCGCCTGCGCGCGCGCAACTCGCAGATGCCCGTTCTGATCCTGACCGCCGCCGACAGCGTCGACGAGCGCGTGAAAGGTCTCGATCTCGGCGCGGACGACTATATGGCAAAGCCCTTCGCGCTCAACGAACTCGAAGCGCGCGTGCGGGCGTTGACGCGGCGCGGCGCGGGCGGCGGACCGACGGTCGTCAGGCACGGATCGCTGTCGTTCGATCAGGTGGGACGCATCGCGCATATCGCGGATCAGGTCATCGATTTGTCGGCGCGCGAACTCGGCGTGCTCGAAGTGCTGCTGCAGCGGATCGGGCGGCTCGTGTCGAAGGAGCAGCTTGTCAACCATCTTTGCGAGTGGGGCGAAGAAGTCAGCAACAACGCCATCGAGGTCTACGTGCACCGGCTGCGCAAGAAGATCGAGCCGAGCGGCGCGCGGATCATCACGGTGCGCGGCCTCGGGTACACGCTCGAAAAGGCGGCCAGCACGCCGGAAGCCAAGTCGACGGCCGATCCCGCTGCCGCCGGCCAGCACTATAAGTAAGCCGCGCATGGCGTCGCCCGCCTCCACCGAGCGCGCAGCCGAAGCGCCGCGCGAGCCGTCAGCGGCCATCCTGGATGCCGCCGATTCCGACGCCCTGCGCGATGCCCGCTACGCCAATCCGTTCGCCCCGCCCGACGAGCTGGAACCCGGCAGCGAGGCGCACCCGCGCTCGCTTTTTGGCGAGATTCTCGACTGGATGCTCGCGCCGCTGCTGCTGCTCTGGCCGATGAGCATCGCGGTGACGTATCTCGTCGCGAAGTCGATCGCCAACGGTCCGTTCGACCGCGCGCTCGAAGCCGACGCCTACGTGCTCGCCCGCCAGATCCAGCCGGTCAACGGCGTGGCCGAATTGCGGCTGCCGGACGCCACGCGCGATTTCTTGCGCGCCGACAATGTCGACAGCGTGTTCTTCCAGGTGCTCGGGACGCGCGGCGAACTCGTCGGCGGCGACCGCGACATGCCTTTGCCGCACGAGGACGACCGGCCGCAGCCGGGCATCGTCGAGTTTAGGGACGACGTGCTGCGCGGCAACGACATTCGCGTCGCGTACACGACCGTCGATCTGCCCGAACTCGCGTCCGGACGCGATGCCGAAAGCCGCCAGCCCGTGCTCGTGCAGGTCGCCGAGACGCTCGACAAGCGCAGCCAGCTCGCCAACGACATCATCAAGGGCGTGATCCTTCCGCAGTTCGTGATCCTGCCGCTGGCGATCGTGCTGGTGTGGTTCGGTCTGTCGCGCGGGCTCGCGCCGCTGCACGCGCTGCAGTCGAACATGCGCACGCGCCGCCCGGACGATCTCTCGCCGCTCGAAGCGGGCCGCGCGCCGCCGGAAATCGCGCCGCTCGTCGCGTCGTTCAACGATCTGCTTACGCGGCTCGAACAGAACATGGAGTTCCAGAAGCGCTTTATCGCCGATGCCGCGCATCAGATGAAGACGCCGCTCGCCGGGCTGCGCATGCAGGCGGAATTCGCGCTGCGGCAGGACGTATCGACGGAAGTGCAGCGTTCGCTCGAACAGATCGCGACCAGTTCGGAGCACGCGGCGCGGCTCGTCACGCAGTTGCTCGCGCTCGCACGCGCGGAGAATCGCGCGACGGGGCAAATTTTTTCGCGCGTCGAACTGACGGCGCTCGCCCGCGCCGCCGTGCGTGACTGGGTGCAGGCGGCGCTGGCGAAACGCATGGACATCGGGTACGAGGAGCCGCCTTTTCCGGTCGACGTGCAAGGTAACGTCGTGATGCTGCGGGAGATGCTGTCGAACCTCATCGACAACGCGATCCGCTACACGCCGCCGGGCGGGCGCATCACCGTGCGCGTGCGGACCGACGACCACGATCTCGACTTCGTGCATCTCGAAGTGGAAGACACCGGACTCGGCATTCCGCCTGCCGAACGCGAGCGCGTGTTCGAGCGCTTCTATCGCATTCTCGGGCGCGAGGGCGACGGCAGCGGGCTCGGTCTTGCGATCGTCAAGGAGATCGCGGCGATGCACGGCGGCACGCTCGCCATCGAGGATCACGTGTATCAGGAAACGCCGCGACTGGCCGGGACGCTCGTCCGTGTCAGCCTACAGCGGGTTTTTCCTGCCAGGGACAAACCCTGAGCGCAACGGTCGTGCGATTTCCGGTTTCATGCATGAAGCGCTCCGCTTCGCGATAGATCGCGGCCCGATGAGCGCGACTTCGCGCGACTTGACGTTTCCATAGGTATTCTCCATGCCGCACGACGGCGTCAGAACGCCGTAAGTTTTCGTTCCAATAATCTTTGCACCGGCGCTGCCCCGTGGGCTTCGGAAGGGATCGGATACACACGCAAACAACAGGAGACGATTCATGGCTACGATCGAAGGGCGTGTTTCGCACGCACCGATGACGGCGGAGGAGAAGAAAGTCATCTTCGCTTCGTCGCTCGGCACGGTGTTCGAGTGGTACGACTTCTATCTCGCCGGGTCGCTGGCGATCTACATCAGCAAGACGTTCTTCTCGGGCGTCAATCCGACGGCCGGTTTCATCTTCACGTTGCTCGGCTTCGCGGCGGGCTTTGCGGTGCGCCCGTTCGGCGCGATCGTGTTCGGGCGGCTCGGCGACATGGTGGGCCGCAAGTACACGTTCCTCGTGACGATCGTCATCATGGGTCTGTCGACGTTTCTGATCGGCTTCCTGCCCGGTTACGCGACGATAGGCATCGCCGCTCCGGTCATCTTCATCGCAATGCGACTGCTGCAGGGCCTCGCGCTCGGCGGTGAGTACGGCGGCGCGGCCACGTATGTCGCGGAGCATGCGCCGTCGAACAAGCGCGGCGCGTGGACGGCGTGGATTCAGACGACGGCGACGCTCGGCCTCTTCATCTCGCTCGTCGTCATTCTGGCGGTGCGCACGATCACCGGCGAAGAGCAGTTCAGCGCATGGGCGTGGCGCATTCCGTTCCTCGTGTCGATCCTGCTGCTCGCCGTGTCCGTGTGGATTCGCATGAAGCTGCACGAATCGCCGGTCTTCGAGCGCATCAAGGCGGAAGGCAAGACGTCGAAGGCGCCGCTCAAGGAAGCGTTCGGCGAGTGGAAGAACCTGAAGATCGTGCTGCTCGCGCTTTTCGGACTGACGGCGGGTCAGGCGGTCGTGTGGTACACGGGGCAGTTCTATTCGCTGTTCTTCCTCACGCAGACGCTGAAGGTCGACGGCACCAGCGCGAACATCATGGTGGCCGTGGCGCTTCTGATCGGCACGCCGTTCTTCGTGTTCTTCGGGTCGCTGTCGGATCGCATCGGGCGCAAGCCGATCATCATGGCGGGCTGCCTCATCGCCGCGCTGTCCTTCTTCCCGCTCTTCAAGGCGCTCGCCCACTATACGAATCCGACGCTCGAAACCGCGACGCAGAAGTCGCCGATCGTCGTCATCGCGAATCCGGACGAGTGCTCGTTCCAGTTCAATCCGGTAGGCACCTCGAAGTTCACGAGCTCGTGCGATATCGCGAAGGGCGCGCTCTCCAAGGCCGGTCTCAACTACCAGAACGTGGCGGCTCCGGCGGGGACGCTCGCGCAGATCAAGGTTGGCGAGACGGTCGTGAACACCTATGACGGCAAGGCCGCCGACGCCAAGGCGCAAGGCGCTGCGTTCGACAAGACGCTCGCGGGCACCCTGAAGAGCGCGGGCTATCCGGCGAAGGCCGATCCGGCGCTCATCAACTGGCCGATGGCGATTGTCATCCTGACGATCCTCGTGATCTTCGTGACGATGGTCTACGGCCCGATCGCCGCGATGCTGGTGGAAATGTTCCCGGCGCGAATTCGCTACACGTCGATGTCGCTGCCGTATCACATCGGCAATGGCTGGTTCGGCGGCTTCCTGCCGGCCACTGCGTTCGCCATCGTGGCAGCCAGGGGCGATATCTATTCGGGGCTGTGGTATCCGATCGTGATCGCGCTCGCGACCTTCGTGATCGGCATGCTGTTCGTGAAGGACACGCGCAAGTCGAACGTCTATCACGAGGATTGATGCCTGTTGCCGCCCCTTGCGCGTGCGCGTTAAGAAATTACGTGAGAAGGGGTTGACAGACGTTTCGTGCACCACCATAATCTCGTCTTCTTTCGGCGAATTAGCTCAGTCGGTTAGAGCGACGGAATCATAATCCGCAGGTCCGGGGTTCGAGTCCCTGATTCGCCACCAGTTGCACAAAAGCCCTTGATCTAACGGTCAAGGGCTTTTGTTTTGGTGCCTCCCGGAGGCAGGTGCAGCACAAACGTGCAGCACAGGCCCAACATGGCAGCAAACTTTCTGCAAAGATCGCGGCACGATTCCGTGTTCTACTTTCGGCGGCGCGTGCCTGCCGACCTCTTCGGTGTCATCGGCAGGCGACAGATATACAAGTCGCTAGAGACGTGCGTCCGGCGAGAGGCCATAATCCGCGCTCGCGTCCTTGCGACGAAGACCGATCGACTTTTCGCCTCACTTCGCGCCATGCCGAAGACCACTCCCTTCCGCCTTGACTACACCCTCGAACTTCTCTTCGACCAAAGCGGCCTCCCGCAAGCCGTGAGAATAGATGCTGAGCCGGGCGAGCACGAAGCGGCGCAGAGAGCCCTTGAGACCGCTGTGGCGGGCTTGGCGGCGCTGAAGCATCCCACCACCCTCCCCGCTACATCGGCAGCGCCCGCAAGGGCGGCTGTTACCCTGTCTAAGGGTGTCGGGGAATTCATGCGGAGGAAAGATCTCAAGCCGACGACCCTCGCCAGCTACGCAACGAAGCTCGCCTATCTGGTGGAGCAAGCGGGCGGCGAGACTTCACTTCTTGACATTGACCAGTTGCGCTTCGTTAAGCTGGCAGAAGTGATCCTAGATAACGGCGCCTGGTCGGACAAGACCAAAAGCGTCTACATCACGATGATTGGCGGGTTCCTGAACTGGCATCGGCTCCGCAACGGCCTGTCGCTACTTACCGCCGCAACGTTAAAGCCCAAGCGCACTGCCCCATCCGCTCTCGATCGCGACGCTTTCACGCTTGACCAGTTGCGCATGATCTTTCAGCACGCGGCCACTCGCCGCTTGTCGGAACCGCACAAGTATTGGGCAACGGTGGCAACCGCATTTCTGGGTTGCCGAATCGAAGAGCTGGCACAAGTCAACATTGGAACCGACCTCAAGCACGATGTGCAAACCAACGTTTGGTATTTCGATTTCGCCGAAACACCGGACGCTGACGGCGTTCTTCGCAAATCGCTCAAACGCTTGACCAGCTGGCGGCACGCACCAATCCATAGTGCCCTTGTCCGTCATGGCTTCATCGACTACCTAAAGGCACAGCTAGAAGGCAGACAGTTGCGCCCGTTCGAGTCGGCGTGGAAGCCGCATATCGGCAAGCCGGCCGCCAACGGGCAGCCGAATAGCGGCCTGATCAAGTGGAGCCACAAGATAACCAAATGGGGCGGCGACACGCTGGCGGAGCTAGTGGAGGCTGGTTCGCTGCCGGCGGGCACCGCCCTAACCTACTTCCATAGTATGCGTCACACCTTCGCCGATACGCTTGCGGCCGCGAAAGTAACGGAAGAATACAGAGCCGCCATACAGGGCCAGGCGTTCGGCGGCATGAACGCGCAGACCTATGCAAAGCTCCGACAGAACCACAATGCCCTGTCGGAGACCATTGAGACCGCCCTCGGCTGTTATGCTGAGCTGCTGCTTTGACGCGGCCAATCCACAGCTACGAATTTTTGAAGACAGCGCTTCGATGATACTCAAGAAAATGGCATTGCTCGACGTTGAAGGCTCCGACGTTCAACACGTCAGGGATTTTCCATCGCGTTAAAACATTAGGATCGAGCGCGGGGGACACAAGAAGATCGCCAGCGTTGGAGAAAGAAATGAGCCCCTTGTCTAGTAGATGATCGACGTGAGGCGCAAGCAAAAGGCCATTGCAACCATTCAACTTTTCCTCATCGGTGCTGTCCTTCCACGGCTTAATATGACTCGCCCGGAGATGCCGTGGATCTGTAACGCCAGTGACGCGGCACGCCTTTTCGTTTAGCCTAACATTGGCTTTGAAAATACCTTGGCCACGACGGGACTTAACCAACTGCTCCTTTGTTGTAGCGCCGATGTCGGTTCTTCCCTTGATTGCGGCCTCGTGATTTTCTCCGACAGTGTCCGCCTCTTCAACTTCACCTTTCAGTTCTTTTAACGCCGCCCAATATTCGGGCCCAATCAACTCAATCAAAACCCCGGCCATCGACCCAGGGACTTCCGCTAGATAGACTGACTGCAGTCCATCACCAGTTTCCCGCAAAGGCGAATATTTTGAGGGAAGATGTGGAAGAAGCAGAGCAATACTATCTTTCGGGCGGATTTGTGCATGCAGTTCGCGGAACTCGACGGGAACAAGCCAACCTTCGCGTGACCAGGCGGCCCCGGCAGTGCCAAAGTCCGGTTTGGGAGACGATTCGGCCTCGGCAATTGCAATTCCAATGGCCTTGATGCGTGTGTCGCAGAACGAGAAGATCACATCGCCAACTACAATCTCCCGCATATTTTCGTAGAATTGATTCCTGCCGCCATCTGCTCTTTTCTTGGGCGACCAGAGAAATCCGCCTGTTACTTCGGCCTTGTATGTTTGATTTTGGTTTACCCACCAGTAGCGCATTTCTACACCGTCGATTTAATGGGGTTGCAAGTTGACTGCAGTGAGAAAGCGCGCGATGTAGGGCCCGTTAAGTCTGAACACCATGCAGTCATGTTTTTCTTTATCATTTGGTTTAAAATCGGTGTGCGACAAATAATTAAATTTAGTTTGGCGCTATAGATCTCCACAGCCCCGGCGCACATTAGCGTGCGCGAAACATGGTATCCAATTATGCAGACGTGGAACAGGGGGCGACCGGACACCTAGAGATGCTGCTACGCCCGACTCCGGCCTTGCGCGGCGATTGATTTGCACCAAGCAATCTACTGCATGTCGCTTCGTGTGCCTGCATCACCTCGGCGTAGACTCGATACGCGCCAGCACGCGACACAACTGCCCCCGATGCCACACGCCGCCATTTGGCGTCTTGATGCCAAGCGAGTTGAGCTCCGCCACCATATCGCGCTGTGACAGGCTTCGCGCGCGGAAGCCTTCAATCACCCCCGCCAGCTTGTGTGCGAAGGCGTCAGCGGCCTTCTGGCGGTGTGCAATGTTCGGCCTGAGGTTCGCAGGTCCGGCCGCGCCCAATTTCACGCCGCGCGCCTTTGCTGCCGTTAAAGCATCTCGCGTCCGCTTGCTTATCTGATCGCGCTCCCATTCGGCCATGACCGCATGCATCTGAATCATGACCTTGTTAGCTTGCGGCATATCAGCGGCTACGAAGTCGCAGCCGGTCTCCAGCAGGCCAGACACGAAATGCACGTTACGGGCGAGACGGTCGAGCTTCGCAATGATGAGCGTCGCACCGCGACGCTTGCACAGCTCAAGGGCGGCGCGGAGCTGTGGACGCCTTTCGAGCGCATTGGCACCCTTGCCGGTTTCAGTCTCCGTGAACTCGCCGACCAGCTCCCACGCGCCGCCGTTCAGGTAACGCTCGACTGCTTCGCGCTGTGCTTCGAGGCCGAGCCCCGACTGACCTTGACGCGCCGTGCTGACACGGTAGTAAGCAACGAACTGACTCTGCGCCATGATTTTCCTCCGAGTGCCGGCCTCGCGACGAGACGACCGTTTAATGTGAGACCAGTATCCCACTGGATGCCAAGCAAGTCAATGATAAGTCGTAGTTGACTAACCAGTGACTAGTCTGTATCATGGTTCTACTGCCACTCTTGGAAACATTCATGCAGGAAGAACTGTTGAGCACGCAGGCCGCTGCGGAGCTGATTGAAAGCGCCGTTCACGAATCAGGAGGAGCAACCTACTGGTCTCGCGTTCTGACCAACAACCGCCGGGAAGACCGCAACCCACCGCACCGGGTCCCCTTCCAACGACTAGGTGGCGGTGCTTTCTATCGGCCGGAGGACGTAGAAGCATTTATCGAGTTTGAGAGGTCGCGCCGTCTCGGCGTTGTCAAGCTATCTGGGCGGGCAGCGGAGGCAATCCGCGCGTTCGGCATTGGCGAGAAAGGCGGCAGCTCGACCGGTCGCAAGCTCAACGTTTCTGCCGTTACGCTCCAGATAGACGAAGCAACTGGCGCGCACTTCGTGCAGCTCGTCACGAACGACCCGCTTATGGTGTATCGGCTTGAACTTAGTGAAGCCAAGGCGCTGGCGCAGGAACTGGCAGACACAGCCCAAGCAGGCGAGCGAGGCGCACGATGACTACAGTTCACACAATCACTGCAGCGGAAACGGCGCTTACGCTCTATCGCTATCTCGGCACGCTTCGTAACTGGACGAACTTTCTCGGCGACAACATTCGCGGAGAACAATGCGTCGCCGGTTACATGCTGATGCCGTGCGCAGAACGCCATGACGGAAGGTCCTTCCGTCCTATCTACGCAGTCTCGGACGTCAGAGCGTTCATCGAAAATGTGCGAAGGGCGATACCAAGCGCCGGCAAGAAAACCATCAGAACGACGCCTCTTACCATTGACCCCACCAAACATTGGCGCGTCAATAGGTTTGATCGAGACGGCAGTCCAATGGCGAGACTAAGCGCAACAGGGCGTGCCGAGCCATTTTTTTCAATGGCGCGCGTGTCCTCGTTGTGACGAAGTTATCCGATTTTCGGCGCACGGCGTGCGTGGACTGGCTGGATCTCACGCTTACCACGTGCGGCCGGACCCAGTTTCGATATCTACAAGCAGCTCTGATCGCAGCCGGTGCCGATAAGCGATGGTTGGAACCTGTCGACCCAAGCCCCGGCGGAGTGACAAACACCTTCCGAGTGCGCTTCACCGACCGTCTGGCGAACAACTATGCCGCACTGCGGGAGGCGATTGCAGAAGTTTCGCGTGTCTTCCCTCTTGCGAGTGAGCCGAGCATTACCGCAATAGAGGTCGCATGCGACTTCATGCATAAAAGTGAGCTAGCACTGCGTGATTCGGCAACAATCTCCATGACGCATCGCCTCCAGAAAAGCTTGTTTGCAAACGGCACGAAGCCCCGCCAATACGATCCTTTGACCCGCAAGAATCGCTTCATGGATAAGCCCGGTCGCCGCCTCAATCCCAAGCTTAATTTCCGCGTTGGAAACAGGGACGATGATCTGGCATGGCACGTCTACTGGAAAATTACGGATAAAGACCTTCCGGTGCCGTCGTCAGAGCGGCGAGCGCGGGTGGAAGTCACGCTTCAACGAGATGTGCTGAGGTCTGTCGGGCTGGCAATGCTTTCGGACCTCGACGGATACGGATTCGGGAGTCTTGCGCCGTTTTTCCGATTCCGGACGCCCATCGCCCCGGACAAGCAAGCGCGCGGGAACCGCTACAAGCTAAAGGCAATCGAAATGAACAGGCGCTTGAACGACGCCACGCCGGAGCGCGGATTGCACAGCTTCGAGCCCTTAGGGCGGCGCGATAGGTGGCGGAAGCTGCGCAGCGAGAGTAGTCATCTACAAGCCGACGACGAGCTTCAGCGTGCGGTAAAGAACGCGCTACGCCATCTAAAGCTGTAGGTGGCTTGCGCAAAAAAAGGAGCGCAAATCGACCTATTGGCGCGCTTTAAACGCTTGCTGCGCCTGAATCCTGCCCCGATGATCCTAATAACTGTATGTATACGCTTTCCAATAGTCTCTCTACGAGGACGACCTGATGACTCTTAGCGGCGCGAGGGCCGCCCAATGATTGCAAAGACGCTGTCCGAGCTTTAGACACAACGCATGCGTAGATAGACGCATGCGATCCTCGAACATGTGCAACCGATCAGGCGTGCGGCGGGAAAAATCACGATATCTTAGAAAACGCAAGCATGTCGCATGGCGGTCCATTCATCGACTGGCGATCGATTTGGTGGAACCTTATAGATCAGCAGGCGGCTCGCGCTAGCCCGCCCGAAGACGGCAACGCGGCACGTCTTGCCGCGAGCCGATCGACTATCTATATTTGAGGCAATCGAAGACGCAAACGAGCTTGAAGAAATTAGTAACGACGTTCGCTTTCTTACTTGAAGCGAGCGCAAGATTATCAACAAGAAACTTTTGAAGCTGCGTCACCTTCAAAGACTTCTCGGGAAGCAAAGCCGCGTGGTTGACGACTGTCTCCGCGTCATACAGGGCGGCATAAGCCTTGAAATCTTTCGCAAATTCCTTCGTTGCTTCTGCCGTAACCCTCGAAACATTCGTGGGAATAAAATTAACGAGCGATGCCTTAGCAGCGGCAACAACCCTGGAATCAAAGTTCTTTACGTTAAATCCCGGGCTTCCTTGAGCCGTTTTCAAGTATTTGAACACCGGGACATTTTTTGAACGCTTCAGTATTTCTGGTAACGTGTCTCTAAGAATAAGATCCGCCTTATATCCGCCATCATTCAGCAGAACATCTTTTATAAGATCCATACGACTTATGGCTGTGTAACCTTTATCCATTAGGCGCTCTCTTATGCCTACGCCTACCGCAAACTCCAACTTTGTAAAGTCCATCTGGTCGTTGATGTCCTGCACATACAAACGCTCACTCGGCACTGTGGTATGAACGAGCTCAAACACCTGCTGCTTGAGCATTCTTAGTATCCGGGCCGGTATTTTTCGCTCTGTTTTTGTCAGTGCCTCAAGAACACTCGCAAACGAACCAGTGGTGACTTGGTATACCGGCAAGCTTCTGCCGTCGTTACTAAGAATATTGCGCTCAAACCTATCCGTCGCAACGTTGGGGTCCCACTGCACGAAGACTAGCCTATCTGCGAGCTTTGCAACGTTAGCTGGCGATAGGCACGATATTATCGAATGGATGATATCTAAGATATTCTCATCGTAAGAGAGTAGCCGAGGAATACTATCGGATTCTCCACAAAGAAAGTTAGCAGCTTCGACGCTAAATACGGATTCCGACGATGAAATTCGTCATAGTCGGATTTGGTGAGCACGAGGGACGAAGGATCGGTGTGTGAACCGTGAATCTTGTAGATTTCCCCGATCCCCTGGATCTGCGAGAACAGGAGTGCTTCCTGACCTACATATACTGTGTAATCCGGAAACAGATACTCTAGCAGACCATCCCAGTTCGTGGTCACGATTCCATCGACGACGATTTTTCTTAAAAGCTCCAGTTCCCCGACCAGCTGAGGATCATTAGTAATAACCCCCGATTCGCCGATGTGTCTAGCAATCTCGATCTTAAGGGCTGATTCTTTGTTGGTCGCGATCTTCCTGTATTGTTCGCGCGATTCCTTGTATTTTTCGTCTTTCCACCATCTCTCATGCAGCTCTCGCGCCATAGCCGATGCCAATTCCGGAAGGTCTCCGCCCGCCGTCGAATTGAGGAATTCGTAATCGAGTCCGTGCGCTTGGCATTGCGAACGCAAAAGCCCCTCCCAGCCCTCAAGACCAAGGTATCGTCTAGCGACGCCTGATCCGATGAAGATATAAGGTGGCGAAGAGAAAGACTTAAAATGATTTAGAAGGCTCTCCGTTAAATCCATCTAATCCTCATGTTCGTTGTTACCTGCTTTTCTTGACAGTGCGCACCGCTCGTTGCGTGCCGGACGGTCACACACCGGGCCCCCAATGTTACGTCAGATAAAAGCTTGGGCCAATGCGCGACGTTTGCGCAAGATGCCGACGCCCTTAGTCGAGCTATGATTGCGTCATGTCCAACTCAGAGGTGCAGCACATTCGCCACCACGGGCAACTGAAAAACAAGAGAAACCTTTGCGGATCATAGGGTTGCGCTGATTTCTGGTGTCGAGTCAATCGAGTCCCTGATTCGCCACCAGCTTCAAGAAAAAGCCGCTGTTCCCACAAGGACAGCGGCTTTTTTGTCGTCTGCGGCGCGGGCAGCGAACGCGGTGGACGCGCTTCGTCTGGAAGCCCGGAAACGGAACCGGAACCGGAACCGGAACCGGAACCGGAACCGGAAACGGAACCGGACTTCGCCATTCAACGTTCGTCACCGTACATTCATACGAATCCGCCGGGCGGATACTTCATCTGCGCACCGGGGAACAAGCAGCACGCGCGAAACGAGAGACCACAACAGGAAGGGCGGCGCTCGATCGAGCCGTGGGTAAAGGATGGGCGCATTGCAGCGCAGGTCTTTGCCAACGTCCCGACGGGTAGCAGGCGAAACAAGTCATCGCCCCGACAACGAAGCTCAAAGCCGGCCAATGGCCGGCTTTTCTTTTCTCGAGACGCGATCAGCGATAGCGCGCGAACACCGTCCGGGCACACTCGCCGCACCATCGACGCTGCGCCACGTCGGCATGCGCTTCCCAGACGTGGCCGTACGCGCATTGCCAGGTAAGCGGCGTCATTGCGTTCACATAGGGCGACACCAATTTCCCGCCCCGCACGTCGGCCAGCGCGCGCGCCCGGTTCGTTTCGCTCTCCCGCCGATGCCCCGCGCAACTCATGCAGCGAATGTTCTGCGCATGATCCAGCGATTCGTCCCAGCGATGGCCCCGCATGCACTCCCAGCGCGAAGTCGATTCATCGTTCGCTTGCCGCGATGCCGCCTCGCGATACCGCCAGGCCTCGTCGATCAGTGCGAGGTGTCTCTTGCCGTCGTGTTTGTCGCTCATTGCCCTCAACGCCCCAGCGCCTCCACGCATCAAACCTCGCCACGCTCAGTGCCGCCCGCCGCCTTCCGCCTCCGATCGCGACGTCGTCACCACGGTGCCATCCGGCCCGAAGTGCGCATTGAACATTGCATCCCGATTGACGCCGTCTTCCAGCCAATGCCAGCTCCACACGTGCTCCTGCTTCAGCCGGTACGCCGCGACGGTCGTCGGCTTGCCGAGCAGTCTGCGCACTTCGTCTTCGGTCATGCCGGGCCTGATCTTGGCGAAGTTTTCCGCCGTCAGCACCTGCGTCACCGATTCGAACAGCCCGTCCGGGTCGAGATCCACCATGTAGGTGTTCGTTCCCGCCGGGCCACGCGGATACTCGAGGCGCTTCGAGCCATCGGTGAAAGTGCGCTCCTTTTCGGGCTCGCCCATCTGGCTGCGAATCTGAGCCTCGGTCGTGATACCCGGCTTCAGGTCTTTCAGCAACAGCGTGTCGGGCTTCACCGAGTTGAAGAACGAACCGAGTTTGTTCATTGCTTCTCCGCTTTGTTGCTGGTCGCAGCCGGCAAGCAGCGACAACGTACCGAGCGCGACAAGCGCGGCGAACAGGGACTTCTTCATTTGACTTCCTTAATGCAACTCAACCGCCCGCGCCGAGCAGCGGTACCGGATCGACGGCGGCGCCCGCCTTTCTCACTTCGAAATGCAGCACCGGCGACCCGCCCGGCCCCGTGCCCATGTCCGCAATCGTCGCGCCCTGCTTGACGCTGTCGCCCTCACGGACCAGCAGCTTCTCGTTGTACGCGTATGCGGTCAGATAATCATTGCTATGCCGGACGATGATCATGCGCCCATAAGAACGCAAGCCGCTGCCCGCATAGACCACCTTTCCGGGAGCCGCCGCCTTTACCGGCTGACCGACCTTACCGGCGATATCGATACCCTTGCTGCCGTTCGCGCCGAACTTGCGCACGATCTCGCCCTTGGCCGGCCATGCGAACGTACCCTTCGCGGCGGACGCATGCTCCTCGTCGCTTTTCGTTGCCGGCGCTTCCGCCGCCGGCTTCGCCGGTGCCGGAAGAATCGGCGGCAAGTCCTTCCCGCTCGTGGAAGCCGTTGTCGATGTCGACGCCGAAGCGGACGCTGCCGGCGGCGTCACGCGCAAAACCTGCCCGACGTTGACCTGCCTGCTTTCCGGCAGCGAATTCCACGCGGCGAGGTCTGCGGGCTTCTGCTTGAAAATCCGCCCGATGGCATAGAGCGTATCGCCCGGCTTCACGCGATAGAACCCCGGCGCGACGGGCGCCGACGACACCGACGATGCCGCCGCCGGAACGCTGCTCGGCGCGCTCGTGACGACGGGCGGCGCGCCCAGCGTCGTGTTTTCGACGATCGGCGCCGGCGACCTCGGCGTCGTCGTGCATCCTGTCAGGCTTGCCACCGCCGCCATGCCTGCCGCGAGCCCCAGACCCGCTACGACCGCACGATGATGCGGCCCAAAAAGTCCTGTTTGCATCGACACCAACCTTTCCATGCTTTGACCTGATCTCTTGCAAGCGCTTCAATTTTTCCGCGTGCGCCGCCTGGCTAGCACACGGTCAAGCCGATCCCGTACACCGACGTGCCGACGCAACCGACGACGCCGCATCCCGACATCAGCATGCCGAGCGCCAGTGCCGACATCGCCATCAGCGCGACGCGCGGACCGCGCGCCCTCAACCATTCGCGCCCGCGCTCGAACGAACCCCCAGCAGCATAAAACATTACGAACCTGCTTCGCCGAAGTCGGCAAAAACCGAACACTTTAGGGCAAAGCGCGCGCCGTCGTTCGGGATTCTAAATATTTTAACGATTCATTCCGCGATGCGACGCCTGCGACAGTGTGACCTGCACCGCGCTTCCATCCTCCTCGGATAAAAAGCCTCGCGAAAGCCAGGCATAGGCCGATGGGCCAAAGCGCTGCCGCATCGACAATCCTTGACACATTGCGAAACTTTCGCGCTCCACTTTCGGCTAAATTCGCCTCGCTCGGATGCAGGACCTTCCTGCCGTCCTGCAATTTCTCTCATTTTCTGGAGTGTTCGCGCATGGAACTCATGCATCACGGCATTTTGCTTGGCATCGTCATCGGCGGCGTAGCCGGCTGGCTGGCCGGGCTCATCATGAACGGCAGCGGCTTCGGCGTGTTCATGGACATCCTCGTCGGCATCGTCGGCGGTGTAGTCGGCAATTGGCTGTTCACGAAGATCGGCATCTCGCTCGGCGGCGGCCTGCTCGGTTCGCTGCTGACGGCCGTGATCGGCGCGGTCGTGCTGATCTTCGTCAGCCGCCTCTTCAAGCGCGGGTAGTACCGCATCGAAGATCGACGGGCCGGCCGCTCACAGGGTCCGGCCCGTCGCCAGCCGCGCTGTCACACCTTCGAGCGGCGGCGGCTTACTTTCCACAACGCGCCCAGTGCGATCGGCACGATTGCCGCACCGATCCCCACGAGCACGATCACGTTCAGATATTGACGGATGAACGGAATGTTGCCGAAGAAGTAGCCGAGCAACACGAGCAACAGCACCCAGATTGCCGCGCCGAGCACGTTGAAGAGCTGAAAGCGCGTCGCGTTCATCGCCGACGCACCCGCGACGAACGGCGCGAAGGTCCGCACCACCGGCACGAACCGCGCGATCACGATCGTCTTGCCGCCGTGCCTCTCATAGAAGTTATGGGTCTTCTGCAAGGCGGCGCGATCCAGGAAGCGCTCGAGCACCGGGATGTTGGTATCGAACACCTTCGGACCGATGGCCCGCCCGATCCAGTAATTCACCGTATTGCCCGCGATCGCCGCGACGAGCAGCAGCACGATCAGCGCGCCGAGATCCATCTCGTGCGTGGCTGCAAACGCGCCGCCGATGAAAAGCAGCGAGTCGCCCGGCAGAAACGGGAATACCACCAATCCGGTTTCGCAGAAGACGATCAGGAACAACACCGCATAAACCCACGCGCCGTAGACGTTGATGAAGTCGCCGAGCGACTTGTCGATGTGAAGAATGAGTCCCAGGAAATGCAGCAGCGTGTCCAAAAGCGTTCCTCGATGTAATGGGCTCCCGGCAGACGAAGGCGTCTGGCGGCAGCGAGCGAAGGGGTCGCGCCATGATACCGAAGTGACTGGCGGCGTCCGTTAAAAAGCGAGCATCCAGCCGCCAACTCACGGCGCGTCCGGGGGAGCGGCGCGCGCGGACGGCAGGTGCGAATCGTTATAATTCGGCCATGGCCGACTTCAACGAACCCTCCGCCGGCGCTACGGCAGCCGCTTTGACCGTCGATCGCGCGCCCCGTTCGCGCGCCATCGCTCCGCTGCCGGATCAGCTCATCAGCCAGATCGCGGCGGGCGAAGTGGTCGAGCGGCCGGCTTCGGTCGTCAAGGAACTGCTGGAGAATGCGCTCGATGCCGGCGCGCGGACGCTGCGCATCACACTCGACGAAGGCGGCGTGAAGCGCATCGTGATCACCGACGACGGCTGCGGCATCCCCCCGAACGAGCTTCCCCTCGCGTTGATGCGCCATGCGACGAGCAAGATCCGCTCGCTCGCCGATCTCGAAGCCGTCGCCACGCTGGGGTTTCGCGGCGAGGCCATCGCGTCGATCGCGTCGGTGGCGGAACTGTTCATCACGAGCCGCACGGACGCATGCGCGCACGCCACGCGCATCGACGCGCAAACGGGCGCGATTTCTCCCGCCGCGGGCACGGTCGGCACCACGATGGAAGTGCGCGAGCTGTATTTCAGCACGCCCGCGCGCCGCAAGTTTCTGAAGAGCGAGCAGACCGAGCTGGGCCATTGCCTCGAAGTGATTCGCCGCACGGCGCTTGCGCGGCCCGATGTCGCCATTTCGGTGATGCATAACGGCAAGGCGGTGGAGCACTGGAATGCGAGCGATCCGCAAACGCGCGTCGCGAAGATTTTGGGCGAAGTGTTCGAGACGTCGCACCTGCCGCTCGACGAACGCGCCGGTCCGCTCGCCGTCTACGGATGCGCGGGACTTCCGACCGCCAGCCGCGGGCGCGCCGATCAGCAATATTTCTTCGTCAATGGCCGCTTCGTGCGCGACAAGCTGCTCACGCATGCCGTGCGCGCCGCCTATGAAGACGTGCTGCACGGCAACCGCTATCCCGCGTATGTGCTGTTCCTCGATCTGCCGCCGGAGTCGGTGGACGTGAACGTGCATCCGTCGAAGATCGAAGTGCGTTTCCGCGACTCGCGCTCGATTCACCAGTACGTTTTCCACGCCGTGCAGCGGGCGCTGGCGCGTCATGCGGGCGCTTCGCCCGAGACGACGTCCGGCGGACACGAAGCGCAATTGCAGCCGACCGGGCTTGCGTCGTTCAGCGCGCGGCCGGTTTCGTCGGCGAGCGTGCTCCAGCCACAGCCGACGCGGCCGGCAAGCGAGAACGGCACGACCTGGATGCGCCAGTCGCGCATGACGCAGGGCACGCTTCCTGTCGCGCAGCCGCTCGCGCTTTACGATGCGCTGTTCGGGCGCAAAGACCCGAACGCGCCGCCGACGCCTGCGCCCGAAACCTGGGCCAGCGAGGCCGCGCCCGCCTACAGCGCGATGCCGCCGTCGGACGAGCAGCCGCTCGGCTTCGCCATCGGGCAGATTCACGGCATCTATGTGCTCGCGCAGAACGCGCGCGGACTTGTCATCGTCGACATGCACGCGGCGCACGAGCGCATCCTCTACGAACAGTTCAAGCACGCGCTCGCCGATCGGGCAATCGCGGTGCAGCCGCTGCTGATTCCGGTGTCGATGACCGCGGATGCCGTGGAAATCGGCATCGTCGATGAAGAGCGCGAGACGCTCGATGCCCTCGGCTTCGATCTGGCGGTGCTGTCGCCGACATCCATCGCCATTCGCGCGGTGCCCGCGTTGCTGAAGGACGCCGACCTGCCAACGCTTGCCCGCGCGGTGCTTGCCGACTTGCACGCGTTCGGCGGATCGCGCGTGCTGACCGAGCGCCAGCATGAACTGCTCGGCACGCTCGCGTGCCATCACGCGGTGCGGGCGAATCGCCGCCTCACGCTCGACGAGATGAACGCGCTCTTGCGCCAGATGGAGGCTACCGAGCGTGCCGATCAATGCAATCATGGCCGCCCGACCTGGTATCAGCTGACGCTCGCGGACCTCGACCGCCTTTTCATGCGCGGACAATGAACGCCGTATCGATAGCCTGTCTGCTCGGCCCGACGGCGTCCGGGAAAACTGCGGCGGCGCTCGCGTTCGCGGCGTCGTCGGCGCGGCCGGTCGAGATCATCAGTGTCGATTCCGCGCTCGTCTATCGCGAGATGGACATCGGCACGGCCAAGCCCACGGCGGAGGAACGCGCAGCGGCGCCGCATCATCTGATCGACATCATCGATCCGGCCGACGCTTACTCGGCCGCGCAGTTTCGCGCGGATGCGCTGCGGCTCGCGGGGGAGATTGTCGCGCGAGGTCATGTGCCGTTGCTGGTCGGCGGTACGATGCTCTATTACAAGGCGCTCACGCAGGGCCTGAACGATCTTCCCTCCGCCGATGCCGACACCCGCGCCGCCCTCGACGCCGACGCCGCGCGCGAAGGCTGGCCGGCGTTGCATGCGCGGCTGGCCTCGGTGGATCCGCAGACGGCGGCGCGGCTTGCGCCCAACGATTCGCAGCGCATCCAGCGCGCGCTGGAAGTGTTCATGCTGTCGGGCCAGCCGATGTCCGCATTGCTCGCGGCGCCGCGTGTCGCGCAGGAAGACGCGCCGTATCGCTTCGTGCCGATCGCGCTGGAGCCGTCGGACCGGGCGGTGTTGCATGCACGCATTGCCGCGCGGTTCGACGCCATGCTGGCGGGCGGTTTCATCGACGAAGTGAAGCGCCTGCGGGCGCGCGGCGATCTGAATTTATCGATGCCGTCGATGCGCTGTGTCGGGTATCGGCAGGCCTGGGAGTATCTCGACGGCGCCACAGGCTATGACGAGATGCGCGACAAGGGAATCTTTGCGACGCGGCAGTTGTGCAAGCGGCAGTTGACGTGGCTCAGAGGGATGCCGGAGCGCGTTGTCGTGGATTGCTGTGCAGAGGATGCGACCGGGCTTGCTGTCGATGCCCTGCGAAGAATCGTCGGGGCGTAGCGTTCAGCCGCGAGGCGCTATCATCGGCAGACGCCTTATGCCGGAAACGCTCAGGCTCAAACCATCGTCGGCGCTCGAAGCTCACCGTGACGATATTCGCCGGATCGTCGCCGCTCATCATGCAGCCAACGTTCGCGTCTTTGGCTCTGCGCTCAGGGGTGAGGATAGCCAAACGAGCGGCATCGACATTCTCGTCAACGCGCTACCCGGCGCCACGCGCCTCGACCTCGGGGCGATTCAGGTGGAACTCGAGGAACTGCTCGGCGTGCGGGTAGACGTCTTGACGTCTTGACGCCGCAGGATGTGTCGCCGAAGTTCAGGCATGAAGTGCTCGCGGAGGCGCGCGCAGTATGAATGCGCAAACAACGGCAATTGCGTGTGGCAGATTACGTCGATCACATGCTCGACGCGTCGAAAACCGCACGCGGCTATGTGGCTGGAATCGAGAAGACGGCATTCCTCGACGCGAGAATGATGCAGCAAGCGGTCATTCTGGATGTGATCGTCATTGGGGAAGCAGCGGTTCAGATCGAGTATGCGCAGAATAATCCCGCGATTCCGTGGAAAAAGCTGCGCGGCATGCTTAACCGAATGACACACGGCTATTTCGATACGAAACTGCACATCGTGTGGGAAACGGTGCAGACCGCGCGACCCGAACTTGAACGCGTTCTGGCGCGCAACACGCAATAGCAGCGACGACGCGCATAAAAAACCCTCGCACCGAGCGAGGGTTCTCGTGACGACGCAGAGCACCGGCCAATCAGACCACGACCGTCTGCGCCTCCCCAGCGCGACATTCCCGCACGACGCCGATCTTCCACACCTGCTCGCCGGCAGCCGACAACAGCCCGATAGCCGCATCCGCATCGTCGGCGGCAACGATGACCGCCATCCCGATACCGCAGTTGAACACGCGATGCATCTCCGCATCCGCCACGCCGCCGTGCTTCTGCAGCCACGCGAACAGCGGCGGCAGCGGCCACGCCCGATGATCCAGCTCCGCAGTCAACCCTTCACGCAGCACACGCGGAATATTCTCGACAAGCCCGCCGCCCGTGATATGCGCCATGCCTTTCACGGTCACGCTTTGCATCGCGTGGAGCAGCGGTTTCACATAGATACGCGTAGGTGCCATCAGCGCATCGGCGAGGGAGCGGCCGTCGAAGTCCGCGTTCAGATCGGGATTCGCCCGCTCGATGATCTTGCGCACCAGCGAGTAGCCGTTCGAATGGATGCCGCTCGACGCGAGGCCGAGCACCACGTCGCCGGGAGCGATCGTGCTGCCGTCGATGATCTTGCTCTTCTCCACCGCGCCCACCGCGAAACCCGCGAGGTCGTACTCGCCGTCCGGATACATGCCCGGCATTTCCGCCGTCTCGCCGCCGATCAGCGCGCAGCCCGCGAATTCGCAGCCCTGCGCGATGCCCTTCACCACGTCGGCGGCGGTATCGACATCGAGCTTGCCGCACGCGAAGTAATCGAGGAAGAACAGCGGTTCCGCGCCCTGAACCAGAATGTCGTTGACGCTCATCGCGACCAGATCCTGGCCGACCGTATCGTGACGATTCAACTGGAACGCGAGACGCAGCTTCGTGCCGACGCCGTCCGTGCCGGACACGAGAACCGGCTCGCTGAACTTCTTCGGCAGTTCGAAGAGCGCGCCGAATCCGCCGATGCCGCCCAGGACGCCCTCGCGCAAGGTCTTCTTGGCAAACGGCTTGATGCGGTCAACGAGCGCGTCGCCCGCGTCGATGTCGACGCCCGCGTCGCGGTACGACAAACCTTGAGCCGAATCGGCAGGATTCGAGGCGGATTTCGGTTGATTCATGGGGGGAGCGCAAGAAGGTCGGTAAAATGCGATTTTACCCGATGATGACCCGACGACGGTCGGCCGGCTGGTTTTCCCGCAGCGCGACAGCGCCCTTTTCGAGATTGCGTGCGTCCAAGGAAGCGCCGCGCCAGAGCGCGCCAGCCGCGACAGTAACAGGCGCCGCGCAAATCGACGCACGCGCCACCGCTTTTTCGAGAAAACGCAGCTCTTCGATGCAGCCCGACGACATCCATTCTCCGTGCAACGCCAACTGACGCTCGACCTCGGCACCCCGCCGCCCGCCACCTTCGAGAATTTCTTCGCCGCCGGCAACCACGAACTGGTCACGCGGTTGCGCGGACTCGAAGGCGCGCTCGCGGCCGGCCCGGTCGCGGACCGCTCGTTCTATCTGTGGGGCGAGCCGGGCAGCGGGCGCAGTCATCTGCTCCATGCGCTCGTCCACGAAGCAAGCGGCCGCGCCCGCTACCTGAGTCCGCAAAGCGCACTGAACGCATTCGGCTTCGACCCCGATGTCGCGCTGTATGCCGTCAACGATTGCGACCGCCTCTCCGCTCCGCAGCAAATCGCGCTCTTTAATCTGTTCAACGAAGTCCGCGCGCATCCGACAAGCGCGCTCGTCGCCGCGGGCAACGCCGCGCCGATAACCCTCGCCGTGCGCGAAGACCTGCGCACCCGGCTCGGCTGGGGCCTCGTCTTCCACCTGATGCCGCTCACGGACGAGGCGAAGGCGACGGTACTCAAGCACGCGGCGCACGAACGCGGCATCGTGCTGGCAGAAGACGTCCCCGCCTATCTGCTCACGCATTTCCGCCGCGACATGCCGAGCCTGATGGCGCTTTTCGACGACCTCGACCGCTTCTCGCTCGAACAGAAACGCGCGGTCACCCGATCGCTGCTGCGCACGATGCTCGCGCAAACCGGACGCGTGCCGCCGCTCACTGCGGTCGCGCCGCCCGAATCGCAGGAACCAAAGGGCGACAAAACCGCCTTTCCCGCGCCCGACAACGCGGGCAGCCGCTTCAAGTAGAATGCGTCCCCATGAACCTCGCCCTTTTTGATCTCGATCACACGCTCCTGCCCACTGACAGCGACCACGAATGGGGCCGCTTCATGGTCAAGCTGGGCATCGTCGATCCGACCGAATTCGCGCGTCAGAACGACGCCTTCTACGCCGATTACAAGGCCGGCGTGCTCGACATCAACGCGTATCTTCATGCGATGCTCGCGCCGCTTTCGAAGTACTCGCGCGAGCAGCTCGCCGACTGGCACGCGCAGTTCATGCACGAGGTCATCAATCCGCATATCGTGCCGGCCGCCGTCACGCTGGTGCGCGAGCATCAGGACAACGGCGATCTGTGCTGCCTCGTCACCGCGACGAATGCGTTCATCACCGCGCCGATCGCGGAAGCATTCGGTATCGAAACCCTGATCGCGTGCGAAGTCGAAACCGTCGACGATCACCCGCACGGCGCGTTCACCGGCCGCCCGCGCGGCACGCCCAGTTATCGCGAAGGCAAGATCGTGCGCGTCGAAGAATGGCTCGCGTCGCTCGGCAAGACGATCGGCGACTTCAGGCACAGCTATTTCTATAGCGACTCGCACAACGACATCCCGCTGCTCGAGCGCGTCACCGACCCGGTCGCGACCAATCCCGACGACACCCTGCGCGCGCACGCGCAAGCCAAAGGCTGGCGCATCCTGAACCTCTTCGATACACGTGATTAAAAAACTCATCCGCAAGCTGTTCGGACAAGAAAGCGCCGAATCCCAGGAAAGCGCTTCGAACGACACGGCAACCGCACAGGCAGAAACGAAGCCCGCCCGCAAGACCGTGCGCGTCCCGCGCAAGAAGGCCGCCGCGCCCGTGAAGCGCGATCCGAGCGTACCGGTGATCCTGTCGTCGGACATTCACGGCATCGATCCGTCGCTGATCTCGAAGAATGCGGTGCGCGTCACCGAAGGGCTGCAACAGGCGGGACATCGCGCGTTCATCGTCGGCGGCGCGGTGCGCGATCTGCTCCTCGGCGTCGCGCCGAAGGACTTCGATGTCGCAACCGACGCCACCCCCGACGAAGTGCAGCGGCTCTTCCGGCGCGCGCGCATCATCGGCCGCCGCTTCCAGATCGTGCACGTGCAATTCGGGCAGGAAATCATCGAGACATCGACGTTCCGCGCGCTCGTCAACACACCGCCCGCACCTTCCGCCGAACCGCCGCGACGCTATCGGCGCGGCGAACTCGACATGCGCACGCACGCCGTCGATGCATCGGGCCGCGTGCTGCGCGACAACGTCTGGGGCGAGCAGCACGAAGACGCCACACGCCGCGACTTCACGATCAACGCGATGTACTACGATCCGGCCACGCAGACCGTGCTGGATTATCACGAAGGCATGGCCGATATCCGCGCCCGCCTGCTGCGGATGATCGGCGATCCGGCCACGCGTTACCGCGAAGATCCGGTGCGGATGCTGCGCGTCGTGCGCTTCGCGGCGAAGCTCGGCTTCGAGATCGACGAAGCCACGCGCGCGCCGATCAAGGAACTCGCGGACCTGATGAACAACGTGCCGGCCGCGCGTCTTTTCGACGAAATGCTGAAGCTGCTGCTGTCGGGCCACGCGCTGGCGTGCCTCACGCGCTTGCGTCAGGAAGGCCTGCATCACGGCGTGCTGCCCTTGCTCGACGTGGTGCTCGAACAGCCGCATGGCGAGAAGTTCGTCACGCTCGCGCTCACCAGCACCGACGAACGCGTGCGCGCGGGCAAGCCCGTGTCGCCGAGCTTTCTCTTCGCGACACTGCTGTGGCACGACGTGCAGACACGCTGGCAGAAGTACACCGGCGCGGGCGACTATCCGGTGCCGGCGCTGCATCGCGCGATGGACGACGTGCTCGAGATGCAGACCGAGAAACTCGCCATCCACAAGCGTTATTCCGCGGACATGCGCGAAATCTGGGGCTTGCAGCATCGGCTGGAGAAACGCGGCCGCAGCGCGCTGAAGCTGCTCGAACATCAGCGATTCAGAGCGGGTTATGATTTCCTGCTGCTGCGTTGCGAGTCGGGCGAGCTGGATGCCGAAGTCGGACAATGGTGGACCGACTTCATCGATGGCAATCACGAACAGCGCGAAGCGCTGCTGACACAGGGCGGCAAGGACCGCAACGCGCCGAAGAAGCGCCGCCGCCGCAGCAATGCGAAGCGCAAGGGGAGCGATGCCGCCGAACAGGGCGTCGCGAGCGAAGCGCAGGCATCGCCTATGAGCGGCGCCGAACCGAACGGCGGAAAGGGCGAAGGCGCAGACAACGAATAAAGCCGGTTTTCGCTACAGTAGCGGATGAAGGTTTGCACCCGGGCAGCGTGTCCGGGTCTCACCGGCCTATCGCCCAAGACCTACCGTAGGACGACCGCCATGACGATTGCATATCTGGGCCTCGGAGCGAATCTCGGCGATGCGCGCCAGACCCTGAAAGACGCAGTCGTGTGTCTCGCGCAGCAGCACACGATCACCGTGCTCGCGAAATCGAGCCTTTACCGCACCGCGCCGATCGACTCGTCCGGCGACGATTACTTCAATTGCGTCGTCAAGCTCGAAACGACGCTTCCCGCCCGCGCGCTGTTGCGCCTGTGCCATGTCATCGAGGAACAGTTCGGGCGCGAGCGGCCGTATCGCAACGCGCCGCGCACGCTCGATCTCGATATCCTGCTGTACGGCGCATCGAGCGTCGATGAAATGGACCTCGTCGTGCCGCATCCGCGCATGACCGAGCGCGCCTTCGTGCTGGTGCCGCTCGTCGAGCTCGAACCCGATCTCATCATTCCCCAGCGCGGCCGCGCCGATGCGTTCGTCGCGGCTGTCGCCGATCAGCGCATCGAAAGAGTCGCGACGTGCCAGTGCCTGGCGCCCGGCGCCACCCCCGCCTCCAACAACAAGACCATTTGCCGATGAGCGTTCCGCCACTCACCGTCACCGCGCCGCAGTTGCGGCCGCCGCATCGTTATATCGCGATCGAAGGGCCGATCGGCGTCGGCAAGACCACGCTCGCGACGCTGCTCGCCGAACGCTGGTCGATGCGCACGCTGTTCGAGCGTCCGCAGGACAATCCGTTTCTCGAGCGCTTCTATCGCGATACCACGCGGCACGCGCTGTCGACACAGTTGAGCTTCGCGCTGCAGCGTGTCGCGCAGACGCGCGAAGTCGCGGAAATGCTCACGCAGAACACGCCGCTGATCGCGGACTTCATCACGCAGAAGAGCGATCTTTTCGCGCGCCTCACGCTGCCCGACGACGAGTTCCAGCTGTACCGCGACATCGCCTCGCGCATCGGCGCGAGCGCGCCCGCGCCCGATCTCGTCGTGTATTTGCAGGCGAGCCCGGAAGTGCTGTTTTCGCGCATTCAGAAACGCGCGCTGCCGATGGAGCTGCAAATCTCCGATTCGTACCTGCGCGCGCTCACCGATGCTTATAACGACTTCTTCTATCACTATGACGCGACCCCGCTGCTCACGGTGAACGCGGAGCATCTGAATCCCGTCTCATCGGAAGAGGATCTCGCGCTGCTCGTCGAGCGCATCGAGACCATGCGCGGACGCAAGGAATTCTTTGTCAAAGGCGTGTCGGTCTGAGCCTCAGGCTCGATGCCCGCGCCAACTTCAGTGAAGCCATCATGACGTATTTGCAGGAAACCAGCCGCTCGACGATCACCGTTCCGAAGCTCCAGGCCATGCGCGAAGCGGGCGAACGCATCGCGATGCTCACGTGCTACGACGCGAGCTTTGCCGCGCTGCTCGATCGCGCGGGCGTCGATGTGATGCTCATCGGCGATTCGCTCGGCAACGTGCTGCAGGGACACAGCACGACGCTGCCCGTGACGCTCGACGACATCGCGTATCACACGGCATCGGTGGCGCGCGGCAACAAGAGCGCGCTGATCGTCGCGGACATGCCGTTCGGCACCATCGGATCGCGTGAAGAGACATATGCGAACGCCGTCACGCTGATGCGCGCGGGCGCGCAGATGGTGAAGATCGAAGGCGGCGAATGGCTCGCGGACACGGTGCGCTTTCTCGTCGAACGCTCGATTCCGGTGTGCGGCCATGTCGGACTCACCCCGCAGTCGGTCCATGCGTTCGGCGGCTTCAAGGTGCAAGGCAAGACGGATGCGGCCGCCGAGCGGATGCGCCGCGACGCGCTCGCGCTGCAGGATGCGGGCGCGCAGTTGCTCGTGATCGAAGCGGTGCCGACGCTGCTCGCACGCGATGTCACCGCGAAGCTCGCGATTCCGACCATTGGCATCGGCGCGGGCATCGACTGCTCGGGGCAGGTCCTCGTGCTGCACGACATGCTGGGCGTCTTTCATGGCAAACGTCCGCGCTTCGTGAAGGATTTCATGCAGGGCCAGCCGAGCATCTTCGCAGCCGTCGAAGCCTATGTGCACGCGGTGAAGGACGGCAGTTTCCCGGGTCCGGAGCACACGTTCTGAGCGTCTTCGAGGCGGTGCAGGCCCGTAGCGGGTCTGCGCTTTCTCGTACATACTGTACTCGCGAGGTTCTTGCACACTACGCCCGAAAACGTGACCCGGAGCGAGAACGACCATGTTGCATACCCTTCCCGACGAATACGTGCGCGCGCAGCTTGCTGTCGGCGCGTTCGTCATGTTCGGTGTGACGCGGGTCGTGGCGGCCGTGCTCGGGGCGCAGCACGGCTGGCGGATATCTGCGGTGACGCGCGCGTTCATCGTGCTGTCGGTGGTGTTCTGTTTGCCGCAGTTGCTCGATGTCCTCGTCGCCGCGAGTCCGGCGAGGGCGTTCGTCGAGTTGCAGGGAAAGGCGGCAGGCTGCGCGCTGGCGCTGTTCTGTGCGCCGATCGTGAGTCACCGGCTGGGGTATGAATAGGCGTATTTTCCCGTTCGACGCGGTCGGGCACGCAGCGTCGCACGATGCGACGACATTCGACGCTCGCTAATCCTCCAACGCGGTACGCCACGAGCAGGACTGGCGCTCACGCGCAAGCCTGCGAAACCGTACCCCCGATCTCAGTTCGCGAATCCCGGCACGCTATGCGACAGCACCGACGCCGCCACGAACACCAACACCATCAGCACTGCTTCAACGCGCATCACGTTGATGACCGTATGCGCGTCCGTCGTCGATGCGGTGCGCTGCAAGCGCGGTAACGCGGACCATCGATTGAGCGCGCCCAGCGCGAGCGCCCCCGCGATCAGCGCGCTCTTCACGAGCAATGCCCTTCCCCATCCGCTGCCTGTCAGCACGTCGGCCGATCCGCCCGTCCCGCGCCATGCATTGAATACGCCCGTCGCGATGACGAGCGCCACCGCGATCGTCGCCGCGTGCGAGAGGCGCACGACGAGGCGCATCAACGAGGCCCGCGCCGCGGATGTATCCGCCGCCGGCAAGACCACCGCCCCCGCGATCACCACGCCGCCCCATACGCCCGTCGCGAGGAGATGCAAGGTCTGCACGCCTTCCGCGAGCGAGAACGCGCCGGCATCGGCGGCATGACCGATCGCCGCTTTGCCGGCTGCGGCAACGATCGCGCCGAGCACGGCGGCCGCCACACGCGCCGCGCCCAGTGATCCGCTCGCTCCCGAGGCGACCGCGAGCACGACACCGCCCGCGCACGCCACCGCCCAGCCGATGCCCGCATGCGTCGCCGTCGCGACGAGCCACAGCGACGCGCCCGCGTCGAGGATCGGTAAGCCGCTCATCGCCGCTGTCTGCAGCCAGAGCGAAGCGAAACTGCAGGCGACGAAGACGATCGCCGACGCCGCGCCCGTCCGCGATGCGCGCCGCCATCCTGCCCGTGCAGGCGATACCGGCGCGTACGCCTGCTCGCCGCCGAGCCACGTGCGAAGCAGCACGGCGCCGACAGCACAGGCGAATGCAACGTCGCCGAGCGCGGCGAAGGCGACCTGGAGCAACCAGAGGGGATCGGTGCTCATCAAGCGGCGTGAACGGGAATTGCTGAATCGGGATGCGAGCGGGTCATCGGGTGGTTTTAAGGTTCGGGCTCGCGCAGTCTAAACGAAGGACGCCCGCCGATGCGCCTTGAACGTCGATGCGCGGCTTCCTATGCTTGGCCCAGGCGAACGGCCGCAACGCAGGCAGCAGAGCCAGGCAACGTCCAACTCTTGTCGATAAGTAACGAACTCAACGCAATGTCAAAGTTCTTGTCTGTCGCGCGGCATTTTGTCGCGATTTCGCCGCAGCGGGCCCGAAAAGTTGTGTCAAATAGTCACCATCAGGCATCGATGATAGAATTCCGCGTCGCATCAGAGGCTCGTCGAGCCGCTATGGCCGTGGTCCGCCACCCTCCGCCACCGTACGCGTGGCCGTGGTTCGCCACCTTCGCACCGAGCCGCACGAAGCTCGGCAGGTCCCCGAATTTCATGGAGTGTCGCGTGTTTTCAAGACGCATTTTTCGTCCGCTGCTCGCTCTGGCAATGATCGGCAGCGCTGGCGTTCTCAGCGCGGGTCAAGCGCAAGCCCAGGCGCAAAGCCAGCCGATCGCTCCCGACACGATGGCGGCGCGCGTGCAAGGCTGCACCGCATGTCACGGTGTTCACGGCGAGGGCACGGACAATGACTACTTCCCGCGTCTTGCCGGCAAGCCCGCCGATTATCTCTACAACCAGCTTCAGAATTTCCGCGAAGGCCGGCGCAAGTACCCGCCGATGAACTACCTCGTCACGTATCTCTCGGACGACTACCTTCATCAGATCGCGACTTACTTCTCGCAGCAACGTCCGCCGTATCCACCGCCCGCGAAGACGAACGTGTCGGCGACCACGCTCGCGCGCGGCTCGCAGCTCGTGCTCAACGGCGACGCATCGAAGAACATTCCCGCGTGTGCGGCGTGTCACGGCAGAGGCCTGACGGGCATGCAGCCGGCCATCCCCGGCCTCGTCGGCCTGCATTCGGACTACATCAGCGCGCAGGTCGGCGCATGGAAGTCCGGCACGCGTCACGCGAAGGCGCCTGACTGCATGCAGCAGATCGCCACGCGCCTGTCCGACGACGACGTGACCGCCGTCGCCGCCTGGCTCTCTACGCAAACCGCACCCGCCAACCCGGTGCCCGCGCCCGCTGGCTCGTTGAAGATGCCGCTCGCGTGCGGCAGCGAACCGCAATAAGGCGTCTGGAGCGACAACACAATGAAACGCAAGTCCCTGTTCGCACTCTCCTCGGCTGTCGTGGTGGCAGCCGTCGCAGCCGGCGCCGTTCTCTGGTCGGGCGGCGACAATCTCCACTCGGGCGGCGCCGTCGCGGCGACGCCGGCCGACAAGGCCGCGCTCGTCAAGCAAGGCGAGTATCTCGCCCGCGCCGGCGACTGTATCGCCTGCCACACGGTTCGCGGCGGCAAGCAGTTCGCAGGCGGCCTGCCGATGGCCACCCCGTTCGGCACGATGTTCACGCCGAACATCACGCCCGACGACAAGTACGGCATCGGCAAGTGGACATCCGACGACTTCTATCGCGCGATGCACACCGGCCGCTCGAAGGACGGCAGCCTGCTTTATCCGGGCTTCCCGTTCACGAGCTACACGAAGGTCACGCGCGCCGACTCCGATGCGATCTACGCGTACCTGCGCTCGATCCCGCCGGTTTCCGAACCGAGCCGTCCGCATGAACTGCGCTTCCCGTTCAACAACCGCAACCTGCTGATCGGCTGGCGCACGCTGTTCTTCTCGGAAGGCGAGTACAAGCCGGATCCGACCAAGTCGGTCGAATGGAACCGCGGTGCGTATCTCGTCGAAGGCCTCGGCCACTGCGGCATGTGCCACACGTCGATCAACGCCATGGGCGGCCCGGTCAAGTCGGCGGCATTCGCCGGCGGCCTGATCCCGCTGCAGAACTGGTATGCCCCGTCGCTGACGTCGAACAAGGAAGCCGGCCTCGGCGACTGGGACATCAAGGACATCAACGATCTCTTGAAGACCGGCGTGTCGCAGCGCGGCGCGGTGTTCGGCCCGATGGCGGAAGTGGTTCACAACAGCCTGCAGTACATGACCGACGCGGACATCAACGCGATGTCGACGTATCTGAAGTCGATCCCGCAGAAGAAGGAAGCGCCGGAACCGCTGCAGCTCGAAACGTCCGAGAAGTTCGGCGGCGAACTGCTCACGATGGGCAAGAAGGTGTACACCGAGAACTGCGCGAAGTGTCACGCGGAGAATGGTCTCGGCAAGCCGCCCGCTTACCCGCCGCTCGCCAACAATCAGTCGATCCAGATGCCGTCGGCCGTCAACCCGATCCGCATGACGCTCAACGGCGGCTATCCGCCGAGCACGGAAGGCAACCCGATGCCGCACGGCATGCCGCCGTTCGCGCAGTCGCTGTCGGATACGGAAGTGGCGGCGGTCGTGACGTACATCCGTATGTCGTGGGGCAACCACGGCACGCCGGTGTCGCCGCAACAGGTGAGCAATCTGCGTTCGGCGCCGCTCGACTGACATCTTCGCAAGACAGCGTACAATACGCACAGGGCGCGGCCTTATATCGGGGCTGCGCCCTTTGTCTTTTGGTGGATCGGTCATGCATGCAGGGGAACGTTTCAACAGCATCAGCCATCTGGTCGGCGCGATCTTGTCGATAGCGGGACTCGCGGCCCTCGTGACGATGGGCGCGCTTCAAGGCGACGCATACAAGGTCGTGAGCTTCGCCGTGTACGGGGCGATGCTCTTCGTGCTCTATCTGATCTCGACGTGCTATCACTGCGCACGCACGCCGCGGCTGAAAGCAATTCTGCAAAAGTGCGATCACTCGGCCATCTATTTGCTGATAGCCGGCAGTTACACACCGTATACACTGGTGACCTTGCGTGGCCCCTGGGGCTGGTCGCTATTCGGTGTGAGCTGGGGACTCGCAGTGCTCGGCATCACGCAGGAACTCACGCTCGGGCGAAGAACCCGTAGCGTGTCGATGGTGCTCTACGTGTTGATGGGCTGGCTCGCGCTCGTAGCCGTTCATCCGCTCGTGACGACGCTACCGGCCGCGGGCATCGCATGGCTGGTGGCGGGCGGCGTCATATACACCGCCGGTATCTGGTTTTTCATCAACGACGAGCGCATCCGGCACGGCCACGGTATCTGGCATCTGTTCGTGCTGGCGGGCAGTCTGTGCCAGTTCGTGAGCGTCGCGCGCTATGTCGCGTGAACCCTGAACCGGCGTATGTCATGCATCGCCATGATTGCGATGCAACTTCCAGCCAGCCGGCGTGTCTTGATAGCGCGTCGAAGTATGCGGCACTGCCAGGCGGTCGATGACCGAACGCAGGCCCGCCGCCCGATTCATTCTGAGTTTCGCGCAGATCGCCGCTGTTTCAGTGGCCTGCGCGCTGCTCGCAAAAACGATTTGAACATCCCTATATGTCTTTTGATTCACTCGGACTGTCAGAGCCCCTCCTTCGCGCCGTCAACGAACTAGGCTACACCAACCCCACTCCGATTCAGCTTCAGGCCATCCCGGCCGTGCTCAAGGGCGGCGATCTGCTTGCCGGCGCGCAGACCGGCACGGGCAAGACGGCGGGCTTCACGCTGCCGATCCTGCAACGTCTGTCGCAACTCGCGCCCGCTCAGGGCAACGCGAAGCGCCCGGTGCGCGCGCTGATCCTCACGCCGACGCGTGAACTCGCCGCGCAAGTGGAAGAAAGCGTGCGCGCCTACGGCAAGTATCTGAAGCTGCGCTCGACGGTGATGTTCGGCGGCGTCGGCATCAATCCGCAAATCGATGCGCTGCGCCGTGGCGTCGATATCGTCGTGGCGACGCCGGGCCGTCTGCTCGACCACATGCAGCAGAAGACCATCGACGTTTCGCAGCTCGAAATTCTCGTGCTCGACGAAGCCGACCGCATGCTCGACATGGGCTTCATCCACGACATCAAGCGCGTGCTCGCGCGTCTGCCGGAGAAGCGTCAGAACCTGCTGTTTTCGGCTACTTTCTCCGACGAAATCAAGGCGCTCGCCGATGGCCTGCTGGATTCCCCCGCGCTGATCGAAGTCGCGCGACGCAATACGACGGCCGAGCGCATCGAGCAGAAGATCCATCCGGTCGATCGCGACCGCAAGCGCGAAATGCTCACGCACCTGATTCGCCAACACAACTGGTTCCAGGTGCTCGTGTTCACGCGAACCAAGCACGGCGCGAACCGTCTTGCCGAGCAGTTGACGAAGGACGGCATCAGCGCCCTCGCGATCCACGGCAACAAGAGCCAGTCAGCGCGTACGCGCGCGCTCGCCGAGTTCAAGGCCGAGACGCTGCAGGTGCTCGTCGCGACGGATATCGCGGCGCGCGGCATCGACATCGATCAGTTGCCGCACGTGGTCAACTTCGATCTGCCAAACGTGCCGGAAGACTACGTGCACCGCATCGGCCGCACCGGACGCGCGGGCGCGGAAGGCGAAGCGGTGTCGCTCGTTTGCGTCGACGAACTGCAGTTGCTGAAAGATATCGAGCGTCTTATCAAGCGGCCGATCCCGCAGGAAGTGATTCCCGGCTTCGAGCCCGATCCGAACGCGAAGCCCGAGCCCATCCAGCGTCGCAGTCAGGGACGCGGCGCACCGCGCGATGGCGAGCGGCGTGAGGGCGGTCGGGGCAACGGAGCACCGCAGGGACAGGGGCGCGGCGCGAAGCCGGCGAACGGCGGCGGCTCGGGCGGTCAGGGACAGCGCGAGAACCGCGCGCCGCGCGATGCGCGCAGCGGCAACAAGCCGGCAGCAGCGGGCAAGCCGAGCAACGGCGGAAACGCGAAGCCGGCGCCGCGTCGCGCGGAGCCCGTCAACGTGAACCACGCGCCGAATCCGCGCGCGAAGGCCGGCAATCCCGGTGCGTTGCTCGGCGGCAAGCCGCGCAATGAGAACGGCGGCGGCCGGCGCGATGGCATGCGCTCGGGCGATCGCGGGCGGTAATTTCGGAAGTCGAAGCGGGCCGTCGCCACGGCGGCCCGTGTTTCAGCGTTTCAAGCGGCGGCGCTCGCTGCCCGCGTCAACCACTCGATCTGCTCGCGCCAACGGGCGCGCACGCTGCCCGCATCCTCCAACTCGAACGTGATGCCGCCCGTCAGCCGCGCATAAGCGACGCGCTGCATCTCTCCGCTTTCGATAGAACCGACGAAGCAGGCCAGCGGCACGCCGTCCAGCGCGACGCGCCGCGTATCCAGTTGCACTTGATAGAACGCTTCGTCCAAAACGAACGTTGCCGTTGCGCGTGCGCTAGAAGCAATGGCCTGCGCGGTGCGCGATGACGGCCACAGCCCGAAGCACAGCGTCCGCGCGTCAGGCGCCAGCAACTCGCCTGCGCTCAGCAATGCGGTGCGGATGCGCCCGGCGCCATCCACGGCGCACAGCGACACCGTGAAGCCGTGCGGTGCGCCCGTGAGCGTGCCATCGAAAAGCGCGCGCAATTCGGGCGGCCACTCATCGAAGGCGCTTTGTGAAGACCGGGCAGACTCCGGCGGCGCGTCACCCGACATTTCTTCGGCTCAGCGAAAGAAGAGCTGCGTGATCTTGGCGAGCGGATAATGCACGCCCGGCTGGATGCGCGCCGGCAAGTCCAGCGGCTTCAGCAGCATCTTGATGCATTGATCCGCCGAAAGATTGCGCCGCACGAGTGCATTCACGCTCGCAAACAGTTCCCGGTTATAGCTCGAGTCTTTCGCGCGCTCGGGGTATCGCACGGCGAACACATGCCGCAGCGCGATTTCCGAATCTTCACTCTTCAGTTCCATCACGCGGCGAATGAGCGCGCCGAGCACGGCCACGCGGCCATTGCCTTCGATCTTGTTCCACTTCTTGAAGAAGCGGAAAAAGTGCTTGTAGTGCCGCACTTCGTCCGTGCGAATGTGATCGGTGATTTCCTTCAGCACGGGCTCGTCTGAACATTCGTTGATTGCCCGATAAAGCGTGGCCGTGCCGGTCTCGATGACGCAGCGCGCCACCATTTCCAGCGCGCGCTTCTTCTCGAACTGTTCGTACGAGCAGGTCAGCGAATATTCGGCGAAGAAGTTCTTGAACGCCGTGTCCCAGTCGAACTCCGGCCAGACGTGATTGATATACGTCTTCAGGGCCCGGCCGTGCTGCATCTCCTCGGGTTCCCATTCCGTATTGAGCCAGGCCGACACTTCGGGGTCGTCCTTGAAATACGTGCTGAGGTTGCTCGTATAAAGATCGGTCCCGCTCTCGATGAACGAGCAGGCGCAGAGCAACAGGAGAAGATGTTCGTTCGATGCCGCTTTCTGACGATCGATCCGGCTCAGATCGATGTCTTCGATGCGCCACGGCATGACGTGGGTGCTGTTTGTGTGCATGTATCGCGCTCCCTGGCTGGACTGAACGCGCCACCGGCCGATCATGGACGGCCAAGGTTCAGGCGACGCCGCGAACGTTCGGTCCGAGCGTCCTCTAATCAAAAGTTAGCGGCTTATGCTTCTGCATCTTAGCCGTCCTGCAACGAGTTTGCAGACATGGGGACAGACTTGCGGCGCACGACACGGTTCCGCTTGCATTTGCCTTGCGTCAATTTTCTACGACTTTGCGACTGTTCTGGACACCGCGCGAAGCCGCGCAGGCAGAGCATGAACCATGCCGTTGATTCTCTGTCGCGACAAAGCGAAAAGGCGGCCGAAGCCGCCTTGTATCGCAGAAGACGTTTGCCGGGGGGTGTGCGTCAGGCCGCTCGCCTTTCGCTGCCGCGCATGCGCCACGCGACGATTGCGAGCGATATACCGGACAACGCCGCTGCCAGAAGAACGTAGTAGCTCGGCGCGAGCTTGTCACCGGTCACGTGAATGAAGCCTTCCACGATGGTCGGCGCGAAGCCGCCGAACAGCGTCACGCCAAGCGCGTAACCGATCGACAGGCCCGTGGACCGCACGCGCGTCGGGAAGATCTCGGACATCAGCGCGGGCATCGGTCCGGAATAAGCCGCCTTGAGAATGCCCGCCGCCGCCTGAAGCACGACGAGCGACATCACGGTCGGCGACGCCTGGAGCCACGCGAACATCGGATAGATGGCAAGCCCCATCACGATCGACGTGCCGAGCATGATGCGAATGCGCCCGAGCTTGTCGGACAGCGCGCCCATGACCGGCGAGAAGATGAATTGCAGCGTGCCGTTCAGAACGACGACCGCGAACGACGCCGTCGCCGGCAGATGAAGCTGTTTCACCGCATACATCGGCATGTAAAGCTGCAGCACATACACGCCGACGGTCGATTGCGCCACGATGCCCACGGCAAGCAGCAGATTGACCCATTGATTCGAGAACGAGACGCCCGGCGCCGCGACGTTCTTCGCGGGACGCGTGGCGAGAAACTCGGGCGTTTCATCGAGATGCGAGCGGATGTAATACCCGACCGGCCCGATCAGCAAGCCGAACACGAACGGAATGCGCCAGCCCCAGCTTTCGAGTTGCGGCGGCGGAAGCCACGCGGTCAGAACCGAGCCGAATGCTGCAGCCATGATCGCAGCAAGACCCTGGCTCGCGAACTGCCAGCTCGCGTAGTAGCCGCGTCGCGCCGCGCTGTGTTCGACCATGAACGCGGTGGCGCTGCCGAATTCCCCGCCGACTGCGAAGCCCTGAATGAGCCGCGCGAGCAGGATCAGCAGCGGCGCGGCAATGCCGATGTGCAGGTACGAAGGCATCACCGCCATCGTCAGCGTGCCGACCATCATCATGAGGATGGCGAGCGTCAGCGCCGCCTTGCGGCCCTTTCGATCGCCATAGATGCCGAGGACGATCGCGCCGAGCGGACGCATCAGAAACGAAATGCCGAATGTGCCGATGGCAAGCATCGTCGAAAGCCACTCGTCGTGCGACGGGAAGAACGCCTTGGCGATAGTCGAAGCGAAGTAACCGTAGACGAGGAAATCGAACCATTCGAGCGCATTGCCGATCGACGACGAAAAGACGATGCGGCGGACAGTCGCCTTCGAGAGCGTCGTGCCGGCGTGCGGCGTCTGGTGTGCGGATTGATTCAGGGTGTCGCCGTGCTGCGTCATATCGTGTCTCGGTCGCGTTTGCTTCAGGCAGGGGCGTGCGCCGCCGTTCGCCTGCATCGAAACGGGCGAAGGCGGGTCTTGATCGGAAAAGAGGCGAGCCGCGCTTCTACGCGGCCCATCAAGCGCTGCTAGAAGCCGGCGGCGAGTCCGTCGCGCCGGCTGTCGCTCGCGGCGACATAACCGCGCTCGGAATCGTTGCGATCCAGCTTCCAGATGTACTGGCCGGAGCCGAAGTCCATGTACGGATCGTCGATGGACTTGATCGTATGCCCGAAGCCTTCGAGCGCGCGCGCCGTCTCGAGATCCAGCGTCGCCTCGATGTCGATGGTGAAGTCGCGGTTCACCTTCCAGCGCGGCGCGTCACACGCCGACTGGGGCTGCTGGCCGTAATCCATCATGCGCACGATGGATTGCAGATGGCCTTGCGGCTGCATGTCGCCGCCCATCACGCCGAAGCTCATGACGGCGTCGCGGCGGCCGTCCACTTCCTGGGTGACGAACGCCGGAATGATGGTGTGGAACGGACGCTTGCCGCCCTCCACCACGTTCGCCGATTTCGGGTCCATCGAGAACCCGCAGCCGCGGTTTTGCAGCGAGATGCCGCTATCCGGCACGACGACGCCCGAGCCGAAGCCCATGTAGTTCGACTGAATGAAGCTCACCATCATGCCGCGCTCGTCCGCGACCGACATATAGATGGTGCCGCCCGCCTTCGGCATGCCGAAGTCGAACTGCGTCGCTTTCGCCGGGTCGATCAGTTTCGCGCGCTCGGCCAGATAAGCGTCGTCCAGCATCTGCTCCGGCGTCACTTCCATCGAGCGCGGATCGGCGACATAGCGATACACGTCCGCGAATGCCAGCTTCATCGCTTCGATCTGCAGGTGCTGCGATTCGATACGATCGACGGTCAGCGCGCTGACATCGAACTTGTCGAGGATGCCGAGCGCGATCAGCGCCGCGATGCCCTGCCCGTTCGGCGGGATTTCGTGCACCGTGTAGCCGCGATAGTCCTTGCTGATCGGCTCGACCCAGTCCGCGCGATAGTTGCGCAAATCGTCCAGCGTCATGGCCGCGCCGCCCTCGCGCGCGAACGCGGCGATGCGCTCGGCGATCTCGCCTTCATAGAACGCGCGCGGTCCGTGCTCGGCAAGCGCGCGCAGGGTCTTCGCGTGGCCCGGCATGCGCACGAGCTCGCTTACTTCCGGCGCGCGCCCGTGCGGCATGAAGACATCCGCGAAGCCGGGAAAATCTTTCAACTCAGGCACGGCCGCCGCCCACTTATAAGCGACGATGCTCGCCACCGCATGACCGCGCTCCGCGATCTCGATGGCCGGCTCCATCAGATCGGCGAACGGCAGCGATCCGAATTTCGCGTGCAGTGCCTCCCAGCCCGCAATGACGCCCGGCACCGTGACCGTGTCCCAGCCGCGCTTGGGCTGGCGCGCAAGACCGTTTTCCTCTCCGTACTTGCGACGAAAGTAATCGACGTTCCAGGCCGCCGGCGATACCCCGGAGGCATTCAACCCGTGCAGCTTTGCGCCGTCCCAGACGAGGGCGAAGGCGTCGCCGCCGAGGCCGCATGACACCGGCTCGACAACGGTGATGGCCGCTGCTGCCGCTATGGCCGCATCGACGGCATTTCCGCCTTTCCACAACATGCGCAGGCCGGCTTGCGCCGCGAGCGGATGCGACGTCGACACGATATTGCGGGCGAACACCGGCAGGCGCGGCGTGGGATACGGGTTTTGCCAGTTGAAGCGAGTCATGAATGAAGTCCGAATTACGAGCCGTTCGGCCGGCGATCGAGCCGAGCGGAGATTGCAATTAGTTGATCACGCAAAAGAAGCATATTGCATTGCTCGCGTAACGTTGAACAAATTCATTTATTGTATAAATTAATGAAAGAGCGGCATGAATCGCATCCCGCCAGCTTTGGTGTGCGGTGCGGCATGAACCTAAAGTCGATTCTTCGAATCGCCGTCTGCGGTGAACCGCTTCTGCACGCAGCAAAAGTCAAAGCCAAAATTTTCGTCAGTACGTTTGGCACTCCTCAGACGCTTGCCTACAATCCCAATTCCCGGCACCCGCAGCGAGAAGAACAGCGAGTCCGCCCGGCAAATGCAGTTTCCCGTACCACGATTCAAAGCAAAAGATCCGGCCTTCAGGCCGGTGGCCAAGCTGTCGGTCGTCATGGAGAACACGATGCTGAGTCCGCACGAATTTGCCACGCTGCTATTGGTTCAGGAAGCGCCTAATCAGGTCGATATGGAACGCGAGGAACTGGACGCATTGCTGGAACGTCAGCTCGTCCAACTGGAAAATCTCGCGTCCGGACGGCAACAATGGCGCCTCACCGCAACCGGCGATTCAACCATCAAGGCATTCAAGCGGTTCTCGTAGCCTTCACAAACCCATGCCGGACGCGGCGACTGCGCCGCGTCCTAGCCGGCCCGCAACGTCGGGTCCACGGCCGCACGCCAACTCAGCGCCCGCGCGCGCTCACCGAGAATGAACGTCGCCCACGCGCTCCGCGCTTCCGCTCCCGGATTCGCAATGAACGCGCGATGCCGCTCCGCGATGCCCCTCTGAAAAGCGCAGAACTGTTCTCGCGATAAACCGCCCCGCCGCTCGGCGACATAAGCGTCGTAGAAGGCCGAAAAAACCGACTGAGCGTCGGCGCCGTAATCCGTCGGCGTCGAGTCGCATTGAGCCTGCAGTGCGCTGAACGACGGCGCGCCGTACGAGCCTTCGAGACTCGGCGTCGATACGCATCCGCCCAGCGCAGCCGCGCCGACTACGATCAGTGCGCCGACCACCACCCGCTTACGCATGGCATTTACTCCTGGCTTGGTTCGAGCGCCCAGTATCGAACGATCTTCCCGTTCCTGCCACCCAGCCAGACGGCATAGGCAAATTCACGTGCCGGCGAAACCGTGCATTCGGCTTATGCCGTCCGGCCTGATTGTCCGCGCCCCGCGTGTCCGATAGATTGCGCATGCGGACGTCGCACGGCCAATGCCCCGGCGGCCGGCATCCGCTCAACCTCGGAGATGACCATGCAGGATCAAATCGTCCTCGCGCTCGACCAGGGTACGACCAGTTCGCGCGCCATGCTGTTCGACAGGAACGGCAACGTCGTGTCCGTCGCGCAGAAGGAATTCCAGCAGATTTATCCGAAGCCGGGCTGGGTCGAGCACGATCCGCAGGAAATCTGGTCGACGCAGGCGGGCGTCGCGGCGGAAGCGGTCACGCGGGCGGGGCTGAACGCGTCGTCGATTGCGGCGGTCGGCATCACGAATCAGCGCGAGACGACCATCGTGTGGGATCGCGAAACCGGCAGGCCGGTTTATAACGCGATCGTCTGGCAGGATCGCCGCACGGCGGCCATGTGCGACGAACTGAAGGCGCGCGGACTGGAACCGCTGGTGCGCGCGAAGACCGGCTTGCCCATCGACGCGTATTTTTCGGCGACCAAGATTCGCTGGATTCTGGACAACGTCGAAGGCGCGCGCGACAAAGCGAAGCAAGGACGGCTCGCCTTCGGCACGGTCGATAGCTGGCTCGTGTGGAACTTCACGCGGCGCGGCATGCATATCACCGACATCACCAATGCATCGCGCACATTGCTCTTCGATATCCACGCAAGACGCTGGGACGACGAGTTGCTCGACGCGTTCGAAATTCCCCGCAGCATGTTGCCGGAGGTACGGGCGTCGTCGGAGGTTTATGGCACGACGCATGGCAGCGTGCTGGCCGCCGAAGTGCCGATTGCGTCCATCGCCGGGGACCAGCACGCTGCGCTGTTCGGGCAGATGTGCACCGAAAGCGGCATGGTGAAAAACACGTATGGCACCGGCTGTTTTCTCGTCATGAATACCGGCGAGAAACCGATCGAATCGCGCAACAACCTCGTCACGACGATCGCATGGCAGATCGGCGATCGCGTCGACTACGCGCTCGAAGGCAGCATTTTCATCGCGGGCGCGGTCGTGCAATGGCTGCGCGACGGCCTCGGACTCATCCGCCGTGCGAGCGAAGTCGAAGCGCTCGCGCGCGAAGTGCCGCATTGCGACGGCGTGTATCTCGTGCCCGCGTTCGCCGGTCTCGGTGCGCCGCACTGGAACGCCCGCGCACGAGGAACGCTGTTCGGAGTCACACGCGGGACGACGTCGGGGCACATCGCGCGGGCGGCGCTCGAGTCGATCGCGTATCAATCGCTCGACGTGCTTCGGGCAATGGAAGCGGATTCGGGCATGCCGGTCGCCCAGTTGCGCGTCAACGGCGGCGCGTGCGCCAACGACCTGCTGATGCAGTTCCAGGCCGACGTGCTCGGCGTCGCTGTCGCGCGTCCGCGCGTCGCGGAAACGACGGCGCTCGGCGCTGCCTATCTCGCGGGACTGGCGGTCGGCTACTGGCAGGATGTCGGGGAGTTGAAGGCCCAGTGGCAACTGGATCGGCGCTTTTCGCCATCGATGCCCGCATCGGACGTCGATGCGTGTCTCGCGGGCTGGCGGCGCGCCGTGAACGCGGCAAAAGCATGGGCGGACGCATGACCGCCGGTGCGCGCCGGTCATGCTCGGTCAATGCCCTCATTCGCGACCAGGGCTATAATATCGGGCTAAATTACAAGCAAAAGCGGTGCAGTTTCTGCAAAAAACCGCCCCTCCTCTTCAATTCTCTTTTTGACGCCCCCAGGTTAACCACTGCGACCGGCGACCATTCATGACCAAGAAAGTTTATGTAAAGACCTTCGGCTGCCAGATGAACGAGTACGACTCCGACAAGATGGTCGACGTACTCGGCGCGGCGGAAGGGCTCGTCAAGACGGATACCCCCGAAGACGCCGACGTCATCCTGTTCAATACCTGCTCCGTGCGTGAAAAGGCGCAGGAGAAAGTGTTCTCCGACCTCGGCCGCGTGCGCGAGCTGAAGGAAGCGAATCCGAATCTGCTGATCGGCGTCGGCGGCTGCGTCGCGAGTCAGGAAGGCGCGTCGATCGTCTCGCGCGCGCCCTATGTCGACCTCGTATTCGGCCCGCAGACGCTGCATCGCCTGCCGGACATGATCGACAAGCGCCGCGCCACCGGGCGTGCCCAGGTCGACATCACGTTTCCGGAGATCGAGAAGTTCGATCATCTGCCGCCGGCGCGCGTCGAAGGACCGAGCGCGTTCGTGTCGATCATGGAAGGCTGCAGCAAGTACTGCAGCTATTGCGTCGTGCCGTACACGCGTGGCGAGGAAGTGTCCCGCCCGCTCGACGACGTGCTGACCGAAGTTGCCGGCCTCGCCGACCAGGGCGTGCGCGAAGTGACGCTGCTCGGCCAGAACGTCAATGCTTACCGGGGTGCGCTGACCGCCGGCTCGCACGAGATCGCAGATTTTGCGACGCTCATCGAGTACGTGGCGGACGTGCCGGGCATCGAGCGCATTCGCTATACGACGTCGCACCCGAAAGAATTCACGCAGCGTCTCATCGACACGTACGCGAAGGTGCCGAAGCTCGTTTCGCATCTGCATCTGCCGGTGCAACACGGCTCCGACCGCATCCTGATGGCGATGAAGCGCGGCTATACCGTGCTGGAATACAAGTCGGTCATCCGCCGTCTGCGCGCAATTCGCCCGGATTTGTCTTTGTCGACCGATTTCATCGTCGGTTTTCCCGGCGAAACCGAGGACGATTTCGCAAAGATGATGGCGCTCGTCGACGAGATGAGCTACGACACGAGCTTTTCTTTCATCTATAGCCCGCGTCCAGGCACGCCGGCTGCGAACCTGCACGACGACACGCCTCGCGAAGTCAAGCTCAGGCGTCTGCAGCACTTGCAGGCAACGATCGAGGAGAACGTCGTGAAGATCAGCAACTCGATGGTCGGCTCGGTGCAGCGCATTCTCGTCGAAGGGCCGTCGCGCAAGGACCCGAACGAGCTCGCGGGCCGCACGGCGAACAATCGCGTCGTGAATTTCCCGGCGCCGGTTGCGTCGCATGCCCGGCTCATCGGCCAGATGATCGATGTCGAAATCAATCACGCGTATCCGCATTCGCTGCGCGGCGCGCTGGTTCTCGCACCGGAAACGGCCGCGCCGGAACTGGCTAATTAATCGTACGTGACCGGAAAGGACACCCACCTCGCCTTGAAGAACGCTTCCCAGCAGCATCTCGAATTCACTGCTCCGCGCGATGACAATGCGCGGCTTGCCAATCTCTGCGGTCCGCTCGATGAAAATCTGCGGCAGATCGAGCAGGCGCTCGACGTGACCTTGTCGCGGCGCGGCCACAAGATTTCGATTCGTGGCCGTGGCGCGAAGGTCGCGCTCGCCGCGCTCGAGAACTTCTACAACCGCGCGCGCGATCCGATTTCCGTTCAACGATATCCAGCTTGCGCTGGTCGAAGCCCGGCACGCGACGCGCCTCGCGAAGGAATCGGAGGAAAACGGCGAAGACGACGCCCAGATCGACCCGCGTTTTCGCGGCGATCCGGATCATCCGTTCGACGAGCCGAGCGCCACGATGGACCTCGGCGCCGACGAAGATCACGGCCCCAAGCTCTATACGCGCCGCGCCGACCTGCGCGGCAGAACGCCGGCGCAGCGTGAATATCTCCGTCAGATCGTGGCGCATGACGTCACGTTCGGCATCGGGCCGGCGGGCACCGGCAAGACGTATCTGGCCGTTGCCTGCGCCGTCGATGCGCTCGAACGCGATCAGGTCAAGCGCATCGTGCTGACGCGTCCGGCGGTGGAAGCGGGCGAGCGGCTCGGCTTTCTGCCGGGCGATCTCGCGCAAAAGGTCGATCCGTACCTTCGTCCGCTCTACGACGCGCTCTACGATCTGCTTGGCTTCGACAAGACCGCGAAGATGTTCGAACGCCAGATGATCGAGATCGCGCCGCTCGCCTACATGCGCGGCCGCACGCTGAATCACGCGTTCATCATTCTCGACGAGGCGCAGAACACGACGCCCGAGCAGATGAAGATGTTCCTCACGCGCATCGGCTTCGGCTCGAAGGCGGTCGTCACCGGCGACACCACGCAGGTGGACCTGCCGCGCGGGCACAAGAGCGGGCTGATCGAAGCGCAGCACGTGCTGTCGGAAGTGCGCGGCATTGCGATGACGCGTTTCTCGTCGGCGGACGTGGTGCGGCATCCGCTCGTGGCGCGCATCGTCGAGGCCTACGACGCGCAATCGCAGAAGGACGCCGCCATCGCCGATGCGGCTCGCGCCGCGCAGCAGCAGTCGCAGAAGCCGGAATGATGCCCCGTCTCACGCTGACCTTGCAGTTTCCTGCCGCAAAAGCGTATCCGTCGCACAAGGCGATTCTGCCGCGCGCGACGGTCGCGCGCTGGATCAGGGCGTCGCTGTTCGCGGACGCCGAATTGACCGTCCGCTTCGTCGACGAGGACGAAGGACGCATGCTCAACCGGACGTATCGTCAGAAGGATTACGCGACGAACGTGCTCACGTTCGCGTATGCGGAGTCGGAGGACGATCCCGTCGCGGGCGACCTCATTCTCTGTTGCCCGGTCGTCGAGCGTGAAGCCACCGACCAGGGCAAGCCGCTCGCCGCGCACTATGCGCATCTGATCGTGCATGGCACGCTGCACGCCCAAGGCTACGACCACGAAGTCGAAAGCGAGGCGCAGGAAATGGAATCGATCGAGACGGATATCATGCAGTCTCTCGGCTTTTCCGATCCCTACGTCCCGCTGGCCTGAGTCCTTGTCCAGCCTCCCGCCCGCCGCACCGTGAACGACAAAACGCCCGAGCCCACGCCCGATACCGACCTTGTCCCGCACGATCCGGCGCCTGGGTGCCCGGATTATCCGCCTGCGCTCGAAGAGACGGCGCTTCTCACCGACGACGAACTGGCGGCTTCGCGCGAGGCCGCGCTCGCTCATTGGGATCGCCGGTCGGACCTATGGCTTTTCGGCTATGGATCGCTCATCTGGAATCCCGGATTGCCGACGCTCGAAGCGGTGCGCGGCAAGGTGCACGGCTATCATCGCGGGCTTTACATGTGGTCGCGGGTGAATCGCGGAACGCCGGAGCAGCCGGGGCTCGTGCTCGCGCTGGATCGCGGCGGCTCCTGCACCGGCATGGCGTTTCGCCTGGCCGGGGCGGACGCGCCCGAGCATCTCGACGTGCTCTGGCGTCGCGAAATGTCGATGGCGTCATACCGGCCGGCGTGGCTGCCGTGCACGCTGATCGACGGACGGCGCGTCGACGCGCTCGCCTTCGTGATGCGCCGGGAGGCGGCGTCCTATACGGGCAAGCTCGGCGATCCGATGATCCGCACGGTGTTCGGCTGCGCGAGCGGCCGCTACGGAACGACGCTCGATTACGTCAGCCGAACGGTCGAGGCGCTGCGGGAAAGCGGCATGCCGGACCGGGCGCTGGAGGCGCTGCTCAGGCGGTGCCAGGCCGGCAAAAACGGAGAATAGGCGCACCGGGGCTTGTCCGGATGGCCAATGCTTCGCCGCCGACATCGTTTGTGCACGGTTATCGGCTAGGATGTTCGAAGCGCCCTTTACGCGCGCCGCACCACCCAGCCCGCATTTTGCCTTGGTGTATGCTTAACTTTCCGTTAATTCGCGCCCGGGACGTCTCGGGCGCTCCGCTATGAACGAACCCTATCCCAGTCAACGACACGCCGACAAACCGCACGAAAAGCGCTCGCTCCTCGAACGCCTGACCGATTTCATCTCCCACGAGCCCGAGTCGCGCGACGAATTGCTCGAAGTGCTTCAGGACGCTCACGAGCGCAACCTGCTCGACGCCGATTCGCTCTCGATGATCGAAGGCGTCTTTCAGGTGTCCGATCTCTGCGCGCGCGACATCATGATTCCGCGCGCCCAGATGGACGCCATCAACATCGCGGAAACGCCCGCCGAATTCATCCCGTTCGTGCTGGAAAAAGCGCACTCGCGCTATCCGGTGTACGAGGGCAATCGTGACAACATCATCGGCGTGCTGCTCGCGAAAGACCTGCTCCGCTACTACGCCGAAGAAGAATTCGACGTGCGCGGCATGCTGCGCCCGGCCGTGTTCATCCCCGAGTCGAAGCGTCTGAACGTGCTGCTGCACGACTTTCGCGTGAATCGCAATCACATCGCGATCGTCGTCGATGAATACGGCGGCGTCGCGGGCCTCATCACCATCGAGGACGTGCTGGAGCAGATCGTCGGCGACATCGAGGACGAGTACGACTTCGACGAGGAAGCCGGCAACATCATGCCGTCGCCGGACGGCAAGTTCCGCGTGCGCGCGCTGACGGGCATCGAACAGTTCAACGAGGAGTTCGGCACCGACTTCTCGGACGAGGAAGTCGATACCATCGGCGGGCTCGTCACGCATCGCTTCGGGCGCGTGCCGCATCGCGGCGAGAAGGTTCGCATCGACGATTTCGCGTTCGAGATCCTGCGCGGCGATGCCCGGCAAATTCACGTGCTCCTGGTTCGGCGCGTGCCGAATCTCACGCAACAGCCTCACACCGGCGACGACGAGGGCGAACTGCGCGACTGATCGTGCAGCATCGGGCGTCCGCCGCCACGCACGGTGCGGACGCAACGCTCCATCCGCCAAGCCTTTCCCCGCATTCAATGGCCGACTCACCGTTTCGCTTGTTCCCGTGGCGACGCAACGCAGAAAGCGCGTCGACCGCACCCCGCGCGCTTCCTTTCTGGCATTACCTCGTCGCAGCCGTGCTCGGCGCGGCGAACACCCTGTCCTTCGCGCCGACGCCGCACGGCGGATGGATCGAGCTCGTCATCTTCGCGCTCTTCTTCGCATGGCTCTCGCGCACGAGCGGCTGGAAAAGCGCGGCCCTGACCGGCTGGGCGTTCGGCTTCGGCAACTTCGTGACGGGCGTGTGGTGGCTCTACGTGAGCATGCACTTTTACGGCGGCATGGCCGCGCCGCTCGCCGCCGCCGCCGTCGCCCTGTTCTCGCTTTATCTCGCGATCTATCCGGCGGCATCGAGCGTGGTCTGGTCCTTCGTCGCTGGACGCGCCCGCTTCGGCGATGAAGACGCCGGCACCGCCCGCGATATCGACGCCGCACCGCGCTACGCGCCGACCTGGCACGGCGCGTTCGCATTCGCGAGCGCCTGGGCGCTCGGCGAATGGCTGCGCGGACTCGTCTTCACCGGTTTTCCGTGGCTTGCGAGCGGCTACGCGCAGGTCGACGGGCCGCTGGCCGGATATGGACCGATCGCCGGCGTCTACGGGGTCGGCTGGGTGCTGGCGCTGGTCGCCGCGCTGATCGTCCAGGCGGCGTTCCATCTTCGGCGAACGGGTCGCGGCGCGCACGCGCTCGTGCCCGCCGCGACTGCGCTCGCGCTGATCGCCGCGGGCCTGCTGCTGTCGCTCGTCAGATGGACGACGCCCGCCAACGCACCGCTCGACGTGCGCCTTCTGCAAGGCAACGTCAAGCAGGAGATGAAGTTCGAGCAGGCGGGCGTGAACGAATCGCTCGCGCTGTATCAACGGCTCATCACCGCGAAGCCGGCCGATCTGATCGTGACGCCCGAAACCGCGCTGCCGGTGCTGGCCGTGCAAGTGCCGCAGGATTTCGCGACCGCGATCCGCAGTTTCGCCGACCGCACGAATTCGTCGATTCTTTTCGGCGCGATCGGCGTCACCGTCCTTCCCGACGGACGCGTGACCGATTTCACCAACAGTCTCTTCGGCATTACGCCGGGCGTGAACGATGTTTATCGCTACGACAAGCATCATCTCGTTCCCTTCGGCGAATTCGTGCCGCTCGGCTTTCACTGGTTCGTGAACCTGATGGGCATTCCGCTCGGCGATCTCGCGCGCGGGCCGATCGCACAGAAGGCGTTTTTCGTGCATAACCAGCCGATCGCCGTCAACGTCTGCTACGAGGACATTTTCGGCGAGGAGATCGCGCATACGATCCGCGAGCAGGAAGCGCCTGCGGGCGTACTCGTCAATTCGACGAATCTCGCGTGGTTCGGCAATACCATCGCGCTCGATCAGCACTTGCAGATTGCGCGCATGAGGTCGATCGAAACCGGCCGGCCGATGCTGCGTGCGACCAATACGGGCATGACGGCGGTGATCGCGGCGAACGGCGAAGTCGTCTCCAGGCTGCCAACGTTCACGACCGGTGTGCTCGAAGCGCGCGTGCAGGGCACCTCGGGGCGCACGCCTTATGTGACGAGCGGCAATATCACGGTCATTGCGGCGTCGCTGCTGTTGCTGGCGTTGGGCTTTGCGTTCGCGCCGGCAAGAAGGCGGGCGAACGGCAAATAACCGAAGCCTCTTCATGCGGGATCAGCGCCGCTTGCGCTGTCGATTCAACAAACGACGGAAGCCGAGATAAGGCTTCCGTTGTTTTTTGTGCGTCAAGCACTGCGTTTGCAACGCCGACAATGTTTTACCTTCGAGGCGGGGAAACAACCCTAGAATGCGTCGTCGTCGGAAGGTGGCCACTGCATTATCGAAATGTTCTGCACGACGAAATCAACGCGTTCACCAAGTTCGCGTCGAGTGCCACGGTTCTATCACCCGCCAATACACTCTTCCGTGAAGAAAATAACGAACTCCTTTCTCGCCGCCTGCGCGAGCGCAGTGCTGTGCGCCGGTGCTCACGCTGAAACGCTGACGCCCGAACAGGTTGCCGATGTTTATTTGCAGATGATCGTCAAGCAGGACGACGAAAGTTTCAGCCGATATGCGGACTACATGACCGAAGGCCGGCAAGCGACCGATCAACAGAATGCCGATCTGGCTGCTGCACGAGAAGCACCGCGAAAAATGCTCGATTCCATGATCGACGCGGCCAGGCGCAGCAACAAGCCACGCGAAGTAACCGACGCCTATATCGAAGTATTGAGAAAGATGTCGGATGCGATTCATCGGTCGGAGTGTCAGGTAACGGGGCGCGATCCGAATACCACGGAGGAGTCCGCTCAGACCATGATCTCGATGCACTACGCCTGCAAGGTGGTCGACATCGGATCGATCATGAAAAGCGTACCGGGACCCAAAAAGACCCGAAATGCCGCAAAGAGCAATCAGGCGGTCGTCGAATATTCGCAGACTCTCGCTAGTCGGATCGGGGGCGCGGCAGTTGACAAGGAAATCGAAGGCGACCTGTTGATGATGCATAGCGCTGAGATCGATCGGTGGATCGGCGCCCCCGACGCGGTGTTCGATAACATCCGCACAGCCATGCTCGCCGAGTAGTAGTTTGCTGGCTCGGCGCAACCGCAACGCCGATCGCCGAAGAGCGGTCGGCGAGCGCGGGGCCAAGCCGCATCGCCCTCAAGGAAACATCACCCGCCCCTGGTTCAACTGAATTCAAAGGCTCAGCACGCCGGCCAAATGTCACGACCGGCGTGCTCGAACCGCGTGCACGCCACGCCCGGAGCGCACGGCTGATGGCGCCGACCGTGCTTCTCACCGTCATAGCAGTGTCGCTGTTGTTCGCGTTGGAACGTGCGCTGCGCCAAGAGAGGGCGCTGCTTTTGGTGCGCTTCGTGGCACGCTTTCGAACATGTTTGAGACTGGTCCGATCATGCCGCCGACGCGCGGCCAGTAGCATTCCGAGCCGTTCACCGTGGCGCAACTGCACGCGATTGAGTATTAATCGCGTGATCGGGTTGCGGCACTTTCCGTCGTCTCTGGCTTCCTTCGGCTTCGCGTCGCGCGACACGCTGCGCGCGCGTCGTCCCGATGTTTTCTTATGTCGTTGCACAACCGTCATTCTTTTCCAAGTCTCCTCGAAGCCTTCTTCATCGTTGTTGTGATGTTTTTCGTCGAGATGGTCACGACCTCCGTGCTGAAGGCAATGCTCGCTTCCTCGGGATTGCAGCTCTACCATTTCGCGAGCATCGGGCGAGTGCTTTCGTGCGGCATCGTCTTCACCGTGCTGCTGAATCGCCTGGGCGTCGGCTATCGCGGCCTGATTCATGAGAGCAGCGCGTCGCTTTGCGCGACGCTCGGCCTTTACGGCGTGCCGATCCTCCTCATCACGCCGGCGCTGCTCCTCGCCAATTGCGCGTTGATGTGGCTGGTCGACAGCGCGTTTCCTTCGCCCTCAGCCGAGTGGACGGTGTACAACTCACCGCTCGTCGGCCGCTTCGGTGTCGTGGCGCTCGTGTGCATCATCGCGCCCGTCGTCGAAGAAATGCTGTTTCGCGGCGTCATGCTTCGCAGTTTTTTGCAGCAATACCCGCGTGGCGTCGCCATCGTGCATTCAGCGGGAGTGTTCGGCATGGCGCATATGAACGTCTATCAATTCATGCTCGCGTTCCTGCTTGGGCTTCTGCTCGGCAAGCTCTATGAACGAACGCGCTCGCTCTTGCCGTGCATCCTCCTGCACGCATGCCTGAATACGAGCGTGACGATCATGGGCTTCATGCATGCCGGCGATGCATCGCCCGCCTCGCTTCGAACACTGTTGTCGCAGTGGTCACCCGACGCGGCGGTTCTGGCGCTTGTGCTTGCGGTGCCTGGCTTATGGATGCTGTACCGTTTGCTAGCGGTGAACAGAAACACACGCACCCAGCCAGATTGAAACGCCGTGCGCCTCGCGTGCGCGAGCAGATTCGCGGCGGCGGGCCACCGCCTCCCTTCTCCCAAAAAGCCGCAGCCGCCCCCGCCTTCAGCTAAAATTCAAGGTTTTAGCACTTCGGCCGAGCCCTAGAGTCGCGTCGTCACGACGATGGCCGCGCCTGGTAAAAGGCAATCATGCTCACCTTTCAGCAAATCATCCTGACGCTGCAGTCCTACTGGAACGACAAGGGCTGCGCGCTTCTTCAGCCCATCGACATGGAAGTCGGCGCGGGCACTTCTCACGTTCATACGTTCCTGCGCGCAATCGGCCCGGAGCCCTGGCGAGCCGCCTATGTGCAGCCGTCGCGTCGCCCGAAGGACGGTCGCTACGGCGAGAATCCGAACCGCCTGCAGCATTACTATCAATACCAGGTGGTGCTGAAGCCCGCGCCCGAGAACATCCTCGATCTGTATCTCGGCTCGCTCGAAGCGCTCGGCTTCGATCTGAAGCAGAACGACGTGCGCTTCGTCGAAGATGACTGGGAGAACCCGACGCTCGGCGCGTGGGGCCTCGGCTGGGAAGTGTGGCTGAACGGCATGGAAGTCACGCAGTTCACGTACTTCCAGCAAGTGGGCGGTATCGACTGCAAGCCGGTGCTCGGCGAAATCACGTATGGCCTCGAGCGCCTCGCGATGTATCTGCAAAAGGTCGAGAACGTCTACGACCTGATCTGGACCGAGTGGGAAGAAGACAGCCCCAATGGAAAGGTGCTTCGTCAGCTCTCTTATGGCGACGTGTATCACCAGAACGAAGTCGAGCAGTCCACGTACAACTTCGAGCACGCGAACGTCGACTTGCTGTTCCATCTCTTCAAGAGCTACGAAGAAGAAGCGAAGAAGATGATCGACGCGAAGCTCGCGCTGCCCGCCTACGAACTCGTGCTCAAGGCCGGCCACACATTCAACCTGCTGGATGCGCGCGGCGCGATTTCCGTGACGGAGCGTGCCGCGTACATCGGCCGCATTCGTGCGCTGTCGCGTCTCGTCGCGCAGGCGTATTACGATTCGCGCGAAACACTCGGCTTCCCGATGCTCGGCAACCCGGTCAAGCGCGATCACGATCTCATCACCGATCAAGAGGAAGCGCAGCGGCCCGCATGGGCGCCGCCGCTGAAGGTGGAAAGCTCGCCCACCGGCGCCAACGAACAGGCTTGACGAGGCAAGACAGAACAATGACGCAATCCAATCACGCTTCCCTGCTCGTCGAGCTGCTGACCGAAGAACTCCCGCCGAAGGCGCTCGCGCGTCTCGGCACCGCTTTCGCTGAAGGCATCGTCGAGCGGCTCGCCGCGCGCGATCTGATCGAAGGCGCGCCTTCGTTCGAAAAGTACGCGACGCCCCGCCGCCTCGCCGTGCTCGTCAAGAACGTGCGCGATGTCGCGCCGGAAAGGCAGGTGCGCGAAAAGGTGCTGCCCGTTTCCGTCGCGCTCGACAAGGAAGGCAATCCCACGCCGCCGCTCGCGAAGAAGCTCGCGGCGCTCGGCTTCCCCGAGTTCCCGCTCGCTGAACTCGAACGCGCGCAGGACGGCAAGGCCGAATCGTTCTTTCTGCGTTATGCAGCGCCCGGCGCGACGCTCGCCGACGGCCTGCAAGCCGCGCTCGACGAAACCCTCGGCAAGCTGCCTATCCCGAAGGTGATGACGTATCAGCGTCCGGACGGCACCAATGTGCAGTTCGTGCGTCCGGTGCAACGCCTCGTCGCCCTGCACGGGCGCAATGTCGTGCCGGTGAGCGCGCTCGGCGTCGATGCGGGCGATACGACCATCGGCCATCGCTTCATGTCGCAAGGCTTCGTGCTGATCGCGAATGCCGACGACTACGCGGAAACGCTGCGCACGAAAGCACACGTCGTCGCGAATTTCGATGACCGCCGCGAATCCATCCGCACGCAGCTGCAGGCGTTCGCGGGCGAGGATCGCGTCGTGATGCCGGAAGCGCTGCTCGACGAAGTCAACGCGCTCGTCGAATGGCCGGTCGTGTATCAGTGCCGCTTCGACGAGGAATTCCTGCAAGTGCCGCAGGAGTGTCTGATCCTCACGATGCAGACGAACCAGAAGTACTTCGCGCTCACCGATCAGAACGGCAGGCTGCGCTCGCGCTTTCTGATCGTGTCCAATATCGATACGAAGACGCCCGATGAGATCGTCGAAGGCAACGAACGCGTGGTGCGCCCGCGCCTCGCCGACGCCAAGTTCTTCTTCACGCAAGACAAGAAGAAGCGCCTGGAAGAGCGCGTGCCGTTGCTCGCCAACGTCGTGTATCACAACAAGCTCGGCTCGACGCTGCAGCGCGTCGAGCGTCTCGAAGCGCTCGCGGGCGAAATTGCGCCGATGATCGGCGTCGATGCGGCGCTCACCCGCCGCGCGGCGCGTCTCGCAAAGGCGGACCTGCTGACGGACATGGTCGGCGAATTCCCCGAACTGCAAGGCACGATGGGCACGTACTACGCGCGCCACGACGGCGAGCCGGAAGAAGTCGCGCTCGCGTGCTCGGAGCACTATCAGCCGCGCTTCTCGGGCGATGACACGCCGTCGACCGGCGTCGGCTGCGCGGTGGCGCTCGCGGACAAGCTGGAGACCATCGTCGGCATCTGGGGCATCGGCCTCGCGCCGACCGGCGAAAAGGACCCGTTCGCGTTGCGCCGTCATGCGCTCGGCGTGCTGCGCATCCTGCTCGAAAAGAAGCTGCCGGTCGATCTGCGCGATCTCGTCGCGGCGGCTCAGCGTCAGTTCGCTGGCATGCCGCAGGTCACGAATTCGACCGAAGCCGTCTACGCGTTCTTCCTCGACCGTCTGCGCGGCCTGCTGCGTGAGCGCGGATTCGAAGCGAACGACATCGAAGCCGTGCTGAGTCTCAACCCGACGCGCCTCGACGACATCGTCGCGCGCCTCGACGCGGTGCGTGGATTCGCGTCGCTGCCGGAAGCGGCATCGCTTGCGGCGGCCAACAAGCGCATCTCGAACATCCTGAAGAAGTCGGAACAAGGCGCGCCGGCATCGGTGAATCCGGAACTGCTCGTGGAAGCCGCCGAGAAGAATCTGTACGCGCAGATTCAGAGCGTGACGCCGCGCGTGCAGAGCCAGCTTGCCGCGCGCAACTACACGGAAGCGCTGACGGCGCTCGCCGCATTGCGCGAGAGCGTCGATACCTTCTTCAACGACGTCATGGTGAACGCCGAGGACGTCGCGTTGCGCAACAACCGTCTCGCGCTGCTGAACGCGCTGCATCAGCAGATGAACTGCGTGGCCGACATCTCCAAGCTCGCGGCCTGAGCCATGAACAGACGACTCGTCATCCTCGATCGCGACGGCGTCATCAACGTCGATTCCGACGCGTTCATCAAGTCGCCCGACGAATGGGTCGCCATTCCCGGCAGTCTCGAAGCCATCGCGCGGCTCAACCAAGCGGGTTATCGCGTGGCGATCGCGTCGAACCAGTCGGGCATCGGGCGCGGCCTGTTCGACATGGCTGCGCTCAACGCGATGCATCAGAAGATGAATCGCGCGGCGGCGGCAGTCGGCGGGCGCATCGACGCGATCTTCTACTGCCCTCATACGGCCGAAGATCAATGCGATTGCCGGAAGCCGAAGCCGGGCATGTTGCAGCAGATCATCGACCGCTTCGAGATCGACCCGGAAGATACGCCCGTCGTCGGCGATTCCCTGCGCGACCTGCAAGCGGGCGCCGCGCTCGGCTTCCCGGTGCATCTCGTGCTGACCGGCAAGGGCGAGAAAACGCTCGCGGAAGGCAAGCTGCCCGCAGGCACCCTGGTTCATACGGATCTGCGCGCCTTCGCGCTCGACTTCCTCGCGCGGCATCAGGACTGATCGCCGGCCCCGTCACGTATCGCTGAGACTTCATGCGCTTCATCCGTTCGTTGCTGTTGATGCTGTACTTCGTCGTGTACACGGTGCCGTATGCGATCGCCTGCTTCATCGCGTTCCCGTTCATGCGCGCGGACAAGCGCTACTGGATGGCGGCCGGCTGGTGCAAGTCGACGATCGTCGTGCTGCGTCATCTCGTCGGCATCCGCTATACGCTCGAGGGCATGGAGAATCTGCCCGACGGTCCCGCCGTGCTGCTCTCGAAGCATCAATCCGCGTGGGAGACGCTGGCGTTTCCGGCGCTGATGCCGCGCCCGCTCTGCTATGTCTTCAAGCGCGAACTGCTGTATGTGCCATTCTTCGGCTGGGCGCTCGGCCTCCTGAAGATGGTGCATATCGACCGCGCGCAGGGACGCGACGCGTTTGCATCGGTCACGCGCCAGGGCCGCGCGCGGATGGACGAAGGCGCGTGGGTCATCATGTTCCCCGAAGGCACGCGCACGCGCGTCGGCTCGCAGGGAAAGTACAAGACGGGCGGCGCGCGCTTCGCCGTGGCGACGGGCGCGCCGGTCGTGCCGATCGCGCACAACGCCGGACACGTGTGGCCGCGCAATTCGTTCATCAAGTATCCGGGTATAGTCACGGTGTCGATCGGCGAGCCCATCGACACCGCCGGTCTCTCGCCCGAAGAAGTGAATGCGCGCGTCGAGAGCTGGATCGAAGCGGAGATGCGCCGTATCGATCCGCTCGCCTACGCCACGTCGAACGCGCAGCCGCAACGTGCGGACGCCGCGGGCGCGGGCCGCTGACGCGGCCTCGCCTCGGAAGCATCGAGCCGGTCGAGCCGCGTGCCCTATTCGTTCTTCTCGTCATTTCTGCGCCGCGAGCGCAAAGCCGAGCCGATGCAGAAGCCTCCCTCGCGACAGCGCCCCGCCGTCGCGCTCGATACCCTGCAACTCGATCTGCCGTTCGAGCATGCGCCCGCGACCGCGCCTGCTCCCGCGTCGTCGCCGTCTTCATTGCGTGGCGATGTTGCGTCCACCGACCCATCGAAACCAGCACCGCTTCCCGAGGGCGTGCGCCAGCGCCGCATGCTGTTCGGTGCGCGCGCCCTCGACTATCGGCTGAAGCGCTCGGCGCGACGCACCATCGGCTTCTGCATCGATGCGACCGGACTGACGATCACCGCGCCGCGCTGGGTGACGATCGCGGACATCGAGCGCGCCATCGGCGACAAGCAAGGCTGGATCTTTCGCAAGCTGGCCGAATGGCAGACGCGCGTCGAACAGCGTGCGTTGCCGCGCATCGAATGGCAGGACGGCGCGGAGTTTCCGTTCCTCGGCAGGACGATTCGCGTGTCGCTGAGTCCGTCCGCAAGCACGCTTTCCTTCGATGCCGAAACCGGCGTGCTGGCGCTTGCCCTGCCCGCACTCGCCGATGCGCAGCAGATCAAGGATCGCGTGCAAGGCTGGCTGCAAAGCGAATCGAAGCGCATCTTCGGCGAGCGGCTCGCGGTGTATGCAGAAAAGCTCGGCGTGGAGTTCCGCGCGTATGCGCTGTCATCGGCGGCGACGCGCTGGGGCAGTTGCTCGAGCGACGGCAAGATTCGTCTCAACTGGCGGCTGATTCACTTTCCGCTGTCGATCATCGATTACGTCGTCGCTCACGAACTCGCCCATCTGCGCGAGATGAATCACAGCCCGCGCTTCTGGCAAACGGTCGAATCCATTTTCCCGGAGTTTCGCGAGGCGCGGCATACGCTCAAGCATCATCCGCCGGATCTGCTGCCCGCCTTGTAAGCGGATAAGCGCGGTCAGCGCGGGTTTGCATCGAACGGTACAATTTTGCACGAACCCGCAATTCCGGCGAGTGCGACGAGTCCAGAGATCGCGCCGCCGCCACCACAACAGGAACCCCATCATGCGACTCCTCCACACGATGCTGCGCGTCGGCGACCTGCAGCGTTCCATCGATTTCTACACCCGCATTCTCGGCATGAAGGTGCTGCGCCAGAGCGAGAACGCCGAGTACAAGTACACGTTGGCGTTCGTCGGTTACGGCGATGAAAGCGAAAACAGCGTGCTCGAACTCACCTATAACTGGGGCGTCGAGAAGTACGAGATGGGAACGGCTTACGGTCACATTGCGCTGGAAGTGGACAACGCAGCCGATGCGTGCGAGCGCATCCGCAATGCGGGCGGCCGGGTCACGCGCGAAGCCGGCCCGGTCAAGGGCGGCACCACCGTGATCGCGTTCGTGGAAGATCCGGACGGCTACAAGGTCGAGCTGATCGAAAAGCATTCTTGATCGATTGCTGATCGGCTGATGATGCGCGGGCGATTTCAATCGCCGCGCGCATTTTTTTCGCTTGTCGGACTATGCGCGCGCGTCAGCCTTCGATGCGCCCGCGCGTCACCCCGAGCAGGTCTGACATCGCGCGACGCGCGGCTTCGGCGTCGCGCGCGGCGATGGCGGCGAAAACCGCCGTGTGCTCGGATAGCGAAGCGTTGAACACATCGGCGCGCCTGGCGTTCAGACGCAACTGCCCTTCCAGCGTCCGCTCGATCAGCGCGCCCAGCGGCACAAGCAATTCGTTGCTGCATGCGGCCAGCACGCTCAGGTGGAACTCGAGGTCGGCACGCACCCATTCATCGACGTTCTGCGCATCCACCATCGCGCGATGCGCCTTGTCGAGCATGTCGAGCGCGTGTGCGTCGTGATTGCGCGCCGCGAGCGCCGCGGCATACGGCTCGATCATCTCGCGCATCTCCTGGAGCTTGAGCGCGAACTGCATCGGCGGAGCGACGCGCGAGTACCAATGGAGCATGTCGGCATCGAGCAGATTCCATGCTTCTTTCGGCCTCACACGCGTGCCGATTTTCGGGCGCGAATGAATCAGCCCTTTCGATGTCAGCGTGCGCAGCGCCTCGCGCAATACGGTCCGGCTCACGCCGAACCGTTCCATCAGTTCCAGTTCGCGCGGGAGAGACGAACCGGGTAAGAAATCGCCGCGCAGTATGGCCATGCCCAGTCCGTGCGCCACGCGGCCATGAAGATCGCGGTGAATGGTGAACTCCTTCGTCGTGCTATCGATACCCGCGCGATTATCCGACATTTCGTCGGTTGAAAGAAGGCGGCTTCGAGTCAACAAAAATACTATTAATCAGTTCACATCGTCGGCTTTGCGCTACCATAAGAGCCTCGCCAGGAGACGCTCACATGAAAATCACAAAACTTGAAACTTTCGTTGTTCCGCCGCGCTGGTGCTTCCTCAAGATCGAGACCGATGAGGGCATCACCGGCTGGGGAGAACCGGTCGTCGAGGGACGCGCGCACACGGTCGCCGCCGCCGTCGACGAACTCGCCGACTATCTGATTGGCAAGGACCCGCGTCATATCGAAGACTTATGGCAGGTGATGTATCGGTCCGGCTTCTATCGCGGCGGGCCTATCGGCATGAGCGCGATTGCGGGCGTCGATCAGGCGTTGTGGGACATTCTCGGCAAACATCACGGCGTGCCGATTCACGCGCTGCTCGGCGGCCAGGTCCGCGACAAGATCAAGGTGTATTCGTGGATCGGCGGCGACCGTCCGAGCGATGTCGCGAACAATGCGCGCGCGGTCGTCGAGCGCGGCTTCAAGGCCGTGAAGATGAACGGCTCGGAAGAGTTGCAGATGATCGACACCTTCGACAAGGTGCAGGGCGTGATCGACAACGTGCGCGCCGTGCGGGAGGCGGTCGGGCCGAACGTAGGCATCGGCGTCGACTTTCACGGACGCGTGCACAAGCCGATGGCGAAGGTGCTCGCGCGGGAGCTCGATCCGTACAAGCTGATGTTCATCGAAGAGCCGGTGCTGTCGGAGAACGTCGAGGCGTTGCGCGATATCGTCAATCAGACGAGCACGCCCATCGCGCTCGGCGAGCGGCTCTACTCGCGCTGGGACTTCAAGCACATTCTCGCGGGCGGTTATGTCGATATCATTCAGCCGGACGCATCGCATGCGGGCGGGCTGACCGAATGCCGCAAGATCGCGTCGATGGCCGAGGCCTACGATGTCGCGCTCGCGCTGCACTGCCCGCTCGGACCGATCGCGCTCGCGACCTGCCTGCAGATCGATGCCGTCAGCTATAACGCGTTCATTCAGGAACAAAGCCTCGGCATTCACTACAACACGGGCAACGACCTGCTGGATTACATCAGGAATCCGGAGGTCTTCAAGTACGAAGACGGCATGGTGTCGATCCCGCAAGGGCCGGGGCTCGGCATCGAAGTGAACGAAGAGAAAGTGCGCGAGATGGCGAAGATCGGGCATCGCTGGCGCAATCCGGTGTGGCGTCACGCGGATGGCAGCGTGGCCGAGTGGTGATCGCCCGCATTAGTGCTTAAGACGTGCTCTCACTGCGCCGCGCAGCGCGTTGGTGACGAGCATGTCTTCGGCGCGATCGAGGTCGGCTGGCAGCAGCCGGCGCTCTTGTGCGCCGAGTTCTTCGATCAGCACCGCGCGCATCACGCCCGGCAGCACGCCGGCGTCGATGGGCGGCGTGCGCCATGTGCCGTCGAGCTTCACGAAGAGGCTCGAGCGGCCGCCCTCGGTGATTTCGCCGCGCTCGTTGGAAAACAGCATGTCGAACGCGCCTTCGGTCTCGGCCGCCTTCCATGCGCGGTCGTAATCGGCGCGGCGCGTCGTCTTGTGGCGAAGCAGCGTGTCGCGCGAGGACTGCGCCATGAAGCCGCGCTCCGACGCGAGCAGCACATCCACGACATCCGATGACAACGGCGCGAGCGGCGCGCTCGTCATTGCGATGCGTCCGCTTTTATCGAGCGCAATCCGCAAGCGATACGGCCCGCCCTCGTCGAAGCTCGCGCAGTGCCGCGCGACCTCGGCATTCAGTCGATGGTCGTCGAACCCGAAACCGAAATACGCCGCGCTTGCCTTGAGCCGCGCAACGTGACGCGCATAGTGACGCACGCCTTCGCGTGTGGCGTACGTGGTCTCGAAAAGCTCGAAGCCCGGGTCCGCGCCGGTCAGGAATCGCGCCTTCAGGAGACACTCCTCGTACTCGTTCGCGGCAACGCTATCCAGCACGATGCCCGCGCCGATGCCGATCACACCGCGCTCGCCCGCCGGGTCGATAACCAGCGTGCGAATCGCGACCGAGAGACAAAAGTCGCCGCGTGCATCGAGCCAGCCGATTGCACCGGTATAGAGACCACGCGGCGTGCTCTCGATCTCATCGATAAGCTGCATCGTGCGGTACTTCGGCGCGCCGGTGATCGAACCGCATGGAAACAGCGCACGCAAGATGGCTGCGAACGTCGTACCGGGCGCGACGCGCGCCTCGACGGTCGAGGTCATCTGCCACACCGACGCATACGGCTCGACAGAAAAGAGCGCCGGCACATGCACCGACCCGGTGACCGCCACGCGCGAGATGTCGTTGCGCAGCAGATCGACGATCATCACGTTCTCTGCGCGGTTCTTCGGGTCATCGTGAAGCGCGGCGGGATCGGTGTCGCGCGGCGCGGTGCCTTTCATCGGGCGGGCGCGCAGCACATCGCCCTGCTTTTCGATAAACAACTCCGGCGAACACGACACGACCGCGCGGCCGTCCGGCATCGCGATCAACGCGCCGTAGCGCACCGGCTGACGCTCACGCAACCGTCGATACAGCGCGAGCGGCGTGCCGAACACATCGAACGCGAGCCGATACGTGAAGTTGATCTGATACGACTCGCCTTCCACCAAGGCTTGCCGAATGGCAGCGATAGCAGCGTCGAACGCATCGCGCGTGACGCTCGGCTCGATGCCGGCCACGCCTGCCATCGACGGCGCCTGAGCATGACCGTCTTGCGCGCTCAGCCACGCGCTGGCTTCGTCGCGCGACAACGCCGCGCACGAGCGAAACATCAGCACGCGCAGCGCATGATCGCCGCCGGCCCCGATTGCGCCGAACTGCAGGTTACGCCCGAATTCGTAGTCCGCGACCACGAGGGCATGCAAGCCGCCTTGGAGATCGCGCTCGATGTCCGCGCACACCGCATCGAGCGCGCGCCCGGTCTCGCAGACATGCTCGTGCGAGAAGTCCGTGTACAAACGACTCGACCGCCTTTCGGCGGTCGCGTCGCAATCGTCGAGCAGCGCAAACACCGCGCTGCGTGCCTCGATTTTCATGGCCATGCTCGCATCGAATGCAGGCGCAGGTCAGTCTCTCAGTCGAAGAAGCTCTTGACGCGATCGAACCAGCTCTTGCTTTGCGGGCTATGCCGCGAGCCGCCTTCCGTCAGCGACTTCTCGAACTGCTTGAGCAGGTCGCGCTGCTGCTCGGTGAGCTTGACCGGCGTTTCCACCTGCACGTGCACGTACAAGTCACCCGCGATGCTCGAGCGCAAACCCTTGATTCCCTTGCCACGCAGACGGAAGGTCTTGCCCGACTGCGTGCCTTCCGGCACCGTGAAGCTCGCGCGGCCCGCGAGCGTCGGCACTTCGATTTCGCCGCCGAGCGCCGCTGTGGTGAACGGAATCGGCATCTGGCAGTGCAGGTCGTCGCCGTCGCGCTCGAACACCGAGTGCTGCTTGATGTGGATTTCCACATACAGGTCGCCGCTCGGACCGCCGTTGATGCCCGGCTCGCCGTTGCCCGCCGAGCGGATGCGCATGCCGTCGTCGATGCCCGCCGGAATTTTCACTTCCAGCGTCTTCGTTTCCTTTACCTTGCCCGCGCCGTGGCAGTTCGTGCAGGGATCGGGAACATAGCTGCCGCTGCCGTGACATTTCGGGCACGTCTGCTGGATGCTGAAAAAGCCCTGCGACATCCGCACCTGGCCCTGGCCGTGACAGGTCGGGCAGGTTTCCGGCTTCGTGCCCGGCTTCGCGCCCGAACCGTGACAAACGTTGCAATTGCTCCAGCTCGGCACGCGAATCTGCGTGTCGTAACCGTGCGCCGCCTGCTCCAGCGTGATTTCCATGCTGTAGCGCAGGTCCGCACCGCGATACACCTGCGGGCCGCCGCGTCCGCCGCGCGCACCGGCGCCGGCTGCCTGTCCGAAGATGTCGCCGAAAATATCGCCGAAGGCATCGGCAAAACCGCCGAAGCCCTGCGCACCCGCGCCCGCCATGTTCGGATCGACGCCCGCGTGACCGTACTGGTCGTACGCCGCGCGCTTCTGCTGGTCGGAGAGCATCTCGTAGGCTTCCTTCGCCTCCTTGAAGTTCTCTTCCGCCTTCTTGTTGTCCGGATTGCGGTCAGGGTGATACTTCATCGCGAGCTTGCGATACGCCTTCTTGATCTCGTCGTCGCTCGCGTTCTTTGCGACGCCCAGAACGTCGTAGTAATCCCGTTTCGCCATGTCGGTTCCATGCCGCCGCGCTTGGCCGCGACGGTTCCTCTCAGATGCCTCGGGCCAAACGACCCGCGCGTAACCTCTGACGCCCTGCTCCGACTTACGAGCCGCCGAGAGCAGGACGCCCCAAAAAAACAACGTGCCCGGAGAGCCGAAAAGCTCGCCAGGCGCGTTCCACGTCAGACGCCAACGCGTCCCGGTGATATCACCGAAAAGGCGCGCGACCGTCGCCAGTCGCGCGCCTCATACGGCTTAGTCCTTCTTCACTTCCTTGAAGTCGGCGTCGACGACATCGTCATGCTGCTGGCTCGCACCGCCAGCCGATGCCGAAGCGCTCGCTTCCGCGCCGGCCGCGCCCGCTGCCGCGCTGGCCGCGCCCTGCTGCGCCTGCATGTCGGCGTACATCTTCTCGCCGAGCTTCTGCGAAGCCTGAGCCAGCGCCTCGACCTTCGCTTCGATCGTGGCCTTGTCGCTCGAGCTGTTCTTCAGCGCGTCTTCGAGTTCCTTCAGCGCGGCTTCGATCTTTTCCTTCTCCGAAGCATCGACCTTGTCGCCATACTCGGCAACCGCCTTCTTCGTGCTGTGGACCAGCGCGTCGCCCTGGTTGCGGGCATCCGCGAGTTCGCGCAGCTTGTGGTCTTCTTCGGCGTTGGCTTCGGCGTCCTTCACCATCTTGTCGATTTCGGCGTCCGTCAGGCCCGAGTTCGCCTTGATGGTGATCTTGTTTTCCTTGCCCGTCGCCTTGTCCTTCGCGCCGACGTGCAGAATGCCGTTCGCGTCGATGTCGAAGGTCACTTCGATCTGCGGCACGCCGCGCGGTGCGGGCGGAATGCCTTCGAGGTTGAATTCGCCGAGCAGCTTGTTGCCCGCGGCCATCTCACGCTCGCCCTGGAACACCTTGATGGTCACGGCGCCCTGGTTGTCGTCCGCCGTCGAATACACCTGAGCGTGCTTCGTCGGGATGGTCGTGTTCTTGTTGATCATCTTCGTCATCACGCCGCCGAGCGTCTCGATGCCGAGCGACAGAGGCGTCACGTCGAGCAGCAGAACGTCCTTGCGGTCGCCGGACAGAACCTGACCCTGAATCGCGGCGCCAACGGCCACGGCTTCGTCCGGGTTGACGTCACGGCGCGGCTCCTTGCCGAAGAATTCCTTCACCTTCTCCTGCACCTTCGGCATGCGCGTCATGCCGCCGACGAGGATCACGTCGTCGATGTCGCCGACCTTCACGCCCGCGTCCTTGATCGCGATGCGGCACGGTTCGATCGTGCGCTCGATCAGCTCCTCGACGAGCGCTTCCAGCTTGGCGCGCGTGAACTTGAGGTTCAGGTGCTTCGGACCCGACGCGTCAGCCGTGATGTACGGCAGGTTGATGTCGGTCTGAGCCGTCGACGACAGTTCGATCTTCGCCTTCTCAGCGGCTTCCTTCAGGCGCTGCAGCGCGAGCACGTCTTTCGACAGGTCGACGCCCTGCTCCTTCTTGAACTCGCCGATGATGTAATCGATGATGCGCTGGTCGAAGTCTTCACCGCCGAGGAACGTGTCGCCGTTGGTCGACAGCACTTCGAACTGCATTTCGCCGTCCACATCCGCGATTTCGATGATCGAGATGTCGAACGTGCCGCCGCCGAGGTCGAACACGGCGATCTTGCGGTCGCCCTTTTCGGCTTTGTCGAGACCGAACGCGAGCGCGGCCGCCGTCGGCTCGTTGATGATGCGCTTCACTTCCAGACCGGCGATGCGGCCCGCGTCCTTCGTTGCCTGGCGCTGGCTGTCGTTGAAGTACGCCGGAACCGTGATGACGGCTTCCGTCACCGGCTCGCCGAGGTAGTCTTCAGCGGTCTTCTTCATCTTGCGCAGCACTTCGGCCGACACTTGCGACGGCGCGAGGTTCTTGCCGTGCGCTTCGACCCAGGCGTCGCCGTTGTCGTGCTTGACGATCTTGTAGGGCATCAGGTTGATGTCCTTCTGCACTTCCTTCTCGTCGAAGCGGCGGCCGATCAGGCGCTTCACCGCGTACAGCGTGTTGCGCGGGTTCGTGACCGACTGACGCTTCGCAGGCGCGCCAACGAGAATTTCGTTGTCGTCCATGTACGCGATGATCGACGGCGTGGTGCGCGCGCCTTCCGAGTTCTCGATGACCTTGACCTGATTGCCTTCCATCAGCGCCACGCACGAGTTCGTGGTGCCGAGGTCGATGCCGATGATTTTGCCCATTTTTTATACTCTCCTAGCTTTGATCGCTTTGGCGCTGCGGCCGGAACACGCCGGCTTTTGCGGCCGATTCAACGGGCCGAACGCCCAAAATTCATACCTGTACGCAAGATAGGAGCGCCGATTTCGTTTTCAAGACCCTGAATGCGATGCGGTCTATAACTTTTTCGCGCGCTTGCTACGCCTGATTCCCCGCTGCCGCGATCTTCGCGCGCGCCGCCGCCACCGCCGCCTCGAACTGGGCGATACCATGCCAGCCCGTCGCGCGCCCCAGCCGCTTGCCGCGATGGAAGAAGAACCACGTCGGCACGCCATGCAGCATGAAGCGGCGGCCGAGCTCGCGATGCTCGTAGACGTTGCTGTGGAACCACTTCAACCCGAGCGCGCGGATGGCGTCGGGCTGCGCGAGCATCGCTTTCTTGGCGATTTCGCAGTTGAAGCAGTCGAGGCCCCAGAAGAACACAACGGCCAGCTCGTCTCCCGCCGACGCTAGACCGGCGTCGAAACCGGCGGCGTCGAGTTCCTGCATGCCGAATTCGGAGAACGCGGTGGAGTCGACGGGAACGTTGGCCATGAGCGGAGCCTCGCGGCTGTCCGGTTACTTCGGTGCGGCGACGGTCACGAGCGCCGGACGCAGCACGCGGTCAGCGATGATGTAGCCCTTCTGCAGCACGGCGACGACGGTATTCGGCTCCTGCTCCGCCGGCACCATGGAAATGGCCTGGTGGCGATGCGGATCGAACTTTTCGCCGACCGGATTCACCGCGATGACGCGGCCCTTCTCCAGCGCGCTCGACAACTGGCGCAGCGTCAGGTCAACGCCCTCGCGCACCTTCGCGACATCCGTCGACTGGTCGGCCAGCGCGGCTTCGAGGCTGTCGAGCACCGGCAGCAGATTTTCCGCGAAGTTTTCGATTGCGAACTTGTGAGCCTTCGCGACGTCTTCCTGCGCGCGGCGCCGCACGTTCTCCGTTTCCGCCTTGGCGCGGAGAAACTCTTCCTGCAGCGCGGCCACCCGGGCCTGCGCTTCGGCGAGCGCCGCCTCGGTTTCATTCGAAGCGGCTTGCGGCGTGGCGTCCGCGGCTGCCGGCGCTTCCGGCGCGGCTTGCGTGGTCGCCTGAGTCGGGTCGGCGGCCTGGCGCGCGGTGTCGTCGGCGGGCGTCGGGTTCGGGCTCGCTGAATTCTCTTGCGTGTTTTCCATGTCGCTGAATGTTATTGCTGTGAGTGAATCGGATGAGAAGCGCGGCGGTGATTCACCGAGCCGCGCTTCGTCGCACTAGCGGCGGAATTTGGGGCATCGGAAGCATTTTCAAGGCTTCTTCTGACGAATTTTGTGCGCTGGGCATCGCAGCGCGCGACGGTCGAAACGGCCCGTAACGAACGCCTGCCAGAAACAGATTGAGCGAAGCAGTGCCGTCGCCTACACTTCAAACTGGCGTCGCAGGAAGCACGTTTACCCTGATCCCTGCGATTGCTTCATACCGCTTACGCCTCGCCCGTTTCCTGACCTCGTCCGGTCGAAAGACCGCTCAGCCCGCATAGCCGGGGGTACCATGAAACTGACCTTTGCTGTCGCGGTGGTCGCCCTGGTACTGGTTGCGGGCACGACCACCATCTGTCTTTCCGGCGCACTGACTGCCCGTAACACCGAGTACGGCGGCGTGCATGCGACCTTCGAAGAAATGTTCAGTCCGAGCCAGAAAACTTATCGATGATGCGGCGGTCCCGCTTCGTCGGCCTGCCCTGCATGGCGGCTGCCGGCTCCCGATACGTCTTGCGGCGCTCCGCTTCGGCAAGCCGCTTCGCACGGCCCTCTTCCGTTTCGGCGTAAAGCGTCTGCGCGACCGGCGCGGGGCCGCGGACGTCGCACAGGCCGCGCACTTCGACCAGCCAGACGAGCCGTTCGATATCGATCTCGACGATATCGCCGACGCGCACGTCCTTCGACGGCTTCACGTTCGCCCCGCCGATCTTCACGCGGCCTTTCTCCACCGCATCGCTCGCGAGGGAACGCGTCTTGAAGAAGCGCGCCGCCCACAGCCACTTGTCGATGCGCAAACGCGCGCCGGGTTCCGTCGAAATCTTGTAGTTCATGGCGATTCTCTTGCGATGACCAGAATCAGGCGGCGACCGTCACCGGTTGCGCGGCCTGTACGGGCCATCCCTGCAGATGTTGTGCCGCGATCTCGCCGAGCGCCTTGATCCATGCCGGCGACGCGTTCAGGCAGGGAATGCGGTGGAACTGCTTGCCGCCCGCCTTCACGAATTCGTCGCGCACCTCCATGCCGATTTCCTCGATGGTCTCGAGACAATCCGCCGTGAAGCCGGGGCAAAACACGTCCACGCGTGCGACACCGGCCGCGCCCAGTTCCGCGAGCGTCGGCGCCGTGTACGGCTGCAGCCATTCGGCGCGGCCGAAGCGCGACTGGAACGTCACGCGGCATTCGACCGGCGTGAGGCCGAGGGCGGCTGCAAGCAGCGAACCGGTCAACTGGCACTGGTCGTGGTAAGGATCGCCGAGGTCCATCGTGCGCTTCGGCACGCCGTGGAAACTCAGCACGAGCTTGTCTCCGGCGGCGAAGTCCGGATGGCCGTGAACGCGCCAGTATTCGCGGACCTGATCGGCGAGCGCCGAGATATACGCGGGATGATCCGCGTAATGACGGATCGTCCGGATCTCCGGCTGATTCCGCACGCGCCTGAGCGCGTTGAAGGCGTCGTCGAAAGCGGTGGCGGTCGTCGACGACGAGTATTGCGGATACATCGGCACGAGAAGAATGCGGTCCGCGCCTTCGAGCTTCATCTGATTGAGCATGGCGCCGATGCCCGGGGTGCCGTAGCGCATGGCGTAATCGACGATCACGTGGTAGTCGTTCGCCGCAAAAAGCCGCCGCAAGCCTTCGACCTGCTTCTCCGTGTACACGCGCAACGGCGAGCCTTCGGGCAACCAGACCTGCGCATATTTCTTAGCCGACGCACGGCTGCGGAACGGCAGGATGGCGCCGCGCAGAATGATCTGCCAGATGAACGACGGGATTTCGACGACGCGCGGGTCGGACAGAAACTGCGCGAGGTATTTGCGCACCGCTCGCGGCGTGGGCGCGTCCGGCGTGCCGAGATTGATCAGCAGCACTGCGACGCGATGTGAAGCGCTGGGCTGCGAAGGCAACTCGAGGTCGAAACGCATAGGGCAAGGCGGCCGGAAGGCATCGAAAGGTGAAGGTCATTATAGCGGCGCGTTCCGCCACGCATCATCGGCCGAACGGCCTAGTGGCGGCGCAACCGGCAGCGCGGCACGATTCGCCCAGGAGCCGCGTTACTGCTGGCTGAGCGACATGGACAGCAGCCGCGCGGTGATATCGACGATGGGAATCACGCGGTTATACGCCATGCGCGTCGGGCCGATCACGCCGAGTGTGCCGACGATCTTGCCGTTCACTTCGTACGGCGCGGTCACGACGCTCATCTCCTCGATCGGCACGAGATTCGATTCCCCGCCGATGAAAATCTGCACGCCCTGTGCGTGGCTCGACACATCCAGCAATTGCAGGAGGCTCGTCTTTTGATCGAACAAGTCGAAGAGTTTGCGCAGGCGCGCCATGTCGGAGGACAGGTCCGCCACTTCCAGCAAATTGCGCTCGCCCGAAATCAGCACCGTCTCGCCGGGATCGGCTTCCGCCGTGCTCGCGACGACGGCCGCCTGCATCAGCGCGGTCATGTCGCCGCGCAACTGGTCGATTTCCTCGCGCAGCCGGCGGCGCACTTCGTCGAAGGACAGGCCCGCAAAATGCGCGTTGATGTAATTGGAGGCTTCGGTGAGTTGCGAGGGCGAGTAGTCGCGCTGCGTGGCCATCATGCGATTCTGCACGTCGCCCTCGGGCGTCACGATGATGAGCAGGATGCGCTTGTCCGACAGCCGCATGAACTCGATCTGCTTGAACATGTGACTGCGGCGCGGGGTAAGAATGACGCCCGCGAACGACGACAGGCTCGACAGCACGCTCGCCGCCGCGGCGACGATCTTCTGCGGCTCCTGCCCTTGCAGGCGCGTCTTGACCGCGGTGGTCATCGCTTCGTCCTGCGGCGCTTCGACGGTCAGCATGGTATCGACGAAGAGCCGGTAGCCGCGCGGCGTCGGAATGCGGCCCGCCGACGTATGCGGACTCGCGACGAGGCCCAGGTCTTCCAGGTCCGACATCACGTTGCGGATGGTCGCGGGACTGAGTTCGAGACCGGAATGCCGTGATAACGTGCGCGAACCGACCGGCTGACCTTCGGCGATGTAGCGCTCGATCAACGTTTTGAGGAGGGTTTGTGCACGTGGGTCTAGCATGGGCAAAGTTTAGCGCAACGTGTCGGGGCGCGACGACCGCGCCGCCGCTTGCATGTCACGAGCGCGAAGCGCGCGTGGACCGTTCAATGTCTGCTCCATTCTAGCGAGAAACGAACCACGCGCCGACGTTGCGACATGCCGTCCGTCGCGGCGCGCGGCCCCGGTTCTTTTCGCCTTCCACCTATGGTGTAATGCCGGCATGGAAATTGGCCAATTCAAGACCGTCGCCCTCGTCGGGCGAACCAATACACCCGGTATCGAGGCGCCGCTGAGAACGCTCGCGGAGCACATTGCGAACCAGGGTTTCGAAGTCGTGTTCGAAGAAGGCACGGCGAAGGACGTGGGCGTGACCGAATACCCGGCGCTGTCCATCGCGGCGATCGGCGCGCGCGCGGACGTCGCGGTCGTGCTCGGCGGCGACGGCACCATGCTCGGCGTCGGCCGGCAGCTTGCGCCGTACAAGACGCCGCTCATCGGCGTGAATCACGGGCGTCTCGGCTTCATCACCGATATCCCGCTCGCCGAGATGCGCGAGCGCGTGCCGCAAATGCTGGCCGGCCAGTTCGAACGCGAGGAGCGCACGCTGCTCGAAGCGCGCATCGTGCGTAACGACAAGCCGATCTACCATGCCCTCGCCTTCAACGATGTCGTCGTGAACCGCAGCGGCTTCTCCGGCATGGCCGAGCTGCGCGTCTCCGTCAACGGCCACTTCATGTACAACCAGCGTTCGGACGGGCTGATCGTCGCCACGCCGACGGGCTCGACGGCTTACGCGTTGTCGTCCGCGGGGCCGATCCTGCATCCGCAACTGCAAGGCTTCGTGCTGGTGCCGATCGCGCCGCATTCGCTGTCGAACCGCCCGATCGTATTGCCCGACGATTCGAAGGTCACGATCCAGATCATCGGCGGGCGGGACGTGAACGTGAATTTCGACATGCAGTCGTTCACCGCCGTCGAACTGAACGACGCCATCGAAGTGCGACGCTCGCGCCATACCGTGCCGGTGCTGCATCCGGTCGGCTACAGCACGTACGCCACGCTGCGCAAGAAACTGCACTGGAACGAGCATCCCTCGCAGGACTCGTCCGTCTGACGCAATCTCGCTGAACCCTCATCCCGAAGCGTCCATGCTCCGTCATCTCTCCATTCGAGACTTCGTTATCGTTGCCGCGCTCGACATCGAATTCGATTCGGGCTTCACGGTTTTTTCGGGTGAAACCGGCGCGGGCAAGTCGATCCTGATCGACGCCCTCGCGCTCACGCTCGGCGCGCGCGCCGACGCGAGCGTCGTGCGAACCGGCGAAGCGCGCGCGGACATCACCGCCGAGTTCGGCACGCACGCGCAGGTCGCTCGCTGGCTGGAAGAGCATGCGCTCTCGCAGGACGGCGATACGGTCATGCTGCGTCGCGTGATCGATTCCGGCGGCCGCTCGCGCGCGTTCATCAACGGCACGCCGGCCACGCTCGCCCAGTTGCGCGAAGTCGGCGAGATGCTGGTCGATATCCACGGACAACACGCGCATCAGTTATTGATGCGGCCCGATGCCCAGCGCGAACTCTTCGACACGCACGCCGGCCTCACCGATGCCGCGAATGCGGTGAGCCGCGCGTGGCGCGCATATCGCGAGGCGCAGCAGGCAGTCGACGCCGCGCAAACCCGCGACCGCGAGCTGCAACTGGAGCGCGAACGTCTCGCGTGGCAGTTGAGCGAATTCGACAAGCTCGCGCCGCAGCCCGGCGAGTGGGAGGAAGTGAGCGCGGAGCATCATCGGCTGTCGCATTCGGCGAGTCTGATCGACGGCGTGCAGAACGCGCTCGGCGCGCTCTCCGAATCCGACGAAGCGATGATCTCGCAACTCGGCGCGATCACGTCGAAACTGCGCAGCCTCGCGGATATCGACCCCGCGCTGAACGACGTGCTGGCGTCGCTCGAACCCGCCGAGATTCAATTGCAGGAAGCGGCTTATTCGCTGTCGCACTACGCGCAGCGTCTGGAACTCGACCCGGACCGGCTCGCGCAAGTCGAAAGGCGCATGGATCAACTGCATTCGACGGCGCGCAAATTCCGTCTGCAGCCGGAGACGCTGCCGGAAGAACACGAGACGCGCCGCCGCCAATTGGCGGAACTCGACGCCGCCGCCGATCTCGACGCCCTCAACGCCGCCGCCGAGAAAGCGAAGGAAGCCTATCTGGCCGAAGCGAAAGTGCTGTCGAAGGCACGCGCGAAAGCGGCCAAGGCGCTGTCGAAGGCGGTGACGGAAGGCATGCAGGAATTGTCGATGGCGGGCGGCAGCTTCGACGTCGCGCTCGTGCCGCTCGCGGAAGGCGGCGCGAACGGGCTGGAGCAGATCGAGTTCCGCGTGGCCGGTCACGCGGGTGTCGCGCTGCGGCCGCTCGCGAAGGTCGCGTCGGGCGGTGAGCTCGCGCGGATCAGCCTGGCGCTCGCGGTGATTGCGAGCACCGCCAGCCCGACGCCGACGCTGATTTTCGACGAAGTGGACACGGGCATCGGCGGGGGCGTCGCGGAAGTGGTCGGGCGGCTGCTGCACCAGCTTGGGCGCGATCGTCAGGTGCTGTGCGTCACGCACCTGCCGCAAGTGGCCGCGCGCGGCGATCAACATTTTCAGGTGGCGAAGTCGTCCGACGATGCAGGCGGCACTGTCAGCACGGTCACGCCGCTCGACAAGGCGAGGCGCATCGAGGAAGTCGCGCGGATGCTCGGCGGCATCGAGATCACCGCGACGACGCGCAAGCATGCGAAGGAGATGCTGGCGGCGTGAGCGTGATTCGTCGGCGCTGTCGTGGCGGCGACGGTCCCGCAGAAGAACTGGTTTCCCTGCAAAGGCCAGCGCGATGCTGATGACGGCTCAGCCCGGCGATCCGAATGTTCAGGCCGCCGCATCCCGGCGATGTTCCGCCGAAGGCCGGTATGACCGTGATCGATTGCTGCCCGGCCTCGCGTGGCGCGCGTGATCGAACGCCGACGCGGCAATGTACTCGTAGATGGCGCTCCGAATCCGGGGCTGTGTCGGCACTGAGAACGCCGGCCACGCCGACCTCTGGCTCAAGATCTCCGGCTCGAGCAACAAGCGAACGGCGCGTCCGATGTTAAGCGGGCGCAAGCTCGAGGCATCAAGGAAACGTTATTGCTCGACGGCCGCCCCAGTGCAATGCAACAGATCACGCACGACCGCACCGCACGCAGACCACCGGCGTCCGGCGCCCCTCAAGCCGCTGCGCCGAACACCCGCCGCCACAACCCCGTCACCGCCTCGCGCTCCTTCCGGACGCTGTCCGGATCGACGCGCGCCTTCTCCATCCCGTCGAGCCGCAGCGTGTGTTGCAGCTTCCGATACCGCCGATAAGCCGCGCCGATCTCCTCCGCCTCATCGCCGGAAATCAGCCCGCTCTGCGCGGCGATCTTCAGCAGCGTGATGTTCCCCGCGTTGCGCACGAACTCGCGATGCGTCCGCGCATGCAGCAGCACCCAGTACTGCACGATGAACTCGATATCGACCATCCCGCCGCGATCGTGCTTCAGGTCGAACAGCTCCGTGCGGTTCGGGTGCCCGTCGGCGACACGCTCGCGCATCGCGACGATCTCGCGTGAAAGCGCCGCCGCATCGCGCTCGGTGACGAGCACGTCCGCGCGAATCGCTTCGAACTGCGCGCCGATGTCGGCATCGCCCGCGCTGAACCGCGCGCGCGACAACGCCTGATGCTCCCAGACCCATGCGGTATTCGCGGCATCGCCTTCGCGCATCTGATAGCGGCGGAACGCATCGAGACTCGTCACGAGAAAGCCCGACTCGCCGTTCGGCCGCAACCGCAAATCCACGTCGAACAGGGTGCCCGCGCCCGTCGCCGCCGTGAGCCACGTGATGAGACGGCGCGCGAACATCGCGTAGATGTCGGCGGCCGCGTCGTCGGGGTCGTCGTAGAGAAAAATGATGTCCAGGTCCGACGCGTAGCCGAGTTCCTTGCCGCCCAGCTTCCCGTACGCAATGACCGAAAAGCGCGGCGTCTCGCGATGCCGCTTCGGGAACTGCTTCCACACGGTCTGCACGGTCGCCTCGAGCACCGCATCGGCGAGCTCGGAAAGCCGGTCGCTCACGTGCTCGACACTCAGCCGCCCGGCCAGATCGATCAGCAGAATGCGGAACACTTCGGCTTGATGCGCGTGCCGCAGCAAGTCCATCTGATGCTCCGCATCTTCGGCGGCGGTCAGCCGCGCAAGCAGCGAGCGCTTGAATTCCGGCCAGTCGAAAGGACTCGCGATGGCTTCGTCATCGAGCAATTCGTCCAGCAATTGCGGATGTCGGATCAGATAACCGGCCGCCCAGCGCGAGCCGGACAGCACCGACAGCACGCGGTCGAGCGCCGCCGGATATTCCGTCAGCAAGGCGAGATAGGCGCCGCGTTTGGCCGTGGCTTCGAGCAGATCAAACAGGCGCGCGATGGTGTCGCCGCGGCGCGGGGCATCGATCGACTGCACCGCTTCCAGCGCGCGCTGCGCGACGATATCGAAACGCTCGCGGCTTCGCTCGGGCAAGCCCGCGTAGCGCGACGAATTCCAGACGCCGGTCAGCCGCGCGAGCACCGGCGACGGGTCTGCGAAGCCCAGCTCGGTCAGGCGCGAAGCCAGCTCCTCCTGCGCGGAATCGTCGGCGAGGGCGCTGCTCCATATCCACGATGCGGCGGAATCGTCGGCGACGCCGCAGCCTTTCTCGCCGCCCACCTTGTCGGCGAAGATCGCATCGAACTGCTGTTCGACGAACTCGCGATGCGCGTCCAGTTTCGCCATCAACGACGCGTAGTCCGCGAAGCCGAGCGACGCCGCGAGCAGCGCGCGCTCGTCGTCGGCGACGGGCATCGCGTGCGTCTGCGCGTCGTTGCGATACTGCAGCCGATGCTCGACCGTCCGCAGAAAGAGATATGCCTCGGTGAGCGCATCGCGAACGGCGGTCGAAACGAGCCCGTGCGCCTCCGCGCGCTCCAGCACGGCAAGCGTCGGACGGATGCGAAAATCCGCCGCCTGGCCGCCGCGAATCAATTGGAACACCTGCGCGCTGAATTCGATTTCGCGGATGCCCCCGCGCCCGAGCTTGATGTCGTCGGCCTTGTCGGGGCGCATCGACGCGCGCCGCCGCGCTTCCTGTCGTATCTGCTGATGCAGCGAGCGGATCGCCGCGATCACGCCGTAATCGAGATAGCGACGATAGATGAACGGCGTCGCGATTGCGTCGAGCTGCTTCGCGAGCCGTTGCGCGGAGTCGCTGTCGCGCTCGGACACGAGCCGCGCCTTGATCCACGCATAACGCTCCCACTCGCGGCCCTGCACGTAGAAATACTCTTCGAGCATGCCGAGGCTGCAGACGAGCGGCCCGGAATCGCCATTCGGACGCAGCCGCATGTCCACGCGAAACACGTAGCCGTCCTGCGTGATTTCCGCGAGCGCGCCGATCAGCCGCCGCCCGAGTCGCGTGAAGAATTCCTGCGTCGTCAGTGGCGAGCGCTTGCCGCCCGCCGTCTCGCCGTCTTCCTCGTAGACGAAGATGAGGTCGATATCCGACGATGCATTCAGCTCGCGCCCGCCGAGCTTCCCCATGCCGACGACGCCGAGCGTCAGCCGTTCGCCGTCGGGTCCGCGCGGCTCGCCGAACAGCGCTTCCAGATCCGCCGACAACACCGCGAGCGCACGTTGAATCGTGACTTCGGCGAGGTCCGTCATCGCTCCGGTGACTTCGGCGACATCGGCTGCGCCGGACAGATCGCGTTCCATCACCGTGCAGAACACATCGGTGCGCAGGCGGCGTAACGCGGTCTTGAGCGCGGCTTCGTCTAGCGCGCCGCTTTGGCCGCAACGCGTGCAGAGTTCATCGAGACGCGCTTCGATCCACTCGCGGGTGACGGGCGTCCGCGCCCACTGCGCGACATGCGCCGCGAGCTCGGGACGCGCCGCGTACGCACGCGCCGCATAGTTGGAGTAGCCGGAACTGCGCAGAGTCACATCGGTCATGAATGGTTAGGCTCGCTCGTTGCTTTGGGTCCTGCTCTGGATCTATCGCTGCTTGCCGACGCCGCGCGCGGTTCGCGTCCGCGGCCTTGCCGTCCTCGCCGTGAGGCTTGCGGGGCGCGGCTTTCCGGGCTTTTTCGAGTGCGCGGGCGAAGCCGTCCGGGACATACCCTGTGTTACATTGCAGCGTCAAACACGCAAAACTACCATATCGCCGAACAGCCGCAGCATGTCCGACAGCAGACGATCCGTCGACCCGACCGAAGTTGGACAAGCCAAGCCCAGCGGCAACGCCGAGCGGGTCCTGTCGCGTGTCTTCAAAGTCATTCTCGTCGTCGCCGCCGTGCTGTATTTCGCGGTGGCGGGCATCTATCTCGGCTTGCGCTACGCGGTGCTGCCGCAGATCGATTCGTTCAGGCCGGCGATCGAGCAGGCGGTGTCGTCGCGGATTCACGCGCAGCTTCGTCTCGGCCGGCTTTCCGCGCGATGGACGGGCATGCAGCCGACCATCGATATCGACAATCTTCGCATCGACGCCGCCGATGGCTCGCCCGGCCTCGCCGTGCCCCATGCGAGCGCGAGCATCGCGTGGCGGTCGCTGGTTGAGCTGAAGCCGAAGCTCGCCGATCTCACCGTCGATGGCCCCGACGTCATCATCGCGCGCAATGCGAACGGTGAACTGACGATCGCGGGCGTGCCCATCCCGGCGCGCCGCACCGGCTCCAACGCATTCACGACATGGCTGCTGGGACAGCAGCGCATCTTGCTGCGCGACGGCACGCTGCGCTGGCGCGACGCAAAGCGCGATGCGCCCGAGATCGCGTTCAAGCGCCTGAAGCTCGCAATGCTGAACGACGGCGCGCGTCACCGCCTCGCGCTGAACGCGCCCGCCGATGGCGACGTCCTTCATGGTCCGCTCGACTTCCGCGCGGACTTTCGCCACGAGCCGTTCACCGCGATGGGCGCGCCCGCGAACTGGACCGGCCGCGCATATCTTTCGACGGGCCCGGTCGACCTGCCGATGCTCGCGCGCTACGTGAAGATGCCGTTCGCGCTCTACGATGGCCGCATCGAAAACCGCATCTGGCTCAACTTCGCACGCGGCCAGTTGCAGGCGGCGACAGGCGATCTCGCGGGCGGGAACATCGCGCTGCGCGTGCGCGCGACGCAGCCGCGCCTCGATCTGCCGGTGGCGCGCTTCGCGTGGTCCGTCGACAAGCGCGACACCACGTACACGCTGAACCTCAGCGATGTCCGCGCCGAACTCGGCCAGCCCGCGCTCGACGACGGCACGCCGGTCGCACGTCTTCTGACCGCGCGGACCCTGACGGGCACGTATCGTCCCGCTTCGGTGAACAACGGGTTGCTGTTTCGCATCGCGGGCGATCAGGTCGATCTCGGCATCCTCGCGGAATTTGCGCGCACGCTCCCGCTGCCGTCGCGCGTGCTGAACGAACTGGTGCGCTTCAATCCGCGCGGGCAGATCGCCAATTACACGATCTACACCGAACGCGCCGCGCCCAGGACCGAAGAAGAAGCGAAGCAGCAGCGCGAAAAGGGCGATGCGAAGATCGTGCATTACGCGTTCAAGGCGGAACTGCAGGGCATCAGCGTCCAGGCGCAGGAGCCGCCGCCGGGCCTCACGATCAACAATCGTCCGCGCGCGGGCATTCCGGGTATCGAGAATCTGTGGGGCGTCGTCGACGCGAACGAGTCGCAAGGAAGCATCGCCATCGACACGAAGAACGCGGCCGTGACGATCCCCGGCGCATTCGACGACCCGCGTCTCACCTTCGATTCCCTGCAAGGCCGCGCGAGCTGGACCGTCGCGGACGCCATCGCGCCGGGCGAACTGCGGCGCGCGTTCACCATTCGTCTCGACACGCTGCGCATCAGGAATGCCGACGCCGAAGGCGAAGTCACCGCCGCGTACTGGAATCAGGGTCACGGGCGCGGCAATCTGGACCTCAAGGCCAAGGTCGATTATCTGAAGGCGACGCGCCTCGTCCGCTATCTGCCGACGAGCCTCAACGAACGCGTGCGCGTCTACCTCGGCCATGCGCTGCAGGCGGGCATCGCGCGCAACGGCACGCTCGAGATTCACGGCGACCTCACGCGCTTCCCGTACGCGAAGGCGCCGGATGCGGGCATCTTTCGCATCGAGGCGCCGTTCACGGGGGGCAAGTTCGATCCCACGCCGTTTCCGCCGCGCAAGATGCAGAACGGCCTGCCGAATTTCTGGCCGGCGTTCGAGGGCATCGACGGCACGTTCAGGCTCGCGCAAAACAAGCTGGCATTCGATATCCAACGCGGGCATTACAAGGGCGTCGCGGTATCGCGTGTGGCGGGACGTATCGACGATACGGGCAATCGCGAAACCAAGCTGTGGATCGACGGCGAAGCGCGCGGCCCGCTCGCCGACATGCTCGACTATGTCGATAACAGCTCGCTCGGCCTGATGGCGAAGCACGCGACGCGCAAGCTCGACGCGAAGGGCAACGCGGCGCTCGCGCTCACGCTCGGCATTCCGCGCTATCGGCCGCCGCCGCCCGAACCGCCTTTGCGCCCTGATTACAAGGGCTCGCTGACCTTCCTCGACAACGAGATCGCGTATGGCAATCTGCCGCCGCTCACGCATGTGCGCGGCCGCGCGAAGTTCGCCGCGAAGACCGTCACGGTCAACGCCCTCACCGCGCAACTGCTCGGCGGCGACGTGCGCGCGACCGGTGGCGTGCAGCCCGGCGGCAATTACGCGTTCGACGTGACCGGGCGCATCGGTCCCGACGCGGCGCAGCGCTTCGACGGGCGCATCGCGCCGCAAGCGGCGGCGTTGCTGAGGCGGATCGATGGCGCGGCGCCCTACGAACTTCATGTGCGCGGCGCGAAGAATGCGCTGCCGAACGTGCAGGCGAGCGCGGACCTGAGCGGCATCGGCATCGATCTTCCGGCGCCGTTCGGCAAGGCCAAAGGCGCACCGATGCCCTTCTCGCTCAGCTTCCAGCCGTCGCGCGGCGGCGCTTCCGGCCTGCACGACGCGCAGCTCGTCTTCGGCCCGCTTGCGGCGCATTACGAGTTGCAGCAGATCGGACGCGCGCAGGTGAAGGTCGATCCGCAAAACGTCGCCGAACCGATGAACGTGCGCGCGCAGCTGAAGCCCGTGCGCGGCGCGATCGCGCTGAACAAGCCCGCCGATCTGCCGGCTGAAGGCGTGAACGCCGTCGCGGACATGGCGACGCTCGATGCCGACGCCTGGCGCAAAGTGCTCGCCGATACGGCCGCTCCCGAGCCGCGCGCAACCGCCGCCGCCCGCGCGCCGGTGAACGACACCGTACGTCAATTCCTGCCGACGCGCGCGGCCGTTCACATCGGCACACTGAAGCTGCTCGACCGTCGCTGGAACGGCATCGACGTCAACGCGACTGATGATTCCGGGAAGTGGCAGGCGAAGATCGCGTCGGATGAGGTATCGGGCAACGTCGCCTTCACGCCCGCCGCGCCGAACGGAAGCCCCGGCGCGTTGCAGGCGCGGCTCGACAAGGTGGTGATCCCCGATAAATCGACGAACGCGCCCGCCGAAAAGATCGCGGGCAGGCCGCCGCGCAACATGCCGTCGATCGACGTGATCGTGAACGAGCTGATCTATCGCGGATACGGCCTCGGCCGCCTCCAGGCGGACGCGCACAATGAAGTCATCGCCGACGAACCGATTTGGACGCTCGACAAGCTGGAACTCGCCAATCCCGACGCGACACTCACCGCAACGGCAACGTGGCGCACGCTGCCCACGGCGACGAACGCAACCGATGATGACCGGACGCCGCGCCGCACATCGCTCGGCTTCACGCTCGATGTCGCCAATGGCGGGCAGTTTCTCGACCGCTTCGGCCTGCCGCACACCGTCAACGGCGGCGCGGGGAAGATATCGGGGCATGCGGCCTGGAACGGCAGCCCGGCGGCGGTCGACATGAAGACGCTCGACGGCAAGGTCGGCGTCGATCTTCGGCACGGGCAGATCCTGCGGGCGCCGGGCGCGGCGAAGTGGCTCGGCATCTTCAGCCTGCGCAGCATCGCCAATCTGCTGACGCTGCATTTCGAGGATGTCGTGGGCAAGGGATTGCCGTTCGAGAAGATCACGGGCAACGCGCGCATCGAGGACGGCATCAGCCGGACCGACGACCTGCTGATGGTCACGCCGCCCGCTCGCGTGCAGATGAAGGGCGTCGTCGATCTGCCGCAACAGACGCAGGACTTGCGCGTCAAGGTGGTGCCGACGGTCGGCGCGGGCGCGGTGGCGATCGGCGCGGCGGTGATCAATCCACTGCTGGGTCTGGGCGCGCTCGCCGCCGATCTCGCGCTCTCGAAATCCATCCAGAAGGCATTCGCGATGGACTATGCGATCACCGGCTCGTGGTCGAAGCCCGTCGTCCAGCGTCTGCATGGCGATCAGGGTAAGATCGAATCACCCGCGGCCGTCGCGATTCCGTCAGCCGCTCCATAACGCGGAGCGCACCATCGTTGCGCCTCGTCCAGCGTTCAGATTCACCAACCGGCGCACAACATGAACCAACAATCGAGCGAAAGCACGGCGCAGCCGTTTCACGTCGCCGCGCTGCAAATGGTGAGCACGCCCGACCGCGACCGCAATCTCGCCGACGCAGGACGGCTCATCGCCGAAGCGGCGCAAGCCGGCGCGCAACTCGTGCTGCTGCCCGAATACTTCTGCTTCATGGGCTTCAGGGACACCGACAAGCTCGCCATCCGCGAAACGCCCGGCGACGGGCCCATCCAGCAATTCCTGTCCGATGCCGCGCGGGAGCATCGCGTGTGGATCATCGGCGGGACGCTGCCGCTGAAATCGCAGGAAACGTCGCGCGTGCTCAACACCACGCTCGTGTTCAATCCGAGCGGCAAGGAAGCCGCGCGCTACGACAAGATTCATCTGTTCAGCTTCGAGAAAGGCGAGGAATCGTTCGACGAAGCGCGCACCATCTGTCCCGGCGGCGAAGTGCGGACTTTCGATGCGCCGTTCGGGCGCGTCGGCCTGTCCGTCTGCTACGACCTGCGGTTTCCGGAGCTGTATCGAAAGATGGGCGACTGCGCGCTGATCGTCGTGCCGTCCGCGTTCACTTACACGACCGGCAAGGCGCACTGGGAGACGCTGCTCAAGGCGCGGGCGATCGAAAACCAGTGCTACGTGCTCGCCGCGGCGCAAGGCGGCAAGCATGAGAACGGGCGGCGCACGTGGGGGCATAGCGTTCTCATCGACCCGTGGGGCGAGGTCATCGCGATGCGCGACGAGGGCGCAGGCGTCGTCGCGGGGGCGGTCGATACGGCGCGCATCGCCGAAGTGCGGCAGAGCTTGCCGGCGTATCGGCACCGGGTGATCGGCTGATCGGCTGATCGGCTGATCGGCTGATCGGCTGAACGGCTGAACGGCTGAACGGCTGAACGGGCTTGAAGACGCGCGTTCCTCCCTGCACATGGTCTCACCGGCGCCGGACAGTAGAATAGTCCGACGCATTTCGCGCCTGATAATCACGCTTAATCACGCAATAGGCACCGCATGAACATCATCGAACCCGGCATTCGCAACCTCGTCACGGCAAAGGACGTGCTGCTGACGCCCTATGGCCTCGACGAAGGGGTCATCACGCGTACGCTCGCGGAAATCTTCACGCACCGCGTCGATTACGCCGATCTTTATTTCCAGTCCACGCGCAGCGAAGCGTGGAGTCTCGAGGAAGGCATCGTCAAATCGGGCAGTTTCAGCATCGATCAGGGCGTCGGCGTGCGCGCCGTCTCCGGCGAGCGCACGGCTTTCGCCTATTCCGACGATCTTTCGCCCGAATCCATCCGTCAGGCCGCGTACGCAACGCGCGCGATCGCCAAGGCGGGCGGCGGCAAGCACAAGGTGAAGCCGGCCAGCACGCTGACCGGCGTGTCGGGCCGCGATCTGTACCTGCCCGCCGATCCCCTTCATTCGCTCGATGCGAATGCCAAGGTGAAGCTGCTCGAGCGCGTCGAGCAGATGGCGCGCAGCCGCGATCCGCGCATCGTCCAGGTGATGGCGGGCCTCGCCGGCGAATACGACGTCGTGCTCGTCGCCCGCAGCGACGGCGCGCTCGCGGCGGACGTGCGCCCGCTCGTGCGCGTCTCGGTGACGGTGATCGCCGAGCAGAACGGCCGGCGCGAGATCGGCACGGGCGGCGGCGGCGGACGCTTCGATTACGGCTATTTCACCGACGACATTCTGAACAAGTACGTCGACGACGCCGTGCACGCGGCGCTCGTCAATCTCGAAGCGCGACCGGCTCCGGCGGGCGCGATGACCGTGGTGCTCGGGCCGGGCTGGCCGGGCGTGCTGCTGCACGAAGCGGTCGGCCATGGGCTGGAGGGCGATTTCAACCGCAAGGGATCGTCGGCGTTCGCGGGACGCATCGGCGAGCAGGTGGCGGCGAAGGGCGTGACGGTCGTCGATGACGGCACGCTGCCGAACCGGCGTGGCTCGCTCAATATCGACGATGAAGGCAACCCGACGCAGTGCACGACGCTGATCGAAGACGGCATTCTGAAGGGCTACATTCAGGATTCGCTGAATGCGCGGCTGATGAAGATGCCGGTGACGGGCAACGCGCGCCGCGAATCGTACGCCGCGCTGCCGATGCCGCGCATGACCAACACGTACATGCTCAACGGCGACAAGGACCCGCAGGAGATTCTCGCTGCGGTGAAAAACGGCCTGTACGCAGTGAATTTCGGCGGTGGCCAGGTGGACATCACCAACGGCAAGTTCGTGTTTTCGGCGTCCGAGGCGTACATGATCGAGGACGGCAAGATCACGTATCCGGTGAAGGGCGCGACGCTGATCGGCAGCGGGCCGGAATCGCTCAAGTACGTGACGATGATCGGCAACGATATGTCGCTGGATAGCGGCGTCGGCGTGTGCGGCAAGGAAGGCCAGAGCGTGCCGGTGGGCGTCGGACAGCCGACGTTGCGCATCGAGAAGATGACGGTGGGCGGCACGGTTTGATGCCTGCGGGTTTTCCGCATCGATGGCGTTTCGTCTTTCGTTCCGGACGGACTTCGATGCGGATTTCCCGCGTTTTGATGTAGCGCGGCTTGTCAGCGCCGCACGTTTGAGGTTATAAAGTCAGTCACAACTTTTTTCGACGTCCGATCCGACTCATGATGTCCGCCAAGTTTTATTTTTATTTCTTTTGGCATCTCAAGCCGCTGGCGGATCGAGAGGGTAAGTCGTACACAGGTTGAAAAACCGAATTCCCGAGAAAACCGCCAGCGAGTCTGGCGGTTTTTTTTCGCCTTCCCTTTGTTTAGAACATTGCCGTTGGAGAACCGCCATGCCCCCGCATAATACCGATGACGTTCGTATCCGTGAGTTGAAAGAGCTGGTGCCGCCGGCGCATCTGATCCGCGAGTTTCCCTGCACGGAGCCGGTGTCGGACCTCATCTTCAACGCGCGGCAATCGATGCATCGCATTCTGCACGGGATGGATGACCGGCTGATCGTGATTATCGGGCCGTGCTCGATTCACGATCCGAAGGCGGCGATGGAATATGCCGGGCGGTTGATCGAGCAGCGGAAGCGGTTCGCGGGTGAACTGGAAATCGTTATGCGCGTTTATTTCGAAAAGCCGCGCACGACGGTGGGCTGGAAGGGGCTGATCAACGATCCGTATATGGATAACAGCTTCAAGATCAACGACGGTCTGCGCAAGGCGCGTGAACTGCTGATGAATATCAATGAGATGGGGTTGCCGGCGGGCACGGAGTATCTCGACATGATCAGTCCGCAATATATCGCCGATCTTATTTCGTGGGGAGCGATCGGGGCGCGGACGACCGAGTCGCAGGTGCATCGGGAACTGGCTTCGGGGCTTTCTTGCCCGGTCGGGTTCAAGAATGGGACGGATGGGAATGTGAAGATCGCTGTGGATGCGATCAAGGCTGCGTCGCAGCCGCATCATTTCTTGTCAGTCACTAAGGGCGGGCATTCGGCGATTGTTTCTACGGCGGGTAATGAGGATTGTCACATCATATTGCGCGGGGGGAAATCGCCTAATTATGATGCTGCTTCAGTTGATGCGGCTTGTAGTGATATTGGCAAGGCTGGGTTGGCCGCGCGGTTAATGATCGATGCTAGTCATGCTAATAGCTCCAAAAAGCATGAGAATCAAATTCCTGTTTGTGAGGATATTGGGCGGCAACTCGCGGCTGGGGATGAACGCATCGTTGGGGTGATGGTGGAGTCGCATTTGGTTGCTGGACGGCAGGATTTGAAGGAAGGGGGTGAGCTGACGTACGGGCAAAGTGTTACCGATGCTTGTATTGGATGGGAGGAAAGTCTGGGGGTGCTTGAAGGACTCGCGGCTGCGGTGAAGCAGCGGCGAATTTTGAGGGGTGGGGGGAATTAAAGCACCAGACGTTGGGTGCTTAACCCACTTCGAACCGGAGTTTACTGTGCCGCTATGTCGTTCGCAAAATAATCTAATATAAAATCGTTGATGGCTACCTCATCGTCGATGAAGTTGGTCAAACGATCATAGCGGTGCTCATAAAGACTCCTGCGCGCATTCGTCTTTAAGGTGCGCAGGTTACAGAGATCCCGAGCCCGCGAATTGGCCGTGACTAGTCGCACTTCCTCGTCGACGTAGTTCGAGAATGCTCGGCTCGTTCTTTGAAGGTGACCGATTCCTGAGAATCCCGACTCTCCCCGCCGAGCCATCGCGCGCATAGCTTCGTTCTCGCGGCCGATGATCGTTTCATAGAATTGCTGAACCTGCCGCGCGTCGCGGATTGAGATGCGGACTGCCGACCGCGGCTGCTCCGGATGCAATGTCTGCTCGACCAACTCGTAGATAGCACTTGTGAACTTGGTAGCACTTCCGAGCAACGCATCAATTTGTTGCAGCGTTGTGACGCTGAAATCTGCCTCGTGCGCCACAATATGGCGGATGACAAAAATTCTCTCAATGTCAGCAAGTATCGCCGACACATTGTCTAACGGAAAGGTGACCGGTCGCATAGCGAACGAGTCGAAATCCCTCCCACGCCGAATGCTGTCTTCGAAAAGATCTTCGCTGGACAAAGCTTCGTCTTCAGATTCAACGAACGGCTGTATCTCCGACAGCCAAGTCGCTAACGATTTCGAAACCCCATTTCCGTTCAACAAAGTCTCTAGATGCGACGCTATGTCGGACAAACTACTGATCGGCAAAAGATGTGAGACAAGATTTCCAAAAGTTATTTCGCGATCGCTTAGCGCCTTCGTCAAACGAAGATCGAAATGGAGTTTGTTTTTTAGCTTGTCCACCCTGTCGATATAAGGAGCCCCGTCATCCACTAATTTTTCTATCGCCTTACGCACAGAAACTTCAATGCAGGCGGCGATTCCAACAATAGAGAGGGAATTAAAAACTGAACTATCACCACGGCATTCTAATGCCAAGTCAATATCCTGCAACTCACTTCTCCCAGCCATGTACTTGCCGAAAGATCGCTTACGCTTTTCTTGTATCTCAGCTATTACGTCTCTGTCTTTCATTGCTTCTCATCCTTCATATTCCAACCCAAGCCTTCAAAGTTTCGAATTTCGTTCAAACTAGGATTGTTGGATCATGTCAAACCATGATGCTTCCACAACACATCACTCCCCCCATCCACCCGATTCAACACCCGCGCCACCACAAACAACAAATCCGACAGCCGATTGACATACCGCCTAGGCGCCTCATTCACCGCATCGGCCTCTTCCCGCCCAAGCGCCACAATAGCCCTTTCCGCCCGTCGACAAACCGTACGAGAAACATGCGCTAAAGCAGCGGCGCGAGAGCCTCCCGGCAGAATAAACTCCTTGAGAGGCGGCAAAGTCCCGTTATATTCAGCAAGCCACGAGTCCAGCCGTTCCAGATGCGAATCCGAAATCATCGAATGTCCGGGAATCGATAATTCCCCGCCCAGATCGAATAAATCATTTTGAATCCGGGTTAAAGCATCGCGAATATCAGTAGGCAACGGCTCGCACAACAAAACGCCAATCGAAGAATTCAACTCATCCACATCGCCAATGGCCGCAACGCGCGCATCGTCTTTCGAAACGCGGCGGCCATCGCCGAGACCGGTGGTGCCATCGTCGCCAGTGCGTGTGGCGATCTTGCTCAGACGGTGTCCCATTACTGCTCCTCGAATAGCCAAAAGATCGAAGCGTCAAAACCAGCCGCCCCATTATAGGCACGCCCCTCCTCGCCTTCGTCCAGCGCGTAAAATGAGATAACCATCACGGCAGCGCGCAAACCGCTCCGCGACCGCCATCAGAAACCGAAGAAAAAACTCCGGAGACGAAACCGTGAACCACCCCGCCGAACACGCCGCCATCCAGCAGGCGCGCCGCCCCTTCCCCGCCGCGCTCCTCGAATCGCTCAAAGAGAAGTTCGGCGACCGCGTCTCGACCGCCGATGCCGTGCGCCAACACCACGGCCGCGACGAATCGCCGTTCGACCCGCAACTGCCCGACGCCGTCGTCTTCGCGCGCAACACCGAAGACGTGCAAGCCATCGTCCGCCTGTGCGCGGAACACGACGTGCCGATCATTCCCTACGGCAACGGATCGTCGCTCGAAGGGCATCTGCTCGCGGTGCAAGGCGGCGTGTCGATCGACCTGTCCGAAATGAACAAGGTCATCTCGATCAACCCAGAAGACCTCACCGCAACCGTCGAACCGGGCATCTCGCGCAAGCAGCTGAACGAGGCGCTGAAAGACACCGGCCTCTTCTTCCCGATCGATCCCGGCGCGGACGCCAGCATCGGCGGCATGTCCGCGACGCGCGCCTCGGGCACCAACGCCGTGCGCTACGGGTCGATGCGCGAGAACGTGCTCGCGCTGACCGTCGTGCTCGCCGATGGCCGCGTCATCAAGACCGGCACCCGCGCGCGCAAATCGTCGGCGGGCTACGACCTCACGCGGCTCTTCGTCGGCTCGGAAGGCACGCTCGGCGTCATCACCGAAATCACCGTGCGGCTCTACCCGCAGCCGGAAGCGATATCGGCCGCCGTCTGCGCATTCCCGTCGATGGGCGACGCCGTGCGCGCCGTCATCGAAACGATTCAGATGGGCGTGCCGATCGCACGCGTCGAATTCGTCGATGCGCTCGCCGTTCGCGCCATCAATCGCCACTCGAACCTGACGCTGCGCGAATCGCCGATGCTGTTCTTCGAATTCCACGGCACCGAAGCGGGCGTCAAGGAGCAGGCGCAAACCGTGCAGGACATCACCGCGCAGAACAGCGGCACCGACTTCGACTGGGCGACGCGCCCCGAAGACCGCAGCCGCCTCTGGAACGCGCGGCACAGCGCCTATTTCGCGATGCTGCAACTGAAGCCAGGCTGCCGCGCCGTCACCACCGACGTCTGCGTGCCGATCTCGCGCCTCGCGGAATGCGTCGTGGAAACGGAGAAGGATCTGCTCGGCTCGTCGCTGCCGTGTCCGATCGTCGGCCATGTCGGTGACGGCAACTTCCACGTCGCGATGCTGCTCGATCCTGCCAAACCGGAGGAACTCGAAGAGGCGGAGCGGCTGAACCGCCGCATCGTCGAACGCGCGCTGAAAGTCGGCGGCACCTGCACCGGCGAGCACGGCGTCGGGCTCCACAAGATGGGCTTCATGGTCGACGAACACGGCGAGGACGCCATCGCGGTCATGCGATCCATCAAGCAGGCGCTCGATCCCAACAACCTGATGAATCCGGGCAAGATTTTCAGCTTCACGCAGTAACAAATCGGAAGCGCATCGGAAGCGCATCGGAAGCGCATCGGAAGCGCGCCGGATGGACGCAGAAGCCGCAAGCGCGCAGCATAATCATCGAACAAGCGCCAGCATCACTCACGACAGGCGCCGGGAGGAGACATGAACGCACCCGACGAACTCAAGCCGCCGCTCGCGCCGGCCGTATCGCCGAATCTGCCGCACGAGGTTTCGCCGGACCTGACGCCGGAGCAGCTCGCCGAGCGCCAGCGCGAAGTCGTGCAGGCGCTGATGGCCGTGCTGCCGACGCATTGCCTGCTCTTTCGCGACGAAGACACGTCCGTCTACGAATGCGATGGCCTCGCCGCCTACCGCCGCTTGCCGCTCGCGGTCGTGCTGCCGGAAACCGAGGCGCAGGTGCAGCGCGTCGTGCAAATCTGCGCGCGGCTCGCCGTGCCCATCGTTCCACGCGGCGCGGGCACCGGGCTGTCGGGCGGCGCCATGCCGATTCGTCACGGCATCGTGCTGTCGCTCGCGCGTTTTCGCAAAATCGTCGAGGTCGATCCCTACGCGCGCACCGCCACCGTCCAGCCAGGCGTGCGCAACCTCGCGATATCCGAGGCCGCCGCGCCCTATGGCCTCTACTACGCGCCGGACCCGTCGTCGCAGATCGCGTGCACCATCGGCGGCAACGTCTCCGAAAACTCGGGCGGCGTGCATTGCCTGAAATACGGCCTCACCGTGCATAACGTGCTGCGCGTGCGCGCGGTGACGATGGAAGGCGATGTCGTCGAATTCGGCTCGCTCGGACCGGATGCGCCGGGGCTCGACCTGCTGGCCGTGCTGATCGGCAGCGAAGGCATGTTCGCCATCGTGACCGAAATCACCGTCAAGCTGATCCCGAAGCCGCAGACCGCGCAAGTCATCATGGCGAGCTTCGACGATGTCGTGAAAGGCGGCAACGCGGTCGCGGCGATCATCGCGGCGGGCATCATCCCGGCCGGTCTCGAAATGATGGACAAGCCCGCGACGCGCGCCGTCGAGGAATTCGTCAACGCCGGTTACGATCTCGACGCCGCCGCCATCCTGCTCTGCGAATCCGACGGCACTTACGACGAAGTCACCGAGGAAATCGTCCGCATGACGGCGGTGCTGCGTGAGCACGGCGCGACGCGCATCCAGATTTCGCGCTCGGAAACCGAACGTCTCAAGTTCTGGTCGGGGCGCAAGAATGCGTTCCCCGCCGCCGGCCGCATCTCGCCCGACTACTACTGCATGGACGGCACGGTGCCGCGCCGCGCCATCGGGCCGCTGCTCGCGCGCATCGAAGAGATGGAGAAGAAGTACGCCTTGCGCTGCATCAACGTCTTCCACGCGGGCGACGGCAACATGCATCCGCTCATCCTGTTCAACGGCAACGATCTCGACGAGTGGCATCGCGCGGAAGCGTTCGGCTCGGACATTCTGGAAGCGTGCGTCGAGCTGGGCGGCACGGTGACGGGCGAGCATGGCGTGGGCATCGAGAAGATCAATTCGATGTGCGTGCAGTTCTCGCCGGAGGAGCGCGACGCGTTTCACGCGGTCAAGCGCGCGTTCGATCCGCCGGGACTGCTCAACCCGGACAAGGGCATCCCGACGCGCGCGCGCTGCGCCGAATACGGGAAGATGCACATCCGCGGCGGGCTGCTGCCGCATCCCGAACTGCCGCGCTTCTGAACCGGCGGCGCGCTGCGCTATCCACGTTTGTCCGGGTATGGCTGCGTTAAGCGGCCGGTACAATCGACCGGAAAGGCGGCACCGCCACTACAGCAGTCGAAACGAAGAGCGGGACATCCATGGAACAGGACGACATCGTCGCCGGCTGGTCGGAGCGGATCGCCCGGGCCACCGAGGCCGGCACGCCGCTGCGCATCCGGGGCGGCGGGACGAAGGACTGGTACGGTCAGACGCTCCAGGGTGAGATTCTCGATACGCGCGTGCACCGGGGTATCGTCGCGTACGACCCCGCCGAACTCGTCATCACCGCGAAAAGCGGCACCCCGCTAGCCGAAATCGAAGCCGCGCTGCGGGCGCATGGCCAAATGCTGCCGTTCGAGCCGCCGCACTTCGGCCGCAATGCGACGCTTGGCGGCTGCATCGCGGCGGGCATCGCAGGGCCGCGCCGCGCGTGGACCGGCGCGCCGCGCGATTTCGTGCTCGGCGCGGTCGTCATGAACGGGCGCGGACAGGTGCTGCACTTCGGCGGCCAGGTGGTCAAGAACGTCGCGGGTTACGACGTCTCGCGGCTTCTGGCGGGATCGCTCGGCACGCTCGGCCTGATTCTCGAACTGTCGATCAAGGTCCTGCCGCGCCCCGTCGCGGAAGCCACGCTCAAGTTCGACATGCACGCCACCGACGGCGTGCGCAAGCTCAACGAATGGGGCGGCCATCCCTTGCCGATCAGCGGCAGCGCGTGGCGCGACGGCACGCTGGCGCTGCGGCTTGCAGGCGCGGAAGCTGCTGTGAAGACTGCGCGCAATACGCTCGGCGGCGAAGTGGTCGATGCCGTCGAAGCCGACCGCTTCTGGATCGCCATGCGCGAGCAGACGGACCCGTTCTTCGCCGTGATCGAGCCGCGTTCCGCGCTCTGGCGTCTCGCGCTGCCGTCGATTGCCGAACCGCTGCATCTGCCGGGCGCGCAACTGATGGAATGGGGCGGCGCGCAACGCTGGTGGATCACGGACACGGATCCGCAGACCGTGCGCATCAGCGCGAAGCAGGCGGGCGGCCACGCGACGATCTTCCGCGCCGGCTCCGCCTACGACCGCAACGCGGGCGTGTTCACGCCGCTGCCCGCGCCGCTGATGAAGATTCATCGCGGGCTGAAAGCGGTGTTCGATCCGGCGCGCGTATTCAACCGCGGGCGGCTGTATCCCGACTTTTAGGCCAACCGAGCGGACCTGAGCGATGCAAACCAATCTCGCCGATTTCATCCGCAACACGGCCGACGGCGACGAAGCCGACGCCATCCTGCGCAAGTGCGTGCACTGCGGGTTCTGCACGGCGACCTGCCCGACGTATCAACTGCTCGGCGACGAGCTCGACGGGCCGCGCGGACGCATCTACCTGATGAAGCAGATGTTCGAAGGCGCACCCGTTACGCGCAGCACGCAAACGCATCTGGACCGCTGCCTCACGTGCCGCAATTGCGAAAGCACGTGCCCGTCGGGCGTGCAGTACGGCAAGCTCGTCGAAATCGGGCGCAAGGTGGTCGAAGAGAAGGTCGACCGGCCGATGCGCCAGCGCCTGCAACGCCGCTTTCTCGCGAGCTTCCTGCCGAACAGCACGCTCTTCACGCCGGCGATGAAGCTCGGGCAGCAGTTTCGCGGCATCCTCCCGCGCACGCTGCGCGCGAAGATTCCGGTCACCGAAAAGCCGCTCGCGCCGCCGACGCGCAAACATGCGCGCAAGATGCTGATGCTCGCGGGATGCGTGCAGCCCGCGATGATGCCGAACGTGAACATCGCGACGGCGCGTGTGTTCGATGCGCTCGACATCGAGATCGTGACTGCGCCGGATGCGGGCTGCTGCGGCGCGATCCGCCTGCATCTCGGCTATAACGACGACGCGCTCGGCGACGTGCGCAATAACATCGACGCATGGTGGCCTTACGTGGAGAACGGCGTCGAGGCCATTGTGATGAACGCGTCGGGCTGCGGCGCGACGGTGAAGGAATACGCGCACCTCATGCGCAACGATCCGATGTACGCGGAGAAGGCGCAGCGCATCGTCGATCTGACGCGCGATCTCGCCGAAATCCTGCCGCTGTACGAGGAAGAACTCGTGTCGATCGCGCGGCGGCGCGGCGTGCATACCGTTGCGTTTCATCCGCCGTGCACGCTGCAGCACGGGCAGCAGATTCGCGGGCGCGTCGAGCATCTGCTGACCGCGCTCGGCATCGAGGTGCGCCTGCCCGCGGACAACCACATCTGCTGCGGATCGGCGGGAACGTATTCGGTGCTGCAGCCGAAGCTCGCCTATGCGCTGCGCAACCAGAAGCTGGACCGGCTGGAGAAGACGGAGCCGCAGATGATCGTATCGGCGAACGTCGGGTGCATCGCGCATCTGCAAAGCGGGACGTCAACGCCGGTCACGCACTGGATCCAACTTTTGGAGCACCTGCTGTACGGGTAAGGGGATTCGTATAATCACTCGATCCGCTCTGAAAGTCGCTCACGCATGTCCATTGTTCAACATCTAGAAGAAGTCCGGCAACGTATCGCGCTGGCGGCACGAAGCGCATCGCGCGATCCGGCGTCGGTGAGGCTGCTCGCCGTTTCCAAAACCTTCCCCGCCGACGACGTGCGCGCCGCCTTCGACGCCGGCCAGCGCGCGTTCGGCGAAAACTACGTGCAGGAAGGCGTGGCGAAGATCGCGGCCCTCGCCGCGTTGCGCGGCGATATCGAATGGCATTTCATCGGACCGCTGCAGTCGAACAAGACGAAGCTCGTCGCGGAGCAGTTCGACTGGGTCCACTCCATCGACCGTCTGAAGATCGCCGAGCGGCTGTCGGCGCAGCGTCCGGAAGGCGCGGCGGCGCTGAATGTCTGCGTGCAGGTGAACGTGAGCGGCGAGGCATCCAAGAGCGGCGTCGAACCGGCCGATGCCGCCGCGCTCGCCCATGCGATAGCCGCCTTGCCCGGACTGCGGCTGCGCGGCCTGATGGCGATTCCCGAACCCGCCGATACGCTCGATGCCCAGCGCGCACCCCATGCCCGCCTGCGCGAACTGATGGACGCGTTGCGCGCCGACGGCCTCGATCTCGATACCCTCTCGATGGGCATGTCCGCCGACCTCGAAGCGGCCGTGCTGGAAGGCGCGACGATGGTCCGCATCGGCACCGCGATCTTCGGCGCGCGCGATTACACGAACTGATCAACCACTCGTTCTTTGGCTCAACTATGAAAATCGCATTCATCGGCGGCGGCAACATGGCCGCGGCGCTCATCGGCGGTCTCGTCAAACGCGGCGTCGCGCCGGCGGACATCTACGCCATCGACATCAACGACGACGCGCGCGCGCGCACCGCGAAAGAGTTCGGCGTCGCGACGGGCGCGGCCATCGACGCAACGCTCGCGGCGTACGACGCCATCGTTCTCGCGGTCAAGCCGCAAGTGCTCAAGAGCGTCGCCGAGGCGCTTGCGCCGCATCTGTCGCAGCAGACGGTCATCAGCATCGCGGCGGGCATCCGCGCGACGGACCTGTCGCGCTGGCTCAACGGTCACACGCAGATCGTGCGGACGATGCCGAACACGCCTGCGCTCATCGGCATGGGCGTGACCGGGCTTGCCGCGCTGCCGGGTGTCGGCGATGCAGCGAAGGCGCTTGCATCGCGAGTGCTCGAAGCAGTCGGCACGACCGTCTGGTTCGACGACGAAGCCAGGCTCGACGCCGTCACCGCCATTTCCGGCAGCGGCCCGGCGTACGTGTTCTATTTCATCGAAGCGATGCAGGAAGCGGCACGCGCTCTCGGGATGGACGACGACCAGGGCCGCGCACTCGCGGTCGCGACGTTCACCGGCGCGGCGCAACTCGCGGCGCAATCGGGCGAACCGGCGAGCGTCTTGCGTGAGCGCGTGACGTCGAAGGGCGGCACCACGGCGGCGGCGCTGGCGTCTTTCGACGCGCAAGGCGTGAAGGACGCGATCGTGCGCGGCGCGCTGGCCGCGCAAGCGCGCGCGAGGGAGATGGGGGATGAGTTGGGCGCGGCGTGAGAGTCAGCCGATATAAATCACGTTCTCTCGCTGCGAAATGTGCTGGCGCACCGGATCGCGATCGCTGACCGCGAGCATGTTCGGATCGACGTCGTAAAAATCGGCATAACCCGCACCCGCAAGAAACTTGCGGATGTCCTGCGCGTCGCTTTTCAGCGTTTCCACGAGGATGATCGGCGCGCATCTTTTCAAGGTTTCTTTCGCGCCTTCGAGCACGTCGAGCTCCATCCCCTCGACATCGATCTTGAGGAAATCGACACGTTCCAGTTGAAGGGAATCGATGCTGACCATCGGCACCTTGATGCCGCGGCCAGAATCGTAAGACACCTCCTGGCCGACGCTCAGCGTGTCTTTCATCTCGCGCAGTTCAAGACTGCCGAAACTTCCGGCCGCGTAATAATCGGGCTGCGGAATTTCGATCTCGCCGACGCGCTCCCCTAGCGCGGCTAGCTTGGCACGCGCATTCAGGCAATTGTTAATGGCGAGATTGCCGGCCAGCGCGTAATACACGATTTCCTGCGCCTCGAAGCTGAGAACACGCCCCCAGCCGTACATTCGGCGCGCCCATTCGATCGAATGAACCCCGACATTCGCGCCGCCATCGATGGCAAAAACACCGTCGCCAAAATGGCGGCGGCGCAGTTCGAGCAACTGAAGGACGAAAGCAATCTCGCCCGCATCGAAACATGATTTGCTGAGCAACTGATGACCGACGCCGTAAGCGAAACCTTCCTTGATGGCGATATCGTTTCGATTGACGATCATGGTGCCATGATTCGACGCGGCGAGTACGTAAGCAATGGGGCGTTCCGGAAATGACATGGCTGCAATCTGTTTGAAAGGTATCTGGCCAGTGCAATGTCTGAATGACCGGATGCAACGCCGATCGACCGCGACGACTGTGATATTAGTGCGCGGCCCGGAATGCCGCGGCCGCAGCACTGCTTCCGTGCAAAGGATCCGGTCCGAATGCGTCGCGAGCTTTCATCAGTAGACAAATGTGGCCGACGCTCAATGTCTTTCATCTCGCGCAGTTAAAGACTGCCGAGACTCGCACCCCGTAATAATCGGTTCCGAAGCGCAATGTCACCGCGCGCGCCTAGCGCGGCCGGTTTCACACGGGCATCCAGACAATTCTTGCTCGCAGATTTGTCACCATTGCGCAATGAACGATTCCTGTATTTCGAAACTTGGCATGCGCGCCCAGCCTGCATTCGGCGTTCATTCGATTGAACGAACGCCGACATTCGCGCCGCGACGCGACGAGAACGTAAGCAATCGGGGCGCTTTGCTTATGCTGTAGTTCAGAGAAACACTGAAAATCATCGCGCCGGTTTATGTCCGGATGCCCGAATGCAACGTCATTCGCCTGGCGGCGGTGTCATATCAGTGACCGGCCCCAATGACGCGCCGTTACGTTACAGCTTTTGCACTACCAATTCGATGCCGCACTCGGAGAAAGCGGTGCGCGTCTGATCGAATCGTTGCACGCCCCGGAGGAACGCATGATCCAGGCGCTCGACTTTCTGCACGTTCACTTCTCCATCGAATTCCCGCAGAAGATCGAGCACGTTGATCGATACCGGCGACCAGCTCGTGCGCTTGAACATCGTAAACGTGTGCTTGTGATCGAGATTGAATGTCGATGGCCACACGCCCTGCTCGTACAGGTCCTCGTCGGGCACGGTGATGACGAGATGACCGCCCGGCTTCACCACGCGCAGCCAGTTACGCAACGCGATACGCGGATCGACCATGTGTTCGAGACAGTGCCCGGAATACGCGAAATCGAAGGCTTCGTCGGGTACATTCGCGAGATACTGGGCATCACCTTGCGGCATGTCGTAGACGGTCACGGCCTGAATGCGCGGGAAGAGTTGCGCATACACGGCGATGCTGTCCGGTCCCCCGCCGATGTCGATACCCACGCCCGCGAGCCAGCGATTGCTGAAGCGAGCGTCCTGCAGCCGGCGGTTGAGCGATATACAGGTCGTGCCGGGCACGTCCATCTGCAGCACGAACGGCTGCGTGATATCGCCCGGGAGAACCCATGCGCTCAGGTCGTAGTCGCCCCATGCGCGTGGCCAGAGCACCGCGTAACCCGTGTCTTCGGAGAGCCAGCGCAGGGCGTGCGTGGCTTCGAACTCGGCAAGCAGCGCGAGCAATCTCGCTTCCTGATCGAAGCCGTGCGCGACTGCATCCGGCAGCGGGCCGTGCGCCACCTGAAAACCGCGGCGATAAATGCGTACATCGTCGATCACGATGAGCGCATTGGCGGCACGGCCCTTCAGTAATGCGAGTTCGTCTATGAGTGGCAGACGCGTGGGAGGCGAATGGCTCGCGTCGTTATAGCTTTTGCCGCCGTAATCGGCGCCGGGAAAGTGCGCGTCCAGAAAAACGAGACACCGCTGTTCCGCGAGTGCGCTTTTCACGCGGTCGGATTCTAGAAAAGCGACACTGTCCGAATTCGCCACATGAAGCTGGTCGTGCTGCTGTGCTTTTCGATAAAGGTCTTCGTGAATCTCGCACGAAAGCGCATAACGCACACCGCTCGCCAAAGCAACGTTACAGGAGTTCCCGAGACCGTAACCTGTTTCGATAAAGTGCGTAATGTTATGTCGGGCAACCAGTGTTGCAACGTTGAACCGTGTAAGACCACCCATGATTATTTGCCGTAATGAGGTTGAAAACTGTCACGCGCAGGAGTCATCATTGGTGATTAACGCGACAGTTGATTATTTAATGCCTCGAGACAGCTATCGCGAGACAATCGAGAAGACGTGAAGACATTCGAATGGCAGACACGCCCGATGACTTGCGACAATAACAAAATGCTTACGCGTATGACGATCTGCGCCAACAATTTTATCTTTTAGGCGATTCAATCAGGATTCGTCGCGAGCTTTCGCGCGACGACGAACGGCGACTTCCGCGAAAGGAAGCCACCGCGAACAGAAGGTCAGAAAACGATTAGCCGGCGAGCGCGTAGTGCAGCGCAATTCCCGCGAACAGCACGCCGCCGAGCCAGTTGTTGTGCTTGAATGCGGCGAAACAGGCCATGCGCTCGCGGTTGCGTATCAGCACATAGTGATACACCGCGCAGCCCGCCGCAGCGAGCCAGCCCAGCCAGTACGGCCAGCCGAAATGCAGCGCCACGCCGATACCCGCGTACACCGCGAGCGTCGCCGCGTAGCAGAGCATGACGGCGAGCACGTCGTAGCGGCCGAAGGTGAGCGCCGATGTGCGGATGCCGATCTTGATGTCGTCGTCGCGATCGACCATCGCGTATTCGGTGTCGTAGGCGACGGACCAGCACACGTTGGCGGCCAGCATGATCCACGCGAGCATCGGCACCTGATCCTGCACGGCGGCGAAGGCCATCGGGATGCCGAAGCCGAACGCGATGCCGAGATACGCCTGCGGTATCGCGAAGAAGCGCTTCGTGAACGGATACGTGCCCGCGACGAACAGCGCGAATACAGAGAGCTGTTTTGTGAGCGTGTTGAGCGGAAGGATCAGCAGAAACGCGACGAGCGACAGCGCCGCCGCGAGCGCCACCGCTTCCCACGCCTTGATCTTGCCGGAGGTGATCGGCCGCTCGGCGGTGCGCTTCACGTAGCGGTCGAAATCGCGATCGGCGTAATCGTTGATCGCGCAGCCCGCGGAACGCATGAGGAGCGTGCCGATCGCGAAGATGACGATCAGCATCAGCGATGGCCGCCCATCGGACGCGATCCACAACGCGTTGAGCGTCGGCCACAGGAGCAGCAGGCTGCCGATGGGCTTGTCGAGGCGCACGAGGCGCATATAAAGCGGGAGACGGGCGAGCATGGCAAGCGGCATGAAGTCGGTGGGCTATTTTAGACCAGCATGCCCGGCGCGGACTTTCGCGGGCTCGACGCCCAAAAGCAAAAAACCCGTGCTTTCACATCGCACGGGTTCTTGTCTGCATCGATGCGGCGCCGCTTCACGCGAGCATCGAGCGCAGCATCCACGCAGTCTTTTCATGCGTCTGCATGCGTTGCGTGAGCAGGTCGGCGGTCGGCTCGTCGTTCGCGGCTTCCGTTGCCGGGAAGATCTCGCGTGCGGTGCGCACCACCGCTTCCTGGCCTTCCACCAGCTGGCGGATCATGTCTTCCGCTTCCGGCACGCCTTCCGCTTCCGGAATTGACGACAGTTTCGCGAAGTCGCGATAGCTGCCCGGCGCATGCACGCCCAATGCGCGGATGCGTTCCGCGATGGAATCGACGGCCGTCGCGAGTTCCGTGTACTGCGTCTCGAACATCAGATGCAGCGTGTTGAACATCGGACCGGTCACGTTCCAGTGAAAGTTGTGCGTCTTCAGATACAGCGTGTACGTGTCTGCCAGCAGCCGCGAGAGACCGTCGGCGATGCGCTTGCGATCCTTGTCGCTGATGCCGATATTGACGGCCGGTGCTGGAATGCCATTTTTCTTCGCCATGATGACTCCGTGAGAGAGTGATTCGAACGTTATGCATGCCGTGCCGGCGTACGGATCTCGGACTCCGATCGTTTCGCCGGCCGACGTTTTCGAGCGCTCGACAGTTTATCTTAGAAACGCGTGTGCTTTCCTGTCGGCGAGTGCCGCAAAGCGATGCGAGCCGCGTCGGGGCGGCCGCATCCTCCCGCCGCCTTCAGGCGAAAGCGCCCGCGCCCGCGCCATGCAACGCACTCACGACGACGAGTCCATAACCGCCCGCGACGATGCCGAAGGCCAGCGCCACGCGCACGCCGCGCGATGCCTGGCGGCTCGTCGCTTCGACGCGGTTCACCGCCTGTCCGATGATGCTGATTGCCTGAGTCATATGCTTTCTCCTTGCTTCATCGCAGCCGCCGCGAGCCTCCCGTCAGACGGCTGCCGTATCGTTTTCGTCGATCTCGACGCGCTGCCCGAGTGCCGCGAGCGCATGGGCGACACCGCGCGCATAGGCCGGATCGGCGCGCTGGAAATGCTGCAATTGCCGTGCGACGATCTCGTCCGGCACGCCACGAATGTGCCGCGCGATGTTGCCGAACAGACGCTCGCGCTGCGCATTGTCGAAGAGGCGGAACAACGCGCCCGGCTGCGAGTAGTAGTCGCCGTCCTCGCGATGGTCATAGCGATACACTGCGCCCGCCGCGAGCGGCGGTTCGTTGACGCTGGCATCCTGCGCGAACTCGCCGAAGCGGTTCGGCTCGTAATTCACCGTGCCGCCGAGATTGCCGTCGACGCGCATCGCGCCATCGCGATGGAACGGATTCGCCATCGGCGCACGCGATGCGTTCACGGGAATCTGATGGTGATTGATGCCGAGCCGATAGCGCTGCGTGTCGCCATAAGAGAACAGCCGCCCTTGCAGGAGCCTATCCGGCGAGAAGCCAATGCCCGGCACCACGTTAGCCGGCGTGAACGCCGCCTGTTCGACCTCCGCGAAGTAGTTCTGCGCGTTGCGATTCAGTTCGATGACGCCGACATCGATCAAAGGAAAATCTGCGTGCGGCCACACCTTAGTGATGTCGAACGGATTGATGCGGTAATTCGCCGCTTCCGCTTCGGTCATCACCTGGATGCGGAAATTCCAGCGCGGGAAATCGCCGCGGTCGATATTCTCGACGAGATCGCGCTGCGCGCTTTCGCGGTCATTCGCGATTACGGCGGCGGCCTCGGCATCCGTAAAGTTCTCGAGCGGTTGCTGCGACTTGAAATGGAACTTCACATAGAAGCGCTCGTTGTCCGCGTTGACGAACGAGAACGTGTGCGAGCCGAAACCATGCATTTGCCGATAATTCTTCGGAATGCCGCGGTCGCTCATCAAAATGGTCACCTGATGCAGCGATTCCGGATGGCGCGACCAGAAATCCCACGCCGCCACGTTGTTGCGCAGGTTCGTGTACGGATCGCGCTTTTGCGTGTGGATGAAGTCGGGAAACTTCAACGGATCGCGGATGAAGAACACCGGCGTGTTGTTGCCGACGACGTCCCAGTTGCCTTCTTCCGTGTAGAACTTGATCGAGAAACCGCGCACGTCCCGCTCGGCGTCGGCGGCGCCGCGTTCGCCCGCCACGGTCGAAAAGCGCATGAAGATGGGCGTTTCCTTGCCGATCGCGGAAAAGAGCTTCGCCTTCGTGTAGCGCGAGATATCGTGCGTCACGCGGAACGTGCCGAACGCGCCGGAGCCTTTGGCGTGCACGCGGCGCTCGGGAATCACTTCGCGGTCGAAATGGGCGAGTTTTTCGAGGAGCCAGAAGTCCTGCAGCGTCACCGGGCCGCGCGGGCCGGCGGTCTGCGAGTTCTGATTGTCTCCGACAGGCGCGCCGGCGGCGGTCGTGAGTCGTTGGGTCGTCATCGTGATGCTCCTGGTTTGTGTTCGCTTGGGATGATGGATGCGTCGCTCACGCGGTGCGGGCGAAGTCGGCGAGAATGCGAAGCGCGACGCCGCGCAGCTCGGACCACGCGGTCTGGGGGCGGGCGTTGAAGTGGTGGGTGGTCATCGCTTCTCTCGTGGCTGGACTCATGAGACGAAGCATAACGAAACCTATCGAATACTTGTATTCGATTAATTTTATCTATTCGATAGGTCGCCGTGGAAAACAAGACGGCCTGCGCAAAGGCAGGCCGTCGTAGCTGTTTTAGGACTGCCCTGCGGCGCCCTGGTCAGACGCCGCTTAGCGGATCCGAGCCGAAACGATTCACACCGATCGTCCCGCGCGAGCAAGTCCAGATCAGGATCATGATGCCCCCGATGACCGGAACAAAGCTGATGAGCGCCGACCAGCCCGAGCGGTCAGTGTCATGCAGCCGGCGAACGGTTACGGCAATGCCCGGCAATATCATCGCGATCGCGACGATGACGATAATAGCCAGAGCAATCAACGAGTCTTTCGCCACACCACTCAAGACCATCAGTGCGGTTCCGAAAACCATTGAAAAGAGATAGGCATACCAGTATTCCGACCGGCAAGCGCGGCCTTCAAAAGTCGCGTATTTTTGAAGAAACGTTGTACGAACTGCCTCGAAAAACCCCATTTTTTTCCCTTGTTTTCTGGTGAACGCTGCCCGGCTCCGTGCCGTACAGCGGGGGCGTGATTTTAGGAGGTCGTTGTGTTTCGACAGGGAAACCGAGAGCCAAATTGACCAAAAACTACAAAGCCGGTTTGCTTTACTGCAATGCAAAGAACAAAGCCGCGTCGAACGCGGCTTTGGTTCATTCTGTCTACAGCGGCGTGATTAGTTGACCGCCACCGGCATATCCAGTTTCTTCACACCCGGCAAGTCACACGCGGCAATGGCGTCGCTGATTGCGTCGATAGCCGGCATCCGCGTGAAGCTTTTCCGCCAGGCGAGCACGACGCGCCGGTCCGGCACCGGATCGTCGAAAGGAACATAGCTGAGCAAGCCGGCATCGATGCCCGGCGCATGCGGCTTCACTTCCATGACCGACATGCGCGGCAGCACCGTAATGCCGACGCCGCTCGCGACCATATGGCGAATGGTCTCCAGCGACGAGCCCTCGAACGTCTTCTGAATGCCGTCCGCATTCTGCGAGAAACGCATCAGCTCCGGACAAACGCCGAGAACATGGTCGCGGAAGCAGTGACCGCTGCCAAGAAGCAGCATGGTTTCCTGCTTGAGATCGTCCGCGTCGATCTTGCCGCGATTTTCCCACGCATGCCCCGATGGCATCGCGACGACGAACGGCTCGTCGTACAGCGCGCGCACCATCAGCCCGGTTTCGGGAAACGGCAGCGCCATGATCGCGACATCGATTTCGCCCTGCTTCAGCAATTCGATCAGCTTGAGCGTGTAATTCTCCTGCAGCATCAGCGGCATCTGCGGGACTGACTTGATCATCTGCTTGACGAGCGTCGGCAGCAAATACGGCCCGATCGTATAGATGACGCCCAGCCGCAGCGGCCCCACGAGGGGGTCCTTGCCCTGCTTCGCGATTTCCTTGATGGCAAGCGTCTGTTCGAGGACGCGCTGCGCCTGCGTGACGATCTGCTCGCCGATCGGCGTGACGCTGACCTCGCTCGTGCCGCGCTCGAAGATCTGCACGTTGAGCTCGTCCTCGAGCTTCTTGATTGCCACCGACAGCGTCGGCTGGCTGACGAAGCACGCCTCGGCGGCGCGGCCGAAGTGCCGCTCGCGCGCAACCGCGACGATGTACTTTAATTCAGTGAGCGTCATTGGGGGCCAATGAGAGACTTGGATTCAATAGGTTGAAGTTATACACCTGCGAACGCCGGTTCGCCAACTTGTGTTGCATCGGCGCGCGCGTCTGTCGCGCGTCTATAGGGGACAGACGAGGCGGCGTCGAGTTCTTCGTCACGCCTTCAAATACTGCTCGCGCGCGCCGAGCCAGCGCGCGAGATGCCGCGTGACGGCATCCGGGAACGCATCGAGCATGTGCTGCGCCGCCTCGCGCGCCGGTTCGATCAGCCAGCCGTCGTTTTCAAGACTCGCGAAACGCAGCATCGCCTCGCCGGATTGCCGCGCGCCCAAGAATTCGCCGGGACCGCGAATTTCCAGATCGCGCCGGGCGATCTCGAAGCCGTCGGTGGTTTCGCGCATCGTCTGAAGGCGCGCGCGCGCCGTCTGCGAGAGCGGATTCGAGTACATCAACACGCATACCGACGCCGCGCTGCCCCGCCCTACGCGTCCGCGCAACTGATGCAACTGCGCGAGACCGAACCGCTCCGCATGTTCGATGACCATCAGCGATGCGTTCGGCACGTCGACGCCCACTTCGATCACCGTCGTTGCGACGAGCAACTGCACGTCGTTGCGCGAGAACGCGTCCATCACGGCGGCTTTCTCGGCTGGCGCCAGCCGGCCGTGAACCAGTCCGACGCGCAGTTCCGGCAGCGCTGCGACGAGCGTTTCGTAAGTTTCGACGGCCGTCTGCAGTTGCAGCGTCTCGCTCTCTTCGATCAGCGGACAGACCCAATAGACCTGCCGCCCGGTCAACGCCGCTTCGCGCACGCGGCCGATGATTTCGTCGCGCCGGGAATCGGATACGACCTTGGTCAGGATCGGCGTGCGGCCCGGCGGCAATTCATCGATGGTGGAGACGTCGAGATCGGCGTAATACGTCATCGCGAGCGTGCGGGGGATGGGCGTCGCGGACATCATCAACTGATGCGGCTGGAAGTCGTGCTTCCCGTCGGCCGCGTTGATCGCCTTTGCCCGCAGCGCAAGCCGCTGCGCGACGCCGAAGCGATGCTGCTCGTCCACGATCACGAGGCCGAGACGCGCGAACTCGACCGTGTCCTGAATGATCGCGTGCGTGCCGATCACGAGCTGCGCGGTGCCGAGCGCCGCCGCTTCGCTCGCCGCGCGCTTCTCCTTCGCCTTGAGGCTGCCCGCGAGCCACGCCACGGAAACGCCGAGCGGCTCCAGCCAGCCGCGCAGCTTGCGCGCGTGCTGTTCCGCGAGAATCTCGGTCGGCGCCATCAGCGCGGCCTGATAACCCGCGTCGATGGCCTGCGCCGCCGCGAGCGCCGCGACGATCGTCTTGCCGCTGCCGACATCGCCCTGCAAGAGACGTTGCATCGGATGCGCGAGCGTCAGTTCCGCTGCGATTTCGGCGCACACGCGTTCCTGCGCGCCCGTCAGCCGGAACGGCAGCGCGCGCAAGAGGCGCACGACGAGCGAATCGGCGTCGTCGGCGGCGCGGCGTGGCATGGCGGGCGCGGCGCGCGTGCGCCGCTCGGCGTGAGCGCGCTTGAGCGACAGTTGCTGCGCGAGCAATTCCTCGAACTTGATGCGCGTCCAGGCCGGATGCGTGCCGTCGATGAGCGCGGTCTCATCCGAATCCGCGCGCGGATGATGCAGCGTCTTGACGGCATCGAGCAGGCCGGGGACGTTCAGCGGCGCGACATGCGCCCGCGCGACCGGCTCCGGCAGCAGTTCGGGCAGCGACACGCGAGCGAGCGCGTTGTCGATCGCCTTGCGCAGATACGCCTGCGAAATGCCCGCCGTGGCCGGATAAACCGGCGTCAGCGCTTGCGGCAGCGGCGTGTCTTCATCGACGGGACGCACGGTTGGATGCACCATCTCCAGGCCGAAGAAGCCGCCGCGCACGTCGCCGCGCACGCGCAGCCGCATGCCGATGGCCATTTGCCTGACCTGCGAGCCGTAGAAGTTGAGAAAGCGCAGCGTGAGTTCGTCGCCGGCGTCGTCGTGCAGCCTGACCAGCAACTGGCGACGCGGACGGTAGGCAATCTCATTGTCGAACACGATGCCTTCGGTCTGCGCATTGTCGCCGGGGATGAGTTCGGCAATCGGCGTCAGCGACGTTTCGTCCTCGTAGCGCATCGGCAGATGCAGGACGAGATCGATGTCCGATTTGAGCCCGAGCCTCGCGAGCTTGTCCGCCGTCTTGACGGCGGGTTTCGCCTTCTTGTCCGCGCCGTCCGCAGCCTTCGCCCGCTTCCGCGCGGGCGGCGCGACGCTTTCTTCCGGATTCGGAAGCACATCGGTCGGTGAAGCGAGGCGGCGGTCGGATAAGGGCATCGAATCTCTTCGCAAGTACAATGTGAGGTTTGTTCGGCGCGGATCTGCGTGTTTGCGCCATCGTTCGTGCGATTTCAAGCCATGTTCACGCTTTCCGATTTCGATTTTAATCTGCCGCCCGAGCTGATCGCGCAGAGTGCGCTCGCCGAGCGCAGCGCGAGCCGTCTGCTCGAAGTCAACAACCGCAGCACGCCGGCCACGCTCACCGACCGGCGTTTCTCCGAACTGCCCGATCTGATCGCGCCGGGCGATCTGCTCGTCTTCAACGATACCAAAGTCCTCAAAGCGCGCTTCTTCGGCCAGAAGGCCAGTGGCGGGCGCGTGGAAGTGCTCGTCGAGCGGCTGACCGGCGCGACGACCGCGCTCGCGCAGATTCGCGCGAGCAAGAGCCCGGCGGCGGGCAGCACGATCCGCCTCGCCGATGCCTTCGACGTCACGGTCGGCGAGCGCGTCGAGCCGTTCTACACGTTGCACTTTCCGGCCGACTGCCTGACGCTCATCGAGCGATACGGGCGCTTGCCGCTGCCGCCGTATATCGAGCACGACGCCGACGCCTACGACGAAACGCGCTATCAGACGGTGTACGCGGCGAATCCCGGCGCGGTGGCCGCGCCGACCGCGGGACTCCATTTCGACGACGCCCTCTTCGCCCGGCTCGATGCACGCGGCGTCGAGCGCGCGACGCTCACGCTGCATGTCGGCGCGGGCACGTTCCAGCCGGTGCGCGTCGAAAACATCGCGGAGCACAAGATGCACAGCGAGTGGTATGCGCTGCCGCAGACGCTCGTCGACCGCATCGCGGCGGTCAAGGCGCGCGGCAATCGCGTGATCGCGGTCGGCACCACGTCGATGCGCGCGCTCGAAGCCGCCGCCCGCGACGCCGCCGCCGCCGGCCGCCCGCTTTGTGCGACGAGCGCCGAGACCGACATCTTCATCACGCCGGGCTACGCATTCCGCGTGGTCGACCGGCTCGTGACGAACTTCCATCTGCCGAAGTCGACGCTGATGATGCTCGTCTCCGCGTTCGCCGGCATCGACACGATCCGCGAGGCGTATCGTCACGCGATCGAAGAACGCTACCGTTTCTTCAGCTACGGCGACGCGATGCTGCTCACGCGCGCCTGACCGCTTTTTATCAACGCTTTGCGCCGGACTGTTCTCCGGTGGCAGGAACCTCAATGACCGCGAATCACACCCCGCCCGACAACGGGCTCAAGTTCGAACTGCTGACGACCGACGGCCAGGCGCGCCGCGGCCGTCTCACGCTCAATCACGGCGTCATCGAAACGCCGATTTTCATGCCGGTCGGCACCTACGGCACCGTCAAGGCGATTCAGCCGCGCGAGCTCGAAGAAATTCGCGCGCAGATCATCCTCGGCAACACGTTCCACTTGTGGCTGCGGCCCGGCCTCGAGACCATCGGCGCGCACGGCGGGCTGCATCGGTTCATGGGATGGGACCGGCCGATCCTCACGGATTCCGGCGGCTTTCAGGTTTTTTCGCTCGGCGATCTGCGCAAGATCACCGAGGAAGGCGTCACGTTCGCATCGCCGATCAATGGCGACCGGCTGTTCCTGTCGCCCGAAGTGTCGATGCAGATTCAGAAGGTGCTGAACTCCGACATCGTCATGCAGTTCGACGAATGCACCCCCTACGCGACCAACGGCGTGCCGACCTCGCACAAGGACGCCGCCGATTCCATGCGCATGTCGATGCGCTGGGCGAAGCGATCCATCGACGAGTTCACGCGGCTTCGCAACCCGAACGCGCTTTTCGGCATCGTGCAGGGCGGCATGTTCGAGGACCTGCGCGACGAATCGCTCGCGGGGCTGTCGGAGATCGACTTCCACGGATTCGCGATCGGCGGGCTGTCCGTCGGCGAGCCGAAGGAAGACATGATGCGCGTGCTCAATCACATCGGCCCGAAGCTGCCAGCCGACAAGCCGCATTACCTGATGGGCGTCGGCACGCCGGAAGACCTGGTCAACGGCGTCGCGGCGGGCGTCGACATGTTCGACTGCGTGATGCCGACCCGCAACGCGCGCAACGGCTGGCTCTTCACCCGCTTCGGCGACCTGAAGATCAAGAACGCGACGCACAAGAATTCGATGAAGCCGCTCGACGAAAGCTGCGGCTGTTACACGTGCCAGAACTTCACGCGGGCGTATTTGCACCATTTGCATCGCGTCGGTGAAATTCTCGGCGCGCAACTGAACACCATCCACAATCTGCATTACTACCTGCAACTGATCGGGGAAGTGCGCGAAGCGATCGAAAACCACACGTTCGAAGCGTTTCGCAAAACGTTCGCGGAGAACCGCGCGCGGGGCGTCGATTAAGCGGCGGCCGACAATTCGTCGCCGGAAGCGGTGACGCATTACAATCAGCTTTCCATTGCCGCGAAAACGCCGTGCGCGCGCCGTAACGGCTTGATGCCAAAGCGCATTCCGGGGGCTTGGCGGCATGGGCGAGTGGTAGAATACCGGGCTAATTTCTGACCCAGTTTTTGAACGTATTTTCGACGTATAACGGAGAGACCAACGTGTCGTTCATTTCCAATGCCTTTGCACAAGGCGCTACCGCGGGCAGCGCGGAATCGAGCCTGATGAGCTTCCTGCCGCTGATCCTGATGTTCGCGGTGCTGTACTTCATCATGATCCGTCCGCAGATGAAGCGTCAGAAGGAACATCGCAACATGCTCGCGGCCATGGCCAAGGGCGATGAAGTGGTGACGAACGGCGGCATCGTCGGCAAGGTGACGAAGGTGTCGGAAGCATACGTGGGCGTCGAAATCGCCGAGGGCACGGAAATCACCGTGCAGAAGGCGTCGGTCACGACCATCCTTCCGAAGGGCACGATCAAATCGCTGTAAGGCCAGTCTTTTCGCGTCCGGCGCGGCCTCGCTCCGAGCCATCCGAGTCCACGAGTCAACTCAGCCGGCTCGTCGCGCATAACGCCGGACGCCCTCTCCTCCGAAGCCAACTTTCCGTTCGGCCATCCCCATGAATCGTTATCCCCTCTGGAAGTATGTCGTGATGCTGGTGGCGCTCGTCATCGGCCTCGTGTACACGCTCCCCAACTTCTTCGGCGAAGCGCCCGCGGTGCAGGTGTCGAGCGGCAAGGCAACGGTCAAGCTCGATTCGTCGACGCTCGCCAATGTCGAAAGCGCGCTCGCGGCCAGCAAGATCACCGCGGACGAAGTCACGTTCGACAATTCGCAGGCCAACGCGAACATTCGCGTGCGCCTGAAGGACACCGACACGCAATTGCGCGTCAAGGACCTGCTCACGAAAACGCTGAACAGCGACCCGACCGATCCCCAATACATCGTCGCGCTGAATCTGCAGAGCGCCTCGCCGCGCTGGCTGACGGCGCTGCACGCGCTGCCCATGTACCTCGGCCTCGATCTGCGCGGCGGCGTGCACTTCCTGCTGCAAGTGGACATGGCGGGCGCGCTGAACAAGAAGCTCGATTCCGACGCAGCCGACGCCCGCACGTATCTGCGCGACCGCAACGTCCGTGACGGCGGCGTGAGCCGCGTGGGTCAATCGGTCGTCGTGAATTTCGCGGATCAGACGGTGGCGGAAAACGCGCGCACCCTGCTCACGACGGGCGTCTCGGAACTGCAATGGACGACGCGTCAGGGCGGCGACGGCTTCCAGGTGGTCGGCACGTTCTCGGCCGCCACGCAGCGCGCCGTGGAAGACGGCGCGCTCAAGCAGAACATCACGACGCTGCATAACCGCGTGAACGAGCTGGGCGTCGCTGAGCCGGTCATCCAGCAACAGGGCGCGGACCGCATCGTGGTCGAACTGCCGGGCGTGCAGGACACGGCGAAGGCGAAAGACATCATCGGCCGCACGGCGACGCTCGAAGCGCGTCTCGCGGACCCGGTCAACACGTACATCGGCCCGAACGACCCGGTGCCGCCGGGCGACGAAGCCTTCAGGCAGGGCGACAATCGCGTGCTGCTGCGCAAGCAGGTGATCTTCACCGGCGACCGCATCATCGACGCGTCCACGGGCTTCGACGATCACCAGCGTCCGTCGGTCAACATCCGTCTCGACTCGGCGGGCGGCCGCGCCATTGCGAGCGTGTCGCGAGAGAACATCGGCAAGCCGATGGCGATGGTGCTCTTCGAAAAGGGCAAGGGCGAGGTGCTGACGGTGGCGAACATCCAGTCGGAACTCGGCGACCGCTTCCAGATCACCGGCCAGCCGACCGCGCAAGCCGCGACCGACCTCGCGCTGCTGCTGCGCGCCGGTTCGCTCGCCGCGCCGATGGACATCATCGAAGAACGCACGGTCGGGCCGAGCCTCGGCGCCGACAACATCAAGAAGGGCTTCGATTCGGTCACCTACGGTTTCGCCGCGATCGCCGTCTTCATGATCGTGTACTACATGCTGTTCGGCCTGATCTCGATGCTCTCGCTGTCGGTCAACCTGCTGCTGCTCGTTGCCATCCTGTCGATGCTGCAGGCCACGCTGACGCTGCCGGGCATCGCGGCTATCGCGCTTGCACTCGGTATGGCGATCGACGCGAACGTGCTGATCAACGAACGTGTCCGCGAAGAACTGCGCAACGGCGCGCCGCCGCAGACCGCGATTCAGGAAGGCTTCAAGCACGCCTGGGCGACCATTCTCGACTCCAACGTGACCACGCTGATTGCCGGCCTCGCGCTGCTCGCGTTCGGCTCCGGCCCGGTGCGCGGCTTCGCGGTGGTGCACTGTATCGGCATTCTGACGTCCATGTTCTCGGCCGTGTTCTTCTCACGCGGTCTCGTGAACCTGTGGTACGGCGGCAAGAAGAAGCTGAAGTCGCTGGCCATCGGTCAGGTGTGGCGTCCGGAAGGCACGGACGGCGAGGCTGCCGCAGCCGCGTATCTGGCGGCCCAGCGCGGTGACGATTCCCCCGTCAACGAGGTCATCACGACGCCCACGGGCAAGACGAAGACCGCTGCGGTCGCGCAGCGCGCGGCAGTCCCGGCGCCCGCGCGCTCCGGCAAGCCGACCGTGCGCCGCCGTTCGGGCCCGGGCATCGACCAACAGAAACCGGGCTCGTCCCACTGAGCCCCGGAGTAACGAAACATGGAATTCTTCCGCATTCGCCGTGACCTGCCGCTGATGCAGCGCGCGTTGATTTTCAACGCGATCTCGCTCATCACGTTCCTCGCGGCCGTGTTCTTTCTCGTGCATCGCGGGCTGCATCTGTCGGTGGAGTTCACCGGCGGGACCGTGGTCGAGGTGCAATATCCGCAAGCCGTGCCGCTCGAACCGGTGCGCGGCACGATGGCAAGGCTCGGTTATGCCGACGCGCAAGTGCAGAACTTCGGCACGTCGCGCGACGTGCTGATCCGCCTGCCGCTCAAGCAAGGGCTGACGTCCGCGCAACAAAGCGAGCAGGTCATGGGCGCGCTAAAGGCCAACGACCCGCAAGTGAGCTTGCAACGCGTGGAGTTCGTCGGTCCGCAGGTCGGCAAGGAACTGGTCACGAACGGACTCGCCGCGCTCGCGTGCGTGGTGATCGGCATCGTGATTTACCTGTCGTTCCGATTCGAATGGAAGTACGCGGTGGCGGGCATCATCGCGAACCTGCACGACGTGGTGATCATTCTCGGCTTCTTCGCCTACTTCCAGTGGGAGTTCTCGCTCTCCGTGCTCGCAGCGATTCTCGCGGTGCTCGGCTATTCGGTGAACGAGTCGGTGGTTATCTTCGACCGGATTCGCGAGACCTTCCGCAAGCAGCGCAAGATGACGGTGACCGAGGTCATCAACCACGCGATCACGAGCACGATGTCGCGAACCATCATCACGCACGGCTGTACCGAAATGATGGTGCTGTCGATGTTCTTCTTCGGCGGCCCTACCCTGCATTACTTCGCGCTGGCGCTCACGGTCGGTATTCTCTTCGGTATTTATTCGTCGGTGTTCGTGGCCGCTGCTCTCGCCATGTGGTTCGGCGTGAAGCGTGAAGATCTGGTCAAGGACAAGAAGGACAAGTTCGATCCGAACGATCCGAATGCGGGAGCGCAGGTTTAAGGCGCTCGCGCTGTAGATGTCAGCAAATGCAAAGGGCCGATCCATTTGGATCGGCCCTTTTTCTTTCAGCTCTTGGCGCCATTACACCGGATACGGATCGAACAATGCGGTGACTGCTGCTGAAAACGACTTTCGCGAGGGCAACTCTCGGTAAGGCTCGCAGCGCGCCTTACCAGTTCGCCCGCTTGTCATCGACGAGGCGCTGCAGCGTATGCCGGAACGTGCTTCCAGGAGGCGTGCGCAGGAGTTCGACGTCGGGATACCACGGTGATGTATTCCCTGTCTGCCACCGCCATTCGCCCCAGATCGGGACGAGAAGCGTCGTCGGCACGCCCGCCGATGCACATACATGAGCGACGGCCGAATCCACAGTGACGATCCGATCGAGACCCTGCGCAATGGCCACCGTATCCTCGAAATCGTGGACACGGGGCATTGGATCGCACCAACGGGAATTGCGTGAAGCCAGCAACGCTTCCGGCGGCCGCTCCGACGCTTCCAGCTGAAGGTTGACCCAGTCTACGTCCGTCAAGGCTTCGAATAAGGGCGTGAAGTCGTCCAGCGAGCCGCTTCGCAGGCGATCATGGTAAGTGTGTGGATTGCCCCGCCAGCAAAGCCCGATGCGCTTGCGCTTGCCATCCGGCCCGCCGGTTTCGCCATATTGCGCCGGCAGCCAGTCTGCCCACTCTTGTTGCGCTGCCTCGCTCGCGCGCAGCCACGGCAGCGTTTCGGGCGCCGTCAACCAGAGTTGCAGTCTGACCGGCAAGCTCATCAGCCAGACGTAGGCATCGCATCCTTCGGTGATCGTCGGCTCGTCGCTCCGGATTTCGAGCGTGGGAAACGAGGCTCTCAACACGCGTTCGAGTCGATCCGGCACTTGCACCCGCACGCTCGCCACGCGCGACTGCACCAACGTCAGATAGCGGAGATACATCAGAAAGTCGCCAAAAGACCAGCCGACGTCCAGCAAGACCAGCAAGCGGCCATCGAGAGGCGCGCCGTTCCATTCGGGAATACCGGTTGGCGAGCACGCAAGGAAGTCGGTGTCGCGGAGCCGGCGCTCATACAGTTCCATCGACTCCCGCACGCGCCCGGCGCCGAAGAGCGAATTCGCATAGACACGGCAGCCCGAACCGTTGATGTAGATCGTCTTCGACAACTCCTCGAGCAATTGGATTGACTCGCTGAACCTGCTCATGAAACTGAGAATGAACGCCCGCCCAATCAACGATTCCGCATTGTGTTCCAGCGACAGCGAACGGTCGAACGCGTCCAGCCCCTCCTGATACTTCAATTGGCGCCATTTGATCCAGCCCAGAAGCCGCGAGGCATTCGCCTCGCGTTCGTCCGGCCATCGATGCCGCCATTGGGAGACGAGCGCTTCGGCATGATCGAAGCGTTGCCGGTTATACACATTCACGCTGAGATGATTGAACTCGTACGCCGACCATTTCTGCAGTGCGAAGACGGGCCGCGCCTGGTCGGCAGTGCAGAGCTGGCAAAATCGCTCAAGAAGCCGGTCGATGGTTTCCAGACGCTTCACATGATGAAGACAAGCGGCGAAGGTATCGGCGGTGAGCGCGGCCTCGTTCAGTTCGAGACTGGCTTCGCAAAGCATCGTGCTGGACTCTTCCGACTGCTCGTTGCTCAGATCCGCGCGTTTCAGAACGGCACGTCCGAGCGCAATGGATTCCAGCCATCGCTGTTGCGCGTGATTATCGCGCTGAGCTGCCAGCCAGTCTTCGGCTCGATTACTGAACCTCATTGCGCCTCCTCCAATTGCTGCCGCCCAAGCTTGCCATCTTCGGCCGAAGCGCGCACCAGCTTTTCGCAAAGCGAGAGGCAATACGTTGCAAGAGCGTCGTTCATGCCGACCTTGATCAGCCTGTCTCGAAGCTCATTCACGCCGATTGCCTGTTTCATAGCGGGAAACAACGCTTCCATCGACGGAAATTCGTGCGCCAGAAAACAGTTACCGAGCAGGCAAACCATGCTGTCCGCCGCAACAGTACTGGGATGCGCCATTGCCACCAGTTCTTGCAAGGCGGATGCATCGAGGTGACGGGCCAGATTATGCGGCGAATGGAAGCCGAATGTCGGACCAGGCGGATGGGAATTCTCGTAAGAGAAGCGATCGGCGACGTCGTTCGGCGCAAAGCGAATGCCGTACTTGCTCTCCAGCAAGGGACGATAAATACGTCCAATCAGCTTGTCTTCGTAGATGCCGTCTCGAAGCGGAAATTCATCGCTGGCCAATAACCGCATGAGTTTGGTGGACCGCAACGAAAACCCGCCGTTACCGACCGACATACCATCGTTATGCCACGGCCAGCGTGCGCCGATATAGTCGTAATTGAAGAATTCGTCGGACCATGCGTCCGGATCGGCGACATAGCCATCCCACTGAATAACGAGTACCCAAGGCGTTCGTATATGTTCAACGATGCCTTTCAGTACGAAATCGTTTTATTCCTCGCGGGACCGAATATACGGCGTTTCGACGATTCGCGCCTTTGCCGGAACGCTTCCGTGCGTGAAAAGAATGGCGTCGCCGAAATGGAAATGCTGGCATGAAATTGCCAATGCGCGCGCAGCAAGGCGGGGACTCAAAGAATCTACTGCACAGACAGTGACATTAAGAAAATCAGATGCTTTTCGATTCATGCAGCGAATGTTGAACGCGGAATTCAGTTACGACTGAAATCAACAGTTCTGCAAAAAGATCGATGCATGATAGCAGCCACCTCTGCAAGACCGAATGTCACGAATCCGAATCTTTCCTAATTCTGTCAATCACTACCCGGCGCAGCCACGCGACGACGTCACGGCAAGTGCAACGGAACCGCCTCGCGCACGAGGCGAGGCGGACCGAGACCGGTGAAACCGCGCTTACTGCTTCACACCCTCTGCCTGGATATGCAGCACGGTCTTCAGGCTGAAACCGTATGACTTGCCATAGTCGACGCCGAAGTCGCCGCGATCGAACGTCGCCGTGGCTTCCGTGCCGCAGACTTCCTTCTTGATCATCGGATTCACGAAGCACTTGAAGCTCTCGATCTGGAGATTCAGCGGCTTCGTGACGCCGTGCATCGTCAGCGAGCCGACCACTTCGACCGGCTTGTCGCCCTCGAAACGGATCGACGTGCCCTTGTAGACCGCGGTCGGGTACTTGGCGGTATCGAAGAACTCGGCCTTTTGCAGATGCTCGTCGAGCTTCGCGTTGCCGGTGTTGACCGATGCCAGATCGATGGTCACTTCCGCCGTGCCGGTCTTCGCCGCGCGGTCGAGCACCACCGTGCCGCTGCTCCTGTTGAACTTGCCGCGCCACGTCGACACGCCGCCGAAGTGGTCCGCCTCGAAGCTCGGATACGTGTGGTTCGGGTCCAGCTGATACGTATCGGCGGCCATCGCGCTAAACGAAAGGCCTGCGGCGAGCGCGCCGGCGACGATCATCGAAATCTTCTTCAAGTTGTGCTCCTGACTGAATGTGGGTTGAATCCGCGTGAAATATCCGCCGCTCACTTTTTGGCGGCGACGATGTGAAACTTGATGACGACCTCGTCCGCGACGACGGACGTGTCCTTCCATTCGCCAGTGCCGATATCGAACTGGCTGCGCTTGATCGGCAACGCGCCATCGAACGTTTCGGTTGCGCCCTGCTGCGTGATCGTGACCGGCACCGTGACCGTCTGCGACTTGCCCTTGATCGTGATCTTGCCCGTCACCTTGTACTGATTGCCGCCAGCCGGTGCGATCGCGCTGGAAACGAAGGTCGCGGTCGGATACGCGGCCGCGTCGAACCACTCCTTGCCGCGCACCTGCTTGTTGTACTCGTCGTCGCCCAGGTCGTAGCTGCCCGTATCGATGGTGATGTTGGCGCTGCCGGCAGCCGGCTTCGCCGGATCGAACGCGATCTGCGCGCTGAACTTGTTGAACTTGCCGTCGGTGGGCACGTTCATCTGCTTCGACGTGGCGACGACCGAGCTTTTCGCCATATCCACTTGCGCCGCTGCGGCCGCTGCGACAGCGAGCGACGTCGCGGCCACGGCGGCCGCCATCCAACGATTGAGTTTCACTTTCATGTGTGCCTTGTGAACGGTTCGAACGAACAGCGGGTATTGGAAATCAAAAGCATGCCGTTTCCAACAGCCGGCCGGAAACGCCCTGCCAACTGCGAGGAAACAATCGGAGACGCCTATTTGACGAAAGGCAGCATCCGCCCGAGCAAGCCGTCGCGATCGACGAAGTGATGCTTGAGCGCGGCGAGCACGTGCATCGCGACGAGCACGAGCAGTCCGTAATTCAGCGCGACATGCACGATGCGCAGCGTCGCCTTCAGCGCCTTGTCGGGTCCGATGACCGTCGGCAACGGCAGCACACCGAGATACACGACCTGCAGGCCAGCGGCCGAGCTGTACAGATAACCCGACGCGGGAATCACCAGCATCAGCACATAGAGCAGCATGTGCGTGAGATGCGCCGCGCCTTGTTGCCAGCGCGGCGTGCCCGGCGGAAGGGCCGGCGCGCGATGGGTGACGCGCCACGCGAGCCGCAGCGCCGCGAGCGCGAACACGGTCACGCCGATCCACTTGTGCCACGAGTAGTACTTGAGCTTAGTCGGCGTGAAGCCGGGAATATCGGTCATGATCCAGCCGAGATAGAAGCCGCCGATGATCAGCAACGCGATGAGCCAATGCAGGCCGATCGCCGTGGCGCTGTATCGTTCGGCGGGCGTCGCCGGAGTAATGCCAACAGTGCTTTCCATGATGCGGATGTCCTGGGAATGATCGAGACGCGCATGCCGCCGGGCTGTGTCCGATGCATGCGCCGCCATGCTACCGCAACGTCCGTGAATTGCCAGCATGCGCGCGAATGCCTGCCGCAAGCGTGGAAAGTCAGGCCCGGCGCGGCTTTCCGGGCGATTCACCGCGATGCGCGCCGTTTATGCAACGAACTATTCTGCCGATGCAACGGTCCATCGTGGTCGCGCGAGAGAACACAACACAACGATGCAGCGAGCCGCCTTATTCCGTTGATGTCGCGGCGAAAGCCGGTTTGTTACCATCCTGCTACCATCCCGCGCTGGCTCGTTACTTGCTGTTTCCGGCCGGGCCCTCTCGCGGCGCATACCGAACACGCATGGAACACGCATGAGAAGGCTCGCCCTCGAACTATGAACGTGAACGAATCGGAACAACTGATCGCGTGTCATGAATGCGACGCGCTCTTCGCGAAGCGCGCGCTTCCCGAGCACAGTTCGGCGAACTGTCCGCGTTGCGGCGCGGTGCTCTATCGCAGCGTCGCGCGCAATCTCGACCGCATCTGCGCGACCACGCTCGCCGCGCTCATCACCTTCGTGATCGCGCAGGCGTTTCCCATCGTCGAACTGGATGCGAACGGCATCACGTCGCAGACGACGCTCATCGGCGCGATCGTCGCGCTATGGAACGAGCAGATGCAGCTCGTCGCCGTGCTGGTCTTCTGCGCGACGATCCTCTTTCCACTGTGCGAGCTGGTCGCGCTGCTCTACGTGCTGATGCCCGTGCGCGCGGGCTACGTGCCGCCGGGATTCCATCTCACGCTGCGCGCGATCCAGTTCGTGCGCCCGTGGGGAATGATCGAAGTGTTCATGCTCGGCGTGCTCGTCACGCTCGTGAAGATGCTGAGCGTCGCGCGCGTGATTCCGGAGGCCGCGCTCTTCGCTTTCGGCGCGCTGACGCTGATGGTCGCGGTCGTCGTGAGCTTCGACCCGCGCTCGCTTTGGGAGACGGCGAGCGAACTGCCGAAGCGGCGCGCGCGCAAGCCGCTTGCATCATCCGCGAGGCAGAAGACGTGAACGACACACCGCTCGACGCCGCCATCGACGAACCGGACAGCCCGCCGCCCACGCTCTACACGACGGCATCGCGCGCGAAGCTCGTCTCGTGTCATGCGTGCGGGCTCGTGCAGCCGCTCGCGCGCACGGTCGAAAGGCAACGCTGCACGCGCTGCGACGCGGTCGTGCACCGGCGCAATCCGGACAGCATCGCGCGGACGTGGGCGCTGCTCATCAGCGCGGCGATCCTTTATATTCCGGCGAACGTCTTTCCGATGCTGCATACGTCCTCGATTCTCGGCGCGGAGGACGACACCATCATGAGCGGCGTCGCGCTCTTCTGGAACGACGGCGACTATCCGCTCGCCATCGTCATCTTCGTGGCCAGCATTCTGGTGCCGATGCTCAAGCTGCTCTCGCTCGCATTCTTGCTCGTCAGCGTGCAGCGGCGCTCGGTGTGGCGTCCGCGCCAGCGCACGACGCTGTATCGCGTGGTGGAAGGCATCGGCCGATGGTCCATGCTGGATATCTTCGTGGTCACGCTCACCGTCGCGCTCGTGCGCTTCAAGTCGGTGGCGGTGATCACGGCGGGACCGGCGGCGCTCGCGTTCGCGTCGGTCGTCGTATTGACGATGCTCGCCTCCATGCAGTTCGATCCCCGTCTGATATGGGACAACATAGAACCGTCAGGAAAGAAATATGACTAGTGGCCAAGGTCCGGACGGGCCGAAGACGAACGACACGCCCGGGCGGGACAGCGGCGGCGGCTTGCCGCCCAATCTGCCCGAACCCGTGATCGAGCCGCGCAGCCGCTGGCTGCCGTCGCTCGTATGGGTGATTCCGATCGTCGCCGCGCTGATCGGCGTGTTTCTCGTGGTGAAGACGGTATCGAGCCGCGGCCCGACGGTGACCATCAGCTTCGTCAACGCAGAGGGCCTCGAACCCGGCAAGACCAAGGTCAAGTACAAGGACGTGGACATCGGCACGGTTAAGACCATCACGTTGTCGAAAGACCATTCGCGCGTGCTCGTCGATGTGCAGCTCACCAAGGAAGCGACCGATTTCGCGGTGAAGGACACGCGCTTCTGGGTCGTGCGCCCGCGCGTGGCGGCAAGCGGCGTGACGGGGCTGTCGACGCTGCTGTCCGGTTCGTATATCGGCGTGGATGCCGGCAAGTTGACCGAGGACCATACTTACTTCGTCGGGCTCGAGACGCCGCCTGCCGTCACCGGCGACCAGAAGGGCCACACGTTCACGCTGCACGGCGAATCGCTCGGTTCGCTCGACATCGGCTCGCCGGTCTACTATCGGCGCGTGCAGGTCGGCCAGGTGACGGCGTTTTCGCTCGACAAGGACGGCACCGGCGTCACGATGCAGGTCTTCGTCAATGCCCCTTACGACCAGTACGTCGGCAGCAATTCGCGCTGGTGGCATGCGAGCGGCGTCGATCTGCGGCTGGATTCGAGCGGCTTCACGCTCAACACGCAGTCGCTCGCCACGGTCGTGCTCGGCGGCATTGCGTTCCAGACGCCGCCGAATCAGCAGGCCGGCCCGCAGGCGACGGAGAACGCCACCTTCCGCCTCGCCTCCGACCAGGCCGACGCGATGCGGGACCCCGACGGCGATCCCGTGCATGTCGTAATGAACTTCAACCAGTCGCTGCGCGGCTTGTCGGTCGGCGCGCCGGTCGATTTCCGCGGCATCGTGCTGGGCCAGGTGACGGGCATCGGCGTGCGATACGACCAGCAGTCGCACTCGTTCATGATGCCGGTGACCATCGACCTCTACCCCGATCGCCTCGGCAGGCGCGCGAAGGCCGCGTTGCCCGAACAAGGTTCGGCGGCGAGCCACGACATGCTCCAACTGCTCGTGAAGCGCGGCCTGCGCGGACAGTTGCGTACCGGCAATCTGCTGACGAGCCAGCTTTACGTCGCGCTCGACTTCTTCCCGAAGGCGCCGCCCGCAAAGGTGAGCGCGAGCAACGATCCGCTCGAACTGCCGACCGTGCCCAACACGCTCGACGAGCTTCAGCTCCAGATCGCGGATATCGCGCGCAAGCTGGACAAGATTCCGTTCGACGAGATCGGCAAGAACCTGAACGGCTCGCTGAAGAACGCGAATGCGCTCTTCGATCAGCTCGGCAAGGAAGTCGTGCCGGAAGTGCGCGACACGCTCACGCAGGCGAAGAAGACCTTCGGCGAGGCGCAATCGACGCTTCAGCAGGATTCACCGCTTCAGTCCGACGTGCATCAGGCGATGCAGGAACTCACACGGACGCTTCAATCGCTCAACTCGCTCGCCGATTATCTGGAGCGTCATCCGGAATCGTTGCTGCGCGGCAAACCGGGAGACAAACCATGAGAATCGGCGCGTTGTTGTTGACGCTGGGCGCGGCGGGCGTGCTCGCCGGGTGCGCGTCGTCGCCGTCGAGCCGGTTCTATACGCTGGGCGGCGCGGCGGGCGCGCCGGTCGCGGTATCGTCGGCGCCGGCTTCGTTCTATTTCGAGCTTGCGCCTGTTGACATGCCGCAGCAGGTGGCGCGCAATCAGCTCGTCGTGCAGTCCGGCTCCGCGCAGGTGAGCGTGCTCGAACAGGAGCGCTGGGCCTCGCTTCCCGCCGATGAAGTGCGTCGCGCGCTATCCGGCGATCTTGCCCAGCAACTCAATGCGATCGATGTCTACGGCACGCCGCATCCGGAATCGGCGCGGGTGTATCGCGTGAAGGTGAAGGTGCAGCGCTTCGAATCGTGGCCGGGATCGCAGGCGGTCATCGATGCGGTGTGGAGCGTGCGCGGCGGCGAGTCGCAAGCGGTCATGACGTGCAGGACGGTCGCGGAAGCACGCGTGGCCGAGGGCTACGATGCGCTCGTCAACGGGCATCGCAAGGCGGTGAACGACATTGCTTCGGCCATATCGGCGGGCGTGCGGAGCCTCGGTTCCGTCGCGGCGTCGGCGCCTGCGTCGGGATCGCCGGGTTCCTCGTCCTCGCGGCAACCCGCGCCGCCGATGCTGCCCTGCCCGCCCTCGGGCGGCGCTACCACTGCCAGTGCGCAGTAATTGCCCCGGAGCACACTAAGTTCGAGCGGCGTTGACCCGGCTCAACGGTCGCGCCGCGGTTCTTCGTCATCCTCGACGTATCGCGACGTCGACGTGCTCCGGAGTGCTTGCGTTCATCGGCGAAACATCGGTTTCCTACATTTTTCCGCATGAACCGGGCCGATCTTGTCGCCAGACGACACCACTTGCCGCCTCCATCTCGAAATTGCCATTCGCGCGCGCGTGCGCGGTTAAGATCGTCGGTCGGCTGTATCCGAAACAAAACGCAAAGAATAGATGATGAAACTGATCGGTTCGCACACTAGCCCATTCGTCCGCAAGGTGCGGATCGTGATGGCGGAGAAGAAGATCGACTGCGAACTGGTGCTCGAAGACGTTTGGGCATCCGATTCGAAAATCCACGAATTCAATCCGCTCGGCAAAGTGCCCTGCCTCATTCTGGACGACGGCGAAGCGGTGTTCGATTCGCGCGTCATCTGCGAGTACGTGGACACGCTGACGCCCGTCGGCAAGCTCCTCCCGCAGGAACGGCGCGAACGCACCGAAGTGCGCTGCTGGGAAGCGCTCGCGGACGGCATGCTCGACGCCGCCGTGTTGATTCGCCTCGAAGGCGTGCTGCGCGAGGAAGCGCATCGCAGCGACGCGTGGATCGCGCGGCAGCGTCACAAGGTCGAGGACGGTCTGCGCGCAATGGCTCAGGGCCTCGGCTCGAAGCAGTGGTGCTCGGCGAATCGCTTCACGCTGGCGGATATCGCGTGCGGCTGCGCACTCGCCTATCTCGACTTCCGCATGCCTGATCTCGACTGGCGCGAGGCGCATCCGGCGCTCGACAAGTTCTACGCGCGCCTCGCGCAGCGCCAATCCTTTCTCGATACCGCTCCCGCCTGAGAACGTCGCTCCCGCGCGGGGCGGACGCGGTTCTGCATCGTCACTTCTTGAGCGCGGCCTTCAACGCCGCGTTGGCTTGCGCGATGGCTGCGCGCGTCGCGGACGTTTGCGCGAGCGCGTTCAGCATCACGAAGTCGTGGGTGGTGCCGTTGTATCAAGCTTCTTCATGATGACTCTCGTTTTTGAGCTTACGAAAGTAATAGGCAATCTACTGCTAGATAGACAATCGCTCGGACTAATCCGTCGTAGGTCATGAGAGCCATAGACGACGATCGCTCAACCTCCCGCCGTACCGCGAAACTGAGAGGCCGGCTGCAAACATCTCGGTGCAACGCCAAAAATCTACCTATCAAAAGATAGAAACTCCGACGTTGATCACGGTTTTTCAACACAGTTATCCACAGGTTATCTACCGGCGCACGGTGCCGGCGACTTCTTCCAGCCGTGCGCGCGTCTGAAACAGGCGACACGTCAGCAGACTTCCCTGAAACGCCGCGTAAAGCGCCCGGGCCGTTGTTTCCGGCTTGCCGTGCGCGTCCAGCGTGCCCTGCGCTTCGCCTTCTGCCAAAACCTTCGCCAGCCAGTTCTCGTTGGCCCTGAAGAACGCCTGCACTGCGTGGCGCACGCTCTCGGGCAGCGACTCGATATCCGACGCGAGCATGCCGCAGAGACAGATCTGCTTGCCGTCGCCGATGATCCGCCCGAACAGCCGCGTGTATCGGTCGAGCTTCTTTTCGGCCGGGGCTGAACTGTCGATCGCATAAATCGACGACATGACGTCGGCGCTATAAGCGTTCACGGCTTCGAGTGCGAGATCTTCCTTGGTCGGAAAGTAATAGTGGATGCTCGACGTCTTCACTCCGACCAGTTCGGACAAGTCACGATAACTGAAGCCGTTGTAGCCGCGCGTCATCATGATGGTCTGCGCGTGGTCTAGCAGTGATTCGCGTACCGTGTTCTTGTCCATGACCTGTTCCCCCGCTTTCGATGTGTGAAATTTATCTACTCATAGGTAGACGGTCAAGCACTTGTATCAAATCAGTTTTTATCGCATCGACACGAGAAGCCCCGGTCGCAATGCCGGGGCATACAGTCAGATCACGCTCGATGCAGTTACCGCCGGCGCTGCGGAAACAACGCCCGCCGCGGCGCGCTCGATGATTCCGCCGCCGAGACAGACATCGCCCTGATACAGCACGGCCGACTGGCCCGGCGTCACGGCCCATTGCGCATCGTCGAAACGCAAATCGAAGTGAGCGTCGTCGGAAGACGCGGAGAACCGGCACGCCGCGTCTTGCTGGCGATACCGTGTCTTGGCCCCGCACGTCGCGCCTTCCTCGGGGGCGAACCCCGCCACCCAACTCGTGTTGCCGGCGACGAGCGTATGCGACAGCAGCCACGGATGGTCGTGGCCCTGCACCACATAAAGCGTGTTGCTCGCCATGTCCTTGCCTGCGACGAACCACGGCTCGCCGCTGCCGTCCTTCGCGCCGCCGATGCCAATGCCCTTGCGCTGCCCGAACGTATAGAACGCGAGCCCGATATGCTCGCCGACGACCTTTCCTTCCGCCGTCTTCATCGGACCGGGCTTTGTCGGCAGATAGCGATTCAGGAACTCGCGGAACGGCCGCTCCCCGATGAAGCAGATGCCGGTCGAGTCCTTCTTCGTCGCGTTCGGCAGACCGATTTGCGCAGCAATCTCGCGCACCTTCGTCTTCGGGATTTCGCCGAGCGGAAAGAGCGTCTTCGACAGTTGCTGCTGGTTCAGGCGATGCAGGAAGTACGACTGGTCCTTCGTCGCATCGGTGGCCTTCATTAGTTCAAAGAGGCCGTCGCGTTCGCGCACGCGCGCGTAGTGACCGGTCGCGATGGTTTCCGCGCCGAGCGACATTGCGTGGTCGAGAAACGCCTTGAACTTGATTTCGGCGTTGCACAGGACGTCCGGATTCGGCGTGCGGCCCGCCGAGTATTCGCGCAGGAATTCGGCGAACACGCGGTCCTTGTACTCGGCGGCGAAGTTCACCGCTTCCACGTCGATGCCGATCAGGTCCGCGACCGAGACCACGTCGATCCAGTCCTGACGCGTCGAGCAGTACTCGCTGTCGTCGTCGTCTTCCCAGTTCTTCATGAACAGGCCGACCACGTCGTAGCCCTGCTCTTTCAGGAGCCATGCCGTGACCGACGAATCGACGCCGCCCGACATGCCCACCACCACTTTCTGCTTGCTCATAGGATTACCGCGTTGTTCCGCGCGAGCGGGTCAGGCGCGCACGACCGGCGCGACCGAATGCGTATGGATGAAATCGAGCGGCACGCGCCGCCCGGACAAGTAATCGTCGACGCACTGCATGACGAGAGGCGTCCGGTGCTGCGCGACTGTTGCGCGCAGTTCGCCGGGCGTCAGCCACATCGCGCGGACGATGCCTTTGTCCAGCGCTCTGCCGGCCACTTCGCCCGCGGACTTTCCGCAAAACGTGAAGCGCAGATACGTGACATCCCGCCCGGGCCGCGCAAAGTGCGTCATATACGCGCCGACGAGCGCCTCGGGTTCGAAGCGATGCGCCGTTTCTTCCAGCGTCTCGCGAATCACGGCTTCAACGAGCGTTTCGCCGGCTTCGAGATGACCGGCCGGCTGGTTGATTCGCAGCCCTGCAGAAGTGTGTTCTTCGATGACGAGAAACCGCCCGTCCCGCTCGACGATGGCCGCAACCGTCACATGTGGAGCCCAAGTATCTGATTTCATGGCCGACATTTTACCGTCCCGGCCCCGAACACGCGCGCGCGGCCTAAGGGTTAGCGCGATGCCGGACGGCGATTTTGGCGCGGATTTCTCGGTTACAGTGGCACTAGCCGTCGATCCAGCATTTGAAGCAAAAACTCAGCCTCGATCCTTCCCGCCGCCGGGCCCCAGGGCGCGGGAAGATAAAACAAGACCGGAGGATTCAAAAATGCACATCGGAGTGCCTGCTGAAACGCGGGCGAACGAGGCGCGTGTCGCCGCCACGCCGGAGACGGTGAAAAAGCTCGTCGCGCAAGGGCATCGGGTTTCGGTGCAGAGCGGCGCGGGCGAGCGGGCCAGCTATATCGACGATGCCTTCGCTCAGGCGGGCGCGGATATCGTCGATGCCGCCACCGCGTTCGCCGCCGAGATCGTTCTGAAGGTTCAATCGCCGGGCGAAGCCGAACTGGGCTTGCTCACGCCGGGCGCCGTGCTCATCGGCATGCTCGATCCGTTCAACACCGAAAACACCGCACGGCTCGCCACGGCGGGCGTCACCGCGTTCGCGCTCGAAGCCGCGCCCCGCACGACGCGCGCGCAAAGCCTCGACGTGCTGTCGTCGCAGGCGAACATCGCCGGGTACAAGGCGGTGCTGATCGCGTGCCACCACTACCAGCGATTCATGCCGATGCTGATGACCGCCGCCGGCACCGTCAAGGCCGCGCGCGTGCTCGTGCTCGGCGCGGGCGTCGCGGGCCTGCAGGCGATCGCCACGGCGAAGCGTCTGGGCGCGGTCGTCGAAGCGTCGGATGTGCGGCCCGCCGTGAAAGAGCAGATCGAGTCGCTCGGCGCGAAGTTCGTCGACGTGCCGTTCGAAACGGATGACGAACGCGAAGCGGCGGAAGGCGTCGGCGGCTATGCGCGGCCGATGCCGCCAAGCTGGCTCGCGCGGCAATCGGCTCAGGTGCATGAACGCGCGAAGGCGGCGGACATCGTCATCTCGACCGCGCTGATTCCCGGCCGCCCCGCGCCGACGCTGCTGTCGGTGGAGACGGTCAAGCACATGAAGCCGGGCTCGGTCATCGTCGATCTCGCCGCAGGGCGCGGTCCCGAGTTCGAAGGTCGCAAGGGCGGCAACTGCCCGCTGACCGAAGTCGATCAGGTGGTGACGAAGCATGGCGTGCATATCGTCGGCTACACGAATCTCGCCTCGATGGTCGCCGCCGATGCCTCCGCGCTCTACGCGCGCAATCTGCTCGACTTTCTCAAGCTGATCCTGACGAAGGAAGGGACGCTCAACATCGACCTCGCGGACGACATCGTCGCGGCCACGCTTCAGTGCCGCGACGGCCAGCCCGCGCGCGCTATCGCCTGAACACGGAGACGAACATGGATGTCATCAATCACACGGTGATCAACCTGATCATCTTCGTGCTGGCGATCTACGTCGGCTATCACGTGGTCTGGAACGTCACGCCGGCGCTGCACACGCCGCTGATGGCCGTGACGAATGCAATCTCGGCGATCGTCATCGTCGGCGCGATGCTTGCCGTCGGGCTGACAGTCGGCGGCGCGGGCAAGTTCTTCGGCACGCTCGCGGTGCTGCTTGCGGCGGTGAACGTGTTCGGCGGCTTTCTCGTGACGCGGCGAATGCTGGAGATGTTCAAGAAGAAAGAGCCGAAGAAGCTCGCCAGCAAGGAGGGTGCGTAAATGAGCCTGAACGTCGTCACTCTTCTGTATCTGGTCGCGTCGGTGTGCTTCATTCAGGCGCTCAAGGGCCTGTCGAATCCGAAGACCGCGCGCATCGGCAATACGTTCGGCATGGCCGGGATGGCGATCGCCATCTTCACGACGCTCGCGCTGATCGTCAAACAGGCCGCTTTCCTCGAGGCGAATCTCGCGCTCGGGCTTTCGTTGCTGTTCGCGGCGCTGATCATCGGCGGCGGCGCGGGCGCGTATATCGCGGCGAAAGTCGAGATGACGAAGATGCCCGAACTCGTCGCGGCGATGCACTCGCTGATCGGTCTCGCGGCGGTGTGCATTGCGTACGCGGTCGTGGCGGAGCCGTCGGCGTTCGGGCTTGCAGCGCCCGGCGAGCCGATCCCGTACGGCAATCGCGTCGAGTTGTTCATCGGCACGTTCGTCGGTGCGATTACGTTCTCCGGCTCGGTGATCGCGTTCGGCAAGCTGTCGGGCAAGTACAAGTTCCGGCTGTTTCAGGGCGCGCCGGTGGTGTACTCGGGGCAGCATCTGCTGAATCTGCTGCTCGCGGTCGCGATGATCGGCTTCGGCATCATCTTCATGGTGACGCAATCGTGGCTGCCGTTCATCATCATGACGCTGATCGCCTTCGCGCTGGGCGTGCTCATCATCATTCCGATCGGCGGCGCGGACATGCCGGTGGTCGTGTCGATGCTCAACTCGTACTCGGGCTGGGCGGCGGCGGGCATCGGTTTCTCGCTGAACAATCCCATGCTGATCATCGCGGGATCGCTGGTCGGTTCCTCGGGCGCGATCCTGTCGTACATCATGTGCCGCGCGATGAATCGTTCGTTCTTCAATGTGATTCTTGGCGGGTTCGGTGGCGAAGCGGGCGGCGCGGCCGTGGGCGGAGCGACGGAACAACGGCCGGTGAAGTCCGGTTCCGCCGATGACGCCGCTTTCATGCTCGGCAACGCCGAAAGCGTGGTGATCGTTCCGGGGTACGGGCTGGCGGTCGCGCGCGCGCAGCATGCGCTCAAGGAGTTGACGGACAAGCTGGTGGAAAAAGGCATCGATGTCCGGTATGCCATTCATCCGGTCGCCGGGCGGATGCCGGGGCATATGAACGTGCTGCTCGCCGAGGCCGAAGTGCCGTACGAAATGGTGCAGGAGATGGAGGACATCAACAGCGAGTTCGGGCAGACGGATGTGGTGCTCGTGCTCGGGGCCAATGACGTTGTGAATCCTGCGGCTAAAACCGATCCGAAATCGCCGATTGCGGGGATGCCCATTCTCGAAGCGTACAAGGCGAGGACGATCATCGTGAACAAGCGATCGATGGCGGCAGGATACGCCGGGCTCGATAACGAACTGTTCTATATGGACAAGACGATGATGGTGTTCGGGGATGCGAAGAAGGTCGTCGAGGAGATGATGAAGGCGGTGGAGTGAGGGAAGATGGTCGCCAGGCCAATCAACGCCTTGTTGCGAGCCCGGCGACCATGCCCTCACGACTCTACGAGGTTAGTCAGCAGAGCTCCAATGATGGTCTTTCGAACACGGGCTACTAATGGCTTACAGCCTTTGACCTTGGCGACCTTGATTGCTTCGGCTTGCGTCTCGTAGTCCTCGGGCGTGAGTCGGTGCGTCGCGGATAGTTCAAGCGCATAGCCCGCGATAGCGCCTTCTCGGTGCTTTGGGAGCGGTTCAACAGAAACGTTCGGCATGGTTTCTTCAAGACTTGGGCGAGCTTGCCCGAAGCGAACCGTGGAGGGAGACGGACGAAACCGGTACACGATATATCCGAATGGCAACTGCGTCGGATGTCGCATTCAAAATGCCTTTCACGAGCCTATGGGCTGATCTCGTAGTGACGTCCCGAGGCTTGTAGTCCTCTTCGTGCTGTCAAGCCAACACGCACGGTGATCCGCACACCGCCCCCGCGTACAATACCGCCTTTGAACCCCGCAAAACCCCACATGTCTTCCCCACTCTTCGACTGGTTTGTCCCCTGCCCGCGCGGTCTCGAAGCGCCGCTCGCCGCCGAGCTTGCCGAGATCGGGGAACGTCACGTCAGCAGCGCGCCGCTTTCGGGCGGCGGACCGCTCAACGTCGGCGCGCAAGTGCCCGGCGGCGTGCATTTCCGGGGCGGCTGGGTCGCGGGCATGGCGGCGAACCTGCATTCGCGTATCGCGAGCCGCGTGTTGCTGAAGATCGCGCACGGCCCGTATCGCAATGAGAACGACATCTACGACCTCACTCATCGTCAGCGCTGGGAACAATGGTTCACACCGAGCCAGACGATGCGCGTCGACCTCACCGCGATCAAATCGCCGCTAAAAAGCCTCGAATTCACGACGCTGCGCGTGAAGGACGCCGTCTGCGACCGCCTGCGCGACATCAGCGGCGCGCGGCCCAGCATCGACACCGCGCAACCGGACGTGCGCGTGTTCGCGTTCCTCACGATGAACGAATGCACGCTCTACCTCGACACCTCCGGCGAACCCCTCTTCAAGCGCGGCTGGCGGCTCGACAAGGGCGCCGCGCCGCTGCGCGAAAATCTCGCCGCAGGCATCCTGCGCCTCACCGGCTGGACGCCTGGCACACCGCTATTCGATCCGATGTGCGGCAGCGGCACCTTCCTCGCCGAAGCCGCGCAGACCGCGCTCAACATCGCGCCGGGCAGCGACCGGCGCTTCGGCTTCGAAAAGCTCAAGCCGTTTCACCCGGGCATGTGGCAAAAGCTCAAGACCGCCGCGACGGAAGCGCGCCGCGCCACCCGCGCTTCGCAAACACAGCTCGGCATCTTCGGCAGCGACATTTCCGGCGACATGCTCGATAAGGCTCGCGCGAACCTGAGCCGCGCGGGCGTCGCCGACCTGTCGCTCAAGCAGATCGACGCCCGCAACATGACGCCGCCGACCGATGCGCCCGGCATCCTCATTGCGAATCCGCCGTATGGCGAACGTATCGAAGTGCGCGGACGCGGGCCGCGCGGCGAAATCCGCGATACGCCGCGCTCGCGCCGCGAGGACGACGACGCATTCGCCCGCGCCCAGCCCGATCCCGCCGATACCGAATTCTTCGTCTCGTTCGGCAATGCGCTCAAGCAACGCTTTCCCGGCTGGCGCGCATATGTGCTCACGTCCGACCGCAAGTTGCCCGGCCTGCTGCGCCTGCGCGAATCGACGAAAACGCCGCTCTTCAACGGCGCGCTCGAATGCCGGCTCTTCCGCTTCGACCTGATCGCGGGAAGCGTGCGCAATCGCCCGGAAGAGTGAGCATGCAACACGATTCGAAGCCCGGCTACTAGGCCGAACGGCCGAGTCGCGCCGCCTCTGGCCCGGCGCTACAATCGGGCGGATGAACTCAATGACCGAACACGCCAGCCCGATCGCCGTCGATATCTACCGTGACCGCCGCGAACGCCTGCTCGCGGCGTTGCGCGCGGAGGGCGGCGGCGTCGCCATCGTCGCCACTGCGCCCGAAGTCATGCGCAATCGAGACACCGACTTCCCCTTCCGTCACGACAGCTACTTCTACTATCTGACCGGCTTCACCGAACCCGAGGCGACGCTCGTGCTCGATGCGAGCGCACAGAACGGCGAGCCATCGTCGATACTTTTCTGCCGCGAGAAGAACGCCGAGCGGGAAACGTGGGAAGGCTTTCGCTACGGTCCGGAAGCCGCGCGCGATGCATTCGGTCTCGATGCCGCGTTCCCCGTCGCCGCGCTCGACGACCAGATCACGCGCCTGATCGCCGACAAGCCCGCGCTCTTCTACGCGCTCGGCACGTCGGCGGAACTGGATGCGCAAGTGCGCAACTGGCTCGCGGCCGTCCGCGCGCAAGGCCGCAGCGGTGTGCGCGCACCGGCGAGGGCGCAGCACGTGCTGCCGCTCCTCGATGAAATGCGGCTCGTGAAGGACGCGCATGAACTCGCGATCATGCGGCGCGCCGGGGCCATCTCGGCGGAGGCGCATCGCCGTGCAATGCGTGCATGCCGCCCAGGCATGCGCGAGTATGAAATAGAAGCCGAGTTGCTCTACACCTTCCGCCGCCACGGGGCGCAAGCGCCCGCATACGGCTCGATCGTCGCGGCGGGCGCGAACGCGTGCGTGCTGCACTATCCGGCGGGCAACGCCATTGCGCGCGACGGCGACCTCATCCTCATCGACGCCGCTTGCGAGCTGGACGGCTACGCGTCCGACATCACGCGCACCTTTCCGGCGAACGGCCGCTTTTCGTCCGCCCAGCGCGAGCTTTACGACATCGTGCTCGCCGCGCAAGCCGCCGCAATCGACGCCACGCGCGCCAGCGTGAGCTTCGACGCGCCGCATCAGGCCGCCGTGAAAGTGTTGTCGCAAGGCTTGCTCGATACGAGCATCGTCGACAAGAAGAAGTTCGGCAGCGTGGACGACGTGATCGCCGAGCGCGCCTACATGCGTTTCTACATGCATCGGACGGGGCACTGGATCGGCATGGACGTGCACGACGCGGGCGAATACCGCGACGCCGACGGGCCCCGCGACGAGCAGGGCGCGCGGCCCTGGCGCACGCTCGCGGCGGGCAACGTGCTGACCGTCGAGCCGGGCCTCTACGTGCGCGCCGCCGAAGACGTGCCCGAGCGATACTGGAACACGGGCATCCGCATCGAGGACGACGCGCTCGTGACACCCGGCGGCTGCGAACTGCTGACGCGCGAAGTGCCGGTCGCCGCGGACGAAATCGAAGCGCTGATGCGCGAATCCATCGGCAATTGAAGACGAGAACATGAGCGACCCGATCACAGAACCGCATTTCGACTACGACATCGCCATCGTCGGCGCGGGGCCGGTCGGGCTTGCGCTCGCCGGCTGGCTCGCGCGGCGCAGCGCGACATCGCGGCTGTCCATCGCGCTGATCGACGCCCGGACGCCCGAGGCCGCCGCCAGCGACCCGCGCTCGCTCGCGCTGTCGCACGGCAGCCGCGTGATGCTGCAGCCGCTCGGATTTCCCGCCGACGCCACGCCGATTCGCCGCATCCACGTATCGCAGCGCGGGCACTTCGGGCGCACGCTGATCGAGCACGACGAGCACGAGTTGCCCGAGCTCGGGTATGTCGTGCGTTACGGCTCGCTCGTCGCGGCGCTCGCGAGCGCGGTCAAGAAGACCACGGTCGACTGGATCACCGATACCTCCGCGCTCGCGCCCCTGCAGGACAACGACGGCGTCACGCTGCCGCTGCAAACCGCGAGCGGGGAGCGCACGATTCGCGTCCGGGTGCTGGTCAATGCCGAAGGCGGGCTGTATCAGCAGGCGCCGCGCGAGGCCGCGCTGCTGAACGACAGACGCGCGCGCGACTACGGGCAGACGGCCATCGTCGGCACGGTGAGCGTGTCGGACCCGCAAGCGAATGTCGCGTGGGAGCGCTTCACGAACGAAGGCCCGATTGCGCTTCTGCCCTGCGGCGGGCAGCGTCACGCGGATTATTCGCTCGTCTGGTGCTGCTCGCCCGACGAAGCCGCCCGCCGCATGCAACTGGACGACGACGCGTTCCTCGCGGAACTGGGCGTCGCGTTCGGCGCTCGCATGGGGCGCTTCACGCGCATCGTGGGGCGCGCGGCGTTTCCGCTCGGGCTGACGGCGCTGCACGCGCTCGTCGACCGGCGCACGGTGGCCATCGGCAACGCGGCGCAGACGCTGCATCCGGTGGCCGGCCAAGGGCTGAATCTCGGCCTGCGCGACGCACTCGCGCTGTGCGACGCGCTGTCCGCCGATGGTGCGCGTCCGCTCGCACTGGCGCATTTCGCCCAGCGCCGCGCGCTCGACCGGCGCTTCACCATCGGCGCTACCGACACGCTCGCGCGAATCTTCACGGTCGATTTCGCGCCGTTGGCCGCCGTGCGCGGTCTTGCACTGACTGCGCTCGAATTTCTGCCGCCGTTGAAGACGGCGCTCGCGCGACAGATGATGTTCGGGCAACGGCGGTAACGGCCGCCCGCGTTTATGATCGACGCATGCTTCCCGCGATCCACGATCCGCGAGCGGGGAGCGCGCCGATCAGCGAGTTCGCGCGAGGCTCCACGCGTCCAGGGCGCAATCGTCGATTGAGCCGGCGGTCGCGCATCCCCGACTTATCCTCCCCACCCTTGCGCGCTTTCATCGAAGATTTAAAGACTTGCACGCGATTGCACTTAATTTCAGCAGCCGCTTAGCGTTAAAATACGCGTTTCCCTTCCGCATCCTTGCATCCGCCTGACGCGAAGCCGGCATTGTTGCCGCACAGCCGCCAGCGCGGAGGCCCAAGCCTCCATGCCCACCATCGGTTCACACGTTCTGCGCAATAACCTGTTCGTCGCGCCGATGGCAGGCGTCACCGACCGCCCGTTCCGCCAGCTCTGCAAACGCATGGGGGCGGGGTACGCGGTGTCGGAGATGGTCGCGTCGAACGCGCAGTTGTGGAAGAGCGAAAAGACCATGCGCCGTGCGAATCACGCCGGCGAAGTCGAGCCCATCTCGGTGCAGATCGCGGGCGCGGACCCGCAGATGCTCGCCGAAGCCGCGCGCCACAACGTCGCGAACGGCGCGCAGATCATCGATATCAACATGGGATGCCCCGCGAAGAAGGTCTGCAACGTCGCCGCGGGTTCGGCGCTTCTGCAGAATGAACCGCTCGTGGCGCGCATCGTCGAGGCCGTGGTGCAGGCGGTCGGCGTCGGGCCGGACGCGGTGCCGGTCACGCTCAAGATTCGCACCGGATGGAATCGCGAGAACAAGAACGCGCTGACCATCGCGCGGATCGCGCAGGATGCGGGCATTTCCATGCTCACCGTGCACGGCCGCACGCGCGCCGATCTCTACAAGGGCGACGCGGAGTACGAAACCATCGCGGCCGTGAAGGCATCGGTGAAAATTCCCGTCGTCGCGAACGGCGACATCGCCACGCCCGAAAAAGCGCGCGACGTGCTCGCCGCGACGGGTGCGGACGCCATCATGATCGGTCGCGCGGCGCAGGGGCGTCCGTGGCTGTTCCGCGAAATCGAGCACTTCCTGAAGACGGGCGAGCGCATGCCGCCGCCGCGCATCGACGAGATCCAGCAGGTGATGAACGAGCATCTCGAAGATCACTATGCGTTCTACGGGGAATTCACCGGCGTGCGGACTGCGCGCAAGCACATCGGCTGGTACACTCGCGGCCTTTCCGGCGCGGGCACCTTCCGCCACCGGATGAATACGCTCGACACGACCAAAGAACAACTGCTCGCTGTGAACGAATTCTTCGACGCGCAAAAGGCGTTGTCGGACCGTCTCATCTATGTCGACGAGGCGCAGGACGCCGAGGACGCGGCCGGGGAAGAATCGTGCGGCGCGCAAGACCACACCGACCGACTAATAGCCGCATGAGCAGACATAACATCGAACAATGCGTCCGCCAGAGCCTGGACAGTTACTTTCAGGACCTGGACGGCTCGAACCCGCACGACGTCTACGACATGGTGATCTCGTGCGTGGAGAAACCAATGCTCGAGGTGGTGCTCGAGCAGGCCGGCGGCAACCAGTCGCTCGCGGCCGAATATCTCGGCATCAACCGCAACACGCTACGCAAGAAGCTCCAGCAGCACGGATTGATTTGATTCTTCGGACTGGGGCGCTTGCCCTGGTCCGGCCTGGTTATCCTTTTCGGTTTCAGTGTTCATCATGATCAAGCAAGCGCTCATCTCCGTTTCCGACAAATCCGGCATCGTCGATTTCGCGAAATCGCTGTCGGAACTCGGCGTCAAGATCCTCTCGACCGGCGGCACGGCCAAACTGCTCGCCGACGCGGGCCTGCCCGTGACCGAAGTCGCCGATTACACCGGCTTCCCGGAAATGCTCGACGGGCGCGTGAAGACGCTGCATCCGAAAGTGCATGGCGGCATTCTCGCGCGCCGCGATCTGCCCGAGCACATGGCCGCGCTGCAGAAGCACGACATTCCGACCATCGATCTGCTGGTCGTCAACCTGTATCCGTTCGTGCAGACGGTCTCGAAGGAAGAATGCTCGCTGGAAGATGCGATCGAGAACATCGATATCGGCGGGCCGACCATGCTGCGCTCGGCGGCGAAGAATCATCGCGACGTCACGGTTGTCGTCGATCCGGCCGATTACTCCGCCGTGCTCGATGAAATGCGCGCGAACGGCAACAGCGTCGGTTACAAGACGAACTTCCGCCTCGCGACCAAGGTGTTCGCGCACACCGCGCAATACGACGGCGCGATCACGAACTATCTGACGAGCCTGACCGAAGCACTGCAGCACAGCGAACGCAACGCGTATCCGGCCACGTTCAATCTCGCGTTCGAAAAGGTGCAGGACCTGCGTTACGGCGAGAACCCGCATCAAAGCGCGGCGTTCTATCGCGATCTTTCCGTGCCCGCCGGCGCGCTCGCGAACTACGAGCAACTGCAGGGCAAGGAGCTGTCGTACAACAACATCGCGGATTCGGACGCGGCCTGGGAATGCGTGAAGACTTTCGACGCGCCCGCGTGCGTCATCATCAAGCACGCGAATCCGTGCGGCGTCGCGATCGGCGCCGACGCGCACGAGGCGTACTCGAAGGCGTTCCAGACGGATCCGACTTCGGCGTTCGGCGGCATCATCGCGTTCAATCGTGAAGTGGACGAAGCGGCGGCGCAAGCCGTGGCAAAGCAGTTCGTCGAAGTGCTGATCGCACCTTCGTTCAGCGAAGCGGCGCGCGCCGTGTTCGCGGCCAAGCAGAACGTGCGTCTTCTGCAAATCGCGCTGGGCGCGGGCCACAACACGTTCGACCTGAAGCGCGTCGGCGGCGGGCTGCTGGTGCAATCGCTCGATGCGAAAAACGTCCAGCCGCACGAACTGCGCGTCGTGACGAAACGCCATCCGACGCCGAAGGAAATGGACGACCTGCTGTTCGCGTGGCGCGTCGCGAAGTACGTGAAGTCGAACGCCATCGTGTTCTGCGGCGGCGGCATGACGCTCGGCGTCGGCGCGGGCCAGATGAGCCGCGTGGACTCGGCGCGCATCGCGGGCATCAAGGCGCAGAACGCGGGGCTGTCGCTGAACGGCTCGGCGGTCGCATCGGATGCGTTCTTTCCGTTCCGTGACGGGCTCGATGTCGTCGTCAACGCGGGCGCGACCTGCGTGATTCAGCCGGGCGGCTCCATGCGCGACGACGAAGTCATCGCCGCCGCCGACGAGCATAACGTCGCGATGATCGTCACCGGCACGCGTCACTTCCGTCATTAAACCGGCTCGCTTCATTTACTATTGGCCTGTTTGCGCTTCGACTGGCGCAAGCAGGCCATTTTGATTTCAACGAGCCGCACTGCGAACGAATGAGAATCCTAGGCATCGACCCCGGCTTGCGCGTGACGGGCTTCGGCATCATCGACATGACGGGGCATTCGCTCAACTACGTGACGAGCGGCGTCATCAAGACCGCGGACGCCGACTTGCCGTCGCGCCTGAATACGATCTTCAACGGCATTTCCACGCTCATTCGCCAGCACAACCCGGATCAGGCCGCGATCGAGAAAGTCTTCGTGAACGTCAATCCGCAATCGACGCTGTTGCTCGGACAGGCGCGCGGCGCGGCAATTTGCGGACTCGTCGCGAGCGGCGTGCCGGTGGCCGAATATACGGCGCTGCAGTTGAAACAGGCTGTCGTCGGCTATGGCCGCGCGACGAAGGAGCAGATGCAGCAGATGGTGGTTCGGCTGCTCAGCCTCTCCGGCGTGCCGAGCACCGACGCCGCCGATGCGCTCGGCATGGCGATCTGTCATGCACATGGCGGCACGGGCCTCGCGACCTTGGGCGGCATTGCGCCGTCGCTCGCGAAGAAGGGCTTGCGCGTGCGGCGCGGCAGACTCATCGGCTAAATCTTCTACCCTCAACAAGCAAACATGATCGGTCGCATTGCCGGCGTTCTGCTGGAAAAAAATCCGCCGCACCTGCTCGTCGACTGCAACGGCGTCGGCTATGAAGTCGATGTGCCGATGAGCACGTTCTACAACCTTCCGAACGCGGGCGACAAAGTGGTGCTGCTCACGCAGATGATCGTGCGTGAAGACGCGCATCTGCTGTACGGCTTCCTGACGTCGCAGGAGCGCGCGACGTTTCGCGAGTTGCTGAAGATCAGCGGCATCGGCGCGCGTATGGCGCTGGCCGTGCTATCCGGCATGAGCGTGCAGGAACTCGCGCAGACGGTGACGACGCAGGATGCCGCGCGCCTGACGCGGGTCCCCGGCATCGGCAAGAAGACCGCCGAGCGCCTGTTGCTCGAACTCAAAGGCAAGCTCGGCGCGGATCTCGGCGCAATGGCGAGCGCGGCATCGCAATCCGATCATGCGTCGGACATTCTGAACGCGCTGCTCGCGCTCGGGTATTCGGAGAAGGAAGCGCTGGCCGCCGTCAAGAACGTGCCGGCGGGAACGGGCGTGTCGGAAGGGATCAAGCTGGCGTTGAAAGCGCTGTCGAAGGGGTGATCCGGCGGGCGTTCGCCGCCTCGCCACTCGCCCATTCGGCCAGCTTCGCCGCGAGAACCCACGCTGTACAATCCCTTCATGATCGAAACCGACAAACTCGCCGCCGAGCGCATCATCGCGGCCACGCCCGTCTCGCCGAACGAAGAAGCCTTCGAACGCGCACTGCGTCCGCGCCAGCTCGACGAATACGTCGGCCAGGAAAAGGTGCGGGGCCAGCTCGAAATCTTCATCGAAGCGGCCAAGCGCCGCTCCGAAGCGCTCGATCACGTGTTGCTGTTCGGCCCGCCCGGGCTCGGCAAAACGACGCTCGCGCATATCATCGCGCGGGAAATGGGTGTGAATCTGCGGCAAACGTCAGGTCCGGTGCTCGAACGCGCGGGCGACCTCGCCGCGCTGCTGACCAATCTCGAAGCCAACGACGTGCTCTTCATCGACGAGATTCATCGGCTCTCGCCGGTCGTCGAGGAGATCCTTTACCCGGCGCTCGAGGATTACCAAATCGACATCATGATCGGCGAAGGACCGGCCGCGCGCAGCGTGAAGCTGGACCTTCAGCCGTTCACGCTCGTCGGCGCCACGACGCGCGCAGGCATGCTGACGAACCCGCTGCGCGATCGCTTTGGCATCGTGTCGCGGCTCGAGTTCTATAACGCGAGCGAACTGGCGCGCATCGTGTCGCGTTCGGCGTCGTTGCTGAAGGCGGACATCGTGCCCGAGGGCGCGCTGGAAATCGCGCGGCGCTCGCGCGGCACGCCGCGTATCGCCAACCGGCTGCTGCGGCGCGTGCGCGACTACGCGGAAGTGAAGGCGAACGGCAGCATCACGGGCGAAGTCGCGGACGCCGCGCTCAAGATGCTCGACGTCGATCCCGTCGGCTTCGACCTGATGGACCGCAAGCTGCTCGAAGCCATCCTGCACAAGTTCGACGGCGGCCCCGTCGGCGTCGACAATCTCGCGGCGGCGATCGGTGAAGAGCGCGACACCATCGAGGACGTGCTCGAACCGTATCTGATCCAGCAAGGCTATCTGCAGCGCACGCCCCGCGGACGTGTCGCGACCCTGCTCGCCTACCGGCACTTCGGCATCGCCGCGCCGGATGCCGGGCCGATCCGCGACCTCTGGGACGCGAGCAACGATTAGCGCATGCCGAATCAGGCGACGCTGATGACGCGCGTGCGGTCGTCGATTGCACGCGGCGTCACGAACCTGACGACGGGCGGCGGCCCCAGGATCGATTACTCGTCGCCGCCCGGCGATCCCGGGCTTTTCGGGCCGGACGCCGTCTGCTGGAAAGTCCACGCCGATTTCACGTCCATGATGACGAGCGGTATCAGCGCGCTCCTGTTACAGACGCTGCATCCACTGGCGCTCGCGGGCGTGTGGGATCACTCGACGTTTCGCACCGATATCCTCGGCCGCTTGCGCCGCACCGCGACCTTCGTCGCCGGCACGACGTTCGGCAATCGCGCGGACGCGCTTGCGCTCATCGAGCGCGTGAGGAACATTCATCTCGGCGTCACAGGCATCGCGCCCGATGGCCGGCCGTATCGGGCGAGCGACCCTGACCTGCTGACCTGGGTGCATGTCGCCGAAGTGTCGAGCTTTCTCGCTGGCTATCTGCGCTATGTGAATCCCGCGCTATCCGAGGCCGATCAAGACCGTTATTTCGATGAAACCGCGACGATCGCGCGGATGCTCGGCGCGCACGATGTGCCGATCACGCGCGCGCAGATCGAAACGTATCTGGCCGATATGCGCCGTGAACTGCAGGCGAGCGATCGCACGCAAGAAGTCATTCGCGTGCTGAAGGACGCGCCGACGCCGAGTTTCGCGATGAAGCCGGCGAGCAAGCTCGTGTTCAGCGCAGGCGTGGATCTGCTGCCCGACTGGGCGCAGGAGATGCTTGGTCTGTCGGCGCTTGGCGCCTTGCGGCGCGTGATCGCGCGTCCCGGCGTGCGGGCGATGGCCCCCGTCATGCGCTGGGCGCTCGTCAACGGGATCGCGAAGCGGGCGCGGATCAGGGCAGCAGCGACGCCGACTTAAGCGCGCTTTCTCAAGTCGTCGTCGTCAGTATCGGTGGCGAGATGACTGACATCGCCCCACGACACGACCTTCGCCCCGTCTGCATCGTAATCGACGACATTCACGCTGCAATTGAGCAGCGGCCAGTTGCGCGGCTCCGACAGCGGCAGCTTCATTGCGAACCGGTAGATGCAATCGAGCACGCCGCCATGCGCGACGCACGCGATCCGTCCGCCCGGATGCGCAGCGACGATCGGCTCCATCGCGTGAATCACGCGATGATAGAAAACACGTTGCGATTCGCCGCCCGGCGGCGCAAAGCCCGGATCGCGCGTCTGCCATTCGACATATTCGGCGGGAAACTTCGTGTTGATCTCATCGCTGTCGTGGCCCTGGAACGCGCCGTACTGACGCTCGCGCAAGCCTTCGGACAAGCGCACATCGAGCTGCAACGCATCGGCGAAAGGACGCGCCGTCTGCTGCGCGCGCAGCAGATCGCTCGAATAGACCGCATCGAGACGGCCCTCGCGCGCGAGACGCTCGCCGAGCTGCTCGGCCTGCAGCAAGCCATGCGCCGACAACGGAATGTCGATGTGCCCCTGGATGCGCTTGATGCGGTTCCAGTCGGTTTCGCCGTGGCGGATGAACAAGATCTGAGTCGTCATGGACGCACCTGAAGCCAGAACGTGACGGGCCCGTCGTTGACGAGCGATATCTGCATGTCGGCGCCGAATTCGCCCGTCTCGACGATCGGATGCTTCGCCCGCGCCTCGCGCACGAAGTAATCGAAGAGCCGCTTGCCTTCGTCGGGCGGCGCGGCCGGCGTGAAGCTCGGGCGCAGCCCGCTCGATGTATCGGCGGCAAGCGTGAACTGCGAAACCAGCAGCACGCCGCCCGCACGGCCCGCGCCGTCGATGTTCGCGACCGGAAGGTTCATCTTGCCCGCTGCGTCGCTGAACACGCGATAAGCCAGCATCTTGGCGAGCAGCTTGTCGGCGGCGGCCTCGTTGTCACCGCGCTCGGCGCAGACCAGCGCGAGCAGGCCCGCGTCGATTGCGCCGGTCACGCGGTCGCCGACGCGCACGTCCGCGCGCCGCACACGCTGAATGAGGGCGATCATGCGGAGAGCGATACGCGCGCGAAGCGGCGTTTGCCGACCTGCACGATGAACTCGCCCGCCTCGACCTTCAGGCCCTTGTCGGAGACCGTCGCGCCGTCGATCTTCACGCCGCCCTGCTCGATGTTGCGCAGCGCTTCGCTCGTCGACGGCACGAGCCCCGCCTGCTTCAGCAACTGGCCGATGGCGAGCGGCGCACCCGCGAGCGTGACCGACGGGATATCGTCCGGCACGCCGCCCTTCGCGCGATGATTGAAGTCCTCCAGCGCGCGCTCCGCGTCCGCTTGCGAGTGGAAGCGCGCGACGATCTCCTGCGCGAGCATCACCTTGAAGTCGCGCGGATTGCGGCCGCCTTCGGCTTCTTGCCTGAAGCGCGCAATTTCCTCGATGCTGCGGAACGACAGCAGTTCGAAGTAACGCCACATCAGCACATCCGAGATGCTCATCAGCTTGCCGAACATGTCGGTCGGCTTCTCGCTGATGCCGACGTAGTTGTTCTTCGACTTCGACATCTTCTCGACGCCGTCCAGCCCTTCGAGCAGCGGCATCGTCAGAATGCATTGCTGTTCCTGACCATATTGCTTCTGCAATTCGCGGCCGACGAGCAAGTTGAACTTCTGGTCCGTGCCGCCGAGTTCCAGGTCCGCGTTGAGCGCGACGGAGTCGTAGCCCTGCATCAGCGGATAGAGGAACTCGTGAATCGAGATGGGCACGCCGCTCTGGAAGCGCTTGGTGAAGTCCTCGCGCTCGAGAATGCGAGCGACCGTGTAGCGCGACGCCAGCTTGATCATGCCGTCGGCGCCGAGCGGCATCGACCATTCGCTGTTGTAGCGAATCTCGGTTTTTTCGCGATCGAGCACGAGCGCAGCCTGCTCGAAATAGGTCTTCGCGTTGGTTTCGATCTGCTCGCGCGTGAGTGGCGGGCGCGTCGCGTTGCGGCCGGACGGATCGCCGATCAGGGACGTGAAATCGCCGATCAGGAAGATGACCTGATGCCCCAGGTCCTGCAACTGGCGCATCTTGTTCAGCACGACCGTATGGCCGATGTGGATGTCCGGCGCGGTCGGATCGAGGCCGAGCTTGATGCGCAGCGGCTTGCCCGTCGCGGCGCTCCTCGCGAGCTTCTGCGCGAACTCGTCTTCGATCAGCAGCTCGTCGCAGCCGCGCTTGGCGATGGCGAGCGCCGCGCGCACTTCGTCGGTGATCGGAAGCGCCGGCACGGCGGGCGAGGAAGAAGCGTTGGAGTCAGTGGTCATGCTTGCGGCTTGTGATGGGTAATGGATGCGATGCCCGGCGCGCGTGGAACGCGACTTGAGGCGATGACATCGCGCGCAAAGGCTTGTTCAGGCTCAGGATTTTACGCGATGACGTTGCGCTTCGTGCCGTTTCCGGGCTTTCGCATCGCCCGTGCGCGGTGCCCGGGAGTCTTAACGCGGGCTGTCATTGCGCGGATAATCGCGGCTTGACGGACGTGCATCGACGAGGAGAGCAACGTGGGGAAGAAAGCCGAAGTGATCGAAACCGGCAAGGCGGACGGCGTGTACTTCGGTCTCATGTCCGGCACCAGCATGGACGGCGTTGACGGCGTCGCGGTGCAGTTCACGACGGGCAAGCCACCGGTCGTGCTGGGGGAGGCGCACGTTTCGTTCTCTCAAGGCCTGCGCGATGCCCTCTTCGCGCTGCAAGCCCCCGGCGACAACGAGATCGAACGCGAGGCGCTCGCCGGCAACGCGCTCGCCACGCGTTACGCCGTCTGCTGCCACGAATTGCAGAGCATGAGCGGCTATTCGGCGTCGAAGGTGCGCGCGATCGGCGTGCACGGACAGACGGTGCGGCATCGGCCGGAGAAAGGTTACACGCGGCAGATCAACAATCCGGCGCTGCTCGCCGAGATGACGAACATCGACGTCATCGCCGACTTCCGCAGCCGCGACGTGGCCGCCGGCGGACAAGGCGCGCCGCTCGTGCCGGCGTTTCACGCGACCGTTTTCGGCGCGAAAGACGAAACGCGCGTGGTCTGCAATCTGGGCGGCATCAGCAACATCACGATTCTCGCGGCGAGCGGTTCGGTGCGCGGCTTCGATTGCGGCCCGGCCAACGCGCTGCTCGACGAGTGGGCGCATCGGCATCTGCAGAAACCGTACGACGATGGCGGCAAGTTCGCGGCGAGCGGCGAGGTGAATCGCCCGCTACTGAACGCGCTGCTGGAGGAGCCGTTCTTCGAAGAAGCGCCGCCGAAGAGCACCGGGCGAGACCTGTTCAACCCGGCGTGGCTCGACGCGAAGCTCGCAGCGTTTCCGAACGTCACTCCCGCCGATGTGCAGGCGACGCTCGCCGCGCTCACGGCCACGACGGTCGCTCGCGAGATCGAACGACATGCAGCGGATGCACGCGCGGTCTATGTATGCGGCGGGGGCGCACGCAATCCAGTGCTGCTGAAGATGCTGCAGCAGGCGCTGGAACACACCGGCGCGTCGGGCGTCCCCGTGATGACCACCGAAGCGCTCGGCGTACCGCCGCAACAGGTCGAAGCGTTCGCGTTCGCGTGGCTGGCGATGCGTTGCGTCGCGCGCGAGCCGGGAAATCTCTCGGCAGTGACGGGCGCGGCCGGTGAGCGTGTGCTCGGGGCGATCTATCCGCACTAAGCGCTTGCCCGCCCTGAAACGCGAAACGGAGCCCTAAGGCTCCGTTTTTACTGTGACCGCCTGATTGCCGCTTAAACCGAGAACGACGACCCGCAACCGCATGTCGTCGTGGCGTTCGGATTCTTGATCACGAACTGCGCGCCGTTGAGATCGTCCTTATAGTCGATCTCCGCGCCGACGAGATACTGGTAGCTCATCGAATCGACGAGCAATTGCACGCCGCTCTTGTCCATCACGGTATCGTCTTCGTTGACTTCTTCGTCGAACGTGAAGCCGTACTGGAAACCCGAGCATCCGCCGCCTTGCACGAACACGCGCAGCTTCAGATCCGGATTGCCTTCTTCGTCGATCAATTGCTTGACCTTCTCCGCAGCCGCGTCAGTGAAGACGAAGGGCATCGGCATTTCGGTCGTGGGGGTGTCGCTGACAGCGCTCATGCGAATTCTCCAAGTAGCTTCTAGCCACCATTGTAGGGCTGATCTCAAAATCGTGCCGAATGCCCATGAAATCAAGAGGCTATATGCAATTTCGACACGTCCCGCCACGCCGGGGAAATAAAAAAGCCGCCGGCACGTGTGGTGCGGGCGGCTTTTGCGGCAGCTTCGCTTCGAAGCCGGAAGTCCCGGCTCCAGGCGATGCCGAAGCGCTTAACGCTTCGAGAATTGCTTCCTGCGGCGTGCCTTGTGGAAACCGACCTTCTTACGTTCCACTTCACGCGCGTCACGGGTGACGAAGCCTGCGTTCGACAGTTGCGACTTCAGCGTTGCGTCGTAGTCCATCAGCGCGCGGGTGATGCCGTGGCGAACCGCGCCTGCCTGACCCGTCTCGCCGCCGCCGTTCACGTTGACCTTGATGTCGAACGTGGTGGCATGGTTCGTGAGCTCGAGCGGCTGACGCACGATCATCAGCGACGTTTCACGCGAGAAGTAGTCGGCGATGGGCTTGCCATTGACGATGATCTCGCCCTTGCCCGACTTGATGAAGACACGAGCGACGGCGCTCTTGCGGCGGCCCGTACCGTAGTTCCAGTTACCGATCATGTGGGCTCCCCTTAGATCTCGAGCGCTTTAGGCTGTTGAGCCGTATGCGGATGCGTTGCTTCGGCGTAGACCTTCAGCTTCTTGATCATCGCGTAGCCGAGCGGACCCTTCGGCAGCATGCCCTTCACTGCCTTCTCGAGCGCGCGGCCCGGGAAGCGCTCTTGCATCTTGCCGAACGTCGTTTCATAGATGCCGCCCGGGTAGCCCGAGTGACGATAGTACTTCTTGTCCGTGGTCTTGTTGCCCGTGACCTTCAGCTTGCCGGCGTTGATGATGATGATGTAATCACCAGTGTCGACGTGCGGAGTGAATTCAGGCTTGTGCTTGCCGCGAAGACGGCGTGCCACTTCGCTGGCGACACGGCCGAGAACCTTATCCGTCGCGTCAATCACGTACCATTCGCGCGTCACCTCTTCGGCTTTTGCGGAAAACGTCTTCATGATCGATCCAAAAATTGATTTGCCCTTTTGCTCTTACCTTGTTCGGTCCTGCTTATAGGTGCGCTCGACGGCGCGTGCAGGCTCTCCCTGGCCTCTCTCCGCGGGCGTGTGGCGAAGAGAACTTTGAATTATAAAGGGAAAAGAGTTGACGAGTCAAAGAGTTGGCCGATCAGCAGTTCGAGCGGCGACGCTTGGGCGCGCATGGAGGAAAAAAAACCCGAGCGTCTGAAGGCTCGGGTTCAATCCACCAAGGAGGAGGTGGAGGAGACACGGTAGATTCGTCGTACTGCGACAACCAATGAACCGAGTATAGGCACGCTCGTGCGCGCAGGCAAGAAGATTTGCATCATGAAACGAAAGCCCATAATGCGGAACGCACTTGTCGGCCGCGACGCCTTAAATATCAATGCTTTGGCCGACTGGACGCACTTGGCGAGGTTGGATATCCCGCGTCAGGCGCATGGACAAACCGAAACTCAGAGCTTCTTCTTTCGCTCGCGGCATGCGTCAACTCGTGAATGCACGAAGTGCCGTCAGCCGCCGAGGGCATGAGCCGCTACAATCGAACCTCTGAAAAACGTCTGAAGCTGGCTGGAGCCCGAGCATGGAATGCAAAGTAAGCTGGATGGGACAGGACGGCATGGCCTTCGCCGCCGAAACCGGTAGCGGTCACCTGGTCGCGATGGACGGAGCGCCCGAAGGCGGCGGCCGAAACTTAGCTCCGCGCCCGATGGAGATGGTGCTGCTCGGCACGGGCGGCTGCACCGCCTACGACGTCGTGATGATCCTGAAGAAAAGCCGCCAGGATATCGAAGGCTGCTCCGTGACGCTCAAGGCCGACCGCGCGAGCGAAGACCCGAAGGTGTTCACCAAGATCCACTTCCATTTCACGGTGACGGGCAAAAACCTGAACCCGGCGACGGTCGAGCGCGCCATCAACCTGTCGCACGACAAGTACTGCTCCGCGTCGATCATGCTCGCGAAGACGGCGGAGCTCACCCATTCGTTCGATATCGTCGAACGCTGAGCGCATCGCATCGAAGAAAAAGAGCCGGCGTCATGCATGTGACGCCGGCTCTTCTTTTGAATGACGACAAAGCGGGCCGATAAGCCGGATTCTGTGCACGCGCCGCCCGAAAGACGATCGCGCGTGGCAGCCATTCCTCTAGGCGCGCCATTGCTGACGCGCTCAAGCTTCCTACCCGCAGACGAAACGGGGGCCCCGTCCTGCATCGCGAAGATGCGCGCCTGCCTATTTGGAATTGCTCCGGGTGGAGGTTACCGTGCCGGAGCGTCTCGCGACGTCCGCGGTGCGCTCTTACCGCACCGTTTCACCCTTACCTGATCTTCGGACTCGCGCCCGAAGCCATCGGCGGTTTGCTTTCTGTTGCCCTGTTCCGCGTGTTGCCACGGATGGCCGTTAGCCATCACCCTGCCCTGTGGAGTCCGGACTTTCCTCGCCCCCGACGCCCGAAAGCGCCGAAGCCGCGGCTGCCTGGCCTGCTTTGCGGCGTCGATTTTAACATTGGATGCGCGCGCGGCGGCCGGGACGGAAGACGGTCGCGTCGTCGTAGAACGCGGGCGATTCGTTCGCGGGCCACCAGCCCGGCACGCCCAGAACCGGCAGCGGAGCGAACGCGCGGCTGTCGGTCGGTTGCGCGAGCAGCCTTGCCCACACGCTTTCATCGAGCATCGCGCGGCGCGTGGGTTCGTCGGCGGCGAAGTATTCCGCCGGAACATCGACGATCCACGCGTGCCCGGTGCACCCCTTGTACGGTGCGACGAGCTTTTCGAGCAGCGCATGACCGAAGATGCGCGCCTCGCATCGCGCGCCCCATGACGTTCGACCGTCGATGAATAGCGTGCGCCAGTCGAAGCGGCAGAGTGCATCAGCGAGTCGCGCGTCGGCGCAAGCGAAGAGCACGGCGTTCTCGTCGAAAAGCGTGAGCGCGTCTCGCACGCCGCCACGCGTCGGACCGATGCCGAGCGCATCGATCTGATCGGCCTGACGCGCGTTCAGCGCCGCCTTCGTGCGCGGATACGCGAACCACATCAGCGCGTTGAAGAAATCGTGCAGATTGTGTCGTGTCGGCACGCGGCCGGTTTCCGCGATATGGCCTTCGTAGGAGGCGCCCGGCGGCAGCTCGTCCTGTGCGATGAATGCGAGCCGCTTGCCGCGCCCGGTGACGAGCGCGGCTTGCGCCGCGTCATCGTTCAGTTGACCGAGATAAGCTGCATGGCCGTCGAGCGCGGCGGACTCCCAGCGCCTTCCACGCGATTCGAACGACGCCAGCCACGGGCGCGTCCAGTCGATCGAGGACAACACCACCGCAACTCACTTCCCGTCGACAAACCGCCAGCCGATCGGCTCGCCGCCGCGCAACGGCACGATCTGCGTGTCGCCCGCGTCGAACTCAGCCGGCAACGTCCACGACGCGCGCTCCAGCGTCACCGTTTCCTTGCTGCGCGGCAAGCCGTAAAAATCCGCGCCGTGGAAGCTCGCGAAGCCTTCGAGCCGGTCGATCGCGCCGGCCTTGTCGAACGCTTCCGCATAAAGCTCCAGCGCGTGCAGCGCTGTATAGCAACCCGCGCAGCCGCACGCGTGCTCCTTCAGGCCCTTCGGATGCGGCGCGCTGTCGGTGCCGAGGAAGAAGCGCGAATTGCCTGACGTCGCCGCCTCGACGAGCGCCACGCGATGCGTCTCGCGCTTGATCACCGGCAAGCAGAAATAGTGCGGACGAATGCCGCCGACGAGCATCGCGTTGCGGTTGAACAGCAGGTGATGCGCGGTGATCGTCGCGCCGATCGCGCCATCCGCGTCGCGCACGTATTCGGCGGCATCCTTCGTCGTGATGTGCTCGAAGACCACCTTCAGCTCCGGAAAATCGCGGCGCAACGGCGTCATCACGCGGTCGATGAACACCTTCTCGCGATCGAACACGTCGATGTCGCCGTCCGTTACTTCGCCGTGGATAAGCAGCGGCATGCCACTTGCCTGCATCGCTTCGAGTGTTTTCGCGCACTTCGCGAGGTCCGTCACGCCTGCATCGGAATTGGTCGTCGCGCCCGCCGGATACAGCTTCACGCCATGCACGAAGCCGCACTCGCGCGCACGATGAATCTCTTCGGGCGGCGTGTTGTCGGTCAGATACAGCGTCATCAGCGGCTCGAAGCGCGCCGCCGCGCCTTCCTTCGGCAGCGCCGCAAGGATGCGTTCGCGGTACGCCGCGGCCATCTCCGTGGTCGTGACGGGCGGCTTCAGGTTCGGCATGATGATCGCGCGGCCGAACTGGCGCGCCGTGTGCGGCAGGACGGCGGCGAGCGTCGCGCCGTCGCGCACGTGGAGGTGCCAGTCGTCGGGGCGCGCGAGTGTGAGCGATGCGGGCGTCGTGGTCGAAGCGGTCGTGTCGGGCGAGGCGGAAATGGCGGACATGGCGTGATGACGGCGAAGACGTTGAAGGGATGAGCGGGCCGCAAGCAGGATGCGCCGGAACGATGCACCGAAGCAGCGCGGACCGGATAAAACCGCCGTGGAAAACGCACAACGCGCAGCCGGCGCATGCTTCGTTCGATTTTTTCGACCGGGGGCCCGGGTGATATGCTTGTCGGACGTATTGTAACAACCGGCCTTGCGGCCCTAGCCCGTCTGCCTGAAGCAAATGTGCCAACTTCTCGGAATGAATTGCGCCGAACCGACCGACGTGACGTTTTCGTTCACCGGCTTCGCGGCGCGCGGCGGAATGACGGATCACCATGCGGACGGCTGGGGCATCGCGTTCTTCGAGGACAAGGCTTGCAGGCTGTTCATCGATCATCAGTCGTCCGCGAGTTCGCCGCTCGCCGAGATGGTGAAGCGCTACCCGATCAAGTCGAAGAACACGATCGCACATATCCGCAAGGCGACGCAGGGGCACATCCTGCTGGAAAATTGCCATCCGTTCCTGCGTGAACTGTGGGGGCGGCACTGGATCTTCGCGCATAACGGCGATCTGAACGGCCACGCGCCGGAACTGACGGGCGTATATCAGCCGGTCGGCACGACGGATAGCGAACTTGCTTTCTGCGCGCTGCTGCAGGGCTTGCGCCGCGCGTTTCCGAACTCGCAGCCGCCGCTCGACGAACTCTTCGACGCGCTCGCCACGCTCACGCGTGACATCACGCAATACGGCGTCTTCAACTTCCTGATGTCCAACGGGCAGGCGCTGTTCTCGCACTGCTCGACGCATTTGTACTATCTGGTGCGTAGCTGGCCGTTCTCGACGGCGCATCTGATCGACGCGGACATGTCCATCGACTTCGCGAAGTACACGACGCCTGAGGACCGCGTCGCGGTCATCGCCACTTCGCCTCTGACGGACAACGAAGTCTGGACACGCTTCGCACCCGGCGACCTCGCGATGTTTCAGAAAGGCGCGCTCGCGCGGACGGTCAATATCCCGGTGCCGGAAGCCGTGGCGAAGAAGGCGGCCGAGCCGCTCGCCAAGGCTTGCGTCGGCTCCGCGCTGAAGATCGAAGAGATACGGACGACGGCGGCGGTGGAATCGGAACTGGGCATCGAATAAAAAACGCGGCGCGTTCGTGCGAACGCGCCGCGCTTCTTTCGGCCGCAGGCTGCACGAAACTCAGTGCAGAATCTTCGCCAGGAAGTCCTTCGCCCGGTCCGACTTCGGGTTCGCGAAGAACGCTTCCTTCTGGTCATCTTCCACGATGAGCCCCTTGTCCATGAAGATCACGCGATGCGCGACCTTCTTGGCAAAGCCCATCTCGTGCGTCACGCACATCATGGTCATGCCTTCCTGCGCGAGTTCGACCATCACGTCGAGCACCTCGTTGATCATCTCCGGGTCGAGCGCGGATGTCGGTTCGTCGAACAGCATCGCGATCGGGTCCATCGACAGCGCGCGTGCAATCGCCACGCGCTGCTGCTGGCCGCCCGACAATTGCCCCGGATACTTGTCCGCATGCGCGCGCAGGCCGACCCGGTCGAGCAGCTTCAAACCCTTCGCCGTGGCTTCGTCGCTGGAGCGGCCGAGCACCTTGATCTGCGCGAGCGTCAGGTTCTGCACGATCGACAGGTGCGGGAACAGCTCGAAGTGCTGGAACACCATGCCGACCTTCGAACGCAGCTTCGACAAATTCGTCTTCTTGTCCGTCAGCGACTGCCCGTTGATCGAGATATCGCCCTTCTGAAACGGCTCCAGGCCGTTCACGGTTTTAATCAGCGTCGATTTACCCGAACCCGACGGGCCGCACACCACGACGACCTCGCCCTTCTTCACTTCGGTGGTGCAGTCGGTCAGCACCTGGAACTGGCCGTACCACTTGGAAACATTCTTGATAGAGATCATCTTGCGACCTTTTTCTGAAGACTTTTGACGAGGGCCGACGCCACCACGCAAATCACGAAATAACACGCCCCGGCGAACAGCACCATTTCGACGGTCGTGCCGTCGCGGTCACCAATGTTCGTCGCCGTGCGGAAGAAGTCCGCGAGACTGATGACGTAGACGAGCGACGTATCCTGAAACAGCACGATGGCCTGCGTGAGCAACAGCGGCACCATCGCGCGGAAGGCCTGCGGCAGCACGACGAGCTTCATCGCCTGGCCGTAGTTCATGCCGAGCGCGAACGCCGCGTTGACCTGCCCGCGCGGCACCGCCTGAATGCCGGCGCGAATGATTTCCGAATAGTACGCGGCTTCGAAGAGCGAGAACGCGACCATCGCCGATGCGAGGCGAATGTCGATATCGGCCGACAGCCCGAGCACGTTCTGCAGCAGTTGCGGCACGATCAGGAAGAACCACAACAGCACCATCACGAGCGGAATCGAGCGGAACAGCGTGACATACGCGCCCGCGAACCATTGCAGCGGCTTGACGCCCGAGAGACGGAACAGCGCGATGACGGTCCCGAGCAGAATGCCGACGACGATCGCCAGCACCGTGATCTGGAACGTGATGACGGCGCCGGTCCACAGCGTCGGCAGCGCGCCCGGAATACCACTCCAGTTGAACTGATGCATTACTTGCCTCCGATGTAGCCAGGCAGCCGCGTCTTCGCTTCGACCCAGCGCATCAACAGCATCACGATGAGGTTGATGAGCATGTAAGCGAGCGTCACCGCGATGAACGATTCATACGTCTGCGCCGTGTAGTTGACGAGTTGCCGCGCTTGCGCCGACAAGTCCAGCAGACCGATGGTTGACGCCACCGCCGAGTTCTTGAACACGTTCAGGAATTCCGACGTGAGCGGCGGCACGATGATGCGGTAAGCGACCGGCATCAGCACGTACCGGTACGTCTGCCACTGCGTGAAGCCCATCGCGAGGCCCGCGTTGCGCTGTCCGCGCGGCAGCGCGTTGATGCCCGAGCGAACCTGCTCGCACACGCGCGCGCCGGTGAAGAGCCCGAGACAGATGATCGACGACGAGAAGAACTGCGCGGAAGGCGGCAGTTGCTTGAACCAGTTGCCGATGGAAGGCGGCAGCAACTCCGGTATCACGAGATACCAGACGAAGAACTGCACGATCAGCGGGATGTTGCGGAAAATCGCGACGTAGACGGTGCCGATGCCCGCCAGCGTGCGATTCGGGACCGTGCGCAAGATGCCGAACAACGAACCGACCACCAGCGCGATCACCCAGGCCGCGAGTGACACGGTAATCGTCACCCAGAAGCCGGATATCAGCCAGCCGAGGTAGGTGGTGGGCTCGCCGGTGGAAACCGGACTCAGCAGGATGCCCCAGTTCCAGTGATAAGACATGGACTTACTCCAAAAAGAAACGGAAGAAGCGAGGCTCCTTCCGTTTCGTTCGTTCCGCTAGCCGAACCGGTTAGTCGATCGCCTTGTCATTCGGGCTCTTGAACAGAGCCTTCATGTCGTCGCTTTCCGGGAAGTTCAGGTTCAGGCCCTTCGGCGGAATCGGGCTTTCGAACCACTTCTTGTAGATCTTGTCGGCTTCGCCCGACGTTTCGACCTTCGCGATGGCGTCGTCCACCACCTTCTTGAACTCGGGATCGTTCTTGCGAATCATGCAGCCGTAGGCTTCATGCGATTGCGGCGCGCCGACGATCACGAAATCGTTCGGATTGTTCGACTTCGCGCGTTCGCCGGCGAGCAGTGCGTCGTCCATCATGAACGCGACCGCGCGGCCGGTCGACAGCGTCAGGAACGACTCGCCGTGGTCCTTCGCGCTGATGATGTTCATGCCCATGTTCTTGTCCTGGTTCATCTTGCGAAGCAGGCGCTCGGACGTCGTGCCGGCGGTCGTCACGACCGTCTTGCCCTTCAGGTCCGCCCAGTCCTTCACGCCGGAGTCCTTCTTGGTCATGAGGCGCGTGCCGATCACGAAGATGGTGTTCGAGAAGGACACTTGCTGCTGGCGCTCGGCGTTGTTCGTGGTCGAGCCGCACTCGATATCCACGGTGCCGTTCTGCACGAGCGGAATGCGGTTCTGCGAGGTGATCGGCGTGAGCTTCACCTTCAGGTTCGGCTGGTTCAGCTTCTGCTTGACCGCATCCACGACCTTCAGCGCGAACTCATGCGAGTAGCCCACGACGTTTTGCTTGTCGTCATAGTACGAGAACGGAATGGACGATTCGCGATGCCCCAGCGAAATCACGCCCGTATCCTTGATCTTCTTCAGCGTGCCTGCGTCCTGCGCATAAGCGCCCGTGGCGAAAATACCAAGCGCAGCGACGAGCAGCGCAGTCTTTTTAACCTTCATTTGTTCGATCTCCTATGGCGAAAAACGGGCCAAGTTTAGCAGGGTAATTATTCTGAAAGAATGATTGTTAACCGCAAGTCGTCTGATTTACGAGACGGTCCGGTGCAACTCGGTGCAACTGCACGTAGGCGCGCATATTACGCGAAAACAATGAAAAAGCGGGCGGCATTCAGAAGAATGCCGCCCGCTTCTTTCAAAGCTCGATTCGAACCGCGTTTGCAGGGCGATGACGCCGCCCCGCAGGCCTCGTCGCGCCCCGGTTGCAACGGATGCCCCGCCGCACGCGATCCACGCCGATCAGGGGTAGAGACCGCGCATTTCACGCGCCATCAGAATGCGCGTACACGCGACGATGAACGCCGCCGTGCGCACCGATACCTGTTGCTCGCTTGCAACCTGCCACACCGCTGCAAATGCTTCGCGCATCACGCGCTCGAGGCGCAGATTGATTTCGTCTTCCGTCCAGAAGAAGCTCGAGAAGTCCTGCACCCATTCGAAGTAGGAGACGGTCACGCCGCCCGCGTTCGCCACCACGTCCGGAATGACGAGCACGCCCTTGTCGTGCAGGATGTCGTCGGCGGCGGTGGTCGTCGGGCCGTTCGCGCCTTCGACGATGATCTTCGTCTTGATCTTCGGCGCGTTCTCCTCGGTGATCTGCCCTTCGAGTGCCGCCGGGATCAGGATATCGCTTTCGATGGTCCAGAACTCCTCGCGCGAGACCGGATCGCCACCCGCGAAGCCGCCGACGCCGCCGGTTTCTGCGACGTGCGCAGCGAGCGCGACCGTATCGATGCCCCTGGAGTTGAACAGCGTGCCGGTGTGATCCTGCACGGCGATGACGCGTGCGCCTGCTTCCTGGAAGAGACGCGCCGCGATGCCGCCGACGTTGCCGAAGCCTTGCACCGCGATGCGCGCGCCTTCGATCTCCAGACCGACGCGACGCGCCGCTTCGGTGCCGACGACGAACACGCCGCGTCCCGTCGCTTCCTTGCGGCCGAGCGAGCCGCCGAGGGAGATCGGCTTGCCGGTGACGACGCCCGTAGCCGTCTGCCCCTGGTTCATGGAGTAGGTGTCCATCATCCACGCCATGATCTGCTCGTTCGTGTTCACGTCCGGCGCGGGGATGTCCGTGTTCGGCCCGATGATGATGCCGATCTCGCTCGTATAACGACGCGTCACGCGCTCGAGTTCGCCGCGCGACAGCGTACGCGGATCGACGCGGATACCGCCTTTCGCGCCGCCGTAGGGAACGTTCACCGCCGCGTTCTTCACCGACATCCACGCGGACAGCGCCATCACTTCGGAAAGCGTCACGTCCTGGTGATAACGCACGCCGCCCTTGCCCGGACCGCGTGACGTGTTGTGCTGCACACGATAACCCTCGAAGTGCGCGACCGTGCCGTTATCGAGTTCGATCGGGCAATCGACGATCAGAATGCGCTTCGGGCGCTTGAGCGTTTCAAGCCAGCGTGAGAGGGAACCGAGGTAAGGCGCTACGCGATCGACCTGCCGCAGATAATTACCCCAGGGGCCGAGATCGTCGGCATGCAGATACGAGGGGATGGACTGGTCTTGCTTCGGGGAGGACATTGATGCTCCAGCGGTTGTGGAATGCATGCATTGTCGAAAAACGGCGTTTCCAAATCCAATGCCGTTTCCTTATCCCATCATGCGTTTCGTGCATAACGTCGGCGAGACTTATGCGGCGGGCGTTTCCGCCGATGCCTTCAACAGTTCTTCACCGACCGCGTCCCAGAGCGCGCGCATCAGCGCCTGGCGAGGTTCGTCGCCTTGTGAGGCGAGCTTGTCGCGATAGAGGCGGATTTCCATCGTCAACGTGAACTGGCCGGCGGGCGTCCCGCGCGTTCCGCGGTCGAGCCGGATAAGCCGTCCTTCATCGACGGCGTCTTCCACTGCGCTATGCGGCAAGAACGCGACGCCGTGGCCCGCGAGCGCCATCGCCTTGAGCCCTTCGGCCATGTCCGTCTCGTAGACCTTGTCGAGATGCAGGCGCGTCGGCGCGGTCGCGATGATCACTTCGGTCATGCGTCCGAGATATGCATTCGGCGTGTACGACAGATACGGCGCGGGCGTATCAGCGGTGGCGGGCAGCGTGTAGCGCGCGCGCCCCGCCTTGTTCGCGGCCGAGAAGGGGCTGATCGGTTCGACACCGAGCGTCAGCATGTCGTAGCGAGCGGGATCGAGCGCGACCGGATGGCTCGGATGGTGATAACCCATCACGAGATCGCAGCCGCCTTCGACGAGCGACAGCACCGCATCGTGCACGTTGAGCGCGCGCAGCCGCGTGCGGATGCGTCCGAGCCGCGCCTCGATGTGCTGCAGCCAGCGCGGAAAGTACGTGAGCGACAACGTGTGCGGCACCGCGAACTCGATGGTCGCCGCAGGCGCGCCGCCCTGCCCGCGCAGGAGCGTGCGTGCTTCGTGGAACTGCGAGAGCATCGCGAGCGCCTGCTCGTAGAAGACCTGTCCGGCCTGCGTGAGCCGGGTCGGATAAACGGAGCGATCGATCAACTCGGTGCCGAGCCACGCTTCGAGCGCCTGGATGCGTCGTGAGAAAGCCGGCTGCGTGATATGCCGAAGCCCGGCCGAGCGGCTAAAGCTGCGCGTCTCCGCGAGGGAGACGAAGTCTTCGAGCCATTTCAGTTCCATGCTGAGTTCGCGCCTTGATGTGCGGATGCGGCATTTTAGCGGGCGCGCGCGCTTCATTCGATGGCGCGAACGAGCCGCAGCGCACCATCGGCAAGCACACGGCACGCGCACGGTGCGGCGTCGCGGCATCGATGTCCGGCCCGAAACGCAAGCCAGTCATGATGTCGCACCCTACGTGAAAACATGGATTCCATTGGCATGATGCTTGCAAAATTCCGGGCGGCCGCAAGGGCATCTCTTAAGCGCGCACTTCGCCTCTACCGGAACACGCAATGTCCAACCTCATCGCATCGCTCAGGAGCGGCAACTGGCGCTCGCTGCTCGCCTGCTTTCTCTACTTCGATACGGGCTTCACCGTTTGGGTGCTGTATGGGCCGCTTGCGCCGTTCATCGGCCGTGACGTGACGATGTCCGCCGCACAGCAAGGCTTCCTCGTCGCGGTGCCGGTGCTGGCCGCCGCGATTCTCCGCGTGACGCTCGGCAATCTTTATCAATCGACCGATGGCCGCCGCGTCGCGCTGATGGGCGTGCTCCTCTCCTCGATACCGTCGATCGTGCTGCCGCTCGTGCCGGGCGTGCCGTCGTATGCGCTCTTGCTCGTGCTCGGCGTGTTCCTCGGCATGGGCGGCGCGAGCTTCGCCGTCGCGCTGCCGATGGCCGGCAGCAACTATCCGCCCAAGGTGCAGGGACTCGTGCTTGGCCTCGCTGCGGCCGGTAACATCGGCGCGGTGCTCGACGGCTTTCTGTTCCCTCATCTCGCCGATGCCTTCGGCTGGAAGCTCTCGACTGCCGCCGCACTGCCGCTGCTCGCGATCACGGCAGCCGCGCTCTACGCGTGGGCGTCGGACGCGGGCGAGAAAACCGGCAGCACGATGCGCGCGCTCGCCAGCTTCGCGGTGACGCTCGTGAGCCTCGTCGTGCTCGTGCTCGCCGTGCATGGCGGCGTGTTCGGAGCGGGACGCGCGGGCGTTCTGCTGCTGCCGGTGGTCGGCGCGCTCATCGCGATCGCCGTGTTGCCGCGACGTTATCGTTCGGTGCTCGGCGAGCGCGATACCTGGGTCATCATGCTGATCTATAGCATCACCTTCGGCGGCTTCGTCGGAATGTCGTCGTATGTGACGCTGCTGCTCACGTCGCTTTATCAGATGCCGAAGCTCGAAGCGGGCCTTTTCATGTCGCTGCTCGCGTTCCTCGGTGCAATCGTGCGACCGTTCGGCGGCTATGTGGCCGATCGCGTGACCGGCGTGCGCGCGTTACTCGTGCTGCTCGCGGCAATCGCTGCCGCGGACTTCGCCTTCGCTATCTGGATGCCGCCCGTGACCGGCGGACTCGCACTGCTCGTGTGCCTTTACATCGCGTTCGGGCTCGGCAATGGCTCGACGTTCCAGCTCGTGCCGCATCGCTGGAAGGGGAAGACGGGCTTGCTGTCGGGGATCGTCGGTGCGGCGGGGGGAATCGGCGGATTCTATCTGCCGGTGATCATGGGCATCGCCAAGGAAAGCACCGGCAGCTATCAGATGGGCTTCGCCACGTTCGGCGTGCTGGCGACGTGCGCGTTCGGTGCGCTATTCGCGTTGCGCGGACAGTGGCTGCAGTGGTCGGCGTTGCCGGCGCAAGGGCACGATCCAGTGGCGATCAACGGCGCCCATGCGATGGAGTGATGCGGCGGCTCATGATCGGCGGTCGTCGTCGATTGCGGGCCAGCGCGCGAACGCGAACACATAAAGGGCGATCAGAGTCAGCGCGGGGGTCATGAACGCGAGCACCCACCAGCCGGAGCGTCCGGTGCGACGAATGATTCGCACAACCGGATAAATTGTCACGGCGAATACTGCCGCGAGTAGAAGCCAGTCCCAGACACTGATGTCGTCCATGCGCTTTTCCGAGTGCTGATGAAAGGCGCGAATGTAGCAGGCCAGGAAAAAAGAAACTGTTGCATTGAGTGCAATCGCGCTGTTCCAAGAGCAAGACAAGGCTCAAGCGCCCGCCGTATCCCGCTGATGCTGCGCTGTTTCGTCCACCGTGCGCTGCTGCAACGCCCACATCTGCGCGAACAACCCGCCCGCCCGCAGCAACTCCGCGTGCGTGCCGCGCTCCACCACGCGTCCGTGATCCATCACGATGATCTGCTGCGCGTGCACGACCGTCGATAGCCGATGCGCGATGATGAGCGTCGTCCGCTCGCGCGCGATCGAATCGAGTTCGCGCTGAATCGCGCGTTCGGACTTTGAATCGAGCGCGGAGGTGGCTTCGTCGAAAATCAGGATCGGTGGATTCTTGAGCAGCGTCCGCGCGATGGCCACGCGCTGCTTCTCGCCGCCCGACAGTTTCAGCCCGCGTTCGCCGACCGTCGTTTCATAACCGGCCGGCAGTCCTTCGATGAAGTCGTGGATATGCGCCGCCCGCGCCGCGGCGATCACCTCGTCGCGGCTCGCCGATGGCCGTCCATACGCGATGTTGTAGTAGATCGAGTCGTTGAAGAGCACGGTGTCCTGCGGCACGATGCCGATGGATGCCCGCAGCGAATCCTGCGTGACATCGCGAATGTCCTGCCCGTCGATCACGATGCGCCCGCCCTTCTCGCGATCCAGATCGTAAAAGCGGAACAAGAGCCGCCCGAGCGTCGATTTCCCCGATCCGCTGTGCCCGACGACCGCCGTCGTGGTGCCCGCCGCAATGGTGAAATCGACATCGTGGAGAATGGGCCGCGCCGCTTCATAGGCGAAGCTCACGCGCTCGAAGCGCACTTCGCCACCGGTGACATCGAGCGGCGGCGCATTCGGCGCGTCGGGCACTTCGCGACCGGCGCCAAGCAGCGTGAACATGCGGTCCATGTCGGTCAGCGCCTGCTTCAGTTCGCGATACACCACGCCGAGAAAGTTCAGTGGGATATAGAGCTGCAGCATGAACGTGTTGATGAGCACGAGATCGCCGAGCGTGAGCCGCCCGGACATCACGCCTTGTGTCGCGCGCCACAGAATGAACACGAGCCCGGTGCCGATGATCGCCTGCTGCCCGAAGTTGAGCATCGACAGTGAACGCTGCGACTTGATCGCGGCCGCGCGGTATCGCTGCAGATTCTCGTCGTAACGGCGCGTTTCCCATTCCTCGTTGCCGAAGTACTTCACGGTCTCGTAGTTGAGCAGCGAATCGATCGCGCGCGAATTGGCCTTCGAATCCAGTTCGTTCATCGTGCGCCGGTAATGCGTGCGCCACTCCGTCACCTTCACCGTGAAGCCGATATACAGGACCAGCGCGACCAGGGTAACGATCGCGTAATACGCTTCGTACTTCGTCACGAAGAACGCAAGCACGAGCCCGACTTCGACGAGCGTCGGCAAGATGCTGTACAGCGAATACGACACGAGTTGCTGAATGCCGCGCGTGCCGCGTTCGATATCGCGTGACATGCCGCCGGTTTGCCGCTCGAGATGAAAGCGCAGCGACAGCGAGTGCAGATGCCGAAACACTCGCAGCGCGAGTTGCCGAACCGCGCTTTCCGTCACCTTCGCGAAGAGCAGTTCCCGCAGCTCCGTGAAGAGCGACGTCGAAAGCCGCACGCCGGCATAAGCGACGACCAGGAGCCCGATGCCACCGATCAGCACGATGCCGGGCGCATCGCTGGCGCGGCCGAGGGCGGTGAGATGCTGCACGGACGCGAGGCTATCGACGATGTGCTTCATCACGATCGGCACGCCGAGATTGGCGACCTTCGCGCCGATGAGGCACGTCAGCGCGAAGACGACGCGCCATTTGTAAGTGGTCAGATACGGCAGCAGCGAGCGGATGGTCTGCCAGTCGTTGCGCGGACCTTGCGCGACTGGCCCCGGCTCGGTGTTCGAATAGCGGCGCATGAGTTCGGGTTATGGAGGCGCGTCGCGCGAACGTTGCTCGATGGCGCGGCGTGGGGACGCCTTATGTGGACCGGGCGCACGCCGTGCGTGCTTCCCGTACAATTTGTCGAGGGCCGCGGCGCTCATGCAGTGCTGATGCGCGCGGCCTTTTCCTATACATAAGCATTGTCGCAGAAGGTGCAAGGCCACGCTCGCGCCTGCCTTCTCATCGAGCGACAGCAATCGGACTGCCTTTCATGCCTGAAGAATCCAGACTTCCCCAGAAGCCCGTGACGCTGCGCGTCGTGCCTCAACCCGCCGATTCGAACATGCACGGCGACGTGTTCGGCGGATGGATCATGGCGCAAGTGGACATTGCCGGATCGATTCCGGCGAGCCGTCGCGCGAACGGGCGCGTCGCGACCATCGCGGTGAATTCGTTCCTGTTCAAGAACCCGGTGTTCGTCGGCGATCTGCTGAGCTTCTATACCGACATCGTGAAGACGGGCAACACGTCGATCACCATCTACGTCGAGGTTTATGCGCAGCGCATGAGTCTCGCGGAAGAAGTCGTCAAGGTGACGGAAGCGACGCTGACTTACGTCGCGACCGACAACGATCGCCGGCCGCGCGCGTTGCCGCCGCTGGATTGACGCTCGCGCCCCCCCTCAGTTCAACAGCACCCCCTGCTGCAGCAACCCCGGAATGGCGTCATGCGGCATGGGGCGCGAGAACAGGAAGCCCTGCATCTCGTCACAATCGCGCTCGCGCAGGAACTCATGCTGCGCGGCCGTTTCGACGCCTTCCGCGATCACCTGCAATTCGAGCGAATGCGCGAGCGCGATGATCGCCGACGTGATGGTTTCGTCGTCGCCCGACGAGCCGATATCCGCCACGAAAGAGCGGTCGATCTTCAGCCGATGCACCGGAAAGCGCTTGAGATACGACAGGCTCGAATAGCCGGTGCCGAAGTCATCGATCGCAATGCCGATGCCGAGCGCCGATAGCTCCGACAGCATCGCCACCGCATCTTCCGCATTGCGCATGATTGCGCTCTCGGTCAGTTCCAGTTCCAGATAGCGCGGCTCGAGCCCGGTCTCCTCGAGCACCGATGTCACGAGCGTCGCGATATCGCGCTGCTGAAAATGCCGCGCCGACAGATTCACCGACATGCGCGCGGGCGGCAGACCCGCATCCTGCCACGCCTTGTTCTGCCGGCACGCCTCGCGCAGCACCCATTCCGACAACGGCCCGATGAGCCCGCTTTCTTCCGCGACCGGAATGAACGCCGCCGGCGACACGAGCCCCTGCTCGGGATCGTGCCATCGCACGAGCGCCTCGATGCCGACGATCGCGCGCGTCGCCATGTCCACTTGCGGCTGGTAGTGCAGCAGGAATTCGCCGTCGCGCAGCGCGCGCCGCAGCCGCCGCTCCAGATTCATGCGTGCCCCGACGCTCGCGTTCATCTCCGGCTGATAGAACTGATACGTGTTGCGCCCGAGATCCTTCGCGCGATACATCGCGAGATCGGCTTTCTTGAGCACGGTCTCGGCGTCGTCGCCATCCTGCGGAAAGAGGCTCGCGCCCATGCTGCAGCCGACGTAAAGCTCGGTATCGTCGAGCCACACGGGCTCCGAGATCGCCGCGCGCGTGCGCTCCATCCATGCGATGAGACTCGCTTCGTCGGCAACGTCGGGCAGCACGAACACGAACTCATCGCCGCCGTGACGCGCGACCGTATCGCTCGCACGCGCGGATCGCGCGAGCCGCTCGCCGATCACCGCGAGCAGACGATCGCCGACGCTGTGCCCCAGGCTATCGTTGACGTTCTTGAAGCCGTCGAGATCCATGAACACGACCGCGATCCTGGTGCCGCGCCGCCGCGCCTGCTCGATCGCCTGTTGCAGCCGGTCGCGCAGCAGATTGCGGTTCGGCAACTGCGTGAGCGTGTCGTAGTTCGCCTGATATTCGAGCTGCTCCTGATAGCGCATCAGGTCGGTGACATCGTTGATGATGCCGATATGATGCGTCGTCAGCCCCTGTGCATTAGGCACCGGCGCGACGAAAAGCTGATTCCAGAACAGCGCGCCGTCCTTGCGATAGTTCCGCACGACGACGCTCGTCTCCATGTCCGCGGCCAGCGCGCGGCGGATCGACTTCAAGCCTTCCTGTTCGCGGTCGCTGCCGTGCAGGAAGCCGCAGTTGCGGCCGATGACCTCCACCGGATCGTAGCCCGTGATGCGCTTGAACGCCGGATTCGCATACTCGATGACGTTCGCGCCGTTCACCACGCCGGTGATGAGAATCGCGTTCACGCTCGCGTCGAGCGCACGGCTTTGCAGACGCAGCGCAAGTTCGGCGCGCTTGCGCTCGGTCACGTCCTGATACGAGCCGAGCACGCCGATGGTATGGCCTTCGCCGTCGAGCAGCGGCAGCAGGCTCGTGACGACCGTATGCAGCGTCTCGCCGACGAGCACGTCGCGCTCGAAGTGCATCTTCGGCACGGTCGTCCCGATGACATCATGGTCGTCGGCCCGCACCATGTCGGCGGCGGCGGACCACGGCAAATCGTAGTCCGTCTTGCCGACGATCTGCTCGTTGTACGCGAGCCCCGCATCGCGGGCGAACGCGTTGTTGCAGCCGAGATAGCGCGATTCGCGGTCTTTCCAGAACACGCGCTGCGGAATGTTGTCGATGACCGCTTCGAGCATCTCGTTCGACCGGCGCGCCTCGGCTTCGGCGTTGATGCGGTCGGTCACGTCGTGCGCGAGCATGAAAAGCCCCGGCCGATTCGAATACGTGAGCGCGTGGTGCGAGACGTCGGCGCTGCTTGTCGAGCCATCGCGATGCCGGTATCGCCACACGCCGCTCGAGCGCTGGCCGCGCGTCGGGCGATCGCCGGCTTCCGCGCCGCTCCGAGCGAGCCGCGCCGCGAAACGGTCGAAGTCGTCGGCGACATGCAGGTCGCGCAACGTCATCTCCATGAAATCGGATTCCGCGTATCCGTAATGCTCGACAGCGGCCGGATTGACGGCGATGAAGCGCATCGTTTCCCGATCGACGATCCACATCGGCACCGGATGCGCCTCGAACATGCTGCGGAATCGCTCGTTGCTGCGATGTTTCGCCCGCGCGATGCCGAGCTTTTCGCGCGACGAACGCTCGTGACTCATGAACAGGTAGATGAGAACGCCGCTGCCGGCGAGCATCGTGAACGCGAGCAGCAGCATGGCGCCGCCCGAGCCGGTGGCGGAGCGGTCGAGCGCGGCGATGGTCGCGGTATCGATACGCGAACGGACGACGCCCATTTCCTCGTCCACCGCTTGCTGGTCCTCGCCGAGCGAGACGAACGCCGAGTCGACCCACGTTCGCGGCGCGTCGGGAGGCGCGCGGCGGGCGCGTTCATCGGCGAGATTGGCGTCCGTGCGCATGGTGGCGACGCGCGCAACGAGCGCATTGAATGCGCCGGCGATGCCGGGTTCCAGCGCGGTCTGGGCGCGCAGGCCGCTTTCGAGCGCGTCGAGGTGGGCTTCGCGCGCTTCGTGTTGCGCCATCGGCTCGACGATGCCGGTCGCCTCGAATCGGCTGACTTGGGTGAGCGTTTCGCCGAGCGCGCCGCGATAGGCTGCGAGATCGCGCAGGAGACTCATCGAGCGCAGTGTGCGGGCATTGCCGTCGCGCAAATCGGCGATTCGCTCGCAGGCGACGAACGCATTCGCGCCGAGCGCGGCGAGCACCACGGCGATATTGACGAGCAAGCGCCTGGAGAGAAAACGAGTCATGAGCGGCGGGCCGATCCGGTTGTTCCGCGAGGCACGCGCCGATGCCGTGCGCGCGCCCACGCAAAAGCGCGGCGCGAGCGCCAGGGCTCACACCGCGATTGATGGATTACGTGGATAACGGCAGGTTCTGAGGGAGCTTTAGTGTGCCGCTAAAAAAATCGCCCGCCCTACTCCGCCAGCCCGAACTCCCGCATCGCGGGCACGAAGTCGTGATTCGCCTTATCCGTATTGCGCGAGAGTTTGGCAAGCGCATAACGCTGGAACGGATCGAGCGTGGCCCACTGCGAGAGGCTGGGCGCGCTCACGCCCGACAGGCTGCTCTGACGGACGACGGCCTCGGGCACGGCATCGGCGTGCGCCCAGACCGGCTCGGGGTCGCGCGGGATTTTGTCCGGCGCGGCGTTCGCGTGCGTCTTCAGCATCTCTTCGAGCGCGAGATCGAAGTTCTTCTCGACGTCGGCTTCATTCTCGATCGGAAAGCGCGCGAGGAGCACGCGATCGTCGTAGGGAAGCATCTGCCATTGATCGAGCGTGATGCGCATGCCGAAGCGGTCGAGGTTGAAGCGCACCGCGAGCGGAATGAAGCGCAGGTTGTCCGAAGATTCGATCTCGAACTTGAAGAGACGAGCGGCGTCGTAAAGTCCCATGGCGATAGCCTCGTTGGTTTTGAGGGGCGCGCGCCGGCGCGCATCGCCCGCTTAAGTTATTGTAGGGCCTGGTGTTGGGCTGGAACCGTGCATTCTGTGCCGCTGCGTGCGCCTGTGAACGAGCGGGAACAGCATGTGGGGTGAGCAAGCCGCATACCCGGACTCTAACCAGGTCCTCGTTCGTGCAGCAACGGAGTGCAGTCAAGTGAACCAACTGGAAACCGAAGATCAGCCGGGTTATGTCGAACGGCAAGTGCGCAGGCATCGGCGGGGCGAGCTCGCCGTTGCGAGCGATAACGTCGGTCAGGAATGGCCCGTCGCGCTGGTGTTCAACGGCATCTCGCATGCGGTGATGATGTGCACGCCGCGCGATCTCGAAGCCTTCGCGGTGGGCTTTTCGCTGACCGAGGGCATCGTCGAGCGGGGAAGCGACATCCACGATATCGAAGTCTTTTATCGCGACGATGGCCACGCGCTGCCGCATGCCGAGGTGCATCTGCAAGTCGTCCAGCAGGCGTTTCTTGCGCTGAAGGACAAGCGTCGCGCGCTCGCAGGCCGCACCGGTTGCGGCGTGTGCGGCATCGAAAGTATCGACTTGCTCGATCTTCAGCCAGAGCGGGTGCCGGACACCGGCTTCCTGACGCGGCTTGCCCCCGATGCGATCGAACGCGCGGCGCGCGAGTTGCCTGTGCATCAACGTCTGACGAAGCTGACGGGCGGGCTGCACGCCGCCGCATGGTGCGATGAAACCGGCGCCGTACAGTTCACGTTCGAGGACGTAGGGCGGCACAACGCGCTCGACAAGCTCATCGGCCAGCTCGTGCTGCAGCGCGTGGATACGACGCAGGGCTTCGTGTTCCTCTCGAGCCGCGCGAGTTACGAGCTCGTGCGCAAGTCGGCGCGCGTCGGCGTGCCGATGGTCGTCACCATTTCCGCGCCGACATCGCTCGCCATTTCCATCGCCAGGCAGGCGGGGCTGCGGCTCGTGAGTTTTGCGCGTGAGAGTAGTTATGTGGAATACGACGTGGAATAAGCGCGCTCACTGGAACTTCGTGAAATCCGCCTTCCTCTTCTCAAAGAACGCCGCGAACGCCTCTCGCGCTTCCGGCGCGACGAGCATCCGCGAAAAGTGCGCTGCTTCCTCCTCCATGCGCGCGGACACTTCCGCCGACTGCGCGCCTTTCATCAGCGCCTTCGTCGCGCGCAGCGAGCCCGCGGGCAGCGCCGCGAGCCGTCGCGCACGCTCGAACGCGTAGGCATCGAGTTCGGCGGCATCCATCACGCCGTTGACGAAGCCCATGCTCACCGCTTCGTCGACGCTGAACGCTTCGCCCAGCAGCAGCTTCTCCGCCGCGCGCTGATATCCCGCGATACGCGGCAGCAGCAGACTCGACGCCGCCTCCGGACACAGCCCTAGCTGCACGAACGGCAGCGAGAACTTCGCGTTTTTCGCGGCATAGACGATGTCGCAATGCAGAAGCATCGTCGTGCCGATGCCTACCGCGACACCCGATACCGCCGCGACAACGGGCTTCGGCATGCCGGAAAGACGCCGCAAAAACTGGAATACGGGCGCGTCCTGGTCCTTCGGCGGATCGTTGAGAAAGTCTTCGAGATCGTTGCCCGCGCTGAACGCACCGCCGTTGCCGCGCAGCAGCACCGCGCGCACGGCCGGGTCTTTCTCGGCTTCATAAAGGCCGTCCGCCATCTCCTGATACATCGCCGCGGTGATCGCGTTCTTCTTGTCGGGGCGATCGAGCACGATGCTCAGCACGCCTTGCGCGCGTTCGATGACGATATCCATTGCGCTGTCTCCTCCCGATGCCGACGTCCGCGAGCGTCGCGCCCGCGGACGGTCGATGATCAAACGCGTTCGATGATCCCCGCCGCGCCCATGCCGGTGCCGACGCACATCGTCACCATGCCGTACTTCAGATTGCGGCGGCGCAGGCCGTGAACGACCGTCGCGGAGCGAATCGCGCCCGTCGCGCCGAGCGGATGCCCCAGCGCGATCGCCCCGCCGAGCGGATTCAGCTTCGACGTATCGAGCCCCAGATCGTTGATGACCGCGAGCGATTGCGCCGCGAACGCCTCGTTCAGCTCGATCCAGTCCAGATCGTCCTGCGTCAGGCCCGCCGCCTTGAGCGCAGCGGGAATGGCTTCCTTCGGCCCGATGCCCATGATTTCCGGTGGCACGCCACGCACCGCGAAGCTCACGAAGCGCGCGAGCGGCGTCAGGTTGAACTGCTTGAGGATCTTCTCGGACACGACGATCAGCGCGCCCGCGCCATCCGAAGTCTGCGAGCTGTTGCCCGCCGTCACCGAGCCCTTGTTCGCGAACACGGGCCGCAGTCTGGCGAGACCCTCGAGCGTCGTGTCGGCGCGCGGGCCTTCGTCGAACACAATCTCGCGCGCATTTACGCGCACTTCGCCGCTTTCGAGATCGGGGAAGCGCTCGTTCAGCATGTAGGCGGCGATCTCATCGGCGAATTCGCCCGATTGCTGCGCAGCCAATGCCTTGCGATGCGACTCCACCGCGAACGCGTCCTGCGCCTCGCGGCTCACCTTCCAGCGTTCGGCCACCTGCTCGGCCGTCAGCCCCATGCCGTACGCAATGCCGATGTCCTCGTTGCGATCGAAGATATGCGGCGACAGCGACGGCTTGTTGCCCATCATCGGCACCATGCTCATCGATTCGCAGCCGCCCGCGATCATCGCGTCCGCTTCGCCCACGCGAATGCGGTCCGCCGCCATCGCGAGCGCGGTCAACCCGGACGCGCAGAAGCGGTTGACCGTCACGCCGCCGACCGTCTTCGGCAGCCCGGCGAGCAGTGCGCCCATGCGCGCGACGTTCAGCCCCTGTTCGGCTTCCGGAATCGCGCAGCCGACGATCGCGTCTTCGATCACGTTCGTATCGAGCCCCGGCACTTGCGCGACGGCCGACTTGATCGCGTGGACGAGCAGTTCGTCCGGGCGCGTGTTCCTGAACACGCCGCGCGGCGCCTTGCCGATCGGCGTGCGGCTCGCGGCGACGATGTATGCGTCTTGCAATTGTTTGCTCATCTTCAAAGCTCCGCTCAGTTACGCACCGGCTTGCCGGTCTGCAACATGCCCATGATCCGTTCCTGCGTCTTCTGCGTGCCGAGCAGTTCGATGAACGCGCGGCGCTCGAGCGCGAGCAGCCATTCTTCATCGACCATGCTGCCGCCTTCGACGTCCCCGCCGCACACCGCTTCCGCGATGCGGCTCGCGATCAGAAAGTCATGCGCGCTGATGAAGCGTCCGTCACGCATGTTGACGAGCGACGCCTTGATCGTCGATATCGCCGAGCGGCCCGCGACCGGCACCTGCTTCACGCGCAACGGCGCGCGATAGCCCGCATCGGACAGCGCGCGTGCTTCTTTCTTTGCGATGTCGAGCAGCTCGTGCACGTTGAACACGATCGTGTCCGATGGCTTCAGATAGCCCATCGCGCGTGCTTCGAGCGCGGAGCCGGAGACTTTCGCCATCGCCGCGTTCTCGAACGGCTTCTGCAGGAACTTGAGCAGATCGCTCGTCGCGTTGACGGCGCTCGCGGCTTCGGCGGCGCGCAACGCGGCTTCCTTCAGGCCGCCGCCCGCCGGCACGAGACCGACGCCCACTTCCACGAGCCCGATGTAGCTCTCGATATGCGCTACGCGCTTCGCCGAATGCAGCAGCAATTCGCAGCCGCCGCCGAGCGCAATACCCGATACCGCCGACACGACCGGCACGTTCGCGTACTTGACGCGCAGCATGCCTTGCTGGAACTTCTTCACGAACGGTTCGATGCCTTTTGCCCCGCCCATCATGAACGCGGGCATGGCTTCCTCGAGATTCGCGCCCGCCGAGAACGGACCGCCCGGTGCGCCGAGCGTGAGCGACGTCGGCTGCCAGATCACCACGCCGCGATACGCCTTCTCCGCGAGCTCGATGGCTTGCGTGAGTCCGTCGATGACGCCGGGACCGATGGTGTTCATCTTCGTCTTGAACGAGACGATGACGACGTCGCCCTGATCGTCGTCGAGCCAGGCGCGCACGCTATCGGTTTCGATGAGCGTCTTGCCGTAGCTCTTCGGATCGGCGCCCGTTTCGCCGATGATCGGCGCGCGGAACACCTGCTTGCCGTAGACGGGCAGCGTCGAGCGCGGCTCGAATTTGCGCGCGGCGGGCGACCAGGACCCTTCATCGGTGTGGACGCCGCCTTTCTCTGCGACGAGGCCGTCGAGCACCCATGCGGGCAGCGGCGCGCTGGACAGCGCCTTGCCGGCGTCGATGTCTTCCTGCACCCACTTCGCGATCTGTTGCCAGCCCGCCGCCTGCCAGCTTTCGAATGGCCCCTGATTCCAGCCGAAGCCCCAACGGATGGCGAGGTCGATGTCGCGCGCGTTATCGGCGATCGATTCGAGATGCACCGCGATGTAATGGAACACGTCGCGGAAGATGGCCCACAGGAAGTGCGCCTGCTTGTTGTCCGTTTCGCGCAGCAACTTGAAGCGTTCAGCGGGCGGGCGCTTCAGGATGCGGCCGATGATCTCGTCGGCTTTCGCGCCGCCATCGACGTATTGCGCGGTCTTCGGATCGAGGACCTTGATGGCCTTGCCTTCCTTTCGATAGAAGCCTGCGCCGGATTTCTGGCCGAGCGCGCCGTTCTTCACCAGCTCGGCGAGTACGGGCGGCGTCGTGTAGACGGGGAAGAACGGATCATCGGCGAGGTTGTCCTGCATCGTCTTGATGACGTGCGCCATCGTGTCGAGGCCGACGACATCGGCGGTGCGGAAAGTGGCCGATTTCGCGCGGCCGAGGCGTGCGCCGGTAAGGTCGTCGACTTCGTCGAAGCGCAGCCCGAACTTCTCTGCTTCGGCGATGACGGCGAGGATCGAAAAGACGCCGACGCGGTTCGCGATGAAGTTCGGCGTGTCTTTGGCGCGCACGACGCCTTTGCCGATGGCGCTCGTGAGGAACGTTTCGAGTTGATCGAGGATTTCCGGCTTCGTCGATGCGGTCGGGATGAGTTCGACCAGATGCATGTAGCGCGGCGGATTGAAGAAGTGCACGCCGCAGAAGCGCGCCTTGAGTTCTTCATCGAAGCCGTTCGACAGTTCGGTGATGGAGAGTCCGGACGTGTTGCTCGCGAAGATTGCGTGCGGCGCGATGTGCGGGGCGACCTTTTTGTAGAGGTCGTGCTTCCAGTCCATGCGCTCGGCGATGGCTTCGATAACGAGATCGCATTCCCTTAGTTTCTCGATGTCGTCGTCGTAGTTGGCCGGTTCGATGTATTGGGCATCGTCTTTCATGCCTAGCGGCGCTGGCGAGAGCTTTTTGAGATTCTCGATCGCCTTCAGCGCGATGCCGTTTTTGGGGCCTTCCTTCGCTGGAAGGTCGAACAGCAGCACGGGCACGCGGGCGTTGATCAGATGCGCAGCGATCTGCGCGCCCATCACGCCGGCGCCGAGCACGGCGACTTTGCGGATGTTCAAGGTGCTCACTTGGTTTTACCTCTCCAGGTTGGGAGTTTTTTTGCTTCTGCGGCGCGGTCGGGTGGGCTTGGTGCGTTCGGTTGATTTGCTACGTTGTCTTGCGTTTGCTTGCAGTAGCCGCCTCCCCGGGCGCACTAATAGACCGCCGCGAATACAAGCTCACCGAAATAAATCAAAACCAGGCCTCATCGAATTCCATAAGAGACTTGGCTCCCGATCGCGCAGCGCGAATAGTAGAAGCAGTCTCAGGCAGCAGCTTGGCGAAATAGAACCGAGCGGTGGCCAGCTTGGCCGTATAGAACGCATCGCCGGAAGCGGCCCTGTCGAGCGCAACCCTAGCCATGCGCGCCCAGAAATAGGAGAACACCAGATGCCCAACCGTCCGCAAGTACGGCACGGCAGCTGCGCCCACTTCATCAGGATTCTGCATGGCCTTCATGCCGATCTCCATGGTGAGCTTCTGAACCTTCTCGCCGATATCGGCAAGCGGATTGATGAACTCCTGCATCTCGGGCTTCACGCCCTCTTCCTCGATGAACTCCGCCACGACCTTGCCGAAGGCCTTCATCTTCACGCCCATGTCGCCAAGAATCTTGCGGCCGAGCAGATCGAGCGCCTGAATGGAATTGGTGCCTTCGTAGATCATGTTGATGCGCGCATCACGGACGTACTGCTCCATGCCCCATTCGGAAATGAAGCCGTGACCGCCGTAAATCTGCATCGCGAGATTGGTGCCTTCGAACGCGTTATCGGTGAGAAACGCCTTGATTACGGGCGTGAGCAGCGCGACAAAATCAGCCGCTTCCCGGCGCGCCGCTTCATCCTCGTGCGACAGTTCCTTGTCGATATTGAGCGCCGCCCAATACGCGAACGCACGGCCCGCCTCGGCATACGCCTTCTGCGTAAGCAGCATGCGACGCACATCCGGATGCACGATGATCGGATCAGCCGGCTTGTCCGGCGCTTTCGGACCGGTGAGCGAGCGCATCTGCAAACGCTCCTTCGCATACGCGAGCGAGTTCTGATACGCCACTTCCGTCAGCCCGAGTCCCTGCATGCCGACACCCAGACGCGCCGCGTTCATCATCACGAACATGGCGTTCAAGCCCTTGTTCGATTCACCGACGAGCCAGCCCTTCGCGCCATCCAGGTTCATCACGCAGGTCGCGTTGCCGTGGATGCCCATCTTGTGCTCGATCGACCCGCACTTGATGCCGTTGCGCTCGCCGATCGCGCCGCTCGCATCCGGTACGAACTTCGGCACGATGAAAAGCGAAATGCCCTTCGTGCCCATCGGCGCGCCCGGCAGACGCGCGAGCACCAGATGCACGATGTTCTCCGCCATGTCGTGCTCGCCGCTCGAGATGAAGATCTTCGTGCCGGTGAGCGCATAGGAACCGTCGCCGTTCGGCTCCGCCTTCGTGCGCAGGATGCCGAGATCGGTGCCGCAATGCGGCTCGGTCAGGCACATGGTGCCCGTCCACACGCCTTCGACCAGCTTCGGCAGATACACCGACTTCTGCTCCGGCGTGCCGTGCGCGTGCAGACACTCGTATGCGCCATGCGACAGGCCTGGGTACATCGTCCAGGCCTGATTCGCGGAGTTCAGCATTTCGTACAGCGCATTATTGACGAACGCAGGTAACCCCTGCCCGCCGAACTCGGGATCGCAGCCGAGCGCGGGCCAGCCCGCCTCGACATACTGGCGATACGCCTCCCTGAAGCCCGACGGCGTCTTCACGACGCCATCGCCCTCATACGTGCAGCCTTCGCGGTCGCCCGTCTGGTTGAGCGGAAAAACAACCTCGGAGCAGAACTTGCCGGCTTCCTCGAGCACCTGGTTGATGGTGTCCGCATCGAGATCGGCATGCTTCGGCATGCGCTTCAGTTCTGCTTCGACGTTCAGCAATTCATGCAGCACGAACTGCATGTCGCGAAGGGGGGCGGCGTACTGTCCCATGACTCTCTCCAGTTTCTCGAGCTTGGTCGTTGCGCGCCGCCGAACCCTTCACGATTCAGCCGACGCCGCTAACGGCTCCCATGTTGATGCGAAGTCAGATTCGCCGACGCACCCGCGCCGCCCAGCGCGCCCGGCTCGATTGCCTGCCGTGCGCCGCCATCGGCGGATGTGTTCGACGTCTGATACGAAACGAACGTCTTCTCCAGCGCGTCCCGCGTCAGTTGCACGGCTTCCGGCAAGTGCAGGAAACGCGCGTCGTGATGCAGGCCGAGCGTAAAGCTGTACAACTCGAAAAGCATCAGTTTCGGATCCGTCTCCTGCTTCAGATGCCCTTCGTCCTTCGCCTGGCGAATCGCCCGCAACAGCGCCTCGCGCCAGGTGGTCACGCTGCTCACGAGCTGCTCGCGCACCGCACTCGCCGCTCGGTCGTCATACTCGACCGCCCCGCTGATGTAGATGCAGCCCGTCGTCACTTCGTCGATGCGCTTCTCCATCCAGCGGCTCATCATGGCCCGCAATCGCGGCAAGCCGCGCGGCTCGCGCAAGCTCGGGAAGAAGACTTCGTCCTCGAAACGGCGGTGGTACTCGCGCACCACTTCCACCTGCAAGTCCTCGCGTGAGCCGAAATGCGCAAACACGCCGCTTTTGCTCATCTGCATCCGCTCGGCCAGAAGGCCGATCGTCAATCCCTCCAGCCCGTCCCGGCTTGCCAGATCCAACGCTGCGTCGAGAATCGCGGCCCGCGTCTGTTCGCCTTTTCGCATGATCCCTACCGTCCTCTCGTGACCCGATTGAAAACGAACGGCCGTTCTATTATTGTGGCCGAACGCCGGTGATACAAGCAATTTATTAGAAAGCCGTTTCTAACTCTTCGTCGGAGTCAATGAGATAAATCTCAAACTCGACTCGATGATTGTCGCTTTTTATGCATGGACTGCATGTAAGTGACTGCCCGACTTCCCATTTCGTGGGAGCATGTTTGACACCTGTCAACCATTCTGCCCCGTGTCAGGCTTTTTTGGCTTCAATCGTATTGGCCGATGGTGATGACTTTCATCATCGCGCGATAGCTGTTGTAGGCGAGCCAGCTCAAAACGCGCTCGGTGACAGGACGCGACGCATAGTGCTTCTCGTCGATGGGACTGCCATCGTCAAAAGCCTGAAGAATGGCGTCGTGCAAGCCGGCGATTTCCGGGTGATTCACGAGCACCATGTTCGCTTCGTTGTTCAGGACGAGCGAGAGCGCGTCGAGGTTCGAGGAGCCGATCGTTGCCCAGTCGGCGTCCACGACAGCGACCTTGCCATGAAGCATGGTCTTTTCGTATTCGGCGATCCGCACGCCGTGCTTCAGCAAGTTGCCGTAGAGAAAAGGCGTCGCGTAGTCGAGCGCGACGAATTCCTTGCGCCCGATGACGAGCGAAACGCGCACGCCGCGTCGCGCCGCCTGGACGAGCGCGCGCCGCAGTTTGCGACCGGGCATGAAATAGGGGTTGGCGAGCAGCACTTCGCGCTCGGCATGGGCGATGGCTCGTAAGTACGCCTTCTCGATGGCGCGCCGGTTCAGCAAATTGTCCCGCGCGACGAACGCCACGCACGGACGGTCCACCGCATGAATCTCGCCGAGGCGCGCGCGCTGACGTGCGCGCATGGCGCGCCGGGAACTCCATCGGCTTTGCGGCGGCTCCGGATCGCAGCCCGCCGCGCGCGGCTCGCGCGGCTTGACGCCGAGCCGGATACGGTCCCATTGCACATCGAAGGCATCGCGCACGTCCTTGACGACGGGCCCCTGCGCTTCCATCGCGAAATCCCAGCGGGGCTCGTCCAGCCGCGTTCCGTTCTGGTCGTAGTCATCGACGATATTGATGCCGCCGCAAAACGCATACGTGCCGTCGACGAGCGCGAGCTTCCGATGCGTCCGCGAAAAGCCGAGCGGCCCGAACAGCAGATGCGGGTTGTAGATCCGATGCTCGACGCCGCTTTCCTTCCACTGCGCAAACATCGGGAGATTGCCTTCGGTGCCGACGCCATCGGTAATCACGCGCACCGTCACGCCGCGCGCCGCCGCGCGCACGAGCGCATCGGAGACGGCGCGGCCGATGTCGTCGTTGGCGAAAATGTACGTTTCGAGCGACACGTACTCCTTCGCATTGTCGATCCGCTCGATCAGCGCCGGAAAGAACGACACGCCGCCCTGAAAAATCCGCACCTCGTTGCCGACGGTGAAGCAAAGCCGTGGCGGACGCCGTCCGGAAAACAGCGCCTCGCGCAACCGCTTGAAGTTGCGCCGCGGCCGCACACCGATCATCGGCTATGCGCCGCGAGGCGCTCGGGCAGTTGAAGAATCGCTTCGCGGTTCGACCACGAGAAGCAGCGGTCAGCCGCTTCGCGCAGCGGCAGCCACAAGTGCGACGTGTGTTCGCGCGGCGCGAGTGTCACTTCCAGACAGTGCGGTACACACAAGCTGAACTGGTGTTCGGTGTTGTGCAGGACACCTTCCGCATAGCGATGCCGCCACTGCGGATAGATCTCGTACTGGATGCTGTGATGCCAGTCGAGCAGCGCGGCCTGCGGCACGAGCGGACTGCCGACGATGATTCCCGTCTCTTCCTGTACTTCGCGCACGGCAGTCTCGATGAGCGGTTCGTCGAAGGTGTCCTTCGAGCCTGTCACGGATTGCCAGAATCCTTTGTGATCTGCTCGCTCGATGATGAGGACATCGAGGTCGGGCGTATGGATGACGACCAGGACGGACTCGGGGATTTTGGGCGGCTTCTGCATGACGTGAGGAACGCGCTTTCGTTATGTCTTTGGCCCGGAGACTGTAACGCAAAATATGAAAAAGGCGCGGGCCAAAACGGTCCCGCGCCTTCTTCATGACGACAATGCGACCTTACTGCGCCTTCTGCTCCGGCTGACGCAGACGGATATGCAGTTCGCGCAACTGGCGTTCGTCGACTTCGCTCGGCGCTTGCGTCAGCAGGTCCTGCGCGCGTTGCGTCTTCGGGAAGGCGATGGTGTCGCGGATCGAATCGGCGCCCGACATCAGCGTGACGATGCGGTCCAGACCGAACGCGATACCGCCGTGCGGCGGGGCGCCGTACTGCAGCGCGTCGAGCAGGAAGCCGAACTTGAGGCGCGCTTCTTCCGCGCCGATCTTCAGCGCGCGGAACACCTTGCTCTGCACGTCTTCCTGGAAGATACGCACCGAACCGCCGCCGATTTCCCAGCCGTTCAGCACCATGTCGTAGGCCTTCGCGAGGCAACGGGCCGGATCGGTTTCGAGATATTCGAGGTGCTCGTCCTTCGGGCTGGTGAACGGGTGGTGCGCGGCCACGTAACGGTTCTCTTCCTCGTCGTACTCAAACATCGGGAAGTCGATCACCCACAGCGGCTTCCAGCCGGTTTCCAGCAGGCCGTTCGCCTTGCCGAATTCCGAATGACCGATCTTCAGGCGCAACGCACCCAGACTGTCGTTCACGACCTTCGCGCGATCGGCGGCGAAGAAAATGATGTCGCCGTCCTCGGCGCCGGTGCGCTCCATGATCGCCGCCAGCGCCGCGTCATGCAGGTTCTTGACGATCGGGCTTTGCAGGCCGTCACGGCCCTTGGTCTTGTCGTTGACCTTGATCCACGCGAGACCCTTCGCGCCGTAGATACGCACGAATTCCGTGTACCCGTCGATGTCCCCGCGTGACAGCTCGCCGCCCTTCGGCACGCGCAGCGCAGCAACGCGGCCGTCCTTCGAGTTCGCCGGCATGCTGAACACTTTGAAGTCGACGTCGCGCACGGCGTCGGTCAGGTCGGCGAATTCGAGCTTCACGCGCAGGTCGGGCTTGTCGGAACCGAAGCGGCGCATCGCTTCCGAATAGAGCATCACCGGGAATTGCTCCGGCAGCGCGACATCCATCGTCTCCTTGAAGACATGGCGGATCATGTTTTCGAACAGATCGCGAATCTCCTGCTCGTTCAGGAACGAGGTTTCGCAGTCGATCTGCGTGAATTCCGGCTGACGGTCGGCGCGCAGGTCTTCGTCGCGGAAGCACTTCGTGATCTGGTAATAGCGGTCGAAGTTCGCCACCATCAGCAATTGCTTGAACAATTGCGGCGATTGCGGCAGCGCGAAGAACTGGCCGGCATTCACGCGCGACGGCACGAGATAGTCACGCGCGCCTTCGGGCGTGCTCTTGGTGAGCATCGGCGTTTCGATGTCGATGAAGCCTTGCGCGTCCAGATACTTGCGCACTTCCATTGCCACGCGATAGCGCAGACGGAGATTCTTCTGCATCTGCGGACGACGCAGGTCGAGCACGCGATGCGTGAGGCGCGTGGTTTCGGAGAGATTGTCGTCATCGAGCTGGAACGGCGGCGTCACCGATGCGTTCAGCACCGTCAGCTCATGGCACAGCACTTCGATCTTGCCGCTCGTCAGGTTGGCGTTGGCCGTGCCTTCCGGCCGGTTGCGCACCACGCCCTTCACCTGCACGCAGAATTCGTTGCGCACGCCTTCGGCGACGCTGAACATCTCGGCGCGATCCGGATCGCAGACGACCTGAACGAGCCCTTCGCGATCGCGCAAGTCGATGAAGATAACGCCCCCGTGATCGCGGCGGCGATGCACCCAGCCGCACAGCGAGACGGTTTGGCCCAGCAGGGCTTCGGTCACCAGACCGCAGTATTCAGATCTCATCGACATGATGTGTGTGTGTTTCGTTGTTCGTTAATCAACGGCTCGCGTGCGGAACGGCGCTTCGTCGGCTCGATTCCCTGCGCGCGCCGGCATTACATCGGCGGCTCGGTGGGGCGGCGCGCAGGCGCAACCTGCGCGAGCGGCGTGCTCGGAGCGGGGGCCACCACGCCCATCGAGACGATGTACTTGAGTGCCGCGTCGACGGTCATGTCCAGTTCGACGACTTCGCTCTTCGGCATCATCAGGAAGAAGCCGGAGGTCGGGTTGGGCGTCGTCGGCACATAGACGCTCACGTGATCTTCCTTCAGATGGTTGAGCACGTCACCGCCGGGTATGCCGGTCAGGAAGCCGATGGTGTACGAACCCTTGCGCGGATACTCGATCAGCAGCGCCTTGCGAAATGCATTGCCGCTCGACGAAAGCAGCGTGTCCGACACTTGTTTGACGCTGGTATAAAGCGGGCCGACGACAGGAATATGACGAACGATCGCGTCCCACCACAGCACGAGCTTCTGCCCGATGAAATTCTGCGTGAGCAGGCCGACGATGAAGATGAACGCCAGCGTGAGCAACGCGCCGAGGCCCGGCAGGTGGAAACCGAAGACGCGCTCGGGCTGCCACGCGGACGGCAACAGCAGCAGCGTCTGGTCCATTGTTCCGATCACGAGGCCGAGCACCCACAGGGTGATGGCAAGCGGCACCAGCACGAGCAGGCCGGTGAGGAACACGGTTTTGAGCGTAGTCTTTTTCGTCGTCACGTTTTAGTCGATATGGTCGCTGCGAGCGGTTGGGCGGGCCGGGCGTGAGCGGAGCGCGGCTCTCGCGTTCGATGCGGCTCGTAGGGGTCTCGGACCGCGCGGCAGTGCGGATCAGCGGCCGCCGCGAAATCAGCCGCGCCGCACGGCAGACGCCCGGGCGTCAGGCGGCGTCCGACGATGCGGGCGAAGCCGGCGCGCTCGCGGCGGGCGTGGAGCTTGCAGACGCCGACGCATCGGACGAGGACGACGACGCGGCGCTGGCGCTATCGCCGGCCGCAGCCGTTTCGCCGGATTTCGCCGTCGCCGCATTCGACGAGCCGCCGTTGTTGCCGCCCCGGAAATCCGTGACGTACCAGCCGGAGCCCTTCAACTGGAAACCCGCCGCGGTAACTTGCTTGGAGAATGCGTCCTTTCCGCAGGCAGGACATTGCGTGAGCGGTGCATCGCTCAGTTTCTGAAGCACGTCTTTTTCGTGGCCGCAGGATGCGCAGCGGTATGCGTAAATCGGCATGGCACTCTTCCTACAATGATCTGTCAACGCTTGCAAAGCCTTGAATTATAGCCGCAAACGGGCTTATGCCCGGATTTTTGGCTACGCGCTATATGAGGATCGCATCGCAGGATTTCAAGCGCGCCGCCAGGTCAGCCAGCGCTCGCGGCCGGCGAAGACGGGAATCGAGCCGCTCACTTCGCGATCGTCGATCAGTTCGAAATCCGGGACGAGAAGCGCATCGAGTTCGCCGCGTTCGATCCCGAACGGCGGCCCTTTCGGTGTCGCGCCGATGAAAAAGAAGCCGGCGAGCAGTGCGCCGGGTTGCAGCAGCGCGGCCATGCGCGCGGCATAGTCCGTCCAGCGATGCTTCGGCAGCGCGCAAAGAAACGCGCGTTCGTATATCCAGTCCGGCGCGAACGGCGGCTGGTAGGAAAAGAAATCGACCTGCTCGACGATCTCCGCCCGCGCGCCCAACTGCTCGCGCGCCGCCGCGACGGCGCTCGCCGAGAAGTCGATCGCCCGCACGGTGCAGCCGTGTTCGGCCAGGAACGATGCTTCGTACGCACTGCCGCAGCCGGGAATCAGCACTCGAGTCGCCGCCGCGTCAGGCAGCCCGGCCGCGAACGACGCGAACGCCTCCGGCACGCCCGCCTGATCCCACGGCGTGAAGCGCTGATCGAACCGCTCGTCCCAGAAGCCCGGCGTGTCCGGATTGCGGTTGTTGAAAGCCGGATCGCTCATGGATGACCCATCCACATCTGTGCGATGACCAGGCCCGCGCCCGCCATCGCCACGAGGCCGACAACCAGCAGCGTGATCAGCAGCCGATTCGTGCGCTTCTGCTCCGCGAGAAGCAGGCGCATGGTGTCGTCGTTGCCGCTTCTCGGCACGTCATGGCGCTCGGCGAGCAGATGATGGATCAGCCGCGGCAATTGCGGGATCGTCTTGCTCCACTGCGGCGCTTCCATCTGCAGGCGCTCGTACCAGCCGCGCCAGCCGATCTGCGCATTCATCCAGCGTTCCAGATACGGTTTCGCGGTTTTCCAGAGATCGAGTTCCGGATCGAGCGAACGGCCGAGCCCTTCGACGTTGAGCATCGTCTTCTGCAGCAGCACGAGTTGCGGCTGAATCTCGACGTTGAAGCGTCGCGACGTCGAAAAGAGCCGCATCAGCACCTGCCCGAGCGATATGTCCTTCAACGCCCGGTCGAAGTACGGCTCGCAGACCGCGCGAATCGCGCTTTCGAGTTCCTCGACGCGCGTGCTCGGCGGCACCCAGCCGGACTCGAGGTGCAGCGTGGCGACGCGGTGATAGTCGCGCTTGAAGAACGCGAGAAAGTTCTGCGCGAGGTAGTTCTTGTCGAAGTCCGACAGCGCCCCGACGATGCCGAAATCCAGCGCGATATAGCGCCCGAAGGTGGCCGGATCGAGACTGACCTGAATATTGCCCGGATGCATGTCCGCGTGGAAGAAGCCGTCGCGGAACACCTGCGTGAAGAAAATCTCGACGCCCTCGCGAGCCAGCTTCGGAATGTCCACGCCCGCAGCGCGCAGCGTTTCCACCTGGCTGATCGGCACGCCGACCATCCGTTCCATCACGAGCACCGTCGGCGCGGACAGGTCCCAGTACATCTCCGGCACGAGCAGCAGGTCGAGGCCCGCGAAGTTGCGCCGCAACTGGCTGCCGTTCGCGGCTTCGCGCATCAGATCCAGTTCGTCATGCAGATATTTGTCGAACTCCGCGACGACTTCGCGCGGCTTCAGTCGCCGGCCGTCCGGCCACAGACGTTCGGCCCAGATCGCGATATCGCGCAGCAAGGCCAGATCGGAATCGATGACGGGCAGCATGCCCGGCCGCAGCACCTTCACCGCGACGGGCTTGCCGGCGTGCTCGCCGTGCCTGATCTTCGCGAAGTGCACCTGCGCGATCGACGCGCTCGCCACCGGCACGCGCTCGAAATCGTCGAAAAGATGGTCGATCGGCGCACCGAGCGCCTTTTCGATGATCGACACCGCCAGGTTCGAATCGAACGGCGGCACGCGATCCTGCAGCTTGGCGAGTTCGTTGGCGATATCGACCGGCAAGAGATCGCGCCGCGTCGAAAGCACCTGACCGAATTTCACGAAGATCGGGCCGAGGCTTTCCAGCGCGAGTCTCAGCCGGATGCCGCGCTCGATGTCGAAGCGGCGGCCGAACGTGGTGATGCGCATCAGATAGCGGACGCGCCGATCGTTGATGCCGCTCATCACCAGCTCGTCGAGGCCGAATCGGACGATGGTGAAAAAAATCTTGAGGAAACGCAGAAAACGCATGGTCGGGGTTCGCTTCAGCTCGTTATTCGTGCGAGTCGCGCACGGACTCGCCGCCGGTCCGCGCTGAGGCGCCGCGGGCCGTGGATCGTTGCTGGACGGTCTGTTCCATCCTCTCGATACGCTTCTCGACGCGCGCCAGGGCATCCCGCGCACGCGACAGTTCCGCGTTGAACGCATCGAGCGCGTTCTTGCGCACGAGTTGCGGGCGTTCGTCGAGCAGATATTCGGCGACCGAATCCAGCACATTGCGGCCCGTGCGCCGCGCCTGTTCCTGCACCGTCCGCGCGATGCGGCCGACACGATGCGCGGGCGCATCGCCGATCACGCGCGACAGGTCTTCCTCCGGGTCCCACCGCAAATGTTCGGCCAGCTTCGCGAGCGTCGTCGCGAATTCGGCATCGCCTTCGATGCGCACATGCTTCATCACCGCCGCCTGCCCGCCTTGCAGGAAGGCGGGCAGCGCGTCGAGCGGCACGGCGATGGTCACGTCGAAGTGCGGCGCCTGGGCTTCGCTAATGGCGGCGAAAAGGCCGTCGGCCTGCGCGACGAGGGCAATCGATACCGGCCCGCACACGAGTCTCACGCACTTGCCGGCATACGGCTTGACGCGTTCGCGCGCCCACGGCTCGCGAACCAGCAGATGATTGACGACGGCCGCGAACGCAGTGGACGCGGACCTCAAGGCGGGAGTGGTGGCGGGACGGGATGATTCGTATGCGTTCGTCATCGGCTCTGAGATGAAAAAACCCGCGCAAGCGGCAGCTCGCGCGGGTTCTATTCTACGGTTTATAGCCGCGCAGGCGCGCGGCCATGCCCTAGGGTGAGTCTTTTTGAAACAATGACGGCAGTTTCTCGCTGACGCACCGGCCGCCGCCCGTGTGGGCGCGGCAGCCGGCGATCGATCAGCTGACCTGCTGGATGCCGGCCAGCAGCCAGCCTTCGTTGCCCGCTTTCTGCTTCGACAGGTTCCAGACTTCGACGAACGGTTCAGCCGCCGCCCCTTCCGACTCGCGGATCAGGCCGTGGAAGCGCACGCTCGCGAGGTACTCGCTTGCGCGATCTTCGACGCCGAGCACGTCCGCGTTGAGCTGCACGACATCCGTGCGATTCGGCGTGGCACCGCGTGCATCGACGTCCAGTTTCACTTCGGCGAACATTTCGGGCGTCGTGAATTCGCGGATGTCGTTGACGTTGCCGCGATCCCACGCGTCCTGCAGACGCACGAAGTACACCTTCGCGTTACGGACGAACGCTTCGGTATCGAAGCCCGCCGGGACGTCCGGTTGCGCGACGGCCGTGGCGGGGGCATCGATCACATTGCCGCCGAAAGCGCTCGACTGCGGCTGAAACGTGCGCGCCGGCTCCTGATTCAGCCCGGTGCGGGCGGCCGAGTTGCCAGTCAAGTTGCCATAAGGCGAAGCGGAACCCGCGCCCGCGTACGCCGGCGTCGAGTTGTTGCCCTGGCGCTTTCTCATGATGAAGCGGAACAGCATGACGGCCGCAAGCACGATCAACGCGATCATGATCATGTTCGCCATCGCGCCGGCGAAGGCTTCGCCGAGGCCGAAGTGCGACAGCAGCGCCGCGATGCCGAGACCTGCGGCGAGACCGGCGATGGGCCCGAGCCAGCGATTGCGCGCGGGCTGCGCCGCCGCAGCAGCGGGCGCGGGTTGCGCGCGCTGAGCCTGCGCGGCCTGGCCCTGCTGCATGGATTGCGACGGCGGCGTCGCCTGATGCTGCTGCGTTGCCGTGGCCGACTGCCGGCCCATGCTGCGGCCGCCGCCCATGCGCTTGGCTTCCGCCGTTTCCGCGAAAATTGCGCCAGCCGCGATAACGCCAGCCAGCGCCAGGATTCCGGCCTTCCTGAAGAAGACGCTCAGGAAGCCCCGGGTTTGGGGTGTGCGCGAATCGGACATTTCGAATCCTTTAGAGAGTGGAACACTAAAATTTGGTCCCGACGTGTAACGCTACCACGCCACCTGACAAATTGTAATATTCGACCCGATCCAGGCCCGCTTGTTCCATCATTGTTTTCAAAGTTTCCTGGTCCGGGTGCATGCGAATCGACTCCGCCAGATACCGGTAGCTGTCGGCATCCTTCGCAACTTTCTCGCCCAGCCACGGCAAAACCTTGAAACTAAACAGGTCGTACGGTTTCTTGAGCGGTTCCCAAACCTTGGAGAATTCCAGCACCAGCAAGCGCCCGCCCGGCTTGAGCACGCGGTGCATCTCGGCAAGCGCCCGGTCCTTGTGCGTCATGTTGCGCAAACCGAAGGCGACTGTAATTACATTGAAATAATTGTCAGGGAAAGGAATTTTCTCCGCATCGCAGAGAAGCGTCGGCGTGATCACGCCTTTGTCCACGAGCCGGTCGCGCCCGACGCGCAGCATCGACTCGTTGATGTCCGTGTGCCAGACCTCCCCGGTCTCGCCGGCCTGTTTGGCGAAGGCCATCGCCAGATCGCCGGTGCCGCCCGCGATGTCCAGCACCCTGTAGCCCGCCCGCACCCTGGCCTGCCCGATCGTGAAGTGCTTCCAGATGCGGTGCAGCCCGCCGGACATCAGGTCGTTCATCAGGTCGTAGTTGCTCGCGACGGAGTGAAACACGCCCGCCACCTTTCTCGCCTTGTCCTGCTCGTCAACCGTTTCGTATCCGAAGTGGGTCTTGCTCATAGCGCTCGTTCCTCGCCTGTTGTTCGTTGTCGACCCGCGCAATCGTCGCGCCGGCCATGCGGCGTTATGCCGCGAATCGTTTATTTAGTGGCAGTGTCCGCCCGACGCCTTCGCCGCCATCGGCGCGTCGCGGTCGAGACCGGCGGCTTCGAGCTTCGCCAGATAGTCGCGCCAAAGCGCATCCTGCCGCGTCGCGAGATCGTAAAGAATGTCCCACGAATAGATCCCGGTGTTGTGGCCGTCCGAAAAGTTGAGCTGCAGCGCGTAATGGCCGACCGGTTCCACGCCGATGATGCTCACCTCGCGCTTGCCCGTCTGCAGGGTCTCCTGCCCCGGCCCGTGGCCCTGCACTTCAGCGGACGGCGAATAGACGCGCAGGAGTTCGAACGGCACGCGATACGACTCGCCGTCGCCGTATTGCAGTTCGAGCACGCGGGATTTCGAATGCAGAACGACGCCGGTGGGAATCGGCGTCGTCGATGTCAGTCCGCTCATGATGAGCCTTATCTCTTGAAATTAATGGTGGCCGAACGCCTGATTCAGCTCGTTGCGGATGGCTTCGCGCAAGAGCGTCGCCTGCGCGCGGCGCTTGGATAGCTGCGCCTCGGAAACCGTGCGCTGACGCGGCGCCCAGATGGGCAGCGGAAAACGGGAATCGTTGGAAAAGCGGGGAATGACATGCCAGTGCACATGCGGCACCTGATTGCCGAGGCTCGCCAGATTGATCTTCTCCGGCGCCAGCACGCGGCGCATCGCGCGTTCGACGCCATTGACGGCGGTCATCACGCGCGCACGGTCCGCGTCCGGCAGATCGGACATTTCGCCGACGTGCGCGCCCCAGACGACGCGGCACAGGCCCGGCCAGTCGGGTTCATCGGCGAGGACGACGCGCAATGCGTCGTCCGCCCACAGCACTTCGCCGCCGTCTTCACGGCAAAACACACAGTCCATCGCGACCCTCTAACGAAATCAAACATCGATTCCGCTATTACACCAGCACGCGCTCGATACCGCCATTGTTCGCGCGTTCGACGTACTGTTCCATCCAGTTCTCGCCGAGCGTCTTGCGCGCGATCTCCACGACGATGTAATCCGCCTCGATGTTGGCGTCTTCGTTGTAGCGCGACAGCCCTTGCAGGCACGACGGGCAGCTCGTCAGGATCTTCACGTCCGTGCCGCTGGTCTGCGCGCCGTCGCCCGCCGACAGCACCGAGCCGGGCGCCGCGCCGGCCGTGCCCGCGGATGCGTTCATCGGATTGATCGCGTTCGAACCGGCTTCAGCCACGAGCGGAATGCCGCGCAGTTTCGCCGCACCCTTGCGAATTTCCTCTTCCTTGCGGAAGCGCACTTGCGTCGAAATGTCCGGACGCGTGACCGCGAAGGTGCCCGACTCGCCGCAGCAGCGATCGTTCTTCTGAATCTTGTAGCCGTCGTTTTCCGAGCCCATCAGGTCGTTCACGAGCTTCACCGGGTCCATCGTCTTGATCGGCGAGTGACACGGGTCGTGATACATGTAACGCGTCCCCTTCACGCCTTCGAGCTTGATGTTCTTTTCGAGCAGGAACTCGTGAATGTCGATGATCCGGCAGCCGGGGAAGATCTTCTCGAATTCATAGCCCGCGAGCTGGTCGTAGCAGGTTCCGCACGACACGACCACGGTCTTGATGTCGAGATAGTTCAGCGTATTGGCCACGCGATGAAACAGCACGCGGTTATCCGTGACGATCTTCTCGGCCTTGTCGTACTGGCCCGCGCCGCGCTGCGGATAGCCGCAACACAGATAGCCCGGCGGCAGCACGGTTTGCACGCCCGCTTCCCACAGCATGGCTTGCGTGGCGAGACCGACCTGCGAGAACAGGCGCTCGGAGCCGCAGCCGGGGAAATAGAACACGGCTTCGGAATCCACGGTCGTCGTCTTCGGATTGCGGATGATCGGAACGATCTTGTTGTCCTCGATATCCAGCAGCGCGCGCGCCGTCTTCTTCGGCAGATTGCCCGGCATCTTCTTGTTGACGAAGTGAATCACCTGCGTGATCACCGGCGGCTTGCCGACCGTCGCGGGCGGTTTGGCCGTCTGCTTCTTCGCGAACTTCTTGACGATGTCGTTGCCGAGACGCTGCGCCTTGTAGCCGACGTCCATCATCGCGGTGCGCGCGAGGTTGATGGTCTGCGGATTCGTCGCGTTCAGGAAGAACATGCCGGCCGCGTTGCCCGCGTTGAACTTCTTCTTGCCCATCTTGCGCAGCAGGTTGCGCATGTTCATCGACACGTCGCCGAAGTCGATCTTCACCGGGCACGGCGTCGAGCACTTGTGGCAGACCGTGCAGTGGTCGGCGACGTCGTTGAATTCGTCCCAGTGCTTGATCGATACGCCGCGGCGCGTCTGCTCTTCGTAGAGAAACGCTTCGACCAGCAGCGAGGTCGCGAGAATTTTGTTGCGCGGGCTGTAGAGAAGGTTCGCGCGCGGCACGTGGGTCGCGCAGACCGGCTTGCACTTGCCGCAGCGCAGGCAGTCCTTGATGGAATCGGAGATCGCGCCGATATCCGACTGCTGCATGATGATCGATTCGTAGCCCATCAGCCCGAACGACGGCGTGTACGCGTTGCGCAGGTCCGCGCCCTCGAGGAGCTTGCCGGCGTTGAAGCGGCCCTGCGGATCGACGCGCTTCTTGTACGCGCGGAACTCGCCGATTTCGTCGTCGGTCAGGAACTCCAGCTTGGTGATGCCGATGCCGTGCTCGCCCGAAATCACGCCATCGAGCGAACGCGCGAGCTTCATGATGCGCGCGACCGCGTGATGCGCGTCCTGCAGCATCTCGTAGTTGTCCGAGTTGACGGGAATGTTCGTGTGCACGTTGCCATCGCCCGCGTGCATGTGCAGCGCGACGAACACGCGGCCGCGCAGCACCTGCTTGTGGATGGCCTGCGCCTCGTCGAGGATCGGCTTGAACTCGCCGCCGTTGAAGATCTGGCGCAGTTCCGCGCGAATCTCCTGCTTCCACGAAATGCGCAGCGTGCGGTCCTGCGCGAGATGGAACACGTTCGCGTCCGGCTGCACGTCCACGCGGTCGGCGAACTTCTCCGCGAGCGCTTCGTAGCCGAGACCGACGAGATAATGCTGCGCCTCGCGCAACGGCATGTCGAGCTTTTCGCCGACGAAGGTCCAGCGGTCGCGCACGCGCTTCATCAGGTCCAGCGCCTGCTGCACGCGGTCCTCGAGCAGTTCGGCGCTCGGGATCTCGTTGGCGTCGTCGCTCTTGCCGAGCGGCAGCTTGCCGTTGCGGAAGAAGGTTTCGAGCGCGTCGAGCAATTGCAGCTTGTTCTTGATCGACAGTTCGATGTTGATGCGCTCGATGCCGTCCGTGTACTCGCCCATGCGATTGAGCGGGATCACGACGTCTTCGTTGATCTTGAACGCGTTCGTGTGCTTCGCGATGGCGGCCGTGCGCGAGCGGTCGAGCCAGAACCGCTTGCGCGCTTCCGCGCTCACCGCGACGAAGCCTTCGCCGCTCTTGCCGTTCGCCATGCGGACGACTTCCGACGTGGCGTGCGCGACGGCATCGGCATCGTCGCCGACGATATCGCCGATCAGCACCATCTTGGGAAACGCGTTGCGCTTGCTCTTCGTCGCGTAGCCGACCGCGCGCAGATAGCGCTCGTCGAGGTGCTCGAGACCGGCGAGAATCGCCCCGCCCCGCTTCGACGTCTCGAACAGATAGTCCTTGATTTCGACGATGCTCGGAATGGCGTCGCGCGCCTGACCGAAAAATTCGAGGCAGACGGTGCGCGTATGCGCGGGCATCTTGTGCAGAATCCAGCGCGCGGACGTGATGAGCCCGTCGCAGCCTTCCTTCTGCACGCCCGGCAGGCCGGACAGGAACTTGTCGGTCACGTCCTTGCCGAGCCCTTCCTTGCGGAACGTGCGCCCGGCGATGTCGAGGTTCTCCGTGCGGATGAGCTTCTCGCCCGGCGCGCGATTGCCGTCGAACCAGTCAAGACGAAAGCGCGCTACGTCGACATCGTGAATCTTCCCGAGGTTATGGCCGAGCCGCGTGACTTCGAGCCAGTTGCCTTCGGGATCGACCATGCGCCACCACGCGAGGTTGTCGAGCGCCGTGCCCCACAGCACCGCCTTCTTGCCTCCGGCGTTCATCGCGACATTGCCGCCGACGCACGATGCATCGAGCGAGGTCGGATCGACGGCGAACACGAAGCCCGCCTGCTCCGCCGCTTCCGTGACGCGCCGCGTGACGACGCCCGCGCCCGAGAAAATCGTCGCGACTTTGTGATCGACGCCCGGCAAGTCCGTCATTTCGACCGGCCCGAGCTGTTCGAGCTTTTCCGTATTGATGACGGCCGAGAACGGCGTGAGCGGGATCGCGCCGCCCGTATAACCCGTGCCGCCTCCGCGCGGAATCACGGTCAGGCCCAGTTCGAAGCACGCCTTGATGAGCCCGGCGATTTCAGCCTCGGCATCGGGCGTGAGCACGACGAACGGATATTCCACCCGCCAGTCGGTCGCGTCGGTCACGTGCGAGACGCGCGACAGGCCATCGAAGCGGATGTTGTCCTTCTGCGTTTCCTTCCCGAGCACCCGCGACGCGCGGCGGCGCAGGTCCGCCATGCGGTCGAATTCGGCGGCGAAGTCATCGACGGCGCGGCGCGCGGCCGCGACCAGCAGTTGCACGCGCTCGGCGCGCTCGCGGCTGCCCGCTTCGGCGCTGTGCTCGGACAGGTCCGCGCTGCGCCGTTTTTCGATTTCCGCGAGCCGGTGATTCAGCGCCTCGACGAGCATCGCGCGGCGCTTCGGGTTGTCGAGCAGGTCGTCCTGCAGATACGGATTGCGGCGCACGGCCCAGATATCGCCGAGCACTTCGTACAGCATGCGCGCCGAGCGGCCCGTGCGGCGTTCGGCGCGCAGTTCGTCGAGCGCGGCCCAGGCTTCGTCGCCGAGCAGGCGCATGACGATTTCGCGATCGGAGAACGACGTGTAGTTATACGGAATCTCACGCAGGCGGGGCTCGATATCGAGCGCCAAGGCGGCATGGGCGCCGTTCGGATCGAAGGCTTGAGGTGCGTTCATGTTCGACGGTTCGGTGTATCGGCGTCTGTTTCGCTGAGCGAAGACGCCGACGATGCGCGTGGGGCGCAGATTTTCGAATGAGACTTTTCTTGCGAAGGCGGGGGTGTAGCCGAATGCGCCGGCCTGCCGGCGGCGGCTACGCTCACGACGACGCCTTCGATATGCCCAAGATCAGCGCCACGATCGCGTATGGCGTGCGTGTCGCTCGGACGCGGCATGACGCTCGCGGGCGACGCGCGCCGAAGTATCGATCCGAAGCTGCCAGTGCATCTGCCGATCCTGATTGCTGATTTGTAAAAGGAAATTCTAACCCATCGCGAAAAAGGCCGTTTGCCGGCGCCACCATCGGAAAGACGCCTTCGCGCGTCTCTTTTCGACGCAAATCCGCCTATTTGCGCGCTTTTCGCCGACCGCCCGGCCGGTCGGTCTCGTCCGAAGCCGGAGAAGCGGTCCTTTGCGGCTATCATTGATGCTTTCGCCCTGAGAAACCGCAGCTTCGGCCTGCCTGACGATTTCCCGCATGAAACATCCCGACTACCTGAAGAAAGTGCTGACCGCGCGCGTCTACGATGTCGCGCGTGAAAGCGAGCTCGAGCCCGCCCGCAGTCTGTCCGCGCGGCTGCGCAACTCCGTCTATCTGAAGCGCGAGGACAACCAGCCGGTGTTCTCGTTCAAGATTCGCGGCGCCTATAACAAGATGGCGAATCTCCCCGCCGACGTGCTCGCGCGCGGCGTGATTACGGCGTCGGCGGGCAATCACGCGCAGGGCGTGGCGCTGTCGGCGGCGCGTCTGGGCTGCCGCGCGGTCATCGCGGTGCCCACGACCACGCCGCAGGTCAAGATCGACGCGATTCGCGCGCACGGCGGGCCGACGGTCGAAGTGGTGCTGGCGGGCGAATCGTATAGCGATGCCTACGCGCGCGCCGTCGAGTTGCAGGAAGAACGCGGCCTGACCTTCGTGCATCCGTTCGACGATCCGGACGTGATCGCCGGCCAAGGCACCGTCGCGATGGAAATCCTGCGCCAGCATCAGGGCCCGATTCACGCGATCTTCGTGCCGATCGGCGGCGGCGGACTGGCGGCGGGCGTCGCGGCGTATGTGAAGTCGGTGCGCCCGGAAATCGGGGTTATCGGCGTGCAGACCGAGGATTCCTGCGCGATGGCGCGCTCCATCAAGGCGGGCGAACGCGTGACGCTGACCGAAGTCGGCCTGTTCTCGGACGGCACCGCGGTGAAGCTCGTCGGTGAGGAAACGTTCCGCCTGTGCAGCGAACTGCTGGACGAAGTACTGACCGTCGACACGGACGCGCTTTGCGCCGCGATCAAGGACGTCTTCCAGGACACGCGCAGCGTGCTGGAGCCCGCCGGATCGCTGGCGGTGGCGGGCGCGAAGCTGTATGCGGAGCGCGAGGGCATCGAAGGAAAAACGCTGATCGCCGTGACCTCGGGCGCGAACATGAATTTCGACCGCATGCGTTTCGTTGCCGAGCGCGCGGAGGTCGGCGAGGCGCGCGAAGCCGTGTTCGCCGTGACGATTCCCGAGGAGCGCGGCAGCTTCAGGCGATTCTGCGAGCTCGTCGGCGACCGCAGCGTGACCGAGTTCAACTACCGCATCGCGGATGCGCAAGCCGCGCATATCTTCGTCGGCGTGCAGATCAAGTCGCGCGTGGAAACGGCGCAGATGATGTCGGCGTTCATCGAGCATGGCTTCGCGACCGTCGATCTGTCGCACGACGAGCTTTCGAAGCAGCACATTCGATACATGGTGGGCGGTCATTCGCCGCTCGCGCACGACGAACGGCTGCTGCGCTTCGAATTTCCGGAACGGCCGGGCGCGCTGATGAAGTTCCTTTCGTCGATGGCGCCGGACTGGAACATCAGCCTGTTCCACTATCGGAATCAGGGCGCGGATTACAGTTCGATTCTCGTGGGCATTCAAGTGCCGCAGTCGGACAACGCGGAGTTCGAGCGCTTCCTCGCGACGCTGGGCTACCCGTGGTGGGACGAGGGCGCGAATCCGGTGTACAAGCTGTTTCTCGCGTAAAGGCGCAAGCCGATGGCTTTCACGCTCGAAGACAAGCTCGTCGTCGCGATTTCGTCGCGTGCGCTCTTCGACTTCGAAGAAGAGAATCGCGTCTACGAAACCGGTGATCTCCCGCGCTACGAGGCCCTGCAACGCACGCGGCTGGATACCCCTGCGAAGCCGGGTGTTGCGTTCGGCCTCATTCGCAAGCTGCTCGCGCTGAACGCGCACGAGCAGCGCGTCGAAGTGGTGATCCTGTCGCGCAGCGATCCGATCAGCGGGCTGCGGGCGTTTCATTCGTGCCGAGAGCATGGCCTCATGATCGAGCGCGGCGTGTTCACGCGCGGCCGCTCGCCGTTTGCGTACTTGAAACCGCTGCGGGCGTCGCTATTTCTGTCTGCCAATCCCGACGATGTGCGCGACGCGCTCGCCGCGGGTTTTCCGGCGGCGCGTGTGCTGCCTGAAACGCCGCGCGCCGCGAGCCGTTATGCTGACGAGATTCGCATTGCGTTCGATGGTGACGCCGTGCTCTTCTCCGACGAAGCCGAGCGCGTGTTTCAGGCCGATGGCTTATCGGCGTTCGTCGGCCATGAGATCGACAAGAAGGATTTGCCGCTGCCGGGCGGGCCGCTGAAGCCGCTGCTGGCTGCGCTGAACAAGCTGCAACGCATCGCCGACGACAACGAGAAGGCGTCGTCGATGCACATCCGCACCGCGCTCGTCACGGCGCGCTCCGCTCCCGCGCATGAACGCGCGATCCGGACGCTGATGGCGTGGGACATCGAAATCGACGAAGCGATGTTCCTGGGCGGACTCGACAAGGGCGAATTCCTGCGCGAATTCGAACCCGACTTTTTCTTCGACGACCAAATCCGCCACTGCGAATCGGCCCGCGTCGTGACAGCGACCGGACACGTTCTCAGCGGCATAGCGAACGCATCATGACACCCGACCAATCTCCGCTCGGCAAGGCCGTCAACTATACGGAACAGTACGATTCTTCCCTGCTCTTTCCGATCGATCGCAAGCGTGCGCGCGATGCCATCGGCGTGCCGGCGCGGCTGCCGTTCTTCGGCACCGATATCTGGAACGCTTATGAATTGTCGTGGCTGAACCGGAATGGCAAGCCGCAGATTGCAGTGGCAACGTTTTTCGTGCCGGCGGAATCGCCGAATATCGTGGAATCCAAGTCGTTCAAGCTGTATCTGGGCTCGTTTGCGCAGACGCGATTCGATTCCATCGATGACGTGCGATCCGCCATCAAGCACGATGTCTCCGCAGTGTGCGGCGCGACGGTTTCGGTGCAACTCACGGCGCCTGCGGACTTCGGCAAGCTCTCGATGGAAGAGTTCGATGGCTTGTCGCTGGACCGGCTCGATCTCGACTGCGATGTTTATGCGCCGGATGCGTCGTTGCTCAAGGCATCGCACGACGAAGCGCCGATCGACGAGACGCTGTTTTCAAACCTGCTGAAGTCGAATTGTCCGGTGACGGGACAACCGGATTGGGGCAGCGTGCAGATTCGCTATTACGGCGGACAGATCGATCACGCGGGATTGCTGCGGTATATCGTGTCTTATCGCGAGCACACGGGCTTTCATGAGCAATGCGTCGAGCGCATTTTCATGGACATTATGCGGGAATGTAAGCCGGAAAGGCTTGCGGTTTATGCGCGCTATACGAGGCGAGGAGGACTGGACATCAATCCTTTCCGGACGAATTTCAATTTGCCGATGCCGGATAATGCGCGGTTGGGGAGGCAGTAATTGGTCTGTGAGAGCGGGGACGCCCGGGCGCGTTTCTGCTTTCATCCAATCGCATCGCGCTGAGTGAACACTTGTTAGCCGCCTTCCTCCAATGACTGCGAAACGCGGCCTTGCCCACCGAGGACAAAGCCGCCCTGATAATTTGCCCTCAGCCTTCCGCCTTCTTATAAGCCACGCAATCCACCTCGACCTTGCAATCGATCACCATCGACGACACGACACAAGCCCGCGCCGGCGGATTCGCGCCAAAATACTCCTTGAACACTTTGTTGAACGAAGCAAAATCGCGCGGATCATCCAGCCACACGCCGCAGCGCACGACATGCTCCGTGCCGTACCCCGCCTCCTCCAGAATCGCGATGACGTTCTGAATCGCCTTGTGCGATTGCTCGACGATACCGCCATTGATCACCTCGCCATCCTGCATCGGCGTCTGTCCCGACACGAAGAGCCAGCCATCGGCTTCGACCGCGCGTGCGAACGGCATATGCGCGCCGCCTTGTCCCTTGCCGCCTTCCACGCCATAACGCTTCATCATTCCACTCCTTTTCTCACGCAATAAATTCTCAGAACGCGCCGGCCGCATCCACTTTCGATGCGGCACCCCGCGCCACGAAACGTCCCGCGCGCGCGCCCGTCACGGCCTGCTCGCGATACGTCAATACGCCATTCACCCACACCGCGTCGATGCCGTCGGCCGCCTGCTGCGGCTTCGCGAACGTCGCGGCATCGCGCACGCGCTCGGGATCGAACACGACCAGATCCGCGTGATATCCCACCTTCACTTCGCCACGCTCGCTCAAGCCGTAGCGCCGCGCCGACAAGCTCGTCATCTTGCGCACCGCCTCCTCGAGCGATATCAACGCCGTATCGCGCGCATAGTGGCCGAGCACGCGCGGAAACGCGCCCCACAAGCGCGGATGCGGCAGCGGATCGTTCGGCAAGCCATCGGAGCCGATCATCGTCGCGGGATGCGACAGGATGCGCCTCACGTCGTCCTCCGACATGTTGTGATACACCGCGCCGGCCGGTTGCAGGCGCTTCGCCGCTTCCTGCTGGCTCACGTTCCACTCGGCCGCCACTTCGCCGATCAGCTTTCCCGCCATCTCCGGATGCGGCTCGGACCACGTAATCGTGATGTCGATATCGCCCGTCACCTGCTTGAGATCGAGCGTCGATGAACTGCGGTCATACGGGTAACAATCGCAGCCGACCGGCTGTCCGCCGCGCACCGTCTCCAGCGACTTCAGCACTTCCACGCTGCGTCCCCAGTTCGACGGCCCCGCGCACTTCAGATGCGAAATCACCACCGGCACGCTCGCATGACGGCCGACGCCGTACGCTTCGTTCATCGCATCGAGGATCGCGTCGAACTCGGTTCGCATGTGCGTCGTATAGAGCGCGCCCGCACGGCCGAGCGGCTCAGCCAGCGCCTGCACTTCCTCGGGCGGCGCGTTGAAGGCCGATCCATACGCCAGCCCGCTCGACAGCCCCAGCGCGCCGTTATCGAGCGCTTCTTCGAGCTGCACGCGCATGCCGGCGATTTCATCGGCGGTTGCAGCGCGGTCCAGCCGGTCCATGTGATTGTTTCTCAGCGCCGTATGGCCGATCAGCGCGCCGACGTTCACCGAAGGACGCGCGCCGTTCACCGCATCGACGTAAGCGGCGAAGGTCGGATACTGAAACGCCGATGCATCGCCGAGCAGGTTCATCGGGTCGGGCGGGTCGCCCTTCAGCGTCACCGGCGACGCACTGATCCCGCAATTGCCCACGATCACCGTCGTCACGCCCTGCGTGATCTTCGGCATCATCTGCGGCGAGCGGATGACGTGCGTGTCGTCGTGCGTGTGAACGTCGATGAACCCGGGCGCGAGCACCTTGCCTTGCGCGTCGAACACGTCGGCGGCGGTCCAATCGGACAGACCGCCCGGCTCGGCCATCGCAACGATGCGTCCGTCGCGCACCGCGACATCGCGTTCGACGGCGGGCGCGCCCGTGCCGTCGATCACACGCGCGCCGACGATCAGCGTATCGGCCTTCTCCATGGTCGCCATGATCAATCTCCCAAAGGTTGACGCTCGCCGCCGCCGCGATGCGCGTCGAGCGCGTGCTTCATGCGGCGCAGCAGCTCGCGGCTGCGGTCGGCCTGCTTGACGGCCAGTTCGGTGACGAGCAGATCCAGCGCCATCATCATCGCGTAGCGGGACGACGACGGCTTGTAGATGAAATCCGTTTCTATCGCGATGACCGGAATCAGCCAGTCCGCGAGCGCGCCCAGCGGCGACGCCGGCGCGGTCAGCGCAATCACGCGCGCGCCGTACTCGCGCGCAAGCCGGCAGCTTTCCAGCATTTCGGGCGTCTGCCCGGTCACGGACAGCGCGACGACCACCTGATCCTTCGACAGCGTCGCGGCCACCATGCGCTGCAACAGTCCGTCCTGATACGACGCCACCGGGCGCCCGAGCCGCACGAGCCGGAAGCGCATCTCGTCGGCAAGCGCCGTCGAGCCGCCGCCCATGCCGAACACGTAGACCATCGACGCGGCCGCGAGCGCGTCGGCGGCCTCGGCGATCGGCGCGGCACGCAGCGCGCCCTGGTTCTGCGCAAGCGTCGCCTGCACTTCGTCGAAGATGCGCGCGGCAAGCGAAGCGGGCGCGGCGTCGCCATCGTCGGCGTCGCCTTTCAGGAAGCGCTGGCCGACCGCCGCCGCCTGCGCGAGCCGCAGTTTCAGTTCGCGCACGTCCTCGCAGCCGACGGCCTTCGCGAAGCGCGTCACCGTGGCGATGCTGACCTCGGCCTTGTCCGCGAGCGCACCGATGCTCGCCCGCGACGCGCCCGTGAGATCGTCGAGAATCAGCGCGGCGACCTTGCGTTCGGCGCTGCGCAATTCAGGCGCGCGCTCCGCGATGCGGGCGACGATATCGAAACTGAGCGGATCGGCGTGGCCGTTCATCGTGCGGGTCGGGTTTACGCTGTGTGCGTGTTACTAAATAACATTTCCATCGCCGATGCTACTTTGGGTACCATAGTGCCGTCAACCGCAGCGTCATTAAGCATCGACAGAAATGCATTCAAACGCACGATGGAGCAGCATCACATGAAAGTTACAAACTATCAGAACGCGACGATCGACCCGTTCGGCAAGGGTCTCGGCATGGTGCCGGGCACGGGCATCCAGTTGAAGGACGCGGGGCGTCTGCAATGGAACCTGCTCGAAGAAGAAGTGAGTCTGCCCGCCGCCGTGCTTTATGCGGAGCGCATCGAGCACAACCTCGAGTGGATGCAGGCGTTCGTCGGTGAATACGGCGTGAAACTGGCGCCGCACGGCAAGACGACGATGGCCCCGCAGCTCTTTCGCCGCCAGCTCGACACCGGCGCGTGGGGCATCACGCTCGCCACGGCGCATCAGGTGCGCGCGGCGTATCGCGGGGGCGTGCATCGCGTGCTGATGGCGAACCAGCTCGTCGGCAAGCGCAACATGGGCATGATCGCGGAGTTGCTGACCGACCCGGACTTCGAGTTCTTCTGTCTGGTCGATTCAGCCGATGGCGTCGATCAACTCGGCGCGTTTTTCAGCGACGTTCGCAAGAAGCTGAACGTGCTGGTCGAACTCGGCGTGCCGGGCGGGCGCACCGGCGTGCGCGACGATGCGCAGCGCGAAGCCGTGCTCGCTGCGATCGCGCGCTGGCCGGACACCATCGAACTCGCGGGTGTCGAACTGTACGAGGGCGTGCTGCAGGACGAATCGAAGGTGCGCGAGTTCCTGAAAAGCGCCGTCGATGTCACGCGCACGCTGAGCGCGGAAGGCAAGATCGCGCGCAAGCCGGCGATTCTGTCCGGCGCGGGATCGGCATGGTACGACGTCGTCGCCGATGAATTCGCCAAGGCGAACAGCGACGCGATCGAAGTCGTGCTGCGGCCGGGCTGTTATCTGACGCACGACGTCGGCATCTACAAGAAGGCGCAGAACGAAATCTTCGCGCGCAATCCCATCGCCAGGAAGATGGGCCAGGGGCTTAAGCCAGCCCTTCAGTTGTGGGCCTATGTGCAGTCCATTCCGGAGCCGGATCGCGCGATCATCGGTCTCGGCAAGCGCGATTCGGCGTTCGATGCGGGCATGCCGGAGCCGGCGAAGCACTATCGTCCGGGCAACGACGCGCCGCGCGATGTATCGGCGGACGAAGGCTGGGAAGTGTTCGGCCTCATGGATCAGCACGCGTATCTGCGCATCAAGCCGCGCGACGACGTGAAAGTGGGCGACATGATCGCGTTCGACATCTCGCACCCGTGCCTCACCTTCGACAAGTGGCGTCAGGTGCTCGTCGTCGACGCGAAGTATCGCGTGACCGAGGTCATCGAAACGTTCTTCTAGGCCTTGTCGTCGATGGCCGCCGACGCGTTCGATGCGGCCACGTCCTGAATGCGCGCTTCGAGCATGTGAAGCGCGCTGGACAGCGCTTCGATGGCGTCGTCGGGCATCGCGGCCATCGTGTCGTGCAGAAACGCGTTGCGGCGCGGCAGACCTTGCTCCGTCGCCGCGCGGCCCTGCGCCGTCAGCGCAACGTTCGACACGCGGTTGTCCCGGGCATCCACGCTGCGTACGATCCACCCGAGCGCTTCCAGCGTTTTCAATTGCCGCGTCAACGCGCCGGGATCGACGCGCAGACGCTCCACCAGCATTTTTTGCGACACCACGCCCGCGTGTTCGTGCAACGCGAGGAGGATGCGCCAGCGCGGCATCGGCTGTCCCACTGCCGACTCGAACGCCGACATGAACGCGCGATACGTGCGTCCGAACTGTTGCACCACGGCGATACGATCCTGTTCGTTCATGCTCGTGCCTTCCTCGATCTTCATTCGGCGAGAATGACCGGTTCCTGCGGGCCTTTCAAGCGCACGGGCGGCACGCGGCGCGATTGCCACACCGAGAGCACCGCGACCACCGCCGCCACCGCGAGTCCGATGTGGATGGCCGCGACGAGCGCCTCGCGCGCGGCTTCGAGGAGCATCGCGCCGTCGTGGCCGGCTGCCGTCAACTGCGCGAGCACGGTCCGCTGGCCTTCCTGGTTGATGAGAATCTGCGGATCGGAGAGATCGGCGAGCCAGTGCGTCGCGCGATCCTTCGTCAGCGCGAGCTCGACGCCGCTCGCATACAGGTGGCTCACGAGCGTGCCCGTCAGCGCGGTGCCGATCATCCCGCCGATCATGCGCAGCGATTGCAGCAGCGCCGTCGCGATGCCGAGATGCTGGCGTCCCGCCGTCTGCTGCGCGAACACCGTGAGGTTCGGCATGACGAAGCCGAGCCCTAGGCCGCCGAGCAGCATGAAGACGAGGAGCAGCGCGCGCGGCATCGCATGTGTGGCGACGACCACGCCGAGGCACGATACGACGAGCAGGCTGAAGCCGACATAGAGCATCGGATTCGCGTTCGACAGGCGCGTGACGATCCGTCCATTGAGAATGCTGCCGATGGTGATGAACACGACGAGCGGCGTGATCATCATGCCCGCGTCCTTCGGCGACATGCCGAATCCGCCCTGGAACAACAGCGGCGCGTAAAAGAGCAGCGAGAACATGGTGAAGCCGCCCATGATCGCGAGCGTGAAGAGCGCGGCGAGGCTCGGATTGCGAAACATGTCGATCGGCAGGATCGCGTAGCTGCAACGCAATTCCCATTTCCAGAGCGCGTACGCCGCGATCACGCTTGCGGCGAGCAAGGTCAGCGTTTCGACGCCGAGCCCATGCTTCGGCAGCAATTCGACGAATAGTTGCAGCGCGCCGAGCGCAACGGCGATCAGCGCCGCGCCCGGCCAGTCGAGGCGCATCTTTCCTTCGTGCGCCACGTGCCGGAGATGCGGCAGAAAACGCCACACGAAGAATAGCGATAACACGCCGACCGGCAGGTTGACGTAGAAGACGGACCGCCAGCCCGTGTATTGCGTGAGAAAGCCGCCGAGCGACGGGCCGACCGCGTTCGCGATGCCGAAAGCCGAACTCATCAGCACTTGCCAGCGCAGGCGCACGACGTTATCCGGGAACAGGTCGGCGATGCACGCGAACGCAGTGCCGACAAGCATGCCCCCGCCGATGCCCTGCAAGCCGCGCGCGAGCACGAGGAACATCATGCTGTTGGCGAGCCCGCACAGCACCGACGCGACCGTGAACACCACGATCGACGCGATCACGAAAGGCTTGCGGCCGTAGTAGTCACCGAGCCGCCCGAAAATCGGCACGGTGATGACGGATGTCAGAAGATAAGAAGTGGCGACCCACGCATAAAGGTCGAAGCCCCTCAGTTCGGCGACGATAGTGGGCAGCGCCGTGCCGACCACGGTCTGGTCGAGCGCAACGAGCATCGTGACGAACGAGACGCCGAGCATCGCCATGAGCGATTCGCGGAACGGCAAGACCTGCCCGCTCGAATGATGCGCGGCTGTATGAACGGCCATTTTTTGTAGGCGCAATTGTTGACTAGTCAACGGAAAATGAATCATAGCACGGGGCTGCGCTCTAAGCTTCGTGGTCAACTTCTCATTTCGAAACCAGAAACACGCATGGAACCGACGCCGATCATCACATCGCCACTTACTCCCGAGGACTTCGCCGCCCTCTCCCGCGCGAAGGAAGCGCTCGAAAGTCCGTCGCTGACGATGAAGCTCGCGAGCGTCATCGGCGCGCCGATCGAAAAACTGATGGGCCGCCTGCCCAACGCGGCGCAGGAGAAAATCGACGAAGCCACGCAGGTCGCGCTCAAGAAATGCCTCCAGATCGCGCTGCGCACGCTCGGCAAGGGCTCGTCGGCCGGATCGCTTCTCGCGCCGCCGCCCGACAAGCCAAGCAATCTGCTGCACAAGCTCGCCGTCGCGACAACCGGCGCGGCAGGCGGCGCGTTCGGGCTGTTCGCGCTGCCGGTCGAGCTGCCGGTCACGACGACGCTGATGTTTCGCTCCATCTGCGACATCGCCCGCAGCGAAGGCGAAGACGTGCATCGTGTCGACACGCAACTGCAATGCTTGATGGTGCTCGGCATGGGCGGCACGCGTAAGGACGACGACAACGCCGACCTGGGCTACTTCATCGTGCGAGGGGCGCTGGCGCAGTCGGTGTCGCGTGCGACGAGCGAAATTTCGGCGAAGGGGCTGGCCGGACACGGTTCTACGGCGCTGCTCAAATTCCTGCAGACGATCGCTTCGCGTTTCTCGGTGCAGGTGAGCGAGCAGGTGGCCGCGAAGTCCGTGCCGGCAATCGGCGCGGTGCTCGGCGCGATGGTGAACACCGTTTTCATCGACCACTTTCAGCAGATGGCGCACGGACACTTCACCGTTCGGCGGCTGGAACGGCAGTACGGGACGGCGGCGGTCGAGCGCGCGTATCAGACCATCGAGGTGATGGGCGGACGGTGAATTCCCGCCGATGCAGTTGCCGGCACCGATGTCACGGCGTCGATGAACCGCGCGGCCTGCGACAGCGCCTCGCGCGCCTCGGGCATGAACGGCGCCCAGATTTGGAAGATGTGCGGCACATTGCGCCAGATTCGCAGGTTGACGTGCACGCCTGCTTTGCGCGCTTTATCCGCGGCGCGAGTTGAGTCGTCGAGCAGGAGTTCTGTGTCGGCGACGTGGATCAGGAGGGGCGGCAAGCCTTCGAAAGCGCCGAACAACGGCGAGGCGTACGGGTGTCTCGCGTCGGCTTCGCCCAGATATTGCGCTGCGACCTTCGGGAACACTGCCGCATGGAACATGGGATCGCGGCCTTCGTTCGCCTGCATCGATGCGCCGCTGCATGTCAGGTCCGTCCACGGCGAGAAGAGCACGATGCCGGCCGGCAGGGCATCGCCGGCGTCGCGGAGCGCAAGTGCGGTCGCGAGCGCAAGGCCGCCGCCGGCCGAATCGCCTGCGATGACGATCGATCGCGGCGCGATCTCATCTCCGACGAGCGCGCGGTACGCGGCGATGGCGTCATCGACTGCGGCCGGAAAGCGATGTTCGGGCGCGAGGCGGTAATCGACCGAAAGGACGTCCGCATGCGCGCGCACGGCAAGCCCGAAGCTGATCGCGCGGTGGCTGCGCGGCGAGCAGAAATAATAGCCGCCGCCGTGAAGATAGAGGATCGTGCTGCGCGGCTCGGCTGTGCGGAGCCATTCGCCGTCGCTTCGGATCTCGAGATGGTGACTCTTGGGCACGCCCGGCGACCAGATGCGGCGCGAGGTGTAGGCCCGCGCGCGATCGACGTCGAGCATCGGCTTTGCCGTCTCCGGACGCATGCGACGCCGCACCGCCCAGCACGCCAGCGCACTTTGCCAACTCATCTCAGTTGGACGGCATCACCTGACCGCGAAGCTCGCCGGTCGGGTTCTCCTGTGTGTGAATGTTGAAGTACCACTGGCCGGCCATGAGGTCGGTCACCTGTTGCTCGGTGAGCGTGGCCTGCCCTTTCATTGGGCTGGACAGCGCGCGTTTGTCGACCGGCACCTGCACCTTGGCGTTCTGGCCGACCGGCGCTGGGCCGTGGAAATGGGCCATGCTGACCGGGCCGGATAACTCGGCGTAGGTGGCGGTCCAGGTGAGTTGGCGAGTTTGCGTGTCGAATGTGGCGTCCAGCAGGCCGTGGCCTTTGCTCACGCGTGGCGGGACTTCGCTTGAAGGTTGCAGATTCGCCTTGAGCGCGACGACGTCGGCACGAGCAACGGTCGATGCCGCGAGCGCCAGGACGATGGCAGCGATGCGATGGACACGTGGTCTGCATGTCGAGAGCATTTTTCGTCCTCCGTTTTGTTGCTGGCAGACGCTCAGGCGGCGTCGGCTGCATCGTCATGGTAGTGCATTCGGATATCTGACGCTTCCTTGGCTTCCTCCATTGACGACGGACGAAAAAAGGGCGCCTTGCGGCGCCCTTTCCTTGCTACATAGCTACAACTGCGTACTGCTCAGCCCGCTTTAGAAGCGGTGACGGATACCCGTCGTCACGAGAACCTGACGGTTGCTCGAGGAGGTCGGAACGCCGCTGATGCCGGCGTTCGGCATCACGCCTTCCGGCAGACCGCTGGCGATCTGCATCACGCCTTCAGCGTAGATGTCGGTACGCTTCGACAGAGCGTAATCCGTCTGCAAGCCGAACTGGTGGAAGCGGACGCGGGTCGAATCGCCCGTACCCAGATCGGTCATCTTGGCGTTCGTGAACGTGTAAGCAGCGCCCAACGAGAGTGCCGGCGTCAAAGCATAACGACCGTTAACTTCGTAGTTGTTGATGATGTTCGAACCAACGTTGGAGTAGTAGCTATCCTGACGGGTTTGCGTCCACAGCGCGCCGAAAGTAACAGCGCCGATCGAGTAGCTACCGCCTGCACCGAAGGTGCGCTGGCGATCGATGCCAGCATACGCGATTTCGCTACGGTCGAAGTTAGGCACGTCAACCGTAACGCCCGTGATCGCGCTGCCGTAGTTGCCGCCGTTGTTGTGCAGGTTCGCTTGCATGTATGCAGCGCCCAGCTTCAGGCCAGCATTCGCATAACCAGCACCGAGGCTGTACGCACGGTTAGCTGCGAAGCTGCCAGCTGCATTCGAGAATGCGTACAGGCCGCTGAACGTCAGGCCAGCGTAGTTCGCGCTTTGGAACTTGATGGAGTTGTTCTCACGGAACAGATCGCCGTTCAGATTGTCCAGGTTGCCCGGATGTGCGAAGAACGTGCCGCCCCACGAGCCCGTTGCGCTGATCGGGCCGAGGTAGTCGGTAACGGAATCCGTCTGATGGCCGAGCGTGACGGTGCCTGCGTTGGTCGACAGACCAACGTAAGCTTGGCGACCGAAGCCGCTACCGCCCAGGCTGCCGCCGTTAGCCACGTCGAAGCCGCTTTCCAGCGTGAAGATCGCCTTCATGCCGCCGCCCAGATCCTCAGCGCCACGCAGGCCCCAACGGCTCATGTTGACGTTGCCGCCACGCATGTTCCACTGGCTGTCCTTGTAGTGGTCTGCGTTGTCCCCAGCGTAGACATTGTTCACATACGTGAAGCCGGCATCGACCAAGCCATACAGCGTAACGCTGCTCTGCGCGCTCGCGGCAGTTGCGAACGATGCGGCGACGGCCGCTACAATCAGAGTCTTTTTCATGTGTATTCCTTTGAAAGAGTCGTATGACTCGATAGGGTTGCTCGCGGCGTCTCGACATGTTCGGGATCACGTCCCGCTGTATGCCATCCACCGTTATTCGGCAGCCCAAAGTGTATGGCTCCCCTTTTTGCCGCCACCACCCCAAAGGCACACAAAAATCTTTTCGAACAATTCGAAAAATCGAATTTCAATATGAGTTAACGCTTAAACGTCTTGCACTTACCGAAGTACCGAAATGTTGCCTCAACCGGTCTTTCTCACCCTTAGTTGCGGACATGCGACAGTGGTCTGATAGCCACACGCTGTGATAGTCAGACTTCTCCGATTACTCCGTCCTGCAGGACCGCATACCATCGCGCACGCGAGAGCGGCGCTTCCTCACCGCTCGCCCGACTAAGGAAACGAGCACCTGCCTATCGCTCGAAGTTTTTCTGAGCCATGAATCAATTGCAAGCGATGCGCGTCTTTCTCAAAGTCGCCGAAACCGGATCTTTCGGCCGCGCCGCCGCGGCGCTCGATCTCTCCAACGCGGTAGTCACCCGCTACGTCTCACTGCTCGAAACTCATCTGAACACGCGCCTGCTGAACCGCACGACGCGCAGCGTGTCTCTCACAGAGGCCGGAAGAGCCTATGCCGACGGCTGCCGCGCGGTGATCGAACAGGTCGAGACAATTGAAGCAACAGTAGCGAACAGTTCCGTCGATCCGTCCGGAACACTCAAGCTCGTCGCATCCGCATCGTTCTCGTTGCTGGAACTAACCCCGATGCTGCGCGCGTTTCGCGATCGCTATCCGAGCGTCAAGCTGCGGCTGACGCTGCTGCACCGCCCGGTCGACCTCGTCGATGAAGGTTTCGATGCCGGCATCGTCGTGCCGCATCTCGTCAATAGCGGCACACTCATCAATCGTCCGTTGTTCAAGGTTGCGGCGGCGCTCGTCGCATCGCCGGAATATCTGGCGAAGCGCGGCGTGCCCACGCGGCCCGCCATGCTGACGAAGCACGACTTCCTCGCGCCATCGACCGACATTCACAGTTCCACGTGGACGTTCATCGGATCGTCAGGAGAACACGAGGATGTGTTGCTCGATCCCGCCTATACAGTGAACAGTTCGCCGATGCTGCGCCAGGCCGCAGTATCCGGAATGGGCATTGCCGTGCTGCCGGAGAGCTACGTGGCGCAGGACATCGAAGCCGGTGCGCTGGTGCGCCTCTTGCCGGGCTATTCGATCGATGATGCGGACAAGCAAGTGTCCATCGTCTATCCCGGCCGACGGCACGTCTCGGCCAAGACGCGCTCTTTCGTGGATTTTGCGCTCGCGTATTTTCGCGATCGCGCGCCCGCCGAAGCGGGCATCGTCGTCACGCCGGAATAATCAGCGGGCCGAAGTGCGCGACGCGATTCGCGTTGCGCTCTCCCGCGTCACGCGATGGCCGCGCACTGCGCCTCGATGCGCTCCAGCAATTCCGTGCATCGCGCGATCAATGCGCGGCCCTCGCGCCGCCTGACATCGGGGCTCTTCTCCGGCAGATCGCGACGGAATGCTTCGAGTGCATCCAGCAATGGCCGATACTGCAGCACGCTCGCCGCTCCGAACACGCGATGATGCCAGTCGCGCAAGTGGTCGACCGTGCCGTGCTCGAGCAGTTCTTCGAGCGCGGACAGGTCATCGCGGAAAGACGAAACGAACGCATCGAGCAGCGCCTTGACGGTCGTTTCACTGCCCCACAGTTGCGCCATGCCGCTGATATCGAGCGCATCGGTGGCGTCGCTCCCTTGTGACAACGCGTTCTGTGCTTGCGCGCGGTGCCTGTGCTGCCGGCGCTCCGGCGTCTTCCAGCGATTCAGATGCTCGCGCAGCGTGGCGAGGCGCGTGGGCTTGATGAGGCAGTCGTCCATGCCGGCTTCGCGGCACCGCGTCTGCTCGCTCGAACACGTGCTCGCGGTGATGGCGAGAATCGGCAAGCGACGCGACGTGCCTTTCTCCTTCGCCCGTACGCGGCGCGCGAGTTCGTAGCCGGTCATGTTCGGCATGTGGCAATCAGTAATCAGAAAGCCGTAGCGCGTCGTTTCGAGCGCCGCGAGCGCCTCGGCGCCATCGTGCACGACATCGCACGCGAAGCCGAGCAAGGAGAGCTGATGCCGGATCAACTCCTGATTCACCGGATGATCTTCCGCCACCAGCACCAGCCGGCCGCTGCGCAGCGCCTGCTCGCGGCGGGGCGCTTCCAGCTTCGCGTCCTGGCCGAGCGTCGCGTTGACGGCGACTTGCGGCATGCCCGTCAGCGCGGCGACGCACGCCGCCCCGAGTCCCCGCCATGAAAGCGGATTCACGCTCACGCGAATGCCGTCTTCGAGAATCCGATAGCCGGTTAGCTTCGGCTTCTCCGTGACGTGGATCGCTCGCAAACCGAGCGGCAGGCGAACATTGCGCGTGTCGCTGAAGAAGACGAGATCGACGCCGTCGAATGTATCGAGCGAATGCAGGCGCGGATGGTCGGGCTCGATCCGCTCGAGGTTCAGGCCGAGCGCGTGGCCGAAGTTGAGCAGCGCGATTGCGACGAAGTCGTCGTCGACCGCAACGATGCCGTGCCTGCCGCGCAGCCCCTCCATCTGATACTGCTGCGTTTCGACGGGCATCGTGAGACGCACCGTCATCGACGTGCCGACGCCGAGTGCGCTCTGCAGCCTCAGCGTGCCGCCCATCAACGCGACGAGCCTGTTGCAGATCGTGAGTCCGAGCCCGGTGCCGCCGAAGCGCCGGGTTGTCGACGTCTCCGCCTGCACGAAGGGCTCGAAGAGCTTGTCCTGCGCTGCGGGATCGATGCCGATGCCGGTATCGGTCACACACAGTTCGATGACTTGTTCAGACGCGCGGCGTTCGACCGCGCGAACCTCGAGTGTCACCTCGCCCCTGATGGTGAACTTGATGGCGTTGCTCAGCAGATTGAAGAGAATCTGACGCAGGCGCACGCTGTCGCTGCGAAGGCTCGCCGCCACTTCGGGAGCGACATCGACACGCACACGCAAGCCCTTCTCGTGCGCGCGCCCCGCGAGCAGCCCGACAGCATTGTCCACCAGTTCGCGCAGGTCGATCGGCGTCGATTCGATCGTGAGCCGCCCCGCCTCGATCTTCGTGTAGTCGAGCAGATCGTCGAGGATTTGCAGCAGCGCGCTCGCCGAATCCTGAATCATGCCAAGCATCTGCGACTGGTCCGGATTCAGGGGCGTGTTCTCGAATACTTCGACGAGGCCGAGCACGCCATTCATCGGCGTGCGGATTTCGTGACTCATCATGGCCAAGAAGTCATCCTTGGCGCGCGACGCCGCTTCCGCCGCGTCCCTTGCGCGCGCAAGTTCTTCGGCACGCGCATGTTCCACGGTCGCATCGGCCCAGTAGCCGCTCCAGACGACCGCGCCGGCGTCGTCTTCCCGACGCGCGACCAGGTCGGCACGAATCCACCGCGTGCCGCCTTTCACGTTGACGCGGAATTCAGTGTGCAAGGGTTGCAGCGTGTGCGACGACGTTTCGATCTCCGCAAGCAGGCGCGCGCTATCTTCGACATGCACGTGATTCAGCACGCTGACCGGACCGTCGGCGAGCGCCGTCACGTCAATCCCGAGCAACTGGCGGGTATCGCCATTGAGATAGGGCAAGCTGTATCGTCCGTTGCTCGAGCGGCGTAACTGAAAGACGACGGCCGGCAAGGACCGCGTGACATCGTGCAACCGTTGTTCGGTGCGGCGCGCGCGCAGTTCGGCATCGCGGATATCGGTGATGTCGATCATCGTGCCGACGATGCCCGCGCGGTCGCCATTGGACGCGGTGAACGCCCCGGTCCAGAAAAGGCCAAATCGCGAGCGGCCGCGATTATCGATGAACTCGGCCTCGATCTCGTGCCGTTCGCCCGTATCGAGCGTCGAGCGGCAGATATCGTTGAGCAGCCGGCTGTTGGCGTCGCCCCACGCGCCGGCCTCCACGCTCGTCCGGCCGATGATGTCCTCGCGCCGCACGCCCAGCGCCTCTTCGAACGCGCGGTTGACGGCGATGTAGCGATTGCTCATGTCCTTGGCGACGAGCGGGTATGGCACGACTTCCATCATCGTCTGCTGGAAGCTGAGTTGAGTCGCGAGTTGCTGCTCGATGACGATGCGCCGGTTCATCTCGCGCTGCAGAAGGACGAACGCGCGCAGCGTCACGCCGAACACGGCGACCACGCCGATGAGCGCGGGCAGCAGGCGAAGCGCGCTGATGTCCCATCCGCAAACCGGTGCCGGAAGATCCGGGCTCGCCGCCATGCACGCCGGGGACAAAAGGGCGAGCAGCAGGAACGAATGACGCGTGAACGACGATTTCAATTTGACTCTCTCAGGAAGACGCGTGCCTCTGCGGCGAGGCCGGGCGGCGTGCAGCCGCGCCGGCGACGTTCGGCTGCGGCTGCGGCATGCGCGGTCATGGCGAGCCATCGAGAATCTCTCGACGGACATCGTGTGAGTCTGAGCGCCCACGCATCGGAGGAAAATCAGACACCTCTCAAATACGCCTTAAGTCGCTCTGAAAAAACGCGGTCGTCAGCGCGTCTAGACGAGGCCGACCTGCCGCAGATATTCGATGAGCTCGGTCTCCGTTTCGAGGCCGAGCTTGCGCATCCCGCTGCGCCTCTGCGTGGCGATCGTCTTGCTGCTTCTGCCAAAGCGCTTGGCGATGTCGTGAATCAGAAGGCCGCTCGCGTAAAGCCGGAAGACTTCCCATTCGCGCCTGCTAAGAACGCCTGCGCGCGCCGGAACGCTGTTCGGAAGACGGCTGACTGATTCCGCGGCAGAAGGCGAAAGAAAGCGGCCGCCGTTTCGAGTGATGGCGATGGCTTCATTGAGGCATTGGAGCGGATCGCGTTTATCGATGATTCCATCGATTCCCAGCTGAAGCAGTCCCGCCAGCATGCGGCTATGGGAGATCATCGTGACGACGATGACTTTGGGACGCCTCTCCTGCCACGACAAACGCCGGAGAAATGCAATAGAACTGCTTTCGCCGTCCAGCCCGTTCATGCCGATATCCGCGAAAACGTAATCGCAAGAACAAGAGTCGAGCGCTTCGGCGAGCTGGAGTGTGTTTTCCGCAGTCGCGACGACCTCGATTTCGCCGTCCCTTTCGAGAAACGTCCTTATTCCTTTCACTACTGCGGGATGATCGTCCGCAACGATGGCCTTCAGTGATGCTTTTATTGTCATTTTGTTATTGATATGTTCGTGACCGAGGAAGTCAAAGCCCCCGATTGACCGCGCCGTCTCCACAAAGCGGTCTTCACTGCGACGTGCTGTCTGTGCCTGCTTTAGATAAGATCACTGTCTGCGATAAAGCGATACAAATCCGCGTCCGTTGACAGGTCGAGTTTTCGCATGGCCGCGCATTTCTGTGCGCTGATGGTCTTTACGCTACGAGCCAGGTCTTTCGCGATTTCCGTGACATTGGCGCCGCGTGCATATCGTTCGATAACTTCGAGTTCACGGCCCGTCAACCGTTGACGAATGAAACGCGCACGACTTTCAACATTGGCGACAGCCAGCGTCCGGCGAATGGCCGGACCGAGGTATGTTTCATTCGCGATAGCCGAGACGATGGCGACGTACAGCAGGTCCAGCCGATCCTCTTTGCTGAGGAACGCATGCGCGCCTGCTTCAAGGGCCTGTTTAACGAGCGCGGCGTTATCGGTGCGCGACAACACCACGATGCGGACGTCCGGATAGCAAGCCGTGATGTGCTGAATCAATTCAATGCCGTCGCCATGCTGGCCGCCCGGCATGTAGAAGTCGACGATTGCGACGTCGCATTCATTTTTGGCAAGCGATTCTTCGAGCTCCGTTGAACTAGCGCTCCGGCTAACGACCTCGACGTTAGGAAAGTTCCCAGCGAGCCTTTCAATCGCGAGTACGACAAGCGGGTGGTCGTCCGCGATCGCAAGCCTGATAATTTTGTCGTGCGAGAAGACTTCGCTTCCATTCCCGAATTCCATCGCCTCATACCCCAACGCGTTGTGCAAACTCATATTTGGTTTAGATTCCCGAAATATAAGCATCGGATATTCAAACGTCAAAAGACATAAGATGCATCCGAAATCAAAATGACGCGCCGGTAAACTCAGCCTAGTCCCTGCGCTCTTACAAATGCGAACAAACCCGGGTCATTTCTTACACCCAGCTTATTCATCGCGTCGCGCTTCTGACGACTGATCGTCCGTACATCGCGATCGAGCTCGTTCGCGATCTCGGTGATGGATCGGCCCTTTGCGAAGAGTCTTACGACTTCCATCTCCCTCGGAGATAGTCGCGGCGGCTCAGGCGAGAAATCAATTTCACTGCTCGCCTCGGCCAGCGCCGCCACGAAAGAGGCGCTCACATAACGACGCCCGATTCTGGTATGGCGCACTGCAGCAGGAACAAGCTCGATGGGCTCGGCCTTATTCACCAGGCCAATAGCGCCCGCGTTAAGAATAGACCGAAGTATCGCGACATTGCTGACACTCGTCAGCACGACAATGGTTATATCCGGCCAATCGTGCCTTACCTTGCGAATCAGACGGAGGCCGTCGTTTGCGTTGAGCCCTGGCTCAGGCATGGCGAAGTCAGTGACGAGTACGTCGCAAGGCGTCTTCGCGAGCAGAACAAGCAAGCTGCTCGCATTCGTCGCTTCGCCGACGACCTCCAGTCCATCATCGGCGTCTAAAAGCGCCTTCATCCCGAGCAGTACGAAGGGATGGTCGTCGGCCAACACTACACGAAGCTTCAAAAGTCCCCCGGTGATATCGTTATTTTCTCGATTATCTCGTGGCATCGATGCAGCGGAAGGCGTATTAATCCACCGCTTGCATCGGCATTGTTCATACACCAGGTGACACGATCGGATTTTATATCTAATTAGTCACTCGCGAATTGCCATCACCATTATTGATGACTTTAGACAGGTAATTCACTCCCGCAGCACCGGCATATTCTCTCGAAAATAAGGCGCTAATAACGTGCGAGCTATAGGACAATTCTGATAGACTTAATATATTAACCTGTCTCGCGGCAGCTATTTACGCCTGCCAATCCTTTCTGCGGCGTGCGTCGTCCGAATATTCGAAGCGCATTGCAATAAAAAAATGGGCCTCCAGCCATAAGCCGGAGACCCATTTATCCAGTTCGAACGTTTGTCCGATTTAGAACGGGATATCGTCGTCCATATCGTCGAAGCCGCCACCCGCCGGTGCGGCAGGACGGCTCGCGCCGCCACCCGAACTGCTCGCGCGGCCGCCGGAGCCGGATGCGGCACGTCCGCCGCCGCCCGAACGTTCCATCGGCGCGCTGCGGCTATAGCCGCCATCGTCGCCGCCGCCCGCACCGCCACCGCGCCCGCCGAGCATCTGCATCTGTTCAGCGACGATTTCGGTCGAGTAACGCTCCTGTCCCGATTGGTCCGTCCATTTACGCGTGCGAATGCGCCCTTCGATATAAACCGACGAGCCCTTCTTCAGATACTCGTTGACGATTTCCGCCAGCCGCCCGAAAAACGCTACCCGGTGCCACTCCGTGAGTTCCTTCATCTCGCCGGACGCCTTGTCCTTATAGCGGTCGGTCGTTGCAAGACGAATGTTTGCCACGGCGTCGCCGCTCGGGAGGTAGCGCGTTTCCGGGTCGGCGCCCAGATTGCCTACGAGAATGACCTTGTTGACAGATGCCATGAATTTCTCCGGTTGATTCCTTGCCTACCATCAGCGATACGACGCCTTTCGAGCCGATCAATATCGGCGAATGCTCGAAACGCGCCGCGCTGACTAAATTCGATTAATTAAACTCTCTTCAAGCCGCACGCCCGGCCTTACGGGGCGGCGGCTTCATCCACGCCGCCACGACAAGCCATGCCAGCACCAGCGCCGAACACGCGAAGAAAACCGCGCTCGCCCCGTCCACCTTCAGCAGCCAGCCGCCGATGACTCCGCCGAGCGCAAGGCCGATAGACTGCGTCGTGTTGTAGACGCCGGCCGCCGCTCCTTTGCGCGTGCCCGGCGCGAGCTTCGACACCAGCGACGGCTGCGACGCCTCGAGCACGTTGAACCCCAGGAAGTACACGAACAGAATCGCGGCCACGGACCATAGCGTATGGGGAGCAGCGCCCAATAACAACTGTCCGAACAGGATAAGCCCGATCGCACCCAGCATGACGGCTTTCATCTTCCCGCGCTTTTCGGCGGCGATAATCGCCGGCACCATCATCACGAAAGCGAGCGCCATCACCGGCAAATAGATTTTCCAGTGCGACGCGACCGGCAGGCCGCCCGCCTCCAGAATGCGCGGCACGACGAGAAAGAGCGCGGTCTGCGTCGCGTGCAGCACGAGCACGCCGAAGTTGAGGCGCAGCAACTCGACATTGCGCAGCACTTCGGCAAAAGGCGCCTTGACGTGCACCGGATGCATCGGGGGATCGGGAACGATCCACAGCACCACGCCGATCGCCACGATCGACAGCACGCCGATCACCGTGAAGAGCCCGCTCATGCCGACCCAGTGGAAAACGATCGGCGCACCGACGATCGCCACCGCGAACGACACGCCGATGCTGCCGCCGACCATCGCCATGGCCTTCGTGCGATTTTCCTCGTGCGTCAGGTCCGCGATGAACGCGATCACCGCCGACGATACCGCGCCCATCCCCTGAATCACGCGCCCCGCGATGATCCACGTCATCGAGTGCCCGATGGCCGCGACGAAGCTGCCGAGCGCGAATACCAGCAGGCCGAACGCGATCACCGGCTTGCGCCCGAACTTGTCCGAGATCCAGCCGTAGAAGATATAAAGCATCGACTGCGTGACGCCGTAAGCGCCCAGCGCGATGCCGACGAGCAGTACGTTGTCGCCGCCGGGAATCGTTTTCGCGTAGATGGAAAACACCGGCATGATCATGAAGAGACCGAGCATGCGCAGCGCGAAGATGGCAGCGAGCGACACGGTCGCGCGCAGTTCCGGCGCGCTCAGACGTGTGGACGTGGCAGACGGATTGGACATCAGAAACGGGGAAATGGATGAGTGTCGCGTCTAGCCCGGCCGGCTGGACGCCAGGCGCGGCCGCCTTGTTCTTGCCCGAAACGGCACCACATGGGACGGACGGCTCATGGCGCGCCGGCTTGGTGGCGCCTGTCTCCGGCGCCCGCGCACGGGCGCCGCGCCCTGCAAAAGTCGTTATAGTAGCAGGTTTGGCCCTTCTCCTTTCCCGCTCGCAGCTGGAACAAACTCGTGGAAGAAATTCGCATTCGTGGGGCTCGCACCCACAATTTGAAGAACGTCAGTCTCGACTTGCCGCGTCACAAGCTGATCGTGATTACGGGGTTGTCCGGGTCGGGCAAGTCGTCGCTCGCGTTCGATACGCTCTATGCCGAAGGCCAGCGCCGCTACGTCGAAAGTCTCTCCGCGTATGCGCGCCAGTTCCTGCAGTTGATGGAGAAGCCGGACGTCGATCTGATCGAAGGTTTGTCGCCAGCGATCTCGATCGAGCAGAAGGCCACGTCGCATAATCCGCGTTCGACGGTCGGCACCGTCACGGAAATCCACGATTATCTGCGTCTGCTGTTTGCGCGCGTCGGCACGCCCTATTGCCCGGATCATCTGATTCCGCTCGAAGCGCAAAGCGTCTCGCAAATGGTCGACGCCGCACTCGCGTTGCCCGAAGAAACGAAGCTGATGATCCTCGCGCCCGTGGTCGCGGACCGCAAGGGCGAGCACGCCGAGCTGTTCGAGGAAATGCAGGCGCAGGGCTTTATCCGCTTTCGCATCCGTTCGGGCGGCGGCACGGCGAACGAAGGCGTCGCAAAAATCTATGAAGTCGATACGCTGCCGAAGCTCAAAAAGAACGACAAGCACACGATCGACGTGGTCATCGACCGGCTGAAAGTGCGCCCGGACATGAAGCAGCGTCTGGCGGAATCGTTCGAAACGGCGCTGCGTCTCGCCGACGGCCGCGCGATCGCACTCGAAATGGATACGGACCACGAGAAGCTCTTCAGCTCCAAGTTTGCGTGCCCGATCTGCTCGTATTCGCTGCCCGAACTCGAACCGCGCCTCTTCTCCTTCAACAATCCGATGGGCGCGTGCCCGGAGTGCGACGGCCTCGGACAGATCACGTTTTTCGACCCGAAGCGGGTGGTGGCGCATCCGTCGCTGTCCTTGGCGGCGGGGGCGGTGAAAGGCTGGGACCGGCGCAACCAGTTCTATTTCCAGATGCTGCAAAGCCTCGCGGCCTTCTACGAGTTCGATACCGAAGCGCCGTTCGAGGAGCTGCCCGAAAAGGTGCGCAAGACGCTGCTTTACGGCTCGGGCAAGCAATCGATTCCGTTTTCGTACATCAACGAGCGCGGGCGCGCGTCGGTTCGCGAGCATGCGTTCGAAGGCATCATCCCGAATCTGGAGCGGCGTTATCGCGAGACGGATTCGGCCGCGGTGCGCGAAGAACTGGCGAAATATCAGAACAACCAGCCGTGCCCGGCATGCGAAGGCACGCGCTTGCGGCGCGAGGCGCGTTTCGTGAAAGTGGGCACCGGCGAGCACGCTCGCGGAATCTATGAAGTGAGCGGCTGGCCGCTACGCGACACGCTCGGCTATTTCGAGTCGCTGCGGCTCGAAGGCGCGAAAGCCGAAATCGCCGATAAGGTCGTGAAGGAGATCGTCGCGCGGCTGTCGTTTCTGAATAACGTCGGGCTCGATTACCTGTCGCTCGAGCGCAGCGCCGAAACGCTGTCGGGCGGCGAGGCGCAGCGCATCCGGCTCGCATCGCAGATCGGCTCGGGACTCACCGGCGTGATGTACGTGCTCGACGAACCGTCGATCGGCCTGCACCAGCGCGACAACGACCGTCTGATCGACACGCTCAAGCATCTGCGCGATATCGGCAATTCGGTGATCGTCGTCGAGCACGACGAGGACATGATCCGCATGGCGGATTACGTCGTCGACATGGGGCCGGGCGCGGGCGAGCACGGCGGCGTGATCGTCGCTCAGGGCACGCCGAATCAGGTGCAGAAGGACCCGAATTCGATCACCGGTCAGTATCTGTCGGGCAAGCGCACGATCGGCTACCCGGAAAAGCGCAATGCGCCGGACGAGCGGCGGCTGCGCATCGTGGAGGCACACGGCAACAACCTCAAGCGCGTGACGCTCGATTTGCCCGTCGGACTGCTGACGTGCGTGACGGGCGTGTCGGGATCTGGAAAATCGACGCTCATCAACGACACGCTTCAGCACGCGGTCGCGCAGCATCTATACGGTTCGGCGACCGAGCCGGCGCCGTACGAATCGATCGAAGGCCTCGAGCATTTCGACAAGGTGATCGCCGTCGATCAATCGCCGATCGGCCGCACGCCGCGCTCGAATCCGGCCACCTACACCGGCCTCTTCACGCCGATCCGCGAACTCTTCGCCGGCGTGCCGGCCGCGAAGGAACGCGGCTATGAAGCCGGCCGCTTCTCCTTCAACGTCAAGGGCGGCCGCTGCGAAGCATGTCAGGGCGACGGCGTGCTGAAAGTGGAAATGCACTTTCTACCGGACGTCTACGTGCCTTGCGACGTGTGTCACGGCAAGCGCTACAACCGCGAGACGCTGGATATCCAGTACAAGGGCAAGAACATCAGCGAAGTGCTCGACCTGACGGTGGAAGCGGCGCACGAGTTCTTCAAGCCGGTGCCGGTGGTCGCGCGCAAGCTGAAGACGCTGCTCGACGTCGGTCTCGGCTATATCCGGCTCGGCCAGTCGGCGACCACGCTGTCGGGCGGCGAGGCCCAGCGCGTCAAGCTTTCGCTGGAACTGAGCAAGCGCGACACCGGTCGGACGCTCTATATCCTCGACGAACCGACCACGGGCCTGCACTTCCACGACATCGCGCTGCTGCTCGAAGTCATTCACCGGCTGCGCGATCAGGGCAACACGGTCGTCATCATCGAGCATAATCTCGACGTGATCAAAACCGCTGACTGGGTCATCGATCTCGGTCCGGAAGGCGGGGCCGGCGGCGGGCAGATCATCGCGCAGGGAACGCCGGAGCAGGTCGCGAAGACGAAGGCGAGCTTTACCGGCAGGTATCTCGCGCCGTTGCTGCAGCGTCCGAAATCGGCGGCGTGACGCCGGCGCGGGCGCGGTGACAAGACAAAGCCGCGCGCCGCGGTACGGACAACCGTTGTAACGAGCAGCGAAAGGGAACGCAGTCATGGGGAAGCGCAACGAAGCGGCCAACGAGGAGCGACGCATACGGGACTTGCCTGCTCGCCCCGTCAGGCTGACGAGCGACATGAGCATGCCGAAACTCTCGGCGGTCGAGATCGGCAGCTATCTCGTGGCGTTTCTCGCGATGTTCTCCGTGCTGCATCTCAAGCTGCTGGGCGCGCTGCTCGCGGGCATGCTCGTGTTCCAGCTGGTGCACATGATCGCGCCGGTCATCGAGCGCCACGTGATGAGCAAGGGCGCGCGGCTGATCGCGGTGGTGCTCATCTCCACGATCATCATCGGCGGATTGACGGGCGCGACCATCGCGACAATCGAGCATTTCGAGCGCGACGTCCCGAGCATGCAGAAGCTGCTCGATCAGCTGATGAGCATCACCTCGCATGCGCGTCTGCGCGTGCCTGACTGGATCGCCACTTACCTGCCCGTCGATGCCGGCCAGATGAAAGAGCGCGCCGCCGACCTGATGCACCGGCACGCCGAGCAATTGCAGCAAGGCGGCCGCGAAATGGCGCGCGGCTTCGGCCATATCCTGATTGGCATGATCATCGGCGCGATCATCGCGGTGGGCGTGCCGAAACAGTCGCATCGCCTGCCGCTCTCGACGGCGCTGGTCACGCGCGTATCGCGCTTTTCGGATGCGTTCCGCCGCATCGTGTTCGCGCAGATCAAGATTTCGGCGATCAACGCGTTTTTTACCGCGCTTTATCTCCTCGTCGCGCTGCCGATATTGCACGAACGCCTCCCGCTTTCCAAGACGCTCGTGTTGATCACGTTCATCGTCGGCTTGCTGCCGGTGATCGGCAATCTGATATCGAATACGATCATCGTCGGCATCTCGCTGTCGGTATCGTTCGGGACCGCGGTTGCGTCGCTTGCGTTTCTCATCATCATTCACAAGCTCGAATATTTCCTGAACGCGCGGATTATCGGCGGGCAGATCGAAGCCCGCGCGTGGGAATTACTTCTCGCGATGCTGGCGATGGAAGCCGCATTCGGCTTGCCGGGCGTAATCGCCGCGCCTATTTTCTATGCGTATATCAAGCGCGAACTGATTTATCTGCGGCTCGTGTGAGTATTCGCCGCGATTAAAAGACAAAGCCCGCTCGGCCGAAAGACCAGCGGGCTTTTTCCTGTCCGGGCAGGAACCGACGCTTCAACGGAACACGACCGTCTTGCTCCCGTTCAACACGATGCGATGCTCCACATGCCATTTCACCGCCCGCGCGAGCGTCACGCATTCGACGTCGCGGCCGATCGCCGTCAGTTGATCCGGCGTCATGCTGTGGTCCACGCGCTCGACTTCCTGCTCGATGATGGGGCCTTCGTCCAGATCGGTCGTCACGTAATGCGCGGTCGCGCCGATCAGCTTCACGCCGCGATCGAACGCCTGGTAATAAGGCTTCGCGCCCTTGAAGCTCGGCAGAAACGAATGGTGGATATTGATCGCGCGGCCGGCGAGCTTGTCGCACATTTCCGGCGACAGAATCTGCATATAGCGCGCTAGCACAACCAGATCCGTCTCGTGCTGATCGATAATTTCCATCACGCGCGATTCCTGCGCCGCCTTTCCTTCCGGCGTCGCATTCATGAGCGGCAAGTGGTGAAACGGAATGTCGTAACTCGCGGCGAGCTGATAAAAATCCTTGTGATTCGACACGATCGCCGGAATCTCGATCGGCAACTGGCCGGTGCGATAGCGGAACAGCAAATCGTTCAGGCAATGGCCGATTTTCGACACCATGATGACCACACGCGGCTTCGCCGATGCATCGTGCAATTCCCATTGCATGCCGAACTCATCGGCGAGCGTGCTGAACGAGCGGCGCAGCGCATCGAGGCCGGGATCGCCGCCCACTTCCTGAAAATGCACCCGCATGAAGAACTCGCCGGTGCGGCTGTCGCCGAATTGCGCGGAATCGAGAATGTTCGCGCCGAGATCGAACAGGAAACCGGACACGGCATGCACGATTCCCGGACGGTCCGGGCACGACAACTTCAGGATGAAACTATGTTCGGTCAACATGAACCGGTCACTCCTTGCTTGTTCGCTTGTTCATTTGTTCAGTTGCGGCGGCGCATGAAGCGCGGCGATCCCTTCGCAGGCGTCGTCGTCGATCCATCGATGGCGCAGGAAGCAGTCGAGCGTCGCGAGGCTCGCATCGACAGTGAGCTCGCCCTCTTCGATCCACCGCGCGACCTCGTCGATGCGCGCAAGCCGATGTTCGCCGACCTCGCCGTCCTGATTGCGCGGAACGAAGTCCTCCGGCAACACGACGTCGTACACGAAGAGCTGCTCCGCCTGCGTACCTTCGGGAATGGTTTGCAGCACATGGAAGACGCCGCCGGGCGTGGCCGTTGACGCCAGTTCCGCAGGCATGCCCGCTTCCTCCCAGCATTCCTTGACGAGCGTCGGCTCGACGCCCATTCCCCAGCCGATGCCGCCCGCCACGACGTTGTCCAGCTTGCCGGGATCGGTCGCCTTCGTGTCGCTGCGACGCGCGATCCACAGCTGCGGCGCGCTATCTCGATATTTTACGATGCCGTTCAGATGCACCGCGTAGGTCATCGTGCCGAAGAAGCGAGAGGCCGCGCGCTCGATGAACGCGAGCGGCGCGTCGTCGAACTGGTTGCGGATCGCGTACGTTTCGTCGCGCCAGCCGGGAATCCTGCCGTCGGCGTGAAGCGCGGCGATGACCGTGGCGAGCGCGGCGGTGCGCGTATCCGCATTGCCGAGCGTCGGGTGCAGACGCACGGCCGGGCCGTCGATCACGAAAGTCTCGGGCCAGCGCGCGAGCAAGGCGACATCCGCGCGGCGGATCCAGCCGACGCGCCGATCGCCGATGAAAAACGGCGTGTGCGCTGAAGCGTCGAAGCGGCGCGCCGCGATGATCGAAGGCAGGCTCATGTGTCAGTCCTTGAGCGCGACGCGAAGGCCCAGCGCGATGAACGTCACGCCCGCGAGCCGATCGAGCCACGCGCCGACGCGCGGACGGCGCTTCAGCCACGCGCCGATCATTCCTGCGCCGATGCCGAACATCGAGAAGACCGCGACGGTCTGCAGCATGAACACGCCGCCCAGTTCGAACATCTGCAGCATCACGCTTTGCGCGCCGTGCGGATCGACGAACTGCGGCAAGAACACGATGAAGAAGAGCGTGACTTTCGGATTCAGCAGATTCCCGATCACGCTCTGGCGGAAGACCGTTGACAGCGGCTGACTCGGCCGCTCGTGCGCCGTCGCAAGCCCGTGGCTTCTCAGCGCCTTGATGCCGATCCACACGAGATACGCCGCGCCGGCGAGCTTCACCGCCTGGAACGCGACCGGCGACGAACGCAACAGCGCCGCGACGCCGAGCGCCGCGAGGGTCGTGTGAAAGATCACGCCGCAGGCAAAGCCGAGTGCGGCGACGACGCCCGCGAGCCGTCCTTGCGAGATGCCGCGCGCGAGCACCTGCAGGTTGTCCGGCCCCGGCGCGACGGTGATCGCAACGGAGGCCGCGAGAAACAGCAGGAAATTCGGCATGTCAGTGGCCTCCGAACTCGCAGACGGTGTAGAGCGGCAAGCCGCCGTCGCGCAGCAATTTCGATCCACCGAGATCGGGCAGGTCGATGATCGCCGCCGCTTCGACGACTTGCGCGCCGAGCCGTTCGAGCAGGATCTTGCCGGCCATCATCGTGCCGCCGGTGGCGACGAGATCGTCGACGATCACGACGCGATCGCCGGGCTTGCACGCATCCTCGTGAATCTCGACGGTCGCGCTGCCGTACTCCAGCTCGTAAGACTGCGACAGCGTGCGATACGGCAGCTTGCCCTTCTTGCGGATCGGCACGAAGCCGAGACTCAGTTCGTACGCGAGAATCGGCCCGATGATGAAACCGCGCGCGTCCATGCCGGCGATCACGTTCACGTCGGCGTCGATGTAACGCTGCACGAACAGGTCGATCAGCGTGCGCAGCGCCTTCCGGTCCTGCAGCACGGGCGTGATGTCGCGGAACTGCACGCCGGGCTGCGGCCAGTTTTCGACGGTACGCACGCGTTCCTTGATGAAGCGCGCGGCGTCGGACGGGGCGCTCGAAGGGATATGAAACATGACTTCTCCGGGATGTCCGCGCTGTGAGGCCGCGCGCCGCCTGAATAAAGAGGAGACTACGCCGCCCGGCGATTGCGCGAGAGCCGTTCCTCGGCTTGCGCAAGCACTTCGGGCAGACCGCGCAGAACGACGATATCGTTCGCGCGCAACTTCGTGTCGGGGTCGGGTTCGACGCCCCGGATGCCGTGACGCCGGATCGCGGTCACCTCGACACCATTGCCGACAAGACCGAGATCGTCGAGCGAGTGTCCGACGGCCTCTGATTTCTCGTCGATGGGTACGGATTGTAGCCGCACCTGCTCGTGGCCATCGTCGTCCTCGAAGTCGTCCGCGCCGTGGAAGTAGCCACGCAGCAGGCTGTAACGCGCGTCGCGCATTTCTTCGACGCGGCGCACCACGCGGCGCATCGGCACGCCCATGAGCACCAGCGTGTGCGACGCGAGCATCAGGCTGCCTTCGACGATCTCCGGAATCACTTCGGTCGCGCCCGCCGCCGTCAGCTTTTCGAGATCGGCGTCGTCAACGGTGCGGACGATGACCGGCAGCGTCGGCGCGAGTTCGTGGATGTTGTGCAGCACGCGCATCGCGGACGGCGTGTTCGCATACGTGATCGCAACCGCCGCCGCGCGGTTCAGGCCCGCCGCGCCGAGCGATTCGCGCCGCCCGGCATCGCCGAACACGACCGATTCGCCCGCCGCCGCCGCCGCCGCGACGCGATCCGGGTCTAGGTCCAGCGCCACATAGGAAATGCCTTCCTGCTCCAGCATGCGCGCCAGATTCTGTCCCGCGCGGCCGTATCCGCAGATGATCACGTGGCCGCTCTGCTTGAGGCTTTGCGTCGCGATCTTCGTCATCTGCAGCGATTGCAGCATCCATTCCGTCGACGACAGACGCAGCACGATCCGGTCCGCGTTCTGGATAATGAACGGCGCGGCGAGCATCGAAAGCAGCATCGCCGAAAGCAGCGCCTGCAGGATGGTCGGATCGACGAGATGCGAATCCAGAATCAGATTGAGCAGCACGAAGCCGAATTCGCCCGCCTGCGCGAGCCCGAGACCGGTACGCATCGCAACGCCGGGCGGCGAACCGAATAGCCGCGCGAGCCCGGTGACGATCACGGCCTTGAGCAGAATGGGCACGACGAAGAACGCGAGCACCAGGAACGGATGCTCCCAGATCACGCGCGGATTCAGCAGCATGCCGGTCGTCACGAAGAAGAGGCCGAGCAGCACGTCGCGAAACGGCTTGATGTCCTCCTCCACCTGATGCCGATACGGCGTCTCCGCAATCAGCATCCCCGCGATGAACGCGCCGAGCGCAAGCGACAGCCCGAACTTGTCGGTGATGAACGCCGCGCCGAGCGTAACCAGCAGCAGGTTCAGCATGAACAGCTCTTGCGAACGGCGGCGCGCGACCAGGTCGAACCAGCGCGTCATGAACTTCTGGCCGATGAAGAGCAGCACCGTCAGTGCGACGACGATCTTCACCGCCGCGATGCCGAGCCACATCGCGAGCTGCGACGAATTGCCGTTGCCGAACGCCGCGATGATGATGAGCAGCGGCACCACGGCCAGATCCTGAAAAAGCAGCACGCCGAAGATATTGCGGCCATGCTCCGATTCGAGTTCCAGCCGCTCGGCGAGCAGCTTGCTCACGATCGCTGTGGAGGACATCGACAGCGCGCCGCCCAGCGCAAAGCTCGCCTGCCACGACATGCTGACCCAGAAATGCGCGATCCAGCCGAACAGCAGCGCAAGCACGATGGTCGCGGCGACCTGGCTCGCGCCGAGGCCGAACACGATGCGCCGCATGGTTCGCAGCTTGGCGAGCGAGAATTCGAGGCCGATGGAGAACATCAGGAACACGACGCCGAATTCGGCGAGATGCTGGGCCTGCTCGGCGTCGGGCGCGATACCGGCCGCGTGCGGACCTACGATGATGCCGACCGCCAGATAACCGAGCATCGGCGGAAGGTTGAAGAAGCGAAAAATCACGACGCCCGCCACCGAACACAGCAGCAACAACAGCGTCAATTCCAGCGGGGAGGTCATCCGTCCAGCGTCCTCGTTCGTCAGTTTTCCGAAACGCGTGAAACACGCATCCGGCGTCTAGAAAAAGCCCCTGGCGCCAGGGAGTTTCGGGGGCGAACGCCACGCTCCATGCGGCGCGGCGAAGAAACGCCTTTGGTATACTCCGCGAATGATAGCGAAAATCAATGGCGACCGGGCGCTGGCGCTGGCTCGCAACGTAATTCAGATCGAAGCCGACGCCGTTCGCGGGCTCTCAGACCTTCTCGACCACAACTTCACGAGCGCAGTCGAAACGTTGCTCGGCTGTCGCGGGCGGGTGGTCGTGTCGGGCATCGGCAAGTCGGGACACGTCGCGCGCAAATTCGCAGCGACGCTCGCGAGCACCGGCACGCCGGCGTTCTTCGTGCATCCGGCCGAAGCGAGCCACGGCGACCTCGGCATGGTCACCGCCGACGACATATTTATCGCGCTGTCCAACTCCGGCGAGACCGAAGAACTCGTCGCCATCCTGCCGCTCATCAAGCGCCTCGGTGCGAAACTCATCGCCATTACGGGGCGTCCCGAATCGAGCCTCGCGCAACTGGCGGACATGCATCTGAACGCGCGCGTCGAAAAAGAAGCCTGCCCGATGAACCTCGCGCCCACGGCCAGCACCACGGCCGCGATGGCGCTCGGCGATGCGCTCGCCGTCGCCGTGCTCGACGCGCGCGGCTTCGGCCCCGACGACTTCGCGCGCTCGCATCCCGGCGGCGCGCTCGGCCGGCGCTTGTTGACCTACGTGCGCGACGTGATGCGCATCGGCGATGAAATCCCGCTCGTGCCGCTCGGCGCGACCGTATCGGACGCGCTGTTCCAGATCACCGACAAGCGCATGGGCATGACCGCCGTGGTGAACGAAAACCGGCACGTCGAAGGCATCTTCACGGACGGCGACCTGCGCCGCATCCTTCAGCGCGACGGCGACTTCCGTTCGCTGAAGCTCGCCGACGTGATGACGCGCAATCCGCGCACGATCGGCCCGGACCATCTCGCCGTCGAAGCCGTGGAACTGATGGAGCGTTATCGCATCAATCAGATGCTGGTCGTCGACGAAAACGCGACGCTGATCGGCGCACTGAACATGCACGACCTCTTCTCCAAGAAGGTAATTTGATGGCGCAGAAGCCTTCCCCCGCCGTCGAGCGCGCGAGCCGCATCCGGCTCATGGCGTTCGATATCGACGGCGTCTTCACCGACGGCAGCCTGTACTTCACCGCCACCGGCGACACGATGAAGTCGTTCAATTCGCTCGACGGCTATGGCCTGAAGCAACTGGAGCGCATCGGCGTGCAGACGGCGATCATCACCGGGCGGCAGTCGGGCATCGTCGCGGCGCGGGCGAAGGAACTGGGCATCACGCATCTCTATCAGGGCGTCGAAGACAAGACCGTCGCGCTCGAAGAACTGCTCGCGAAGACCGGCATTTCCGCCACCGACGCCGGCTACATGGGCGACGACTGGCCCGATCTCGCCGTGATGGGCCGCTGCGGCTTCGCGGCCGCGCCGGCGAACGCGCATCCCGAAGTCGTGCAGCGCGTCCACTTCGTCGCGACGCTGCGTGGCGGCCACGGCGCCGTGCGCGAAGTCTGCGATGCAATCCTGCGCGCGCAAGGCCGCTACGACGACATGCTCGCCGCAGCGCTCGGAGCCTGACACGATGCCGCACACCCGACGCCTCGCCTCGCTCCTGCCGCTGCTCGCGATGGCGGCGCTCGCGGGCATCACCTACTGGCTGCTGCAGGCGACGCTGCCGTCCGCGCCCGAAGCGCCGGAGCAGGCGAAGCGCCACACGCCCGACTACTTCGCGGACAACTTCTCCGTCTCCGAACTTGATACGACCGGCACCACGCAATATCGCCTGACCGCGAAATCGATGCTTCACTACGAGGACGATGAAATCAGCGAGCTGACGCTGCCGGCCATGCGCATGTTCCAGCCGCAGAAGCCGACCGTCACCGCCACGGCGGAGCGCGGCACGGTGAACGGCGACGTTTCCATCGTCGATCTGTACGACAACGCGCGGATTCTTCGCGCCGCCGGTTTCGGCGATCCGCAGATGCAGGCGGATTCGCAGCATTTTCGCGTGCTGGTGAACGACGATGTCATCGAAACGGAAAAGCCGGTTAAACTTCAGCGCGGTCCGTCGGTGATGACCGCCAACGGCATGAACTACAACAACGTCACCCGGGAAATGAAGCTCTTCGGTAACGTGCGCGGCGCCATCGCCGCCTCGGATATCAACGGCGGCGCTTCCAGGTAATCCGATCCCGGGACATTCCTTCCGAACTGTGACTGCATGAATCAAAGCTTCCTTCGTCCCGCTGGCGGCCCCGTGCGCGCAACCCTCGCGCACCGCGCTGCATGCGCCAGGCGGGTGATGCGAGCCGCGCTGTCCGCCGCCGTCGCCACGCTCGTCGCGCTGCCGCTCGCGGGTTTCGCGCCGGCCGCGCACGCCGAAAAGGCCGATCGCGACAAGCCGCTCAACATCGAAGCGGACAATATGTCCTACGACGATCTGAACCAGAAGAATGTCTTCACCGGTCATGTCGTCGCGACGAAAGGCACCATCATCATCCGCGCCGATCGCGTCGAGGTGACGCAGGACCCGCAGGGTTATCAATACGCGACGGGCACGTCGAGCGGCAATTCGCTCTCGTACTTCCGGCAGAAGCGGGACAACGTCAACGAGTACATCGAAGGCAACGCCGTGCGTATCGACTATGACGGCAAGAACGACTTCACCAAGCTGACGACGCGGGCCGTCGTGCGCCGCCTGCAGGGCCTGACGACGGTTCAGGACGAGGTGCGCGGCAGCGTCATCACCTACGACGGTCAGAAGGACTTCTATACCGCATCGGCAGGCAAGGACGTCGCCGGTCCCGGCAATCCGAGCGGCCGCGTGCGCGCGATGCTCGCGCCGCGTTCGGGCGGCGCCGCGCCGCTCAACGGATCGCCCGCGACCCTCGCACCGTCAACCACCATTCAAGGAACGCCGCAGCAGTGAACGCCTCCGCCACGCCTCAAGCCAAGCCGGACGGCAAGTCGAGCTCGCTCGTCGTCCGCAATCTGAAGAAGCGTTACGGCTCGCGAACGGTGGTCAAGGACGTGTCGCTCGACGTGAAGAGCGGCGAAGTAGTCGGTCTGCTCGGGCCGAACGGCGCGGGCAAAACCACGTCGTTCTATATGATCGTCGGCCTCGTGCCGCTCGATGCCGGCGACATCGACCTCGACGGCAACTCCATCAGCCTGCTGCCGATTCATCAGCGCGCGCACCTCGGGCTGTCGTATCTGCCGCAGGAAGCATCGGTGTTCAGGAAGCTGACCGTCGAGCAGAACATCCGCGCGGTGCTCGAACTGCAAACGGACGCGTCGGGCAAGCGGCTGTCGAAGGACGTCATCACGCAGCGCGCAGAAGCGCTGCTCGACGAACTGCAGATTGCGCATCTGCGCGAGAATCCGGCGCTGTCGCTGTCGGGTGGCGAACGGCGTCGCGTGGAAATTGCGCGGGCGCTCGCTACGAATCCGAGCTTCATCCTGCTCGACGAGCCGTTCGCGGGCGTCGATCCGATCGCCGTGCTGGAAATTCAGAAGATCGTGAAGTTCCTGAAGCAGCGCAACATCGGCGTGCTCATCACGGATCACAACGTGCGCGAGACGCTCGGCATCTGCGACCATGCGTACATCATCAGCGACGGCACCGTGCTCGCGGCCGGCGCGCCGAGCGAGATCATCGAGAACGAGAGCGTGCGCCGCGTGTATCTCGGCGAACATTTCCGCATGTAGCGCCCATCCCGCGATGCGGATGATCGACCGATCAGCACGCCGCATCGAACGACAGTAGCAAAACTTACGTGCCGCCCGCCGAGGCGGCACGCGCTTTTTTGGATTCGCTGCGAGGTTTCGCGCGCGTGGCAAACTCTCTACAATGAATAAAACTTTGCCATGAAAGCCAGCCTCCAACTCCGCCTATCGCAGCATCTTGCGCTGACCCCGCAACTGCAGCAGTCCATCCGGCTGCTGCAGTTGTTGACGCTCGAATTGCAGCAGGAAGTGGCAATGGCCGTCGCGCAGAACCCGCTGCTGGAAAACGAAGACGACTGGATCGCGAGCCCGCTGCGCGTCGCCGCCGACGGTTCGCTCATCACCTCGCCCGCTGCCAGCGGCGCCGCGCCCGAGCCGATGATGAACAACGGCTCCAGCTCGACGTCATCGAGTTCCGAACGTTCGGAAAATAGCGAGCCGCGGGGCGTCGACGAATACAACGGCATGAGTTCAGACGGCGGCACGGATTCCAGTTCGTGGAATCTGGAAGACTATGGCCGCTCGAACAACGCGTCGGATGACGACGATCTCCCGCCGCTCCAGATCCACGAATCGACAACCACGCTGCGCGATCATCTGACCGCGCAACTGCGCATGACGCAGGCGAATCAGCGCGATCGCGCGCTCATCACGTTCCTCATCGAATCGCTCGACGAGGACGGTTATCTGACCGCTTCGCTCGACGAGATTCAGGCGGATTTGCCGGACGAGCTGGAAGTGGATGTCGATGAACTCAGCGCGGCACTGGCGTTGCTGCAGAGCTTCGACCCGCCGGGTGTCGGGGGGCGGTCGGCGTCGGAATGCCTGAAGCTGCAGTTACTGCGGCTCGATGCCTCTCCCACGCGAACATTGGCGCTCGATATCGTCACGAATCACCTGGAATTGCTCGCCGCGCGCGACTTCACGCGGCTGCGCAAGCAACTCAAGGCTAGCGACGATGCGCTGCGGGAAGCGCACTTGCTGATCAAATCGCTCGAGCCGTTTCCGGGCGCCGCGTACGGCAAGAGCGAAGCGGACTACGTGGTGCCCGACATTCTCGTGCGCAAGTTGGCGGGCGGCTGGACGGCGGAGCTGAATCCGGAGATCGTGCCGAAGCTCCGGATCAACCACCTGTACGCGAATATCCTGCGGAACAATCGCGGCGATCCCGGCAGCGGTTCACTGCGTCAGCAATTGCAGGAAGCGCGCTGGCTGATCAAGAACATCCAGCAGCGTTTCGAGACCATTTTGCGTGTCGCGCAGGCTATTGTCGAACGTCAGAAGAACTTCTTCGCACATGGCGAAATCGCCATGCGGCCCTTGGTTTTAAGGGAAATTGCTGATACGCTGGGCTTGCACGAATCGACGGTTTCGCGCGTGACGACCGGGAAGTACATGCTCACCCCATTCGGGACGCTTGAATTTAAGTACTTCTTCGGATCGCACGTTTCGACCGACACGGGGGGCGCGGCGTCGTCAACGGCCATTCGTGCCCTCATCAAGCAACTGATAGGAGCGGAAGACCCTAAAACTCCTCTTTCAGACAGCCGCATCGCCGAACTGCTGGCGGAACAGGGCTTCGTGGTTGCGCGGCGCACCGTTGCCAAGTACCGCGAAGCGCTCAGAATCCCCGCAGTGAATCTGCGCAAGTCTCTTTGATCCCGTCTCTGTGATCCGCCGCATGTCGTGGCGGATTTTTACCGGCCGTATCGCGCGAGCGAGTACGAGCCGGCCGGTGCGGCCCGTTCCTTGCGCGTCATCAGACAGCACACGGACGGGCGCCCCGCCGACCGGTATCGGGCAAGCCGCCGTGGTTCAACGGCCATTAGCTTGGAGAGCAACTATGAATCTGAAGATCAGTGGACACCACCTCGAATTGACGCCTGCGTTGCGCGAGTTTGTGATCACGAAGCTGGACAGAGTGCTCCGTCATTTCGATCAAGTGATGGATGCCAACGTTGTCCTCTCGGTCGACACTCATAGTAGGGAAAAGGACAAGCGCAACAAGGCGGAAATCAACCTTCACCTGAAGGGCAAGGACATCTTCATCGAGAGTTGTGACGCTGATATGTACGCGGCGATCGACCTGATGGTCGACAAGCTGGACCGGCAGGTCATCAGACACAAGGACAAAATTCAGGGCCACGCCCATGAAGCCGTGAAGTATCGCGACGAAGTGCACCAGAGCGAAGCGCCGTCGCCGTGAGCGCAACGGACAGGAACCCGCGAGCGTCGTCAGGCGCATGACCGGCAAGCCCGCCTGTGAAACGGCGGGCGTAATTCGAAGACTTCCTCGAATCGCCGGAGCGCCCCGGCGGACTCGCAACCCGTCAAAGCCGCCGATTGGCGGCTTTTTCGTTGCACTTTGCGTGGCGGCGTGGCACAAAGCATTGATTTTCTGAACTTTGTGCTGCACATTCCAATGCAGCGATACGTCATGGCGCGGCGCACCATCGCGCTATGGGCTGTTCTATAATGGCCCGGTTATTTTCGGGTTGCCGAACAGAACGCTGCAGGGAACGCCGCAAGCGCACCTTTCGTTTCATCATCGCCGTGAGCGCTTTCAGACAGCAGCCACGATGAGGAGCTATCAGGCCACGCATCAGCCTGCCAACATGAATCGTTTAGCCAAATTTCTTCCCATCGAGAATGTCGTTCTCGGACTGTCCGTCACAAGCAAGAAGCGCGTATTCGAGCAAGCGGGCCTGATCTTCGAGAACCAGAACGGCATCGCCCGCAGTACCGTTACGGACAACCTCTTCGCTCGTGAACGCCTCGGCTCGACTGGCCTCGGTGAAGGCGTCGCCATCCCGCATGGCCGCATCAAGGGGCTGAAGCAGCCGCTCGCTGCCTTCGTGCGCCTGGCGGAACCCGTCGCGTTCGAATCGCCGGACGGGCAGCCCGTGTCGCTGCTGATCTTCCTGCTCGTGCCCGAACAGGCCACGCAGCAGCATCTGGAAATCCTCTCGGAGATTGCGCAACTGCTCTCCGACGTCGAGGCGCGCGAGCGTCTGCACAAGGAAGAAAATCGTGAGGCGCTGTATCAGGTCCTCACGCAATGGCAGCCGTAATCGCGCCTGTACCGGCAGACCGCATCCAGGGCGCCTCCCGCGCCGCTCGGGGCGCACGGGCGTCTCGCGCAGGCGGTGCTTCTGCGGCACAATCGGTCAAAAGCAGCGCCATGCGGCGAATCGAAGCGGACCGCTCCGACACGCGAAGGCTGCTCCCGGCTTCCAACGGAGTCCCGGCCTCATGGATACGTCCAGCATCAACGCCCAAAGTATTTTCGACGACAACGCCGCCGCTCTGAAGCTCAGTTGGCTTACCGGGCATGAAGGCTGGGAACGCGGGTTCTCGAGCGAGACGGTCGCGAACGCGACGTCCAGTGCCGACCTGGTCGGCCACCTGAACCTGATTCACCCCAACCGCATCCAGGTGCTCGGCGACGCCGAGATCAACTATTACCAGCGCCAGTCGGACGAGGACCGCTCGCGCCATATGGCCGAACTGATCGCGCTCGAACCGCCGTTTCTGGTCGTTGCCGGCGAAGTGGGCGCGCCGCCCGAACTCGTGCTTCGCTGCACGCGTTCGTCCACACCGCTCTTCACGACGCGCATGTCGGCGGCCGCGGTCATCGACAGCCTGCGCGCGTATATGTCGCGCATTCTCGCGCCGCGAGCGACGCTGCACGGCGTGTTCATCGACATCCTCGGGATGGGCGTGCTTCTCACCGGCGATTCCGGCCTCGGCAAGAGCGAACTCGGCCTCGAACTGATCAGCCGCGGACACGGCCTGGTGGCCGACGACGCCGTCGATTTCGTGCGGCTCGGCCCGGATTTCGTCGAAGGACGCTGCCCGCCGCTGCTGCAAAATCTGCTCGAGGTGCGTGGTCTCGGCCTGCTCGACATCAAGACGATCTTCGGCGAAACCGCCGTGCGCCGGAAGATGAAGCTGAAGCTGATCGTGCAGCTCGTGCGCCGTCCGGACGGCGAGTTCCAGCGCTTGCCGCTGGAGAGCCAGACCGTCGATGTGCTCGGCCTGCCGATCAGCAAAGTGACGATTCAGGTCGCGGCGGGCCGCAACCTTGCGGTGCTGGTGGAGGCGGCCGTGCGCAATACGATTCTGCAACTGCGCGGCATCGATACGTTGCGCGACTTCATGGATCGTCAGCGGCTCGCGATGCAGGACCCGGACAGCCAGTTTCCCGGCAAACTGATCTGACGCGCGCGCGGCCAGATTCGTTCACATGCCGGTGCTAAGATAAAGCGAACGAGCACATCCCCATGCGTATCATCCTGATCACCGGCATTTCCGGCTCCGGCAAGTCCGTCGCCCTGAACGCGCTCGAAGACGGCGGCTACTACTGCGTCGACAACCTGCCTCCGCGCTTTCTGCCCGACCTCGCCGCGTATCTCGCGGGCGAAGGACAGCAACGGCTCGCCGTCGCGATCGACGCCCGTTCCAGCCTTTCGCTCGACGAAGTCCCGGCGATCATCAACAACCTGTCGAGCGCCTACGACCTGCGCGTGCTGTTTCTCAACGCGAGCACGCAATCGCTCATTCAGCGTTTCTCGGAGACGCGCCGCCGCCATCCGCTGTCGGGTCCGCCGGTGCATGACGCAAGCGTCGGCGTGCTGAATTCACTCGGCGAAGCGATCGAGCGCGAGCGCGAACTCGTCGCGGGCCTCGCCGAATACGGCCACCACATCGATACCAGCAATCTGCGCGCGAACGTACTGCGCGCATGGGTGAAACGCTTCGTCGAAACGGACGCCGCCGATCTCACGCTGATGTTCGAATCGTTCGGGTTCAAGCGCGGCGTGCCGCTCGACGCCGATCTCGTGTTCGACGTCCGCACGCTGCCGAATCCCTACTACGATCGCGAGCTGCGGCCTTTCACGGGCCTCGATCAGCCGATCATCGACTATCTGTCCGCGCAGCCGCTGGCGGGCGAGATGATCGACGATATCGGCGGATTCGTCGGTAAATGGCTGCCGCGCTTTCGCGACGACAACCGCAGCTATCTGACGGTCGCGATCGGCTGCACGGGCGGGCAGCATCGTTCGGTGTATATCGCGGAGGCGCTTGCCGCGCGCTTTCGCGAGCAGGCAAACGTGATCGTGCGGCATCGTGATGCGCCCATCCCGGTGGATGGCAGCGCGACGCACATGCGAAACTGATCGCCGCTTGCGGTCCACCCTGGAGGGGCGCGATGTCCTCGAATCCCGTTCTAGCCGACTTGCCGCTGTTTCCGCTTCACACCGTCCTGTTCCCCGGCGGCATGCTGCCGCTCAAAATCTTCGAGGCGCGCTACCTCGACATGGCGCGGGCCTGTCTGCGCGAGGGCACGCCGTTCGGCGTGTGTCTGCTGAAGAGCGGGCATGAGATCGCCTCCCCGGGCGATCCTTCGGTGCCCGAGTCTGTCGGCTGCCTCGCGGAAATCACCGAATGCGACGTCGATACTTTCGGGCTGCTGCTCGTGCAGGCGCGTGGCACGGAACGCTTCCGGCTGGTCACGCATCGCGTCGAGCCGAGCAATCTCCTCGTCGGCACAGCGGAGCTATACGGCGAGGATCGTCCGCTGCAGGGCGCCGAGGCGCTCGCGAAGTTCGGCGCCTGCGCGGAAGTGCTGGAGCGGATCATCGAGACGATCAGGACGCGCGAGCCGCAGAACCTGCCGTTTGTCGAGCCCTTTCTGTTGGACGACCCCACGTGGGTGTCGAACCGCCTCGCCGAAATCCTGCCGATCCCGATGCGCGCCCGCCAGAAGCTAATGGAGCTGCTCGATGCCGGCGCGCGCATCGACGTCGTGCATCACTACATGCAGCATCATCAACTGCTTTAGATCAGCGAGCCGGTGAGCGCGTCGAGCAGCTTGCGCACGGGCGCGGGCACGCCGAACGAATCGATGCGCGATAGCGGCGCCCATACGGTGCCGGCATCCATCGCCTCTGCCGGCGCGCCGCGCGCCTGCCCGAGCCGAGGCTCGATCTGCAGCTTGAAGTGCGTGAACGTATGCGATAGCGGCGCGAGGCGCTCCAGATCCGCTTCGCCACCGAAGTTGCGGGCGACAGCCACGAGCGCCGCTTCGTCGGGCGCTTCGGGCAGGCTCCACAAGCCGCCCCAGATGCCCGTCGGCGGACGCTTTTCGAGCAGGATCGAATCTCCGTCCTTCAGTACCAGCATCCACGTATTGCGGGTCGGCACCGCCTTCTTCGGGCGCGCAGTCGGCAGTTCGCGCTGCCTTCCCTCGACATTCGCGACGCAATCCGCGGCGAACGGACAGCGTGCGCAATCCGGCTTGCCGCGCACGCAGAGCGTCGCACCGAGATCCATCAGCCCTTGCGTGTAGGCGGTGACGTCTTCCTTGTCGGCAGCGTCGGGCAACAGCGATTCCGCCAGCGTCCACATCGCGTTCTCGACGCGCTTCTCGCCCGGAAAGCCTTCGACGCCGAACACGCGTGCAAGCACGCGCTTTACGTTGCCGTCGAGAATCGTCGCCCGCGCGCCGAACGCGAACGATGCGATCGCCGCCGCCGTCGATCGCCCGATGCCGGGCAACTCCGCGAGTGCATCGACCGTCTGCGGGAACGCGCCGCCATGCTGACAGGCGACGACCTGCGCGCAGCGATGCAGATTTCGCGCGCGCGAGTAGTAGCCGAGGCCGGCCCACAGCGCCATGACGTCGTCGATGAGCGCATGGGCGAGCACGGTCACAGTCGGGAATCGTTCGAGAAACCGCGCATAGTACGGGATGACAGTGGAAACCTGCGTCTGCTGCAGCATGATCTCCGAAAGCCAGATGCGATACGCATCGCGCGTGTTCTGCCACGGCAGGTCATGCCGGCCGTGAATCATTTGCCACGCGATCAGACGGGCGGAAAAATCTTTGAGTGCGAGCATGAAAGTTAGCGTTGGCAGCGCGGACAAAAGTACGTCGACCGCTGCCCCTGGACGATTTGCCTGATCGCCGTGCCGCACACGTGACACGGCAGGCCCGCGCGATCATAGACGAAGTAGTCGAGCTGGAAGTATCCCGACTCGCCGTTGCTGCCGACGAAATCGCGCAGCGTGCTGCCGCCTTTTTCGATGGCCGCGGCGAGCGTCGCGCGCACGGCGTCGGCGAGCAGGTCATAACGCACGAGCGAGATGCGCCCGGCTGCGGTCGTCGGCCGGATACCCGCGCGAAAGAGGCTCTCCGACGCATAGATATTTCCCACGCCCACGACGATATCCCCCGCCAGCAGCGCCTGTTTCACCGATACCTTGCGTCCGCGCGTCGCCCGAAACAGGACCGCGCCAGAGAACTCCGGCGAGAACGGCTCGACGCCGAGGCTCGCAAGCAGCGGATGATCGAGCACGTCGCCGTCGCTGCGGGGATGCCAGAGAATGGCGCCGAAGCGGCGCGGATCGCGGAAGCGGAGGATGAAGTCGTCGAAGACCAGATCGACGTGATCGTGTTTCGCGGCATCCGGCGGTCGCGGCACATTGCGCAAGACGCGCAGCGTGCCGGTCATCCCGAGATGGACGATGAGCCAGCCTTGCGCCGTCTCGAACAGCAGATACTTGCCGCGCCGCTCGACCTTGTCGATCTTCAACGCTGCGAGCGTCCTTGCGAGGTGCTGCGGGATGGGCCAGCGCAGCGCCGGCGTGCGCACGTCAACGTGTTCGACGCGCCTTCCCGCGACGTAGGGTTCGATTCCCCGGCGGGTAACTTCGACTTCCGGCAGTTCTGGCATTTTCCTGGAGAGAGACTTGCTGGGGCGAGTGTGCCGGTATTTTAGCGACCGCGTTACAATCGACTGAAACATCGTCTGGATTTCCATGAACTCGTTCGTCATGAAGCTGTTCTCGAAGCGTCAGGCCGGCTTGGCGCAATCGTTCGCCATGCCAATGTCGCGCGTTGCCGGTGCGGTGGCGATCGCCATGGCCGCGCTCGCGTTCGCGCCCGCTCATGCACAGGCGCCCGGCGCGACGCCCGTTCCGGGCGACGACGATGCCGCCGCCCAGACCACCGCCGATGCGCTGACCGCACCGGTCAGCGGCGCGGAGCAGCAAGACCTGCCGAACGTCGCGATGTCCAGCCAGATCGTCTTCCAGGTGCTGGCGGCGGAAGTCGCGTTGCAGCGTGGCCAGCCCGCGCCTGCCTATCAGACGTATCTCTCGCTCGCTCGCGACACGCACGATCCGCGCTTCGCCCAGCGCGCGACCGAAATCGCCATCGCCGCGCAAAGCCCCAACGATGCGCTCACGTCCGTGCAGCTCTGGCAGCAGTTCGCGCCGCATTCGGATCGTGCGGCCCAGCTGAGCGCGTCGCTGCTGATCGTGTCCGGCAAGCCGGACGACGCGAAGCCCACGCTGCAGCGCGAACTCGCGAAGGTCGCGCCGCAGCAGCGCGGCGATGCCATTCTCTCGCTGCAGAGCTTGCTCGCGCGAGGCCCGAATCGCGTGGGCGGACTCAATGTGCTGAAGGATCTGATCGCAAACGATCAGGACCGCCCTGAAGCGCAGCTCGCGCTCGCGCGCCAGCAATTACTCGCGGACGATCAGCCGGGCGCGAAGGCATCGCTCGAAAAGGCGTTGCAGCTTCGTCCGGACTATCTGCCGGCGGCGCTGACGCTCGCGCGCATGGGGCCGCAGGAACGCGCGGAAGGTATCGCTTCGTTCGAGAAGTATCTCGACAAGAATCCGAAGTCGCACGATGCGCGGCTCGCACTGGCGCAGTTGTATCTGTCGTCCGACAGACTCGACGACGCGCAGAAGCAGTTCGAGATCATGCGCAAGAACGATTCGAAGGACCTGACGCCGTTGATGGCGCTGGCCCTCATCAACATTCAGAAGAAGCAGTTCGACAAGGCGAAGGACTATCTGAACCAGTATGCGAAGGCCGCCGAGAAGTCGCCGGGCGGCGATCCGGGGCAGGCGTACATCTACCTCGCACAGCTTTCGCTCGAACAGAAGGACGAAGACGCGGCGGGCCAATGGCTCGACAAGATTCCGCGCACGAGCCAGCAGTATCTGCCGGCGCAGGTCACGCGCGCGCAGTTGCTCGCAAGGCAAGGCAAGGTCGACGAAGCGCGTGCGCTGATCGGCAGCCTGCAAAGTTCCGATCCGCGAGAACTCGCGTTGCTTGCCCGCACCGATTCCGCCATCCTGTTCGAAGCGCGCCGCTACAAGGACGCGGAAGAGAATCTGGCAAAGGCCGTCGCCGCGTTCCCCGACGATCCCGACCTCATCTACGACTACGCGATGGCCGCCGAGAAGAACGGTCATTTCGACGTAATGGAAGCGCAGTTGCGCACGCTGATGCGTACGCAACCGACCAATCCGCAAGCGTTCAACGCGCTCGGGTACTCGCTGGTCGATCGCAATCAGCGCCTCGACGAGGCCGTGCAGTTGATCGAGAAGGCAGCCGCGCTTGCGCCGAACGACGCATTCATCATGGACAGCCTGGGCTGGGCGCGCTTCCGACAGGGCAACTCGGCCGAAGCCGAGAAAATCCTCAAGAATGCTTACGATCTTCAGCCGAACGCCGAAATCGGCGCCCACCTCGGCGAAGTGCAGTGGAAGTCCGGGCAGCAGGATCAGGCGCGCGCCACATGGCGTCAGGCGCAAAAGCTCGAACCGGATAACGACACGCTCGTCAAAACGCTAAAACGACTGCAGGTGAACGACCTTTGATGGCATTCGAATTGTTTGCCGGCTCGCGCGTTGATATTGTTCGCCGCGTCGCGCTCGGCTTTGCGGCGACTGCCGCGCTCGCGCTCTCCGGCTGTGCGATGCAGCCGCGCCTGCCGACAACATCGGCAGCATCCACCTCGCTCGCGACGCAGACGAGCCGTGCGTATCACGGCCGCTTCGCGGTGCAGTACAACGACCAGAACGGCGTCCAGCGCAACGCCTACGGCAACTTCGACTGGCAGGAAACGGGCGATACGGTCACGCTTCAGCTGCGCAACCCGCTCGGGCAGACGATGGCGATCGTCACGTCGTCGCCGTCGCTGGCTACGCTCGAATTGCCGAATCGTCAGCCGGTCAATGCGGACAACGTATCGAACCTGATGCAGAACACGCTCGGCTTCGCGCTGCCGGTCGAAGGCTTGCGATACTGGCTGCAGCCCTCCGCTGCGCCGACCTCACGCGCGGAAACCACGCTCGATGCCGAGTCGGCCAATGGTCGTCCTAAGGAAATCAGGCAGGACGGCTGGACAATCGACTATCTGGCCTACGCCGATGCGCCGGCTGCAGGCGTCAAGCGCCTGAATCTCACGCGCAACGAACCGCCGCTCGACATCAAGCTCGTGCTCGATCAATAACGCCCTATTCGCTGCTTTTGCATGTCCTCGACCGAATCGATCCGTGACTGTCTCGCGCCCGCGAAGCTGAACCTGTTTCTACACATCACGGGCCGGCGTCCGGATGGCTATCACTCGTTGCAGACCGTCTTCCAGCTGCTCGACTGGGGCGACGTGCTGCATTTCACCCGCCGCGACGATGGCCAGGTCCTGCGCAAGACGGACGTCCCTGGCGTCGCACAGGACGACGATCTGGTCGTGCGGGCCGCGCGATTGCTCAAGACGCACACGGGAAGCCGTCACGGCGTGGACATCGAGATCGACAAGCGTCTGCCGATGGGCGCGGGCCTCGGCGGAGGCAGTTCCGACGCCGCGACAACTCTTTTAGCGTTGAATCGTCTTTGGGGAGTTGACCTTTCGCGTGAAACTCTGCAGAATCTCGCCCTGCAACTCGGCGCGGACGTGCCGTTTTTTGTCTTCGGGCAAAATGCTTTCGCAGAGGGAGTAGGTGAAACGCTTCAGGCGGTCGAACTGCCAGAACGCTTCTTCCTGGTAGTCACTCCCAATGTTCACGTTCCGACCGCAGCGATTTTTTCGGAAAAGGCCTTGACAAGGAATACCGAAGTCGCCAGAATAACGGACTTTCTTGCACAACAAAGGTCAGACACAAACTGGCCAGACAGCTTCGGTCGAAACGACATGCAGGCTGTAGTTGCAGGGAAGTACGCGGAAGTTGCTAAGGTGCTCGAGTGGTTTTCCAATCTCGCACCGGCGCGAATGACCGGATCTGGAGCAAGCGTGTTTGCTGCTTTCCCCAGCCGAGCACAAGCAGAGATGGCGCAAGCCAAACTGCCGGCAAGCTGGAAGAGTGTGGTAACAGGCAGTCTGGATTCTCATCCTCTCTTCGCTTTCGCGTCATAGGTTTTGTTTTGTCGGGTATGTCCTACACTTCCCGGCAAGATTCAAGTTAAGTGTAGGGGAGTCGCCAAGTTGGTCAAGGCACCGGATTTTGATTCCGGCATGCGAGGGTTCGAGTCCTTCCTCCCCTGCCATTCTTTCTCTAGCATTTCCTCTCGCCTCCAGCCGCAGACAGGTGCACGATGAGCAGTGACGGCCTGATGGTTTTTACTGGCAACGCAAATCCCGCGCTTGCTCAGGAAGTCGTCAAAATCCTTGGAATTCCTCTCGGCAAAGCGATGGTCAGCCGTTTCTCCGACGGCGAGATCATGGTCGAGATTCAGGAAAATGTTCGAGGCAAAGACGTATTCGTTCTTCAGTCCACCTGCGCACCGACGAACGATAACCTGATGGAACTCATGATCATGGTCGATGCGCTCAAGCGCGCATCCGCAGGCCGGATCACCGCAGCCATCCCCTACTTCGGTTATGCGCGTCAGGATCGCCGTCCGCGTTCGGCGCGCGTGGCAATCTCGGCGAAGGTCGTCGCGAACATGCTGGAAATTGCCGGCGTCGATCGCGTCATCACGATGGACCTTCACGCCGACCAGATTCAAGGCTTCTTCGACATTCCCGTCGACAACATCTACGCTACCCCCGTTCTGCTCGGCGACTTGCGCAAGCAGAATCACGACCACCTGCTGGTCGTGTCGCCGGACGTCGGCGGTGTGGTGCGCGCACGTGCGCTCGCCAAGCAGATGAACACCGACCTCGCGATCATCGACAAGCGTCGTCCGAAGGCGAATGTCGCCGAGGTGATGAACGTCATCGGTGAAGTGGAAGGCCGCACCTGCGTCATCATGGACGACATGGTCGATACCGCCGGCACGCTCTGCAAGGCAGCGCAAGTGCTGAAGGATCGCGGCGCCAAGCAGGTTTTCGCTTACGCAACGCACCCCGTTCTCTCGGGCGGCGCGGCGGAGCGCATCACGGCATCGCAACTCGACGAACTCGTCGTGACCGATACCATCCCGCTGTCCGCGGAATCGCTGGCGTGCCCGAAGATCCGGCCGCTGTCGAGCGCGGGCCTGCTCGCGGAGACGTTCTCCCGAATCCGGCGCGGCGACTCGGTCATGTCGCTCTTCGCCGAAGGCTAAAAGTATTGGCAAGGAACGCGAAGCTCGAGCTTCGCGTTGTTGCATAATCGGCGCGAACGGACGAAGGTTCGCGCCGTTTGTCCTGGGATCGCATAATCGACGATCCCAGTTTCCCTGCCTGGTCGCGGGCAGATCAAGGAGTCACACATGAAAGTCGTCGCTTTCGAGCGTAGTCAGCAAGGTACGGGTGCGAGCCGCCGCCTGCGTAACTCGGGCAAGACCCCGGGTATCGTGTACGGTGGTGTTGCGGATGTTCAACTGGTCGAACTGGACCACAACGCCCTGTGGCACGCCCTGAAGAAGGAAGTTTTCCATTCGTCGATTCTCGACCTGGAAGTCGCCGGCAGCACGCAACAAGTCCTGCTGCGCGATGTGCAATATCACCCGTTCAAGCAGCTCGTGCTGCACGTGGACTTCCAGCGCGTCGATGCCACGAAGAAGCTGCACACCAAGGTGCCGCTGCACTTCATGAACCAAGAGACGAACCCGGCTGTGAAGCTGTCGGGCGCTGTCATCTCGCACGTCGCGACGGAACTGGAAGTGGAATGCCTGCCGGGCGATCTGCCTGAGTTCCTGGAAGTCGATCTGGCCAAGATCGAAGCCGGCCAGACGATGCACGCGAAGGACATCGCACTGCCGAAGGGCGTCGCGTTGACCGCGCACGTCGAAGCGGAAAACCCGGTGGTGGCATCGGCGACCGTTCCGGCTGCGAAGCAGGCTGATGCAGCCGCCGACGCTGCTGGCGAAACGCCGGCTGCCTAAGGGCATAGCGGCTTCGCAAGCACGCTGTAGTATCCTCTCGATCCGTTCTCTGGACGGTCAACGTGACCCGCCGGTGTGCAAGCCCCGGCGGGTTTTTTTTTTGTACTCAACGAAGCGGGCGTGCGGCTCGCGATGATCCGACATGATCAAGCTGATCGTTGGCCTCGGTAATCCGGGCGCCGAATACACCGCGACGCGCCATAACGCGGGCTTCTGGTTCGTCGATCAACTCGCGCGCGATGCCGGCGCGACGCTGCGCGATGAGCGGCGCTTTCATGGTCACTACGGCAAAGGACGTCTGCACGGCCACGAGATTCATCTGCTTGAGCCGCAGACGTTCATGAACCGCTCGGGGCAATCGGTGGTTGCCGTCGCGCAATTCTTCAAGATACTGCCCGATGAGATCCTCGTCGCGCACGACGAACTCGATCTTCCGCCAGGCGCCGTCAAGATGAAGCTCGGCGGCGGCAGCGGCGGTCATAACGGGCTGAAGGACATCTCGGCGCACCTGTCGTCGCAACAATACTGGCGCTTGCGGATCGGCATCGGGCATCCGCGCGATCTGATCCCCGAAGGCGCGCGCGCAGGCGCGAAGCCGGATGTCGCGAACTTCGTGTTGAAGCCGCCGCGACGCGAGGAGCAGGATGTCATCGATCAATCGATCGAGCGCGCGCTGGCCGTCATGCCGTTCGTCGTCGCCGGCGAAACAGAACGCGCGATGATGAACCTGCATCGCCATTCCTGACCCACGAACCTGGAGCCGACCGTGAGCCGTTTCTGGAGCGATATCGTTCACCGACTGACGCCCTACGTGCCGGGCGAACAGCCCGCGCTTGCGCATCCGATCAAGCTGAACACGAACGAGAACCCGTATCCGCCGTCGCCGCGCGTGGTCGAGGCCATCGGTCGCGAACTCGGCCAGGATGGCGCGTCGCTGCGCAAATATCCGGACCCGACAGCCCGCGCGCTGCGTGAAGCGGTGGCGGCGCATCACGGATTGCGCATCGAGCAGGTGTTCGCGGGCAACGGTTCCGACGAAGTCCTCGCGCACGCGTTCCAGGCGCTGCTCAAGCACGACAAGCCGATCCGTTTTCCGGATATCACCTATAGCTTTTACCCGGTGTACGCGAAGCTGTATGGAATCGAGTACGAAACCGTTCCGCTCGATGACGACTTCGCCATCGACATCGGTGCCTATCGCGCGCCCAATGGCGGCGTGCTGCTGCCGAATCCGAACGCGCCGACCGGACGGGCGTTGCCGCTTGCGGATATCGAAGCCCTGCTGAAGGCGAACCCGGATGCGCCCGTCATCATCGACGAAGCGTACGTGGATTTCGGCGCCGAGTCCGCTGTAACGCTGGTGAACACGTATCCGAATCTGCTCGTGGTGCAGACGACATCGAAAGCGCGGTCGCTCGCGGGCATGCGTGTCGGCTTTGCTTTTGGCGATACCGCGTTGATCGACGCCCTGACGCGCGTGAAGGACAGCTTCAATTCGTATCCGCTCGACCGCCTCGCGCAAGTGGCGGCGCTCGCGTCATACGAGGACCGGGCGTGGTTCGACGCGAACTGCGCGAAGGTGATGGAGAGCCGGGAACGGCTGATCGCGCGACTGGCGTCGTTGGGCTTCGAATCCGTACCGTCGGCGGCCAACTTCGTGTTCACGAAGCATCCGGCGCACGACGCGGCCGCGCTCGCCGCCGCGCTCAAGCAACGCGAAATCTTCGTGCGTCACTTCTCGTTGCCGCGCATCGATCAGCACTTGCGCGTTTCCATCGGCACGGACGCCGAATGCGATGCGCTCGTCGCGGCTTTAGCGGAAATTCTCGGCGGTTGAGCGCTTGCCGAAGGGCTTACGCGCCCTTCGCCGCCATCAGGGCGTGATACTTCGTGAGCAACTGTTCCGGCGTTTCCACATGCGCGGGATCGCGCGGAATGCACTCCACCGGGCAAACTTGCTGGCATTGCGGTTCGTCGAAATGGCCGACGCATTCCGTGCATTTGTTCGGATCGATCACGTAGATGTCCGTTCCCATCGAAATGGCGTCGTTCGGGCACTCGGGCTCGCACACGTCGCAGTTGATACACTCGTCGGTAATGATCAGGGACATGCTGCTACCGGCTTTCCGTTTAAAAACAAGCGATTATAGCGCCGCCTGGAATTCGGCGTTGGTCCGCTGTCTAGTCTCAAGATCGCCGTTTGGTGGCCGTTACGAGGATTTGAGCCACACCGCCCTTTTCGCGCCTCGATTGCTATGCTTTCTATAGCGATTCGAGCATGCTGATAAGAGAACGCCCGCCTCTTCGAGTGACTTATGCTTCCGCTCGTGGGCCTGCTTGGTTCGATCTCGCTGATTCTCGTATGCGCGACATGTCGTCAGCCTAGCGTGCGGGTTTTCGCGTTCTTCGCGCCGGTTAATCGCAAGCAAAGCTTCACGCCAACCGGTAGCCGGTTCAGATCGTCGGCACGGTGCAGAAAGTTTCCCGAGACGCCTATGCGAATATCTGGATCGATATCGCATCCGGAAACGAAGTCCTTCCCATTCACGCCGTTCTCGACAGAAACTCGCCGACCTCGATAACGCCGGTGAAACAAGGACTCGCCGTGGCAATCGACTGTATCGGCGACGGCATGCAAAGCGGCTCGCCGATGCTCGCGCGATGCATCATCGTGGAACGGTGATTCAGACGCCTCCGCCGCGGGCCGCTGCGCCTCTCGTGACAAGCGCCAGCAGCATTTTCGCGACGTAAAGAACAATGAGCGCGCCGAGAAAATCGCCAATGAACATGACGAAGAAACCCTCGACGAGATGCTGCGACTCGCCACGCAACGCGAACCAGATGTGATGCAGGAGCGGATTAGCGATCGAATAAGCCAGCGCAAGCCGAAGCAGCCGCTGCGCCGTAAGATTCGACAGCGACGCTTTTAATCCGTACCACTCTCTCGCGAGCCGATAAACCGCGTAAGGTGCGACTGTCGCGATGACTCCGCCGGCGAATGCGCGAACCGGATCGTGAGGGAAGAAATAAAAGAAACTGACGAGCCAGCTCGCCAGGAGCAGGCCCAAAGCGCCATCGCCGCCCAGCAGCAGGGTGCTGAGAAGCCTGACGCCCGAAGGCAAATAAATCCAGTTGATGCCTCGCACGAATTCCGTATGCGTGAATATCTCCTGATTCGCCCAGAGCGACAACACGAATACCAGCGCGGTGCCGAGCACCGCGAAGACATGCAAGCGCAGATTGGACATGGTTAGAATGTCAACCACTGGTTGTTCGCCGGATGGCATCCCGGTTCCGGCGGCGCTTACTATCCGGGCCCACACCGGATGACGCACACGCATGATGCGGCCTGCCGATATCTACCTTCGCTTCCTTGAACTTGCCGAGGCTTTGCGCGGCCTGCCGTCGCTACCGGCGCTCGATCCGCCGGAAGAGCGGATGCTCGAATTCGTCGCGCGGATGAATCAGCAAAGCGCGCGCCTTTCCGTGCGGAACATGATGGCGCAAAGCCAGCTCGGCTCGCCCGCGACGATTCACGCCCGCATCACCTCGATGCGCGACAAAGGCTGGATCGTTCTGAGCGCCACCGAGGACACGCGCCGCAAGCAGATCGAATTGACGCCGGGCGCGCTGCGCCACTTCGACAAACTTGCAGAAGCGTTCGTCAGGGCCGCGAACCGGAGCGGCGATCCGACCTGAACGCGCCTCACGGCTCACGGCTCAAGGCTCGCGGCTTACGGCGTCGCAGGATTTTTGGGCAACGCGTCGGCGACCTTGTCCATCAGCCGCTTCTCCACCGATGGAAACACGAACTTGCTGACGTCGCCGCCGAGCTGCGCGATCTCGCGCACGATGGTGCCGGAAATGAACTGGTATTGATCGGACGGCGTCATGAACATCGTCTCGACGTCGGGCAGCAGATAGCGGTTCATCCCGGCCATCTGGAACTCGTACTCGAAATCCGAGACGGCGCGCAGTCCTCGCACGATTACGCGCGCGTTGTTCTTGCGCACGAAATCCTTGAGCAGTCCGGTGAAGCTGCTGACCTGCACGTTCGGATAATGGCCGAGTACGTCATGGGCAATATCCAGGCGCTCCTGCAGCGAGAAAAATGGCTTCTTCGCGCGGCTGTCGGCGACGCCGACGACGAGCGTATCGAATATGCTCGATGCGCGCCGCACGATGTCTTCATGCCCGCGCGTCAGTGGGTCGAACGTTCCCGGGTACACGGCGACAACCATGAGCTCCTCCTCTTGTAATTACCTTGGGGCCGCTGGCTGCGACCATATTCTCCGCGTTTCCCTGGTCGATGCCGGCAACGGCGGGCGCAGTCGCTCCCCGCGCTGCGCCGGATCGGGGAAGGCGCATTATTCCTCATTTTGGCGACGCAGCAAATGATAGCGAACCGCCCCCGCCTTGCCCTCGCGGACGACGCTCCAGCCGGCCAACGCATCGATGTTGTCCGGTAGCAGCGGCTCGCCGCATTCGACGTAAATTGCGCCGTCGCGCGCTGCCAGCCGCGCCGCGAGTTCGAGCGCGCGCGAAAGCAGCGCTTCGTTGCCGAAGGGCGGATCCAGGAAGATCACGTCGAACGAACCCGGCGCGAGACCGGCCGCGAGCCGCAGCGCATCGGCTTCGGCAATTTCGATGTTGCGCGCATCCAGCCGCGCCTGATTCGCTTTCAATTGCGCAGCGGCGCGCCCGCTGCGTTCGACCATCAGCACACGCGACGCGCCGCGCGACGCCGCTTCGAAACCCAGCGCGCCGCTCCCGGCGAAGAGATCGAGGCAGCGTTGCCCGCTGAGATCCTGCCCGAGCCAGTTGAACAGGGTCTCGCGCACGCGATCGGGCGTGGGACGCAGCCCGGCGAGATCGAGCACGGGTAGCGGCGTGCGTTTCCAGTTTCCGCCGATGATGCGGATCGTGTGCGGCTTGCCCCCACGCAACGGCGCGCGGTTCGGGGCGGGGGATGCGGATGAACGTGGTGCGGAAGAACGGGGCATGAGAAGAAGTGGTGATATCGGCGTGCACCGCCTCGCATCGAGCGGCGCGGCACATAATGAAAGCCAACGTTACCACAGGCGGATAGCGCACAAGCGCATCAGGCCGCGCCTGATAAAATAGCCGGCTTCCATCTTCCTGCGCGGGCCGTCGCGCGCCGCGTTCGTTCGAATGGACGCGAGGGCGACGAATGACGCGCGCTCCATCGTCAGAGACCATGTTCAGCTTCTTCAAACGATTCAAAAAGCCGGCTGACGAGCCGCTCGACACGTCTGCCGGGGAAACGCCCGAGGCGACGGAGGACGAAGAAGCGTCCGCGCCCGTCATCGAGGCGGAACTGGACCGCGAACCCGCCGTGGACGCCGCCATCCCGACGGACGCGCCGCCCGCCGCCGATCCCGAACCCGCGCAGGAAACAGCAACGCCCGGCGCGCCTCTCTCTGCCGCCGCTGACGAAGCGCCAAAACCTTACTGGCAAGGCCGCACGCAGTCGCAATGGCTGCGCGGTCCCGAGACGGATGAGGCGAGCGAAGAAATCGTCCCGCCGCCGGAGCCGGATGCAGCCGCGAAAAAATCGTGGCTGTCGCGGCTCAAGAACGGCTTGTCGAAGACGAGTTCGAGCCTGACGGGCATCTTCGTCGGCGCGAAGATCGACGAAGACCTTTACGAAGAGCTCGAAACCGCGCTGCTGATGTCCGACGCCGGCGTCGATGCCACTGAATTCCTCCTCGAATCGCTGCGGGAGAAAGTGCGCACCGAGCGTTTGACGGACGCATCGCAGGTGAAGGCCGCCTTGCGCACGCTGCTCGTGGACCTTTTGCATCCGCTGGAAAAATCGCTGATGCTCGGCCGCGCGCAGCCGCTCGTGATGATGATCGCGGGCGTCAACGGCGTCGGCAAGACGACCAGCATCGGCAAGCTGGCGAAGCATCTGCAGAGCTTCAACCAGTCGGTGCTGCTCGCAGCCGGCGACACCTTCCGCGCCGCCGCCCGCGAACAGTTGACGGTCTGGGGCGAGCGCAACAACGTGACGGTCATCGCGCAGGAAAGCGGCGATGCGGCCGCGGTCATTTTCGACGCCGTCGGCGCGGCGCGCGCCCGGAAGATCGACGTGATGATGGCCGACACCGCCGGCCGTCTGCCGACGCAACTGCATCTGATGGAAGAGTTGCGCAAGGTGCGCCGCGTGATCGCGAAGGCAATGCCGGATGCGCCGCACGAAGTGCTGCTCGTGATCGACGCCAACACGGGACAAAACGCGCTCGCGCAAGTGAAGGCGTTCGACGACGCGCTCGGCCTGACCGGTCTCATCGTGACCAAGCTGGACGGCACGGCGAAGGGCGGCATTCTCGCGGCCATCGCGCGGCAGCGGCCGATCCCCGTGTACTTCATCGGCGTGGGCGAGAAGGTCGAAGACCTGCAGCCCTTCAGCGCGAACGAATTCGCCGACGCGCTGCTCGGCTAAGCGCACAAGCAAGGAACAAAGGGCGTCGTGAAGACGCCCTTTTTCGTTCAACGCATCACGACGAGCGCCGCTGCGATCCACCACATCACGCAGCCCACGGCCACATCCAGCACGCGCCACGACACGTCCTTGCGAAACCACGGCTCCAGCAGGCGCGCGCCGAAGCCGAGCGCGGTGAACCAGACGATCGACGAACACATCGCGCCCGCCGCGAACCACGCATTCCCCGGCCAGCCGTGCTGCGCGCCGATGCCGCCGAGCAACACCACCGTATCGAGATAAACGTGCGGATTCAGCAGCGACAACGCCAGCACGGTCGATGCCGCGCCGAGCGCCGTCTGCGCGTCGCCGTCGGATGCGTCGAGATGCCCGGGACCGCGCCACGCCGCGACGAACGCGCGCAGGCCGTACAGGCAGAGGAACACTGCGCCCGCCCAGCGGATGACGTCCAGCAGAACAGGCGCACGTGCGATCAGCGCGCCCATCCCCCCGACGCCTAAGGCGATCAGCAAGACATCGATGGTTGCGCAGATCACCACGACGATGCCGACGTGCCGCCGCTTCAACCCTTGCCGCAACACGAAGGCGTTCTGCGCGCCGATCGCCATGATGAGGCTCGCGCCAAGCCCGGCGCCCGCCAGATAGCTCGGGAGCGCCCCTGCCGCCACCGCAGGCGTCATTCGGCGTCGGGCTGCTGCGCGGGGGCAGCGCGTTCGAACGCGTCGATCTGATTCGCGTTGCCGGCGATGCGCTCGATCGTCGGATACGGCGCAAGGTCGATGCCGAAGCGGCGCGCGTTGAAGACCTGCGGCACGATGCACAAATCCGCGATGGTCGGCGTGTCGCCGAACGTCAGCTTGCCCACGCGCTTGTCTCCGGCAAGCCGCTTCTCGAGCGATGCGAAGCCTGTCTCCACCCAGTGCCGATACCACGCGTCCTTGGTTTCGTCGGGTACTTTGACCTGATGCTTCAGATACTTGAGCACGCGCAGATTGTCGAGCGGATGAATCTCGCACGCCACCTGCATCGCGACCGAGCGGACGAATGCGCGGTCCGACGGACTACGCGGCAAGAGCGGCGGCTCCGGATGCGTTTCGTCGAGATACTCGATGATTGCGAGGGATTGCGTCAGCACGTCGTCGCCGTCGACGAGCGTCGGCACGATGCCGTCCGGATTCAGCGCGCGATATGCCGGCTTGAGTTGCTGGCCGCCGTCGCGCAGCAGGTGGACGGCTTCGTAGTCGTATCCGAGTCCCTTCAGGTTCAGCGCGATACGCACGCGATATGCCGCCGAGCTGCGAAAGTAGCTGTAGAGCTTCATACGACGCGCACGGAAAATTCGCCGATGCCGTCCACGCCGCCCTTCAGCAGATCGCCCTTGACGACTGCGCCGACGCCTTCGGGCGTGCCGGTGAAAATGAGATCGCCGGGGAAGAGTTCGAAGAGGGTCGACAAATAGGCCACCGTCTCGCCCACGGACCAGATCAGTTGCGAGATGTCCGAGCGCTGCTTTTCTTCACCATTCACGGTCAGCCAGATCGCGCTCTTTTCCAGATGCCCGACCTTCGATACGGGATGGATCGGCCCAAGCGGCGCGGAGCGGTCGAAACCCTTCGCGGTATCCCACGGCCGGCCGAGCTTCTTCGCTTCGGCTTGCAGGTCGCGGCGCGTCATGTCGAGGCCGAGCGCGTAGCCGTAGACGTAGTCGAGCGCGGTGGCGGCGGGGATGTCTTTCCCCTGCTTGCCGATGGCCGCGACCAGTTCCATCTCGAAGTGCACGTTCTTCGTCTGCGACGGATACGGGAATTCGCCCGTGCCGCCCGGCGCGACGTAAAGCACGGCATCGGCGGGCTTGCTGAAGAAGAACGGCGGCTCGCGGTCCGGGTCGTGGCCCATTTCGCGGGCATGCGCTTCGTAGTTACGGCCGACGCAGTAGATGCGGCGCACGGGAAACTGATCGTCCGATCCGACAACCGGCACCGCCACTGCGGGCGCCGGGGGAAACACGTAGCTCATCCTGTTCTCCTGTCGAGAAGGGAGCGGCAAGTCGCGTTCCGCTCCGGTCTCGTGCAATCTGGTTGCTGTTATTCGAATGCCAGCCCGCGAAAACGCAGCCCGCGTGAAGAGCGAGTGTAACGCGCGCTGGAGAATCGTGGCGAGCCTTGCCTGGCGCGAGTCCGAGAGCTTTCGACGGCCCTTCGGGAATCCTTCGGAATGGCGCGCAACCCGTTTCGGCACGCCGGTTTCGCGCCGCCGATCCCGTCGCCGAGGCTTGCCAGCGACGCCCAAATGCGATACCAGTGTCCTTTCCGGACTTTCAACCTAGCGACGGCGACGCTCACGACCCCGGAACTGAACGCCCGTTTGCGCACGCTTCCGATGAACGACACACAAGCCTCTCCTTTCGCCTGCGCACGCTACATCAAGGAAATCGGCCGCGGGCCGAACGGCGCCCGCGCGCTGTCCCACGACGACACCTACTCGCTCTACGAAGCCATGCTCGATGGCCGCGTCTCCGATCTCGAACTCGGCGCGGTGCTGCTTGCCTATCGCGTCAAGGGCGAGACCGCCGCCGAGCTCGCCGCGATGCTCGCGGCCGCGCATCGGTCGTTCGAGCCGCTGCATGTGCAGGAGGGCCGCGATCACGCACGCCCGGTATCGATCCCGAGCTACAACGGCGCGCGCAAGCAGCCGAATCTGACGCCGCTGCTCGCGCTCCTGCTCGCGCGCGAGGGCGTGCCGGTGCTGGTGCACGGCATCGTCAACGACCCGGGGCGCGTAACGAGCGCCGCGATCTTCGCCGAGCTGGGCATCCCGCACGCCGCATCGCCGGATGAAATCGAGGATAGCCTCGCGTCGCGCCGCCTCGCCTTCGCGCCGGTCACTTCGCTTGCGCCGAAGCTCGCGCGGCTGCTCGCGCTCAGGCGAATCATGGGCGTGCGCAATTCGACGCATACGCTCGTCAAGATTCTGCAGCCGTTCGCGGAGCCGGGCTTGCGCCTCGTGAACTACACGCATCCGGAATATCGGGACAGCCTGACCGACCTCTTCACCGATCACCCCGATGCCGCGCAAGGCGGCGCGCTGCTCGCACGCGGCACGGAAGGCGAAGCGGTCGCGGATACGCGCCGGCAAGTGCAGGTCGACTGGTTCCACGACGGCCACGTGGAGACGCTGCTCTCGCCCGAGCGGTCCCAGGCCGATGCGCCCGCCGTCGAGCTGCCCGAATCGCTCGACGCGGCGACCACTGCGCGCTGGATCGAGGACGTGATGCGGGGCGATGTGCCGGTGCCGCCGGCGGTCTTGCGTCAGGTCGAAGTCATCGCGGATGTCGTGCGCAGGCCGGCCTAGCGCCTCGGCAAAATGCAGGACCCGTTTGACACATTCTTCTACGCTGGTTTAAAGTGAGCCAATGAGCTTCACCCAGCCTTCCTCCCTCCGAATTATTTCGGGCCGCCTAGCGCGGCCCCTATCGCTACGTCTAGCGTAAGTCGCGAGACGTAGCGCCGTGCGTCGCCAGGCGCGCGGTCCTGCCAGCAGTTCCCGCAGTTCCTTTCCTCACCACCTGTAGTCGTCAGCTTTTCGTTCGCATATCCCGCGACACGAGAACGCGAGGGTCAAATGCACGCTGCTTCGCGCACGTTCACGTTGGTCGCAGGCGTCACCGTCGCCGGTGCGCAATGGGACCGTGCGCGCGGCGTCGTAAGCCGTGCATCGCGCCGCAGCCGGCCAGCCGCCGGGCACGGTTCCTCTCGCAGGCGCTACGCAGACTGTTCCAAGAGAGACCGACGACCATGATGCCGAACCCCGCCGAGAAATACCGCCCGTTCCCGCAAGTCCGTCTGAATGGCCGACGCTGGCCGAATCGCACGATCGAGAAAGCGCCGGTCTGGATGAGCACCGACCTGCGCGACGGCAATCAGTCGCTGATCGAGCCGATGAGCATCGCTGCGAAGCTCGAGTTCTTCGACATGCTGGTGGCGACGGGTTTCAAGGAGATCGAGGTGGGGTTCCCGTCGGCGTCGCAAACGGACTTCGATTTCGTCCGCAAATTGATCGACGAAAAGCGCATTCCCGACGACGTGACCATCGAAGTGCTCGTGCAGTCGCGTCGCGAACTGATCGAGCGCACGTTCGAGGCGGTCGAAGGCGCGAGCAGGGTCATCGTTCACCTGTATAACGCCATCGCGCCGTCGTTCCGGCGCATCGTGTTCAATCAGTCGAAAGAGGAAGTGAAGGCGCTGGCCGTCGAAGGCACGCGCATCATCAAGGAATGCGCGGCGGCGCGGCCCGGCACGCACTGGGTCTATCAATACTCGCCCGAGACTTTCAGCATGACGGAGCTTTCGTTCGCGCGCGAAGTCTGCGATGCCGTCGCGCAAATGTGGCGCCCGACGCGCGATCACAAGATGATCGTGAATCTGCCGGCGACGGTCGAATCCGCGACGCCCAACGTCTTCGCCGATCAGGTCGAATGGATGGACCGCAACATGGGCTATCGCGACTGCATCGTTCTGTCCGTGCATCCGCATAACGACCGCGGCACGGCGGTCGCGGCGGCGGAACTGGCGATCCTCGCGGGCGCGGATCGCGTCGAAGGCTGTCTCTTCGGCAACGGCGAACGGACGGGCAATGTCGATCTCGTCACGCTCGCGCTCAATCTGTACACGCAGGGCATCGATCCGGGCCTCGATTTCTCCGACATCGACGCGGTGCGGCGCGTCGTCGAGCGATGCAACCAGTTGCCGGTGCATCCGCGCCATCCGTATGCCGGCGATCTCGTCTTCACGGCGTTTTCCGGCTCCCATCAGGATGCGATCCGCAAGGGTTTCGCGCAGCGCGTGCCGGGCAGCGTGTGGGAGGTGCCGTATCTGCCCATCGATCCCGCCGATCTCGGGCGCAGCTACGACGCGGTGATTCGCGTCAACAGCCAGTCCGGCAAGGGCGGCGCAACGTATCTGCTCGAACGCGGCCTGGGCTTCACGCCGCCGCGCCGCGTGCAGATTGAGTTCAGTCATGCCGTGCAGGCCGTCGCCGACCAGTCGGGCGAGGAAATCAGCGGCGACGCGATCTGCGCGCTCTTCAAGCGCGAATACTTCGATGCGGGCGGTGCGGTATCGCGGACGGATGCGTCGACGGTATCGGTCTGCGGGGAACGCGTCGCGATGCCGCCCGCGTCCGGTGCGGCGAGCGAAGAGCATTACGCGCAGGCCGTCGCGTCGGCACTGGGCGTCGGGGCGAGCGTGAACTGGTTTGAATCGACAACCACGGCGAGCGGCGATACGGCCGTGTTCGTCGGCTGCCGCCTCGCCGATGAACCGACGCGCTTCGGCGTCGCGGTGCACGGGAATCCGGCGCTCGCAGTCGTCGATGCCGTCATCAGCGCGGTGAACCGGTCGAGGCGCATCGTGAAGGATGCGCGGCACGACGAGCCGGTGGCAGCGTGAGTGGTGCGGCGCGCGCGGCTATTCCAGCGCCACGCGCGTCGCCTGAAGCGCCAGCATCAGCCATTGACCGTCCGTCTGGACGTGGATGGATGTATAGGCGACCGGATAAAGCAGCGCGCCGTTTTTCGATTCCATTTCGATCAGCGCCCGGCCCGACACGATGCAACTGTCGCGGCCGGCCGCGACCACATCCTGGGACTGGATCTCGATCTGGCGATAACGGCGGCGGCCGGCCGTGATCGCGTCGATGAACTGACGCTTCGTCTCGCGCTTGCCGTTCGTGTGGACATAGCTGGCGTTCTCGGCCAGCAGCGCCTCCAGCGCCGCGCTGTCGCCTTCGACCATCGCGCGGAACCGGTCGCGCTCGAGGCCGCGGATGACCTCAAAGGTTTTTGCGGGCATCTGTCGATTCCCCTCGCCAAGGAACCGATGCGCCGGCGCCTCGTCAGAAGTTGTATTGCAGATATAGCTGGCTGAAATTTATACCAGGATTCGGCTCTTTGATACCGGCGTTCGAGACATGCTGGAAGCGGAAGCCCGCCTGATAGTTCTGCTTCGCGCCGAAGATCGCGCCGACGCCGACCATATCGGCGAACTGGAACGCCGACGACACCGTGAAGTACGGCGTGATGCGCGTGTGCGAGAGCACTCTCACGCCGACGCCCGCCTCGATGAACGGCCGAAAGGTGCCGGAGCTTTTTACGAAGCGCAGGACGGGCGTCACGCCGAATTCCCAGATGTTCGGATTGGTTGCGTAGTCGACGGTCGAATGCCAGTACGCAACGTGCCCTTCACCGAGCAGGGTGAAGTGAAAGCCGCCGATTTCCCACCACGTCAGGCCCGGGTCCCAGACCACGCCGACATCGACCTTGTTGATATCGCGGTCTGTAATGCCGCCGCCGACCTGCAAGCCGAACCGGTCCGCATGCGCCGCAGCCGAAACCAGGCCGAGTGAAAGCGCAATCGCGCCGTGAGACAGCAAACTGCGCCAGAAACCTTTGCTTTTCTGCATGAGCGCCCCATATGAGGGTTGAGGTTCACGTCCGCTTGACGGGATCGGCAGATTGTATGTGGATTGACAAAAATTTGCACAAACCCGGTTTGTCGATCCATTTATTTGAACGATCGCTTTCAGAGACGAATAAATGCGGTAATTAGTAAGTGATCGCCGATTGAATCGGTAATTTCGACGATTTCCCCTTCCTTGCGCCCACTATCAAAGTCACAAACTCGATAGCTTTGGGGAACTCTCACACTGCTCGCCCTTCTAACACTTAGCACTCGCTGAAACGGAGTGCTAATATCGTGTCTGACTTGCCGCCGCCGTCCTGGCAGCGCGCAAATCGTTGAAAAGGAGCTTATGAGCGTGACCAATGCGATGACCCTTCCGAATGTTGTGGGCTCGGCGCCTGCCAAGGCATCTTCGGCAGGCGCGCTGACGTACGCACAGTCGTCCATGTTGACCGGACAGATCGGCAACATCGATTCCTACATACAGGCAGTGAACCGCATTCCGATGCTTTCGCCGGCGGAGGAACGTCAGTACGCAACCGAATTTCGCGAGCACGGCAATCTGAACGCCGCGCGGCAGCTCGTGCTTTCGCACTTGCGCCTCGTGGTGTCTATCGCCCGGAACTATCTGGGCTACGGCTTGCCGCATGCTGATCTGATTCAGGAAGGCAATATCGGTCTGATGAAGGCCGTGAAGCGCTTCGACCCTGAGCAAAACGTGCGCCTCGTGTCGTACGCCATGCACTGGATCAAGGCCGAAATCCACGAGTACATCCTGCGCAACTGGCGCATGGTGAAAGTCGCGACCACCAAGGCGCAGCGCAAGCTGTTCTTCAACTTGCGCAGTCACAAGACCGGACATGGGGCGTTCACCCCGGACGAGATCGAAGGTCTCGCGAGCGAGCTGAACGTGAAGCGCGAGGAAGTCGCGGAGATGGAAACGCGTCTGTCGGGCGGGGATATCGCGCTCGAAGGCCAGGTGGATGACGGCGAGGAAGCGTTCGCGCCTATCGCTTATCTCGCGGACTCGCATAACGAACCGACGAACGTCATCGCCGCGCGCCAGTTCGACAAGCTGCAAAGCGATGGCCTGTCGACCGCGCTGGAGTCGCTGGACGATCGTAGCCGCCGCATCATCAAGGCGCGCTGGCTGGATGTTCAGGACGACGGATCGGGCGGCAAGACGCTGCATGAGCTGGCCGATGAATTCGGCGTGTCGGCGGAGCGCATTCGGCAGATCGAAGCCAGCGCGATGAAGAAGATGCGCTCGGCGCTGCACGACTACGCATAACGCCGCCTTCAGGCTGTAGCGCAAAGCGCGAAGCCCGCTGTCGAAAGACAGCGGGCTTTTTCTTTTTGGCACCGGTTTGCCGGTTAAAAAAACGGCGCTCTGGAAGGGAGCGCCGTTTCTCGAACCAACCGCTTACCGCGTCACGCCGGCATCGGTGCGGCCCCGCCGCCGTTACCGGACAGACGCGTGTTCATCTGCGCGGCATACCGCTGCGCCGCTGTGCCGACGACGATATGGAACGTATCCGCCGACACCCACGCGACATCGAGTTGCGACAGGCGCTGACGATCCACCGCCGACGGATCGCGCACGACGACACGCAGGCGCGTCTGCGCGACGGCATCGAGCGAGACGACATTCGTCGCACCGCCGAACACCGCAATCCAGCGCAGCGGGTCCGGATCGAGCGGGCCGGCGGTCTGGTCCGCCACGCTTGCCGCGCCGACAGGCTGCGCCGGCGCCGACGAAGCCGGCGTCGCACCGCGCGTCGAGGAATGCTCGAGTTCGCCGCGAATCTCGTCCGCGATCAAATCCGCTTCCGGTCCGATGATCACCTGCACGTTGGTCTTGCCGCGCTTCAGCACGCCGCGTGCGCCGATGCTCTTCAACTGCGGCTCGGATACGACTTCCGCATCCACCACCGAGAGACGCAGCCGCGTCGTGCAGGCATCGACGAGCGTCAGGTTAGACGCGCCGCCCAGCGCCGCGATGTACTTGCCTGCGCGCGTGCTGGCCGCAGCCGGCACCGTCTCGCCCGGAACGAAGCCGCCGACAGGCGTCGCATCGGTTTGCGCGTCGGTCGTCGCAGGCTCGCGGCCCGGCGTCGCCATGTTGAACTTGCGGATGAAGAAGCGGAACAGCCCGTAATACACGATGCCGTACACGAGGCCGAGCGGAATCGCCATCCAGCCGCGCTGCGACAGGCCGTAGTTCAGCACGTAGTCGATCGCGCCCGCCGAAAACGTGAAGCCCAGGTGGATGCCGAGCGCCGAGCAAATTGCGAGCGAGAGCCCCGTCAGCACCGCGTGGATGCCGTAGAGCACCGGCGCGAGGAACATGAAGCTGTATTCGATCGGCTCGGTCACGCCCGTGAGGAACGCAGTGAGCGCCATCGAGAACAGCAGGCCGCCGACGACCGCGCGGCGCTCCTTCGGCGCCTCATGGAACATCGCGAGACACGCGGCGGGCAGGCCGAACATCATGATCGGGAAGAAGCCGGTCATGAAACCGCCGGCGGTCTTGTCGCCCGCAAAGAAGCGATGCAGGTCGCCGTGCACCACCGCGCCGCCATCGGCGGGGGTGAACGAGCCGAACACGAACCACGCGAGCGAATTGATGATGTGATGCAGACCCGTCGCCAGCAGGATGCGGTTCAGCACGCCGAATACGAAAGTGCCGAGCGCGCCGGCCGTCGTCAGCCAGTTACCGGCCGTATCGATGCCGAGCTGCACCGGCTTCCACACGAAGCCGAAACCGATGCCGAGCAACAGACACGCAACACCGGTAATGATCGGCACGAAACGCTTCCCGCCGAAGAACGCCAGATATTCGGGCAGCTTGATGTCCTTGAAGCGGTTGTACATGTACCCCGCGACCATCCCCGCGATGATGCCGGACAGCACGCCCATGTTGAGCTTCGCGTCGATGTCCTTCATCACGGCGGTTTCGATCAGATAACCGATCGCGCCGGCGAGACCCGCCGTGCCGTTGTTGTCCTTCGCGAAGCCGACCGCCACGCCGATGGCGAACAGAAGCGGCAGGTTCGAGAAGATGGCGTCGCCAGCGTCGGCGATCATCTTGATGTTGAAGACGTCGGGCTGGCCTAGACGCAGCAGCAGGCCGGCCACCGGTAATACGGCAATCGGCAGCATCAGGGCGCGGCCTAGGCGCTGCATTTTTGCAAACGGGTTAGCGTCCATCGGGTTCTCCAAAAATATAGGTCTTGTCGGTGCTGCTTGGGTTGTAGCCGGGGTTTGAAGCCGTTTAGTCCTGCGGCCAGATTTCGCGGCTGGCCGCTCTTACTGCCTGTGCCGATTCGAGCGCGAGCACGTCTTCCGCGCGCTGACGGCACAGCTGGTAATCGAGATTGCGCACGCGCGCCTTGATGCCGGGGACGGCGGACGGATCGACCGACAATTCCGTCACGCCCAGGCCGACGAGCAGCGGCACCGCGAGCGGATCGCCGCCGAGCGCGCCGCACACGCCGACCCACTTGCCGTGCTTCTCAGCGCCCTGCACCGCCGCCTTGATGAGCCGCAGCACCGCCGGATGCAGGCCGTCCGACTGCGCTGCGAGATCCGGCTGGCAACGGTCCATCGCGAGCGTGTACTGCGTGAGATCGTTGGTGCCGATCGAGAAGAAATCGGCGTACTTCGCGAGTTGATCGGCAAGCATCGCCGCCGACGGCACTTCGATCATCACGCCCACTTCGATGGATTCCGTGCGGCCCGCTTCGCGCGCCAGTTCGTCGATGCGCGCGCGCAGGCGCTGAAGCTCACCGGCGTCGGTGACCATCGGCAGAAGAATGCGCACCGCGCCCGCCGGCTTCACGGCGAGCAGGCCGCGCAACTGGTCATCGAGCAGATCGGGGCGAACCTGCGCGAGACGGATGCCGCGCAGGCCCAGCGCCGGATTTTCTTCGGGCGGCAGCGTCAGGTAATCCACTTCCTTGTCCGCGCCGACATCGAGGGTGCGGATGATGGCCGAGCGCCCGGCGAGCGCGTCGACGATGTCCTGGTAGCTCGACGCGTGCTCCGCTACGGTCGGCGCGGCCTGGCGGTGGATGAACAGCAGTTCCGTGCGCAGCAGGCCGACAGCGTCAGCGCCGTTCTCGACGGCGGCTTTCGCGTCGTCGAGGGTCGCGATATTCGCCGCGATTTCGATGTGTCGCCCGTCCCGCGTCGACGCCGCCTGCTGCGACATCTTGCGGTTCGCCTCGCGCACGCTCGCGAGCCGTTCGCGCTCATGGCGCGCGCGTTCGACATCGAGCGCGGTCGGCGCATGTTCGAGGCGTCCCGCGGATGCGTCAACGACGACTTGCGTGTCTTCGGGAATGGCGTGGAGCGCATCGCCGATGGCGACGAGCGCCGGAATGCCCATCTGACGCGCGATGATCGCCGCATGCGACGTCGCGCCGCCGCGCGACATCACGAGCGCGGTGACCCGCGTGCGGTCGATCGACGACAAATCGGACGGCGTGAATTCGGTGGCGGCCAGCACGGCTTCGTCGGGCAGCGCGCGCGCCGCCGTGTTCGTGAGGCCGAGCGCGCGCAGCACGCGCTTCTCGATATCGCGCAGGTCGGCGGCACGCTCGGCGAGCAGCGCGTCGTTCACGTTGTTCAGCAACGCGATCTGCGCGCGAATCGATTCGCGCCACGCAAAGCCCGCGCTCTTGCCGAGACTGATCAGATCGCGCGCGGCGTCGACGAGCGTCGGGTCTTCGAGCAGCACGCGATGCACGGCGAAAATGCCCGCTTCGCCGACCGCGCCGCGTTGCGAGGCAGTCCGCACCGTGTCCTGAAGTTCGACATCCACTTGTGCGATCGCGCGGTCGAGCGCCCGGCTTTCGGCCGCCGAAGGTCCGCTCGCTTTTTCGTCAGGCACGATCTCCTGATCGTCCCAGCGCACGAGTTTGCCGACGGCAATGCCGGGCGCGGCGCACACGCCGGCCAGCATGTTCGGCGGCAGCGGCTGGGCAGAAGGACGCGCAGTAACCGGCGCCGGCGATTTTTCGCGCGCCGGCGTTTCCTCGACTTCGCCTTGCGCCGCTCGCAGCAACTCGGCGGCGACGGCATCGACCGCTTCTTGCGCCTCTGCGCCCATGCCGACCAGCTCGATGGTCGCGCCTTCGCCCGCGCCGAGACCGAGCAGCCCGACGACGCTTTCCACCGCCGCCTTGCGGCCCTCGTAACGCACCTCGACCCTGGCGTCGAAGCCGCGCGCCGCTTCACGCGCCCGCGCCGCCGGACGCGCATGCAGCCCGCCCGCGTGCGCCAGCGTGACACTGCGCCGCGCTTCATTGACCACGTTCGACGACGACCGCGCCACCTGCGCCGCAGCGCCTTCCTTCGCGCGCAATACGAGCATGCGCTCGCCCGCCTTCACCACGCCGCGACCGGCGCGCTGGATGACGTCGAATGCATCGCCATTGGCGATCGCGATCACGGACACGAGGCTCGGTGCGTGTTGCGCGACGAAATCGGCGTCGAATTCGATCAGCGGCTGTCCGGCGCTCACCGACGCGCCCTGCTCGACCTTCGGCGTGAAGCCCTTGCCGCCCAGTTCGACCGTATCGATGCCGACGTGCACGAGGATTTCCGCGCCCTCGGCCGTCCGCAGCGTGACCGCGTGATGCGTGCGCGCGAGATGCGTGACCGTTCCATCGCACGGCGAAAGCAGCACGTGATCGAGCGGATCGATGCCGATGCCGTCGCCGAACATGCCCTCGGCGAATACGGGATCGGGCACGTCGGCGAGCGGGACGACGGGGCCGGTGAACGGAGCGAGGAGAACGACGTCGCCCGGGTTATCGGTGGATGAATTCAGCAAAGACTGCTCGGCACGGCGCATCGTCTTTCTCACTCAATGGGTTTCGGTGACTTTGTTCAGGTGGCGCGGCGCGTCGGGATTGCGCCCGCGCGCGGCGGCCAGACCGGCGGCCATCACGTAGAACGAAAGGATTGCAGCGATCGGGTCGAGCGCCGGGTGATCGGTGGCGACGAGCGGCAGTTCCGCGCCGGCGACGTCGTCCGGGGCGGCGAGCAGAACGCGGGCGCCGCGTGCGCGCATGTCGGCGGCGAGCTGGATCAGGCCCGCCTGCTCCGGTCCGCGCGGTGCGAACACGAGCAGCGGATAGTCCCGGTCGATGATTTCCATGGGACCATGACGCACTTCGGCGCTCGAGAACGCTTCGGCCTGAATGCCCGAGGTTTCCTTCAGCTTCAGCGCCGCTTCCTGCGCGATGGCGAGACCGAGGCCGCGCCCGATCACGATCATGCGATCGACGTCCTTCAGTTCATCGACGGCGCGCGTCCAGTCGAGCTTGCCCGCGGCGCGCAGCGCATCCGGCAGCGATTTCAGCGCGTTGAGCAATTCGACATCGCGCTGAACGTGCGCGATCACGATCGCCGACAGCGAGAGCATCGCGATATAGCTTTTCGTCGCAGCGACGGACAACTCCGGTCCGGCGAGCAGCGGCAAGTACCATTCGCACGCGGTTTCGAGCGGCGAGCCCGGCACGTTGACGGCTGCGACGGTGAACGCGCCCGCTTCTCGCAGCGCCTGCATCGTGCCGACGAGATCGGGGCTCTTGCCCGACTGGGAGAAGGCCACCGCAAGCTGGCCGGACACGCGCAGCGGCGCTTGCTGCAGCGTGGCGACGGACATCGGCAGCGAGGCGACCGGCACGCCGATGCGGCTCATCGTCAGGCTTGCGAAATAACTGGCGGCGTGGTCCGAACTGCCGCGAGCGACGGTCAACGCGACATGACGCGGCTGCTCCGCGAGCTTCACGGCCAGCGCTTCGATGCGCGAGGTATCGGCGAGTTGCGCCGCGACGACATCCGCGGACTCCAGCGCCTCATTGAGCATATTCGACAAGCGATTCTCCTTCGACATACGTGGCGGTCAGCGCGAAGTCCCGGTCGAGCACGACGAGATCGGCCCATGCGCCACGCGCGATGCGGCCGCGATCTTCGAGCCCGAGGTAATCGGCGGGAAAGCGCGACAAGCGGTTGGAAACGTCCGCGAGCGGAATGCCCAGCGAGACGAGATTGCGCAGCGCCTGATCCATCGTCAGGGTGCTGCCGGCGAGCGTGCCGTCCGCGAGGCGCACGCCGCCCATGCACTTGGTGACGTGCTGGCTGCCGAGGCGATATTCGCCGTCCGGCATGCCCGCCGCCGACGTGCTGTCGGTGACGACGTAGAGACGCGGGATGGCGCGCATCGCGGCGCGGATCGCGCCGGGGTGAACATGCAGCAGGTCGGGAATCAGTTCGGCGTACTCCGCATGCGCAAGCGCCGCGCCGACCATGCCGGGATCGCGATGATGCAGCGGCGACATCGCGTTGAACAAATGCGTGAAGCCGCGCGCGCCGTGTTTGAGCGCGTTGACGGCGTCGTCGTAGGTGCCGAGCGAATGGCCGAGTTGCACGCGCACGCCGCGCGCGGCCATTTCGGCGATGACCTCGAGATGCCCGGAGATTTCCGGCGCGATGGTCACGACGCGGATGGGCGCGAGCTCGAGGAACTTCAGCACTTCGTCGCGCACCGCGACCGCGGCTGCGTCAGGCTGCGCGCCGAGCTTGCCCGGATTGATGTACGGGCCTTCGAGATGCACGCCCAGCACGCGCGCGCCGTTCGCGGCGCGGCATTTCGCGCGTTCGCCGAGGCCCGCGACAACGGCCATCAGTTCGTCGCGCGGCGCGGTCATCGTCGTGGCGAGGAGACTGGTCGTACCGTGTTTCGCGTGCTCGCGGGCGACGGTATCGGCTGCGTCGCCGCCTTCCATGATGTCGCGGCCACCGCCGCCATGCACGTGAAGGTCGATGAAGCCGGGCAGGATGAACGGCGCGTCGTTGGCCGACGGATCGGCGATATGACCTTCGAGCGCCGTCACCCGGCCGTTCTCGAAACGCACGGACCCGTGGATCCAGCCGTCGTTCGTCAGTATGTTTCCTTTCAGCATGAAGTTCTCTGGAAGTACGCTATGCGTGATGAGGTTCCGGGCCGTTCGCGCCATGCTGCGAGCAGGCTGGCTCGCGTGTCGCCCCAATGAGCGCGAGCCGTGCGGACGGCGTCTTTTGTCCTCTTGTTGTCTTCGTTACTCTCTTCGGAATCGATGCAAATTGCGCGATGCCCACCCGCCGGAGGAGAGTCGTCGCGGCAGTCATATCCGCGATTTGCTGCATGACGCCATGCCGTCATCGTTCGGTCCAACCGGCCGCAAAAGTCGAGCTTCGGCGCGCCACTACCGGACACTACCGGCCACTGCGAAACGGGCTGCGCAGAAGTGCGCGCAACTGCTGCTGACCGACCAATGCGCAGCAATTCACTGCTGAAAGCGGGCGGCGTGCGGCCCTAACGCAAGCGTCAAATCGCCCCTGGCGGCATGCACGAAAGAACATCGGCGGCTTTGAAGTGGAGCCCATTATATAACCAACATAATACCAGTCAATGTCTGCCGAATCGCCACACCCAACGCATGAATCCTGCTCAGAATCAATAAGTTACAGATTGAACAGCAAGTGCTTTCGGAGAATAATTGCCATCAGGACTTACCCGCATCGGCGCGGATGGTCTGCTTGCCAGTCAATGCACTAGAATTCGGGCAAGTTCGTATTCGCACGATCGTGCTTTCTTTGGCACAATGGGGACATTAGTTCGGAATCGCAACTAATTAATTAAAGCCAGATTTCTGAGAGAGCGAAGGCAGATGGGCTGTTTCGATTCGAGTCGGGCTGTTGAAGCCGTCAGGCGCTTCAACCGGTTTTACGCGCGCCACGCCGGCGCGTTCCATGAACGGCTGCACAAGAGCCATTTTTCGCTGACCGAGGTGCGTATCCTCCATGAGCTTGCGCACGATCGCGCGCACACCGCCGCCGATCTTTCGCGCAATCTCGGGCTGGATACGGGCTACCTCAGCCGCCTCATCTCGAACTTCCAGAAGATGGGGCTGGTCGTGCGGCGCAAGAACGAGTCGGACGGGCGCGCGCATCTGCTGTTCATGACGCCGGAGGCCAAAGCCAAAGTCGATGACCTCGACCTCCACGTGTCATCGGAAACGGCCTCGGTTCTCGATCGGCTCGCGCCCGGCGAGATCGAGCAATTGTCATCGGCGATGGCGGACATCGAACGGCTGCTGTCGCCCTCGTCCTCCGGACTCGCCACGCGCTTGCGCAGTCCGCGGTGCGGCGATTTCGGCTGGATGATCGAGCGGCACGCCCTGCTCGACGTCTCCGAAGGCGCAAGCCTCGCCAATGAAGCCCACGCGGCATCGGTCGTCGCGCGCTTTTTGCGCGCGATGCAAACCAGCGAGCCGGGCATCGCATGCTGGGTGGCGGAGCAGCAAGGCGCCGCTCGGGTCGGCGCGGCGGTGCTGAACGCGGCATCGAAGAACCAGGCGCGCATCGATCTGCTATTCGTCGAGCCGGGGGCGCGTCGCTGCGGTCTGGGAGAACGGCTCGTCGCCGCTTGCGCGAACTTCGCACAGGGCGCGGGCTACGAAAGCGTCACCTGCGAGTTCGACGATGCACGCGAAGACCTGGGCGGCCTCTTCTTGCGCACCGGCTTCAAGCTCCGGCACGACGAAACGGGCGTGGTATGGGAGCGTGAGTTGCGGCGGATCTACGCCGAGTGAGACGGCGCGTCGCGAGTCGCGGCGCAAAGAAAAACGGCGTCCCGAGGGACGCCGTCGAAAGAACGAATACTCGAGTTCTTAGAACGAAGGTACGACCGAGCCCTTGAACTCGTTCTTCAAGAACTGGCGCACGTCTTCGGACTGATACGCGGCGACCAGTTTCTTCACCCAGGGCTGATCCTTGTCCTTCGCGCGTACCGCGATCAGGTTCGCATACGGGCTATGCACGTCTTCGAGCGCAATCGCGTCTTTCGTCGGCTGCAGGCCGGCTGCGAGCGCGAAGTTCGTGTTGATCGCGGCGGCGTCGACATCGGCGAGGGTGCGGGGCAATTGCGCTGCATCGAGTTCGACCAGCTTGATCTTCTTCGGATTCTCGGCAACGTCGAGCGGCGTGGCGTTGTTGCCATTCACGCCCGCGCCTGCCTTCAGCTTGATGACGCCCTGCGACTGCAATAGCAGAAGCGCACGATTCTCGTTCGAAGGATCGTTCGGCACTGTGACCTTTGCGCCTTGCGGCAGGTCCTTCAGCGACTTCAGCTTTTTCGAATACACGCCGAGCGGCGAAATGTAAGTCAGCCCCGCATTCACGATCTTGTAACCGCGCTGCTTGATCTGGCTGTCGAGATACGGCTGATGCTGGAAGCTGTTGGCGTCGAGGTCGCCGGCATCGAGCGCGGCATTCGGCTGCACATAGTCGTTGAACTCGATCACCTTCACGTTCAACCCTTCACGCTTGGCAACCTTCTCCACGACTTGCCAAATCTGCGCATCAGGACCGCTGATGGTGCCGACCTTGATGACCTTGTCGTCGGCATGGGCCGAGAAGCTCGTAACGAACGCCGCGGACGCCACGAAGGCGGCCAAAGCTTTAAGCAAATTTCTGCGCTGCATGGTGTTCCTGTTTCGAATGCAATTGACTGCGGGAGTGCTGATACCGGCTGCCGCATCAGGCGCGTGGCCGGTGCACGAATCTTCGCACAGCGATGGTGCGAGCGGAAATACGGTTTGCTTATGTGAATATCCGCTGGCGGCGGGCCGTACAATGGAACGCACGCAAACTTCGTCGAGGCAGATCAACATGTACGTGATCAATCTGCGCTACACCGGCGCGCTCGCCGAAATCGACGATGCGCTCGACGAACATCGGGCGTTCCTCGAACGCTACTTCGCTGCTGGCATCTTCGTGATGGCCGGGCCGAAGGTGCCGCGCGATGGCGGCGTCATCATCGCGACGGGTGTCGATCCGGAACAACTCGATGCGATCATCGCCGAGGACCCGTTCGCCCGGCAGCAGCTCGCGCATTACGACATCACCGAGTTCAAGGCCACGCGGCTTGCGCCCGGACTCAACTTGCCGGAACCTTCGACGCCATGAAAAAAAGCGGCTCGCGGGCCGCTTTTTTCACGTTTCGCTGGCTGGTGAGCCGATCAATGCATCAGTCGATCAGCAGCTTCAGATCATGCACCCAGGGCTCGACGCCCTGCCCGTCGCGCGCAAAGAGACGCAGTTTGCCGTCCTTGTCGAACACATAGCTCGCGGCGGTGTGATCCATCGTGTAGTCGGCCGGCGTCTTGCCCGCTGCCTTCGCGTAATACACGCGGAAATCCTTGGCGATCTTCTGCAATTGCGCGTCATCCGCCGGACGCAAGCCAATGTACGACGTGTTGAACGCCGTCACGTATTGCCCGAGCAGATCGGGCGTGTCGCGGGCGGGATCGACGGTGACCATCAGCACTTGCACGTCTTTCGACTTGTCGCCCAGTTGCTTCATGGCCTCGGAAAGCTCCGCGAGCGTGGTCGGGCAGACATCCGGGCAATGCGTGTAGCCGAAGAAGAGCACGACCGCCTTGCCCTTGAAGTCCGCGAGCGTGCGGGTCTTGCCGGCTGTATCGGGCAACGAGAAGTCGCTGCCGAACTGCTTGTTGCCGGTGATATCCAGATTCTTGAAGCTAGGCGCCTTATCGCACGCGCACAAAAGCGCCGCGCATGCGAGCAATGCGAGGAGGCGGCGAACGGCGGCCATCATGCGCCGATCACCGTGCGAACGTAGTGGTCGATCAGCAGCGCCGCGAACAGCAGCGACAGATAGACGATCGAATAACGGAAGGCCCGGCGCGCGAGCGCGTCCGAGTAAGCGCGATACAGCTTCCACGCGTAGCCGAGGAACACCGCGCCCAGCGCAATCGCGCTCGCCAGATAGACGACGCCGCTCATTCCGGAGATGAAAGGCATCAGCGTGACGGCGAACAGCACGATGGTGTAGAGGAAGATGTTTAGCAGCGTGTACTTTTCACCGTGGGTGACGGGAAGCATCGGCAGGCCGGCGTTCTCGTAATCCTTGCGGCGATACAGCGCGAGCGCCCAGAAATGCGGCGGCGTCCACACGAAGATGATGAGCACGAGAATCCACGCGTCGCCGGGAACGGAGCCCGTGACGGCGGCCCATCCGAGCGCCGGCGGCATCGCGCCCGACGCGCCGCCGATCACGATGTTTTGCGGCGTATAAGGCTTCAGCAACAGCGTGTAGATGACCGCGTAGCCGACGAACGTCGCGACGGTGAGCCACATCGTCAGCGGATTGGTGAACGTGTAAAGCGTCCACATGCCGATGCCGCCCAACACCGCCGAGAACATCAGAATCTGCGTGCTGGTGATCTGCCCGCGCGCCGACGGACGCCACGCAGTGCGACGCATCTTCGCATCGACTTTCTGCTCGACGAGGCAATTGATGGCGAACGCGCCGGCAGCCAGCAGCCAGATGCCGACCGCGCCGCCGATCAGTTTGGTCCACGGCACCATGCCGGGCGTGGAGAGGAACATGCCGATGACCGCGCAGAAGACGGCCAGTTGCGTGACGCGCGGCTTGGTCAGCGCGATGTACTGCGAGACGCGGCTGCCGAGGGGGGAATTGAGTGTGGTGCTATCCATGGACATGGGCCATCACGCTGAAACGACGTCGCGCGCGGGAAGCGCGGCGCGGCCGGGACGGCTGGAAGAGATTCGAAAGTTTAGCATGACGAGCAGCAGCAGCAGGATCGCCGCCCCGCCGTTGTGCGCGACGGCGACCGGCAGCGGCCATTGCAGGACGATGTTCGACATGCCCGTCAGAAACTGGATGACGATGACCGCCAGCACGCCGTTCGCCGGCTTGCGCAGCGACTCGAAGCGGCGCAGCTTCGCCGCGAGCCACAGCAGATACAGCACCACGACGACCGCGAACGTGCGATGCGTCCAGTGGATCGCGACGAGCGCATCCTGCGAGATCACGTCGCCATCGCCGGTCATGCCGAGCGCGCGCCACAGGTGAAAGCCGTGTTCGAAGTTCATCGGCGGAATCCATTGGCCGTTGCAGAGCGGAAAATCGGTGCAGGCCAGCACAGCATAGTTCGTGCTCACCCAGCCGCCGAGCGCAATCTGCACGACCAGCAGCACGAGTCCGAAGACGGCGGCGGGCATCCAGCGAGCGGCGGCCGAATCGAGCGATGGAACCGGCGTCATGCGCGCCGCGAGCCAGCCGAGCACGCCGAGGAGCGCGAGTCCGAGCAGCAGATGCGTCGTCACGATCACCGGCTGCAGCTTGAGCGTGACGGTCCAGGCACCGAACGCGCCCTGCAGGCAGATCAGCAGCAGAATGCCGGTCGGCCACCACGGCGACACGTGCAGCGGACGGCGCTTGATGCGCGCGGTCCACGCGATGACGACCTGCGCGATGATCAGCACGCCGATCGCCATCGCGAAATAACGATGCAGCATCTCGATCCACGCCTTGACCATGCTGACGGGGCCGGTGGGCATCGCCTGATACGCGGCGGAAATCTGCGCGTGCGCGATGAACGGCGACGACGTCCCGTAACAGCCCGGCCAGTCCGGGCAGCCGAGACCGGAATCGGTCAGGCGCGTGAAGCCGCCGAACATGATCAGGTCGAGCGTGAGAAACGTGGTGAGCCAGACGAGCTTCCTGAACTTGTAGTCATCGGCTTTCACCCAGACATAGGACAGCGGCAAAAGTGCAATGCACACACCGATCAGTCCCAGTTGCAACACGAAATTCATAGTCCACCCTCAACCAATGCGCGACCACTTCAACAGCTTCGCCAGGTCCGCGTTGATCTTCTTCGGGTCCGGGTCCTTCGGGAAGCGCATCATCAGATTGCCGTTGGGATCGACGAGAAAGATGTGATCCGTCAGCTTCGTGCCGTCCGTCACCGGCAGCCAGTCCGCAACGGCGCGCGGATCGGCGATCAGCATGCGCGTGTCCGGCTGCGGATAGGCCGCCTTGATGACATCGGCGACGGGCTTGTCATCGGTGCGCAGCCAGACGTTGACCACGCGGTCGCGCTCCGCCGATTGCAGCACGCGTACCTGTCGCATGTAATAAAGGCGCGTGACGCATTGCTCATTGCAATCGCCGCCGTTGACCGTGATCATCAGCCATTTGCCTTCGAGCGATTTGAACGGAAGCGTTTGCCCCTTTTCATCGGTCACGACGAGTTGCGACGGAATCGGGCGTTGCGGATCGATCAGCTTGCCGTAGCTCGACGTGCCGCCTGCAGGCTTGAAGACGTAGTACATCAGATACGACGCGATCACGGGCGCAGCGCAGACCAGCGCGAGCAGCACGAGCATCCAGCGGCCGCTGGTCCAGGAGCCTTTGGAAGGCGTGCGCTGGCGCGTGGTCGGCTTGTCGGCGGCGGTCGTGGGACGTTGGGAAGGCATCGGATATCAAGAGTGAATTCAGGCGTGGTTCGCGGCTTCGTCGTCGTCGCGAGGATGATCTTCCGCGCCGGTCTTCTTCGCGGCGCGGCGCGCGGCATACAGGCCGAAGCCCACGGCGGCGACGGCCATGCCCCACCACTGGAGCATGTAGCCGTAATTGCGTTCGACGCCGAGCGTCGGCGCGGGCCAGTCGCGCACGAGCCGGTCGTGCGTGTCGTTCGTCTGCTGGATCACGAACGGCTGCAGCGCGAGCCCCGTCTCCGCGGCGAACGCGGGAATGCTCAGGTTCTGGCGAATCTGCTGACGCGCCGCCGATCCGCCCTTTCCCAGTTCGAACGCCTGCGATGGATTCGCGCGTGCGACGCCCTGAATATCGACGATGCCCTTCGGCGTCTCGTACCGTTCGATTCCGGTGCGATCGGCAAGGTTGCGCGGCAGCCATCCGCGATTGACGAGCACATAGCCGCCGCCCTCGAGTTTAAGCGGCATCACGACATAAAAGCCGGGCTGATCGTTATACGGACGATTGTCCAGATACACGACACGCTCCGGCATGAACTCGCCGCGCGCCTCGACGCGATGGAATTCGACCGACTTGAGCGGCAGCGGATCGACGCTCACGCGCTGCGCCGGCGCGTTCTCGAATGCGACGATGCGCGCGTTCAGCGCTTCTTTCTGAAGCGCACGATCGCGCTGCCAGAAACCCAGGCGCACCGTCACAGCCACGACGATGAGGATGAGGACCGTGGGCCAGAAGCGTATTTTCATGCGCGCCGGGACCGCAGTGAAGCGTTGCGCGCCGCGCGGCGCGATGCGTCGAGTGAGATAATGAGATGACTCGTTTCCATACTGCTCAATGCGTTATCCGGGCAACTTGAGCACCATTGCCGGCTGGTTTCATGCACATTATCGTCGCCATCGCTTTCATCCTCATTCTCGGCAGCCTCGGTTCGGCGCTGTACTTCATGATGACCGACCGCGGCAAGACCAAGCGGATGGTCTGGTCGCTCGCCATGCGCGTCGGGCTGTCCATCTCGCTGTTCCTGTTCATCCTCTTCGCGCACTGGATGGGCTGGATCCAGTCGACCGGCATCCCCCTCGGACGATAACCCGGCGCAAAGGTTCTCCAATACGGGACGGATTGTCGCGGGGCGCGGCGTTTTCGCCATCTCGCGCGCGCTAAATTGAAACGCCGCCCCGGAAGCATCGGGGCGGCGCGAATTCACTGCTCGACTGCGCGGTCAGCCAGGCGTGCCGAAGCCGCCCGCCCGAATCCCGCTTACAGCCAGTACACGACGACGTACAGCCCGAGCCACACGACGTCAACGAAGTGCCAGTACCACGCGGCGCCTTCGAATGCGAAGTGGTGCTCCGCCGTGAAGTGTCCGCGAATCAGTCGCACCAGCACGACCGCCAGCATCGTGCCGCCCAGGAACACGTGGAAGCCGTGGAAGCCGGTCAGCAGGAAGAACGTCGAACCGTACACGCCGGACGCAAGCGTCAGATTCAGTTCGTTGTATGCGTGGAAGTATTCGTAGCCCTGGCAGAACAGGAAGATCACGCCGAGCAGCACCGTCGCGGCGAGCCAGCCGATCGCCTTCTTGCGATGATCTTCACGCAGCGCATGGTGCGCCACCGTCAGCGTCGCGCCGGAGCTCAGCAGCAGCGCCGTGTTGATGGTCGGCAGGGGCCACGGCACCATCGCGCGGAAATGCGGGACCAGCGCTGCGGGGCCGTTGTTGGGCCACACGGCGGAGAAGTCCGGCCAGATCAGCTTGTAATCGAGGCTGCCGAGTTCGTGCATCGCGATGGCGCGCGCATAGAAGAGCGCGCCGAAGAACGCGCCGAAGAACATCACTTCGGAGAAGATGAACCAGCTCATGCTCCAGCGATACGACACATCCACGCGCTTGCCGTACATCCCGCCTTCCGATTCGGAGATCGCGTCGCCGAACCAGTGCCACAGCACGAACAGCACGAACAGCAGGCCGAGGAACGTGGTGAACGGCGCGAACGAATGACCGTTGATCCACGCCGCCAGCGAGGCCAGCATCACCAGCAAGCCGCACGCAGCCAGAATCGGATGCCGTGACGGATGCGGCACGAAATAGTACGGGCTCTCGTTTTGACCGCTCATTGTTGATTCTCCACTTCGATCCAGTTGCTTGAATTTTTCTGATGCCGCATCGCCGCGCTCAGGCGCCGCGCGATCGTTGCGTCTATCCGTCTTTTATCCGTCTATCCGACCACCGCCCGCACGACCACCAGCAACAGCACGATGAACAGCACAGCACCGATCACGCCAGCCGCGATCAGGTGCAGCGGGTTGAGCTGCGCCGCATCGTTTTCCAGATCGGCGCGACGCCGCACGCCGAAGAACGACCAGAACACCGCCTTCACGAGCTTCAAGAATCCGCCTTTGCGCGGCGTCCGGGCATTCATGGCGCTCAGGTTCCCTTGGCGACCGACTTCGGCGCATCGAGTTCGAAGAACGTGTACGACAGCGTGATCGTCTTCACGTCTTTCGGCAGCTTCGGATCGACGACGAACACCACCGGCATGCGCTTCGTCTCGTTCGGTTCCAGCGTCTGCTGCGTGAAGCAGAAGCATTCGATCTTCTTGAAGTACTCGGTGGCCTGCTTCGGCGCATAACTCGGAATGGCCTGCGCCTTCACCGTGCGGCCCTGTTCGTTGGTGACCTGATACATCACCGTCATCACTTCGCCCGGATGGATATCCAGGTTCGTCTGTTCCGGCTTGAACTGCAGCGGCCCGCGCGCGTTCGCATCGAACTCGATGGAAACGGTGCGGCTCGCATCGACCTGCGTGTTCTTTGCCTCGCGCGCGCCGACGTCGCGCTGCACGAGATTGTTGATGCCGGTGATCTGGCAGATCGCGCGATACATCGGCACGAGCGCGAACCCGAAGCCGAACATCATCGCGGCGACGACGAAGAGCTTGAAGAGCATCGACCGGTTGAACGAGCGGTCGACGCGCGAATCATCCTGCTGAGTGGACACGTTATCCTCGCGACAACAGGTACTGTCTGACGACGATACCCAGAAAAAAGACGGCGGCGATCAACACCATGATGAGGCCGAGCCGCTTGTTGCCCGCGCGGATTTCGTCGGGCGTGCGTCTTTTTTGTGGATTCGGGGCCATGCTTTCCTGGACTGACTGGCTGCAAGGCGTCCAGCGCTTCAACTGGGCAGCCTTGCAGCACGATGAAACGACTTACTCGACCGTCGGCGGGTTCTCGAACGTATGGAACGGCGCCGGGCTCGGCACGGTCCATTCGAGGCCCTGCGCGCCATCCCACGGCTTGTCGCCGGCCTTCTCGTGCTCGCCGCCGCCGCGATACGTCGGCAGCGCGACCGCGAACAGGAAGTACACCTGCGCGAGACCGAAACCGAACGCGCCGATCGTCGCGATCTGGTTGAAGTCCGTGAACTGCGCCGGATAATCCGCATAGCGGCGCGGCATGCCCGCGAGACCCAGGAAGTGCATCGGGAAGAAGGTGACGTTGAACGTGATCATCGACACCCAGAAGTGGATCTTCCCGCGCATCTCGTTGTACATCCAGCCGGTCCACTTCGGCGACCAGTAATACCAGCCCGAGAACAGCGCGAACAGCGAACCCGCCACCAGCACGTAGTGGAAGTGCGCCACCACGTAGTAAGTGCCGTGCATCTGGATGTCGAGCGGCGCCATCGACAGGATCAGGCCGGTGAAGCCGCCCATCGTGAACACGAACAGGAACCCGATCGCGAACAGCATCGGGGTTTCGAAGGTCAACGCGCCGCGCCACATCGTCGCGACCCAGTTGAAGACCTTCACGCCCGTCGGCACGGCGATCAGCATCGTCGCGTACATGAAGAAGAGCTGGCCCGTCACCGGCATGCCGGTGGCGAACATGTGGTGCGCCCACACCATGAACGAGAGAATCGCGATCGATGCGGTTGCGTACACCATCGAGCTATAGCCGAACAGCGGCTTGCGCGAGAACGCCGGGATCACCTGCGACACGATCCCGAACGCCGGCAAGATCATGATGTACACCTCGGGGTGCCCGAAGAACCAGAAGATGTGCTGGTACATGACCGGATCGCCGCCGCCCGCCGCGTTGAAGAACGACGTGCCGAAGTGGCGGTCGAACAGCACCATCGTGATCGCGCCCGCCAGAACCGGCATTACGGCGATCAGCAGGTACGCGGTGATGAGCCACGTCCACGCGAACATCGGCATCTTCATGAGCGTCATGCCCGGCGCGCGCATGTTCAGAATCGTCACGACGATGTTGATGCCGCCCATGATCGACGACGCGCCCATGATGTGCACCGCGAAAATCGCGAAGTCCATGCCGGGGCCCATCTGCGTCAACAGCGGCGCGTAGAGCGTCCACCCTGCGGCGGTCGCGCCGCCCGGCACGAAGAACGAGCCGACGAGCAGCACCGCAGCAACCGGCAGCAGCCAGAAGCTGAAGTTGTTCATCCGCGCGAACGCCATGTCCGATGCGCCGATCTGCAGCGGCACCATCCAGTTCGCGAAACCGACGAACGCCGGCATGATCGCGCCGAACACCATGATGAGGCCGTGCATGGTGGTCAGCTGGTTGAAGAACTCGGGGCGCATGATCTGCAGGCCCGGCTCGAACAGCTCGGCGCGAATGCCGAGCGCCATCACGCCCCCGGAGAGGAACATGATGAACGAGAACAACAGGTACAGCGTACCGATGTCCTTGTGGTTGGTGGCCCAGAGCCACCTGCGCCAACCATGCGGCACTTCGTGCGCATGGTCGTCGTGCGCGTGGTCGTGACCCGCGACTACATCGTGTCCGATGCTAGACATGACAATCATCTCCTAAAGCGAATACTCGTGGCACTTGGCTTCCCGGCGCTTCTCCGTTGCCTCAGCGAAGGAGAAGCGCGTGCGAGACATGTCAAGCAGCCGGACTGATTTCCACGCGGCGTGCTTCCTTCGCATCCGTGCCGCCCGTGACGGACTCGGGCTTCTTCAATACGATACGTTCTTCGGCCACGCCTGCCGCCTTCAGCGCGTCGCGCACGGCTTGCGCGCGCTGCTTCGCGAGATCGGCGTTGAGGTCGGCGCCGCCGGTTGCATCGGTAAAGCCCGACAGCGCGATCTTCGCGTCCGGATGGGCCTTCGCGTATGCTGCCGCGGCTTCCACTGCGTTCTTTGCGTCGGTCGGCAGCGTGCTCTTGCCCGTCTCGAAGTACACGCTCGCCGGCAAGCCTGCGGCTTGACTCGCCGCTGCGCCCGATGCCGCCGGCGCGCTCGCTTCCGCCGCAGCCGGCGCCGCGGCGCTCGCCGCGTCGGGCGCAAAAGCCGCTGCCGTTGCCGCGCCGCCTTCAGGCATCTTGCCGTTGCGGGCGTCGGCCACTTGCTTCGGCTGCAGCATGTCGCCTGCGTGGTTGCTCCACGCGTTGCGCTCGTAGGTCACGACCGATGCGATTTCGACGTCGTTCAGCGTGGTCTGCCACGGCGGCATGGCGCCCTTGCCGTGCAGCACGATGTTCACGTGCTCGGCGATCGGGCCGCTCGCGACCTTGCTGCCGTCGATGGCCGGGAACTGGCCCGCGCCCTTGCCGGTCGGCTGGTGACAGACCGCGCAGTTCGATGCGTAGACCTGCGCGCCGCGCGTCTTCAGCTCGTCCATCGTGTAGGTCTTGTTCGGATCGTCGGTTGAAGAAGCCATTTTCTTCTTCTGCGCATCGACCCACTTCGTATAGTCGTCGGTGGACAGCACGTTCACGACGACCGGCATGTACGCGTGCTCCTTGCCGCACAGTTCCGTACAGAAGCCGCGATACACGCCGACCTTCTCCGCCTTGAACCACGTGTCGCGCACGAAGCCGGGAATCGCGTCCTGCTTCACGCCGAACGCCGGCACATACCACGAGTGAACGACGTCGTTCGCCGTGGTGATGATGCGGATCTTCCTGTCGACCGGAACGACGAGCGGGTTATCGACTTCCTGCAGATAGAGATCGGAGATCGGCTCCTGGCCGTTCACCTGGCTGCGCGGCGTGGACAGCGTCGAGAGGAAGCTGATGCCCTCGCCCGGCCCCTTCACGTAGTCGTAGCCCCACTTCCACTGATAGCCGGTGACCTTCACGGTGAGATCGGCGTTGGTCGTGTCCTTCATGGCGACGACCGCCTTCGTGGCCGGCAGCGCCATCAGAATGACGATGATGAACGGTACGATCGTCCAGATGATTTCGACCGTGGTGCTTTCGTGGAAATGCGCCGGCTTGAAACCCTTCGACTTGCGATGCTTCACCACCGAATAGAACATCACCCCGAACACGCCGATGAAGATGACGGTACAGATGATGAGCATGAAGATATGGAGGCCGTAGAGCTCCTCGGCGATCTTCGTCACAGGCTGCTGGAAGTTGATTTCGTTCACAGCGGGACCGCCAGGACTGTCGTTGACCGCCAGGGCTACGCCGGCGTTCAGCAGTGCGCCTGCCGCCAGCACGCCCGCGAGGGCTCGCTTGATTGTTTTCATAGCATCCTTACCCAAAATTTCCATTCAAACCCTCGACCCCCGTGGGCATCGCGCCTGGTTGCCCGTTCCTCTTCAGGCAAGGCGTCTCAGTGACGCCTGCAACTCGGCAGCAAACTGCCTGCGACGATGCTGTGCAAGGTGCAGTCCGATTTTCACCGATTGACCGCGCGACACGATCGTAAGCGGCTCTCTCGGCGTCGCACCCGCTTCGACCCGCACCCAGCGCGGGTTGAACTCGAACTGCGTCAATACTTCGGCGTTCATCTGTTCGATCAACAACCGGTTTCGATACAGCCGGATTCTTTCGTAATCGACGGCGTGCCGCGCGTGGATCACGAACGCGACGGCCACGACCATCAACTCGACTCCGGTGAACGGCAGCACCAGCCAGGCGCCATTCAGAAAAAGCGGTGTCGCGATTGCCAGCGAAAACAGCGCAAGCGACAAATAGAAGCACACGAACTGACGCGGCGAGACCGAGCAGTTGCGTTTCATCAGCCAGTCTCTGACAACCGGCTCGGACTCCGTCAGCGTTTGACTCACCTGCATCGCCGCCTCCATCCATCCGCACGCAATCACATACATTTGCTCGAATTTCGCCCAAATTTGTGTCAGTCCGGGCGACAAACTGACGCATTATAGGCGGGTTGGGTGGCATCCACAAGCAAGGGTGGTCGCGTCGCAGAGCCAAGCGCCACAAGCCTCTGCGCCCAATTGACGCAGATTTTCACATGTCTTTTGGGCGCTAATCTCTGACATAACACGCGCCCTCTTTACGGCAATTGCAATGCCGTTCATCGACTTTCCCGCGACTCCCTAGCGGCCGCGTTTCGGCCCCCGCCCGATATCTTCCAGCCGCACGATGCCATGCCCTTCCGCCGTCGTTCGCGGCGCCGCTTTCCACGCGTGACCATAGATGACTTCGAAGGTCAGCGGGATGGCGCCGTCCTCGCGACGCAGCGCCCCGAGCGCCCGATGAACCGCGCCGCGCAAGGCTTCGGCGGCAGCGGCATCGGCTCGATCGGCCTCTGCGCGCTCGAACGGATACGCGCCCCAGCGCGTCACATCCGCGAGCAGCGACTCAGGCGAACGATAGGTGATCGTCAGCACTTCCTGATCCATGACCGGAATCTCGAACCCGCTTTCGACGAGCATGTCGCCGAGATCGTGCATGTCGACGAAATCGATCGTGTGCGGCATCGGCGCGAGGCCCAGCGTGCGCTCGGCTTCGCGATACGCGGCGGCGAGCTCACGCAGGGTATCGGGACCGAAGGTGCTGAACATCAGCAGGCCGTTGACCTTCAGCACGCGTTGCCATTCGGGCAACACGACGTCGGGGCGCGCATGCCAGTGCAGCGCGAGGTTCGACCATAGCAATTCGAATGCGCCGCCCGCGAACGGCAGCGCGGAGAAATCGGCCTGCGCGAGTTGCGGGCCGCGTGCACCGAACGCTCGCGCGAGCGTCAACGGCAGAAAGCGCCGCCAGCCGGCGCCGGATTCGGCTTCCGCGGCCCCGGCGGCGCGGGCGCGCGCGAGCATCGCGGAGGAAATATCGACGCCCAGCACGGATGCCTCGGGGAATCGTTCCCGCAAACGTCCCAGGTCCGCGCCGACGCCGCAGGCCGCATCGAGGACGCGCATCGGCGCGACCTTGATGTACTCCAGACGCTCGCGCATACGATCCGCGATTTCACGCGGCAGGAACGCGACTTCGTCGAAGGCAGCGGCGCGACGGTCGAAAATCTCGCGCAAGCGGCGCGGATCATAGGCCGGTCGGCTAGTTTTGGGGGACGTGGGGGACATGACGATCAGTTCGCGAAGAGTGCGAAGTATACTCGGTCGTCTCGAAATGGGCCGATGCCAGGGCGGTTTCGGCCTTCTCGTACGGATTCCCACGCACGCCCCGTCATGAAACTCGTCCGCCATTTGTCGCCACTTCGCGCTTTCTTTGCAACGCACGCACGCGTTGTGGCAGCGATGGCGCGCCAGACGCTCGACCTTGCGCTGCCAAGTCAGTGCGCGTTATGCGGCAATGTGTCGCAGCAGTTTCTGTGCAACGGATGCGACGGGCAGTACTGGAACGAGCCGCGGTTCCGATGCGCCACCTGTGCGATGCCGCTCGCGCCGTCGCATGTCAGGCGAGAACGCGAAGACGTGCGGCTCCATTGCGCCGCATGTCTCGAGAATCCGCCCGCGTTCAACGACACCATCGCGCTCGCGGACTATCGCGCGCCGCTCGACACGCTGGCCGTCGAACTGAAGTTTCGCGCGCGTCTCGCGGCGGGCGCCGCCTTCGCGCGTCATCTGCACGCGATCTTCGAAGACAGCGCCCTGCCGACGCCCGATGTCCTCGCGCCGGTGCCGTTGTCGCGAAAGCGGCTCATCGCGCGCGGCTACAACCAGGCGTGGGCGATCGCGCGTCCGCTCGCGCGACACCTCGGCGTTCCAGCCGATGCCGCGCTCGTCGCGCGAGTCGTTCATACTGCGGCGCAATCCAGGCTCGACGTCGATACGCGCAGGCGCAATGTCGCGCGCGCGTTCGTCGTTCGGAGCGATGTGCGCGGCAAGCACGTCGGCATCGTCAACGACGTGATGACGTCCGGCGCGACGCTCGATGCCCTCGCCCGCACGCTCAAGCTCGCAGGCGCGCGCCGCGTCACCAACTTCGTCGCGCTGCGCACGCCGAAAGATTGATTAACACAGCCGGAACTCACGCAATCCATGTTCAATGTCGTACTCGTCGAACCCGAAATCCCGCCGAATACCGGCAACGTCATCCGTCTGTGCGCGAACACGGGCGCGCGACTGCATCTCATCGAGCCGCTCGGCTTTCCGCTCGACGACGCGAAGCTGCGCCGCGCCGGTCTCGATTACCACGAGTACGCCGAAATGAATGTGCACGCGGACTGGGATGCGTTCATCGCGAAGGAATCGCCCGATGCCGCGCGCATGTTCGCGTTCACGACGCGCGGTTCGACGCCCTTCTTCGACCACGCGTTCAAGCCGGGCGACTGGTTCGTGTTCGGCGCGGAAACGCGGGGCCTCGCGACGGAATTGCTCGACCGCTTCCCGAGCGAGCAGCGCGTGCGCCTGCCGATGCGTCCGGGCAATCGGAGCCTGAACTTGTCGAATACGGTGGCGATCGTGACGTTCGAAGCGTGGCGTCAGGCAGGCTTCGAAGGCGGGGCCTGATTCGGCAACTCCGCAAGATAAAGCGCGAGCATCGAATCCTGGAAACAGGCGAAGACCACGCGCTCGACTGAAGGCGTGCGCGGCAGCGTCTCGATGACCGTCGATACCGCGATTCGCACCGCCGCTTCGACCGGAAAGCGATAGATGCCGCAACTGATCGCCGGAAACGCGATCGACTTGCAGTGCGCTTCATGCGCGAGTTCCAGCGAGCGTCGATAGCAACGCGCGAGCAGTTCCGGCTCGTCGCGCTTGCCGCCGCTCCAGCGCGGCCCGACCGCGTGAATGACGTGGCGGGCCGGCAAGTCATAGCCAGCGGTGATTTTCGCGTCGCCGGTCTCGCACCCGCCGAGCGTTTGGCACTCGCGCAGCAGACCGCGCCCCGCTCTGCGATGGATCGCGCCGTCAACACCGCCTCCGCCCAGCAGCGACTTGTTCGCCGCATTGACGATGGCGTCGACGTCGAGCGTGGTGATATCGGCGACTACGGCTTCGAGCCGGGCCATGACGCGCTCCGATACGTTGCGCTTATTCCGCCTTCGCGTCGCGGTTCAGCAGGGCCTGGACGGCATCGCGCGGGGCGACCTGATCGAACAGCACGCGGCATACCGCGTTCGTGATCGGCACATCGATGCCGCGCGACTGCGCCAATGCGAGAACCGCGCGCGCGCATCGCACGCCTTCGGCAACGTGGCCGAGCGCGGCGAGGATTTCATCGAGCGTGCGGCCGCTCGCGAGCTGCATGCCGACCGTGCGGTTGCGCGAAAGATCGCCGGTGGCGGTCAGGATCAGATCGCCGAGGCCCGTGAGGCCGGTGAAGGTCTCCGCGCGGCCGCCCAGCGCCGCGCCGAGGCGCGACATTTCCGCGAGCCCGCGCGTGATCAGCGCCGCGCGCGCGTTCAGGCCGAGGCCGAGGCCATCCGAGATGCCGGTCGCGATGGCGAGAACATTCTTCACCGCGCCGCCCACTTCGACGCCGATCACGTCGTCGCCGGTATAGATGCGCATCGCGCCATGATGGAACGCGGCGACCGTGCGCGCGCACAAGTCCGCCGATGGACTCGCCACGGTGAGCGCGACGGGCAAGCCTTGACCCACTTCGCGCGCAAAGCTCGGCCCCGACAGCGTGCCGTTGCTCGCATGGCCGGGAAGTTCGGCGGCGACGACTTCGTTCGGCAGACACTGCGTATCGGCCTCGAAGCCTTTGCACAGCCAGACAATATGCGCCGGAACGACGTTCGCCTGACGCATCGCGCGGCACAGCGCACGCAAGCCGGCAACGGGCGTCGCGACGACGCAGAGCGCATCCGGCGCGGCCGCGTGTTCGAGCGCGACGCCGATGTCCGCTTCGAACGCGAGCGACTCGGGCAAGCGCACGTCCGCGAGATAACGCGTGTTTTCGTGACTATGGGAAAGAGAATCGATGAGCGCGCGATCGCGCGCCCACAGCATCGTGTCGTGCCGTGTCGCAAGGTGGCCCGCCAGTGCGGTGCCCCATGCGCCGGCGCCGAGGACGGCTACTTTCATGCTCGGCTCCGGTCGGCAGAGTCAGGACAGGGCGATGACGCTCAGTGCGTCGCGCCGTTTGCCGCGCCTTCCTGCGCGCTCGCGAGTTGCGCGAGACGTTGCTCGTACAGCGCCTGGAAGTTGATTTCCGCGAGGTGGATCGGCGGGAAACCGGCGCGGGTGATCGCATCCGCGATGTTCGAGCGCAAGTACGGGAACAGGATGGTCGGGCATGCGATGCCAACGAGCGGGTCGGTCTGCTCGGCAGGAATGTTGCGGATATCGAAGATGCCGGCCTGCTTGGCTTCGATCAGAAAGGCGACCTTGTCGGCGACCTTCGCCGTGACCGTGCCCGTCACCAGCACTTCAAAGACGCTTTCCGCGAGGCGATCGGCCTTCACGTCGACTTCGACTTCAACCGACGGCATTTCCTGTTCGAGGAAGATGGCGGGCGAGTTCGGCTGCTCGAGCGACATGTCCTTCAGGTAGATGCGCTGGATGTTGAAAAACGGCTGGTTGTTCTCGTCGGACATAGTGGTTCCCTAGGTAAATCGGTTGCCCGGCGCATGACCGGGCAGCGTGTGGTGTGTCAGGCCGACTCGAGCAGCGGAACGAGACCGCCCTTGCGGTCGAGCGCCGAAAGATCGTCGTAGCCGCCGACGTGCGTGTCGCCGATATAGACCTGCGGCACGGTGCGGCGTCCGGTGCGCTGCATCATTTCCTCGCGGCGGCCCGGTTCACGATCGATCAGCACTTTCTCGATGCTTTCGACCCCGCGGGACTTTAAAAGACGTTCGGCCATCTGGCAATACGGGCACACTTGAGTGCTGTACATGACGACTTTCTTCACTTGACGGCTCCTTGTTTTACGACCGGCATTCCTGCCTTCTGCCAGGCATCAACCCCGCCCTGCAAGACATGGACCTCAGCGTAGCCAGCTTCCGACACGGTGCGGCTGGCGCGCTGCGATCGCTGTCCGGTCTGACAAACGAGCACGACCGGATTGCTCTTATTCTTGGCGATCTGGCCGATCTTTGCTTGGAGCTCCGCCGCGTCGATATTGCGCGCCGACGGCAGATGGCCCTGCGCGAATTCCGCGGCAGGCCGGATATCCACGACGACGGCGTTGCGGCGGTTGATCAGCGTGGTGGCTTCGGCGGCGGAAATGCCGCCGCGTCCGCGACGCGTGATGGCGGGCCACAGAAGCAGCGCGCCGGAGATGAGCGCAATGACGATGAGTGCGATATTCGTGTAATCAGTGAAAAACTTCACGTCTAGGGCCGCCGAAAGATAGTGGAGAAGGGAGAAAGGAAAATGGGGGCAATCCCGGCATTATAAAATAACCCTTTCCCGCGATGGCCCAGGCCATCCGGCCGATGGCGGCACTCCCCGCGCGATGGCAGGATGACGGAGTGCAAATCGGCGCAAGCGCTTTCTCAACTGACCGACCTATCAAACATGTACAAGCTAGTGCTCATCCGCCACGGCGAATCGACGTGGAACAAGGAAAACCGGTTCACCGGCTGGGTCAACGTCAACCTCACCGAGCAGGGCAATCGCGAAGCGCGTCAGGCCGGCGTGCTGCTGCGGGAAGCCGGCTACACGTTCGACCTCGCGTACACGTCCGTGCTTAAGCGGGCAATCCGCACGCTGTGGCACGTTCAGGACGAGATGGACCTGATGTATATCCCGGTTGTCCATTCATGGCGTCTGAACGAGCGTCACTACGGCGCGCTCGCCGGGCTGAACAAGGCGGAGACGGCGAAAAAGTATGGCGACGACCAGGTGCTCGTCTGGCGCCGCAGCTACGACACGCCGCCGCCCGCGCTCGATCCTTCGGACGAACGCGCGTCGTACAACGATCCGCGCTACGCAAAGGTTCCGCGCGAGCAGTTGCCGCTCACCGAATGCCTGAAGGACACCGTGGCGCGCGTGCTGCCGGTGTGGAACGAGTCCATCGCGCCGGCCATCAAGGCGGGCAAGCAGGTATTGATCGCCGCGCACGGCAATTCAATGCGTGCGCTCGTGAAGTACCTGGACGAGATCTCGGACGCGGACATCGTCGGGCTGAATATTCCGAACGGCGTTCCGCTCGTCTATGAACTCGACGAAAACCTGAAGCCGATCAAGCATTACTATCTCGGCGACGCCGACGCCATCGCCGCCGCGCAGGCAGCGGTTGCCAAGCAGGGCAAGGCGGGCTGACGCGCCTCGGCCCGACAACTTTGCAAGTGCACGGGCGCTTCGCCGCAAGCGCCCGTGGCCTATTGCTGTCGCCCGGCTACGCCCCGGGCATTTAAGTTGCGTTTAAGTCGTCTTTGGAGGGGAGCGGGTATACTGGCCCGTCACCCACGATGCTGCTCATTCGATTCCGAACGCACTCTCTATGCGAAAGAACCTGAAAAACTTCGGCCTGATCGCCGTAGGCGTTGCCGCCGGCGCGCTCGCCACCTTGCAGATCTCCGCGTCCGCTCAGCAAGCCGCATCGTCGCCGCTGCCGCTCGATCAATTGCGGCTTTTCGCCGAAGTCTTCGGGCAAATCAAGCACGAATACGTCGAACCCGTCGATGACAAGAAGCTCCTCACCGCCGCCATCAAGGGCATGGTGTCGAGCCTCGATCCGCACTCGTCCTACCTCGACAAGACCGACTACGAAGAGCTTCAGGAACAGACGAAGGGACGGTTCGCGGGCCTGGGTATCGAAATTTCCTCCGAAGACGGGCTGATCAAGGTCATTTCGCCGATCGAGGACACGCCCGCATTCCGCGCGGGCATTCGTCCGGGCGACCTCATCACCCGCATCAACGACAAGCCGGTGCGCGGCATGACGCTCGACAAGGCCGTCAAGCAGATGCGCGGCGAGCCGGGCACAAAGGTCACGCTGACCATCTTCCGCAAGAGCGACGACCGCACGTTCCCGCTGACCGTCACGCGCGCCGTGATCCGCGTGCAGTCGGTGAAGATGAAGGTGCCGGAGCCGGGCTACGGGTACATCCGGATCACCAGCTTCCAGGAACGCACGGTGCCGGACCTCGCGTCGAAGCTGCAGGACCTCGCGCGTCAACAGCCGAACCTGAAGGGCCTCGTACTGGACCTGCGCAATAACGGCGGCGGCCTGCTGCAAAGCGCGGTCGGTGTCGCGGGGGCGTTCCTGCCGGACAACGCCATCGTCGTGTCGACGAACGGGCAGATCGCCGACGCCAAGCAGACGTTCCGGGATACTTACGACAACTATCGCCTGCCGTCCTTCGATCAGGACCCGCTGAAGACGGTGCCGGAAGTCTTCAAGAAGGTGCCGATGGTCGTGCTGACCAACGCCTATTCGGCGTCGGCTTCCGAAATCGTGGCGGGTGCGCTGCAGGATCATCATCGCGCGCTGATCGTCGGCAAGACGACATTCGGCAAGGGCTCGGTGCAGACCGTTCGCCCGATGACCGCCGACACCGCGCTGCGCCTGACCACGGCGTACTACTACACGCCGAGCGGCAAGTCCATTCAGAACCAGGGCGTGCGCCCGGACGTGCCGGTGGATCAGTACGCGGACGGCGATCCCGACGACGCGCTCGTGACCCGCGAAGTCAACTATTCGAACCACCTCGCAAACACGCAGGACCCGAACGAGAAGAAGGAGCAGGACCAGCGCGAGCAGGATCGTCTGGAACAACTGCGCCTGCTCGAAGAGCAGAACGACAAGAAAACGCCGGAGCAACGCCGCAAGGATCGCGAGCGCAAGCCGGTCGAATTCGGCAGCACCGACGACTTCATGCTCCAGCAGGCGCTGAACAAGCTCGAAGGCAAGCAGGTCGTCGAGTCGAAGTCGTTCGCCGAGCGCAAGCTCGCGCAGAGCAAGCCGGCTCGCTCCGCATCGGCGCCGGTCGTCGCTCAGCCGGCAGCGCCCGCCGCGCCGGGCTCGTCGCCGGCTTCGGGCACCGTGCCGGCTTCGTCGCCGACTGCGCAGCAGTCGAAGTAACCAAGCAGCAAGGCTTCGCGGCATCGCGCCGCGAAGCCGTTTCCCCTCCCCGCGCGCTTAGAATGTCACGTTCAAGCGCGCCGTCTTTTTCGGCGTTCCCTTCGCAGCACCATCGGCGCATCCACGCGCGAGCTCGATGAACGACGACCAACTCCTCCGCTATTCCCGCCACATTCTCGTCGATGAAATCGGCATCGAAGCGCAGCAGCGTTTTCTCGATGCGCGGGCGATCATCGTCGGCGCGGGGGGATTGGGCGCGCCCGCCGCGATGTATCTGGCGGCGGCGGGCATCGGAACGCTGACGCTCGTCGATGCCGATACCGTCGATCTCACGAATCTGCAGCGCCAGATCGTCCACGCGACGCGCTCGGTCGGGCAAGCCAAGGTCGAATCCGCGCGTCGCACGCTGAACGCGCTGAACCCGGACGTACGAATCGACGCCGTCGACGCGCGCGCCGACGCAGCCTGGCTCGATGCGAACCTGCCCGGCGCGAGCGTCGTGCTCGATTGCAGCGACAACTTCGCGACGCGCCACGCGATCAACGCGGCTTGCGTCGCACATGGCGTGCCGCTCGTCTCCGGTGCGGCGCTGCGCTTCGACGGGCAGATCAGCACCTTCGATTTCCGCTCGCCGGAATCGCCGTGCTATGCGTGCGTTTTCCCGCCGGATCAGGCCTTCGAGGAAGTCGCGTGCTCGACGATGGGCGTGTTCTCGCCGACGGTCGGCATCATCGGCGCAATGCAGGCGGCCGAAGCGTTGCGGGTGATCGGCGGATTCGGCGAGACGCTTAGCGGAAGGCTGATGATGCTCGACTCGCTGCGCATGGAGTGGAACACGATGAAAATCGCGCGGCAGCCGGATTGCCCGGTTTGCAGCGCGCGTCACGCCCGATAGCGTTCAGGCTTTTTGCAGCCGGGCCAGCGCCGCCTGCAATTCGTTCGGTTCGAAGGACGCGAGCACATCCGCGACCGGCTTTTCCAGCGCCTTCAGATTCGAGCGCAGAATTTCCTGCTTCACGACGAGCAACTGGCTCGGATGCATCGAGAATTCCGTCAGGCCGAGCCCGAGCAACAGACGCGTGACCGACGGATCGCCCGCCATTTCCCCGCACACCGAGACCGGCACGCCCGCGCGCTTCGCCTCGCGCAGCGTCAGCGCGATCAGATGCAGCACGGCCGGATGCAGCGGATCGTAGAGATGCGCGACGGAGTTGTCCGCGCGGTCGATTGCGAGCGTGTACTGAATCAGGTCGTTGGTCCCGATCGACAGAAAGTCCAGCCGGCTCAGGAACAACTGCACCGCGATGGCCGCCGCCGGGATTTCGATCATCGCGCCGATCTGCACCTGACGGTCGTACGCAATGCCGGCGTCGTCCAGCTGGCGCTTGGCCTCGCGGATCAGATCCAGCGTCTGATCGATCTCCTGCGCGTGCGCAAGCATCGGAATCAGAATCTTCGTCGGGCCGAACGCGGACGCACGGAGGATCGCGCGCAGTTGCGTCATGAACATCTGCGGCTCTGAAAGACTCCAGCGGATCGCGCGCAAGCCGAGCGCCGGATTCGGCGCCGTCTCATAGCCGTCGCCGCCGGACATCGAATCGAGCGGCTTGTCCGCGCCGACGTCGATCGTGCGAATCGTCACCGGCTTGCCGTTCATCAGTTCGACGGCGCGCTTGTACGCCTCGAACTGCTCCTCCTCTTCCGGCAGCCGGTCCTTGTGATTCATGAACAGGAATTCGGTGCGGAACAGGCCGACGCCCATCGCGCCGGCTTCGACGGCCACTTGCGCATCGTCGGGCAGTTCGATGTTCGCGCACAACTCGATCTTGGTGCCGCAGAGCGTTTGCGTCGGCGAAAACTTGAGGCGCTGCAGCTTGCGCTGTTCCAGCAGCTTCTCGCTTTGCCGATACGAATATTCCTCGAGGACGATCGGCGCGGGGTCAACGATCACGATGCCGTGATCGCCATCGACGATGATCAGATCGTTCTGGCGAATCAGCACGCTCGCCTGCTGCACGCCGACCGACGCCGGAATGCCGAGACTGCGCGCGACGATCGCCGTATGCGACGTGCGGCCGCCGAGATCGGTGACGAAGCCCTTGAACGCCTGCGTCTTGAACTGGAGCATGTCGGCGGGCGCGATATCGTGCGCAACGACGATCATCTCGTTGTGGCCGTTGCTCGCGGCCGTATGCACGACGAGCGACGCGGCGGTCGGCGCGCCCGCAAGCGCCTTCAGGAGACGCTCGACGACCTGCTCGACGTCGGCTTTACGTTCGCGCAGGTATTCGTCCTCGATTTCATCGAAGTAACTGCCGAGAATGTCGAGCTGTTCGGTCAGCGCCCACTCGACGTTGTAGCGGCGCGTGCGAATGAGATCGATGGTTTCCTGCACGAGCATGGCGTCGTTCAGGATCATCGTATGCACGTTGATGAACGCGCTCATTTCGCTGGGCGCATCGGCGGAAAGGTCTTCGCGCAACGCCTCCAGTTCGGCGGCGACAGCGGCCTGCGCCGCGCCGAAGCGTTCGATTTCAGCGTCGATCCGCTCCGGCTCGATCAGGTAATGCGCGACATCCAGCGCGGCCGGCGCAATGAGATACGCCCGCCCGATGGCGATGCCTCGTGAAACGGGAATTCCATGCAGCGTGAAAGACACGCGCACCTCCTCTAGTTGTGATGTATCCGCGTTCTCCCAGAACCCGCGGGGGCTTGGTGGCCGCCCAGCCCATTATAAGTTCGAAGCATTGCAAAGTCCCTGCACGGACTGCCGCGCGCCAGCCGTGCCGGTCGCAGACTCGTCCGGCGCGAGCGAGCCGGTCGACACAAAAAAGCCGCGTCGATGCGCGGCTCATGAGGGTCGATGCGGGAATGATGGACTTATTGCCCTTCGCCGAATTTGTCGGCGATCAGGGCAAGAATGGCTTGCATGGCTTCGGCTTCATCCGCGCCTTCGGTTTCGATGGTCACCGTGCTGCCGATGCCGGCCGCCAGCATCATCACCCCCATGATGCTCTTCGCGTTGATCCGGCGGCCGTTGCGGCTCATCCAGATTTCGCACTGAAAACTCCCCGCGAGTTGCGTGAGCTTGGCCGAAGCACGCGCATGGAGCCCCAGCTTGTTCACGATCGTTGTTTCTTGTTGCAGCATGATGCTCCGGAACGCTAGTGGATGAATGAAGCGGCGTCAGTGACTGGCGGCTTTTGCGGCGGCCAGATCGGCGCTCGCGGAACACGCGGGATCGGGCGAGCCGGCCACTTTGGTCGCGATTGCGCAGGGATTGAGCGGCGTCGACGCATCAAGTTCCTGAATGCCCTTCGAGCCGCCCTGCAGAATCTTTTCCGACAGCGTGTCGAGCGGCGTCGCGCGGTAACAGACGGCGCGCACGAGCATCGGCAGGTTCACGCCCGCGAGGATGCGCACATCCGCGTCGGCGAGGCTCGCGGCGATGTTGGCGGGCGTCGCGCCGAACACGTCGGTCAACACGATCGCGCCGTTGCCTTCCTTCAGACGATCGATTTCCGAGCGCGCGAACGCGCGTACTTCGACGGGATCGCAGTCGGGCATTACGTCGATAACGCCGATGCGCGCGGGCAAGCCGCCGTAAATGTGGGCGACGCACTCACGGAGCGCGGTAGCGAGCGGTGCGTGCGCAATGATCAGAATGCCAGCCATAACAGGATTGCTGCCTCTGTGAACGAAACGTCAGAGTTCGCTCGAAAGCGCGCGAGCGTCGCGTGGTGCCAGTCGTATATGCGTCCGGGCGGTCGGGAAATCAACGGCCGGAACGCGCTGCTGAAATGTGATCCAGCCCCGAATGCAAGCCGCCGGGAAGTTGATTGTAACAGCGCCCGCGACACGCGTTTTGCAGTGCGACACACGCCGCCCACGCGAAGAAGCGCCCGTTCTCAGCCGACGGCGCGCTCGAGAGCGTCGATGAACATGCCCGCCACGTCGAAGCCCGTCTGGTCCATGATTTCGCGGAAGCACGTCGGGCTCGTGACGTTCACTTCAGTCAGGTAGTCGCCGATCGCGTCCAGTCCGACGAGCAGCAGCCCGCGCGCCTTCAGCGCCGGCCCGAGCGCCTCGGCGATCTCGCGATCGCGCGCCGAGAGCGGTTGCGCGCGGCCGAGTCCGCCCGCCGCGAGGTTGCCGCGCACTTCGCCGCCCTGCGGGATGCGCGCGAGCGAATACGGCACCGGCTCGCCGCCGATCAACAGAATGCGCTTGTCGCCGTCGGTAATCTGCGGGATGAACTTCTGCGACATGACCATGCGCGCGCCGTCCTCGCTCAGCATCTCGATGATCGAACCGAGATTCATGCCGTCGGCCTTCACGCGAAACACGCCCATGCCGCCCATGCCGTCGAGCGGCTTCAGGATGACATCGCCGTGTTCGGCGTGGAATGCGCGCAGACGCGCGGCATCGCGCGTGACGAGCGTCGGCGCCACGTATTGCGGCCATTCCGCGATGGCGAGCTTCTCCGAATGATCGCGAATTGCCTGCGGCTTGTTGAACACGCGGGCGCCCTGCCGCTCCGCGATTTCCAGCAGCCAGGTCGCGTTCACGTATTCGAGGTCGAACGGCGGGTCCTTGCGCATGAGCACCGCGTCGAACTTAGCGAGCGATACGTTCGCCGGCTCGTTCGCCGAGTACCACGGCGAGCGGTCGCTATCCGCTTCATCGCCGACGATCGCGATACGGCGCACGATCGACTCCACCGCGCCACCCGTCCACGCGAGCTGGTGCGGCTCGCACGCGTACAGCACGTGGCCGCGACGCGCGGCTTCGGCCATCATCGCGTAGGTCGAGTCCTTATAGATCCTGAAGCGATCGAGCGGATCGGCGATAAAGAGAATGTCCATGTGTATTCGCTTGATTGACGCGGCCTGCGAGCTTACCGCAAGCCGCGCAATTAGACCTGAATGGCTTCGGGGTCCGTTTTTTCCAGTTCCACCGATGCGGCGAGCAGCCCGAGCCGCGCGACCACGCCATACATGTAGAAGCGATTCGGCGGCGCCGCGCCCGGCTTCGCGTGCGTGTCCGGCAGCGCGGTGTGTTCGAAGCCGAGCGGCACGAAGTGCATGCCCGGCGCGTTCAGGTTCTGATCGCGCTCGCGCGAATCGTGCACGCGGTAAAAGCCGCCGACCACGTACCGGTCGATCATGTAAACCACCGGCTCCGCGACCGCATTCTCGACGCGCTCGAACGTATGCACGCCTTCCTGCACGATGACGTCGTGGACTTGCAGTCCTTCCTTCGCGTCGTTCATCTTGACGCGCTCGCGCTTCGTCAGCGCGGCGACTTCGCTTGCGTCGTGCACGGTCATCACGCCCTTGCCGTACGTGCCGGCATCGGCCTTGATGACGACATACGGCTTCTCGCTGATGCCGTACTCGCGATACTTCTTCGCAATCTTCTTGATGACGCCGTCGATGGCGTCCGCAAGCGCTTCCTCGCCCGTGCGTGCTTCGTAGTCCACGCCTTCGACGTGCGCGAAGTACGGGTTCACCATCCACGGGTCGATTTCGACCATCTTCGCGAACTTCTTCGCGACATCGTCATAACACGAGAAGTGCGTCAACTTGCGGCGCACCGCCCAGCCCGCATGCAGCGGCGGCAGCAGATACTGCTCGTGCAGGTTTTCGAGCACCGGCGGAATGCCCGCCGAGAGGTCATTGTTGAGCAGGATCGAACAGGGATCGAAGTTCTTGAGACCGAGACGGCGCGGCGTGCGCTCGAGCGGTTCGAGCACGATCTTCTGGCCGTCGGCGAGCGGGATCGTCACCGGGCCGTGAATGTTTTCATCGAGCGTGCCGAAGCGGACGTTCAGCCCCGCTTGCCGCATGATGGTCGCGAGCCGCGCGACGTTCTCGAGATAGAACGCATTGCGCGTATGCCGCTCCGGAATCACGAGCAGATTCTTCGCGTCGGGGCAGATTTTTTCGATGGACGCCATCGCCGCCTGCACGGCCAGCGGCAGCACTTCCTGCGGCAGATTGTTGAAGCCGCCCGGGAACAGGTTCGTATCGACGGGCGCGAGTTTGAACCCCGCGTTACGCAGATCGACGGAACAGTAGAACGGCGGCGTGTGCTCCTGCCATTCGAGACGAAACCACCGCTCGATGGCAGGCGTGGCCTCCAGGATTTTCCGCTCGAGATCGAGCAGAGGACCATTCAACGCCGTAACTAAATGCGGAACCATTGATTTCTCGCGAACAGCTTTGCATGGGACCGGCTTCGCGCGCCAACACGACAGCGCCGGCCGACAGAGACGAAAGATTGTAGAGCAATTGCTTTGCCTAATTGGGGATGGGCCGCCAATTACCAAGGTTTCCCGGCTCCCGGCAGTCATCTGTATCGCGCGCCGCTGGACGAAAGTGCGGCAGACCGCGCAGCCAAAAAAAACCCGCCATCGAAGGCGGGCCAAGTCGCTGCGCTCGTTGCTTGGACCGCGCCGGCGTGCGCCGGTCGCGGTATTGTGATCGACGCGTTACTCGACGTGCTCGCCATGCAAGGTGACGTCCAGCCCTTCGCGTTCCTGTTCTTCGGTGACACGCAAGCCCATGACCATGTCGATGACCTTCAGCAGGATGAAGCTGACGACGCCCGAGTAGATCAGCGTGACGATCACGCCTTTCGCCTGCACGAGCACGCTGCCGTCGAAACCGCCGATGTCCTTGACCGCGAACACGCCGGTCAGCAGCGCACCGATGATCCCGCCGACGCCGTGCACGCCGAACGCATCGAGCGAGTCGTCGTAATTAAACTTGTGCTTGAGCCAGGTGGCCGACCAGAAGCAGACCACGCCCGCAACGATGCCGATCACGATCGCGCCCGTCACGCCGACGAAGCCCGAGGCCGGCGTCACGGCCACCAGACCCGCGACCGCGCCCGAGATGATGCCGAGCACCGACGGCTTGCCCTTCGTGATCCACTCCGCGAACATCCAGCCGAATGCGGCGAATGCGGTGGCGATTTGCGTCGTCAGCATGGCGAAGCCGGCACGGCCGTCAGCCGCGACCGCCGAACCTGCATTGAAGCCGAACCAGCCGATCCACAGCATCGACGCGCCGATCAGCGAGAGCACGAGGTTGTGCGGCGCCATGACTTCGCGGCCGTAGCCTACGCGCTTGCCGAGGACGATACAGCACATCAGGCCCGCGATACCCGCGTTGATGTGAACGACGGTGCCGCCCGCGAAGTCGAGCACGCCCGCCGACGCGAGCCAGCCGGTCGGTTCCCAGACCATGTGCGCGATCGGCGAGTAGACGATCAGCGACCACAGCGTCATGAAGACGAGCATCGCGGAGAACTTCATGCGGTCGGCGAACGCACCGGTGATGAGCGCCGGCGTGATGATCGCGAACGTCAACTGGAACGCGAAATACACGGACTCCGGAATGGTCGATGCAAGGTGGCTGACGGTGAGCGTCGTCGCCTTGTCGCCCTTGATGTAGGCCATGCCGTGCAGGAACACGCGCGAGAAGCCGCCGAGGAACGAACCGCCCGGCGTGAACGCGATGCTGTAGCCGACGACCGTCCAGAGGATCGTGATCAGGCAGCAGATCGCGAAGCTCTGCATCACGGTGGCGAGCACGTTCTTCTTGCGGACCATGCCCGCGTAGAAAAGCGCGAGGCCCGGAATCGTCATGAACAGCACGAGCGCGACGGACGTCAGCATCCAGGCGGTGTCGCCCGAACTGATCTTCGACGAATCGACCATGAACGGCTCGGTCGGCGCGCTCGGTGCGGCCTCCGATGCAGCCTGTGCAGCCGACGCCGCTTCCGCCGACGAAGCCATCGCCGTGTTCGCGCTGGCCGGCGCGCTCGCGTTCGATGCGGCGTCGGTCGCGGGCGCCGAGGCGGCGGCCGGAGCGGACGCGTCCTGAGCGAGAGCGGTGCCGACAGTCGCGCCTGCCAGCGCGGTCGCCACCAACAGGGACATCAAAAAGTTACGCATTCTTCTGGTTCCTCTTATCGCCGATTATTCTTAGAGCGCGTCCGCGCCGGTCTCGCCGGTACGAATGCGAATGACCTGCTCGATTGCGGTCACGAAGATCTTCCCGTCGCCGATCTTGCCCGTGCGCGCGGCACGCTCGACGGCTTCGATCGCCTGGTCAACGATGTCGTCGGACACGGCCGCCTCGATCTTCACCTTCGGCAGGAAGTCAACGACGTACTCCGCGCCGCGATACAGCTCCGTGTGCCCTTTCTGACGACCGAAGCCTTTCACCTCGGTCACGGTGATTCCCGAAACGCCGATCGCCGATAACGCTTCACGCGCTTCGTCCAGCTTGAACGGCTTGATGATTGCGGTAATGAGCTTCATGTATCCCTCGCTGTGGTTTCCTGATCTTTCCGCGTGCCGTTCGGTGAAAAAGCGTGCAGAAAAGGTCGCGCCATCAATGCAACTCGTATGCCATGCTAATAACCACGCGGGTTTGCGCAATTCAGCCGCCGAATGAGGTTTTCCCTCTGCCGAACGGCTAACGCGGCCGCCACACGCTGGCGGAGGGGCAGGTTCGTTGCTAGAGTGGTCCCAAGGTCCCGTAAAAAGGGCAGGGACGGCGAAAGAGGCCGCGCGCCGGCGCTAAAATCGCGTCGCCTTCGGGATTGCCCCGCCATGTATCGCCGCAACGCAGCGGCGCACCACTTTCGACCATTCGAAAGCGCGGGGCACTGACCTAACAATGAATGCACATTATTTGTGCACACAGGGAGAAACGATGAAGCAGCCCAACGACGTATTCAACGACCTTCAGCAGAAGATGAGCGACCTGTTCAAGAATTCGCCGGCGAAAGACGTCGAAAAAAACATGAAGGCGATGCTCCAGCACGGCTTCTCCCGGCTCGATCTCGTCACGCGCGAGGAATTCGATACGCAGACGCAGGTGCTCGTGCGCACGCGCGCGCGTCTGGAGGAACTGGAAAAGCGCGTCGCGCAACTGGAACAGCGGCTGGCAAGCGGCGGCACGTCGCAGGACTGACGCGCGCTCCTCATCTCTCGTATCCGGCCGGCGAGCCGTGACGTTCTAGTCTTATTGCGGCGCGGCTTTTCGCTTGCGCCGATTCGGGTGAAATCATGTCGCTTGCCGTGGTACGCAGCCGCGCGCCCGCGCCTGGGCGCGCGCCGGAAGTCGTCGTCGAAGTCCATCTTGCCAACGGGTTGCCGTCGTTCTCTATCGTCGGCCTTCCCGATCTCGAAGTCCGCGAAAGCCGCGAGCGCGTACGCGCCGCGCTTCAGAACTGCGGCTTCGACTTTCCCGTCAGCCGCATCACCGTCAATCTCGCGCCCGCAGACTTGCCCAAGGAGTCCGGCCGCTTCGACTTGCCCATCGCGCTCGGCATTCTGGCCGCGAGCGGGCAGATTCCGGCGGAATCGCTGGAGCATCGTGAGTTTGCCGGTGAGTTGTCACTGACAGGCGCGTTGCGGCCGATGCGCGGCGCGTTCGCGATGGTCTGTGGCGCGGCACGCCAGCATGCCGCGTCCGATGCGCGCGTCCCCGATATCTATCTGCCGCTCGCGAGCGCAGCGGAAGCCGCGCTGGTGCCGGGCATCGACGTGTACGGCGCCGACGATCTCCGTGCACTGTGCGCTCACCTCAACGGCGTGCCGGATGCGCGCCTCAGTCCGGTGCAGGCCGCAACGCTTTCCGACGCCAACGCCGTGACGTCGCCCGATCTCGCGGATGTCATCGGTCATCCCGGTGCGCGGCGTGCTCTCGAAGTCGCGGCGGCGGGCGGGCATCATCTGCTGATGGTCGGGCCGCCCGGCGCCGGGAAGTCGATGCTGGCCGCGCGTCTGCCCGGCCTTCTCCCGCCGATGACCGATGACGAAGCACTCACGTCCGCCGCCATTCTCTCCGCCAGTTCGATGGGTTTCACGCCCGCGCAGTGGCGACAGCGGCCGTTTCGCGCACCGCATCACTCATCGAGTTCGGTTGCGCTCGTCGGCGGGCGTAATCCGCCGCAGCCGGGCGAAATCACGCTCGCCCATCTGGGCGTCCTGTTTCTCGACGAACCGGAAATTTCGCGTTTATGCACTTTCTTGTTCAGGGAAAATCACTAATAGAAACATCGTCTTATGTCCCTCCTGAACAACACGTCCTTGAACAACTTTTATTGAGTGACATCGTGCAGTTTTTGGCCCCCCGGTCCGCGCCGGTGCCGCTTTTCGATTGCGCCGACATCTCGGGCTAGCGCTTCGTATCGCCGCATCACCTCGAGAGTGAAATCGTCCGCCGACAGCTGCTCACGCAGCGCTTTGAGTTCTGCCACACTCGACTCAACGCTTGCAGCGACTCTTGCCAAATCGACGTGGTTGCTAGCAGCCCCATCCTCTCCCGACAGTTCGATAAACGCCCAGTCAATGTAATGGTCCAGTGTTCCCAAGCTCTTGTGGCCAGTCTGCTCTGCAACCTCCTTCATAAAACCTGCCATCTTGAACTTCAATTCGAATTCGGAACGATTTGCGAGCTTATGAGAAAGAATCAAGTCCTTCAATCGAATCGTAACAAACCGATGACGAAATAAATGCGGGTGTGCCTTTCCAGTTATTTTGGCAGCTATTCGAAGCGTGCGGACCTCTCCGGTAATGGTGGTATCTCTAATGGGCGTACCACTTGTTTCTGAAATAAGCAGATAGCCGTGGTCCTTGCTTCCTGACAACGTCCGCTCGATTAAGGGAGCGCGAAAAACCTCTATATAACGCCGAATATACTCAAGGTCATTGAAAGTGACCTTCACGAATCTATGAGGATTTTTGGATTTATCCATTCCCATTTTCTTGGCTGAGTAGAGCTTCAAGAACGGGCCCTCGGTCGCTAACGCCTCTTCAATATCGCCCACAGTTATGAGCGCAATTTCAGACCGACGACCGCCTGTAGCTTCCAATACCCGAAGCATTACCAGTCGCCGCTGCATTACGAATGGTTCGCTTCCACAGGTAACTGCTGCGCGTCGAAGCCTTGACACATAATCTATACCGATTAAGTGTCGCTTCTCAACGGGCACTGGCTCCGGGAAGGAATGGTGGTGCCAATAGTAAACAAGCTTCCTACTCCGAGAGTTATGAGAACCGACCGCTATCGCCCGTTTTTCTGCCTTTATATGGCCGCCGCTTCCATCAAGAAACCCATCTATTCCATGGAGTTCCCCGACAAAACTCAAAAAATCGAGCGAACGACGTCCAATGTTGCATACCGTATTAGCATTTCTTACGTCCTTCGACTCAAGACCATCCTTTTCTTTTTCTTTGGTTAAACCTTGTATAAATGCCGTGAAAATAGAATCATTCAACTCATCAAACGGACAGTTTTTGCGCCAGCAAAACCGCACCAGATGACTGAGATTATTGACATAGGTCCGTAACGTCCCCCCTTTGCTGAACCTCGAAAGATTCCTGCGCGTTGCCTTGCCGAGGAATAACGCCACCTCGTGGCACCAGCGACCGTCCGGCCACTTCGGCAACGGAACGGCTCCTGCCGCCACGGTATTAGCCTCTCCCATTTCGGACATTGATGAAAACACAACCATGTCGTCCGGCGCGATTAAAAAGAGTTTGGGATATGACATTTAGATGACCCGAATGGATTCTGCCCAACGCTCGGCATCGCCGCCCTTTGTCACAACCAACTTCTTAGAGAGCCGGACTTCGCAAAGTATCACCGCTTCCAGCTTTCTCCACTTCTCCATAATGGCTGCATTTTTACTATCTGCGGAGATAGCTCGTCCCGCCTGAATCGCTGCGTACAGCGCACTCGTCAAGTGCCAGCAGTCAACAAGACCTAACGTGACCTCTTCGCTTTTGCTCTTCGCCTTTTGCTTATAATGGTCGCGCGTACGCTTCGGAGGAGCGGGCATCTCATCAAGCAGACGGCCTACAGTTTTGAGTTCCTCTAATGCCTCCTTTCGTAGATTGTCGAACGCCTTCGTGCCTCCCTCTAACAACCTATTGCAAACCCTATCAATTGTGCTGCGAGACGTCGCAACAACATGATGTTCGAGATTTCGATACGTAGCGAGACGGTCCTGTCTTCTCAGCGCGAACAAAAGTTCCTTATCTGATGTGAACTTCCTGGGCGAATCGCGGACGAGTTCAAGAAAGCTATGGAGAGCGGACACAGCACGCTCTGTTTCTGTCTTTGCGCCTTTTATCATAACCGGCTCCCGTTCCGAATAGTCACCGCAATTCTTGCTAGCTTTACGCCACCTACTTCAAAGAAATGCGGAAGTATTTCTAGCCCTTTTTTGATAGACAGCGAAATGAAATTTTCAAGCATGTTTGATTCGATGATTTCAAAATTTCGAGTTCCAAACCTTCTTTCCATACTGTCAGAGAGCTCAGCGAACACTACCTCATGCATATCAATCTCCGATAAATCAAACGGATGATTTTGCAGAGCATCCACCAAGAAATATGCTTGAACCTCGCGGAGCATGTCGCCCGGAGTAATCTTCGTTAGATAATGCCAAAGATGCTCCACGTCGCTATGCGCCAGCATCCATCGCAACGTGTGAACATTTCCCTGCGTTGTTCCATAGTAAAAAGCAAGGACAAGAAACTTTCGATTCTGATGCTGCCGTACGTACCATCGTCGCTTACGCGCATCACATGCAACTTCGAAGTAGTCTGCGAAGGTATCGCAGCAACGGTAGAACACACTTTTCGATGCCGCCCTCATACCCAGTGCGCCTGGCGCATCAAAAAGACGCCCAGTTTCCAGTGTTCCGAGACGCGAATGCAACAACTCGCACAATCGGATATCGTCCGAAATGAGCTTTGGAATCGGACGCTCCTCCACCTGACGTATCTTGAGAACGCCCGATTTTCCGTTGCGGAAAATAATGTTGGCGCGCCGTTCATCTAGTACTCCCTTAACGGGCAAGCCAACAAGTTCGGCGCTACGCCTTGCTGTTAACGGTCCGACATTCTGAGCTACTGACCCAATCAGAACCCTTCCAAGTTCGACCAGTCCTCGATTACCGCGTAGGCCTGTGAAATACTGAGAAACAACATCCGACATCGCAATGTGTCGCTGACTGGCCGCGTGAGCTTCAGCCCCAAGCGAAAACCTCGTTACTCCCATCGCGATAGTATCTTCATGCAGATATTTGCGGAGCCCGTATCTTTCGACCAGGTCGGCGGGCGATAGGCCGGCTTCTTTCGCCGCATTGATTACGTTGGCGTAGCTTTTGACGATATGTTCACCGTGGCGGTAGCAGAACTCCGCTGCGTTTCTAACGTTTTTCATAATTACCGGAAACGGAGCCGTGGCGAAGCGGCTTGTCTCCCGAAGGGACTCGACATCTACAACGCCCTGACTTAGCGCCCCAAGAAGCGCCTGTGTTGGAATGTTTTCGCAAACCCCGTCGAGCACCAAGAGCGTCTTCAGCGACCGGCGCCTATACCCGAGTTCTTGCTTTGTCGGTCAACCGCCAAAGCTTGACACTGGAACAGCTTCTCGCTCGCGATAGCATCTCTCTACAGCTCCCACGCCTAACTCTGGGGTCAGCGGCTTAGCCGATACACCACGCAACGTCCCGCGATAAATAATCGCCGCTACCTTCAGGGTATTCACAGTGTGCGTAAAATCTGTAGAACCTCTGGTCTGATAAAAGCCCCCAACCCAAAGCGCAGCCCTCCAACGAATCAATGTCCGTTTATCGGGTGCCAACTCCCAATCACCCCGAGGAGTATCTATCTGACGTAAGATTGGCTTGGCGCGAAGTGCTCCTGCAAGCTGCGGCCTGTACTTCAAGACCAGAGAATTTAACCAAGCACTTAATCTTGGCTGCCAATCATATAGGGCTTGCACGTTGCTGGATGCAGACTCCATTGCCCGCAACATCTCTTTGAAGTCATTTTCGGTGACCGCCGCCAGACCATGTTTTCCTAGACCTAGTGACTCTTGGTGAAGCAACATGTAATCAATGTTGACTATTACCCGTGTGACGCGGTCATAGATATGTCCGTCATCGTGCAATCGACCATTTGTCACCTTGGGATGTGCTTGCGCGAGCACCCAGCACTTGAACGCATCAAGCAGCCTTTTGTGCTTCTTGTCGGTCAAAACACTTTCACCGAGGGGCACTCCCCAGTTTAAAACAATCCGTTGTTTTCCAATGACTAACGTCCATTCCGCATCGTTGAATGGAGACTTCAACCAAGGAGCTCTAGTAAAACTATCGAAAGTCGGAGTCGCAATGATTTTAAGATGGGCCAGGACGGCCGCTGGAACCGAGTTACTCATATATGGCTTCCTCCGCGATAACGACTTCATGCGCGCACGCCTCTGCCTGCTCCAATAAGAAAACAAGTTCTTCCCGCGGAGGTTGCGCAAAATTTATGTATTTCTTCAGACGCTCCGCGAAATCGGCCCATTCCATAGCGAGTGTTGTCACTTTCCTCGTCGCGAGCTCGACGGCGCGCCGCAAAGCCTCAAGGACGGCCAATGTCTCAACGCTCGCCGAAAAATACACTCGGCTATCTTCAAGGTCGTTGCGCACTTCGGGCTTCTCCGGCTGTATCGGCCTGACTTTGAGGGCATGATTTTCAAGAAATTCGTGGAGGTCCTCTATGCATACAAAGTCAGTGGCCCGAAGAAGATACTCGCTGCCTTTGAGAGCTTCCGCAATGACCGCGTTTTGAAACAAGCGCACCCAACGCTCTTCGAAGAAGGCAATGAGAGGCGGAGGAACGTATCGCTCAATCTGACTGAAGACAAGCTTTTCGTGCCCAAGATTCTTGGCGGCTTCTGCCAAATCGGGCTTTCGAAGGTACCTTTCAACTGCTTCGCTCGCACGCAACGTAATCAAACTAAACCGCAGCGCTAACCGACGGACTTCGCTTTCGCTCAAAGCTGCGTGTGGCGCAAACTCCTTCGTCAACCTTTCGACATTGTCATTTCCAGAAGTACGTTTTGAGGCAGCAACAGGAGTTGGATAGACGAACCCACGTTGGCATTCCAAAAAAATCCTGCGCCAGTTGCCGTCGCCCTTTTTTCGAAGATACTTTCGCAATGGCTCGGTCAAAGCGATGACTTGCGCTAATACCTCTGCCGCGCGGTCGGTGAGGGCGAATGTCTGCTGTGCATTTCTCGGCCCCTTTCTCGCCTTTCTCCCGTCTATAACCCAAGTCGTGTCGATTTCACTTACACCGACCACGTGGTCATGAGCATCGAAGAGAACGAGTTCTTCGAAAAAACTCGGAGTTATCAGGGGGTGTTCGCTTACCAATATCGCCATGTGAGGCAACAGCGTCCCTGCTGTAGGAAGCGCTAAGAGCGAGTACACGTCCGTAGCGGGCGAGCCATATAGCAAGTCAAGCCGCGGCTCATCTTCGGCTGTCTCAAAACCGCGGGCAAGAAACGTAGCCGCAATGTTTTCCCTCCACTTAGAATGACTGCGGCGCGTCTGCCCCTTGCCGAGGACATAGCCGGGCTTAGAGAGCTCCCGAACAACCCCTACCTTTGAAAGCGCGAGAAAGGTTTCATGCCTTTCCCAAAGGTCCAATATCTGAGCGTTCGCCCACTTTTTAACTATCGCCAAGTCACTTTGAATTCGGGAGAAGAGAATTTCGGCCGCTTCCTTATCCGTGAGTTTCAATGGCACGTCCGTCAGGAGTTTTGCGCTGTAGCGTCCGACGCCAGTTCCATCCTCTCGGCGGTGAGTATGATGCTGTACTACCGTAATCGGAAAAATGGGAAGTTCCCAAGACGGAGTCGCCCAAAAACCGGACTTAAGCAACGCTTTTATTATGAAGTTGCGGCCCTTTGTCCAATGTGATTGCACATAGGCATAATGATGCGTCTGCCCTCGTGTCTCGGCGAAGTGGAGCGCGTACAACGCGACTAATTCCTGAATCTTCTCCGGGCGTGCAAAATCATCATAAGCCCACTCAGGCGGAAGTGTTGCCAGGTAGTCGATGAGAAACGCGACCTGGTGTATGGATTCTTGATTGCGGCTGTCATAGAAGCCTTGCGTAGCGCGCTGGAAGCCAGTCGCGTATGCTTCGCCGAAGCGTTGCTCGAGGGCGCGCAAGTCGAGCCACCGGATGCCGCCTGGGGTAGTGACCGGCCAGCCTCTTGCGCTCTTTACCGCTTCCTCGTCCAGGTCGGTCTGTTCGAATTTTTCCTTCTTTTTTTTCCACTCGGCTGTGATGCCCAGCGTCGATGTCGAAGGAAAGGCAGACGCCTCGATGGTCCCGGTTTCGTCTGCGATAAACCTCACTACGCATACCAAATCAAATCGACGTGAGGGGGTCGCCCAGAGGAATTTCTCCGAGTAAATTGCTCCGCAAAAATCGAGGACCACAGACTTTGGGGAAAGGCGTCCATCGCGAAGCTTGAGGCTTTGATTCGTAATTTGCAGGAAGATGTCCAACAGGCGGATGACGACCTGTCGGTTGCTCTTGTGGGGCTTTGGTGCCTCAAGCAACTGGCTCAAACGGTCGAGCGCAGCTACTGAGATTCGTTGGTAGGGCTGCCCGGAATACCACCCTACGTCGCGAACGACCGCAGGCGATGAAAATTGACTGTCGCGCCGTGACTTGAAATCAGTCGTGGCTTCGGACGCAGACTCGGCAGTGGGAACTACATGCAGCCGGCTCATCGCGCACCTCCGGGCAATCCGGAAAGGACAAATGCGCGAAGATTGATTGCAGAACCGAGTGAAGAACGCTTGGCGTCGCCGAGCGCAATCAGGGCAGAAACTTTTCCAGACAAAACGAATCCCTCCGATAAAATCGGGTCAGATTCGTCCGGTCTGTTGACATGGCGCTGTTTGAGTTGGCGCCAACAAGTTGGACGGGTTACTGCTCCAAGCCACGCTTATCAGCGGCTTTGCCTAAAACCTTTCAAACGGCAGGTGCCTTCAACCCTATTTTTGGTCTGGAGCTATTTGATAGGATAGCATCAAAAAGTTTGGCCGGGAAATGGCAATGTTGGGAAAGTGTGGCATGGAGTACCTCGCCGAGAGGGTACACCGGCGTTCGCTTCAGCAGCGGAGGGCTTCCTTCATGCACACGAAGGCATGGGTGTTCCGGGTAGTGCAGCGCCCGGAAACCAGATGCCCGGTCAGCGTCCAGAGCTGTGCCTACCAACGGGGCTGGAGTTGTTTTTCAACCCTACGCTGGCAACGACGGTCTAGTCGCCGTTAGCACCTCGCATACGCGCGTACCCTATCTTGGAAAAACGGATTTTCCCAGTCAGCGACTGTGAAAACTCCGAGTTGCTCTCTTGTAGACGATTCGGCGAAGTCGATGACTGTGCACAAACAATCAGCGTAGATACGACATATCGGCTCGTTGAAGAAGTTGACGGACTCAAAGCCTGCGGCTTGAATCGGGACTTTAAGCCGGTCAAGCTGGGCGGCGACGCGCACGAAATCGGACTCTAGTACCGTCTCTATTGCATCTGCAATTTCTGGCCTACATTCGCGCCGTATGTCGCCAACCATCGCTGAAGCTGTCCTTGAAAGTGCTCTGTGTTCTGCGATATCCAATCAACGAAAATCACGTGTGCAGGATAGCTCGCGTCCGACACCGCTAGCAAAATCAGATGCGGTGCCTCCCCGGCGAAGCTCTTTGCGACAAAGCCACGATATGTATCAGGTATTGCCTTCGGCTTCGTGCTCACCGCGCTCCGGCAAAATACTGAACAACAGGCCTCGCACGTGGCTCCGCATTGCGTGCCGCAGTTTCCGCAGGACCGTGCGCTCGCGAGCGCTCGCCTCCGCTGCTAGACGCTGCTCCCAGATACGGTCATTTATTGCAATCAGGAACAGTGAGGTCAGCAAGCCAGAACCCAGATTCTGTAGCAGGCCCCCCACCATTGGTCGGCACCTTTCGAAAGACCGATAAGTCAGATGGCGACGACAAGAGTGAATACGAACGCGGCAAGGCGCGACTGGAATGGGTTCATTCGGCTCATCTGATGATTTTACCGAACGAATCCCGCCTGGCGTACGCGTCATCCTCCTACGAGGCGTAGCGCGCTCCCTCCGACAACTGTTGAAGGGTCTTCGCCAACTACAAGTGGTTGTCCCAGCTTACTGAATGCCTCGTTGGAATCGACGACAAATCGTCGCTGCCGATGTCTCTTGCAATGACGACGGCTCCCAAGGGTACAACCGTTTCATCCTTGAGCCTTCGCGGAGCTGAAAAAGTAGTTCCAACGGACTGCAGCAAGAGTCGGTCATCCGCATTTTCGCCCGGCACCACCGCCTTTATCCTCAGCAGTCGCTCGCCGAGCGCGCCGGCTATGTTCTCAAGCCAGTCTAATGCGTCTTCCCATGGAATAATGGCGTCATACTTTGCGTGAAACACTCGGACACGCGGATGGAGGAGACGCCGGCGCTCGAAAGACTTGCAGAAGGCACCGACGGGAACATCAATGTTGCCTGGCGGAGCGAAGGCCTCCCGCGCGCGCACCGACGCCGAAAACTCGTTCACAATGAATGCGAGAGGATTGAGTGACCTTACAGTTTCAACCGCTTCCTCGCGCCTCTCCACCGCCACTTGGTCTATCTTTGTGAGCACGACCGTGTGAGCCGCGGCTAACTGCGCCACCGCGTCCTCGAAATCGGGGCCTTGCAGCGGAGGGCGGCTGCAATCGTATGTAGACAGCAAATGGAGCTTGAGGCGAAGGTCCGCAAGTTCCTGTAGCGATGACACTATGGGACCAGGCCTGGAAAGGCCGCTGCACTCAAGAATTATTCGCGAGAACAGGCCCTTGCCAGCGACCTGGCGAAAGTGCATCAGGTCCTGAATAGATGTGACCAAGTCGCTCGTCATCGAGCAGCAGACGCATCCGTTGCTGAGCGTGGCCATGGACATGCCGCTAGCCGATTCCGAGAGCACAGCGCCATCGATATTTATCTCGCCCGCCTCGTTGACAATGACAGCGGTGTCGGACGCGTCGTCACTGCAGTTGAGCAAGCTCTCAATCAACGACGTTTTTCCGCTTCCCAATGCCCCGGAGACGATTATGAACTGCGGTCCACTTTCCATGACTTCCTCACTTCTTCGTCTGCTGGCTCAGGGACGAATCTTTCCAGCTTCCAGCGACCATCTCCCGAACGTCCGCGAGCAATTCTTCGACGTCGTACACCATTCCGCCGCGAATGGTCTTCTGCAGACAACGCTTGAACTCCGGACCGTTCGTTTCTTCGTTCAACCGGACCGCGCCAGTGCCATACAGTAGCTTGAAGTCTGTCAGCGGATTTTGGTCGTGAATCAGAATGTCTGCGCGCTTGCCGACTTCCAGCGTCCCAGCCTCGTCTTCGACACCAAGCAGTTCGGCAGCGTGAGATGTCGCGGCACGCATCACCTCAAGCGGAGAGAAGCCTGCCTCTTGCAGCAGCTCAAGCTCACGGACAAACCCGAAGCCATAGACTTGATACATGAAGCCGGAGTCGCTACCGGCACACACACGCCCGCCGCGGTTCTTGTATTCGTTAAGAAAGGTCATGAGGATGCTAAAACTCTCCTTCCATTCGACTTCATTCTTCACCGACCAGCGGTAGAAGTACGCGCCGTGCCCGCCGCGCTGCGGCTGGAAGTATTTCCACGTTGTACTGTCCGTGTACTCGTCATGCCAGTCGGCGCGACGGGCGCGCATAAGGTCACGATTGCTGTCATACACGTTCATGGTCGGAACGAACGTGTGTCCGGCTTCCAAGAATGCTTCAAGGACCTCGTTCCACTTCGTGCTACCCGGCCGCGCTGCTTGCAGGAACGTCTGCCCCGCAGTCGCGAACCGCATATATTCGTCGTTGTAGTTGTAGTCGTCGCCCACCGATTGGAGCGTGCGGCCGTCGAACAGCGCTTCAGGAATGCCGTAGGCGTGCTCCGTGCTCGTGAGGCCCCAACGAGCGGTACGCAGAGAATTCATGCGCCCAACAGAAAGCTGCGCGTGATGACAACACGTCCTCAGTCCAAGCTTCTTGCTTTCGTCCAGTGCGGCTTGCATGATTGCTGGCGGTGCGCCGAAAAACTTCACGCCTCGCGCGCCTTTTGCATGTGCCTTGCGCAGCCACTCCCTACCTTGCTCCGGCGTATAGATGGTCTTCAGGTAGTCGTTGACCGCAGGAAAATAGACGTACGGGTAGAGCGTTGGTGCAGCAATTTGCCCCTCATCGGCCGCCGCCGCCTGCTGCTGTGTCCACGCAAGACCGTTCATCGTGCCTGCTTCGCGGACGCTCGTGACACCGTGAGCGAGCCAAAGCTTGTAGATATAGTCGGCCGGCAGCATCTCGCCGTTTTCTGCGTGAAACGGCGTGCCGATGTGCGCGTGGCAATCGATGAAGCCCGGGGTGGCGAACTTGCCGGAACAGTCGATTTCGTGGTCGCCGGCTGCGGGCCGACGCGCCGGGTTGATAGGCAACCCCGGTACGCCAACTGCGGCGACTTGAGTGATGCGCCCATCCTCGACTACGATGTCGGCCGGTCCCCAGGGAGGCGCGCCCGTGCCGTCGATGACCATCGCACCGCGCAGGACGAGTCGAACGGAAGGGGCCGGCGCCGCGGTCCCTCTTCGTCGCGGCTTGCACCTGTCCCAAACCTTTCTTTGCGAAACCAGCGACCATCTCTTCTCCGACTTCAATATCCGCATCAGGCGCGCTCATGCTGTCTCCGTTATCGATTTGCCCTTTTCAGGCTTTCGTCAATTCTCAGAATACTTTCGTGCCGGGGGCGACATCACGCTCCGGCTTGAGGTAAACAACTGCGCCGTCCGCGCCCTCGACGCCAAGCATCAGGACCTCGGACTTAAATCCGGCAATACGTCGAGCGCCCAGGTTCACCGCGCAAATGACCATCTGACCGACAAGCTCTTCCGCTTTGTAGAGTGCCACGTATTGACCGCTGGTCGCGAGCTCACCCAGCTCACCGAAGTCAATCCAAATCTTGTAGGCTGGCTTACGTGCCTCTGGGTTCAATTCAACACGGGCGATGCGACCGGCGCGCATGTCAACCATTGAAAACGCTTCGTAGGGGGTTGTATCGCTCATCTTGTGACAATAGAAAATTTGTATCCAAAGCCCAACGGGGTCTCGAGACAAAGCCGCAGTACGGCTGATGTTATCTGGTCGCTATGGCGTCGAGTCCGCGTTCAACATCTGTGCGTCCTGAACTTCGTCCGGATGCTTGTATCTGACCACAGGGAGCAGAGGTCCTTCGAGTTCCCCCTGGCAAACCCGCATGGAAGGGTGAGCATAGTCCAAAATCACGGGACGGAAATGTCGCGGCTCAGCCGCCGGCTCGATGACCGGTAGCGCTGCTCCCGCGGCCACCGCTTCTTCGATTTGTTCCTCTAGCAGAGTCGCCGCCACATCATCGATTAGAGGCCCAACGTCGGTTTGCTCATCGAGCGGGTCTCCGACATGTAACTGAGATACTCGGCTGATGAGTGCGGAGACGGCCGAGTCCCCAATGGAATCGGGTATGTAAAGACACGACACGCGCTCGGCTTCCGCTCGCAAAGGAGGAAAGAAGGCCCGCTCAACAATTGAGTCACATACGGACTCGATGTCGGAGTGCTCGTCAACTGCAAGCGGAGACCGAGTGACCGTAGTCACTGTCACGGGCACTAATGCTTCGTCGCATGCACGCAGGATGTAGCTGCCGACCTCACGGCTTCCTCGAAACCTGACTTCGCTCACACGAGAGTGCATGAGTGCCGCACGTAGCATTCCAATCGCGTCAGTGGAAGGAGCGACGCATAGCAATCCGTCGAGGTCGTCACCTTCGTTCCAGAGGGCGGCGAGCGATAACGAAGATAGCGAGGCTCGCGTAGATGGCTTCACAAGCAAAGCGCGGCCGTTGCTTAGCGCCGCCACCGTCTCTGTTATCAATGACAAGACCGGGTCGCACCAATTCAAGATGCCAAATGTGACCTGCGCTGTTGTCCACTCTCGTGCCAGGGACACAGCCGGGCTCGAACAATACAGGTCGAGAGTCGCGAGTGCCGTCAGCACCTCGACACGAGCAAACCTGATTGGCTTGCCCGTCTCCAGGCTAATGGTGCGCGCCAGTTTCTCTCGATGTACGGCGATTCTTTTCGCCCAGGAACACAACCGCTCCTGAACGACTCGTGTTGTGTGAAGCGTTCCCGCAGCGATAACCGCGCGCTCGAAACACGCCGCGATGGTGCGGCAGTCGGTGTCGGGCGCGGTGCCAACCACCGAACCGTCGAACGGACTATTGATGTCAAATCGACGTATGACGCCTGCTCGCACGCCGAACGGACGCGCAAGCAGGCGTTGGGTGGCTTCGTCAAGCCGTCCGTCCAGCATCGCTCAGACAGCCGCCTTGGCGGCAGTCACGGCGCGACCGAACATCCCAAGTGCGTCCGATACGTCCTGGTCCGAAACCGTCAGGGGCGACAGGAAGCGGACCACATTGCGTTCAACGCCGCACTTGATGATGAGCAGGCCCTCTTCGCGTGCTGCGTCGAGGATGCGTTGTACGAGAGCGCTGTCCGGGGACTTCGTACTCGCGTCGGAGACAAACTCGACAGCGACCATCGCGCCGGTTTGACGGATTTCGCCCATTTCCGCGTGCTGGGCCTTCAACCCTTCCAGCCCAGCGCGGAGTTGCTCGCCGATTTTGGCGCTGCGCTCGAGCAGGTTTTCTTGCTCGAAGATGTCCAGCACGGCATTTGCCGCCGCGCAACCCAACGGGTTGCCGCCATACGTGCCGCCCAATCCGCCCGGCTGCGGGGCATCAACAATTTCGGGGCGACCCACAACGCCCGAGATGGGCAGACCGCCTGCGAGACTCTTCGCCACCGTCACGAGGTCAGGCTGGATTCCCGAGTGCTGAAAGCCAAACATCTTCCCAGTGCGGCCAAAGCCCGTCTGGATTTCATCGCAAATCAGAACGATGCCGTGCTTCTTCGTGAGCTCGCGCAGAGCCTGCATGAATTCGGCCGGCGCGGCCAGGAAACCACCATCGCCCTGTACGGGTTCGAGGATGATTGCCGCAACGCGGTCCGGCTGAATTTGCGTGCTGAAGATGGTCTGGAGTGCCTTCAGCGCATCGTCCGAGCTGATGCCATGGTACGCATTGGGGTACGGAGCATGGTAGACGTCGGGCGCGAACGGTCCGAAGTTCTGCTTGTAGGGTGCGCTCATGCCCGTAAGCGACATGCCAAGGAGCGTGCGGCCATGGAAGCCGCCTCGGAAGGCAATCACGCCAGGGCGATTCGTGTAGCCACGCGCAATCTTGATGGCATTCTCAACTGCCTCAGCGCCGGTCGTCAGAAAGACCGACTTGTAGCCCTGGCCGGGGGCAACCAGTTCCGACAGACGCGCTGCCAAGCGAATGTATGGCTCGTAGCCGACCACTTGGAAGCAGACATGCGAGAAAGATTCGAGCTGCTGCTGCACCGCTGCGACCACCGCCGGGTGGTTATGGCCAACGTTGAGCACGCCGATGCCGCCTACGAAATCGAGGTACTTGCGACCCTTGTCGTCCCACAGGTACGCACCAGCCGCACGGGTAGCGATAACGGGGTGGGCCGTTGCCACGCCGCGAGCAACGTAGGTTTCGCGCAGCGCCGCGGCGCTCGGATTTTTGTCGAGTTCCTTGTTCATCAAATCACCTCCTGAGATAGAACCCATGGTAGGAAGCCATAAACCGTGCGAACACCTACGAAAAGTAGGAATTTCGACGATAATTTTCGTTTTTTTTGGCCTAATTCATAGTTCTTGCACTAATCTACAAGCTCCCGTTCCTACCAAAGATGGGTAGTTATGTGGTTTCTGGCTGAGTTCAATGAGATACGGCTGGTTCCTGACCGGAACCGAACCGACCATTGAAAGCGCTAAGTACGCATCGGGAGCGGAGATGAACACAGTAAATTTGGCAGGAAGCTACGTAGACGAGAAAGCCGCCCGACGGCGGGCCATTGTTGCCACCGTGCTGGGGAACGGCTTCGAGTGGTTTGACTTCATGGTGTACGGCTTTTTCGCCATCACCATCGCAAAGCTGTTCTTCCCGACTGGCAACGACCTCACGTCGCTGATGCTCTCGGTCGCGACGTTTGGTGTCGGCTTCCTTGTTCGCCCCTTTGGCGGCATTCTCATCGGCATCTATTCCGACCGCGCCGGCCGGAAAGCTGCGCTGTCGCTGACGATTCTTCTAATGTGCGCCGGTACGGCAATCATCGGTCTCGCCCCGACGTACTCGCAAATCGGCATGGCAGCCCCCTGCCTGATTGTCTTTGCGCGCCTGCTTCAAGGCTTTTCGGCCGGCGGCGAGATGGGCACGGCAACTGCCTTCCTGACGGAACACGCACCCAAGGGCAAGAAGGCGTACTACTCCAGCTGGATTCAGACGAGCATCGGTTTCGCCGTGTTGATGGGTGCCTGTTTCGGGACGGGTATTACGCTCGGCCTCTCCACTGCCGACATGGAGAGCTGGGGTTGGCGCATCCCGTTCCTCTCAGGTTTGCTCATCGGGCCAATCGGCTTCTTCATTCGTCGCAACCTGGATGAAACGCCGGTCTTTCTTGAGGCAGAGAAGTCGAAGACGCCGCTGAAGGAGGTTCTCCGCGACTACCCGTGGCAAGCCTTCGCAAGTTTCGCGATGGTCGTGCTCTGGACCGTTTGTATCTACGTGATTCTGTTCTACATGCCGACGTTCTCGGTGAAGGTCCTGAAGCTTCCGCAATCCGCATCGTTTATCGCGGCAATGGTCGGTGGCGGTGTCATCACTGTCTTCTCGCCGTTCACCGGCTGGTACTCGGACAAAGTGGGCCGCAAGTGGCTGCTCGGTGGTGCGTCGGCTGCGATGCTTATTCTCGCTTGGCCCATGTTTGCGATGATTGTGAAGGCTCCGTCACTCGCGACGCTGTGCGTTTTTCAGGCCGTGTTCGGCGTGCTCATCGCGATTTATACGGGTCCTATCTTGGCCGCTCTGTCGGAAACCTTCCCAACCAAGGTGCTGTCGACTGGACTCTCGGTCGCCTACAATCTGGCCGTCATGACGTTTGGCGGCTTCGCATCGCTCATTCTGACGTGGCTCATCAGCACGACAGGTACGGCTATGGCGCCGGCGTTCTACGTCATCTTCGCCGCCGCCTTCAGCTTGCTGGGCGTGCTGTTCGGTTATCGCCAGCCCAAAGAGGTTTAACTGTTGCCGCGGTGTCACGCTGATACCGTGGCGAAACTTTTCGCCGCCATGAAGCTTGACACCGCAATTCGTGAAACTGTCTTACGTGAAGCAGAGGTCGTCGCGGGGGAGGAAAACCTCCAACGCGACATCACCTGGGTTCACATGGTCAACCACCCAGATATCGTCAACTGGGTTAAGCCTGGTGAGCTGCTGCTGACCACCGGCTACAACTGGCCGAGCGACACTGAGGCTTCGAGACGACTGGTACGCGACCTGAGTAAAGTCGGGCTGGCGGGGGTTGTGCTGGCGGTTCCTCACTTTCGCGACCACTTCCCTCAAGAAGCCATCGACGAAGCGCGAAGTGTTGGCTTTCCTCTTCTCGAGCTCCCTTGGGCTGTTCAGTTCAGCCAAGTCACGCACGAAATTCTCGCGAAAATAATCAACTTTCAGGCCGAGATAATCGAGCGCTCGGAGCAAATGCACCGTGCTTTGACTAACGCCGCGGTTACAGCGATTAGCCTGGGTGACATCGCAATCACGCTCAAAAAGCTGGTCGGTCGCGAAGTAACATTCACGAACATCTCCGGCGAGGTGCTCGGTACGTCGGCCGCAGAATCCGAAACGCAGGCGCTTGAGGAGCAGTTCCTGAGCTCGTTGTCCGACGCACCCATCGATTCCAGCAGTTCCTCGCGCCCCATCCGGGTGAAGTTCGTCATTGCAGGCCGCTCCCTTTATCGGCTCAGGCTGCCAGTTCGACTCCACGACTCGCTCGTTGCAGTGAACTGGCTCGATTTGGACGGCGCGGAGGTCGATGAACTGGACACTCGAGCAATGGAGCATGCGAGTGTGGTCGCCGCACTGCATCTAATGCATCAACAGCAGCTCGCGCAACAGGAAGACCGGCTAGGATACGCGCTCGTAGCCGGACTGCTCGACGGTGAGTTCACTTCGACGCCAAGCGCGCTCGAACGCGCCCGAGTATGTGGCTGGAGTCAAACGGGCCAATATCGCATCTGCCTTGTGCTGCTCGATGAGCCCATACCCCTGACCACGGAAGGCCTGAATCGTCGTGAGCGCTGGGTCGAGTCGCTCAAGCATCAGCTTCGGGCATCAGGGCAGCCCGAGTTGCTCGCAATATGGCTGAACCAAATCAAGTTCATCCTGCCCGCAGATGCTTCTCCTGAGACGCTGTGGGACGCGGTCAGTGACCAGCGCGCTGCGATGGCAATCAGTCGCGTGCACTCAGGTGTCGACGGGATGGCGATAGGCTCGAAGGACGTTGATGCTCTGCTGCCGACATTGCGCCCTGGAAGACTGCATCGATTCGACGAGATTCTCTTTCCTCGAGCGCTTCTTGGCGACGCAAACGCCCGCGACATGCTCATCGAACGGCTCGTCACGCCACTTGTCTCGCGGCCTCGCGGCGAGTCTCTGTTAGAGACGCTATGCACGCTCGCAGATGAGGGCTTCCAGTTGGTCAACGCGGCACGTTCGTTGGGTATTCACATCAGCACGATGCGCTATCGCCTCGAGCGAATCGAAGAAATTCTCAACGTCACGCTCGAGGACCCCAAGATTCGATTCCAGGTCCAGGTCGCGATGGCGCTGTACCGACTCCGCGAAGATTGACGCCAGCCTTCCTACTTTAAGTAGGAAGACTTCCACTTTGTGTCGCGTTTTAATTTTGGAATGACGCGGGATTTGACGGCAAACGCGCAATTCGCGTGGAGCCGCAGTCTCGCCGCTTTTTCCGGATTGCGCGACCACATGACTTCGAACTCGTCCTCCCCACGCCCCGACCTCAACAAGCTTCTTTCACTGCAGCGCCGACTGGCTCAGACAAGCGACGCTGAAATCAGGTTCGATGCAGGGTCTCGAGCAGCCTACGCGTCAGAAGCATCGAACTACCGACAGGTGCCCATCGGCGTCGTACTGCCGCGCACAGTTGAAGACGTCGTTTCGGTGATGCGCGCCTGTCACGAGGCCGACGTGCCGGTGCTCACACGTGGTGCGGGCACCTCAATGTGCGGCCAGTCCGTGAACGTCGCGGTCATCATCGATACATCGCGACACCTCACCCGCATTGAGCAACTCGACGCCGAGCACCGGACCGCTCTGGTTCAGCCTGGCGTCATCTGTGACCAGTTGAAGACCACCGCTGCACTCAAAGGTCTCACTTTCGGCCCGGACCCCGCCACGCATAGCCGCTGCACGATTGGTGGGATGGTGGGCAATAACTCGTGCGGCGCGCACTCGGTGATGGCCGGAAAGACTGCCGAGAACATCGAGTCGATGGAAATCCTGACCTATGACGGAGAGCGTTTTTGGGTCGGACCGACAGACGAGGCGGCATATCAAGAGCACATCGCCGCCGGGGGGCGTCGAGCCGAGATTGTTCAAGCACTTCGCAAGCTCGTCAACCGTCATGCGGATGAGATTCGCATGGGGTTCCCGAAGCTGAAGCGACGAGTCTCGGGCTACAGCCTCGACCAGCTCTTGCCAGAAAACGGCTTCAACATTGCTCGCGCGCTCGTCGGTTCGGAGGGCACATGTGTGTCGGTCTTGCGAGCAACGACAACGCTCGTGCGCAATCCGACCGCGCGAGTCGTCACCGTCTTCGGATTTCCGACCATCTTTGACGCAGCCGATTGCGTTCCCCAACTGCTGCCGCTCGAGCCCATTGCGATGGAAGGCTTGGACACAGGCATTGTCGGTGGGCTACGCGAGCGAGGGCTTGCTCTTGCTGACATCGCGGAATTGCCTGACGGCAATGCGTGGCTGATGGTCGAGTTCGGCACGGATACCCTCGAATCCGCAGTGGAGCGTGCACAAGCTGCCGCAAATCTTGCGGCGTCGTTGCCCGGCTCCCCGAACGCGCGCGTCGTATCTGACGCAGCAATGATGAAGCGACTTTGGTCGATTCGGGAAACTGGCGCATCCGCTACCTCTATCGGCGATGACCCATCGAAGCCAGACCCGGTTGTTGGCTGGGAAGATGCGGCAGTCGAGCCTCGCCTGCTTGGCGCTTACCTTCGCGAATTCGCTGCATTGGTCGAGCGGTACGGCTACACAACCAACATGTATGGCCACTTCGGCGATGGCTGTATCCATTCGCGCATCAACTTCGACCTGCGCAACAGCCAGGGTATTCACACATGGCGCGAGTTCCTACAGGAAGCAGCGCTACTCGTTGTCAAATATGAGGGGTCGCTGTCTGGGGAACATGGAGATGGACAAGCGAAAGGCGAGCTGCTTTCGCTGATGTACTCGCCCGAGCTTATGGATGCTTTCCGCGAATTCAAGACTATCTGGGACCCGAAGAACCGGATGAACCCCGGCAAACTCATTGACGCGATGCCTGTCGATGAGAACTTGCGACTGGGGCCGACCTATCGCCGAGTCGACGTTCCGAGCCACTTCTCATTCGGCAATCTTCAGACGCCAGACACTTTCGCGCGCGCGACCGAGCGTTGTATCGGCATGGGCAAATGCCGCTCGCTCGACGGTGGGACGATGTGCCCGAGCTATCGTGCGACGCGCGAGGAAAAGTACTCCACCCGCGGCCGCAGCCGCTTGCTTTTCGAGTTGCTCAAGGGCGAAGTCATCACTGACGGTTGGGACAACAAGGACGTCAAGGACTCGCTCGATAACTGTCTCGCATGCAAGGGATGCCGCAGCGACTGCCCCACGCATGTTGACTTGGCGAAGTACAAGAGCCACTTCTTGTACCAGCATTATCAGAAGGCAAAACGTCCTTTGATGGACACGATGATTGGACACATCGGAACATGGCTGCCAATCGCGACCCGCATCAGCGGCGTCGTGAACACTGCCATGACGATGCGTCCTTTCCGCGCCGTGGCAGAAAAATTTGGCTTGGCTTCCCACGTCAAGTTTCCCGCCGTAGCGTCCACGGCTTTCAGGAACAGCGACACCTGCAAGCACCTCATACAAGACGCGCGTACTGCAAGTGCCCAGTCAAAGACGGTCCTGCTGTGGACCGACACCTTCAACAACGGATTCTCTCCGGAGGTTCTTGAAGCGTCTGTCAGAGTGCTGGAGTCATATGGAGTCACGGTCCGCCTCATGAGCAAGCAAATTTGCTGCGGGCGTCCCTACTACGACGCCGGCATGCTCGACCACGCCAAGCGCAACCTCATCGACATCATGGCGGAGTTGAAAGAGGTCATTGCCCTGAAGCTTCCGGTGATTGTGCTGGAGCCGAGTTGCCTCTCCGTGTTTCGTGATGAACTCCGCTCGCTCTTTCCGAGCGACGAGAACGCCACCGCGCTGGCCACCTCAGTCAAGACATTGGCCGAGTACCTCGAGGCGCAACGCTTCGATGTTCCGAAGCTCGACGAGAGCGTCTACGTCCATGGTCATTGCCATCAGAAGGCGTGCGGTGGAGTCCAAGCTGAGTCTCGTCTTGTCAACAAGGCCGCACAGTCCGGGGCGGTCCTGCAGACGGGCTGCTGTGGAATGGCGGGTGCCTTCGGCTATCACACGAAGACGGCAGACGTCGCGCGTTCGGTCGCCGAATCCGAGTTGGTGCCCAAGATTCAGCCGCTCGATGAAAACGCCGTCCTCGTGAGCGACGGCTTCAGTTGTCGCTCTCAGATTCGAAACACCACGGGCCGCTCTGCGATTCACCTCGCGCAGTGGCTTGATGGAAGAACCAAGAAAAGTCCGGCACAGCGCCAGGTCCAATCGCCCAAACAGGAGGAAACCGTATGAATCGTCGTCACTTCGCAAGCCTTGCCGCAGTCAGCGCTTCGGCGCTGCTCCTCTCGCGCACGAGCAACGCCGCCACGAACATCAACGGCAACGACCCCTCGGCTACGCTCGCTCAAGCCCAAACTGCTATTCGGCAAGCCACCTCGCGCGACGCGGCAATTCAGGCGTGGCTCGAGGTTGTGAAGCCACGACTTCCGTTTCTTCAGGCGACTGCTTTGGTATCGCGTCCGCGCCCCGAGGCACCGAAAGAGCTTGGTGCCGTCCGCCGGATTTACTCCACTGTTCCGAGCGCTTACCCCGTAGGTGGCTGGAAACAGCTTTCGGGTTCCGACTGGGCCCGAAAAGTCCTCGAACGCGGAGAGGTTCTCGTCGCGAACAACGACGCGGAGCTCGAACACTACTTTCCCGACCACAAGCTGCTGAAGTCGCTCGGGACTGCAACGCTCGTGAACATTCCCGTCGTCGTCTGCAAGCGAACCGTCGGCGCATTTGCCTTTATGTGCGCAGAGGTTGTCCCTGAAACCGCCATCACCGAAGAAATTCGACTGCTGACGGCACTGACCGCTCCTCTGTTTTCAGACGACCTGGTGCCGGCCGCCTGACAGCAGAAAATGCTAAGCGGAGCCTCGGCTCGATTGGGGAAGTCGAAGAATGGCTTCTCCGGGCGAAACCAAATGCTGCAGGCTCCGGATACTCTAAAGATAGGCAGACCCCTATCAAGGATTGTGAAATGTCACTCGCAACGCTCATTGATTCAGACCGCAAGCATCTCATCCATCCCGTCGCCAATTACCGCGCGCATGAGCAGCGCGGTGTGACGGTCCTCGAACGCGGTAAAGGCGCCTGGTTGTATGACGCCCAAGGCAACGAACTGCTTGATGCGTTCGCGGGTCTCTGGTGCGTCAATACAGGGTACGGCCACGAGAGTATCGTGAAGGCCGCAGCAGAGCAGATGGCGAAGCTTCCCTATGCGACGGGATACTTCCACTTCGGTTCGCAACCGGCCATCGAACTGGCCCAGCGTCTTGTCAACATCACGCCCAAGAGCCTGCAGCACGTCTACTTTTCGCTAGGCGGCTCCGATGCGGTCGACTCGGCCCTGCGTTTCATCACGCACTATTACAACGCCATCGGTCGGCCGAGTAAGAAGCATTTCATTGCTCTGGAACGTGGCTATCACGGCTCCTCGTCCATCGGCTCTGGCTTGACAGCAATCGCCAGCTTCCATCGCAATTTCGACGTTCCGCTGCCGACCCAGCATCACATCCCGTCCCCTTATCTTTATCGCAGCGAGACGCCAGACGATGCTCAGGCGCTCATTGCGAAATCAGTCAAGTCGCTGGAGGACAAGATTGCTGAGCTTGGCGCAGAAAACGTTGCAGCTTTCTTCTGCGAGCCAGTTCAAGGCTCGGGCGGCGTCATCGTTCCGCCGAAGGGGTGGCTCAAGGCGATGCGCGATGCATGCAAGCGGCTCGACATTTTGTTCGTCGCCGACGAGGTCATCACGGCCTTTGGCCGGACGGGTCCGATGTTCGCTTGCGAAACCGAAGGTGTTGAACCGGACCTGATGACTATCGCGAAAGGCCTTACGGCTGGCTACGCCCCCATGGGTGCAGTGGTCATGTCCGATGCGGTCTATCAAGGCATCGCTGATGGTAGCAAGCCGGGAGAAGCAATCGGCCACGGCCAAACTTACTCGGCGCATCCGGTAAGCGCCGCTATCGGACTTGAAGTTCTCCGGCTGTACACCGAAGGCGGCCTCCTTGCAAATGGCCAAGCTCAGGCACCGAAATTTGCAAGCGGTCTGGACAGTCTTCTTGACCACCCACTGGTCGGGGACTCGAGACACGCCGGTCTGCTCGGAGCAGTCGAACTGGTCGCAGACAAGACGACGCGGGCCCGATTCGACCCGGCACTTCATCTCGCTGACCGCATTTTTGACGCTGCTGCTCGCAACAAGGTTATCTTCCGCGCCTTCGGCGACAACATACTCGGTTTCGCTCCGGCGCTTTGCTACACGGAAGGTGAAGTCGACATGTTGGTTCAGCGCGCCCGTAAGACGCTCGACGATGTTCTCGAAAGCGCCGACGTTCGTCGCGCTATCAAAGGTTAAGGGCTTCGGCTCATTTGCCGAAGCAACACGAGAAGTATCTATCGAAGGTATCGGGTATGGAACTGAAACTGAAACGCGAAGAACTGCTGCGCCGCCAGAACCTGATTGGTGGCGAATGGACGGACGCGGTGGACAACGCCCGCTATCCGGTGACGAACCCCGCCACGGGCGGGCTCATTGCTGAAGTCGCGAACAGCGGTAAGGCCGACGCCCGTGCTGCTACTGACGCAGCGGCGAAAGCGGCAAAAGACTGGCGTGAGCGTTTGCCCCGAGAACGGGCAGAGATTTTGAAGCGCTGGCACGCTCTGATTGTCGCGAACACTGACGACCTCGCTACGCTCATGTCGATGGAGCAAGGCAAACCGCTGGCAGAAGCTCGCGGCGAAGTCGCGTACGGGGCGTCGTATGTGGCCTGGTTCGCCGACGAAGCCACGCGCATCTACGGTGACCTCATTCCCCAGCAGCAGCGCGGCAAGCAGATGCGCGCCATCAAGGAGGCGGTCGGAATCGTTGCCGCCATCACCCCGTGGAACTTCCCGCTGGCAATGATTGCCCGCAAGATTGCTCCCGCGTTGGCTGCGGGCTGCACGGTGGTCGGGAAACCGGCTGAGGACACGCCCCTGACGGCACTGGCGCTTGCAGCACTCGCTCAAGAAGCGGGCGTTCCTGCCGGCGTTCTCAACATGCTTAGCGCGTCGCGCGACCACGGCATCGAAGCAGTTGGTGACTGGCTTGCCGACGACCGCGTCCGCAAAATCACGTTCACTGGTTCGACAGCGGTCGGCAAGTATCTCGCGCGCGAGTCGGCTGGCACGCTGAAAAAGCTTTCGCTCGAACTTGGAGGCAATGCGCCTTTCATCGTGTTCGACGATGCGGACCTTGATGCAGCCGTCGTCGGCTTGATGGCAGCGAAATTCCGCAATGGCGGGCAAACGTGCGTTTGCCCGAATCGCGTCTACGTTCAGTCGGGCGTGTTCGACAAGTTCGCCGAACTGCTCGCTGCGCGAGTTGGTGCGCTGAAGGTCGCACCTGCGACGGACCCGCAAGCGCAGATTGGTCCCATGATTAACGCAAAAGCAATCGACAAGATTGACCGTCACGTCAACGACGCGGTTTCGAAGGGTGCGACCGTGCTGACTGGCGGCAAGCGTTTAACCGAGATGGGCCCGAATTACTACGCGCCGACGGTCATCGCCCATGCGACCAACGAAATGCTTGTCACCTGTGAAGAAACCTTTGGCCCGGTGGCTCCGCTGTATCGTTTCGAGTCCGAGGAAGAGGCAATTCGCCTCGCCAACGACACGCCGTTCGGACTTGCCGCGTACTTCTACACTCAAGACATGCGCCGTGCCGACCGAGTCTCGCGTCAACTTGAAGCCGGCGTCGTTGGCCTGAACGAGGGCGCGGTCGCGAGTGAGGCAGCGCCTTTCGGGGGCGTTAAGGAGTCGGGCTACGGTCGTGAAGGGTCAAAGTACGGTCTCGACGATTACCTGTCCATCAAGTACATCTGTCAGGGCGGTCTCGACTAATATCGTGTCGAGCCCCAGGCCATCGTCTCACAAGGACGATGGCCTTTTTCGTTTCCGCTCAGAAAGCCTGGCGCATGCCGACACGCACGACCACCTGGTTGCTCGTGCTCGACGGCGTCACGAAGGCCATCGCGGCCACCGCCTGTTTGCCAGTGGAGTCCGTTCCGATTGCGTGTTCCCACGCGGCAATTGCGTACAGCATGGTTCGCTTCGACAGGTCGTACTCAGCTCCGACGTTCACCTGACTGTACTTGGCGTTCTCTGCTTTCGTATAGTTGTAAGCTGCGCCGACAAGCACATCGGGCTTGATACGGTACGTCGCGTTCGCTTCGATGCTGTTAAACGTCGCAGTGCCTGAGAACGGTGTGGAGTTCGTTGGCACCACATCTTCAAAACGCGTGTTGGTGCAGAGCACACCGATGACTGCGTTGCCAATCGAGTAATTCAGGCCAGCCCCGGCGATTTGCAAGGTATGAGCCGAAACATAGCCGCTGAAGGTCGGGTTCGTAATCGGATTGGTGAACGCCGCGCCCGCCTGCGGACTCGCGGTAGCGTCGTAAAGCGAGGTCGCCGGATTGTTGAGGCGCAACAGCGCGGCTGATGCAGTGACAGGGCCGCCCGCATAGGTCAGGCTCAACCCCTCACCACGTCCTTGGGAGAATTTGCCTGCGACACCGCCGAGGCTCAATAGCGCGCCGAGTTTGAAGCCAGCAAAGTCCGGCGTGTAATATTTGATGGTGTTGCTGACCGAATAGTCGCCCCACACATTATCGACGTCAGCCGCGCGCGTCGTAAGCACCCCACCAAATTTCAGAGACGAAGCCAATGGCATCAGCGAATCCGCGATGAGGTCATACTGGCGACCCAGCCTGAGACTGCCGAACGGGCCGTTCAGCGCGACGTAGGCCTGCCGCCCAAAGAGGCGGCCTCCGTTACCGAGCTTGCCGGTGTTGACGTCAAAGCCGTTCTCCAAGACCGCGACCGCGTTCAGACCGCCGCCGAGGTCCTCGACGGTTCGGAAGCCCCATTTGCTGCTCCCGCGGCCGCCATTCACCATCTGATAGTTGTGGGAACCTGCCTGGTTGTTAGTGAAGGAAAAGCTGTCGTCAACAACGCCGTAAAGCGTCACCGAACTCTGAGCGATGCAAGTCGTTGAGCCAACGAGCATTGCGGCACATAGCACTGTCTTCTTCAATTGTCCCCTCCGGACAGTATGGAATATCTGCCCGGCAGCGAGACCGATTGAACTACGGTCGTTATAGACCTTGATTGCCGGGGCTATCGGAGGTCAGTATTCCTGCAACTATTTTTGGCACCAATCGACGATAGGTAGGAAACCGGCAGCCCAGGTTCGAATGTTTCGTATGACTGCATTTTGCAAGTCCGTCGCCGTGCGTAACGAGCTCGGTCGCGTGAGGAGTCTTTAGAAGCTCAGAGTGGAAGCGGGTTACCGGGAGGCCGGATATGGCCCGGGAAAATCGGTGCGGAGAAGCGCTACTCAGTGCAGCAAGGCTGCCAACTCAGACGCACACCATTTCTGGAATGCTGTCGTACGTCCGTAGTTCATGTGATAACCGAGGGCAAAGACCGCTCGGTGGCTTAACAGATACCCGCGTCCGTCGTTACGCTTGAGGTCCTTGTCCGCGTCGATTTCGCCAGTAGCGCCGACCTGCCAGAGTAGCTTGGCTGCCTTCTGTGGCCTGATGCCGAAGAGATATGCGACGTGGTGAAAGTCGAGCCAAGCCGCGCGCCCATTTAACTTCTCTCTAATCATCTTGCTGCTGGATGCGCAGATATACTGGACCGTCGTCATCCTGATTAGCTCCGTTGCTCGTCGTCTTCCGAAAGCAGTTTGTCGAGCGGTACTGTCTGCTTGACGAAGGTCGACCGAATGACGATATAGCTGAAGTACTTCTCGATTCCAATATTGCGGTCAACCAGCGTCTCAATGACCTCTTGATAATGGCCGATATTCTTGACGATTGATTTCAGCAGGTAATCGTATCCGCCGCTGACCAGGTGGCATTCGGTTATCTCTTCGAAGTCGCGCAGGTTCGCCTCAAAGCGCGTGAAATCCTCTCGACGATGGTCATGAAGCATGATTTCGGTGAAGACCGTTACTGTGCTGGTCAGCTTTGCCAAGTTCAGATGCGCACCGTATCCGGCGATAATTCCCGCAGCTTCAAGGCGCTTAACACGTTGCAGGCACGGACTTGCTGACAACCCGACCGCGTTGGCGAGGTTTGCGTTCGTCATATTGCCGTTCTTCTGCAGTTCGGCAAGGATTTTGACATCGGTCCGGTCAAGCTTCTGTCGCATATCGTGCGTGTTCGAATCGGCTGTGTGTCAATCGAAGGCAACTATGCCATGCTCGAGCAGGTCCTCATGGTGTGCTTTCACCAACTGCGCCATGCTCGTAAATTTGTAGTCAACGGATGGTTCGACCGAGTACTTCACGTTCGCACCAGCTCCGCGCTGCTCGTAGCGACGCTGAATCCAGCATGAGCGAAGCTGCAGTTGGCTTGCAGGCTGATGGTCGTGGTAGACACTATCTGCGACATGAAGTGTATCGTCCCTTCCGATGCCCATCGAGGCAAGGGTCGAGAATAGATATTCGAAGTTGCTTCGCGAAGGCTTGTATGAACCGACGTCTTCAGCCGTCACGATAGCGTCAAAATCGACCGCGAGCTTCTCATTTGTCGCTCGGAAGCTGCGGTTATCAACGTTGGAGACGACAACCAGCTTGAAATACTTCTTCAGATACTGCAGCGTACTCGCCGAGTCTGGAAATGCTGGCCAATCTCCCACGGAGGCACCGTAGGCGACCGCTTCCTCCCAACGATAGGGCACGCCCCATTCTTCGGCGATTCGCTTGAACACAACCTGAAGCAAGCGGTCATACGACATGCCAGGCGTGACTTTCTGCTGATACGACTCGTGGCGCGCGTGGGCTTCGAGAATATCATCGCGCGTGAGAGGTTCTGCAGCTCGAGACGCAAGCTCCGACAGGCCCGACGCGATACCTGACTCCCAGTCGATGAGAGTCCCGTAGCAGTCAAATGTGAGTGCCTTGAAATCCGTCAAAGCCACAACGCCCCCTTTGATTCAATCGCCTGCAGATAAATCTTAACCGGCCTCAATGGTCTCGTCTGCCTCGCCCGCGCAAAATCGGCTCGCAGCGCCCCGAGGCTGACGAGACTCCATTGTCTTACTTATTCGCCAGTTCTTCCTGGTGCGCCTTCGCGAGGTCCGACATGCTGTTGAAGCGGAAATCGATGTTAGGTTTCGAGCCCGGGTTCATCGTCGCACCGAAGCCCGGCTGCGAATGACGGCGATAAATCCAGCACGACGCCAAGCCAAATTCGTTCGCAGGCTTGTGGTCATGGAAGAGGCTTTCTGCCGTGTGTAGAATCTTTTCCTTCTTGATGCCACGGTCGCCGAGCTTCTCGAGCATGTATTCGAAGTTGCGCGGCGACGGTTTGTATGAACCCACGTCTTCCGCAGTGATAATGGCATCGAACTCGACTTTCAGCTTGGCATTGCTGTGGGTAAAGCTCTCGTTGTCGATGTTCGACAGGATGACGAGCTTGAAATGCTTTTTCAGATATTGCAGTGCCTCGGCGCTGTCTTCGAACGCCGGCCAGTTCTGGACCGAGCGACCATAAGCGACGCATTCTTCGTGCGTGAACGGCAGACCCCATTCCTCGGCCAGACGCTTGTAGACGATGGGCAGCAGTTCTTGATAGCGCTTCGCCGGCGTGTACTTCTGTTGCGACGACTCGTGACGCGCATGCGCCTCCAGCACCTGGTCTCGCGTGAGCGGCGTCGTCGCCCGGTCCAGCAGGGTCTTCAGACCCTGGAAGATTCCGCTTTCCCAGTCAATCAAAGTGCCGTAGCAGTCGAACGTAAGGGTGTTGAAGTCGGTCAGTTTCACGGGTTCTCCTCTCATGTGTCCAGGTGGAGACCACAGTTTATTGAGCAGTGGCGGCAAGCAGCACTTTAATCGAGGGGCCGAGCAGCAGCTTTCACCGTCGTGAGCCGCCGCAGCAGCAGCTTCTGCTGCCTTCGTCGTTCTGCCTCCAGCCCAAGTGTTTTCCCTTACGAAGAGGTGCCGCAGAACAGCTAACAGCATCCCGGAACGGTTGCCTCCAGCTTTCGTCGTCATCAGCGTGGGCCTTGCCGGCATCGACCTCCTCGACGAACACCCAACAAAAGTTGCCGAAGTTTTTCCTACTTCAAGTGGGAAGACAGCTGTTGAACGGATGACCCAGATTCAGTCATTTTGAAGGGGCCAAGATGACTACCATCGGCGTGCTCGTGACCGTGTTGATGTGGAGCACGCTTGCAACGAGCGTGGACCTTCTGCATGGAACACCGACGTTGTTTGTCAACGGCATCGCGCTAACAATCGGCGGAATGATTGGTCTGCCGTGGCTTCGGCATTGGAAAATGCCGCTGACACTACTGCTTGCCGGAAGCGGGTTGATGTTCGCTTATCACGTCATCTACTTTTACGCACTGCAACTCGGAAGCCCAATTCGCGTGAGCCTCGTGCACTACCTATGGCCAATCATCATTGTGTGCATGACGGGCTGGCTGGCACCGGCAGAACGCAAGCCGCGGTTCCTGTATGCGAGCGCGTTGCTCGGCTTCGGAGGAGCCGTCGCCGCCTGCTGGTCGATGCAACAGCCTCTGTCGACGCACGACACAGCGGACTCGATGGGGTCGCATGTTTTGAAAGAAATCGCGGCTTACCTTCTCGCGTTACTTTCGGCTCTTGCCTGGGCTGCGTACTCGGTTCTTGGTAAGCGATTCAAGTCGATTTCCAGCCTATCGGTGGGCGCCTTCTCGCTACCCGCTGGTCTCGCGTGCCTTTCGATGCACTTCCTCACGAGCGACTGGCCAAGCCTGCCAGCACAGGACTGGCTCGTCCTTGTCTACATGGGGCTTGGCCCCATGGGTACGGCGTTCTACCTGTGGGATTCCGCGATGAAGAAGGGCAACACAGGTCTCACGACGGCGTTGAGCTACGCCACGCCCGTTCTTTCGACAATCTTTCTCGGTCTACATGTCGCTCAGCCATTGCCGCCCACGTTGTGGCTCGGCGTCGCGATGGTCACCGCCTCTGTCGTTATGGCACGTGCGCGGCGCCGTCCGGACCCCATAGCGAGAGATGGACGAGCGAGCCCGAGCACCAGCGAAGGGTAGGTGCCGCGTCCATTTAACTCCGGCTCGCTACAGTAGTAAAAGGACTCTGTACTCGATAGAAGCTTCGTTCAAAAGCCAAAGCAAAAGAGCTTCTTATCCAACGGCGTCCTATCAGCGAAGACCACAGTTCCGTCCGAAAAGGGTCCGGACAGCGGCAACAAGGTCATAAAAAGGTGAAAGCGTTGCGAGGCAGAGGAAACGAATTTGCACGCTCTTGAAGCGTCGTTCTCACAGCTTCGGCGAATAGGGACCGCGTCAATCGCCGACGAGGTTCCGACTGACAAGGTGTCGATGTTAAGTCGCGTCTTCCCGCGCAACGCTATCGATTCGGGTTCGATGACGAAGACCGAGCGGCGGCGTATAAGGGCGCGGTGTTGGGCTATCCTTCGGCGTACCTCCTCTGATGCGTACGTTCCCGCCATGGCCCTGTCCCCCTTGCCACCACTGCCGTGTCTACACGCGTTCGAAGCCAGTGCACGCTACCTGAGTTTCACTAAAGCAGGTCAGGAGCTTCATCTATCGACATCCGCCATCAGTCGGCAAATTTCTCAGCTCGAAACGTTCCTCGGTCGTCGACTCTTCCTGAGAGAACACAATTTGCTGAGGCTGACCCCCGCCGGAGAAACGTACGCGGTGGACGTTCGCCGCATCTTAGAGCTGTGCACAAGCGCCACATCAAGCCTCATGGCAAGGGTTGTCAAGTCTCGCCTGACGGTTTCATGCACTGCCGGCATCTCGACGCTCTGGTTGGCGCCAAGAATCGGGGCGTTTATCGACGCCAACCCGGACGTTAACCTTCGCATCATCGTGCGGGACCATTTCGGCGTAGTGTCCCCGGCCGAATATGACATTGGAATCTTCCTCCTCCGCAAACCTGACATGCCGGACACGCACACAATAAAGCTGTTCGATGAGAAGGTTTTCCCGGTCTGCTCTCCAACCTACCTTCAAGGCAAGAGGTTAACGCCAGCCGGGCTACTATCGCGCACGTTGCTAGTGCTCGAGGATGCGGAAAGGAGCTGGATGTCGTGGCACAGCTGGTTCGAGCGCGCAGGGTTAGAACGGCCATCGTTGAGCCAGACCATCATCGTTAACAGCTATCCAGTCATCGTGCAGCTCGCCGCGCAAGGCAGAGGCGTCGCACTCGGGTGGAATGGTGTCATTGACCTACTTCTTGAGAACGGAACCCTCGTGAAGGCATCTGACGCTGAGGCCACCTTGGGCAGTGCGTATTTTCTGACTTGGCCATCGGAACGTGGCCAGAGCTCGGCCGCGCGCCGTTTTCAAGAGTGGGTGTTAGCTCAGGCAGGAGTCATTTGATTCCTTGTTCCCCGGAGGGCTGTTGCGTTTTGCGCAACCGCGTTTGCGAAATTAGCGTTATGTGACCAGCACGCCAAAAATTACATTGTTTGCGTGACGAATCGCGAACGCTCACCTCGCTAAACGAATTCGGGGAGGTTTAGATGGCAACTGACGTGTCGAAGCAGCTTTACGTGGGCGAACCGCCTGCTCGCTCAGTGACTCGCAAGAAGGCGATTCTTGCAACAGTCATTGGCAGCGGCCTCGAATGGTTTGACTTCTCTGGCTACGCTTTCTTTGCAGCAATCATTGGCAAACTGTTTTTTCCGCTGGCAACGAGACAACTTCTCTTTTGCTCGCGTTGGCAACCTTCGGTGTTGGCTTCGTCATGCGGCCGCTTGGAGGTATCGCATTTGGTATCTATGCGGACAAGGTAGGTCGCAAGCGTGCGCTTTCGCTTGCCATGCTGGTCATGGCGCTCGGTTCAGCCATCATCGCGTTCGCTCCCACGTACGAAACCATTGGTATCGCTGCCCCATGTCTCATCGTTATTGCGCGAATGCTGCAGGGCTTATCCGCGGGCGGCGAGATGGGTGGTGCGACGGCGTTCCTTACTGAGCATGCGCCAGCGAACCGTCGTGCCTTCTATTCCAGTTGGATTCAAACAAGTGTCGGCTTCGCCGTTGTCATCGGCAGCATCACTGGCGCGGTCATCACCTCGAATATGTCGCCTGAATCGCTGACTTCATGGGGCTGGCGCATTCCGTTCGTTATCGGGATGCTCGTCGCGCCCGTTGGCTACTACATCCGCCTGCGAATCGAAGAAACGCCAGAGTTCGCCTCAGAGACGCGTCACGCGAGTACGCCATTGCGCGATGTCATTCGGGAATATCCGCGGGGCGTCTTCTCGAGTCTTTTGATGGTCGTCCTCTGGACGGTATGCACCTACGTCATCTTGTTCTATATCCCGACGTATGTTGTGAAGTACCTTCACATGCCTCAACGCGAAGGTTTCATCTCCGGCATCGTTAGCGGCTCAGTTCTGATGGCGGTGGCACCCATGTTCGGCGCGCTTTCGGACCGCGTCGGCAAGCGGCCGGTGATTACAGTTGCGGCCCTTGTGATTCTCTTCGCCAGCTATCCGCTGTTTTCTCACCTCATTAAGTCGTCTACCTTCGGTACGCTGCTCACATTTCAGGTCATATTCGGCGTACTCATTGCAGCGTACACCGGCCCTATCTTGGCACTCTTCACTGAGATGTTCCCGAGCCGCGTGCGCACGACGGGGCTATCTCTTGCGTATAACGGCGCCGTGACAATCTTCGGCGGATTTGCATCCTTCATCATTACTTGGCTAGCTCAAGCCACCGGCGATGCTGAGTCCGCTTCCTACTACATCATTTTCGCCGCTGTCGTAAGTTTGTTGGGAACGCGGTTGATGAAGCCATACCAGTCGTGAGGAAAAAAGCAAATGAGTAAGTTAGTCCTTGAAGGTGTCGCCGTTTTCGACCCAGTCACCGGGAAGCGTCAGACGAACGTGAACCTCTGTATTGCTGACGGGAAGATAAAGGCTATAGGAGATGTTCCACCGTCCTTCAGCGATGCACGGAGAATGGAGCTGCCCGGTCGCACGGTACTTCCTGGTTTCACCGACCTCCACGTCCACGTTGCCGCTGCGAATGCCAACTTGGGGGTCAGCGCTTCAATGCCCAACTTCCTCGTGGCGCTCAAGACTCTGCCCGTGCTTTGAGGCATGCTTAATCGCGGCTTCACGACGGTACGAGACGCCGGCGGCGCCGACTACGGCATGTGCGAGGCAGTGAATAGCGGTGCGCTCTGGGCCCCGCGTATCCTCTCGTCCGGAAAAGCGCTGTCTCAGACCGGAGGCCACGCAGACTTTCGCCAGCGTAATGACAAGCTGGATGATGCTTGTGGCTGTTTGGGTCGTCAGGGAGCTATTGGACGGGTGGTTGACGGGGTAGACGCCATGCGACTTGCGGTTCGTGAAGAGTTGCTCAAAGGAGCAACTCAAATCAAGGTGATGGCTTCAGGTGGTGTTGCTTCACCGAACGACCCCATCGCGAACACGCAATACTCAGAGGAGGAACTTCGCGCAGCCGTCCAAGAGGCGGAAGCCGCCGGCACTTATGTAATGGCGCACGCGTACACTGCGCGCGCCGTTCGACGCGCTGTCGAGTGTGGCGTCAAATGCATTGAGCACGGCAATCTAATCGACGAGGAAACCGCCCGCCTGTTAGTTGAGCGCGATGTCGCTTGTGTTCCTACCCTCGCCACTCTCGACCGACTGTCCGAGAAAGGCGCGGGACTCGGCTTCCCAATCGAGTCACTCGAAAAAATCGACGGCGCCCGTTCGGTGGGCCGGAAGGCATTAGCGCTCATGCAGCGCATGGGTGTGCGAGTCGGCTTCGGCTCTGACATGCTGGGTGACTTGCACCCATTCCAGTCGGACGAGTTTGCGGTGCGGGCTGAAGTGGTCGGCAATATCGAGGCCATTCGCTCCGCGACGTGCGTTGCCGCCGAAATCACGCGGGAAACAGGTGTGCGCGGGACCGTCGCAATCGGCGCAGTCGCGGACCTCGTGGTCGTTGATGGCGACCCGGTAGAGGACATCTCCCTCCTATTAGGTCAAGGCGAGCACATCCCTGTGGTCATCAAGGGCGGTGTCGTAATGAAGGAAGCAGGTCGACTGCTCGAACCGGCTGGAAGCTGAGGCACGTTGTGGTTGGGGCGGCTGTGTGCCGCCCTTACTCATCTGCTCAGAGGCGTATCAACTACTGCGGCGTGATATCGCGCTGAACCCGATGGATGTGCTGCTCAACGTAGAAGGCCGCGGCATCGCCGTCTCCGCAGATTATGGCTTCGTAAATTAGCCGATGTTCCGCGACGTAGAGTCGGATGCGTGACGGGTCGTAAATCCCGTCATCCTTCAGCCTCTTCCACAGCGATTGGTCCATGGTCGAGGCAATTTCTTCGGCAAGCTTCGCGAGTAACACGTCGCCGGTCATCACGGCGAGTTGCCGATGGAAAAGCCTGTCGCTGTTGTTCCACAACGCTCGCTCCTCAGGCGTCGCGACGTCGGTCAACGTCTCCATCTGCTCAAGATAGTGCTCGGCGAGTCGGTCGCGTTGCTTGTGTACTGCCGCGCGTCGCGCAATTGCCGGCTCAAGAATCAGTCGGACGTCCAGAGTCGCCGACGGACTAAAGTCCGACGTCGACTCGCCGGTCACTGGGTCTTCGCCCGGTGCTGTTGCAAGAATTTGGTTCGCTGCCGGAGCGACGTAAGTTCCGGAGTTGCGCTTCGTGACGACAAGGCCCTCGTTCTGCAATGCGCCAATGGCTTCGCGCACCGCCGGGCGCCCGACGCCGAACAGGGTCGCCAGCTCACGCTCCGACGGGAGCCGAGCGTCGGGCAGGAATCTGCCGCTTCGGATTTCAGCCCGAATCTTTTCCGACACCTGCTCGTAAATCTGCAGAGGACGAAAGTTTCCCTCTAGTTCGAAGCGTGCGGACGCCATCGTGTGCTCTCTAATCCGGTCATGTGGTTCTCCAATATACCACTCCGTTTAGAAAGCGCACCTATCGGTGTCGTAATCAATCAAACGTCGCTTTAGAACCGGGTTGGACCGAAGCCAGGTCTTCGCTTACGTGGCCCTCAAGAGGGCGGTCTGGTCTTCTATCTGTCCACGCGTGGTCAGATAGGCACCATACTGGCTTGCAAATCGCTCCAACGTGGTATAAATTTAATCCACACCCTGGCGAGCAAAATTGGATGAAATGGAGCCAGATTCCGCCATCGTCCGAAGACCGATTCCCGGCGGCCCACTTAACCGCAATTCGAGGTTTCCAAATGACGTCACGCAGTATCCAAACCTTTGACGCAACGGCGACTGCGTCGCTCCTTGACTATCGTCTGCTGGTACGCGTGCTTGCCGATACCATCGTCCAATACAGCGACGGGAAAGTGGTTAGCCCCGAGCGGCTGGCAATCCCAATCCAGGAAGGCGGCCTGATGCTCTCAATGCCTGCCAGTGCGCAGGACATCGCGATTCATAAGCTGGTCAACGTCTGTCCTTCCAACGCGACACGCCAGTTGCCTACTATTCACGGGCAGGTTATCGCATGCGACGCGTGCACGGGCGAAATGCTCTTCGTCCTTGACGGACCGACGGTCACGGGACGTCGCACAGCTGCGGTGACGGCATTGGGCATCCAGACCCTGCACCGCGAGCCGCCAAAGCAAATCATCATCATCGGCACGGGGAAGCAGGCGTCGAATCACGCGGAGGCATTGGCTGCCATATTTCCGGAAGCGCAATTGCGAGTAAAAGGCCTCTCGAAGGCCGATGCAGACGACTTCGTCGCCCGCAATCGCTCAGTGGCGCCGAATCTCGTCGCGCTGCCCGACGGTGCAATTCCCGAAAGCGCCGACGTTGTCATCACCCTGACAACCAGTAAAACCCCTGTCTACACAGAATCCGCCCGCCCCGAGCGACTCGTAGTCGGTGTTGGCGCTTTCACACCGGACGCCGCTGAAATCTCGAAACAAACGGTTGATGGCAGCGCCGTTGTGGTCGACGACCCAGTCGGCGCGAAGCATGAGGCCGGGGACCTTATACAAGCCAACGTCGACTGGAGCGCGGTTTCGCCCCTGGCGAAAGCTCTCGCAGGTGACTTTCAGCCGACAAAGCCTATTCTTTTTAAAAGCGTTGGATGCGCAGCGTGGGACTTGGCGGCATGCCGTGTCGCCCGCAACGCGTTGCGCTAGTAGTTGGTTGTGACGGGCTCGCCTGCAACGGTTGGGCCTCGTCACAGCGCAGCACTTACGGTCCTCTCGCGTGACACCAACAATTGCGACGCGGAGAAGACGCTCCCCAGAGTGCTCGTACGAAGACGACATAAGACTGCTTCGTAACAGCCGTCTCCAAGTTTGCGGCGATGGGCTGACCTCAGTTCATCGCCATGTTCGTTTGGAAAAGAGTGATTCGCCATGTCAACTCCCGCCGCAACCTCGCAACAGTCGGCTCCCCGACCATCAGTTAAAGGCCCGTTCAGTCAGTTCAGCGCTGAATTGATTCGGCAGTCACGCTTGCGTGAGCTGATTACTGCCGCCTATCGAGAACCTGAGACCGAGTGTGTACCCCGAATCATCGAGCAAGCCCGGCTCAGTTCACCTGCCGCGAAGGCGACGGCGCAATTGGCAGCAAAACTTGTCGAAGCGCTGCGCCGAAAAAACACGGGCTCAGGAGTCGAAGGGCTCATTCAGGAGTTTTCCCTGTCAAGCCAGGAAGGTGTCGCGCTGATGTGCCTTGCCGAGGCGCTCCTTCGCATTCCCGATAGGGCCACGCGTGATGCACTGATACGAGACAAGATTAGTCGCGGCAATTGGCGCTCTCACCTCGGGCAAGCGCCCTCGATTTTCGTGAACGCGGCCACTTGGGGCTTGCTCATCACCGGCAAGCTCGTCGGGACGAACAGCGAGGCGACGCTTGCGTCATCGCTGACCCGCATCATTGGTCGCGGCGGTGAGCCATTGATTCGCAAGGGCGTAGACATGGCCATGCGCCTGATGGGCGAACAATTCGTCACTGGCGAAACCATAGAGAAAGCCCTCGCGAACAGTCGGAAGTTGGAAGCTTTGGGCTTCCGCTACTCCTACGACATGCTCGGGGAAGCTGCGACGACCGCCGAAGACGCGAAGCGTTATTACCAATCGTACGAGAGTGCGATTCACGCCATCGGGAAAGCGTCGGACGGACGCGGCATCTATGAGGGTCCGGGCATTTCTATCAAGCTCTCGGCCTTGCACCCACGGTATTCGCGTAGTCAGCACCGCAGAATGGTGGAAGAGTTGTTGCCTCGCGTTCGCTCGTTGGCCTTACTCGCACGACGCTACGACATCGGTTTGAACATCGACGCGGAGGAAGCGGACCGGCTCGAAATCTCCCTCGACCTTCTCGAGGCGCTTTGTTTCGACAAGGACCTGCAAGGGTGGAACGGCATCGGTTTCGTCATTCAGGCGTATCAGAAGCGCTGTCCATTTGTCATCGATTTCGTCCTCGACTTGGCGCGTCGAAGTGGCCATCGAATCATGGTCCGCCTGGTCAAAGGGGCGTACTGGGATACAGAAATCAAACGCGCGCAGCTAGACGGCCTCGACGGTTACCCGGTCTATACGCGCAAAATCTATACGGACATCTCGTATCTCGCGTGTGCGAAGAAGCTGCTTGCCGCGGCCGACGCAGTCTATCCGCAGTTTGCTACGCACAACGCCTATACGCTTGCTGCAATCTACAATCTAGCCGGTCCGAACTACTACCCGGGGCAATACGAATTCCAGTGCCTGCACGGGATGGGCGAGCCTCTTTATCAAGAAGTCGTTGGGCGCGGCCAACTGAACAGACCATGCCGCATCTACGCGCCAGTTGGAACGCACGAAACCCTCCTCGCGTACTTGGTGCGACGACTGCTTGAAAACGGTGCCAACACTTCGTTTGTGAATCGCATCGCTGACAAGAGTGTCGCCGTCGCGGATTTGATTGCTGACCCAATTCGCGAAGCGGAGCAGTTGTCCCCGCTCGGCGCTCCGCACGCAAAAATCCCGTTACCGCGAGAACTCTATGGTGCGGAGCGTCCCAACTCGCAAGGCATCGACCTCTCGAATGAGCGCGCGTTGCAGGAACTCGGGAAAGCGCTGAACTCGAGCGTGCTGAGAACATGGACGGCAGCACCAATGCTTGCGACGGAAGCGGCCGTGCGGCCCACCGGAGCACCGGTTCTTAATCCCGCAGAACACCAAGACATCGTCGGTACGGTTGCTGATGCAACACCCGACGACGTGGAACTTGCCCTTTCGAATGCGACTAGCGCCTATCGCGGATGGGCCGAAACGAGCGTCGCGCACCGTGCAGAGTGTCTGAATCGAGCTGCGGACCAGCTTGAGGCGGAAATGCCGACCCTGATGGGACTGGTCATCCGCGAGGCTGGGAAGTCACTTCCCAACGCAATCTCCGAAATCCGCGAAGCCGTTGACTTTCTGCGTTACTACGCCGCCCGAATCGGCGAGTTCGACGGGCAGGCTCACGAGCCGCTCGGCCCGGTTGTCTGTATCAGCCCTTGGAACTTTCCGTTAGCGATTTTCATGGGCCAGGTAGTCGCGGCACTGGCCGCTGGCAACACGGTCATCGCGAAACCGGCAGAACAAACCCCGCTAATCGCGGCGCAAGCTGTCCGCATCCTCCGCGAGTCCGGCGTGCCAGCAGGCGTTGTTCAGCTGCTTCCTGGCGACGGCGGGAAGGTTGGGGCCAAGCTCGTTTCTGATTCACGTGTACGCGCGGTCATGTTCACAGGGTCCACTGAGGTGGCACACATCATCAACAAAACGCTGGCAGCACGCCTTGACGCGGAAGGTCGTCCCATCCCGCTGATTGCAGAAACCGGCGGTCAGAATGCAATGATTGTGGATTCCTCGGCACTTGCTGAGCAAGTCGTGGTCGACGTGCTTCAGTCGGCTTTTGATTCGGCCGGCCAGCGTTGCTCGGCTTTGCGCGTGCTGTGCATCCAGGAAGAAGTCGCCGACCGCACGCTTGAGATGTTGCTGGGCGCGATGCACGAGCTCGTCGTCGGAAACCCGGACAGACTTTCGGTTGACGTGGGACCAGTGATTGACGCCGAGGCACGACAAGGCCTTGAGGCGCATATTGCCTCGATGCGTGCCTCGGGCCACCGCGTGACACAGCTGTCGCTTCCCGAAAGCTGCAGCAACGGCACGTTCGTTCCGCCGACGCTCATTGAAATCAATTCTCTGCGCGAGCTCAAGCGCGAGGTCTTCGGGCCCGTGCTGCATGTGCTGCGCTACAAGCGCACCGAGCTGCAAAAGTTGATGAGTGAAATCAAAGATACCGGCTACGGTTTGACGCTGGGCGTACACACTCGAATCGACGAGACCATTGGACTCGTCCTCGAGCAGGCTCATGTCGGAAATGTGTACGTGAACCGCAACATCGTTGGCGCAGTAGTGGGCGTGCAACCGTTTGGAGGCGAAGGTCTATCTGGCACAGGACCGAAGGCTGGCGGAGCGCTGTATCTGCGCCGCCTTTTGGGCAAGCGTCCTTCAAGTCTGCCCAAATCGTTGACTTTTACGCCTACGGCGGTGGCGGACTCTGCCGCGCATCCGAACAATGTTCTTGAGCAGTTGCGTTGACACTTCCATAGCGTGGGTGACGAACTGTCAGCTTCGCGTTGCACGCGGTACATCCAGCAACCTGTCTTCGGCGTGACCGCCGCGTTGCCTGGACCCACCGGGGAGCGAAACACCTATTCGCTGGCGCCGCGCGGAACCGTACTTTGCGTCGCGAACTCGACCGAAGGCGCGCACGCGCAGTTGCTCGCCGCGCTGGCAACAGGCAATTCCGTTGAGCTCGCTGGGTCTGTTGCGGAACAGGTCTATCAGGAGCTGCCGCAGGGACTTCGACAGCACGTGGCGTTGATTGATGTAGCGTCGTCTCAGCCGGACGCAGCCCTCTATGACGGCGATGAAGCAGGCTTGCTGTCGTTGACGAAGATGTTGTCGCAGCGCCATGGCCCCATCGCGACGGTGCAAGCTCATCCGCGTCGGGAAGGGGTGGACGGATTTGAGTATGCCGTTGACCAGCTTCTCGTTGAGCGGACGGTCAGTGTCAACACGACCGCCGCCGGTGGAAACGCTAATCTGATGACTCTCGTATGACGTCGGTCTCATGCGCGCCGTCATCTTGGAGCGGCCCCACGTATCTGAGTACACGAGGACTCTCTTAAAATAAGGGATAGTCTTGTGTCTAACAGTAAGCCTAGTCATTACGTGGAATCCATCGAAATTCTGAGCGAGCCGGAGCGCCGTCGTCGGCGCACCGCGCAGGAAAAAATCGCCATCGTGCAGGAAACACTGGAGCCAGGAGCGTCCGTGTCGGGCGTGGCGCGCCGGCACGGCGTCAACGCCAACCAGGTGTTTGGCTGGCGCAAGCAATACCAGGAAGGCAGTCTGGCGGCGGTGAAGGCAGGTGAATCTGTTGTGCCCGCATCTGAGCTGGCCGCCGCCATCAAGGAAATCAAGGAACTGCAACGACTACTCGGGAAAAAGACAGTGGAAGTCGAAATCCTGAGAGAAGCCGTTGAATGGGGCCGCTCAAAAAACCTGATTGCGCGCTCGCCCTTGCTGCCAGGGGACGACCATTGAAAACGGTCTGCGAAGTTCTCGGCGTGGCGCGCTCTGGTGTAGCAGCGAAACAGGCTCGCTCGCCCGATTGGCAAGATGGTCGTAGCGCCAGGCCGACCGACGACACGGAATTGGTCGAGGAAATCCAGGCCCATGTAGCGCACCTCCCAACTTACGGCTACCGACGCATCTGGGCGCTGCTGCGCCGTAGTCGAGAACAGACCAGCGCGCCGTATATCAATCACAAGCGCGTGTATCGGGTTATGCGTGAGCATCGGTTGCTGCTGCGGCGCCCCGGCGTGCGGCGAGACAATCGGCGGCATGACGGTCGCGTTGCCGTTGACCGTAGCGACACCCGCTGGTGCTCCGATGGCTTTGAGTTCCGGTGCGACGATGGCACGCCGCTGCGCGTCACGTTCGCGCTGGACTGTTGCGACCGGGAAGCGATTAGCTGGGCGGCGACGACCGGCGGCCATAGTGGCGATGTGGTACGCGACGTGATGCTGGCTGCCGTCGAACAGCGCTTCGGCACCACGCAGGCTACGCAGACCATCGAATGGCTATCGGACAACGGCTCGGCCTACATCGACCACCGCACACGCAGCTTCGCTCGTGAACTGGGACTTGAGCCGCTAACCACGCCGGTCCGTTCGCCGCAGAGCAATGGCATGGCCGAATCGTTCGTGAAGACCATGAAGCACAACTACGTCGCGTATATGGACAAGCCCGACGCACCAACAGCGCTCTCGCGTCTGGCCATCGCGTTTGAGCACTACAATGAACGCCACCCGCACAAAGCCCTGAAATACCGCTCGCCTCGCGAGTTTAGATGCGCTGCGGTCTCATCAACCTAGCAGTGTCCGCGTGTCCTGAGTTACAGGGGCAACTCCACATCTCCTTGACGGCGCGCCTGCACGACATTACCCGCAACAGAAATGCGCAGGCTCCGGAAGACCCTGCGCATTTTTGCATCGGTGCCTCTGTAGAAATCGGTCTATGGGTACATCGACTTTGCCGTGAGAGGAATAGGAGGAACGTCTCAGTGAGACGGCAATGCAGCAGAGAAGGGACGAGGGGTCGGCAAGAAACAAGAAAAAGCGCAGACTCACCTGAGCCTGCGCATCTGTCCTTCTCCTATCGCTTAGAAGAACGTTAGCCTTTATCGGAGCTCGCGGACTGCCAAGATTCTGCTCCCGTCCGGCTGAAGCCCCACCTGCGGAACGTCGACGCCGAGGCCAGGACCGCTTCCGGCACATGCTACGCCGCCCTTGATGGCGCCTGCGTCATCACGATACAAGAAGGACAGATGGTCATGAAAACAGTGAAATTCGGCTGAAACGACGTTCGCACGTGCCGCCGCAAAGTGAAGGGTTGCAGCTTGAGCAATCGAGGTAGAGAAACACTGAGGCGTGGACGACACTCCCGCCCGGGATGCCATCCCATCAAGCGCAAGGGCGCCACTTACGCCCCCACAAAGTGGCAGGCAAAACTGCAGGTGCGTAATCGCCTTTGCATTAACGAGTCGCTGGAGCTCGTCATGACGATACTCAGCTTCCGCGGCAATCACGGGCAGGAACTCTCGATTGATGTGCTGCATGAGCTCGACGTCATCGAAGGCGACGGGAGACTGAATAGCGTCAGGCGCGAATCTCTCCAGTTCGCTGAACCACTGCGCGCAAGAGACAGCCGTGAGTTGATTGACGGCGTCCACCCAAAAACACGCGCTGTGGCCGATGGTCGCTCGGACGGCTTCGACCCGCTCCATGTCTAGGGAAAGCGGTATGCCGGCGATTTTCATCTTGAATGAGGTGAATCCGCTGTCAACATACCGCTGGAACTCAGACGCGAGCGCCTGTGCGTCTTGCCCGTCGCGATATAGGCCACCACTCGCATATACGGGGGCTAGCGCATCGCCGCCACCCAGCAGCTTCCAGAGCGGGAGATTGCGTCGCTTGGCAGCAGCATCCCACATGGCAATGTCCACCGCGCTGATGGCGGCGGACAACGCCCACGCAGGCTGCATCGCGTGAGACATGCGCAAGAAGTTATAGGCGCCGCTCGCTGAGTGGAACGTCCGCCCAACGAGCGCTGGCCCGACTTCATCCACGAGTAAGCTGAGAACCGACTGGCAGTCCGTGTATCTAGACCACCCCTCCCCAATGCCGACCACACCGTCCTCAAACTCAATCGAAACGAGCGGTGCACGCCTCTCGCGCCACCGGAAGACGGGATTCCACACCGTCCCATCCAGTTCTCGGCTGAACTCCAAAACAGATACTTTCGTGATTTTCATTGCAGTTCAGCCGGTGCGTCTATCTTCGCCGCGGGATTCGGTTTTGACCTCAAACGGTCGCAATCTCGGAAAGGAAGGACTGTGCACGCGGATGCTTCGGCGAGTTGAAGAATTCGTCAGGCGCGCCCGTTTCCAAAAGCGTGCCTTTGTCCATGAACCAGATGGTGTCAGAGACGTCCCGAGCGAACTTCATTTCATGCGTCACGCACACCATCGTCATGCCTTCTTTCGCCAACGACTTCATGACGGAAAGAACCTCGCCGACCATTTCAGGGTCAAGAGCACTCGTCGGCTCGTCGAACAACATCACTGGCGGCTTCATGGCAAGGGCGCGAGCAATGGCCACCCGCTGCTGCTGTCCGCCTGACAACTGGCCAGGAAATGCCGTCGCCTTGTGACTGAGGCCGACCTTGTTCAGAAGCTCGTGAGCAAGTGAAACCGCCTCAGCCTTCGGAACTTTTGCCACCCTGGTTGGCGCAGCAATGATGTTGTCGAGTACCGATAGGTGCGGAAAGAGGTTGAACTGCTGAAACACAAAGCCGACGCGGCTACGGAACGCGTTCATGTCTATGCCCTTTGCGTGAATGTCCTGCCCGTCGACCTCAATGGTCCCCCCATTGATTTCCTCTAGGCGGTTCACTGTCCGGATGAGCGTTGATTTACCGGAGCCGGAAGGCCCGCAGACGACCACGACCTCGCCGCGTTTGACGGTGGCATTGATATCCTGCAGAGCGTGATAGCTTCCGTACCACTTCTCGACATTCTTGAAAGTAATCATCTCACGGCTCCAGCAATTAAGAGGACACGACAGGCGTCACGCCTTCTGCTTCCAGTACGGCATCTGTGCGTGCCGCAGTACGCTTCTTCGACACTTTCGCCTCGAGATGTCGCGCAAGCTGGGTGAACGTAAAGCAGATGACGAAGTACACAAGAGACAACAGAAAGAAGACTTCGAACGGCTTGGTGAGTGTGTTGTTGTTCACCTGGTTGGCAGCGTAGGTGAGTTCTTGCACACCGATGACATAGCCAAGCGACGTGTCCTTGATTGCAGTCACAAACTGCCCCACCATACTCGGTAGCATGTTGTACAGAGCCTGCGGAAGAATCACGACACGAACTCGCATCCAGTAGCTCATACCGAGTGCCGCCGCTGCTTCAGTCTGCCCCCTCGGCAATGCCTCGATACCAGCTCTCACGATTTCTGCAAGGTAGACCGCTTCAAAGATGACGAGCGTCCACACCATCGTGGTAAAGCCGGTGACCTGGTGTCCGACCAACACCGGAATCACGAAGTAAGCGCCGAAAATGAGCATCACCAGTGGAATGCTTCGGACGAGGTATTTGATGGCAATCGCGGGTCGCCGAATCCAGTTGAAGGGACTCAACTGGGCAAGCGCGAGCAAAATGCTAAGCGGAAAGGCCAGGCCGATGCCGATTACAGAAAGAATTAGCGTAGCCGCCACGCCACCGAGCGGACCGCTCGGGTAAGAGCCAATCAAAATTAACAGCCAGTTGTCTCGGATAATGTCAAACATGGCTTACCTCAAAGGGATATGGTATCTGCGCGCGAGTGCGGCTCCCGCCCACATCAACGCCAAGGCGATGCCGACATAAATTGCTGTGCTCAGACCATAGATGTCGAACGCTTTAAAAGTGCTATTTGCGATTTCTTTGGTCGCGTAGGTGAGCTCAACGGCTCCTACGACCATTGCCAAGCTCGTCGTCTTCATCAGAAGAACGCTGCCACTTACCATCGGTGGGATAGCGTTTCTCAGAGCCTGCGGCATGATGATGTAACGCATAGCGCTCAGGTAGTTGAAGCCGACCGCGCGGGCCGCTTCATGCTGGCCGTACGGGACGCTACGCAGACCACTCCGAATATCCTCAGATACGTAAGCCGCGTAGTACAGACCGATGGCTAATGCCGCGAAATACATCTCCCCATGATGCGCATTCGCTACCTGTTGCAAGCTGACCGGCAAGAGATTTGAGACGCCGAAGTACCAGAGGAAAATGTGCACCAGAGGCGGCACACATCGTTGGTATTCAACGAAGGCGATGACAAGCCATTCCAACACACGGATTCTCGTCATCCGAATGATGGCGAGGAACGTCCCGAAGATGAACGCCAAGAGCCAACTGCCAACGGAGAGAATGACCGTCGCGGCGATGCCGCTCGCTAGCAGCTTGATATTCTGAGGCGTCAAAATTGAGAGGTGGCCTTTCCACCCGGCTGGCGGTGCGGCTTTCTGGGCACCCTTGTTCGGCGTAACAGCCCCTGTTCTCGGAATCGGCGATATCTTGAACTCGCGCGTCATCTTGTAGAGCGTATTTGGCCCGAGCCATTTGTCGAATATCTGTTGCGCCTCGCCAGAGCGCTCGATGTCTTCGAGGGCGATATTGACCGCCTTTAGGAACGGCTCCTCGCCCTTCCTCACACCGAAGCCCCAAATTTCACTTCCGATGGGCGGCTCGAGAATCTTGAATTGCGTGGCTGCGGGTCCGAGTTTGTTCACGAGTCGGCTTGCAACCTCCTCAGAGACGCTGATGGCGTCGCTTTTGCCCTGAGCCATCGAAGTGAACGCCGTCGGTGTGTCCTCAAGACCGACCAGGATGGCGCCGGGCACCTCCTTCTTAACGTAGTTCTCGGCGATGCCGCCTTTCGTGAAGGCTATCCGCCGCCCGTTAAGGTCCGACACTTTGTTGATGCCGTGGTCGACGCGTACGGCGAGGATGTGCGGACTAACGTAATAGCCGTCTGAAAAATCGACCTGCGTTGCGCGCTGTGCCGTGTAGGCAAGACCCGCCGCCATGATGTTGACACGACCCGCCTGCAATTCAGGTATTCGGGCATCAATCGCCATCGGGCGGACCTCGGCGGTGACTCCAATACGTTTTGCGAGCGCATTGCACATGTTGACGTCATACCCCTGCAGCTCACGGTTTGTGCTGACAAAGCCAAAGGGCTCAAAGGAACCGAGGACGCCGCAGCTCATCGCCCCTTTTGCTTTAACGTCTGCAAGTTCGTCCGCGCTGGCGGAGGCCGAGACGATGCTCGTGAGCCCGACTACGCAGGCAACCACGGTCGGAAAGTGCTTTCTCATCATGTCCTCGAAAAAGGCGCCTGAACCATCGTGACGCCCGACATCAATCTGCGGTGGTAAAGTCTCGACCACAGTCCCGGGTAGCACCCCGGTTGCACCTAGAAGGTGGAACGATACTAGGCCAGAAAATAAGACAACTCAAGTCTCAAGACAACTTCTGGTCTTTTTATGACCACTTATCGGGGAAAACCATTATGCGATTTACAAGCAAAGCCTTTCGTGAACGAAGGCGCAAGGGGAAACGAGCATATTGGTATCGTAGGAACCAAGGCCGGTTCGTTGTTTTTGAAATAGGTTGAGTTTCGACCAAAATGCGGTTAATGTGGTCACTCATAAGTCCAATTCGTGGAGTGTCCATGCGCCGCTTAGTAACAACAATGACCGCCGTGGCCGTCGCCGGCTTTTCCTTGTCGACCAATGCTCAAACCGTTGTAACAATCGGTCACTCTGCTCCGTTGACAGGCCCACAGGCACCGAACGGAAAGGACAACGAGAACGGCGCGCGTCTCGCGATAGATGAACTCAACAAAGCCGGCGTCACGGTCGCTGGCCAGAAAGTGACGTTCAAACTGGACTCGGAAGACGACCAGGCGGACCCGAAGATTGGCGTGCAAGTCGCGCAGAAGATGGTGGATAGCGGGGTCGTTGCCGTCATGGGGCCGTATAACTCAGGTGTCGCTATCCCGGCATCGCGCGTGTACAACAGCGCTGGCGTACCCATGCTGCCGGTTGCATCCAACCCGGCTCTAACCAAGCAAGGCTTCAAGAACATTTTCCGTATCGGCGCAAGCGACGAGCAGCTCGGCGGCACGATGGGTCAGTTCGCTGCTAAGACACTGAAGGCGAAAACCGCCGCGGTTATCGATGACCGTACCGCATATGGTCAAGGCGTCGCCGAACAGTTCGTCAAGGAAGCGAAGGCCAACGGAATCCAAATCGTCGACCAGCAATTCACGAACTCGTCAGCGACCGACTTCCTCGGCATTCTCACTAGCATCAAATCCAAAAACCCGGACGTCATCTTCTTTGGTGGGTACGCTTCACAAGGCGCGCCGATGGCCAAGCAAATGAAGGCCCGCGGTCTGCGCGCCAAGCTGCTCGGCGGCGACGGCATCTGTTCAGCTGACATGGGCAAAGTCGCAGGCGACGCAGCATCCATCGTCTATTGCGCACAAGGGGGGATTTCCCTCGACAAGACGCCGGCCGGACGCGAGTTCCTTCAGAAGTACAAGGCCGCGTACAACACGGACACGCAGGTGTACGGCGTCAGCTACTACGACGGCGTGAAGCTGCTCGCGGATGCCATGGTTAAGGCGGGCACTACAACCGACAAGGCGAAACTCACGGCCCAGCTCGCGAAGACGGACTACAAGGGCGTAGCCGGCACGTACTCGTTCGATGCAAACGGCGACCTGAAGGGCGCCCCGACGACTGTCTACGTCATCAAGAACGGGCTTCCGGTCCCGTACGGACAGTAACGCCTCAAGGAACGACGAAGAGCACATGAAAATCACTCGCACTATTTCGACTGTTGAAGTCCATACCGGCGGGGAGGCGTTCCGTATCGTGACGAGCGGACTTCCTCGTCTGCCCGGCGACACTATCGTGAAACGTCGCGCATGGTTGAAGGAGAATGCCGACGAAATCCGTACCGCGTTGATGTTCGAGCCACGCGGCCACGCCGACATGTACGGCGGATATCTGACTGAGCCGATTAGTCCGACAGCCGACTTTGGAGTCATTTTCCTCCACAACGAGGGCTACAGCGACCACTGCGGGCACGGCGTTATCGCGCTCTCTACCGCCGCGGTCGAGCTAGGCTGGGTTCAGCGACAAGTCCCTGAGACACGCATTGGCATCGATGCTCCCTGCGGCTTCATCGAAGCGTTCGTTCAATGGGACGGTGAGCATGCCGGTAACGTTCGGTTCGTGAACGTTCCTTCCTTCATCTGGAAGCGCGACGTCACTGTCGAGACGCCGTCGTTCGGTGCGGTCAAGGGTGATATCGCTTTTGGTGGTGCGTTTTACTTCTACACGGACGGAGCGCCGCACGACCTCGAAGTACGTGAATCGTCGGTCGAAGACCTCATCCGTTTTGGCGCTGAGGTGAAGCAGGCAGCGAACAAGGCATTCCCGGTCGAGCATCCGGACATCCCGGAAATCAACCATATCTACGGCACCATCATTGCCAACAAGCCGCGGCATGAAGGCTCCACGCAAGCGAACTGCTGCGTCTTTGCTGACCGGGAAGTGGACCGCTCACCGACCGGCTCAGGCACCGGCGGCCGCGTCGCTCAGCTTTACCTTCGTGGCGAAATAAGCAAAGACCAGACGCTCGTGAATGAGTCCATCATCGGTACCGTCTTCAAAGGACGTGTGCTCAGCGAGACAACCGTTGGTGATTTCAAAGCGGTCATCCCCGAAGTCGAAGGGAACGCCTACATCTGTGGCTTCGGGCAATGGATTGTGGACGAGCGTGACCCGCTGACGTACGGATTCCTCGTTCGATAACCGGCTCCTAGTGGTACCAGTTAGCGCGGAAAGCTGCGACCCAGCATTCCGCGCTTTTTTTCGCGCGTTAAATCGACAGGTGCCGAAATCAGTCCTTCTCATTGTGCGGCCCTGTCGTCCGGTCCTACCGACCCGAGTCTCTGCCTTCCGCCTGACTGTTGTGCGACCGGTACGTCTGCATAAAGACACGATAGTCTGGTAGGCGTTTCATATGGGCATGGAACGGCTCTTCCGCGTGACACCCGATGCAGAGAACCTCCAGATTCTCATCACGATTGTCATTCTTCTGCCCGTTCCGATGATGGACGTGCAGAAATCTCGAGTCGCTCTGTTTCAATGCCGTGCGGCATTTTCCGCAACAATATCCCCGTTGTCGCCTGGTTCTATCGGAGACCTCGTTCCAGTCGTTCGTGTAATTGTTGACTGGTGCCGTATCAGATGTGTGACCCGGCTTGTTCGCCATCAAATCGCGGGGATATTTCTCGAAGAACGCTGGGAGCCTGAAGCTCGAGACGAGCTCGAGTCGATGCGGGCGGGGCTGTTGCATATCAAACCCGTTCCACGAAATGCTAGCGAGGCAGTTCTGGCAGACATTGAGCGCAACGAGCTTCGAACGTACCGCGCCATCGATGAGATTCACCTGGAAGAGGCCCGAGTCCGAGTTTGCGACGACGTAACGCTCGGAGCGCTTGTTGCGGTACATCATTTCGAGCGTGTGACAGTAGGCAAGATGATATCGCGGCATCTCCACTCTATGGCCCAGGTTCGGCACATCTCTGATGTAGACCAGAACGCGAAAGCCCTTGTATGCGAGCGTGCGGTCGTCGAGGATTTCGATTTGGTCGACGCTGACATCGACGCCGCCATCCTTGAGACGCTCACTTAGGGGAAGCTCAATTTCTTTGATTGGCCGCTTGGCACCGAATCGTTCGATAAGTGGCGCGCCCATGTGGTGCCGGAGCGTGTTGAACGCTCCCCAAGCGAGAAAATCGGGTAGCCGAATACTCATTGCTTTTGCAGCTTCTCAGCGATAGCGTCCATCTTCTCGCTCGCGTTCGTTACGATGCGGAACTCGACCCGCTGATTGGCAAGCTGTGTCTTTGACGTCTGCTCATCCGCAGACAGCGGCCGCGACGACGAGAGCCCATTGGCAGTGACGTGTTGTACCAGCCACTTCTCGTTGTCGCGAAGCGCCGACAGTGAAAGAAGGTACTCGAGGGTGCTCCGCGTGCGCGCCTGCGATAGTTCCATATTTCGGAAATACGCTACCTTCTCGTCGGAAGTTCCAGTCCACGCGGCGCTTGTGTGGCCCTCGATTCGAATTTCTTTGACTGCGCCCTTGTACTGCTTCGACGTAAGCAAACGAACGTACCGAGGGAAGAATTGACCCAGTACCTCCTTGAATTTCGGGCGGAGTTCGGACGAGCCGGTTGCGAACAACACCGTGGGGTCATTGAACCGGATAGTCATATCCCCAAGAATCTCAGCGTTCCACTGTTTCAAGTCTTTCGCGAACTCCTTCTGCAGCGCGAGTTGCATGTCGCGCTTGGTTGTCTCGTATTCCTTGACCACAAGCGTTGTCGTCTGCTCGACTCTTAGCATGAAGGCGGCCGTCAACAACATGAAGACCATCATCAATCCGGTCATCAAGTCGGCCATCGGAATCCAGTATGACTGGTTGCTGTGCTCGAAATCCATCGCGCCCGTTCCTTAGGCTGATTTCGCGATTCGGACGACTTCGCGCAGACGGTCGGTCAAAGGCGTGTAATCCGAGACGAACTTCTCCGATAGGGATGCCAGTTGGCGCCCGAGCGATTCAAGGCTCTTCGAAAGCTCTTCCTGCAGTCCCTTGTCCAAGGCGACGACACTCTGCCTGATTGACTCCATTGACCTGGTCAGGTTGTCGCTTACCTCAGTCTGCGATTTCTTCATTGTGTCCGTGAGCAACTGCTTCAGCTCGGCCGACGACGATTGCAACTGCGTGCCAAATGCCTTCACAACCTCCGCCGTATCAGAGTGAACCTTCGCGACGCCTTGCTTCATCGCCTCAGTCATCTCATCGACCTTTCGCGAGAATTGTGGTGTGACATCCTTCATCTGAAGCAACACCTCAGCCATTGAACGCTGAGACTGGTCTATCGCCTGGTGTTGCTGCGCCAAACCCTTCAAGGTCCGCTCGAGCGCTTCCGCCGTGCTAGCGAATCCTGATGCTCTATCGATGAAGAGCGCCAGTCCGGACGATGCATTGCGGAGGTCGTCAGCCGACGACTTTTGGAGCACCTGTAGCTTGTCCAGTTCCTCCTTGTACTGCTGCTGCCAGACCACTAGCTTCTCGACCGCAGAGTTCAGATGCTTGAAGTTCTCGCCGAACTGCTCGTTGATTTGTGTGTTGAAGTCCCGAATCACTTCCTTCAGCGCTTCGATGAGTGCCTTCGAGCCGTCTTCCGACATTCGCTTGGCGAACGTATCGAACGATGTCCGTAGTTGCTTGAGCTCGTCCCCTTGCTCTTGGCGCATCAACTTCAACTGCGACAAGAGGCTGCCCTCTTCGGTCCCAGAGAGACTGCGTTGTAAGGCGTGCGTTGCAGCGACAACATCGTCCAATGTCGCGGACTTCGGAGCTCCATCGGTCTGTGGAATTGGCTTTTTATGAAGACCATGCCTCGCCCGGATAAGAAGTGACCCGAAGACGCCGCTGACTGATGCCCAGAAAGCTGTTTTGACACCTTCCAGCAGGTGCGGAACGCTCTCCGAGACGTTCGACGCGTCAAAATGAAGCAGCGCGAGGGCGATGCCCAGGAAACAGCCGAGGATGCCGACGGTCGTCAGTATCTCCGGCCCATGGACCACCGCGAAGCGGTTAAATCTATAGAAGACGAAATAGCACGTCAGCACAGCGTTCAGGAGAATAAAAAACAGTGTCGTTGTGTCAGAAAACACCGCTGAAAAAGGACTTGCTGCCACCGCATAGGGCGACAGAGCTGCGCAGGCGACTGCGAGAACTGCTCGTGCTTTCATGATTGCTTGGTCTCAGGTCCAAATCGGCGCGTGTTCGGCGCGTACGCATTCTTGTTGAGTAAATTTGCTCCACTTTTGTCGCATAGCGGTGGAACGTCCTTCTCATTACGTCCTTGATGGACAAAACTTGAGGGCTTCGCGTACTCAAGTTGGCGCTACGTCGGCCGTTAACGCTGAGACGCGTTATCCGGTCGCCTCACAAGCGCGGGAGACCGACATCTGCCGCGGCAGTGTTTAATGTCCGGCGGCGCCCGGAACGACTGAGCGCAGGATTGGAGCGCGTTCACAGTACGACAAATCCGCCGCGCTGACCAAAAGGTCGCGTTCACCGAAATTGCGACGACAGGGATTGTCGGCCCTTAACATTCGATTAAGTGACCACGCAACTTGTCATTTGGACGAAGTCGGTAGGATACGTCTTCAACGTCTGAGCCATCCCATGCTTGCTCTCAAGCTTGCCTTGGTACCCGCTTTCCTTTGGTTCATCTCGATGTCGGGCAAATGGTGGGGCCAAGAGCGGCCGGATGGCTCGCCGGCTTTCCCGCTGTAGCCGGGCCGATACTTCTCTTGCTGGCAAACGAGAAAGGGGCCGCATTCGCTCCCCGGCGGCTTTGTTTTCTGTGTCCGCAATCTGCGCTTCTGAAACATTAAGCTTCGCGACGCCTGGGCGTGCCGCACGGCTAGGTGGCCGACCGCGATTGCGCTCGGCTTTGTTTCCTGGATATTGGTGGCATCGTTGCTATCAAAGTTGCCCGCTACATTGCCGTGGTCCATCAGCGTCGCGCTCGCAAATGTCGTGTTCGGTCAGCGATTTCTCCCTCGCCGCAAGACGGAAGCACGAGGGCTGCCCCTTCTACGGCACGACCTGAAGTTATGAATGGTCCTACGAGCGCTTCTCACACTGGCTGTCACTTATTTTTCTGCCGCTGTTGGCCCCACGTGGAGTGGCTTGCTCGCAATCTTTCCGCTGCTCGCAATCATTCTGTCCGTGTCATCTTGGAAGAAAAGCATGCGACTCAATTGATGATTTTGTGCTTTTTCAACCACACCAAGTGTTTCCTCGTAACCTGGGCGAACAGCTCAGGATGAGTGCGATTCAGAACTGCAAATGCTCCGAGGCAGTCCTGTGGCGATGGGTTCGACCGTAGCTCGGCCGACGCTTCTAGCAGGCTGGCGGTTGGTCCCAGATAAAGGGCCTTTTGCGCACTGACTGTGGTTGCTTGCGAATCTATAATGCCTTGCATCGCACACGATTTGAGCAAGTTTCCTGCTTCCGCAGTGACTTCGGGTCCTAGCATATGTGTTCGATAAACACCAAACTCAAGCTCCGCAGATTGCTGCCAGATTTCGTTTTGTATTTCCTGCCTTTCGATGTCAAGCGCAGGGCTCTCAACGATGGAACCAACGAGTGAGACTGCGGTGCAGAGACAAGCGCCAACTTCCCACCAACCCGACGCAAGCGCCTCGAAATATCGCAAGATGATGGCTGCGGCCACCATGCCGCCACTCATGATTGACGAGGCCGCACTTATGTATTCACCATTCAACCCGGACCTGATACCGAAGAACAGGCCAGCAAAGGCAAAGACGGCTGCTGCAATCGTTCTCACGCTCATAGATTTTGCTCGACCAAAAGCGGTTTCTTTAGACTTTCCGGCTTACCCAGCGCCAAAGTCTTCAACAGAATACGCGTTGAAACCTTGAGTCGTCCTTTACAAACTCCGGTGCAACTCGTCCATCGCTTCTGTCCACAGCGAAGAGAAAGCGGGCGAAGACGTGACTAGCGGCCCGTAGCTCGCTCTTACCCGTACGGCTCCATCGGCAGGATTCAGCCCGCCTGTACAAGCTGACGACTGGGCGCCAATGTGTGCTTATTGTGTCTTTAAAAGGCGAAGTTTGACCAACTCGTCCAACACAACCCGTGCAATGGGAAGGTCTTCAAGCCGGCGAACACGAAGCCAATCGCGCACCTGTACCGCCGTAAGGTCAGAACCTCTAATTTGACCGCTCAATGCCTGTGCCGAAATGCGCGATAGGCCTAGTTCGATGAGCGAGACAACAGTCTTTGTGCATGCCCCCAATTCCAGAGAAAGGGCGACCGGGTAGATGCGTTCTGCCTCCGCATTCATGCCGGCGTTACGCAGCGCCGCAACGAAGCAATCGCAGTAAGCGCGCGTCAGCTGAACGTATCTGAAGCGAAGCGTGGTCTCAAGCAGCGTGAAAATCTTCCGAACAGCACTGTCTGAGTTGGGACCTTGCGCCGCCGCTCGCGCTGTTTGCTTTGGGGGGCTGTATTGAAGCTGTTTCTCGACCATCGTCGCTATGGTTGCCCCCTTCATCCATGCGTTTGCCTGGTAGTTCAGATACCTGGCCCATTTATCATTCGGTTTGCCGACTAGGTACGTCTCAATAGCAACGAACATCCTTTCATATCGTGAATAACTCTCCGGGAGCATGGGATGCGCCGGAAAAACCTCCTTCCAAGTTCCATCGGCAATCGCAGTCGCAAGATACTTAAACATGACTTCCAGTCGCCATGGTGAAATCAACCAATTCCGCTCCGTGACTGACGCGGGTACATCAAGCTCTTCCAGAGCAGTCTGAAGGTGCATCTCGAGCGTTGTTATCTCCGCCTCGCCCAAGCCAGCAGCACATCGTCGTACTGTTTCACGATAGCTCCCCTTCCGAACGCGATTCAATAAAAGTCCAGCTGCGGCTTCGACATCACGGTGGTCCCGACCGCGGCTAGCGACCCTTCCACGGTCCTTGATGTATTGTTCCAGTTCTGGGCGCTCGGAACCAAAGAATCTGCTGAGGGCGGGCTCAACCTTGATTTGAGGTGGTGTATCTAGCTGCTTGGCTGGCCAGTTGTCATAGTCGACGAGGAAGACGTTGCCAGCAACGTCGTTCATCAGGCGTCCGGCCCGCCCAACGAAATTCCAGACATCGTCATCCTCTAGTTGGGCGCTCCTGCCTCTACGTACTTTATCAATGAATACATTTCGCGCCGGCAAGTTGACGCCTTGGAACAGCGTTGTCGTGCACGCGAGGTACGAAAGGCTTCCGTCGCGAAACGCATCCTCCAACGCCTGACGTAACAAGGTTGGCATGGACCCATAATGGAAGCCCACGCCGCGCAATACACAAAACGCAAGCGAATAATCCTTGTGGACGTGCTCGCGTACGAAGCGAGACAGTTCCCTTAATTTGAGGGAGTCGCGCTCAGGCAAATTTATCGCAATCTGCAAAGCGGTAGTTTCAGCGTCGGCAGGCCCAGATGCATATATAAGGGAGCCGCCAGCTGTGCCAAGTTCGGTGCAGACAGAAGTAAGTAACGTGCGACGGTCGCCGAACCCGTAGTCTCGATACAGACGTCCAATCGGACGCCGCAAGCCACGGTCCAACATTTCAAGGGTGAGTTCGTTGGCCGAATCAGCGCTCGGCTTGACAACTATTTTCGTCGACACGACGGGCGAATCGGTTGTTAGATGAGTCGCTACATCGTTCCGTCCAACTGCGGCGGCAAGGTTGTCCACACGGCTCGCCATTGGAGCGATGAAATATTGCCCGCACCTCGGGTTAGCCTTGTTGATACGCTCCAGACAGTCTTGCAAAATCATCCCACGTGAGCCGTCTCCCATCTGTTGAGCCTCGTCGACGACGACGAAATCAAAAGCTGCCGTCGGGACTTCGTCGAGGTAGGCGAGCAAGCGCTCCTGAGTGACTACGAAAACTTGCTTGGGCCTCTGCTCTGCATCCTCAACTGGTACACTTGTAACACGCAGTGTCTCGTCGTTGCCATTGAGAGAGTCAGTTAACTTCTCCTGAACTTCCGCCATCAGGGCACGGGTCGGTACGATGTAGGCGACGTGGACGGCTGGCATTTGCTTGACTTTCTGCACAACGAATGCCCGAACAACAAACGACTTGCCAGCTGATGTCGGAGCAGAAATCGCCGTTGAGCGGCCATGTACCAAGTCGCTCCAGATGTCGAACTGAAAATCCGTCAGTGGCAAACGCCCACCCGGAAGCGTCACCGTATTCTGGTATCTGCGCGCGAAGTCGCGAACCTGGATAAGTGGCGGTAGTACCTGGTCCTTTAGCCCATGCAAGCTCTGAACAAATGTCGAAGCTGGAAAATTGCCGAGCTCAGATAGGATGTGACCGCAGGCCGCGACGAGCCCGGGTTCTTTGTCTGATGCGACAGCGTACAGCGCGATTGTTTGAGCAAATTGATGGCTAACATCGTCTTCAGCGAGCGCAAGACAGCTCGCCGACTCAACCAGCCTCGTAAGACGAAGCAAATCGTCAGCCGACTCGTCGGCCTCAAGCCGAAGGTCCTTGTTCTCTGCAAGTGCGGCAATCCCTCGTGCACATAGCCACGAGAAGTCGCGTTGAAACGACGGATTTGAACGGATTCGGGCAGCGACCCGCGCCGCAAAATTAGCCATTGCTCAATGCCCTTTCGAATTCTTTTCGAAACTCGGAAACGCTTGGTAGGCCAAATATAAACGTCGAGATTTTTTCTTCGGCGAGCGACCGCGCAGCGTACGCATCCGCGACTGTATTTTTTCGGGCGTCACAACGACCGAGGAAGTAATTGCTAACATGCTCTTTTGCACTCATCCCTGCGCTCGTCGCCTTCGAATAGGCAGGTTCGTTGTACGCGAGAAGGCAGGCATGCCTATCAAGACGGCTCGCCGTCTTCGTTCCATATGGGTCAAGAAAGCTCGCCAACGCTTCTTGAGCATCGTCGTCGAGATGGTCGAAGTTGCCGAAATTCAACGCAAGATTGAGTTCCAGGTTGCGCTGCTTGCCTTTTTGAAAATCGCTCATGGATTTTGCCGCGTCTGCAGCTGCCGAATTGATGGTCTTGTGAACCTTTGACTCCAGGTAGAATACTTCCAACGAATCAATATCGCTTCGGTAGCGCACGTGGAGACCGTCCGCGCCGAAGACAGGCATCTCACTATTCGTTTTCGTGTGCATTTTCGCAATGGCCATTGGGGCCCGAAGAAAATGCTCAGCAAACAGATACGCCAACAGCTCACCCGCCTCGCCTGACCTGGCTGGACATTGTTCCCGATAAGTCTGAAAGGCCTGCCTAGCTTCCCGTCTCAACGCGGCCATCGCTGAGGCGACGTCCATCGGATTGCTAGCGTGCTTTTTCAGCTCTTTCAGGATGCGTTTTCGCGGGAGACAGTACCCAATTATTTTGTCCGCAAGTTTCGCGGCGAACTCAGCAAGCATCGGTTGGTCTTCCCGCATCGCGAGAAAGAACTGCCTGAAAGAGACCTCTTCGGTTACCCCTGTTGGTTGCTCTGTCAGATAGACGGTAACCCAATCTGTCGTCCCGAGCAGACTATCCAGAGCAGTTTCCAGATTGTTGGACACCATTCGCCTTTTGTAGTTTTATCTTGTGTTTTAGTTGTTCCGAGCCGGGTTCGGAGATTTTTCCGGCGCGGCTATCTCAGCGTTGGATATGCTACAACACGCTTTCCGATAACGTACATCGTGTGGCTTGCGGCGGTTACCATTGGACGCAGCGCCTTATCTTTGATTCAGAGGGAACCGGTTGATACGCGAAGGTTAATCAAGACTCCCGCTGTTGTCACGTGTCTCCGTATCTTCCTTTTGCCTCGAGATGGTCTCAACCCATCGCTGAAGCAGAAGCTGAATCATTCATTGCCACATGCGCCGCATTCGTCACATGAGGTTCCCGTCAGCGTACGAGTCGTCATTGCTTACACGGTCCACCGACCAGTCGATTCCGGCGCCGGTGCTGTGGGTCAGCTTAACGAGCGTCACCGGACAGGTCGGATAGTGGATGAACTCGATGAGCCTAGGCGTAATGGCCGCATCGACGACCGTTCCCCTCCGCAATGCGTTCTGCCGCGACTGCAACCATTTGCGGTCAAAAAGCGTCGGTCGCTTGGTGTTTGTTCCAAATCCAGGTTTTCCCTCGGCGTGTCCTTCAAGGACGTGCGCCGGTGCGTCGTCCCGCGCTGTCCCGCCATAAGGTGTAGCGTGCCATCCTGGCGTGCGGCCAATTTCTGCGTCGTACTCCTGCGCCATCGTGCTCTCGAATCGTCAGTGCCCGCCTGCGCTAACGGCAAGTGAGAGAAATACTTGAGGCGTGAGAGTTTGTGGCCGCTAACCTAGCTTACGTCCAGAAATCTGCCCATCCGCCGTAAGCGGGTCGAAACCCCACTCGTCAGCAGCGAAGTGCGAGGAATCCCGAACTCCAAAAGCAGCGATTTCCCATCCATCGAGTTCGACCCGACGGAGCTTAAATCCGTCTGCACGAGCCTTCACGCTGTAAAATTTCAGTTCGTCTCTGCAATCCTCGAAGAGCTTGGCAACCGTCGTGACGATAGCTACGTCACAGCGCAGCCCAAAATGAACGGCACGGAGTCGGAAAGGTCGGTCATCAACGCCACTCTTTTGCGACACAGCACGCCACTCACGCTCATAGCGCCATTGAGGAGCCTTCGCGAAGAAGTACTGCTCAAAAATTTTGCGCTCCGCCGCTGACGAGCGTTTCATCAGCCACTGTTGCAAGTCGCTGATGTGGATGAAACGGCTGGAACGATAGTTGACCGGCCCCAGGTCTTTGCACCGGTGGTCATCGGTCTCATACTCAATGCAAATTCCCCTATGCTCATCTGCGTAGTGACTCCACATGAGCGGATTGTCCCAGTTCGACGCCAAGGATAGAACACCAAAGTCTTCGAATCGCTCTTTGAGGTATGCGTTGATGTCCCGAACTAGGTAGTCGAGATAGGTCGCGGTTCCATCTTCATCGTCGTCATGCGCCCCGCCATATTCCGTGGCGTTGTATCGGTACGATTGGAGAATTTGTGCTGCTTGGTCGCGGTCCGTACTCCGCAACATCACAGTCTTCCAGAGACGCTCTACCTCGCGCCATTCCACATCGACAAACACCTCAGGGTTGCAGTCAAACGGGTCATTGAACGTGGCCGGCTTGGCAAAGAAAACCTCCGCTTGACTAAACATGCGCAGGGTTGTCGTACTGAACGCACGGTACTTGTACAGTTTGGTGGGAAGAGTTTTTACGACCATAGATAGGCGTGGAGTAGAAGAACGCAAACGTGCCGCCCAGACCTCATCCTGCGGGGTACACTCATCATCATACGATACCCGATGCTGAGAGCCGCTTATCCTCCGTTTGACCCGACGTTGGCGCCACGAGACACGCTGCGAAGACCTAACGAACGAGTTCAACGTCGCGGAGCAGGCTGAGCGCTCTCGAGAAGTTTAGCTTCCGTCTTTAGGGACCCTGGCTGCAAGGAACGCTTCGCGCGCTTCCTGCAACTCTGACATCGCCGCGGCGAAACGAGCTAGGAGAAGAGCCGGCGGCTTTGAAGGCGCTGTGAAGTGAGATTGAAGCAGGTCGACGCCGACTGAACTTCCCCACGGCGTCGGAAACCCTTGCAATCGCTGCAGCGTCATCGTCTTGCGTCTTCGTCTTATCCTTGCTGACGTCCCGCATAGCCGAAGTGTCGCTATCGTAGCTATCAATGCAAGGTTTCTCCATCGGATTTATCAATCGAGCCACAGGCCGCGTCTCGCCCGTGTCTTGTCAGCCGTCCACGCGCGCCGTAATCTTAGGCACTCGCCCCTGTAAGTGACATACGAATTTCGCCTCAGGCACAGTATCACCTGGGCACGTCATGGCACGCTCGACAACAATGACCAGCTCGGCCAGCGCTTGCAAGGCGTCAACGTGCTGCGCGTAGCTAGGGGAGCGAATCGCAGTCGCCTTCGCTGCGTCCAACGGGCGATTCGCTGTTCGATAGTCGCTTACCGCGCTATTCCTGTTGCGCGGAGCGACCCCATACAACTGACGCCGGCGTTTTCACGGTAACATGCGCCGAATGTCGTTGCTCGCTATCTCATCGATGTTGCGAAATGCTGAAGCAATTGCGGCAAGGTCCTTGCCCTCAACACCTGATGCCATAAAGTGAGGGCGCCAGTTACGCACGACTTGCCAGACATCTGAAATGATTTCGACGGCCGCTTGCTCCGACAGGTCAAACGCGCGATGCTCGGTCAATGCGTTATCTAGTGTCGCGAGCCGCCCCTGTGTGCCTACGCCGAGGTGAAGAAATCGTTCACTGGAAACGCTTGGTCGCGGAACAACGTCATAAAGCGGACTCAGCCGCCACCCACGAATTATTTCGTCCCATATGAAGCCGTGATTGCGGAGATGGTCGTCATCACACGTTGTGAACACGTTGAAAATCATCCTTCGGTACAGCTCACGCATGTCGCTTCGAACGATGTCGGGATGGCAGTGAAGAAGCATCGTTTTTGCCAGACTGGAATACGCCACGTTTCGGGACTCTGACTCATCGCAGCCCATGAGCGTAAGCGCGCTGATGAAGGGAATACGATGTTCAGCCCGTTCGTCACCCGGAACGCTCGACATCCGACTTCCTTCGTCGAGGCTTGCACCGCCTGGAAGCTTCCAAAAGCGGTCGAAGCGTCTAATTAGCATCAATTGCTGGTCACCGAGACGCATGGTCTTAACTTCCGGGACTCGAATGCCTGCCTTCTCCGCCATCTGCAAGGTCGCGCATTCAACAGCCGGAATTGCGAACCGGTCACCTCGACTCGAGAACTTCGCGAGCCAGAGGACTCCCTCCTCGTCGCGAATAGACACTTTGGGTCGCGCTCCGCCCAGACCGACCCCTTGCGCGAAGATGTCGCGGTGTTTTCCGGAGATTGGCAAGCCTTCTTCTATGAGTTCTGCGGCCCGTGCGAGATTCTCGAGATTCGACCACTCATCCTGTTGCCCTGACGGAAGGTCACTTTCCGTTCGTCGGACGTCAATCATCCCGGCACGTTCGCTGCTCGCATGCAGCATGTACTGCGACTCTGGGAGACTGTTCAGTGGTGCTCGAAGCTTAGCCTCGATTACCCGCCGTCCCCAAGAGTCAGGAGTCGCATCGCGCAGAGCGCCAAAGTATGGCAATGGAGCCTTCGGTGCTAACAAAGCATTAGGCGCTACAGGCGTCTTTGAGAAGGAGAGATTGACTGGGTCAAGTTCTAGAGAACGCTCGCCACTGCGATAGACTTCGTTGTATTTGAATAGCGAGGTGCGGAGTTCACCAAGCTCTTCTCTTAAAATGAGTTGACCGCAGCTCACCCACTGCCCGTCAATGTATGCGAACACCGCCAGCTTGGTGTTGTTCTTCGTCGTCGTGCTCATCTTCGGGCCCATTTATAAGTTCTTGCTGTCAGCTCAGACGGGCCATGCCGCCTCCTTAGTCTATCTGCCGTTTCGTCGGAGAGGTCTTTCAATTCCGGCCACAGCTCCCTTCTCCGTAGGCGACTTGCCAGTCGCTAGGTCTGCGCTGCAATTCATCTTCGCAAGCAAAGAAAATAATGCGTCGGCGACATCTATTACGCTCGGCCGCTGCATGACCATCTCAAGCTCGTGAGTGATTTCAGCACCGTTACTCGCATGCACCATCAATCTGAGAAATCGCCCTCGTAAGTAGCATACGAATCCAGCCTCAGGCACGGCATTACTTTGTCCAGCCATGGCACGCTCGACGACAATGACCAGACTCGATGGCGCCTGAGGAATGTCGACCGGATTGGTGTAGCCAGGTGAATGAATTGCGCCGAGCGCACGTCGCCACAACGGACGGCGTGGGTTGACTGCGGTTGAACATGTATAGAGCGGCTTCGCGAGCGATAAGTCATCGAGCGTGTCGGCGTCCCAGACAACGACAGATGTCCGCGAAAATTCTGAGGCCCACGCTCTCGCATAAGCCCGGAGTTGTTTGTAGTTCCTGTCGTCGTCCAGCATGTCCACAGGAACCCTGCCCTCCAGCGCGCCGCAAGCGGTGGTCAGGAAGTCCAGCCGGAGTGCCGCCGGAGCGGGTGCGATGATTCGAGCGATTTTCCACAGACGGTCGAGACGGACGGAAGAACTGCAGAAAATCGCTGGGAAGGTTTTCTGACCATCTACCTCAACTGAAAATACACGCTCATCGCTGAGCATGGCCGCAAACTGAGCGTCGGTTACTCCGAGCTGCTTGCGGAAGCTTTCCTCAGAAATCGACGCTCCGCTCTTCGCTAGGTCATCGTGGCTACGGGCCTGAGAGTCGAGATGGGATTTGTTCGGACGCGGCTTCATTTTTCATCGCTAGGCTTGCGTGTTGCGGGTCGCGCCGCGAGATAGAGTTCCGCAGCGCTCAATGCCGAATAATCAGGCTCCACTCCTTTTCCCTCAAGAAGTCGGCGGACTGTCGTCAAATTTTCCTTTGGCACAAGCACCCATTCCGAATTCAACTCCATAGCAAGCTTGTCCAGCGTCGAACTGGCGATGTCACGCTTTCCGGCCAGCGTCTCGACAAGCTCATCTGGCGTCATTTCGACACGGTTGCGGAAGACTTCAGCTGACGTGCCACGCTGGAACAGGAGAGCATCGATTTGCTTGAAGAGAAGCGTTGCCATAGTTGTCGCCCGGAAAGGTGCCGTTCGTGTCGGTGTGGAAACGTCCATGCCTTTTTAACGTAAGCGGCGAGCACGATGCGCTCGATGTTATCTAATACGTCAGCGGGTATCGACGCGAATCTTCCACGCTCCGCTGTTGGTAGTTGAAAGCTGTTCGCTGCGATTTTTCGAACAAGAGTTGACGCGACGAACTGCGGAATGTCGTACAGCGCATCGATGCGCTGCATTGCGATGCTCCAGACGCTGCTTGGCAAAGATGGCGCTATCGGCATGGCGTGGCTACATGTAAGAAGGACTACCAAAACTGACTCGTAGACGAGGTGCTCGCAATCGTACCGAAGCGAACTATGTGGTCCTCCTGGGTACCACGCTTCGTACGGGCGCCCCTTGCTTTCGCCGTGCTCGTATGTCCAGCGACTTGTAGCAGGAAAAGCGCGACGAACCACTTGGGCGTACGGCTCGCTTTCGCCGTCTTGAAGAGACATCACCACGGCGTCGGGCGGCAAATCGCGTAACAGGTCTATCAGCTCGCTGACTGTCATGAGCCTGCTTCCCGGATTTTCGTGGCACCTGCAACGTGACTGCGACCGTCAAGTGACTGGAGTAGCCTCCTTGCCGTCGTGACAACATCGTCTCCAATCAAGTAGCCGAGCACATCGAGCTCCCTTGTTTCATAGGCGGTTCTCAACGTCGCGTGTGCAACGGAACCCTCGCACGTAACGCGGACCCAAACATTCCTAAGTATTTGTGTGTCCGCGATGACATCCTTACCAATCTCATGAATGAAAATCGTGAACGCTTGCGCGACTGGATACGGACCTCGTGGCGTTGGCGACGCGAGCGCAGCTTCCGCGCGTTGCCAGAACGACGAGTGGGGGTGAACCGATGTGCCATCGCAAACTACTCGCACGATTTTTCCCGCCGGGTCATCGAGATAAACCGACACATCCGTCTGCACTGGGATTTGCTGGCACGAATCAAAGTCGTCGACCATCTGTCTGCTCCGCGGATACTCATCGCTTCATCGTTTCGAACGCCGACCAACGTCTCGTTCGTACAGCAATCTTTTGCTGCCTACCTTGATTGCTCTGGTTATCCGGCGTTTGCCCGTGTTCACAATTGGAAGCATTGGAATTTGCGTCGTTTTGCCCGCGTTGTATTCCGCTGCAAGCTTTCCATGGGTTACTTCGATGCCAAGCTTCCGGAGCGTTTCGGCCGCTATGGTTTCGAAGGCGGCAGCCGGTGCGCGCTTCCCAGTGAATCGGTTGACCTTTGTCTTCGCATACACGCCAAGACTGACTCGTACTAACAGTTGCCGACGTACAAGATTTGCCAGCACGCGAGTGAGCTGCGAACGACTTCCCAGTCGATTCAATTCAGACCGCAGAACTACGACGCCATCTCGTTGCGCTATTGACCGCATGACACGTGCTTCGAGTTTCATGTCGTCTGCAATCTGACAAACGCCGAGGCCTTCGCGCTCACCAATGAAACGCCTTTAGGTCGGGGTGAATGTGAGCGAACAAGTGCGAGCAAAAGACAGCGTCTACATCATCGCTTTCCGCCCTTGCGCAAGCGAGTCATCAAGTCATCTACCGCGGTGTTTTGTTCATTGCTCGCGAGGTGCAGCAAAACGGCGAGACCGACTTCAGGCTCCGACTGCCAAGGGTCTACGCGCACGCCCGAAATCTGTATGGTCGGCCGATTCGTCGCGACAGCTTCGCCACGGACACGTCCCTTCGTATCCACGGAGACAGTGAACCGTGCAGCGGCGTCCTGCAAACGGTCGCGCGCTCTCTCAACGAAACAGGTCACGTGCATTACACGAGTTCGCTTAGTTTTCGCCTCCGGCTCCGTCGGGACCAGTTCACCGCCGACAGGCATCAATTCAGCACTCTCATATCGATTCAGCGCGTGGTAAGCATCGGACCATATGTCCCGCGACTTCCCGTGCTGGATGCAAGGACCGAGGAGTTCTTGGCAACAACGCAAGCTGTAGCCGAACCGACCGGAGTACACGCCGATAACTATGTCCTCGCGTTCTCGAAACTCGGCGTGGTCGACTACATAGACTGCCATTCCTACTGCTCCTTACTTCGGGTGCCGGTTGCTCGCGCTTCACTTGCCTAACCAGTATCCGTTCCGGCGGCTCTACTCTTCTTGAACGTCGGCGGATTTCGGATTCCATAGCCACAACTGGTTTGCCATTCCACTACTCGGTCCGGGCTCGGCCCTCGGTGCCAAGAAACGGTGGCGCTTTAGAAGCCGCCGTTGACGATGCAGGAATCGGACAGGGCCGGTTCAAGGCAGTTTAGCCGCCCGCAATTGAGATGTAAACCCAGTATATTTTTAGGCGGTAGATTTTCACTCTGTAGATTAGTACGCTGTATTCAGCGATGCTTCGTCCGACATGGACAAGCTCGAAAAAGCACAGAAGTCTGCTCGGAAAAATCTCTCGGACAACCTAAAAGCGTTCCGAGCCGAACAGGACCTCTCTCAGGAAGCGCTCAGTGAGCGTGGTGGTTTTCATCGGACGTACGTAAGCCAGCTCGAACGACAGGCTACCAACCCGACGCTGGACACTTTGGTCGCAATCGCCATCGCGCTCGGCGTCGAGTTGAAGGACTTGCTCGCGGAGCGCAAAAGTCCGCCATCGACGCTTAAAGTGGGGAGACGCCCCTCTAAAAAGGCCACCTAAAACGCTTATAACGTCGGTCGTTTGATTCGACCATGCGGCCTAAGGGACCTGCTGGGTATCGCTTGCGAGCAGGAACAGATGTGAGACGAAAAACCATTCTTGCACGGCATTCTGCCGCCAACGAAGCAACTCGCGGTCATAGAATTCGGCGCGCGGTGGCAGGAGCCATGGGCGGCGTTTTGCTCGCACAATGACGGTGCGCTCGGACAAATGAAGCGAATCGCCGAGTTGCTGAGGGTCAAGGTACGAGTTGGTGAGCTTTGAGATGGGCAGGTTCATGCAAGCATTTAGCGCACGCTTTTGAGCGCCCCAAAGCACTTCGTATCAGCGCGACGAGGAGGAGTTCGGGTCAGCGCGCTCCTGGATTGGGCAGACGTGAGAAGCCGTACCTTTAAAAGGGCAGGTCTCTTTGCGCCTTCTGGGGGACGAATTCTCTTGCTGACAGCCAGTCGCTTCCGCGAAGAAGTTGGCGCAAGTTGTTTCGAAACGCTTGCTCGACCTCCTCGAGATTCATGGCGAATGCTTGTGCGGCTACTCGGCTTATCGTCGAGGCCTGCCAAGGGAAGAGCGGCTTCCCGTGCTTGGTTGCGAAAGGGCCATCTGTTTCAGGCACCACGCGTTCCAGCGGCATAGCGGAAAAAAGGTTCCGTCCTTTTTCCCCTTCGAGCATCGCCGGTCCGACGCTGAACCAACAGCCAAGGTCGATGGCTCGCTGCAATTCTTTCAGCGTGCCCGAAAACCAATGCAAAACAGGCGTGCCGCACTGAGGATACGAAGAGATAAGGTCCAAGACGCGCGTTGCAGCTCCGCGCGAGTGTAAGCTGATAATTCTGCCGCCACGCACCTCGCACTCCTGGAGGACGGCGTCCAGGAATTTTTCTTGGGCCGCCAACGAATTGACAAACCTACTTGTGCCGTCGAGTCCAACTTCGCCGATGAATTCGGCATCCGTCACATGTTTCAGCAGAAGTTCTTGCTCCGAGGCCTTCTTCTCAAAAATTTCGGGATGTAATCCAAGCGCAACCTTAATGGTTTCGAATCCAGCGAACACTCGCGACGTCCCGAGCCACGCTCGCGGGCTCGTCGTCACGACGAGCGTGAAGATATTTCGACGTGCGACCTCCGGAAGCAGTTTGAGCGCGTCTGGGTAAAGGTCGAGGTGGCAATGAAAATCAATCACAAGGCGTTGTGAACTTGTAGTAAGTGTCCGAGTTCTTCAAGGCCGCGCTCGGCGACAGCAACGTAGTCGGCACGTTGTCCAGGTTCTGCGAACGACATCGCTCCGCCCACCAGTCTATCGATTCCTTTCTGACGATACGTTACGTAAGCAGCTCCAACTGACCCGACGTCGTTCGCGCCACGGTCGCGACCAGCAACCGCCAAATCGGGGAACACGTACCGCGACGTCGTATCAGGAATAGCTGCGCTGAGAAACGATGCCCGGCGAACTAGACAGGGCACGCACCGGCCACAATGAGTGTAGTTATAGAACCCAAAACGTCCGCAACTCGTAGAGTGCTCGGCTAGCTCTTCCAGCAACCCGCGGTCAGCGCAGTCTCGAAGCAACTCGCCCTTAGTCGCAAACTGATAAGGGCGAATCAAGGTGGCCCGAAGGCCGGCGTGGTTGAAGATTGACTGAATTGCATCTAGAAACGTGGGGTGGGTCGTCTTTGTACTATAGCTCCCAAACCGGCCCGCGTTTAACGCAACGTTCAAACTGATGAAGCCGTTTTCCGGAATAACGAGGTCGGTCGTCATGCCTCCTTGCCACGCCGGCAAAGTTGTCGTCGCAAGCAGCGCGAACGCCAGGAAGACGATAGAGCGTCCGCGCGTAGACCGCTCTGTCGCATGCGGGACAGTGATTCGGTGATTCCATTGAAGATGTCGGTCGGCAGCGCCGAGTCTGCGAGCAAAAAGCTTCTGGGTCTGTTTATCGCCTTTTGCCACTTGAGAAACGAACAAAGGCCGTCGACCATTCGACGTAAGGTCTATGCCACCGACCAAGCTGTCAAGGCCTCCAGAGAGCAAGGCTACACAATCCGCATCGTTGCTCTTCGGCGCAGCTGTTGTCGGGGCGGGCACGCCCCCGTCGACAAAATTCAGGTTCCAGAAATCTCCGGTTAGAAAGCGAAAGGTTCGCTCGAGAAGCGACCTCTGCTCGAGCCAGATTTGCGGCTCGCAGAGCGCCACAGTGAGCTCAATCATCCGAGTCCAACCATCCGCGCTCCCCTGCCGCCTACAGGCGAAATCTGCTGCGGCGACCGCCAGGGAAATCGAGACGAAGTCCCAAACCTCCGTCGTAGGCGCAAAGCCATGTCGCGAAAGCGTTCCGACCCAACCAGGCGAAATTCTTCCCACGTTGGGCCGTCCGGTATTCGCGTAAAGGGAAAAATACTCAACGCCTTCCACGAGTTGCTCTGGGAGCGCCCAATCAGCGACACAGACGACCCTCATGGTAAGTCTCCCTCAAAAACGGCGAACGTATTCGCGAGCGCCTGCTGCATGATTCGCTCGAATCTATTGGGATTAGGGCTGGGATGTTGTTGCCGCATCTCACGCATTTGAGCGCTAATTTCCGCTTTCATGTATTCACGCATATCGTCGGTTCGACGCACGACATCCACAGGCGAAAGTCTCGCGCTTTCAAAAAGCTGTCCGATATCGATTTGGAGACGATTGCAGCACTCAACCGCCAGATACTGCTCGACCAGAGACCAGATGTTGTGTCGGTCATCGATAGAGGATTCACATCCGGCTGCTCGCTAACCAACTCGGAAAGCGCATAAGCCATCGAATCCCGAATTGAATCTTCGTCGACCGTACCGCCGATGCCTGCTACTTGTCGAACAATGGCGTCAATAACCTCGCGCGTCGACGGATTTGTCGCCGTGAGTGCTTGAATCCATTCATTTACCGCAGGGTCAGTGCCGTCTCGCGCGGCCTGAAGGAGGGATACCAATCCGCCGGCCGCGACCGTAGAAACACGCATCCGGCCTGCAGCGCGGCGTGCCCCACCCATGCCGGTTCTGGAGTAGTGGCCTACGGCTCGACGGAACGCACCTTTGTCGCCTGTCGCAGCATAGTCGGAAAGCTGCCGGCGAGCGGGAGCAAATCGCCTTGGCGGCGCCAATTGCCCATCGGGTTCGTGTGGTTCGAATTCGCCTTCTGCGCCATCCTCTGGATTCTCAGGCTGCTGCTCAGGCGGGGCGTTTTGGCCCATCTCCGATTGGAGCGGTTCAAGCCAGGGAGGGTCGAAGGGCACGCCTGGTCCCGGCCCGGAACTCGATGTTGACGTGCCCATGTCTACGCCTTCTTCAAAGCGATGGCGTTTCTAACGGGCTGAGGCGTCTGGACATCGGCCGCCCATCGCACGAGAAGCTCCTTAGCCCATGGCTCGTTCACAATGAGCGGAATAAGTGCCTGTGGTCGCTCTTTTGGCGGCGCCTCATCGAGCAGGCTACAAAAGGATGGGCCGAGCGCAGGAAACGCATCTGTAAGATGAAGACAGTTTCTGATAGTCCTCGAATCCCATTGTTGCGACCGCACGCGGCGTTTCATTCGATTCATAAGCAATTCAGCCTCGCCTTCCCCGAGCGCTCGTACTCTATCGACAAGAAGTTGCTGATGGGACTTAGCTTCGAACAAACCCTCCAACACCGCGTGAGCATCTCGCGATAACTCGTCAAGACCACCCAACGACACAACTCTGTCTCTGCTGAGATGCAGGAGCGGTCGCAGGTCCGTTTCAGCAAGCGGAGGACTTAACGAGACCCAGCCTGTGACAAATGGCGTGTTCCAGCTGTTATCTGGCGCAACGAACGCCTCGCCGTCTTTAAGGGACTGCTCGACTTTCCGCAGAAACTCAGGCCGACCGGTGTCAGAAGCGTTCACAGCATTTACAAGAAAATCAAATGCAGCGGGGGTCGCGCAACGCTCAAATAGCTGCAGCTTCACAAGATGCTCGAAAGAAACGTTCATTCCGTGCGCCTTGGCCACATTTTCGCGAATAACCAGATTATTCAGAAATCGTTTGATAAGGCGAGGATTTCCGGAAATCTGCTCGACTGTCGCCAGAATTGGTGCTAGCTGGTCCGCGATGTCGACCTCCTTTTCTAATGTCGGAATCGTTTTACCGAGGGCGTCATTGAGCGTCTTGCGATGAAGTCCTCCAAGCCAGCCCTCTCTCACAGCCTTTAAAACATTCTTCTTCGCTGCCTCAGCGTCATCCGCTTTCACCCTTTTTCGACGGACCGCCAAATCCATGAGAAGGAGCAACACATACGCCTTCACCTCATTAACCCCGAGGCGAGGAACCCGCAAAGGAATCTGAATCAGCTTATCAAAATAGCTAGTAACCAGTTCATCGTCGAAATGAGCTTGCGCAAAGTGAGCGCGAACCGAGCTGCGAATCATTTTCTCGTCAGCAGCGATGATGAATGCAGTTCGCGGCAGAAAGAGAAGAAGTCTAATTGCTTCCAGCGTTGAAATCGCGGTGTCAGGCATGCAGCGGTCAAGGTCATCGACTAGGACCACCAAAGTCACGTCTAATGACGCCAGCAAATCCTTGAAAGCCTCACGCAGTCCTTCAATCTCCTTTTGCGGCGAATCGCTTCCTTTCTCTTTGAGAAGCTCTTTCAGCTCCGGTGACAACTCGTCGAATGCCTTTTTTATTGCATCCAAATCGCTCTGCTTTACGACGCCTGATACTAACGAGGACACCCCACTAAAAATAGCGCCTATTGGACCTCCGACCGCACCCCCGACCACTGAAGCAGTAATTGCTGGTGCAGCAATCTTGAGTGCCCGAAACCACTGAACGCGTCTTCCAAATTCAATTGCTTTGTCGACAAATGTCTTCCGCGAATTCGCTTCTTGTGAAAGCACATCTGAAACCGACTGGAGAAGAGCAACTTTGGCGTCGTCGAAGCCCTGATACAGCCAAGCATTAAACTCAACGAACAGATAGCGCTTGCCGTCGCCTTGGCCGGTCCTCAGAGACGTGCCAACCATTTTAACAAGCGAAGATTTTCCGGTTCCCCAATTCCCAGATATGCCGACTGATATCGGCTCCCCATCGGAATCGCGAATAAGCTGTGCTGCGGTATTTGCAACGACTTCAAAATTCAGAAGGTCCGACGTTGCCTCGACGTCATGCCACATGTGGCCCCCGCTCAAATTATTGTGATTTTTCGCGGGACGATTTTACGTCGTTAGAGGAATCACGCCAAGGGGAAACCTGCGGTACGTCATGCGGTGGAAAAGTTGACTACGTCAACTCCGTGGGGACAACGCCGTGGACAAGGTCGGAAAACTCCTAAAAGCGCGGAGTTTCCCCAACCTTGCCCACCGGTTGCCCCCACTTTCCCACCGCAGCCACCGGGCCGCCCGACAAAATCATAAGCGACGATTTTAGAAATAAGACAGCTGCGGCCCGGTCATTCCAAGGATGTCAGGGCATCTGAGTTTGAACAACTTTGTGTGGAAATCGTGTCGGAATGCAAAATGCCCGAATTCGACCGCAAAGTGCTCGAAACGCTGCGCGAACCGCTGGAAGCGGGCCGAATCACCATTTCACGGGCGGCGCAGCAGGCCGACTTCCCGGCCGCCTGCCAGCTCGTCGCCGCGATGAATCCCTGCCCGTGCGGCTGGCGCGGCGACCCGGGCGGCCGTTGCCGATGCTCGCCGGAAATCGCCGCCCGGTATCTGCGCAAGCTGTCGGGGCCGCTGATGGATCGCATCGATATTCAGATCGAGTTGCCCGCACTATCGCCTGCGGAGTTGTCGGCACGGACCGCGAAGCGCGGCGAGTCGAGCGCAGTCGTCGCCGCGCGCATCGCCGTGGCGCGCGAAATTCAATTGCGGCGTCAGGGCAAGACCAATCGCGAGCTAGACGGACGCGAAGCCGATGACGTCTGCCGCCCCGACGCGACGGGCGAGTCGCTGCTGCGGTCGGCGGGCGAGCGGTTCGGGTGGTCGGCGCGAGCCTATTACCGCGTGCTGAAGGTCGTACGTACGATTGCCGACCTGGCCGGCGCCGACACGCCCGATGCCGCGCATGTCGCGGAGGCGGTGCAGTACCGGCGCGCCTTGTCGATCGCCTGACGGTGCGGCGAAAGATTGCTTGTCAAGACTTGACTTATGCACACGAAGGCGCTCCGCAGCACCTGATGACCGCGACAAGCCGCCTGCGCACGCCCATTTCACAGACCATTGATTTTATTGAACTAATTAACTTGCCGAGAAGTAGAGCAAAGTAAGCGCAACCGCATAAGGCGGTCTTTTGATGCGTGTCACACACTCTTTTCCACAAAGTTATCCACAGATATTGTGGATAGTGGAAAAAGCCCTGACAAATCCGCGTATTACGCGCGGTTGCTCCGACGCAACCTTCACTGCAATGCCCTTTGCATAGTGCCTAGTTAACTCGGCGTTGACTTAATTCGAGGCATCACTCTAAAAAAGTTTGAAGGACGTGAAGAACTGGTCGGCCTGCTCTGCCGGCGGAGTCTTGTCCGCGACGATCGCCAGTTGATACACGTGCGCGCCGCGCGCGACGAAGCGAGCCTGGATGGTCCGCGCCTCCCGCTTCTCGCCGCTCTGGCCGCTTACCCGCATCTCGCTACCCAGCACGCGGCCTCCGGCGGCGAGCTCGATCTGCGTCGCGCGGGCGTCGGGCCGCGCGTTGACGTTACGTGCGAGGCCCTGCTCCAGGTAATCGAGCGCGGCGCGCTGAAGCGCCGGATCGGCGCTCGGCAGGACGACCGTGCCGACGGCGAATACGGCGTCATTGGCTTCGGCGGTTTGCATGCGCATGATCATCGGCTGGCCCGCGATTTCGATCTTGCGTTCGGCCGCGCGCGGCTTGGCCGGCAGCGTCACTTCGTAGCCGTCGTCGTTATTCTGCAGGGTTCGCCAGTCGTAGGACGGCGTGCAAGCGACGAGCGCGGCGCATGCTAGCGAAGCGCACACTGCTGCAACCGGCGATGAGAGACGTGCGGCAAAACGGCGCATGTTCGCCGCGACGAGGGATGAAACAGACGTCATATCGATTGGATGCCCGGAAAAGCATCATTATCGCGCCGCAGCCCGAGGGCCGACCCGGGCGCTGTCACGCTCCAACGCGCGATTGGCGTAAAATGCTTGCCACGTTTCGTTGCGATTGCGCCCGTCGCGGCGCTCGAGTCCGCAATCCGAGGTTCCCATGTCCCAAACCACCGAAGCCACTTCCGCACGCGCGAAAAGTCCGCTGCGTTACATCGTGATGGCGCTGGTCGCCGGCGTGATCGCGTGCACCGGCTACTTCGCGTTCGGCGGGCAGCAGCGCGCGCCCGACGCCACCTTCACGCTGTTGTCGGGCCAGAAGATTTCGACATCGGGTGACCTGAAAGGCAAGGTCTATCTCGTCAATTTCTGGGCGACGAGTTGCGAGACCTGCATGAAGGAAATGCCCGACATGATCAACACGTACAACAAGTTCAAAGGGCGCGGCCTCGAATTCGTCGCGGTGGCGATGAGCTACGACGCCCCGATGTACGTCAGCAATTACGCGCAGACGCGCAATCTGCCGTTCAAGGTTGCAATGGACGACGGCAGCGCCGCCAGGCAGTTCGGCAATGTGCAGCTTACGCCGACGACTTTCGTCATCGATAAAAACGGCAAGATCCTGAAGCGCTATGTCGGTGAGCCGACGTTCGCGGAACTCGACGCGCTGCTCGACAAAGCGCTCGGCTCGGCAGCATGAACAACGCCCGCTTCGGCGGGCGTTGTCTTTTTATCGTTCGGCATCGCCTTTCACCGCGATTCCGTACCGTTTGATCTTCTCGTAGAGCGTCGCCTTGCCCACTTGCAGGCGATCCGCCGCCACGGCCACCGCGCCGCCGCACTGCTCCAGCGTTTCGCCGATGACCGCGCGCTCGAACTGCTCGGTGCGCTCCTTCAGCGATTGCGTCGTCATGTCGGCCGATGCGCCGATATCGTCGATGACGCCGAGCACCATCCGGTCCGCCGCGTTGCGCAGTTCCCGCACGTTGCCGGGCCAGTCGCGCTGCATCAGTTCGGCGCGCTGACGGTCGGTGATGAGCGGCGCGGGCCGCTCGTAGCGCACGGCGGCATCCAGCAGAAAGTGTTCGAAGAGCGGCACGATGTCCTCGCGGCGCTCGTTGAGCGGCGGCAGCGTGATCGTCACGACATTCAGCCGGTACAGCAGGTCGCGCCGGAACGTGCCTTGTGCGACGTGTTCGTTCATGTCGCCTTTCGCGGCGGCAACCAGTCGCAGATTCGCCCGCACGGGCTGATTCGAGCCGAGCCGCTCCAGCACGCCATCCTGAAGCACGCGCAGCAGTTTCACTTGCAGCGAGAGCGGCATGCTTTCGATTTCATCGAGAAACAGCGTGCCGCCCGACGCATGCTCGAGCTTGCCGATGCGCCGTTTCTGCGCGCCGGTGAACGCGCCCGCTTCGAAGCCGAACATCTCCGATTCGAACATCGGCTCCGGCAGTGCGCCGCAATTCACCGCGATGAACGGCTTGTCGCGACGCGGCGACAGATCGTGCAGGCTGCGCGCGATCAGCTCCTTGCCGGCGCCGGTATCGCCGTTGATGAGCACGGACGCATCCGTCGGCGCGACATTCGCGATCAGCCGGCGCACCTGCTCAATTGCGGGACTGCGCCCGATGATGCGCGGCGCCACGCTGCTTTGCTCCGCCAGTTCGCGACGCAACGCCTGATTCTCGAGCACGAGCTTGCGGCGCTCCAGCGCGCGCCGCACCGCTTCCACGAGCCGCTCCGACGCGAACGGCTTTTCGATGAAGTCGTACGCGCCGTCGCGCATCGCCTGAACGGCCATGGAAATATCGCCGTGACCGGTGACGAGCAACACCGGCACCTCGGGCGCGCGCTCGCGGCACTGCGCGAGCAGATCGAGGCCGCTTGCGCCGGGCAGCCGGATATCGCTGACGATGACGCCGGGAAAATTCGCGTCGATAGCGCGCGCCGCCGATTCGACGCTCCCGTGGCCCGTCACCTCGAAGCCCGCGAGTTGCAGGCTCTGTACGCTCGCGCGCCGCACGAGTTCGTCGTCTTCGATGAAGATCACCTGCAAGCCGGTGGTCATTGTCTTGCCTCGATTCAGTTTGCTATGCACGACGCAGCGTCAATACGAATTCTGCGCCGTGCGAACGATCCGCGTCGGCCTGCGTGCCGCCTTCCGGTCCATCCGCGACGATCGGCGCGATCACGTTCCGGGCGACGAGCGTGCCGCCGTAATCCCGCGCGATCGCCGATGAAATCGCGAGTCCGAGACCCAGTCCGTGGCCCGTTTCCTTCGTCGTGAAGAACGGTTCGAACAAATGCGGCAGCGCATCGGCGGGAATGCCGGGGCCGTTGTCACGCACGACGATCGCGACGGCGTCCGGCCGCGCGTCGATGTCGACGACGATGCGCGGCGCATCGCAGGAAGCGACGGCGTCGAGCGCATTGCCGATCAGGTTGATGAACACCTGCTCCAGCCGCAAATCCTCGCAGCGCACGTGGATAGGCGCGGCGTTGCCTTCGAGTTCCGGGGCGAGGTCGATCGCGACGTTCTTCAGGCGCGGTCCGAGCATCGCGAACACGTTTCTCAGCGCGCGGGCCACGTCGGTGCGCGCGTTCTTCGGCCGCGCCTTCGCCACGAAGAGCTTCAACTGGTTCGTGATCTTGCCCATGCGCTCGGTCAGCGCGGCAATCGCTTCCAGGTTCTCCCGCGCCGCCGCCTGATCGCCGCGGTCGATCAGCACGCGCGTGTTGTCGGAGAAACTGCGCAGCGCCGCGAGCGGCTGATTGAGTTCATGCGTGATTCCGGCGGCCATCTGGCCGAGCGCGGCGAGCTTGCTGGCCTGAATGAGCTCGTCGTGGGCGGCGCGCAAATCCTGCTCCGCGCGCGTGCGCTCGTTCACTTCCTTCGTCAGTTGCGCGTTCGCCTGCGACAAATCCGCCGTGCGCTCCGCGACGCGCTGATTCAGCTCCGCATACGCCGTCTGCAGCATCTCGCGGCTGCGGATCATCTCGCCCACGCGCGCGCGGCGCATCCGCCAGTAGAACGCGAGCAAGCAGAGCGACAAAAAGACGAGCGCGGTCACGACGACCGCCGTCTGCGCCGCGCTCTCGACGGGATCGAGGGGCGCCATCGTGATTAATTGCCAGTCGGGTTCGCCGATCGAGCGGCGCGTCGCCAGAAAACTGAGCGCGTTCAGCCCGCCGCCGACGCGCACGATCTGCGCGCCGCCTTCGAGCGTCTCGACGATGGACATCGGCAGCGGCGTGATCGGTTGCTGCGCGTACTGGCGCGTCGAATAAACCGACGCCTCCACGCTCTGCGGCAGCGGCCGCACCGTGTGATATTTCCACGACGGCACGGACGACAGAAAGATCACGCCGTGATCGTCGGTGACGAGCAGCGGTTCGGACGCGTCCGCGCCTTGCAGCCATTCGAGGTTGAGCTTGACGACGGCCACGCCGATGAGTTCATGCGAGCCTTCCCGATAAACCGGCTGCGAAATGTAGTAGCCCGGTTCGAGCGAAATGGTGCCGAGTCCGAAGAATCGTCCGACGCCGCCCTTCAGGGCATCGACGAAATACGGCCGGAAGTGATATTCGACGCCGACGAAGCTGTCCGGCCCCTGCCAGTTGCTCGCCGCGACGCAAAAGCCGTTGGCGCGGATGAGATAGGTCGCGGTCGCGTGCGAGCGGCGATTGAGGTCTTCGAGATAGCGATTCGCGCGATCGACGTTGCGCGCATCGGGCGCGGCCAGCACGTCCTGCACGAACGGGTGGCGCGAAAGAAGATAGGGAAGATATTCGTAGCGGTCGAGCGTGCTCTTGAGCGTGCTCGTCGTGCGATCGACGCGCGCGGCCGCATTGCGCCGCAACTCGTCGATGCCGCGCTGCCACGCAACATGCCACGTCAGCGCACAGCACGCCGTGAGCAGCGCGATCAGCGCGAAGATCACGAAGATGCGGCGCGTCACTTGAGCAGATTCCCGCGAGTGAGAATCCGTCATTGTGGCATACGCGTTTTCCGGGTACGCCGACCCTGAGGCGCGCGGCGAAGCATCCGCCGATCGGTGCTTCGCCGCGCGTTGCATGGCTTGAATGGTGCGGACGGCTTAGACGGTTTCCGCTTCGGTGTCGTCGGCGCCGTGACTCAGCGCGGCACGCAGCTTGTTGCGATCGAGCTCGCGCTCCCACGCCGACACCACCACCGTCGCCACGCCGTTGCCGACGATATTCGTCAGCGCGCGGCATTCGCTCATGAAGCGGTCGATGCCGAGAATCAGCACCATGCCCGACAGCGGAATGGTCGGCACCACGGCCAGCGTCGCCGCCAGCGTGATGAAGCCCGCGCCCGTCACGCCGCTTGCGCCCTTGGAAGTCAGCATCGTCACCGCGAGCAGCGTCAACTGCTGGCCCCAGGTGAGGTCCGTATTCGTCGCCTGCGCGATGAACAGCACGGCCATCGTCATGTAGATGTTCGTGCCGTCGAGATTGAACGAATAGCCGGTCGGCACGACGAGACCCACGACCGAACGCGAGCAGCCGAGTTTTTCGAGCTTGAGCATCAGTTGCGGCAGCGCGGCTTCGGAAGAACTCGTGCCGAGCACGATCAGCATCTCTTCCTTGATGTACGCGATGAACTTCAGCACCGAGAAGCCGACCATCCGCGCGATGGCGCCGAGCACCACGACGACGAACACGATCGACGTCAGATAGAACGTGCCGATGAGCTTGAGCATCGGCACGAGCGAGCCGATGCCGTACTTGCCGATGGTGAACGCCATCGCGCCGAACGCGCCGATCGGGGCGAGCTTCGTGATGATGCCGACCATGCCGAACAGCACGCCCGACAGGCCTTCGATGAACGTCGTCACGACCTTGCCGCGCTCGCCGAGATGCGCGAGCACCGCGCCGAACAGCAGCGCGATCAGCAGGATCTGCAGGATTTCGCCTTGCGAGAACGCCGACACGAGCGTGTCCGGGATGATGTGCATGAAGAAGTCGACCGTGCTCTGGCCGTGCGCCTTGGCGGCGTAGGTATCGATCGCCTTGTGGTCGAGCGTGGCGGGATCGACGTTGAAGCCGACGCCCGGCTTCAGCACGTGCGTCGCGATGAGGCCGAGCACCAGTGCGAACGTCGACACGACTTCGAAGTACAGCAGGGCCTTGCCGCCTACGCGCCCGACCTTCTTCATGTCTTCCATCCCGGCGATGCCGGTGACGACGGTACAGAAGATGATCGGTCCGATGACCATCTTGATGAGCTTGATGAAGCCGTCGCCGAGCGGCTTCATGTCGGTGGCGAGGGTGGGATAGAAATGCCCGAGTGCGATGCCGATGGCGATGGCGGCGAGCACCTGCACGTACAGGACTTTATAGAAAGGTTTCTTCACGATGGTTCCAGACAAGATCAGGCAGTTGGCAAAAGAGCGCCAGCGGCGAGCCGCGAAGAGCGGGCAAAGCGTCGTTGCGCGGGGAGCCGCGCACGTCGGATCGCGTCGCGTAAGCGAGAGCCGCTACGTCAACGGATTCAGGGACGGCTGGATGCGAAAGGGGTCATCGGCGTGTCTCCTTGACTTTTATGGGCGGCTTCGCGGGCCGTACCGTCTCTATTGCAAGGGCGATGCCAGTGTTCGTTTTCGGCTAAACGCTTGTCGCGGCTGGGATTTTTCGAAGTGCGGATGCGCGTGACGTCCGGGTTTCCGGAAATCGGGAATGCGGTTGTCCGATGCTCTGGACGGCCTGAACTGCCAACCTTCTTTGATAGTCGTTTATCGTCGACGACTCGAAAGCCGAAAAAAAACCCACGTTACCGTGGGTTTCCGTTCCTGCCCGAAGTGCACGTGCCTCAAACGACGCCAGCGCCGTGCGCCTGCACGTCTGCGTGATAGCTCGAGCGCACCATCGCGCCGACCGCCGCGTGCGTGAAGCCCATCTTGTAGGCTTCTTCCTCGTACATCTTGAACGTGTCCGGATGCACGTAAGCACGCACCGGCAAATGATGCTCGGACGGCTGCAAATACTGGCCGATCGTCAGCATGTCAACATCGTGAGCGCGCAGATCGCGCATCACCTGAAGAATCTCTTCTTCCGTTTCGCCGAGACCGACCATCAGGCCCGATTTCGTCGCGACTTCCGGATGCAGCGCCTTGAAGTCCTTCAGCAGCTTCAGCGAATGGTGATAGTCCGAACCCGGACGCGCTTCCTTGTAAAGACGCGGCACCGTTTCGAGGTTGTGATTCATCACGTCGGGTGGCGCGGCCGTCAGGATATTGATCGCGCGATCCAGGCGCCCCCGGAAGTCCGGCGTCAGAATCTCGATGCGCGTCTCTGGCGAATGCTCCCGTACCTGCCGGATGCATTCGACGAAATGCGCCGCGCCGCCGTCGCGCAGGTCGTCGCGATCGACGCTCGTGATGACCACGTACTTCAACTTGAGCGCGCCGATGGTCCGCGCGAGGTTGATCGGCTCTTCGGGATCGAGCGGATCGGGGCGGCCGTGGCCGACATCGCAAAACGGGCAGCGGCGCGTGCACTTGTCGCCCATGATCATGAACGTTGCCGTGCCTTTGCCGAAGCACTCGCCGATATTCGGGCAGCTCGCTTCTTCACACACCGTATGCAGGTTGTGCTCGCGCAGAATCTGCTTGATTTCGTAGAACCGCGAATTGCCCGTCGCCGTGCGCACGCGAATCCAGTCCGGCTTCTTGAGCTTCTCGATCGGCACGACCTTGATCGGAATACGCGATGTCTTCGCCTGCGCTTTTTGCTTCGCGGTAGCGTCGTAGGCAGCGGGAGTGGGAACAGGCGCCGATGAGGCGGCGTCGCCGGCCAGGTTTGCGGTTGCGTCAGTCATTCGGTTGTCCGGTAGATGCAGCGAAACGGCTCGCGCCGTCTTGCGGTTGAGCGGCGGCGCCCTGCGAGCCGTCTATCTGGAGCGCCAGCCTTTCGGCGAGCGTGAGTGCTACGTCGCGCCAGCCGGCGGTGACGCCGAGCGTCGCCATGTCGACGGTTTCGAGTCCCGCGTAGCCGCACGGGTTGATCGCGAGGAACGGCCGCAGATCCATCTCCACGTTCAGGCTGACGCCGTGATAGCTGCACCCGTTGCGGATTTTGAGCCCGAGCGCGGCGATCTTCGCGCCCAGATGCGCCTCATGCAGACGAACGTTCGCGCCTTGCTGCGCCTGTTCCGCCGACGGCCGCGCGACGTAAATGCCGGGCGCGCCAGCCTTGCGGTCGGTCGCGAGATTATACGTCGCGAGCGTTTCGATGACGGCCTCTTCGATGCGCCGCACGAGTTCGCGCACCATCAGCTTGCGGCGGCGCAAGTCGAGCAGCAGGTACGCGACGATCTGCCCCGGGCCGTGATACGTGATCTGCCCGCCGCGATCCACCTTGACGAGCGGAATGCCGCTGTCGGCGAGCAACAGGTGCGCGGGATCGCCCGCGAGGCCGAGCGTGAAAACCTGCGGATGTTCGACGAGCCAGATTTCGTCGGGCGTATCGGGCGTGCGGGTGTCGGTGAACGCGCGCATCGCATCGAAACTTTCGCTGTACGGCTCGACGCCGCGCCAGCGTAAATGGACGCCGTGCAGCACGCCGACGGCGGCGTCGAAGGAAGTCTCGGGAAGGAAGTCAAGCGGCGTGGCGGACATGGTTCCGGTAGTTTACCGAAATCGCACCATGCCCGCCGGGAGTAGAAAGCGCGCAAGCCCTCAGACCGTGCGCCAGCCGGCGCGCAGGCGCTGCGCGAGCCGTTCGATGCCTGTCGATAGCCAGCGCATCGCGCGTTCGTCGCGGCGCGGGAGCATCGTGAAGACGACGCAGGCCGGCTTGTCGCCTTCCGCCGATAGCCACAGGCGTTCGCGGCTGCGCAGCTTCAGGCGATCGCCGGGCGCGAGCCAGTAGTCTTCGATGTCGTCGCTGCGCGTCGCCCAGACCGGGCCGCCATGCACGGTGAGCCGCGTGCTGCGCGCGATGCGCATTGGCACGGTTTCGCCCGGCTTGATTTCGAAGGTGACGCTTGTCGATATTTCTCGCATGATCCACTCCGCCAAGGAACGTTTCGATGACTACAATCCTAGGCGTGGCAAGGCATCCGGCAAAACGATCAATTTTCACTGCTATGTGAGCCGAATTGACAAACGCATCGACATCGATCCACATGGACCTGCGCCAGCTCCCCGCACTGAATGCACTGCGCGCGTTCGAAGCCGCCGCGCGTCACGAGAGCTTTTCTCGCGCCGCCGATGAACTGTTCGTCACACACGGCGCGGTCAGCCACCAGATTCGCGCGCTTGAAGCCGAGCTTGCCGTCACGCTCTTCGCCCGCGACGGCAAGCGCGTGCGGCTCACCGACCGTGGCCGTCAGTACGCCGCCGACGTGCGCGCGGCGCTCGTTGCGCTCGCCGAATCGACGCGGCGCATCCGCGCAGGCGACCGCGACCGCCGGCTGGTGGTATCGACGATTCCCTCCTTCTCCGCGCGATGGCTGACCTCGCGCGTGGGCGGGTTCATCGAAAAGCATCCCGAATTCGATCTCGAATTGCTGTCCACCAGTTCGCTCACGGACTTCAGCCGCGACGACGTCAACCTCGCCATCCGCTTCGGCTATGGCAAATATGCCGGCGTACACGCCGAACCTCTGCTCGACGAAGTGTTCTTCCCGGCCTGCTCGCCGCGCTTCAACGGCGGCGCGCTGCCGCGCACGCCCGCCGACCTGCCGAATTTGCAACTCCTTCGTTCGAGCGACGAACTCTGGCGGCCGTGGTTCGACGCAGCCGGTCTCCCCGACGTGCCCGAGCCGAAGCGCGGCGTCTTATATGAGGATTCGTCGAATCTGCTGCAGGCGGCCATCGACGGCCAGGGGATCGCGCTCGTGCGGCGCTCGCTCGCGATGCAGGAAGTGATCGCGGGAAGGCTGGTGCGGCTTTTCAACGTGGATGGTCCGAGCCCGTGGACCTATTTCTTCGTATGTCCGCCTGAATTGCTTGGAACGGCTCGCGTTCAGGCGTTTCGTGAATGGATTTTCGCGGAAGCGGAACAGTTCCGCCTGCTCTACGAGCGCACGCCCGCAGTGTGCGATGCGCCCGCAGGCGATCTCAGAGCACTACCTTGACCATCGGATGACCGGTGAGCGCACGATAAATGTCGTCCAGATGCGCGCGATTCTGCGCGCGCACGGTGCACGTGAGCCCGGTGTAGTTGCCCCCCGACGACGGCCGCGTTTCGATGCGCGTGACGTCGAACTCGCCGTCGAACTCGCGGATCACCGTGACGATGGTGTCCTGAAACTCGGGGTGCGACTTGCCCATCACCTTGATCGGGAAATCGCAGGGGAAATCGAAGAGGTCGTCGGTGGTGGTCGGTTGTTTGGTGGAATCGGACATGGCTTTCTCCTTAACCTGCGCGGCTCGCCTGATTCGCGAACTCCCGCGCTTTCGCCCGCTGGTAGGCATCGTATAGCGCAGCATAGACCGGGCCGGGGCGGCCGCCGCCGACGCTCGCGCCATCCAGCGTCGTGATCGGCATCACTTCCTTCGTCGCCGAACTGATCATGATTTCATCGGCGGCGCGCAATTCGGCCTCGGTGATGTCGCGTTCCTGAAACGGAATGCCCGCCTCGGCCGCCAGTTCTTCGATCAGCCCGTAGCGGATGCCTTCGAGGATGCGCGGTCCGCGCGGCGCGCCCAGCAGCGTGCCGCCTGCAACAATCCACACATTTGAGGACGAACCTTCGGTAAGCAAGCCGTCGCGCAACTGGATGGTTTCGAGCGCGTCGTTTTCCGCTGCGTGCTGCGCCATCAGCACGTTGCCGAGCAGCGATATCGATTTGATGTCGCAATGCAGCCAGCGTTTGTCCTCGGCGGTCACGGCTACCGCGCCTTGCGCGCGGCTCGCGTCGCTCGGATACGCGATCGGACTCAGCATCACGAACACCGTCGGCGCGATGCCCGTTGGAAACGCGTGCCCGCGCTTCGCCGCGACGCCGCGCGTAACCTGAATGTAGACGAGCGCATCGCCGGGGCCGGCGTTCGAATCGATCGCGCGATGAATCAGGGCGCGCCAGCCGGCATCGTCAAAGGGATTGCCGATGCGAATCTTGCCGAGACTGCGGTTCAGACGCGCGAGATGCTGCGCGAGGCGGAACGGCAGACGCGCGCCGCCGGACTGCGCGTAAAGCGGCACGACTTCATAGACGCCGTCACCGAAGATGAACCCGCGATCCAGCACGGGAATGCGCGCTTCGGAGAGCGGCCCCCATTCGCCGTTCAGATAGACCGTCGGGTCGAATACATCGGCGTGGGTCGAGTTCATCGGTGCCGCTCCGTTCGGAACAAACGCGTTTTACTTCCGCTTCTGCCACATCAGCAGCGCGGAATCCCACAAGCGGCCGAACAGGCCCGCTTCCGGCACTTCCTGCAGCGCGACGAGCGGGAACTGCGCGACTTCCTTGCCATCGGCCATCATCCGGACGGTGCCGACTTGCTGGCCCTTCTTCACCGGCGCGATGATCAGATCGTTGCGCGTGATCGTCGGCTTGACCTTGTCGCCGAGACCCTTCGGCACGGTGATGTACTGATCCGTCGATACGCCCGCCTGCACGTTGTCCGCCGCGCCCTTGTACACGCGCGGCGATTCGACCACCTGATTCGCCTTGTAGAGACGCAGCGCGTCATAGGCCGTGTAGCCGTAGCTCAGCATCTTGAGGCTGTCCTGCACGCGCGCCGACTCCTTCGGCTCGCCCATCATCACCGCGACGAGGCGGCGGCTCGCGTCCGGCGTGCCGACGAGCGGACGCTTGGCCGTCGCGATCAGGCAGTAGCCGGCGGCCTTCGTGTGGCCGGTCTTGAGGCCATCGACGGAGGAGTCGAGCCACAGCAGGCGGTTACGGTTCGGCTGCTTGATCTTGTTATACGTGAACTCCTTTTCCGAGAAGATGCTGTAGTACTCGGGGAAGTCGCGGATCAGACGCGTGGACAGCACCGCGAGATCGCCGGCGGTCGTGTAGTGCTGCGGATCGGGCATGCCGTTCACGTCGGCATAGTGCGTGTGCTTCATGCCGATGCGCTGCGCCGCGCCGTTCATCAGATTGACGAAGTTGGCCTCGCTGCCGCCGACCAGTTCGGCCAGCGCGATAGCCGCGTCGTTGCCCGACTGGATGATCATGCCGTACACGAGGTCATGCACCGTGACCGGCTTGTTCGCCTCGATGAACATGCGCGACTCGTCGGTCCGCACGCGGCGCACGGCCTCGCTCGGCATCACGGTCTGATCCATGTTGATCTTCTTCGCTTTGAGCGCGTCGAAGACGAGATAAGCGGTCATCAGCTTGGTCAGCGACGCCGGTTCCACGCGCTCGTCAGGATTGCCCGATGCGAGCACCTGGTTGCTGGTCGCGTCGACGAGCACCCACGAACGGGCCGTGACCGCGGGCGGCGGCACTTGCGCCAGTGCGCTCGCAGCGGCGAAGACGGCCGGCAGCACGATAGCGGCCTTCAGCGCGCGAAGCCTTACGGAAGAAGCAGGAGCGGAAACAGAAACGGACGGGACAGAAAAGCCGGAAGGGAAAAAGCGCATAGGATCGGTCGGCAGAAAGTGCGTCGGCGCAACGCCCGGAATGATCCGAAAGGCGGCGAAGCGCGGGTTGAACAGGCAGACCGTCGATGCCGGTCGGCGCTTCGCCTGATTCTCCGGGAGGCCGGAAAGCCGGCACTCGCGGTGGCGCGGCGAAGAGCGCTCATTCGACAGACGGCCGCGCCATCGGTTCTCAAACGTTTGTTTTCGAAACGTCGCGTTGGCCGGCATGAGAGCCGGCGTTCAGGCGTCGGGCTTTTCGCCGGAACCGATTCGCTCTCGCGTTGCGGCGACAAGAATGCGAATGGCCGGGCGAAAAAATTCTGCGCCATTATACGCGCGGCTCACAGCGCCTTTGCTGTCAATCTGCCCGTCTTTGGCCCGAAGCCGCGCTTTTTAAGGCGATGCCTAGGCACGTTTCCGGGTTCGGCTCACGCGCCCGCGCTACCGCCAGGCGTCAACGATCACGCGCTTCAGGATATGCAGCTTGCGGTGAAAGAAGTGTTCGCCGCCCGGAATCACCACGACCGGCAATTCCTGCGGACGCGCCCAGTCGTACACGGATGCGATCGGCACCGTGTCGTCCACTTCGCCGTGAATCACCAGCGTGTTCTCGGGCACCGGGGCCACGTCCCAGCGGCTCGCCGCCGTGCCGACGAACACCAGCCGTTCGATCGCCTGCCCTTCGTCCGTCAGGCGCTTCGCCACGTGCGACAGCACGAAGGTGCCGAACGAAAAGCCCGCGAGCACGATGGGCACATCGCCCTGCCCCGGCTGCGCGCGCATGTGAGCGATGACGGCCAGCAGGTCCTCGCGCTCGCCAATGCCGTTGTCGTGCTCGCCTTCCGTCTGCCCGACGCCACGGAAATTGGAGCGATACGTCGTATAGCCGAGCTGAACGAAGGTCCGCGCGAGCGTCTGCGCAACCTTGTTGTCCATGGTGCCGCCGAAAAGCGGATGCGGATGCGCGACGAGCGCGATGCCGCGCGGCGCGGCGTCGGTCCGGTCGAGCGCGACTTCGATCTTGCCGGCCGGCCCGTCGATCAGGAATTTTTCTGTTTGCGCGTTCATGCGGCGAGGCGTTGTTTAAACCGGTTGATCGATGAGAAGACGCTCGACGATCTTCCCGTTGGCGAGATGCGAATCGACGATTTCGTCGATGTCCGTTTCATCGACATACGTGTACCACGTGCCTTCCGGGTACACGACCACGACCGGCCCCAGCTCGCAGCGGTCGAGGCAGCCCGCCTTGTTGATCCGCACCTTCCCTTCGCCCGCGAGGCCCAGCTTCTTCACGCGCTTTTTCGCGTGCTCCTGCATCGCCTGCGCATTGCAGTTCGCGCAGCTCGGCCGCGTTGCGTCGGCGTCGCGCTGATTGAGGCAGAAGAACACGTGGTACTTGTAGAAAGAATCCATGAGTATCGGGTGCGCCGGGCGAATGAGTGTCGGTCGATTATAGCGAGCGATGTCCCGCGCTGCCGTCAGCGCTCATCGCCCGCGCCGCCCGAATTCCCCACGCGCCGCCGCATGACCCATGCGCGTTCCGCCGCCGACGCGAGCCAGCCCAGCGCCGCATACGGCCACACCCACGCGAGCCAGTGCAGCAGCCCGTTGAAGTGCAGGTAGCGGCCTTGCCGCCAGTCGGCGAGCACGATGTCGAAGTACGGATTCACCGGCAGCAGATTGACGAGCGCGAGCCCGGCGACGAGCGCCCCGCCCGCCAGCGCCGCCCGCAGCGCACGCGGCAGCGCGACCGACAGCACGCCCGCCACCGCGCCGATGCCGATGCCTTCGAGCGCGCCATCGGTGGCCCAGTCGAACGTCAGGCCCGCGCGCGATTGCAGGAACGACGCGCCCGCTTTTGCAAACAGCGTCGCGACGATGAGGCCGATCATCAGGCGGATGCGCGGCGCGCGTTCGCGCGTCAGCAACGTCACGAGCACGAGCGCCGCAAAGAGATTCGACGACGTGATGAGCGCTTCCCATGAATCGTCGGGCAATAGCGCGCCGAGCCGGTCCGGCCAGCTTTCGATGTCCCACGCGGCGGGCGTCCAGACGAGGATCGCGTCCTGCATCGCCGGATCGAGGCTGTCCCAGAGCACGCGCGGAAGGTCGCCGCCGCCGAAGAGATACGGTGCGGGGAACATCGCCGCGAACGGCCACAACGCCGATAGCCCGATGACATACGCGCCGTGCCGCTCGAACCACGTGAAGCGGATGCGCCTCAAAAGGCCGCGATCGAGCAGCGCGCTGGTCGCGGGCGCGATCAGCACGCCGCCGACGAGCGCACCGAGCGCATTCGCGCCGAGATCGAGGTTCGACGACACGCGCGTCGGCAGATAGGTCTGGATGGACTCCATCACGCCCGACAACAGCCCCCCGCCGACGAATGCGGCGCACACCGCCGCCGATCCCCGCCAGCGCGGATACAGCGCGAGCACGATCAGCGCGCCGAGCGGCATATAGCCGAGCACGTTCGTGACGACGTCGAATGCCGTCAGATATTGCGGAAGCGGATCGGTGAGAAACGCGAAAGGCCCGATGCCGAGCGATCGCCAGCCGGAAAACGGATAGAGCGAGCCGTACACGACGAGCGCCGCATACGCGATGAGCGCCTGCCGCGAAAACGCCGACGGGCGGCGCTGCCATTGCTTGATCGTCATGAGCCGCCCGAGCGCCTCCGTTCGAGCGAGGGTGGTCGAAGTGTCGATGTCATCGTGACGCGGCGAGCGGCTGCGCGTCGAGCCACGCGCTCAGTTGTGCGATCAGATCGTCGGATGCTGCCGCGAGCGCGCGCGCGCCGCCGGCTGCATCGGCGCTCGGCGCGGGGGCGCTGGCGGCGAACACGCGCTGTGCGACGACGCGGCCTTGCTGCGTCAGCGTCGCGCGCACCGACACGGAGCCGTGGCTCCGCTCGGGCGCATCGAAGACCTGCTCGAAGCCGGTCAGTTCGAGTTCGAGCAGCGGCGCGCGTACCGGATCGGCGCCCGTCAGCACCGGGCCGCGCGCCGACAGCGCCGCGCGCAGGCGCTGGGTCAGCAGTTGCGCGGGCGGCATCGTCCAGTGGCTGTTCGCGTAGGCGCCGGTGCGCTGCGCGTCGGTGTAGCTCATCCGGTAGACGAACGCGTCGGTTTCCAGGCTGCGCGGCGCGCCGACGGCCAACACCTTCACGGGCGGCATCGCTTTGGTTTCGCCCGATGCAGGCGGCGCGCCGAGGTCATAGCGCGCGTCGGGCGCGACGCTGCCGTTCGATGCGCAGCCGCCGAGCATCGTCATCCCGATGAATACGAGCGCGAGCGCCGTGCGGTTCAACTCTGTGTATGCCATGAGATTCCTTTTCAACGCGCGGGATTCGCCGGCCAGACGAAACCCGGCTCGCCCGGCCCCGGCGGCATCGACGGCGCACCGAACAAGACGCTGCGCGGGCTCGCGCTGAACGTATCGGCGGCGCGGTCGACGGAACGCGCGGCGCCGGCCAGATCGTCGGTGAACGAGTAGAGACGCGGCAACGCCTCGAAGCCGACGCGCGCCGTCATCTCGCGCAGCGATTCGTTCATGTCCGCGAGCGACGTGGCCGCCTGTTCCGCCGCGTTGCCCGCCTTGTTCAGGTTCGTGAGGAGCGGCCCGTTCTCGCGGTTCAGATTCTGGATGAACGCATTCGTCGATGCCAGCGTGCGGTCGAGCTGCTGCAGCGTCTGCGGCAGGCGCGACGTCGCGGGCCCTGCCTGACTGGCCAGCGATGCGATGCCGTCGGCCGCGCCCTGCAGGCTCTTTGCGGTGTGCATGAGCTGATTGCGCACGTCGTCGGAGAGGAATTTATCCGCATCGTCGGATAGCCGCTCGAACCGGCGCAGGATCACTTCGCCGCGCTCCTGCAACTGCTCGAAGAGGCCCGGACGCATCGGCACTTCGGCGACGTGTTGCGGCGACGAAGCGAGCGCGGCCGTGTCCTTGCCGGTGTCGTCGAGCTGCACGAACGCGATGCCCGTCACGCCCTGAAAGCCGAGCGTCGCGAACGTGGAGCGCGTCATCGGCGCGTTCTTGTCGACGAGGATGCGGATGCGAATCTGCCCCGGATGCGACTTGTCGAAGCGGATCGACTCGACCTTGCCGACGCCGAGACCGCGGTAACGCACGGCGGCATCGGTGAACAGGCCGGTCACGTTGGTGCGCGCGATCAGGTCGTAGGGCACGCGCACCGTGCGATCGACGTTGAAGAAGAACGCCGCGAACGCGATCGCCAGCACGAGCACGATGGTGAACAGCCCGGTCCAGAACGCGTGTGATTTGTTTTCCATCGGCGGGTTCCTTCTCTCTCTTGGGCGTGGCGTCGGCTATCTGATGGTGGACGAGGCGTCGTCGAGCGCGACGGCGGGCAGCTTCGCGCGTCGCTCGGGCGGCAGCGCGGCGAGCGCACGCCGTCCGCGCCGCCCCAGAAAATACTCGCGGATGAACGGATGATCCACCGCCACCGCCTCTTCCACGGGCGCGGCAACCAGCACGCGCCGGTCCGCGAGCACGGCGACGCGCGTGGACAGCGCGACCATCGTATCGAGATCGTGCGTGACCATCACGACCGTCAGGCCGAGCGCGCGATGCAGCGTTGCGATCAGATCGACGAATTCGTCCGATGCCTTCGGATCGAGACCGGCGGTCGGCTCGTCCAGGAACAGCAGTTCGGGTTCGAGCGCGATCGCCCGCGCGATGCCGACGCGCTTCACCATGCCGCCCGACAGTGCCGACGGCATCTTGCTCGCGTGCTTGCACGACAGCCCGACCATTTCGAGCTTGAGCATCACGAACTCGCGGATCAGATCCTCGGGAATCTTTCCGAGTTCTCGAAACGGCTGTGCGATGTTGTCATACACCGTCAGCGACGAGAACAGCGCGCCTTGCTGAAACATCATGCCGGAGCGCGTGCGCAGCATCTTGGCGGTTTCGTCGTCCATGCGCGCCCATTCTTCGCCGAGCACGCGGATCGTGCCGGATGTCGGCGATTCGAGTCCCAGAATCTGCCGAACGAGCGTGGTCTTGCCCGAGCCCGAGCCGCCGAGCAGCGCGACGATTTCGCCGCGCCGCACGTCGAGGTTCAGGTGCTCGTGGATCACCGTTCTGCCGTAGCGCTTGGTGACGTCGCGCACTTCGATGACCGGCTCCGCGATGACGGGCGGCGGCTGATGGCGTACGGCGGTGGCGAGCGTCGTCGACATGTGCGTTATAGGCCCACGTTCTGGAAGAGGATCGCGAAGACGGCGTCGGCGAGGATGACGATGGTGATCGACGTGACGACGGAAGTCGTCGTGCCTTCGCCGAGACTTTGCGAATTTGCCTTGATGCGAAAGCCGAAGTGACAGGCGGCGAGCGCGATCAGCATGCCGAACACGACGCCCTTGCCGAGCCCGATCCACAGATTGGCGATCGGCACGACGGATGGCAGGGAGCGGATGAAAAACGAAATGTCGATGGACAGCACGAGCTTCGCCGCGAGCGCGCCGCCCACGAGCGCGATGATGTTCGTCCACATGACGAGCAGCGGCATGGCGATGCCGAGCGCGATCACGCGCGGCAGGACGAGCCGCAGACCGTGCGGGATGCCCATGACCTGCATCGCGTCGAGTTCTTCGGTGACGCGCATCACCCCGATCTGCGCGGTGATCGCGGAGCCGGAGCGCCCGGCGACGAGAATGGCGGACAGCACGGGCCCGAGCTCGCGTATGACGGACAGCCCGAGAATGTTCACGATGTACTGGTTCGCGCCGAACATGCGCAACTGCTGCGCGGACAGATAGCTGAGCACGATGCCGATCAGGAACGCGACGAGCGCGGTAATGGCGAGCGCCTGCGCGCCGGCGCTGTAGATGTTCGCGGAGATTTCGGTCCACGGCGTGCGATTCGGACGCCGCACGATCGAAGCGAGATCCATGAGAAAGCCGCCGAACATCGAGAGGCCGCCGTGCAGATGATCGAGGAACGCGAAGATCAGTTGTCCGAGCCGTGTGACGGGATCGGTGCGATCGACGGGTTCGGGTTCTTCGCGCTCGGCGTCGAGCAGCGCGACGCGCTCGAAGATTTCGCGCTGCGTGTCCGATAGCGCGATGGTCGCGGGCATCTTGCGGCCCCAGATGCGCCAGAGCGCCTGTCCGCCGACGTGATCGAGCCGCTCGACGGAGAGCAGGTCCCACTGGCTGATGGCTTCGCGCCCGATGGCGCGCAGCCGCCGCGTGACGCCGCTTTTGGCGCGATCACGCGCGAGCGCGAGCGCGGTCCATTGGCCCGAAAGCCGGACCACCTTGCCTTGCTGACCGGCTTCCACTCGCAGGCGGGGCGGCGTGTCGAAGTTCAAGGGTGTTGGGGCGGGGGTGGGAGGGAGAGGACATTGTAGCGAAGGTTGTGCGGGGGGCTTGAGTCCGTGAGGTTCGGGGCAATGTCATCCCGCTATCGCGAGCGGACGAATTCCCGGAGGCAACGCGACACAACACTCGTCGCAGGTCAACGCGAGCCGCTATACGAACGGTGACACCGCCCGCCTGCTTTCGAACCCGGAAGTGAAGGCCGCTTACGACGCGCTGGAACCCCGGTACGCCGCCGTGGAAGCCCTCTTGCTGGCGCGCAAGCAAGCCGATCTTACTTAAGCTCAGATTGCCGCCCGCATGGGCGCCACTGCATCCGCCGTCGCACGCCTCGAAGCATCGCTGATCAGCGAAAGCCCCCGCCCTCCATCGCCACCCTGCGCAAATACGCGGCGGCCTGCGGCAAGACGCTTCACATCGCCTTCATATGACCGCAGCGGAGACAAGCACGCCGATACCGCCCCGCTACAATATCCCGCATGAACCCCTCCGCCTCCTTCGCCCCCGACGCCCCGTGGCGCATCGATCGCAATCGGCTCGCGACGCTCGCCGCGCGTCCCGCGCATGACTGGGACATCGAAATCGTCGATGAAACGGGCTCCACCAACGCCGATCTCATCGAGCGGCTGCGCGCCCTCCCGCGCGACAACACGCCGGGCGATCCGCCCGCGCCCATCGTCCGGGTCGCGTACTCGCAGACGGCGGGCCGCGGCCGGCGTGGCCGCGCATGGCTCGGGGAGCCGGGCAACGCGCTGCTGATGTCGGTCGGCTATGTGCTGCGGCGTCCTATCGAAGCGCTGTCGGGATTGAGCCTCGCCACCGGCGTCGCCGTGCTCGACGCACTCGCGCGCCTGCCGCTCTCGCCCTCCGCGCGCCCCGCACTCAAATGGCCGAACGACGTCCTGCTCGACGACGGCAAGCTCGCCGGCATCCTCATCGAAACCGCATGGAGCGCGCCCGGTGCGACAGCCGTGGTGATCGGCATCGGCATCAATCTGCACGGCGCGGAACAACTGTCCGCTCAGGTCGATGACGCCAATCGCCAGGCCGCGTCCGCCGTTCCCGGCGCGACGCCCGCCACGCTCGCCCGCGCATGGCCCGACGCGAACCTCACCGACACGCTCGCCGCGCTCCTCAACGCCCTCGACGCCGCCCTCCCGCGCTTCGAGACCGAAGGCTTCAAGCCGTTCCGCCAGCGCTGGACGGACGCCCACGCCTACGCCGGCCGCGAAGTCGTGCTGATCGATCAGGGACAGGAAATCACGCGAGGCGTCGCTTCCGGCGTCGACGATAGCGGCCAGCTGATGATCGACGCGCCCGAAGGACCGCGCACCGTCGCCACCGGCGAGCCGAGCTTGCGCCTCGCGAAGGAACGTCCGTGAGGCACACGCCGAACCTGCTGATCGATGCGGGCAACAGCCGCATCAAGTGGTCGCTCGTCGATGAAACCGGCGCGGCTATCGCGAGCGGCGCGTTAGAGCACGAGCGCGAGACATCGCAACACGACGACCCGGCGCTCGGCGCATGGTCATCGCTGCCGCATCCTGCCGACGCGTGGATGTCGAACGTGGCGGGCGCATCGGTACAGGAGCGGATCGAGCGTCTGATCGACGCGCACTGGCCTGCGTTGCCCCGCACCGTCGTGCGGGCGAAGCCGCGTCAATGCGGCGTGATCAACGGCTACTCGGAACCCGGGCAGCTCGGCAGCGATCGCTGGGCCGGCCTGATCGCCGCGCGCGCCGCGTATCCGGGCGAGAACGTGCTGATCGCCACTTTCGGCACCGCAACGACGCTCGAAGCCTTGCGCGCGAACGGCGTCTTCACGGGCGGCCTGATCGCGCCGGGCTGGTCGCTGATGATGCAATCGCTCGGCAGCCGCACCGCGCAACTGCCGACGCTCGACGCCACCGCCGCCAAACGCGCGCTCAATGCCGCCGCCGAAAAGCCGCACGGCGTCTTCGCGATCGATACCGCCGCCGCATTATCGTCCGGTTGCCTGCTTGCGCAAGCGAGCCTCATCGAACGAGCCTGGCGCGACCTGCGCGACGACTGGAAGGCGGATGTGCGCCTCGTGCTGAGCGGCGGCGCAGCCGATGAAATCGCGGGCGCGCTCGACGCGCCTTACACTCGCCACGATTCACTGGTGCTGTCGGGACTCGCGCTCATCGCGCGCGACGCGGCGGCGCTTCACTCTTTATGATTCTGATCGACTGACGGAGCCCAAGAATGCTGCGCTGGCTCATCGCCATTTTGACCCTGGCCAACCTTTTGATGTTCGCGCTGGTGCACGGCACGTTCGGCCCGCTGCCGGCTGCCGGCGCGCGCGAGCCGCAACACCTGATGCAGCAGGTGCGGCCCGAAACGCTGAGCATGCGCCCGCTACATCCCGAGGAAGCCGCCGATCAGCCGCAGGTCGGCGGTCCCGCGCCCGCCGCCAAGGTTCAGACGTCGCCGCTAGGCCAGTAAGGCCGGATCACGACTGCGCGCGCACTTTCCTGAGCAGCGCGGTCGTTGAGCGGTCATGTTCGAAGGCGATCGCCAGCGCCTTGCCGCCCCAACCCCGCACCAGCGCCGATTCCGCGAGCTTGTCCATGTCGTAATCGCCGCCTTTCACGAGCACATCGGGATGCACGGCGTCGATCAACTGCAGCGGCGTCGACTCCTCGAACTTCACGACGAAGTCCACGCTCTCGAGCGCGGCGAGCAGCGCCATGCGATCGTCTTCGTGATTGATCGGGCGATCGTCGCCCTTGCCGAGCATGCGAACGGAGGCATCGCTGTTGACGCCGACAATCAGCGTCGCGCCGAGCGCCTTCGCATCGGCGAGATAGGTCACGTGTCCGCGATGCAGGATATCGAACACGCCGTTGGTGAATACGACCGGCCCGGCGAGCGTCGGACGGAGCGCGGCGAGCGCGTCGCGCGTGGTGATCTTGCGTTCGAAAATGGCGGGCATGGCGACGCTCGGTGCAGTGGTCCAGGAGCGCGCATTGTGCCACGGCGACCCGCGCCTTCCGCGCGCTGCTCTGGACGTCCGGGTGCGAAAAAAAACGGCCCGTCAGTTCACTGACGGGCCGCTTCCTTCAAAAGGGGCTTTCGACGATCAGGCCGGCTGCTGCCCGGCCGCGCTGCCCGCCGCTTGCAGACGCTGCACCACTTCCTTGCGATAGCGGTTGAGCTCCTGCGCGGTGACGAACGAGCGCTCGAAGAGAATGGACAGGTTATGCAGAATGCGTTCGACGACCTTCTTCTCCCAGCTGTCGTCGAAGCGGATCTGGTCGTCGAGCCAGCGCTCGAGCCACTCCGGATCGGGCAGACGGGACTGCACGGTATCGCGCGGGAAAAGCGCCTGGTTCACGTGCAGATTCGTGGGATGCAGCGGCTTTTCCGTGCGACGCGCCGACGCCATCAGCACGCCGATCTTCGCAAACGCGGCGCGCGCGGAATCGCCCGCATTCGCGAGCGCCTTCTTCATGTAGCGCAGGTACGCGCCGCCATGACGGGCTTCGTCGCGCGAAATGGTTTCGTAGATGTGCTTGATGACCGGCTCGGTATGCCATTCCGCCGCCCGGCGATACCAGTGGTTCAAGCGGATTTCGCCGCAGAAATGCAGCATCAGGGTTTCGAGCGGCGGCGCCGGATCGAATTCGAAGCGCACCGCGTGCAGCTCTTCTTCCGTCGGCACGAGTTCGGGCTTGAAGCGGCGCAGGTATTCCATCAACACCAGCGAATGCTTCTGCTCCTCGAAAAACCACACGCTCATGAAAGCGGAGAAGTCGCTGTCGTGATGATTGTCACGCAAGAACATTTCCGTTGCGGGAAGAGCGGACCATTCGGTGATCGCGTTCATCTTGATGGTCTTCGCCTGCTCGTCGGAGAGCAGCGACGCATCGAACTTGTCCCACGGGATGTCCTTCTCCATATCCCAGCGAACGGATTCCAGCGATTTATAAAGTTCCGGATAAAGCATGGTGTTCATAGTCCACCCCTGATGCCACTTATGCGACGTTATATCTATAAGACTCTCGGCCCGAGCGTGCGCATAACGCTGCGCGCGAGCAACCAAGCTTTCAATTTTACGCGGGATTCGAGCGGTTACAGACGAAAACCGACAACAAAGCGCCATATTCAGCGCCGCGGCAACGCATTTCAGCCGCGCCTGACAGCCGTGCGATGTGCGGATGCACGCAGTGTGCGTCTTGTCTACCGTGGGTGAGGAGCGAAACGTGTGCCTGAGGTAGGGCCGGCTTTTCGCGCGGCGTGCTGCGCGGCTTACAGCGTGGCCTGCGCTTGTGACAGCGCGATGTTGCACTGGTTCGCGCACGCTGCGGCCCGAAGCGCGGCGAATGCCGTTCAGCCCGCGGGCCCGCTTCAGCTCGCCGTCTGAGACTGCTCCGGCAAGCCGGCCGATGATAGCACGGAGGCCGAACGCCAGGCCGCGACGGATTCTTCGATCGCGGTCAGGCCGGGCAGCTGATCGACGCCCTCGTGAATTTTCCGGCGCAGCGCGGGACTACTGCCTCCGACCCACATTCGCACGTGCGCCGGCAGCATGCTGCGCAGCTCCGTCAGCACATTGGCGATGACTTGCGCCGGCAGCACCGACGTGAACGACAGCGCGACGACATCGATTTCGTGCGCCCTCACCGCACTGGCGATATCGTGCAGCGGCGTCTGCAGCCCGAGCTGGATGCACGTGCATTCCGATAGCGTGAACATCGCTTCGGCCATCAGGATGCCGAGACCGTGGCCTTCGCCGGACAGCGTCGTGAGCAGCAGGCGCGGACGTCCGCCGCGTGCGCGCACCGCATCGGAGAGCGGGCGCATCAGGCTGCGCAGCGTGACCTGCAGCGCCTCGCTGAAGAGATGCTCGTGATAGACCTGCAGCGTGCCCGACGCCCACGCGTTGCCGACTCGCGCCGACAGCGGCGCGGCCACGTCGAGAACGAAGCGTTCGAGGCCTTCACGCGTCGCGCGCTTGAGCAGCCCGAAACGGAAGTCTTCGTAAGCGCCATTGCGCAGCAACGCGACCATCTGGTCGAGTTCGACATCCGGCGCGTCCTGGCCGATACCGGACGACTGCGCGAGTTGCTGCAATTGCTCGACCGGCTGCGCGAGCACCTTGCTCGGCCGATGCCCCGCGTCGAGCAGGCGCTTGACGAGCCGCAGCTTCGACACCTGTTCCTGCGGATACAGCCGTTCGCCGCCGGGCGAGCGCAGCGGTTGGGGAAAGCCGTAGCGGCGCTCCCATACGCGCAGCGTGTCCTTCGTCAGCCCGATTTCCTGGGCGATGGCGCCGATACCGATGCCCGTCAGCCCGCTCTCGAAGCCGTGCGATCGCGCCGGCTCGGCGGCAGCGTCGCCCTGGGCTGTGTCGCCGGCATCCTCGTCCGGGACCGGGCTTTCGTTCGATGAGTTTGTCATGGACAGAGTGAAAATGAATCACACTCATCGACGGTGCACGGAGCGTGCCTGATAAGCCGGGTGGACAAAGCGCGGGTAAGCGGGTGCTTAACGATGGACAGAACCAGGCCGGAGGCACTCTGCGCCTGGCGCAGAAGCCAGGGAAAACGCCCGGCGGCTTTTCAGCCGGCGGGCGTCGCGCAAAGCGGATTGCGTCGAACCGACGCTCACTCGCCTTTCTTTCGCGGCGGCGATTTTTTTACAGCCGCCTTTCGGGCTGCGGCGGCATCGGGCTTGGATTCGGCGCCGCCAGCGGGATCGCCAGGGGCAGGTGTCTGCGCCGCCGTTTCCGCCGAAGCGTCCTGCTGCCCGGGCGCGCCGGTCATGCCGGGCTGGATCATCGCGAGATGGGCGAGCTGGTTGAACTGCGATTGCAGCACGTTCCACCAGCCGCTCGGATCGAAGCCCGGTGGCAAGTTCGCGGACTGCGCCGCGTCGTCCGTGGCCGACGGTTGCGGTCCGGTTTCCTGCTTCGGGCCGTCAGGTGTGGCCGCGCCGCCCATCGGCCAGCGGCCGGCCGCCTTTTGCGTATCCGCCGCCGCGTTCTTCGCGCCTTCCATCGACGTCTGCGCGAACGCGCCGAACGAGCGCAACGTCGCGAGCGTGGCGCGCTGCACCTCGAGCGCCTGGATGGCCGATTGCAGCATGTTGAGATTCAGCTTGAGCCATTGCTCGACGGCGCGCATGTCGGTGACGCGCTTGTCGAGTTCCTCGATGTTCGTGAGCGGCGCGAGCATGTCGGACATCATCGACAGCGACGGTCCCACGCCCTGCGCGCCGCCCGGCATCGCAGCGGCGAAGGGGTTGAGCCGCATCATTTCCCACATCTTGCCCATCATGTCGGCCTGGCCGAATCCGGGGAAACCGGGAATCGAAAACGGCGGGGTGCCGCCAGTGTTATCGGTCATTCGACGCTCTCCATGATTGGTTGATCCACGCGTTTTTGTCGCGAGGTCGTTCAGAACGGCGCGCCGCCCGGGAAATCCGGCGCGCGGCGCTCGCGCAGCGAACGCATGCCTTCATGCACGTCCGGCCCGGCGAAGCCCATGAATTCGAGCGCGAGCGATGTATCGAACGTGGGCCCCGCCATGCGCAGCCAGTTGTTCAGCGCGTACTTCGTCCAGCGAATCGCGGTCTGCGATCCCTGCGCGAGCCGGTTCGCGACTTCGATCGCCCGCGGCATCAGTTCGCTCTCTTCCACCGCGAGCGATACCAGCCCGATGCGCTCCGCCTCCTCCCCGCTCACCGGCTCGCATAGAAGGAGATAGTACTTGGCCTTCGCCATCCCGCACAGCAGCGGCCACACGATCGCCGCGTGATCGCCCGCCGCGACGCCGAGCCGCGTATGTCCGTCGATGATGCGCGCCGTCTTCGATGCGATCGAGATATCCGCGAGCAGTCCGGCGACGAGCCCTGCGCCGACGGCGGGACCGTGCATCGCGGAGACGATCGGCTTGCTGCAGTTGATGACGTTGTAGACGAGATCGCGCGCCTCGCGCCACACGCGCGCGCGCACATCGAAGTCGTTCGCCATCTCTTCGACGAGCGCCAGATCGCCGCCCGCCGAGAAGCCCTTGCCCTCGCCGCGAATCAGCGCGACGCGCGTCTCGGGATCGCGATCGATGTCGCGCCAGATATCCGCCAGTTCGCGGTGCATGTTGGCGTCGGCGGTGGAGAGGCCGCTCTTGTTCGCGCCCGCGCCGGGCATCACCACTTCGAGCACGCCGTGCGCGTGACGGCGCAGTTGCAGCGACGTGTAGCCGGAATAAAGAGAAAGGTCGCTCATGTCGATCGCGTGTGATTTAGCGCGGCTGATACACCCACTTGCCGTCGCGTATCTCGACCATCACGCGGGCGCGCTGATCGAGGCCGATGTGATCGTTCGCCGTCATGTTGACGACGCCATTCGTATCCGCGAAGTTCTTCGTGCCTTCGAGCGCATCGCGCAATGCGTTGCGGAACGCCGGCGTGCCGGGCGCGGCGGCCTTCAGCGCGATGGGCGCGGCGCGTTCCAGCAGCATCCCCGCATCCCATGTGTACGAGCCGAACGCCGACACCGTCCCCGTGCCCTGCTTCGCTTCGTACAGTTTGATGTAGTTGAGCGCGAGCCGTTTCGCCGGATGATCGTCGGGCAATTGCGCGGCGACCAGCACCGGGCTCGTCGGCAGAAACGTGCCGTTGCAATCCGCGCCGCACACGCGCAGGAAGTCGCGGTTGCCCACGCCGTGGTTGTGATAGACGAGGCCCTTGTAGCCGCGCTGCGCGAGCGTTTTCGGCGGCAGCGCAGCGGGCGTGCCGGCCGCGCCTACTACGACCGCATCCGGCTTCGCGGCGAGAATCTTGAGGATCTGCCCGGTCACGCTCGGGTCCGTGCGGTTGAAGCGCTCGTTCGCCACCACGTTGATCTTGTGAAGCTGTGCGAACTTCGCGACTTCCGCGTAAAAGGTCTCGCCGAGGGCATCGGCCTGGCCGATGTACGCGAGCGTCTTCACGCCGTGATTGCTCGCGTGCTCGGCGATGGCGGAGGCCATCATCGCGTCGGTTTGCGGCGTCTTGAACACCCAGCGGCGCTTGTCGTCCACCGGTTCGATGATCTTCGACGATGACGCGAGCGAGATCATCGGCGTCTGTCCTTGCGCGACGACATCGATCATCGCGAGCGAGTTAGGCGTGATGGACGAACCGATGATCGCATCGACCTGATCTTCGGTGATGAGCTTCTTCGTGGTCTGGACGGCTTGCGTGGTGTCGGAGGCGTCGTCGAGCACGATGTAATCGACCGGCCGGCCGCCCATTTCCTTCGGCAGCAGCGCGACGGTATCGCGCGCGGGAATGCCGAGCGATGCGGCGGGCCCTGTCAGCGACAGCACGAGGCCGATCTTCACATGCGGCGTCTCTGCGAACGATGCTGTCGCCAGCATCAACGATACTGCCGCCGCCATCCACTTTCCGCCGCGCATCGACATCTCCTTGTACGTGTTGTTGTCGTCGTGCGGCGTGGGCGCCGCAACGCCCGGCAAGTGTACGGTGGCATGCGCCCTCGACGCATCGGGCGAAACCCGTTGCGTCTTCGGTGCGTCTTCAATGCTCCAGTTGCACGACGGCCTGATCGATCGCGCCGAAAATCGACTTGCCGGCTTCGTCGAAGATTTCGATGCGCACGCTGTCGCCGAACTGCATGAAGCCGGTTTGCGCCGCGCCATGTTCGATGGTTTCGAGGCACCGCTTCTCGGCGATGCAGCAGTAGCCGCGCGTCGCGTCCTTGTTCGAGATGGTGCCCGAGCCAACGATCGACCCCGCGCGCAGATTGCGCGTCTTCGCCGCGTGCGCGATCAACTGGCCGAAGTGGAAGACCATGTCGACGCCGCACTGCGGCTGACCGACCTTCTTGCCGTTCCAGTGCACGATCATCGGGCGATGCACGCGGCCTTCGCGCCATGCGTCGCCGAGCTCGTCGGGAGTCACGGCCACCGGCGAGAACGCGGTCGCGGGCTTGCTCTGAAAGAAACCGAAGCCCTTCGCGAGTTCCGCGGGAATCAGGTTGCGCAGCGATACATCGTTGACCAGCATCAGCAGGCGCACGCTTTTCAACGCTTCGTCCGGCGTGGGGGCCATCTCCACATCCGACGTGATGACGGCCACTTCCGCCTCGAAGTCGATTCCATACGATTCCGACGCGCACACGATATCGTCGGCCGGTCCGAGAAAGTCGTCGCTGCCGCCCTGATACATCAGCGGATCGGTCCAGAATTCGGGCGGCATTTCCACGCCGCGCGCGCGCCGCACGAGCTCGACGTGATTCACGTACGACGAGCCATCGGCCCACTGGAAGGCGCGCGGCAGCGGCGCCATGCACGCTTTCGGATCGAACGAAAACGAATGGCGGGCGCGGCCCTGATTCAGCGCGTCGTACAGCTCGATCAGCTGCGGCGCATAGAAGGTCCAGTCGTCGAGGGCGCGTTGCAGCGTCGTGACGATCCCGTCGGGGATGACTGCCGTGCGCAAATCGCGCGAAACGACGACGAGCTGGCCGTCGCGCGTGCCGTCCTTCAGCGTGGCGAGTTTCATAAGGCGGAGGCGGTGCTGAGATGACGTTAAAGGAAATCTATTTTACGATGGTGAATCGCCTGCCATCCGGCTAATTCCGACGCTTTCCATGCCCTCGCCCCTTCCCGCCACCGCCGACGACGATATCGACGCTTCCGAAGAGAAAGCGCGCTCGGGCATCCAGTCGATCGAAGTCGGCTTTCGCCTGCTCGACGTGCTGACGCACGAGCCGCGCGCGATGATGCTGCGCGACCTCGCGCACCGCGCCGGCATGAGCCCGGCGAAGGCGCATCGGTATCTGGTGAGCTTCGTGCGGCTGGGCGTGGTATCGCAGGACCCGCTTTCCGGCCGTTACGAACTCGGCGGCTTCGCGCTGCAAATGGGACTGGCGCGGCTCGCGCGCGTGGACGGCGTGAGGCTCGCGCGCATCGCGCTCGCCGGCTTGCGCGACCGGCTGGACCAGACCGTGGGCATCGCCGTGTGGGGCAATCAGGGGCCGACCGTCGTGCACTGGATGGAGTCGAGCTATCCGGCGAAGGCATCGCTGAAACTGGGCGATGTGATGCCGCTGCTGTCGTCCGCGACGGGCCTGCTGTTCGCCGCCTATCTGCCGCGCAGCAAGACGCAGCCGATGCTCGACCGGGAACTCGCTGCCAACAAGCAGACAATCGCCGATATTGAGCCGCTGCTCGCCGATGTCCGCGAACACGGTGCGGCGCGTGTCGAAGGCATGCTGCTGCCGACGATCCACGCGTTCTGCACGCCGGTCTTCGATTCCACCGGCGATCTGGCGCTCGGGTTGATCGCGCTCGGTCACGAAGGCGCGTTCGATACGCGCTGGGGTGGCGAAATCGACGCCGCGCTTCGCGAGTGCGCGCGCGGCCTGTCGTACGAACTGGGGTATCGCGCCAGCGATGCCCCGGCGCACTGAGGAACATCGAATCGGCGCCGCCTGTCTTAACCGTTTGTCCCGTTCGCCGCACGCGCTCGCCTTTTGCTTCCCTGTTTCGATGCCCTTGTCTGACTTCCGCCGTCCTCGCCCCATGTCGGGCGAGCCGTTCTCCGCCGCGTCCTCAAACGCCCCGCCTCGCCGCTGGACGCGATGGGGGCTGGCCGCGCTCGTCGTCGCCGGCTTGCATTTCGGCGCGATGCGCTGGATCGAGTTCGCGAAGCAGCCGGTCAATCCCCCGCCGATGGAAAAGCCGCCGGTGCAAGTGGAGTTGCTCACGCCGAAGCCCGTCGCGCCGCCGACGCCAGCGCCTGCAAAGCCCGCGACGCTCAGGCCCGCGCATCCTGCGCCGAGAGCGCAACCGGCGCCCGCGCCGGTGCTGAGCGCCGCTACGCCGCAACCCGCTGCGCCCGCGACGGAATCGACGGAAGTGGCGAGTTCGGCCCCCGTGGAGGCGTCCGCGCCGCCGCCCGCAGCCGAGCCGCCTGCACCCGCCGCCGCATCGGGCGACAAAATCGACGTCCCGCCGACCGGCGAGTTGCGCTACGACACCCTCGTGAACGGCGTGATGAACCAGACCGGCACGATCCACTGGACCAACGACGGCCAGCGCTACGAGATGGTGGTCTCGATACCCCTGCCGTTCGTCGGGCCTTTCGTGTATTCGAGCAAGGGACATATCGATGCGTTCGGTATCGCCCCGGAACAGTATTCGGAGAAACGCGGCCGCCGCGCCGCCGATATCGCCATCTTCAATCGCGATACGAAGCAGATCGTCTATACGCGCACGCCGAACAGCCAGCCGCTCGCCGACGGCGCGCAGGACCGATTCAGCGTCGTGATGCAGTTGACGAGTCTCGTGCGCGGCGCACCGGACCGGTACAAGCCCGGCGTCACGCGCCAGTTCAGCGTCGCGGACAACGACAGCAGCGAAATCTGGCCGATGGAAACCGTCGGCGATGAAACGGTGGAAGCGCGCGGCGGATACGTCACCGCGCGGCATTTCACACGCCTGCCGCGCCGCGAAGGGGACCGGCGCAGGCTCGATGTGTGGCTTGCTCCGGCACTCGGATGGCTGCCGGTTCGCATTCTGCAAACCGAGCCGAACGGCATGCAGGTTGAAATGCTGTGGGCGGGCAACATTCAGTCGCCGTCCGCTGCGGCGCAGCCCGAGGCTCCGGGCACGCGGGATGCATCTGAAGAAACCGCGCCCGCCCCGAGTCCTCAGATCAGGCCCTGATGGCGGCGCGTCGAAGCGCGCATCCACACGCGGACAAGCTTTTCTCACGGAGCCGATATGCAGTTGAACATCAATGGCATCGACACGCGGTACGTACTCGACAACGAAGGCGGCGGTCCCTGGCTCACGTTCATCCACCAGTTGGCGGGCGATCTGTCGGTCTGGGACCAGATGGCCGGTTATTTCCGCAACAGTTACACCGTGTTGCGTTACGACTTGCGCGGCCACGGACACACGGCGGTGTCGCCGGATGCCTTCACCATCGACGATCTTGCCGATGACCTCTCGGAACTGCTCGACCGCCTCGGCGCGCCGTGGACGCATGTCGTCGGGTTGTCCATCGGCGGAATGGTCGCGCAGAAGTTCGCGATCAGGCATGCGGACAAGGTCGATTCACTGACGGTTGCCGGCGCGCCCGCCTTCATCCGCGAGGAAGCGCGTCCGACGTTTGCGCAACGCGCCGCGTCCGTGCGCGAAAGCGGAATGGCAAGTATCGTGGAACCGACGCTTGCGCGCTGGCTCACTGCGGATTTCCGCAAGGCGCATCCGGAGGTCGTCGAGCAGATTGCCGAAACCATCGCCCATACGCCTGCCGAAGGTTTTGCGCGTGCAGCCGAGGCATTGAGCCGCTTCGATGCGCGCGCCGGGCTGGCGTCGATTGCGAAACGCACGCTGGTCGTGGCTGGTGAACTGGACAATGGCACGCCGCATGCTGAATCCAAAGTGATCGCGGACACGGTGCCGGGCGCGCAGTTCGAGTTACTGAATGCGGCACATCTGTCTCCGGTCGAGGTGTCACAGCGTTTTTGCGCATTGCTGGATGCGTTCTTGCGCGGGCCCGCCTGAGCTTGTATCACAAGAAATAGCCTCGATAAAACCGGCATCACGTCGAGGCCACCCCTTGAATTCCCACCCCGTCGCTCCACTTAGGATGCAGGTTTGCCAGGAGCAAAAGGAATAAGGAGTGTCGCCATGCAAATGATCTACAACAGCCCTAACTATTGCGTCGTCGAGTTTCCGCCGCAGGACAACCATCTCGCGATGATGTCGGGCGGTTACGAAATCGTCGACAAGAACACGCAACGGGAGATCTTCATCGACGGTGCGCTTGCCGAGAAGTTTCGGGAGCATGTGCAAAAGCTGATCGAAGAAGAACCATCGCTCGAGGATGTGGATGAATTCCTCGGCCAGTTCGACGTTTTGATGACCCAGCCGGTCGTGCTTCACTGATTTACCGCGCGGGCGCATCACGCGCCTCGCGCCGCCACTGCTTGCCGGCGCTCAGGCGAGCCATGCAGCAAGGCAAACAAGCGACACGCCAGAAAGACCCCGTCCCTTATCGGCGGGGTTCTTTTTTTGTGCGTCGGGACTTTGCGTCCGCCGTCCCGCGCGGAGCGATTGCGCTTGGCTGCGGCTACAATGACGGACTAATTCATCATCGGGTACAGGGCCTGTCCGTCATGAACCAGAACGCCTATCCGAGTCCGTCGGGCGCGAAGTCGCCCGCGCGCGAGTACACGCGCGGCGCCGCGCTGCCTGCGCTTTTGCAACGACGCATCCTGATTCTCGATGGCGCAATGGGCACCATGATCCAGCGCTACAAGCTCGACGAAGCCGCGTATCGCGGCGAGCGTTTCAGGGATTACGAGCGCGATATCAAGGGCAACAACGAGTTGTTGTCGATCACGCAACCGCAAATCATCCGCGAGATTCACGACAAGTATCTGGCTGCGGGCGCGGACATCATCGAGACGAATACGTTCGGCGCGACGCGTGTAGCGCAGGCCGACTATGGCATGGAAGAACTCGCGGCTGAAATGAACCTCGCATCGGCGAGGCTCGCGCGCGAAGCCTGCGATGCCTTCTCCACGCCCGAGAAGCCACGCTTTGTTGCCGGCGCGATCGGACCGACGCCGAAGACCGCGAGCATTTCGCCCGACGTCAACGATCCGGGCGCACGCAACGTCACCTTCGACGAGCTGCGCGACACCTATTACGAGCAGGCGAAAGCGCTGCTGGATGCGGGCTGCGACCTGTTCCTCGTAGAAACCATTTTCGACACGCTGAACGCAAAGGCTGCGCTCTTTGCGCTCGATGAGTTGTTCGAGGACACCGGTGAACTCGTGCCGATCATGATTTCGGGAACCGTCACGGATGCATCCGGGCGCATCCTGTCGGGGCAAACGGTCGAGGCGTTCTGGAACTCGCTGCGTCATGCGAAACCGCTGACGTTCGGGCTGAACTGCGCGTTGGGCGCGGCGCTGATGCGTCCGTATATCGCCGAGCTGGCGAAGCTGTGCGATACCTATGTTTCGTGTTATCCGAACGCGGGCCTGCCTAACCCGATGAGCGATACGGGCTTCGACGAAACGCCGGACGTAACGTCGGGATTGTTGAAGGAATTCGCGGAAGCCGGGTTGGTGAATCTTGCGGGCGGGTGCTGCGGGACGACGCCGGAGCATATCGCGGAGATTGCGAAGGCGCTGATGGAAGTGAAGCCGCGGAAGTTTCCGTCGCAGTATCGGGATGCCGCCTGACATCAAAGAGACAAGAATATGACCGATCACACGATGCGTCTTTCCGGCCTCGAGCCGTTCAACGTCACCGACGGCTCGCTTTTCATCAACGTCGGCGAGCGCACGAACGTGACCGGCTCGAAGGCGTTCGCCCGCATGATCCTGAACGGCCAGTTCGACGAAGCCCTGGCCGTTGCCCGCCAGCAGGTCGAGAACGGCGCGCAGGTCATCGACATCAATATGGACGAGGCCATGCTCGATTCGAAAGCCGCCATGGTGCGCTTTCTGAATCTGATCGCGTCGGAGCCGGACATCGCCCGCGTGCCGATCATGATCGACTCGTCGAAGTTCGAGGTGATCGAAGCGGGCCTGAAGTGCGTGCAGGGCAAAGCCATCGTCAATTCCATCTCGCTGAAGGAAGGCGAAGACGCGTTCCGTCATCACGCGAACCTGATCCGGCGTTACGGCGCGGCCGCCGTCGTCATGGCCTTCGACGAGCAAGGCCAGGCCGATACCTTCGAGCGCAAGACGCAAATCTGCAAGCGCTCCTACGACATCCTCGTGAACGAAGTCGGCTTCGCGCCCGAAGACATCATCTTCGACCCGAACATCTTCGCCATCGCGACGGGCATCGAAGAGCACAACAATTACGCAGTCGATTTCATCAACGCCACCCGCTGGATCAAGCAGAACCTGCCGCACGCGAAAGTGAGCGGCGGCGTCTCCAACGTGTCGTTCTCGTTCCGGGGCAACGATCCGGTGCGCGAAGCCATCCACACCGTGTTCCTGTATCACGCGATTCAGGCCGGCATGGACATGGGCATCGTCAATGCGGGGCAACTCGGCGTCTATGCCGATCTCGACGCCGAACTGCGCGAGCGCGTGGAAGATGTCGTGCTCAATCGCCGCGACGACGCGACCGACCGTCTGCTCGAAATCGCCGACAAGTTCAAGACCGGCGCAGCGAAGAAAGAAGAGAACCTCGAGTGGCGCAACCAGCCGGTGGAGCAGCGGCTTTCGCATGCGCTCGTGCACGGCATCACGAACTTCATCGTCGAAGATACCGAGGAAGTGCGCGCGAAAATCGAAGCCGCTGGCGGCCGGCCGATCAACGTGATCGAAGGTCCGTTGATGGACGGCATGAACATCGTCGGCGACCTGTTCGGCGCGGGCAAGATGTTCCTCCCGCAAGTCGTGAAGTCGGCCCGCGTGATGAAGCAGGCGGTGGCGCACCTCATTCCGTTCATCGAAGAAGAGAAGAAGCGCATGGCGGATGCCGGCGCGGACGTGCGCTCGAAAGGCAAGATCGTCATCGCGACCGTCAAGGGCGATGTGCACGACATCGGCAAGAACATCGTGTCGGTGGTGCTCCAGTGCAACAACTTCGAAGTCGTCAACATGGGCGTGATGGTGCCCTGCGCGACCATCCTCCAGAAGGCGAAGGAAGAAGGCGCGGATATCATCGGTCTGTCGGGGCTCATCACGCCGAGCCTCGAAGAGATGGCTTACGTCGCGTCCGAAATGCAGCGCGACGAATATTTCCGCAGCAAGCAAACGCCGCTTCTGATCGGCGGCGCGACGACCTCGCGCGTGCATACCGCCGTGAAAATCGCGCCAAACTACGAAGGGCCGGTGGTCTATGTGCCGGATGCGTCGCGTTCGGTGTCGGTGGCGTCGAGCCTGTTGTCGGACCAAGGCGCGGCCCGCTATCTCGACGAACTCAAGAGCGATTACGAGCGCATCCGCAATCAGCACGCGAACAAGAAAGCGCAGCCGATGGTCACTTACGCCGAAGCGCGCGCGAACAAGACGAAGATCGACTGGAACGCGTACACGCCGAAGAAGCCGAGCTTCATCGGTCGGCGCGTGTTCAAGAACTATGACCTCGCGGAACTGGCGAACTATATCGACTGGGCGCCATTCTTCCAGACCTGGGACCTCGCCGGCCCGTATCCCGCCATTCTGAACGACGAGATCGTCGGCGAATCGGCGCGGCGCGTGTTCTCGGACGGCAAGTCGATGCTTTCGCGCATCATCCAGGGCCGATGGCTGACGGCGAACGGCGTCGTCATGCTGCTGCCGGCCAACACGGTCAATGACGACGACATCGAGATCTACACGGACGAATCCCGCTCGCAAGTGGCGATGACATGGCGCAACCTGCGTCAGCAGAGCGTGCGTCCCGTCGTCGACGGCGTGATGCGCCCGAACCGCTCGCTGGCGGATTTCATCGCGCCGAAGGAATCGGGCGTGAAAGACTACATCGGTCTGTTCGCGGTGACGGCCGGACTCGGTGTCGACAAGAAGGAGAAACAGTTCGAAGCCGACCACGACGACTACAGCGCGATCATGCTGAAGGCGCTCGCGGATCGTTTCGCGGAAGCATTCGCCGAAGCCCTGCATGCGCGCGTGCGCCGCGAACTGTGGGGTTACGCAGCGAACGAAACGCTCGACAACGACGCGATGATCGCGGAACAGTACGTGGGCATTCGTCCGGCGCCCGGCTATCCGGCGTGTCCGGATCACCTCGTCAAGCGCGACATGTTCGAAGTGCTCCAGGCGGACGAACTCGGCATGAGCCTCACGGAATCGCTCGCAATGTTGCCGGCCGCGAGCGTGTCGGGCTTTTATCTGGCGCATCCGGACAGCACGTACTTCTCGGTCGGCAAGATCGGTGACGACCAGGTGCAGAGTTTCGCTGAACGCATGGCGATATCGTCGTCGGATGCGCAACGGGCGCTCGCTCCGCTTCGCTGATTGCGCACACGCAACATATCCCGCGCCTGATAGCCGGAAACAGGCAGGCTTTCGGCGGGAATATTTTGATTTCCGTAGACTTGTAGCCGCGATAGGCCGTCACGATGACGGCCACGCATTCTTTTCGTCACGGAGAAAGTCGCATGAAGAAGATGACGTCCGCCATAGCCGTTTCGATCGCCGCGGCTGTGTTCGCAGCGTCCGGTTCGGCTGCCTTCGCACAGGCCAGCAGCACGGAGGCTTCGTCCTACTCGCCGCCACAAACGGAGCACAAGAAGAAGCCGAAGAAGGCAAAGAAGCCGACGACGGCCAAACCGGCGCCCGCGGAAGGCGGCCAGTCGCAGTAAGCGCCCGCTTCACAGCAGAAAAAAAGAAAACCCGCATCGCCGTTGCCGATGCGGGTTTTTTCGAACGTCAGGCGCTTCTCAACGAGGCTTACACACCCCAGAGAATGTCCTTGTTCTCTTTCTGCGCGAGCCGCAGCATGTCGAGAAACGGGTAGGCGCGCTGCGCGAGTCCGATGGGGATCTCATGCGGGTCGTGACCGGCCTCGCCTTCGTGGAAATGTCCGTCGTGCTCGGCACGTTCTCGCTTGTCGGTCACGATGGCCGCTTCGAGCTTCTGAATGGCGGCGGGCAGTTCTTCCTGCGTAATGACGCCACGTTCCGTCAGCGGCTTGCCGATGATGCCGAGCAGATACTCCGCGAGGTTATCGAGCATCATGACATCGGGTGCAGCCATGGTCTTGAATGTAATCAGCATGGGAAGGTCCTTTTCCTTTTGTTGGATGACAGCCGGTCTTCGATGCAAACCTTGTTGCAAGCGCGCCGACGAGCCTGTTCTTCGCTGACAGCCACCCTCTTTAGACAGTTTAGCATTTGCTAAACTCCCGGTTTAGCAATGTCTCACGCCCGAATCGCGCGTGCTTTCGCGTCGTTTCGCGCGGCTTTTCACTCGCGGTAGGCCTTGACGCCGCGTCGCACGGCGTGTCGCTTCGCCTTCATCCATCGCATCCGCATCCGCTTCACTGGATCACATTCAGCATGCTGCCCGCACACAAAGAAATCCTGGAAACGCTCCTCTCCGACGCGGTCAAGCAGGTCGCGCAATCCACGCAAGGCGCCACCGAAGCCGCCTTCGTCGCGCCCGCGATCGTCCTCGAACGGCCGAAGGTCGCGGCTCACGGCGACGTGGCGTCCAATGTCGCGATGCAGCTCGCGAAGCCGCTGCGCGCGAATCCGCGCCAGCTCGCCCAGCAGATCGTCGATGCCGTCCTCGCGCATCCGCTGGCGAAGGGTCTGGTCGAGAGCGCCGAGGTCGCCGGTCCAGGCTTCATCAATCTGCGTCTCGCCGCGAAGGCCAAGCAAGACGTGATCCCGGCGGTACTGAAGGAAGCCGCCGCGTTCGGCCGCTCGACGCGTGACGCGGGCAGGCACGTGCTCGTCGAATTCGTATCGGCGAATCCGACGGGACCGTTGCACGTCGGCCACGGCCGTCAGGCCGCCCTCGGCGACGCGCTTTCGAACCTGCTCGCGACGCAGGGCTACGATGTGCATCGCGAGTTCTATTACAACGACGCGGGCGTGCAAATCGGCAATCTCGCGATTTCGACGCAGGCGCGCGCCCGCGGCTTCAAGCCCGGCGACGCCGAGTGGCCGGAAGCGGCGTACAACGGCGAATACATCGCGGATATCGCGCGCGACTACATGGCGGGCGCGACCGTCGCGGCGAAGGACGGCGAGCCGGTCAAGGGCCGCGGCGACGTCGAAGATCTCGAAGCCATCCGCACGTTCGCGGTCGCTTATCTGCGTCACGAACAGGACATGGACCTGACCGCGTTCGGCGTGAAGTTCGATCAGTTCTATCTCGAGTCGTCGCTGTACAAGGAAGGGCGCGTCGAAGAGACGGTGCAGGCGCTGATCGATGCCGGCAGGACCTACGAGCAGGACGGCGCGCTCTGGCTGCGCACCACCGACGACGGCGACGACAAGGACCGCGTGATGCGCAAGTCCGACGGCACCTACACCTACTTCGTGCCGGATGTCGCCTATCACGTCACCAAGTGGCGGCGCGGCTTCACGAAGGTCATCAACATTCAGGGCTCCGACCATCACGGCACGATCGCGCGCGTGCGCGCCGGCTTGCAAGGGCTCGGCATCGGCATTCCGAAGGGCTATCCCGATTACGTGCTGCACAAGATGGTGACCGTCATGCGCGACGGCCAGGAAGTGAAAATTTCGAAGCGGGCGGGCAGCTACGTCACCGTGCGCGATCTGATCGAATGGTCGGGCGGCATGACGCCGGGCAGCGAAGCCGCGCCCGATCAACTGGATGCCGACATGATCCGCCGCGGCCGCGACGCCGTGCGCTTCTTCCTGATCTCGCGCAAGGCGGACACCGAGTTCGTGTTCGACATCGACCTCGCGCTCAAGCAGAACGACGAGAATCCGGTGTACTACGTGCAATACGCGCACGCACGCATCTGCACGATCCTGAGCGACTGGAAGGACCGCTACGCAGGCGACATCGCGCAGGCCGCGAATGCCGATCTCTCGCCGCTCGCCAGCGATCGCGCGATGGCGCTGCTCAACAAGCTCGCCGAGTTTCCGGAGATGCTCGCGCACGCCGCCGACGAACTCGCGCCGCACGCCGTCGCGTTCTATCTGCGCGACCTCGCTGGCGAATTTCACTCGTTCTACAATGCCGAGCGCGTGCTGGTGGACGACGAAAAAGAGCGCACCGCGCGCATCGCACTGCTCGCGGCCACGCGTCAGGTGCTCGAGAACGGTCTGGCCACCATCGGCGTGTCCGCGCCGCAGAAGATGTAGGCGCATTTCCGAGCCTCCGCGCGCGCCTGTAACTTTGTGACTCTTCGGCGTGCGCGGACGCCAGCATGGCGCGGGCTCGCATGACGCGACCGCTATAATCGTCGGCCAACTCGAAGACTTTTTGCAGGTGATTCATACGATGGCAAAACCACGCCGCACGTCGAAGCAGTCGCAATCGAAGCAAACGGGGGGAACCTTTCTCGGCATCGTGCTGGGTCTGATCGTCGGACTCGCGATCGCCGTGATCGTCGCGCTGTACATCACCCGCGCCCCGACGCCGTTCGTGGCGAAGGTCGCGCCGCCGGCATCGGATACCTCCTCCGCGCCCGCTGCGCAGCCGTACGACCCGAACCGTCCGCTGCAAGGCAAGACGCCCGGTCAGCCGGTGCCGCAAGCCGCGCAACCCACGCCTCCGAACACCGCTCCCGGCCAGAGCAACAACCAGACGCAGTCGTCGGGCGTGCTCGACGAACCGCAGATCGTCGAAGTGCCGCCCACTATTGGCCCGACGGCGTCCGCGCCGAAAAGCGGCAGCGCGGCCATCGTGAAGAAGCCCGAGCCGGCTCCCGGCACGAACGGCACCACGCCGCCGACCGCCGCCACGCCGCCGAAGGCCGGCAGCGCCCCGCCCGCCACCGCGAAGACCACGCCGCCCGCTCCGGGCGATGTGAACACCGGCTATTTCCTGCAAGTCGGCGCATACAAGACCCAGTCCGATGCGGAGCAGCAGCGTGCGCGTCTCGGCTTCCAGGGCTTCGAATCGAAGGTCACGCAGCGTGACGCCGGCGGCGTGACGTACTATCGCGTGCGTATCGGACCGTTCGCGAAGTTCGAGGACATGAACACGGCGCGCCAGCGCCTGTCCGATGCGGGCGTCAACACCGCCGTGATCCGCTTCTCGAAGCAATAAGCCGTACAGGCATGACCTCGCCCGCGCCGCCGCACGACGGCGCGGGGAGACGAAGCGCGGCGCGCAGCCTTAAGCCTGGTTTAAGCGTCGTATGTCCCACTTATGGCCTTTTACGCGGCTGCTACGTTGCCCTCACTTGCTCCTTCGCTCTCTTTCCGATCATGAAAAAACTGTTTAGCGCCTTCGCCCTTTCCCTCGGCATCGCCGCCGCGTCGTTGAGCATCGCGGACGTGGCGTCCGCCGCTCCCGCCGCAGGCAAGGACTACACGGTGCTGCAGGCCCCGCAGCCGGCGGGCGCCGAGGCAGGCAAGATCGAAGTCATCGAATTCTTCTGGTACGGCTGCCCGCACTGCAACGAATTCGAGCCGTATATCGAGGCGTGGGAGAAGAAGCAGGGCCCGGACGTCGTATTCAAGCGCGTGCCGGTGGCGTTCCGCGACGACTTCATCCCGCATTCGAAGATGTATCACGCGCTCGTCGCGCTCGGCGTCGCGGAGAAGGTCACGCCGGCCGTCTTCAACGAAATACACGTGAAGAAAAACTATCTGATGACGCCCGAAGCGCAGGCGACCTTCCTCGCGACGCAAGGTGTCGACAAGAAGAAGTATCTGGACGCGTACAACTCGTTCTCGACGCAAAGCGACGTCAAGCGCGACGCCAAGCTGCAGCAGGACTACAAGATCGACGGCGTGCCGACGGTCGTCGTGCAGGGCAAGTACGTCACGGGTCCGGCGCAGACGAACAGCCTGCAAGGCACGACGCAGGTGATGGACTACCTTGTTCAGCAAGTGCGCGCCAAGAAAATGTAACTACGCAAGGCCGGTATGAATGCAGTCCCGTTGAAGGTTTTCATTACCGGCGCGTCGAGTGGAATCGGTCAGGCACTGGCCGAGGAATACGTGAAGCGCGGGGCCGTGGTCGGCCTCGTCGCCCGACGCGCCGAGTCTCTCGCAGCATTGGCCGCGCGCCATCCCGAAGCATCCCTCTTCCTTTATCCCGCCGATGTCCGCGATCCCGAAGCAATCGCCGATGCCGCGCGCCGCTTCATCGCCGAGCACGGCACGCCGGACATCGTGATCGCGAATGCGGGCATCAGCCAGGGCGCGCTCACCGGCCACGGCGAGCTCGAGACGTTTCGCGCGGTGATGGACGTCAATTATTTCGGCATGGTCGCGACGTTCGAGCCGTTCGTCGCGTCGATGACGGCGGCGCGGCGCGGCACGCTCGTCGGCATTGCGAGCGTCGCCGGCGTGCGCGGGTTGCCGGGATCGGGCGCATATAGCGCGTCGAAATCCGCCGCGGCGAAGTATCTCGAGTCGTTGCGCGTGGAAATGAGACCGCAGGGCGTCGCGGTCGTCACCATTGCGCCGGGCTACGTGCGTACCGAGATGACGGCGCACAATCCGTATCGCATGCCGTTCCTGATGGACGCCGACCGCTTCGCCGCAAAAACCGCCGATGCGATCGCCCGCAAAGTGCGCTACGCGACGTTCCCGTGGCAGATGCGCATCGTCGGCATGTTGCTGCATGTGCTGCCGCGCTGGCTCTACGACGCGGCCTTCGAGCGCGCGCCGCGCAAACCGCGCGCGGGCAATTGAACGGCGCGTAAAAAAATCCGGCCAGAATGGCCGGATTTTTTTTGTCCGCTGCGGGCTGGCCGGCTCGATCGGAAGCCGCCCAGTCCGCGGGATCAGAACGCCACGTACGGCCCGCTGTTCGGCAAGTCGTATCCGACGTACACGTGCCGTCCGAAGAAGAACGGCAAGCCGAAATCGAAATAGCCGCTCATTCCGAGCTGACCCGCGAGGCTGTTGAACGCGTACTTGCCGCCGCCCGACGTCAGCGTGCGCGCGCTGACGACGCTGAACGGCACCGTCGCCGTATTGCCTTCGCTGCCCTTCACCGTCGCTGAAAGCGACTGCTCCGAGCTCGGGCAATAAAACACGCTCGAACTGGAACACAGCGGGAAGTTGTCCTGGAAGAAGAGGCCGTTCGATCCCGAATCGAAGAACGTCTGAAGCGTCGCGCCCTTGTACGTCCCGGTGAGGTCGCCGTAGGTATCGGTGCCGAGCTTCGTCACGCCGGTAAGCGCGTTGTTGCTCTGCGTGCCGATGCCGAACACCAGCGTGCCGCTCGCGCTGGCCGCGCCGGTATCGGGAACCGGCGGCAACTGCAGGATCACGCCGTTGTTGTTCACCGAGAACTTCCTGACCGGATTGGTGACTTGCTGCGCCACCGGCACGACCGTCCCCGTGCAGTTCGTGCCGTTCGCGCACGAGAAGTACATGCTGTTGAGCGCGGTCGTTGCGCAGTTGGTGCCGCAATCGTAAGTCGCCGGTCCGATACCGAGAATGCCGTTCGCGCCGATATCGGCGGTGGAGTTCTCGTCGTTGCCGGACGGACAGCCGTTCATGCCCGTTGGCGCCGCCGATGCATCGAGATCGCCGATGATCTGCACCGGCACCGCGCTCGCCACTTCCGAGCCCATGCGGACGTCCGCCTGCCGGATCGTGCCCCACGTATAGCCGTCCGCGAAACCGGCGCATTCGGCAAGCTGCCCGCCGTTCGCCGCCTGCACCGTCGGCAGGCTGCCGAGGACCGACTGCGCCGCCGAATTCAGGATGCGCAGCCCGAAGGAGGCGGTATCGAGCTGAATGTGATCGATGGTCTGACAGACGTTGGTGCCGGGCGCGCACACCGTCACGGAGACGTTGGGGATGTTGACGAAATTGGCGACGCCCGCGTCAACGGTGATCGGCACGGCGTTCGTGCCGTTCGGGGCGATGGGCTGTGCGCTCGCCGCGCTGGACGAGCCGCCGCCCGAGCCTGAACCGCCCGAGGAGCCGCCGTTCGAGCTGGAATGATCGTCGCCGCCGCCGCATGCGGCAAGCGTCAGCGCGAGAAACAGTGCGCTGAACCAGCGGACTGTATTGCCGGCGCGCGATGAGGAAGCCGCACCGGGGCCGAGTGTCGTTCTACGCATGTCGGATTCTCCGGTCGCTTACTGAATGTCGCTGGCGGACACGCCGGCGGGCAAAGACTGCGGCAGGTACGCGCTTCCCGCGAACGAGCCCATATGGCCGCCGGAATTCACGACGAGGCCGGGGTCCTGGACGCTTACCGGGCCGCGCCCGCCGCGGGCGGTGCGCTGCGCGAGCAGGCCTTGCTGATACTGCGGGAAGTAGCTGCCGAGCAGCGTCGCGAGGTCCGGCATGCGCGGCCCGCGCCATGCGATGCCGAACACCGTGCCAGCCGACGATACGTATTCGTTGACGACCGTTCCGCTCGCGAGCGTGGTCGTGCGGACGGTGTAGTCGGATGCAGCCGATGCCGATGCGCCCGATGCGGCGGCATGCACGACCGCCTTCGCGGTGGTCGCACCTTGCGGCGCGCTCAGCGGATCGCCGCCGAGTCCGGCGTGCGCGGGCACGACGGCGCATACGCCGACCACGCCCGCAATCAAGGCCAACGACGCCTTGAGATGCCCATGACGAGCTTGCTTCAGTGCCTTCACTGGGCCTCCTGTCTGTCCTGTGAATGTGTGCCTTGCGCAGCCTTCGAAGGCCGCGCGGGCGTCTCATTGTCGCGGCGCTTTCGCCGCTTTCGCGCGCACCGGTATGGACGCTCTAGCCATCAGTATGCCAAACCCGCGAAAACGAGTGCCGGCAGGCATCAGAGATGCGGCGGATGAGAGTGGAATCGTAAGACAGGGAAAAGTTCCGTGTCGATCGATGCTTTGCGAAACGCAAGCATCCACGGAACGGACAGGCGCGACGAAGCGGAACGCATCGAACGATGCGCTCCGCTTAGCGTCGTTGCGGCCGGCAGGACGTCTCAGAATCCGAGGCTGGCGAGCAGATCGTCAACCTGCGACTGATCCTGCACGACGTCGCTGCGTCCTTGCGGGTTGATCTGCGGGCCGTTGAGCAGCGATTCCGGGCTGCCGCTCGCCGACACCAGCGCCGCCGCCGATGCGGCGAACTGCTCGCGGCGCTCCGGCGCGATGTTTTCCAGGAGAACGCCCAGCAATTGCTGCTCGATCAGATGCACGACGTCCGTGATCTTCTTGATGACCTGCCCCGTCAAGTCCTGGAAGTCCTGCGCGAGCATGATCTCCAGCAGTTGCGCGTTGGTCGCCTGCGTCTTCTCCGGCACGCCTTGCAGAAAACTGCGCGTCTGCGCGAGCAGTTCCGCCGCTTCGCCCTGCGCGAGCGGCGCGCCGTACCATTGCGCCCAGCGCGCGTCGAGCGCCTGCGCTTCGGCCTGCATCGCTTCCTGCATCGGCTTTGCGAGTTCGATCGCATTGAGCGCGCGATCCGCCGCCTGCTCGGTCATCGTCGCGACATACTTCAGGCGATCGCGGGCGTCGGGCACGGCTTCCGCCGCCGCTTCGAGCTGCTTGTCGAGCCCGAGCTCGCGCATCGAGTCGCGCAGCGTCCGCGTCAACTGGCCGATGCGCGCGAGAATGCGGTCGCTCGACTGATCGCCGTCACTCTCGACACTTGCCGCAGCGAATTCAGTGGTCAGATCGTTCACGATCAGCTCCCGGTTTTGGCCATCTTCTCGAGAATCTTGGTGAGCTTCTCGTCGAGCGTGGCAGCCGTGAACGGCTTCACCACATAACCATTCGCGCCCGCCTGCGCCGCCGCGATGATGTTCTCCTTCTTCGATTCCGCCGTCACCATCAGCACCGGCAGATGCGACAGCGCCGCGTCCGCGCGAATCTGCTGCAGCATCGAGAGGCCGTCGAGGTTCGGCATGTTCCAGTCGGAAATCACGAAGTCGAAGCCGCCGCCACGCAGACGCGCAAGACCCGCCGCGCCGTCTTCCGCTTCGTCGACGTTCGAATAGCCGAGTTCCTTCAGCAGATTGCGCACGATACGACGCATCGTCGGAAAATCGTTGACGACGAGGATCTTCATGTTCTTGTCCATCACTACTCCCTTGTGTTCTTCAACGCGGCGACGCCGCACATTCAATCGAAAAAATCAGACGCGCTGTACGCGGTCGCCCATCGACGCCAGCCGCGCCATCACGCGGCGGCTCATTTCAGACAGCGGCGCGATTTCGCTCGCGCCGCCCATTGCAATCGCTTCGCGCGGCATGCCGAACACCACGCAACTCGCTTCGTCCTGTGCGAGCGTGTACGCGCCCGCCTGCTGCATCTCGAGCAGGCCCGCCGCCCCGTCGCGGCCCATGCCGGTCAGGATCACGCCGATCGCGTTCTTGCCCGCGTGCTGCGCCGCCGAACGGAACAGCACATCCACCGACGGCCGATGCCGGTTCACCGGCGCCGCATCGGAAAGATGCGCGACGTAGTTCGCCCCGCTCCGCGCGAGCACGAGGTGCGCGTGGCCCGGCGCAATATACGCATGGCCCGGCAAGACGCGCTCGCCGTGCTCCGCTTCCTTCACCGCGATGCGGCACAGCCCGTTCAGGCGCTGCGCGAACGACTTCGTGAAGCCCGGCGGCATGTGCTGCGCGATCATCACGGCAGGCGCATCGGGCGGCAGCGGCACGAGCACTTCGCGGATCGCTTCCGTTCCGCCCGTCGATGCGCCGACGATTACGAGCTTCTCGGTCGAGACGAGCGGATTGTTCAGATGCGGCGATGCCTTCGGCGCGGCATGCGCCGATGCGGCGGCCACGTGCGTCGTTTGCCGCACGCGCGCCCGCGACGCCGCCCGCACCTTGTCGGCGAGTTTCTCGGCGTAGTCGAGCATGCCGTCGCGAATGCCCACCTTCGGCTTCGTCACGAAATCCACCGCGCCGAGTTCCAGCGCGCGCAGCGTGATTTCGTTGCCGCGCTCGGTCAGCGACGACACCATGACGACCGGCATCGGCCGCAGGCGCATCAGCTTCTCCAGGAAGTCGAGGCCGTCCATGCGCGGCATTTCGACATCGAGCGTCAGCACATCCGGGTTGTGCAGCTTGATCAGTTCACGCGCGACGAGCGGATCGGGCGCGGTCGCGCACACGTGCATGTCGGGCTGCGAGTTGATGATTTCCGTCATCAGACTGCGCACGAGCGCCGAGTCGTCGACGCACAGCACCTTGATCTTCGGGGTGTTCGGCGTGCCGTTCATGCTTCCTCCGTCGTCTTGATGCCGCGCAGAACGCTCGATGCGCCGAACAGTTCGACACGCGGCTTGCGCACCGTCGGGCTCGCAGCGCTTGCTGCATTCGCGCCGAAAAGCTCGACACGCGGCTTGCCCTTCGTGCGATCGACATTGAACAGTTCGACGCGCGCACGCGCTTTCGCGAGCCGGTCGGCGCGCTCTTCCGGCGTGCGCCTGACGAGCGCCTGCTCGCGTTCGACGACGACCGGATCGTGCTGCGTCTTCAGCTTCTTGACCATCACCTGGCCCGTGCGCGGCATGAACGCGACCTTGCGCGGATACATGCCCTGCAAGTCCTCGGCGACGATGCGAATCTTCTCCAGCGCGAGATAGCGGCGCACGAATTCCGAGTTGCGATCGCCGATGTTGATCGTCGTCATGCCCGCGAGCACCGCGCCGCCGCCGAATACCTTGGCTTCGAAACGCTCGCGCCGCCCGCCGCGCTTGATGAGTTCGTTGATGAGCACTTCCATCGCGTAGGCGCCGTAGCGCATCGAATCGGACGATGCGTGCGACGGATCGGAGCCGTCGTCGGGCAGCATGAAGTGATTCATTCCGCCGATGCCCGCCGTGCGGTCGTTGATGCACGCCGCCACGCACGAGCCGAGCACGGTCACGAGCACCATGTCCTCGCTCGTCATGTAGAACTCGTTCGGCAGGAGCTTCACGCCCGGCTTCTTGAAGTGGTTGTCGAAATACAGATTCGACGCGATCGGCAGCCCGCTCATGCCGGCTCTCCGGCGAGCACGCGCGCCGGCTTCGCCACCCCGGCCGGCTTCGTGTCGCGCGTCAGTTCGTAGACGGTCTGTCCGCGCAGCCTGAACGCCTGCGACACATACGTGAAGTTCTCCGAATGGCCCGCGAACAGCAGGCCGCCCGGCTTCATCAGCGGCTCGAAGCGCGAAAGCACCTGGCCTTGCGTCGGCTTGTCGAAGTAGATCATCACGTTGCGGCAGAAGATCGCGTCGAACGGACCTTTGACGTCGTAGCGCGCGTCGGTCAGGTTGACGCGGCCGAAGTTCACCATCGCGCGCAACTCCGGGCGCACTTTCACGAGCCCCGCTTGCGCGCCCTTGCCCTTCAGAAAAAAGCGCTTGAGACGCTCCACGGGCATCGCCTTCACCTGATCGAGCGAATACACGCCCGCATCGGCCCTGGCGAGCACCTGGCTGTCGATATCGCTCGCGTACACCGTGCAGTGACGCGCGGCCTGTTCGCCGAGTGCTTCGACGAGCGTCATCGCGATCGAATACGGCTCCTCGCCCGTCGATGCCGCCGAGCACCACACCGACACCGGCTGCTGCCGGCGCTTCGCGAAGTCCGCGAGGATCGGAAAGTGATGCGACTCGCGGAAGAACGCGGTGAGGTTGGTCGTCAGCGCGTTGACGAAGGCTTCCCACTCGGCGCTGTCGTCGTTGGATTCGAGACGGTCCAGATACTCCTTGAAGGTATCGAGACCGCATGCGCGCAGGCGGCGGGCGAGCCGGCTGTAGGCCATGTCGCGCTTGTGGTCCGACAGCGAGATGCCCGCGCGGCGATGAATCAGCTCGCGGATGCGGGCGAAGTCGGTCACGGTGAATTCGAAGTCGCGCTCGACTTCCGGACCGCGTATGCCCCCGGCGAGTTCGACGCGTGCCTTGTTTGCGTTCGGCGTTGCCATGATGATGTCTCGTGCTTTACTGGCGTCGTCATCGACGCTTGCCTGAGGCTTGCTCGACGCTCGCCTCTTTACCGCGCGCCGGGGTCGTTCGCTTGCTTGCCTTGCTGCAGCGGTGATGCCTCAGAAGGTTTCCCAGTCGCCGTCGTCGGCGGTGGCGGCCTTCGCGCGCGGCGCGTTTGCAGCCGGTGCGCTTGCTCGCGGCGCGGGTTTCGCGACGCTCGCGGGCTTGCTTGCATCGCGGCTCTTATCCTTGATAACGGCCGTATCCGCCGCGACGTTAGGCTCTTGCGAAACTTTTGCGGCGACCGGCGCTTTCACCGGCTTTGCGGCCGCGGCCGGCGCAGCAGCAGCCGACACCGGCTCCACGCGCGCCGGCTTCGTCGCAGGCGATGCCAGCCGCGACGCCGCCACGGATGCGCTCGGCCGCGCCGGCACCGCCGCGCCGTCGATGCGCCATTGCCCGACGACGCCCTTCAGCTGCCGCGTCTGCTCTTCGAGCGATGCGGCAGCCGCCGCCGCCTCTTCGACGAGCGCCGCGTTCTGCTGCGTCACGCTGTCCATCTGCGTGACGGCGCGATTGACCTGCTCGATGCCGTCGGACTGCTCTTCCGATGCCGCGCTGATCTCGCCCATGATGTCGGTCACGCGGCGCACCGCCTGGACGATCTCGCCCATGGTTTCGCCAGCGCGCGTGACGAGTTCCGAGCCGCTTTGCACCTTGTCGGCGGAATCGCCAATCAGCGCCTTGATTTCTTTCGCCGCCGCCGCGCTGCGTTGCGCGAGCGATCGCACTTCGCCCGCGACAACCGCGAAGCCGCGTCCTTCCTCGCCTGCGCGCGCCGCTTCGACCGCGGCGTTCAACGCGAGAATGTTGGTCTGGAACGCGATGCCTTCGATCACGCCGATGATGTCCACGACCTTGCTCGAACTCGACGCGATGGCGTTCATCGTATCGACGACCTGCTCGACGACCTGGCCGCCGCGCGACGCGATATCCGATGCGTTCACCGCGAGCTGGCTCGCCTGACGCGCGTTGTCCGCGTTCTGCTTCACCGTGCTCGTGAGTTCTTCCATGCTCGACGCCGTTTCCTGCAGCGACGCCGCCTGCTCTTCCGTGCGCTGCGACAGATCCGTGTTGCCGCTCGCGATTTCGTGCGCGCCGACATCGATCGATTCCGCGCCGCGATGCACCGCGCCGACCATCGTCGTGAGATTGGCGCGCATCTGTTCGATGCCCGCGAACAGACGCCCGATTTCGTTGTGGCTGTCCGAATGCGCGGCTCTCGTCAGGTCGCCGCGCGACATGCGCTCGAAGTGCTCGACGGCTTCGTTGATCGGCTTGACAATGAGCCCGCCGAGCGCGAAGCGCGTGCCGATCAGGATCAGCACGGACAAGCCGAGCAGCCCGCCGATGACGACGATCAGCGTCGCGTTTTCCGCCGATGCGCTCGCGCGGGATTGCTCCGCATGTTTCTGCTGGAACGCGACTGCGGCGGTCATGGCCTGATCGAACGCGACGAACATCGGGCTGATCTTCGTGTCGGCGATCGCGTGGTACGCGGCCATGTCGTTCGCGCGGATCGCGGCGAATTCCGGTTCGACGCCGGTTTTCATCAGCGCATCGTGCTGCGTGACGAGCGCATCGAGCGTCTCTTTCGGCAGCATCGGCTTGTTCGTGCCCAGGTACAGCTTCCAGTTCTCATCGCTCTTGTCGAGCAGATACTGGCCGCGGTCCAGGGCCTTCTTCGCTTCCGCCTCGTTGCCCGCTTCGGCGAGCGAGCGCACGCGATCCAGCGTGATGCGCGCGCGCAGCAGGTACGACGACGTTTCCGACAACGCGCGCATGGCGACCATGTCTTCCTGCGCGAGCGACGCAAGCGAGGCGCTCGCGGAACTCAGGCCGACGAGCGACAGCGCGCCGATGATGGCCGAACAACCGACGAACAACAGACCGACGAGCGTGAGCGTCGTGCGGATCGACAACTTCTTGAGCATGGCTTCTTTCCTTGGCCCGCGACGCGTGCGAGTGCTTTACTTACGCGGCGACGGAGTCGATCAACTCCATCTCGCGGCTGGTCATGAGCTTTTCGATATCCATCAGGATCAGCATGCGGCCATCCACCGTGCCGAGCCCGGTGAGATATTCCGACGTGAGCGTCGCGCCGAATTCCGGGGCGGGCATCACCTGCTCCTGCGTGAGCGTGAGCACGTCGGACACGCCGTCGACCACCATGCCGACCACGCGATGCGCGACGTTCAGGATGATGACGACCGTCTGGTTGTCGTACTCGACGCGGCCGAGATTGAACTTGATACGCATGTCCACGATCGGCACGATGATGCCGCGCAGATTGATCACGCCCTTGATGAACGCCGGCGCATTCGCAATGCGCGTGACGCTGTCGTAGCCGCGAATCTCCTGCACCTTCAGGATGTCGATGCCGTATTCCTCGGCGCCCAGCGTGAACACGAGGAATTCCTGTCCCGCTGCTTCGGCGTGCTGCGCATCGCGGCGCGAAAGAGCGGCTTGAGTCGATTGGATGTCTGCCATGAGAATCCCCAGAGTCGGTCGTATGTTTAGTGGGTATGCGAGTGCTGCGCCCGCGATTCGCGATTGAGCGCGGCGACGTCAACGATCAGCGCGACGCTGCCATCGCCCAGAATGGTCGCGGCGGAAATGCCGTGCACTTTGCGGTAATTCGTTTCGAGGTTCTTCACGACAACTTGCTGCTGGCCGACGAGTTCGTCGATCAGCATGGCCATGCGCCGTCCTTCGGTCTGCAGGATCGTGACGATGCCCTGCGTCGGCTCCGTGCGCGCGCCTTCGACATCGAACACCGAATGCAGCGCGACGAGCGGCAGGTATTCACCGCGCACGCGCACCACGCGCTCGCCGTTGGCTACCGTGTAGATGTCCTCGGCGACGGGCTGCAGCGACTCCATCACGAAGTTGAGCGGCAGAATGAAGATTTCGTTGCCGACCTTCACCGACATGCCGTCGAGAATCGCGAGCGTGAGCGGCAGCACGATCTTCGTGGTCGTGCCCGCGCCCTGACGCGACATGATTTCGACGTGGCCGCCCATCGACTGGATGTTGCGCTTCACCACGTCCATGCCGACGCCGCGCCCGGAGATATCGGTGACCTGCTCGGCGGTCGAAAAGCCCGGCATGAAGATGAGCTGCCACACTTCTTCGTCGCTCATCGATTCGCTGACCTGCATGCCCTGCTTCTGCGCCTTCGCGAGAATCTTGTCGCGGCGCAGGCCCGCGCCGTCGTCGCTCACTTCAATGACGATGTTGCCGCCGTGATGCGCCGCCGACAGCACGAGCTGCCCGGTCGCGGGCTTGCCCGCCGAGCGGCGCGCTTCCACGGTCTCGATGCCGTGATCGAGCGAATTGCGCACGAGGTGCGTGAGCGGATCGATGATGCGCTCGATCAGGCTCTTGTCGAGCTCGGTCGCCTGACCGAACGTGACGAGTTCCACATCCTTGCCGAGCTTGCCGGCAATATCGCGCACGAGGCGCGGGAAGCGGCTGAATACGTAGTCCATCGGCATCATGCGGATGGACATGACGGCCTCTTGCAGATCGCGCGCGTTGCGTTCGAGCTGCGCCATGCCGTTGAAAAGACGGTCGTGCAGGGCGGGGTCGAACGCGCTCGTGGTTTCCGCCAGCATCGCCTGCGTGATGACGAGTTCGCCCACGAGGTTGATGAGCTGGTCGACCTTCTCCACGCCGACGCGAATCGAGCTGCCTTCCGCCGATGCCGCCGCGGCCGGGCGCGCCTTCTTCTCGGCGTCGCCCGATGCGGTCTTCTGTTTTTCGCTCGATGACGGGATGGCGGCGGCCACGTTCACCGCCGCCTTCGCCGTTTCCTCGTCCTTCTGCTCTGCCGCGGATGCGGGCGCGTCCTGCGCCTGCGATACGACCGGCTGAGCCCGTGGCGTCTGCTGCTCCGCGGCCGGAGGCGCGCTTTCGTGCGCGTCGCCCCGGCCGATCGTGATCTGCGATTCATCGATCACGAAGCAGCACACAGCCACGATGTCGTCGGCGGAGACGTCTGACTCGAGCCATAGCACGAGTTCGGCGTCCGTCTTTTTCTCTCCGACGATGCTGCCCAGGTTCCCCAGCTCCTCGGTCAAAGTCGCCAGGTCCTTCTCGCCCACCCCCCGTAGCGTAATTTTCAGGTGGGGTCCTGCTGCCGCAGCCGATGCATCCGCTGCGGTTCCTTCATTCGTCGATCCCGTCGCGCCGTCGGCGAGTTCGAATGCGCCATCCCAGTTGCCGTCGTCTTCGATCGCTTCGGCGGCCTGTGCCAGCACGTGCGCAGGCGGTGCGTTCGGGCCTTCGTAAGCCGGCGCCGGTTCTGTTTGCGAAAGCGCTGCCAGCGCTTGCGGTTCCGCGACCGCGCCGCCTTGCTGCCCGGCGTCTTCGTTCTTGAGCCGTTCGAGCTTCGCGCAGATCGCGGCGGCGGCGGCCGCATCCGGGTCCTCGCTCGCGCGATACGCGGCGAGCTGATCGGAGAGCACGTCCTTCGTCGCGAGGAAGGTGTCGATCATGTCGCGGCGCAGAACGAGCTCGTTGTTGCGTGCGCGATCGAGCAGCGATTCGAGGATGTGCGTCGTTTCGGTGAGCGCCGTGAAGCCGAAGGTCGCCGCGCCGCCCTTGATGGAATGCGCCGCGCGGAAGATCGCCGCGAGATCCTCGGGATCGGGATTCGCGATATCCAGAACGAGCAGCAGTTGCTCCATCTGCGCGAGCAGTTCATCGGCTTCGTCGAAGAAGGTTTGATAGAACTGGGTAATGTCGAGTGTCATGCTTGTGTCACCATCGGCGCGTGCGTGCGCGGGTTGTCTTCTGCTTTCGCTTTAGTGCTGCGTGTTCTGCGAGATCGCCGCGACCACTTCGGTCAGCAGGTCCGGATCGAGCGGCTTCTCGATCCAGCCCGTCGCGCCCGCGGCCCGCGCCGCGTCCTTGAACGGCTCGCCGTCTTCCGTCGTGAGCACGAGGATCGGCGTCGCCGTGTAAGCGGGATTCGCCCGCAATTCGACGATCAGATCGAGCCCGCTCTTCTTCGGCATGTGGTGGTCCGTGAGCACGAGATCGAAGCGCTCGGCGAGCGCCCATTCGAGTCCTTCGTTGCCGTCCGACGCCACGGTCACCTCGTAGCCCGCTGTCGTCAGCGTGGCGGAGAGGATTTGCCGCATGGCGGCGGAATCGTCGATTGCCAGAATGTTCTTGATCATGTGTGTGTCTCGCGGTCTTGCCCTGATGACGGCCAAAACGTGTGGAGTCTTGAGCGTTTTTTTGACGCGATAGCGCTTAATTCGCGAGCTTGCCGACAAGCGGCGCGGCGCCCGGTTTCGCCGGGGCGTTGTCGAATACCGCGCCGGGCGCGCCGTCGTCGCGCAGCATCGCGGCTTCGGACCGGTGATTGAGCACGATCACGCTGATGCGCCGGTTTTCGGGATCGAGCGGATTCTGCCTGTTGAGGTTCTGCGTCGATGCGAGGCCGAGCACGCGCAGCACTTTGGCTTCGTCCATGCCGCCCGCGATCAGCTCGCGCCGCGACGCGTTCGCGCGATCCGCCGACAATTCCCAGTTGCTGTAGCCCTTTTCGCCGCCCGCGTACTTCACGGCGTCGGTATGTCCCTGCACGACGATGCGGTTCGGCACGTCGTTCAGCGTGCGGCCGATTTCGCGCAGGATGTCGCGCATGTAGGGCTGCACCGTATCGCTGGAGAGTGCGAACATCGGGCGCTTCTGGGTATCGACGATTTCGATGCGCAAGCCCTGCTGCGTCGATTCGATGCGTATCTGCTGCTTGAACTGCTGCAGCGTCGGGTTCGCTTCGATCGCCGCCATCAGCTTCACCTGCAGATCGTGCAGGCGCACCTGTTCGCGCCGCTCGAGCTCGGTCGTCGCCTGCCTGAGCGCTTCGTCGTCCGGTTCGGCGCGCGGCGTGCGGCTGTCGGTCGTGCGCATGGTGCCCGCCTCCTGGCTGGACAGATCGCGCCCGCCGCCCTCGATGATGCTGTTGTCCATGCCGACAGTCTTGCCGCCGACCATCGCCGCCTTCAGCGGCATGTTGAAGTACTCGGCGATTCCTCGACGCTGCACCGGCGACGTGGACGACAGCAGCCACATCAGCAGGAAAAACGCCATCATCGCGGTCATGAAGTCGGCATAGGCGAGCTTCCACGCGCCGCCGTGATGCCCCTTCGCGCCACGGCCGACGACACGCTTGATGAAGATCGGGCGATCCTTTTCGCTGCTCATGATGTCGTCACTTCGCCTTCACGCGGCGCACGTGTTCTTCGAGTTCGGAGAACGACGGGCGCTCCGTCGAGAACAGCACCTTGCGGCCGAACTCGACTGCGATCGCGGGCGCGTAGCCGTTGAGGCTCGCGAGGATCGTCACCTTGATGCACTGGAACATCTTCGTCTGCTCGGCGACGCGCTGCTCCGCGATGTTCGCGAGCGGCGCGATGAAGCCGTACGACAGCAGGATGCCGAGGAACGTGCCGACGAGCGCCTGCGCGATCATCTCGCCGAGAATCGCGGGCGGCTGATCGGCGGACGCCATCGTGTGCACGACGCCCATCACGGCCGCGACGATGCCGAACGCGGGCATCGCATCGCCCACTTTCGAGAGCGCCTGCGCGGGTGCTTCGCCTTCGACGTGATGCGTTTCGATCTCCTCGTCCATCAGGCTCTCGATTTCGAACGCATTCATGTTGCCGCCGACCATCAGGCGCAGATAGTCCGTCATGAATTCGACGATGTGATGGTCCGCGAGAATCTTCGGGTACTGGCTGAAGATGGGGCTCTTGCCGGGATCGTCGATGTCGGCTTCGAGCGTGAGCGTGCCTTCCTTGCGCGCCTTGGCGAGCAGCACGTACAGCAGGCCCATCAGCTCCATGTACACGTCCTTGTTGTACTTGGAGCCCTTGAACAGCGTAGGAATGACGAGCAGCGTCGCCTTGATCGTCTTCATTCCGTTGCCGAGGATGAACGCGCCGACGCCGGCGCCCGCGATCATCAGGATTTCGACCGGCTGCACGAGCGCGCCGAGGTGGCCGCCTTCGAGCGCGTAACCGCCGAAAACGGACAGCAAGGTCACGAGCGTTCCAACAAAGATCAGCACGGGCAAGTCCTCGGGTTCTGATGCGGATGACCGGCGTGAGTGCGCGGTTAAGGATGTTTACGGCATGAGGGAAGAAAACTTTGAGGCGGGGGCGCCGCGAGGCGTGCGGCGCGATGGCGCGGCGGTGCGCGCGCCGTCTTGCTGTCGGCGCGGCGGTGCGTTCAGGCGATGTGCGCGACGGGAGCGTCGGCGGGTTGAGAAACGGCCGCCGCCTTTCCCTTGTCCGCGAGCGAAGAGAGCACCACGTGATCGTCGAACCGGAAGCGGCACAGCAGATGGCTCCACGACGCTACCTTCAGCGCCTGCGCCGGCGTCAGCGCCGACAGGACTTCGGCGACGCGCTCCGACAAGCCGAGGCGAAACATCGCCGCGACGCGATCTTCCTGCAGCAGCCGCTGCGCGAGCAGCAAGTACGACAGATTCACCTCGCGGATCTCCGCGAGCACGCCCGTATTGGTGGCCGTCATCCTCTTCCCCGAGTCGATTCGTGGCTGGTCAGGCCGGCGGGAAACGTTTGCTCGAATGCGTCAAAAAAACGGCGCATCCGGCCCCGCAATAATGTGTCGGCCGATTGTCGCCCGGCGCGGCTCACTCGCATATCGGACATACATACCGACCGGCTGACGGAATATCGCTCGCGATCGTGTAGGAAAAATTCGTACAGAAGCGTGATGCTTGCTGGTCGGCAGAGGGTTTATCGGCGGAAAACTAAGCGAACTTGAGGGCGTTATCCGGGAACAGAACGTGCTATGGAACGCCTCGCCGCGCTCCTTGCGTGTCGTCTGCATCCCGACCGCTTCGGGCCGGTGCAATTTCTCACTTCGTAACAGCCGTTGTTTCGCGCTGTAACAACGTTAAGCGATTGAAAAATGACGTGAAATGCCGCTCTCGATCCCGATAATGAACGTAAGGGATAACCCGGTCGAGAGCCGGAACCGATTTCGGGTGGTCTGAGCGGCGAACTTGCCGCAGCCGCGCCGCCCGTCCGAAAGGCATGCGTCCATCGTTCGACCGGCTTCATCGCATGTTCATACGAATGCTTTGCACAGGGCCGGAGTCACGCCGGAAACGCCACTCCGCCGCTGCCTTGCAAGGACCGCCGAGGCGTCGAACCGCCAGCCGCGGACCACACTGGAGAACCACGATATGCGAATCGCACAAATTGCACCGTTGCACGAAGCAGTCCCCCCGAAGTTCTACGGCGGCACTGAGCGCGTGGTGTCCTATCTGACGGATGCGCTCGTCAACCTCGGCCACGATGTAACCTTGTTTGCAAGCGGCGATTCGCAAACCCGTGCGACCCTCGAAGCGGCCTGGCCGCGTGCGCTGCGACTCGATCCGACCATCCGCGATCCGCTCGCGCCGCATATGCTGCTGCTGGAAACGGTCCGCCGCCGCGCGCATGAGTTCGACGTGCTGCACTTCCACCTCGACTACATGCCGTTCCCGCTGTTCTCGCAGATGGATACGCCGTTCGTCACGACGCTGCACGGCCGCCTCGATCTGCCCGAACTTCAGCCGATCTTCAACACGTTCACGAACGCGAACGTCATTTCCATCTCGGATAATCAGCGTGGCCCGCTGCCGCAGGCCAACTGGCTGAACACGGTTTACCACGGTCTGCCGGACGACCTGCTCACCCCGCAGCCGCACAAGAAGCCGGAATATCTCGCGTTCCTGGGCCGCATTTGCCCCGAAAAGCGCGCCGACCTCGCCATCAAGATCGCGGCGCAAAGCGGCCTGCCGCTGAAGATCGCGGCGAAGGTGGACAAGGTCGACCAGGACTATTTCAAGTCGACCATCGAGCCGCTGCTGTCGCAGGCGCACGTCGAGTTCATCGGCGAGATCAACGAGGCGCAGAAACCGGAGTTTCTGTCGGGCGCAAAGGCGCTGCTGTTCCCGATCGACTGGAACGAGCCGTTCGGCCTCGTGATGATCGAATCGATGGCTTGCGGCACGCCGGTGATCGCTTTCAATCGCGGGTCGGTGCCGGAAGTGATCGATCATGGCGTGACCGGCTTCATCTGCGAAGACGTGCAAGGCGCGGTGGGCGCGCTGCACCGGATCGACGAACTGTCGCGCACCGAGATTCGCGCGCAATTCGAACGCCGTTTCAGCGCGAAGACGATGGCGCAGAACTACGTCGACACCTACACGTCGATGCTGCAGGCCGCGAAGCGCCCGGTGTTGCGCCAGGTCGTGGGCTAAAGCCTTTCCGCTTTCGGCATCACTCTGGAATGCCGCCCGATTCGGGCGGCATTTTCTTTTTGTACCGACAAACCGCGCGCCCTGTGATCCGCGCAACGATCGACCATTTTTGACAGTTGGAGAAAAGAGCCGCGCTTAAACTGCGCTCCGCAGAAGCAGTCGGCTTTCTTGCGTTAAATCAACGATCTTCATCTTTCACAGGGCTGGATCATGCAATTGTCGAAGCGTCTCGGCGCTGAAGTTTTCGGTACTTTCTGGCTCGTGCTGGGCGGTTGCGGCAGCGCCGTTCTGGCTGCGGCCTTTCCTCATGTCGGCATCGGGCTGGCTGGCGTGTCGCTCGCCTTCGGCCTCACCGTGCTGACCATGGCCTACGCCATCGGCCACGTTTCCGGCTGTCACCTGAACCCGGCGGTCAGCATCGGCCTCACGGTCGCGGGCCGGTTTCCGGTGCGCGATCTCGCGCCGTACATCGTCGCGCAAGTCGTCGGCGCGACGCTCGGCGCGTTCGTGCTGAAGCTCATCGCGACGGGCGCGCCGGGCTTCGATCTGTTTGCAAGCGGCTTTGCGGCAAACGGCTTCGGCGAGCACTCGCCGGGTCATTACACGATGTTCGCGGCGCTCGTCTGCGAAGTCGTGATGACGTTCTTCTTCCTCTTCGTAATCCTCGGCGCCACCGACGACCGCGCCCCGAAAGGCTTTGCGCCGATCGCCATCGGCCTGTGCCTGACGCTCATCCACCTGATTTCGATTCCGGTCACGAATACGTCGGTGAACCCGGCGCGCTCGACGGGCCAGGCGTTCTTCGTCGGCGGCTGGGCATTGGATCAGCTCTGGCTGTTCTGGATTGCGCCGATCGTGGGCGCGGTTATCGCCGGCATTGTTTATCCGCTGCTGACTTCTGAATCCGAAGCGCGCAAGGTCGGTGCAGTCGCGCAGTAAGCTGCTTTAGCCATTCGACGAAACGGGCGCTTATGCGCCCGTTTCCTTTTGCGCGTGACTGTCGCGCACTTCGCATTAAAAGCGCGCGACAGATGTAATGGCGCATTACGCAATTCGCTTAATAACTTCACCGCAGACATTGCGCTTCATCGCCGAAGGCCCGCCAGACAAGGCGCTCGCGGCTTCACGATCGGCATCTGCGCCCTTACGCGCGGCTTGCACACGGTAACAAGTCGTCGAAGCGTGTAAGACAGCGGGCGCTTACATTGGACTCGTGCGACACACGTCGCCTTCCAGGAGAAACACCATGAAGCGCATCGTCATTCAAACGCTCGTTGCAACCGGCCTTGTCGCAGGCGCCATCGGGGCCGCTCAGGCGCATACGGATCTTCACGTCGGCGTGTCGCTCGGATCGCCGGTCTATGCGGCGCCCGCGCCGGTGTATGTGCGTCCCGCTGCGCCGGTGTATCGCTCGCCGGTGTGGCGACATGAGGAGCCGCGCTGGCGTGGCGACTACGGTCGCCACGGCCATGACAACGGGCGCTGGAACCGCGCGCGCTGGGATCATGGCCGGCCGGGCAACTGGGACCGCCGCGGCTGATCGCGCGAAGGTCCGGGCGAAGCGGCCGATTGCCGGCCGCTTCGCGAAGCATCACCGCGGCGAAGCGATTGCGTCGCGGATATCGAACAGCTTGCGCAGCTGATGCGCGACGCCCGCTTCGAAGTTGTTGCCGATGCGCGGCACCTTCGGCAAGCGCGCGATCAGGTCCGGATTCGCGTTGTTCATCATGAACGGATGCCCGGCTGTTTCGAGCAAGTCGATGTCGTTCATGTTGTCGCCGAACGCGACGCACTGCGCGGGATCGATATCCAGCCGCTCGAGCACGTAACGCAGTGCGCGGCCTTTGGATACATCCGACGTCATCACTTCGAGGCAGTCCGGCAGCGAGTACGTGACGTACAGGGAATCGCCGAACTCGCGCTTCAGATTCGCGGCGGTGTACGCGAGATCCGCCGGCTCGCCGATGTAGAGCACCTTCGCGATGTTCTCGCCGTCGTGCTCGCGCAGGTTCATCACCTCGTACTTGAAGCCGGAATCCTGATGGAAGACGAGCAGCTCCGGCGCGTGGCGGTCGATGAGCCAGGCGTCGTCGGCGAACAGGTTGACGATCACGCGTCCGTGCTCGCCCACGACATCCGGCTGCACCAGACGACGCACGAAAGCCGGCGCGAGATCGCGCGAGTAGATGTTTTCGTCGCCGGGTGCGTGCACGCGCGCGCCATTCGACGTGATCAGGTACGCGTCGACGCCGAGCAGGTCGCGTATACCGGCGACATCGCGATAATGCCGTCCCGTCGCGATGATGACCGGCACGCCGCGCGACGCGAGTGTGCGCAGCGTTTGTGCGGTGAAAGGATCGAGCTGGTGGTCGCTGTTGAGAAGCGTACCGTCGAGATCAGTTGCGATGACCGAATACATGGCTGCCCTGTTTGAGCGCGAAGCTGGCTATTTTATCGCGGCGCGGCCGCCTGTCCGCGCGACCGTGCCCGGCGACAACGATGCGCGCCGCGCCAGTTCCAGCGCGCCCGCGACGGAATCGGCGCGGGGCTTGCGCAGCCGTTCACGAACGAGCGCCGGCACGAAAGGTTCGTATGGCGCGGCCAGTCCGCCGCACAGCGCAACCGGCAGCGTGCCGGCCGGATCGAGCGCGGCGACGAGGAGTTCAATTTCGCGCCCCGCCTGTTCGAGCAATCGGGCAGCTGCCGGATGATGCCTGTACTCGAAGACGCTCGGCGCGAGCGTTGCATACGCCGTCTGATTCGACGCGCACAGCCAGACGACGAGACTGTCGCGATCCGTCGCGCCGGTCAGCGCGAGCAGCGCGCGGGACCAGTCGTCTGCGGGGGCGCGGCCGTCGAGCACCTGCTGCAGGTGGACGACCGCGCGCAGGCCGAGCCACGCGCCGCTGGCTTCGTCGCCGCTCGGAAAGCCGTAGCCTCCGGCGATATGGCAGACGCCGCCCTCGTCCAGCGACGCCGCGATGCTGCCCGTCCCGAGCGCCACGACAACGCCCGGCTCGCCCGCGTGCGCGCCGATGACGGTCGTGTACGCGTCGCTTTCCACGCTCAGCGCGTGCAACGGCGGCGCGATGTCGAGAAACGCCGCGAGCCATTGCGCGTTGTTGACGCCCGCGAGCCCGCAGCCCATCGAGCAGGCGCGCCAGTCGAAAGGCAGCGCGGCGGCTTCGAACGCGCGCTCGCAGGCATCGCCGATGGCGTGCCACGCCCGTTCGACGCCCAACCCGAGCCCCGACGGGCCGCCGCTCGCACGGGCCAGTTCGACGCCGTTTGCATCGGCGAGGATCACGCGCGTGCCGCTTCCGCCGCCGTCGATGCCGAGCAGAAATCCATTGAATTGCGAAGTCAGTGTGTTCATGGGCGCAAGCATAACGGCGCGAATGCGGCGCGCCAATTAGCCGAATGGCAAAGGGCATGCGGCAACGGCGTTCGGCTATGCTGGCGCAGTCAAAAAACGAGGATTCCCAAATGACCGACACCGAACCGATCCGCTGCGCCTGGGCCATGACGCCGGCCATGGCGCACTACCACGACACCGAATGGGGCGTGCCTTCGCGCGACGACCGCCACCTCTTCGAAATGCTCGTGCTGGAGGGCGCTCAGGCCGGCCTTTCTTGGTCGACCATTCTTAATAAGCGCGACGGCTATCGCGCGCTGTTCGCGGATTTCGACATCGACACGGTCGCGCGCTTCACCGATGCCGACGTCGAGCGGATCGTCGGCGACGCGCGGATCGTTCGGAATCGCGCGAAGATCCAGTCCGCCGTGCTCAATGCTCGCGCGGTGCAGCGTATCCAGGCCGAACACGGCTCATTCGCGGCGTTCGTGTGGTCGTTCGTCGATGGCGAAACGATCGATACCCCGCGCGACGCCAGCAACCCGACGCCCGCATCGACGCCGGAATCCGACGCCATGAGCCGCGCGCTGAAGCAATACGGCTGCAAGTTCGTCGGCACGACCATTTGCTACGCCTTCATGCAGGCAACCGGCATGGTCAACGACCACGCCGCCGACTGCGTGTCGCGTGCGAAAGCTAGGACAAAGCGCAAAGCGGCCGCCGGGGCGGGACATTAGGCCGCGTCCGATCCTACAAATTTTTGCTTTTTGGCAACATGCGAGACGCTAAAACGCGTCGTGAGGGAAAGTCCTGATAGCACGTGTTTTATTGCACTGAAGCAAGGCGAGACCCGCGCGCAGTCAGGCGCCTCGTCTGCTTCTGCGGCGCTGCACGATCGTGCGCGTCGTGTAAAAATGGCGTCCTCGCGTGCGTTGCCGCACCTTTTTACCGAGCCGAACCGTTATAACTGACGGTGTGCGGATCGTTCACTGAGTGGAGAGATCCGCCGCGAGTACAGGACGCTCGAAGTGGTCGTTAGTGTCCAAGGCCGGGAAAACCATCGTGCTCGAAGCAGTAGCCGGACGGCAATGTCGCCGCCCGGACACCGCAGGTGCAGGTTGCTCGAAACTCAACGCATGGCCGCTGCGCAGGGGCGCAGGGGAGAAAGATCATGAAAAGCCTGAACTTCCTGACGCATCAGGAGATTTTCAACAACGCGGTACAGCATCTTTTCGCGCAGGGGCAGGCCGCTTTGCTGCCTCGCGGCGGCGGCGCTTATCGCGGATACTGCGGCGGCTGCCCGATAGGCACGTACATCAAGCCGCGCGATTACGTCACGGCGATGGAAGGCGTGCCCATCCGCTACCTTGCAAAACCGCCCGAAGCGGTGCCGGCCTACATGGATGCCGGCGTCGCGGCGCTCAAGCGTGCGCTGCTGCGCGCGCGCATCAACGTCTTCGATCCCAATACCGTCGAACTGCTTTCTTGCCTGCAGAACGTGCACGACGTTTTCGGCAAATGGGAATGGCGCGAGCGCCTCACGTCGATCGCGCGGCAATTCGGTCTGTCGGCCGAGCTCCTGAAAACGGCTGCATAAGCGCACGGGTGCCGTATGTTGAGCCCTATCCGGATGCTGAGCCCGCAAGACATCTACGAACGCGTCACTGCTCATCTGCTCGCGCAACGCGCGGTCTCGGAAGATGACAACGGCTCCTGCCGTCTGCGCAGTCCGCACGGCCACAAGTGTGCGATCGGCTCGCTAGTCCGCGACGACGTCTATGAGGCCGAACTCGAAGGCGTCGGCATTTCGTACTATCGGCATGCGCGGGACGGCAAGCTGCTGCGCGCGCTCTATGCGTCGAATGTGAATGCGTACGATCCCAACGTCATCGATCTGCTGATCGAACTGGAGCAGGTCCACGACGACGCGAGCGTCGAGGAATGGCCGCATCTGCTGGCGGCGCTGGGCAGGCGGCACGCGTTCGTCTGACGCGCTGCCGGCAGCGAATAACGCCGCAAAAACGAAACGGCGGTGCGCCCTCTCGGGTCGCACCGCCGTTTTGCCGTTCCGGTCAGGGTTTCAGCCCGGCCCCGGCGATGACGCTTTAGTGCATCTTCTTCGGCAGCATCTGGCTACGCAGGCGCTTGCGCAGACGCGAAACAGCCGCGGCCTTCTTGCGCTTGCGTGCGGTGGTCGGCTTTTCGTAGGACTGGCGCTCGCGCAGTTCCGCGATCAGGCCGTTCTTTTCGATCGTACGGCGAAAGCGACGAATCGCGACATCGAACGGCTCGTTTTCTTTGAGGACGATAGTGGTCATGTGAATCCTGTTTGCTAAACGTATTTTCAAGTGCGCAACGGAAAAACCGCCGCGCGCCGGCACTCCGATCGTCCGCCGGACATGACGCACCTCGAAGGCGCGACGGGCGGACACGAGCAAAGCGGCCACGGAGGCCGGAAAAGAGAGAGTTGAGATTCAGCCGCGAGAGCGGCATGCGTGTTCGCGGAAGCTACCTGAACGCGCATTTCTGAGCCGTTCGCCGCCAGCTTTTGACGTTGTCATATTCAGCGGCGAAGGCAAAAATCGGGCACATTTCTCGATTCGGGCGCGATGTTACCAGAACACCGCGCCCCTGCCAACTCTTCGAAGCACGCCAAGCCTTTGATGCAACAGATTTATTTCTGCCAGGCGCTGGCTTCGTCAAGGGTTTTAAGGTCTTCCGCCGAGAGCAGCAGCTGCGTCGCGGCGGCGAGACTCTCCAGTTGGGTGACCGACGTCGCGCTGGCAATCGGCGCGGTCACGCTCGGCCGCGCGATGATCCACGCAAGCGCGACAGTCGCGGGCGTCGTGCTGTTGCGCGTGGCCACTTCGACGAGCGCATCGACGATATTCAGCCCACGATCGTTCAAATACTTCTCGACGCGCGAGCCGCGCGCCGCCTGTGTCGTATCTTCCTTCGACCGGTATTTGCCCGACAGGAAGCCGCTCGCCAGGCTGAAATACGTGACGACCGCAATCTTGTGTTTTTCCGCGACCGGTTCGAGATCGGTTTCATAGCCTTCGCGGTCGTACAGGTTGTACTCCGGCTGAAGAATCTGATAGGCGGGCAATCCTGATTCCTTCGAGACCCGCAACGCCTCTTCCAGCCGCTCGCCCGTGTAGTTCGACGCGCCGATCACGCGCACCTTCCCCGCCTTGACGAGCTTCTGATACGCGTCGAGCGTCTCGTCGAGCGGCGTCTTGTCGTCGTCGAGATGGGAGAAGTAGACGTCGATGTAATCGGTCTTGAGGCGGCGCAGCGAATCGTCGACGGCCGCCGCGATGTTCGCCGCCGAGAGCCCCGCACGCGTGCCGAGCATGCCGACCTTGGTGGCGAGCACGATCTTGTGGCGCTTGCCGCTTTCCCTGAACCACTTGCCGATGATCGCTTCGGACTCGCCGCCCTGATGCCCGTCAACCCATGCGGAATAGACGTCCGCCGTATCGACGAAGTTGAGGCCGTGATCGACGAAGGCATCGAGGATGGAGAACGACGTGCGCTCGTCGGCCGTCCAGCCGAAGACGTTGCCGCCGAATACGAGCGGCGCGACTTTGATATCCGATGTGCCGATGCTGCGCGTTTGCATGGGTCCTCTCTCCGTTGGAAAAGTGCGTCAGCCGATGATACATGCGGCCCTCGCCGCCTGCAGGCATGCGCCGTCAGCCGGCAAACGTAAAACTAAAACGAAAACTGAGGGGAAAAGCGGCCCCTTTTCGAGACTTTCGTTTGCGGGGCTTCACCTAACATCGCTTCAGTCCAGAAAAGTCTTCCGAAGCCCGAACGCCCTTGCACATGAGCAATTTGCTGATTTATTCGATGGCCGAGTTCGCGCCGATCACCGTTCCACTCCTCGATATCTGCGCGCCTCGCAAGATCGCGGAAATCGGGCTCGAATTCGGCGGCAACACCCGCATTCTGTCCGACTGGGCCGAAGCCCACGACGCCACGCTCACCTGCATCGATCCGACGCCGCGCCCGGAAGCGACCGCGTGGATCGAAAGCACGAGGCATATCGAGTTGCAGCGCGCGACGAGCCATGACGCGATCCCGCGCATCGCCGATGTCGACGCATGGTTCATCGACGGCGATCACAACTGGTACACGGTCTTCAACGAATTGCGGCTGATCGAAGAACGCTCGCACGCCGACGGCAAGCCGGTGCTCGCTTTCATGCACGACGTCTGCTGGCCCGCCGGCCGTCGCGATCAGTACTACAACCCCGCCGCGATCCCCGCCGAGTTCCGCCAGCCGTATAGCTATGGCAACGGCGTGACGCTCGGCAATCCGGGCAAGGTGCGTGGCGGCTTCGGCTCGCCGGAAGGATCGTTCGCTTATGCCGACCACGAAGGCGGCCCGCGCAATGGCGTCTTGACCGCGCTCGAAGATTTCATCGCGCAGTCGGATACCGACTATGTGTATGCGGTGATTCCGCTCGTGTTCGGCCTCGCCGTGCTGATCGAGCGCACGCATCCGTGCATCGAGGCAATCGCGCAGATTCTCGCGCCGTATCACAACAACCCGCTGCTGGCGCGCGTCGAAGAGAACCGCCTCGCGAACTATCTCACCGTGATCGCCGCGCACGCGCGCTGATCCGTCCACCATTCCAACGCCCGCACGCGTCAGAGGAGCATCCTGAACATGACCGACCGCAACATACCGGCCGCAGACCTGATGGCGGCCTGGTCCGCCAAACTCGACGGCCGCAAGGTCGCCACTTTCGACTGTTTCGACACCATCTTCTGGCGCGGCGTGGCCGAGCCGATCGATGTGTACTACGCGCTCGCCGAAGACCCGCTGTTCGTCGCGCATCGCATCGGCGCTCGTGTGCGCACGCAGGCCGAAGCCACTGCGCGCACGAACCGCTCGTTCAGGAACGGCACGTTCGAAGCATCGCTCGAAGAAATCTATGCGGTGTGCGCGCCGCACGCGGACGAGTCCACCGTTCGCGAACTGGCCGAGCGCGAAGTTCAGAAGGAGATCGAAATCGGCTTCGCTTTCGAGCCGGTGCTCGCGCTGATGCGCGAAGCGAAGGCGCGCGGTCTTGCCGTCGCGATCGTCAGCGATACTTACTATAGCGAGGCGCAACTGCGCCGCATCCTGTTCGCGACCGCGCCTGAACTCGAAACGCTGCTCGACCACGTCTTCTGCTCTTCCGAATTCGGCTTCGGCAAGTCGAACGGGCTGTGGCCGAAGATCATGGCGAAGCTGGGCGTGAGCGCCGCGGACATCCTGCATACGGGCGACAACCCGGTCGCCGACTATGCCGCGCCGATGTCGCTCGGCATCGGCTGCGTGCATCTCTTACAACGCGACGAAGATACGTCGAAGGCCGAGCGTCAGCGCCTCATCGCAGCGCGCCTGCTGTTTCCGGCCATCCGCTCGACGCAGGCGGCCCCGAGCCTCTATCACGGCCTGAAGGCGCAGCAACTCACGCGCAGGCAGGACCCGAACGAGCGCGTCGGCTACTGGGCGCTGGGCCCGATCGTCTACAGCTTCGCGCGCTTCATCCTCGACGAGCGCCGCACGCTGAACGCGACCGGCAAGCCGCACAAGTTCGCATTCCTCATGCGCGACGGCCATTTGCTGCGGCTTGCGTGCGAGGTCATGTCGAACGAAGCCATGAGCGATCCGGTCTATCTGAGCCGCTTCACCGCCGTGGCCGTCTCGTTCGATAGCGGCGAGAGCATCCAGCGCTACGCAGGCAAGCACGCGGCATCGCATCCGCTCTATGTCATCTGCGATCAGATGCTGATGCCGCCCGAGCTCAAGAAGAAAGTGCTCGCACGCGCAATGAAGGCGAAGGACCCGGCGCACGAGTTCCGCAGGCTGCTTGCCGAGCGCGCGACGCAAAAGACCATCGTGAGCCAGTCCAACGCGCTGCGCGCACGGCTTTTCCGCCACCTGCAGCGCACCGTCGGCCTGGAACGCGGTGACACGCTGGTGCTCGCGGACCTCGGCTATTACGGGACGATTCAGCACGCCATCCGCGATGTCTTCAAGCGCCATTACGACGTGGATGTCATCGGCCGATACTTCGCCTCGCTCGATTCGCCGGGATCCCATCTCGACCGCCGTGCGCTGATCGATGCAAGCTGGACCGAGGAGAACGTCGTTGAAACGCTTATCGCGCATATTGGCGATTTCGAGCAGATGTGCGCGATCAGTTGCGGCAGCGTGATCGCCTACGAACAGGACGGCACGCCGATTCTCGCCGACGTCAAGAAAGGCAGCATGCAGCTCGAAACGACGCACGCGATCCAGCAAGCGTGTCTGCAGTTCATTCGCGATGTCGAGGCGACGCCCGCCATTCATTTGCCGGCGCTCACGCCCGAACGGCTGCGCGTGGTCGCGGCTATCGAACTGGCGCGGCTCGTCTATCTGCCCGAGCACGAGGAAATCGAGCGCAGCGCGAGATCGCTCTTCGAGCTGAACGTCGGCACCGATATCGCGTTCGATGTAGCCAACGTCGACGCGGGCATCAAGGGCCTGCGCCAGCGCGGCCCGTTCTATATGCGCAGCATCGGCAAGGGCTTCCGGACCGGGTATCCGTCGGAGATGCGTTACGCGGGCATCGACCAGGCGATCTTCCTGATGTCGATTCGCCGTCACCGCCTCGACTTCACGGTTGACGATACCTCGTACCGGCGCATCGATGTCCCCGCGCTGTTCGTGCGCGGCAACGAAAGCGCGACGCAGAGCGTCTCGGCGCGCGCGACTTACGACGGCTTCTATTCGGTCGTCCTGCCGCGTTCGCAATTCGACACCGCGTTGATGATCGGCCGCGAGCTGAGCTGGATGCAGCTCGAATCGGCGACGACATTCTCCGCCGAGTATCTGGATTCGAGTTCCGAATTCGATCGCCAGCGCGCTTTGGAAGCCGGCACCGAGATCATTCTCGACGGCATGGAAGAACGTGAACCGGGCATTTATCAGGTTTCACCGAACGGACTTATTTATCTGCCGGCGGCAAAGGAACAATCTCAGCAAGTGGTACGGCTGATTTTCCGTCCGCTTGCTAAAGCCGCCGCCACGCAAATGGCTCACGCTTCGTAGTTTTTATTCGTCGACCGCAGTCGGGAAAGCCGTCGCAAGAAGGCCAAAAGCCTTGTCGCGCAAGCCTTCCCGGCCGATCGAAAAGACCCGGTGCATAAGCCCTAAAGTTTTTTTCGGGCAGCCCGATAACCTAAGGTAAGGCGGTCAGCGTAAGTTCCAAAACAGCGCGACGCCGTAACTGATGTAGGCGTTAAAGACGCCATACTTTAAAGAGGGAAAACAAGCCATGTTGAACATCAATACCAACACGCTGTCGCAAGCTACGCAAAAGAACCTGGCTGGTTCGCAAAGCGCCCTGTCGTCGGCAATCAACCGCCTTTCGTCGGGCAAGCGCATCAACAGCGCGGCTGACGATGCAGCAGGTCTCGCGATTTCGACGAACATGACGTCGTACGTCAACGCGCTGAACCAGGGCGTGTCGAACGCAAACAACGCAATCTCGATGATCCAGACGGCATCGGGCGGCCTCAGCTCCACGACGGACAACCTGCAACGTATCCGCCAGCTCGCCGTTCAGGCTGCTGACGGCTCGCTGTCCGACACGCAGCGCGGCTACCTCCAGACGGAAGTGAGCCAGCGTCTCGGCGAACTGGATCGCGTCGCGAACCAGACCACGTTCAACGGCCAGGCCATGCTGTCGGGTTCGGTTTCGTCGGTGTCGTTCCAGATCGGCGCAGTGGCGAACCAGACGCTGAGCGTCGACTTCGGCAGCGTTTCGATGGGCTCGACCGGCCTGTTCGGTTCGGTGAGCGTGGACATCTCGACGGCAAGCGGCGCGCAAAACGTGATCGGCTATGTCGACACCGCGCTCGACACGGTCAACACGCTGCAATCGACGCTCGGCGCTGAGCAGAACCGCTTCACGTCGGCTGTCTCCAGCCTGCAATCGCAGTCGACCAACCTGAGCTCGGCACAATCGGCGATCACCGACGCAGACTTCGCACAAGAAACCGCGAACCTGTCGAAGGCGCAAGTGCTGCAGCAAGCCGGTATCTCGGTTCTGGCGCAAGCGAACTCGATGCCGCAGCAAGTGCTGAAGCTCCTCGGCTAAAGCACCTTCACTCACCCCGCTGCGTTCTGGCGGGGTTCAGTGCGCGACTGGGAGGCTTGCCTCCCAGCTTTCGTTAGCGGCGCGCAAAGACGTACCCCGCGCCGCTCACGAAAGCTCGCAACATATAGGCAGTCCGTCCGGAGCATCCGATGACCACCACCACCTCGACCACGAGTTCGACCGACATCAGCGCCACGCTGGCCGCTGCCGCGCAGTCCATCATCAGCGGCGCGACCAATTCCTCGCTCGACGTCTCCACGCTCGTCTCCTCGATCGTCACCGCCAAGACGACGGGCCAGGCCACGCAGATCGCGAAGAAGACGGCGAGCGACAACACGCTGTTGTCCGCCGTGTCGCAGATCAAGTCCGCGCTCTCCTCGCTGCAATCGTCCCTTTCCAGCCTGTCCGACGGCACGGGGCTCGCAGCGTACACGGCGACGGCCAGCGGCAGCGGACTGACCGCCACCGCCGGCACGAGCGCGGTCGCCGGTTCGTATGAGATCAAGGTCAACAACGTGGCGAGCGCGCAGAAGATTTCATCGACGGCGCACGCGGCCACCGACACCTTCGGCGCCGGCACGCTCACGCTGAGTCTCGGATCCAGTTCGATGAACGTCACGCTCGACGGCACCAACACGCTCGCGAGCATCGCATCGTCGATCAACTCGGCGAACGACAACCCCGGCATCAGCGCGACCATCGTGACCGGCACGGACGGCCAGCACCTCGTGCTCGCCTCGAAGACCACGGGCGCGGCGAACACGATCTCGGTGACTGCGGGCGCGGGCGTCGATTCATCGCTTTCGTACAGCGCGGGCAGCAGCAATTTCACGGAAACGTCGAAGGCGCAGGATGCGTCGCTGACGGTTGACGGCACCGCGGTCACGAGCTCGACGAACACACTCACGACGGCCATCGGCGGCGTGACGCTCAATCTCGCGTCGGCTGCGGCGGGCAGCACGCAAACGCTGACCGTGGCGTCCGACACGACCACGGAAAAGAGCACGATCAAGGCGTTCGTCGATTCCTACAACTCCTTCGTGAGCCAGGCTGCGGCGCTGTCCACTTTCGACTCGACGAAAGCCGCCGGCTCGCAAGGCGGCGCACTGCTCGGCGATTCGATGCTGCAGACGATCAGAAGCACGCTCGCGAACATCGTCACGAGCGGTGTGACGTCCGGCTCCGGATCGACGTCGACGACCACGAACCTGGCTTCGATCGGCATCGACCTTCAGGACGACGGCACGCTGTCGATCGACGACTCCAAGCTCTCGACCGCGCTCTCGAACAGCCCGACGCGCGTGCAGCAGTTGTTCAGCCAGACGAACGGCATCGGCAAGCAGCTCAGCTCGAAGATCACGACGTTCCTGCAGACGGGCGGCGTCATCGACACGCGCACGACGGCGCTCAACGCCGACCTCAAGAGCCTGACCGATCAGACGGCCAAGCTGCAGACCTACGCCGACAGCCTGACCTCGCAATACAACGCGCAATTCACGGCGCTCAACACGCTGATGGCGACGATGCAGAACAACACCGCGTATCTGACGCAGCTCTTCGGCGGCACGAACAGCGCGGGCGCGCTGGCGACGAACAAGTAACCCGCGACGCACGGAGACGGATGTGAGCCAACACGAATTGCTGACGAACGCAGTGACGCTGACCCGCGCGATGGCCGCGGCGGCCGCCGCTGGCGACTGGATCGAAGCCGCGCGCGTGGCCGAACTGCGCTCGCCGGTCATCATGCAGTTGCAGAACGACCGCGATTCCGCGACGCTGCAGGCGGCTCGCGACATTCAGGCGCTCGATGCCTCGCTGATGCAGACGGCGGAAGCGGCGCGCATGTCGCTCGGCGAGGGCTTTCGTGAAGCCACCGCTCGCATCGACGCGGCGAGCCGCTATCAACAGGCCGCGCGCCTCTAAAGTTTTCCGGATCGGGGCCGATAAACAAACAACAACAAGAACAACGCGTCGATGTCCGACGCGCCGCCTGAACATCGATGCCCGCCTCGCGCGGGCATTTTCTTTTGCGGGCTCAGTGCGCGCCTAGCGGCCGAGGGTCAGCGTCAGATAGGCGGCGTACAGCACGCCATTGCCCAGCAGCGCCCAGAGCGCGACGCCATTGCCGCGTGCATGAAAACGCAGCCACGCCGCCGCCGCAAGCGTGATCAGCACGCCGGTCAGCACTTCGATTCGCGGCTCCCACGGCGTCAGCATGATGCCGATAGCGGGCAAGAGCGTCCCCTGAAACACCATCGCGCCGGTGATGTTGCCGAACGCGAGCGTGTCCTTGCCGCGCCGCGCCCACAGGATGCTGTTCACCTTCTCGGGCAGCTCCGTAGCGATCGGAATGATGATGAGCGACAGCAGCAGCGCCGATACCCCGAGCGCCTGCGACACGCCTTCGACCCCGTGAATGAAGCCCTTCGCCCCGCCGACGAGCAGCACGATGCCGGCGAGGAACTGCAGCATGATGGACCCGAGGCTGGTCTTCAGGCCGAGACGCGAGATAAAGAGCGTTTCGGGTGCTTCCGTGCCGTGCCCGCTTTCGACGAGATTCGCGGAAGCGCGGAACGTCGCGACGACATAGATGATGTACAGCACGACGAGCCCGCCCGCGAACAGCGCGCGCACTTGCCACGCATGATGCGGCACGAACATCGCGCCTGCCGCGATCAAAAACGCCACGAGGAAGAAGTTGAGGTCACGCGTGAAGCCGCTGCGCTCGGGCGTGATGACGCCGCGCAAGCCGCGCGACTTCACGATGGCGAGCGTCATCAGGCAGGTGGAGAGTGTCGCGAGCATCAGCGGTGCGCCGAGAATCGCGCCGACGCCGATTTCTTCGTTGACCGCGCGGCTCGCGGTGCCGCCCAGGAGCGCGATGATCGGCACGGTGGTCTCCGGCAATGCCGTGCCGACCGCCGCGAACAGCGAACCGGTGACGCCTTCCGAGATGCCGAGCCGTTCGCCCAGATGTTCGAGCGCGTTGGTGAAGAGTTCGGATGCGATCAGGATGATCGCGAGCATGAATGCGAGTTCGAGGAAGAGCATCGTCATGCGGCACCCCGCATCGAACGATGGAAAGCGGACGCGGCGCCAGTGCGAATGCCAGCGCGGGTGAACAATGAATATTGTGATTGTGGGGACACGACGATGATTCCACGGCCGGACGTCAGCGAACCATGATGCGCCACGCCCGTCCGACCAGGAACGACATAGCGCATCAATGGTCTCGCCAAACCGGACCGGTCGAACGCGCCACGGCAGAGAAAGCCGAGGATGTTGACGCGTTCTCCTTCGCAAGACGAAGGAAGGCTACTCCCCAAAGACGGGGGCCAGTGTAGCGTGACGCGCACGGTTCGGCAAGCCGCGCGCCCGCGCGAGGCATAACGGTATGCGCAATGCTTCGTTGTGACGGCTCGCGCCGTTGGATAAGCTGTCGCGCGGGCGCGGCGCTTGCACGCGTCGCCGTGCCCGGTAGATCCCGAGCAACAAGAAAACCGATGTGTGACCGAGAGTCACGGGAGAATCCATGCGCCTCAACCGCTCCAAAGTCCGCGCCACCGCCGCGCTCGCAGCCGCCCTCGTGGCCGCGCCGATCCTCGCGATGTCGAAGCCGCTCACCGTATGCACGGAATCGAGTCCGGATGGCTTCGATGTCGTCCAGTTCAATTCCCTCGTGACGACGAACGCATCGGCGGACGTCGTCTTCAATACGCTCGTCTCGTACGACGAGGCCGCGAAGAAGGTCGCGCCATCGCTTGCGCAGAAGTGGGACGTATCGAGCGATGGGCTCACGTACACGTTCCATCTGCGCCCGAACGTGCAATTCCAGACCACCGACTACTTCAAGCCCACGCGCCCGCTCAACGCGGATGACGTCGTTTTCACGTTCGAGCGCATGCTGTCGGACAGCAATCCGTGGCACAAGGTGGCGGGCGCAAGCGGCTTTCCACATGCGCAGTCGATGGGCCTCGTGAAGCTCATCAAGGCTGTAACGAAGGTCGACGACCAGACGGTGAAATTCCAACTGAACGAGCCGAACGCGACCTTCGTGCCGATCCTCACGATGGGCTTCGCATCGATCTATTCGGCCGAGTACGCGGACCGGTTGCTGAAGGAGAACAGGCAGCTCGACATCAACAGCAAGCCCATCGGCACGGGCCCGTTCGTGCTCAGGAGCTACACGAAGGATGCGGTCATCCGCTACGACGTGAACCCGTCGTACTGGGGACCGAAGCCGAAGGTCGATCGCCTGATCTATGCGATCACGCCCGATGCCTCGGTGCGCGCGCAGAAGATCAAGGCGGGCGAATGTCAGATTGCGCTGTCGCCGAAGCCGCAGGACGTGCTCGATGCGAAGAGGGACAAGTCGCTCGAGGTGAGCGAGACGCCGGCGTTCATGACGGCCTTCGTCGCGCTGAACACGCAGAAGAAGCCGCTCGACAATCCGAAGGTGCGCCAGGCGCTGAACATGGCGTTCGATCGCACGACGTACATGAAGACCGTGTTCGACAACACCGCATCGCCGGCGGTGAATCCGTATCCGCCGAATACGTGGAGCTACGACAAGAGCGTGCAGGCTTATCCCTATTCGACGGATCGCGCGAAGAAGCTGCTTGCCGATGCGGGCCTGCCGAACGGCTTTGAGACGACGATCTGGGTGCGTCCGAATGGCAGCGTACTGAATCCGAATCCGAAGGCAGGCGCGGAGTTGCTTCAGGCCGATCTGGCGAAGATCGGCGTGAAGGCGCAGGTGAAGGTGATCGAATGGGGCGAGCTGATCAAGGAAGCGAAGCAGGGCCAGCACGACATGCTGTTCATGGGCTGGGCCGGCGACAACGGCGATCCGGATAACTATCTTTCGCCGCTATTCAGTTGCAATGCGGTGAAGTCCGGCATCAACTTCGCGCGCTTCTGCGATGCGCAGCTCGACAAGCTGATCGCGGATGGCAAGGCGACGCCCGATGTCGCGAAGCGCACGAAATCGTATGTCGACGCGCAGAAGATCATCCACGATCAGGCGCTGTGGATTCCGCTCGTGTATCCGACGGCCGCGGCGCTGACACGCGCGAATGTCAGCGGGTATAACGTGAGTCCGTTCGGGCGGCAGAATTTCGGGGCGGTTTCGGTGCAGTAAACGGAGACGTCACGCCGGCGCGAACCGCATCACCCCATCCGCGCCGGTCCGACGCTTCAACGCGCCCTCGAGCCAGAGCAGATTCAAATGCGCGAGCGCCTCCCCGAGCGCGAACGTCATCTGGTGAATATCGAGCTGGCGCTTGAACATGATGGGCACGATATCGGCGGCGCTGCAGGGCTTCGTGGCGCACGCCTCCCGCACTTCCGCCAGCCGCGCGCGATGATGCTCCCTCAGTTGCCCGATGCGCGTCTGCACGCCGCGAAACGGCTTGCCGTGCGACGGAAGCGCGAGGACATCGGCGGGCATGGCTTCATAGCGGCCGAGCGATTCCAGATACAGCGCAAGCGGATTGCCTTCCGGCTCGATCGCGAACACCGACACGTTCGTCGAGATGCGCGGCAACACCATGTCGCCGGAAATCAGCAGCGTGTCCGATGCGCAATACAACGCGCTATGTTCGGGCGAATGGCCATAGCCCGTCACCACTTCCCATTCTCGCTCGCCGATGCGCAAGCGATCGCCATCGCGGATACGGCGAAACTCACGCGGCACGGAAGGCACGAGCGTCGGGTAATAGCTGTCGCGCTTCTTGAGCGCTTCGAGCGATGCTTCATCGGTCAGGCCGTGCGTCGCGAAATGCCGCGCCGCGCGTTCGCCGCCAGCGTTGGAACCGTCGCCTGCGGCCATCACGCGGCCCATCGCGTATTCGCCGAGCGAGATCCAGAGCCGCACGTTCCAGCGTTGCCGGTCGCCGCCATTGCAGAGCCAGTCGGCAAGACCGAGGTGGTCGGGATGACAATGCGTGACGATCACGCGCAACACGGGCAGGCCGTCGAGCACGGTATCGAAGACACGCTCCCAGCTCGCGCGGATGCCGTCGTTTGCAATGCCGCAATCGATGACCGTCCAGCCTCGCACGCCGTCGATCTCATCGCGCAAAAGCCAGAGATTGATGTGATCGAGCGCGAACGGCAGCGGCATGCGCAGCCAGTGGACGCCAGGCGCCACTTCCTTCACGCCGCCCGGCTCGGGCAATTCGTCGGCGAATACATAATCGAGCTGGTGTTCGAGTGCGTTCATCGTTGTGCCTTAGGGATTTTCGCCGCATTGCAATCCGGCGAGGTTGACGATAACGTAAACGTCATTCTATCGTTGGACGCCTGTCCGCGCGTCGCGCTTTCCAGATGACTCAGCCCACGCATTACACGATCACCGAACTGGCGCGCGAGTTCGACGTCACGCCGCGCGCCATCCGCTTCTACGAAGATCAGGGCCTTCTCGCACCGCGACGCGAAGGCGCGAACGGCCTGCGCCGCGTGTATTCGCCGCGCGACCGCACGCGGCTGAAGCTCACATTGCGCGGCAAGCGGCTCGGCTTCACGCTGTCGGAAATTCGCACGCTGCTCGATCTCTACGATTCCCCGACCGGCTCGGCGACGCAACTGCGCGCGTTCATCGACACCATCGCCGCGCATCGGGAAGTGCTGCAGCGTCAGCTCGAAGACCTCAACACCACGCTCACCGAACTGGCCGCTTACGAAGAGCAAGGCCGCGCGCTGCTCGCGGCCGGCATCGACAAGCGGACGCGCCGGTCGAAAGCCGCCTGATGCGAGCCGACATGAACCACTTCCCCAAGCTGCTCTCGTCGCAAATCGGCTTCGATGTGGCGCAGACGCTGCTCGAAGGGTTCGACCGGCACTACCGCGTGTTCCGCGAAGCCGCGGTCAAGGCGAAGACGCTGTTCGAGCAAGGCGACTGGCACGCGCTCTCGCAGCTTGCGCGCGAGCGCATCACGTCGTACGACGAGCGCGTCGACGAATGCGTGGCGCGGCTCGAAGACGAGTACGACGCCGAGAACATCGACGACGACGTGTGGCAGCAAATCAAGCTGCATTACATCGGCCTGTTGACGACGCACCGCCAGCCGGAGTGCGCCGAAACCTTCTTCAACTCGGTGTGCTGCAAGATCCTGCATCGCTCGTACTTCAACAACGACTTCATCTTCGTGCGGCCGGCCATCTCGACCGAGTACATCGAGAACGACGAGCCCGCCGCGAAGCCGACATACCGCGCGTATTACCCGGACAAGGACGGCCTGGCCGCCACCCTCGAACGCATCGTCACCAACTTCCAGTTGCAGCCGCCGTTCGAAGACCTGACGCGCGACGTGCAATGCGTGATGCAATCGCTGAGAGACACCTTCGGCGACTTCGCGCCCGCGCCGAATTTCCAGATTCACGTGCTGTCGTCGCTGTTCTTTCGCAACAAGGCGGCGTATATCGTCGGGCGCATCATTCACGGCGATTCGCTGCTGCCTTTCGCCATCGCCGTCCGTCACACCCGCCCCGGCCTGCTCGCGCTCGATACGGTGCTGCTCGAGCGCCAGCAACTGCTCATCATCTTCAGCTTTTCGCATTCGTATTTTCTCGTCGACATGGAAGTGCCGTCGGCCTACGTGCAGTTTCTGGGCAGCATCATGCCGGCGAAGCCGAACGCGGAAATCTATACGTCGCTGGGGCTTCAGAAGCAGGGCAAGAACCTCTTCTATCGCGACCTGCTGCATCACCTGAAGCATTCGAGCGATCAGTTCATCATCGCGCCGGGCATCAAGGGTCTCGTGATGATCGTGTTCACGCTGCCGTCGTTTCCTTATGTGTTCAAGCTCATCAAGGATGCGTTTCCGCCGCCGAAAGACACCACGCGCGCGAAGATCGAGGACAAGTACCTGCTCGTGAAACGCCACGACCGGCTGGGCCGCATGGCCGATACGCTCGAATATTCCAGCGTCGCGCTGCCGCTCGCGCGGCTCGATCATTCGCTGATCCGCGAACTGGAGAAGGAAGCGCCATCCATGATCGAATACGAAGGCGACAAGCTGGTCATTCGACATGTGTATATCGAGCGGCGCATGGTGCCGCTCAACCTTTTCCTGCAGAACGGCAACGCCGATGACATCGATCACGGCATCAAGGAATTCGGCGATGCGATCAAGCAGTTGATCCAGGCCAACATCTTTCCCGGCGATATGCTGTACAAGAACTTCGGCGTGACGCGTCATGGCCGCGTGGTGTTCTACGATTACGACGAGATCGAGTACCTGACCGATTGCAACGTGCGCCGCGTGCCGCCGCCGCGCAACGAGGAAGACGAACTGTCGGGCGAGCCGTGGTATACCGTCGGGCCGCACGATATCTTTCCCGAAACGTACGGCACGTTCCTGCTCGGCGATCCGCGCGTGCGCGAAGCATTTATGCGTCATCACGCGGATTTCTTCGACCCTGCGCTATGGCAGCGTCACAAGGAGCAATTGCTGCGAGGCGAACTCGCCGATTTTTTCCCCTACGACGGAGCCATCCGTTTCTGCGTCCGTTACCCGGACCGATTCGACAAGGCATCCGCACGCGCCGCGTGAGTCGCGGCGCATCCTCGAAACATGCAACACGCAACACAGCAAACGAACATGACTGACCGAAACAACGACGCCGCTCATCCCCTCGCCCATCTCTTGGACAACAACCAGAGCTGGGTCACGCGCAAGCTCGCCGAGGACGCGGAATTCTTCGAGCGGCTCGCGCATCAGCAGGCGCCGGAATACCTGTGGATCGGCTGCTCCGATTCGCGCGTGCCGGCCAACCAGATCATCGGCTTGCCGCCGGGCGAAGTGTTCGTGCATCGGAATATCGCGAACGTGGTCGTGCACTCGGACCTCAACGCGCTGTCGGTGATTCAATTCGCCGTCGATCTGCTGAAGGTGAAGCACATCATGGTCGTCGGCCATTACGGCTGCTCGGGCGTGGGCGCGGCGCTCGTCGGACGGCGCGTGGGTCTCGCGGACAACTGGCTGCGTCACGTGGAAGACGTGCGCGAGAAGCACGCCGCGCTGCTCGACGAATGGCCGATGGGCGAAGCGCGGCATCGCCGGCTCGTGGAATTGAACACCATCGAGCAGACGCTGAACGTATGCCGCACGACCGTCGTCAACGACGCCTGGGCGCGCGGACAGGACCTCACGATTCACGGCTGGACCTACGGCGTCCACGATGGCCGTCTGCGCAACATGGGCATGATGATCAGTTCGCATGAAGCGGTGGACCCGACATATCAATCGTGCCTCGCCGCGTTGACGCGCGACGGCGCACACGCAGCGGAGAACGACGTGATCGCGTCGGATGCGGCGCGGCTCGGCGATGTTCCCGCCGTCATTCAGGGCGTCATCAAGGAGCTAAAACATGAGTGAGACAGGTAACGATGCAGTCGTCATCGTCGCGGCTGCGCGCACGCCGATGGCCGCGTTCCAGGGCGACTTCGCTGCAATGACCGCGCCGCAGCTCGGCGCAGCGGCGATCGGCGCGGCAGTCGAACGCGCGGGCCTCGCACCGGAGGAGATCGACGAAGCGATCATGGGCTGCGTGCTGCCCGCGGGCCAGGGCCAGGCGCCCGCCCGCCAGGCGGCGCTCGGCGCGGGCTTGCCGCTGTCCACCGGCTGCACGACGATCAACAAGATGTGCGGCTCCGGCATGCGCGCCGCGATGTTCGCGCACGACATGCTGCTCGCGGGCTCGGCAAACGTGATCGTCGCGGGCGGCATGGAAAGCATGACGAACGCGCCGTATCTGCTGCCGAAGGCGCGCGGCGGGATGCGCATGGGACACGGCCAGGTGATGGATCACATGTTCCTCGACGGCCTCGAAGACGCCTACGAAAAAGGCCGGCTGATGGGCACGTTCGCGGAGCAGTGCGCGTCGTCTTATGCGTTCTCGCGTGAATCGCAGGATGCGTTCGCGGTCGAATCCCTGCGGCGCGCGCAACGCGCGAACGAGGACGGATCGTTCGAATGGGAAATTGCGCCGGTCACGGTGCAGGGCAGGAAGGGCGAGACACGCATCGCGCGCGACGAGCAGCCGTTCAAGGCGAACATCGAAAAGATTCCGTCGCTCAAGCCCGCGTTCGCGAAGGACGGCACGGTGACGGCGGCGAATTCATCGTCGATATCGGATGGCGCGGCGGCGCTCGTGATGATGCGCGAATCGACCGCGAAGCGCCTCGGCGCGACGCCGATTGCGCGTGTCGCCGGGCACAGCACGTTCGCGCAGCAGCCCGCGTTGTTCACGACGGCGCCCGTCGGCGCAATCGCGAAACTCTTCGAAAAGAACGGCTGGCGCGCGAGCGATGTCGATCTCTACGAGATCAACGAGGCATTCGCCGTCGTGACGATGGCCGCCATGCGCGAACACGATCTCCCGCACGACAAGGTCAACGTGAACGGCGGCGCTTGCGCGCTCGGGCATCCGATCGGCGCGTCGGGCGCGCGGATTCTCGTCACGCTGATCGGCGCGTTGCGCACGCGCGGGCTGAAGCGCGGCGTGGCAACGTTGTGCATCGGCGGCGGCGAGGCGACGGCGATGGGTATCGAACTGATCTGAGGCCACCCACTGACCACCACCATGAAGACCGCTCTCATCATCGGCGCATCGCGCGGCATCGGCCATGAGTTCGCGCGCGAGTATTGCCGCGACGGCTGGCGCGTGCTGGCCACCGCGCGCGACAAATCCGCGCTTTCAGCGCTGGACGCGCTCGGCGCGCAAACCTTCTCGCTCGATGTCACGCAGCCTGAGCAGATCGCCGCGCTCGCGTGGCAACTCGACGAAGAGCGGCTCGATGTCGCGATCATCGTGTCGGGCGTGTACGGCCCGCGCACCGAAGGCGTCGAAACCCCGAGCAACGACGATTTCGACGATGTGATGCACACCAACGTGCGCGGCCCGATGCAACTCATCCCCGTGTTGCTGCCACTCACCGATGCCGCGCATGGCGTGCTCGCCGTCGTGTCGAGCAAGATGGGCAGCATCAGCGAGGCGAGCGGCACGACCGGCTGGCTGTATCGCGCGAGCAAGGCGGCGCTCAATTCCGCGATCAAGGTGGCGTCGCTGGAGTCGCGGCACTCCGCGTGCATTGCGCTGCATCCCGGCTGGGTGCGAACGGAGATGGGCGGGCCGTCGGCCGCAATCGACGTGGCGCGCAGCGTCACCGGCATGCGCGCGGTGATCGCCGAAGCGCGCGCACTGCGCGACGACTTCAACGGCCGCTTCATTCAGTACGACGGCACGAAGCTCGACTGGTAACTTCACTCAATCGGAACTCATCGAATGACCTATCACGTGCACGGCGTCTCGGCATCCGGCAACTGCTACAAGGTGCGGCTCGCCCTCGAACAACTGAACTTGCCGTACGCCTGGCATGAAGTGGACATGATGCACGGCGCCACGCGCACCGATGAGTTCAAGAAGCTGAATCCGAACGGCAAGGTGCCGGTGTTGTGCATCGACGAGACGACGACGCTTTCCGAGTCCGACGCCATTCTCTGCTATCTCGCCGATGGCACGCCGCTCATGCCCGACGATCGCCTGCAACGCGCGCAAGTGCTGCAGTGGATGTTCTTCGAGCAGTACAGCCATGAGCCGTATGTGGCTGTCGCGCGCTTCATCCTCCAGTTCCTGAAGCAGTCCGACGATCCGCGCCTGCCCGACAAAACCGCCGGTTCGTATCGCGCGCTCGACGTGATGGAACAGCATCTCGCGACGCGCACGTTCCTCGTCGCCGAACGCTATACGGTCGCGGACATCGCGTTGTTCGCTTACACGCATGTCGCCGATGAAGCCGGTCTCGACCTGTCGCGCTATCCGTCGATTCGCGCGTGGCTCGATCGCGTGCGCAGCCAGCCGCGCCACGTCGCCATGCCGGGAGTCGATGCATGAAGCCGGTCGAGTGTCCGTGCGGCGGGGCGTCGCCGGCGGCGGGACCGAACGCGCGCGCGCCGCGCTATGCGGACTGCTGTGGCCGTTTCATCGACGGTCACGCCGCGCCCGCAAACGCGATGGAACTGATGCGCTCGCGCTATACCGCCTACGTGCTCGGCAACACGGCGTATTTGCGCGCAACGTGGGACGACTCAACCTGCCCGCCCGGTCTCGATGCCTCCGATACCGCCACCCGCTGGCTCGGCCTGCAGATCAAACGCCACACGCCGATCGACGCGGATCACGAGGAAGTCGAGTTCGTCGCGCGGTACAAGGTGGACGGACGCGCGCACCGGCTGCACGAGGCGAGCCGATTCCGGCGGGCAGAAAACGGCCGATGGATTTACATCGACGGCGAAATAAAAGAAAAGTAAATGCTTTCTTAATACAAGCAACGAATTAGACGGTATTAATTTCCTTAAAATCCCCTTCCAGATTAAGCTGTTACGGGGTTTCCTTTATTGTGCAGTGCATTTTTGAACGGGTAATCTCTCTTAACGCCAGCGCAATGTCATGTTCGCGCCGGGCAAAGAGCGGCGCTCCGTTTCAAAGCCTGTTCGAAGCCATTCGTCGTGCCTTCTCGAGGCGCGACTCCCGAAACCAGCATTCGATACTGCTCCCCGCGAGCAGCGACAGGTTTGTGACTTCGATCAGCGCAGGGTTCGGACCGCGCCGCGTCAACATCGATGGGATGCAGTCGGAGTACACGGATGGCGATCACTAACTGGTTGGTCGGATGCAGCATGGTGTGCTCGCTCGCGACGGCGTTCGTCGCGTCCGCCGCGCGCGCCGAACCGATCGGCGGCGTGCGTCAGTCCGAAGGGCTTTCTGCCCCGGTCTTCGGCAAGATTCCCGATGCGCTCGATCCGAACCTGCCGGTTGTCGCCAACGGTCTGAACGAGACCGTCATCGGCGTGCCGGAAGACGACATCGCGCTCGAAACCACGGTGTTCAAACCGGACGGCGCGGGTCCGTTCCCGATGATCGTCTTCAATCACGGCAAGCTTCCCGGCAACGCGCACGCGCAGCCGCGCAATCGGCCGATCGCGCTGGCGCGTGAGTTCGTGCGTCACGGCTATGTGGTGGTCGTGCCCAATCGTCGAGGCTTTGCGAGTTCGGGCGGCGACTACACGGGACACGGCTGCAACGTCGAAGCCAATGGCTTTGCGCAGGCACGCGACGTGGCGGCGACCGTCGCTTACATGAGCGAGCAGCCGTATGTTGACAAGACGCACATCGTCGTCGCGGGCACGTCGCACGGCGGCCTGACGACGATCGCCTACGGGGCGCGGGATGCCGTCGCGGCGCCCGGCGTGCGCGGCCTCATCAATTTCTCGGGCGGGCTGCGTCAGGACGAATGCGCGGGCTGGCAGAAGAATCTCGTCAATGCGTTCGGCGCCTACGGCGAGCACGTCCGCCTGCCGTCGCTCTGGCTCTATGGCGACAACGACTCGGTCTGGCAAGGCGATCTCTCCGCGCAGATGTACGGCGCGTTCGTCGCGCACGGCGCGCGCGCGGACATGATGGATTTCGGCACGTACAAGAGCGACGCGCACCGGCTCGTCGGCGATCGCGACGGCGTGCAGGTCTGGTGGCCGCGCGTGAAGACGTTCCTCGCGCAGATCGGCATGCCGACCTCGGTGCAGTATCAGGTCGCCGAGCCGCGCGCGCCGCAGGCATCGGGTTACGCGAGTCTCGATTCGGTGCAGTCGGTGCCGTATGTCGACGAAAGCGGGCGCGCCGGGTATCGCAATTTCCTGAGCCAGTATTCGAGCCGCGCGTTCGCCGTGTCCGATTCGGGCGCGTGGTCATGGGCCGAAGGCGGCGACGATCCGATGTCCGTCGCCATCGCGGGCTGTCAGAAGCAGAGCAGCGATCCGTGCCGCCTCTACGCGGTGGACGACGCCGTCGTGTGGAAGGGTGCCGGTGGGCAAACGCAGACGGCATCGCGCTGAACGCCTTTACGATCGCATCGGGAACGCCGGCCACGTGCCGGCGTTTTTGCATCTTGCGCCGCGATCTTTTCTGTACGCGGCGCGATCGGCGAAGATGCACGCGATAACGCGTTGCCGCCTATCCGATGCGCGCGTCCGCCCGGCGCAAATGTCCGTCGAAAAGGGAAGCCCGCGCGCATTTTCGGGATAATTGGAGCGCGCGATGTCTCGCGCGTTTTCCTCGAAATGCGCAGGCCCTGCGGCCTGCCCGATGTACCGGCTCGCGTCACGCGCGGGCCTGGGAGCCGTTTTTGAATACAGAAGCGAATCAAGACTGGGTTGCGCGCTCGCTCGCCGCCGTATGGCATCCGTGCACCCAGATGAAACACCACGAGCGCGTGCCGCTCGTGCCGATCGCGCGCGGCAAGGGCGCGTGGCTCTACGATCACGAAGGCAATCGCTATCTCGACGCGATCAGTTCGTGGTGGGTCAATCTCTTCGGCCACGCGAACGACGACATTAACCGCGCGCTGAAAGATCAACTCGACACGCTGGAACACGCGATGCTCGCGGGCTGCACCCACGCGCCCGCCGTCGAATTGTCCGAACGTCTTTCCGCGCTCACGCAGCACACGCTCGGCCATGCGTTCTTCGCGTCGGATGGCGCGTCGGCGGTCGAGATCGCGCTGAAGATGAGCTTTCACTACTGGCGCAATCGCGGTCAGAACGAGAAGCGCGAGTTCGCGTGCCTCGCGAACAGCTATCACGGCGAGACCATCGGCGCGCTCGGCGTGACGGATGTCGCGCTTTTCAAGGACGCTTACGATCCGTTGATTCGTCACGCGCACGTGGTCGCATCGCCGGCGGCGGCGGGCGTGGACGAGGCCATCGCCGCGATGCGATCGCTGTTCGAAGCACGCGCCACGCAGCTTGCCGCCGTGATCGTCGAGCCGCTCGTGCAATGCGCGGCGGGCATGGCGATGTACGACGCGTCGTATCTCACGCGTCTGCGCGCGCTTTGCGACGAGTTCGGCGTCCACCTGATCGCCGATGAAATCGCGGTCGGCTGCGGCCGCACGGGCACGTTCTTCGCCTGCGAGCAGGCGGGCGTGTGGCCCGACTTCGTGTGCCTGTCGAAGGGCATCAGCGGCGGCTACCTGCCGCTATCCATCGTCCTCACGCGCGACGAGATTTACGCCGCCTTTTACGACGACGACGTAACGCGCGGCTTCCTGCATTCGCATTCGTACACGGGCAATCCGCTCGCGTGCCGCGCGGCGCTGGCGACGCTCGATCTGTTCGACAGCGCGAACGTGCTTGCCGCGAACAGGCGCAAGTCGGCGTTGCTGCGCGAAGCCTTGCAGCCGCTTATCCGGCATGATCGCGTGCGCAATCTGCGCGAGCGCGGGACCATCTTCGCGTTCGATGTCGATATCGACGACAAGACGTTCTCCCGCCGCTTCTTCGCCAATGCGCTGAAGCGCGAGCTGCTGATGCGGCCCATCGGCAATACGGTGTACATGATGCCGCCGTACATCCTCACCGACGACGAACTGCTCCTGCTCGCGCAACGCACGCGCGACACGCTCGACGCCACGCTTATGGAGCATGCCGCATGAGCAACACGTCGCAAGCGCTCTTCGACGCGCTGAAACAGGGTCTCGCCGATATCGACGCACGCGGTTTGCGCCGCCGCCGCCGCACCATCGACGGCGCGAACTCCGCGCACATGACCGTCGATGGCCGCGCGATGATCGGCTTCGCCAGCAACGACTATCTCGGCCTCGCCGCGCACGGTGCAATCCGCGCGGCGCTCGCGGAAGGCGCGTCGCGGTACGGCGCGGGCAGCGGCGGTTCGCATCTGCTCGGCGGCCACTCACGCGCCCACGCGCAACTGGAAGACGATCTCGCCGCGTTCTCGGGCGGTTTCGTTGACGATCCGCGCGCGCTCTACTTCAGCACCGGCTACATGGCGAACCTCGCCGTGCTGACGACGCTTGCCGGCCGCGGCACGCTCGTGTTCTCGGATGCGCTGAATCACGCGTCGCTGATCGACGGCGTGCGGCTTTCCCGCGCGCAGACGCAGATTTATCCCCATGCGGACATCGACGCGCTCGACGCCATGCTGGACGCCTCGCGCGATGAAACCGCGACGAAGCTGATCGTCACCGATTCGGTGTTCAGCATGGACGGCGACATCGCGCCGCTCGCGCGCCTCGTCGACGTGGCGCAGAAGTACGGCGCGTGGCTCGTCGTCGATGACGCGCACGGCTTCGGCGTGCTCGGTCCCGAAGGACGGGGCGCGCTCGCGCACTTTGCGCTGCGCTCGCCGCATCTCGTCTATGTCGGCACGCTCGGCAAGGCGGCGGGCGTCGCAGGCGCGTTCGTCTGCGCGGATGCGACCGTCATCGAATGGCTCGTGCAGCGCGCGCGGCCGTATATCTTCACGACGGCGTCGCCGCCTGCGGTCGCGCATGCGGTATCGGCGAGTATCGGGATCATTGCAAGCGATGAGGGCGATGCGCGACGGGCGCATCTTGCATCGCTCGTCGATACGACGCGCGCGATGCTGAAACGCACGCGCTGGCTGCCGGTCGAATCGCAGACGGCGGTGCAGCCGCTCGTCATCGGCGGCAACGATGAAACCGTCGCGCTCGCCGCCGCCCTCGATGCGCAAGGGCTATGGGTGCCGGCGATTCGTCCGCCGACGGTGCCCTCGGGCACGTCGCGTCTGCGCATTTCGCTTTCGGCCGCGCATACCGACGATGACCTTGCGCGCCTCGATCACGCTTTGAGTACGCTATGACCGCTTTATCCTTATTCGTCGCCGGAACCGATACGGAGATCGGCAAGACGTTCGTTTCGTCGGCGCTGCTGCACGGCTTGGCGCGCGCGGGCCTGCGCGCCGCCGCGATGAAGCCGATCGCCTCGGGCGCAGCCATGCGCGACGGCGTCCTTCACAACGAGGACGCCGATCAACTCGACGCCGCCGCCAACGTCGCGTTGCCGCCTCACATTCGCACGCCGTTCATGATGCGCGAGCCGATTGCGCCGCATATCGCCGCGGCGCGTGAAGGCATCGCGCTGGATATCGGGCGTATCGTGGAGGCGCATCGCTTCGCGGTGACGCAGGCGGATATCGTCGTGGTGGAAGGCGTCGGCGGCTTTCGCGTGCCGCTCGACGATAAGCACGACACCGCCGATCTCGCCGTCGCGCTGAACGTGCCGGTGGTGCTCGTCGTCGGCATGCGGCTCGGGTGCATCAGCCATGCGCTGCTGACGGTGGAAGCGATCACGTCGCGCGGGCTGACGCTCGCGGGGTGGGTCGCGAATCGCGTCGATCCCGACATGCTGTATCCGGACGAGAACGTTCGGACGCTTGAACAACTCATCGATGCGCCGCTCATCGGCGTCATCCCTCATATCGCACCGGCCGATGCGTCGCGCGCCGCCGATCATCTCGACGCGCGCCTTCTGCTCGACCGGCTTCAACCCAAGGACTGAACTCATATGACGCAGACCATGACTGCTGAAATCGCAAAGCCTATCGAAGTGCAGACGCAGACGCCCGCGCGCTGGCGCGTCGCCGATGTCGTCGCGCTCTACGAGCTGCCGTTCAACGATTTGCTGTATCGCGCGCAGACGGTGCATCGCGAGCATTTCGATCCGAACGCGGTGCAATTGTCCACGCTGTTGTCGATCAAGACTGGCGGCTGCGAGGAAGACTGCGCGTACTGTCCGCAGTCGGTGCATCACGAAACGGGCGTGAAGGCCGACAAGCTGATGGAAGTCGATGCCGTGCTGAAGGCCGCCGAGACCGCGAAGGCGAATGGCGCGACGCGGTTTTGCATGGGCGCGGCGTGGCGCAATCCGAAGGATCGACATCTGGAGCCGATCAAGCAGATGATTCGCGGCGTGAAGGCGATGGGCATGGAAACGTGCGTGACGCTCGGTATGCTGGAGGCGCATCAGGCGCAAAGCCTGCGCGATGCGGGCCTCGATTACTACAACCACAATCTCGATACGTCGCCGGAGTTCTACGGCCAGATCATCTCGACGCGCACGTATCAGGATCGGCTCGATACGCTCGAGCATGTGCGCGATGCGGGCATCAACGTGTGCTGCGGGGGGATCGTCGGGATGGGCGAATCGCGTCGCGAGCGCGCGGGACTGATATCGCAGCTGGCGAATATGGAGCCGTATCCGGAGTCGGTGCCGATCAACAATCTCGTGCAGGTCGCGGGCACGCCGCTGACGGGCACGGAGGCGCTCGATCCGTTCGAATTCGTGCGGACGATCGCGGTGGCGCGCATCACGATGCCGAAGGCGATGGTGCGGCTGTCGGCCGGGCGCGAGCAGATGGACGAGGCGCTGCAGGCGCTTTGTTTCGCGGCGGGCGCGAATTCGATCTTTTATGGCGACCAGTTGCTGACGACGAGTAACCCGCAAGCCGAGGCGGACAGGAAGCTGATCGGGCGGTTGGGGATGCGGGCGGAAGCGGCGGGGGATGTGAGCGCGAGGTAGGGAATGCGCCGGGCTCGCTACCTCGTCGCGAGCCCCGATGCGCGGCGCCATTCCAAAGCTGTTGCCTGGCCGCGCGCGAACGCAGTGCATGACCGGAAGGCGCTAATTCCGCGCGTTCCGCTTCGCTTCTCATGCCATCAGGGCAAGATGGATGCTCGTCGACCGATGCAGTCTTACGCAGCGGATTCAGTGGAGGCTTGGGCAATTAACACCGCGCCACACGTCGTTTTGTGGCCTTCGAGTGGGATAGGTTCGCCGAAGTCCAGGCTATCTTCACAGCCTTCAGCTATCGTGAAGACATGCGGATCGCACTGAGGACACGTAACCTTGTCGCCCTTGCGCGCGATAGGAATCTCGGCGCGGCTCCAGGTTGACGATGGGCTGCCTGAAACAACCTTGCCGCCGTGACTCGTCGTGTCGCCAACGACGATTTGGGCTCTGCCGTTCATCGTTGCTCGTTCCATTCAGCTTCCTCGTTGCGTGTCGCTGGCAGGAGACTGGAGGGATTTGATCGGCGGGTCCTGGTAGGTTGTGTCAATCGTGTATCCGGTTGCGCGAAGTTTCGCTTCGGTCGCAAGGCGATCCTTGTGATAGCGGGCGAGTTCCGGAGCAATGAGATCCTTCCAGTGCATGATCTTCTCCCTTTTGCCAGAAAAGAATCCAATTCCATAATTGGAGAATTCACTCTGCGCCTTGACACTAATCAGATAGGTACTCTTGCCAACGAAGCCGCCCATATTGCTTCGTGAAACGACAACCTCAAGGTACACGCCGTCTGCCTGAAATTTCCATCTGGGACCGTACCGTGTTGCAGCAGTCCATTCGTCAAGTGTAGGTGTGTAGGAAGAGTCGAGTGAGTAAAGGCCCAAGCCATCGGGGTCTGTGCCGTACGTCCACGCTTGTCTTCCGAGTAAGCGCGGGTCCAGTACATCGATGTAACGCTTCCATCCAGCAGCACGCAGCATGGCGAGGAAGCTCATCACCCGGGCGCGAGCCGCTTCATCGGTGTCGGCCTGCTGCGGGCTGACACCGAAATTGACGTTCCACTTGAAGATTCCTTCCGGAACGTCTTGATCTGCGGTACCGAGTATGGACAGAACATTTTCTACCGTAAAGCTGTGCGGTCCATGCGAGAACTCCACGTTTCCAAGTTCGCCTCCTACCCAACTGCGTTGATAAAAGGCCATGCCCGTAGGATGATTGTCAACGCTTGCGCCCGGTGCATCGATGTCTGAAAGCTGCGGGTTGCCCAGTCGAATAATGGTGAGAGGCTGAGGCATGCTGTTATCTCGTTTTGCCAATGCTGTATGAAAGTTCGAGAACGTTGCGGCCAGACCGCACACAAATATTGTTGCAAGGAGGACAGCGAAGAGCGGTGTCCGTTTCATGGTGCCATCTCCTCATCGCCCCAACTCTTGATTTCTTTCAGAAATCCGAACATCTTGTCGGTGTGTTTGCGCATAAGGTCGTCATACTTGGTCGCGGCGTCTGTGATCCACGCCATGCGTTGCTGATAGTCTTCGAGCACGAATCGATCTGGGGTATCCAACCTGAACTCGATGTCCTTCGCGTACGACACCATTCGGATACCGAGCTTGTCGGCGAAGAAGCGGATCGCCTTGCGCGCCGATGCGAAGATGTTGCCACCCGCACTGGTCGCGACGTGCCCGCCCGTGCTTTGCCATTCATCGTTGCTCGTTCCATTCAGCTTCCTCGTTGCGTGTCGCTGGCAGGAGACTGGAGGGATTTGATCGGCGGGTCCTGGTAGGTTGTGTCAATCGTGTATCCGGTTGCGCGAAGTTTCGCTTCGGTCGCAAGGCGATCCTTGTGATAGCGGGCGAGTTCCGGAGCAATGAGATCCTTCCAGTGCATGATCTTCTCCCTTTTGCCAGAAAAGAATCCAATTCCATAATTGGTGAATTCACTCTGCGCCTTGACACTAATCAGATAGGTACTCTTGCCAACGAAGCCGCCCATATTGCTTCGTGACACGACAACCTCAAGGTACACGCCGTCTGCCTGAAATTTCCATCTGGGACCGTACCGTGCTGCAGCCGTCCATTCGTCAAGTGTAGGTGTGTAGGAAGAGTCGAGGGAGTAAAGGCCCAAGCCATCGGGGTCTGTGCCGTACGTCCACGCCTGTCTTCCGAGTAAGCGCGGGTCCAGTACATCGATGTAACGCTTCCAACCAGCAGCCCGCAGCATGGCGAGGAAGCTCATCACCCGGGCGCGAGCCGCTTCATCGGTGTCGGCCTGCTGCGGGCTGACACCGAAATTGACGTTCCACTTGAAGATTCCTTCCGGAACGTCTTGATCTGCGGTACCGAGTATGGACAGAACATTTTCTACCGTAAAGCTGTGCGGTCCATGCGAGAACTCCACGTTTCCAAGTTCGCCTCCTACCCAACTGCGTTGATAAAAGGCCATGCCCGTAGGATGATTGTCGACGCTTGCGCCCGGTGCATCGATGTCTGAAAGCTGCGGGTTGCCCAGTCGAATAATGGTGAGAGGCTGAGGCATGCTGTTATCTCGTTTTGCCAATGCTGTATGAAAGTTCGAGAACGTTGCGGCCAGACCGCACACAAATATTGTTGCAAGGAGGACAGCGAAGAGCGGTGTCCGTCTCATGGTGCCATCTCCTCATCGCCCCAACTCTTGATTTCTTTCAGAAATCCGAACATCTTGTCGGTGTGATTGCGCATAAGGTCGTCATACTTGGTCGCGGCGTCTGTGATCCACGCCATGCGTTGCCGATAGTCTTCGAGCACCAATCGATCTGGGGCATCCGACCTGAACTCGATGTTCTCGGTTTTGTAGTCCGAAGTTAAGACCAACTGAAGGCCGGGAACCAACGCTCGGATAACGGGTGAAAGCGCGATATCGGAGCCGTTGGACAGACCATATTGCATGCGGTCGATCGATTGATTGATGGCCGTGTCGTCCGAAGTCCCCAAAACGGCCCGCTGTAATCCGAGCCAGCGTGCGAAGCTTGGATCATCATAGATAAGGCCCTGAAGCACCTCACCCTGTTCGTGCTGTGCGATCAGAAGCAGGTGCTTTAGAGCAATAGCGGGTCTCCTGATGTCAGTGGCAGCCTCCCATTCGCTGACCGCCCGGAAACCGTCCCTAACAATAGGCGTGCACATCAAATAACCAAGCTCAACTTTCTTAACCCCCGTCGCACCATCAACCTCATAAGGCACCTTGTTAATCGATTCCGCATACCCCTTTTGCCGCTGAAAATTAGCCTTCACTTGGGAAACGAAGTTCTCGCTGTTGCGCGATGCTGCGCATTTCTGGAATGTATCCGCGCCTGCGGCGTAAGCATAGAACCATGCGAGTACATCATTGAAGAGCCAGAGGTTCCCACGGCCCAAGCCTTCATGCAAAGCCGACCACGGCACCGCTTTCACCTGCCATTGGTGAAACGTAGCCGCCACTTGTTTGGAAGCAAATGCCCCCAGACCCAGCCAGTAGAACCGGCCGATCTTGTCGGGCTGTCCCAAATGAAAGTCTTCCAGAAACACGCGCGCATAAGCTGCCGCAATGCGTCGCGCCCGGACTTCGTAATTGCTGACGAACTCCGGCGTTTTGCTTTCCATCTGCCGATTGGAAACGTGAGGTTCACCCTCTCGATAATCCGCCATATGATTGTGCGACGGCGCACGCGTCACGAGTTGGCGCATAGCAAATTGCTGCGCGAGAGACCAAATGATGTCGCAGCTGCACCGCGCATCGACGCAAGTGTCCGATTCGGGATTAGTCGTACCGCTTACCGCGAGATTTGCTGTCACGAGAGTTCCGTTTATCGTTGTTGTTGTGTGGCCGAGTTTGCCGCCGGGCCGGAAGCACTGGCGAAATCGTCCCAATGCAGGCTGAAGTCCACGTTGTCTTGCTGCGGGGTGTTCACGCGAGGGGAGCGTCCGACGGCGTCGGTGCGGAACACATGTCCGCCCGAGGCTCCCTGAATTACATAGTCCACTCCGGGCAGCGGTTGACCCGTTGGAGAAAGCACGCGGAAAACCTGGTCGTTCGCCTGCACATCCGGCGAACCCTGCGGATTCACCCCGATGGGTTTGGGCGGCATGTTCTTAGCCTGTGCGTTAACCTCATACACGGAACCGCCCACGGTGATCTTGCCGCTCTTCAAGCTGATGTAGCTATCACCGCCCTGGATCGTCACTTCTTCGCGAGCCTTGATCGTGATGCGATTGGCCGTCTGCGTGATATCGAGCTTCGCCAGCAGATTGATGCTTTTCTTGAGCGCCTGGACGTCAATGTCCTCCGCGTACGACACCATTCGGATGCCGAGCTTGTAGGCGAAGAAGCGGATCGCCTTGCGCGCCGATGCGAAGATGTTGCCACCCGCGCTGGTCGCGACGTGCCCGCCCGCAGTCATCGTGGTATCTGCACCGCTATGCACATTCACATGACTCGCAGCGGTCTGTGCGATGTCGGCGGCTGAAGCCACGAGCACATGTGGCTTGCTCGAGCCTGCGACCGGATTAGATCCCCGAGAAGCCGCATGTTGCATCTCGGCGATCTGCGTCTTCAAGGTCTGCGTGATGTAAAGCCGATCTTGCATGTCTTGTGCATATGCCTGCACTGCAGCCTGTGCCAGCACGTCTTGTTGCTCGTTGGCTTGCGTTAAACGCTGGATTGTCTCGCCCATGTCGGCTGCAGGCGAACTCGCGCCACTACGCGCCTCCGTCGTGATCAGCATGCCTTGATTGGCCCGCAGCACGCCCCACGCATCGGTGGCCAACTCCCAGCCCAGCCCGCGCGCCTCCTGGCGCCCTTTCTGATAGACGATTCGCGTGTTGTAGCCGAGCACGAGCCGCGAGTTCGCCTGATCGCTTGCTACCTGCACCTGCTGCTTGCCGGGCGTGTCATCGGTGACGACGTAGTTGTGCCCCTGCCCTTCCAGCGCCTTGCTAACCAAGCCCGTCAGCGCCATGTTCCGCGGCAACTCGAACGGCGGCGGATTGAACTGATTGACCTTGCTCGCCATCACGAACGGCTTGTCCGGATCGCCTTCGTGATAGCCGATGGTCACTTCATCCCCGATGCGCGGCACCGAAATAAAGCTATGCGGCCCGCCATGCCACGGCAGCGACACCCGCACCCAGCAGCTCGAATTCTGGTCCATCTGACCGAGCCGGTCCCACTTGAACTGGATACGCACGCGCGCGTAGCCATCGAGCCACAGCGGCTGCTTCTCCGGCCCGACGACCACCGCGGTCTCCGGGTGCGCGCGCGGCTTCTCCATCGGCATCAGCTTGAAGAACACATCGGCCGGCTGCAGCACCATCTCTGTCACGCAGTGATACTGTGCATCGCTGCCGGGGGTGGCGGTGAGTTCATCCGGATTCTGGATGTCGATGGACGTCGACACCACCAGATACCTGTTGTTCAGCGTGCGCTCGGGATGGCCCTCGATCCTCAGCGTCCGCCCCATCGCGATGCCGCGCGCGTTCGCCGTCGCGTGAAGCCTGAAGCCCTCGCTGCGCAAGGCCTCGACTCGCACACGCGCCAGATAATCGCCTTCGTTACGATGATCGTTCGGCTGGCCGTCCAGCCCCATCGCGCCCGCGAGCGGCTGCGTGTAGTCGCCCCAGTGATACTGCGCGATGTTGTCAAACGAGGACTCGCTATGGCGCTGCTGATTCAGATCGAACGAGCCGTTCGACAGCGTGTAGTCGTAGTCGTTGACCGTCACATCACCCGGCGTGATCTGCCGCAGCACCTTCAGACTATGGATGTGCTCTTCGTCAATGCGTTTGCCCTCGGGCGAGTGATACAGTACCGAGTCGTACGCATTGCCGTGCTTCTTGTGCGAGCCGGGCGAATCGCACAGCATGAGTTTCATGCCATCGAAGTAGTAATACAGCCCCCACTCGCTCCACAGTTGCTTTAGAAATTCGTAGTCGCTTTGCCAGAACTGTCTGATGAAGTCGCGCTTCGGAAAGACATTGTTGTTCAGCGCGACGGCGGCCAGGCGCTTGTCCCACGGGAACGTGTAGCTCTTCAGCACCGCCTCCGTGACGTCCAAGACGCTCACGTCCTGGAACACCCGATTATCTCGATTTTGCGATGCCAGCCAGAGCCAAGGTCTGACCGTGAACCGGTAATAGACGCGCCGCTCATCGCTGCCGGTCTGCTGCACTTCAGTGATGAGGCCGTTGATCCTGCGCACGCCTGCGCCGACGTTGCCTGCACCCAGATTGCCGGGCAAGCCCGGAACGAAGGTTCCCTTGCCCTCAAATTCGACCTGTATTTCGATCGGTTTGCCGACCAGTTCATCGGGTTTGACGAGGTCGCGCGCATTCCAGATGCGAAACGTCGGGCTGTCGACCGAGGCCAGATCGACCTCATAGTGAAAGAGCTCCCCGAGCGCCTCGACACCTTTAACGCGCTGAGGGATGAGGATGTCGGCGCCGCCCCAGGTGGGCAGCGCCTGGCACTCGATCTTCAGCGTGCGGCTTTGCAGCGGATTGAACATCTGTTACTGCTCCCTGATTATTTTGATTAGGTCACGGTGCTTGCCGTGCAGGAATGATTTGGACGGGTTTGCTAGCGCGTTAGCCACACAACGGATCTACGCCCTGCTTTTCCAAGCGCAGTTCAAGTTCGCAAGTTCGGAGACCGGCATGCAAACGCGCGTGGGGCGACTCGCCTCGAAACCGCGCCTCAACACAGGCAGTCACGGCGGATCCGCATGCCCGGGATGCGCCGTGGCGACGGATGACTGTAATAGGGAACGAACATAGACAGGTGCCCAACTTAGCAGTGCACCCCGTAATCAGATAGAAGAATTTTCTTAAAGTGGCCGGCTTTGTGCGACGCTTCGTTAAACCAACGAATGTCAACTGTCAGTCATCTCGCGGCGCGTCGACGCCCGGGCATCGATGCAGATGACTGCTTGATAGCAACATGACGGGACTCGATCGTTTTCAGCGCGTGCGACACGACCAAACATAGAAAGGGTGATCGCCCCGCTGCTGCGCGAGCTACTCTTCCAACAGGCGTACACGGCGGCCTGCGCTTCACCCTGCGCATCGGGAAGTTTCAAGCTAGTGTGATCACTCCGCCGCCACCGTGCGACACCTTCTTGCTCGATGGTTTCTCACGCCGCATCATCGCGGCTTCAATAGGCCTTGCTCGCGAGCGAAAGAAAAATCGTAAGCAGCGGTGTGACTGTCCATGAACTCGACAGACAGGACACTCGTTGCAATTTATCAATGGCCAATTGTCTACCCGGAACGAATGGACAATGCGTCGCACTGCTTGAGGTGACGAAATGAAGTCTCTACTGCTGTCGCTACTGACACTACTAGCGCTTCGGCTCTGCCTAGTATCGATTCCAGCCAACGCCGTCCAGCCCAAGGAGCCGCCACTCATGTGCGGCGATTTGCTCAGTGAGATGAAACTGCAACGCAGCGATATCGAATTCGTACGTTGCGAGTACCAGTCCGGGGACGGCGCCGATGGCCTCAAAGCGACCTACCGCGTAGCAGGCAAGGACATCCTCAACGTCGAGAACTGGTTGATCCGCTCGGCAGGCGTCATGAGATTGCGCTTCGCCTGCTGCGGATGGGAAACAAGCGATGGCGTCATCAAAGACCGCAAAGGATCGACTTACTACATCGGAATGGGCGGCGAAGCGTATTTCGATGGCCACATGTACGACACCCGAAAAGAACTAACCAGGATGCCCTACATCAATCTATACGTGACTCACTATTTTTATTGACTCACCGTGCCGCCCACTGCGGGTGCCTAGCCGACTTCGCCGCACCCGCGAGCCGTTTCACAGACTCACTTCCTGTCCACCACCACCTGATCGAACGTCCCGCCATCGGCGAAATGCGTTTGCTGCGCCTTCTGCCAGTTCCCGAACATCTCATCCACGGTAAAGGTCTTCAGCGGCTTGAACTCGCTCGCATGTTTCGCGAGCACTTCCGCATTACGCGGCCGCAAGTGATGCCGCGCGATGATCTCCTGCGCCTGCGGCGTATAGAGGAACTCGAGATAAGCCTGCGCTTCCTTGCGCGTGCCGCGCTTGTCCACCACCTTGTCGACGATCGATACGGGCGGCTCCGCCAGCAAGCTCGCCGACGGATACACCGCATCGAAATCCTTCGCGCCCGCGCCGCTTTCGATCAGCCCGACTTCGTTCTCGAACGTCACGAGCACATCGCCGATACCGCGCTGCGTGAATGTCGTCGTCGCGCCGCGTCCGCCCGTGTCGAGCACCGGCACGTTGCGGAAAATCGCTTTCTCGAAGTCCTGCGCCTGCGCATCGGTGGCGCCCTGCTGCTTCTTGTATCCCCATGCCGCGAGATACGTATAACGCCCGTTGCCCGATGTCTTCGGATTCGCGATGATCGCCTGCACGCCGGGCCGCGCCAGATCGCTCCAGTCCTTGATGTTCTTCGGGTTGCCGTGGCGCACGAGGAAGACCATCGTCGTCGTGTACGGCGCGCTGCCGTTCGGAAGACGCGTGCGCCAGTTCGCCGGCACGAGCTGGCCGCGCTCGGCGAGCAGGTCGATATCGTTCGGCTGGTTCATCGTGACGACATCCGCCTGTAGCCCCTGCATCACCGATAAAGCCTGCGCGCTCGATGCCCCATGCGACTGCCGCACGGACACCGTCTCGCCCGTGCGCTTCTTGTAATCGGCAACGAAGGCCGCATCGATATCCTTGTACAGCTCGCGCGTCACGTCGTAAGACACGTTGAGCAAGGTCGTCTCCGCCTGAGCGGCGCCCGCCGCCATGCACCACGCCGCGCCCGCCGCGAGCGCGAGCTTCCTGAATGCCGCCATGTGGTTCCCCGAAAAAGCCGTTGCGTTAAAGAAGCGAAAGGCCGCGCGAAGGCGGCCATCGAGTGTATCGGACCGCGGGCGGCGCGCGTCATCCATACGCGTGCTCGCGCAGGAACAGGTCCTCCGCGCCGCGCTCCGCAGGCGGCGCCCAGTGCGCGAGGGTATCGACGAGATACTTCGCATGCGGCCACGGCCCATAGCCCGCCGACGTGTTGATGTGCCCGGCGTCGCCGAGATTCACAAACGCGCTGCCCAACTGCTGCGCGAGATCGCGCGCGTCGCCGAGCGGCATCCACGGATCGGTTTCGCTGCCGACGAGTATCGACGGCGCCGCAAGCCGCATCGGCTCGAAGCGGCCGGCGAGGCGAAACTTGGCCGGGCTCGCGGGCGCGACGAACAGCACGCCGACGACGTTCGCCCGCACGCGCCCGCGCAAGAGCGCATGCGCCGTCGAGAGACAGCCGAAACTGTGCGCGGCCAGCACGACAGGCCGCCGCAAATCGTCGAGCCGCGTTTCGACCGCGCTCGCCCAGGTGTCGAGCTGCGGCGCATCCCAGTCCGCCTGCTCGACGCGCGACGCCTCCACGTATTGCCGCTCCAGCCAGCTTTGCCAGTGCGCGCCCTCGCTGCCGTGCAGTCCCGGCACGGTGACGAGCATGGGCCGCCCGGATGAATCGTCGATGTTGTGCATGCCTGCCTCGCGCACCGTTTCGGTCATTCGTCATTCTCCCGTGACGCATCGCGCGCGCGAACGATTCAATCGTCATTTCCATATGCGCGATGTGAACGCTGCGTGTATCCGCACGTAGAATGTCCCGAACCATCACACGGAGGCCGTATGTCCGATCTGCCCGACGAATCCGCCGACCGCTTCGAGCACGCGGATCATTCGCGAACGCAGCGCACGCTGCAACCGTTCCACCTCGCCTTCCCCGTCACGAGCCTGGACAACGCCCGCGCGTTCTACGGCGAACTGCTCGGCTGCCCGGAAGGCCGCAGTTCGCCCGACTGGGTCGATTTCGATTTCTTCAGTCATCAACTGGTCGCGCATCTTTCGCCGGACGAGGCGCGGCCCGCCGCGAAGAACGCCGTCGACGGCGACGACGTCCCCGTGCGCCACTTCGGCGTCGTCCTGTCGATGAGCGACTGGCGCGCGCTCGCCGAACGCCTCGAGGGCGTGGGGACGAAGTTCATCATCGAGCCGCATGTCCGGTTCAAGGGCGAAGTCGGCGAACAGGCGACGATGTTCTTTCTCGACCCGTGCGGCAACGCGCTCGAATTCAAGGCGTTCAACGACATCGGCCAGCTCTTCGCCAAATGAGCCGCATGAAGATCATCTTCTACGAACAGAACACCGACACCGGCGCCTGGCTGCGCGGTTTCGCCCGCGAGCTGCCCGGCGCGGATGTTCGCGTATGGGAACCCGGCGATACCGCGCCCGCCGACTACGCGATCGTCTGGCGCGCGCCGCGCGCATTGTTCGCCAACCGGCCCGACCTGAAGGCCGTGTTCAACCTCGGCGCGGGCGTCGATGCGATTCTCGATGTCGAGCGCAAGGAGCCGGGCCTGCTGCCGCCCAACGCGATGCTCGTGCGCCTCGAAGACACCGGCATGGCGCAACAGATGGCCGAGTACGCGACTTATGCGGTGCTGCGCTTCATGCGCCGCTTCGACGAGTACGAAGCGCTGCAGCGCGCAGGCCGCTGGGAAAAGCTGACGCAACATGCGCGCAAGGACTTCACGGTCGGCGTGCTGGGCCTCGGCGTGCTCGGCGGCGAAGTGGCGCGGAGTCTCGTGAATCTTGGCGTGCCGGTGCGCGGTTATAGCCGCACGGCGAAGGAGATCGAAGGCGTCGCGGTGTACGCGGGCCCCGGTCGGTTCGACGCCTTTCTCGACGGCGCGCACGTCCTCATCAATCTGCTGCCGCATACGCCGGATACCGAAGGCATCCTGAATGCGCGCGCGTTCGGCAGGCTCGCGCGCGGCGCCTATCTGGTGAACGTCGCACGCGGCCCGCATCTCGTCGACGCCGACCTCATCGATGCACTCGACAGCGGCCAGCTCGCCGGCGCGTTGCTCGATGTCTTCCACACCGAGCCGTTGCCGCAGGAGCATCCGTTCTGGCGGCATCCGCGCATTGGCGTGACGCCGCATATATCGGCGGAGACCTTGCGCGAAGAAAGCATCGTGCAGATCGCCGCGAAGATCAAAGCGCTCGCGCGCGGCGAGACCATCAGCGGTGTGGTGGACGTCGAGCGCGGATACTGAACGCGACCAGCACATTCGAAGGAGACAAGCATGATCCCATCCAGAGTCAAGATCGTCGAAGTCGGGCCGCGCGATGGCCTGCAGAACGAAAAGACCTTCGTGCCCACGGAAACCAAGATCGAGCTCGTGAACCGGCTCGCGCGCGCGGGCATCGTCAATGTCGAGTCAACGTCGTTCGTCTCGCCGAAATGGGTGCCGCAAATGGCCGACGCCGCCGCGCTGCTCGCCGGCATCGAGCGCAGGGCGGGCACGATCTACTCCGTGCTGACGCCGAACATGCGCGGCTTCGAAGGCGCGCTCGAAGCGAAGGCCGACGAAATCGTGATCTTCGGCGCGGCGAGCGAAGCGTTCTCGCAAAAGAACATCAACTGCAGCATCGCGGAGAGCATCGCGCGATTCGAGCCGGTCGCGAAAGCGGCGAAGGACGCGGGCATGCGCTTGCGCGCCAGCATTTCCTGCGCGCTCGGCTGCCCGTATCAGGGCGAAGTGAGCGTCGCATCCGTGGTCGATGTCGTCGAGCGCATGAAGGCGCTCGGCTGCGACGAAATCGATATCGCCGATACCATCGGCGTCGCCACGCCCGGGCGCACGCGCGAAGTCGTCGCGGCGGCATCGAAGGTGTTTCCGCGCGAGCGCCTCTCGGGACATTTTCACGATACGTACGGCCAGGCCATCGGCAATATCTATGCGGCGCTTCTCGAAGGCATCGAGATTTTTCATGCGTCGGTGGCGGGACTCGGCGGCTGTCCGTATGCGAAAGGAGCGACCGGCAACGTCGCGACCGAGGACGTCGTGTATCTGATGAACGGACTCGGCATCGAGACCGGCGTAAATCTCGACGAACTCGTTGAAATCGGCGACTTCATTTCCAGCGCGATCGGCAAGCCCAGCGCATCGCGCGCGGGCAAGGCGCTGCTCGCGAAGAAACGCGGCGAGCAAGCGTGCGCATGAAAGGACAACGACGATGATCGAACCCACTGAACTCGACGCCCTCCCCGATTCCGCGCGCCGCGTCGCGCTGCTGCTCAGGGAGCGCGGCCATCCGCATCCGGTCGTGATGCTGCCGGAGACGGGCAAGACATCGGCGGAAGCGGCGGCCGGCCTCGGCTGCTCGATTGCGCAGATCGCCAAGTCGATTCTTTTCCGACGCCGCGCAGACGACGCGCCCGTGCTCGTGATCGCAAGCGGCGCGAATCGCGTCGATGAAGCGAAGGTCGCGGCTCGCGTGGGCGCACTGGCCCGCGCGGACGCCCGGTTCGTGCGCGAGAAGACCGGCTATGCGATAGGCGGCGTCTGCCCGATCGGTCATGCGGTCGAGCCCCTCACGCTGATCGACGAAGACCTCCTCGCGCTCGAAAGTCTATGGGCCGCGGCCGGGCATCCGCATGCGGTGTTCAACCTGTCGCCGCGCGAGCTTGTCGAGCTGACGCGCGCGCCGGTCATCGACGTCGCGTTGCGCGAGACAGCGTGATGAACGGCGTGTCGTCGCCTTGCGTCAACGTGTGCCGCATGAACGCGGAAACCGGCTTCTGCGATGGCTGCCTTCGGACCATCGATGAAATCGCCGCATGGTCCGCATATGACGACGACGCGAGGCGCGCCGTGCTCGATCGCGTCGAAAGCCGCCGGCATGGCGCGCGCGTCGTGAGAATCGGCGAAGCGTTCGAAGGGACGCTTTCGCTGCCGCCCGATTCCATTCGCCAATTCGCGACGCTCGTCGATGACCGTAATCCGCTGCATCACGACGACGCCTACGCGCGCGCGAGCCGCTTCGGCGCGCTGATCGCATCCGGCACGCAGCCGACCGCGCATCTGATGGCGATGATCGCCACGCATTTCTCGCAGTACGCGCAGCCGCTGGGGCTGGAATTCGGCATCAAGCTGACGCGGGCGGTGAAAGCGAACGACGTCATCACGATGCGCTGGCGGGTCGTCGAAGCGAAGTGGAAAGCGAGCTTGGGCGGCGATCTCGTGAAGCTCGAAGGCGGCGCGGTGAATCAGGCGGGCGAAACGGTGATGAAGGCGACGGCAACCATTGTCGTGATGCCATTATGAAGACGCTCCCCGGCTCGATGACCGTCTTCGAGCGCGGCTGGCTCTCGTCGAACAACGTACTCTTCACGAGCGATGAAGGTACGGCGCTCGTCGATACGGGTTACGTGTCGCACGCGCCGCAAACGCTCGCGCTCGTGCAGCGGAAGCTCGGCGCGCGCCCGCTCGATCTCATCGTGAATACGCATCTGCATTCGGACCATTGCGGCGGCAATGCGCTGCTCCAGGCGACCTACGGCTGCGAGACGCTGATTCCGTCGGGCGAAGCGGAAGCCGTTCGCAACTGGCGCCACGACGCGCTGACCTTCGACGCAACCGGCCAGCGCTGCGACCGCTTCGGTTTTACCGGCGTCATGGAAAACGGTGCGGCGCTCAGGCTCGGCGGCGCGTCGTGGTCGGTCCTCGGCGCGCCCGGCCACGATCCGCATTCGCTGATGCTTTATTGCGCCGACGCGCGCGTGCTCATCAGCGCCGATGCGTTGTGGGAAAACGGCTTCGGCGTGATCTTTCCGGAGCTCGAGGGCGAGAGCGGCTTCGCGGAAGAACGCGCGGTGCTCGAACTGATCGCGCGGCTCGATATCGACATCGTGATTCCCGGCCACGGCGCGCCTTTCAGCGATGTCGCGCGTGCGCTCGATGTCGCATCGTCGCGGCTCGATTACTTGCAGGCCGATCCCGCGCGCAACGCGAAGAACGCGCTCAAGGTGCTGATGGTCTTCAAGCTAATGGAAGTGCGCGCGATGACCTTCGACGCGCTCGTCGCGATGACCACGCGCGCACGCGTCATGCGCGCCGCCGCCGATGCGCTCGCCCCGCCGAACGAGCGGCGCGCGTTGATCGAAAAAGTCGTGGGGGAACTGGCGAAGGCGGGTGCGGTGACGGTCAGCGCCGGTGTCGTATCGGCCAAATGACGTGAACGCGAAGCACAAAAAAGAAAGCCGCTTGTCAGCTACGGCAAGCGGCGAACATAGACGTGATCAACGTCGGGAATCATCCTAACCCGGCGCTATCGGGCGTGCATCGGTGCTTTCCCTACAGAAGTTTAACGGTCCGTTAAAGACCGAATGACGCTCCGTCTTCTTTACCGATTTCACCTCATGACGCCTCCGCTTTGAAGAACGCGAGCATCTCTTCGACGAGCATCGCGGGCTCCTCCTCGGGGATGTAATGACCGCACGGCAGGGCCCTGCCGCTCACATCGCGGGCGACGCGCCGCCATTCTTCGAGCGCGTCGAAACATCGCTCGATCACGCCTTGATTGCCCCACAGCGCGCGCAAGGGACACGCGATTCGCGCACCGCGTTCGATGTCCGCGCGATCGTGCGCGAGGTCGATGCCCGCCGACGCGCGGTAGTCCTCGCACATCGCGAAGACGGCGCCGGGCTGCGCGAGCGCATCGCGATACGCCTGCAACGCATGCGGCGCAAACGGCGCGAGGCCGGCGTGACGATTGCCCATCACGCGATCGATGTACGCATCCGGATTGCCGCCGATCAGCAGTTCCGGCAGCGGCGACGGCTGGATCAGCAGGAACCAGTGGAAGTAGGCAGTGGCGAATTCGCGGTCCGTCGCTTCGTACATCGCGAGCGTCGGCGCGATGTCGAGCAGCATCAGCCGATCGACGGCGTCGGGGAAATCCATCGCCATGCGATGCGCGACCCGCGCGCCGCGATCGTGCGCGCAGACGAGGAACCGCTCGAAGCCGAAGTGCCGCATCACCGCGATCTGGTCGGCGGCCATCGCGCGCTTCGAATACGGCGTGTGATCTTCGTCGCTCGCCGGCTTCGACGATGCGCCATACCCGCGCAGATCCGTCGCGATGACGGTGAAGTGGCGCGCCAGCACGTCGGCGCACTTGTGCCAGATCTCGTGCGTTTGCGGATGGCCGTGCAGCAGCAGAAGCGGCGGACCGTCGCCGCCCTTCGTCCCGGCGATGGCGACGCCGGCATCGCCAGCATGGATTCGAAACGGCTCGTAATCGGCGAAAGACATGATGTGTTCTTGTTGTTGCGCTGGGCTCATTGTAGGCGTGGCGTTCCGACTGCTTCTCTTCGATGGCGGCGTTCGCCCCGAAACCGAAGAAGTCCTCGGGATTTGCCGGATCGCACCGAGACGCGCCATGCCTATAATCGAACGATCGTTCTGAAGCGGCGGTCCGGTGCATGCTTATAGACGCCGCTTCGGGGGCCGCAAGAACATATGTCTGGAGACTCGCGCATGGCACTCCCCGCCGTCCTGCAGAACCTCGCGTTGCCGGTCATCGGCTCGCCGATGTTCATCGTCAGTTATCCCGATCTCGTGCTCGCGCAATGCAAGGCGGGCATCGTCGGATCGTTTCCCGCGTTGAACGCGCGGCCCGCCGAGTTGCTCGACGAATGGCTCACGCAAATTCAGGCGTCGCTCGCGGCGCATCGGGCGGCGAATCCCGATGCGGTCATCGGGCCGATCGCGGTGAACCAGATCGTGCATCAGTCAAACGCGCGGCTCGAACACGACGTGCGCGTGTGCGTCAAGCATAAGGTGCCGATCTTCATCACGAGCCTGCGCGCGCCGGTCAGGGAGATGATCGACGCGGTGCATTCGTACGGCGGGATCGTGCTGCACGATGTCATCAATCTGCGTCACGCGCAAAAGGCGCTGGAAGCCGGCGTCGATGGACTGATTCTCGTCGCGGCGGGCGCGGGCGGACACGCGGGCACCACGTCGCCGTTCGCGCTCGTCGGCGAAGTGCGGCGCATCTTCGACGGGCCGATCGTGCTTTCGGGGTCCATCGCGAATGGCGGATCGATTCTCGCCGCTCAGGCGATGGGCGCGGACCTGGCCTACATGGGCACGCGCTTCATCGCGACACGCGAGGCGCACGCGCTCGAAAGCTACAAACAGGCGATCGTCGATGCCAACGCGGCCGATATCGTCTATACGAACCTGTTCACGGGCGTGCACGGCAATTACATCCGCCAGAGCATCGTGAACGCGGGGCTGGACCCGGAGGCACTGCCCGCATCCGATAAAACCGCGATGAATTTCGGCGACGGTTCCAGCAAGGCAAAAGCGTGGAAGGACATCTGGGGTGCGGGCCAGGGCGTCGGCCTGATGAACGACGTGCCGAGCGTCGCCGAACTGGTCGCGCGGCTGAGGCGCGAATACGACGACACCAAGGCGCGGCTTGCCATTCGGTGACGCGTCCTTCGTCGTCCGCATGAAAGAAAACACCGCGTACTCGACGCGGTGTTTTCGTTTGGAGCCTGCGTGAGTTAGAACTTCGCGCGGACGCCGACGCCGAAGGTATCGCCCGTCGAGATGCCCGAGTACTTGTCGTTGAGGTAGGCCGCGTAGACGTCGGTGCGCTTCGAGAGCGGATAGTCGTAACCGACAGCCCAGCTCTTGTGCGTCTGGTCGAAGCCGCCGTTGCTGCGCGAGTACGCGTAGGACGCCATCACCGTGCCCGGCCCGACCGGCACCGTCACGCCGCCCTGCCCCGTGTTGACGTGGAACGAAGTCGGCTCGATGTCGTTCTTCGTGTACATGTACTGCGCGAAGAACTTGACGTACTTCATGTCGTACGACGCGCCCAGTTGCGCGACGCTCTGGCTCTTGAAGCCCGGCGTCACGAACGCGTTCGATGTGGGCAGGTCGCCCGGCGTCGCGTTGAAGTTGACGTACTGGTACACGCCGGTCGCCGCGAACGGGCCGTGGAAGTACAGGAACTGCGCGCTCCACTTCTTCGAGCGGCCATCGCCCGCGTTATTGCCGAACGCGTACATCGCGCTGCCCGACAGGCCGTTGAAGTCCGGCGTCGTGTACTGGACCGCGTTGTTCCAGCCGGAATCGCCCGTCACGCCCTGATCGGTCCTGTACGTCGGGAACGTGCCCTGGCCGAGGAACACGTGGGAGACCATCGGCGAGAATACGTACGAGTCGACGAACGGGTTGAAGAGAATCGTCGAGACGAAGAGTTGCGTGGTCAGACGGCCAGCGGTGAACGTGCCGATGGGACCTTGAATGCCGACATACGAGTTACGGGCGAAGAACGTGTCGCCGTCGAAGCGGCCGTAACGGCCGTTCTGCGCGCGAAAGAAGCTCTCGAGGGTGAAGATCGCCTTGTAGCCGCCGCCCAGGTCTTCTGCGCCCTTCATGCCCCAGTACGACGTCAACATGCCGCCGCCGCTCACGTTCCAGGCGCGTTCGTTGCCCGGAAACTTCGTTGCGCCGACCCATTCGTCGACCTGACCATAGAGCGAAACGCTCGACTGCGCATGAGCGGCGCCTGCCGCGAGAAAGCCGATCATCGCTGCGACGACGGTCGCCTTGACCGTTGCTTTTGCCGCTTTCTGCGTCGCACGGTTGACGGTTGGCTTCATGGACTCTCCTGTCTTTGTCAAAAATTAAAAGCGTGGCGGGCGAGGGACGTTAATCGCCATCGTCTGACCGGCGTGATGGGCTTCTGGCCGAGGGCGTCGCGTGGGGAGCGGCACCATCTTTACGGACCATTTATCCGGTCAAAAATATTTCTGGTTATCGCGGGTATAGCGGTTTCAGTACTCCCTCGCGCAATCGTCGGTGACGTCGCGGCTTCGCACTCCGATTCGCGCGATGCAACGACGTGTTTTGCCGCACCGGAGCATTGAACCGGCGGGCCTGAGGACGCGATGAAAGGAGTTTGGAAACTACTGGATACACGCAATCAGCCGAAGGCCGCATTGTCCTTGCGCGCAAAAAGGAGGGGAATGTCTGGCAGGAAATGTGACGCGTCACTGTGGCGTGATTACGTCACCGTGACGCGCGCGCTGGACGCGGCTTTTATTTTTAGATAACTGCTTGCCGCCAGTTATTGCCGCTGCTTTCAGTTCCGAAAGTTGGCATTGGCCGGCGCGCGGCCATCGTCGGACGGGCGGCCCTGCGAACGCGGGATGCTCCGCTCCTGGTTGTAGCGCGTGATGTCGGCGCGGATGGAGCCTGCGCCACGGAACGGCGCGGCCTGCTCGACTTGCGGAACCGGGCGCACTTCGGCGCTGACCGGCGTGAGCCCGTCTTTCGCGGCCACCGGGGTGTAGTGAAGCGACTGACGGCTGGCCGGCGAATCGGCATATACGGCGGGCGATACCCACTCGACGCGCGGACCCGCGAGCGCAAACGATCCCGCGACCGCCAGCGCAGCGAGCGCGGAAGATGCCAGAAGCCGAGTGGTTTTGCGAATGCCAGTGAGCGCCATGTCGAAACTGCCTGCATCCAACACGAGTCTTCGACCGCGCATCGAACGTGAACACGATTCGATGACGCGCGACACCGGCCGCCGTTGGAGCACGCAAGACACGGCATCGACCGATGCACCGTCTCGCCGACCGGAGTATCCACAATTTATTTCGGCGGGCCGCAGCCGTCGAGCCAAAAAGTGTTAGGCCGCCTCAATGGTTGTAACACCATGTTACGTCAGAGTTTTTTCGCTTCGCGGTCCTGAACGCGCTTGACTTTCCTAGGACGAAACGTCGTACCGGCGGCGGCATTCCTGCACGGTCTGAATGTTGCTCCACACCGCTTGGCTCCGCGACATGCCGAGATTCATGCCGAAACGGAATCAATCGAGCGAAGAAATGAATTTGCCAATTCAATCGAGTGCGAGCCAAAATCATGGTTTTCCCTGACGCGACGCAGGTTCTGGCTGCATGTGCCGCCCGGCGATCGCCCGAGTGCGAGAATTTCTGATGGCCCGGCCAAAATATCTCCCAGACAATTTCACGCTGGCGCTCGTCGGCACTGTCATCATCGCGAGCTTCCTGCCGTGTCGCGGCAGCGCGGCGGTCGCCTTCAACTGGATCACCAACGTCGCCATCGGGCTGCTGTTCTTCCTGCACGGCGCAAAGCTATCGCGGGAGGCCATTGTCGCCGGCGCGATGCATTGGCGGCTTCACCTGGTCGTGCTGCTCAGCACTTTCGTGATGTTCCCGCTGCTCGGTCTTGCACTGAAGCCCGTGCTGAGCCCGCTTGTCACGCCCGCGCTGTACGGCGGCATCCTGTTCCTTTGCACCTTGCCTTCGACGGTTCAGTCGTCCATTGCTTTCACGTCGATGGCCAAGGGCAACGTGCCCGCCGCCGTTTGCAGCGCATCGGCGTCGAGCCTGCTCGGGATCTTCATCACGCCCGCGCTCGTCGGTCTGCTGGTGAGCGATCACGGCGCGGCGAGCGGATCGCCGTGGCATACCGTCGGGAACATCGTGCTGCAATTGCTCGTGCCGTTCGTTGCCGGCCAGTTGCTGCGACCGGCCATCGGCAAATGGGTGGACCGCCACAAGGCGATGCTCAAGTTCGTCGATCAGGGCTCGATTCTGCTCGTCGTCTATGTCGCGTTCAGCGAAGCGGTCAACGAAGGCATCTGGCATTCGATCCCGCTGTCGGCGCTGGGCGGCCTCGTTGCGGTGAACATCGTCCTGCTCGCGGTTGCGCTCCTCATCAACGCGTTCGCCGCGAAAAAGCTGGGCTTCAGCCGTGCGGACCAGATCACCATCATCTTCTGCGGCTCGAAGAAAAGCCTCGCGTCGGGCATTCCGATGGCGAAGGTCATCTTCGCCACGCACGCGGTCGGCGCAGTGGTGTTGCCGCTCATGTTGTTCCACCAGATCCAGTTGATGGTCTGCGCCGTGCTCGCACAGCGCTGGGGCTCTCGCAAGACCATGGCCGAGCCGGTGCGCGACAGCAAGACCGTCGGCGCTCCGGCGCGCCGCTGATACACGCAGCATCGTTGCGCTCCCCCGCTTCAGCAAAGGCCGCCTCGTGCGGCCTTTTGCCATTTGAGCGCATCCGTATTGCGCCGTCGATTCAGCCGGACGTCATAGGCCAAACAAGCTGCTCATCGGCAGTGTTACGGCGCCGGGAAACTTCGTTCGACGCTTTCGCCTATGTCCTTCGGCCGAATGGCGCTCGGGAACGGCCCTTGCCACACTTGGTTCCATGCACGCGGACACCGCGACCCACACGAACCAGCCTGGAGGACGCCTCGCATCATGCCGATTGCCTCGTCGACCGAACATCGCGCGATTTCATCCGCGCGGCGCGTCTTTGCCTGTGATCGTTCCGATCGGCATGGTCTCGGCAGGGGTGCAGGCGAGCGATCGTCCTCGCGGCTCCATGCGGCATCGCGCTTCCATGCGCCCGCGGCCGCGCGTTCCGCCACCGCAGTGTGGAGCGCGCCATGGCACGCGTGACGACGCGCAGTCCTTCCACGCGACGCGCCGAAGGCGGCGTGGCCCATCGCGTCATGCCAGGAAACGGCACGCTCGAGTCAACATGGCAAGGCTGGCCGCGCCTCGCCGCGCTGCCCGAGGTCACGCCCGGGGAACTGGTGCCGTCCGGAGGCCGCGCGGTAGTCATCGCACCGCACCCGGACTATGAAGTGCTCGGCACTGGCGGGCTGCTCGCACTGCTTTCCGAATTGAACCGAAGCGTGCTGATCGTCGCGGTCACGGACGGCACCGCGAGTCACCCGCATTCCACCGAATGGTCGCCCGAACGGCTCGCCGCGGCGCGGCCGCTCGAAACTCGCGAGGCATTGCAGCGGCTCAACCTTCGGCAGGTTCAGGTCGCGCGGCTCGGCTTGCAGGACGGCGCCGCCGAACGCATCGAGCCGGGCCTGTTAGGCGGTCTCTCGAAGTGGCTTCGGTCCGATGACATCGTGTTCGCACCCTGGCGTTACGACGGACATCCCGATCACGAAGCCGTCGGGCGGGCGGCCTGCCTCGCAGCGGATGCGCTCGGCCTGCCGTTCGTCGAAGTGCCGCTCTGCGCGTGGCACTGGGCGTCGCCCGACGACGCACGCGTGCCCTGGAGCCGCGCCCGCCGTATCGTGCTGGACGATGCAACGCACGCCCGCAAGCTGCTCGCAGTGCAGGCGTTCAGGAGCCAGCTGGAGCCCGATAAAACGGCGGGGCGAGCGCCGGTGCTCGAAGAACACGCGCTGGCACGGCTGACCCGAGCTTTCGAAGTCGTGCTCATCTAAGCCACGGAGCAGCGTCTGTTCTGCGGCTTTTACTAAACACAGACCATCCACTCGAGCCTTTTCGAGACAAGGCTTTACTGGTTTCCTCTAGTCCTGCCGGACGTGTTTTCGCGATTCTTTACTATACAATCCGCGAATCAAGCGAACCCCGCGCGTGCGATAAACAACGCGCCCCGGCTTCAGGACAGAAAACATCACGATGGCCACTACCATCCGCGACGTCGCCCGTGCGGCAAGCGTTTCGATCGGGACGGTTTCGCGCGCGCTCAAGAATCAGCCGGGCTTGTCGGAAGCCACGCGCGTGCGCGTCGTCGAAGTGGCGCAGCGGCTCGGTTACGACTCCGCGCAACTGCGCACCCGCATTCGGCGCGTCATGTTCCTGCTGCATCGTCAGCACAACAACTTCGCGGTCAGCCCGTTTTTTTCGCAAGTGCTGCACGGCTTCGAGGAGGCGTGCAGCGAGCGCCGGCTCGTGCCGTCCGTGCTCACGGCTGGTCCGACGCAGGATCTCGCGCAGCCAATGCGCCTGCACGCGCCCGACGCCATCGCGGTGGCGGGCTTCGTCGAGCCGGAACTGCTCGTGCATCTGCAATCGCTGGCGCGGCCCATCGTGCTGATCGACCTGTGCGCGCCGGGCTTCCGCTCGGTGAACATCGACAACGCGAAAGGCGCGTCGCTCGCGATGGCGCATCTCTTCGCGACGGGCCGGCGGCGCATCGCGTTCATCGGCGGATCGCTTGCGCATCACAGCATCGCGCAACGGGCGCTCGGCTATCGCAAGGCGTATTTCGATGCCGGCCTGCTGTTCGATCCGACGCTCGAGATCAACGCACAAGCCGGTCTTCCTGCGGATCTCGCCGCCGCCGACGCGATGGAGCGCCTCATCGCCGATGCCCGCGTGCGATCGAATCCGCTGCCCGACGCGGTTTTCGCCTATAACGATGCAGCGGCCCTCGCCGCGATGCGCGTCTGTCTCGCGCACGGCCTGCGCGTGCCGGAGGACATCGCGTTCGTCGGTTTCGACGACATCCCCGCCGCCGCGCACAGCATGCCGCCGCTCTCGACCGTGGCCGTCGACAAGGAAGCGCTCGGCCGACGGGGCGTGGAACTGCTGCTCGAAGATCATTCGAACCCGCTGGCCCAGACCGATTCGCTGATGAGCGTCGAATTCATCGCTCGCGCGAGTTCGCGCAAGAAAGAGGACATCCGCACGCCATGAACCTGACCGCCTCCCCCGCCATCGCCGCTGCAAGCGAGCAGGCAGTGGATCAGAACATCGACTTCCGCAGCCGCGAGTTCCTGCTCTCGCACGTGCGCGACACGCTCGCGTTCTATGCGCCCGTCGCCCGCGATCCGTCCGGCGGCTTCTTTCATTTCTTCAAGGACGACGGCACGGTCTACGACCGCACGACGCGTCACCTCGTGAGCAGCACGCGGTTCGTCTTCAACTACGCGATGGCGTACCGGCATTTCGGCGACGCAGCGTATCTGGACGACGCGCGCCACGCCTTCCGCTTCCTGCGCGACGCGCACTGGGACGCCGTGCACGAAGGCTACGACTGGGAGATCGAGTGGCGCGACGGCCAGAAGCGCACGCTCGACGGCACGCGCCATTGCTATGGCCTGGCCTTCGTGCTGCTCGCGTGCGCGCATGCCGCGATGGCGGGCATCGACGAAGCCCGGCCGATGATCGACGACACCTTCGCGCTGATGGAGCGCCGCTTCTGGGACGCCGGCGCCGGCCTCTACGCCGACGAAGCCACGCCCGACTGGCGGCTTTCCGACTATCGCGGGCAGAACGCAAACATGCACGCGACCGAAGCGCTGCTCGCCGCATACGAGGCCACCGGTCACGTGCTCTATCTGGATCGCGCCGAGAAGATCGCGGGCAACATCACGCTGCGGCAGGCGGGGCTGTCGAACGGGCTCGTGTGGGAACACTTTCACCGCGACTGGTCCGTGGACTGGCATTACAACGAATCGGACAGTTCGAATATCTTTCGTCCGTGGGGATTCCAGCCCGGCCATCAGACCGAATGGGCGAAGCTGCTGCTGATTCTCGAACGTCATCGCGCGCTGCCCTGGCTTGCCTCCCGCGCCATCGAACTGTTCGACGCGGGCTTTTGCCGCGCGTGGGACAACCGTCATGGCGGTCTCTACTACGGCTTCGGGCCGGACGACAGCATCTGCGATCACGACAAATACTTCTGGGTGCAGGCCGAGAGCTTCGCGGCCGCCGCGCTGCTCGGCGCGCGCACCGGCAGCGAGCGCTTCTGGGACTGCTACGACGAACTCTGGCGTTATAGCTGGGCGCACTTCGTCGATCATCGGTACGGCGCGTGGTATCGCATCCTCACGTGCGACAACCGCAAGTACAGCGACGAGAAAAGTCCCGCCGGCAAGACCGACTACCACACGATGGGCGCGTGCTACGAAGTGCTGAACGCGCTCGGCTCCCCGAACAACGCACGGTGAACACGATGCCGACCGATCAAATTCCTTTCCCGCAGTTCGTCTCCGCCGGCGACATCCTCACGGACATGATCCGCACGGGCGAATCCAGCTGGCTGTCGCGTCCGGGCGGCGCGGGCTGGAACGTCGCGCGCGCGGTCGCACGGCTCGGCCTGCCGACCGCGTGCGCCGGATCGATGGGCGTCGACAACTTCTCCGACGATCTGTGGGAAGCGAGCGCCGCCGCCGGTCTCGACATGCGCTTCATGCAGCGCGTGGAACGGCCGCCGCTGCTCGCCATCGTCCACAAGACGCAGCCGCCGACCTACTACTTCATGGGCGAAAACGGCGCGGACCTCGCGTTCGATCCGTCGAAGCTGCCGCAAGGGTGGATGGAACGCGTGAAATGGGCGCACTTCGGCTGCATCAGTCTCGTGCGCCAGCCGCTCGGCCGCACGCTCGCCGCGCTCGCCGCCCAACTGCGCGAGCACGGCGTCAAGATCAGTTTCGATCCGAACTACCGCAACCTGATGGAGCACGGCTACGAGCCGATCCTGCGCCAGATGGCGGGCCTCGCCGATCTCATCAAGGTTTCCGACGAGGACCTGCACATGCTGTTTCGCGGCATCCCGGAAGAGGAGGCGCTCGCCCGCATCCGCGCGATGAACCCGCAAGCCACCGTGCTCGTGACACGCGGCTCCTCGGAAGCGACGCTTTTCTCGGGCGATCAAAGCTATAGCGCCCGCCCGCCCGCCGTGGAAGTCGCCGATACCGTCGGCGCGGGCGACGCCTCCATCGGCGGTCTGCTCTACAGCCTGATGTCGCGCCACGGCGGCTGGCCGGATCATCTGAAATTCGCGCTCGCGGCGGGCGCGGCGGCATGCCGTCACTCGGGCGCGCATTCGCCGACGCTTTCCGAAGTCGAGGAACTGCTGCGAGGCTAAGGACGAAACGAAACGCGCCGACACACGCATCGCATGACTGCGTGCTAGCATGAATTCGATGGTTACGTTCCGGCCTCGAGGCGAATCGATCATGGAAGACACGACGTACACGAAAGGCATCTACACGGCGACGATCGGCGTGCGCGCCATCGATGACGGCAAGTTCCAGGGCCTCGTCTCGCTTGCCCGCGACGACGGCGAAGCGGCCGACGCGACGCTCTACGAAGTCGAGGCCGCATCGGAAAACGAGCACGAAGCGCTCGACGAAGCGCGCGCGCTCGCGCATCGCATCCTCGGGGAAATCGAACTGTAGGGCTGGCGCGGCCGGACTGCAGGCCGAACGCATCGGAGGAACATCATGGCGGAACAGGTCTTCCTTTACGGCGTCTATTCGATCCACGTGAGACCCATCGAGCTGCAAGGCTCGCGATGGGACGCTGAGTACGAGATTCGCCATCTGGATCACGCGGTGAAGACGTGGACGACCGTCGGCGGCGACGATGGCCTGGTTAATCCCGCCGATGCCGTCAAGCTGGCGCACGAACGCGCGGTAGCCGACATCGAAGCCGGCGCGGGCATTCCGAAGCCGCGCGCGTTTCCCTAATCCACCGCTTTCGCGTGCGGTCTGAGGCCGAGCCGCTCCGCTTCCAGACGATCGATCGTCGCGGCGCGCTCGTAGCCGTCACGGGCGATCGCCCGCTCGACGTAATCGAACAGCACGCCTTGCGGTTCGATGATGCGCGCGAGAAATCCGATCTGCAGCGTGCTCGCGAGCAGCAGGTCCGCCGCCGTGAACTGCTCGCCGAGCAGCCACTGGCCTTCTTCGAGCGCGCTCTCGATCGCATGCTCGACGCGCGCGAGATCGCCCCATCCGAAGCTCACCGTATTGCCCTCTGCGCCTGTCATTCGCTCGGCCATCGCGGGTTCGAGGCATGAGCCGGTGAAGAACATCCATTGCAGAAAGCGGCCGCGCGCCGGATCGCCAAGCGGCATGCCGAGCCGCGCCTGTGGATAGCGGTCCGCGAGATACAGCAGCACCGCGCCGGATTCGGCGACGCGCACGAGGCCATCTTCGAGCGCGGGCAGCTTCGCCATCGGGTTGACGCGGCAGAACGCGCTGTCGTTCTGCGCGCCGGCGCGGATGTTGACGCGCACGAGTTCATAGGGCACGCGCATTTCTTCGAGCATCCACAGCGCGCGAAAGGCGCGCGTCTTCGGCCAGTAGAAGAGCTTCATCGCCGTCCTTTTCCAGTCGTCGCTCCAGCCGATCAGGTTAGTCCCAAATCGGCCGGCGACACATGCGGGCCGGCTCCGGGTTTACGTGAAGCGCGCCCGAATCGAGAAGATTTCGCTCGCTTGTCCCGGAAATCATCCGCTTGCGTTTCGATGCGGCCGGAATTGAAGCAAGTGCGCAAAAACATTCCGATATCGTCGGCGAAGAATGGCGTATCGCTCTCATCTCAAAAGAGACACGCCCATGAACGCACGCGTCCCTGCTTCGACTTTTGCCCCTGCGCTTTCGGACTACCAGTTGAGCGACAATCTCGCCGCCACCAGCGGGCGCATCTTTCTGACGGGCACGCAGGCGCTCGTGCGCCTCGTACTGATGCAGCGCGCGCTCGACCGCGCCGCAAATCTGAACACGGCCGGCTTCATCAGCGGTTATCGCGGCTCGCCGCTCGGCATGGTCGACCAGCAACTGTGGAAGGCGAAGAAACTGCTCGCATCGCACGACGTGCGCTTTCTGCCCGCGATCAACGAGGAACTCGGCGGCACCGCCGTGCTCGGCACGCAGCGCGTGGAAAGCGATCCGGAGCGCACCGTCGATGGCGTCTTCGCGATGTGGTACGGCAAGGGGCCGGGCGTCAACCGCGCCGGCGACGCCCTGAAGCACGGCAACGCGTACGGTTCGTCGCCGCATGGCGGCGTGCTCGTCGTCGCGGGCGATGACCACGGCTGCGTGTCGTCGTCGATGCCGCATCAGAGCGATCAGGCGATGATCGCGTGGCACATGCCGGTGGTGAATCCGTCGAACATCGCGGACATGCTCGAATTCGGCCTTTACGGCTGGGCCCTCTCGCGCTTTTCCGGCGCGTGGGTCGGCTTCAAGGCGATTTCGGAAACGGTCGAATCCGGCTTGACGGTCAACCTCGACGCGTTGCAGACGATCTGGAAAGCACCCGACGATTTCATCGCGCCGGCCGGCGGCCTGCACAACCGCTGGCCCGACCTGCCGAGCCTCACGATCGAAGCGCGGCTGCACGCCAAGCTCGACGCGGTGCGTCACTTCGCGCGCAAGAACAGCATCGACAAGTGGATCGCGCCGAGTCCGCGCGCGAACGTCGGCATCGTGACGTGCGGCAAGGCGCATCTCGATCTGATGGAAGCGCTGCGCCGCCTGGAACTCACCGTCGACGATCTCGATGCCGCGGGCGTGCGCATTTACAAGGTCGGGCTGTCGTTTCCGCTCGAAACGACGCGGCTCGACGCCTTCGTCAACGGGCTTTCGGAAGTGCTCGTGATCGAAGAGAAAGGGCCGGTCATCGAGCAGCAGATCAAGGACCATCTCTACAACCGCACGTCGGGCGCGCGGCCTGTCGTCATCGGCAAGGCGACGCAAGACGGTACGCCGCTGCTGCCCGCGCTCGGCGAACTGCGGCCGTCCCGCGTGCTGCCGGTCTTCGCGCAATGGCTCGCGCGCCACAAGCCCGCGCTCGATCGCCGCGAGAAAGTGGTCGATCTCGTCGCGCCGCAAATCCTCTCGAATATCGCCGATGCCGTGAAGCGCACGCCCTATTTCTGCTCGGGCTGCCCGCACAATACGTCAACGAAAGTGCCGGAAGGATCGGTCGCGCAGGCGGGCATCGGCTGCCACTTCATGGCGTCGTGGATGGAGCGCGATACCACCGGCCTTATTCAGATGGGCGGCGAGGGCGTCAACTGGGCGTCGCACGCGATGTTCACGAAGACGCCGCACGTCTTCCAGAATCTCGGCGACGGCACCTACTTCCATTCCGGCATTCTCGCGATCCGCCAGGCCGTCGCCGCGAAAGCGAACATCACGTACAAGATTCTCTATAACGATGCCGTCGCGATGACGGGCGGCCAGCCGGTCAACGGCAGCATCTCCGTGCCGCAGATCGCGCGGCAAGTCGAAGCGGAAGGCATTGCGCTGCTCGTCGTGGTCAGCGACGAACCCGAGAAGTACGACGGCCATCACGACCGGTTTCCGAACGGCACGACGTTCCATCATCGCGGCGAACTCGATGCCGTCCAGCGCCGCCTGCGCGAGACGCCCGGCGTGACCGTGCTCATCTACGACCAGACGTGCGCCGCCGAAAAGCGCCGCCGCCGCAAGAAAGGCGAGTTCCCCGATCCGGACAAGCGGCTCTTCATTAATGAGGCGGTGTGCGAAGGCTGCGGCGACTGCGGCGTGCAGTCGAATTGTCTTTCGGTCGAACCGGTCGAGACGGAGCTTGGAAGAAAGCGCCGCATCGATCAGTCCTCGTGCAACAAGGACTATTCGTGCGTGAACGGCTTTTGCCCGAGCTTCGTCACGCTCGAAGGCGCGAAGCTGAAGAAGGCCGAAGGCCATGCGTTCGATTCGGCCGAACTCGCGCGCCGCGTCGATGCGCTGCCGATGCCGCACGCGCATCTCGATCACGCGCCGTACGACATTCTGGTGACGGGCGTGGGCGGCACGGGCGTCGTGACCGTCGGCGCGCTGATCAGCATGGCGGCGCATCTGGAAGGCAAGAGCGCATCCGTGCTCGATTTCATGGGCTTCGCGCAGAAAGGCGGATCGGTGCTGTCGTTCGTGCGCTTCGCCGCCACCGATGCGCTTCTGAACCAGGTCCGCATCGACACGCAGCAGGCCGACCTGCTGCTCGCCTGCGATATGGTCGTCGGCGCGAGCCCGGAAGCGTTGCAGACGGTGCGGCACGATCGCACGAAGATCGTGGTGAATACGCACGCGATTCCGAACGCGACGTTCGTGCAGAACCCCGACGCGAATCTCCATGCCGATGCGCTCATCGACAAGATGCGCCACGCCGCCGGTCCGAACGCCGCCGACGCGCTTCGCACCTGCGATGCGCAATCGCTCGCGGCGCGCTTTCTCGGCGATACCATCGGCGCGAACATTCTGATGCTCGGCTTCGCGTGGCAGCTCGGGCTCGTGCCCGTGTCGCACGGCGCGTTGATGCGCGCGCTCGAGCTGAACAACGTTGCGGTGCCGGCGAACAAGCTGGCGTTCGCAATTGGCCGGCTCGCGGCGGCGGACATGAGCGCGCTCGATGCGCTGGCGGCATCCGCGCAGCCGAAGCGCGTCGCGATGGAGCAGATGCCGCTTGCGGACCTCGTTCGCGATCGCGAGGAACGGCTGCTGGCATATGGCGGCGAGAAGTACGTGAAGCGTTATCGTTCGCTGCTCGACAAGGCAGCCGCGAATGACGAGGTGAAGCGCGCCATCGCCATCACGTTCTACAAGCTGCTCGCGGTGAAGGACGAGTACGAAGTCGCGCGCCTGCACGCGGACCCGGCGTTTCGGGCCGCGCTCGCGGCGCAGTTCGAAGGCACGGCGGGCGACGACTACACGGTGAAGTTCAACCTCGCGCCGCCGGTTCTGTCGCACGGCGGCGTGCCGAAGAAGAAGACCTTCGGCCAGTGGATGTGGCCGGTGTTCCGCGGGCTGTCGAAAGTGCGTGCGCTGCGCGGCACGGCCCTCGATCCGTTCGGCAAGACGCTGGAACGCCGCATGGAACGGCAGTTGGCGAACGACTACGAAATCACGATGCAACGCGCGCTCGCCCGACTCGACGCCCGCAACGCGAAGGACGTGCAAGCGCTCGCCGCGCTGTTCGAACGCGTGCGCGGCTACGGTCACGTGAAGCTCGCCAATCTCGCGATGATCAAGCGCAGCGAGCGCGATATCGCCGCGCGTCTCGGCATCGAAGCGGCGACGGGCGATGCGGTGCGCGCCGCCATCGACACGATGAAGGGCGCATCGTCGCTAAAGGGGATCCCGGTGGTCGTGGCGAAGTGATCAGTCGTCGTCGGGCAGCCAGTCGATATCGCCGCACAGGACGCAGCGCTTGCCGCCCGAACGCGTTTCGACCGACAGCGTGACGCACGGCATCGCTTCGTTGATCGACAGATACGGCTTCGTCACGTGCACGCGCTCGGGATCGCCGAGCGCCGCGCGAAAGTACGGACGGCGCAGCCAGTTGGCGCCTTGCGCGTCGACGAGCGGAAGGAAGCGCGCTTCATGGGCGGCGCGATCGGCGCGCAGCACGACATTGCGGCCCGACTGCCGCCCGTTCTGATCGAGCAGGAAACAGCGCGCGGCGTGATCGAGCGCGAGGAAATTCCAGCACACCTCGTCGAGCGGTTCGCCCGCCGCGAGCCGCTCGGCGGCGCGTTCGAACGCGCGAACGTAGGGCTGAAGCCGCGTCGCCACGCGCCGCTCGCGCGCTTCGGTCTGGAATCGATAACGCTCGGTGAGATCGCTGATGATGGTTTCTGCGTGCGCGCCATCGGCCAGCCCCGGATGCGGCCGCGCGAAGAAGAAGCCCTGCACGAAGTCCGCGCCGCTCGCGAGCGCAAGCTGCGCCTCGTGCTCCGTCTCGACGCCTTCGATCAGCACGAGCTTGCCCGCTTCGTGCAGCAGCGAGACGATGCCCGACAGCACCGCCTCCATGTTGCGCCGCTGCTTCACCGTGCGCGCGGACAGCGGCGCATGGACGTTGTGTCCCGCGTGCGCGAGCATCACGCGATCGAGCTTGACGATATCCGGATCGAGCTGCCAGATGCGTTCGATGTTCGTATGCCCCGCGCCGAAATCGTCGAGCGCGATGAGAAAGCCGTGATCGCGGAACTGCTGCACCGCCTGCGCGAGACCTTCGATATCCTCGGCGCTCTGCTCCAGCACTTCGAGCACGACGCGTCGCGGCTCGATATGCAGCCGCTTCAGGTTCGCGAGCAACGCCGCCGCGTGATACGGCTCGGTCAGCGCACCGGGATGCACGTTGAGAAAGAGCCATTCGGTCTGGGCGCCCAGCATCTTGAAGTTCTCCAGATGCAGCGCCTGCGCGAGCCTGTCGATCTGCAGCGCTTCCCCGACGCGCGCCGCCTGCCCGAAGACATCGACGGGCGATACCGGGCGATCGAGCGCATCATGCGCGCGCAACAGCCCTTCGTAACCGACCGCCCGCATATGCGACAGGCTGAACACCGGCTGGAACACGCTCGACAGCGTCCACTCGCCGTGCTCGACGGAATAGCGGTCGAGTCCCGACATCACGCCAAGCTCGAAACTGCGCGGGGAAATCGTCGTCTTTTCGGGGTTGGCGATCACCATGTCGATGCCCTCCCACATGCCGTATGCTCCGGTCGCGCGCCGGTCCCGCCTGATACCGTTGTCATAAGAACAGCCCTCGGTGGTAACGCCGGGAGTCTCGTGTCCCGTGGCTGTCGATAAAGCAATGTCCATGCGCGCGATGCCCTCGTATTTGTCGGCGTTTAGCGCGTCCGATGCACCGTCGGCAGGCGATTCCCGCACTTCGACGCACCGCATCGGTGCGCCTCGCAAAATGTCATCGCAGGCGCGACCGGCTAAACTTTTGCGTCAACCCTGTCTCCCGAAACGAACGGACATCGCGCGGACGCCGCGCGCGTCCCGCATTCTCATTGCCTGCATGGAAATCGTCTTCACCGTTCTCATCCTGCTGATGATCGTCGCGCTGTCGGGCGTCGGCCTGTCGCTGCTGCCCATCAAGCTGCCGCTTCCGCTGATTCAGATCGCCATCGGCGCGATGCTCGCGTGGCCCGGCTTCGGCCTGCACGTGACGTTCGATCCCGAACTGTTCATGCTGCTGTTCATTCCGCCGCTGCTGTTCGCGGACGGCTGGCGCATTCCGAAGCGCGAGCTGTACATGCAGCGCCGCGCGATTCTCATGCTGGCGCTGGGGCTGGTGTTCATCACCGTCGGCGCGCTGGGCTATTTCCTTCACTGGATGATTCCGGAGATGCCGCTGCCCGTCGCGTTCGCGCTCGCCGCCGTGCTCTCGCCGACCGATGCCGTCGCGCTGACGGGCATCGCCGGGCGCAATCGCATTCCGGCAAACCTGATGCATGTCCTCGAAGGCGAAGCGCTGATGAACGACGCGTCCGGTCTCGTCGCGCTGAAGTTCGCCATCGCGGCCGCGCTCACCGGCATGTTCTCGCTGCGCGAGGCGGCGGTGAGCTTCGTGGTGATCGCAGTGGGCGGGCTCGTGATCGGCGCGGCGATCAGCTATGCCGTCACCGAAATCCCGGCGCGCATCCTCAAGTTTTCCGACGAAGACGATCCCGCCGCCGGCGTCATCCTCACCGTGCTGATCCCGTTCGCCGCGTACGTCATCGCCGAGCGCGCGGGTTGTTCGGGCATTCTGGCGGCGGTATCGGCGGGGATGATGATGAACATCCAGAGCCTGCGCGACAGCATTCCGAGCGCCGTGCGCGTGCGCATGACGAGCACCTGGACGATGATCGAGTTCGTCTTCAACGGCATGGTGTTCCTGCTGCTCGGGCTGCAATTGCCGCACATCATCGGGCAGGCGCTGGTGGAGGCGCATCACGACGGCAACGCGCGAGTCGGCATGCTGATCGGCTATGTGCTTGCAACGGTGATCGCGCTGTACGCGCTGCGCTTCGTGTGGGTCTATTGCCTGCGCTGGTTCGCGAGCCGCAGCGCGGCGAAGTCGGGCCTCGAAAGCGCCGCGCCCGGCATCCGCACGCTCGCGATGACGACCATCGGCGGCGTGCGTGGCGCGGTGACGCTCGCGGGCGTGCTGTCCTTGCCCGTCACGCTCGATAACGGCGCGCCGCTCGCCGGACGCGACCTCGCGATCTTCATCGCGTCGTCGGTGATTCTGGCGTCGTTGACGGTGGCGGTCGTCGGCTTGCCGGTGATGTTGCGCGGGGCGAAGCGCGAGCGCAATCCGCACGCCGCCGAAGAGCGCATGGCGCGCCTGCGCGCGGCGCAAGCGGCGATCCGCGCCATCGACGATACGCATGACGTGTTGATCGAAGAAATGGACGAAGCGGCGTCCGCCCGTTGCGCCGATACGACCGCGCGCGTGATGAGCGTGTACCGGCGCCGGCTGGCATCGCTCGGCGACGATGAAGCGCCGCGCGCGGCAGCGAAGAAAAGTGAAATCGTGGAGACGCGGCTGAAGATGGCGGCGCTGCGAGCCGAGCGCGCAGAATTGCTGCGGCTGCGAACCGATCAGGCAATCAACGACGAGACGCTGAACAAGCTGATGCGGGAGATCGATCTTTCGGAGACGGCGATCGTGAACCGGAAGCGCGGCATGGCGGGGTGATTCGCCGAAAGCCCGCGCGATGCGGGCTTTCGGCAGGGCGACGACTCAGACGACGCCGGAGCCGCGCCGGCGCAGGAGCGCATAGAAAATGATCGCGCCGAACGTTGCGGTCCCGATGCCGCCGAGCGCAAAGCCGCCGAGCCTGAGCGTGAAGTCGCCTGCGCCGAGCACGAGCGTGACAGCCGCCACGATCAGATTGCGGTTATCCGAGAAATCCACCTTGTTGACGACCCAGATGCGCGCGCCCGTCACCGCAATCAGCCCGAAGACGACGATCGACACGCCGCCGAGCACCGGCCCTGGAATGGTCTGGATGACCGCGCCGAACTTCGGCGAGAAGCCGAGCACGATGGCGAACAGCGCCGCGATGACAAAAACGAGCGTCGAGTAGATCTTCGTGACCGCCATCACGCCGATGTTTTCCGCGTACGTCGTCACGCCCGTGCCGCCCGCGAAGCCCGACACGATGGTCGCGAGGCCGTCGCCGATGAACGCCCGGCCGATGTACTTGTCGAGGCTGCGTCCGGTCATCGCGCCGACCGCCTTGATGTGGCCGAGATTCTCCGCAACGAGAATGATCGCGATGGGCGCGAGCAGGGTCATCGCCTGTGCGTTGAAGACGGGCGCGGTGAAATGCGGCAGGCCGAACCACGCGGCGTTGGAGACGATCGAGAAGTCGATCGGCTTGCCCATGCTCATGCCGTTGGTCAGCACCGCATAGATGACGTACGCGATTGCAAGGCCGATCAGGATCAGCAGCCGCTGCGCCATGCCTCGCGCGAACACCGCGACGCCGCCGACGCACAGCACGGTGACGAGCGCCATCCACGAATCGAAGTTGCTGCCGCTCACGCCCTTGACCGCGATGGGCGCGAGATTCAGCCCGATCACGCAGACGATCGAACCGGTGACGACCGGCGGCATCAGCGTTTCGATCCATTTCGTGCCGATTGCTGCGACGATCAGCCCGATGATCGCGTAAGCCACGCCGCACGCGATGATCCCGCCGAGCGCGACCGGGATATTCATGTTCGGCCCGTGTCCGCCGTAGCCGGTGATCGCGATTACCAGCCCGATGAACGCGAAGCTCGAGCCCAGATAGCTCGGCACCCGTCCGCCGACGAGCACGAAAAACAGCAGCGTGCCGATGCCCGACATGAAGATGCACAGATTCGGATCGAAGCCCATGAGCAGCGGCGCGAGCACGGTCGAGCCGAACATGGCGACGACGTGCTGCACGCCCATGGCGATCATTTGCGGCCAGTGCAGCCGTTCGTCGGGCGCGACGACGCGGCCGCCTTGCGCATCCGGCTGGACCGGCCAGCGCGGGAAGTATGAATCGGACATGGCAACGCTCCTTCTCGGCGATCTTTGAACAGGCGCGAGTGTACGGAGTGGGTCGGGCAGTGGCAAGCGAAGCGAAATTACGTGTGGCTTACGGGATGATCGGGGATTTTGCGGGCCGATTCGGTGTGGTAAGCGCAGCCCGCGTCCATATCGCGACCTGCGACCCGCGGCCCGCTGCGCCGTTGCGCTGCCGGGCGCGTTCGACAAGCGCGCGCGCCAAGGCTGAATTGGTCGATGCCCGCGGCAGGTAATATCCACGCCGCTAGCGACGCGCGCCCTTGACGCTTCGGCGCGCTTCTTGGCCGCGTCCGCCGACATGGGGCTACGCCGGGCGAGGGAACGGCCATCGCCCGCAACGGACGCGAGGCGGCACTAGTCCGCGCCCGCTACGACGTCCGCATGCTGCGCTAGCAGCTGAAAGGCGATGCCCTTCTTTTGCGCAATGTTCTCGGTCAAGCTGCACGCCCCGCGAGGCGGCATTCGCATGGACCAGATGACGCCAATTTTGAGCGCGGGATGTGGGATGTGGGGAACGAAGCGCACGGCTCTCGAACGAATTGCCGCCGCCGTTTGATTGACTAGAAGCAATCAATTAGGAAGCGTCCTAGTTTTAGGAAAAGTCGTATGTAACGGGTGACGCGCGCCACGTATGCTGTCCGTGTGCGTATCCCCATGTATATGCACGAAGTCGTTGCAACTCTCCGATTACCGCCCTCGTTCCCCGGCTTGGGCGGTTCTTTTTTTTCTGCCTCGTTTAGTTTCTCCTTCCCGGCCGCGTCCGCGCGATCATCGCCTCCATCACGGCCGCAGGTCGCGCAAGACGCCCCTCTTCCTTCAAGGCTTTACTGTCGCACCGGCTTCTTCGCCAGCTTCCGCTGCAAGGTGCGCCGATGCATGTTGAGCGCGCGCGCCGTCGCCGAGATGTTGCCGTTGTTTTCCGCGAGCGCGCGCTGGATGTGCTCCCATTCCAGCCGCGCGACGGACAGCAGCGTCGGGTTCTCGATTGCTTCCTCCGCCGTCTGCTCGCTCGCCTCTTCGTGCAGCGCCGCGAGAATCGATTCGACATTCGCCGGCTTCGCAAGGTAATTGTCCGCGCCGTCCTTCACCGCCTGAACCGCCGTCGCGATGCTCGCGTATCCCGTCAGCACGAGAATGCGCGCGTCCGGTTGCAGGTCGCGCAGCGGCGCGACGAGGCGCAGGCCGGAATCGTTGCCGAGATGAAGGTCAACGGTGATCTGGCCGAACTTGTGCTGATTGGCGAGCTTCACCGCTTCGTCGGCATTGTGCGCCTGATGCGGGGTGTAGCCGCGCCGTGCGAGACCGCGCGCCAGGATGCCTGAGAAAACCTCGTCGTCATCGATGATCAAAAAGTTCGTATCGCTCATTTTCGTTTCTCCTTGTTGACCGCCACCGGCATATCCGCGCCCGCGCGGTCCCTTTCACTATTTCGATTCCTGCATGCGGCTCAAACTGCGCCGCTCGATTCCGTCCGCGCGGCCTGGCCCGCCGCCGTCACCGCCCCGCGATCCGGCAATCGCAAGACGGCGCGGGTGCCGCGCGGCTCGCCCGGCAACAGTTCGATCGCCCCGTCGAGCCGCGCCGCGGCCTCGAACGCCAGATAGAGTCCGACGCCATGACCGCCCTGCGTGCTGTCAACCGGCCCCGCGCCCAGCGATGCGCGCAGCGCGGGCGGAATTCCCGCGCCGTGATCGCAGACTTCGAAACGCACGTACGGCGCGCGATCTACCTTTTCGGTCACCGTCTGCAGCGAGACGAACTCGCTGCTCGCGCGCGCGGCGTTGTCGAGAAGGATCGTGAGAATCTGACCGACGGCGACGGCATCGTCGATGGATGCGCCCGCCGGGGTATCGCCGACCTGCCTGAACTTCACCTGCGGATGACGCAGCCGCCACTGCTCGACGAAGCTCTTCAGCCATTCGTCGAGCGCCTGCCGGCTCGACGGCCCGCTTGCCCGGCTGCGCAGGCGCGCGAGCGCCGACGTGCACAGCCCCATCTGCTGCTCGAGCAGTTCGAAATCGGCGGAATACGGCGCGAGGTTACGGTCGTGCGCGGCGGCATCGCGGAGCTCTTCGGAGAGCATCGCGATAGTGGAAAGCGGCGTGCCCATCTCATGCGCGACGGTCGCCGCCTGCACGCCGAGCGCTACCGCCCGTTCATCGCGCAGATGGCGTTGCTGGGCATCGGCGAGCGCGGCGTCGCGCAGGCGCAGTCCGCGCGACATGCGCGCGACGAACCAGCCGATCAGCCCCACGCTCACCATGAAATTGACCCACAGGCCGGTGCGGAAATAATCGAAGAGATTCGCCGGATTCTCGATATTGAGCGGCACGTAGTTGTAGCTGAGCAGCGCATAACAGGCGACGGCGAAGAGCGCGAGGCAGGTCATCATCGCCCAGGGAAGAATGGCTGCGGCGATTGCGAGCGAGGGCAGATAAAGCGTCACGAACGGATTCGTCGCGCCGCCGGAGAGAAAGAGCAGCGCGGAAAGCGCGCCGAGGTCCACGCACATCTGGCCGAAAAGCTCGAGATTCGTCTCGGGCCGCGCCCGCGCGACGCGCAGCCACGTCAGCCCGTTGAAGATCATCTCGAGCATGATGACGAGGAGCATCGCCGGCAGCGGGAGCTTCGCGCCGTAGAAGATCTGCACGACGGCGATGGTCGACAACTGGCCGATGATCGCGAGCGAGCGAAGCCAGAAAAGATGGCCCAGGTTGACGCGTCCGGTATTGGTTATGCGGTGCATGTTCCGTCGATTGCGTGCCGGGCCGCGCAAGCGCCGCCGGGCGTTTCGTGTTCCATGCGGCATTATCCCGCTTGCGCGCACCCCGGAACCGCCGATGGCGCGATTTGTCGCACCTTGCGCGGCACACGCTCTGCTATTCGATGTCGGCGGCGCGCGTCTTTTCGATCAGCGCAACGAGGCACGCGCGGCACAGGCAAGGCTCGTCTGGCTGCAGGAGATCCGCCGGCAGCGCGGGAAGCGCGGCGCACCAGCAGGTCGAGTCGCCCGCGAGCGAACCGCATCGGAACGGCGCGCCGCAACGTGCGCAGACGGGTGCGCCGTCCGTGCGCTGCCCGCGTGTGGATTCGATGTTCATCGTGGTGACGTGTTGATGACAACAAGGAATATCGCCGATGATCGCACGCCGGCCGCCGAGCCGGAAAACGCGGCGGCGTCGCGGGAAAACCATCCTGTTGCGCTGCCTCAGTCCTGTACAATCCGGCGTGTTTAAACGCTCTTTGCCTCAACTGCCGCCATGTCCGACCTTCCCGACCTCACGCAGATCGCGCCTACCCTGAAGGCTGAAATTCTGGCCGAGGCGCTGCCTTATATTCGTCAGTATCACGGCAAGACGGTCGTGATTAAATACGGCGGCAATGCAATGACCGAGGAGCGCCTGAAGCAGGGCTTCGCGCGCGACGTCATCCTGCTGAAACTGGTCGGCATCAATCCGGTGATCGTCCACGGCGGCGGCCCGCAGATCGATCAGGCGCTGAAGAAAATCGGCAAGCAGGGCACCTTCATTCAGGGCATGCGCGTCACCGACGAAGAGACGATGGAAGTCGTCGAATGGGTGCTCGGCGGCGAAGTGCAGCAGGACATCGTCACGCTCATCAATCACTTCGGCGGTCAGGCGGTCGGGCTGACGGGCAAGGACGGCGGCCTTATCCACGCGCGCAAGCTGATGATGCCGGACCGCGACAACCCCGGCCAGTTCATCGACATCGGGCAAGTGGGCGAAGTCGAGTCGATCAATCCGGCCGTCGTGAAGGCGCTGCAGGACGACGCGTTCATTCCCGTCATTTCGCCTATCGGCTTCGGCGAAGACGGCCTGTCGTACAACATCAATGCGGATCTGGTCGCGGGCAAGCTGGCCGTCGTGCTGAACGCGGAAAAGCTCGTCATGATGACGAACATCCCCGGCGTGATGGACAAGGAAGGCAACCTGCTGACGGACCTTTCCGCGCGCGAAATCGACGCCCTCTTCGCCGATGGCACCATCTCCGGCGGCATGCTGCCGAAGATTTCGTCGGCGCTCGATGCCGCGAAGAGCGGCGTGCGCTCGGTGCACATCATCGACGGGCGCATCGAACATTCGGTGCTGCTCGAGATCCTGACCGAGCAGCCGTTCGGCACCATGATCCGCTCGCACTGAGCTTCTTCCCGTCACAACGCCCGCCACCGCGCGGGCGTTTCTTCGAGCGCCATGAATTCGCAACGCCCTTTGCGCCGCCGTCGCGTCGAACCGCGCGGCCCCGTCTGGCTCTTCGACCTCGACAACACGCTGCATCACGCGTCGCATCAGGTTTTCCCGGCCATCAATCGCGCGATGACGCAGTACATCATCGACCGCGTCGGGGTGGATATCGACGAGGCGAACCGGCTGCGCGTCGGCTATACGGTGCGTTACGGCGCGGCGCTGCTCGGGCTCGTCAAGCATCACGGCGTCGATCCCGCCGACTTCCTGCATGTGGTCCATACGTTCTCCGATCTTCCGTCGATGCTGCGCGCCGAACGCGGCATCAAGCGCATGCTGCACGCGTTGCCCGGACGAAAGATCGTGCTGACCAACGGGCCGTCCGTGTACGCGCGGGCAGTGCTCGCGGAACTGGGCATCGACAGGCTGTTCGAGCGCGTGATCGCGATCGAGGACATGCGCGCAGGCGACCGATGGCGCGCCAAGCCGGATGCGCCGATGCTTCGCCAGGCGATGCGCCGCGCGCACGTGCGGCTCTCCGATGCGATCCTCGTGGAAGATACGCGCGGGCATCTCAAGCGCTATCGTCGGCTCGGCATCCGGACGGTGTGGATCGTCGGGCATCTGCCGGTGGCGCGCACGTCGAGCGGCTCGGTGTCGGTGCGGCTGCCGGGCGCGGGGCGGCCGCACTATGTGGATCGCACGGTAAAGTCCGTTCGCGCGCTTTCGCTCGGACTTCGCGGTCGTGCGTTCGGGCGGCCCGATCCGAAGGTGTAAGCGGGCGCAAGTCCTTCGCCGTCCGAAGGGGCATCGCGCATACCGGCGACTTGTCCGCTTTTATTACGTTTTCCGCTATACTTCACCGCTAATCTGAATTGAACACGCGCCGATTTGCTGACTCGATTGCGGGCGCGCGAACCCAGGGCCGAAGCCCGGTTCACTATAAATGCGGCTAAAGAGGTCGTCAGCCGCGCCCATGCTCCGCGCACAGCCGACACCGTTTAGCCGCTTCGTCAAAGGCGGAATGAATGGAATCGATCGGCATCGTCAGTCCCCAAACCCTGCACTTCAAAGAGCCGCTCGTCCTGCAGAGCGGCAGTTCGCTCGGCGACTATGAACTCGTCGTGGAAACGTATGGCGAGCTCAACGCCGCACGCTCGAACGCGGTGCTCGTGTGCCACGCGCTCAATGCATCGCATCATGTCGCGGGCGTCTATGCGGACGACCCGAAGAACGTCGGCTGGTGGGACAACATGGTCGGTCCCGGCAAGCCGCTCGATACCAATCGCTTCTTCGTGATCGGCGTGAACAATTTCGGCTCGTGCTTCGGCTCGACGGGTCCGATGAGCATCGATCGCACGACGGCCAAGCCCTACGGCGCGAGCTTTCCCGTCGTGACCGTCGAAGACTGGGTGCATGCGCAGGCGCGCGTGGCGGACCGCTTCGGCATCGAACGATTCGCCGCCGTCATGGGCGGCAGCCTCGGCGGGATGCAGGCGCTCGCGTGGAGCATCATGTATCCGGAGCGGCTCGGGCACTGCATCGTGATTGCGTCGACGCCGAAGCTGTCCGCGCAGAACATCGCGTTCAACGAAACGGCGCGCTCGGCGATCCTCTCCGATCCCGACTTCCACGGCGGCGATTACTACGCGCATGGCGTGAAGCCGCGCCGCGGCTTGCGCGTCGCGCGGATGATCGGCCACATCACTTATCTGTCGGACGACGACATGGCCGTCAAGTTCGGCCGCGCGCTGCGCCGTGCCGAAGGCGCGCTCGATGCGTACAACTTCAACTTCGACGTGGAGTTCGAAGTGGAGTCGTATCTGCGCTATCAGGCCGACAAGTTCGCCGAATACTTCGATGCCAACACGTATCTGCTCATTACCCGCGCACTCGATTACTTCGATCCCGCGAAGTCCCACGACGGCGATCTGACCAGAACGCTCGCCAGCACCAAGGCGAAGTATCTGATCGCGAGCTTCACCACCGACTGGCGTTTCGCGCCCGCGCGCTCGCGCGAAATCGTGAAGGCGCTGCTCGACAACAAGCGCACGGTGAGTTACGCGGAGATCGACGCGCCGCACGGCCACGACGCCTTCCTGCTCGACGACGCGCGCTATCACAACCTGATGCGCGCCTACTACGAACGTATCGCCACGGAGGTCGGCGCATGAACCAGAACACTCTCGATTCCCTTGCGCTGCGCTCGGACTTTCGCGCGATCGCGCGCTGGGTGGAGCCGCGCGCGACGGTGCTCGATCTCGGCTGCGGCGACGGCTCGCTGCTCTCGCTGCTCGGCGAAGAGCTCGAAGTGAACGGCTACGGCATCGAAATCAACGACGCCGGCGTGCTTGCATGTGCGCAGAAAGGCGTGAACGTGATTCAGCAGAATCTCGAGGACGGCCTGCGTCTCTTCGAAGACGACAGCTTCGACTTCGCGATCCTCTCGCAGACGCTGCAGACGATCCACCAGACCGCCGCGATCCTGCGCGAAACGGTGCGCGTCGGGCGTGAGTGCATCGTTTCGTTTCCGAACTTCGGCTACTGGCCGCATCGGCTGGCGGTCATTCAGGGGCGCATGCCGGTGTCGAAATCGCTGCCTTATCAATGGCATAACACGCCCAACGTGCGCGTGCTGACCATCAAGGATTTCGAGGCGCTCGCGCCCGAAGTAGGCATCGAGATCCTGGACCGGGTGGTGCTGCATGGCGGGCAAACCGTCCGTTGGGGCGCGAACTGGCGTGGTAGTCTTGCGGTCTATCGCGTGAAGCGCCGGTGATTCGTCCCGGCTTCATCGCATCGACAACGCTTTTTCATCATCGACATGCCCGACACGCCACACGAGGCGCCCGCTCTTACTGCTCACGAAGATGATCCCGATTGGCACGCGTTCCTGAACAAGCGCATTCTGATCTGCATCGTTCTCGGTTTCACCTCCGGTCTGCCGCTTTTCACGCTCGTCAATCTGATTCAGGCGTGGCTCACGACCGAGCACATCAACGTCAAGCAGATCGGCCTGTTCGCGCTGATCGGGCTTCCCTATACGTGGAAGTTCGTGTGGGCGCCGCTGATGGACCGCTACGTTCCGCACCTGCCGTTCTGGCAGCCGGGCCGGCGGCGCGGCTGGATGCTGCTCACGCAAGTGCTCGTGGCGCTCGCCATCGGCGCGTTCGGCTTCTTTTCGCCTGCGCAGAATCTCTGGACCGTCGCGGGCATCGCCCTGTTGCTGGCGATCTTCAGCGCGAGTCAGGATATCGTCATCGACGCATACCGGCGCGAATTGCTCGCCGATACCGAGCAAGGTCTCGGCAACGCGGTTCACGTCAACGCGTACAAGGTGGCGGGCCTGGTGCCGGGATCGCTCGCGCTGATTCTCGCCGGTTTCCTGCCGTGGAAAACCGTTTTCGTCGTGACCGCGCTGTTCATGCTGCCCGGCATCGTCATGACGCTTTGCATCAGGGAACCGGAAATCCACGGCGCGCCGCCGAAGAACCTGCGCGACGCGATCATCGAGCCGTTCCATGAATTCGTGACGCGCGACGGCTGGCGCACCGCGCTGCTCGTGCTCGGCTTCATCTTCCTCTACAAGCTCGGCGACACGATGGCGACGGCGCTCGCCACGAAGTTCTTCCTCGATATCGGTTTCACGATGCCGCAGATCGGCGTGATTGCGAAGACAGTCGCGTTCTGGACGAGCATCGCGGGTGGAATCATCGGCGGCGTGTTTCTCGTGAAGATCGGCATCGCGCGCGGACTGTGGATTTTCGGCGTGCTGCAGATCGTCGCGACCATCGGATTCGCCTGGCTCGCGAAGATCGGGCCGTCGCCGCTCGCGCTCGGCGTGCTGTACGGCTTCGAGACGTTCGCGACGGGCCTGACGCTCGCGACGTTCACCGCGTACATCGCGAGCACAACGGACCCGCGCTACACCGCGACACAGTTCGCGCTCTTCACGAGCCTTGCCGCGGTGCCGCGCACGGTGGCGGCGTCGGCGAGCGGGTTCATCGTCGCGCAGACGGGCTGGTTCGAGTACTTCCTCGTGTGCGTCGTGCTGTCGATTCCGGGCATGTTACTGTTGCCGTTGATCGCGCCCTGGAGAACGAAACGATGACGGTGCGGAACTTCGCCAATCGTGCGCTGGCCGGCGTGCTGGCTGCGGCGTCGCTTGTGTCGGTCGCCTCGCTGACACCGCTCGCCGCCCGCGCGCAGGACGAGGATCGCGCGCCGCCCGCCTACACCGCGCCGAACAGCCAGGTCCGCTTCGGCAATACGGCGCTCTTTCGGAATCTGATTCCCCCCGCGACGCTCGAACAGCAGTCCGCCGACGAATATGCGCAGATCGTTCGCGAGGCGGAGCGCAACAAGCTGCTGCTCGCGAGCGACAATCCGCTCGTCAAGCGCGTGCGCGATATCGTGAATCACGAGGTTCCGTTCGCGCTGAAGTGGAACGACCGCTCGAAGGCGTGGAAGTGGGAAACGAGCGTCGTCAGGTCGAACGAGATCCGGATGTACTGTCTGCCGGGCGGCAAGATCGTCGTGTATAGCGGACTGATCGAGAAGATGCGGCTGAACGACAACGAGATCGGCATGATGGTCGGCCACGAGATCGCTCACGCGCTGCGGGAACATGCGCGCGAGCGGCTCGGACGGCAGCAGGCCGCACAACTGACCGCGGGCACGATGCCGCAGCTTTTCGGCTTCGCGGACGTCGGCTCGACGCCGCTCGGCATCGGCGATCAGTTGCTCGCGATGCGCTACTCCCCCGCGGACGAAACCGAAGCCGATGTGATCGGCAGCGAGATCGCCTCGCGCGCAGGTTACGATCCGCGCGCCGCCGTCACGCTGTGGAACAAGGTCGATACGGCCACGCGTCGCGCCGACAACGGCTTCATCTGGATGCATCCGTACGGCCCCGATCGCCGGCAGGACTTGCTCAAACGCATGCCCGACATGATGCCGCTCTATGCGAAGGCGATCGGCAAGAACATCGATCAGCTGCCGGCTTATGCCGGCATGGGGCGGTTCAAGAAAACGGGGCGCTGACCGCGCTTACTTCTTCGCGAGCTTCCAGTCGTAATCGACCGTCAGCGGCGCGTGATCGCTGAACTTGATATCGCGGTACACGGAAGTGCGCTTCGCGGTCGCGGCGACTTCCTTCGTCGCGATCTGATAATCGATGCGCCACCCGACGTTCTTCGCATACGCCTGGCCGCGATTGCTCCACCACGTGTACTGTTCGGGGCGCGTGTCGAGCGTGCGGAAAACATCGACGTACCCGACTTCGTCGAACAGTTTCGTGAGCCATTCGCGCTCTTCGGGCAGGCAACCGGAGTTCTTCTGGTTGCTCTTCCAGTTCTTGATATCGATTTCCTTGTGCACGATGTTCACGTCGCCGCACACGATCACTTCGCGTTGCTTCGACAGTTCCGCGAGATGCGGCATGAACTCGTCCATGAAACGATACTTCGCCTGCTGACGTTCTTCACCGCTCGAACCCGACGGCACGTACACCGAAATAACCGACAGCTTGCCGAAGCGCGCTTCCACGTAGCGTCCTTCGGGATCGAACTCGTCGCTGCCGAAGCCGATGATCACATCGTCAGGCTCATGGCGCGTGTAGACGCCCGCGCCGCTATAGCCCTTCTTGACCGCGTGCTGAAAGTAGCCTTGAAAGCCGTGCGGCGCGAGAAACTCGGGCGTCAGATCGTCCTGCGAGCACTTGATTTCCTGCACGCAGACGACATCGGATTGTTGTTCGCCGAACCAGTCGAAGAAGCCTTTCTTGGCGGCCGAACGAATGCCGTTCAGATTGGCGGTGATGACGCGAAACATATGCTTCCTTTTATTGGTGTCCTGATTATTCGACCTTGATGCCCTTGAGCGATTCCTTCGCCGGCGGGAATTCCAGCTTCATGCCCTGCATGATGCGCAGAAGCAGTTCGGCGACCATCAAGTTTCGATGCGTCTTCGAATTGCCGGGGATGATGTACCACGGCGCGTATTCCGTCGATGTCGACCCGAGCGCCACTTCATACGCATGCCGGTAATCGTCCCAGAGCTTGCGGGCCTCGAGATCGGAGACATCGAACTTCCAGTGCTTGGTCGGATCGTCGATGCGCGCCTGCAGACGCTCGCGCTGTTCGTCCTTCGAGATGTGCAGGAAACATTTGACGATGGTCGTGCCGGTATCTGCGAGCAGCGCTTCGAAATCGCGGATATGTCGATAGCGTCGCTCGCACTCGTCGTCGTCGATCTGCTTGAGCACGCGCGGCACCAGCACGTCTTCGTAGTGGCTGCGATTGAAGATCGCGAATTCGCCGGCCATCGGTGCTTGCGCGTGAACGCGCCACAAGAAGTCGTGCGCGGCCTCGCGTTCGGAGGGCGCGCGAAACGGCACGATGCGCAGGCCGAGCGGATCGACGTCGTGAAAGACCGCGCGGACGGTGCCGTCCTTGCCGCTCGTGTCCATGCCTTGCAGCACGAGCAGCACCCGCCGATGCCGCTGCGCATGCAGGCGTTCCTGCAGGTCGTCGAGCAGCGTGCCGATTTCCGCGAGGCGCGCGCGGTCATCGTCTTTTGCGCCGGTGGAAAACGGCTTCGCAGAGGGATCGACGGAGCTTAGATCGAATGGCTTGAGCTTCTTGCCGCCGTCGAAGAATGGGACGCGAAAATCGTCGAGCTCGGGGGTTTTTGCCATGTCTCTTTTCGCCTTATCAAATAAAAACGGGCTGCTGCCAGGCTTTGCCGGCAACAGCCCGTAAATGTCCGTTCAGACGCTCAGGATAATTTCTTTTTCAAAAGCTCGTTGACCTGCTGCGGATTCGCCTTCCCCTTGGTCGCCTTCATCGCCTGGCCGATCAGCGCGTTGAACGCCTTCTCCTTGCCCGCGCGGAATTCGTCCACGGACTTCTGATTGGCGGCGAGCACTTGGTCGATGATCGCTTCGAGCGCGCCGGTATCCGAAATCTGCTTCAGCCCCTTCGCTTCGATGGTGCGGTCCGCCGCGCCCTCGTCCGTTGCCTTCTCTTCCCAGATCGACTGAAAAATGTCCTTCGCGATCTTGTTCGAGATGGTGCCGTCCGCAATGCGCTGCAGAATCAACGCGAGCTGCGCCGCCGAAACCGGCGATTCGCCAATCTCCAGCGACTCACGGTTTAGTTGGGCGGAGACATCGCCCATCAGCCAGTTCGCCGCGATCTTCGCCTGCGCCGCGCCCGCCTTCGCGACGACGGCCTCGAAGTACGCTGCCATCGCCTTCGACGAAGTCAGGACGCCCGCGTCGTACGGCGTCAGACCATAGTTCTCGGCGAAACGCTTCTGCATGCCCGCGGGCAGCTCGGGCATATCGCCCTTCACGCTTTCGACCCACGCCGAATCGATCACGAGCGGCATCAGATCGGGATCGGGAAAATAGCGGTAATCGTGCGCGTCTTCCTTGCTGCGCATCGAGCGCGTTTCGCGCTTGTCCGGATCGTACAGACGCGTTTCCTGCACCACAGTGCCGCCGTCTTCGATCAACTCGATCTGACGACGCACTTCGTACTGAATCGCCTCTTCCAGAAAGCGGAACGAGTTCAGGTTCTTGATCTCCGCACGCGTGCCGAACTCTTGCTGGCCGACCGGGCGCACCGACACGTTCGCATCGCAGCGGAACGAGCCTTCCTGCATGTTGCCGTCGCAGATGCCGAGCCACACGACCAGCCCGTGGAGCGCCTTCGCATAGGCGACCGCTTCCGCCGCGCTGCGCATTTCCGGCTCCGTGACGATCTCGAGCAGCGGCGTGCCCGCGCGATTCAGGTCGATGCCCGTCATGCCCGCGAAGTCTTCGTGCAGCGACTTGCCGGCATCCTCTTCGAGGTGCGCGCGCGTCAGGTTGACGGTCTTCTCGTACGCATCCTTGCCGGCCTTTTCGTTCGCCGGCACCTGAATGGTAATCTGACCGCCCTGCACGACAGGAATCTCGTACTGGCTGATCTGATAGCCCTTCGGCAGATCAGGATAGAAGTAGTTCTTGCGCGCGAAGATGCTGCGCGGCGCGATGTGCGCGCCGATCGCCAGCCCGAAGCGGATCGCACGCTCGACCGCGCCGCGATTCATCACGGGCAGGACGCCCGGCAACGCGAGATCGACGGGACAAGCCTGCGTATTCGGCGCAGCGCCGAATTGCGTCGGCGCGCCGGAAAAAATCTTGGAGACGGTGGACAACTGCGCGTGCGTTTCCAGACCGATGACGACTTCCCACTGCATGTTCACACTCCCGATGCCGATGGTGCCTTCTGGTGCCAGTCGGTCGCGCGCTGGAACGCATCGGCGACCTGGAGCATCCGGGCTTCGTTGAAATAGTTGCCGACGATCTGCAAGCCGACCGGGCGATTCGCGTTCGCGCCCGCGCCGAAACCGCACGGCACGCTCATGCCGGGCAGGCCCGCGAGGCTGACCGACAGCGTGTAGATATCGGCGAGATACATCTGAACGGGATCGTCGGTCTTCTCGCCGAGATTCCAGGCCACCGACGGCGCGACCGGCCCCATGATGACATCGCACTGCTTGAACGCTTCCTGAAAGTCGCGCGCGATGATGCGGCGAATCTTCTGCGCCTGCAGATAGTACGCATCGTAATAGCCATGCGAGAGCACGTAAGTGCCGACGAGAATCCGGCGCTTCACTTCCGGCCCGAAGCCTTCGGCGCGCGACTTCTTGTACATGTCGAGCAGATCGGTGTAGTGCGCGGCGCGATGACCGTAGCGCACGCCGTCGAAGCGCGACAAATTCGACGATGCTTCAGCAGGCGCAATGATGTAGTACACCGGAATCGAAAGCTCGGTCTTTGGCAGCGATACATCCACGAGCGTCGCGCCGAGCGTTTCGTAGGCTTTCAGCGCGGCTTCGATGGAGGCGCGCACGTCGTCGGCGAGGCCCGCGCCGAAGTACTCCTTCGGCAGGCCGATGCGCAGGCCGGCGAGCGGCTTCGCAGCGTCGTCGCCACTCCACGTTGCGCCGAGATGGCGCGTGTAATCCTCGTTCTCGCGCTGCAGGCTCGTGGAGTCGCGCTCGTCGAAGCCGGCCATCGCGTTGAGAAGCAGCGCGCAGTCGGCTGCGGTTTGCGCCATCGGGCCGCCCTGATCCAGCGACGATGCAAACGCGATCATCCCGTAGCGCGACACGCGGCCATACGTCGGCTTGATGCCGGTGATGCCGGTGAACGACGCCGGCTGGCGAATGGAGCCGCCCGTGTCCGTGCCTGTCGCGGCCGGCGCGAGACGCGCGGCCACCGCCGCCGCCGAGCCGCCCGATGAACCGCCAGGCACCGCGCTGGCATCCCACGGGTTCTTGACCGGGCCGAAGTATGAGTTCTCATTGGACGAGCCCATTGCGAACTCGTCCATGTTCGTCTTGCCGAGGCACACCATGCCGGCGCGCTTCAGGCGCTCGACGACGGTCGCATCGAACGGGCTCGCGTAGTTCTCCAGCATGTGGGAGCCCGCCGTCGACGACCAGCCGCGCGTGACGAACACGTCCTTGTGCGCGATGGGCAGGCCGGTCAGCGCGCCCGCGCCTCCTTGCGCGATGAGCGCGTCGGCGGCGCGCGCCTGCTCGAACGTCAGCTCGCGATCGACGCCGATGAACGCGTTGAGGTCCTTCGCGGCCTCGATGCGTTGCAGATACGACTGGGCCAGCTCGACGGCGGAGATTTCCTTCGAGTCGAGCGCGGCGCGCAGTTCGGTCAAGCTTTTCTGATGCATTGCAGTTCCCTGATGTACGCGGCGGCGTCACGCCGCGCGCAATATCGATGTTTCGACGCGCGTCCGAGCGATGCTTATTCGATCACCTTCGGCACCAGATACAGGCCGTCCTGCACGGCGGGCGCCGAACGCTGGAACTCTTCGCGTTCGACCGGCTCTGAGACTGCGTCGTCACGCAGTCGCAGCGCGACGTCCTCGATCGCGTCGATGGGATGCGCGAGCGGCTCGATGCCGGCGGTATCCACAGCCTGCATCTGTTCGACCAGTCCGAAGAAATCGTTGAGCCGAGCAAGCGTCGGTTCGGCCTCGTCGTCGGGCAATTCGAGCCGCGCCAGATGGGCGATGCGTTTTACGTCGGTCAGGGTCAAAGACATGGGATCACCGGAGAAAAACATGAACAACTCACACGCCAAAAACGTTCGCTGCAACAGACAGTTACGATCTGGGCGGAAAGCCGTCGAAGCGGGGCCGAGGATGGCAAAAAGTGCCGTCCTTTTCCTATAGAAACCCCCAAATTATAAGGTATCATTACACGTTCGACTCACATCCGGATCGACCTGTCAGCGGCTTTCTCCTTGCTTCGATGCTTTGCGAGAAACGTTTGCGTGGCACGTTCAACTCCGCGGTAGATTTCTGCTCGGATTTGCATTCACGGCGGGCCTTATCGCCGTCCCCGCAAACCGTTATTTTTTCCGCTGCCGTCCCCGGCGCTCTTAACGAGGCACGGCTACCCAGCGAGACAGGATTTTTGAATGTTCGGCTTTTTGCGCAGCTATTTTTCCAACGACCTGGCGATTGACCTCGGAACCGCCAACACGCTGATCTACATGCGCGGCAAAGGAATCGTCCTCGACGAGCCGTCAGTCGTCTCCATCCGCCAGGAAGGCGGCCCGAACGGCAAGAAGACCATTCAGGCTGTCGGCAAGGAAGCAAAGCAGATGCTCGGCAAGGTGCCGGGCAACATCGAAGCCATCCGCCCGATGAAAGACGGCGTCATCGCCGACTTCACCGTCACCGAGCAGATGATCAAGCAGTTCATCAAGACTGCACACGAATCCCGCATGTTCTCGCCGTCACCGCGCATCATCATCTGCGTGCCGTGCGGCTCCACGCAAGTCGAGCGCCGCGCCATCAAGGAAGCGGCACACGGCGCGGGCGCATCGCAGGTGTATCTGATCGAAGAACCGATGGCCGCTGCGATCGGCGCAGGCCTGCCGGTTTCGGAAGCAACCGGCTCGATGGTCGTCGACATCGGCGGCGGCACGACGGAAGTCGGCGTCATCTCGCTGGGCGGCATCGTGTACAAGGGTTCGGTGCGCGTCGGCGGCGACAAGTTCGACGAAGCCATCGTCAATTACATCCGCCGCAATTACGGCATGCTGATTGGCGAGCAAACGGCTGAAGCCATCAAGAAGGAAATCGGCTCGGCGTTCCCCGGCTCCGAAGTGAAGGAAATGGAAGTCAAGGGCCGTAATCTGTCCGAAGGCATTCCGCGCAGCTTCACTATTTCGAGCAACGAAATCCTCGAAGCACTGACTGACCCGCTGAATCAAATCGTGTCGTCGGTGAAGATCGCGCTGGAACAGACGCCGCCGGAACTCGGTGCGGACATCGCGGAACGCGGCATGATGCTGACTGGCGGCGGCGCACTCCTGCGCGACCTCGACCGCCTGCTCGCGGAAGAAACCGGCCTGCCGGTGCTCGTCGCCGAAGACCCGCTGACGTGCGTCGTGCGCGGCTCGGGCATGGCCCTCGAACGCATGGACAAGCTGGGCAGCATCTTCTCCTACGAGTGATGTCGGCCTTCAGCGTCCTTGAATCCACGCGACGCTGAGACGACACTCACAACATCCGCGTAACGCAACGCGCGCACGGCCCGGCAATCGCCCGGGCCGTTGTCGAAAATTAGCGCAGGGCAGGTCCCGCCTCTAGCGGCAAAGCCTGCAGCATCGATCCACCCGCTCACGCCCTCGGCGCCGACCATGGAATACAGTCCGCCGCCACTTTTCAAGCAAGGCCCTTCCGCGCTCGCGCGCCTGATCTTCTTCGTGGTGCTGGCCATTGCGCTGCTCGTCTCCGACGCGCGCTTCAGTACGCTCGAGATCGTGCGCGGGATGCTCGGCGCCGGGCTTTATCCGCTGCAGCGAGCGGCGCTCGTGCCACGCGACATCTTCATGGGCGCGGCCGATCTCGCCGTGACCAGCGCTAACCTGCGCAGCGAGAACCGCAAGCTCGCGGACAAGAATCTCGAACTGTCCGTCAAAGCCGGCGACGCCGCGCAACTGACGATCGAGAACGCGCATCTTCGGGCGCTGCTGAATCTGCAGAACCGCGCGACGACGCAAACCACCCCCGCCGAAATCCAGTACGACACACGCGATCCTTTCACGCAGAAGGTCGTGATCGGCAAAGGCTCGCAGCATGGCATCCAGGATGGCGCACCGGTCGTCGATGAAGAAGGCGTCATCGGCCAGGTCACGCGCGTCTTTCCGCTGCAATCGGAAGTCTCGCTTCTTACCGACAAGGACCAGGCCGTTCCCGTGCAGATCGCGCGCACGGGGTTGCGCAGCGTCATCTACGGCACGCCGAAGGGCGACACGCTCGATCTTCGTTTCGTGCCGATCAGCGCGGACGTGCAAGTCGGCGATCAACTCGTGACGAGCGGACTCGACGGCGTTTATCCGCCGGGGCTCGCGGTGGCCAAGGTCTTGCGCGTCGACAAGCAGGCGGATACCGCATTCGCACGCGTGGTTTGCGTGCCGGTCGCGGCGGTGCGCGGCGCGCGCCAGTTGCTCGTGCTGCATTACAACCTGAACGTGCCGCCGAATCCGGTGGAAGTCGAAGCCGCGGCGGCTGCCAAAGAAGCGAAGGAAAACAAGGGCAAGAAGAAGTTGACATCGAAGGCGGCTGCGGCAGCGGGAGCCAGCGGTGCATCGGCGGCGGCTTCCGCCGCGCCGGCGGCTGCGGCAAGCGGGTCGTCGGCCGCAGCAGCGGCCGCAGCGCCCGCCACGCCCAAGCCGGCATCCAGTGCGGCAGCGCCGAAACACAGCGGAAGGGCGCACGCGCCGAAGCCCGCTTCATCGGGAGCCGCGCGATGAATCGCCCGCAATACATCCTTCAGCCGGTCAATCCGTACTTCATCACGTTCAGCCTCGCGGCCGCGTTCCTGCTGAACCTCGTGCCCTGGGGCCGTCTCGTCGGCGTTCCTGACTTCGTCGCGCTGGTGCTGCTGTTCTGGAACGTCCAGCAGCCGCGCAAGGTCGGCATGGGCATCGCGTTCCTGCTCGGCATCCTGATGGACGTCCACAGCGCCAATCTCCTCGGCGAGCATGCGCTGGCGTACACGCTGCTGTCCTACGGTGCGATCACCATTCACCGGCGCGTCTTGTGGATGTCGCTGCCCGTGCAGATGCTCGTCGTCGCGCCGCTGCTCGTCGGCGCGCATCTCGTGCCATTCGTGATCCGCCTGATGACGGGCGCCGCGTTTCCCGGCTGGAGCTATCTCATCAACGGATTCGTCGAAGCGCTGCTTTGGCCGATCGCGAGTTTCCTGCTGCTGATGCCGCAACGGCGCGCAGCCGATCCCGACGACACGCGCCCTATCTGAGCGCTGCCGCGCGTCGAGCGTCGCCTGAACGCTCGCGCGCGGACTACACTTGAATCGCGATACATCGCGAAAACCTCGCGAAACCTGCATGACCGAAATCAAGAACACCGAGCAACAGTTGTCGAAGTTCCGCCTGCGCGTCGCGGCGGCGGGACTGTTCGTGTTCGTCTGCTTCGGGCTGATCGGCCTGCGCTTCCTCTATCTGCAGGTCTGGCACTTCAGCAAGTACTCGCTGCAGGCAAACGAAAACCGCATCTCCGTTGCGCCGATCGTGCCGAACCGCGGCATCATTACCGATCGCAACGGCATCGTGCTCGCGAAGAACTATTCCGCGTACACGCTCGAAATCACGCCGTCGAAGATCAACGGCACGCTCGACGAAGTCATCGACAACATCTCGCAAGTCATTGCCGTCGATGCGCGCGACCGCCGGCGTTTCAAGAAGCTGCTGGAAGACTCGAAGAATTTCGAAAGCCTGCCGATCCGCACGCGCCTGACCGACGAGGAAGTCGCCAGGTTCACCGCGCAACGCTTCCGCTTTCCGGGCGTCGAAGTCCGCGCGCGTTTGTTCCGCCAATATCCGCTCGGGACGACCGCGGCGCATGTGATCGGCTACATCGGCCGCATTTCCCAGCGCGATCAGGAGCGCATCGACGATGCGAGCGACGCCAACGACGCCGCCTCTGATCATTACGATCCGCGTCTCAACGCGGACAACTACAAGGGCACGGATTACGTCGGCAAGATCGGCGTCGAGCAGAGTTACGAGACGGAGCTGCACGGCCTGACCGGTTTCGAGGAAGTCGAAGTCACGGCGGGCGGGCGTCCCGTGCGCACCATGTCGCGCACGCAGGCGACACCCGGCAACAACCTCGTGCTGTCGCTCGATATCGGCTTGCAGCAGGTGGCGGAGCAGGCGTTCGCGGGCAAGCGCGGCGCGCTCGTCGCGATCGAGCCGTTGACGGGCGACGTGCTCGCGTTCGTGTCCGCGCCGAGCTTCGATCCGAATTCTTTCGTCAACGGCATCGATCAGCAGACCTGGGACGCGCTCAACAATTCGCCGGATCATCCGCTGTTGAATCGTCCGTTGCACGGCACGTATCCGCCCGGCTCGACCTATAAGCCGTTCATGGCGCTCGCGGCACTGACGCTTCACAAGCGGACGCCGGGCTGGGGCTTCCAGGATCCGGGCTACTTCACGTTCGGCGGCCACACGTTCCGCAACGACGTGCGTTCGGGCCAGGGCTGGGTGGACATGAACCGCGCGATCGTCGTGTCGAACGACACGTACTTCTACATGCTCGCGCGCGATCTCGGCGTGAACGCAATGGCCGGCTTCATGAAACCGTGGGGCTTCGGGCAGATCACCGGCATCGATATCGCGGGCGAGGCGCGCGGCATCCTGCCGTCGACGGAATGGAAGCGCAAGGCGTATCGGAAGCCGGAGCAGCAGCGCTGGTACGAAGGCGAAACGATCAGTCTCGGCATCGGCCAGGGCTACAACTCGTTCACCATCCTGCAACTCGCGCACGCCACGGCGACGCTCGCGAATAACGGCGTCGTGATGAAACCGCACCTGGTGCGCGATATCGAGAACCCCATCACCAAGGCGGAACGCACGGTGGTGCGCGATCCCAGCGACAAGATTCCGGTGCGCCAGCAGGATGTTGACTTCATCAAGCGCGCAATGGAAGGCGTGATCACCAACGGCACGGCAGCGAAGGTGTTCGCCGGCGCGCCTTATCTGGCGGCGGGCAAGACCGGCACCGCACAGGTCTATTCGCTGCAGGGCGCGAACTACAAGGGACACGCCACCGCCGAACACCTGCGCGACCACGCGCTCTTCATCGCGTTCGCACCGGCCGAGCAGCCGAAGATCGCGGTCGCGCTGATCGTCGAAAACGGCGGCTGGGGCGCGGAATCCGCCGGTCCCATCGCGCGAAAAGTTCTCGACTATTACCTGATCGACCGCATGAAGCCCGGCGCCGAAGCGGCCGCCGTGGCCGCCGCGGCATCCGCGACGGAAGACGCGGGCGTGCCCGTGATCGGCGGCGTGCAATCGCCGGCTGCGGCGGCGTTGCCGGCATCGGTTGCGAATCGTTCGCCGGCGTTTTCGCCGTCGGCGGCTTCCGATCCGGCCGTCGCGAAGGCGGCGTCGGCGCCGCCCGTTCCGGCGTCATCGCCGTCCGCGGCGAAGCCGAAAGCGGCCTCGGCGCCGTCGGCTGCGCTGCCCGCGTCGTCACCGACGCCGGCCCCCGCCCGCAAGCGCGGACAAAAGAACGCACCGGCCGAGCCGGCTCCGACGATGACGCGCGGTCCCGGAAACGACGGCGTTCGCACTTTCGTGCCGACCGGCGGCATCGACGAATAAAGGAAACCGGCATGCAAATGCATATGCAATTCGACAAGCACGCGTGGATCGAGCGCGCGAAGCGCATGTTCGCGGGCTTCGATCGTCCGCTCGCGCTGATCGTTTTTCTGCTGCTGTGCGTCGGTATCGTCACGCTGTACAGCGCGAGTCTCGACATGCCGGGGCGCGTGGAAGACCAACTGCGCAACATCATGCTGACCTTCGGCCTGATGTGGGTGCTCGCGAATATCCCGCCGCCCACGCTGATGCGCTTCGCCGTGCCGCTCTATACCGTGGGCGTCGCGCTGCTGGTGGCGGTCGCGGCGTTCGGGCTGACGCGCAAGGGCGCGAAACGCTGGCTGAACGTCGGCGTCGTGATCCAGCCGTCCGAAATCATGAAGATCGCGATGCCGCTGATGCTCGCGTGGTACTACCAGCGGCGCGAGGGCAACATCCGCTGGTGGGATTTCATCGTCGGGTTCTTGATTCTGATGCTGCCGGTCGGCCTGATCGCCAAGCAGCCGGACCTCGGCACGGCGGTGCTCGTATTCGCGGCGGGCGTGTTCGTCATCTACTTCGCCGGTCTGAGTTTCAAGCTGATCGTGCCCGTGCTGGCGGCGGCGGTGATCGTGGTGGCGAGCATCGCGGTGTTCCAGGACCGCATCTGCCAGCCGGCAGTCAACTGGCCGATGATGCACGATTACCAGAAGCATCGCGTCTGCACGCTGCTCGATCCGACGTCCGATCCGCTCGGCAAAGGCTTCCACACCATTCAGGCGGTCATCGCCATCGGCTCGGGCGGCACGCTCGGCAAAGGCTGGCTGAAGGGCACACAGGCGCACCTCGAATTCATCCCGGAGAAGCACACGGACTTCATCTTCGCAGTGTTTTCGGAAGAATTCGGGCTCGCGGGCGGGCTGGTGCTGCTCTTCCTTTATATGGCGCTGATCGCGCGCGGGCTGTTCATCGCGGCGAACGGCGCAACCTTCTTCGGGCGATTACTGGCCGGATCGCTCACGCTCGCGTTCTTTACCTACGCGTTCGTCAACATCGGCATGGTGAGCGGAATTCTGCCGGTCGTGGGCGTGCCGCTGCCATTCATGAGCTACGGCGGCACCGCGCTGACGACGCTCGGCGTCGCGGTCGGACTCATCATGAGCGTCGCGCGGCAGAAGCGGTTGATGCAGGGCTGAGCGCATCCGCCAGAGAGCCGCTTATTGAGGCTTCTGCCGCTCGAGTTCCGCGCTCAATTGCTGATACTTCAGCTTCGCCGCCGGATCGCCCTGAGCGGCCGCCGCCGCGTAGTACGCACGGGCGACGTTGAGATTGCGTTCGACGCCGTCGCCTCCGCGCTCGTAAAACGATCCCGCGACGTACTGCGCGGTCATGTCGCCGCCCTGCGCGGCCTTCTTGTACCAGGCGAACGCCTGCGTGTTGTCGCGCGCGGTGCCGCGTCCATCGAGAAACTGATTCGCCAGCGCGAGTTCCGCCTGAACGTGGCCCTGACTGGCCGCGCGAAGAAACCACCGATGCGCCTCCGCCGGGTCTTTCTCGACGAACTCGCCGTCGTCATACATCTTGCCGTACACGTACTGCGCGTGCGTCATGTTGGCGTCCGCCGCGCGACGCAGCCACTTCTTGCCTTCGTCGACATCGGCGGGGCCGCCTTCGCCGTTCAGCAGCATCATCGCGTAATTGAATTCCGCGAGGCGGCTGCCCTTCTCCGCCGCGCGGCGAAACTCCGAGCGCGCCGCGACGAAATTCCCCGCGTTGTAATCGGCGACGGCGTTCTGCGTCGCCAGGTCGGGCGTCTTCGGCGCGCCTTGTGCGTGCGCGCCGCCGCAAACTAGACACAGCGCAGCCGATGCCGCCGCCACGCCGCCACGCCATGCGCGTTTCATGCTCTTGCCTCCTGCAACGCCTGCCGCGTCGCCTTCAGCAGCCACATGACATCGGCTGCGATCGACACGAGCTTGATCCCCGCCTGCGCGTATTGCCGCGCGCTCGCGACATCCAGCGCAAAGATGCCGCTGGCGATACCCGCGCGCTTCGCCGCATCCGCGATTCTTTCGATGGCCGCGTGCACGTCCGGATGTTTGGCGTCGCCGAGATGCCCGAGACTCGCGGCCAGATCCGCCGGGCCGATGAACAGGCAATCGACGCCCGGCGTTGCGGCGATTTCATCGACGGCTTCCAGCGCCGCCACCGATTCGATCTGCACGATCGTCGCCACCTGCGCGTTCGCGCCCGCCACGTAGTCGCGCCGCATACCGTATGCCGCCGCACGGACCGCGCCCGCGACGCCGCGCAGTCCATCGAGTTGCGCTTCGGTCGGGTATTGCGTGAGCCGCACGACACGCGCGGCATCGTCGGCCGATTGGACGTTCGGGAACATCAGCGTGCGCGCGCCTGCATCCAGCACGCGCTTGACGAGCCAGCCCTCGGCGAACGGCACGCGCACGATCGGTTCGGTCGGCAGGTGCGCCGCCGCGATCGCGCGGAGTTGCTCGACGACATCGCGGCTATCGTTCGGGGAATGCTCCATGTCGATGCACAGCCAGTCGTAGCCCGCGTGCGCGAGCGCTTCGGCGGCATCGGCGCTGCATAGCGACAGCCACAGTCCGAACAAGGGACCGGGTTCGCTCAGGCGCTGCTTGAGGGGATTGGTGAAGGTGCTCATCGCGCGGCTCCGTGTGAGGCGCGTGCGCGCGATGCGAGGGACGACTGAAGAGATGACGGCATGCTCGCGCTCCATTTCTTGTCGACCGGCGTGGGCCGGATGCAGGAGGATGCGGTCGCCTGCGAGGGCGACTCACCGGGCGATCATACCGTGTTCGCGTGCTTACTCGCGTTCGACGTCCGCCCAGCAATTCGGCGTCTCGTAGAGGCGCAGGCGCTTGAGCTTGAGATTGACGCCGTAATGCGCGTCGTACACGTCGGCAAGAATGCGGAACGCGACGGCCGCCATGTTTTCGACGGTCGGGATGCGGTCGAAGACGACGGTCTTGTGATCGGCAAGCGACTGCAGGAATTCGCGCACCTTCGCGTCGCCTTCATAGACGATGAACGCGTGATCCCACTTGTTGACGAGATGCTCCATCGCCAGGGATTTGACGTCGGCGAAGTCCATCACCATGCCGCGATCCGGCGCGCCTTCCACATCGACGAGGTCGCCTTGCAGGGTAATCTCGAGCACGTAACGATGCCCGTGCAGGTTGCGGCACTGGCTGCGGTGATCAGGGATGCGGTGGCCCGCATCGAATTCGAGTTTTCGGGTAATCGTCTGCACGTCGGCTCGATCGTCTTTCAGGGGATATTCAGATATTTGTGCGTCTGCATCGACAGGCGCCACTTCGGATGCCGCTTGCACCAGTCGACCGCGAGCTTCGTGTTGATATCGCGGGACGGGCCGTCCATCGGCTGCACGAGAAAATATTCGAAGTCGAGCTTCTCGTAGTCGGCCAAGCGCTGGTTGTCCTGCGGCACGACCACTTTCAGTTCGTTGCCCTTCGTGACGACCAGCGGCGCGTCCGCCTTCGGGCTCACGCAGATCCAGTCGATGCTGTCGAGCACCGGCATCGAACCGTTGGTTTCGATCGCCATTTCGAAGCCGGCCTCGTGCAGCGCGTCCACGAACGGCTGATCGATCTGCAGCATCGGCTCGCCGCCCGTACAGACGACGAACTTGTGCGCCTGCCCTTCCGGCCAGAGCGATGCGATCTTCGCGACGAGTTCCGCCGGCGTCCGATACTTGCCGCCGTTCTCGCCATCGGTGCCGACGAAATCGGTATCGCAGAAGCGGCAGGCCGCGTCCGCGCGATCCTCTTCGCGTCCGGACCAGAGGTTGCAGCCGGCAAAGCGGCAAAAGACTGCCGGGCGGCCCGCATTCGCGCCTTCGCCCTGCAGCGTGTAGAAGATTTCCTTTACCGCGTACGTCATGACTGCTTAAACCGGTTCGGTGATGACTTGCTCGCCCGCGCGATACGCCTCGTATCCACGCTTGCGCAGTTTGCATGCCGGGCACTGGCCGCAGCCGTAGCCCCATTCGTGCAGTTCGGCGCGCTCGCCGACATAGCAGGTATGCGTCTCGACGCGAATCAGTTCGACGAGCGCCTCGCCGCCCAGCGTTTCCGCGAGACGCCATGTATCGGCCTTATCGAGCCACATAAGCGGCGTTTCGAGCGCATAGCGCGTTTCCATGCCGAGATTCAGCGCGACTTGCAGCGCTTTCATCGTGTCGTCGCGGCAATCCGGATAGCCGGAGAAATCCGTCTCGCACATGCCGCCGACAAGCACCTTCAACCCGCGCCGATACGCCACGGCCGCCGCGATCGTCATGAACAGCAGATTGCGGCCCGGCACGAACGTGTTCGGCAGGCCGTTCGCCGTCGACTGGATTTCGATTTCGCGGGTCATCGCGGTGTCGCTGATCGCGCCGAGCACGGACAGGTCGATCATGTGATCGTCGCCGAGCCGCGACGCCCATTGCGGAAACTGGCGCGCGACTTCGGTTCGGAAGCCGCTGCGGCATTCCAGTTCGACGCGATGACGCTGGCCGTAATCGAAGCCCAGCGTCTCGACGGTCTGATAGCGTTCGAGCGCCCATGCGAGGCACGTGGCCGAGTCCTGGCCGCCGGAAAACAGCACGAGGGCGCTGTCCTTCGCGTCTATCCGAGTCACCGTGAAAACTCCGTGTATGAGATGGGCGTCACGCGCCGCGCGAGCGCAACGACCGGCGTTGGCGATGTGAAAGTCCAGTATAGGCCGGCCGGCTTTTTTCGAACGCGCGCGCCCTTTATGACTCCGATAGCGGATCGGCGGAAGATTGGCCGCCCGTTTGCGCGTTGTTCGGGCGCGATTCGGAGCATCGAAAAGAAAAGGACTTGCGGTCCGAGGACGAGGCAAGTCCTTAATTCGGCGCGAATTTTAGCATGTCGGCACGTTGTTCGCCGAGCTGCGGACGGGCCATGCAGACGCCCGTGCGCCCAGCCAACGAACACGGATGCACGCCCGCAAATGAAAAAGCCCGAGAGCGATTAACTCTCGGGCTTCTTGCATTCTGGTGGCCTGGGACGGAATCGAACCATCGACACGCGGATTTTCAATCCGCTGCTCTACCAACTGAGCTACCGGGCCAACGAAGAGGTGAAACTATATCAGACGGATGCCTGACGCTCAAGCCTTTTTCCGCAATTTTCTCGCTTTCGTCGAAACTGGCGTCCACGCACGCCTTAAACCTCGTTCTTGTTCTTCCCGAGGTCGACACCCAACTGCTTGAGCTTGCGATACAGGTGCGTGCGTTCCAGCCCCGTCTTCTCCGCGACGCGCGTCATGCTGCCGTTCTCGCGCGCAAGGTGATACTCGAAGTACGCGCGCTCGAAGGCATCGCGGGCATCGCGCAGCGGGATGTCGAACGAAATCGATGCCGTCTGTCCCGCGTGGCCCGACGCCGCGCCGCCCGCGCCCGCATCGCCGGCCGATGCGTTCAGCGCGGAAGCGGTCGGCAGCGCAGCCGCGATCGGCACGCCCGACGCGCCCGCGTTCATCGCCGGCTTGAGCGTAGCGGTCACGGCCGGCGCGGCGGTGCCATGCGCGAGCCCTTGCTCGACCGCCTTCAGCAGCTTCTGCAGCGCGATGGGCTTTTCCAGGAAATTGAGCGCGCCGATCTTCGTCGCCTCGACCGCCGTGTCGATGGTCGCGTGACCCGACATCATGATGACCGGCATCGTGAGCTTGCCCTGCGCGGCCCACTCCTTGAGAAGCGTGACGCCGTCGGTGTCGGGCATCCAGATGTCGAGCAGGACGAGATCCGGCGTCTGCTGCAGGCGGTACTCGCGCGCATGCTGCGCGTTCTCCGCCACATCCACCACGTGGCCCTCGTCGCTCAGGATCTCGGAGAGCAGTTCCCGGATCCCCATTTCATCGTCTACCACCAGGATGGTTGCCATTTAAGCTGCCCTTGTCTGCACTGTTGCTTTTGTCGTTCCGTGTTTCGCGGCGGTCGCGGATGAAGGCGTCGCGCCGTCGGCGGCGGTTTCATCCGCGAGCTGAAGGAACAAGATCGAGATTTGCGCGCCTTCCACGACGTCGCCCGTCCTGGACCGGTTTCGAATGTCGATGCGCGCGCCGTGCTCGTCGACGATCTTCTTCACCGTTGCAAGTCCCAGACCCGTGCCCTTCGCCTTCGTCGTCACATAAGGCTCGAATGCGCGCGACAGAATGCGCGCCGGAAAGCCCGCGCCGTTATCCGATACCGTGAGCCGAACCGCGACGCGCGCATGCCCCGACGCATCCGGTTCGCCATATTCTACTGTCCTCGTTTCGAGCAGCACGCGCGGCTCGGGTACATCGGCGACGGCGTCCTGCGCGTTCTGCAACAGGTTATGGATGACCTGACGGATCTGCGTGGCATCGCCGCGAATGACCGGCAGCTTCGCGAGGTTGACCTTGATCGGACTCTTGCCTTCCTCGATGCCGTAGAGGGTCAGCACTTCGCCGACCAGATCGTTCAACTGCAGGTTCGCGAGCACCGCGGGCGGCGTGCGCGCGTATTCGCGGAAGTCGTCGACCATGCGCTTCATCGCCTGAACCTGATTCACGATGGTCGTCGATGCGCGCTTGAGCACGTCCGCGTCCTGCGGCGCGAGCTTGTCCGCGAGCTTCATTTGCAGGCGCTCGGCGGAAAGCTGAATGGGCGTGAGCGGATTCTTGATCTCGTGCGCGAGACGCCGCGCCACTTCGCCCCAGGCGACGGAGCGCTGCGCGGAAATGACGTCGGAGATGTCGTCGAAAACGACGACATAGCCGGTTGTTTCGGTGTCTTCAGTATCGCTTTCGGTGCTCGCGAGCAGTTGCGTGCCGCGCACGAGCAAGGTCAGCGGATCGTTCTCGCCCGGCACCGTCACCGCGACCTGCTGCTGCCAATGCCCGCGATCGCCTGCCGGATGGCCGCTGCCGATCGCCGCCGCGTCGCGCTCGGCGAATGCCTTCTTCACCATGGCGCCGAAATCGGCGAGCACGTCGATGCTGTCGAGCGGCTGATTGATGAGCGCGCCGAACGGCTGACGGAAGATGCGCGCCGCGCCGCGATTCGCGGTCGTCAGCCGGAACTGCCGGTCGAACACGAATACGCCCGCCGTCAGATTCGCGAGGATGCTTTCGAGATACGCCTTCGAGTGCTCCAGCGCGATGCGGTTGTTTTCCACCGCCGCGCGCGCCTCCGATAACTGCCGCGTCATCGCGTTGAAAGACTGCGTGAGAAAGCCCAGTTCGTCGCGCGAATTGATCTCGCGTTTGGGCGTGTAATCGCCCTCGGCCACTTCCTTGGTGCCCTGCGCGAGCAGGAACAACGGGCGCGCGAGCTGGTTGCCGAGCGCGAGCGCGAGCATCATCGCGATGAACGTCGCCAGAAAGAGCGCGAGCGTCAGCGTGCCGATATACATCTTCCGCAAGCCGGTGCGCCCGAGCCGCTTTTCCTGATACTCGCGATACGCCCGCTGCACCGCATCCGCATTGCGCGCCAGTTCCTGACTCACGGGCTGCTCGATCTGCAGGAAGCGATCGACGTGCTGGAATTCCGTGGTCGTCGTCGGGTCGGGGATCTTCGTGATGACGCGCAGCCGCAGCGCGCCCTTCGGCCCGTTCGATGACGGATCGCCGTCTATTTCCCCTTCTATCGCGCCGAACGGACGATCCTGCGCCGCTTTCAGCATCGCGCCGCTCGGCTCGTTGGTCGGCAGCAACGCATAAATGTTGCCCGATGCCTGCGCGACGGTCCGCAAGCCGGGCACGCGCAGTGTTCCACCGCCCGCGCTCAGGTCCTCGCGATTGTATTGATCGCGCGGACGCTCGAACACGACGGCGTCCTGCACGCCGTATTGATCGCGCAGGCGCAGAAGCGACAATGTGAGGCTCGACGGATCGGCGCTCGCCAGTTGATCGCTCATCTGGCGGCCGCGGTTCTTGAAATCCGCAAGCGATGTTTCGAGCATGCCGCGGCCGAGCGTGAGGCCGGAAGTCAGCGCGGTCTCGACGTTCACGTCGAACCATGATTCGATGCTTCGCGAAACAAACTGATACGACACGACGTAGATGATCGCGCCCGGCAGCACGCCGACGAGCGCAAAGATCAGCGCGAGCTTGGCGAGGAGCCGGGTGCCGAAGCGCCCTTGCCTCACCCTCGACACGATGATGAGCGTGAGCCCGATCACGATCAGCATGAACACGCACGCCACCGCTACGTTCGCGGCATAAAGCCAGCCGTAATAGCGGTCGAAGAACTCCGTGTTCGCGCTCGCGAGCGCGAGCATCACGAGCAGCAGAACCGCCGTGAGCGCAACTGTCGAGACCAGCAGCCGGACGACAAGACTCTTCATGTCCGTGCGGCCGCGTCGAAATCTATTTCGCACGTTCTGCCGCCGTAAAAGTGAATCGCTTCCAGTCCGAGGACAGGTTCCAGTCGCGGTTGTTGACCGCGTCGATCTGGAACGGCTTGGGCATCAGCGCGATGTCGAGTTGCATGCGCACCGATGCGTTATACGTTTCTCCGCCATGCACCTGATTCCGGTCGATGACATGCCACGACGCGACGTGCTTGATGACCGCCAACGCTTCGTTCAGCGATGCAAAGCGCAACTGCAGCCCGCCCGTCGATACACGGTATTCGTTCGTCAAAGGTTGATACGAAAGGCGGATGCTTTGCGACACGTTGACGGGCTCTTCGTCGAACCAGTACCAGCGCGGCCGCGACAGCGCGAAGTCGATGGTGAAGTAGAGCGGCACGCTGCGATTCACGGCTTCTTCGAGACTGCTGTTGAGATCGAAGTCGAAATGCGCATCGAGACTCCAGCCGTTATTGTCCGCCTGCAACGACGCGCGCTGCACGGAGATCGTCTCGGCGAGCGCGGGTTCCGCTGCGGCGAAGCTCAGCCAGAGCGCCAGCGCAGTCCAGATGACGGCCGCGAGCCGAAGCGGAAGAATGCGTTTTATCGTCACCGTTTCTGAAAGCGCGCGTAGAAGAATCCGTCGTGGTCCGCGATGATGTCCGCGTTCCGGTTCGATGGCGTGCTTGCGCCCTCTGCATCGCCCGGACCGTGGCGTTCGACAGCTGTACCGTCCGGTGACTCCTGCACCGCACTCGCGCTCGCGCGCGCCGCCGTCGGCAGCAGTTGCCCCGGCGCGTCCAATCGTACCGCATCTTCATGGGTCGCTTCAAACCAGCGGGCCTGCTCTTCGCCCTCCTCCGGGAAGATGGAACACGTCACATACAGCAGTTGGCCGCCCTTCGCGACGAGCGGCCACAGCGCCGAGAGAATGCGTCGTTGCTCGTCGACGAGCGCCGCGATATCCGATGGCCGGCGCAGCCAGCGAATGTCCGGATGACGCCGCACGATGCCCGACGCCGAGCACGGCACGTCCGCGAGAATGCGATCGAAGGGCACGCCGTCGAACCAGGGCGAAGGCTCTCCGGCATCGCCGACGCGCACATCGGCCGAGAGTTTCAGGCGCTCGAGATTCTGCCCGATGCGGCTTGCGCGGTCCGCGTCGCTTTCGAGCGCGACGAGGTTGACATTCGCGAGTTCGAGAATGTGGCCCGTCTTGCCGCCGGGCGCGGCGCAGGCGTCGAGCACGCGCATGCCGTCACGGGCATCGAGCCATTGAGCCGCGAGCTGCGCGCCCGCATCCTGAACGGACACTTCGCCTTGCGCGAAGCCGGGAATGCGATCGACGGGCATCGGCGTTTCCAGGCGCACCGCGTGCAGACCGACCGCTTGCGCGTCGATGCCCTCGGCCTTCAGGCGATGGACGTAATCATCGACATTCGTGTGCCGCGCATTGACCCGCAGCGTGAGCGGGCCTTGTGCGTTGCCCGCGTCGAGAATGCGTTCCCACGCTTGCGGCTGTGCGCGCCGAACGGCGTCGATCCACCATTGCGGATAGTTCCACCGCGCAACGGGGTTCGTCCTCGCATCGTCGATGAGCGTGTCGCGTTCGCGCAGGAAGTTGCGCAGCACCGCGTTCACGAGTCCCTTCGCGAACGCGAATTCGCGGCGCGCGGCGATTGCGCTCACGGCCTGATCGACGACCGTGAACGGCGCGTAGGCGGCGTGGGCTTCGTTGTCGGTGAGGAGCGCGAAGGCGCACGCCAGAATGTTGCCGACGTGCGGGGGCGGTGCTTTGCGGACGAGCTTGTGCAGGAGCGCATCGGCGAGTGCGAGGCGGCGCATCGTGCGATACGCGATGTCCTGGATCGCGCCGCGCGCCGCCGCATGCTTGCCCGACGCAACCACCGTCTGGATCGCGGCGGGCAACGCCGAACCCGCGCGCACCGCGCCGACGGCGTGCGCCGCGCCATCGAGCGCGAACGCGAGCGAATCGGGCGCGAGATGCAGCGCGCTCATGCGGGACGGTCCGCGCGTCGGCTGGTGCGCGGCGTCGAGCCGCCGGGAAGGCTTGTCGGTCATGTCGGGAGGGATCGGCTTCGCACAAACGGGAATTGTAACGTGCGATGAAACGCGGTCCGAACGCGCGGGCGAGCGCGCCGGGAACCGCGGGAGAACGCCATACGAAAAAGGCCGCCCCGATGACTCGGGACGGCCTTTCGAACCGACGCTCGGCGGATTACATCCGGCCTGTGCGCGCCATCTCCATCAAGCGCGCGACGCGCTCTTCGGTTGCCGGGTGCGTCGAGAACCAGTTTGCGATGCTCCCGCCGGATAGCGGATTCATGATCATCATCTGCGCCGTCGCCGGATGGGCCTCCGCTGCCGGGAACGGCACGCCCGACGCATACGCGTGAATCTTCTCCAGCGCGCTCGCGAGCGCTTGGGGATCGCCCGAAATCTGCGCGCCGCCGCGGTCCGCCTCGAACTCGCGGGCGCGGGAAATCGCCATCTGGATCATCGCACCGGCGATGGGCGCGAGAATCGCCACCGCGATGCTCGCGATGGGGTTCGAGGGACGGCCTTCTTCATCGCGTCCGCCGAAGAACATTGCGAAGTTGGCGAGCGCGGAAATTGCGCCGGCCATTGTCGCCGAGATGGTGGAGATGAGGATGTCGCGATGCTTCACGTGCGCCAGTTCGTGCGCCATCACGCCGCGCATCTCGCGCTCGGACAGCACGCGCAGAATGCCCGTGGTCGCCGCGACTGCCGCGTGCTCGGGATTGCGGCCCGTGGCGAACGCGTTGGGCGCGTCCTCGTTGATCAGATAGACGCGCGGCATCGGCAACTGGGCGCGCGTCGCGAGCTCGCGCACCATGCGATAAAACTGCGGCGCAGTGGTTTCGTTCAACTTCCTGCGCGTTGTACATGCGCAGAACCATCTTGTCCGAGAACCAGTACGAGAAGAAATTCATGCCGAGCGCGACGAGCAGCGCGAGCATCATGCCCTTCGATCCGCCGATCATGCCGCCGATCACGACGAAGAGGGCCGTGATCGCTGCCATCAGCATCGCGGTTTTGACCCAGTTGAACATATGCGGAGCTCCTTCTCCCTAATACGATGCGCAATTCGCGCGGTGGTCCCGACCTAGGCGGCCGGGACAGCCATTGTAAGCAAAATGTTAGATAGGGTCATCCGCGAATAATTCAACTATCTGTGCGACGTCGCCAATTTGATGCCGAGGCCGACGAACGCACCGCCCACGCCGCGATCGAGCCACTTCTTTACGCCGGGCTTGCCGGAGAACCGCTCGGTGACGCTGCCCGCGATCCACGCGACGAAACTGTTCCAGACCGTGCTCATCGCGATGAACACGAGGCCGAGCGCGAGAAACGCGAGGGTTTTGTGCTGGCTGTCGGCGGCGACGAATTGCGGGAAGAACGAGACGAAGAACAGCACTACCTTCGGATTCAGCACGTTGGTGACGAAGCCCTGCGTGAAAAGCTGGCGGAGCGACTTCGGCGCGGACTTCGCGCTGGGCTGTGCACTGGCGGCGTCGGTGATGTCCTCGTGCTTCGCGAAAATCAGCCGTACGCCGAGATAGATGAGATAAATCGCGCCCGCGATCTTCACGACAGTGAACGCCGTCGCGGATGCCGCGAGAATTGCCGTCAGCCCGAATGCGCAAGCAAGCGTGTGCACGATGCAGCCCGCCGAAATGCCGAGTGCGGAAACGATGCCCGCGCCTCGTCCCTGCGCGACGCTGCGCCCGACGATGTAAGCGGTGTCCGGCCCCGGCGTGACGTTGAGCAAGAAAACCGCGACCAGGAAGAAGGCAAAACCGGTGATGCCAAGCATGAGAAGCCTCCAGGCGGGCTTGTGAGCGATCTCTTTATTCTAAGCCGCGCTCATCGCCCTGAACGGCAAACCGCTGTCCTTTCGACAAAGCTGCGCCGGCAAGGAACTCGCGCACCGGCAGACGCTTGCCGCCAGGCTTTTGCAACTGCGTGAGCCTGAGTGCACCGCTGCCGCACGCGACGACCACCCCTTCCGGCGATACATCCACGATCGCGCCCGGCTCGCCGCTCACGCCGCTCAGAGGCTGGGCGGCCCAAATCTTGATGGCCGCATCGCCGAGCATTCCCGCCGCGCCCGGAAACGGGTCGAAGGCCCGCACCTGCCGCACGAGTTCCTCAGCCGGCCGGCGCCAGTCGAGCGCCGCTTCGTGCTTGGCAATTTTTTCGGCGTAAGTCGTGCCGTCGTCGGGCTGGGGTATCGACGGGAGCGAGCCGTCGCGTTCGAGATCGCGCAAAGCCGCGACGATCAGGTTCGCGCCCATTTCCGCAAGACGGTCGTGCAGCGTGGCAGTGGTGTCGTCGGGACCGATGACGGTGCGCGCTTCGCGGATCATCGCGCCGGTGTCGAGGCCGGCGTCCATCTGCATGAGCGTGATGCCGGTTTCGGTGTCGCCCGCTTCGATCGCACGATGGATCGGCGCGGCTCCGCGCCAGCGCGGCAGCAGCGACGCGTGGATGTTGATCGCGCCACGCGGCGGAATATCGAGCACTTCCTGCGGAAGAATCAGCCCGTAAGCCGCGACGACCATGACATCGTGCGGCGTGGCGCGCAGCAGGTCGATGGCGTCGGCTGCTTCCTGCGGATACTTGCCCGCGCGCCTCAGCGATGTCGGCTGCGCGACCGTCAGCCCATGTTCGAGCGCGAAGCGTTTGACCGGGCTCGCGGTCAGCTTCATGCCGCGTCCGGCGGGCCGGTCGGGCTGAGTCAGCACGAGCGGAACCGTAAATCCGGCCGCATGGATGGCCGCAAGCGCGGCGGCGGCGAATTCAGGTGTACCGGCGAAAACGACGCGCAGCGATTGAGTCATCGATGAAAACTACCTTCAGGCTTACCAGCAAAAAACGTGAATCCAGTGCGTCTTAAAGCGCTTTTTCGAGCTTTTTCATTTTGCCGCGAATGCGCGTCTGCTTCAGCGTCGACAGATATTCGACGAACACGTGCCCCGCCAGATGATCCATCTCGTGCTGGATGCAGACTGCGAGCAGGCCCTCGCAATCCAGTTCGAACGTCTCGCCCTTCTCGTTCAGCGCCTTGACGCGAACCTTGTCGGGACGCTCGACGAAATCGTAAATGCCCGGCACCGAAAGGCAGCCCTCTTCCCACTCCTTCTTGACTTCGCTCGCCCAGACGATCTCCGGGTTGATGAACACCATCAACTGATCGTGGGTGTCCGACACGTCGATGACGATCACGCGCTCGTGCACGTCCACCTGCGTCGCCGCGAGGCCGACGCCGGGCGCGGCATACATGGTCTCGGCCATGTCCGCGACGAGCTTGCGGATGCGGTCGTCCACCACGGCGACGGGCTTCGCCACCTTGTTCAGCCGCTTGTCCGGGTAGTTGAGTATGTTGAGCAGAGCCATGATTCGGATTATCTACGCGCGCTGCGACGCGTGTGAAGTCGGCCATTCGGCCAGGTTGCGGGTAGTTGGCGGCATGCCGAAGATATGCGGGCGAATCCGACGGATTCAACGCCGCCGGCAAGCGGCCGGACAGCGTCGCTACGGTCCGGAAAGCGCGGCCGGGCGACGATTTTTTATATGTACGGGATTAAAAATCTTAACATGACGACCGCCACCCTGCCGACCGATACCGCCGCTCCCGAAACCGTCGCCCCGCCGTCCGGCGCCGATGCCGACGAACTGCGCGCGTGGTTGCGTCTCGCGCATGCGAAAGGGCTGCGGCCGCTGGCGTTGCGCACGCTCCTCGGCGCGTTCGGCGGGCCACTGGAAGTGTTGTCGGAGAGTTTCGCGTCGCTCGCGCAGGTTGCCGGCGAGAACGCGGCGAACGCCGTCGTCGCGCCGCCCGGCGATATCGAAGGCGTGTCTTTCGATGACTATATGGAACAGGTCTGCGAATGGCTGTCGGAGCCGGGCAACCGGATACTGACGCTCGCCGACGCGGACTATCCGCAAGCGCTGCTGACGATGCCCGACCCGCCGCCGCTGCTTTACGCGAAAGGACGGCTGGACGTGCTTCAGACCCGCGCCGTGGCGATCGTCGGCAGCCGGCACGCTTCGCCGCAAGGCGCCGAGGACGCGCGCCGTTTCGCGCGGTCGCTGTCCGACGCGGGGCTGGCGGTCGTGTCGGGGATGGCGCTCGGCATCGACGCGGCTGCGCATCGCGGGGCGCTCGACGGTCGCGTGGGGACCATCGCCGTCATCGGCACGGGCGCGGATCTCGTCTACCCGGCGCAGAATCACACCCTCGCGCATGAGATCGTCCGCGGCGGCGCCATCGTGTCGGAATGGCCGCTCGGCACGCCCGCGCGGTCGGCGAACTTCCCGCAGCGCAACCGGCTGATCGCGGGATTGTCGGGCGGCGTGCTGATCGTGGAAGCAGCGATGCGCTCCGGATCGCTCATCACCGCGCGGCTCGCCAACGAAATGGGGCGCGACGTCTTCGCCATTCCGGGGTCGATTCACGCGCCGCTGTCGCAGGGTTGTCATCGGCTCATCAAGCAAGGCGCGAAGCTCGTCGAAACGCCCGAAGACGTGCTCGAAGAGTTCGGTTTTCCGGCTGCGCGCAGACGCAGAAGCGGCCGCACGGCAGACCTGAAACCCCGACCGGCGAGCGCGTCGTGGGCATCGGCGCGGCTGCCCGGGGCTCAGCCGCCCGCCGACGCCGAACGCGTGCTCGCCGCGCTCGGTCACGCGCCCGCGACGCTTGAAATTCTCGCCGCGCGGACCGGTCTCGACGGAGCCGCGATCCAGGCCGCGCTACTGCAACTCGAACTGGCGGGCGTGGCGACAGCGCTGCCGGGCGGTCGATACGCCGCCCTCGAACGCTCGTGAACTCGCCTCGTGCTACATTCGCGGAAAATCAGCCTGTCACGCCCCCGCTCCACGAAGGATTCGTCAAACGCCATGTCCGCGCTCAATCTCGATACCGATGCCGATCAAATCGCCGAGCGCATCGCCGAGTCCGGCACGCTGTTCGTCGCATGCCTGTGCGCGGAGTGGTGCGGCACGTGCCGTGAGTATCGCGAAGGCTTCGACAGGCTCGCCGCCGCGCATCCGGACATCTGTTTCGCGTGGATCGACATCGAGAATCATGCAGACCGTTTCGACGACCTCGATGTCGAGAATTTTCCGACCATTCTGATCGAGGATTCGGTCACGACCCGCTTCTTTGGCACGGTGCTGCCGCAAGTGTCGATCGTCGAGCGGATGCTCACCGACCTGACCGCGCTGCCGAACATGGCAGGCGCACCGAAGCTGCGTCCGGCGCTTGCTGCCGCGTAGACAAAACCGGGGCATTGCGGGACCCGAAACGGTCGGAAACCGCCGGTTCGGTAAGCGTCCTTATCGACGCCTCGGCGCGCATCGCGCAAAGCCTGTGCTATAAAGCGGTCGTTATGCGGTCCAAACGGGGCCGCTGCCAGACCACAACCCTATTGAGTCATGTCCAAAGCCCTGATCATCGCTGAGAAGCCCTCCGTCGCGAACGACATCGCGCGCGCGCTGGGCGGCTTCACGAAGCATGACGAGTACTACGAGAGCGACGACTACGTCCTCTCGTCCGCGGTCGGCCACCTGCTCGAAATCGCCGCGCCGGAGGAATACGACGTCAAGCGCGGTAAATGGAGCTTCGCGAACCTGCCCGTCATCCCCCCGCATTTCGACCTGAACCCGATCGCGAAAAGCGAATCGCGGCTGAAGGTCTTGACGAAGCTGCTGAAACGCAAGGACATCGACCGGCTCATCAACGCCTGCGACGCGGGGCGCGAGGGTGAGCTGATTTTCCGCCTCATCGCGCAGCACGCGAAGGCGAAGCAGCCGGTCCAGCGCCTCTGGCTCCAGTCGATGACGCCCGCCGCCATCCGTGAAGGCTTCGCGCATCTGCGCAGCGACGCCGACATGCAACCGCTCGCCGACGCCGCCCGTTGCCGTTCCGAAGCCGACTGGCTGGTCGGCATCAACGGCACGCGTGCGATGACCGCGTTCAACAGCAAGGGCGGCGGTTTCTTCCTGACGACAGTTGGCCGCGTTCAGACGCCAACGTTGTCCATCGTCGTCGAACGCGAAGAGAAGATTCGCCGCTTCGTGCCGCGCGACTATTGGGAAGTGCGCGCCGAATTCATCGCGGCGAAGGGTATCTATGAGGGCCGCTGGTTCGATCCGAAGTTCAAGCGCGTCGAGAACGATCCCGAGCAGCGCGACTCGCGCCTCTGGAGCCTCGCGGCGGCGGAATCGGTGGTCGCGGCGTGTCGCGGCAAGACCGGCATCGTCACCGAAGAGTCGAAGCCGTCGACGCAAATGTCGCCGCTGCTCTTCGACCTGACGAGCCTGCAGCGCGAAGCGAACAGCCGCTTCGGCTTCTCGGCGAAGAACACGCTCGGCCTCGCGCAGGCGCTGTATGAAAAGCACAAGGTCCTGACCTACCCGCGTACGGATTCCCGCGCGCTGCCGGAGGACTACCTCGGCACGGTCAAGGAAACGCTGACCATGCTGAAGGAGAGCAACAACTACCTGCCGTTTGCCAAGCAGGTGCTCGATAAGGGCTGGGTCAAGCCGAACAAGCGCATCTTCGACAACTCGAAGATCAGCGATCACTTCGCCATCATCCCCACGCTGCAGGCGCCGAAAGCGCTGTCGGAGCCGGAACAGAAACTGTATGACCTTGTCGTCAAGCGCTTCCTGTCGGTGTTCTTCCCGGCGGCGGAGTACCTGGTGACGACGCGCATCACCGAAGTCGCGGGGCATCACTTCAAGACGGAAGGCAAGGTGCTCGTCGAGCCGGGCTGGCTGCAGGTCTACGGCCGCGAAGCTGCGGGCGAAGACGGCAATCTCGTGCCGGTGCAGAAGGACGAAAAGGTCGATGTCGAGAAGGTCGCCGCGCAAGCGCTCGTGACCAAGCCGCCCGCGCGCTACAACGAAGCGTCGCTGCTCTCGGCGATGGAAGGCGCGGGCAAGCTCGTCGAAGACGAAGAACTGCGGGATGCGATGGCCGCGAAGGGTCTCGGCACGCCGGCGACGCGCGCCGCGATCATCGAAGGGCTGCTCGGCGAGAAGTACATGGTGCGCGAAGGCCGCGAGCTGATTCCGACGGCCAAGGCGTTCCAGTTGATGACGCTTCTTCGCGGCCTGGGCGTTGAAGAGCTCACCGCGCCGGAACTGACCGGCCAGTGGGAGCACAAGCTGTCGCAGATGGAGCGCGGGAATCTGCATCGCGATGCGTTCATGCAGGAAATTGCGCGCATGACGCAGACCATCGTGAAGCGTGCGAAGGAGTACGACTCCGACACCATCCCCGGCGATTACGCGACGCTGGAAACGCCGTGCCCTCATTGCGGCGCGCAGGTGAAGGAGAACTATCGCCGGTTCGCCTGTACGAAGTGCGAATTTTCGATTTCGAAGATTCCGGGCGGGCGTCAGTTCGAGATTCCGGAAGTCGAGGAATTGCTGCGCGAGAAAACCATCGGGCCGCTTTCCGGCTTCCGCAGCAAGATGGGGCGTCCGTTCTCGGCCATCCTGAAGCTTTCGTTCGACGACGAAATCAAGAACTTCAAGCTGGAATTCGACTTCGGTCAGGACACCGGCGGCGAAGACGGCGAACCGCCCGATTTCTCGGAGCAGACGCCGGTCGGCGCGTGCCCGAAGTGTCAGTCGCGCGTATTCGAGCACGGCATGAGCTACGTCTGCGAGAACTCCGTCGCGAATCCGAAGACCTGCGATTTCCGCTCCGGCAAGGTCATTCTGCAACAGGAAATCGGACGCGAGCAGATGGAAAAGCTGCTGAACGGCGGCCGCACGGATCTGCTGACGAATTTCAAATCGTCGCGGACCGGGCGCAACTTCAAGGCGTTTCTGGTCAAGCAGCCTGACGGAAAGATCGGCTTCGAGTTCGAGAAGAAGGAAGCCAAGCCGGGCGCGAAAACGGCGGCGAAGCGCGGGGCCGCTGCGGAGCCGCAGACCGATACCGCCGACGATGGCGATAGCGATGTCGCCGTAGCCGCGAAGACGACGCGCGCGAAGGCCGCGACGAAGACCGTAGCCGCGAAGAAAGCGCCGGCAAAAAAGGCGGCTGCGAAGAAGGCTGCGACGCGGAAGGCAAGTTGATAGCGCGCCGCCGCGCTAAACGTCCCTGATCGAAAGCACGAAGCCCGCGAAGCGATTCGCGGGCTTTTTTTCTGCTGCCGCCAGCCAGGAAGCACATAGCCCGCGAAAGCAAATCTTGCGGGCCTGTCTCAGCTGAAAAAACTAAAACGGCGACGCCGCCGGCACCCGCCCTCGCGTCCGCGACGGCTTCGACAATTTCGGTCCCAGTTCGCCGTCCATCGAACGCGAGCGCGGCGCGGGGGGCGGCGCTTGCGGTTCATCGGCAGGCTCGTACTGCGCGCTGCCGGCAGCCGGCTTGCCCATGCCGTCGCGAATCCATTGCTCGCCAAGCTGATGATTCGGCGTCTGGCTGAAATGCTCGACGAGGTGATCGATGAACGTCCGCACCTTCGCCGGCAGATGCCGCCGGCTCGGATACGCGACGTTGATCTCGACCTGCGGCAACTGATAGTCGCTCAGCAGGCGCACCAGCTGGCCGCGTTTCATGTCGTTGCCGATCAGGTAGCTCGGCAAAATTGCGATCCCCATGCCGAGCAGCGCAAACTGCCGCAGCATCTCGGTATTGTTGGCGATGATCACGTTCGACGGCCGTACGCGCACCTCGCCTTCCGGGCCGGTGAACACGCGTTCGTCGCCCCAGTATTCGGACGGCAGGCTCAGGCACGGATGTTCCAGCAGATGTTCCGGCCGCGTCGGCGTGCCGTGCTTTTCCAGGTACGCCGGCGTGGCGCAGACGGTCATGCAGCCGGTCGTCAGCCGCCGCGTGACGACGCTCGCACTCTTCACCTGCCGCGCAATGACGATGCCGACATCGAAACCTTCCTCCACCAGATCGACCTGGCGGTCCACGAGCGTCACATCGGGGATGACTTTCGGATAGCGCTGCGCGTACGTCTGCAGGACGGGCGCGAGATTGTGAAGACCGAACACGACCGGCGCGACGATGCGCAGTGAGCCGAGCGGCTCATGATTGCGCGCGACGACCATCTGTTCGACGTCCTCGAGTTCATCGAGAATCTGGCGCGCTCGCTCGAGATAGACCTGACCGGATTCGGTAAGCGAAAGGCTGCGCGTGGTGCGATTGAGCAGGCGCGTGCCGAGGCGGCTTTCGAGATCCGCGACGTGCCGCGTCGCGACCGCGTTCGAGATGTCCATCGCGCTCGCGGCCCTGGCAAAACTGCCGAGATCGGCCACGCGGACGAACACTCTCATCGACTGCAAATGATCCATGGGACAACTCCTGCCGCCAGGCGGCTCACAATTCTGCTGCAAGGCAATTCAGAATTATCCTAGGACTGGCGAAATCGTGCAGAAGTTGCGGTTGGCGATTGCCTTTTCGAAAAAAATCGTGGACGAAGCGCGCTCGGCGGGGAAGATACCTTTCCCGCCGACCGCCTTTCAGAACGTTGCATCGACGAGCGATGCACAAGGTTGAAGCATCACGCGGCCAGTCGCTTCTCCATGCCGGCCTTCGCTTCGGGCAGCGCGTCCGGCAGCCCTCGCTGCAGGCGGCTGAACAGTTCGTCGTGCAGCGCGAGTTCATCGCGCCAGGCGGCGTCGTTTACCGAGATGACCTGCTCGAACTGGTCGCGCGTGAAGTCGAGCCCGCCCCAGTCGATGTCCTCGTAACGCGGCGAAATGCCGAACGCGTGCTCTTCACCGCTCGCGGTGCCTTCGATACGGCCGACCATCCAGTTCAGCACGCGCATGTTTTCGCCGAAGCCCGGCCAGACGAACTTGCCGTCGTCGCCCTTGCGGAACCAGTTGACGCAGAAGAACTTCGGCGCCTTCGCGTTCAGCGCTTCGAGGCGTTCGCCGATCTTCAGCCAGTGACCGAAATAGTCGGTCATGTTGTAGCCGCAGAACGGCAGCATGGCGAACGGATCGCGGCGCACGACGCCCTGTTGCCCGGCGGCGGCGGCGGTGGTTTCGGAGCCCATCGTCGCGGCCATGTAGACGCCTTCTTTCCAGTCGCGCGCCTCGGTGACGAGCGGCACGGTCGTCGAGCGGCGTCCGCCGAAGATGAACGCGTCGATCGGCACGCCTGCCGGGTTTTCCCAGTCCGGATCGATCGACGGACATTGCGACGCCGGCGCCGTGAAGCGCGCGTTCGGATGCGCGGCCTTCGCACCGGTTTCCTTGGCGAGCTCGGGCGTCCAGTCGCGGCCCTGCCAGTCGATCAGATGCGCGGGCGGCGAGTCGGTCATGCCTTCCCACCAGACGTCGCCGTCATCGGTCAGCGCGACGTTCGTGAAGATCACGTTCTCCTTGAGCGTCGCCATCGCGTTGAAGTTCGTCTTTTCGCTCGTGCCCGGCGCAACGCCGAAGTAGCCGGCTTCGGGGTTGATCGCGTAGAGGCGGCCGTCTTTACCGGGCTTGATCCACGCGATGTCGTCGCCGATGGTCGTCACCTTCCAGCCGTTCAGGTCTTGCGGCGGGATCAGCATCGCGAAGTTGGTCTTGCCGCACGCCGACGGAAACGCCGCCGCGACGTGATGCTTGCGGCCCTCGGGCGACGTGACGCCGAGAATGAGCATGTGCTCGGCGAGCCAGCCTTCGTCGCGGCCCATCGTCGATGCGATGCGCAGCGCGAAGCACTTCTTGCCCAGCAGCGCGTTGCCGCCGTAGCCGGAGCCGAAGCTCCAGATTTCTCGCGATTCCGGGAAATGCACGATGTACTTCGTGTCGTTGCACGGCCAGGGCACGTCCTTGCGGCCATCGACGAGCGGTGCGCCGACCGAATGCACGCAAGGCACGAATTCGCCTTCCTCACCGAGCACGTCGTAAACCTCGCGGCCCATGCGCGTCATGATGCGCATGTTCGTGACGACGTACGGGCTGTCCGACAACTCGACGCCGATATGCGCGATCGGCGAGCCGAGCGGGCCCATCGAGAACGGCACGACGTACATCGTGCGGCCGCGCATCGCGCCTTCGAACAGGCCGTCGAGCGTCGAGCGCATTTGCTGCGGGTCGATCCAGTTGTTCGTGGGGCCTGCGTCTTCGGCGCGCTCCGAGCAGATAAACGTTCTGTCTTCGACGCGCGCGACGTCCGAGGGATCGGAGCAGGCCAGAAAGGAATTGGGGCGTTTCGCGGGATTGAGCTTCTTCATCGTGCCGGCGGCGACCATCTGTTCGCAGAGGCGGTCGTATTCGGCTTGCGTGCCGTCGCACCAGACGACGCGATCGGGTTTAGTCAGCGCGGCGACGCGTTGAACCCATTCGATCAATCGTCGGTGCCGGACATGGGCCGGCGCGCCTACATCGACGACGTTGTTTTTATTTTCTTCGGCTACTGCGGGCTGGTTCATCGAGCTGTCTCCGTTTCTGCAATGAAAACCGTGAGCCCGGACGCTGCATGCGAGAGGCGTTGGGGCCGGAACCGCCGTGCATTTCGGGAGTAATTCGTCGCACAAAAGACGGTTCCGTTGCCGATTGCGGCGTCATCGGGCCTGATCCCTGCGACGCTGGGCCGTGGCGGCTTGCGTCGCTAAGGAACAAACTGTTAAAAAGAGATACTAAGCGGCCTGTCCCCTTGCGGATTACCGTGTTTTCCGCAATGGCGCCGCGCTTTCTCGTTTTCCAAGCAATCGTCTGCCCGGAAACCGGGAAATCAGCATAACACCGTCATGCCGCGCCGCCTTGATGTCGGGCAGCGAAGATCCATTTCGTGAGATTTAGAGCGGTTTTCTCGGTAATTACCCGAAGTTAATCCGCTCCATTTACGCGAGTCGAACAGATAATGCAGCACGTTTGATGCCTACAAAAAGCCAATCAATGCCCATGAAAATCGCCATTCTCGACGACTACCAGGACGCCGTAAGGAAGCTCGACTGCTTTCATCTTCTCGATGATCACGAAGTGAAAGTCTTTAATAACACGGTGCGTGGACTCGGACAGTTGGCTAGCAGACTGTCGGAAGTGGATGCGCTGGTGCTGATCCGCGAACGCACGCGCATCAGTTCGCAGCTCCTCGATAAATGCCCGAAATTGCGCATGATCAGCCAGACGGGCCGCGCGGGCGGCGGGCATATCGATATCGACGCATGTACGGAACGCGGCATCGCCGTGCTCGAAGGGACCGGATCGCCGGTCGCGCCGGCCGAACTGACGTGGGCGCTGATCATGGCCGCGCAGCGGCGCATTCCGCAATACGTCGCGAATCTGAAGCAGGGCGCGTGGCAGCAGTCGGGGCTGAAGACGTCGGCGCTGCCGCCGAACTTCGGCCTCGGGCAAATGCTGCGCGGGCAGACGCTCGGCATCTGGGGCTACGGAAAGATCGGCCAGCTTGTGGCGGGTTATGGCAAGGCGTTCGGCATGAACGTGCTCGTGCATGGCCGCGAGCATTCGCTGGCGGCGGCGCGCGAGGATGGCTTCGCTGTCGTTGAGAGCCGAGATGCGCTCTTCGAACAAAGCGACGTGCTGACCGTGCATCTGCGCCTGACCGACGAAACGCGCGGCATCGTCCGGACGGATGATCTGATGCGAATGAAGCCGACCGCCCTCTTCGTCAATACGAGCCGCGCCGAACTGCTCGAAGAGAACGCGCTCCTGAACTCGCTGCATCACAACCGGCCGGGGATGGTCGCGGTCGACGTGTACGAAAGCGAGCCGATTCTTCAGGGTTACGGCCTCTTGCGCATGGAGAACGTGATCTGCACGCCGCACATCGGCTACGTGGAGCGCGAGAGCTATGAGCTTTACTTCAGCGCGGCGTTCGGCAACATTCTCGCGTTCGATGCCGGCGATACGTCGAGCGTGTCGAATCCGGAAGCGCTGCAACACGCGCGCCGCCGATAAGCGCAGGCTGCGTCAGGCCGTCGACACGTCGATCGACGGTTCGCAGCGCACCGGAAAATTCACCGAGTTCGCGATGAAGCAGAAGCGGTGCGCCTCTTCGTGCAGGCGCGCCGCGAGGGCCGTATCGCCGCCCGCGCCGATGGTCACGCGCGGGCGCAGCATGACATCGGCGAAGCGGCCGCTTCGGTTGGCGTCTTCCTGCATGATGCCGACGGCGTCATCGACATAGCCGGTCACGACGATCTTGTTGACCGCGCACAGGTGCAGATACCACAGCATGTGGCACGACGACAGCGACGCTACGAACAACTCTTCCGGATTGTGGCGCGCGGCATCGCCGCGAAACGCGGGATCGCTCGATGCCTCGATCGCGGCCTTGTTCGCGACGCGCACGACATGATCGCGCGAGTAGGCATCGTAGGCGGACGTGCCGGAACCGCGATTGCCCGTCCATGCGATGGTGAGTTCGTAGGTGTGCTGCTTCGACACGGCGCGCTCCTTTGTTCCGCTAAGCAACGTGCGATGCGGTCTGCATCAGTCGCGGAAGGCGTTCGAGGAAGTCTTCGCCATCCGCGCGGCCCAGGTCGTAAGCATGCTGCATCTGCGACGGGCTCGTATAGTCCCAGCTCGATATCGGCACCTTGCGCGACGGCTGCACGTAGATGCGCCGCTGCTCGCCATGCGGCACGACGAAGGTGCGCTCGCGCGGATACAGCCGCGTGACCATGACGAGCACCATCCCCGGTGATGCGTCGAGCGCGGAGACCGGGACGTTGTCGACCATGCCGCCATCGAGAACCGGGCGGCCGTTGCGTCGGAGGATCGGCGTGAAAGGCGGCGTGCTCGACGATTGCAGGATCAGATCGGCGAGGTCTTCTATCGTCGCGCATTCCTGCGCCCGCACGAATTCAGGATGGAAGCCGAGCGCCTGACCGAGCGTCGGATGCAGCGTCTTGCGCACGTACTTTTCGATGTTGTACGCGATTAGCCCCGCCGCGACCGCGCTGCGCGCGCCGAGCCAGCGAGGCAAATGCGATACGCCGATGCGGATCTCCGGCGCGGAAGCCAGCTCGTGAAAACGATCGGCGAAGATGTCGAGCAGCGCCTGCCGATAGATGCGGTAATGCGGGAAGACGGACTGCCCGCGCAGCAGGTTGCCCCAGTACGCGTTTTTCGTGTTGCCGCGCAGGGCTTGCGCGTAGTAGTCCATGACCCGGCGCGCGTCGTTCGTGTAGAGCATGCACGCGGTGGCCGCGCCCGCCGAGATGCCCGCGATGATGCGCGGCCTGAGCTTCAATTCCGGCTGGATGACGTCCCAGAAACCGGCTTGCCACCAGCAGCGATTGCCGCCGCCGGCGAATACGACCTGATCGAACATTTATTTGCTAAGGAGCGCGTAGGTTGTCGTGGCGTGGGCGGCGAGGTCGCCGCTGGCGTCGTGCATGTCGATTTCGCCGAACACGAGGTTGCGACCGCGACGCATGACGCGCGCGGTGACGAGCACGTCGCCGGATTTCACCGGGCGCATGAATGTGGTGTTGAGCGAGACGGTGGTCATCGGCGAGAAGCCGCCCATCGTGTGTGAGATGGCGACGACCATCGCGGTATCGGCGGCGGCCATAAAGACCTGGCCGCAGATCACGCCGCCTGCGTGCCGCAGGTGCGCCGAATATGGCAGACGCAGGGTGACGCAGTCATCGCCGATGGATTCGGGGGCAAGCGACAACTCGCGAACCCAGGGCGCCAGGATCTCGTCGAGCAACGCTCGGATGGCGGCTTCGTCCATTTGTTTGGCTCGTGCGGTGAGTGGAGGCGTCATGATACCGGCTCGGGCCTGCGTGCCTTGCGGTCCGCGCGTCATCGCGAGCGCAAAATTTTTCGCGATAGACGCTTGCGCTTTTCGAAATACTCCCGCTATAATTTCGCTTCTGTTGGGGCGTTAGCTCAGTTGGTAGAGCAGCGGACTCTTAATCCGTAGGTCGAGTGTTCGAGTCACTCACGCCCCACCAAAGAATTCGAAAGGCCGGTTAGCGAAAGCTGACCGGCCTTTTTCATTTCCGGCATGTCTTCTTACCCTCGGCCCCTGCCTTAGCGAAACTGTCTCGGTCGACGGCTCTCCATCCCTCCGCTCCCTTCTTTACCGACGCACCCGCCCGCGCCGGGTTTTTCAGACCCGTCCGAACCCCTCGCCTCCTCGAATCGCCTGACAATCGCCTCCCTTCGCCGTCTTGAGTCAGACAAGCGAGCCGATCAACTGCTCATCAACAGTTTTCCATCGGCCAGCAACGCTGCACCACATCGAACCGACGGCGTCTTTCCAGAGGCCAATCCATGAAGTCAATCAAAGCGCGCACAGCGCTCATCACCGCTTCTGTCATTGCAGTCCTGAGCGGTTGCGCGACAGAAGCATCGCGTTCGTTGCCGGTTCCCGAAGTGAGCAGCGCGCGCACGCCGTACGCCGGCAAGCCCGTTGCCGTCTCCATCGGCAAATTCGATAACCGCTCGAGCTACATGCGCGGCGTCTTTTCGGATGGCGTCGATCGCGTCGGCAGCCAGGCAAAGACCATCCTGCAAACGACGTTGCAGCAGAGCCGCCGCTTCACCGTGCTCGACCGCGACAACCTCGGCGAGATCAAGCAGGAAGCCGCCATCGGCAACAAGAGTCAGGCGCTGAAAGGCGCCAACTACGTCATTACCGGCGACGTGACGGAATTCGGCCGCAAGGACGTCGGCGATCATCAACTGTTCGGTGTCCTCGGCAGCGGCAAGACCCAAGTCGCCTACGCGAAGGTCAGTCTCAATATCGTCGATACGACCACCTCCGAAGTCGTCGCATCCAGTCAGGGCGCGGGCGAATACAGCTTGTCGAACCGCGAAGTCATCGGCTTCGGCGGCACCGCGAGCTACGACTCGACGCTCAACGGCAAGGTCCTCGATCTGGCGGTCCAGGAAGCAGTCAATCACCTCGTCGAAAAAGTCGACGCCGGCGCGCTTGAAGCCGCCAAGTAACCGCATCACTCACCAGTCCATTCAAACATGCTTCACAAGAATCACTTTCTGACCGGCCTCGCGCTGCCGGTCGCGGCGGCGTGCGCGCTGCTGACCGGTTGCGCCACGCAGGGCGCTGCGCCGCTGTATCAATGGGACGGCTATCAGCCGCAGGTCTACGAATACTTCAAGGCTCAGAAGAGCCCGACCGAGCAGATCGACGCGCTCGAGAAGGCACGCCAGCAGATCCTCGCGAAGGGCAAGGCGCTGCCGCCGGGCTTCCACGCGCATCTCGGCACGCTGTACGCAAGCATCGGCCAAACCGATTCAGCGCGCCAGGAACTGACCGCCGAGAAAGAACAGTTCCCCGAGTCGTCCGTGTATATGGACTTTTTGTTGAGCCATCTCAAGTAAGCGCCGACCAACCATGACCATGAATTTCTCACGCCGGCTTTTCGCCATGCTCGCCGCATTGCTGATGCTGAGCGCATGCGCCTCGCGCGCACCGCAACAAGCCGACTACACGGCATTCCGCAACAGCAAGCCGCACTCGATTCTCGTGCTGCCGCCCGTCAACCAGACATCCGATATCAACGCGACGCACGGCATGCTGGCGCAAATGACGATGCCGCTCGCCGAAGGCGGCTATTACGTCGTGCCCGTAGCCGAGATGGAGGAAACCTTCAAGCACAACGGCCTGACCACGCCGACCGACATCCAGAACACCGCGCCCGCGAAGCTCCGCGAAATCTTCGGCGCGGATGCCGCCCTGTACACGACCGTCACCAGCTACGGCTCGAAGTTCGTCGTTATCGACAGCAAGACGGTCGTCGCTGCAAATGCGAAGCTGGTCGACCTGCGCTCCGGCGACGAACTCTGGAAGGGAACGGCGACGGCGAACGGCAGTGAAACGGGCTTCAACGTCGGCATGGGCAACGGCAGCCTCGTCGGCATACTCGTTCAGGGCGTCGCGAAGCAGATCACGAATTCGCTGACCGACAAGTCCTTCGATGTCGCCGGCCTCACGAGCCAGCGACTGCTCGCGACAGGTGGCAAGACCGGGCTGCTTTACGGCCCGCGCTCGCCGAAGTTCGGCACCGACTAAAGCGCTGGCGATGGACGCCGTTCATGCGTCCATCGCCCGCCTTCGTCACAGCACTTCCGCTCCCCTCTTCGCCAGCAGTTCCCGCAGCACGGACCGATGGCATCGCGCCTCGTCCTCGCAGTAACACCCCACCGACAGATTCGCCGTATGCGAAAGCGCCGCCAGCAGATCCAGCGATTTGCTCGCGTCCGGCTCCGCCATCTGCGACTTGAACTTCCTCACGAAGTCGCGCCACGCCTTGTCGCTTTCCGCGTGCAACGCCTCCGCCACCAGTTCGGCCGACGGCGACAGGTTCGGATACCACACGTCATAGAAATCGCGGCTCGCGAACTCGGATTTCGGCACGCCGCGCGGCGGACGGCGAACCGTGCCGATACGCAAGCCCTCGTTGTCCGCGCGCGGTGAGCCGAGCCGCACGATTCGAATCGCCATTCGTTGTCTCCTTCCGATCTCGTCGGCACAGCATAACCGCCGCCGATATGCCGATGAAAGCATCGTCGAGCGCGATGCTTCGGCTTCCCGTATCGTGTCGCATTATTCTCCTTCCGCTTAACTACGGAACCGAACGTGTCCGCCGATACCGCTTCCCCGACGCCCCGCGACCCCGACGCGCCGATGACCCCGCTCGAGCGCCGCGGCATGGCCGCGCTTCTGCTCGCCGTCGCGATGGCGACGCTCGACACCGCCATCGCCAATACCGCGCTGCCGGCCATCGCCGCCGATCTTCACGCGACGCCCGCCGCGTCGGTCTGGATCATCAACGCATATCAGCTTGCAATGGTCGCCACGCTGTTGCCGCTTGCCGCGCTGGGCGGAATCGTCGGACATCGGCGGGTTTATCTCGGTGGACTGATTCTGTTCACGATCGCGTCCGCCGTTTGCGCGTTCTCGTGGTCGCTGCCGACGCTCGTCGCGGCGCGCCTTCTGCAAGGGCTCGGCGCCAGCGCGATCATGAGCGTCAACACGGCGCTCATCAGCGCGATTTTTCCGCTGCATCGGCTGGGACGCGGTGTCGGGCTGAATGCGCTGATCGTCGGCACCGCGTTCGCTGTCGGGCCGACCGTCGCGTCGATCGTGCTCTCGCTCGGAACGTGGCCGTGGCTCTTCGCCGTCAATCTGCCGGTCGGCGCGCTCGCACTCTTCATCGCGTGGCCCGCGCTTCCGCAGACGAAGCGCAGCGCGCATGGTTTCGACCGCGTCGCTGCCGCGCTCAACGTGGTCACGTTCGCGGCGCTGATTTTCGCGTTGGGCGAAGCGGCGCAGCGCGCGCCGTCGCGAACCGTGCTGGCGTCGCTCGGCGTGGCGCTCGTCGCGGGCGCGTTGATGCTGCGTCGGGAGCGCGGACACCCCGCGCCGATGCTGCCCGTCGATCTCTTTCGACGCCCGATGTTCGCGCTATCGACGATGACCGCCGTTTGCTCGTTCGCCGCGCAGGGTCTCGCGTTCGTATCGCTGCCGTTCTACTTCGAGGGCGTGCTCGGCCGGACGCAGGTCGAAACCGGCTTCCTGATGACGCCCTGGTCCGTGCTCGTCGCGCTGATGGCGCCGATCGCCGGCCGCCTCTCGGATCGCTATCCGCCCGGTCTGCTCGGCGGGATCGGCCTGGCCATTCTCTGCGCGGGAATGGTGTCGCTCGCGGCGCTGCCGGCGGACCCACATGCGCTCGATATCTGCATTCGCATGTCGATTTGCGGCGCGGGCTTCGGCTTCTTCCAGTCGCCGAACCTGAAAGCGTTCATGGCGAGCGCGCCACGCGAACGCAGCGGAGGCGCGAGCGGCGTCGTTGCCACTGCACGGCTGATTGGTCAGGCGCTCGGCGCGGCGCTGGTGGCGTTGTGTTTCGGGATCGCGGGCAAGCACGGGCCGGGGCTGGCGCTTTCGCTCGGCGCGGGCTTCGCGGGGGCGGCGAGTGTGGCGAGCGGCTTGCGGCTCGTCACGCGTGATCGGAGCGAGGCGCCGGTGAAGATGGCGCGGGAGTGAATGAAAGCGCTGGCGGGTTACACGCGCTTGCGCCGGGTGTCAGTGGCGGGGAGCGCTGGATCAGCCGCGCGAGCTTGCGTGCCGTGCGCGCGACACCGTTCGCGACTTGCGCCGCGTGTCGCCGGCGGAAAGCGCCGGATCGGTCGCGCGACGTGCGCCGTGTCGTCGAGCGAACTTGCAAGCGACTGAGCAGATGACGCTGGAGTGAACAGAAGCGCTCGCGTGTTGTACGCGCTTGCGCCGGGTGTCAATGGCGGAGAGCGCTGGATCAGCCGCGCGAGCTTGCAAGTCGATCCAGCAGATGACGCTGAAGTGAATGAACGCCCTCGCGTGCCGTGCGCGTGACGGTTAGCGGCGCGCGTCTGCGCCGTATCGTCGAGCGGGCTTTCATCGTTAGCGAAGGCTCTATCTTTCGCGGATACCGCCGCTGTCCACGCACGAGCATGCGCCGCCGCGCGACTCACATCCGCCGGACCTTGACCTTGCGTCCCTTGAGCTTCCCGGCGCCCAGCTTGCGCACCGCGTCCTCAGCGACGCCTCGCTCGACTGCGACGTAGGTCACCATATCCATCACGTTGATCTTGCCGATTTGCTCGCCCTTGAAGCCGGCCTCGCCGGTGAGCGCGCCGAGCACGTCGCCGGGGCGGATCTTGTCTTTGCGGCCGCCGAGAATCTGCAGCGTCGCCATCGGCGGCTTCAGGTGCCCCGGTTCCGCCGACGTGAGTTCCGAGAGCGGATGCCACTCCACTTCTGCCCGCTGCGCTTCCTCGATTGCACCGACGCGCCCCATCTCGTCCATGCTCGCCAGCGACAGCGCCCAGCCTTCCTCGCCCGCGCGCCCTGTCCGGCCGATGCGATGCACGTGCACCTCGGGATCGGGCGTCACATCGACGTTGATGACGGCCTCCAGTTGCGCGATGTCGAGCCCGCGGGCGGCGACATCCGTTGCGACGAGCACCGAGCAGCTGCGATTGGCGAACTGCACGAGGACCTGATCGCGCTCGCGCTGATCGAGTTCGCCGTGCAGGGTCAGCGCTTCGAAGCCTTGTGCGCGCAGCACATCGAGCAGATCGCGGCATTGCTGCTTCGTGTTGCAGAACGCCAGCGTGCTGACGGGGCGATAGTGGTCGAGCAGCAGGCCGACCGCGTGCAACCGTTCGTGATCCTCGACCTGATAGAAACGCTGCTTGATTTTCGCGTTGCTGTGCTGCTCGGTGAGCTTGACCTCGCGCTGATTGCGCAGGAACTGCTGACTCAGTTTGACGATGCCTTCGGGATATGTCGCCGAGAACAGCAAGGTCTGCCGATCCTTCGGACATTGCCGCGCCACCGATGCGATATCGTCGAAGAAGCCCATGTCGAGCATGCGATCGGCTTCATCGAGGACGAGCGTGCGGACGGCATCGAGCGAGAGCGTCTCCCGCTGCAGATGGTCCATGATGCGCCCCGGCGTCCCCACGACGATATGCGCGCCGTGTTCGAGGCTCGCGATTTGCGGACGCATTGGCGTGCCGCCGCATAGCGTCAGCACCTTGATGTTGTCTTCCGCGCGCGCGAGGCGGCGGATTTCCTGCGTGACCTGATCGGCGAGTTCGCGCGTGGGGCAAAGCACGAGCGCTTGCACCGCGAACTGGGCGGCGTCGAGCCGGGCGAGCAGCGGCAGCGTGAAGGCGGCGGTTTTGCCGCTGCCGGTTTTGGCCTGCGCGATGAGATCGTGTCCCGCGAGCGCGTGCGGCAGGCTGGCGGCCTGGATCGGCGTCATCGACGTGTAGCCGAGTTGTTGCAGGTTGGCCTGCATCGCTGGCGTGAGCGGCAGGCTGGCAAAGGATGATTCGGTCGTCATGGTGTTAGCGCTTGCCGTAGGGCGGGATTTCGGTGACTTGCTCGTACGTGGTTTCGCCTTCCTTTGTCTGGTGGCGTGTCACGTAGTTGCGTGCGCCGCACATCGGGCAGCGGAATAGCAGGCCCTGGCCTTCGTTGTGAATGTCAACGTCGGAGAGCTTCCAGTCTGCGCCGCAGGACTGGTTTCGGCAGGTGAACATGGTGGGGGCGCGTGGCGCGATGAAGTGGGGTAAAGCGAGAGTGTACGCGGGTCGGACGATGGTGCGGTCCCGGCTGGGGGCAAGCCGACTGCGTGATGGTGCGTCCGTGGTCAGCCTTGGCGCGCGGGCGCGACGATAGCCGCGCGCCCGCGCACCGGCCCGAACGATGTCAGATGCTCATCGGTCAACTTGGTCGGTCACTGGAGACAACGACTCAGCGAGCTTCGTCAGTCTCACGAACTCGGCACGATAGCCAAATTCATCGCTTGCCTTGGCCGCGTTCGCCCACTTGGCGATGGAAGACCACGGCGTCGATGTCAACGCCGGATTACCGCGCAGCTTTTGACCATATGCGGCCACCGCGGCGAGAAAGCGCGTCTCGCTGGAAGCGCTGTCGAACGATGCGCGAAGCGCCGTCTCGTCGAGCGGCAGTGAAACCAGGTTACTGCGGCTGCCAGCCGGACTCTTCCAGCGCAGTTTGAGATAGGCGAGTTCCGAGCCGTGACTGCCCGAATCGCGCTTGTCCGCTTGATAGCGCGATGGATCGATGCTCGGCTGTTGCCCCTTCAACGTTAGTTCGTACAGCACAGTGACGCGTTTGCCTGCGCCGATATCGCCGGCATCGACCTTGTCGTCGTTGAACGCTTCGTTGGTCAACTGACGCTTCTCGTAGCCGATCTGGCGATACTCGATCACCTGAGCGGGATTGAACTCGATCTGCGCTTTCACGTCCTTCGCGACGGTCACGAGCGTCAACTGCATCTCGTCGTGCAGCACCTTGTTCGCTTCCGACAGCGAATCGATGTAACTGTAGTTGCCGTTTCCTGCGTCCGCGACCTGCACCATCATCGCGTCGTTGAAGTTCGAATCGCCGACGCCCAGCGTCAACAGAGTGACGCCCGACTCTCGTTCGTGTTTGATCATGTCGGTCAGCGCCTCGGTGCTCGTGACGCCGACATTGAAGTCGCCATCCGTCGCGAGCAGCACGCGATTGACGCCGCGCTTGATGAACCCTCGTCGCGCCATCTGATAGGCCAACTGCAGGCCGGACGCGCCCGCCGTTCCTCCGCCAGCCTCCAATCGATCGATCGCGGCTTCGATCTTGTCGATTTCCGTGCCCGACGTCGGCTCGAGCACGACCTGCGTGCCGTCCGCGTACGTGACCAGCGAGACGGTGTCCTTAGCGCGCAATTGCCTCGTCAGCAACTTGAGTGCGGACTTGATCAAAGGCAGACGTTCGGCGGAATTCATGGAGCCGGACACGTTGACGAGAAAGACGAGGTTCGATGCCGGCACGGACTGTTTGCCGTCGTTCAACGCTTGCACGTTGACGCGGAGCAAGGTCTTGCCACTGTTCCATGGGCTAGGCGCGAGTTCGTAGTCAACGGCGAAAGGAGAATCGCCCAGCCGCTTGCCGGCGCCGCCTTCCGACGGGAAGTAGTTGACGAGTTCCTCGACGCGGACGGCGTCTGCGGGAGGCATTTGGCCTTGATTCAGGAAGCGCCGGACGTTGGCATAGCTGCCAGTATCCATGTCGAGGCTGAACGTGGTCAGGGGATGCTCGGCGACCTGCCTGATGCCGTTGTCGTCGTAGCGTTTGTATTGTGCGGTGTCTTGCACGGCGGGGCTGACGTACGCGGGCGGCGACACAAGCTTCATCGCCATGATGACAGGCGGCTGAGGCGGAGCGGGGCTTACTGCTTGCACCGCTGATGGAGCGGGAAGTGGCACTTGAGCCTGGGGTAGAGCGCTTCGCTGCTGCGCGACCTGCCTGTCTGCCGGCTGCGTGCCGCAACCGCTCAGCCATGTGACGATCGCACAAACGAGCCAACCGTATCGAGTTATTTTTCTCACGATGCTTCCTAGAATGATGCCCGGCATTGCACGGACGGAATTCCCGCTTGCGACGCCTTTTCGAAGGACAGCAAGCGAAACGACCCGGGATTAAACGGGGCAGCATCAGAATGGGAAAGCGGAATCGTCTGAAAAACGAAGACGTGGTTACGGATAGCGGCGGGTCGTGTCCGGGGACGTTAGCGCCGCGTGGGGCTTGCGACGCCGCAGGGAGCGGTGGCTTGGAAGGCTGATGCGGTTGGGAGCGCGAGGTGGCAAGTCATCGCTCCACTGAGGCAAGTCCATTCGATGCGATTACTTGTCGTCCTGCTGGCGAGGATAGCTCAGAGAACTCGTGTACGAATTTTGATGCAACGGCCGCGCCTTGCTATGGCGCGGCCCCGGGGAAAGTGATCTATCGATTCATTACCGACTGATCGTCGATCTTCGCTTACCCCTCAAACATCAATATTCCCCGCCCGCAACGCATTGCTCTCGATAAACGCCCGGCGCGGCTCCACGTCATCGCCCATGAGCGTCGTAAAGATGCCATCCGCGGCAATTGCATCTTCGATCTGCACGCGCAGCAGCCGCCGCACATTGGGGTCCATCGTCGTTTCCCAGAGTTGCTCGGGATTCATCTCGCCCAAGCCCTTATAACGCTGCTTGGAAACGTTGCGCTCGGCATCCGCGATCAGCCACTTCATCGCGTTCTTGAAGTCGGACACCGCCATCGACCGTTCGCCGCGCTTGATCAGCGCACCTTCGCCGATCAAACCCTTGAACGTATCCGCCGTCGAAACGAGCTGCTTATAGTCCGCGGTCAACTGAAGGTCTTCATCGAAAACAGAAACCTTCACATTGCCGTGATGACGCCGCTTGATATGCAGCGAGCGCACTTCGCGCACCTGATCGTAAGCCGACTCGACGCTGACCTCCGGCTTGAGCGGATCAGCACGCAGCCGCTCCTCCAGCCGCTTCGCCGATGCCTCCGCCAGTTCCTGCGACGAAAGATCGATCACCACGCCATCCATCACCGCTTCGAGCGCGGCGGCATCGTAGATACGGCTCAGTCGATCCACCACCGCCTGCGCCAGCAAATACGCGCGCGCAAGTTCGCCGAGCGCATCGCCGCTGATGCCTTCCGCGCCTTCACTCGGAATCAATTCCGAGCCGTTCAGCGCCAGCTTCAACATGTGCTGATTGAGCTCGTGCGCGTCCTTCATATACCGCTCGTCCTTGCCCGCCTTGATCTTGTACAGCGGCGGCTGCGCGATGTAGATGTACCCGCGCTCGACGATCTCGGGCATCTGCCGATAAAAGAACGTCAGCAGCAGCGTGCGGATGTGCGCGCCGTCCACGTCCGCATCCGTCATGATGATGATGCGGTGATAACGCAGCTTGTCCAAGTTGTAGTCGTCCTTACCGATGCCACAGCCCAGCGCCGTCACCAGCGTCACGATCTGCTCGGACGAAATCAGCTTGTCGAAGCGCGCCTTCTCCACGTTCAGCACCTTGCCGCGCAACGGCAAGATTGCCTGGAACTTGCGGTCGCGTCCCTGCTTCGCCGACCCGCCCGCCGAGTCGCCCTCGACGATATAAATCTCCGACTTCGCCGGATCCTTCTCCTGGCAATCCGCGAGCTTGCCCGGCAAGCCGATGCCGTCGAGCACGCCCTTGCGTCGCGTCATTTCGCGGGCCTTGCGCGCGGCATCGCGCGCACGCGCGGCATCGACGATCTTGCCGGTGATGATCTTCGCGTCGTTCGGCGTTTCCTGCAGATAGTCTTCCAGCGCCTTCGCGACGACCTCCTCCACCGGCGCGCGCACTTCCGACGACACCAGCTTGTCCTTCGTCTGCGAGCTGAACTTCGGCTCGGGCACCTTCACCGACAACACGCACGACAAGCCCTCGCGCATGTCGTCGCCGGTCGTCTCGACCTTCGCCTTCTTCGCAATCTCGTTGTCCGTGATGTACTTGTTGATGACGCGCGTCATCGCCGCGCGCAGGCCGGTCAGGTGGGTGCCGCCATCGCGCTGCGGAATGTTGTTCGTGAAGCAGAGCACGCTTTCGTTGAAGCTGTCGTTCCACTGCATCGCCACTTCCACGGTCACGTTCTCGCGCTCGCCGGTCGCGTGGAATACGGTCGGATGCAGCACTTGCTTCTGCTTGTTGATGTATTCGACGAAGCCCTTCACGCCCCCCGCGAACGCGAAGTCATCTTCCTTGCCCGTGCGCAAGTCCGTCAGGCGGATACGCACGCCGTTATTCAGGAAGGACAGCTCGCGCATGCGCTTGGCAAGAATGTCGTAGTGAAATTCGACATTGCCGAAGATGGTCGCATCCGCCAGAAAGTGCACCTCGGTGCCGCGGTTTTCCGTATCGCCGACGACGGGCATCGGCGAATACTGCACGCCGTCTTCCTCGACGATCTCGCGGTTCTGCACGACGCCGCGCGCAAATTCCATGAAATGCTTCTTGCCGTCGCGGCGCACCGTGAGGCGCAGCCATTCGGACAGCGCGTTCACACACGACACGCCCACGCCGTGCAGGCCGCCCGACACCTTGTAGCTGTTCTGATCGAACTTGCCGCCTGCGTGCAGCTCCGTCATCACGATCTCAGCGGCGCTGCGCTTCGGATCGTGCTTGTCGTCGCGCTTCAGGCCCGTGGGCACGCCGCGGCCGTTGTCCGTCACCGAGATGGAGTTGTCCGCGTGAATGGTCACGTGGATGTCGTCGCAATAGCCGGCGAGCGCTTCGTCGATGGAGTTGTCCAGCACTTCGAAGACGAGGTGATGCAGACCGGTGCCATCCGACGTATCGCCGATATACATGCCAGGGCGCTTGCGCACCGCTTCCAGACCTTCGAGGATCTGAATGGACGATGCGCCGTAGCTGTTGTCGGGCTGCGAATTTGTGTTTTCAGTCATGGATTTCTTCCGGTTCTGCGTCACTGCTTCGGTTACTGCTCGAACTTTTCAAAACACCTTAAAAACGCCAAAGGGGCGCGCCGCCCCTTGGAGTGTCATCGGTATCGGCGCGCGTCAGATGCGCATCGGCATCACCACGTACTTGAATTCCTCGTTCTCGGGAATCGTAATGAGCGCGCTGGAATTGGCGTCGCCAAGCGCGACTTGCAGCGTGTCGACCTTCAGATTCGCGAGCACGTCGAGCAGGTACGTGACGTTGAATCCGATGTCAACGGTATCGCCCTGATATGCGATCTCGAGTTCTTCCTGCGCCTCTTCCTGATCCGCGTTAGTCGACATGATTTTGAGCTGGCCCGGCTCGATCAGGCAGCGCACGCCCTTGAACTTGTCGGAGGTCAGAATGGCCGCGCGCTGCAGCGAGCGCTGCAACTCCTCACGGCCGATTTCGAACGTGTTCTTGTGCGACTTCGGAATGACGCGCTGAAAGTCCGGGAACTTGCCTTCGACCAGCTTCGACACCAGTTCGACCTGGCCGAAGGTGAACTTCACCTGCGTCGCGGCGATATCGATCTTGAGCGTGTCGTCGATGTCCTCCAGCAAACGCTGCAGTTCCAGAATGGTCTTTCGCGGAATGATGACTTCCTGACGCGGGAACGCGCCGCCGTCGATTTTCATCGACGAGAACGCGAGGCGGTGGCCATCCGTTGCGACGGCCATGAGCTGGTCGCCATCCACCACGAGCAGCATGCCGTTCAGGTAGTAGCGAATGTCCTGCTGGGCCATCGCGAAGTACACCATGCCGAGCAGCTGGCGGAACGTCTTCTGCGGAACCGACAGGCTCGCGCCGAAGTCAGTAGCCTGGTTGACCGTGGGAAATTCGTCTGCGGCGAGCGTCTGCAGCGCGAAACGGCTCTTGCCCGAGCGCACCGTGAGGCGCTTGTCGGAGAGGTCGAGCGCGACTTCGCCGGAGGGCATCGCGCGCAGAATGTCGAGCAGCTTGCGCGCAGCGACGGTGGTCGCAACCTGATCGCCGCCGACGCCGAAATCCGCGCGCGTGGTGATCTGAAGTTCGAGGTCCGTCGAGAGGAACGACACGTCGGCGCCGTTCTTGGTGATGAGCAGATTCGCGAGGATAGGCAACGTGTGGCGGCGTTCCACGATACCGCTCACGGTTTGCAGCGGCCTTAGAAGATTATCTCGTTCGGTCTTGACCAGTTGCATAGAGTTCCTTCATTGATGTGACGGCCTGTCCAGCGGTTTGCCACCGCTGCTTCGTCCTGCACCGCCGGACAACCTCGTAACACGCGTTGCCGGCCCCCCGCCGGTCACTCGCGAAAGCTTGCGCTCGAGAACCGCCCAGGCCAACGGACGGCAAACCTGTATTGTGCCTGAAAACGGAACCACTCCCTAAAAATAGGGGCGTTTTCGCCAATAAACAGGCCCGCGGCACGCGCTTTTCGAGGCGTGCGTTCCTGATCCGCGCAGCGCGCGGCTCAACCCTTGAGCGTCTGCTCGAGCACGTGCAGTTCGTGATTCAACTGGGCATCGTTCGCACGCTCGGCGGCGATCTTGCGCACCGCATGCAGCACGGTCGTGTGATCGCGCCCGCCGAACAGCTCGCCGATTTCCGGCAGGCTCTTCTGCGTGAGTTCCTTCGCCAGATACATCGCGATCTGGCGCGGTCGCGCGATATTGGCCGGCCGCTTCTTCGAGTACATGTCGGCGACCTTGATGTTGTAGAAATCGGCGACGGTCTTCTGGATGTTCTCCACCGAAATCTGCCGGTTCTGCACCGTCAGCAGGTCTTTCAGCGCCTCGCGCGTCAGTTCGATGGTGATTTCGCGGCCGTGGAACTTCGAATACGCGAGGATCTTGCGCAGCGCGCCTTCGAGTTCGCGCACGTTCGAGCGCAGATGCTTCGCGACGAAAAACGCCACGTCTTCCGACAGGCTCACGCCTTCGGAGAACGCCTTGCGCATCAGAATCGCCACGCGCATTTCGAGTTCGGGCGGCTCGATCGCGACCGTCAACCCGGAGTCGAAGCGCGAGATCAGGCGATCGTCGATGCCGGAGATTTCCTTCGGATACGTATCGCTCGTGATGATGACCTGCGCCTTGTTCGCGACGAGCGCCTCGAACGCGTAGAAGAACTCTTCCTGCGTGCGGGACTTGCCCGAGAAGAATTGAATATCGTCGATGAGCAGCAGATCGAGCGAGTGGTAGTAGCGCTTGAAGTCGTCGAACGCCTTGCGCTGGTACGCCTTCACCACATCGGAGACATATTGCTCCGCGTGGATGTAGCGGATGCGCGCGCCGGCCTTGTCCATCAACAGCTGATTGCCGATGGCGTGGATCAGGTGCGTCTTGCCGAGGCCCACGCCGCCGTACAGAAAGAGCGGGTTGTACGAGATGCCCGGATTGTCGGCGACCTGAATGGCCGCCGCGCGCGCCAGCTGGTTCGCCTTACCGGTCACGAAGTTGTCGAACGTGAGGACCGGATTGAGCTTCGAGCGCTCGAACGCGGAATCGTTTTCACCGCCCGCCGACGGCGCGCCGCCCGGCCGCCACGTGCGCCGGCCAGCGGCGGCTTCGTTGGCGTCGAGGCTCGGGAGGTCCAGATCGGCCTGGTCTTCGTGCATCGCCTGCGCCTGCTGCGCGGCCTCGGCTGCGAGCGCGTTCACGTGCGCGGCGGCGTTCGCATGTGCGACGACGGTCGGCGCCTGCTGCGCGGGCAATGGCGCCGACGGCGCCGGCGGACGGGGCGCGCTCACGCTCGGACGCGGCGCCGCATTCGGGCCGCCGCCGATCGCGCTGCGCGCGGTGGCTTTCGGATCGAGAACGAACTGTACGTCGATGGGCGCGCTGAAGAACTCGCGCGCCACATCGGCGATGCGGCCGGAGAACTGGCTCTTCACCCAGTCGAGCTTGAAGCGATTGGGAGCGGCGATGCGCAGGGTGCTCGCGTCGGCATCGAAGTCGACCGGGGTTAGCGGCTTGATCCACGTGACGTACTGCTGGGGCGTGAGCTCGCGCTCCAGCAATGCGGAACAGTGTTCCCAGAAATCGTTCATCGAATGCGGTCGTTATGGTTGCTGCGCGCACCTGCGGCCATGCTTGCCAAAAATTGCGGCAAGTCCCGGCACGGCCAAGCAGGCATGCTCCGGAGGCTTACGCCGCAAGGGTTTGCGGGCGAACGGCGGGCCGAAGCAGCGGGCGGATATTTGGGAGTAAGGCGAGATTCTAACGCCAAACCCGCAGAGCGCGCGAGTTATCCACAGGGTCAAATCAGCGCGACGATGGGTGGCCGGCGACGGCCGATGCCTCGCGTATCGGCGCTAAAGTATTGACGGTCAATAGGAAAACGGTTTAAATAGCGGGTTCCGCGAAATCAGAATTCCTGGAACCTCCGGCCATCGCGCTTGCAGTGACCACACTGGAGCCAAGCCCGCGCGGTCAATCAACTCAAGTGAGAGCACCATGAAACGTACTTACCAACCTTCCGTGACGCGCCGCAAGCGCACCCATGGCTTCCGCGTTCGCATGAAGACCGCTGGCGGCCGCAAGGTCATCAACGCTCGCCGCGCGAAGGGCCGCAAGCGCCTGGCAGTCTAAGCTGCCAAGTGTACGCTCGCGGTTGGGCATTGCACTCGACGGCGAGCCGGTCACGCGCCGCACAGAAGTCTTGAGACAGGACATCGTTCAGTTGCCGGCGCACGCCGCGTTCCCCAAGGCCGCAAGGCTGCTGAAAACGGATGAGTTCTCATCCGTTTTTCGTTTGCGCCCCTGGCGACGCTCGCCGCACTTCGTCCTGTACGGCAAGCCCACGGGCGGCGAGGCGCGGCTGGGGCTCGTCATCGGCAAGAAACAGGCGCCGCGCGCGGTCACGCGTAACCTGATCAAACGGCTCGCGCGCGAGGCGTTTCGTCTGCGACGGGAACAGTTGCGCGGATTCGACATTCTCGTGCGGCTGCACGCGAAAATCGACCGCAAGGCGATGCCCAGCGCCAGTTCCCCGCCGCTTCATGCGTTATGCCGCGGCGAACTGGAAGCATTGTTCGACCGTGCCGTGCGCGAAGCCGCGCGCCGCGCAGCCGAATCCGTGACGCGGCCGCCGAGCGCGCCCGCTGTCGACGACTCATCCGGCCCTTCAGGGTCATGAAGCGCAGGCTTCGTCAGGTTTGGCCCTCACGGCGGACATGACGCGCGGCGCGAAGCTTATGCAAACGGCACTCATCGCGTTGTTGCGCTTCTACAAGGTTGCTGTGAGCCCTCTGCTCGGCAACCGGTGCCGCTTTTACCCTTCCTGTTCCGACTACGCGCGCGAGGCAATCCAGTATCATGGCGCCGCGCGTGGCACATATCTGGCCGCGAGAAGGCTTTGCCGCTGTCATCCGTTCTCGGCAGGCGGCATCGATCTCGTGCCGCCGCCCGCCGGGCGCACCGACTTTCCCGACCCGCACGACCCGCCATCGGCTGGCTCCATGGCTCGGGAACCGGCAGCGGAAGCCGCTCATAAAAAGCATTCACCACTAAACGGCGCGTAAGGCGCTTTTCGATCGACACTGAGACAACGCATGGATATCAAACGCACCGTCCTATGGGTCATCTTCTTCGTGTCAGTTGTCATGCTGTTCGACAACTGGCAGCGCGACCACGGGCGCCCGTCGATGTTCTTCCCGAGCGCGACGCAGCCGGCCAAGACCGCCAGCAATCCGGCACCGGGCTCGGCCACGCCGGGCGCGCAGCCGTCCGAACTGCCCAGCGCGCCGGCCGGCGCCGCTCCCGGCACGGCCACGCCGCCCGCCACGGCGGCATCGCAACTGGTCAAGTTCACGACCGACGTGTACTCGGGTGAGATCGACACGCGCGGCGGCACCCTGTCGAAGCTGTCGCTTCTGAAGGAAGGTGACGGCAAGCAGCCCGACCTTTACATCACGCTGTTCGATCACACGGCGAACCACACGTATCTCGCACGCACGGGCCTGCTCGGCGGCGACTTCCCGAATCACAACGACGTCTTCACGCCGGTGCCCGGCCAGACATCGCTGTCGGGCGATGCAAAGACGCTGACGCTCGCGTTCGAATCGCCGGTGAAGGGCGGCGTGAAGGTCGTGAAGACGTACACGTTCACGCGCGGAAGCTACGTGATCAACGTCGATACGAAGATCGAGAACGTCGGCAGCGCGCCGGTCACGCCGAAGCTCTATATGGAACTCGTGCGCGACAACACGCCGGTGGAAACGCCGCGCTTCTCGCACACGTTCATCGGGCCGGCTGTCTATACGGAAGCGAAGCACTTCCAGAAGATCGATTTTTCGGACATCGACAAGAACAAGGCCGACTTCGTGCCGTCCGCGAACAATGGCTGGATCGCGATGGTGCAACATTACTTCGCGTCCGCCTGGATTCCGAAGGAAGGCGTGCAGCGTGACATCTACGTGCAGAAGATCGATCCGGTGCTGTATCGCGTCGGCGTGCAGCAGCCGGTGCAGACGATCGCGCCGGGACAGAGCGTGAACGTCGATGCTCGCCTCTTCGCCGGTCCGGAAGAAGAGCGCATGCTGGAAGGCATCGCGCCGGGCCTGGAACTGGTGAAGGACTACGGCATGGTGACGATCATCGCCAAGCCGCTCTTCTGGCTGCTGGAGAAGATTCACGGCTACGTCGGCAACTGGGGCTGGGCGATCGTGCTGCTCACGCTGCTCATCAAGGCCGTGTTCTTCCCGCTGTCGGCGGCGAGCTACAAGTCGATGGCGCGCATGAAGGAAATCACGCCGCGCATGCAGCAGATTCGCGAGCGCTTCAAGAGCGATCCGCAGAAGATGAATGCGCAGCTGATGGAGCTGTACAAGACGGAGAAGGTGAATCCGTTTGGCGGCTGCCTGCCGGTGGTCGTGCAGATTCCGGTGTTCATTTCGCTGTACTGGGTGCTGCTGTCGTCGGTGGAGATGCGCGGCGCGCCGTGGATCGGCTGGATTCACGATCTGTCGCAGCAGGACCCGTATTTCATCCTGCCGGTGCTGATGGCCGTCTCGATGTTCCTGCAGACGAAGCTGAACCCCACGCCGCCGGACCCCGTGCAGGCCAAGATGATGATGTTCATGCCGATCGCGTTTTCGGTCATGTTCTTCTTCTTCCCGGCGGGTCTCGTGCTGTACTACGTGGTGAACAACGTGCTGTCGATCGCGCAGCAGTACTACATCACCCGAATGATGGGACAGAGCAGGAAGAAGGCGGCTTGAGTTTCGGCTGATCAGGTTTGAATGTGAAAACGCCCGGCTTTGCCGGGCGTTTTTGTTTTCAGGGCTATCGCTTCATCGCGCCATAAAACTGATCGATAAGCTCCTCGAGCAAATATCGATGATGCGGCGATAGCGCCTCGATCTTCGACGCCAGTTCCAGCGTCTCCTCCGATGCCGGATATTTCTCGTCGCGCGCCAGCGGTTTCGGCGTGGTCTGGGCGCTGCCGCTCGGTGGCGGGCCATAGTGCAGCCAATGCAGGTCGACCTTCAGCCACTCGGCGAGCGTCTGCAGTTTGTCGACTGTCGGAATGGAGCGCCCCGTGAGCCACTTGTGGGCGGTTTGCGGCGAGACCGGTTCGCCGCGGAAGCGCAGGTTGAATTTGTTCGCGAGATCGGTAGCGCCTCGCATTCTTTCGGGCGAACGGGCCATCGAGAACTTGAGTCGTTCCGAGAAATCGGCTTTTTCTTGTGGTGTAGGCATGCTTTCGATTGTGCAAGGCAATCGCTGCCATGTAGTCAACCATGCGGGCGATATATCGCGGAAGTCGGACGTTTTTTATCCTGCGCGCGCGTTTGAAATTGCTGCTCAAAAGCAAGCAAAATGGCGCGCGAAACGCTTGCCCCACAAGCCATCCATCTTTTTCACAGCCGCCCAGCCAAACCGAGTCAGAACCAGAGGCGTATCTTGTTTAAGATAATGCAAGAATAATCCTAATGAGAGGCGGACGATCCCGCGCGATACAATGCCGGCACTCCCATCACCTCCGACGAGCCGCCATGCTGAGCAACGACACCGATCCGATCGTCGCAATCGCCACCGCGCCGGGGCGCGGGGGGATCGGCGTCGTGCGGTTGTCGTTCGGGCGTGCGGGAGAAGCGGCCGCGCAGCAGGCGATGCTCGCGTTATGCGGACAGGCACTTGCGCCGCGTCACGCCAGCTACGTGCCGTTCATCGACGGCAACGGAGAAGCGCTCGATCGCGGCATCGCGCTGTACTTTCCCGCGCCGCACTCGTACACGGGCGAGCATGTGCTGGAGCTGCAGGGCCACGGCGGCCCGATCGTGTTGCAACTCGTGCTGCAACGAGCGATTCAAGCGGGCCGCGGCTTCGGCCTTCGGCTCGCCGAGCCGGGAGAATTCACGCGCCGCGCATTCCTCAATGACAAACTGGATCTGGCGCAGGCGGAGGCCGTCGCGGATCTGATCGAAGCAAGCACGGAAGCCGCCGCGCGGTCGGCCGGCCGCTCGCTCGAAGGCGCGTTCTCGCGCGAGATTCACGCGCTCGTGGAAGACGTCATCACGCTGCGGATGCTGGTCGAAGCCACGCTCGACTTCCCCGAAGAGGAGATCGACTTCCTCGAAGCTGCCGACGCGCGCGGCAAGCTCGCCCACATCCGGCAGCGGCTGGACGTCGTGTTGAGCGAAGCGCGTCAGGGGGCGCTGTTACGCGAAGGGATGTCGGTCGTGCTTGCGGGAAAACCGAACGTCGGCAAATCGTCGCTCTTGAATGCGCTGGCGGGTGCGGAACTGGCCATCGTCACGCCGATCGCCGGCACGACGCGCGACAAGGTCGCGCAAACTATCCAGGTCGAGGGTATTCCGCTGCATATCATCGACACGGCAGGACTGCGCGAAACCGAGGACGAAGTCGAGCGTATCGGTATCGAGCGGACGTGGGGGGAAATCGAACGCGCCGACGTCGTGCTTCATCTGCTCGATGCGCGCGCCTCGCTCACGCCTGAAGACGAGGCAATCGCCGCGCGGTTCCCGCAAGACGTGCCGGTCGTGCGCGTGCTGAACAAGACCGATCTGGCAGGTGCGCCCGCAGAGGTACGCCACAGCGACGCGCACGCTCGCGAAGTGAACTTGTCGGCGAAGACTGGCGACGGCATTGCGCTATTGCGCGGCGAGTTGCTGAAGATTGCCGGTTGGCAAGCAGGCGCGGAAAGCGTCTATCTCGCGCGCGAACGGCATCTGATCGCGCTGCGCGAGGCACGCGATCACCTCGCGCTCGCAGCCGACCACGCGACTCAGCAGTCGCAGGTGCTGGACCTTTTCGCCGAAGAACTGCGTCTCGCGCAAGACAGCCTCAACGCGATCACCGGCGAATTCACATCCGACGATCTGTTGGGCGTCATCTTCAGCCGGTTCTGCATCGGCAAATAATTACGCGCCTTCGGGCTTTCCGAGCGCGCGCAATTCCGCGGTGAGTTTCTCTGCCTCCTCCGGCCGTCCGTGAAAAGCGGCCGGCGTGTTCTGGAACATCTCGATGCGATACGTGCCGTCGCAAAGCGATAGTACGAGCGTCTGCATCGCGTTCAGCCGGTCGTCGAGCGCGGCTGCATTTCGCGGCCACATTCCGGCGACCGCGCGCAGCAGCAGCGTCTGCCCTGCAGCCAGCCGCCTCACCTCACGCACTTTCGCGACGAAAAGCGGCGTCGGATGCTGCGCGAAGATCGGCGCGAGATGTGCCTCGATGCATGTGCGCCCGTCGATCGCGCTGCCGTCGAAGCCGATCAGACTGCCGCGCTCCGTGAACCGCGCGGCCATGCCGACGGCGTTCTGGCGATTCCAGTCGTCGAGCAGCGCGAAGTACTGTTGCCGGGCGCTCGTGGCCCAGTCGTCGAGTTCGCTCATGCCGCTTTCTTCCAGGCCGCCGCGAACACGCCCGCGCCCATCAGCAGCGCGCCGCCCGTCCGGTTCACCACGCGTTGCACCGACGGCTTCCGGATTGCGCGACGCGCGCCCGATGCGAGCAGCGCGTAAGCCAGTGCGTTCGCTGCGGCAAGACCGACGAACGTCCCCTCGAAGATCGCGATTTGCGAGACGCTGGCCGCGTGCGGATCGATGAATTGCGGCACGAATGCGACGAAGAAAATGATGCTCTTGGGATTGAGCGTGGTGACGGCGTAGGCATGCGCCAGGATGCGCCCCGTGCGCAGGTCGTCGCTGGCCGTGATGGCGTCTGGATCGATGACCGGCGCGCGCCACAGCTTCACGCCCAGATACACGAGGTACGCCGCGCCGATCCACTTGACGACCGTGAACAGCTCGGCCGATGCCGCGAGCACCACACCGAGGCCGAGCATGGATGCGGTCATCGCGGTGAGATCGCCGAGCGCAACGCCGATTGTCGTCGCGAGCGCGTACTTTCGGCCGTGACCGAGCGCGTAGGACACGACGAGCAACACGGTCGGCCCGGGAATCGCGACAAGAATGGCGGATGCGATGGCAAACGGCAGCCATTGAGCGAAGGTCATGTTTTCTCCTGAGGTCTCCTGATAGGAAAGTCGATTTATCCACGAACGGCGGGTTATGGCAATAGGCCGTTCGGCCAGCTATCAGGAAGACGTTCGGCCTCCTAGAGTGAAGTTTCATGCGCTGCACAAAACGGCGCAAAGGATAATCCACTGTGCAGGCGCCTCCTGAAAGCACCATATATTTCCGCGAAGCGCAAATGCCCGCATTAGCCGTTCTTTTCATTCATGCGGCGCATCCGGGTCGGAGGATGCGACATTCTGACGTGTTGCGCTCGCACACAACATGTGCTTGCAAGTTTCCTGCGCTCATCTAGCATCAGTCTTGCGGTCGCACCGCTTTTAAATACATAGCTAATGTCGAATCGTTTTGTTTGGAGGCCGAGTATATGAAGAAATGCGCCACTGCTCTCTTCGTCGCGATGGGCTTTTTTGCCGTCGTCTCCTCCGCGCAAGCTCAGGATAGTGTGATTCAGCCTCAGCAGACATTCAAGTTCAGGCCGGATTCATACGGCTGCTTGTCCAAAGATAAATTCGATTCAGCCGATAAACACGCGAGAGCCGGCGAGCATCAGCAAATGCAGCAGTTTTTCGAAGGCTATGAATGCATATCGACGCCGGTCGATTCGCATTTCAGGGTATTGCGAGTTGTCGGGCATGACGTCGAATTCGTGAATGCCGCCAATAACGATACGCAGGGCATGTGGACCACGGATCGGTTCATCGATCAATAAACGAATGAGTTCTAGTCGTCGATAAGCGGCGCGATTCCCGATCGCGCCGCTTCGCGTCACGCCCGATGTTTCGCCTTCGGGCTTCCATTTCCGCATCGATTCGCCGCACAATATCGGACTTGCTTGCGTCCGCCGTGCGGTGCTCCGCTCCGCCGTGCCGCTCCCCTCCAACTCATTCGCCGGGCGAAAGCATCGGCGCCATTGCTGCATGGCTCTCAAATCCACGATTTATAAGGCCGACCTCCAGATTGCCGACATGGATCGCCACTACTACGGCGATCATTCTCTGACCATCGCGCGGCATCCGTCCGAGACCGACGAACGCATGATGGTGCGTGTCGCGGCGTTCGGCCTGTTCGCCGGCGAGCGACTCGAATTTTGCAAAGGCCTCTCGGATACCGACGAGCCCGATCTCTGGCAAAAGGATCTGACCGGGCAGATCCAGTTGTGGATCGAAGCCGGCCAACCGGACGAAAGGCGCATCGCGAAGGCGAGCGGGCGCTCGGAGCGCGTGGTGATCATCGCGTATGCGGGCAGGACGGCGGATATCTGGTGGCAGGGCGTGAAGGGCAAGGTCGATCGCCTCCGCAATGTGACGGTGTGGTCGCTCGAGGATGGCGTCGCGGACGCGCTCGGCAAGCTGGCCGAACGGACGATGCGGCTTCAACTCATGGTGCAGGACGGCGAGGCATCGCTGGGAAACGCGACGGTCGATCCGGTCGCGATCCGCTGGAACGTGCTTAAAGCGTCGGGAGCGTGAGCGAGCTTAGGCTTCGGGCGGTCCTTTCAGTTCGATCATGTTGTTCTCCGGATCGAATATGTAAAGCGACGTGCCGAAGCCTTCGGCGCCATAGCGCCGCGCCTCTTCGCCGATGCGTGCGCCGTGCTGTTCGAAGTGAGCGCGCAGGGCGTCGGCATCGAATGGCTCGACGCGCAGGCACAGGTGATCCACGTTGCGGCCGACGCCCGGTGCGCCGTTTTCCGGACGATCGATTGATGCGCCCTCGGCCAGCAGGTCGATGAGCGACCGGCCGGCGCGCATCTGCACGAGGCCGATCTCGCGCTGCTCTTTCTCGATGGGGCAGTGAAGCGCCGATTGGTAGAAGTGGATCATGTTGTCGAGATCGATGCAGCGAATCACGACGTGATCGATTTCGCGGATGCTGAAGTGCATGTTGCCCTCGCATGAGGATGGAGGCCGCAAATGGAAAGGGCTTGGCGCGAAGCCAAGCCCTTTTGGGTCGTGGTGGAGAGGAGGAGGATCGAACTCCCGACCTTCGCATTGCGAACGCGACGCTCTCCCAGCTGAGCTACCCCCCCAACGAAACAAAATTGTACCACAGCCCTCTCAGCACCAAGCAAGCGCGCCCCGAGCCGTAGACCACGCTACTTCTGCGGCGCCCCGGCCAGCACCCACGCGACGACCGTCTTGATATCGCCGTCTTTCATCGCTGGATGCGAAGGCATCGGAATCGAACCCCAGACGCCCGCGCCGCCGTCCTTCACCTTCTTGGCCAGCTTCGCATTCGCCTGCGCATCGCCCTTGTACTTCTGCGCGACCTGCTGAAACGACGGCCCCACCAGCTTGCGATCCACCGCATGACAGCCCATGCACGCGTTGCTGCGCGCGATCGCGATCGCATTCTCCACCGACACCGGCTGCTCCGCCGCGAACGCCGGCATCGACACCACCATAGACGACAACGCCATCACGAGCGCGCCGCTCACACTCCTTGCTTCAAACATCGTCGACACCTATCACTTGCCCGTAGTAGAACCACCCGGATGCACGTCCGAGTTCTTGACCGGCGCAGGCGACTGCTGATCCAGCGGCCGCGCCGTCACCGATGAATCCGGCACCGCGCCCACCGTCGCATCCGTCGACGACGACGCTGCAGCCGGCGCACTCGCGCCCGACGCAGCCGCCGCTTCCAGCGCCTTCGCCTCGTCCGGCTTGATGTACTGGAACACCTTCACGACCTGCTCAACGCCCGGCACCCGCGCCGCGACATCCGCGCCATGCGCGCCTTCGTCCTGCGTCACGAGTCCCATCAGATAAACAATGCTTCGCTCGCACACGACCTTGTAATAGTTCGCCGACAGATCCTTCTCGCCAACCATCGCAGTCTTCACGCGACCTTCGAGATACGAATCGTTGGCCCGCGACGAATACGTGCTCGCGGGCTGCACCGCCAGTTCATTGACGATACCGCCCACGTTGTTGATATCGCGCACCACCGCTTCGGCGCGCTGCTTCGACGCGTCGTCGGGCACCTCGCCCGTCAGCAACACGCGCCGGTTGAACACGGTCACGTTGACATGCGCCTGATCCGACACGTTGTCCTTGATGCGCGAAAGCGCCTTGACCTGAATCTCGCGATCCTCGGTCTGCGCGCCGAGCGTACGGCGATCCGTGGCGATCAGCGTGCCGCCCGCCGCCGCGCCGACAACAGCGAGCGCACAGCCCTGCAGCGTCAGCGCGACGCCCGACAACAGGCTCACCATCAGCGTGGCATTCGCCAGCGCCGCCTTGACGCGTGTCTTCTTCATCAAATCCGTTCCCCTTTTGAAGTTCAGTCTTCGCCCAGCAGCATCGCGTCGATGCCGTCGCACAGGCAATGGATGGTCAGCAGATGGATTTCGTGGATGCGCGCGGTCCGCTCGGACGGCACGCAGATGTGGATGTCGGTATCGACGAGCACCTCGGACATCGCGCCGCCGCCGTTGCCAGTCAGCGCGATCACGATCATCTCGCGCTCATGCGCCTCCTGAACCGCGGCAAGCACGTTCACCGAATTGCCCGATGTGCTGATCGCGAGCAACACGTCGCCTGCCTGACCCAGCGCGCGCACCTGGTTCGAGAAGATCTGCTCGAACGCATAGTCGTTGCCGATGGCCGTCAGTATCGACGAGTCCGTCGTCAGCGCAATGGCCGGCAAGCCCGGACGCTCGCGCTCGAAGCGGCCGATCAGCGACGCCGCGAAGCGTTGTGCATCGGCAGCCGAACCGCCGTTGCCGCATACGAGAATCTTCGAACCGTTCGCGAGCGCGCTGAAGAGCGTGTCGACGGCGGCCGCGATCGGGACCGCGAGCGAATCGAGTGCTTCGAGCTTGAGCGCGGCGCTGTCGCGGAATTGCTGTTGGATTCGTTCGACTGACATCGACTCTCGGTTCATCGGCCGCGATGCGGCGTTCGTTGCATAGGACGTTGGACGCAAGGCGCGCGTGCGCGCGTCGAGTGTGCGCAGTTTACCGCATGCATCATGCGGCCGACCGTGGCTCAGGACTCGTCGGCGCGAAAGGCGTCGCGAAGCCAGCGGATACGGCCCGCATCGAACGCGACGACGTCGAACCGGCACGCGGGCAACGCACCGCGCCATGTCGTCAGGTAGTGCTGCGCGGCGCGCACGAGCCGCATGCGCTTCGTCACGCCGACGCTCGCCGCCGCATCCGCGAAGCGCCGGCTGCTGCGCGCACGCACTTCGACGAAGATCAGCGCGCCGCGTTCATCGAGCATCACGAGATCGATCTCGCCGCCGCGGCATCGCACGTTGCGCGCAACGAGCCGCATGCGTCGCCGCTGCAGAAATTCGAGCGCGCGTGCCTCGAAAGCATCGCCGAGCGTTTTGGACATGGGCTTCCCGCTAAAGTTGTCGGCCACGCGCGTGGCAGAATGTCGTCCTTTACCCTGCACGTCCGCGCACATGCTTCAGATCTCCGAATTAGCCGACGGGCAGCAGTATCCGACGGGCGCGCTCTATGTCGTCGCGACCCCCATCGGCAATGCCGCCGACATCACCGTGCGCGCGCTGCACGTGCTCGGTCTCGTCGATCGCATCGCCGCCGAAGACACGCGCAACACCGCACAACTGCTCGCGCGCTACGGCATCTCGAAGCCGTCGATCGCCGTGCACGAACACAACGAGCGCAGCGCGGCCCAACGCGTGATCGAGCATCTGCAGAGCGGCCAGCGCGTCGCGTGCGTATCGGACGCAGGCACGCCCGGCATCTCCGATCCCGGCGCGCGTCTCGTCGATGCCGTCCGCGAAGCCGGCCTGCCCGTGATTCCGCTGCCGGGCCCGAGCGCGGTCGTCACTGCATTGAGCGCAGCCGGCGCGTGGGTCGAGGGCTTCACGTTCGTCGGCTTTCTGCCGGCCAAGCCGAAGCAACGCGCGGCGCAGCTTCGAACGCTCGCGAATAATCGAATGGCGCTGGTGTTCTATGAAGCGCCGCATCGCATCGTCGAGACGACGCGCGCACTCGGCGAAGCGTTCGGCGGCGACCGGCAACTGCTGATCGCGCGAGAACTGACGAAGTTACATGAGAGCCTGCATCGCTGCACCCTGGCCGAAGGGCCAATGTGGCTCGAAGGCGATGCGAACCGTCAGCGCGGCGAGTTCGTGCTCGTCGTCGAAGGCGCGCCGGAAGCGGAAGACGCGGAAGACGCGCACGATGCCCTGCTTGCCACGTTGCTGGACGAACTATCGGTGAAGAGCGCGGCGCGCATCGCAGCGACGTTGACGGGTGCGTCGCGCAACGCGCTTTACGATCGAGCGCTTCGGCTCAGCAAGCAGAAAGAAGAAGAGTAGAAAAGCAAAGGGCCGTCGATGACGGCCCTTCGTATGTCGAACACGCGCTGAACGCTCAGTTCACGTTGTCGTCGGCGAGCGATTGCGACTGTTCGCGCGCGGCACGCGCTTCTTGCTGCGTGAGTCCTTCGATCTTCACCTTCTGCGTGCCGACGCTGCGCATGCCGAGCGCCGAAGCGGCCGCATAAGAAAGATCGATCACGCGATTACCCACGTAAGGACCGCGATCGTTGATTTTCACGACGACGGTCTTGTGATTCGACTCGTTCGTCACCCGCACCCACGACGCCAGCGGCAGCGTGCGATGCGCGGCGGTCATTGCGTTCATGTTGAACTTCTCGCCGCTCGCCGTCTTGCGGCCGTGAAAGAGGCGGCCATACCACGAGGCCTTGCCCTTCTGCTCGAAATTGCCAACGTCCGGCCCGGCCGTTATCGGCTCGGCGTCCGCGAGCGACTGCCCTTTCCCGGCATCCTGCGACGGAACCGCATTGAGCTTGGTATCGAATGCGAGCGGCGTATCGGCGGAGCGGGCATTGCTCGTGCTGGTAGAGCCTGCCGTCTGATGATACGACGATGGCGGCATCGTGGAAGCAACATCGCCCGATCCCGGTGCGGCGCAGCCGGCCAGCACCCCAACGGCTAGCAGGCTCGCGATATGTCGAATGTATCGAACATCCATAGACGTGTACCAACGGTAAAGAGGCCACCGCGTCGCGCTGATGAGCGCGCGCAAGGCAGCCAAAGGCTTTGCCGTGCAAGACAGCGCGCCGTTCCAACGAGCGAACGGCGGACTGATGCCCGGATGCGGCGTACGTGTGCCGCAAACGCCCGGTTATCGTTCACGTCTGGCGCAACCTGTCCCCGGCAGCCTGACCAGACCCCACAAGCCGCCATCGAACGTTGGCATCACGCTCGTGCGCGTCTCGGCAGGAGACGGCGCAGGAACGGCGGCGTAGGCCCCATCCAGCGTGACGGCGCGAAGACCATCGGACGGACGCGCGGCGCCCGGCTGGACAAGACGTGTGCACCTACGAGAAGGTGCGTTGAGTTGCAGTTGCGAGGCTTTTGGCCCCTAACAGCGTACTGATGGCGATTGTAAAAACGCACTGGCGTTCCAACGAATCACCCATTGACGGCATGGTGAAACCGATGCACAAGTGAGCCCATTATACAAAAAAATCGGGGTTCGGCTGGCGGGACTGCGGAAATCGCCATTGATTCTGACTATGAGCGTAAGAATTTCCGTATTTTTGAGCCATTCGCGGGTCTACACGCGCCTTCGTCGATGCAGACCCGCCCCCGGTACAATGAGCGTTTTTACACGCGCGTCAGCATCATCGACAGACCCATGAAAGTCATTCTTGTTCCCGTGACGCCATTCCAGCAGAACTGCTCCATCGTCATTTGCGAAGCGACGCAGCGCGCGGCCGTCGTCGACCCGGGCGGCGATATCGAGCGGATCATCGCGGAGGTGCAGAAGCAAGGCTTGACCGTCGAGAAGATCCTGCTGACGCACGGCCATCTCGACCATTGCGGGGGCGCGAAGGCGCTGGCGAATCACTTCGGAATACAGATAGAAGGTCCGCACAAGGAAGACGCGTTCTGGATCGATCAACTGCCCGCGCAAAGGCAGCGCTTCGGCTTTTCGAATGCGGAAGCGTTCACGCCCGACCGCTGGCTGGAAGACGGAGACACTGTTCGTTTCGGCGAGGAAGAAATGGAGGTCTACTTCTGTCCCGGCCACACGCCGGGTCACGTGGTGTTCTTCAGCCGGACGCATCGACTCGCGTTTGTCGGCGATGTGCTGTTCTCGGGCTCCATCGGCCGCACGGACTTCCCACGCGGCAATCATGCGGAACTGATCCGCTCGATTCGCGACAAGCTCTGGCCGCTCGGCGACGATGTCACCTTCGTTCCGGGTCACGGCCCGGCATCGACATTCGGTGAGGAGCGTCGCAGCAATCCGTTTGTCCGCGATGGAGTCGCAGCATGAACGCGATCCCCGAAATCTACGTCAGCACCGATGTCGAAGCCGACGGCCCGATCCCCGGCCCGCACTCGATGCTGAGCTTCGCATCGGCGGCCTACACGGCGGACAAGCAGCTCATCGGCACGTTCTCGGCGAATCTGGAAACGCTCGAAGGGGCTGCGCCGCATCCTGTGCAGGCAGCGTGGTGGAAAACGCAGCCGGAAGCGTGGGCCGCGTGCCGCATCGACTTGCAGAAGCCAGAAGTCGCGCTGGTGAAATACGTCGAATGGGTCGAGGCGCTGCCGGGCAAGCCGGTGTTCGTCGCGTACCCGGCGGGCTTCGACTTCACCTATATGTTCTGGTACATGATGCGCTTCGCCGAGCGATGCCCGTTTTCATGGTCCGCCCTGGACATCAAGACGCTTGCCTTCGCGATGACCGGCCTGCCCTATCGCAAGGCAATCAAACCGCGTCTGCCGAAGCACTGGTTCGATGAACTGCCGCACACGCACGTCGCACTCGACGACGCCATCGAGCAGGGCGCGCTGTTCTGCAATATGCTGGCGGAACTGCAGGCATCGCATGCGGCGGCGGCAAAAGCGGCTGAAAGCGCGGCTGAAAATGCCGGGTCATCGGCCGAGGATCATCTGAAAGGTAAAAACGCGCCGTCTAGCCGGTGAGTAAGGGAAACTACCTCATTGCACCGGCGTTGCATTGCCTTTCTTTTCTGACACCACTACTATGAGAGTTAAATCGCGACCGAACGGAGGCGCAGTTGACTCTCGACACGTTCTCACAAAAAATCCTGCGTCTTCTGCAACTGGACGCCCGGCGCTCCGTTCAGGAAATCTCCGATCAGGTCGGCCTCTCCAGCACGCCGTGCTGGCGGCGGATCAAGGACATGGAACAGTCCGGCGTCATTCAGCGTTATACCGCGCTGCTTGATCGAGAAAAGCTCGGCCTGCATGTCTGCGCACTCGCGCATATCCATCTCACGCGGCATACGGAAGGCGGCGTCGAGCAGTTCGAACGCGAAATCGCTACGTGCCCGGAAGTGACCGAGTGCTACAGCACGACGGGCGAATCCGATTACATCCTGAAGATCGTCGCGCCCGATATCAAGGCGTACGACGCTTTCCTGCACGACCGGATCTTCAAGATTCCGGCGGTCGCGCAGGTTCGCACGAGCGTCGTGCTTCGCGAGATCAAGTTCGATACGCAACTGCCGTTGTGAATCGACGCAGCGCGTGTCAATCGGCGGCGTGTTGCGGTGGTTGATGCGCGGCGCGCCTGATTGACTGAGCTACGCGAATCTCCCGCGCGCCGAGCGTCTGCCTGAGCGCTTCAAGATCGACTCTGGCGAGGCGGAATTCCGTATCGCCCGATTTCGCCTGCAGCACCAGAATCTCCACGTCGAAGCCGCGCTTCAGATAATGAAGATTGAGCGCATCGACGGATAAACCCTCTTCGGCCAAAGCCGCGCGCACGGCCTCCGCGACGGTCGAGCGCAGCGGGTAATTGCCGGGCAGCGGATTCGCGGCATCGCTTTCCGGATCGACGTGAATGAGCGCGTCGATCACGCGCGCGTCGGTGAGAATATGCGCCCGCGCCGATTCCGCGATGAAATGCCCTTCGGAAACCGTAATGAGCGGATCGACGAGGATATGCGCATCGACGATCGCCAGGTCGCCCATTTTGCGCGTGCGCAAATCATGCACATCGCGCACGCCGGGCGTGTCGAGCAAAATGCCGCGTAAATCGGCGGTTGTCGCTTCATCGAGCGCGCGGTCCGACAGGTCCTGCAACGCATCCCAGGCAAAGCTCCAGCCCATTTTGCCGATCATGAAACCGACGAGCGCCGCCGCAATTGGATCGAGAATACGAAAACCGGCGAGACTGCCGATGATCCCCAGCGCAACCACCAGCGAAGAGGCCGCATCCGAACGCGCGTGCCATGCATTCGCGACCAGCATTGCAGAACGCACGCGTTCCGCAGCCCGCAACATATATCGAAACAGCGCTTCCTTCGAAAGCAGCACGATAATGGCGACGGCCAGTGCGCTGGCATGTACTGGCGGAATATCGTGAAGATGCATGATGCGCGTCCCGGCGCGCCACAACATTCCCGCGCCGACAACGATCAGCAATCCGCCGAGGAAAAGCGAAGCGACGGTTTCATACCGGCTGTGACCGTAGTTGTGATCGATATCCGGAACCGCAGCGGCCTTTCGGTTAGCGATCAGTACGACAAAATCCGACACGATATCGGCCAGAGAGTGCACGCCGTCCGCTATCAACGCCTGCGAGTGCGCAATTACACCCACGACTAGCTGGCCTGCAGTCAGGCCGCTATTAAGCACGATACTCGTCCACGTCGTCCGGACAGCCACCGCCTGCTTTTCCGCCGCATCCGCCACTGAAAGTGACATGTAATTCGCCTCGTGTCGTCGAGGTATGATTTTATCAGCGCGGCGCGATGCGATCGCGCCCCGTCCGATGCCAACCTCGTTGAGAATCAGCAGGTTATATCGCGAGGCGGTCGACGGTACCGGCCAGCCTGGGGACCTGCGGCTTCAGCGGTCGCCAAAAGAAAAGCCGCGCACAAAGGCGCGGCTTTTCTGCATCTTCATATCCGGGCCGGCTTATTTGCCGATCAGGAAACTGTCACGATCCTGGCCTGCGATCCACTTCGGCGGCTTGCCACGGCCCGACCAGGTGCTGCCGCTTTCCGGGTCGCGATATTTAGGCGCGACGCCCGAACGGCCACGCGACGATGCCTTGGCGGATTTGCCGCCTCGCCCGCCCGCCAATTCCTGAAGCGTGATGCCATAATCCGCCATCTTCTGTTTGATCTCATTAAGTACTTCGGCGTATTCGCGCGACTTCGCTTCTTCGATCTGACGCTCGAGAGACTCGCGTTGTGCGAGGAGTTCCTTGTATGAAGGCATGGCAATTCCTTAAGTGGTGTGCTGTATTGCGAGTCAGGCGCCCGCTCAATCAGTTATCAGTATAGCCTCGGACTGGTCCGGAGATTAACACAAAACCGATTATCGCGGCGGGTCGCATTGACATTAACGGGTTTAGATGTATTGCCTCGTAACATTTGCCGGCATTGCGGGGCATTCACGCTGTCGCTGTTTGTTGGAATCTGACGACTTCCGCGAACTCTTCCGCTGTCATGGAATGAAAGCACCCATAGTCGCCAGTCAGGAAATTCCCATCACATGGCAACTTTCCAAGCCAGCTTCATTCCTGCGGACCGGATATCGCTCCGGTCGCATATTCTGAGCCGGTGTTCACGTCTGACGCTCGAAGCAATCGATAACTGCGGCTTTCAAATCGTCCATCGTGAGCTTGGGTTTATCGAATGTAAAACGATTGCGAGTTCCGTCACCGAGGAAATCGCAACCGTAACGATCAATCCCTAATAAATCGACATTAGTGGGCCGGCGCGCATAAGTATCGAAAAAGGCGCATAGCGACGACTCATCGGCGGCGCAGATGGGTTCCAGCGGATCGATTTCGTCGCCTCCGAGCCAGCCCATCGCGCCGAAACCGCCGATAAAGCGCATTCGTTCGGGCTTCATTACCCAGAACGCAAAATCGCCTAGCTGGAGATAGCGCTCGGCGTCCGGGTGATAACGCAAATAACGCTGCGCCAGTTCGTCGCGTTCGTGTTCGTCCGCCGGCGCGAACGTGCCGAGCAAGGTCAGCCGCTGTCCCTCGAGCACCTGGCCGTCCGTTGCGTGAGCGACCAGAAAACCGGCGCGCGCATCGGCCTGAAGATTGCGGGTGTGTTCGGCGAGACGGCTGATGAGCAGCATCGGCGCATGACGCGCGGTCGGCGCGAACGGCAACGCGGTCGGATATGGAAACCCGTGAGGATCGCGCGAATGCGTGGCGAGCGTGCCTTCCGATACGCGATGGATCAGATGCAGCGGCGCTTGTGGCGGAATATGCATGCGGGTTCTTCCGGAATGAGCATCGGAAAATGGTAATGCACCGTCAGCGAGCGTGTCTCCTGGCCGTTCGATAGAATCGTAAGCTTGCGCGCCGGACGGCATCATCTCCGGTTCACAGGCGCCCCTCGCAACCGCGGCATTCGCCCACTTTCTCCAACGGCCTTTTCGTGTCCGACTCGACTACCGCCTCCTCTGCCCGCGAGTCCAATCCGTCGCTCGCACTGCATCGCAGCCTGCCTCACGCGACGCGCCAGCGCGCCCGTTACGCGACCATGGCCGTCTTCTTCATCGCCGGCATGATGTACGCCTCGTGGGGCGTGCATGTCCCGACCGTGCGGGACAAATTCGCGCTCAGCCCCGGCATGCTGTCGCTCGCGCTCTTCGCCGTCGCGGGGGGGTCGATCTTCGCGATGCTCACCACCGCGTCGTGGATCGCCCGCGCGGGATCGCGCACGGCCTGCATGGCGGGCGGCATCACGATGAGCGTATGCGGCGCGCTGATCCTCGTCGTGCCGAGCTTCTGGCTGCTGCTGCTCGTGCTCGCGATATTCGGCTGCGGCATGGCGACCCTCGACGTCGCGATGAACGCCGAAGCAAGCGCGGTCGAAGAAGCGCTTGCGCGGCCGATCATGTCGTCGCTGCACGGCATGTTCAGCATCGGCGGGATGGCGGGCGCGGCAATCGGCGGGGCGCTGATCGCGCACGGCCTCGCGCCCGCGGCGCATCTCGCGCTCGCGTCGGGGGCCAGCGTCATCGTATTGCTCGCGTCGGTGCCGTCGGTGCTGCCGCACGTGCCGCATCACGAAGCGCACGCGAAGGCGTCGTCGTCGAACCGCTGGCGTTCGGGCGCGCTGTGGGCGCTCGGCGGCCTGGCGCTCGTCGCGTTGATCGCGGAAGGCGCGATGTACGACTGGGCCACCGTCTATATGCGCGATGTCGTGCTCGCCACGCATTCATTGTCCAGCGCCGCTTACGCCGCGTTCTCCGGCGGCATGGCGGCCGGGCGCTTCGGCGGCGATGCGGTGCGCGCGCGTTTCGGCGCGCCGCAGCTCGTGTTCAGCAGCGCGGGGCTGGCGTTCGTCGGCATGGTGATGGCGCTCGTCTTTCCGAACGCCATCGTCACGATGACCGGCTTCACGTTGATGGGCCTCGGTCTCGCGAACATGATGCCCGTGCTGTTCGCAGCGGCTGCGCGCGTCAAGGGCGTGACGGCGGCCGAAGGGCTCGCGCAGGTTGCGGGCCTCGCGTATTTCGGCTTGCTGCTGGGACCGGTGCTGATCGGCGGCGTCGCGCAGGTCAGTTCGCTGCCGGTCGGCTTGTGCATCGTCGCCGCGTGTTGCGCGGGCGTTGCGCTCATCGGTCCGCGTATCCTCAGGCGGCTGAAGATATAAAAAAACGCGCGGACCTTCGAAGTCCGCGCGTTCTTCAGGACGAATGTCCCGCAGCGATTACATCTTGACCACGTCGAGCAGCGTCTTCTTGCCCTTCTTGTAGTCGTACAGCGAGATCACGCCGTGCTTCAGGTCGCCCTTCGAGTCGAAGGTGGTCTGGCCGATCACGCCCTTGTAGTCCGTATTCGGCATCGCGGCGAGAATCTTCGCCGGATCGGCCGAGTTCGCGCGCTTCATCGCATCGACGATGATGTACACGGCGTCATACGTGAACGGCGCGTAAATCTGGATCGGCTGGCCGTAACGCTTCTGGAACTTGGCCGCGAAAGCCTGACCGCCTTCCATCTTCTCGAGCGCCATGCCTGCTTCCGAGCACACGACGTTGTCGGTTGCGTCGCCGGCCAGGTCAGCCAGCTTTTCCGTGCAGACGCCGTCACCCGCCAGCACCTTCGCGCGCAGGCCGAGCTGCTTCGCCTGCTTGGCGAACGGGCCGCCGGTCGCGTCCATGCCGCCGTACATCACGGCGTCGGGGTTTTCGCCCTTGATCTTCGTGAGAATTGCGCGGAAGTCGACGGCCTTGTCGTTCGTCGCGTCGTGCGACACGACCTTCAGGCCCAGCGACTTGGCGGTCTTCTCGAATTCGTTCGCGAGACCCTGGCCGTATGCGGTCGAATCGTCGACCACGGCGACCGTCTTCACCTTCAGGCTCTTAGCCGCGTAGTTGGCGAGCGCCGGGCCTTGCTGCGCATCGGTCGCGACGACGCGATACGTCGTCTTGAAGCCTTGCTGCGTGTAGGCCGGGTTCGTTGCCGACGGGGAAATCTGAACGATGCCCGCGTCGCTGTAAATCTTCGATGCCGGGATGGACGTACCGGAGTTCAGGTGGCCGACGACTGCGACGACCTTGTCATCGACGAGCTTCTGCGCGACTTGCGTAGCGGTACGCGGGTCGGCTGCATCGTCTTGCGGGTCCAGTTGCAGCGTGATCTTTTGACCGCCGATGGTGAGACCCTTTGCGTTGATCTCTTCGACTGCCAGCCGCGCGCCGTTTTCGTTGTCTTTGCCCAGGTGAGCGATACCGCCGGTCAGCGGTGCGACGTGACCGATCTTGACGACCTGGTCGGCTGCTGCGGACGTTGCCAACGTAGCGAACAGCACGGCTGCGGCGCTGATCGGCAACACTTTGTGAAGCTTGGTGTTCATGTAAGTCTCCAGTTTCGGTCCAAAACAACGACAACGTAATCGCCCTGTGCCCCGTCTTTCATCACGATCGCTCAGTCCCGTGGACGACCACGCCGGATGCATCGTCATGCACTTGGCAAGTCCTTCCGGCCGGCCGTTCGTGGCGGCCGCCATCCGCACTGCGCGCAAGTGTAGGGTTGTCAAATTAATTTAGGGAAGTTTTTTAAGATAGTGGTGTGACTACCGATTAACGCCCGGTTGAGAAGCCTGCGAACTTGTGCTGGCAATTCCGCTGGCAAGCAATGTTCATGGGGGTTTCCGGGGCATCGCGCGAGGCGGGCTTGTTGCGCGCTTCAAGTTCGCCGCGCGCGCGCCGATAATCCGCCGCTCATCTTCATTAGCCAGTTTTAAAAGGCCGTTTTCACGATCCGTTCAGGCACGCGCCTCTAAAAATGCGCCGGCGCGTCAAAGCGCGTGCCAGCGCGCGCTCAGGCGACTGAAAGGGAAAGCTGGCACACTCACTCGCCTGCGTTTCTCACCGAACAAACAAGGAGCTTAGACGTGACCGTTTCCGTGACTTCCCGATGGATCGACATTCCCGCCGACGGCGGCAGCTTCCAGGGCTATCTTGCGTTGCCGAAGACCGGGACCGGGCCCGCGGTCATCATCCTGCAGGAAATCTTCGGCGTGAATTCGCACATTCGCAGCGTCGCGGATCAATATGCGGCCGATGGCTATATCGCACTCGCCCCCGATGTTTTCTGGCGCACGCAGCCGCGCGTCGAACTGGGATATGAAGGCGCGGATCGCGACAAGGCGATGGAACTGCTGCAGAAGACCCATCTCAATTCAGCCGTCGCCGATGTCGGCGCGGCCGCGAAGGCGCTGCGCGCGCTGCCGGAAGTCAACGGCAAGGTCGCGGCGATCGGCTACTGCTTCGGCGGACGGCTCGCGTATCTCGCTGCGGCGGAAGGCTCGGTGGATGTGGCCGTGGCCTACTACGGCGGCGGCATCCAGAACCAGCTCGACAAGGCCGATCAGCTGAAGGCGCCGATCCAGTTCCACTACGGCGAACTCGACGCCCACATTCCCGCCGATGCCGTCGACGCCGTGCGTCAGCGCTTCGCGGGCCGCGCGGATGCCGAAGTCCATGTGTACCCCGGCGCCGATCACGGCTTCAATTGCGGCGAGCGCGCGTCGTATCACGCGAAGGCGTCCGCGTTCGCGCACGGACGCACGCTGGCGTTCCTCGGCGAACATCTGTAAGACGCGCGGACCTCGCGCCCGATGACGTCGCCGTTGCGGCGTCATCGTCATATCAGCGCGGGTAAGCCCTCCACGAGCAGGAACGCGACAAGCACGCCGACGAGCGCGCCGAACGCCCTGAGCACGTTGTTCTTGAAGTGCGAAGCGCATGGAATGGCCCCGAGAAACAGCGCGCCTGCAAGCGCCATCGGGATGACCAGAATGAAGTCGCCGATCGTGAAATACGTCATGGTGCGTCTCCCATCGTCCTGCTTTTCGTTCTCGATGCGCTCCTCGCGAGAACGCCATCGACGATTCGAGTATAGGCCGCAAGAGACGGGGCGTTGACGGGCGACAGCTGGCCGGAAGGCGACCCCAGCGTGCGGAGCCTTGCGCCGCAAGGCCCGCGCAGCCGCGCTATTAAGCGGACGCGGTAAAACCCTTAGTTTCCTCAGATTTCATTCGGCTTGCACGACGCGCTCGCGGCCATGCAGATAAGCGGCGGCCGCGAGCCCGATAAGCAGCAGTCCGCCGATCAGGCCCGCCACGCCCGGCCATCCGAACGCGGTCCAGAAATGCCCGCCATACGATCCGACGAGGCTCGACCCCAGGTAGTACGCGAGGAGATAGAGCGCGGCGGCCTGTCCTTTCGCCTGCGCCGCGAGACGTCCGACCCAGCCGCTCGCCACCGAGTGTCCGGCGAAGAAGCCGAACGTCAGACACGCAATGCCGCCGATGATCACCGGCAGAGACATCGACAGCGTCAGCGCAATGCCGATCATCATCAGCACGAGACTCGCCATCAGCACGCGGCCGCGTCCGAAAACATCCGCCATCTTGCCCGACCACGGCGAGGCGACCACGCCCGTCAGATAAACGGTGAAAATGGCGCCGATCTCGGTCTGACTGAGGCTGAACGGCGCGCCGAGCAGCCGATATCCGACGTAGTTGTACAGGGTGACGAAGCTCCCCATCAGCACGAAGCCGGTGAGGAACAGAAACGGCAACCCGCGATGTCGCAGATGCCCCGCAAGCGAGCGCCGATGATGATGAAACCCGACGCCGCGCCGCGGTTTGAACCGTCGCGACGGCGGCAGGAGCGAGCGGAACGCGAACGTTGCGAGCAGCCCCAGCAGGCCGATACCGCCGATCGCCACCCGCCAGCCGAAGAAATCCGCGAGCACGCCGCTGATGACACGTCCGGCCATGCCGCCTATCGCCGTCCCGCCGACGTAGAGGCCCATCGCGAGGCCGAGTCCTTCCGGATGCACTTCCTCCGCGAGATACGCCATGGCTACAGCCGGCACGCCACCGAGCGCGAAGCCTTCGAGCGCACGCACGATCAGCAGCGCGTGCCAGTCAGGCAGCAAGGCCGCGATCACCGTGAGCACGGACGACGCGAGCAACGATAGCGTCATCAGCCGATGCCGGCTCCAGCTCTCGGACACGAAGCCGGCAATGAAGATTGCGACGGCCAGCGCCGCCGTGCTTACCGACACGGCCAGTGCGCTCACGGCCGGACTCACGCCAAACGATCGCGTGAATTCGGGCAGCAGCGGCTGCACGCAATAAAGCAGCGAGAACGTCGCATAGCCGGCGAAAAGCAGCGCGAGCGACGCGCGCCAGTATGCGCGCGAGCCGCGTTCGAGATAGGCCGTTGCGTCGTCGGCTGAAGCATTCACGGGTAAGTCTCCGCTTAAAACATCAAACGCGTAACCATACGCCGTTCCCTAGGGTTTTGCCTGATGCAGCGGCGCATTCGACGTGCCGCAGTACGGGACTGACGCTTGCGATACCTGCGTGAGGCAACAATTCACGGCGAAGAGCATCGCATTCGCGCGCCGCCATGCGCTAAAGTAAGCGCACAATCGTTCATGAAAGCCGCGCATGTCGCGCTTCACGCAACAAAGACGCGGCGATTGTCGGTGCACGAGCCGTGGAAAGCCTGGCGGGTGCAACACTTCGCCGGCGCATCGTTTGTCGATCGCCGGCACGTAAACGGGGATTCATCATGCAAATCGGTTCGATTGTCCGCTCCGTGCATATTGCCGTGCCTCAGGGCGCGCGCGGCATCGTCATGCGCATTCTCGGCGACATGGCAATGGTCGCTTGGTACGCAGGCGAACCCGGCGTCACCAAGCTGCTCAATACCGAGCCCTTCTTTCTCGAAGACCTGATCGATACGGGCGATGTCGTGCGCCCGTCCAACACGGTCGTCCATTGAAGACGCTGCGCGGCGGCTGACAAAGCGTCGCCGTGCCGGTGACCGGAAGGCACGGCACAATGTCGGAATGAACTCATTTCATTCCGATTCTGCCGATGCGTCCGCCGCCGACGCTCCGCCCTTCGCCGGCCTCACGCCCGAGCGCGTGCTCGATGCCGTCGATGGTCTGCTGATGCCCGCAGGCGCGCGCACCGACGGCCGCCTGTTGCCCCTCAACAGCTACGAGAACCGCGTGTATCAGGTCGGCGTCGAGGACGGGCCGCCCGTGATCGCAAAGTTCTACCGCCCGCAACGCTGGTCCAACGAAGCGATTCTCGAAGAGCATGCGTTCGTTGCGAGCCTCGTCGCACATGAGATCCCGGCGGTGCCCGCTCGCGTCTTCGAAGGCACGACGCTGCACGAGTTCGACGGCTTTCGCTTCTCCGTCTTCGAGCGGCGCGGCGGGCGCGCGCCCGACCTCGACCGCCGCGACACGCTCGAATGGCTCGGGCGCTTCATCGGGCGCATTCATGCGGTGGGCGGGATGGCGCCGTATCGGGAACGGCCGACGCTCGATATCCAGACCTTCGGCTATGAGCCGCGCGAGTTTCTGCTGGCGCATCGCTTCGTCCCCGACGATGTTCGCGAGGCTTACGAGCGCGTCGTATCGCTGGCGCTGGAAGGCGTCGCGCAGTGCTTCGAGCGCGCGGGAGATATCGGCCAGTTGCGCATGCACGGCGATTGTCACCCGAGCAACGTGCTGTGGACCGATGCGGGTCCCCACTTCGTCGATTTCGACGACAGCCGCATGGGCCCCGCGATTCAGGATTTATGGCTGCTGCTGCCCGCCGGACGCGCGGAAGCGTCGCGCGCGCTCGCCGACCTGCTCGCGGGCTATGAAGACTTCCGGGAATTCGATCAGCGTGAGCTGCATCTGATCGAAGCGCTGCGCACGCTGCGCCTGATTCACTACTCCGCCTGGCTCGCGCGCCGCTGGGACGATCCGGCTTTTCCCGCCGCGTTTCCGTGGTTCAACACGCAGCGTTACTGGGAAGACCGCATCCTCGAACTGCGCGAGCAGGTCGGCGCGATGCAGGAAGGCCCGTTGTGGCCCGTTTGAAATGTTTCGTAAATAACGCCGATCGTCAGGCAATCGCAAAAGATTGTGCTGCGCATTCATGCGTGTAATGATAACAATTCTCATTTGCCCGCCTATGCTCGATCGCAGCGTGTAACCCGCGATCAGGGCGTGGCTTTGCCTACGAACCGCCCGATCCGGAGAGACGCGTGAACGCGCCTGACACACTCAATCCCCAGCCGACGAACGGCTCGGCCCAATATCGCCCGCATGGACGCCTGATCGACGACGCCGAGCAACTCGTGCGCAAGAATCGCTCGCGCCGCTCGACGTTTCTCAAGTGGCTGCGCAAGGTGCACGGCTGGGTCGGTCTGTGGGGCGCGATACTCGGCCTGCTATTCGGCGTCACCGGCTTTCTGCTGAATCACCGCGCGCCGCCGATGCGTATCTCGACCGGCGAGCCGCAGGTATCGCAGATGCAGCTAGCGTTGCCGGCAGGCGGGTTCAAGTCGCCGCGCGACATGGGCGTGTGGCTCAAGCAGGAACTGAAACTCGACGGCAACCTGGGCCGCACGCGCCGCGAGCCGGCGCATCCTGTCGGCTGGGGCGACAAGAGCACGATGCAGCCCGAGCAATGGTCGGCGATGGTCTCGACGCCGGGCAGCAGTGTCATGGCGGAATACTGGGTCGGCAACAACTTCGTCTCGGTGAAGCGGACGGAAAACACCTTCCTCGCGATGATGACGAACCTGCACAAGGGCGTCGGCCTGAGCGTCGGCTGGGTGCTCCTCATCGATACGCTCGCCGGCAGCCTGATTCTGCTTTCGCTGACCGGCGTGCTGCTATGGACCGAGTTGAACAAGCGCAAGACGGCCGGCGCGGCGATCGTCACTGTCTCGCTGATCGCGATGGTCGTCTGTGGCTTGATGTAAGTCAGCGCGCCGCCGACGCCCAGCGCTTTCGCGGGTTATGCCGCGTCAGCCAGAGATAGAGGCCGCTTCCGAGTACGACCACGGTCAGCACGTCGAACGCGGCCCAGAAAATCTTGAGCGGCATGCCGCCGAAATCGCCGAAATGCAGCGGCTGCGAGCCGAGCAGCACTTTCAGATACCACGGCAATTCGCGTGAATCGGTGAGCGCGCCGGTGGACGCATCGACGAGCACGGGCCGGAGAATGCGCGTGGTCAGAATGCCGTCGCCGCGCATCCACACTGCATAGTGATGCGGACTGCTGAAGCGCGTACCCGGAAACGCGACGAACGACGGAATCATGTCCGGCGCGAGCCGTTGCGCGGTCTTCACGGCATCGTCGATAGAAGCGCGCGCCACCGACGGCGGCTGTCCCTGATACGGGGCGATCATCCGTGCCAGCTGATCGTTGCGCCACGCTTCGAGCATGAGATCGGCGAGCGTGTTGATGGAACCCGTCGCGCCCACGAGCAGCGCCCACGCGAGCGTCAGCATGCCGATGGCGTTATGCCAGTCCAGCCACACGATGCGCCGCTTCTTCTTGAGTCGCACGCGCCCCAGTCCCACTTTGCGCCAGAACGGCAAGTACACGACGACGCCCGATACGATCGCCGCGAGAAAGACCACGCCCATCGCGCCGAGGAAGAGCTTGCCGAAGAGTCCGGCGAACATGTCGACGTGCAGCTTCAGCAACACGAATTTCAGCGATCCTTTGCCCGGCGGCATGCCGAGCGGCTGCGCGGTGCGGGCATCGACGGTTGTGCTGAGCGTGTCGTCGGGTGGCGTGTCGGCGCGCGGCGCCGTGACGACGATCGGCAGCAGCGGCTCGTCCGGCTCCCAGATCATGTATTGCGGCACATGCCCGCGATGTTCCTTCAGCGCGGCGCCGAGCACCGCGTCGTAGCTCGCGCGCGCATTCGCCTGCGATGCAGGGAGCGCCGGCGCTTCGATCGCGTCGCCCGTCAGGAGATCGAGTTCGTGGCCGAACACGAGCGGCAGGCCCGTCAGACACAGCAAGAGCATGAAGGCTGTGCAGACCAGACTCGTCCAGCGATGCACGATCGACCAGATGCGCAATGCGCGCTGGCTCATGGCGCGACGCTCGCGGGTGGCGTCGGCGTGCAACGCGGCTGCGCGTGGACCGTCGCCGGTCACGAATTTGCCGGGCATGGAAAACGATGGAAAGAACAAGCGGCTGCGCCGGCCCGACGACGATTCGCCGGGTGCGCAAATGAGAACGATTATTATAAGCGGCAGACGTCAGGCTTTTGTAATCAAACGCCGCAAGCCTCGCCGGTGCCGGCTATTTCGCGTGCCGCCTTCGCGCCCTCGACGCGCAACAACTCGGGCAGCGAAACGCCGTTCTTCGCGGCGGTGACTTCGGCGAGGATCGAGACGGCGATCTCCGGCGGCGTTCTGCTGCCGATGTAAATTCCGACCGGTCCGTGGAGCCGCGCGAGTTCGGCGTCGTTGAGATCGAATTCCTTCAGCCGCTCCCGCCGCGCCGCGTTATTGCGCCGCGACCCGAGCGCGCCCACGTAGAACGCGGGCGTTTTCAGCGCCTCCATCAGCGCAAGATCGTCCAGCTTGGGATCGTGCGTCAGCGCGATGACGGCGCACCGCTCGTCGAGCTTCATGTCCATCACGGTGTCGTCGGGCATGGTACGAACGATGGTGGTGCCGGGTACGTCCCACTCGTCCGTGTACTCGACGCGCGGATCGCATACGGTCACGTGATAGTCCAGCCCGACTGCGATGCTGCACAGATACCGCGACAACTGCCCCGCCCCGATCACCAGCATGCGGTAGCGCGGGCCGTGAATGGTCAGCAGGGTCGCGCCGTCGAACGCGACGCCATCCGTGGCCTGCGCGGGCTCGAGCCGCGCGGCGCCCGTCGCCATGTCGAGCGTGCGCGCGACGAGCCGTCCGCTTTCCACCGCCGCGCACAGTTCCGCAATGCCGCTTTCGCGCGTGAGCGGCTCCAGCACGAGCTGAATGGTGCCGCCGCACGGCAGCCCGAAGCGATGCGCTTCTTCCGCGCTAATGCCGTACTTCACCGCTTCCGGCTTCGTCTGCTCGATGCCGCCTTGCCGCACGCGTTCGATCAGATCGTCCTCGATACAGCCGCCCGACACCGAGCCGACGACATGTCCGTCGCCGCGCACCGCGAGCATCGCGCCCTCCGGCCGCGGCGACGAACCCCACGTCTTGACCACCGTGACGAGCAGCACGCGCTTGCCCTCTTCGAGCCATTGCGCGCTGTGTTTCAGGACTTCGAGATCCACGCTGTCCATGATTTCTTTCCTTTCTCTTCCTTCTCTTCACCGCCTGATTCCTCGGCGGAAGCATCCTGCTGCGCGTTCGACCCTTGCCCGTTCTGAAGCTGCGCGCCGAATCGCTTGAAAAATTCAGCTGCAATCTTACGCGCTGCGCCATCCACGAGGCGCGAGCCGATCTGCGCGAGCTTGCCGCCAACTTGCGCGTTCGCGCTGTAGGTGAGCTTCGTGGTGTCGGCTTCGTCGCCCGGCTCGAGGTTCACTTTCGCGTTGCCCTTGCTGAAACCGGCTGCACCGCCCTGCCCCTCGAAAACGATGGTGTACGTGTGCGGCGCGTCGATCTCGGTCAGTTCCATGCGTCCCTTGAAGCGTGCCTTGACCGGACCGACGGCGGCAGTCATCCCGACGGCATAGGCATTTTCACCGTCCGCCTCGATACTGTCGCAGCCGGGGATGCAGGCCTTGAGGATCGCCGTGTCGTTGAGCGCTTCCCACGCGCGCGTCTGCGGCACCGGCAACGTGTGAGTTTCGGTCAGTTCCATCGCGTGTGTTCTCCATGCGTGCGGGCGCCGCGCGCGGATAGCGCGGTGAGTTCCCGTCCGACAGCGGCGAGGCTGTCGAGGTTATGAGCCGCGAGCATCGCATCGACGTGCGGCAGGATTGCGCGCACGCCTCGCGCGCGGGGCGTGAAGCCGTCGTATCGCAGAAGCGGATTAAGCCATACCAGCCGATGCGCAAAGCGCGCGAGCCGCGCCATCTCGGCATCGAGCACGTCGATCGCTTCGTGGTCCAGTCCATCGGTGACGAGCAGGACCGTCGCCCGGCCGGCGAGCACGCGACGCGCCCATCGCCGGTTGAACTCCGCCAGCGCCGCGCCGATGCGCGTGCCGCCCGACCAGTCCGCGACCTGCTCGCCGAGCGTCGTGATCGCGACATCGGGATCGCGCTCGCGCAGCGCACGCGTCGCGTTGGTCAGGCGCGTGCCGAACAGGAACACTTGCAGACGCTCGCGCGATTGCAGCAGCGCATGGCAGAAGTACAGCACGGCGCGGGAATACGCGCTCATCGAACCGGAGATGTCGAGCAGCAGAACGAGCGGCGGCCTGCGCTCCACGACCGCGCGATACTTCCACGCGGTCCAGTCGCCGCCCGCGCGCACGGCCTGCCGCGCGCTGGCGCGCAGATCGGCGTGCGTGCCGCGCGACGCCGCCTTGAGCCGGCGCGTCGGCTCGGTTGCGAGCGGCAGGCGATGCGCGCGAATCTGATGCCGCAGCGCGCGCCACTCGTCGGCGGTGAGCGTGTCGAAATCGCGATGGCTCAGGCGTTCCTGCGCGCTGAAGCTGATGCGCGCATGCGTCTGTTCGGGCTTCGATTCCGGCGCGGGTGAAGTCTTCGGCTCCGCGCGCGCCGCGAGCGCATCGGCGAGACGGTTGTTGCGCTTCGGCGGCGGCGCACCGCTTTCGACCTTCGGCAGCAATAGCGCGCGCAGCTTGCCTTCCCAGTCCGGATCGCGCCAGAAAAGATCGAACGCGGCATCGAAGATATCGCGCTCGTCGTTGGCGTGGACCAGAAGGCAGGCGAGCGTGGCGCGCACGTCATCGCGACGGCGCAAGTCGATGAACCGCAACGCCTCGATCGCGTCGACCGCGTGCGCCGGCGACATGCCGAGCCCCGCGCCCCGCAGCAGCCGCACGAAATGAACGACGTTGCGCGCAAGCGGTTCCATCGTCACGCCTTCGCGGCCGTCGACAAACATTGCGCAATCGTCGATGCGTCCATGCGCGCAAGATCGTCCTGGTACTTGAGCAGCACGCCGAGCGTGTCCCGCACCGATTGCGGGTCCAGTTCCGAAACCGAAAGCGCGGCAAGCGCCCGGCACCAGTCGATGGTTTCCGCGACGCCCGGCGCCTTGAACAGATCCATCGTCCGCAATTCGTGGACGAACGCGACGGCCCGCGCCTGCAACGCGCGGCTGGCTTCTGGCGCGCGCGCCGCCACGATCGCCAGTTCGGCATTGCGCTCGGGATAGCCGATCCACTGATACAGGCAGCGCCGTTTCAGCGCGTCATGCACTTCGCGAGTGCGGTTGGACGTCATCACGACGAGCGGCGGCCGTGCCGCGCGCACGGTCCCGTACTCGGGAATCGACACCTGAAAGTCCGACAGCAGTTCCAGCAGAAACGCTTCGAACGGCTCGTCGGCGCGGTCGATTTCATCGATCAGGAGCACGCGGCGCGCGGCGGCGTTATCCGGATCGGGCAACAGCGCCTGCAAGAGCGGACGCTTCAGCAAGAACTCCCCGCGATACAGCGAATCGTTCGACGGCGTTTCCCCAGAAGCCTCCGCAAGCCGCAGCGCCATGATCTGCCGCGGATAGTCCCATTCGTATAACGCGCTCGCCGTATCGAGCCCTTCGTAGCATTGCAGCCGCAAGAGTGTCGTGCCGCAGATGCCCGCCGCCGCCTTGGCGAGCTCGGTCTTGCCGACGCCCGGCTCGCCTTCGAGGAACAGCGGCCGCTGCATCTTCAGCGCGAGAAACAGCGCCGTCGCAAGCTCGCGGCTCGCGAAGTACTGATGCTCGCGCAGGCGGGCGAGCGTATCGTCGATCGAATCCGGCTCGCTCGGCATCACGTTCCGAACGACATCGCGCGCTCGATCGCGCGGCCCGCCAGCACCGGGATCAAATGCGCGCGATACGCCGCGCTCGCGTGCATGTCGTCGTTGAGGCCGTCGGCGGGAATCGTCACGCCGCGCGCCGACGCCACCGAGAAGTCCTTCGACAACGCCGCCTCCAGTTCCCTCGCCCGGAATGCGGATGGCGCCGCGCCCGTCACGCCGACGCGCACGCCGTCGGCGAGCTTCGCGACGAACACGCCGACGAGCGCGAAGTGGGACGCGGGATTGCGGAACTTCTCGTAGCCCGCGCGTTCGGCGAGCGGAAACTCGACGGCGGTGATCAGCTCGTCCGGTTCAAGGGCGGTTTCGTACATGCCGATGAAGAAGTCGTCGGCGGCGACGCGGCGTCGGTCCGTCACGATGGTGGCGTTCAGCCCGAGCACGGCCGAGGGATAGCAGGCGGCGGGATCGTCGTTGGCAAGCGATCCGCCGATGGTTCCGCGCTCGCGAACCTGCCTGTCGCCGATGCGGCCCGCCAGATCGGCGAGGCCGGGCAGCGCGCGCCGGACATCCGCGTTCGATGCAACCTGCGCGTGGCACATCGCGCCGCCGATGGTCAGCTTGCCCGCATCGAGCGTGACGGTTTTCATCGACGCAATGCGCGTCACGTCAACGAGCGCCGAGGGCTGCGCGAGCCGCAGGCGCATGGTCGGCAGCAGGCTCTGGCCGCCCGCGAGAAACTTGGCGTCGCCGTCGGCGGAAATCGCGGCGACGGCGGCTTGCGCTTCGTTCGGCCGTTGATAGTCGAAGGTGTACATGGCGTCGTCCTCAGGCGTGTTGAGCGGCGTGCATCGCGGTCCAGACGCGATGCGGCGTCGCCGGCATCTGCAAGTCCTTCACGCCGAGCGGCGCGAGGGCATCGAGAATCGCGTTGATGACGGCCGGCGGCGAACCGATCGCGCCCGCTTCGCCGCAGCCCTTCACGCCGAGCGGGTTGTGCGTGCACGGCGTGCCCTTCGCGGTCTCCACATCGAAGCTCGGCAGGTCGATTGCGTGCGGCATCGCGTAGTCCATGAAGGAGCCGGAAAGCAACTGGCCGCTGTCCTTGTCGTACACGCAGCGTTCGAGCATCGCCTGTCCGATGCCCTGCCCCAGCCCGCCGTGCACTTGTCCTTCGACGATCATCGGATTGATGACGTTGCCGAAGTCGTCGACGGCGGTGAACTTCTGGATGCGCGTTTCGCCCGTATCGCGATCCACCTCGACTTCGCACACATATGCGCCGGACGGATACGTGAAGTTGGTCGGATCGTAGAACGCGTTCTCGTTGAGGCCCGGCTCCAGCGTTTCGAGCGGGAAGTTGTGCGGCACATACGCCGCGAGCGATACGTCCGCGAACGTCTTGGTCCGGTCCGTGCCCGCGACGCGGAACACGCCGTTGTTGAATTCGACGTCCTGCGGCGATGCTTCGAGCAGATGCGCGGCGATCTTCTTCGCCTTGGCTTCGATCTTGTCGAGCGCCTTCACGATGGCCGAGCCGCCGACCGCGAGCGAGCGCGATCCATACGTGCCCATGCCGAACGGGATGCGGCCGGTATCGCCATGAATGATCTCGACGTTCTCGAGCGCAATGCCGAGCCTGTCCGCGACGACTTGCGCAAACGTCGTTTCGTGCCCCTGACCGTGACTGTGCGAGCCGGTGAACACGGTGACCGAGCCGGTCGGATGCACCCGCACTTCGCCCGCTTCGAACAGGCCCGCGCGCGCGCCCAGCGCCCCCGCGACGTTCGACGGCGCGAGCCCGCACGCCTCGATGTAGCACGAATAGCCGATGCCGCGCAGCTTGCCCTTCTGCTGCGATTCCTCGCGGCGCTTATCGAAGCCCGCGACATCCGCCAGTTGCAGCGCGCGGTCGAGGATAGCGTCGTAATCGCCGGTGTCGTACGTGAGGCCGACCGGCGTCGCATACGGAAACTCGCGGATGAAGTTGCGGCGGCGCAACTCGACCGGGTCCATGTTCAGCTCGCGCGCCGCCGTTTCGACGAGCCGCTCGACGACGTAGGTCGCCTCGGGACGGCCCGCGCCGCGGTAGGCATCGACAGGCACCGTGTTCGTGAACACCGCCTTCACTTCGGCGTAGATGGCGGGCGTCGCGTACTGGCCGGCGAGCAGCGTCGCATAAAGGATGGTCGGCACCGACGACGCGAACGTCAACAGATACGCACCCATGTTCGCCGTCGTGTGAACGCGCATGCCGAGGAACTTGCCGTCCTTGTCGAGCGCCAGTTCGGCTTTGGTGACGTGATCGCGGCCGTGCGCGTCGGAGAGAAAGGCTTCGGAACGCTCGGCGGCCCACTTGATGGGACGCCCCACTTTCTTCGATGCCCACGTCAGCGCGACGTCCTCCGCATAGAGAAAGATCTTCGAGCCGAAGCCGCCGCCGACGTCCGGCGCGATCACGCGCAGCTTCGATTCCGGCAGCGACAGCACGAAGGCCGCCATCAGCAATCGCTCGACGTGCGGGTTCTGATTCGCGACGTACACCGTGTAGCTGTCGTCGTGCTTCGAATAGCTTGCGTTGACGGCGCGCGGCTCGATCGCGTTCGGGACGAGGCGCTGATTCACGATGTCGAGCGTCGTCACGTGCGCGGCCTGCGCGAACGCGGCGTCGGTGCGCGCCTTGTCGCCGTGGCCCCAGTTGTAGCAGACGTTGTCCGGCACGCCGTCGTGAACGAGCGGCTTGCCGGGATCGGCCGCGCTGGCGGTATCGACCACGGCGGGCAACTCTTCGTAGTCCACGACGATCAGTTCGACCGCGTCCTTCGCTTCCTTCAGCGATTCGGCGACGACGAGCGCGACCTGATCGCCCACATGCAGCACCTTGTCGTGCGCGATCACGGGATGCGGCGGCTCGTGCATCGGCGAGCCATCGGTGCTGTGGATCAGCCATCCGCACGGCAGGCCGCCGACGTTCTCGGCTGCGAGGTCCTTGCCGGTAAAGATGGCGATGACGCCGGGCGACGCCGTGGCGGCGTCGATGTCGATCGAGCGGATGCGCGCGTGCGCATGGGGCGATCGAAGAAATACGCCGTAGCTTTGCTGCGGCAGGACGACGTCGTCGGTGTACTGGCCGGCGCCCGTCAGGAAGCGATAGTCTTCCTTGCGCTTGACGCCGGCGCCAATCAGCTTCTGTTGCTCAGGTGCGTTCATCGCGGTCTCTCCGTTGGTAGGCGCGATTCGTCTGTCAGGGAGGGCTTCGCGTCAGGGGCGCGCCTTCATGTTCTGTGCGCCTTCCAGCACCGCTTTCACGATGTTGTGATAGCCGGTGCAGCGGCACAGATTGCCGTCGAGTTGTTCGCGCACTTCGTCTTCGGAGAGTTCGGGCGATTCAGCCGCGAGCGCGCTTGCGGTCATCACCATGCCCGGCGTGCAGAAGCCGCACTGCAGGCCGTGGCATTCCCTGAACGCCGCCTGCATCGGGTGAAGCTGCCCGTCTTTCGACATGCCTTCGATGGTTGTCACTTCAAGACCATCGGCCTGTGCGGCGAGGATGTTGCACGACTTGATCGCGCGGCCGTCGAGATGCACGGTGCACGCGCCGCACTGCGCGGTGTCGCAGCCGACGTGCGTGCCGGTGAGCCTGAGGTGTTCGCGGAGAAACTGGACGAGCAGAAGATGCGGTTCGACGTTCGCGGTCACCGGTTTCCCGTTGACCGTCAGGCTGATGCTGAGCGGCATTACTGTCTCCTTATTGGCCGGAGTCGACGCTCCTTTGCGCCTTTCCGGTCCCATGCACGATATTGCCGGGGATGGACCCGCCTCACGCCGCTCGCGCCATGCACCTCATCACGTCCTGAACCTGGCTTGGGCTAAGCGTCCAGCTGGGAATTCGTGTTGTGTGTCACGGCGAGTAAAGCACAAAACGACGGGCGTCGCTATTAGGCGCACGCCCGTGCAATCGCCGGTTCGATCGCTTTTCCGGTGCCCTTAAATGCAAAACGCCGCCCCGTGGGGCGGCGTTGTGTGCATCGAAAGTCGGCTGTTTCAGCGCGTGACGGTTTCGCGATTCGCGCTCGGCGCGCGCTCGCCCGTGCGGCCCAGCGCCGAACGATGGCGCGAGTAGACGAAGTAGATCACGAGGCCGATCAGCAGCCACACGACGAATGCGATCCACGTCGCCGCCGCCAGATTGAGCATCAGGAACAGGCACGACGCCACCGCGAGAATCGGCACCACGGGCACGCCGGGGCAGCGGAACGCGCGCGGCAGGTCCGGATGCGTGCGGCGCAGGATCAGCACGGCGATGGAGACCATCGAGAACGCGGCGAGCGTGCCGATGTTGATCAGCTCGGCCAGCACGTTGAGCGGCACCAGCGCGCCGATCAGCCCGAAGAAAATGCCGACGAGCCACGTCGTGAAGAACGGCGTCGCGTAACGCGGATGCACGCTCGACAACTTCGCGGGCAGGAGACCGTCGCGCGACATCGCGTAGATGATGCGGGTCTGACCGTAGCTCATGACGAGAATCACGGTGAGCATGCCGAGCACCGCGCCGAGATCGATGAAGCCCGCGACCCAGTTCTGTCCGGCCACTTGCAGCGCATACGACACCGGATGCGAGATGCTCGCGAACTGCGCCGCCGGCACGATGCCGGTCACGACCGCCGCCACCGCCACGTAGAGCACCGCGCAGACAGCCAGCGACGAGATGATGCCGATGGGCAGGTCGCGCTTCGGATTCTTCACTTCCTCAGCCGCCGACGACACGGAATCGAAGCCGATGAACGCGAAGAACATCACCGCGGCCGCGCCGAAGACGCCCGACCAGCCGTTCGGCATGAACGGGTGCCAGTTCGCCGGCGTGACGTGGAACACGCCGACTGCGATCACCAGCAGCACGACCGTCACCTTGATCGCGACCATGATGTTGTTGATGCGCGTCGATTCCTTCACGCCGATCGACAGCAGCCACGTGATGACCATCATCACGAGAAACGCGGGCAGATTGAACAACGTGACGTGACCCGGCAGCGCGCCCGGCGCGGCGGCCAGCGCGGTCGGCAGGCCGATGCCGAAGCCGGACAGCAGCGACTGCAGATAGCCCGACCATCCGACGGAAACCGCGGACGTCGCGAGGCCGTATTCGAGCATCAGATCCCAGCCGATGATCCAGGCGGCGAGCTCGCCGAGCGTCGCGTACGAATAGGTGTAGATGGAACCGGCGACGGGGATCGTCGATGAAAATTCGGCGTAGGCGAGGGCGGCGAAGCAGCAGGCGATCGCCGCGACGATGAACGACACCATCAGCGCCGGGCCGGCCTGAACCGCGCCCGTGCCCGTCAGCACGAAGATGCCCGTGCCGATGATCGCGCCGATGCCGAGGAAGGTCAGGTCCAGCGCACCGAGCGTTTTCTTGAGAGAGGTGCTGTGCGCGCCGGCCAGCATGTGCTCGATGTTTTTCTTACGGAACAACGACATTGCAGTAAGTCTCCTTGCGGCGCTCGCGTGCGCCTTCCTTCGGGAAAACCCGATATTTTAGCGGAGTCAAGGAGAATGCCCACGTTTGGGGCGACGCGCGCCTTTTCGACGCAACTTTTTACGGTTATATCTTGTTTAGGATAAATCCGCTCATGCAGCGATGGCCGGATTCATATCGACGAGCCGGTTGCTCATCACGTAGTAGGTGAGTTCGGCGTTGTTCGCGAGCTTCATCTTGTCGAGCAGACGGGCGCGATACACGCTGACCGTTTTAACCGACAGCGAAAGCGCGTGCGCGATGTCCGTCAGCCGTTTGCCCGATGCAAGCATGCAGAGCGTCTGGAATTCCCGGTCGGAGAGCGTTTCGTGCGGCTGACGCTCGGTATCGAGCGAAACGTATGTGGCGAGCGCCTCCGCCATTTCCGCGCTGATGTATTTGCGGCCGGCGGCGACTTGCTGAATCGCGCGGATCATCAGCGCGGGATCGGCGGTTTTCGAGAGATAACCCGAAGCGCCGGCCTTCAGCGCGCGCACGGCATACTGGTCCTCGCGATACATCGAGAACATGAGAACAGGCACGGCCTGTTTCAGGCGCTTGAGGCGTTTGAGGACGTCGAGTCCGTTGATGTCCGGCAGCGAAACGTCGAGCAGGACGATGTCGCAAGCGTCGCGCGCCGAGAGTGCTAACGCGTCCGCGCCGGTCGCCGCTTCGCGCACCTCCGATGCGATGCCGCGCTCCAGCAGCAATTGCGCGACGCCACGGCGCACGATCGCGTGGTCGTCGGCGAGCAGGACTTTGAGCGTCATCGACGTGCTCAGCCGTTGACGGCGCGCGATACCGAGCGCGGCGTGACAGTTCGCGGCAGGCGCGCCCGCACGGACGTGCCGCCCGCTTTCGATGACGCAATCCGCAACGCGCCGCCGAGCGCTTCGCAACGCTCGCGCATGCCTGTCAGGCCGAAGCGTCCGGTCTTACGGCGCGCGGCCGGCGAGATGCCGATGCCATCGTCCTCGACAAGGAGCGTCAGTGCGTGTTCGTCAACGGTGATGGTGACGGTGGCGTGCGTTGCCTGCGCGTGACGCGCGACGTTCGCGAGCGCTTCCTGCGCGATGCGATAGAGCGTGAGCGCGACGGCGTCCGGCACGGCGATTTCAACTGTGCAAGATAAATCGATTCGAAGCGACGATACCGTTCGAAGCGTGTCGATCGATCGACTAAGCGAAGCGGCGAGCCCGTCCTCGAGCTCCGGCTCATGCAACCGTTCGACCACGCGATGGTTAGCTTTTGCAGCTTCCGCCAGACATTCGCGCGCCTGGCGAAGCGCTTCGGCGCAGACGGCGGGTGCATCGGCCGGGAGGAAGTATGCCGCGCGGGAAATCGCCAGATTCGCGGCGGTGAGGATCGCGCCGGTTTCGTCGTGCAGATCGCGGGCGATGCTTCGGCGGGCGCGCTCGTCGCCGCTGGCGAGCCGCGCGCTCAGTTCGCGGACGCGATCGCTGAGCCGTTGCAACTCACGGTCGTTGCGCAACGAGGCTTCGAACAACGAAGAGAACGGCGAGGACAACGCCTCCGCCGCCGACGGCGAAGCCGCGCGCATGGCAGCGCGGGACGTGGGGCGCTCATCGTGCGCCGACGTAGCCAACCTGTTCATTGTTCCTCCCTTTGAGCGCAACTGAAGCTACGTCCTCGGTAAGCGCACGAGCCGGCGTAACCAAATTTACACTCTGTAACATCGACGGCGGACGAAGCAACGCATTTGCATCGCTCAACGGGATTGCATCATATCTCAAAATTATGACGAATCCCATGTGCGACAAGGTTTGCGGCGATGGACTTCATGCCGTTTGGCCGCATCGGTGCATGCTGTCAGTAGGGAGACGTCCTACGTGAGTTGTAACAGGCCACCGATAGGGCAAAAAAAAAACCGGAGCGCGAAGGCCCCGGCTTTTCCATTTCCACGACGCCGCCGAATCAGCCGACGAACGCCTTCTCGACAACGTAATGACCCGGATGGTTGTTGCTGCCTTCCTGGAAGCCCATTGAGTCGAGCAACTGGCGGGTGTCGCGCAGCATGTGCGGGCTGCCGCAAAGCATCACGCGGTCGTTTTCGATCGAAAACGGCTCCACGCCGATATCCGAGAACAGCTTCTTCGTCTCGATCAGATCGGTAATGCGACCGCGGTTCGCGAACTCCTCGCGGGTCACCGTCGGGTAATACACGAGCTTCTCCGACACGATTTCACCGATATGCTCGTGCGCCGGCAAATGCTCGGTGATGAAGTCCTTGTACGCGAGTTCGTCGACGAAACGGCAGGTGTGCGTCAGCACGATCTTGTCGAAACGGTCGTAGACCTCCGGGTCCTTGATGATCGACATGAACGGCGCGAGGCCTGTGCCGGTCGACAGCAGCCACAGCGTCTTGCCGGGCAGCAGGTTATCCGCGACGAGCGTGCCCGTCGGCTTCTTGCCGATCAACACGGAGTCGCCCACCTTCAAATGCTGAAGGCGCGAGGTCAGCGGGCCGTCCGGCACCTTGATGCTCAAGAATTCGAGATGCTCTTCGTAGTTCGCGCTCGCGAGGCTGTACGCGCGCAGCAGCGGCTTGCCGTCGACTTCGAGGCCCACCATCGTGAACTGGCCGTTCTCAAAGCGGAACGAGGCGTCGCGGGTGCAGGTGAAACTGAAAAGCGTGTCGGTCCAGTGGTGGACGCTCAGAACGGTTTGAGAGTTAAGGTTGCTCATGGCTTCTTGGACTAGGCGAAAACGGTGACGCTCACGGGCTGGACGTCAGAAGGGCGCTACGCTCGACGCTGCGCGAAAGGACGGATCGAATGGCTCGACGTCCGCGATTCCATGCTCTCTGCCTTCAACGGCGGCGCATGTGCCGGGGCGCAATCGGCTATTTTAACCCGATAGCCGATGCGCGTCCCGAGGCCGCTCGATGCACCGAGCGCGGCCCTTCATTGCCGACCGGCAACGGATAGCCGCGAGCACGCATGATAACAACCGACGCCGGGCCTAGCCGGAATCCCCCTTTCGGCAAAAGGCGGCGGCGTCGCCGTTCAGATGCGCTGATCCGTCAACGGCTTTTCCCACAGGTTGATGCCGCCTTCCTGCGCGTACTGGTCGATTTCCGCGAGTTCTTCCTGGCTGAAGTCGAGATTCTTCAACGCGCCGACGTTCTCGACGACCTGCTCCGCGCGGCTCGCGCCGATCAGCACGGAGGTCACGCGTCCGCCGCGCAGCGCCCATGCGAGCGCCATCTGCGCAAGGCTCTGACCGCGCCGCTCGGCCAGTTCGTTCAGCTTGCGCACGTGCGCGAGGTTATCGTCGCTCAAATGCTCCTGCTTCAGCGACCCGCCGCCCGGCTTATTGACGCGCGCATCCTGCGGTACGCCGTTCAGGTACTTGCTCGTCAGCAGGCCCTGCGCGAGCGGCGTGAACGCGATGCTGCCCGCGCCGACATCGTCGAGCGTGTCGAGCAGTTCCTCCTCGATCCAGCGATTCAGCATGTTGTACGACGGCTGATGGATCAGGAGCGGCACCTTGTGCTCGGCCAGCAGCTTCGCCATTTCGCGCGTCTTCGCCGCCGAATACGACGAAATGCCGACATACAGCGCCTTGCCCGAATGCACGGCCGTCGCCAATGCGCCCGCGGTTTCCTCGAGCGGCGTGTCGGCATCGAAACGATGCGAATAGAAAATATCGACGTAATCGAGGCCCATGCGCTTCAGGCTTTGGTCAAGGCTCGCGAGCACGTACTTGCGCGATCCGCCGCCCTGGCCGTACGGACCGGGCCACATGTCCCAGCCCGCTTTCGACGAAATCAGCAATTCGTCGCGATACGGCCGGAAGTCGTCCTTGAACAGCCGGCCGAAGTTCGTCTCCGCGCTGCCGTACGGCGGGCCGTAGTTGTTCGCCAGATCGAAGTGCGTAATGCCGAGATCGAACGCGGCGCGCAAAATTTCGCGCTGCGTCGAGAGCGGCGTCGTGTCACCGAAGTTGTGCCAGAGACCGAGCGACAACGCCGGGAGTTTGAGCCCGCTCTTGCCGCACGTGCGGTATTGCATCTGCGTGTAGCGCTCGGAGGCTGCTTCGTAAGCCATGACGGATTTCCTTTGCGGGTTGCGGAATTGAACTAACTTTGACAAGCGTGAACGGCCGATGCCCGGTTTCGCTGCGATACGCTCGCAAGTCCGGTCAGAGCCGTCAATGGTAAGCGAATCGGCGCGGGCGCGAGTGGGGCGCTTCGGCCGCCTTGCGCCGCCTGAGGACGAACGATCATCCGAACAAAGGAGAGCACCCGTGGATTCAATCGATAAACTGCGTCCCGCCTACGACTTCATGCTCACGCTCGGGCTGACTTACGGCGTGAACATTCTGATGGCGATTCTGATCGTCGCGGTCGGCTGGTGGATTTCGAATATCGTCTCGAACGCGCTGCGGCGCACGCTGTCCCGCACGAATGTCGATGCCACGCTCACGCCCGTGCTCGCGAGCCTCGCGATGTGGTCGATCCGCGTGGTCGCGATCGTCGCCGCGCTCGGGAAGTTCGGCATCGCGGCGGCGAGCATCCTGACTGTGCTCGGCGCGGCGGGACTCGCCATCGGCCTCGCGCTCCAGGGCACGCTGCAGAACATCGCGGCGGGGCTGATGCTCCTGCTGCTGCGGCCGTTTCGCGTCGGCGATTACATCGAGGGCATCGGCGTGACGGCGGGAACGGTCAACGAAATCGGCCTCTTCACGACGCGTCTCACGAAGGCCGACGGCATCGTCATGTATGTGCCGAACAGCATCATCTGGGCGAACCCTGTGACCAACTACAGTGCGAACGAGCGCCGCCGCGTGGTGCTCAACTTCCTCGTGCAACACGGGCAAAACGTCGAGCAAGTGCTGGCCGAACTGCGCCGAATGGTGGCGCAGGACCCGCGCATCGTTCAGGACGGCGCGTCCGCGCCGTGGATCGCCGTCACCGATTACACCGATACGGGCGTCAAGTTCAATGTCGGCGTCTGGACCAGCGCGGCGGATCATCCGGGCGTGCAGGCCGACTTGCTGCGTCAGATTCAACCGCTCACGCGTGTGCCGGTTGCCGCGTGACTGGACGCGCTCGGGCGCGCCTTGTAAGCTGGCGCGCCCCATCCCGAAAAGAGCGAGGACACGTATGACCCGGGCGATTTCCGTTGCATTGCTTGTCGGCGGCGTCGTGCTGCTTTACTTCGGCGGCCAGTCGTTTCATTCGCTGAGCAACGACGTATCGCGATTCTTCACCGGCTCGCCGACGAACAAGACGATCTGGCTGATCGCGGGCGGCATCGTCGCGTCGCTTGCGGGTCTGATCGGCCTTTCGCTGCCGTCGAAGCGCTGAGCGCGCTGCGTCAGATCAGCGCGACTTCCGGCTTCGACGCCGATCGCGTGCCCGGCAGCGGCGCATTGCTCGCGCCGCGATACGTGTACACGAGCGAGAACTTAACGTGCTCGGTCAGGTTCTTGCCCGCCGAATGCAGCGTATTGCAGTGAAAGAACACGACATCGCCCTTCTTCAGCGCGGGTGAGAACGCCGTGCGGATCAGGGCGGCGTTCTCCGGCACGCCCGCGCGAAAGAACTTCGCCCCGTCGAAACGATCCGACGTGAACGCCAGCCGATGTGACCTCGGCACGAACCACAGCGCGCCGTTATCGACGGTTTCGTCGCCGAGCGCCACCCACGCGGAAACCAGGTCGTCGCGCTCGAAAGCCCAGTAGCGCACATCGCGATGCCAGCCCGTCAGGCTGCCGTACGCCGGATGCTTCGTCATCACGCAGTTGTGATGCGCGCGCGACAGATACGGCGTCTCGCCGAAATACAGCTCCATCCAGCCGCGCACTTCCGGCGACATCGCGAAGTCCGCGAAGAGAGGATGGCGTGCGTAGGCGTCGAGCAGGCGTCGCACGGTTTGTCCGCCCGGCGCGTGCCTCGATTGCGGCGCGCCGGGATATTGCAGGTCGGCTTCGTATTCAACCGGTGCGGCGGCCTCGGCCAGTTGCCGCTGCGCGACTTCGCGCATCGCGTCGCAACGCGCTTCGGGCACGAGCCCGTTCACGATGACGAAGCCCGTCTCGCGCAACTCCTGCACTTGCTCTTTCTTCGATTTCAGCGACGTTTGTTCAGACATGTTCGTTGAGCCTCGGCGCGGCCTACGCATCGCCTCATGCGACCCGCGCGATACCCGAAATTGGGGCGAATACGGTCATTGTAAGTCGGACGCGGCGCAAGAGCCCGCCCGCTGGGCTTTCGAATCTGCGTATTAAGCGCCGGCTTTAATAATCGACAGGGAAAACGCGGACTTAACGCAGTAATAAAGTCCTTGTACATTGACTGCATCGATTCGGTGCAACTTCATATCCGAGCTTGAATCGAAGCCTTGAACGCTACTTTCGAGACAACTTGCCGTCGAGTCTGCGACCGATTTTCGATCGCGCAAACGGACCTTATGCCGACATGACCCAACGTATTGCTACTGGCCTTCGACGCGTCGCATCGAGCGCCGCGCGGCCCGCCCGGCGCGGCGTGATCCGCGCATTGCGCCATCATTCGGCGCGCACGCAGGCGCTCGCGGAGCAGATCAGGAATGTGCATCCCGTCGATGGCATTCGCTCCTGGTTTCGTGGATTCTTCTTCAATATTCGCGTGCGCGCGGCTTCGCGCAGCGTTTCGCTGAAGACGCTGCTGCGGCGTCCCATGCAATTGCGCGCGCCGACGCCCAAGCCGAAGAGCGCCACGCTGACGAGCCGGCGGCCGCGTCGCGTGTCGCCGAGCAGCGCTGGATGGTACGACTTCGCGGTGCGCTGAAGCCGTACGCTTCAGAATCTCCGGCCACAAAAAAACCGGCAGGCGCGAAGCCTGCCGGTTTTTTTATCTCAGCCCTACGCCGGCTTTACGCCACGCGCGCGACCGGTTCGGTGCCTGCCGCTTCGGCCAGCACGAGCGCCTTGTCCGTGGCTTCCCACGAGAATTCCGGCTCTTCGCGGCCGAAGTGGCCATACGCGGCCGACTTTTCGTAGATCGGGCGCAGCAAGTCGAGCATCTGGATGATGCCCTTGGGACGCAGATCGAAGTGCTCGAGCACGAGCTTCGTGATTTCCGCATCCGACACGCGGCCCGTGCCGAACGTGTTGACCATCACGGAAGTCGGGCGCGCGACGCCGATGGCGTACGACACCTGAATCAACGCACGCGAAGCCAGCCCCGCTGCGACGATGTTCTTCGCGACGTAACGGCCCGCGTAAGCCGCCGAGCGGTTGACCTTCGACGGATCTTTGCCCGAGAACGCGCCGCCGCCGTGCGGAGCCGCGCCGCCGTAGGTATCGACGATGATCTTGCGGCCCGTCAGGCCGCAATCGCCTTGCGGACCGCCGATCACGAACCGGCCCGTCGGGTTCACCAGGAACTTGATGTCGCCCTTGATGAGTTCTTTCGGCAGCGTCGGCTTGATGACTTCTTCGATCACCGCTTCGCGCAGTTGCGGAAGGTCGATGTCCGGCGAGTGCTGCGTGGACAGCACGACGGTATCGATGGAGTGCGCCTTGCCGTCGACATAACGCACGGTGACTTGCGACTTCGCATCCGGACGCAGCCAGGGCAAACGGCCATCGCGGCGCAGGTTCGCCTGACGCTCGACCAGACGGTGCGACAGGTGAATGGGCAGCGGCATGAGTTCGGGCGTTTCGTCGCACGCGTAGCCGAACATCAGGCCCTGGTCGCCGGCGCCCTGGTCCAGGTTGTCGTCGTGAGCCTTGTTCACGCCTTGCGCGATGTCCGGCGATTGCTTGTCGTACGCGACGAGCACCGCGCAGCCGCGATAGTCGATGCCGTAATCGGTGTTGTCGTAACCGATGCGCTTGATGGTGTCGCGCGCGATCTGGATGTAATCGACGTTGGCGTTGGTCGTGATTTCGCCCGCGAGGACGACGAGACCGGTATTGCAGAGCGTTTCCGCCGCGACGCGCGAGTATTTGTCCTGCGACAAAATGGCGTCGAGGATGGCGTCGGAGATTTGGTCGGCGACCTTGTCCGGGTGGCCTTCGGAAACGGATTCGGAAGTAAAGAGGTAATCGTTTGACACGCTTCAGACTCCAATTGAGTACGGTTGAGATTCACGTAGCCGACTTCGTTTGGAGTCTGAAGCGGCGACGCTTTAGCGGATGTCCTTTCTCCGGCTTCTACCCGATGATCAGGCTTCAGCCGGCTTCGCCCCGCAAGTTGTCCATTAACTCGGCGAAGGTCTTATTATACCGGTTTCCCGTGTTTTTACAGAGCCGAACGCTTGTTGTCATTCGTCCCGCGTCAATATTTCGCTCCTCGCCACGGCCCGTCAGTTCGCTGGGGCACGTCATGCTAGGGCGCATCGGTGTATCGCTCGCCATTGGCTTTCTCAAGTTTCTGGCCGTCATTCCTTATGGCGTCACCGCCCGTTTCGGCGATGGCCTCGGCTGGCTGCTTTATCAGATTCCGAGCCGCCGCAAGCGCATCGTGCATACGAATCTGAAACTTTGCTTCCCCGACTGGACGCCGGAGCGCCGCGAAGAAGTCGCGCAGATGCATTTTCGGCACGCGATCCGCAGCTATGTGGAGCGCAGCGTGCAATGGTTCGGCTCGGCGAAGAAGCTCGAAAAGCTCATCGAAGTCGATAGCGCCGTCGACCTGACCGATCCCGATCTTCCGCCGACGCTCTTCCTCGGCCTGCACTTCGTCGGCATCGAAGCGGGATCGATCTTTCTCAATTACTCGCTGCACCGGCAGTGCGGATCGCTTTATCAGCCGTTTTCTAATCCGCAGATCGAAGCCGTGGCGAAAGCGCAGCGAGCGCGCTTCGGCGCGGACATGGCGAGCCGCGCGGACAGCGCGCGCATCGTGCTGCGCTGGCTGCGCGACCGCAAGCCGGTGATGCTCGGCGCGGACATGGATTACGGCATGCGCAATTCGACGTTCGTGCCGTTTTTCGGCATTCCGACGTGTACGCTGACGGCGGTGGGCCGGCTCGCGAAGACGGGGAAGGCGCAAGTCGTGCCGTTCATCGGCGAGGTGTTGCCGGACTATAAGGGTTATCGGCTGAAGATATTCGAGCCGTGGGAGAACTACCCGACCGGCGACGACGATGCCGACGCGCGCCGCATGAACGAATTCCTCGAACAGCAGATTCCGCGCATTCCGGAGCAGTATTACTGGGTCCACAAGCGTTTCAAGACGCGGCCGCCCGGCGAACCCGGCTTTTATTGAGCGTTGATCGAGCGTTGAAGCGGCGCCGAACGGCGCTGCATGGCTCACATACAATAGCGGCCATGAAACTCAAGTTCACCAAGATGCAGGGCGCGGGCAACGACTTCGTCGTCCTCGACGGCTACTCGCAGGCGCTCGACCTCAGCGCCGCAGACGTGCGCGCTCTGGCGGACCGTCACTTCGGCGTGGGCGCGGATCAATTGCTGCTCGTCGAAAAGCCGACTGTCGACGGCGTCGATTTCAAGTACCGCATCTTCAATTGCGATGGCGGCGAAGTCGAGCATTGCGGCAACGGCGCGCGCTGCTTCGTGAAGTTCGTGCGCGATCGCGGGCTCACGGATGCATCGACCATCCGCGTGCAGGTGCAGAAAGGCATTATCACGCTGACGATGCAGGATGACGGCGAAGTGGTCGTCGATATGAGCACGCCCGTCTTCGATCCGCCCGACGTGCCGTTCGACGCGCACGGTCTCGAAGGCCGCCGCGAAGGCAACGACACGCTCTGGCCGCTCGACGTGGCCGGCGAAACGCGCTGGATTTCCGTCGTGTCGATGGGCAATCCGCACGCGGTGCAAGTCGTCGACGACATCGAAGCGTATCCCGTGCTGACCGAAGGGCCGCTCGTCGAACGTCACGCGCGCTTTCCGAAGCGCGTCAACGCGGGCTTCATGCAGATCCTCGATCGCCATTCGGTCAGGCTGCGCGTCTACGAGCGCGGCGCGGGCGAAACGCTCGCGTGCGGCACCGGGGCCTGCGCGGCGGTGGCGGCGGGCATCCGTCGCGGCCTGCTGGATTCGCCGGTGCGCGTCGCCACGCACGGCGGCACGCTGACGATTCGCTGGGACGGCGCGCGCGACGAATCCGCTGCGCTCTTCATGGCCGGCCCCGCGGCCACGGTGTTCGAGGGCGAGATCGAGCTTCCCGGCATCGGCTGAGCCGGACCACGCATTTATTTGTATCAGGTAAACATGAATCCACGCGAAGTCGCCGACTATCTGCTCGCCAACCCCGATTTCTTCGTCGAGCACGCTGAACTGCTCGGCACCATCCGGCTGTCGAATCCGCATGGCAAGGCCGCCGTGTCGCTGCAGGAACGGCAGATGGAAATGCTGCGCGACAAGAACAAGCAGCTCGAGAGGCGTCTCGCCGAACTGCTGCGCTACGGCCACGAAAACGACAGCATCTCCACGAAGTTCAACCGCTGGACCACGCGCGTGATCGGCCAGCGCGATCCGTACGCGTTGCCCGCCACCATCAGCCGCGGCCTGTGCGAAGTCTTCGACGTGCCGCACGCCGCGCTGCGTATATGGGATGTCGATGAAGCGTATCGGCAGGCCGACTTCGCGCGTCATGTCGGCGAGGAAGTACGCATCTTCGCGCACGGTCTCGATGCGCCTTACTGCGGCGCGAACAGTGGTTTTGCGGCGGCGCAGTGGCTCGGCGCGGCGAACTCGGCATCCGCGACGAGCGGCGCCGCGGGCGGCGCATCCGCCGACCGCGGCATTCAATCGGTTGCGCTGCTCGCGCTGCGCGATCCGCAAGCCGGCCCCGATGCACCCGCGTTCGGCCTGCTCGTGATGGGATCGCCCGATGCGCGCCGTTTCCACGACGGCATGGCCACGAATTTCCTCACGCAGATCGGCGTGCTGGCGAGCGCGGCGCTGAGCCGTCTGCTGCCCAACTGAGCCACCCATGACCGACGCTGCCGACAACGCCTCAAGCGATCCGGTCGCAGCCTATCTGGCGATGCTCGAACACGAGCGGCGTCTCTCCGAACACACGCTGCGCGGCTACACCTACGAGCTCGGCGAACTGCGCGCGCTCGCGAAAGGCCGCGCGCTCGAAACGCTGACGGCGGCGGACATGCGCGGCGCGGTCGTGCGGGCGCACGCGGCGGGCCTCTCGTCGCGATCGATTGCGCATCGGCTGTCGGCGTGGCGGGCGTTCTATCGATGGCTCGCGGAGCGCGTCCCGATGCCGGCGAATCCGGTCGCGACCGTGCGTGCGCCGAAACGCGAGAAGACGCTGCCGAAGGCGCTTTCCGTCGATGACGCGATGACGCTGATGGACGCGCCGCAAGCCGGCACGCCGGAATCGCTGCGCGATCACGCAATCCTCGAACTGTTCTACTCGTCCGGGCTGCGGCTCGCGGAACTCGTCGGACTCGATGTCCGGTTCGTCGAAAAAGACGGCTACCGGTCGGCGGGCTGGCTCGATCTCGCGCACGAGGAAGTGACCGTGCTCGGCAAGGGCGGCCGCCGGCGTTCGGTGCCGGTCGGCCGCAAGGCGATCGACGCACTGCGCGCATGGATCGAAGTCCGCGATCCGTTCGTCAAACTCGATCCGTATCCGCTGTTTCTTTCGGTGCGCGGCAATCGCATGTCGCCGGGCGTCGTGCGCGAACGCGTCAAGCGCATCGCGCTGATGGCCGGCATTCCGACGAACGTCCATCCGCACGTGCTGCGCCATTCGTTCGCCACGCACGTGCTGCAGTCGAGCGGCGACCTGCGCGCGGTGCAGGAACTCCTCGGCCATGCGAGCATCACCGCGACGCAGGTTTATACGTCGCTCGATTTCCAGCATCTCGCCCGCGTCTACGACTCGGCGCATCCGCGCGCGAAGAAGCGCGACTAACTTCGGGCGCGCCTCGCGCGCTTTCCTCTACGCAATGAATACCATCACGCTCAAACCGGCGAAGGACAAGTCGCTCGTTCGCCGCCATCCGTGGATTTACGCGAACGCCATCGCGCGCATCGACGGCAATCCCGCGCCCGGCGCGACCGTCACCGTGCGCGCCGCCGATGGCCGCTTTCTCGCGCGGGCATCGTACAGTCCGCATTCGCAGATTCGCGCCCGCGTCTGGACATTCGACGAAGCCGAGCCCGTCGACCACGCCTTCTTCAAGCGACGCGTGCAGCGCGCGGTCGCGCATCGGCAGGCGATGGTCCGCGATACCGGCGCGACACGCCTCGTCTTCGGCGAAGCGGACGGCCTGCCGGGCTTGATCGTCGATTACTACGTCGCCGATCACGACGCGCATTCGCAACTCGTCTGCCAGTTCATGGCGACGGGCGTCGAAGCGTGGAAAGAGGCGATCGTGCAGGCGCTCGTCGCCGCGACCGGTTGCCCGAATGTCTACGAACGCTCAGATGTCTCGATCCGCCAGAAAGAGGGCCTCGAGCAGACCACCGGCGTGCTCGCCGGCCAGCCGCCCGCCGAGACGCTCATCACGAACGAATGCGGCGTGCGCTATCACGTCGACGTGCGCAACGGCCACAAGACGGGCTTCTACGTCGATCAGCGCGATAACCGCGTGCTCGTGCAGCAAAACGCGCAGGGTCGCGAAGTGCTCAACTGCTTCTGTTACACCGGCGGATTCTCGCTGGCAGCGTTGAAGGGCGGAGCGACGCGCGTCGTATCCGTCGATTCATCGGGCGAAGCGCTCGCTCTCGCGCGCGAGAACGTGACGGCCAACGGCTTCGACGCGCAAAAGGCCGAGTGGCTCGACGCGGACGCGTTCAAGACGCTGCGCCGTCTCTACGAGGAAGGCCAGCGCTTCGACCTGATCGTGCTCGATCCGCCGAAGTTCGCTCCGTCGCGCGAAACCGTCGATCGCGCCGCGCGCGCTTACAAGGACATCAACCTGAGCGGTTTCAAGCTGCTGCGTCCGGGCGGCCTGCTCTTCACGTATTCGTGCTCCGGCGCGATCGATTCCGAACTGTTCCAGAAGATCGTCGCGGGCGCGGCGGCCGATGCCCGCGTCGATGCGCGCATCCTGAAGCGGCTCGGCGCGGGCGTCGATCATCCGCTGCTGACGGCGTTTCCCGAAGGCGAGTACCTGAAAGGGCTGCTGTTGCAAATTGCGTGAACGGCCGCATTTGAGCGCGATTGGCAGGCGAAGCATCGGCTCGATGAATATGTTCCAATAAGCGATTCGACGCGATTCCCGAACACTGACAAGGAAACAGGCGACACCATGATTCCCGTAACCATCCTGACCGGCTTTCTCGGCAGCGGAAAGACGACGCTGCTGAAGCGCATCCTGAACGAGAAGCACGGCATGAAGATCGCCGTGATCGAGAACGAGTTCGGCGAAGAGAACATCGACAACGAGATCCTCGTGCAGGACACGAACGAGCAGATCATCCAGATGAGCAACGGCTGCATCTGCTGCACGATCCGCGGCGATCTGGCGCGCGCCCTCGAAGACCTGGCGAACCGCAAGAAGGCAGGCACGCTCGATTTCGATCGCGTGGTGATCGAAACCACCGGTCTGGCGAATCCGGGCCCGGTCGCGCAGACGTTCTTCATGGACAACACCGTCGCGGACGAATTCCTGCTCGACGCCATCATCACGCTCGTCGATGCGAAGCACGCGAACACGCAGCTCGATCAGCAGGAAGTGGTGCAGCGCCAGGTCGGTTTCGCGGATCGCCTGTTCGTCACGAAATCCGATCTCGTCGATGCAGAGGCGCTCGAAGCGCTAAAGCATCGCCTGCTGCATATGAATCCGCGCGCCGCGATCAAGGTCGTCAATTTCGGCGAAGCGGACATCAAGGAAATCTTCGACCTGCGCGGCTTCAATCTGAATTCGAAGCTGGAGATCGATCCGGACTTCCTCGCGGAAGACGATCACGACGATGCGCATGACCACGCGCATGAGCATGACCACGACCATTCGACGTGCGGTCACGACCACAGCCACGATCACGAGCATCATCACCACAATCATCATCACGCGCATCACGACGACAAGATCAAATCGTTCGTGTATCGCAGCGACAAGCCGTTCGATCCGAACCGTCTCGAAGATTTTCTCGGCGGCATTCTGCAGATCTACGGCGAGCGGCTTCTGCGCTACAAGGGCGTGCTCTACATGAAGGGCGTGGATCGCAAGGTCGTGTTCCAGGGCGTGCATCAGATGATGGGCAGCGACCTCGCGGGCAAGTGGCTGCCGGTCGAGAAGAAGAACAGCAAGATGGTGTTCATCGGTATCGAGCTGCCGAAGGACCTCATCACGGACGGCCTCGACGCCTGTCTCGTGAAGTAATCCGCAATGCCGATGCGTCCGGCACGCATCTGGCTTGTACGTGCGATAGCGCTTCGCGGCGCTGCGTACGAAACACAAAACGCCGCCGCGAGGCTCGCAGGCGGCGTTTTTCGTGATGCTTTTCGCTCCCCATATGTAATCAGCCCCACGAACGGACATCGCTTTTTGCACGTTCAGGCGTTATATTTTTGAGATTCCGACAGTTTTTGACAGGGTTTTCCGTAGGTTCAGTCGGAAATTGCGGTTCAGTTACAATACAGCCCCACTGGAGAAGGGCAGACCCGTTCGGCGCGCGTCCGTGAGCGCTTGACCGTCGGGTGTGAGAAGAAGGGATGTCCCGAGGGACGATGTCTCGACTGGCCGGGGAGGGCCGGTCGGGCGGAGCGCCGGGCGGGCCGGAGCTGTCGGAGGCAGCGTCGGAGCAGCATCCAATATCGGTTTCCAGAGGAGTTCGGCCCCGCATCGAGTGTCGCGTGATGCCAAAACGCTGCAGGCATGCGGGTAACGCAAGTGCGGGCGTTGCGAAGACATCGCCCTACATTGAAGAAGCAAGCAGATGACAACGAAACTCTTGACCGAAGCCGAAATCCTGAAGATGAGCGAGAAGGACTACATGAACGAGGAACAACTCGCCTTCTTCAAGAACCGGCTCGAGCAGTTGCAAGCGGACATTCTCAAGAATGCCGGCCAGACGACGGAAAATCTGCGGGAAACGGTGATCGTGCCGGACCCGGCGGACCGCGCGACCATCGAGGAAGAGCATGCATTGGAGCTGCGCACGCGTGATCGTGAGCGCAAGCTGCTGAAGAAGGTGCAGCAATCGCTCGCGCGCATCGAATCCGGCGATTACGGCTGGTGCGAAGAAACCGGCGAGCCGATCGGCATTCCGCGCCTGATCGCGCGCCCGACCGCGACGCTTTCGCTCGAAGCGCAAGAACGCCGCGAACTGCGCCAGAAGCTCTTCGGCGACTGAAGCGCACGCCGCGCGCGGCGAATCGCGGGGCGACCCGCGACGGGGGAATCGCCGGCGCGAAAAATGGCTGCTCACCGCGCAGCAACCTGAAAAGGCACACGATCCACGTGTGCCTTTTTGCTTATGCGGCGCTCGAATCACGCCACGTCCGCACACTTGATAAATCGCCCCACGCCCTAAGATAAACAGGACGCGCCCGCTCCACCAAAGGCGCGCGCGCGGCGCCGTACGTCTGGCCCCAAGAGCCGGCGGAACCCCGCGCCGTGCACTCCATCGAATTCTCGACTGCGTGGCGGTTCGTCGGTCAATGCAAAGCCGCCCGCGTTCTTCTGTTTTCTTAAGGAACGCACATGGAACAATTTCACGGCACGACTATCGTCTCCGTGCGACGCGGCGGCAAAGTCGCGTTGGGCGGCGATGGTCAGGTGACGCTCGGCAACATCGTCATGAAGGGAGGCGCGAAGAAGGTGCGCCGCATCTATGGCGGCAAGGTGCTGGTCGGATTCGCCGGCGGCACCGCCGACGCGTTCTCGCTGCTCGATCGCTTCGAAGCCAAGCTCGAAAAGCATCAGGGCAATCTCACGCGCGCCGCCGTCGAACTCGCGAAGGACTGGCGCACCGACCGGATGCTGCGCCGGCTCGAAGCCATGCTCATCACCGCGGACAAGGACGCGACGCTCGTCATCACGGGCAACGGCGACGTGCTCGATCCCGAAAACGGCATCTGCGCGATCGGTTCCGGCGGCGCCTACGCACAAGCCGCCGCGCAGGCGCTCGCGGAAAACACCGAGCTCTCGCCGCGCGATATCGTCGAAAAAGCGCTGACCATCGCCGGCGACATGTGCATCTATACCAATCACAATCGCGTCATCGAGACGATCGAATAAAGGACCCCGCGATGACCACCATGACTCCCTCCGAAATCGTCTCCGAACTGGACAAACACATCATCGGCCAGGGGCGCGCGAAGAAAGCCGTCGCCGTCGCGCTGCGCAATCGCTGGCGTCGTCAGCAGGTCGCGGAGCCGCTGCGCCAGGAAATCACGCCGAAGAACATCCTGATGATCGGGCCGACGGGCGTCGGCAAAACCGAGATCGCGCGGCGCCTCGCCAAGCTCGCGGACGCGCCGTTCATCAAGATCGAAGCGACCAAGTTCACCGAAGTCGGCTACGTGGGCCGCGATGTGGACAGCATCGTGCGCGACCTGATCGAGATTTCCGTCAAGCAGACGCGTGAATCCGAGATGAAGAAGGTACGCACGAAGGCCGAGGATCGCGCCGAAGACCGCATCCTCGATATCCTGCTGCCTACCGCGCGCCCGGTCGGTTTCGGCGCGGCCGAGACCACCAGCGAAGGCGACAACACCACGCGTCAGACTTTCCGCAAGCGCCTGCGCGAAGGCGCGCTGGACGACAAGGAAATCGAGCTCGACGTGGAAATGCCGCAAGTCGGCATGGACATCATGGGGCCGCCGGGCATGGAAGACATGACCGAGCAGATTCGCTCGATGTTCGCGAACATCGGCGGCGGCAAGAAGACGCGGCGCAAGGTGAAGGTCAAGGAAGCGCTCAAGCTCCTGACCGACGAGGAAGCCGGCAAGATGCTCAACGACGAGGAGGTCAAGAGCCGCGCGGTTCAGAACGTCGAGCAGAACGGCATCGTGTTTCTCGATGAAATCGACAAGATCGCGTCCCGCAGCGAAGTCGGCGGGGCGGAGGTGTCGCGTGCGGGCGTGCAGCGCGATTTGCTGCCGCTCGTCGAAGGCACGACGATCAACACGAAGTACGGGATGATCAAGACGGATCACATTCTCTTCATCGCGAGCGGCGCGTTTCATCTTGCGAAGCCGAGCGACCTGATTCCCGAACTGCAGGGCCGCTTCCCGATCCGCGTCGAACTGGATTCGCTTTCGGTGCAGGACTTCGAATCGATTCTGAATTCGACCGATGCGAGCCTCGTCAAGCAGTACAAGGCGCTGCTCGCCACCGAAGACGTCGAGCTCGATTTCGCCGATGACGGCATCCGCCGGCTCGCCGAAATCGCGTACTCGGTCAACGAAAAGACGGAGAACATCGGCGCGCGGCGGCTCTATACAGTCATCGAGAAACTGCTGGAAGAAGTGTCGTTCGCGGCGGGCAATCACGCCGGACAGCCGGTGAAGATCGACGCGGCTTACGTCGATCGCGCGCTGGGCGAAGTCGCGCAGGACGAGGATTTGTCGCGTTACGTGCTGTAAGTCGACTCTGTGACGACAAAACCGGGCCGTGCGCCCGGTTTTTTTACGCCCGCCGAATGGCAACATGAAAGCGACAGGCGAAAAAAAACCCGCCTTGATCGGCGGGTTGAATCCATATCAGGAGGAGACATGGAGGAGACAGTTCCAATCATACACAGCGGGTTGATGCGACGCAATAGTTTTTTTAGTAAAAACCCCTATGGCGTCGATGTGTGGTATCTGTGCGTCACTTTTTGTGACGGGCGGGACCAAACCGCTCGATGACACCGCAAGAAACGGCGCGTACCCTCATGGGCGCGGCGATACAGTGGACGCATCCTGAAGCCGCCGAGGTTCTCATGCATACCGCCGACATCGATCAGTCCCATCAGTCCTATCAGTCCGAGGAAAGCCGCTGGCAAGCCGTCGCCGAGCGCGACCCACGCGCCGACGGCGCGTTCTTCTTCGCCGTGCGCACGACAGGCGTGTTCTGCCGGCCCTCGTGCGCGTCGCGTGCGCCGCGTCGCGAGAACGTGTCGTTCTTCACGACGACCGACGAAGCCGCCGCCGCCGGATATCGCCCGTGCAAGCGTTGCCAGCCGACGAGCCTGCCGCGCGAACTGGCAATCGTCGAACGAGCATGCAAGGCGCTCGACGCCGATCCGCAGCAGCGCATGACGCTCGCGCAACTGAGCGCAGCCGTGCACGTCAGCCCGTTTCACTTGCAAAGGCTGTTCACGCGCATCGTCGGCATTTCGCCGCGGCAGTATCAGGCGGCGCAGCGCGCGGGCGTCCTTCGAGACGCACTGCAGCGCGGCCGCGACGTGACGCGCGCGACGCACGACGCCGGATTCTCGCCCTCGCGGATGTACGAAGCGGCAGCGACGGAACTCGGCATGACGCCATCGGCATATCGGCGCAAGGGCGCGGGGCTTACGGTGCGCTACGTCACCGCCGAAACGCCGCTCGGCACGGCGCTGGTCGCGGCCACGGACAAGGGCGTCTGCAAGATTGCATTCGCCGATGACCGCGAGGCACTCATTGCCCAGCTGGCCGCGGATTTCGCTCGGGCCGAGCGCATCGAGGACGCCGCGCGGCTCGAGCCGTTCGTCGCGCAGATTCGCGCCTATCTGCAAGGCACGCGCGAGCGGTTCGACCTGCCGCTCGACATCGGCGCGACCGCGTTTCAGCAGCGCGTGTGGGACGCGCTGCGGCGGATTCCGTACGGGCAGACGCGCAGTTACACGGAGATCGCAGCGTCGGTCGGTTCGCCGGGCGCGGTTCGGGCCGTAGCCAACGCCTGCGCATCGAATCCGGTGGCGCTCGCGATTCCGTGCCATCGCGTGATCGGCAAGGACGGCGCGATCGCCGGGTATCGCTGGGGCATCGCGCGCAAGGAAACGCTGCTCGGCGCCGAGCGCACTCGCAAGGAGGCCGGCAAGGTCGCCTGATAAGCCGTACCGCTACGCCCGCCGTCGCAACGATGCGCGGGCGTTTCCTTGTGGAGAAGAGGCTGCGAGACGCCGTGCAAAGTGCGCGAATCCTTGCCGGTTGTGACCTCAAGCACGCGCAACATCGAAATGTTAAAGTGCCCGCTACCCGAAAATATGACCGGGCGCGAGCCGCTCGCGCTCCTCGCACACCGCTTCGATGGCAAACAAGAATTCCGCTCACTCCGCAGCCGGCGCGTATCAGCGCAGGCTCGCCGCGCTTGCGTCCGGCCCGCATGCCGATGCCCTGCGCCAAGGCTTGCGCGGCATCGAGAAAGAAAGCCTGCGCGTGACGCCCAACGGCGAGCTCGCGATGACGCCGCATCCGCGCGCGCTCGGATCGGCGCTGACGCACCCGCTCATCACCACCGACTATTCCGAAGCGCTCGTCGAACTCATCACGCCCGCCGAAGCCGATGCAGCGCATGCCATCGAACGTCTCGATGCCATTCATCGCTTCGCGTACGCGCATCTCGGCGACGAGCTGCTGTGGAACAACTCGATGCCGAACGCGCTGCCGCCGGACGACCAGATTCCGATCGGCCAGTACGGCACGTCGAACATCGGCCGGCTGAAGCATGTATACCGGCAGGGATTGTCCCTGCGCTATGGCCGCACGATGCAATGCATCGCGGGCATCCACTATAACTATTCGCTCGACGACCAGGTCTGGCGCGCCTGGCAGGCGCTCGAACCGGCGATCACGCTGACGGAGCAGGACTTCCGGTCGCAGCGCTATTTCGCGCTCATCCGCAACTTCCGGCGCACGAGCTGGCTGCTGATGTATCTTTTCGGGGCGTCGCCCGCGCTGGACAAGCGCTTCGTCGAAGGCAAGCCGCATTCGCTTGAGCAATTCGACGCCGACACGTTCTACCTGCCGCACGCCACCAGCCTGCGCATGAGCGATCTCGGCTACACGAACAATCCGGCGCAGGCGGATTTGCTGCCGAGCTACGACAACCTCGACGCCTATCTCGACGTGCTCGCCAAAGCCGTGAGCCAGCCGTATGCGCCTTACGAGGCCATCGGCACACAGCGCGACGGCGAGTGGGTGCAGATCAACACCAACGTGCTGCAGATCGAGAACGAGTTCTACTCGACGATCCGCCCGAAGCGCATCGCGCGATCCGGCGAGCGGCCGCTGCATGCGCTGGCCGAGCGCGGCGTGCAGTACATCGAAGTGCGTTGCCTCGACATCGACCCATTCGCGCCGGCCGGCATTTCGCTCGAAACGGCGCGCTTCCTGGACGCGTATCTGCTTTATTGCGCGCTGGAGGACAGCCCGCTTCTGCCGCGCGAGGCGAGCGTGGAAGCAAACGACAACTTCAGCGCGATCACGAAGGAAGGGCGCAAGCCCGGTTTGATGCTTCGCCGCGACGGCGCGCCGGTGAGCATGCAGCAATGGGCGAACGAACTGTTCGATGCGATTCGACCGGCTGCGGCGACGCTGGACAAGCTCATCGGCACGGACGATCACGTGCGGGCGCTGGAAGCGCTGCGTCCTCGCATCGCCGATGCCGCACTCACGCCGTCCGCCCGCGTCCTCCAGACGATGCGCGACAAACGACAATCCTTCGACGCGTTCGCACTCGACGTGAGCCTCCGGCACGCGGAGCACTATCGCGGCAATCCGCTGCCGGCGGACGAGGAGCGCGAGATGGCGGCGCTTGCGGCGAAGTCGCTGGAAGAACAGGCCACCATCGAACGCAGCGAAACGGAACCGTTCGACTCGTTCATCGCCGCTTATCGCGATTACAAGCTGACTCGCGTCGACATTTGAGAAGCGCAGGTTTTTCTTGCTGCGCCGGTTTTGCGTCGGCAAGAAATACTCGTTTTGAAACAGACGGCAACGCGCCGAACATCATCGTCGATGGCTAGTCAAAAATTGGCTTTTTATCGACCAACGGGGATGCGAGGGGTATGCGATGAACCACAAATTAATAAGCGCCGCTGCGTCGCTCGCCTTGCTCGCCGGCTGCGCGACCGAAACGCACGTCAGCAGCCAGACAATGGAGCAGGCCACCGCGCCGCTCACCTGCATGAGCAAGCTCGAATGCGACGCATGGTGGGCGCGCGCTCAGGTCTGGGTCACGAACCACTCCGAGTACAAGCTGCAGGCCATCACGGATTCGATCATTCAGACCGCCGGGCCGTCGAGCGGAAAGCGCGCGCTCGCGTATCAGATCACCAAGACGCCGAGCAACGAAGGCACGGCGACAATCGGCTTCGCCGCGCATTGCGATAGCCCGCTCGGCTGCGAGCCGAATCCGTGGGCGGCGGGCGCGGACTTCAAGAACTTCGTGCGCAACGGCGCGCCGCGACCCGCCAGCGCGACGCCGCAAGCGGTGCAGACGCCGCCGCCTCAGCCGCAGCCCGTACCGCTCAACCTCGACAGCCAGCCCGGCCAGTCCGTCGCGCCGCTCACGCCGCAATAAGCGCCGCAGTGAACGCGTGCAGCGTCAGTGTCCCATCGACGCTGACGCGCCTTTCTTCGGCTTGGTCAGCCAGACCATCGCGGCGAGCACGATGAACGCATAGAAGGAAATGCGGAAGAAGTCGTTCGTCGACATCATGTACGCCTGAGCCGTCACGACCCGATCCAGCTGCGCCGCCAGCGCCTGTCCCGACAAGCCGAGGCCGGAGAGCGCGCTGGTGTATTCCGTCGTCGTCGGCGAGTACGCGGTGACCGATTCCGTCAACACCGCGTGATGCCGGATCATGCCGTTTTCCCAGAACGTCGTGCTGACGGCCGTGCCGATCGCGCCCGACAAGGTCCGCAGGAAGTTGGACAGCCCCGCCGCGCCCGCGAGCCGGTCGTCGGAGACGCTCGACAGCGTGATGGTGGTCATCGGCACGAAGAAGCACGCGACGCCGATGCCCTGCACGAGCCGGGGATAGATGATGTCGTGGAACGGCGTATCCAGCGTGAAGGTGGAGTTCCAGTACGACACGAGCGCGAACACGATGAACGCGAAGCTCGCCACCACGCGCAGATTCATCCGATGCATGTTCTGGCCGATCATCGGTGAAAGCACGAGCGCGAGGATGCCGACCGGCGCGGTCGCGAGACCCGCGAGCCACGGCGTGTAACCGAGCACGGTCTGAAGCCACAGCGGCAGCACGACCACGGAGCCGAAGAACGCGAGAAAGCCGAGCGAGGTGATGAGCACGCCCATCGCGAAATTCCGATCGCGGAACAGCGACAGGTCGATGACCGGCTCCTTCTCCGTGATCTCCCATACGAACATGAACGCGAGCGACACGGCCGCGACGATCGCCAGTGCGACGATGAACCTGGAGCTGAACCAATCGCGATCCTTGCCGAGGTCGAGCATCATTTGAAGGCTCGCGACGCCGATCACGAGCAGCGTCAGCCCGACGCCGTCGATGCGCTGTTTCGTCGTCTTCGTCTCATGACCGCGCAGCAGGAAGTACGCGATGGCCGCCGAGAAGATGCCGATCGGCACGTTGATATAGAAGATCCACGGCCATGTGTAGTTATCGGTGATGTAGCCGCCCATCACCGGGCCGAAGATCGGCGCGACGATGACGGTCATCGCCCAGAGGCCGAGCGCGAGTCCGCGCTTCTCCGGCGGATAGCTGCGCATGAGGATGGTTTGCGACAGCGGGACCATCGGTCCGGAGACGAGACCTTGCAGCAGCCGGAATCCGATCAGCGACTCGAAGTTATGCGCGAAGCCGCAGAGCGCCGATGCGATCGAGAACAGCAGCACGGAAATCGTGAACAGCTTGACCTCGCCGACGCGCCGCGCGAGCCAGCCGGTCAGCGGCACGGCGATCGCCGACGCCACCGAATACGACGAGATCACCCACGTGCCCTCGCTCGTCGCGACGCCGAGGCTGCCGGAAATCGTCGGCACCGCGACGTTCGCGATAGACGTATCGAGCACTTCCATGAACGTGCCGAGCGCGAGGCCCATCGTCAGCAACGCGAGAATGCCGCCTGCAAGCGGCGTCGGGGCCGGCGGTTCGGCGTGGCCGGCGGGATCGGTCGGTGCGGTCGTAGACATTCTTTTTAGTGCTCCGGCGTTTCGTAAGTAGGTGCCGCGTCATTCTCTGCTCAGACAGTGAAACGTGCAGCATAAAACCTGGCTGTCTGCGTTAGTCGAGGCTGCAGCCGGGGCAAGCGTCCGTCGGCGAGTTGTCGATGACGCGCGCCAGCATCGCAATCAGGGAATCGAGCTCCGTGCGGCTGAAACCGCGCAACTGCTCATTGAGCACCGCTGCCCCGATGGCCGGCAGTCGCGCCGCCGCATCCTGTCCGCGCTCGCTCAGCTTCAGTTCAACGATGCGCCGGTCGGTGTCGCTGCGCGTGCGTCGCACAAAGCCCTTCTTTTCGAGCCGGTCGAGCATGCGGGTCATCGAACCGCTGTCATAGGACATTTCCCGCGACAGTTCGAGCGGCGTGCGCGCGCGTCCCGACGCCAGACACAAGATCACGCCGATCTGCTGCGATGTCAGCCCGAGCGGCTTCAGCGCCTGATCGGTGCGCGCCATCAGCACGTTGCGCGCCTTCGCAAGGTGATAGCCCAGGCTGGTCTCCAGCTGAATCGTGGCGGGATCGTAAAGCGGTTCGCTGTCCATTCCGTAATGACCTCGGCGCGGGCGTGCCGCGATACAACAGGTCTCAAAAAAGCAGACAGCAGTATCTTGAAAAGTAGTTGCTTAGTCAATATTATTTGATGCATCGCGTCACGCGCTTATTGCGCCACTCGAATCCATGTTTTGATGCCAGCCGCGTCATACCGACGACGCCCAGGACCTTCCGATGACCCGCTTCGCCCACATCGCCCGCCGACGCTTCGGCCAAGTCAGCAGCACGATCGCTCGCGCTTCCCGTCAGTTCGTCCCGTCGAAACTGAATGCGTGGAAAGTCGCGTTGTATCTGATCGTTTTTCTGCTGCCGGGCGGTTCGTTCGCGGTGCTGGCGATGGGATGGTTCGAGAATCGGCACAAGAGGAAGCGCGCGGCCGCAGCGTCCCAGGCCCGGATGCTCCCATCGTCGTCGGCGCCGTGCGCGGGAAGCTGCGGCGCGACCGGCCGCTGAAGTAACGCGCCGTAACTCATTCCTCCATCGACGTAACACCAGGCTCGCGGCGAAGCCGTTACGCTAACGTCTGCCCGACGCCCGCCGTGCTCGATCTCGCGGGCGTTCCGTTACTATCTCGGCCGACCGGGTTCGCCGCACTGACGAGCCAACGCCGACAGGATTCCCCACAAGCAGATGCCGTATCGCCTCGCCGCTTCCGCCTCGTTCTCTTCCCGCCGCGCAGCCCGCGCCGTGCGGCATCTCAGCGCCATTGCGTTCGCTGTGGCCGTCGCCGGATGCGCCGTCGGTCCCGACTATCAGCGTCCGTCCACGCCGATGCCGGCCAGCTACAAGGAAGCGCCTCAAGGCTGGAAAGTCGCGCAGCCGTCCGATCAGTTCGACCGCGGCGAATGGTGGACCATTTACAACGACACGCAACTCGACGACCTCGAAACGCGCCTGAATCAGTCGAACCAGAGCATCGCGCAATATGCGGCGGCTTATCGGCAGGCGCGGGCGCTCGTCGGCGAGGCAAGGGCTTCGTATTTCCCGACGATCGGCGCGTCGGCGTCGGGGTCGCGCTCGGGGACGGGCGCGGGCAACCGCTCGACGAGCAGTTCGAGCTTCGGCCAGCAGGGTTCGGTCAACAATCAGTTCAGTCTCGCGCTGGACGCAACGTGGGAGCCGGACCTCTGGGGCAGCATCGGGCGAACGGTGAATGCGCAGAAGGCCGGGCAGCAGGGCGCCGCCGCCGATCTCGCGAATGCGCGCCTCTCGGCACAGGCAACGCTCGCGCAGACCTACTTCCAGTTGCGCTCGCTCGACGCGCAGCAAAAGCTCCTCGACGAAACCGTCGGCGCTTATCAGCAATCGCTCAGGCTCACGCAAAACCAGTATGCGCAGGGCATCGTCGCGCGCTCGGACGTGATTCAGGCGCAGACGCAACTGCAGTCCGCACAGGCCGCCGCGATCGATAACGGCGTCGCCCGCGCGCAGTACGAACACGCCATCGCCGTGCTGGTCGGCGAGCCGGCGTCGACGTTCTCGCTTCCCGCGATGCCGCTCGACGCCACGCCGCCGACCGTGCCAGCCGAAATGCCGTCGGCGATTCTGGAGCGGCGGCCGGATATCGCGTCCGCCGAGCGCAAGGCCGCGGCGGCGAACGAGCAGATCGGCATCGAAATCGCGGCTTACTTTCCGTCGCTGACGCTGTCGGCGCAGGGCGGCTTCGAGAGTTCGGTGCTGTCGCAGTTGCTGCGCGCGCCGTCGCGCTTCTGGACGCTGGGGCCGGATATCGCCGCGACGATCTTCGACGGCGGCTTGCGCGCCGCTCGCACCGACGCGGCCCGCGCCGCTTACGACCAGAACGTGGCGACGTATCGGCAGACGGTGCTGACCGCGTTCCAGGACGTCGAAGACAATCTCGCGTCGCTGCGGATTCTGGAGAAGGAAATCGTGGTGCAACAGCAGGCGGTCGAGTCCGCGCAGCAGGCGCTCGCAATCATCAACAACCAGTACAAGGCGGGGACCGTCGCGTTCATCAACGTGCTGACCGCGCAGACGACCGCGTTCACCGCTCAGCAGAAGCTCGCGAGTATCGCGGGTCAGCGGATGGTGTCGTCGGTCGGGCTCGTGAAGGCGCTCGGCGGCGGATGGGACGCCGGGCAGATGGACCGCGAAACGGGCGGCGTCGAAGCGCCCGTCGCGGCATCGGCAGAGAAGCGCGCGCCGGGCGGCTAATACCGCGCGAAGGTCAGCGCGACGGTGTCGGGATCGGTGTGGCGCCCGAGCAGGTTCAACAGGCCGGCGAGGTTCTCGCGCTGCTCCGGCTCGGCTTTCGCGGTGCCTTCGAACGACGTCGCGCCCTGCGCGAGCATGCCGTTGCCCGTCAGCAATAGCGGTCCCTTCGTCGTCGTTAAATTGATTGCCGCCTGCGCACCCTGCGCCTGCAACGCCACGCGATACGACCCGAGCGGCCTCACACGCGATACGCGCGAGGCCATGTCGTCGAGCGTGACCACGAACTGTCCGTAGGCGTTGTTCCCGAGCACGCGGAATTCGGTCCACGAAAGCTGCACGGTTCCGTCGAAATTCAGCGTGTTGAACGGCGCGCCGAGACCGGCGAGCAGCGTCGCGGGCACGGCCATCGCGCCGGGCGAAAGCGATGCCCCGCGCGTCGTCGCGTCGACGGTGACGGCGTCGGGCATCGCTTCGGTCTGCCGCATGGTCATGTGGATGCGGCCCGTGAACAGCGGCCAGAAGGCCGTCGTCCATTCGATGCGCCCCGGCAGCAGCGTCGCGCCCGCGCCGTCGCCGCCCGCCGCGAGCATCAGCGTCGCGGAGCCGCGCCACAGCGAACCGGCCGGATCGACGAGATTCACATGGCCGCCGGTCGCGCGCGCGAACTGCGGCGTGATCCACGCGGCGGGCATCATCACGAGCAGCGTTCCGGCAATCGACAACACCATCACGACAAGCGCCGGCAGCGCGAGCCGGATTCTGCGAGTCCAATAGCTCATTTGACCCCGGCCGGTTGCAGCGATGCGGTCAGGTCCACCTGGCCGTCCGGTTTCAGCGCCGTCACATGCGCCTCCGACACCTGCACCTTGAACTGTTTGCGTGCGTCGTCGAGCCACATCGTCCAGTTCGGAAACGATGCGTTCTTCAACTGAATCTGCACCGCCGCGCCGATCACCTGAACCTGCGTCGGCTGCATGCCGCTGTCCGTGAGCGATTTGGCGAGCGCATCGCGCAGCGCGCCGCCTGTCGGCGTCACGCTTTCCGCGTTACCCGCGAGCGCGCGCGCTTCGGTGGCTTGCGCGGTCATCGTCGCCAGCTGGCGCTGCATGGCCGGCAGCGTTTCGCGCAGGCGCGCGCGGCCTTCGAAAGCCGGCGCCCACAAGACGAGATAGATCAGCGCGACGCCGAGCACGAGACCGCCCCACAGCAGCAGCGTCTTTTCGCGCGGCGTGCGCGCTTCCCAGAATTCGGAAAGCGTCCGTCCGAGTTCTGCTTTCATTGGCCGCTCCTGATCGTCCATTTGCCGGTATCGGTGTCGATCGCGCCGTTCAGCCCGTTCGATGCGAGGCGCTTCGTCAGGTCGGGATCGACCTTCGTTTCCGGCTTGAAAGTGACTTCCAGACGCCGGTCGCGATAATCCAGCCCCGCGATGCCGTTTACCGGCACCGGGCCGAGCGAACGCGCGAGGCCGTCGGCCAGGGAAAGGAAATCCGAAGGCGACAGTTCGCCCGACGCGACGCGCAGGCGGTCGAGGTTGCGCGACATCTGATCGGGCGCGTCCAGCACGACGGTCGTTTTCGGAAACGCGTTGAGCAGCAGCTCGGTCATCTGCGCGCTGATCGCGTCACGCTGGCGGGCAAGCTGAAGCCACTGCACGTTGATTCCGATGATCGACACGATGACCGACGCCGCCACGAGCGCGATCGGCACGCGCAGACGCCGCATGGTCGCGCGATCGAGCCGCCACGGTTGCGCGGCGAATTCGAACTGGCACAGGTCGAAGCGGCTCGCCAGCGCCTGCCGCGCGAAGGCTTCGAACGCGAGCGGCTCGGCATCGGCGAGCGCCGTGGCGCCGCGCGACGACGCGAGGCGCGGCTCGTCGCCCGGCAGGTCGGCGAGCGAATACAGCGTGACGGCGTGATCGCCGGCGAGCGCGGCGAGCGTCGGCGCGATGGAGTCGGCGGGAAGCGCGAGACCTTCGCCGAGCGCCGCGCCTTCGCCACGAGCGATGGCGATCTCGACGCGGGGCGTGGCCGGAACCGGCGCGGTCGCTTCGATTTCGCCGATCAGCGCCGGCGCGGTCGATACGACGTTGCCGAGCAATCCCGCGATGAACGGCGTTTGCGTGAACGCTTCGCCTTCGATCGCTTCGACGGCCGGCACCGGCAAGCAGCGCATCGCCGGCACGGCTTTGAGATTGCGATGCCCCGCGCTCGCGAACGCATCGCACACGAAGCGGAACCAGCCGCGATCGATCACCGCGACCACGCGACGCCCGTCCGCGAGCGCGACGGGATCGACCGCGATATGACAGGTCTGCGGGTCCTGAATCAGCTGGTCTTCCACGACGTTCGGCAGCGCCTGGCGCAGACGCGGTCCCTTGAGCGGCGGCACGGCTGCGGCGAGCAGCAGCGTATCGCGCGCAGCGACGATCAGCACCGTCATGCCGGCGCGCGGCAACAGGCCGACTGCGGCGCGGCCGGCGCGCTGCGTCTCGCCGCGCTTGTCGAGCAGCAGGAACGGCAAGTCCGGCAGGTTCCACTCCTGCGAGCGCACCGCGGGATCGCGCGGCGGCAATAGAACGATCAGTGTGCTCAAAGGCCACTTCCTCTTGTCAGAAACATCGTCATCAGAGCGCGTCGCGCGTATAGACGATGCGCGTGGTGTGCGTCGTCGGATCGCGGTAGACGAGTGTCGTGCGCTCGAGCTGCGCGCGCTCGTGGTCGACGCGACCGTGAATCACGAAATAGCGCGTGGTGACGTCGAACTCGCTCGGATCGATCGACGTCGATTTCACGCCTGCGCCGGTCAGCGCGAGCTGCACGTTGCCGGCATCGTGGAAGAACACCGTCTCGCGGCGCGCGACGAACGCCTGCGCCTGCGACAGACTCATTCCTTCCACCACTGCAGCGACTACTTCGGCGGGCGCGGTGTTCATGTTGACAGGCGTCGTCGTCGGCAGCACGGTGACGAACTTGCGCAGCTTCGCCACCGCTTCGGCCGAGAAGCCGGGCACGTCGAGCAGCGAGTCGACGCTGATCATCTGCAGCGGCGCGACCGGCGCGTTGCTGTCGGCGTCCTTCAGGCCGGGATCGTCGGTGAAGTTGCCGCCGCCCGCGCCGCCGCCTTGCGCGATCGCGGCCATCGTCTGCTCCGGCGATGTCGCGAGGCTCGCGCCGTTGCCGGTCTGCGTCTGGAAGCGCGTCGCGGACCGAACGAGTCCTGCGCGCATCTGCAAGGCCACCGTCTTCGCCAGCGATCCGTTGATGCCGAGCAGCGTCAACAGCCGCTGGAAAGACTGAATCTGCTGCACGTTGATGGTCAGCACGCCGGGCGTCGGCGTCGCGACCAGATTGCGCAGGTTGAACTTCGCCTGCGCATCTTCGATCGAGCCGGACAGATAAGTCTGCGCCCCTTCCTGCGCGCGCACTTCGCCGATCTGCCCGAGAAAATCGGAGAGCTTCGTCTTTGCGATCGGCACGCCCCACACGCCGCCGAGATACGTGACCGTCGGAGAGGTATCGGCTTCGGATCGCAGAATGAGCCGTGTCCAGTCGAGCGCGCTGCGCGAAATCCACTGCGCCTGCGCGAGCAGCCGCTGATTTTCGATGCGCCGCACCTGCACCTGCTGCCGCCACAACATGCCCGACACGAGAATGGCGGACAGCGCGACGACCAGCAGCGCGCTGATGATGGCGACGCCCCGTTCCCTTGCGCTTTGGCCCGGCTTGCGCATCGTCACTCTCCGACCAGGAACACGCGCGTGATCGGCACGCGCAGATTCGGCGCGCCGACCGCCACCTGAATGCCGGACACCGCGCGCGCGAGCGGCGCGTTGCCGAGCTGCGGCACCTTCAGGTTGTTGTCGTTGTCGTTGATCTGCGAGAGCACGTCGGCCATCCGCGTCGTCCAGCCCTTCTGCGGAATGTAGACGCGCGCCGCCAGCGATCCGACGCCGCCCATCAACGGTATCGCGCTCCAGCCATCGGCGGCGTCGCCCGATGACAGCGCGCGCCGCACTTCGCCGACGTTTTCGAGCGGCGGCGACGCATACCGCACGATGCGCCCGTTCGACAGCCGATACCGCACCACCTGCAAGCGCGGCGCGGTGTTCGGCGCGAACACGCCGCGCACGATTTGCAGCGAGCCGTTGCCGAGCGACACGGCGGGTTGTCCGGCTTCGTCGTCGGTTGCGGCCTGGCGAGCGTCGATACGCATCTGGTCGAATAATTGCGCGACCACGCGCTCGTCTTCCATCGAACTGGCGATGGTCGCGCGCGAGCGGATGATCGAATCGAGTCCGCGCCACGACAGCACCGCGATGACCGCGAGAATCGCAATCGCGATCAGCATTTCGAGCAGCGTGAAACCGCGCTGCCGCTGGCCCGTGCGCCGGGCCTCAGAGCGAGCGATTCGTTTCATTCGCCACCACCGTGACCATTTGCGCGAGGTTGCCCGAGCGGCCGGGCGTCGAAACGAACATCTCGACGCGCCGGAAAATCGGGTTGGGCGTCGCGGTGACGCGCTGCGTGCAGACGAGCTTCAGATTGCCTTGCGAGCAGTCGAACGTGCGCGAGCCGATATCCGGAAACGCGCGCGAAAGCCGAAGCTGCGCGAGTTCGTTGTCCGCGCTCCAGCCCGCCAGCAGCCGCCGATGCAGGTCCGCTTCGCCCGTCGCGAGTGAGCCGACCGCGCGCAGCGAGGCCGCGAGCGCCACCGCGATGATCGCCAGCGCGACGAGCACTTCGATCATCGTGAAGCCGGATGTTCTGCGGCGCGCCGGCATCACCGCACCTGAAAGCGGCCGTTGCCGCTGCCGATGATCGTCGCGCGGCCCGCTGCCGAGACGAGCGTGATTTCCATCGGCGTATCGATGGCTTCGGTGCCGAAGATCAGACGGCTCACGGACTTGTCCGAATCGAGAAACTGAATGGTTACGCCCGTCACGCCGCCTTCCCAGCGCCGCGCGCGAAGCAGGTCGTCGCGCAGCGGACGCCAGCCGTCCTCGGTGCGAATGTCGAAGCGGAAACCGCCGTCGACCGGCTGCCAGGCGATCGGGCGGGCGCGCACTTGCGCTTCATCGCCCGCGGATTCGAAAAGCAGCGCGAGCCGCTGCGCCTCTTCGTTCAGATCGGTGCGCGGATTGCGCGTGAGCTGCAGCGACGCGAGCGACACGAGCAAGCCGGCGATGACCAGCACGACGAGCATTTCCAGCAGCGTGAAGCCTGCCTGACGACGCGCTTTCCGATGCCCGTTCACGCTGACCCCTCAACGACGCGATGTCTATTGCCACGAGCCGACGTCGGCATCGTTGCCTTCGCCGCCGGCCTTGTTGTCCGCGCCGTAGCTGAACACGTCGATTTCGCCGTGCACGCCCGGATTCAGGTATTGATACTGACCGCCCCACGGATCGGCCGGCAGGCGCTCCAGATAGCCGCCGTCTTTCCAGTTGTTCGGCACCGGCTCGGTGGACGGCTTCTCGATCAGCGCGCGCAAGCCCTGCTCTTGCGTCGGATAGCGGCCGTTGTCGAGCCGGTAGAGCTTCATCGCCTGCATGACGGTGCCGATGTCCTGCTTCGCGGCGACGCGGCGCGCTTCGTCCGGACGGCTCATGATCTTCGGCACGATGAGCGCGGCGAGAATGCCGAGAATCGCGATCACGACCATGATTTCGATGAGCGTGAAGCCTCGTTGACGGCGCGCCTGCGCCTGGGTGATTTTCATGCGGCGTTGCGTCCACATTTGCATGACTGCTACCTCGTGGTTGATTCTGGGCTTGCGCCCGCTTTGATTAAAGAACAAGCGGCTTACACGGATGGAAGCCGCCGGGCATTCTATCGACCGGCTCCTGCCGCGCCGTGACCGCGGTCAATGGCGCGCGGCTCACCGCACGTAGATGGTCGGTCCGGGCGGCATCGGCGGCAGGAAGATTTCGGACTTCCCGCCGTTGCGTTCGATGATGATCGAGCGCGGCCGCACTTCCGACAGTTTCACGCCCTGCGTGAGCGCGCTGCCGAGCGACACCGCGCGCGGCGGTTCGCCGCCGTAGCTCACGATGGCCGCCGCGCCGCCCCGCAGCGCGAGGATGCCGAACAGATGCACATCCGAATTCGCCTGACGCTCGAGTTGTCCGCCGAAAATCGTCGCGGCCTGTTCGACCGATGGCGTGCGGGTCGCGGCGGCAGCGGGCAGCGGCGCGGTCTGGCGCGAGGTCAGCGTGACGACCCAGTACGTCACCGTCACGCAAAAGAGCGCGAGGGCGGCAAGCGTCAGCAGGCGGGTTTGCAGGGCGTTCATTACTGCACCAGATTGTTCAGTTCGATGATCGGCAGCATCACCGCGAGCACGATGACCAGCACCACGCCGCCCATCGCCAGGATCAGCAACGGTTCGAGCAGGCTCGTCAGGAACATCGTGCGGCGTTCGAGCTCGCGCGCTTCGCCTTCGGAAGCGCGATCGAGCATCGTGGTGACATCGCCGGTGGCTTCGCCGGAGCGGATCAGATGCACGAGCACGGGCGGAAACGTCTTCGTGTTGCCGAGCGCGCGCGACAGGGACGAGCCTTCGCGCACCCGCACGATGGCGTCGTCGACGTTATTGCGCATCGCCGTGTTGCTCAGCGTTTCGCCCGCGGCCTGCAACGCCCGCAGAATCGGCACGCCGGCAGCGGTCAGGATGGCGAGCGTACTGGCGAAGCGCACCGTGTTATAGCCGCGCACCAGCTTGCCGATGAGCGGCGCGGTCAGCACCCAGCGGTCGAACGCGAGGCGGGGCCCGGGCCGCGACAGAATGCGCCGCACGAGCCAGGCGATCACCACCACTGCGATCAGCACCGCCCACCAGTAGCTGCGCACGAATGCGGACAGCGCCATCATCATCACGGTGAGAAAGGGCAGCGCCTGCTTGGTGCTCGCGAACACGTTCACCACTTGCGGCACGACATAGCTCAACAGGAACGTGACGATGCCGAACGCGATGATCGTCACGATGCCCGGATACGTGAAGGCCAGGATGATCTTCTGCTTCAGCGCGTTGCGCTGCTCGATGTAATCGGCGAGACGCGACAGCACGAGCCCGAGCTTGCCGGTGTGCTCGCCCGCCGCCACCAGTGCGCGATAAATCTCCGGAAAGTCCTTCGGATGCTGCGCGAGCGCATTCGCGAACGAATGGCCGCCGAGCACTTCGGCGCGAATCGCGGCCATCAGCTCGCGGATGTAATCGCGTTCGGACTGCTCGGTCAGCACCGCGAGCGTTTCGCCGAGCGGCAGGCCGGCGATCAACAGGCTCGCCAGCTGGCGGGTCAGAATGGCCTGTTCGCGCTGCGACAGACGACGCCCGAGCGACAGCCGCTGCTGCCGCTCGCCGCGCGTGCGCGTGCCCGCCGCCTCGACGACGAGCGGCGTCAGCCCTTGCGTGCGCAACTGGCTGCGCGCGGCGCGGGCGCTGTCGGCATCGAGCACGCCGGTCTGCGTCTTGCCCGCGTGGTCGATCGCTTCGAAACGGAATGCTGGCATACGTTACGCTCCGCCCTTAGTCGCCGCCGGTCACGCGCAGCACTTCTTCGAGCGATGTCACGCCCGCCGCGAGCCAGCGGTTGCCGTCCTCGCGCAGCGTGCGCATGCCTTGCGCGCGGCCGGCCGCGAGAATCTCGGCATCGGCGGCGTTGCGATGGATCAGCGGACGGATCGCGTCGTCGATCAGCAGCAGTTCGTAGACGCCGCGACGGCCCACATAGCCCGACTGGCCGCATCGGTCGCAGCCGACCGGATGCCAGTGCTTCACGCCGTTTTCTTCATCGCGCTCTTCCTTGCACACCGGACACAACTGGCGCACGAGCCGCTGCGCGAGCACGCCCAGCAGCGACGACGCGAGCAGGTACGGCTCGACGCCCATGTCGGTGAGACGCGTGACGGCGGATGCCGCATCGTTCGTGTGCAGCGTCGCGAGCACCAGGTGACCGGTCAGCGACGCCTGCACCGCGATCTGCGCGGTTTCGAGGTCGCGGATTTCACCGATCATGATGATGTCGGGATCCTGGCGAAGAATCGAGCGCAGCGCCCGCGCGAACGTCATGCCGATGCGCTCGTTCACCTGCGTCTGGCCGATGCCCGACAAGTCGTATTCGATCGGGTCTTCCACCGTCATGATGTTGGTGGTCGTCGTTTCGAGCCGCGACATCGACGCATAGAGCGTGGTGGTCTTGCCGGAGCCGGTCGGCCCGGTCACGAGCACGATGCCGTGCGGCTTGCCGATCAGCTTGTCGAAGTTCACGAGCGTGTCGCGCGCCATGCCGAGCGTTTCGAGATTCAGGCGCTGCGCGTCCTTTTCGAGCAGACGCAGCACGGCACGTTCGCCGTGACCGGTCGGCAGCGTGGACACGCGGACATCGACCGGACGGCCGCCGACGCGCAACGTGATGCGGCCATCCTGCGGCAGGCGTTTCTCGGCGATATCGAGCTGCGCCATGATCTTGATGCGCGAAATCAGCGCGCCGTGCAGCGCCTTCTTCGGACGCACGACGTCGCGCAGCGTGCCGTCGACGCGGAACCGCACCACCGACGCGTTCTCGAACGGCTCGATGTGGATATCCGACGCCTGTTCGCGCGCCGCTTGCGTCAGGAGCGCGTTGATCATGCGGATGATCGGCGCGTCGTCCTCCGATTCCAGCAGGTCTTCCACTTCGGGAATGTCCTGCATGAGACGCGACAGATCGACTTCGCCTTCGACTTCGCCGACCACTTGCGCGGCGCTGCCGTCGTTGCGGGCGTACGCGGCGTTGATCGCGGCGGCGAGTTCGTCGGCGGATTTGCGGACGATCGAGAGCGCGCCGAAATTGCGCGCGACTTCCGCCAGCGCGGCATCGCTCGTGCGCTCGCTGATCCACACTTCGATGCTGTCCGCATGCTGATGCGCGAGCAAAATCTGCCCGCTGCGCGCGAAGCCGTAAGGCACGAGCCGCGCGGCCAGCGGCGACGCGGCCGTGGCGGCCCCGTGCTCGGCCGTATCGGCGATTGAGTTCGTGCTCTCGGCTACCGCGTTCAACGTGCTCACGGTCGGGCTCCTGTCGGACTGCTGTCGAGCGGCCGCGCGCTCGGCGCGTTGTTCGGCACCGCGTAGTTGTTCGTCGCCGCGTTGCCCGGCATGGCGTTGGTCGCCGCGTTGCCGGGCATTGCGTTCGTCGCGCCGTTCGCGGGGGCCGGATACGTGCCCTGCGGCGCCTGCTGATACGGCTGCGGCGCCGGGCCGGCGTTCGGGTCCTGCGGCAGCGTCGAACTCGGCACGCCGCGCGTCAGGTTGTTCCAGTCAAGCAGATTCTGGGCCGGCGCCCCACCGCCTTCACTCGGGCCGAGCGGCTTCGGCGGCATCATCGGCACATTCTGATCCTTGATGACGCGGTTATCCGTTGTCGATCCGTATTGCTGCTGGCGCAGATAGTCGTAACGCGTGTTCGCGATCTGCGTGGCCGTGGCCTGGTCGCGCACGATCACCGGACGCAGGAACACCATCAGGTTCGTTTTCGTGCGCGTCTTGCTTTCGCTGCGGAACAGGCTGCCGATGAACGGAATGTCGCCGAGCAGCGGAATCTTGCTGTTGTTGTTGTTGTACTGGTCCTGCATCAAGCCGCCCAGCACGACGATTTCCCCGTCATCCGCAAGGATGGTCGATTGCACCGAGCGCGTATTGATGGTCACGCCGCCCGGATCGGTCTTGGTCGTGGCATCGACGCTCGAGTCTTCCTGATAGATCTGCATCTTGAGCACGCCGCCGTCCGTGATCTGCGGCTTCACGTGCAGCGTCACGCCGACGTCGCGGCGGTCGAACGTGTTGAACGCCGTCACCGACGTCGCCGCGTTGGCGGTCGGCGTGGCGTACGAGCCCGTCACCACCGGCACGTTCTGGCCGACGACGATCTTCGCTTCCTCGTTGTCGAGCGTGATCAGATTCGGCGTGGAAAGGATGTTGGCGTCCGCCGATGTCAACAGCGCCTGCAGCAGCCCGCCCAGACCGAACAGATTGCCGAAGCGGTGCAGCAGGCCGATGTTGAGGCCGTTGGCGAGCAGGCCGGTCGTCGACGTGATGGCGGAGGGATTCTGCGCGATCGCATTGCCCTGCACGGTCAGATCGAAGATGTTCGTGTTGCCGGAGCCGAAACTCGTGCTGCCGTAGAGCGCGTTGTTGCCGCCGTTCGAGAGCAGCAAGCCCTGCCACTGAATGCCGAGATTCGCGCCCGTCGTCGCGGAAAGCTCGACGATCAGCGCTTCGATGTAGACCTGCGCGCGGCGCGCGTCCAGTTGGTCGATGACCGAGCGCAGGTTGCGATAGACCGGATCGGCCGCGGTGATGATGAGCGAATTCGTCGCGGAATCCGCCTGGATCATGCCGCCGCCGCTGCCCGTGTCGTTGCCGCTGTCGCTGTCCTTGTTGGACGAGAAGCTGCTGTCGCGGTTGCCGCCCGAGCCGGACATCGGATTGTTGCCCATGCCCGAACTGCTGCTGCTGCTCATGCCGCCAGGCAGCGGCGGCATCCCGGCGGTGCCCGTCGATGTGGACGAGTTGCCGAGGCCGCTCTGCCCGAACGAGTTCGATGTATTCGAGTTCGAACTGCTCGAACTGTTGTCCGAGCCGCCGCCCTTGCCGAGCATCGCCCGCAGCGTCTTGGCAAGACGCGTCGCGTCGGCGTTGCGCAGCGCCACGACGTGCATGTTGCCGGGTTCGGACGTGGGTGCATCCAGCTTTTTCGCCAGCGCCTTCGCCGCCGCGAGACGCGCGCTGCTGGACGCGCGGAACATGAGCGAGTTCGTGCGCGCGTCGGGCGTGACGGTAACTTTGAGCGTCGCGTCGGTGCTGCCGATGGTGCCGGGATCGAGCAGCTTGTTCATCTGCTCGGCGACATCGATGGCGTTCGCGTTCTTGAGCGCGACGACATCGACTTCGCGGCCCGCTGCGGTATCGATACCCGCGATGATGCCGGCGATACGCCGCACGTTGTCGGCGTAATCGGTGACGACGAGCGTGTTGTTCGCGGGATAGGCGGCGATCGTGTTGTTCGGCGAGATCAGCGGGCGCAGCACCGGCAGCAGATTGTTCGCCGATTCGTTGCGCAGCGTGAAGACCTGCGTGATGACCTGATCGCCGCGCGCGCCCGGCGCATTGCCGACGTAGGTCGGCACGCCCTGCAGCTTGGCGTCGGCTTCGGGCACGACCTTCAGGACGCCGTGATCCTGCACGAGCGAGAAGCCCTGCATGCGCAGCGACGACTGCAACGTCTTCAGCGCCTGTTCCTCCGGGACCGGATTTTCGGAGACGAGGTTGAGCTGCCCCTTCACACGGGGATCGACGATGATGGTTTTGCCGGTAGCCGCCCCGATCGCCTTCGCGACCTGATCGATATCGGCGTTGACGAAATTCAACGTCACTTGCGCGTGCGCGGCTTGCGCGACGATAAGTCCCGCCGCCAGCAGTGCCGTCGCCATGCGACGCAGTGCCATAGGTTGTCTTCTCATGGATGTGATGTCTGAGCCGGCCTACAAAAATTAACCGGCTAAGGCAACGCCGTTCATTCATTCGACGGCGCTGCCGACCGTGGTGCGAGCGTGTCCGCTCCACCACGATTATTTATAAAAATGTGACGATAGCAGCTTTGCGTAACGAATTTATTCCAATTCGCTGACGTACTGGCTGCAGCCGGCTGCGTGCCGAGTGATTCCCGCTGCCGCTAAAGCCCTACAGAAACTTGCCGATACACCGTCAGGCGGCTTCCGTCGACCCGGTCGATTTTGCGCGGGAGCCGAATTGTAACGCGTATACAATACTTTATTATTCATACGTTTAGCTGCGCATTGCGGGCCGTCCCAGGCCGCGGCCGCGGCTGCCCGCGCGCCGCGCCCGGCCTATGTCGGCTAGCCAACTTATGGCCTAAAACGTCAGCCGGTATCATACGGGCGGTTCCGCTTGGCCGGCGCGTGCTTCATACGCGGGTTTTCCCGACGCCGGCCTGGCTCGAACATTGGGTTTCCGGCGTCGGCGCGCACGCGTCGCGTCGGCGGTATGACGTCCCGCGTCGGCGGATGGAGTAGATAGACGATGAAGAGATTCCTGCGATTACCTGTGATGGCGCTCGGCGCGATGTTGGCGGCCGGCGCGGCGCATGCCGACTGCTTCGACGAAGCGGCCAAGTACCAGAAGGTGAATCCGCTCATACTGCGCGCCATTGCCTGGCAGGAATCGCACAACAAACCCGACGCCATCAACAAGAACGCCAACGGCTCGACGGACTACGGGCTGATGCAGATCAATTCCATCCACCTCAACACGCTGTCCCAATACGGGATTTCGAGCGGCACGCTGATGGAACCGTGCAAGAGCGTCTACGTCGCCGCGTGGCACTTGCGCCAGAAGATGAACAAGTACGGCAACTCGTGGCAGGCGGTCGGTGCTTACCATTCCGAAACACCCGCGCTGCGCGACAAATACTCGGCGCAGATCATCGAGATTTTGCGGCGCTGGAAGCTGCTGCAAGCCGCCAAGTAATCCGAACGTCGAAGGGGCAGCGGCCGCAAGCGCCGCTTCCGCTGCATTTTGATGCAGAATCGTCGCTTTAAGCCCTCGCGACGCCCCGGCGCGCTTCCACCGATCGCCCGCAATGAATCAGACACCACTGCCAGTCACCGTGCTTTCGGGCTTCATCGGCGCGGGCAAGTCCACGCTTCTCGACGCGCTGCTCGCCAATCGGCAGGACTTGCGAATCGGCACGATCGCCGGTCATGCGCTGCACGACCTGGAACAGGCGCTCGTCGATCTCGCCGCACAGCAGCGCTTCGACGCCATCGTGATCGAATCGACGGCGGTCGATAACCCGATGGACATCGCCGAACATCCCGCTTTCGCCGACGACGACGAAGCCGCGCTCGCCGGCCGCGCGCGTCTCGATACCTTCGTGACCGTCGTCGATGCATCGAGCTTCATGCGGGACTATGCATCGGCGGATTCGCTGGCGGAGCGGGGCATCGATATCGGCGACGAAGCGCACGACGAAGGCGGGACGGTCGTCGAAACGCTCGTCGAGCAGATCGAATTCTGCGATGTGATCGTGCTGAACAAGATCGATCTCGTCGGTGAAGCAGAACTCGTGAAAGTGGCGCGCGTGCTGCACGCGCTCAATCCGCGCGCCGTGCAAGTGCGCGCGCAGTCCGGCAACGCGCCCGTCGACGAGTTGATCGACACCGGCCGCTTCGAATTCGATGCTACGGCGAGCGCGCCGGGCTGGCTGTCGATTCTCAACGGCGATACCGCAGATGAGGGGAGCGCCGGGCATTACGTGTATCGCGCACGGCGGCCTTTTCATCCCGATCGGCTCTGGAATCTGCTGCACCAGGAATGGCCGGATGTGTTGCGTGCGAAGGGCTTCTTCTGGCTCGCGACGCGCAGTGTCGTCGGCGGGTCGTTGTCGCAGGCGGGCGGGACGCTGCGTCACGGTCCGGCAGGCGTGTGGTGGGCGGCTCAGGATCGCAGCGAATGGCCGACGGATGACCCCGAACTCGAAGCGGAAATCGTCGCGGAATGGTTCGGCGATCCGGACGACAACAGCATCGGCGACAGACGGCAGGAGCTGGTGCTGATCGGTCTCGATCTCGATGCCGACGCGTGGCAGCGCAAGTTCGACGCATGCCTGCTGACCGACGAAGAATGGGCGCTCGGCGCTGACGGCTGGCGGCAGTTCAGCGACCCGTTCCCGGCGTGGGACGTGGAAGAACACGATCACGACCATGAGCACGATGACCAAGATCATCATGACCACGGCCCCGGCTGTGGTTGCGACGATCATCGGCAGTAAAGCCGAAAAAAAAACCCGCCGATGGCGGGTTTTCAGATTCTCATGGTCTCCAGCTTATCTCCGCACATGCGGAAGAACCTGACCAACAGGCGCTGCGAGGCGCTGCGCGGTAGCGGAGAGCGCCACACACGGCAGACAGCTTACTTCTTGTTGACTGCGTCCTTGAATGCCTTGCCGGCCGTGAACTTGACCGTCTTTGCCGCCGGAATCTTGATGGATTCGCCGGTCTTCGGGTTACGGCCGGTGCGCGCTGCGCGCTTTCCCGAGCCGAAGCTACCGAAACCGATCAACTGTACCGCGTCACCTTTCGAGACAGCCTTCTTGATCACTTCGAGCAACGTGTCGAGCGTTTCGCCGGTTTGAGCTTTGCTGGCGCCGGTCTGAGCGGCTACGGCGTCGATCAATTCCTGTTTGTTCATTAAGGTTCCTTTATCAGTTTAGGTTGACACGAACAGCGCGAACGCGCCGATTATACGTGCGCAAGCTCTGCAGTCGAGTAGGGGCGCCCTTCTGGCGGGCCTGTCGCGGCTGTCGGGCGAACCGGCGCGGTTTCGCGTCGCTTCGTCTGCATTGCCTTGCGTCAAAGCTCTCGCGCCGCCTACGAACGAGGCGCTTCGTATGATAGCGCAGCGCAAACCCAATCAGGATAAGGGTTTCAAAGATTTACCCTTATGTAACGAGGGGTTGCCGGCAGGTTTTTGACGCGCAATGTCCGCCCGTCCGGGCAGGGTTTTCGAGGGGGCGATCGAAACTGGAACGCGCGTTGGTTTTTGCCAACGTTCCGGGCGAAAACGCTTGTCCGTATTGGGTTTGCGGCGTTCGGGCACCGTTCGGGGCTGGGAGCGATACAGTGTCACGTTCCCTCCGACTTCACGCTCGACGCATGACCGACTGCTCGCCGCTTCTCGCATTTCACGATCTTCCCGCGCGCTGGAAGGACAAGCGCATCTTCACGTTTCTCGCTGCGGATGCGGGCAACGGGAGTCTCAAGGCCTTGCTCGCGGTATGGCGTCGATGGCGCGAATCCGGCGCGCGCAGCGAGCGTCTGCATCTCGTTGCGACTGTGCCGCCCACGGTTTCAGAAGATGACGACGCGCTCGCGGCCGAACTCGGCGACGCGTTGCCGATACGCACGCCTGGCCTGCATCGCCTGGAATTCGATGCCGGGCGCGTCGTCCTGACGCTCGCAATCGGAAACGAAAACGACATGCTGCCGAAGCTGTGGCTGCGCGCCGATGCGATGCACTTCGACGCATCGCAACACGACGATCCGCGCAAGCTCTGCAAGACGCTCGCACGCTTCGCCGCCGATGACGCGACGCTATCGGCGTCGGCCGCCGAGCCTGCGAAAGCAGCTTTGCTGAAGGCCCTTGCAGCTTCCGGCTTCGACTGCGACGCGACGTCCGACGGCATGACAGGCCGCTTCGCGCCGCGCTGGCGCGTGCGCCGTCACGAACCGCCCGTCGCCTGCCACGCGCCGGTGCGCGAGGCGATCGTCATCGGCGCGGGACTCGCGGGATGCGCGATGACATCGGCGCTCGCGTCTCGCGGATGGCGCGTCACGCTGATCGACCGCCACGCGTCGCCCGCGCTCGACGCATCGGGCAATCCGGCTGGCGTCTTTCATCCGATCGTCTGGCGCGACGACAGCATCGCCGCTCGACTGACGCGCGCCGGTTTTCTCCACGCGCTGCGTCGATGGCCCGCGCTCGAAGCGGCGGGCCACGACTTGCAGCGCAGCGTCGCGGGCCTCCTGCAAATCGCCGACACGCCCGAGGATGCGGACGCGCTCGCCGCCGCCATCGAACGATTCGGCTACCCGCGCGAGTACGTCACCGCGATGACGCGCGACGCAGCATCGCGGGCGGCGGGCGTCGATGTCGCGCGCGGCGGATGGTTCTTCCCGCACGGCGGCTCCATCTCGCCAGCGGCCGTCTGCGCGGCGCAACTGGCCGCCGCCGGCGACGCGCTCACCGCGCGCATGAACACGGAAGTGGCGCGGATCGAGCAGGACGGCCGCGGCTGGCAGGCGTTCGATGCCGGCGGCGCACTCATCGCGAAAGCCCCCGTCGTGGTGCTGGCGAACGCCCGCGATGCGGCGCGCCTCGCCGGCCTTCACGGCGAACCGACACGGGGCGTGCGCGGCCAGCTTTCGATCCTCGGCGCAAGCCCGCTCGATGCACTGCGCGTGCCGGTCATCGGCGACGGATACGCGGTACCGCTGGGCAACGGCCGCACGCTGATCGGCGCGACGTACGACATCGACGATACGGACCCCCACATGCGCGATGCGGGACATCGGGAAAATATCGAGCGCGTCGGCCGCATGCTGCCGGCGCTTCGCGACGTATCCGCGTCGCAGGGACGCGTGGCGTTTCGCTGCGTGACGAGCGACCGCATGCCGATGATCGGCCAGCTCGCCGACGAAACCGCCGCTCGCCGCGACGCGCAGAGGCTGTCGGGCGCGTGGCCGCTCGACCTCACGCGCGTCGAAGGTCTGTACGGCGCGTTCGCGTTCGGTTCGCGCGGCCTCGTATGGGCGGCGCTCGCGGCGGAACTCATCGCATCGCAGATCGGAGGCGAGCCGTGGCCCATCGAACGCGAGCTGGCCGAAGCCATCGACCCGGCGCGATTCCTGTTGCGAGCGTTACGTCACGGAGAGATCACCGCGGCGTAGTTATCCTCGTGACTCTGTGGATAAGCCAGGGAATTGCGGCAAGAAGAGCTGTGAACGCGTTGTGCACGTAAACGGGACAAGCGGCAGACGCCCCTGGAACGGCTTAAAGTTGTTCTGCGTTAACGGCGCGGCAAGAACATGTTTACCGCGCGGTTCTTCGACGCGCATCTCTTTGACCCGCAACGGTAAACACGGGTTGTCCACAGAAGCGGCGGCGCCTTGTTAACTACTACTACGTTTATATACAGTAAACCTGTAAACACCTGAAGGCGGGGTCATCGACAGCGGAAAACCCGATGCCCGACCGGTCGCTATTTCCGCAACAAGCCGCAAGCAGTCGCTTTTACTTCGCAGGAATCATGGGGTTGCAGTTCGGCCGCAGGCACTGGCGTGTGGCACAATCGCGCTTCTTCCTGCGTCGCGCCGGTCAGCCGGCGACCGCTTCAATGGAACGACGCTTGCGGAACGACAATCCGATCATCAAGCCGCAAGTTCGTTTTCCAGGTCCGGCCAGCGCTCGCGCGCGGCGCATCCCAGTGCTTTCCGAGAGCCAGGATGCGAGCAAGCCAGGCAGCTCGAGCCGGACGCGTCACAAGGTCGTACACGGCTGAACCGTGACGCCGTGTTCGGTCAAGTTCGTTTGGCCTGAATGAACCTACGCTCAGTCGTTGTCGGGTAGCGCGTATCGGCGTGTCCCGCGAGTCTCGCTGTAACGCGCGGCCCATGCGACCGGCGTGTCCTCTGCTGCAGCAACGAAGGAGAAGCCCATAAGATGAATTCGGCATTTTCATTTCTTCCCGCGTGGCCGCTCGAACCCGACGCCATTCTGTGGGCCGGTCTCGCGCTGGTCACGGCGGGCCTCGCCGGAGAATTGCTGTGGCGCGCATGGCGGCTGCCGCGCATCACGGGCTACGCGGTGATCGGCCTCATCGCGGGCAATGCGGGTCTCGGCGTGATCGACGCCAGCGCGGGCGGCCTGTCGCGCCCGCTGCTCGATGTCGCGCTCGGACTGCTGCTCTTCGAACTCGGCGGCCGGCTCGACCTGCGCTGGATCCGCCGCAATCCTTATCTGATTTTGTCGAGCATCGCGGAATCGACGCTGACCTTCATTCTCGTGCTGATTGCACTGATGCTCGTCAAGGTGCCGACGATGCCCTCGATCGTGATCGCCGCGATCGCGATGGCGACTTCACCCGCGATGGTCATCCAGCTCAAGACCGAACTGCGCGCGGAAGGCCAGGTCACCCAGCGGCTGATGACGTTGACCGCGCTTAACAGCATGTACGCGGTCATCGTCGAAAAGCTCGCGGCGGGCGTGCTGCATCAGGAGATTTACGGCAACACGTTCGCGACGATTCTTCAGCCGCTGTATCTGCTGCTCGGCTCGCTCGTGCTCGCGTTTCTGCTCGCGCGCGCGTGCAACCTGCTCTACCGCCGTCTGAACGCGAACGACGAGCATTCGTTCGTCGCGCTCTTCGGCCTCGTGCTGCTGGCGATCGCCGTCGCGCACATCTTCAAGCTCTCGACGATCCTCGCGCTGCTCGCGGCGGGCATCATCGTGAAGAATGCCGATGAGCGGCCGCAACTGTGGCCGTCGCATTTTGGCTCGGCGGGGTGGCTTCTCACCGTCATTCTGTTCGCCCTGACGCTGACTTCGTTCCACTGGCGCGATATTGCGCTCGGCGGGGTGGCGGCGCTCGGGCTGATCGTCGCGCGGGTGATCGGCAAGCTCGTGGGCGTGATGATCTTCGCAAAACCGAGCGGACTGAACTGGAAGCAGGGCGCGGCGCTCGGCGTGGCGCTCACGCCGATGTCTGCGCTCGCGTACCTGCTCGTCGACGACATGTACGTGCTGTATCCCGACTACGACCCGACCTTGCGCGCGATCGTCATGTGTTCGATCGTCGTGCTTCAGATCGCGACGCCCTTCGTGGTTTACCGTAGTTTGTCCGCGGTCGGCGAGCGCCGCGAGTAAGCGCGCGCCGCCGCTCATGCACTGATCAACAAGAGGCGTCATGGCACTCGAACCATTCATCGACTCCGAGCCGTTCACGTTCGGCGTGGAACTGGAGATCCAGGTCGTCAATACGCACGACTACGATCTGACTCGCGCCGCGTCCGACCTGATGCGGCTCATCAAGGACGAAAAGATTCCCGGCAACATCACGCCGGAGATCACCGAAAGCATGATCGAGCTTTCGACGGGCATCTGCACGACGCACGAGCAGGCCGTCGCCGATCTGCGCAAGATCCGCGATACGCTCGTCGCGGCGGCGGACCAGCTGAACGTCGGACTCGCGGGCGGCGGCACGCATGCGTTTCAGCAATGGAGCGATCGCCAGATCTACGACGCGCCGCGCTTTCAGTACATCTCCGAGCTGTACGGCTATCTCGCGAAGCAGTTCACGGTCTTCGGGCAGCACGTGCATATCGGTTGCCCCGATCCGAACAGCGCGTTGTTCCTGCTGCACGCGATGTCGCGCTACATCCCGCACTTCATCGCGTTGTCGGCATCGTCGCCGTATATTCAGGGCGTCGATACGGGCTTTCACTCGGCGCGGCTCAACTCCGTGTTCGCGTTTCCGCTGTCGGGACGCGCGCCGTTCACGCTGACGTGGGACAGCTTCGAAGAATACTTCTCGAAGATGGTCAACACGGGCGTCGTCAACAGCATGAAGGACTTCTACTGGGACATCCGGCCGAAGCCCGGTTTCGGCACCATCGAAGTCCGCGTGATGGACACGCCGCTTTCTGTCGATCGCGCCGCGGCCATCGCTTGCTACATTCAAACGTTGTCGCGTTACCTGCTGCTCGACAAGCCGCTGACGCCGAAGGAAGACGACTACCTCGTCTATACGTTCAACCGCTTCGAAGCATGCCGCTTCGGTTTCGGAGGCACGTGCATCCATCCGCAGACGGGCGAGCGCCGCACCATCGCCGAGGACATCCTCGCCACGCTCGACGTGCTCGCTCCCCATGCCGAAGCGCTCGGTTCGCAAGCGGCGCTCGCACAGGTCGCGGATATCGCGCGCGGCGGCGTCAATGATGCGTCGTGGCTGCGCGGCGTATTCGACAAGGAAAAGTCCCTGCACGAAGCCGTCCGTCAGCAATGCCTGCAATGGCGCGCCTGAGACGGCGCGCGCATTGCCCGCATTAGCGTCAATCCGAGAAGGCCGCCTGGAATGTATCCGGCGGCCTTTTTCCTTCGGACCCGTTCAGGCGTCGCTGTGTATGAAACGCGTGCATGTCGCCGGCGCAATAGGATTTCTTCCACCGCGATTAGCGCAAAGCCGGATGGCATCCTTAAGATTTGCATTCAGCGTCCGTATACCTGAGTAATAGAAAGTAACGGAGTCAGTCTGTTGCCGTTGGTTACTGAAAGAACATCCCGAAAGGCAATCGGACCGGCGTCTGTTCCTTGCACGAAGGCCCGCAACGGACCGGAACGTGGCCTTCCGCACGATACCGACCGTTACCGAAAATACACTCACGACGAAATAAGCCGTTTTTCCACGGGTTATCCACAGTTTTGCGTGGATAATTAAGGTGTACGTTTCGTCTCAGTCGCTTAGAATGGCGACTTTCCCGGCGGCGCGGTATAGTCGGCGAAAGAGCGCCACGGCTGGACAAAAGAAGGCGCAAAACGAAGAGGGTGGCAATGTCCCCTTTCAGGCAAAGCGAATTGGCTTGGTACGCCTGAATTTTGAGACGGCGGGGACCACGAACCGGGAGTTATCCCGACGAACGGACAAGGTGAGTCGGGGCGGCTTTCGGGGCGAGGGGTTCGCGGTTCCAGGCGGACATGCCGTCGAAACCCATAAAGCGGAAAACAAGCGAAATATTATGAGTGAAGGCGTTTACGGAGAGCAGGCGACGGGGCGGGTGACCCACGGCCTGCTGAGGCTGAGCACTGCGATGCGCAGCCAGGCTTGGGAGTGGGCGGAAGGTGCGGGGCTCACGCCGACTCAAGGTGAAATTCTCGTGCTGCTCATGCAGCGTAAAGGGCCGATGCGCCTTGGCGAGATTGCGCGCGAGACGGCGCTGACCGCCGCGACGACGAGCGATGCCGTCAGCACGCTCGAAGGCAAGGGGCTCGTCGAAAAGCGCCGCGCCCTCGACGATGGCCGCGCCCTCGCGGTTCGTCTGACCGCCCGCGGCCGCACTGCCGCAAAGAAGGCGCTGCAATGGCCGGACTTCCTCTCGAAGGCGGTCGGCACGCTGCGCGAAGACGAGCAGGCGGCGCTCTATCGCTCGCTGCTGAAGACGATTCGTCAACTCGAAGCGCAGCAGCAGATTCCCGCGCACCGCATGTGCCTCTCCTGTTCGCACTTCGAGGTCAGCAAGAACCCGAAGAAGGTCTCGCATCACTGCGCGCTTCTTCAGATCGACATGGCCGACACGGACCTGCGTCTCGACTGTTCGGTATACGAAGAAGGCGATCTCGGCCAGCAGAAGAAAGTCTGGAAAGTCTTCGCGCAGATCGCCTGAAGCCGGGCAGGAAATATCGGTGGCATTCCGCGCTGTGAGGCGTCGGCGAGTCGGTTAGACTGTGCCGTCGCGCCTCGCAGCGAGGCGCGGCTCGTCCCTGGTTCTTGTTCCGGGCCACGCAGTCGACTCTGGAAGCGCCGATGAAACATGAAGTCCTGGCGATTCGCCACGTCCATTTCGAAGATCTCGGCAGTCTGGAGCTGGTCCTCGGCGACCGTGGCCATCTCGTGCGTTATCTCGACGTCGGGCGCGGGCGCATCGCGGCGCCGAATCCGCTGGACCCGTCGTTGCTCGTCGTGCTCGGCGGGCCGATCGGCGCATATGAAGACGCGCACTATCCCCATCTCGGCCCGCTGCTGTCGATGCTCGAAAAGCGCATTGCAGCGGGCCTCCCTACCATCGGCATCTGTCTCGGCTCGCAGCTGATCGCGCGGGCGCTCGGCGCGCGCGTGTATTCGTCGGGGCGGCTCGAGCTCGGCTGGTCGCCGCTTTCGCTGACGGAAGCGGGACGCGCATCGCCGTTGCGCCATCTCGATTCGCTGCCCGTCTTTCACTGGCACGGCGATACGTTCGATCTGCCCGAAGGCGCGACGCATCTTGCATCGACCGAAGCGTGCGCGCATCAGGCGTTCTCCTGGGGCGAGCATGTGCTCGCGCTGCAGTGTCATGCAGAAGTGCTGACGGACCGCTTCGAGAACTGGCTGATCACGTATCCCGCCGATATCGCTCGTGGCGGTGCAACCGTCACCGGCTTGCGAGATGCAACCGCCCGGCACGGAGCCGCCCTCGAAACCGCCGCCCGCGCGATGTTCGGCGAATGGCTCGACCGCTTTCCCTCTGCATCGCGAGCAGGCTGATTCTCCGGCGCTGCGCGCAAAAAAGCGCAGTGCTATGCTCGATCGCTCCTCTTCGCGACGGGCTTACTACATGAGCGCGCTGTTCACTCCCGCGACCCTTCGAGGTCTGCACGTTCCCAATCGCATCGTCGTTTCACCGATGTGCCAGTACTCCGCCGAGCGCGGCGAAGCCACCGCGTGGCACATGATCCATCTCGGCCATCTGGCGTTGTCCGGAGCGGGGATGCTGTGCATCGAGGCGACGGCGGTGGAGCCGGACGGACGCATCACGCCGGGCGACCTCGGCTTGTGGGACGACGTCACCGAAGCGGCGCTGCGGCCCGTGCTCGCGGCGATTCATAAGCATTCGAAGATCGCAGTGACGATGCAGCTCGCGCATGCGGGCCGCAAGGCATCGAGCCGCAAGCCGTGGGAGGGCGGGCAGCTCATCTACGTCGCGGATGGCGGATGGATGACGCACGCGTCATCGGCTGTTGCGCATAAGCCCGGCGAAACGCCGCCGCTCGCGCTCGATACCGCCGGTCTCTTGCGCGTGAAGGAAGCCTTCGTGGCCTCGGCGCGGCGGGCCGCGCGGCTCCGCATCGACGCGCTCGAGGTTCACGCGGCGCATGGCTATCTGCTGCATCAGTTTCTGTCGCCGATTTCGAATCAGCGCACCGACGAATACGGCGGATCGCGCGAAAACCGCATGCGTTATCCGCTCGAGATTTTCGATGCCGTGCGCGCGGCGTTTCCGGATAACAGGCCCGTCGGCGTGCGCGTCTCGGCCACGGACTGGGTAGAAGGCGGATGGGGCATCGAAGATACGATCGCGTTCGCATCGGAATTGAAGACGCGCGGCGTTCAACTGGATCGACGTATCGTCGGGCGGGGTATCGCCCCAGCAGAAGATTCCGCTCGAGCCGGGCTATCAGACGCCGTTCGCGAAGGCCGTCAAGGAAGCGACGGACGTGACCACCATCGCGGTCGGGCTCATCACGGAGCCGAAGCATGCGGAAGATGTCATCGCGAGCGGGCAGGCCGACTTCGTTGCGATGGCGCGCGCGATGCTCTACGATCCGCGCTGGCCGTGGCACGCCGCGGCGCAGCTTGGCGCAACCGTCAGCGCCCCGCCGCAGTACTGGCGTTCGCAACCGCGCGAGCAGAAGCACTTGTTCGGCGACGTATCGTTCGGCCAGCGCTAGTTCGGCCCGGTTGAGAAGCGAGCGCGCGGGAGTGTACGATACCGTCGTTACCGTTGAACGCGGCGCCTTCGAGGCCACCGCGTTTTTTTATGCCCCGGCTCCCGCAAGCGTTCATCGCGCCGAGCGACACGGGCATGAAGCCCCACACAGATTCGTTACTTAGGATTCGTTCGATGAGTTCACGCAAGGTCACCGTTCGCCGTTCGGGCGTGCATGGCAAGGGCGTGTTTGCCGTGAAGCCGATCGCCGCCGGCGATAAGGTGATGGAATACAAAGGCGAGCGCATTTCGTGGAAGGAGGCGCTGCGCCGTCATCCGCACAATCCGGACGAACCGAATCACACCTTCTACTTTGCACTCGAGGACGGCCGCGTGATCGACGGCAAGATCGACGGCAACAGCGCGAAGTACATCAATCACTCGTGCGCGCCGAACTGCGAGGCCGAGGAAGTCGAAGGCCGCGTGTTCATCCACGCGCTGCGCGACATCGAGCCGGACGAAGAGCTCAACTACGACTACGGGCTAGTGATCGAAGGGCGCATTACCAAGAAGCTGAAGAAGGAATACGAATGCCGCTGCGGCGCGAAGAAGTGCCGTGGCACCATGCTCGCGCTCAAGAAGAAAAAGTAAGCGCTCGCTTATTTCTCCACGGCAACCGTTGCGGACGTTTCGGCTTGCTGCGTCTTCAGCGGCATCCGCACGATGAAGCGTGCGCCGCCTTCGGGCGCGTCGTCGTAATGCACGCTGCCGCCGTGCAGCGCGACGATGTCGTGCACGATGGCGAGCCCGAGCCCCGCGCCGCCTTCCACGCTCTGACCATCGCCACGGAAGAAGCGTTTGAACAGATCCGGCTGCTGATCTGCCGGGACGCCGGGGCCGTTGTCTTCGATCACCACTTCGCCAAAGCGCGTGCCTTCCTCGTTGTGCCAGTCCGAGACGGTCAGCGTGATGCGCGCGCCTTCGTGGCGAACCGGCGGCACGTACTTGAGCGCGTTGTCGATGAGGTTTGCGAGCACTTCGCGCACGAGCACGACGTTGCCGCGCACCGTCAACGGATGGTCGTTCTCCGGGTCGTCCGTGCGCTGAAAACCGAGATCGACCCGCGCGGCCAGCGCGCGCGGCACCCATTCCGCACCGGTTTCGAACGCCAGTGCGGCGAAGTCGAAGTCCGTGAAGCGCGCCGCCTGTTCGCCCGGCTCGGCGCGCGCCAGCGACAGCAGCTGATTCGACAGCCGCACGGCCCGGTCCGCCGATGCGCGCAGTTCCTTCACCGCTTCAACCGTCTTCGCGGGATCGCGTGAGCTGAGCGCCTGTTCCGCGTGCAGCTTCACGGCCGTCAGCGGCGTGCGCAACTGATGCGCGGCATCGGCAATGAACTTGCGCTGCGCATCGAGCGCTGTTTGCAGGCGCACGAGCAGGCCGTTCATCGCGCTCGTGAGCGGGCGGATCTCGCTCGGCACATGCGATTCGTCGACCGGCTCGAGCGAGACGTGTGTCTGGCGATTGAGCGCGTCGGCGAGGTCGGTGAGCGGGTTCAGCTGCTGATTCACGACGCGCCACACGATCACCCAGCCGGCAAGCAGCAACAGCAGCAGCGGCATCATGATCGCGACCAGAAACTCCACCGCGATGCGATACCGCGATCCCACGCGCTGCGCCACTTCCACGACGATCGGATTGCCGGTCTGCTGCGGCACCCGCACTTGCGCGGCGCGCACGCTGGTGCCCTGATAGTGCGTCTCGAAGACGTACGCGTAATGGATGCGCCGCACGGACGTGCCGGTGAGCGGAAGATCGGGATCGCCGGCTATTTCCTCGTCGCCCGTGCTGATGCGGTAGACGAGCTGCTCGACCGGATCGGAAAACATCGCCTGGGCGAGCGGCGGGACGGTGACGGGGGCATCGACGCCCGCGAGCTGGATTTGCTTTGAGATGGCGGTGGCGAGATCCGCCAGCGAACGATCGACGACGTGCTGCGTGTATTGCCACGCGAGCCAGTACGCCATGAGCCCGGACATCAGCGCGAGCAGCGATAGCGGCGCGGCGAGACGGCGCAGCAGCGTGCGCCGCAGGCTCGGCGGCGCAGGAGGTCGGGTGGGCGTCGATCGCGCCAGATCGAGCCAGTCTTCGCGAGCGAAACGCTGATCGCCCGCGCGCCGGGTGGGAAGTCGCAAAGCGTTTTAGGGCGAAGGCGGGCGATACATCACGCCGCTTGCCGGATCTCCTGAAGCAGATAACCGAAGCCGCGCACCGTCACGATTTCCACGCGCGTGTTCTCGAGCTTCTTGCGCACGCGATGCACGTACACTTCGATGGCCGTATCGCCGAGATCGCCGCCGAAGTGCGTCAGATGATCCTGCAACTGCGCCTTGCTCACGACACGGCCGTGACGCAGCAGCAGCATTTCGAGCACCGCGAATTCGCGCGGCGACAGTTCCAGCGGACGCTCGTCGTTGAAGATGCGGCGATCGACGCCCGACAGGCGCAGGCCGCCCAGCGTGACTTCGGGACGCGGCACGTCGCCGTGGGGACCGCTGCGGCGCATCACGGCGCGAATGCGTGCTTCGAGTTCCTGCGGCTCGAACGGCTTGAGCATGTAGTCGTCCGCGCCGCTGTTGAGCCCTTGCACGCGGTCGTGCAGTTCGTCGCGCGCGGTGAGGATGATGACCGGTGTGTGCCGATTGCCTTGCCGGAAGCGCGAGAGCAGCGTCATGCCGTCGATGCCGGGCAAGCCCAGATCGAGAATGACGAGCTCGTGGCGGTTCTGCGCGAGCGCCTGCTCGGCGAAGATGCCGTCGTGAACCATGTCGACGGTGAAGCCGGATTGCTCCAGGCTGCTTTGGATGCCGCGCGCAATGGGGCGGTCGTCTTCGATCAGGAGGATTCGCATGAAGTCGCTCAGTACATTGGGTTGAATTCGATCCGGCGTTCAGGTCCGCGCGATGCGGCGGGTAGCGCGGGGTCGGGCCGGATCGAAACCGTTACTTCTCATGCGGCGCCGCGCGGCTTGACGTCGAGCGGCGCGGTCGATTGCCGTCTTCAGGCCTTGTGCGCTGCTGATTGTACCGCTTCGAACCCGCACGCCGACCCGCGTCCGAAAGGCGGTATCTTGCACCGTTCACGCAGTTTACGAGCGGTTCAAAATCTGCCTTCATCATTGAAAGATACGCCGGGATTCTGCTTACGTTTGCTTTCGCATCGCCTTGCAATCGTGCGATTCGGCCACGTCTTCGGCGTCGGCGTGCTTTCGCCGGTGTCATGGTTCGTAATACGCGCGTTACCTTGTCGGGCGATGTAAGCCGGTGTTAATCCGCGCGCGGAAGATCATGCGGCGCGTCGGTGATGCAAGCGATGCGCTAAAGTCGCATCTTCATCCGCTTTCGCGCGAATCCGCCTCATGCTGGAACTCGATCATTTCGACCTTGCCCTGCTCGATGTCCTTCAGCGCTTCGGGCGCGCCACCCATCAGCAGCTTGCCGAGCAGGTGCCGCTCTCGGCATCGCAGATCGGGCGGCGCTTGCAGCGGCTGGAAGCGACGGGCGTGATCGAGGGCTATCGCGTGATGCTGCGTCCCGAGAAGCTCGGCCTCGGCGTGACGGCGTTCACGAGCCTGAAGCTCAAGCATCATGGCGACACGGTGATCGAGCAGTTTCAACAGGAGATCGATGCGTTGCCCGAGGTGCTCGAATGTCACGCGACCGTCGGCGATGCGGATTATTTGCTGCGCATTGTCGCGCCCGATCTGAACGCGCTGTCGGGCTTCGTGATGAAGAAGCTGATGCGCGTGCCGGGCGTGGACAGCGTGCGTTCGAACATCGTGTTGACGACGTTCAAGCGCAACGGCCCGTTGCCGCTCGATCACCTCTCCGGCGACGCTTCCTGAGCGGGATTCAGTAAATCCACATAGGCGAGCGGCACCAGATCCGCTTGCGCCACGCCCAGCCGCGCGAACATCTCGTGCGCTTCCTGATGGCCGCCGGCTTCGTCGTCGTCCTGTCCGAGCACGACTTCCAGTTCGACGAAATCGCCCAGGCCGTCCACGCGATCCAGATGAATGCGCGTGCGTCCGACCAGATACACATGCCGCTCCTTGGAGACGATGCCGCGCGTCGTCAGCGCCTGGGCGAGCAGGGTGTGCATGGCTTCCGCGTTGATCACCGGGCTGCGCGAATAGTACGAGACCTTCGGGCCGTCGCGATCGTCGCGCTGATAGAAGATCAGTTCGGATGGCGTGCCGTCGTCGAACTGGCGCAGCTTGAGGCGGCCGGCCGGCACGTCGTAGAAGAAGTCTTGCTGGCGAAAGACGAGCGGCGCGTCGGTGGCGAGCGCGGCCGCGCGTTCCCGGAGTTCGTCGAAACGGTGCGCGCGAGCCTTGATTTCGATGTTGCGTGCCATGAAGGAAGTCTCCGGTGGTGGGCGTCGAAGAGCGTACCAGTCTTATCGTGAACGTTGCGTTACACGGACCACTGAGCGTCGATGAGTTTCAGCGCAGCGGCGATGGCCGGTTCTTCGCGACGTTCGGCGAGCGCGATGAACGATAGCTGCGTTGGCACGGTGACGCCATCGACGATGGTGAGCGCGTGTGCGTGCGCCTGAGCGAGCGCGATGGAATCGCGCGCGAGCGAGAGTCCGACGCCGGACTTCACCAGATCGAGCATCGATGGTTCCTGATCGACTTCGGCGACCTTGACGGGCATTGCGCCGGCTTCGCGGAACACGCGCGACAGCAGCCGGTTGTGCGCGGATTCGGGCGGCGTCCATATCCACGGCAGCTTGGCGAGAGCGGCCCAGCTGCGTTTGCCTTTGTTGACGCGGTTGTGCCATCCGGCGGGCGCGAGCACGTGATAGGAAAACGGCGTGAGCCGGACGACGTGAAAGCGTTCGCCGTCGCGAGTGCCGTCGATGGCGGGATCGCCGATGTAGTAGCCGACATCGAGATCACGGGACTTGACGCGTTCGAGGACCCAGCCGGACATGCCGTGCCGCATGGCCGGTTCGATGCGCGAATAGGTTTCGACGAGTTGCCGCAGGAACCCGCCGAGCCGCAGAAATTCCGGATCGAGGATCGTCCCGATACGCAGGGTTCCGCTGACTTCGTGCCGCAGCGCGGCGGCGGCCCGCTGGACTTCGGAGGCGGCGGCGATGGCGCGCTCGGCGTGGGGCAGGAGTGCTTCCCCGTCGCGGGTGAGGAGGAGACCGTGCGAGGTGCGTTTGAAGAGGACGACCCCGAGCATTTCCTGGAGGTTTTTGATTTGCAGGCTGACTGCGGGCTGCGTGACATGCAATTGGGCGGCGGCCCGCGTGAGATTGCCTTCGCGGGCGACGGTGAGAAAGGCGCGCAGGAGGATGTAGTCCATGAGTGATATTAGCGCGACTTATATTGCGGATGAACAGAACTCATTGGATTAGGGAGAAACGTCGCACTAGTCTTGGTAGATAACGAAGCAAAAAGCACGAGAGGCGATGTGATGCGGCGTCAAGACCGAGAAGCGTAGGCCGACCCGATTGACCGATTGCCCGCATAGCGGGGCGGAGCTGTTTGGTGCTGTGCCATTAGGTTGGAGTGTGCGAGGTGACAGTGGCGCATCGGAAACTGCTATCTCTGCATGGGACCAGGGTCAGACGTTGAAGCGCCAACTCGGGTCGACAGCCAGGAAATTGACTCCCGCCCCGGGAGGGGCGCACGAATAGACCTACACGAATACAAGCTTCACGAGCCAAGAAGCCAGGAGACAAGCATCATGAACGAGAGAAAAGAAGAAGGCGCCTTCGACTACATCATCATAGGTGCGGGCACGGCCGGCTGCGTGCTGGCCAACCGCCTGACGCAAGACCCGGCGATAAACGTCCTGCTGCTGGAAGCAGGCGGCAAGGACGATTACCACTGGATCCACATCCCGGTGGGCTACTTGTACTGCATAGGCAACCCAAGAACCGACTGGCTATACAAGACCCAAAAAGAACCGGGCCTGAACGACAGAGCGCTCTCCTATCCGAGAGGAAAGGTGCTAGGCGGATGCTCATCGATAAACGGCATGATCTACATGCGCGGCCAGCGCGAGGACTACGACGACTGGGCGCACATCACCGGCGATTCGAACTGGTCCTGGGACTCGGTACTTCCGATCTTCAAACGTAGCGAGGACCACTACGCCGGTGAAAACGAATGGCACGGCACGGGCGGCGAATGGCGCGTAGAGAAGCAGCGGCTCAAGTGGAAGATCCTGGAAACCTTCGCGCAGGCCGCGCAGCAAACAGGCATCCCCGCGACGGATGACTTCAATCGCGGCGACAACACCGGCGTCGGCTATTTCGATGTGAACCAGCGCGGCGGCATCCGCTGGAACGCGGCGAAGGCGTTTCTGCGCGAAGCCATGAAGCGCCCCAACCTCACGACGATCACCGGCGCACACACGCAAAAGCTCGTGTTCGATGGCGCACGTTGCGTCGGTGTGGCCTATCGCGGCGGCGACACGGACTTCATCGCGCGTGCGCGTTGCGAAGTCATCCTGAGCGCGGGCGCGGTCAATTCACCGCAGATTCTGGAACTATCGGGCGTCGGCAATGGCGCGCGTCTGCAGCGCCTCGGCATCGATGTGGTGCGTCATCTGCGAGGCGTCGGCGAGAACCTGCAGGATCACTTGCAATTGCGCATGGCGTATAAGGTCAACGGCGCGCGCACGCTCAACACGCTGTCCGCGCGCTGGTGGGGCAAGCTTTTCATCGGCATGCAATACGCGTTGATGCGAAGCGGTCCGATGTCGATGGCGCCATCGCAACTCGGCGCGTTTGCCAGATCGAATCCCGACGATGCATCGATCAAACGTCCCGATGTCCAGTATCACGTGCAGCCGTTATCGCTCGAACGCTTCGGCGAGCCATTGCATCCGTTCAACGCGTTCACGGCATCCGTATGCAATCTGCGGCCGACATCGCGCGGCAGCGTGCATATCGAATCGCCGGACCTTCATGCCGCGCCGTTGATCGCGCCGAATTACCTGTTCACGGATCACGACCGCGAAGTGGCCGTCAACTCGCTGCGTCTCACGCGGCGCATCGTGAGCGCGCCCGCATTGTCGCGTCACGCGCCCGAAGAGATCCTGCCCGGCATCCAGTTCCAGACGCAGGAAGAGCTCGTCGAAGCAGCGGGCAATATCGGCACGACGATTTTTCATCCGGTGGGCACGTGCCGCATGGGCGCCGACAACGATCCCGCCGCGGTCGTCGATAGCCGCCTGCGCGTGATCGGCGTGCGTGGCTTGCGTGTGGTCGATGCATCGGTGATGCCGGTCATCACATCGGGCAACACGAATTCGCCTACGTTGATGATCGCGGAACGCGCGAGCGAGATGATTCGCGAAGACAGGGGCGCGGTGCAAACGCAGGAGGTCATCGCTGCGGCGCTTGCTTGAGCATGAGCGCAATCGAGCAGCACGCAGCGTGCCCTGATTGCGTGCATCGCCCGTCAGATTACTAAGTGCAAATCCCAATGATTGCGCTGCATCATTGGCGCGACAATGGCCCCGGATCAGAGTGATGCTCGGCTTACCTCGTGCCCGCGTTGTGCAGTACGCAATAGCATGAAATAGCAGCACGAAGCGCAGGACGAAGCGAACCGTACCGGAATCGAAACCACGTTCGGGTGCGCGCGGAAAGAACAATAAGGCGCAGGCGAAATCGTCGTTTAGCGCCTCACTTCGCATGGAAGGGGACATGATTCTCGGCGATACCATTCTGGAAACGCGAGGGCTCACCAAAGAATTCAAAGGCTTCACGGCCGTGAATGGCGTCAACCTGCGCGTGCGCCGCGGCTCGATCCATGCGCTCATCGGACCGAACGGCGCAGGCAAGACCACTTGCTTCAATCTGCTCACCAAATTTCTGGAACCGACGGCAGGCCAGATCGTCTTCAATGGCGCCGACATCACGCGCGAACGGCCCGCTCATATCGCACGGCGCGGCATCATTCGTTCGTTTCAGATTTCCGCCGTGTTTCCGCATTTGACCGTGCTGCAGAACGTACGCATCGGCTTGCAGCGGCAACTCGGTACGTCGTTTCAATTCTGGCGCAGCGAACGTTCGCTCGATGCATTGAATGACCGCGCAATGGACCTGCTCACGCAAGTGGGCCTCACCGATTTCGCCGACACGAAAACCGTCGAGCTTTCTTACGGACGCAAGCGCGCGCTCGAGATCGCCACGACGCTTTCGATGGAACCCGAACTCATGCTGCTCGACGAACCGACGCAAGGCATGGGGCACGAAGATGTCGATCGTGTGACGGCGCTCATCAAGAAGGTATCGGCGGGGCGCACCATTCTCATGGTCGAGCACAACATGAACGTGATCGCCGGCATCTCCGACACCATCACCGTCCTTCAGCGCGGCGAAGTGCTCGCCGAAGGCAACTACGCGGAAGTATCGAAGAATCCGCTCGTGATGGAAGCCTACATGGGCAGCGCCGATGCGGCGCTCACTGGAGCGCACGCATGAGCACCATCGTCGAAGAGCGCCGCTCGCGTGAGGCGAACGGCGCAGCGGGTAATGCGCCCGCGCTGGAAATCGCGGGATTGCAGGCGTGGTACGGGGAATCGCACATCCTGCATGGCGTCGACCTGAAGGTGAATCGCGGCGAAGTCGTCACGCTGCTCGGCCGCAACGGCGCGGGCCGCACCACGACGCTGCGCGCCATCATGGGTCTGACGGGCCGGCGCACGGGCTCGATCCGCGTGGGCGGACGCGAGACCATCGGGCTGCCGACGCACAAGATCGCGCATCACGGGGTCGGCTACTGTCCGGAAGAGCGCGGCATTTTCTCGAGCCTGTCGTGCGAAGAGAATTTGCTCTTGCCGCCGCTCGTCGGCAATGCGAAAGAAGCGATGCCGCTCGACGAACTCTATTCGATGTTCCCGAACCTGAAGGAGCGGCGCGCGAGCCAGGGCACGCGTCTGTCGGGTGGCGAGCAGCAGATGCTTGCCGTCGCGCGCAGTCTGCGCACGGGCGCGAACCTGCTTCTGCTCGATGAGATATCGGAGGGACTTGCGCCCGTCATCGTACAGACACTCGCGCGCATGATCCTCATGCTGAAGTCGCGCGGCTACACGATCGTGATGGTCGAACAGAATTTTCGCTTCGCGGCGCCGCTCGCGGATCGCTTCTATGTGATGGAGCATGGAAACATCGTCGAGCATTTCGGCGCGGGGGAACTCGAAGCGAAGATGCCCGTGCTGCATGAACTGCTCGGGGTGTGATGGCAATACGAGCAAGGCCAGCTTGACAGCAAGAACCAAAACTCACGGAGACTGGAATGAAAAAGAAGACCCTCGCGCGCCTCTCTTCTCTTTGCTTTGCGGCTGCGGCGGCGAGTGTGGCGCTGATGAGCAGCGGCGCGCAGGCCGCCGACGCCAATAGCGTCAAGATCGGCTTCGTCACCGACTTGTCGGGGCTTTACGCCGATATCGACGGACAGGGCGGCCTGGAAGCCATCCGCATGGCGATCGCCGATTTCGGCGGTAAGGTGAACGGCAAGCCGATCGAACTCGTGTATGCGGACCATCAGAACAAGGCGGACATCGCGGCATCGCGGGCGCGGGAGTGGATCGACCGTGACGGCGTGAACGTGATCATCGGCGGAACGAATTCGGCCACCGCCCTTTCCACCGCGCAAGTCGCGGCCGAGAAGAAAGTGCCGTACATCAACATCGGCGCGGGCGCGGACAACCTCACGAACGAGCAGTGCTCGCCGTACACCGTCCACTATGCATACGACACGATGGCGCTCGCGAAGGGCACCGGCTCCGCGGTGACGAAGCAGGGCGGCAAGTCGTGGTACTTCCTGACCGCCGACTACGCATTCGGCAAGGCGCTGGAGAAGAACACGTCGGATGTCGTGAAGGCCAACGGCGGGCAAGTGCTCGGAACGGTGCGTCATCCGCTGTCGGCGTCGGACTTCTCGTCGTTCCTGCTGCAGGCGCAGGGATCGAAGGCTCAAGTGCTCGGCCTCGCCAACGCGGGCGGCGACACGATCAATTCGATCAAGGCGGCGAAGGAATTCGGCGTTACCAAGTCGATGAAAATCGCCGCGCTCCTCATCTTCCTGACGGACATTCACAGCCTCGGACTCGAAACGACGCAAGGTCTCGTCGCGACCGATAGCTGGTACTGGAACAAGGACGAAAAGACGCGCGAATGGGCGAAGCGCTACTTCGCGAAGATGAAGAAGATGCCGACGAGTCTGCAGGCCGCCGATTACTCCGCCGTCACGACGTACCTGAAGGCGGTGCAGGCAGCGGGCGGCACGGACAGCGACAAGGTCATGGGCGAGCTGAAGAAGGCGAAGATCGACGACTTCTATGCGAAGGGCTATATCCGCCAGGACGGTTCGATGATCCACGACATGTATCTGATGGAAGTGAAGAAACCTTCGGAATCCAAAGAACCGTGGGACTACTACAAGATCTCGGCGACGATTCCGGGCGAGCAGGCGTTCGCCACCAAGGCTGAATCGCGCTGCGCGGCCTGGAAGTAAGTTCGCGGTGAGAAGACGTGGCGGGCGGCTCGCGGGCCGCCCGTCGCCACAACGATTCTGACGGCAGGTCCAATGGAAATATTCGGCATACCGCTCGCCGCGATGATGAGCCAGTTGCTGCTCGGCCTGGTGAACGGTTCGTTCTACGCGATCCTGAGTCTCGGCCTCGCGGTGATCTTCGGCTTGCTCAACGTCATCAATTTCGCGCACGGCGCGCTATTCATGCTGGGCGCGATGCTCGCGTGGATGGGCTATTCGTACTTCAACGTTCCTTATTGGGCGATGCTCGTGCTCGCGCCCGTCATCGTCGGCGTGCTGGGCGTCGTCATCGAACGTTCGATGCTGCGCTGGCTCTACAAGCTCGATCATCTCTACGGCTTGCTGCTCACGTTCGGACTCACGCTCGTGATCGAAGGCGTGTTCCGTTCCATCTACGGCTCGTCGGGGCAGCCGTACGACGTGCCGTCGCTCCTGTCCGGCGCGACGAATCTCGGCTTCATGTTCCTGCCGAACTATCGCGCATGGGTGGTCGTCGCGTCGCTGATCGTGTGCTTCGCGACGTGGTTCGTCATCGAGAAGACGCGCATCGGCGCGTATTTGCGGGCCGGCACGGAGAACCCGAAGCTCGTCGAGGCGTTCGGCGTCAACGTGCCGCTGATGATCACGCTGACCTACGGCTTCGGCGTCGCGCTCGCGGCGTTCGCGGGCGTGCTGGCCGCGCCGGTCATTCAGGTATCGCCGCTGATGGGGCAGTCGATGATCATCACCGTGTTCGCCGTCGTGGTGATCGGCGGGATGGGCTCGATCATGGGCTCCATTCTCACGGGCTTGCTGCTCGGCGTGATCGAAGGCTTCACGCGCGTGTTCTATCCGGAAGCGTCGGCGACGGTCGTCTTCGTCATCATGGCGCTCGTGCTGCTCGTGCGTCCGGCAGGACTCTTCGGCAAGGAAAAATGATGCAGAGAAAAGCGCTATACGTGCTGTTGCTGATCGCCCTGGTCATCGCGCCGTTCGCGGGCGTGTATCCGGTCTTCATGATGAAGGTGCTGTGCTTCGCGCTGTTCGCGGCGGCGTTCAACCTGCTGATCGGCTATACGGGACTGCTTTCGTTCGGGCACGCGATGTTCCTGTCGAGCGCGGGCTACACGGCCGGTTATGCGATCCAGACGCTCGGTTTCACGCCGGAGCTGGGCGTGCTCGTGGGCACGGCGGTCGCGACGCTCCTCGGCGTGGTCGTCGGGCTGCTCGCCATTCGCCGTCAGGGCATCTACTTCGCGATGGTCACGCTCGCGCTGGCGCAGATGGTTTATTTCGTCTTCCTGCAAGCGCCGTTCACGCACGGCGAAGATGGACTGCAAGGCGTGCCGCGCGGCAAGCTGTTCGGCATCGTCAACCTGAGCAACGATGTGACGCTGTACTACATCGTGCTGCTGGTGATGCTGCTCGCGTTCGCGCTCATCGTGCGCATCGTGCATTCGCCGTTCGGGCAGGTGCTGATCGCGATCAAGGAGAACGAGCCGCGGGCCGTATCGCTCGGCTACGACACCGCGCGCTACAAGCTGCTCGCGTTCGTGCTGTCGGCGGGGCTCGCGGGCCTCGCGGGCGCCACGAAGACGCTCGTGCTCGGCTTCGAAACGCTCGGCGATGCCTACTGGACCATGTCCGGCCTCGTCGTGCTGATGACGCTCGTCGGCGGCATGAGCACGATGTTCGGACCGCTGCTCGGCGCGGCGATCATCGTGGCGCTCGAAGACCGGCTCGGTGATATCGGCACGGGTATCGCCAATCTCACGGGCGTCGCGTGGTTCAATTCACTCGGCGAATCGGTGACGATCGTGACCGGCGTGATCTTCATTGCGTGCGTGCTGGCGTTCCGGCGCGGCATCGTGGGGGAGATCGTCGCCCGGGTCCGGCCGTTACAGGGATAACGCAATTTAGTTTGAATTCCGAACGAAGGAGCCAAACGTAAAGCGCCTGCTTCACGGCAATATGCGCGCCCCTTTGAGGTGCTTGCATGCACCACTAGGGTAAATGCTAGGTTGTCGTGAAATGGTCACGACATTACTATCCTTCCTAGTTCTGTTGCACCCGAATTTTTGAGGTGGAGAACGAGGAGACATGAGGCACAAAGTGCCCAAATCGAAAGCGCTGTTGGATGACTCCAACAGCGCTTTTTTATTTGTCCGCCGATAATAACGCACGCCGATTGCGATTTACCAGACAGATAATCCCGGCAGGAAATTCCACAGCACGGCGGGGCGTGCGCTGGGCCTCACGAGAAGCGCCGCCAGTCCTTCAAAACGCTTGCTGGGCGGCGCCCGGCTCCGCTAAACTGCATTTCCCGACCCGCTGGTCGGCGATTCGCAACATAAATAAATCCGCGGACTTCGAAGCATCAGATCCATCCGGCAAGACTTCAATTCGAACTGACGATTCACGGGGTGCAAATCAATGAAGTGGGCGTTACGCGGTAAAGCGGCCGTTATGGCCATTGCGGGAATGACAGCGGTTTTCAGCACGCAGGTTTGGGCGGACGTGAAAATAGGCGTGACGGTATCGGCGACAGGGCCGGCTGCATCGCTCGGTATTCCGGAGAAGAACACCATCGCGTTATTGCCGAAAGAAGTCGCGGGGCAAAAGGTGCAATACATCGTGCTCGACGACGCCACGGATTCCACGCAAGCCGTGAAGAACGCGCGCAAGCTCACGAGCGAAGATCGTGTCGATGCGCTCATCGGTTCCACTGTCGTGCCCAACTCACTCGCGATGATCGACATCGCCGCCGAAACCGGCACCCCGATGATCTCGATGGCCGCCGCGGCCAGCATCGTCGAACCGATGGACAGCAAGCGCGCGTGGGTCTACAAGACGCCGCAGAACGACATCCTCATGGCCACGGCCATCGCGCAACACATGGCCAATCATGGCGTGAAGACGGTCGCCTTTATCGGCTTCTCGGATGCGTATGGCGAGAGCTGGTTCAAGGAGTTCTCGAAGGCGGCGGATCTGGCGAAGGTGAAGGTCGTCGCGAACGAGCGCTTCGCGCGCAACGATGCTTCGGTGACGGGCCAGGTCCTGAAGATGATGTCGCAGAACGCCGATGCCGTATTGATCGCCGGCGCGGGAACGCCGGCCGCGCTGCCGCAAAAGACGCTTAAAGAGCGCGGGTACAAGGGCAAGGTTTATCAGACGCACGGCGTCGCCAATAACGATTTCCTCCGCGTATGCGGCAGGGATTGCGAGAACACGTTCCTGCCGGCGGGGCCGTTGCTCGTCGCTGAACAGTTGCCCGACAGCAATCCGGTGAAGCAGGCTGCGCTCACCTACAAGAAAGCGTATGAAGGCGCGTATGGCGCAGGTTCCGTCTCGACATTCGGCGGTCACGCGTGGGACGCGGGCCTCATTCTTCAACGGACGATACCCATCGCGTTGAAGAAGGGCCAGCCGGGCACGCCCGCGTTCCGCGAGGCGTTGCGCGCGGCCATCGAGGAAACGAAGAATCTGCCCGCGTCGCACGGCATCTTCAACATGAGCGCGAACGATCACTCCGGGCTCGATCAGCGGGCGCGCGTGATGGTCGAAATCGTCGGCGGCAAGTGGAAGCTGTCGGCCAACTGAACGTCAACATGTGAATCGATTCCGACATCAAAGGCGCGTTGCAACGAACGCGCCTTTTTTGTTGTGCCGAAGTAGAAAGATGAAGGCGCAAAGCCTCGCGGATGAACTGGGCGACTGTCGTCGACGGTCAGGGAAAACGAGCCTAGGCATGGTGTAACGCGGTAAATAGATTGAGTGCGCCTCTGATAGGCCGCATCGATAAATACTCGCAGCAGCACAGTCGCGTTTGGAGACGAGCAATGAAAACGAAGAAAGCATGGGTTAGCAAAAGCGCCGCGCTTGCCATCGCCGGCAGCGCGTTTTTCAGCACGGGCGCGGTATTCGCGCAGGTGAAGATCGGCGTGACTTTGTCGGCGACGGGACCGGCGGCATCGCTTGGGATTCCCGAGAAAAATACCATCGCGCTGTTGCCGAAGGAAATCGGCGGCAAGTCGGTGCAATACATCGTGCTCGACGACGGCTCCGACACGAGCCGCGCCGTGCAGAACACGCGCAAGCTGATCGACGAAGATCACGTCGACGCGATCATCGGCTCGACGGTCACGCCGAATTCGCTCGCGATGATCGATCCCGCATCGAGCGCAAGGACGCCGATGATCTCGATGGCCGCGTCCGCCGCGATCATCTCGCCGATGGACAGCAAGCGCGCGTGGGTGTTCAAGACGCCGCAGAACGACGCCCTCATGGCCGACGCCATCGCGGGCTACATGGAGAAGCACGGCGTGAAGACCGTGGGCTTCATCGGCTTCGCGGACGCCTACGGCGACGGCTGGTACAACGTCTTCAACGCGGCGGCCTCGGCACACAAGCTGAAGATCGTCACGAACGAGCGCTATAACCGCACGGATACGTCCGTCACGGGTCAGGTGCTCAAAACGATGGGCGCGAACCCGGATGCCGTGCTGATCGCGGGCGCGGGCACGCCATCGGCATTGCCGGCGAAGGCGCTGAAGGAGCGCGGCTACAAGGGCAAGGTCTATCAGACGCACGGCGTCGCGAATAACGACTTCCTGCGCGTGTGCGGCAAGGACTGCGAAGGCGAGATTCTGCCCGCGGGTCCCGTGCTCGTCACCGAACAACTGCCGGACAGCAATCCGGTGAAGAAGTCGTCGGCGGCGTACAAGGACGCTTATGAGAAGGCTAACGGCGCGGGTTCGCTGTCGACGTTCGGCGGTCACGCATGGGATGCCGGCCAGATGCTCGCACGCGCGATCCCCGAAGCGCTGAAGAAGGCGCAGCCCGGCACGCCCGAGTTCCGCGAAGCGCTGCGCGCCGCGCTCGAGAATCTGAAGGACTTGCCCGTCGCGCACGGCATCATGAATACGACGCCGAACGATCACAACGGCTTCGACGATCGCGCGCGCGTGATGGTGCAGATCGTCGATGGCAAGTGGAAGCTGCTGAACGACTGATCGACGCAGGACGCAGCGGTTCCTGAGCGTCCTCGTCTCCGATTTTCAAGATAGGGAAGCGGCGCGCCGGTGGTGCGCCGCTTTTCCCATGTTCCACGGACGCTGACCGTCCGCAGATTTTCAGTAGCTCAAAAGAGGAAGTATGGACTTATCGATTGCGGCGATTCTCGCGCAAGACGGCATCACCACGGGAGCGATCTACGCCTTGCTCGCGCTCGCGCTGGTGCTCGTGTTCTCGGTGACACGCGTCATCTTTATTCCGCAGGGCGAATTCGTCGCGTATGGCGCGCTCACGCTTGCTGCGCTTCAGACCCAGAAGCTGCCCGCGACGTGCTTTCTGCTCATCGCGATGGGCGCGGGCTGTTTCGTCGCGGAAGGCGTCTCGATCGTGCGGCATCCGGGGCGCTATCACCAGATCGGGCGCCTGCTCGCCGTGCTGGCGGCGAAGTATCTGTTGTTTCCCGTCGCTGTGTGGGGCGTCACGCAGGCCGTATTCGCGCAGCCGCTGCCGATGGTCGCGCAGATCGCGCTTACGCTGCTCATCGTCGTGCCGATGGGGCCGTTCGTCTATCGGCTCGCGTATGAGCCGATTGCGGAGGCGAGCACGCTGCTGCTCCTGATCGTCGCGGTGGCCGTCCACTTTGCGATGGTCGGCCTCGGGCTTGTCATGTTCGGCGCAGAAGGCTCGCGCACGACCGCGTTCTCCGATGCCAACTTCAACATCGGCAGCGTGTCGATCTCCGGGCAAAGTCTGTGGGTCGTCGGCACGGCCGTCGTGCTGATCGCGGCGCTGTATTTTTACTTCGACCGCTCGATTTCCGGCAAGGCGCTGCGCGCGACGTCGGTGAATCGGCTGGGGGCGAGGCTCGTCGGCATCGGAACGACGCAGGCGGGGCGGCTGGCCTTTACGCTGGCGGCCGGCCTCGGCGCACTGTGCGGGGTTCTTGTCGCCCCGATCACGACCATCTATTACGACTCGGGCTTTCTGATCGGCCTCAAGGGCTTCGTCGGGGCGATTGTCGGCGGGCTGGTGAGCTATCCGCTGGCGGCCGCGGGATCGCTGCTGGTCGGCCTGCTGGAGTCGTATTCGTCGTTCTGGGCGAGTGCTTACAAAGAGGTCATCGTCTTCACGCTGATCATTCCGGTGCTGCTGTGGCGAAGCCTGGCGAGCCCGCATTCGGACGAAGACGAGGAGTAATCCGATGACATTCCTACATCGATATCGATTCTTCTGGCTGTTTCTCGTCGTCGTGTTCGCGCTGCCCGTTCTGCCCGGCGCGGTCGCCGTGCCGGAGTACTGGATCACGCTGCTGAACTACATCGGCCTGTATTCCATCGTGGCGATCGGGCTCGTGCTGCTGACGGGCATCGGCGGGATGACGAGCTTCGGACAGGCGGCCTTCGTCGGCGTGGGCGCATACGCGACCGCATTCCTGACGACGCGTTACGGCGTCTCGCCGTGGCTTGCGTTGATTGCGGGCGTCGTGCTGACGGCGTTCATCGCGCTGCTGCTCGGCCTCATCACGATGCGGCTGTCCGGGCACTTCCTGCCGCTCGGGACCATTGCGTGGGGGCTCTCGCTGTTCTACCTCTTCGGAAACATGGAGTTGCTCGGCAAATACGACGGCATCAACGGCATTCCGGTGTTGAATCTGTTCGGCTGGCAGCTCGAATCGGGGCGAAGCATTTACTACCTGATTTGGGTCGTCGTGCTGCTGGCGGTCGTATCTGTTCAGAATTTGCTTAATAGTCGGCCGGGCCGTGCGATCCGCGCGCTGCGTGGCGGCGGGATCATGGCCGAGGCAATGGGCGTCAACACCGCGTGGATGCGCGTCGTCATCTTTATTTATGCAGCAGTTCTCGCGGCGATTTCCGGCTTCCTCTACGCGCATCTGCAGCGTGCCGTGAATCCGACGCCCTTCGGGCTGAATCACGGCATCGAGTTTCTGTTCATGGCGGTGGTCGGCGGTGTCTCGCATGTCTGGGGTGCGATTCTCGGCGCGACGATTCTCACCGTATTGCAGGACTACCTGCAGACGCTGCTGCCAAAGCTGATCGGTGCGAATGGCAATTTCGAGATCATCGTCTTCGGCGTCGTGATGGTGCTGCTGCTGCAGTATGCACGGCAGGGCGTCTGGCCATTCGTCGCGCGGCTGTTCCCGCGCGGCCCGCGCGCGCACGTGCCTGAGCATGGCGAGGCGTTGCCGCAGCGCAGCAAACCGGCGGCAGGCGAACCGCTTCTTATCGTCGATAAGGCGCGCAAGCAGTTCGGCGGCCTCGTCGCGGTCAACGATGTAAGTTTCGATGTGAGGGCCGGCGAGATTATCGGTCTCATCGGGCCGAACGGTGCGGGCAAGTCGACGACCTTCAACCTCGTTACGGGGGTTCTCCAGGCGACAGCCGGAGCGATCACTTTTCACGGTGAACGGATCGACAAGCTGACATCGCGTCAGATCGTGAAGCGCGGCATTGGAAGGACATTCCAGCACGTCAAGATGCTGCCGGGGATGAGCGTGCTCGAGAACGTCGCAATCGGTGCGCACCTGCGGGGGAACACCGGGGTGTGGCGAAGCATTGCCCGCCTCAATGCGGCGGAGGAAGCGCGACTGATGGCCGAAGCTGCGAAGCAGATCGCGCGAGTCGGACTTGAGAAACATCTGTACAGCGAGGCGGGCAGCCTGGCGCTCGGTCAGCAACGCATTCTCGAAATCGCGCGTGCGCTCTGCTGCGACCCGACGTTATTGCTGCTGGACGAGCCGGCGGCAGGGCTTCGTTATCAGGAGAAGCAGCAACTCGCCGACTTGCTTCGTAAATTGCGCGCGGAAGGAATGAGCATCCTGCTCGTCGAACACGACATGGACTTCGTAATGAATCTGACTGATCGGCTCGTCGTAATGGAATTCGGGACGAAGATCGCCGAAGGCTTGCCGCAAGAGGTGCAGAAAGACCCTGCGGTTCTCGAAGCGTATCTGGGCGGAGTGGAATGATGAGCGAACCGATTCTCGAAGTCAGCGGTCTGTCCGTGCGATACGGAAAGGTCGAAGCGTTGCACGACGCCAAGCTGACGGTTGGGGCGGGGCAGATCGTCTCGGTCATCGGCCCGAACGGTGCGGGCAAATCGACGCTGCTCAATGCCATCATGGGCGCGCTGCCGCAGACCGGCCATGCGAAGGGCGTCGTCCGTTACGTCGGTGACGATGTGTCGGCCCTTGCGATAGAGCGGCGCGTTGCGCGTGGCATGTGCCTGGTCCCGGAGAAGCGCGAGCTGTTCTCGTCGATGGCGGTCGAGGACAATCTCGTTTTGGGGGCCTATCGGCGCAAGCGGGCCGGGGAACGTAACTATCTGGATCAACTCGACCGCGTCTTCGATACCTTTCCGCGTCTCAAGGAGCGCCGCAAGCAGGCGGCCGGCACCTTGTCCGGAGGCGAACGGCAAATGCTGGCGGTCGGTCGCGCGCTGATGGGAAAGCCGCAACTCCTCATGCTCGATGAGCCGAGTCTTGGTTTGGCGCCGCTGATTGTGAAGGAGATATTTCACATCATCAGCGCGCTCAGGCAGACCGGTGTCGCGACGTTACTGATCGAACAGAATGCGCGCGCAGCGCTGCAAATCTCGGACTACGGGTACGTGCTCGAGACGGGGGAATTTGCGCTCGAGGGCAGGGCAGCGGAGCTGCAGCACAATCCACAGGTCATCGAGACGTATCTCGGACTGGCGAAGAAGGCAATCTAAGCCCCTTCTCACCCGAGCGATGGCGTGTTTCACGTGAAACACGCCATTTTTTCGCCCGCACAAAGCGATGAGATTCGAGCCGAAGCGGAACCCGATATAATCCTGCGATATTCCATCTTCAGGTTCGTGTCGTTCGCACACGAAATCCCAATGCTTTATCCCACAGAATTCGATGTGATCGTCGTCGGTGGCGGTCACGCAGGCACCGAGGCGGCCCTGGCGTCCGCGCGCATGGGCTGCAAGACGCTGCTTTTGACTCATAACATCGAGACGCTCGGCCAGATGAGTTGCAATCCGTCCATCGGCGGCATTGGCAAAGGTCATCTCGTTAAGGAAGTCGATGCGCTGGGCGGCGCCATGGCGGCCGCGACGGACGAATCGGGCATCCAGTTCCGGATACTCAACTCCTCGAAGGGCCCGGCAGTGCGAGCCACGCGCGCGCAGGCTGACCGACTGCTCTATAAGCACGCGATTCGTCATCGGCTCGAAAATCAGCCAAACCTCTGGCTATTCCAACAGGCCGTTGACGATCTCATGGTCGAAGGGGACCGCGTCGTTGGCGCTGTCACACAGGTCGGACTCCGTTTCAGAGCGCGCGCGGTCGTGCTGACGGCGGGGACATTCCTCGATGGCAAGATCCACGTCGGCCTCAACAATTACGTCGGCGGGCGCGCGGGCGATCCGGCCGCCGTGTCGCTGTCGGCGCGGCTCAAGGAACTCAAGCTCCCGCAAGGCCGTTTGAAAACCGGTACGCCGCCGCGTATCGATGGGCGCACCATCGACTTCTCGGTGTTGGAGGAGCAACCGGGAGACCTCGATCCGATCCCGGTATTCTCGTTCCTCGGGCGCGTTGGACAGCATCCGCGCCAAATGCCGTGCTGGGTCACGCATACGAACGCCCAGACGCACGACATCATTCGCTCGGGGCTTGACCGCTCGCCGATGTACACCGGCGTCATCGAGGGGGTCGGCCCGCGCTATTGCCCGTCGATCGAGGACAAGATTCATCGCTTCGCTTCGAAGGACGCGCATCAGATCTTCCTTGAACCGGAGGGGCTTACGACGAACGAGTTCTATCCGAACGGTATTTCCACAAGCCTTCCGTTCGATGTTCAACTCGATCTCGTGCGCTCGATGCGGGGTCTCGAACACGCGCACATCCTGCGTCCGGGCTACGCGATCGAATACGATTATTTCGACCCTAGGGCGTTGAAGGCATCGCTGGAAACGAAAGCCATAAGCGGTTTGTTCTTCGCCGGCCAAATCAATGGAACGACGGGGTACGAGGAGGCGGCGGCGCAGGGGCTTCTCGCGGGCATCAATGCAGGCCTGCAGGTGCAAGGGAAGGAAGCATGGTCGCCGCGTCGCGATCAGGCTTACCTCGGCGTGCTGGTCGATGACCTCGTGACGCGGGGCGTGTCCGAGCCTTACCGCATGTTCACGAGCCGCGCGGAGTATCGTCTGTCGCTGCGCGAAGATAATGCCGACATGCGCTTGACCGAGATTGGGCGGGAACTTGGCGTTATCGACGACGTGCGTTGGGACGCATTCAGCCGAAAGCGCGATGCTGTTTCACGTGAAACAGAGCGGCTGCGTTCGACATGGGTAAATCCCAAGACGCTGTCGGCTGAAAATGCGACCGCTCTGCTCGGCAAGCCGATCGATCACGAGTACAGTCTTGCCGATCTTCTGCGTCGCCCTGGCGTGTCCTACGACGGAATCTGCGCACTGCGAGACGGCCAATGCGCGCCTGAAGCGCCACTCGCTGACGATTCCGTGCTCCTCGCACAGATCAAGGAGCAGATCGAAATCGGGGTGAAGTATCAGGGCTATATCGACCGGCAAGCAGATGAGATTGTTCGAAACGGCGCGCAGGAGAACACGCGCTTGCCCGAAGGAATCGACTACGCCGAAGTGCGCGGGCTGTCCTTCGAGGCGCGGCAGAAACTGACGCAGCATCGCCCGGAAACGATTGGTCAGGCATCGCGTATTTCCGGGATCACGCCCGCAGCCATTTCCCTGCTGATGGTGCACCTGAAGCGTGGCCTTGGCCGACGAGGCAGAAACGCCGACGATGCATCTGCAACGAGCACGACGGCGGCCCAATGACCGACCTTGCAAGCATGCTGGACGACGGCGCTTCGCAATTGGGCATCGCGCTGTCGACAGGGCAGAAGCAGCAACTGCTCGACTATGTCGCACTGCTGGCCAAGTGGAACGCTGTCTACAATCTGACGGCAATCCGCGATCCGAAGCAGATGATGATTCAACACATTCTGGATTCGCTGGCGATCGTCCCGGCGATTCAGCGACGCAATGCCTCGACGGTCCTCGACGTAGGCTCGGGCGGTGGCTTGCCGGGCATTGTCATCGCGATCGCGCTGCCGAATGTTCGCGTGACGCTGAACGATATCGTCCACAAGAAGACCGCTTTCCAGTCGCAGGCGAAGGCGCACTTGAGCCTCGTTAATCTTTCCGTCGTGACAGGGCGCGTCGAAAGCCTGACTCCAGGCGTCGAGATACCGGGAAAATTCGACGCAATTGTGTCGCGTGCATTCGCAGAACTCGCGGATTTCGTTACACTTTGCCGTCATCTGGTCGCGGACAACGGTCGCATCCTTGCGATGAAAGGTATCAGGCCGGACGCGGAAATCGCACGCTTGCCGGTCGGAGCGACCGTGGCCGGCATCGAACGATTGACGGTGCCGAAGCTGGACGCCGAACGGCATCTCGTCGAAGTCGCGTTCGACGCCTAAGCGGCCGCAACGACTCAGCCATGCTGATCTTCTGACAGCGAAGTAACGAGGACACTAACGATGGCAAAAATCTTCTGCGTCGCAAATCAGAAGGGCGGCGTTGGAAAAACCACGACCGCAGTCAACCTCGCGGCGAGCCTCGTCGGGCTCAAACAACGCGTCTTGCTGATCGACCTTGACCCGCAGGGCAACGCGACGATGGGCAGCGGCGTCGATAAGGCCGCGTGCGAGAACACGGTGTATGAGGTGCTCGTCGACGGCGTCACCATCCGCGAAGCGCGCGTGCGGCCCGAGGCGGTTGGCTATGATGTGCTGCCGGCCAATCGGGAATTGGCAGGCGCCGAAGTCGAACTGGTCGCGATGGAGAATCGCGAACGCATTCTCCGTGCTGCCATCGACGACATAGTTCGGGACTATGATTTCGTACTGATCGATTGTCCTCCGGCGCTGTCGCTGTTGACGCTGAACGCGCTGTGCGCCGCACACGGCGTCGTCATCCCTATGCAATGCGAATATTTCGCGCTGGAAGGCTTGTCCGACCTCGTCAACACAATTAAACAAATTCACGCGAACCTGAACCGTGACCTGAAGGTGATCGGCTTGTTGCGCGTGATGTTCGACCCGCGAATCACGCTGCAGCAACAGGTTTCAGATCAACTGAAGGCGCATTTCGGCGACAAGGTTTTTGATGTCGTCATCCCGCGCAACGTGCGTCTTGCCGAGGCGCCAAGTTACGGGCTGCCGGGCGTCGTGTTCGACAAGTCATCGCGCGGCGCGCAGGCGTATATCCAGTTCGGCACTGAAATGATCGAGCGCGTCCGCGCGCTGCAACCCCATTCGATGCGGCAGGAAACGCCGACGGAGGAACCGAAATGAGCGCAGTGATGAAGAAGAAGGGTCTCGGCCGCGGCCTGGACGCGTTGCTCGGCGGTAGCGTGGATATCACGGAAGCCGTGCGCGGCGAGGGCACGCCGACGGTGTTGTCGCTCGATAAGCTGCAAGCCGGCAAGTATCAGCCCCGTACGCGCATGGATGAAGGCGCGTTGCAGGAGCTTGCGGCGAGTATCCGCGCGCAGGGTCTGATGCAGCCGATTCTCGTGCGTTCGGTTGCCGATCAGCAGTATGAAATCATCGCCGGCGAGCGCCGGTTCCGCGCAGCGCGCCTCGCCGGGCTCGAGGAAGTGCCGGTGCTCGTGAAGAACGTGCCCGACCAGGCGGCCGCCGCGATGGCGCTGATCGAGAACATTCAGCGCGAGGACTTGAATCCGCTGGAAGAGGCGCAGGGCATCCAACGCCTGCTCGATGAGTTCACCTTCACGCACGAGCAGGCAGCCGAAGCGGTCGGGCGCTCGCGCAGTGCAGTGTCGAACCTGCTGCGCCTTCTGAATCTCGCAACGCCGGTCCAGACGATGCTGCTGGCCGGCGATCTCGACATGGGCCACGCGCGCGCGCTGCTCGCCGTGGATGCCGCGACGCAGATTCAGCTCGCGAATCACGTCGTGAACCGGCGTCTGTCGGTGCGTGAAACCGAGCGCCTCGTCGCGGCGACGCTCAAGCAGACGCCCGCCACGAAAGCGCGTCCTGCCAGCGACGGCGGCCGCGATACGCGACGCCTCGAAGAAGAGCTGTCGGATATCCTGGCAGCCAGCGTCAAGATCAAGCTTGGCGGCAGGGGCCGGGGAAAGGTCACGATCGATTTCGGCAACCTCGACGCACTCGAAGGCATTCTGACGAAGCTGCGCGGTAGCAGCGTCGAAACGCCGACGACGGCGGTCTGACCGCGCGCGCGACCTTGTCCGAATACAACGCAAAGGGCGCGCCGCCCGATGTGCTGACGCGCGTCTGGAAAACCGTTTGCAAAGAGCCGGTTCTCACGATTCTCGTTGCGGCGCTCGTCGTGCTGCAGGTCTCGCGTCCGCGCTCCTGGTCGTCGCTGCCGGGCCTCGTCGACTGGCAGACGGTGCTGACGCTCGCGGGACTGCTCATTCTTACGAAGGCAATCGAATACTCAGGATTCCTGATGTGGGCGGCGCATCGCCTCGTGCATCACATCCACGGAGAGAGGGGGCTCGCGCTGTTTCTCGTCGCGCTGGCGGCCGCGTTATCTACGGTGCTGACGAACGACGTCGCGCTGTTCGCCGTCGTGCCGCTTGCGTTGTCGCTCAACAAACTTGCGCCGCTGCCCATGAAGCGGCTCGTAATCGTAATCGCGCTGGCCGTTAATGCGGGGTCGATTCTCACACCGCTTGGGAATCCTCAGAATCTCTTCCTCTGGCAAACGAGCGGCGTGTCGTTCGGCGCGTTTGTATGGGCGCTCTTGCCGCTATGTGCGGCGCTGATGGCGCTGCTCGCCGTAATGACGTTCGCGATGTTTCGCGCCACGCCGCTCGACCTTTCGGGCGATGTTGAAGCGCATTCCGTCGACCGCGTGCTTTGCGGCGTCAGCGCAGTGGCGTTTGCGGCCTTCGTCGCGCTCGCGGACGCGCATCACGCGGGACCCGGACTTGCCGCGGTCGCCATCGGCTTCCTGTTGTGGCGACGTGAGATCGTCTTGAAGATCGACTGGCTGCTGCTGCTCATCTTCGTGCTGATGTTCATCGTGCTTCGGAGCGCGGCGGCGTTGCCATCGGTTCACGACGCAATCGCGCATATGGGCATCGATTCGCCCGCGCGCGCGTTCGCTGCCGGCGCGGTGTTATCGCAAGGCATCAGCAACGTGCCGGCGGCGATCGTGCTCGCCGAGTTTTCGAAGGATTGGCGGGCACTCGCCTTCGGCGTGAGCGTCGGCGGATTCGGCATCGCGATCGGCTCGCTCGCGAATCTCATCGCCGTGCGACTGTCCGGCGAAAAGGCGATGTGGATGCGCTTCCACGCAGTCTCCATTCCGTTCTGGATCGCCGCCGCCGCAATTGGATGGCTCCTCGTCTGATGCCATCCGCGCATCGGACGGAATCTGAAAATCTGCTTGCAGTCACAAGAAAAATCTCGGTTTCGAGACCATTTTTTAGGCTTCGTCTGCTTGGCTTTTGACACACCTAAACTATTGAATCCGTGACAACAATCGCTTACAATCCCCCGGATTTATCAGCTAGGCCACCTCGAAAGCGCGACGAAAGCGCAAGGTGATTTCCCGGACTTTCGGTTCTCTCGGTTGAGGGCTCGGAGACGGCGCGAGAGTGAATCGCGCGCGAGTCTCGAGCAAAACGCGAAGCAAATGCGCGAACGAAACATGCAAGCCAGCGCTCGCTCGACCGGCGACAGCAACGCCACCGGAAATCAGCCGCGAAGTTCGTTGGAGGACTCGTGGGAGGCCGAAGCGCAAGATAACAATATCGTTCCGCTCACGCGGGATCAGGCAGAAAAGCTGTTTGGACCCGAAGTGAGTCGTCCATCGCGTGTCACGCCGTTCAAGGTCGTGGCAGCGCAAATGGTTTTGTCCCTGGGTGCGACGCTGCTGTGGTGGCTGTTTTACAAGCCACCGGGGGATGCTGCGCTGTCCGCCTTCATGGGAGGGGCGATCTGCTGGCTGCCTGCCGCGTTGTTCGCGGCGCGCCTGCAAGCGAAGACGGGTGCCGAGACGATCATGAGCTGGATGGTCGGCGAAGCAATCAAGATGGGTGCGACGATTGCTATGTTCGTCGCGGTCGCGTTCTGGTACAAGAATGCGCTGTGGCTACCGCTGCTCGTCACGTACATCGTCGCGTTAAAGACGTACTGGATTGCAATGGCGCTGCGTTGATGCGGCGCCTGGCCGGAACATGACCCCCCAGGTAAGTGCGGGGCGGCTGACCGGCAACTAGCATGAGACAAGTGCGGAGGGTGTTCCGCACACGGGCCTTCCGCCTGGAGCCGCAACGCGAAGCGGCGGCTCGGAGCGGCTGGCGTCGAAAGATTTTTGACAATTTGGGTGGCTTTAACGATATGGCAGCTAGCGAAGGAACGCACGCTCTGGATCCGTCCGAGTACATTGCGCACCACTTGCAGAATCTTTCCACGCACCACCAGACGTCGATTTTCGACATCCACGTCTGGAATCTGGACACGCTGTTCTGGTCCATTCTGTGTGGCCTTTTGACCATCATCATCCTCGGCCTCGCGGCGCGTAAGGCGACGTCCGGTGTACCCGGCCGCTTCCAGTGCGCTATCGAAATGCTCGTGGAGATGGTGGAAGATCAGTCGAAGTCGATGATCCACGGCAACCGCCGCTTCATCGCGCCGCTCGCGCTGACCGTGTTCGTCTGGGTCGCCCTGATGAACTCGCTCGACTTCATCCCGGTGGACCTGCCTGGCCGCGTTATCGGCTGGCTCGGTCTCGAAAACGTCCTGCCCCACCACCGCATCGTTCCGACGGCTGACCTCAACGGCACCATCGGCATCGCGCTGGGCGTCTTCATTCTGATGATCTACTACAACTTCAAGATCAAGGGCGCCGGCGGCTTCGTGCACGAACTGCTGTCCGCTCCGTTCGGCGCGCATCCGGTCTTGTGGATTCCGAACCTCGCGCTGAACATCATCGAGTTCGTGGCCAAGACAGTGTCGCTCGGCATGCGGCTGTTCGGCAACATGTACGCCGGCGAACTGCTGTTCCTGCTCATCGCGTTGCTCGGCAGCATGTGGCACTTCAGCGCGGACGCCTCCGTACTTGGCTTTATCGGCCACGTGGCCGCGGGTACGATCTGGGCGATTTTCCACATCCTGATCGTGTTTCTGCAGGCTTTCATCTTCATGATGCTGACGCTGGTGTATATCGGCCAGGCTCATGACACGCATTAACGCGACACTGCCGCAGTTCGGAATCGCCAACGGTTCTACGTTTCAATCTTCATAAATCAAGTTCTAAAGTCTTCAATCAAAGGAGTGATCATGCAAGCTTTCATCGCCAACATCCAGGGTCTGACCGCCGTCGGTATCGGCATCATCATCGGCCTGGGTGCAATCGGCGCCTGTATCGGTATCGGTCTGATGGGCGGCAAGTACATCGAGGCTTGCGCGCGTCAGCCTGAACTGATGAACCCGCTGCAGACCAAGATGTTCCTGTTGGCTGGTCTGATCGACGCGGCGTTCCTGATCGGCGTTGGTGTGGCAATGCTGTTTGCGTTCGCGAACCCGCTGCTCGCACGTCTCGGCGGCTGAGGTTCCTCGGAAGTGTGCGTCTGATCTTTTGACATGACGCAAACCGGAACGGTGAGGCGCTGATCGAGCACAACAGCCGGTTAGCGCCTTTTAACCGTTTCACTCTCCCGAAAAGCAACGTTTAAGGAAACACCGTGAATCTCAACGCAACCCTGTTTGCGCAAATGGTCGTGTTTCTGATCCTCGCGTGGTTCACGATGAAGTTCGTGTGGCCGCCGTTGATCAACGCCCTCGACGAGCGCTCGAAGAAGATTGCCGACGGCCTCGCCGCCGCCGACAAGGGCAAGGCGGAACTCGAAGCTGCGCATAAGCGCGTCGACCAGGAACTCGCCCAGGCACGCAACGACGGCCAGCAGCGTATTGCTGACGCTGAAAAGCGCGCTGCCGCCGTCGCCGACGAAATCAAGGCTAACGCTCAGGCAGAAGCCGCGCGCATCGTCGCGCAAGCCAAGGCGGACGCCGACCAGCAAATCGTCAAGGCTCGCGAAGCACTGCGCGCCGAAGTCGCCGCGCTGGCCGTCAAGGGCGCCGAGCAAATTCTGAAGCGCGAAGTCGATCAGAAGGCTCACGCCGACCTGCTGAATCAACTCAAAACCGAGCTCTGATCATGGCCGAACTTGCAACCATCGCTCGTCCTTACGCAGAAGCGCTGTTCCGCGTGGCCGAAACCGGCGATCTCGCGGGCTGGTCCACCTTCGTCGAGGAGCTGGCACAGGTTGCGCGTCTGCCCGAAGTGGAAACGGTCGCCTCGAGCCCGAAGGTGAGCCGCGAGCAGATCACGGATTTGCTGCTCGCCGCGGTGAAGTCGCCGCTCGCTCAGAGCAATGCTCAGGCGAAGAATTTCGTGCGCATGTTGGTGGAGAATCATCGCCTGCCGCTGCTGCCCGAGATCGCCGTCCAGTTCGACGAGCTGAAGAACGCCCGTGAAGGTGCGGCCGACGCGTATATCGTCAGCGCGTTCCCCCTCGAAGGCGCACAGTTGAACGACTTGGTCGCAAGCCTCGAACGCAAGTTCGAGCGCAAGCTGAAGCCGATCGTCGAAGTCGATCAGTCGCTGATCGGCGGCGTTCGCGTGACGGTCGGCGACGAAGTGCTCGATACCTCGGTCCGCGCGCGCCTCGCCAGCATGCAGACGGCTCTGACCGCCTGACGCTTCCCGGAAGCGCCTTAGCTGGCACGCAACAGAATTGACTATCAGGAGCGAATAATGCAACTCAATCCCTCTGAGATCAGCGAGCTGATCAAGAGCCGGATCCAGGGCCTTGAAGCGAGCGCGGACGTTCGCAACCAGGGCACCGTGATCTCCGTGACCGACGGTATCGTGCGTATCCACGGCCTGTCGGACGTGATGCAGGGCGAAATGCTCGAATTCCCGGGCAACACGTTCGGCCTCGCGTTGAACCTCGAGCGCGACTCGGTCGGCGCCGTTATTCTCGGTGAGTACGAGCACATCACGGAAGGCGACATCGTCAAGACGACGGGCCGCATTCTCGAAGTGCCGGTTGGTCCCGAACTGATCGGCCGCGTGGTCGATGCACTCGGCAACCCCATCGACGGCAAGGGTCCGGTCAACGCGAAGATGACCGACGCGATCGAAAAGATCGCTCCGGGCGTGATCTGGCGTAAGTCGGTGTCGCAGCCGGTGCAAACGGGTCTCAAGTCGATCGACGCAATGGTGCCGATCGGCCGCGGCCAGCGCGAGCTGATCATCGGCGACCGTCAGTGCGGCAAGAGCGCCGTCGCTGTCGACGCGATCATCAACCAGAAGGGCAAGGACCTCATCTGTATCTACGTCGCGATCGGCCAGAAGGCTTCGTCGATCATGAACGTGGTGCGCAAGCTCGAAGAAACCGGCGCGATGGCTTACACCATCGTCGTGGCGGCTTCGGCTTCGGAATCAGCTGCGATGCAATACCTCGCGCCGTACGCCGGCTGCACGATGGGCGAATACTTCCGCGATCGCGGCCAGGACGCGTTGATCGTCTATGACGATTTGACCAAGCAAGCATGGGCGTATCGTCAGATTTCGCTGTTGCTGCGCCGTCCGCCGGGCCGTGAGGCGTATCCCGGTGACGTGTTCTATCTGCACTCGCGTCTGCTCGAGCGTGCCGCTCGCGTCTCGGAAGAGTACGTCGAGAAGTTCACCAACGGCGAAGTGAAGGGCAAGAGCGGCTCGCTGACGGCGCTGCCGGTCATCGAAACCCAAGCCGGCGACGTGACCGCGTTCGTTCCGACGAACGTCATCTCGATTACCGATGGCCAGATCTTCCTGGAAACCGACCTGTTCAACGCCGGTATCCGCCCTGCGATCAACGCGGGCGTGTCGGTGTCGCGCGTCGGTGGTGCGGCTCAGACCAAGGTCGTGAAGAAGCTGTCGGGCGGTATCCGTACCGACCTCGCGCAGTATCGTGAACTGGCTGCATTCGCACAGTTCGCGTCGGACCTCGACGAAGCCACCCGCAAGCAGTTGGAGCGCGGCCGCCGCGTGACGGAACTGCTAAAGCAGCCGCAATATCAGCCGCTGCAGGTGTGGGAGCTGTCGGTGGCGCTGTTCGCGGCCAACAACGGCTATCTCGACGATCTGGAAGTCTCGCAAGTCCTGCCGTTTGAAAAGGGCATGCGCGAATACCTGAAGACGAGCCATGCCGATCTGATTAAGCGCATCGAAGACAACAAAGACTTGTCGAAGGACGACGAAGGCGCACTGCATGCCGCGCTGAAGGACTTCAAGAAGTCGGGCGCTTATTGATCGGGACAGAGGAGAAACGCGCGGCGCGAAGGCGCCGCGCGGCTTCGATCAAGGAGTAAGCAATGGCTGGAATGAAGGAAATTCGCGGCAAGATCAAGAGCGTGCAAAACACGCGAAAGATCACGAAAGCGATGGAAATGGTCGCCGCATCGAAGATGCGCCGCGCCCAGGAGCGCATGCGTTCCGCCCGTCCGTATGCCGACAAGGTCCGCGCAATCGCCGCGCACATGAGCGCAGCGAACCCCGAGTATCGTCACCCGTTCATGGTGAAGAACGAGGGCGCGAAGACGGCCGGCCTGATCCTCGTCACGACCGACAAGGGTCTGTGCGGCGGCATGAACACGAACATCCTGCGTGCGTCGCTGACCAAGATCAAAGAGCTGGATCAGAGCGGCGTGTCCGTCGAGGCGTCGGCTATCGGCGGCAAGGGGCTCGGCTTCCTGAACCGGCTGCGCGCCAAGGTCGTGTCGCAAGTCACGCAACTGGGCGATACGCCGCATCTGGAAAAGCTGATCGGCGCGATCAAGGTGCAGCTCGACCTGTATTCGGAAGGCAAGATCAACGCGGTGTACCTGGCGTACACGCGCTTCGTCAATACGATGAAGCAGGAAGCGGTGATCGAGCAATTGCTGCCGCTGTCGGTTGACGACCTCAATCAGAAGAACGCGGACGCTGATACGCCGAAGACGTCGTGGGACTACATCTACGAGCCGGACGCTCAGACGGTGGTGGACGACCTGCTCGTGCGCTACGTGGAAGCGCTCGTGTATCAGGCGGTCGCGGAAAACATGGCGTCCGAGCAGTCGGCGCGCATGGTCGCGATGAAGGCCGCGTCCGACAACGCGAAGCAAGTGATCAACGAACTGCAGCTCGTCTATAACAAGAGCCGCCAGGCCGCGATTACGAAAGAATTGTCGGAAATCGTCGGCGGCGCCGCAGCGGTCTGAGTCTGACCGCGTGAAAGAACACAGTATCTAAAGGAAATGCGATGAGTACTACTGCTTTGGTAGAAGGCAAGATCGTACAGTGCATCGGCGCCGTTATCGACGTGGAATTTCCGCGTGCGCAAATGCCGAAGATTTACGACGCGCTCATTCTGGAAGGCACCGAACTGACGCTCGAAGTCCAGCAGCAGCTGGGCGACGGCGTGGTCCGCACCATCTGTCTGGGTGCGTCCGACGGCCTGCGCCGCGGCACGATGGTCAAGAACACCGGCAAGCCCATCAGCGTGCCGGTGGGCAAGCCGACGCTCGGCCGCATCATGGACGTGCTCGGCCGCCCGATCGACGAAGCCGGCCCGATCGACAGCGCGAACCTGCGCTCGATCCACCAGGCTGCACCTTCGTTCGACGAACTGTCGCCGTCGACCGAACTGCTCGAAACCGGCATCAAGGTTATCGACCTGATCTGCCCGTTCGCCAAGGGCGGCAAGGTCGGCCTGTTCGGCGGTGCGGGCGTGGGCAAAACCGTGAACATGATGGAACTCATCAACAACATCGCGAAGGAACACGGCGGTTATTCCGTGTTCGCCGGTGTGGGTGAGCGTACCCGTGAAGGGAACGACTTCTATCACGAAATGAAGGACTCGAACGTTCTCGACAAGGTCGCGCTGGTGTACGGCCAGATGAACGAGCCGCCGGGCAACCGTCTGCGCGTCGCGCTGACCGGTCTGACGATGGCCGAGCACTTCCGTGACGAAGGTCTCGACGTGCTGTTCTTCGTTGACAACATCTATCGTTTCACGCTGGCGGGTACGGAAGTGTCCGCACTGCTCGGCCGTATGCCTTCGGCAGTGGGCTATCAGCCGACGCTGGCTGAAGAAATGGGCAAGCTGCAAGAGCGCATCACGTCGACGAAGACCGGCTCCATCACGTCGGTTCAGGCCGTGTACGTCCCTGCGGACGACTTGACCGACCCGTCGCCGGCTACGACCTTCGGCCACCTGGACGCAACTGTCGTGTTGTCGCGTGACATCGCTTCGCTCGGTATCTACCCCGCCGTGGATCCGCTCGATTCGACCTCGCGTCAGATCGACCCGAACGTGATCGGCGAAGAGCACTACTCGATCACGCGCGGCGTTCAGCAGACGCTGCAGCGCTACAAGGAACTGCGCGACATCATCGCGATTCTGGGCATGGACGAACTGTCGCCGGAAGACAAGCTGTCGGTCGCGCGCGCTCGTAAGATCCAGCGTTTCCTGTCGCAGCCGTTCCACGTTGCTGAAGTGTTCACGGGTTCGCCGGGCAAGTACGTGCCGCTGAAGGAAACCATCCGCGGCTTCAAGATGATCGTCGAGGGCGAGTGCGATCATCTGCCGGAGCAGGCGTTCTACATGGTCGGCACGATCGACGAAGCCTTCGAAAAGGCCAAGAAGATCCAGTAAGGTCGGGTTCGTCAGGCGGACGCCGATGTCACGCATCGGCGTCCTCGATTGAAACCGACGACAGGAGTTGACATAAATGGCAACCATCAAAGTAGACGTCGTCAGCGCGGAAGAGCAGATCTTCTCGGGCCAGGCGAAGTTCGTCGCGCTGCCGGGCGAATCGGGTGAGCTCGGCATTCTGCCGGGTCACACGCCGCTCATCACGCGCATTCGTCCGGGCGCCGTGCGCATCGAGGCGGAAGACGGCTCGGAAGAGTTCGTGTTCGTGGCCGGCGGGATTCTCGAAGTCCAGCCGGGCATCGTGACCGTGCTCGCCGATACCGCCATCCGCGGCGCCGATCTCGACGAAGCGAAGGCCGAGCAAGCGAAGAAGCGCGCCGAGGAAGCGTTGCAAAACAACACCTCGGAACTCGAATACGCCACCGCGCAAGCGGAACTGGCGTATGCGGCTGCGCAGCTCGCGGCAATCCAGCGTCTGCGCAAGGTGCACGCGAAGCACTAAGCAACGACGCTTCACGAGCGGTCAGAGAAAGCAGCCTTCGGGCTGCTTTTTTTATGCGCGCGCCCGATGCGACGGCACGAAGCGCTGCGGGTAACACTCAATGCCCCCGCGCGCGACCGGCGGGCACAATGGCCTTCCAGTCAGCCTTCATTCGGGCGGAGACCATCGATGGCAACACAACCGACGCAGGCCGGCGCGCAGATCGAACCGCGCGACGGGCTTTCCTATGTCCGCGGCGCAACCGATATCCCCTTGAGCGATGCGACCGTATCGCGCTTCCTTCATGAAACAGTCGGGCGTTTTCCGGACCGGCCGGCTGTTGTTTTCCGCGAGCAAAGCATCCGCTGGACGTGGCGCGAGTTCGCGCATGAAGTCGATGTGCTCGCAAGCGGCCTGCTCGCGCTCGGGCTGAAGGCGGGCGACCGGGTCGGCATCTGGTCGCCGAATCGCGTGGAATGGCTGCTGACCCAATTCGCAACGGCGCGCATGGGCGCTGTGCTCGTCAACATCAATCCGGCGTACCGGTTGGCGGAACTCGAGTACGCGCTGAACAAGGTCGGCTGTAAAGCCATTGTGGCAGCGGAGCAATTCAAGTCGTCGAAGTATCTTGAGATGTTGCAGACGCTCGCACCCGAGCTCGCCGATGCCGAGCCCAACGCGCTGCAAGCGGCCCGGTTGCCCGAGCTGCGCGCCGTGATCCGCATGGGCGCCACCGCGACGCCGGGCATGCTTAACTTTGACGACGTGATGCACCGGGGACGCGCCGCCCTCGATCCCGCGCACCTCGACGCACTCGAAGCGACGCTCCGGCCGGACGACGCGATCAACATCCAGTTCACGAGCGGCACGACCGGCAATCCGAAGGGCGCGACGCTCACGCATCGCAACATCGTCAACAACGCGCGATACATCGCGATGGCGATGCGGCTCACCGAAGCGGATTCGCTGTGCATCCCGGTGCCGCTGTATCACTGCTTCGGCATGGTGCTGGCGGTGCTGGCGTGCGTCTCAACGGGCGCGGCGATGATATTTCCCGGCGAGGCCTTCGATCCCGCCGCGACGCTCGCCGCTGTCCACGAAGAGCGTTGCACGGCGCTGCATGGCGTGCCGACGATGTTCATCGCGGAACTGGACCACCCGGACTTCGCGAAATACGATCTGAGTCGCCTGCGAACGGGCATCATGGCCGGCTCGCCGTGTCCGATCGAGACCATGAAGCGCGTCGTTTCGACGATGCATCTCGCCAGAATCACCATCGCCTACGGGATGACGGAAACGAGTCCCGTGTCGTTCCAGAGCTCGACCACGGACCCGCTCGACAAGCGCACGACGACGGTCGGCCGCATTCAGCCGCATCTCGAAGTGAAGATTGTCGATCCGCTCGGCGAAATCGTGCCGGTCGGCGAAACGGGCGAGCTTTGCACGCGCGGCTATTCCGTGATGAAAGGCTACTGGGGCGACGACGAAAAGACGCGCGAAGCGATCATCGACGGATGGATGCATACCGGCGATCTCGCGACGATCGACGCCGAAGGCTACTGCAACATTGTCGGCCGCCTGAAGGACATGGTCATACGCGGCGGCGAGAACGTGTATCCGCGCGAAATCGAGGAATTTCTATTTCGTCATCCGAAGATTCAGTCGGTGCAGGTATTCGGCGTGCCGGACGAAAAGTATGGCGAGGAAGTATGCGCATGGGTCGTGGTGCGTCCCGGCGAAGTGGCGAGCGAAGACGATATCCGCGCGTTTTGCCAAGGACAAATCGCCCATTACAAGATCCCGCGTTATATCCGCTTTGTCGATGAACTGCCGATGACCGTCACCGGGAAGGCGCAGAAGTTCGTGATGCGCGCGCGCATGATCGACGAATTCAAACTCGCCGAATCAAAAACCGCATAAGCCGGACGGCGCAGGTCAGACAAAGGGAGCGGAAAAGACAAAGGGAGCGCATGGCGCTCCCTTCTGTCATGGGACAAACGTCCGTGCGACCAGCGCAAACGTTTGTTCAGGCGAAAAAAAAGCGGGCCTGGAGCCCGCTAAAAACCACACGCTACGGGGTTAGCGCGAGGAGACCAACTGTGGGAGACTTCGATTTCATTTCACAAATCGAAGAACGATCCCAACACCGATGTCCCTGGAAGAGTTTCGACCTTCGTCGACCACCGAAACGCGCGGTATTTGCACTGCGCGCTCGAATCCATCCGTGTTGAAACCGTTTGAACAGATTGTGGGCGAATTGAATCGGGATCGCCGTAACAAAGTGTTTCAGGTTGTAACCCGCGCCCGTCAAGGCGCCGATAAACAATCTCGCGCGAATCCGCCTTTTGTCTTGCAAATATTGTCGGTTATTCAGCCGATTTATTCTGTCGCCGCGCGCAAGCGTCAAAATACCGCTTTTTGACGCGGCGGCTAAATGCGTAATCGTCAGAAAAATAGCACGTGCGGACGGAAGAAATCGATTAGAAAACGCCTACACACTCGTTCGATTCATATAACCAATCGTTGGAGACTCGCATGACCATTGATGCAGCTTTGCTCCGCTATTACCGCGAAGTCGCCGAAACGTTCCCGCCGCTCGCACCGGACGCCGACGCATCCGCGGTACGTCAGCGGTTCAAGGCCGTCGCGCAAGCGTATGCGCTTGAACGCGGCGACGCTGTGACCGTCGAGGACATTGACATTGTTTTGCAAGAACGGACGCTCAACGCGCGCATATATAAGCCGCGCGGGACGCCCGGCCCGTTGCCGCTGCTCGTCTATTTTCACGGCGGCGGCTGGGTTGTCGGCGATATCGACACCCACGACGCGCTCGTCGCGCGGCTCGCGCTCGACGCACAGTGCGCCGTCGCGAGCGTGGACTACCGCCTCGCGCCCGAGCACCCGTTCCCCGCGCCTTGCGACGACGCCCTCGATGCCCTGATCTGGTTCGCGGAACATCGCTCGCGCCTCGGCTTCGCGACGGATCGGCTGGGCGTCGGCGGCGACAGCGCGGGGGCGCATCTGGCGGTCGTTGCGGCGCGTGGCGTGAACGAGCGCGTGGCGGGCCTCGTCGGTTTGCAACTGCTGCTTTACCCGGTCATGCGCCGGCAATTCGAGAGTGCGAGCTGTATCGCCAATGCGAATGGCCCCGGACTGACGAACGACGAGATGAAGTGGTACTGGACGCAATTCCTGTCCGGCGTCACCCCCGGCGACCACGACGTCCGCGCCTTTCCGCTGGCCGAGCCGTTCGAGCGCACGCCAGCGCGCGCGCTGATCGTGGCCGCTGCCTACGATCCGCTGTACGACGACGCCTTCGAGCTCAAGCGCTTTCTCGAAACCAACGGCGGTCGCGTCGAACTGGTCGACGCCACCGACATGACGCACGGCTTCGCGCGCCTGCATACGCAGTCCGAGGCCGCGCTCGGCTGGCTGCGGAAGATCGGCGAGCGCGCTGGCGAGTTGCTGCGCGCCGGGCGATAGACGCCTACTTGAGCCACTTGTCGACGACCGTCTGAAACTCGCCGGTCGAACGCGTCAGATGCAGCCATTGATCGACGTACTGCTGCCACGCGACGTCCCCGCGCGGCAGCAGATACGCCTTCTCGCCGAACTGAAACGGCTTGTCGGGATGCACCGAGCACAGACCGGGATTGAGCTTTTGTTGCAGCAGCGTTTCGGAGGCGTCGGTGACCATGACATCGGCGTGGCCGTCGAGGATCTGCTTGAAGATCGTCACATTGTCCGGATACTCGATCAACTGCGAGTGCGAGAAGTACTGCTTCGCGAAGCGCTCGTTCGTGCCCCCGGGATTGACGATCGTGCGCACGCCCGGCTGGTCGATTGCGGCGACGGTCTGATACTTCTCGACATCGGCGCAACGCACGATCGGTGTCTTGCCGTCCTCCATGTACGGCGCGGTGAAGAACGCGCGCTTCTGGCGGTCCAGCGTCGTCGATACGCCGCCCACGGCGATATCGCATTTCGCGATGAAATCGTTCATCAGATTCGACCACGATGTCTTCACGTACTCGGCCCTCGCGCCCAGCGACTTTGCGAGGCTGTCCGCCAGATCGATGTCGATGCCTTCGAACTGCCCGTCCGGCTTGAGGAACGAATACGGCTTGTAGTCGCCCGTCGTGCAGACGCGCAGCGTGTGGCGCGCGAGAACCTCATCGAGCCGCGAGGAGGGGGGCGCAGGCGCGGGTGCGATTTGCGCGACGCTGCCGGCCTGAACCGTCTGGGCGCACGCGACGCCCGATGCGAAAACCGACCACGCGACTGCACACGTGGCGAGACTGAAGGACGTGCGTTTCATCGATGCTCCTGATTGTTGTTGTGGCGATGAGGCGGCATCGATGATAGCGAGCACGCGGTCGTCTGAACATCATCTTGAAAAGACGCGCGGCCGTGCGGATTTGCCGCCGCGCTGCTGCGAAAACGTGCAGCCGCTCCGGTAGAATGGACGATTCTCTTCTGGCTTCAGCACCGAGCGACGTGGCACAGACTCTTCTCAACGACACCTTCCTGCGTGCGCTGCTGCGCCAGCCGACCGACTACACGCCGATCTGGCTGATGCGCCAGGCGGGCCGCTACCTGCCCGAATACAACGCGACGCGCGCGCGAGCCGGCAGTTTTCTCGGCCTCGCGAAGAATCCGGATTTCGCGACGGAAGTCACGCTGCAACCGCTCGAACGCTTTCCGCTCGACGCCGCGATCCTCTTCTCGGACATCCTGACGGTTCCCGACGCGATGGGCCTCGGGCTCAACTTCGTGCAGGGCGAAGGCCCGCGCTTCGAGCGCACCGTACGCACGGAAGACGACGTGAAGCGCCTCGCGGTGCCGGATATCGACGCGACGCTGCGCTACGTCACCGACGCCGTGAGTCAGATTCGCCGCGCGCTGACGGACGCGCAGGGCCGTCAGAAAGTCCCGCTCATCGGCTTCTCCGGCAGTCCGTGGACGCTCGCCTGCTATATGGTCGAGGGCGGCGGCTCGGACGACCATCGCACTGTCAAGTCGATGGCTTATGCGCGTCCCGACCTGATGCATCGCATCCTGGACGTGAATGCGCGTGCTGTGGCCGCGTATCTGAACGCCCAGATCGGAGCGGGCGCGCAAGCCGTGATGATCTTCGACACCTGGGGCGGTGCGCTCGCCGATGGCGCTTATCAGCGCTTTTCGCTCGACTACATCGCGAAGGTCGTCGCCGGACTGAAGCGCGAGCACGACGGCGCACGCGTACCGGTCATCACGTTCACGAAGGGCGGCGGATTGTGGCTGGAAGAAATCGCCGCAACGGGCGTGGACGCAGTCGGTCTCGACTGGACGATGAACCTCGGCGTCGCGCGGGAGCGCGTGGGCGGCCGCGTGGCGCTTCAGGGCAACATCGATCCGTCCGTACTCTTCGCGCCGCCCGAGGCGATTCGGGCCGAAGCGCGCGGCGTGCTCGACAGCTTCGGGAATTTTCCGGGCCACGTCTTTAACCTCGGCCACGGCATTTCGCAGTTCACGCCGCCGGAACACGTCGCCGAACTGGTCGATGAAGTTCATCAGTACAGCCGCAAAGTGCGCGCCGCGTAACTCCCAACGGGCGATGCTGCGGTGCAGCGTCATCCGGATCGCCCGCCCTTCGCGGCGCGCCGGGATGTCAAGATCGACTTATGCACATTTTGTTCGTTGCGTCGCGCCATCAGACATATGGGCCGGTGCAAGCCATAAAGTGCCTCTATTTCTGATGCAAGTGCCTGTTTTTCAACAACTTTAATCAGCTTCGTCCGAAATGTGGGCAAACGCACATAAGCGATCCGTGACATTCCTCCCGGCGACGCAAGGCGGACTTCTCAACAAAGTTATCCACAGCCCTGTGGAAAGCACCGGAAATCCAAAAAAAATCGCTCACTTACGGGCGCTTTTGACGTTTCACTTCAACTTCTCCGTGGCACGGCTTGTCGCGCCGTGGGATTGCGCTACCACCGCTGCTGACGAGCGCGCCGGGCGATGACCGACCTGTTCGTGCGCGTCGCCATCGATCAGCCGATGCCCGTGCTGTTCGACTATCGCTACTCGCTGCCCGACCCGCCGGCCCCCGGCATGCTCGTGCTCGTGCCCTTCGGACGGCGCGAGGTGGTCGGCCTGATCTGCGAGATCACATCGGCGACCGATGTCCCTGCCAGCAAATTGCGACACGTGAGCAAGCTATGCACGGGCTGTCCGCCGCTGTCGATGCAATGGATCGCGCTGACCGCTTTCGCTGCGGATTACTACCAGCGCGGCCTCGGCGAAGTGGCCCTGCCCGCACTCCCGCAAGCATTTCGCGATGCGTCGCGCTGGGAGCGGCTTCTGACGGTCGAACCGCGCTTCGCTCTACTGCCGTCCGGCCGCGCGGAGATGCATGACGCGTTGCCGCCGCGTGCAACCGCGGTTCGCCGTCTCGCCGACGCGCTGACAGAAGAAGATCCGCTCGCGCTATCCGATGCCCGCGCGCTGCATCCGAAGGCCGCCGCCATCTTCGACGACTGGCTTGCACGAGGCTGGATCGAACACGCAGCGCCCGAACCCCCGCCATCGCAACCCTCTCCGACGGGCGCGGCGCAGCTTCCGCGCCTCACCGACGAACAGCGCGAAGCGGTCGAAGCCATCGCTGGCGCGCAGGGCTTCGCGCCGTTCCTGCTGCATGGCGTAACGGGCAGCGGCAAGACGGAGGTCTATCTCCACGCACTCGCCGGACTGCTCGTCGCGCGGCCCGACGCGCAGGCGCTCGTCCTCGTGCCGGAAATCAACCTGACGCCGCAGTTCGAAGCCGCATTCCGGTCGCGCTTCGCCGCGTTGACGGCAGGTTCCATCGTGACGATGCACAGCGGCCTTGCCGAAGGCGAGCGTGCGCGAAACTGGCTGGCAGCGCATACGGGCAACGCGCGAATCGTGCTCGGCACGCGGCTCGCGATTCTCGCGTCGGCGCCGAAGCTCGCGATGATCGTCGTCGATGAAGAGCACGATCCCGCGTACAAGCAGCAAGAGGGGCTGCGCTATTCCGCGCGCGATCTGGCGGTTTATCGCGCGAAGCAACTGGGTATTCCGGTCGTGCTGGGCTCCGCGACGCCATCGCTCGAAACGTGGTGGCAGGCCGAGCAGGGGCGCTACACGCGCCTGACGCTCACGCGCCGCGCCGTCGCAGAGGCTGCGTTGCCGGCGGTGCGGCTCATCGATCTCGAAGAAGAGCGCCGGCGCGGCCGCGCTTCAGTCGAAGGGTTATCGGGGCCGCTCATCGCCGCATTGAAGTCGCGGCTCGAGCGAGGCGAACAAAGTCTTGTCTTCCTCAACCGCCGTGGCTACGCGCCCATTCTTTCGTGCGAGGCGTGCGGCTGGGTCGCGGGCTGTCCGCGCTGCAGCGCCTACGCCGTGCTTCACAAGCCGGAGCGCGCGCTGCGCTGTCACCATTGCGGTTGGGAATCGCGCATTCCGAAGTCGTGTCCGGAGTGCGGCAATATCGACATTGCACCGATGGGACGCGGCACGCAGCGCGTCGAGGAGACGCTCGCGAGCGTCGTGCCGGGCGCGCGCGTGTTGCGCATCGACGCGGACAGCACGCGCCGCAAGGGCAGCGCACAAGCACTTTTTTCGGATGTCCACGCCGGTGAAGTCGATATCCTCGTCGGCACCCAGATGATCGCGAAGGGCCACGACTTTCGCCGCGTGACGCTCGTCGGCGTCCTGAATGCCGATACCGCACTCTTTTCGCACGATTTCCGCGCGAGCGAGCGGCTTTTCGCGCAGCTGACGCAGGTGAGCGGACGCGCAGGCCGCGCCGGTCTGCCGGGCGAAGTGCTGATTCAGACGCGCTATCCGCGCCACGCGCTTTATATGGCGTTATCGCGGCAGGATTACGTGGGCTTCGCCAATGCGACGCTCGCGGAGCGGCGCGACGCGCGGTTGCCTCCGTTCGTCTATCAGGCGATGCTGCGCGCCGAAGGCCGCACGCTGGAAGCGGCCATCGCGTTCCTGGCGGAAGCCGCAGCGGCGTTCGCGTCCTTGCCGGGTGCCGATCGCGTGACGGTCTACGATCCGGTGCCGCTCACCATCGTGAAGGTGTTCAACGTGCATCGCGCGCAACTGCTGCTGGAGAGCGGGTCGCGCGCCGCGCTGCAGTCCGCGTTGCGCGCGTGGCAGCCGGTGCTGCGCGCGCTCAAGGGCGTATTGCGCTGGAACGTCGAAGTCGATCCGCTCGACGTTTGAGCGCGGTCAGACTTGCTTGACGCGCGACCGGTCGGCGGGCGCGGGCGCAACCTCGTCGCGCGATTCTTCGACGGCATCCGTGCGCGCCGACGCACCGCGCACGAACAACACGACGCAGGCCGCAAATACGATCCAGACGCCGACAATCCACATCCAAGTGCTCATGCTGCTCTTCTCCCCGTAAGCCGTTAGCCGCGCCGTCGGCGGGCCTCGGCCTTTATATCGGCTGCGGGGATGCATTTACTTAGGGCTTTGTCCCAAAAAACTTGAGTTAGGGAAAGTACTAGGCATAATCCGCCATCCGCCAACGACGCGCTGCACCGTGCGGAGCCTTGTCGCGAAAGGGTTTGACGGTGGTGCAACCCTGCGGAAAACGTCGGTTGCACCTTTTATATCAGCGGGGTACGATTCGCCAACTTTTTGGTCTTTCGCCGGGTAGGCACGACCGGCAAACGAAGGAAATATGGCGAGCACAACCCTTGGCGTCAAAGTCGACGATTTGCTGCGGTCCCGGCTGAAAGACGCCGCCACGCGACTGGAACGCACCCCGCACTGGCTCATCAAGCAGGCGATCTTCGCTTATCTCGAACGTATCGAGCACGGCCAGCTTCCGCCGGAACTGTCGGGCGCGAATGGCGCGTCGGATATGACCGACGCCGCCTCTGTTGACACCGATGAAGACGGCGCACCGCATCCGTTCCTCGACTTCGCGCAGAACGTGCAGCCGCAATCGGTGCTGCGCGCTGCGATTACCGCAGCGTATCGGCGGCCGGAGCCGGAGTGCGTGCCGTTTCTCATCGGCCAGGCGCGCTTGCCCGCGACCGTCGCCGCGGATACGGAGAAGCTCGCGACGAAGCTCGTCGAAGCGCTGCGCGCAAAGAGCACCGGCGGCGGCGTCGAAGGGCTGATCCACGAGTTCTCGCTGTCGAGCCAGGAAGGCGTCGCGCTGATGTGCCTCGCCGAAGCGCTGTTGCGCATCCCCGATCGCGCCACGCGCGACGCGCTGATCCGCGACAAGATCAGCAAGGGCGACTGGCGCTCGCATATGGGCCAGGCGCCGTCGCTCTTCGTGAACGCCGCGACGTGGGGCCTGATGATTACCGGCAAGCTCGTCACGACGAACAGCGAAGCGGGTCTGTCGTCGGCGCTGACGCGGATGATCGGCAAGGGCGGGGAACCGCTGATCCGCAAGGGCGTCGACATGGCGATGCGCCTGATGGGCGAGCAGTTCGTCACCGGCGAGACGATCTCCGAAGCGCTCGCGAACAGCCGCAAGTTCGAAGCGCGCGGTTTCCGCTACTCGTACGACATGCTCGGCGAAGCCGCGACGACCGAGGAAGACGCACAACGCTACTACGCATCCTACGAGCAGGCGATTCACGCCATCGGCAAGGCGGCGGGCGGGCGCGGCATCTACGAAGGTCCCGGCATCTCCATCAAGCTTTCCGCGCTGCATCCGCGCTATTCGCGCTCGCAACAAGAGCGCACGATGACCGAACTGCTGCCGCGCGTGCGCGCGCTGGCGCAGCTCGCGCGCCGTTATGACATCGGGCTGAATATCGACGCCGAAGAAGCCGACCGTCTCGAGTTGTCGCTGGATCTGCTCGAAGCGCTGTGCTTCGATCCCGAACTCGCGGGCTGGAACGGCATCGGCTTCGTGGTGCAGGGGTATCAGAAGCGTTGCCCGTTCGTGATCGACTATCTGATCGATCTCGCGCGCCGCAGCCGTCATCGCTTGATGATTCGCCTCGTGAAAGGCGCGTACTGGGATACCGAAATCAAGCGCGCGCAAGTAGACGGCCTCGAAGGCTATCCGGTGTACACGCGCAAGATCTACACGGACATTTCGTACCTCGCGTGCGCGAAGAAGCTGCTCGCGGCGCCCGATGCCGTCTATCCGCAATTCGCGACGCACAACGCGTACACGCTGTCGGCCATCTATCACCTGGCGGGCCAGAATTATTACCCCGGCCAGTACGAATTCCAGTGCCTGCACGGCATGGGCGAGCCGCTCTACGAAGAAGTCACCGGCCGCGACAAGCTGAACCGTCCGTGCCGTGTGTATGCGCCGGTCGGCACGCACGAAACGCTGCTCGCTTATCTCGTGCGCCGTCTGCTCGAGAACGGCGCGAACACGTCGTTCGTGAACCGCATCGCGGATGAATCCGTGCCGGTGAAGGATCTCGTGCAGGACCCGATCGAAGAAGCGCAGAAGATCGTTCCGCTCGGCGCGCCGCACGCGAAGATTCCGCTGCCGCGCCAGCTTTACGGCAACGAGCGCCTCAACTCGATGGGCCTCGATCTGTCGAATGAGCATCGGCTGGCGTCGCTGTCGTCGGCGTTGCTCGCGAGCGGCAATCATCCGTGGCAGGCCGCGCCGATGCTCGAAGGCGGTTCGCTCGCCGACGGCGTTGCGCGCGATATCCGCAATCCGGCCGATCACCGCGATGTGGTCGGCACCGTGGTTGAAGCGTCGTCGGAACAGGTGAGCGCCGCGCTCGCGAACGCGATGGCCGCCGCGCCGATCTGGCAGGCGACGCCCGTCGAGGATCGCGCCGACTGCCTCTCGCGCGCCGCCGATCTGCTCGAAGCGCAAATGCACACGCTGATGGGCCTCATCATCCGCGAGGCCGGCAAGTCGCTGCCGAACGCGATTGCGGAGATACGCGAAGCCGTCGATTTCCTGCGTTATTACGCGTCGCAAATTCGCGCGGAGTTTTCGAACGATACGCATCGTCCGCTGGGTCCGGTGGTCTGCATCAGCCCGTGGAACTTCCCGCTGGCGATTTTCATGGGTCAGGTCGCGGCGGCGCTCGCAGCCGGCAATCCCGTGCTCGCGAAGCCTGCGGAACAGACGCCGCTGATCGCCGCGCAAGCGGTGCGCATCTTGCGCGAAGCCGGCGTGCCGGCGGGCGCGGTGCAACTGCTGCCGGGCGATGGCGAAACCGTGGGCGCGGCGCTCGTCGCCGATGCGCGCACGCGCGCCGTCATGTTCACCGGCTCGACGGAAGTCGCGCGCCTCATCAACAAGACGCTGTCGGAGCGGCTCGATTCGGAAGGCCGCCCGATTCCGCTGATCGCGGAAACCGGTGGCCAGAACGCGATGATCGTCGATTCGTCGGCGCTCGCGGAACAGGTCGTCGCCGACGTGATGCAGTCATCGTTCGATTCCGCCGGTCAACGCTGCTCGGCGCTGCGCGTTCTGTGCCTGCAGGACGATGTCGCCGATCGCACGCTCGAAATGCTCACCGGCGCGATGAAGCAACTCGCGGTGGGCAATCCGGACCGGCTGTCGGTGGATGTCGGCCCGGTCATCGATAAAGACGCGAAGCGCAGCATCGACGCGCACATCGCATCGATGCGCGAGAAGGGCCGCAAGGTCGTGCAACTGCCGCTGCCCGAAGGCTGCGCGCAAGGCACGTTCGTGCCGCCGACGCTGATCGAACTGGAAAGCATCGACGAGTTGAAGCGCGAGGTTTTCGGACCGGTGCTGCATGTGGTGCGTTATCGCCGCGCGTCTCTTGATAAACTGCTCGACCAAATTCGTACGACGGGTTACGGCCTGACGCTCGGCATCCATACGCGCATCGACGAAACCATCGCGCATGTCATCTCGCGCGCGCACGTGGGCAACATCTACGTGAACCGCAACGTGATCGGCGCGGTGGTCGGCGTGCAGCCGTTCGGCGGCGAAGGTCTCTCGGGTACGGGTCCGAAAGCGGGCGGCGCGCTGTATCTGCAGCGCCTGCTGGCCAAGCGTCCGACCGGCTTGCCGAAGTCGCTGGCGAGCACGCTCGTCGTCGATGAAATCGCATCCGGCGACACGCCCGCCGCCGCGCTGACCGCACTGCGCGACTGGGCGATCGGCGAGCGCGATCCGCAGACGGCCGCACGCTGTGACGGCTATCTGCAGCACGTGCTGGCGGGCGCGACGGCGGTGCTGGCCGGCCCGACCGGCGAGCGCAATACGTACACGTTGAGCGCGCGGGGCACGGTGCTGTGCGTGGCATCGACGGAAAGCGGCGCGCGCGCGCAGTTTGCCGCCGCGCTGGCGACGGGCAACAAGGCGCTTTTCGCGGGGTCGGCGGGCGAGCAGCTGGTGGCGTCGTTGCCGGCGTCGCTGAAGGCCCATGCGGCGGTGAGCAAGGATTCCGCAGCGGGCTTCGACGCCGTGTTGTTCGAAGGTGATAGCGATGAACTGCTGTCGCTCGTGAAGGAAATCGCCAAGCGTCCGGGACCGATCGTATCGGTGCAGGGCGTGGCGGCGGGCACCTTCGCCGACGCTGGCCACGACGGCGAAGACTATGCGCTCGAACGTCTGTTGACGGAACGCTCGGTGAGCGTGAACACGGCGGCGGCGGGCGGCAATGCGAATTTGATGACGATCGGTTGAGACGTTCGCGGCGCTCGGTTCAACAAATTCAAACAAACGGCAGCCGGCACGGCGATCCCGGCACAAGCTGCCATCCACACTGGTACTAGGAGAAGCTATGAAGTACACGATGAACAAGCTGGCAGCAGCCCTGACGCTCGCTGGCCTGTCGCTGGCGGGGACCGCGGTTGCACAGCAAGTCGAGGATGTGAAGGTCGGTTTCGCGGGTCCGATGACCGGCGCGCAAGCGCACTACGGCAAGGACTTCCAGAACGGCATCACGCTGGCCGTCGAAGAGTTCAACGCGACGAAGCCGGTGATCGGCGGCAAGCCGGTTCGCATCGTGCTGGATTCGGCGGACGATCAGGCCGACCCGCGCACGGGTACGACTGTCGCGCAGAAGCTGGTCGACGACGGCATCAAGGGCATGCTCGGCCACTTCAACTCGGGCACGACGATTCCGGCTTCGCGCATCTACGCGAACGCGGGCATTCCGCAGATCGCGATGGCGACCGCGCCGGAATACACGACGCAGGGCTTCAAGACCACGTTCCGCATGATGACGTCCGATACGCAGCAGGGTTCGGTCGCGGGCGAGTTCGCGGTGAAGAACCTGAAGGTCAAGAAGATCGCTATCGTCGATGACCGCACGGCTTACGGCCAGGGCCTCGCCGACCAGTTCGAGAAGGCGGCGAAGGCGGCGGGCGGCACGATCGTCGATCGCGAGTTCACGAACGACAAGGCCGTCGACTTCAAGGCGATTCTGACCAAGATCAAGGCGGCGAACCCGGACCTCGTCTATTACGGCGGCGCCGATTCGCAAGCCGGCCCGATGGCCAAGCAGATGAAGACGCTGGGCTTCCGCGCGCCGCTGATGGCGGGCGAAATGGTGAAGACGGACACGTTCCTGAAGATCGCGGGCGACGCGGCCGACGGCACGGTGGCTTCGCTGGCTGGCTTGCCGATGAACGAAATGCCGGGTGGCGCGGCATACGAAGCGAAGTACAAAAAGCGCTTCAACGAAGAAGTGCAGACGTACTCGCCGTACGCCTATGATGGCGCGATGGCCATGTTCAGCGCGATGAAGGCGGCCAACTCGACGGACCCGGCCAAGTATCTGCCGCTGCTTGCGAAGACCGACATGCAGGGCGTGACGGCGAAGCATCTGTCGTATGACGCGAAGGGCGATCTGAAGAACGGCGGGATTACGCTGTACAAGGTCGTCGGCGGCAAGTGGACGACGCTGCAGAGCGTGGGCGGGAAGTAAGGCTTAGGCGTTCAGCCTGCTTGAAACGGCTCGGTTCGCGATTGGCGGCCGGGCCGTTTTGCATTTAGTTTGCCGCTCGAATCTTGCTGGCGAACGGTCCTTTCGATAGCCGAGGCCCATCGGAAGCTGCACCTATTCCACCGGCTTATCGACCCGCTTATACCCCGTCACCATCGCACGAATAAGCTCCTCGCGTGTCCAGACGGTCATCAGCACGGCAGCGGCGATATGCACGCAGGCGAAGATTTCGATGACGAGCGAAAGCCAGGTATGAATCTCCTGCGGCCAGTCTTCGCCCCAGAAAACATCCAGCCGCATGAGCCATCCCGACAGGCCGAGCGCGAGGATCAGGAACCACAGAAAGAGCGCCATCAACCCGCCGAGCGGATTATGTGATCGATGATGAACCGGCCGGCCCGCCGCGAGCGAGCGCAGATGTTCACGCAGACGCGCGCGCGTCGGCCACCACGCCGAGAAACGCGCATTCGCCGAGCCGATGAAACCCCACACGATGCGCGCGACAACCAGCCCCGCCGCGATGTACCCCAGCAGCCGATGCGCGGCATCGGTCGGCCCGAACAGATTCCACACGACGATGCCCGCCACCGTCCAGTGCGTGAGCCGGACCCAGATGTCCCAAACCTTTACGCGCATCGACATGGAAGACAGCTCGCTCAGTCGACTTCGGACTTCACGACATCGAGCGTTTTCGTGTCGTAATAGATTTCGACTTTCTTGCCGTCCTTGTCGTGACCGTAGATCTCGTAGCAGTTGCCGTCGACTTTGAACTTGCGGATCTTGTAGCCCTGCGACTCGATCCTGGCCTTGGCGTCCGACTCCTTCATCCACTCGCCCTTCGGATGCGCCGTGCAATCGGCTTTCGCCAACGCCGCGCCAGAGAAGCCCAGCGCCAATGCAACCGCAAGAATCTTAAGCATCGCTAACTCCCAGTGTTTGGAGCGGATTACTCTACTGCCACCGGGAGTTAACCGCAAGCAAATCGAAAGCTGACGATCAACGCTTGCCTTGTTGACGAATCTGTTCGAGCGTCGCGCCCGGCGTGCTCTGATCTTGCGGAATGCGGATTTCGATGACCGCAGGCAGTCCTGATTCCACGGCGCGATCGAACGCGGGCATGAACTGGTCCGTCGTCTCGACGCGTTCGCCGTGCGCGCCGAACGCCCGCGCATACGCGACGAAATCCGGATTGGTCAGCCCCGTCCCGTGCACGCGATGCGGATAGTGCCGCTCCTGATGCATCCGGATCGTGCCGTATTGCGCGTTATTCACGACGACGAAAATCACGGCCAGCCGATACTGCATCGCCGTCGCGATTTCGTGGCTCGCCATCATGAAGCAGCCGTCGCCGGCGAACGCGATTACCGTGCGGTCCGGATACAGCGACTTCGCCGCGATGGCCGCCGGCACGCCGTAGCCCATCGCGCCGCTCGTCGGTGCGACCTGCGAGCGAAAATGCCGATACGAATAATGCCGATGCAGCCACGTCGCATAATTCCCCGCGCCGTTCGTGAGAATGGCATCGGCGGGGAGGCGTTCGGCGAGCGCGCGCATGATTTCGCCGAGCTGGACATCGCCGACCATCGGCCTGGGCTTGCGCCATTCCAGATACGCGGCATGTGCCGCTTCAGCCGATCCCGCCCACGCGATCCCGGCAGGCGGCTCGAGCGCCGCGAGCATCGAGGCAATCTCCGGCATGCCCGATACAACGGCCAGGTCCGCGCTGTACACGCGCCCCAGTTCCTCCGCGCCCTGATGCACGTGAATGAGCGTCTGCTTCGTCTTCGGGATATCGAGCAGCGTGTAGCCGCCCGTCGTCGATTCGCCCATGCGCGGACCCAGCACGAAGAGCACATCGGCTTCGCGCACGCGGGCAGCGAGCGCCGGATTGATGCCGAGGCCCACGTCGCCCGCATAGTTCGGATGCTCGTTGTTGAGCGTGTCCTGAAAGCGGAAGGCGCAGCCGGCCGGCAACTGCCATCGCTCGATGAAGCGCGCGAAGTCTTGCGTCGCGCCTTCGGTCCAGCCGCTGCCGCCCGCGATCACGAACGGCTTCTCGGCATTGGCGAGCATGTCGCGCAGCCGCTCCATCTGCGCCGGCGAAGGCGATGCCGCCACACGCTGATAACGCGGCGCAGCGGGTACGGCATCGCACGCTTCGGTCAGCATGTCCTCGGGCAGCGCGAGCACGACCGGCCCCGGACGCCCCGCCGTCGCGACGTGAAACGCATGACTCATGTATTCGGGAACGCGGCGCGGATCGTCGATCTGCGCGACCCACTTCGCCATCTGCCCGAACATGCGCCGATAGTCGATTTCCTGAAACGCCTCGCGATCCATGTGGTCGCGCGCGCATTGGCCGATGAGCAGGATCATCGGCGTCGAATCCTGATACGCGGTGTGCACGCCGATGGAGGCGTGCGTGGCTCCCGGCCCGCGCGTCACGATGGCGACGCCCGGCCGGCCGGTCAGCTTGCCGACCGCTTCGGCCATGTTCGCCGCGCCGGCCTCGTGGCGGCACACGATGGTCTGAATCTGGTCCGTTTCGTCGTGCAGCGAATCCAGCACGGCGAGGAAGCTCTCGCCGGGCACGCAGAACACGCGCTCGACGCCGTGATGCACGAGCGCATCGACGACGAGCCGCGCGCCGGTGGTTTGAGTGGAAGCGGGGGAAACATCGGACGCCATGCGTAAAAGTCTCCTGTCTGTTCTGGTTGGCGGATGCGCGCCCTCTAGCTTACGCCGTGGACGGCGCAGCAAGCCGATTCTTTACCCCGATCCGTCCATCAGCCGAAATACCCCTTTTTCACACCCTTTATCCAGCGATAGGCGAAGCGGCTTCTTCGCAATAATGGCTTCACTGAAAAGCGGGCACGTCGAAACATCCGGCGACGCCCGCCTCGCAAAGATCGCAGTCATTCCTCATCGGGGGCAAGTTTGAACATTCGTAAATTCATTGGCGCGAACAGCCGCGACGCACTGCGACAGGTTCGCGAAGCGCTCGGCCCCGATGCAGTCGTGTTGTCGAACCGTACGCTGGACGATGGTTCCGTCGAGATCGTCAGTGTCGCGGATAGCGATATCGCGTCGATTTCGCCGGATGCGCAAGACCTGGCCGTGCCCGCGACGTTCGCGAGCGCCACGCCGCGCGCCGCGCTGGCGCAGGCAGCCGCCGCCGCGGCCAGGCAGGCCGCACCGAATCCGTATGCAAGCGGCGATGTGTTCTCGTCCGTATTCGGCGCGAACACCGACGCGGACGATGAAGCAGCGTCTTCCGCCGACGAAGCGTCCCGCACGATGGCCGATTCCAACCCGTGGCTGATCCAGCATGCGCGACGCATCGCCGAACAAGCGGCGACGCCGTCGAATCGTCCGTTGACGGCATCGTCGGCGATTGCGCGCGGCCTGGGCGTGCCGGTGCCGCCGAAAGCGCAAGGCGTCGACAAGACCGAGACGGCGAATCACGCGTTGCGCCAGCTGGCGCAGCCGAAGATCGACACCCCCGACTGGGCCCGCGAAGCCGCGCAGGTCGCCGCACGCCGCGCCGCGCAAAAGATCAACGCGAGCGCGCCGCAAGCGGAAGCATCGCCGGCATCGACCGAGGGTGCGTTCGATGGCTTGCCCGCGAACGCGGCGGCCGTCGTCACCGAGGCGATCCGCGCCCGCATGGAAGAGGTCGTCAACGAAACGGTGATGAACGAACTGTCGTCGATGCGCTCGATGATGGAAGAACACTTCTCCGGCCTGCTGTGGGGCGATCGCCAGCGCCGCACGCCGAGCAACGCCGTGCTGACCAAGCGCCTGTTCGCTGCCGGATTTTCCGCGCAGCTCGTACGCATGGTCATCGACAACATGCCGGAGATGGAAAGCGCCGAGCACGCGATGGAATGGGTGCAGCAGGTGCTCGAATCGAATCTGCCGGTGATGGCGAGCGAAGACGCGCTGATGGAACGTGGCGGCGTGTTCGCGCTGATGGGCCCGACGGGCGTCGGCAAGACGACGACCACCGCGAAGCTTGCCGCGCGCTGCGTGATGCGCTTCGGCGCAAGCAAGGTCGCGCTGCTGACCACGGACAGCTACCGGATCGGCGCGCACGAGCAACTGCGCATTTTCGGCAAGATTCTCGGCGTCTCGGTGCATGCGGTGAAGGACGCAGCCGACCTGCAACTGGCGCTGTCGGAGTTGCGCAACAAGCACATCGTGCTGATCGACACCATCGGCATGAGCCAGCGCGATCGCACCGTCTCCGACCAGATTTCGATGCTGTGCGGCGCGGGTCATCCGGTGCAGCGCCTGTTGCTGCTCAACGCGACCAGCCACGGCGACACGCTGAACGAAGTCGTGCAGGCGTACAAGAGCGCGGCCGATCAGCCGCCGCTCGCGGGCTGCATCCTGACCAAGCTCGATGAAGCGACGAACCTGGGCGGCGTGCTCGATACGGTTATCCGCTACAAGCTGCCGGTGCATTACGTATCGACCGGACAGAAGGTGCCGGAAAACCTGTACGTGGCGACCAAGCGTTTTCTGATCAAGAGCGCGTTCTGCATTCCGCGCGACGGTTCGCCGTTCGTGCCGCAGGACGAGGAAGTGCCGGCGCTGCTTTCCGCATTGTCCGCGCGTGCCGCGGCCGAACTCCACGAGGTCCGCTTTGGATAAGCTCGTGCTCGACCAGGCTGAAGGCCTGAGACGGTTGCTGACGCGTGCAGGCTCGCGCGTGGTGGCGGTCGCGGGCGGACCGGCGGGCATCGGCTGCACGTCGGCGGTGGTGAATCTCGGTGCGGCGCTCGCCGTGCATGGCAAGGATGTGCTCGTCATCGACGAGCGGCAGAACGGAACATCGGTGAGCCGCATGGCCGGGCTTTCCGGATCGCAGGCGATGAGCGCGGTGATGTCCGGCCGCCACGCGCTGCAGGACGTGGTCACGCGCTCGCCGCTCGGCTTTTCGCTGATCGCCGCGCCTCGCGAGGAACGCGTGAGCCACGATGCCGCGCAGTGCCGCGCGCTGCTCGACGGATCGGCGGACATCGTGCTGATCGATACGCAACTGGATCGGCATGGCGCGTTGTCGTCGCTCGCGGCGCAGGCGCATGACTTTCTGATCGTCACGCGTGCGGCTGCGCCGGCGATCACCGAGGCGTATGCGTGCATGAAGCGTCTGCACTACGCGCATGCGATCGGCCAGTTCCGTGTGCTGATCAATCATGTGCAGAACCCGGCCGATGCAGCGGTCGCGTTCGAGAACCTGTCGGGCGTCGCGAGCCGGTATCTGGCTGTGTCGCTCATGCATGCGGGATATGTGTCCGAGGATGCGCGCATTACTCGGGCGAGGGAGCTGTCGCGTTCGGTGGTGGAGGCGTTTCCGGCTACGGCTGCGGCGCGCGACTATCGCCAGATTGCGGCGGAGCTTCTTCACTGGCCGATGCGTCCCGCGCTTCTTGCGGGCGATGCGGAAATTCAAAACGAAGTGCAGTTTTTGGTTGGCGAGTCTGACAAGGGCGGGCGGGAAGTGGCGCGAAGGGCGCCGATGTTTCCCGGCCATGCATTGAGCAGCACGGCGTCGATGTGATCAAGACAAAGGTGACCCAGATGTACAACGCCCAAGGCAAACTCTCGCAGTCCGACGTGTTGACGCGCTACGCGCCGCTCGTTCGCCGGCTGGGACTGCAGCTCGTCGCCAAGATGCCGGCGAGCGTGGATCTCGACGATCTGATCCAGGCCGGCATGATCGGCCTGATGGATGCGGCGAGCCGTTACAAGGAAGATCAGGGTGCGCAGTTCGAGACGTATGCGAGCCAGCGCATCCGCGGCGCGATGCTCGACGAGTTGCGCGCGAACGACTGGTTGCCGCGCAGCATGCGCAAGACATCGCGCGAGGTGGAATCGGCGGTGCACAAGGTCGAGCAGAGTCTCGGACGTTCGGCGAGCGAGGTGGAGATCGCCGAGCACATGAAGCTGCCGCTCGACGAATATCAGTCGATGCTGCAGGACTTGCACGGCAGCCAGTTGATCTATTACGAAGACTTCGATCGTTCGGCGGATGACGAGCCGTTTCTCGACCGGTATTGCGTGGATCGGTCGGACCCGCTGTCGGCGCTGCTCGATGAGAGCTTGCGCGGGGCGCTGATCGAGGCGATCGATCGGTTGCCGGAGCGGGAGAAGCTCTTGATGAGTCTGTATTACGAGCGCGGGTTGAATCTGCGCGAGATCGGCGCGGTGATGGAAGTCAGCGAGTCGCGCGTTTGCCAGCTGCATAGCCAGGCGGTGGCGAGGCTGCGGGCGAAGTTGCGGGAGCAGGAGTGGACGGGGGTGGAGGCTTGAGGGGGTAGATCCCGCAGCGGCCATCAGCTTCTGCAACGCCTAAGAGATTGAACGTCTGAAGAGCCGCGCGCCTTCAGATTGTCGTGAAGCTAAGCGGATTCGATGCATCGGTTGCCGGTCCGCTTCTTCCGGTCTCCGAAGTGGCATAACCCAGACCTCCAGTCGCCACCGGTTCGCAAATTCGTTTGACGAAGCGGTCTTGGTTCACGCGTTCGGGATGAAGGCGCTGCGTCATAAGGCGGCTTCTTGCAAACGCTCAGGAGCCCAGACATGTTCGATCAATGCGACTACCAATTCGCGCCGGGTCCGCTGTTCCTCCTTCGTGAAAGTGTCGAAGGCCCTGAATGGCAGTTGATGTTCTGCAGCAAACTGCTGGAACTTCGGTTGGTGCTGGTAAGCGCTCGCGTCCAAGCTTGCCGCGTAGAAGTTCTGCTTGGCGTAGTGCGGGCGCTTGTCGGCGAATGACTTGTCTTGCAGACTACGGTTCACGTCGGCAGGCAGCAAAAGGAGGGAAGCCACGTAGTTCCGCCACTCTTGGAACTCCTGCTCGTCTGCGAAGTGCTCGGCCACAGCCTCATAGTCGTCGGCCCAAATGTGCTCGATGTCGAACGGATTCTTGACATCCCGCCTGACTAGTTTGTCGAAGGACTCGGTGCGGCCCGCGCCGGCCTCGGTCGCGGCCGTCAGGCGCGCCAACAGGTGAGCGATATAGCGACGGCTGAATTGATTAAGTCCTAAACCATCAATGCCCGTTCGGCCTCTGGCGACGCTGCCCTCAAACGTTACGTCGTCTTCTTCCAGCTTTTTAGTCAGCGCCTCTACCAACTCCGACAAAGGTTTGCGACGAATATCGCGGCATAGCAGCCACATGGCATACGACACACTTGAGTATCCGACGCGGATGTAGTTCACCACACGGCGCATCAGCCAGATGTCAAGGTAGGTGGCCGTCACGGCTAGCTTCCGACGCACGGTGTCGTCGTCGTCCGTTTCGATGAGCGGCGCCAGCAGCACCGTGCCCTGCCACGTGAAATCGTTGTGAGCGTTGTAGTAGATGGGCTCCAGACCGGGCGTGTAGTGTCGGCTGGCGGCGAGAACGCGCCGGTAGGCTCTAGCGAAGAACGGGAAGCTCTGGGCCATCAGATGCTGATTGGCTTGTGCCTTGCCCAGGCCGAGTTGCACGCTGTGATCGCGCACCCAGCGGTGAAAGACTGATCCGATGAGTTCCCAGTCCTTGTCCACGGCGCCTGCCTTGCGTTCGCGCGTGGAGTCGGCGTATTGCGCGCGTAGCCAAGCCTTGATGCAATTGGCGTCGCGCTCGGGCTCGTGGCTACCGCCCCACGAGATTAGCTCTAGAACCTCGTGCTTCCAGGTCTGGTTAGCGTGCATGCGGGCTTGCGGGTCTTCGATCGGGGCCAGCAAGTAGGCCTTGAGCATGTCCACCGGGCTGAGCGGTTTGCCGCGATCATTCATGGTTTCGAAGATCGCGTACGCGTAGTTGTCGTTGTCAGTGGCGATCTCGATCAAGCCCACCCGCGTGAGGAGCCAGTAGATGAAGTGTGGCAGCGCGTCGCCAAGATCGACCAGCAGGTCGTTGGCCTCGATGTCGCTGTAACGGGCGTACATCGTTTGAATGGACTCATCTTTGCCATCAGGGCTGTAGTCGTAACCCTGGAACAGCGCCTGGATAACTGGAAGGCGCTCGGGGATGTCGAGGTTGAACTTGGGCTCGCCCAAGTTGTCGCTGAAGATCAGGGGCGCCATGGTCTTCGACACCGGCAACTCCCGTGCTTCCGCCGCGCGGTATAGGCAGATGAGCAGCAGCGTAAGCGAAGTCACCCGCTGCTGGCCATCGATCAGATAATTTTTGCCGTTGCGCTTGCTGACGATGATGGAGCCGAGAAAGTATTCACCGTAGCTGCTCACTGCCGGAGTCTCGTCCCCTGCCTGGTACTGAGAGAAGAACTTGGCTTGTAGGTCTGATAGCAGTTCGTCGATATTCTCCTTTTCCCACTTGTACTCGCGCTGATACTCGTCGATGGAGAAGGACTGACTTTGCAGCAATTGCTGCACGCTACGGTAATGCGGTGTGATGGCGCTCATGGCGTGTCCCTCACGCGTCTTGGTTTTGGGTTTCAGCTTGTCGCCGGCCACTTCGACTTGGTCGGCAGTCGGTAGCAGCAGGGTTCTGCCGGTTACCAGCTCTTGCATCATGCCCTGCTCGAAGGCGCGCATTTTGGCGGGTCGTTCTTCTAGGGCGGGAAGGTCGACCTGCATGTCGGACAGGACCTTGCTTCGCGTCAATCAACGGCGGAATGAGGTGGGCATTGATTTTGTCGCCGATATCGGTCTTGCCCTTCAGCGCGATCATGTCCTTGAACCTGGCCCCGTTTGAGATATGCATCGGCGGCGCGAGATTGTCGCTACCGGCGTATTTGTCCCTGATGCACTTGATGAACAGCATGGACAGGGAGTAGTCCTTGTAACTGGCTGGCATCCATGCCGCCACGCAGTTCATCGCAAGAGGCCCAGACGAAGGAGTAGAGGTCTGATTTCTTGATGGCCATGAAGCGGTCAGGCTCGTGTGGTGAGTCGTCGCAAAGGCCGAAATGTTACCCTTCCGGCAGGCGGACATTGCAAAAAGTCATCGCGCGTTGTGGCGAAGTCGTTTCGCGCGATGGGCGCTCCCGATACACAGCAGCAACGGCGTGGGCACTTCAGTAATCCCCAGGTCACCGCCCGAAAGGCGAAGACTGCTTTCCGGCACGAAACCGATACCTGAAGAATAGAAAGGGTGGACTCTTGCTAGGCAAATTATCGTTGGCGCGCCCGGCTGGGATCGAACCAGCAACCCCTGCCTTCGGAGGGCAGTACTCTATCCATTGAGCTACGGGCGCATCTGCTGAGAATCTTGCTTGCGGGGTGCCGGAAGGCGACAGCAAGACCCATGCGAATCCGAGAGGATACCTGTTTTCCGTGCATCCGTCCATGTCAGGCGTTTCAGCGCCACATCCGGCATCGATGAACTGCGGGTAAACGCCCGCCACGCGCTCCATCGCCCCGACGCCTTCCGTTAAACGTTCCGTCTATAATCGACCGTGCCCCTGGCGACGCCAGGGCGAAGCGGTAGCCGTCACGCTGTCTGAACCGACTCAATCAAAAAACGGGAGACGAGACAAGCATGAGCGAAGCACCCCACGGAGCCCCGATCAGGACACCCGGCCAACTCATCGCGGCGGTCATCGCGGGGTTCGGCATCCCGGTCGCCATCATCATCCTGCTCGCCGTCTACGTCGATACCTCGACGCGCACCGGCGCGGGCACCGACATCGACGCCTCCGTGCAAGAGCGCATCGCGCCCGCCGCGAAAGTCGATATCCGCGATGCCAACGCCCCCCGCGTCTATAAAACCGGCGAAGAAGTGTTCAAGGCCGTCTGCTCCGCATGCCATGCGACAGGCACCGCTGGCGCACCCAAGCTCGGCGATGCCGGCGCATGGGCTCCGCGTATCGGCGAAGGCTACGACACGCTGCTGCACAACGCGCTCAACGGCAAAGGTGCGATGCCCCCGCGCGGCGGCGCCAGTCCCGACGACTACAGCGACTTCGAGATCGCGCGCGCCGTCGTCTACATGGCGAACAACGCCGGCGCAAAGTTCGCGGAACCGGCGCAACCCGCACCGGGCGCGGCGGCGGGTGCATCGGCTGCCGCATCCGCTTCGGCGCCGGCCGCCGCTTCCGGCGCGACCGACAACGCCCAGGCCGCAGCCGCCCTCGCTGCGCTGGCCTCAGTGCCGCAGACCGCATCGGCGCCGGCTGCTGGCGCCCAAAGCGCCGATGCCGCGCAAGCCGGCAAGGCGCTCTACGAACAGGTGTGTCAGGCGTGTCACGCGGCAGGCGTACTGAACGCGCCGAAGTTCGGCGACAAGGCGACCTGGGCGCCGCGCCTCAAAGAGCCGATGGAAACCGTCTACAACTACGCGCTTCACGGCAAGGGCGCGATGCCGCCGAAAGGCGGATCGAATGCATCGGACGCGGATGTGAAAGCCGCCGTCGATTACATGGTGAACGCGTCGAAGTAAGGCCGCGGCGATAACAAACCCTGCGCACGTCCCAGGCGTCGCAGGGTTTGCCGTCAGTTCTTCTGCAGCAGCGCCTTCAGCATCGCCATCCGGTCCTTCGGCGACAACGGCGCTTCTTCCGCCGTCGGCGGCGGCGCGTCGTCGAGCAGCATCTCCGGGATAAAGCGCGACGGCTCGCACACCACCGTCTCCCGCGCGCGCTTGCGTTTCTTGCACCAGTTCAGATGCAGGCTGCGCTGCGCCCGCGTGATCGCCACATACATCAGCCGGCGCTCTTCCTCGATGCGGGCATCGTCGATCGGACCGTCATCGTCCGAACTCCCGCGATGCGGCATGATGCCTTCCTCGACGCCCACCAGAAACACGTGCGGATACTCGAGCCCCTTCGACGCATGGACGGTCGAGAGCCGCACCGCGTCCGGGTCCTCGTCCTTGCCTTCCAGCATCGACATCAGCGCGACGGTCTGGATCAGCCCGAGCAGGTTCTTCCCGTCGTCGGTCAGGCCATCGGCGGTGTCGTAGCCGGTCTGTTCGGCTTCCGGCGACAACTCCGGCTTCGTGCCCTTGCGCTTCAGCCATTCGCAAAATTCGAGGACGTTCTGCCACTTGGACTGAGCCTGCCGCTCGTCGAAGGCATCGTACAAGTAGGCTTCGTAGTGGATGGCTTCCATCATGTCGTCGAGCACGGTGCTTGCCGGATCACGCGCGGCGCGGTCCGACAGCCGGCGTATCCACTCGCAGAACGTGCGCAGCGGTTCGACTTGCCGCGCTGACAGCCGCGCCTCGATGCCGCCCATGAACACCGCCTCGAACAGCGACACCTTCGCCGCGCCCGCGAACGCGCCGAGCGCTTCGAGCGTCGTGTTGCCGACGCCGCGCCGGGGCGTCGTGATCGCGCGGATGAACGCGGGATCGTCGTCCGGATTCGCGATCAGCCGCAAATACGCAATGATGTCCTTGATCTCCGCGCGATCGAAAAACGACTGCCCGCCCGACAGCACATACGGAATGCGCTCGCGACGCAGCACCTGCTCGAAGATGCGCGCCTGAAAATTCCCGCGATACAGAATGGCGTAATCGCGGAACGCCGCGCGCCGCTCGAACTTGTGCGCCGAAAGCCGGAAGACAACGGATTCCGCTTCGTGCTCTTCGTCGTTGCATCCGGTGACGGTGATGGTGTCGCCCATGCCGTGCTCCGACCACAGCTTTTTCTCGAAGAGCTTCGGATTGTTGGCGATGACGTTGTTCGCCGCCGTCAGAATCCGCACCGTCGACCGATAGTTCTGCTCCAGCTTGATGACGTGCAGCTTCGGGAAGTCCTTGCTCAGCTGCGCGAGGTTCTCGAGCGTGGCGCCGCGCCAGCCGTAGATGGCCTGATCGTCGTCGCCCACGGCGGTGAACGCCGCGCGCGGACCGGCCAGCAGCTTCAGCAATTCGTACTGGCAGGCGTTGGTGTCCTGATACTCGTCGATCAGCAGGTAGCGCAGGCGGTTCTGCCACTTCTCGCGCACCTGCTCGTTCTCCGCGAAGAGTTGCGCGGGGCGCAGGATCAGATCGTCGAAGTCGAGCGCCTGATACGCATGAAGCGTCGCGGCATAGCTGCGATAGACGATCGCCGCCTGATGCTCGTCCTCGTTGCTCGCGAGGACGGCGGCCTGATCGGGCGAGACCATCGCGTTCTTCCACAGCGAAATGATCGACTGCACCTTGCGGATGAGGCCCTTGTCCGTCGTGCCGAGCTGTTCCTGGACCATGCCGAAGCAGTCGTCGGAATCCATGATCGAGAACTGCGGCTTCAGCCCGACGTGCTCCGCTTCCTGGCGCATGATCTGGACGCCGAGCGAATGGAACGTGCAGATGGTCAACTGATTGACCGGCACCTTGCGGCCTTCCTTGCCGGGCGTCGTCAGTGTCTTGCCTTCGAGGAGCTTGGCGGTCCGCTCGCGCATTTCGAGCGCGGCCTTGTTCGTGAAGGTGAGCGCGGCGATGTGCTTCGGCTCGAAGCCGCGTCCTTCGATCAGGTGCGCGATCTTCTGCGTGATCACGCGCGTCTTGCCGCTGCCCGCGCCCGCGAGCACGAGACAGGGACCATCGAGATAGCGCACCGCTTCGCTTTGCGCGGCGTTGAGACCTGCGGACATCGTTCTGGACTTTGGAGAGTGAGGCGCGCGGCAACCGGTAAAAAACACCGCCGCTGATGGACTGCGAGCATTCGCCCGGCGACACACGGTTCGTGCGCGCGGCGAATTCGAGAGCGCGATGTTAACACGATAAAACGCGATGGGATTTGGCCCCGCTTGGCGTTCGGCTTGCCGCTGCGGTTTGCCGCGATCGGGCCGCGTGCCACAATATCCGGTCGATTCAAACAGGATGATGCCCACAATGAGTTCAGCACTGAAAGTCGGCCTGATGGGCTATGGCCTTGCCGGCGCGACGTTCCATGCGCCCGTCATCGAGCATTGCGGCCGCGCGAGCGTGGCGGCCATCGCGACGAGCCAGGCCGAGCGCGCGCAGGCCGATTATCCGGACGCGCGGATCGTTGCGGACTTCGATGCGCTCGCCGCCATCGATGAGATCGCGTGCATCGTTATCGCAACCCCCAACGATACGCACTTCGACCTCGCGCGCCGTGCGTTGTCGGCGGGCAAGCACGTGGTCGTCGACAAGCCGGTGACGCTCACCGCTGCCGACGCGCGCGCGCTGGCTGATCTCGCGCAGCAGAATGGCTTGCTGTTCGCGCCGTTTCACAACCGCCGCTGGGACGGCGATTTCATGACGGCGCGCGGGCTGATCGAAAGCGGGCGGCTCGGGCGCATCACGCATTACGAATCGCATTTCGATCGGTTCCGCCCGAAAGTGCCGCAACGCTGGCGCGAGGAAGCGTCGAGAGGCGGCGGTCTGCTGTTCGATCTCGGGCCGCATCTGATCGATCAGGCGCTCGCGCTTTTCGGCGTGCCGCAGACGGTGACGGCTTTCGTGAAGGCGCATCGCGACCACGCGCACGCGCCGGATTATGTGCATCTCGTGCTCGGCCATGCGGACAAGGAAGTGGTGCTGCATGCGAGCGCGCTCGCCGCGCTCGAGCCGCCGCGGTTCGCGATTCACGGCACGCGCGGCAGTTATGTGAAGACCGGCCTCGACGTGCAGGAAGATCAGTTGCGCGCTGGCCTGCGCCCTGGCGATGCAGGCTTCGGCAAGAATCCGCCCGGACTGCTGCGCGAAGTGGATGGCGATCACGACCTGCGCCATGAATTCGCGACGCGCGATGGGGCGTACGTGGAGTTCTATCGCGCGCTGGCGGCGTCGGTGCTGGATGGCAAGCCGTTCCCGGTGACGCCGCAGGATGCGGTGGATACGATGACCGTCATCGAGCTGGCGATGTTGAGCGAGCGGGAAGGGAGGAGGGTGGAGTTCGTGCGGGGGTGACGTGATTCCTGCTGTTTAGCAGACGTTGCGGGTGCGTAATAAAAAGATAAACGCTGAACCAGTAGGGCCTGTACTATTCCGAACACTCGAATAACAGGCCAACGCTACTTGGACCTCCCTCAACCCGTTACTCATGATTGGCTCGACGCTCTTGTCGAAATGACGATCAGTGCGCAGAGCAACGAGTTCGTTGTGAAGCGCATAGAGCGAGACGCGCAGCAGTCACTTCAACGAAACGCTGATGAGCCGCAGATGTGCTGGCTCGTACTGGCGTTTGTCGCGTTCTTGCGCGGCGACCGGGATGGATTCATTCGTTGCGCCGAAGCGGCCCATGCGTTGGCCAACTATGACTCGATGGTGCTGGGTAACGCCGCGTCGCTAGCGTTGAACCTCGGAGCGACCGATCTGGCGGTGAAGTACGCCCGTCAACTCGCTGCAATGAAGCACGGTCACGTCCGGATGTTCCTTGCTGCGGCTCGTGCGCTCTATGGCGCAACTCTTTTCGAAGAAGCGAATGCGGTCATGCACTCCGGCAACATCCAGCACGCGCTCACAGAAAGCGACTGCTTTCTCGTTGAGATGAACGATCTGATCGCGTCATTTCAGCGTTCTGGCGTCGATCCACAAACGCGCATGGCCCTGTTGCAACTCGCCAGTTCGACGATACGGGCATCCGGCCACGCGATAAGGCGGACGCGCTCGGTGCGCTTTCCCGACCACACCGTGCGATACGAGTTCTACATCGACCAGTCTGCGAGCCAGTGCGCCAACGTGAACTTTGCCATCGCGGAAGCGCTCACCGACGAGTTCGATGACGCCCACCCCGAGTTGATTACCTTCGTTTGCCGCCCGCTCGCATCGTTCGTACCGCGCGGCACGTCCTTTGAAATTGCGCGATGAGTATCGAAGTCGAGGATCTGATCGGCCTGGCGCAGCAACTCGCTGCGGGCGGCAGTGAGTGCGAATGGCGCTCGGGCGCATCACGTGCGTACTACGCTGCTTATCACCAAGCTTTGCAGGTAGCGGACAAGTGCTTGCCGCCCGGCCATGACGCAGCAGGAGTGCATCAACGCCTGACTGATCGATACGCCGCGCACGGAAAGAAGGGCAAAGTGCTTGCCTACCTGCTCATCGACCTCAAGAAGATAAGAACACTCGCGGACTACCATCTTGCGGATGCGTTCGACCAGCACGACGCGACCGACCTCGTCGCAAACTGCGTGGCCTTCCTGACGCGCGCGGACGCGTTCCGATCAATGGCGGAAGCCGACGCATCCGCAACGGTCTGAAGCCGTGCCGCCGAAGTTCACCGCCGATTCACATTCCCCGACGTCGTACTCACGTTTCCGCCGATGTCCCGGCAATTGACATTGCCGGAAACCGTCTCCACGGACCCGCCGACATCGCCGCAAGTGATGTTGCCCGACACGACCGACACGCGGCCCGCCTGACCATGCACGCTCAGCCGTTCGCAACTGTCCACGTCGATTCGTTCGACATCGCCCTGAACTTCGATGATGACGCGCAGCGAGTCATCGACGGTCACGGTCTCCCCGTCGACCGTCACCTGCTTGCCGCGGACGGAAATGTTCTTGCCAGTCACCGTCCTGCCGTTGATCGTGATGGATGCCATGATCGAGTCGAAATGAAGTTCCCAAGTAAGAAAGTGTAGGAGACAGCGCCGCCCCGAACGTAACGAATCGTGCCGATCACAGCGGCGCGACGCGCGCAATCGCCCGCCTCCGAATCCGTTTGACAACCCCATTTCCGTCGCGTAAATTCTGCCGCACGCGTCGGGAGAGCGCGTGGCCGTCGTCGTGCACTGCACAGCGAACGCCGCGCCGCCGAAGGGGCACACCCGCAAACTCTCAGGCAAAAGGACCGGCCGCGTCGGAGGATCGAATCTTCCGTACTCTGGAGAGCGGCAGCGGCTTCCTCCAAGGAAGAAGCCAGTTGCCCACCGAAGGGGCGCGCGATGGATCATCGGCACACGCCGGGTCCGCGCAATCTCTCAGGTACCGAGGACAGAGGGGTCACGCATCGCAATTGCATCGTGGGTCGCGCTTTGTATGCCGCATCGGCGGCGAGCGAAGCGGCATCCCGCAGGCAGACCGCGCTGCGTGGCCTTTTTTGTTTTCGCGAACCGAGGCCCCGATGACCGCACTTCAACACACGCCCCTGCACGCCGCTCACCTCGCGCTCAACGCGCGCATGGTCGATTTCGGCGGCTGGGACATGCCCGTCAACTACGGTTCGCAGATCGACGAACACCGCGCCGTACGCACCGACGCCGGCATGTTCGACGTCTCGCACATGCGCGTCGTCGATTTTCAGGGCGACGCCGTCCGCGATTTCTTCCGCTACGCAATCGCCAATAACGTCGACAAGCTCACGACGCCGGGCCGCGCGCTCTACTCGTGCCTGCTCAAGAGCGACGGCGGCGTCATCGACGACCTCATCGTTTACTTCTTCTCCGAAACGAACTTTCGCGTGGTCGTCAACGCGAGCACGGCGGACAAGGACATTGCGTGGTTCGGGCAACTGAACGCCGAAGGCGGCTTCAATCTGTCGATCACGCCGCGCGGCGATCTCGGCATCATCGCGGTGCAAGGGCCGAACGCGCGCGAGAAAGTCTGGCAAGTGCTGCCCGACACGCGCGCCGCGACCCAGGACATCAAGCCGTTCAACGCCGTCACGTTTCCCGCCACCGCATACGGCGAGCTGATGCTCGCGCGCACCGGCTATACGGGCGAGGACGGCTTCGAAATCGTCGTTCCGGCGACGCACGTCGAAGCGCTGTGGAACGCGCTGCACGCCGCTGGCGTGAAGCCCGCCGGCCTCGGCGCACGCGACACGCTGCGCCTCGAAGCCGGCATGAATCTCTACGGCCAGGACATGGACGAAAACGTGTCGCCGCTCGACGCGGGCCTCGCCTGGACCGTCGATCTCAAGACGCCGCGTGACTTCGTCGGCCGCGCGGCGCTGGAAACGGACGGCACGAAGGCCGGCTTCGTCGGGCTCGTGCTCATCAAGGAAAACGGTCGTGCGGGCGGCGTGCTGCGCGCCCATCAAAAAGTCGTGACGCCGCACGGCGAGGGCGAAATCACGAGCGGCACGTTCTCCCCGTCGATGCAGGAGTCGATCGCATTCGCTCGCGTGCCGGCCGCTGTCGCGCCGGGCGACACGGTGCAGGTTGTCATCCGCGACAAGCAAGTCCCCGCGCGCGTGGTAAAACTTCCGTTCGTGCGCAACGGCAAGGTTCTCGTAGCCCCCCAGTAAGCCGATGCGCGCGTTTTCCCAGTCAAAACTTCACGAACGAACGAACCACGCAAGGAGCATCCAATGAGCATCCCGGCCGATCTGAAATACACCGAATCGCACGAATGGGTCCGCACGGAATCCGACGGCACGCTGACCGTCGGCATCACCGATCACGCGCAGGAAGCGCTCGGCGACATCGTGTTCGTCGAACTGCCCGCCGCGGGCAAGTCGGTTGCGGCAGGCGACGCGATCGCCGTCATCGAATCGGTGAAGGCCGCCTCGGACATCTACGCGCCGGTCTCGGGCGAAATCGTCGCGGCAAACGACGCATTGACGTCATCGCCGGATCAGGTGAACGGCGCGCCCTACGAAAGCTGGCTCTTCAAGATCAAGCCCGCGAGCGACGCGGGTCTCGAGAAGCTGCTCGACGCCGATGGCTACGGCAAGTCGATCGGCGAATAACCCTCTATCAGACGAGAGCGGTTTCGAGGAAGGAGCCGCTTTCGCAGGAATTCACATGAAGCTCGAACACCCGGATCGCCTGATGAACCGCACTTCCCTGTCACTCGCCGCGCTCGAATGCCACGATGCGTTCGCTGGCCGGCACATCGGCCCCGACGCTGCCGACCAGCGCGCAATGCTCGACGCGCTCGGTTTCGCATCGCGCGCGGCCTTCATCGACGCGGTGATTCCCGAAGCGATTCGCCGCAAGGAGACGCTGCCGCTCGGCGCGTTCACGCAGCCGAAGAGCGAAGCAGAAGCGCTCGCGTCGTTGCGCAAGCTCGCGGACGAGAATCTGGTGTTTCGAACCTTCATCGGCCAGGGTTACTACGGCACGCACACGCCGGCGGTGATCCTGCGCAACGTGCTCGAAAATCCGGCGTGGTACACGGCTTACACGCCGTATCAGCCGGAAATCTCGCAAGGGCGCCTCGAAGCGCTGCTCAATTTCCAGCAGATGGTGATGGACCTCACGGGCCTCGCGATGGCCAACGCATCGCTGCTCGACGAGGCCACCGCCGCTGCCGAAGCAATGACGCTTCTGCAACGCGTCGGCAAGCCGAAGTCGAACGTGTTCTACGTTGCGGACGACGTGCTGCCGCAGACCATCGAAGTGGTGAAGACGCGCGCGAAGCCGGCGGGCATCGAGGTCAAAGTCGGCCCCGCAGCCGACGCCGCGAGCGCCAACGCGTTCGGCGTGCTGCTGCAATATCCGGGCGCGAACGGCGACGTGCGCGACTACCGCGCGCTGGCCGAAGCCATTCACGCCGCGGGCGGACATGTGGTTGCGTCGGCGGACCTGCTCGCGCTGACGCTCATCACGCCGCCGGGCGAATGGGGCGCGGACGTGGCCATCGGCAATACGCAGCGTTTCGGCGTGCCGGTCGGCTTCGGCGGGCCGCACGCTGCCTACATGTCCGTGCGGGACGAGTTCAAGCGCCAGATGCCGGGCCGTCTCGTCGGCGTGACGGTTGACGCGCAAGGCAATTCCGCGCTGCGTCTCGCGCTGCAAACGCGCGAACAGCACATCCGCCGCGAAAAGGCGACATCGAACGTCTGCACGGCGCAGGCGCTGCTCGCGATCATGGCGAGCATGTACGCGGTCTATCACGGCCCGCAAGGCTTGAAGACGATCGCGCTGCGCGTGAACCGCGTCGCGTCGATCTTCGCGGCGGGCGTCGCGAAGCTCGGCTATTCCATCGCCAACGAGACGTTCTTCGATACCGTCACCATCGACAGCGGCGCGAACACCACCGCGCTGCATCAGGCCGCTCACGCCGCGCATATCAACCTGCGGCACGTGAGCGCCAGCCAGGTCGGCGTATCGCTCGATGAAACCACCACGCGCGACGACCTGCTGAAGCTGTTCGCATTGTTCGCGGAAGTCGCGGGCAAGACCGAAACCTTCGACATCGACGCGCTCGACGCCGCGCTGAAGGACTCGCTCCCGGCCGGACTCAAGCGCACGAGCGATTACCTCACGCATCCGGTCTTCAACCGCCATCACTCCGAACACGAAATGCTGCGCTATCTGCGCTGCCTCGCCGACAAGGACCTCGCGCTCGACCGCACGATGATCCCGCTCGGCTCGTGCACGATGAAGCTGAACGCCACGTCCGAAATGCTGCCGGTCACGTGGCCGGAGTTCGCGCAGATTCATCCGTTCGCGCCCGCCGAACAGACGCTCGGCTATCGCACGATGATCGATCAGCTCGAACAAATGCTCGTCGCGTGCACGGGTTATGCGGCTGTGTCATTGCAGCCGAACGCGGGATCACAGGGCGAGTACGCGGGCCTGCTCATCATTCATGCGTATCACGAGTCGCGTGGCGAAGGGCATCGCAACGTGTGCCTGATTCCGGCGTCCGCGCACGGCACGAACCCGGCATCGGCGCAAATGGCGGGCATGCAGGTGGTCGTCGTCGCGTGCGATGCGAACGGCAACGTCGATATCGAAGACCTGAAGGCGAAGGCCGAGAAGCATTCGGCGAATCTCGCGGCGATCATGATCACGTATCCGTCGACACACGGCGTGTTCGAGCGCAACGTGCGCGAGATTTGCGACATCGTGCATCAGCATGGCGGCCAGGTTTATGTCGATGGCGCCAACATGAACGCGATGGTCGGCCTCTGCGCGCCGGGCCAGTTCGGCGGCGACGTGTCGCATCTGAACTTGCACAAGACGTTCTGCATTCCGCACGGCGGCGGCGGGCCGGGCGTCGGTCCGGTCGCGGTCGGCGCGCATCTCGCGAAGTTCCTGCCGAACCAGACGTCCACCGGCTATAAGCGCGATGAAGCGGGCATCGGCGCGGTATCGTCGGCGCCGTATGGCTCGGCGGCCATTCTGCCGATCTCGTGGATGTATATCGCGATGATGGGCGCGCAGGGCCTCACCGCCGCCACGGAAAGCGCGATCCTCGCCGCGAACTATGTCGCGAAGCGCCTCGCGCCGCACTATCCGGTGCTCTATAGCGGCCCCGGCGGGCTGGTCGCGCACGAGTGCATTCTCGACGTGCGGCCGATCAAGGAAGCGAGCGGCATCTCGGTGGAGGACGTGGCCAAGCGGCTGATCGACTACGGCTTCCACGCGCCGACGATGAGCTTCCCCGTTCCCGGCACGCTGATGGTGGAGCCGACAGAATCCGAGTCGAAGGAAGAACTGGATCGCTTCATCGACGCGATGATCGCCATTCGCGAAGAGATTCGCGCGGTCGAGGAAGGCCGCGCCGATCGCGAGGACAACGTGCTGAAAAACGCGCCGCACACGGCTGCGGTCGTGACCGCCGACGCGTGGAATCATGCGTACACGCGCGAGCAGGCGGCGTATCCGGTGAAGTCGCTCGTGGCGCGCAAGTACTGGTCCCCCGTGGGCCGTGCGGACAACGCGTACGGCGATCGCAACCTGATGTGCTCCTGCGTGCCCATTTCGGACTACGCGGACGCCTGAGCGCGGAAGCGAGCGTGACAGCCGCGAGTCGCCCGGAAGCGTAAAGCATTGTCGGGTGAACTTGCGGCGTGTTCGGGAACGGCTAACATCTCACCCCTGACCAAAGCAATCAGGGAGTGCATATGGCGCTGAAGGTGCGAAAGGTGAACGAGGCGAGCCGTTTCCGGACGACGCACACAACGCTGGCAACGCTCGCCGCGATCTGCGCAGCGTCCGCGCAGATGGCCGCGCCGGCCGCGCACGCGGCAATGAACTTCTGCGCCGCGCCCGCCATGCAGACGAGCGAGCGCACCCACGCCGATCCGGGCGTGAAGGCGCTGGTGAATGCGGTGCAATCGCACGTTGACGATCAGCCGAAGCCGCGCGCCACGCTGCACACCGAAGGCACGCTGCACACCGAAGGCACGCTGCCGCACGAAGGCATCCACGATGAAAGCGTCGAAGCCGCGCGCGATCTCGGCCTCATGCGCGATGCCGCGCTGGCCTGGCGCGCGACCGGCAACGAACGGTATCTGCGGCTGGTCGATCGCTTCCTGTTCGCGTGGACCACTCAGTACAAGCCGAGCTTCAATCCGATCGACGAAACGAATTTCGAATCGCTGATTCTCGCCTACGACCTGACGGCGAGCGCGCTGCCGGTCAGGACGCGCAATGCGGCGAACGCGTTCATCGCGAAGATGGTGACGGGCTATATCGCGGATATCGACAAGCAGCCGCGTCCGCTCACGGGCACGTATCGGAACAACTGGCAGAGTCATCGCGTGAAGCTGGTGGCGATGGGCGCGTTCACCATCGACGATCGCAAGATGATCAACGCGGCGCAGCGGCTCTTTGTCGAGCATATCGGCGACAACATCGCGCCGGACGGGTCCACGGTCGATTTCTCCGAACGCGATGCTTTGCACTACGTCACCTACGACCTGCAGCCGCTCGTGACGGCCGCGCTTTCGGCGCGGCGGCACAACCGCAACTGGCTGCCGGAACGCGCGGCGACCGGCGCCACGCTCGCCGATGCGCTCAACTGGCTCACGCCCTATGCGCTCGGCACCCGAACGCACGAGGAGTTCGTGCGCTCGACCGTACCTTTCGATGCCAGGCGTCGCGAGGCCGGCCTGCCGGGTTCATCGGGCCAGTGGGACCCGAAGAACGCGGCGGAACTCTTTCATCTGGCGGCGCGTCTCGACGGCCGCTACGCGCCGGTGGCGTTGCGGCTCGCGCCGACGCCTCCCGCGTGGCTCGCGGTCTGTCTGCCGCTGCCGGCGCGCTAATCTCTTTCGCAGGAACAGTCATGGCAGTCAGCGTTTTCGATCTCTTCAAAGTCGGCATCGGCCCTTCCAGCTCACACACTGTCGGACCGATGCGCGCCGCGCTGATGTTCGCGCAAGGCCTGGAACGCGACGGGCTGCTCGGCGCGGTGGCATCGGTGAAATGCGAGCTGTATGGATCGCTCGGCGCGACGGGCAAAGGCCACGGCACGGATCGCGGCGTGATGCTCGGCCTGATGGGCGACGCACCGGACACCGTCGATGCCCGTACCATCGTCCCGCGCCTCGAGGCGGTTCGCACGTCGAAGACGCTTGGCTTGCTCGGAACGCGCGAGATTCCGTTCTCGGTGAAGGAGAACATCGCGTTCTATCGGCAAGCCCTGCCCGAGCATCCGAATGGCATGAAGCTGCATGCATTCGATGCGAGCGGCCAGCCTTTGCGCGATGCGACGTATCTGTCCGTGGGCGGCGGCTTCGTGGTGACGGCGGGCGCGGCGAACACGGCGGTGCTGACGGCGCACGAGCAGTTGCCTTATCCGTTTCAGACCGGCGACGAACTGATGAAGATGTGCGCCGATTCGGGCCGGTCGATTGCGCAGCTCATGTGGGAAAACGAGCGCATCTGGCGCAGTGAAGACGAGATTCGCGCGGGCCTGTTGCGCATCTGGGACGTGATGCAGGATTGCGTCGCGCGGGGGTGCGGCATCGGCAATCCGGAAGCGGATGGCAATTTGCCGGGACCGTTTCAGGTGAAGCGCCGTGCGCCGCAGCTTTATCGGGCGCTGGCGGGCAAGCCTGAGCAGGCGCTGCGCGATCCGTTATCGATGATCGACTGGATCAATCTTTATGCGATCGCCGTGAACGAAGAAAACGCGGTGGGCGGACGCGTCGTGACGGCGCCGACGAACGGGGCGGCGGGCATCATCCCGGCCGTGCTGCATTACTACGATCGCTTCGTGCCGGGTTCGAACGAGCAGGGCGTGATCGACTTCCTGCTGACGGCGGCGGCCATCGGCATTCTGTACAAGATGAACGCGTCGATATCCGGTGCGGAAGTGGGATGCCAGGGCGAAGTGGGCGTCGCGTGTTCGATGGCGGCGGGCGCGCTTGCGGCGGTGCTCGGCGGCACGCCGGCGCAGGTGGAGAACGCGGCGGAAATCGGCATGGAGCACAACCTCGGGCTGACGTGCGATCCGGTCGGCGGGATGGTGCAGATTCCGTGCATCGAACGGAACGCGATGGGATCGGTGAAGGCGGTGAACGCCGCGCGCATGGCGATGCGCGGGGACGGGTCGCATTACGTATCGCTGGATTCGGTCATCAAGACGATGCGCGAAACCGGCGCGGATATGAAGACGAAGTACAAGGAGACGTCGCGCGGCGGGTTGGCGGTGAATATTGTGGAGTGTTGAGGGCGTTGGCCCCGCACGCTATGGAAGCCACTGAGTTGCTGGAGCGCTGCATTCGCTCGCTGTTCGAAGTGCACGCCGACGCCAACGGCGTCCAGCGAATCGTCACGCCGCTCGAATACGCCGGAACGGGCGACCGCGTCGTCGTGCGCGTTCGGCCGAGGGACGGTGGCTACGTGATCGACGAGAACGGCGAAGCCTGCCTGAGCGCGAGCATGGCCGGTGGCGACGTCGCTTCGGAAGCGGTTGCTCGATGGGCCCAAGCGTTGGCCGAAATCAGTCCCGCGCGTCTTGATGACGATGAAGTCATTCGCGCAGCGACGAACGAGGAGCGGCTTGTTGCAAGTTGCGTGTTCCGCGTTGTCGAAGCCGCGCTGCAGCTTCAGGCCGTCGCGACCCATAGTCCGACTCACGCCCGAGCCATCACCCCCCAATCAGATTAACCACCTTCACATTCCGCGTATCCGGCACTTCCGCATAAGAGATCACCTTCAACTGCGGCAGGCTCCGGCGCAGGAAGCGCGCCAGCATCGCGCGCAGCGAATGCTGCACGAGCAGCACCGGCGGCAACCCCAGATTCTGCTGACGCATCATCGCGTTTTGCGTCGACGTCATCAGCGTTTGCGCCAGCCCCGGCTCCAGACCGGGATTCGGCCCCGTCGATAACGCCTGCGACAACACCCGCTCCAGCGTCGGATCGAGGCCCATCACCTGCAGATCGTTGCTGCCCGGATACCACTGCTGCGTGATCGCGCGCCCCAGCGCCAGACGCACCGCAGCCGTCAGCTCGTACGGATCGGAAATACGCGGCGCATGCTCCTGCAGCGCATCCAGAATCGTGCGCATGTCGCGAATCGGCACGCTTTCGTCGAGCAGGTTCTGCAACACCTTCTGCAAGGTCGTGAGCGACAGCGTCTTCGGCACGAGATCGTCGGTGAGCGAAGGCGTGTCCTTGCCGATGCGCTCCAGCAGCGCCTGCACCTCCTGTCGTCCGAGCAGTTCCGCCGCATGCGTGACGACGAGGTGATTCAGATGCGTCGCCACCACCGTGCTCGCATCGACGACCGTATAGCCGTAGACCTGCGCCTGCTCGCGCATCGCCGTTTCGATCCACACCGCCGGCAGGCCGAACGCCGGGTCCGTCGTCTGCGCGCCAGGCAGCGTCGCCGAAACCTGCCCCGGGTTGATCGCGAGCCACTGACCCGGGAACGCTTCGCCGACGCCCACTTCCACGCCCTTCAGCGCAATGCGATACCCGTTCGGACGCAACTCGAGGTTGTCGCGGATATGAATGACCGGCGGCAAGAAGCCGATCTCCTGCGCAAACTTCTTGCGGATCCCCTTGATGCGCTTCAGCAATTCGCCGTCCGCGTTGCGATCCACGAGCGGAATCAGCCGATAGCCCACTTCGAGACCCAGCGGATCGATGAGCGCGACATCCTCCCAGCTCGCCTCCGCGCTTTCAGCGGACGCGGCAGCGGCGGCGGCGATCGGCGTGACGTCCGTGACGACACCCGATTTCTTCTTCGCTTCCGCACGCTTGTTCATCGAACGTGCGGCATAAACGAGGCCGCCCCCAAGCAGCAGAAACGCGAAGTGCGGCATGCCCGGAATCAGCCCCATGATGCCGATGATGACGCCCGTGATCATCAGCACGCGCGGATTCTGGAACAACTGGCCGGTCAACTGCGTGCCGATGTCCTCTTCCGTCGCGACGCGCGACACGATCACGCCCGCCGCCGTCGAAATGATGAGCGACGGAATCTGCGCAACGAGGCCGTCGCCGATGGTCAGCAGCGTGTAATTGGTCGCCGCGTGCGCGAAGTCCATGTCGTGCTGAAGCATGCCGACGATCAGCCCGCCGACGATATTGATCACCATGATCAGCAAGCCCGCGATCGCGTCGCCGCGCACGAACTTCGATGCACCGTCCATCGAACCGTAGAACTCGGACTCCTGCGCGACCGCCGTGCGGCGCTTCTTCGCGACTTCCTCGTTGATGAGGCCGGCGTTCAGATCGGCGTCGATGGCCATCTGCTTGCCGGGCATCGCGTCGAGCGTGAAGCGTGCGCCGACTTCCGCGATACGTCCCGCACCCTTCGTGATGACCATGAAGTTGATGATCATCAGGATCACGAACACGACGATACCGACCGCGAAGTTCCCGCCGACGAGAAAGTGCCCGAACGATTCGATCACCTGGCCCGCCGCGTCCGGACCGGTGTGGCCCTGCAGCAGCACGATACGCGTCGACGCGACGTTGAGCGACAGGCGCAGCAGCGTCGAAAAGAGCAGCACGCTCGGAAATGCCGCGAAGTCGAGCGGCTTTTGCGTGTACATGCTGACGAGCAGCACCATCACCGACAGCGCGATGTTGAACGTGAACAGCAGGTCCAGCAGAAACGCCGGCAACGGCAGGATCATCATGCCGAGGATCATGCAGATGAGGATCGGGCCGGCAAGCGCCCGAAGGTTCTGCGTGCCGAGCGCGTCGGGTCGTTTCGCGAAAAATCCAGCGCGCGCGTTCATGCTGCGGCTCCTTGTGATGAGTTGTCGCCGGAAAGCGCTTCAGCGGCTTCCTGATCGGCGTCGGCGTCGGATACGCCGCCTTTGTCCAGTTCCTTCGGCACGTCGAGATCGGTCGGATCGTCGGGCTTGATGCCGCCGTCTGCCTTGTAGCGCTTGAGCTGATACACCCACGCCAGCACTTGCGCGACCGCGCCGTACAGCGCGCCCGGAATCTCACGGTTGATCTCGACGTTGTGATACAGCGCCCGCGCAAGCGGCGGCGCTTCGAGCAGCGGCACGTTATTTTCACGGCCGAGTTCGCGGATGCGCGCCGCGACCAGATTCACGCCCTTCGCGACGACCTTCGGCGCGCGCATCTCGCCGTCGGCATACTTGAGCGCGACCGCAAAGTGCGTCGGGTTCGTGACGATGACATCGGCGGTCGGGATCGCCTGCATCATCCGGCGACGCGCGGCCGCACGCTGCTGCTGGCGAATCTTGCCCTTGATATGCGGATCGCCTTCGTTTTCCTTGTGCTCGCGCTTCACTTCTTCCTTGCTCATGCGAAGCTTCTTCGCATGCGACCACATCTGATACGGCACATCGACGACCGCGACGAGAAACAGCCCGCCGATCGCCATGCCGCAGCACACGAGGATCAGGTGCATCACATCGGCGAGCGCGAGGCCGAGCGGCTTCGTGAGCAGGCCCAGCACTTCGGCTTTGCGGCTCCACATCGCCGAGCCCGCCATGCCGCCGACGACGATCGTCTTGAGAATCGACATGCCGAGCTGAATCGGACCCTGCGACGAGAACATCTTGCCGAGCCCGCTGATCGGATTGAGGCGGCCGAAGTTAGGCGCGAGCGGCTTCGTCGTGATGAGCCAGCCGCCGAGAGCCATCGGCGCGGCGAGCGCGGCGACGGCCGTCAACGCGAGCACCGGCAGCACGGCAAGCATGCCTTCCTTGCTGGCGTTGGCCGCGCCGATCATCATCTGGCGCGTGTCGAGCACGGTCTCGTGATTGAAGGTGAACGCGCCGCGCAGGATCGACTGCAAATGTCCGCCGATCGATCCGGACAACGCCCATACGCCGCAGAAGCCTGCCGCGAGCAACGCGAACGAGGCGAGTTCCCGCGAGCGCGCAACCTGGCCTTCCTCCCGCGCCTTTTCCAGGCGCTTGGGAGTGGCTGATTCGGTTTTTTCGAGATCGCTTTCTTCCGCCACCGCTTGCTCCGCTTCGTGCTCGCTTTCTGTGATGGAAGCGATTATTGCGGAAGGCGTCGAGCGGCCATCGGCGGATTAAGCCGCGGAAAACCGGGTTAATCGATGAATAAGGCGCCGGGCAATGCAAACGGCGCATGACCGGTGAAGTCATGCGCCGTGGAGAGAAAGCCGGCGGCGATCATGCGCCCGGCACGCGTCCGTCCGGGCCGTAGAAGCCGGACTTCGACGGCGCGACCTGCAGCGCCGCGAGCGCCTTGCGGTTGTATTCCATGCGGGTGCGGATCAGCACGCCGTTGTTGTTGTTGCCCTGCTTCGCACGGCGGGCGGCGGCGCAAAGGAGCGTCCATTGTTCGGCGAGTTGCGCATCGCCCTCGGCGGCGGCTTCCATGCCGATGAATCCGCCCGGCAGGCCGAGCGCGCCGAGCTGCGTGTCGCGCTGCTGCTCGAGCACGCCGATGCGCTCGGTCAGCGCGGTCTTTTGCCCGATGATCTCCGGCAGCGCGGCGAGCGGCTGCGCGGCGATCAGCGCTTTTTCCTCGTGGGCGAGGAGGGATTCGAACGCCTGAACAGCGGCGATTTCTTCGATGACAGTGGCAAGCAGGGCGTCTCTCATTGCAGTTCGCTAAAACGCGGGTTTCGTCAAAGCCGCCCGGCGCCGTCCACGTCGTGCTCCGGGCGAGCCCGGGCCGTTGCGTTTCAGCCGCCAGTCGGCGGGGTTCTCGTTTGCAGCAGGTCGCGCGCAGTGCTCAGAATGCCGTCGGCGATCTTGCTGGTATCGATCTTCAGGCTGCCGTCGCGGATCGCGGCCTTGATCGATTCGACCTTCGCCGTATCGATGTCCGAGCCGTTCGACGCACGCAAGTCCGACGACAACGTCGACAGACTCACCGGCGATGCCGCGCCCGCTTTCACGCCGGTGGCCGGCGTGGTGGTGGCGGCAGCCGCAGCAGTTTTCGCATCGCTTTGCGATGCGCGTTGTGAGCCTTCCTGCAGGCTCGCCAGAGTGGTGTTGCTTTTCGATTCGATTTTCACGATGTCCATTCCCGAACGTGTTGAGTCCTTTATCGGCGGGGGGTCTCGGAAACTTTACCCTGCCTTGGTGGCGCAGCACACGCTCGGCGACATCATCGCCCGCAAAACCTTACGGGGCGGGCCTTCGATCGAATTGCAACAAAGTGAAACATTCGGTAATCAATTCTTCGGACGGTCCTGGCCGGGTCGGGAATGGACGGCGGCGCCCGTCACATGCGGATTTCCACCGTCTGACTATCCTTGACGACGCCCGTCACGATCTGGCCGCCAGCGGTCTTCACGCGGACCTGCTGGCCGGGCGTGGCGTTGTTCATCGCGCTGCCTTCGGACGATATCGAGAAGCCCGAGCCGTCGGTGACGACGCGAACCGTCTGCCCGATCGCCACCGAGCTTGCTGCGCGCAGCATGTCGGTGCGCAGCGGCAGGCCCGCCGGCACGCGCGACAGCGTCACCGCGCCGACCGCCTGCGACGGATCGGTGACGACCGCTTGCGGCATCGCGGTGAGATCGCCGTCGCGGGCGACGAGATCGGCGTTGCCGAGCATTTCGCCCGGCGCGACCGCGCGTGCGGCGACGTAGTACGTCGCGTTGATCGACACCCGCGCCTGAACATACAGCGTCCACGGCCGCTCGCCGACGCAGCGCACGCCGACCGTCACGCGGCCCCAGAGGCGCGCGCCCGTCGGCATGAACGGATCGAGCGCCGTGCAGGCGGCGAGGCCGCGCGGGAAGACGGGCGTCACGGTGATATCGACTTTGCCGGGCAAGCCGGCGGCTTGTTGCTGCAAGAACGCGAGCGCGGCGGCGCGGATGGTCTCGCCATCCTGCATCGTCGCAGCGCCAGCGCCAGCGGCGGCGGGCTGCGGCGTGAAGCTCGCGCGCTTCATGGCGGGCGCATCCGGAGCGGACGGCGTGAAGTTCACGCGCCTGACCGGCGATGCGTCGCCCGCCGCGATCGGGCGTGCGTTGGCCGTGCGCGACGCGGCGGCGTCATCGCGCGTGACGACGACGGGGATCACGTCGCGCGCGGCGGATGCAGCCGCCGCCATCGGCTTGACGGCTGCGGCAACGGGAGCCGGCTTCGCTTCGCCAGCGCCGGGAATGACGATCATCCCGCTCGCATCGTCCATTGCGTCGTCTGCGGATTCGGCGCGCGCTTCGAGCGCGAGCGCGGCGTGGCGCATCGCGGCATCCGCGGCTTTGGTCGCAGCGCGATAGCCGGGCGCGGGCGCAAGATAAGGCGCGGGCGTCGGCGCAACCGTGGATACAGCAGAAGCAGCGGCGGGAAGCGCCTTCGCCATATCCGCGACCGCCGAAGGATTCGTCTCCGCGTTGCCGGGAATGGCGATGAAGCCGTCGCCCTGCTGCGCGAACGCGCTTGTGACGAGCCCCACGACGCCGACGAACAGCGACGCGCGGCGTGCAAAAGACGCCACGCACGGCGACGCGACTTTCGACGGATGCCCGGCGGACCTGCTCATCACTTTCTCCTTGCTCGCCGCGCTAGGCGCAGACACGTTGTTCGACTCGATCGTTGAGCGCGGAATCGATCCGCCTCTCACCACGACCCAGATTCTAGATAGCCGGCGTCACGCTCAAGCCTCGAATAGAGGCCGCGTTTCCCGGTTATTCATCGGATCAGTCATTGCGCGCCGCTCCTAAGATGCGTGTCATGCAAAAAGGCCCGCGCGGTACGGCGGGCGTCTGCGACATCACGAACTTGGGGAATCCAGGGAATGCTAGACAAGCTCGACAAGGAATTGGCGTTCGGCCGCGAAGCGCTCGATGTGCGCGCGTACCGGCAGGAACTGCTGTCGTCGAATATCGCGAACGCCGACACGCCCGGCTACAAGGCGCGCGACGTGAACTTCTCCACGGCGCTCGCCGGCGCGCTGAAGCAGGGCGGCGGATCGGCGGCGTCGAACGCATCGACGCTGAAGATGGCGCAGCCAGTATCGATCTCGAGCGGCGCGTCGATGGCCGTGACCGCGAAGGGACACCTGTCCGGCACGTCAACGCTCGCCGCATCCGGCGGTTCGAGCGACGACTACGGCCGGCTCGCGTATCGCGTGCCGAGCCAGCCATCGCTCGACGGCAACACGGTCGATCTGGACGCCGAACGCGTGCAGTTCGCGGACAACGCGCTGCACTTCGAAGCCGGCATGACGGTGCTCACCTCGCAGATCAAGTCGATGCTGTCCGCCATTACAACCAATAGCTGAGGAAGAGCATGCCTTCATTGATGAACATATTCAGCGTCGCCGGCTCGGCGATGTCGGCTCAGGCGCAGCGCCTGAACGTGACCGCGTCGAATCTGGCGAACGCGGACAGCACGACCGGACCGGACGGCCAGCCGTACAAGGCGAAGCAGGTCGTCTTCGCCGTCGATCCGCTCGGCGGCGCGAGAAGCGGCTCCGGCCAGCAGGTCGGCGGCGTGCAGGTGACGGGCGTCATCGACGATCCGAGCCCCATGAAAACCAGCTACGACCCGAGCAATCCGGCGGCGAACGCGGACGGCTATGTGACGCTGCCGAACGTCGATCCCGTGCAGGAGATGGTCAACATGATTTCCGCGTCGCGTTCCTATCAGGCGAACGTCGAAACGCTCAACACCGCCAAGCAATTGATGCTCAAGACCCTGACCATCGGAACCTGAACCGGACTCTGAGGAATAACCCGTGACGACCAACACCACGATCGGCAGCAACGGCACCCAGGTGTCGCAGACGCTGCTTGACACCATGAACGGCGCGTCGAGCGCATCGAGCTCGTCGGCCAGCAGCACGAGCGGCACGTCCGCTTCGGACCTGCAGAACACGTTTCTCACGCTGCTCGTGACGCAACTGAAGAACCAGGACCCGACCAATCCCGCCGACAGCTCGCAGATGACTTCGCAGCTCGCGCAGATCAACACGGTGTCGGGCATCGGCCAGTTGAACACGTCGCTGAGTTCGCTCGCGACGCAACTCTCCGCGGGCCAGTCGACGCAGGCCGCGTTGCTGATCGGCTCCAACGTGCTCGCGCCAGGCAATGCGCTGACCGTATCGAGCGGGGCGTCGTCGAGCTTCGGCGTGCAGCTCGCCAACGATGTCAGCGACCTGCAGATCGTCGTGAAGGACAAGTCGGGGAACATCGTCAATACGCTCGACCTCGGCGCGCAGGGCGCAGGCGTGGTGCCGGTATCGGGCTGGACGCCGGTCGATTCGAAGGGCGCGACGCTCGCCGACGGCAGCTACACGATCACCGCGCAAGGCACGATCAACGGCCAGCAGGCCACCGCCACGACGCTTTCCGCTTCGCAAGTGCAGAGCGTCGTGCAGATGTCGGGCGGCGCGCCGGGCCTGAAGCTCGCGAACGGCTCGACGGTTGCGCTGACCAGCGTAGCTTCGATTCTTTGATTCCAACTTCCTTTGCTGCCGGGATGCCCCGGCTAAAGAGTAAAACATGAGCTATCAACAAGCACTGAGCGGTCTGGGCGCCGCGTCGAGCGATCTGGATGTGATCGGCAACAACATCGCGAACGCGAATACCGTCGGCTTCAAGCAGGGCGCCGCGCAGTTCGCGGACATGTACGCCAGCTCCATGGCCACCGCCGTGTCGAACCAGATCGGCATCGGCACGCGCCTCGCCGAAGTGCAGCAGCAGTTCTCGCAAGGCACGATCACCACGACGAACCAGGCGCTCGACGTCGCGATCAACGGCAACGGCTTCTATCAGCTGTCGAACAACGGCTCGGTCGTGTATTCGCGCAACGGCGTGTTCCATCTCGACAACAGCGGCAACATCGTCAACTCGGCGGGCCTGCAACTGATGGGCTATGCAGCCGATTCCGGCGGCGTCGTCAACAGCGCGAGCACGGTGCCGCTGACGGTGCCGACCGCGAACATTGCGCCGACCGCGACGAAGACCATCACCGCTGCGTTCAACCTGAACTCGCAGGACGACGTGAAGCCCGTCGCCGACTTCGACCCGACCAACGGCAACACGTATAACGCATCGACTTCCGTGGATGCGTACGACTCGCTCGGCGGCACGCAAAAGGTCTCCGTCTACTTCACGAAGACCGGCACGAACACGTGGGAAGCGTTCGCAGGCTACGGCGATCCGGTCTCGCAGCAGACCGACCTCGGCGCGGTGAGCTTCGATGCGTCGGGCAATCTGACGTCCGGCAAGACCTTCACTTTCACGATCCCGAACGGCGCGGACCCGACGCCCGGCGCGACGCAATCGCTGACGCTGAACCTCGCGGGCACCACGCAATACGGCGCGAAGAGCGGCCTCACGAACCTGACCCAGGACGGCAACAGCACGGGCGAACTGACGGGCTTCACGGTCGGCACCGACGGCATGCTGACGGGCAACTACTCGAACGGCGAAACGAAGGCGCTCGGCCAGATCGCGATTGCGAACTTCAATAACCAGAACGGCCTGCAGAACCTCGGCGGCAACGTGTATGCGCAGACCGCGGCTTCGGGCGCGGCGCAAGTCTCGGTGCCCGGCTCGACCAATCACGGCACGCTTACGGGCGGCGCGGTGGAAAACTCGAACGTCGATCTGACCAACGAGCTCGTCAATCTGATCACCGCGCAGCGCAACTATCAGGCGAACGCGCAGACGATCAAGACGCAGCAGACCGTTGACCAGACGCTGATCAATCTGTAAGCACCGTCCGCACGCATAGGAAAGAAGGAAGCGATTCATGGACCGTCTGATCTACACCGCGATGACCGGCGCAAGCCAGTCGCTCGAGCAGCAAGCCGTCGTGGCGAACAACCTCGCGAACGCATCGACCACGGGTTTCAAGGCGCAGCTCGCGGCGTTCCGTCAGGTGCCGATGTCGTTCGAGAACCAGTCCGCCGACGGCACGACGCGCACCTTCGTGCTGTCGTCGACGCCGACCGCCGATTATTCCGCCGGCCCGATCCAGCAGACCGGCAATCCGCTCGACGTGGCGGTGCAGGGACCGGGCTGGCTGTCCGTGCAAACGGCGGACGGCGGCGAGGCGTACACGCGCGCCGGCAATCTGCATGTGGATCAGAACGGGCAGCTGGTGACGGCGAACAACTTGCCGGTGCTCGGCAACGGCGGTCCGCTGTCGGTGCCGCCGGGCGCTGAAATCACCATCGGCAAGGACGGCACGATTTCCGCGCTGATTCCCGGCGATCCGCCGACCGCCATCGCGACCGTCGATCAACTGAAGCTCGTCAATCCCGATCCGGCGACGCTCTCGCGCGGCGACGACGGCCTCTATCGCACGGCAAGCGGCGACCCCGCCGATGCGGACCCGAACGTCGTCGTGGTCGGCGGCGCGCTGGAGGGCAGCAACGTGAATCCGGTCTCCGCGATGGTCTCGATGATCACCAACGCGCGCCAGTTCCAGATGCAGACCAAGCTGATGGAATCGGCGGACCAGAACGAACAGTCGGCCAACAAGCTGCTCAACTTCTCCTAAGCGAAAACGCAAAGTCAGGAAACGAAAAGTCAGGAAACGAACATGAATCGCTCTCTCTACATCGCCGCGACCGGCATGAATGCGCAGCAAGCGCAAATGGATGTGATCTCGAACAACCTCGCGAACGTGGCCACCAACGGCTTCAAGGGCTCGCGCGCCGTGTTCGAGGATCTGCTGTATCAGACGACCCGCCAGCCGGGCGCGAATTCCACGCAGCAAACCGAGCTCGCATCCGGCATACAGCTCGGCACCGGCGTGCAGCAGGTCGCGACCGAACGTCTCTACACGCAAGGCAATCTGCAGCAGACGGGCAACTCGAAGGACGTCGCCATCAACGGCCAGGGCTTCTTTCAGGTGACGATGCCGGACGGCACGACCTCGTACACGCGCGACGGCTCGTTCCAGACCAACGCGCAGGGCCAGCTCGTCACGTCGAGCGGCTATCAGCTCAACCCGGCCATCACGATTCCGCAGAACGCGACGTCGATCACCATCGGCTCGGACGGCACGGTGTCGATCACGCAGCCGGGCTCGACCGCCGCGACGAACGTCGGCGCGATTCAGCTTGCGACCTTCATCAATCCGGCCGGTCTCGAAGCGCGCGGCGAAAACCTGTTCTCCGAAACGGGCAGCTCGGGCGCGCCGAACGTCTCGCAGCCGGGCCTGAACGGCGCCGGCTCGCTGCAGCAGGGCTATGTGGAAGCGTCGAACGTGAACGTGGTGCAGGAACTGGTCAACATGATCCAGACGCAGCGTGCGTACGAAATCAACAGCAAGGCCGTGACGACGTCCGACCAGATGCTGCAGACGCTCTCGCAAATGCAGGTTTAACCCTCTATTCGACGGATGGGATTGCCGAAGATGGCGTCACACTGACGCATCTTTCGCTTCAATCGAGTTATCAAGATGTCGCCTACTTCAATCTTCGCGCGTGCTTCGATGGCGGTGCTCATGTCGGCGCTCGCCGCATGCGCCCTCGTGCCGAAAGAGCCGATCATCCAGCAGCCGATGACCGCGCGTCCGCCGCAGCCGCCCGTCGGCACGCGTTCGCCCGGCGCGATCTACAACGCGGGCTATGCGGGCCGTCCGCTTTTCGAAGACCAGCGGCCGCGCAATGTCGGCGACATCCTGACGATCGTCATTTCGGAGAACGTCAACGCGACGAAGTCGTCGGCGGCGAACACCAACCGTGGCGGCTCGGGCTCGTTCTCGGTGCCGACGACGCCCGGCATCTTCGGCGGTCTCTTCAACAACACGAACCTGTCGGCCACCGGCGCGAACAAGTTCACGGCGGCCGGCGGCGCGAGCGCGGCGAACACGTTCAGCGGCACGCTGACCGTCACCGTCACCGAAGTGCTGCCGAACGGAAACCTGATGGTGAGCGGCGAGAAGCAAATGCTCATCAATCAGGGCAACGAATTCGTGCGCTTCTCGGGCGTCGTCAATCCGACGACGATCTCGGGCAGCAACACCGTGTACTCCACGCAAATCGCCGACGCCAAGATCGAGTATTCGGCGAAGGGCTATATCGACGAAGCGCAGAACATGGGCTGGCTGCAGCGCTTCTTCCTCAACGTCGCGCCGTTCTGATCATGACTCCGCTTCTTCGTTTCGTTTCGTTCTCGCTCGCGGCCGCGCTGGTCGCCATTGGCTCCGCGCAGCACGCGCATGCCGAGCGTCTCAAGGATCTCGTCTCGTTCCAGGGCGTGCGCGACAACCCGCTCATCGGCTACGGTCTCGTCGTCGGTCTCGACGGCACGGGCGACCAGACCATGCAGACGCCGTTCACCACGCAGAGCCTGACCAACATGCTCGGCAACCTCGGCATCACCGTGAACTCGGCAACGACGCAGAACATGCAGTTGAAGAACGTCGCCGCCGTGATGGTGACGGCGACGCTGCCGCCGTTCTCGCGTCCCGGCGAAGCGATCGACGTGACGGTGTCGTCGCTCGGCAACGCGAAGAGCCTGCGCGGCGGCACGCTGCTCATGTCCCCGCTCAAGGGCGCGGACGGCCAGGTCTATGCGATGGCGCAGGGCAATCTCGTGGTCGGCGGCGCGGGGGCGAGCGCGAACGGCAGCAAGGTGCAGGTCAATCAGCTTGCAGTGGGCCGCATTTCGGGCGGCGCGATCGTCGAGCGCGCGGTGCCGACGGCGTTGCAGCAGCAGGGCGGCGTGATGCAGATGGAAATGCGCGAGATGGACTTCGACACGACGCAGCGCGTCGTCGCGGCGGTGAACAACCAGTTCGGCATGGGCACGGCGCTCGCGCTCGATGGCCGCACCATTCAGCTTCGCGCGCCGCAGGACGCCGCCGAGCAGGTGGCCTTCATGGCGCAACTGCAGAACATCGACGTGCGTCCGGCGCAGGCCGCCGCCAAGGTCATCCTCAACGCGCGCACCGGCTCGATCGTGATGAATCAGATGGTGACGCTGCAGAACTGCGCGGTCGCGCACGGCAACCTGTCGGTGGTCATCAACACGCAGACGGCGGTGAGTCAGCCCAACGCGCTGTCGAACGGGCAGACGGTGGCGGCGAAGCAATCGCAGATTCAGCTGAAGCAGGACAGCGGCGCGCTCAAAATGCTGTCGGCGGGCGCGAATCTCGCGGATGTCGTGAAGGGGCTGAACGCACTCGGCGCGACGCCTGCGGACCTGATCTCGATCCTTCAGTCGATGAAGGCGGCAGGCGCGCTGCGCGCCGACCTCGAGATCATCTAAGGAGGACGGCACATGAACCCGAATACGAACGGTATCGCCAGCACGGCGCTGGCATCGACCGATACGAGCGGATTGTCGAACCTGTCGAATCGCTTTGCGCTCGACACACAGGGCTTCGATGCGCTGCGCGCGCAGGCGAGTGCGAATCCGCAGCAGGGCCTGAAGGCGGCCGCGCAGCAATTCGACGCCGTCTTCACGCAGATGATGCTGAAGAGCATGCGTGACGCGACGCCATCGGACAGTCCGTTCGAATCGAACGATACGAAGTCGTTCACGGCGATGCTCGATCAGCAGCTAGCGCAGCAGATGTCGTCGAAGGGCATTGGCGTGGCGGACATGATGCTCAAGCAGCTCATGCGCAACGCGGGCGGCAAGACCGACGCGCACGGCATGGGCAGCAACACTGCAATGAATGCGATGAGCGCGCTCGCGGGCGGCGGCAGCGGCGGCGACATCGAAGCGAACGCGGGCAACATCGCCGCGATGAACGCGATGGCGAAGGCGTATGCGGCGGCGCAGGCGAACCGGAACGGCGCATCGCTCGGCGATGGCCGCGGCTACACGGCGGCGAGTGCGCTGGAGCCGCCGGCGCGCGGCAACGGGTCGGACAAGGTGAATGCGTTCGTCGAGCGTCTTGCGGCGCCTGCGCAGGCGGCGAGCGCGGCGACCGGCATTCCGGCGCGGTTCATCATCGGCCAGGCGGCGCTGGAGTCGGGCTGGGGCAAGCGCGAGATCAGGCAGGCGAACGGCGCGACGAGCCACAACATTTTCGGCATCAAGGCGACGAGCAGCTGGACCGGCAAGACGGTGAACGCGGTGACGACGGAGTACGTCAACGGGCAGCCGAAGAAAGTGGTGGAGCGCTTCCGCGCCTATGACTCGTATGAGGAAGCGCTGACGGATTACGCGAGCTTCATCAAGAACAATCCGCGTTATGCGCCGGTCGTGGAGGCGTCGCGCGATGTGGCGGGCTTCGCGCACGGCATGCAGAAGGCCGGTTATGCGACGGACCCGCAGTACGCGAAAAAGCTGATTTCGATCATGAAGCAGATCGTCTGACGGCGGCCCGGAAGGTGCAAACGTTTTACGTGTGAACGCACGGCGCACCACACAAGTTTTACGCGACGGCCCCTAAACTTTTCGTGAGGCATGCCGCTAACTCGTGGACGACAAGTACCGGATCGAGGCGATGCGGATTGCCGCGTGGCGTCGAGAGGCGGGCGATGCGGGGGGAAAATGAACACGGCCAGCACCATGAATACCAATCACAAGCATGACTTTGCCGACGACGACTGCGACCACGAAGTGGATTTCGGGCGTCGGAATCCGCTGGAGATCGGCGTATCGCTGCGCAATCTCGCGAATCGGGGCGATTTTCTGACGGCGCAATATGGCGACGCGCAGATCGTCACGCGTTTGCTGGATGTCGATGTGACGTCGCATCGATTCACTTTCGACTGGGGCGGCGTGGCGGAGCAGAATCGCGATGTACTGCGTGCGCAGAAGTTGATTTTCCATGCGGCGCCGGAGGGCGTGCGGGTGGAATTCACGACGGGTGCGGCGCGCGAGACGACGTTCGATGGCCGGCCTGCGTTCGAGGCGGAGTTTCCGCCTGTGCTGTATTACATGCAGCGTCGCGAGTATTTTCGTGTCGAAGCGCCGGTGCTCGATCCGTATATTTGCAGCGGGTCGCTGCCGGGCGGGGATCGGTTTCGATTTGAAGTGCACGATTTGTCGCTGGGTGGCGTTGCGTTGCGCACGTCGGATGAGCGCGTTGCGGATATGGAGATGGGTGTCGTGATTCAGGATGCTGAATTGCACTTCACTGCAACCGGGAAGGTTACGCTCGATATCAAGCTGGTTTCGCATCGCGAGTCGCTTACACCTAAGGGCGATCGGCGGTTTACGCTTGGGTTCAAGTTCGTTTCGATGCCGGGGTCGGCGGAGAATACGCTTCAGCGGCTTATTACTCAGCTTGAGATGAAGCGGCGGGCTTTGGCCAAGTGAGTGCGGTTTTCTTGGGAACCGCCTGTTGACCGCTTTCTTTGCGTTGAACTTGTATTCGTGTCGGTCTATTAGTGCGCCCCTCCCCGGGGTGGAGGTCACTTTCTTGGCTGTCGACCAGAGTTGGCGCTTCAGCGCCTTACTCTGGTCCCATGCAAAGAAAGTCACCACAGAAAGCAGCTTTGCTCGAACCGCTCGATGCACTGATTCGTGTGGTCACTCCGTAGAACGTCGGTGGCACTCAGCTTGACAGAGCCCCGAATCACCTTTCGCGCCCACTGACTACTTACGTCCTCCGAGCCCCTCGGCTCGTCAAAACCTACTGTGCGTTTAGTACGTCGCGCACAAAAACTCACTCGGTGAATCAGTCAGTCTCTTTACGGCGCACCCCTATAGAGACCGACGCGACATAAAGCTCACCGAAAAGGCTCCGAATACCCCATCAGTTCGACAAATGAAAACGCAAAAGAAGAACCGATAATCAAAAAGCCAAGGCTCCAGCTAAAGGAACCGAAACGATCCGCCGATATAGAACGCAACGGCAAGCGCGGAACGAGGCACCACCCCCGCGGGCAGCGAAAAATAGGAACCCCCGTCAATGTCCAACAACATCTTCAACATCGGCCTGTCGGGCTTGAACGCGGCCCAATGGGGCCTGACGACGACTGGTCAGAACATCAGCAATGCGGCCACACCGGGCTATACGCTCGAGAAGGTCGCGTATCAGGAATCGTCCGGGCAATTCACCGGCTCCGGCTACCTCGGCAGCGGCGTGCAGACCGCCACCGTCACGCGCCAATACAGCCAGTACCTCACGACGCAAGTCAACAACACGCAATCGTCGAGCAGCGCAGCGAACACGTACTACACGATGATCTCGCAGCTCAACAACCTCGTCGGCGATCCGACCGAAGGCATCGCTGCAGGCATCACCAGCTACTTCTCCGGCCTCCAGTCGGTTTCGAACGCAGCAAGCAGCTCCGCGTCGCGTCAATCGCTCATCAGCAGCGCGCAGACGCTCGCCAATCAACTGACGTCCGCCGGCGAGCAATACGATCAACTGCGACAAAGCGTCAACACGCAACTGACCAGCGCCGTATCGTCGATCAACAGCTACGCGCAGCAAATCGCCGATCTCAACAAGCAGATCAACATCGCAAGCGGATCGGGACAGCAGCCGAATCAATTGCTCGATCAGCGCGACCAGGCCGTCGCCAATCTCAGTTCGATGATCGGCGTGCAAGTCGTGCAGCAGGACGGAAACTACAACGTGTTCATCGGCAACGGACAGCCGCTCGTCGTCGGCAGCACGCAATACGGTCTGCAAACCGTCGCATCGCCGTCCGATCCGAGCGAGCTCACCGTCGCCTTCAAGAGCCGCGACGGGTCCACGCCGACCGCCGCGCAGACGCAATACATCGACGACTCCGCGCTCACGGGCGGCGTCGTCGGCGGCCTCGTCGCCTTCCGCAACGAGACGCTCGATCCGGCGCAGGCGCAACTCGGCGCCATCGCGACCAGCTTCGCCGCGCAATTGAACGGGCAGAACGCGCTCGGCCTCGACCTCAACGGCAATCCGGGCGGCGCGCTGTTCTCGACCGGCGATCCCGTGATCTACGCCGACGCGCGCAACAAGGGCAACGGCAGCGTGTCGGTCTCGTTTGCCGATCCGACGCAGCCGACCACCAGCGACTACGACATCACGTTCGACGGAACCGACTACCAGGTGACGGACAGCGCGTCGGGCAAGGCGCTCGGCAGCTTCTCGGCGGCGGATGGCGAAGGCACGGTCGCCGGCCTCAAGATCACCGTGTCGGGAACGATGCAGAAGGGCGATTCCTTCAGCATCCAGCCGACGCGCGCCGCGCTCGACAACTTCGCACTCGCGACGACCAGCGCCGGCGCGATCGCGGCGGCATCGCCGGCGGTGTCGTCGGCATCGACGAGCAACACCGGCACGGCGTCGATCACATCGGCCACGGTCGCGGCGGGCTATACCATGCCGACGGGATCGGGCATCACGCTGACTTACGACACGGCGGCGAGCGGCTTCACGTCGAACGTCGATGTGACGGTGAACGGCGCCACGTATGCCGCGAACTCGACGATTCCGTACGACTCGTCGAAGGGACTCACGATCACGTCGAACGGCGTCAGCGCGACGATCAGCGGCAAGCCCGCCGATAACGACACGTTCAGCATCGCGCCGAACAAGGGCGGCACGAGCGACGGCAGCAATGCGCTCAAGATGGCGAACCTCGTGTCGGCGAAGTCGCTCGACGGCGGCAGCGAGACGCTGACGAGTTCGTATGCGGCGTATGTCAACACCATCGGCAACCAGACGAATCAACTCAAGGCGACGAGTTCGTCGCAGACCGCGCTGCTCAATCAGGCGACGACGGCGCAGCAATCCGTGCAGGGCGTGAACCTGAACGAGGAAGCGGCGAATCTGATTCAGTATCAGCAGCTTTATCAGGCGAACAGCAAGGTGATCCAGACGGCGTCGAGCCTGTTCCAGACGCTGCTCGGCATCTTCAATTAAGGCGAACCGCGATGCGTATTTCCAGTTCCCAGTACTTCAACATGAACGTCGCTTCGATGAGCGACCAGCAGAGCACGCTTGCGTCGATGTATCAGCAGATTTCGGCGGGCAAGCGCATTCTCACGGCATCGGACGATCCGCTCGGCGCCGCGCAGGCGGTGCAACTCACGCTGCGCAGCGGCGCGCTTGCGCAATACAGCACGAATCAGACGACGGCGCTGTCCGCGTTGCAGCAGGAAGATTCGACGTTGAGCGACGTGAGCAGCGTAATGCAGAGCATTCAGTCGAAGCTCGTGCAGGCGGGCGACGGATCGCTCAACGATTCGAACCGTGCGGCGGTTGCGGATGCGATCAAGGGCTATCGCGATCAGCTGATGGGCCTCGCCAACACGACCGATGGCAGCGGCAATTACATCTTCTCGGGCCTGAAGGGCGGCACGAAGCCGTTCTCGGATGATCCGTCGGGTGTCGGCACGACCTATTCGGGCGATTACGGCCAGCGCACGATGCAGATCAGCGAAGGACGCTCGATTGCCGTGGGCGATACGGGCGCATCGATTTTCCGCAGCGTATCGCCGACGGAGAGCGATCCGGTATCGAGTGCGGCTTCGGGCAATACGGGTACGGGCACGATCAGTTCGGTGAGCATGGAGGACACGAGCAACCCGAACAACGCGAGCACGTACACGATCACGTTTTCTGTCGATGCGACCGCTGGCACGACGAGCTATCTGGTGACGGCGACGCCGCCGGATTCGTCGTTGCCGACGACGCCGACTGCGTACACGGGCAAGACGGACATTGCGCTTGGCGGCCAGAAGGTGACGATCGACGGGACGCCCGCGAACAACGATACGTTCACGGTGCAGCCGGCTGCGACGGACAACAATGACATCTTTGCGACGCTGGATAATCTGGTGAACGCGCTGAAGCAGCCGACCGACACGCCTGGGGCGCAGGCGGCGCTCGTCAATGCGCTGACTACGGCTGGGACCAAGATCGACAATACGTTCAATAACGTGCTGTCGGCGCAGACGGTGGTCGGGGGACGGGAGCAGGAAGTGCAGTCCACGCAGACTGCGATGCAGACGACGCAGACTCAGACGGCTTCTGATCTTGCCAATCTGACTAGCATCGATCTTGTTTCTGCTATCAGCTCTTATGAGTTGACGCAAACATCGTTGCAGGCTGCGCAGATGGCTTTTACGCAGATTCAGAAAATGTCGTTGTTTGATTACTTGGGCAGTTGAGGCCTCTTTGGAGCTGCTTTCTTTGTCGCTGTAGTGAAAGTCTTCAAAGAAAGCTGCTTCTTGCGGGGAACTGGTATTCGTGTCGGTCTATTAGGTCGGCCCTTCCCGGGGAAGGGCAATTTTCCTTTGCGTTGACTTGTATTCGTGTCGGTCTATTTGTGCGCCCCTCCCCGGGGCGGGGGTCACTTTCTTTGCTGCTGCAAAGAAAGCACGATGAGCTGGGGCGTGAGCGGAACGAGTCGGGCGACCAGTTCGGCGATGCCGTCAGCGCAATTGGCGACACGGAAGTACTCGTTGGACTCGTGAAAGGCGACGTCGAGAAAGGCGCCGCTGACATCGATACCGACGAACAAGGGAGAAACGGAAGAGGATTGGATTTGGTTCACCACAGCACCCATACTTGCAAAAATACGAGCTCGAGGCTCATTCAACTGTCCGGGTTCTTAGCAGTAAGATGAAGCGGCGCCACCAGCTTTCTTTCGGGCTGCGAGCCCTTGTCACACAAACGGGCTACCGCTTCGGCGAACCGGAAGGGATCAGTTTCCGGACGCTGGGAACAATATACAAGTCACCAAAGAAAGCAGCTTTTCGGGCCCAAAGCACAATACGCGTGACCACTCCGTAGAACATCGGTGGCACTCAGCTTGACAGAGCCCTGAATCACCTTCCACGCCCACTGACGACTCACGTCCTCCGAGCCCCTTGGCTCGACAAACCAGTGGGGCACCATGCGCAACGCAGGCTCAGCGCGAATCGCGTTGCAACTCACGTTAGATGGCAGCGACCGATGCAAAACGTCGTTCGCTACGGACGACAACGGCTGGCTGTTGACGACCAGATTCTTGCCCGCGTGGCACCTACGTAGAACGGTCCGACGAGCCAAGCAGCTGAAAGTACGTTGACGTGCGACGCGCTTGAAGGCTGAGAACCTTAGGTTCATTACCGACTAGTTTCTTGCGTGCGCGGGCTTCCCACACGGCAGACTTTGACAAGCCAAGAGGCTCAGTAAGCGTATGTCATTAGTGGCTGAGGAGAGTGATCGAGGTAATGAAACTTAACCTGATGGGCGACTAAGTTCTTCTGCGTGGTGCTTGGCAGACGGTAGGTTTTGACGAGCCAAGGGGCTCGGAGGACGTTAGTCGTCAGTGGGCGTGGAAGGTGATTCAGGGCTCTGTCAAGCTGAGTGCCACCGATGTTCTACGAAGTGGTTACGCGTCTGTGCTTTGGGCCAGAAAAGCTGCTTTCTTTGGTTACTTTCTTTGCAGCGGCAAAGAAAGTGACCCCCGCCCCGGGGCTCACCTTTACCCACAAAGTGGAATCACTCGTTTTGCCGGAAGATCCGATACATCTCGGTGATCTCGTGCAAGGTGAGAAAGCCGCGCCACATGACGGTCGGTCCGGGTGGCGTGTAGTTCTGTGCGTCAAGTTGTGCAGAAACCGGATGCCGGTGGTTTCAGTTGATCCTTCTTTGCGGCGTGCGGTGCGAAGGGCGTAGCCCGCAGCGCCGCACGCCCGTTATGCAGCAGCGCGCAAGAACTCCTTCTTCTGCTCGGCCAGCAGGGCCATGTTCAGATAGCGGCTATCCTCCAGCCACGTTTCATGCGTTTCACTGCATAGCGCCCTGACTAAGCGCAGACACGCGGCCTCGTTCGGGAAGATCCTCACGATGCGCGTGCGCCGCTTGATCTCTTCGTTCAGGCGCTCAAGCATGTTGGTCGACTTCAAATGCTTGTGATGCGCACGCGGCAGCCGGTAGAACGTCAGCGTCTCGGCGATGTTGCCTTCAACCCAATCTACTAGCTTCGGATATTTTCCTTGCCACTTGGTAATCCACGCCGCGAGATCTCGTTGCGCCTCCTGCAAATCGCGTCGGTCGTACATCCAGCGCAACTCCTGCAAGCAGTCGTCATCGGCCTTGCGTGGCAGATAGTCCAGCGCATTACGCAGAAAGTGCACGTAGCAGCGCTGCCAGGCGGCCTCAGGAAGCACCTCGCCGATGGCCTTCTTCAGGCCCGCATGATCGTCCGAGGCGACGAACTCCACGCCTGAGAGCCCGCGCTTTTTTAACCCCAGCAAGAACTCCTTCCAGCTCGAATGGCTCTCGCGGTTCGCCAGCTCCACGGCCAGCACTTGCCGGTGACCTTCCCAGTTGATGCCGATGGCAATCAGCACCGCCTGCGAGCGAATCACGCCTGAATCACGCACCTTCTCATAGCGCGCATCGACAATCAGATACGGATACGCTTCCTCTAACGGCCGATGCGCGAACTTCGCCAGCGTCGCGTCCAGCCCTTTATTGATGGCGGAGATCGCTGAGGCCGAGAAGCTGTGACCGCATAGCTCTTCGGTAATCGCCTTGACCTTGCGGGTCGAGACGCCCTGTACGTACATCTCGGCGAGCGCGGCCACCAATGCTTTCTCGCTGCGCGCATAGCGCTCGAACAGCGCCGTTGAGAATTCACCATGCCGATCACGCGGCACGCGCAGCTCCAGTTTGCCGATGCGCGTTACCAGCCCGCGGCTGTAGTAACCGGCTCGATAGCCACTGCGTGTCTCGGTCCGCTCGTTAGGCGATGCCCCCAGCAGCTCGGTCATCTCCGCTTCGAGCACTTCCTGAAGCGCATCCTTCATGAGCGCCTTCATCAGGTCGCGGTCGCCGGCAACCAGCGCTTCCACTGGCCGCCGGTTCGTACTACGCTTGGTCGTGGCCATGGTGCAAGCCCTCCCGAAGGCAGGTTGACGAATTCGACACTCATCAACTTACACCACGGCCACCGTTCCTAAGCACTTTCCCGCCAGCAGCTTTTTGCACAGTTCTCGGTACATTACCTGGCGTGTCATGCTTGCGATTCAGATATCCGCCGAGCTTGGCGATCCACAACACGACTTGTGCAAGTGTTGGGGGGGCGTCAGGCAGTTTGGTCGTGCCATGTACGCGGCAGTACAACGCGCGCCATTCGACCGGCTGTAGCAACACCTCGCATGGCAAGTCGCCGTCCATCCGGGCGAGCAGCGTCGCGTACAGAATACGCCAGCTGATCACTGCAAATAGCGCAGTGGCCCGCACGAAGCGATCGAGGTTGCCGAATTGCCGCGCCTCGACACGGCACCCGCTCTTGAGCACGCGATGCCATGATTCGATGGTCCACCGGCGGGCGTACCATGCGAGACGTTCAAGGGCTTCGGCGTGCGTTCGCGTGGGCACCGAACTTAGCAGCAGCCATTCGAGCGGCTCGATGCCTTCGCTGGTGTCAGTCTCCAGGGCGTGGATGGCAAACACTTCAACTTCCGGTAACTTCTCGCTGCGACGCGCGCGCGGTGGGCGAAGCCGCACTGGGATACAGCGCACTGTCAGGCGTGCGGTGCGCGCCAGCCTCTTCGCGGTGGCAGGCACCTGGAGTTCGGTTTCGCCCAACACTGGCGCGGCTAGCACGGTTTGCCAGAGATACGCTTCGGGGTGGGCGACGCGCCGATTCCAGGACGCGCGGACTAGCCAATCGACGCCAGCAGGCCGGTTGGCCAAAAACACGTCATAGACGTCGCCCTCGCGATCGCTCACGCCGACGATGCGCGTGTTCGGGCAGTACGCCTTGAGTGCGGCAAGATGCTCGCTACCTTCGAGCCACTTGACGCTCTCCTTCTCACGGATAGTCCGGTGCCTGCGTTGGTGTTTCTTGCCGAATTCTTCCTGCGGGCGCACCCAGGTCTTCATGCCCAGCACACCAAGTGGCAAGCCCTCGGGTGTAACCGCCAGCAGGCTGTGCATCAGGAACCCGCGTTCGTTACCGCCCGTGCCATAGCCCAGACCCTGTGTCGCCGGCAGATGGGTGAGATTGAATTCGGTCGTGTCCTGGGCCGCCAGCACGATTGGCAACTGCCGCATGCGATTCAGCGTCTGGCCAATATGCGAGCCCAGCACGCCGTCGGTATTGACCTGCGGATTGTCGAAAAAACGGTACGCCGCCTTGAGCTGCGGGCCATCAAGCGACTGCGGAAACGAGCACTGTGGACTGAGCGACAGCCGGCGCGCGAGCGCAACCAGACGCTGAGTCAGGCGTGCGTCGCCCAGCTCAGCCGCGCCGAACTCCTCATTCGCCCAGTCGTCAAGCTCGTCGGTGTCAGGCACTGCCGTACATCGCCGTCAACGAAGTGCATCGACGTTAACATCGCCTACCGTCGTTTACAAGCACGTTCGGCCTTGCAACATTGCTGCCGTCCCGACTTGTGGGGAATCCTCAGCCCCGGGGAGGGGCGTGCTAATAGACCGACACGAATACAAGTTCCCCGAAGCGAAAGCCAAAGCCAAAGCCAAAGCCAAAGCGAAATCTAGAACATCCCTTGCGCAACGCGCCCCACCTGTGCAATTCCAGAATCAAAGACCCGCAAGAAGAAGGGCAAAAGGTTAGGCACCATGAGCTGCAGCAAGAGCAACCCCACGAGCATCGTGACAGGAAACCCGACCTGAAAGATGCCAATCTGTGGCGCAGCCCGGTTAAGAATCCCGAGCGCGAGGTTAGCGATAAGCAAAGCAGCCACAACCGGCAACGCCAGCAAAAGTCCGGTAGCGAAGATACTGCCGCCGTAGCCGACGAGCACCCGCCACCCCTGCGCATGTGAAGCCGCAGCAACGACATTCGCCCCGACCGGCACGTTCTGAAACGTGGTCACGAGCGCGCCGATCAACTGCAGATGCCCATCGAAGACGAGAAACGCGAGCATCGCCAGCGTATTGAGGTATCGCGACACCACGACCGCATTCCCGCCCGCGCGCGGGTCGTAAAGCATCGCGAAGCCAAGGCCCATCTGCTGTCCGATGAATTCGCCGGCCGCATCGATGGCCGCAAACGCAATCTGCATCGTCATCCCAATGGCCGCGCCGATCAAAAACTGATTCACGATGATCCACACGCCCGCCGCCGAAAACACCGTCGCCTGCGGCATGGCCGGCAACGTCGGCGCAACGATCAGCGTAACGAACGCCGCAAGCGCGATCTTGACACGCATCGGAATGGCCATGTGGCTCAGAATCGGCGCCGTCGCCACGACCGCGAGAATACGCACGAACGGCCAGAGAAAGGCGGTCAGCCAGCCATTCAGCTGCGCATAGGTGACGGAAAACATCGCGGCGGCTCAGCCCGTAATGCCGGGCGTGATGGTGAACACATGCCGCATGTAGTCGAGCAACGTGGAAAGCATCCACGGCCCGGCGATGACGAGCGTCACCGCAACGGCAATCAACTTGGGAATGAACGACAGCGTCGACTCATTAATCTGCGTGGCCGCCTGAAACAGGCTCACCACCAGACCCACGACCAGCGCCACCAGCAGCAGCGGCGCGGCCAGCAAGAGCGCGACATACATCGCCTGATGCGCCATCGTCATGACGGATTCGGGTGTCATCTCAAAGTCTCAACAAGTCAACAAACGAAGGTCGATCAACGAAGGTCGACCAACGAAGGTCAGGAAACGAAGCTCTGCGCAAGCGAGCCGATCAGCAACTGCCAGCCATCGACGAGCACGAAAAGCATCAGCTTGAACGGCAGCGCAATCGTGGAAGGCGAAACCATCATCATGCCCATCGACATCAGTACGCTCGCCACCACCATGTCGATGATAAGAAACGGAATGAAGATCGTGAAGCCGATCTGAAAGCCCGTCTTCAACTCGCTCGTCACGAACGACGGCACGAGCAGCGAGAGCGGCACGTCCTCGGGACCGTTCATCGGCGGGGCCTTCGAAATGCGGGCGAAAAGCGCAAGATCCGATTCGCGCGTCTGCTTCAGCATGAACTGCTTGAAGGGCGCGACGCCGCGCGTCATCGCCTGCTCCATCGCGATCGTGCCTTCGGAGAAGGGCTTGTACGCGTCGTTATACGCCTTGTCGAGAACCGGCGACATCACGAAGAACGAAAGAAAGAGCGCCAGTCCGACGAGCACCTGATTCGGCGGCGTGCTCGACGTGCCGAGCGCCTGGCGCAGCAGCGACAGCACGATGATGATGCGCGTGAAGCTCGTCATCATCAGGACCATCGCGGGGAGGAACGAGAGCATCGTCAGCAGCAGCATCGTCTGCACACTGAGCGAATACGTCGTGCCGCCGTTGGGGCCGGGGCTCGTGTTGAACGCGGGCAAACCCGCCGTGCTTTGCGCGAGCGCCGCGTACGGCATCACCGCGATGACAACAGGCAGCGCGACTTTGATTCCGCGCACGATGTGACGACTGACCTGCATTACTTGCTCCCGCCTACGAAAACGTAGTCATGTTCGACAGGCTGAATTGTCGATCAGGCGGCTCGCAAACGATGGCGGGAAAAGAGGGGGGATTCGGGGCTAACTCGTCCTATTGCGAACGACGTTCAGGCCCGTTTTCCGGCGCCGAAATCAAAAGCGCGCGGCCCTCGCGGACCGCGCGCTCAGTGACCACTGCCAGAGCGACAGCTTACTTGCCGCCGCCGGCGAACTTCTGCAGCCGCTTGCTCGCTTCGCCTGCGAGGGCATCGCAAAAGCGCTGGCCGAACGAGCCTTGCAACGTTTGCGCGGGCGAGGGCGCTTGACCGGCGGGAACATCGACTTCAGCCGATCCGGCCGGCATCGTATGCAGGAGCCGCACGTTGCCGGGCCCCGCGCCGAGCACGAGCCACGTGTCGCCCACTTCGACGACCGCCACGCGTTCCTTGTTGCCGAGCGATGCACCGCCTACCACCTTGACGATGCCGCTTCGCTTGCCGCCCTGAAAGCCGAACTTGCGGGCGAGCCATGCGCAGCCGAACACGAACCCGATCACGATGAGGAGACCGAGCAGCGTCTGCAGCACCGCGCCGAAACCGAGCGACGGCACCGCGCTTCCCGCACCGACGCCCGATGCGATCTGCGCCGCGTGGTTCACCGCGTTCATATCGGCGGCGCGGGCGAAGGACGACACCGCCAGAAGCGGTGCGGCGAACAACGAGCCAGCGGCGATGCGTTTCATCGATTCAGCTTCCGGATACGTTCGGACGGCGTGATGATGTCCGTCAGGCGGATGCCGAACTTGTCGTTGACGACGACCACTTCGCCTTGCGCGATGAGGCAGCCGTTCACGAGCACGTCCATCGGTTCGCCGGCGAGACCGTCGAGTTCCACGACCGAGCCTTGCGCGAGCTGCAGCAGGTTGCGGATGGCGATCTTCGTGCGGCCGAGTTCCACCGTCATCTGGACGGGAATGTCGAGAATCATCTCGATGTCGTTGCGCGTGGACGGCGTCGCGGCTTTCGACAGCGGCTGGAACACGCCGGCGGAGGCGACCGGCGTATCGTTGCCGTTCTGTTCGGCGAGCGCGGCGGCCCAATCGTCCATGGCCATTTCTTCGTTGTTCGAAACGGTCGCGCCGGGCTGCGTGTCTTCCTGCATCAAATCACTCATAACTACCTTCCTTCGGGGAATCGCTTGCGCTGATCATGTTCTGGACGCGCAGCGCGTATTGACCATTGAAAATTCCGTAGCCGCATTCCATGACGGGCACGCCATCCACTTTCGCGACGACGTGCTCGGGAATGTCGATCGGCAAAACATCGCCCGCGCGCATGTTGAGCAACTTCTCGAACGACGAGCGAATCTCCGCGAGATCGACCGTCAGCTCCACTTCCGCCGATTGCACTTGTTGCGACAGCACACGCACCCAGCGGCGGTCCACTTCGAGCGCTTCGCCCTGAATCGGCGATGAGAGCACGTCGCGGATCGGTTCGATCATCGAGTACGGGAAGCAGATATGCAGCGTGCCGCCCGTCGAGCCGAATTCGATCGTGAACTGCGTGACGATGACGATTTCGTTCGGCGTCGCGACGTTCGCGAACTGCGTGTGCATTTCCGAGCGCATGTATTCGAACTGCAGCGGACGCACGCTGCGCCAGGACGCCGCGTAGTGTTCGAACACGAGGTTGAGCAGCTTGTGGATGATGCGCTGCTCGGTCTGCGTGAACTCGCGGCCTTCGACGCGCGTATGGAAGCGCCCGTCGCCGCCGAAGAGGTTATCGACGACGAAGAACACGAGATTCGGATCGAACACGAACAGCGACGTGCCGCGCAGGGGCTTCACGTGGACGAGGTTCAGGTTCGTCGGGATCGGCAGATTGCGCGTGAATTCGCTGTACTTCTGCACCTTCACGGGACCGACGGAGATTTCCGCCGAGCGCCGCATGAAGTTGAAGATGCCGACGCGCATGAGGCGCGCGAAGCGGTCGTTGATGATTTCGAGGCCGGGCATCCGGCCGCGGACAATGCGTTCCTGCGTCGCGATGTTGTAGGGACGTACGCCGGCGCCGGGTTTGTTCTCGTCGGAGACCTGGTCTATTTCGCCGGTGACGCCTTTGAGGAGGGCATCGACCTCCTCTTGCGACATGAACTCTTCGTGGCCCATGACTCTTTCCGTTCCTTAGTTTGGTGCCGGGGGCTTACTGGACGACGAACTCGGTGAAGAGCACTTCATCGACGCCGGCGGGCTGATCGGGCGTGCTGGCGGTGGCTTCGACTGCGCTGCGCAGTTCGGCTGCGAGCTTGCGTTTGCCGTCGATGGTCGCGAGTTCTTCCGGGTGTCTGGCGGAGAGGATCAGCAGCACGCGGCTGCGGATTTCCGGCATGCGTTCGGTGAGGGCGGCCTGGCCTTTTTGATCCTTGAGCTTGAGCGTGAGCCCGACGCGCAGGTAGTGCATGATGCCGTCGTCGGATTGCAGGTTGACGGTGAGCGAGTCGAGCGGGAAAAACACGGGGGGCGGCAGCGGCGCGGGTTTCGCGGGGCCGTGGTTCGTCTTGCCGATGAGGAAGTAGGCGCCGCCGGCGCCTGCGCCGAGCAGGACGATTGCGCCGATCGCGACGATCAGGATGCGCTTGAGTTTGCCGCTTTTCGCGGGAACGATGGGTTGCTGGTTTGCGGTCGTGGTAGCCATGAATGCGTGCCTCTTTCGATAGGATGCATTGTTCGCTATCGCACCGAATTGTGATGGGGGGAATAGAGGGGGGTTTCGGGGTTATCTTTGGGTTTTGGACGGGGATTGGCGCTCGAGGGGGGACGCTGGCGCTTGGTCTTCGGTTCTCGGCGCTTTGCCTGGCGTTGTGCTTGTTATCGCGTCGGGCTATTGGCTCGCACGCCTTCTCGCGGCAGGGCAATTTTTCTTTGCGGTGAACTTGTATTCGTGTCGGTCTATTAGCACGCCCCTCCCCGGGGCGGGGGTCACTTTCTTTGCCGCTGCAAAGAAAGTAACCAAAGAAAGCAGCTTTTCTGGCCCAAAGCACAGACGCGTAACCACTTCGTAGAACATCGGTGGCACTCAGCTTGACAGAGCCCTGAATCACCTTCCACGCCCACTGACGACTAACGTCCTCCGAGCCCCTTGGCTCGACAAAACCAGTGGGGCACCATGCGCAACGCACGCTCAGCGCGAATCGGTATTCACAGTCCAAGATTTGCCTCCCACGCCCACTGACAACTAACGCCCCGAACCTCTTGGCTCTACAAAAACCAGTGGGGCGCGAGACGCTACTCACACTCAACGAGAACGATCACTGTGCAAGAGTGGATAAAAGGAGCACGCTGCTGGGGCGCACACCAAGCGTTGCACGGCGGCAAGTTTGATGATTAACCGAGTGAGTTTCTGTGCGCGTGGTACTGAGCGCACAGTAGGTTTTGACGAGCCAAGGGGCTCGGAGGACGTTAGTAGTCAGTGGGCGTGGAAGGTGATTCAGGGCTCTGTCAAGCTGAGTGCCACCGATGTTCTACGAAGTGGTCACGCGTGTGTGCTTTGGGCCTGAAAAGCTGCTTTCTTTGGTGACTTTCTTTGCAGCAGCAAAGGGTAATGTACCGAGAACTGTGCAAAAAGCTGCTGGCGGGAAAGTGCTTAGGAACGGTGGCCGTGGTGTAAGTTGATGAGTGTCGAATTCGTCAACCTGCCTTCGGGAGGGCTTGCACCATGGCCACGACCAAGCGTAGTACGAACCGGCGGCCAGTGGAAGCGCTGGTTGCCGGCGACCGCGACCTGATGAAGGCGCTCATGAAGGATGCGCTTCAGGAAGTGCTCGAAGCGGAGATGACCGAGCTGCTGGGGGCATCGCCTAACGAGCGGACCGAGACACGCAGTGGCTATCGAGCCGGTTACTACAGCCGCGGGCTGGTAACGCGCATCGGCAAACTGGAGCTGCGCGTGCCGCGTGATCGGCATGGTGAATTCTCAACGGCGCTGTTCGAGCGCTATGCGCGCAGCGAGAAAGCATTGGTGGCCGCGCTCGCCGAGATGTACGTACAGGGCGTCTCGACCCGCAAGGTCAAGGCGATTACCGAAGAGCTATGCGGTCACAGCTTCTCGGCCTCAGCGATCTCCGCCATCAATAAAGGGCTGGACGCGACGCTGGCGAAGTTCGCGCATCGGCCGTTAGAGGAAGCGTATCCGTATCTGATTGTCGATGCGCGCTATGAGAAGGTGCGTGATTCAGGCGTGATTCGCTCGCAGGCGGTGCTGATTGCCATCGGCATCAACTGGGAAGGTCACCGGCAAGTGCTGGCCGTGGAGCTGGCGAACCGCGAGAGCCATTCGAGCTGGAAGGAGTTCTTGCTGGGGTTAAAAAAGCGCGGGCTCTCAGGCGTGGAGTTCGTCGCCTCGGACGATCATGCGGGCCTGAAGAAGGCCATCGGCGAGGTGCTTCCTGAGGCCGCCTGGCAGCGCTGCTACGTGCACTTTCTGCGTAATGCGCTGGACTATCTGCCACGCAAGGCCGATGACGACTGCTTGCAGGAGTTGCGCTGGATGTACGACCGACGCGATTTGCAGGAGGCGCAACGAGATCTCGCGGCGTGGATTACCAAGTGGCAAGGAAAATATCCGAAGCTAGTAGATTGGGTTGAAGGCAACATCGCCGAGACGCTGACGTTCTACCGGCTGCCGCGTGCGCATCACAAGCATTTGAAGTCGACCAACATGCTTGAGCGCCTGAACGAAGAGATCAAGCGGCGCACGCGCATCGTGAGGATCTTCCCGAACGAGGCCGCGTGTCTGCGCTTAGTCAGGGCGCTATGCAGTGAAACGCATGAAACGTGGCTGGAGGATAGCCGCTATCTGAACATGGCCCTGCTGGCCGAGCAGAAGAAGGAGTTCTTGCGCGCTGCTGCATAACGGGCGTGCGGCGCTGCGGGCTACGCCCTTCGCACCGCACGCCGCAAAGAAGGATCAACTGAAACCACCGGCATCCGGTTTCTGCACAACTTGACGCACAGAACTCAGCAAAGAAAGTTACCCCCGCCCCGGGGAGGGGCGTGCTAATAGACCGACACGAATACAAGTTCCCCGAAGCGAAGGCCAACGCAGACGCAAGAGCAAAAGCAAAAGCAAAAGCAAAAGCAAAAGCAAAAGCAAAAGCAAAAAAGCTACCGCCTGAAGCCTCAGGCAAACGTATCCACGAGTCCCACAACCCGCCGCACCGGCAAACCAGCCCCCGAAGCGCTGCCAGCGATACCAACACCGCCAGCAGTACCCCCACGCCGGCCGCCACTGTCGCCCTGCTCACGCGAACCCTGATCCTGCCGCCCAAACGCCGATCCATCCGAAACAGAAGCACTCCCAAGGCTAATGCCATTCGCCTCCATGGCCTCCCGCAGCTTCGGCATAGCCGCCTCGACGGCCTCCCGAACCTGCGCATGCTGCGAAACAAACAGCGCATGCGCATGGTTATCGGCGACCTGGAGCGTCACTTGCAGCGGCCCAAGATCCTTCGGATTGAGCGTCAATTCAGCACTCTGCTGATCCGCATTCGACAAAAACACCACCTTCTGACTGAACGCATCGTCCCAGCCGGACCCGCCCACGTGCGGCGCAATCGCCGCGCTCGTCGCCGCCGTCATCGCGTCCTGCGGATTCGATACCACCGAACCCGCCGATGCCGTCTGCATCGCCACCGCGTGCGCCGCCGCGTCCGCTGCCTGCTTGTACGCGGCAGTCGCTCCATCGGCAATAACCGGCGTCAGCGCGGCCTGCGCATGAGTCACCGCAGTCGCGTCACCCTGAACAGCGGCGGCCGCATTCTTGCCATCGCCCGTCGATGCATTCGTCAACACCACACCACGCGCGCCCTTGCCGCCGCTCGGCAAATCCTTGCCGGCTTCCGCGCCAGCGTGTCCCGACGCCGCCGTCACGACCGCAGCCGCCGGCGGATTGCTCATCGCCGCCAGCGCAGCTTGCAACGCGTCCGGCGCCGATTTCGCATCGCCGGTTTTCTTCGTGTCGCCAGTCGCGGATGCATCGTCATCCGTCGATACCGTCGTCAAGCTGCCCGTCGCCGCATCCGCGAGATCGGCGAGCGTCGCGTCGTCGGCAGCAGCATCGGAATTCGCGTCTGCATTCGCAGCACTAGCCGCATTCGCAGCATCGGCGCGCGCCTTCGCGTCGGCGGCAGCCTTGGCCGCTGCATCGGCGGAACCGCCCGGCTTCGTCGATGACGTCGCCTTCGATCCATCCGCGCTTTCGGTCTTGTCCGCAGGCTTCGATGCGTCCGCCGCAGCATCGCTCGCATCCGCAGACGACGATGCCTGCGCGTCATCACTTTGCTTGGCAGCGCTGTCGTCGGACTTGGGCGCGTCATGCACGCTCGACTTGTCGCCCGAAGTCAGCGCCTGCGCCGCTTGCGCCTCTGCATTGGCGCGATCGGTGATGCTCTGCAGCGTCAGCCCGAACGACGCGCCCGCGCTCGCCGCGCGCCGGGCCGCCGATGCGCCCGAAGACGAAGACGATGACGATGACGAAGCACCCGTCAGCGCGCCAGTAAATGAAACGGAGGACATATCAGTCTCTGAAAATCGATGAATGAACTACACGCGGACAAACGCCGCTATAAATCTCAAGCCCGTGCAGCACGCATGCGAAGCACCTTCGCCGCATGCTCGTCGGCCTCGCGCTGTTCGACGCGCGCCGCTTTCTTCGCAAGCACCGCTTCGCCGCGCGCCGCAAGCACTTCGTAACTGCCGACCTTCTGCTTCTTGAGCCGCCACTCGGGCTTCATCGCCTCGATGCGGTGATCCGCCATGACGAGCGCCGCGCGCTGCTGCGCGATGGCCGCATCGAGCGTATCGACGAAAGCCTGAAAATTGCGCAGCGTCTGCGCCGTCGTGCCTTGCTGCGCCGATGCCGTGAACTTCGCGTGGTACTCGTCGCGATAAGTCACGAGCGATGCGAGCTGCGCCTCGGCGTCGTTTTTTTCCTGCTGCAGTTTGCCCAGCTTTTTGGTGGCGGAGTCGAGCTCTTCTTGCGCGAGTTCGATAAGCGTGTTGATCGGCAGATTCTTGGACATGGACGTGCGGTCTCTGTGGTCGGGGTCTACGCGTTCTTATGACGAATGGCTCGAATACTAGTCGAAAAGCTGATGCAACAAATCGAGGCTCGGTTCAAAATTTGCCTGCTCACGAAAGCCTTGCTGTAAAAACGACTCCATCCGCGGATACAGCGCAATCGCACGGTCCAGCAACGCATCCCGTCCGTGCGAATACGCACCGACATTGATCAAATCCTTGTTCCGCTGATAGCGCGAAAGCATCTGCTTGAAGAGACGCACGCGCTCGAGATGCTTGTCGTCGATGATCGATGTCATCACGCGGCTGATCGACTGTTCGATGTCGATCGCCGGATAATGCCCCGCTTCCGCCAGCGACCGGTTCAGCACGATATGCCCGTCGAGAATCGCGCGCGCGGAATCGGCGATCGGGTCCTGCTGATCGTCGCCTTCGGTGAGCACCGTGTAGAACGCGGTGATCGAACCGCCGCCTTCCGGTCCATTGCCCGTCCGCTCGACGAGCGCCGGCAGCTTCGCGAACACCGACGGCGGATAGCCCTTCGTCGCGGGCGGCTCGCCGATGGCAAGCGCGATCTCGCGCTGCGCCATCGCGTAGCGGGTGAGCGAATCCATCAGCATCAGCACGTGCTTGCCCTGATCGCGGAAATATTCGGCAAGCGAGGTCGTGTACGCGGCGGCCTGCATCCGCAGCACGGGCGATACGTCCGCCGGCGCGGCGACGACCACCGAGCGGGCAAGTCCGTCCTCGCCCAGAATCTGCTCGATGAATTCCTTCACTTCGCGGCCGCGCTCGCCGATCAGCCCGATCACGATCACTTCCGCGCTCGTGTAGCGCGCCATCGTGCCGAGCAACACCGATTTACCGACGCCCGAGCCCGCGAACAACCCCATGCGCTGGCCGCGTCCGACCGTGAGCAGCGAATTGATCGCGCGCACGCCGACGTCGAGCACTTTATGAATCGGCTCGCGATTCAGCGGATTGATGACGGGCCCGGCCAGCGGCGCATCCATCTTCGCGCCAAGCGGGCCGAGGCCATCGAGCGGGCGGCCGGAAGCATCGACCACGCGGCCGAGCATTTCCCAGCCGACGGGCAAACGCTTCGCGCCCGCCATCGGATCATTGATCGGCGCGCTCTCCAGCGGATACACCCGCGCGCCGGGCAGAAGACCCGCGACTTCGGTCGTCGGCATCAGGAACAGCTTGTCGCCCGCGAAGCCGACGACTTCGGCTTCGGCTGCCGGGATCGCGCTGCCGGGCGGCAACTCGATCATGCATTCCGATCCCACGCCCATCTTCAGACCGACCGCTTCGAGCACGAGACCCGCGGCGCGCGTGAGGCGGCCGCACGGACGCAGCGGCTTCGCAATGGCGTTGCGCGACTTCAGCGCGTCGAGCTTGTCGCGCCACGTGTCGATGTGCGGATTGCCCGCGAGCGCGGCCAGTTCGGCGATCGTGCGCGCGGCGTGCGTGTCGGCCTGTTCGTCGGCGGCGGCTTCGTCGCCCGCGAGCGGTCCGAACGACGCCCGCGCGAGTTCCTGTTCGAGCGCGCTCAGTCCATCCTGCGTAATCCGGTTGTTCACCACGGCTTGTTCCTCCCGAGCGCGGCGGCCACGCGTTCCCATCGCGATGCGTTGGTCGCATCGATTTCCCCGGTCGCGGCGTGCGCCTTGCAGCCGCCGCGTTCGATGGCCGGATCGGGCCGCACCGTCCAGCCGGCGGCTTCGAGTTCTTCCTTCAGATACGAATCGACGACCGGCAAATCCGTCGGGCTGACGACGAGCGTCGGCGCGCCCGAAAGCTCCGGCTCGGCGGCGATCACTTCACGCGCCACGGCCACGAGCGCGGTCGGATCGAGCGTCAGATGCTGACGCACGACCTGCTGCGCGATGTCGATGGCCAGCGCCGCGAGCGATTCCGCGATGGCGGCGTCGGCGGCCTGCAGCGCGGTCTTGAACGTGTCGGCGATTTGCGCGAGTTGCGCCGCTTGCGCGAGCGCTTCCTTGCGGCCTTCCTCGAAGCCCCGCGCCTCGCCCTGCTCGAAGCCCGCCTTGAAGCCCAGCGCCTGACCGGCGACGTGCCCCTTCGCGAGACCCTGCGCATGGGCGTCTTCCTCGACGCGGCGCAGATGCGCTTCGAGCGCAGCCTGTTCCGCCGCGCTGTTGTCGACGGTGACGGGATCGAACGACGCCATCTCCCAACGCTGATACGCCGACACGTTGGCCCTTGCCGCGGCAGCGTCAGACATATGCGTCCTCCGCCTTGCCGCCTAGCTGGATCTGGCCGTTCTCGGCGAGATTGCGGACGATCTGCAGGATCTTGCGCTGCTGCTGCTCCACTTCCGACACACGCACCGGACCGCGTGAATCGAGGTCTTCGGCGAGCAGTTCCGCCGCGCGCTGCGACATGTTCGACAGGAACTTCTGGCGCAAGCCGGGCTGCGCGCCTTTCAGCGACACGATCAGCGTTTCCGACTCGACTTCCTTCAGCAGCAACTGGATCGCGCGGTCTTCCAGATCGAGCAGGTTCTCAAACACGAACATCTGGTCGATGATCTTCTGCGCGAGTTCGGCGTCGTACTCGCGCACGTTCGACAGCACGCCTTCCTCGTGATTGCTCGACATGAAGTTGAGAATCTCCGCCGCCGTGCGGATGCCGCCCATCGGCGCGCGCTTCAGGTTGTCGCTGCCCGAGAGGAGCGTGGTCAGCACGTCGTCGAGTTCGCGCAGCGCGGCGGGCTGAATGCCGTCGAGCGTCGCGATGCGCAGCAGCACATCGTTACGCAGCCGGTCGTTCAGGAGCGACACGATTTCCGAAGCCTGATCGCGGTCCAGGTGCACGAGAATCGTCGCGATGATCTGCGGATGCTCGTTCTTGATGAGTTCCGCGACCGCGCCCGAGTCCATCCACTTGAGGCCTTCGATACCGCTCGTATCGCTGCCTTGCAGAATGCGGTCGATCAGCGCGCCGGCCTTGGTTTCGCCGAGCGCCTTCGTCAGCACCGAGCGGATGTATTCGCTCGAATCGAGCGACAGCGCGGTGTGCTTTTCGGCTTCCTGCACGAATTCGGTCAGCACGTTGTCGAGCTGCTCGCGCGTCACGTTCTTCAGCGCCGCCATCGTCGCGCCGATTTTCTGCACCTCGCGCGGCGCGAGATACTTGAAAACGTCGGCGGCTTCTTCCTCACCGATCGACATCAGGAGGAGAGCGGCTTTATTCAGGCCTTCAGCGTTCATCGGACACCCAGTTCTTCACGACGGTCGCAACGATTCTCGGGTCCTGGCGCGCGACCATCCGCGCGTAGTCGAGATTGCGATCGAATTTAGCCTTGTTGCTTTCATGACCGAGGAGACTCACCTCGGCATCCATTTCTTCGTCAACCTTCTTCTCGCCGGCCGCCGCCGGGCCGTCGAGCAGCGAGAGCTCGTCCGGCGCACCGGCCAGCGCGGGCGCGACTTCAGGCGGCGGCGGGAAGGCGCGGCGCATCGCCGGCTTCACCATGCTGAAGTACAGGAACAGCGCCACGATGCCGATGCCCACGTACTTCGCGAGCGAGATGCCGCGCGCGATCATGTCGGGCGTGCGCCACCACGGCACATCCGGCGTCGCGTTCAGGTCCGACGAGAACGCGCTGTTCACCACGTTGACGGAATCGCCGCGCTTCTCGTCGTAGCCCATTGCGTCCTTCACGAGCTGCTGCACTTGCGCGAGCTTGTCGGCGGCGAGCGGCGTCATCGTGACGTTGCCCTTCGCATCGACCTTGCGCTCGAAGTTCACGACGACCGCCACGGACAGACGCTTGATGCCGCCCGTCGCCTGCTCGAAGTGGCGCACGGTGCGATCCACTTCATAGTTCGTCGTCGTGTCGCGGCGCTGATTCTGCGGCGTGGACTTCGTCGCGGCCGTGCCGGATGCGGCGGCATCGATCGGCGCGGATGCCGCTTGCGGCGGCTGGTTCGACAGCGCGCCCGGCACGCCCGTCGCACCGCTGCCCGACGTTTCGCTCGATTCGCTCGATTGCTGGCTGCGGATCGCCGTGCTCTGCGGATTCGCGTTCGGACCATAGCTTTCGGCCGTCTGCTCGAGCTTCGAGAAATCGATATCCGCGCTCACCTGTGACCGCGCATTGCCGGCGCCGAAAAGCGGCGCGAGGATCGCGTCGATGCGCTTTTGCGTGTTGTGCTCGATCTGCTGCACGTACTTCAGTTGCGATGCGTCGAGGCCGCTCGCGGCGCTCTGGCTCGTGAGCAGGTTGCCGTCCTGATCGACGATGTTCACGTTCTTCACCGGCATGTCCGGCACGCCCGACGACACCATGTGCGCGATCGCGAGCACTTGCCCTTCGTCGAGCACGCGGCCGGGGTAGAGGTTGACCATCACGGAGGCGGTCGGCAGTTCCTTGTCGCGCACGAAGACGCTCGGCTTCGGAATCGCCAGGTGCACGCGCGCCGACTTGACCGACGAGATCGAGCCGATGGTGCGCTCGAGTTCGCCTTCCAGCGCGCGCTGATAGTTGATCTGCTCGGCGAACTGGCTGATGCCGAACTTCTGGTTGTCCATCAGTTCGAAGCCGACCGAGCCGTTCTTCGGCAGACCCTGGCTCGCGAGACGCAGACGCGTCTCGTGAACCTGCTCGGCCGGAACCAGAATGGCGCCGCCGCCTTCGGCCAGCTTGTACGGAATGTTGCCCTGCTGAAGCGCGGTAACGATTGCGCCGCCATCGCGATCCGACAGATTGCTGAACAGCACGCGATAGTCCGGCTGGCGCGACCAGAGCAGCAGCCCCGCGACGACCATCGCCAGCACGGCCACCGCGATGATCAGCGGCACGCGCGGGTTCGAGCGGAATTGCGAAAGCATCGGCACGCGCTGTGCGAAGCCGCCGAAATTGCCGCCCGACAGGCCCGCGCCCGCAGCGGCGCTTGCGGCCGCGCCGGGTTGCGCGCCCGCCAGGCCCATTCTGGCGTCGGGCGTAATCAAAGAGTTGTTGGGCGTTTCCATTTGGCGTCGATACTCCGAATCTTGGCGTCTTCCCGTCGCCGCCGTTCGTCAGCGGTTGAGGAGTCTTTTCACGATGGGGATTATCCGCACAACATTGCAAGTCGATTCGATGAATAGAGCCGGGTTTCCCCCGTTCTTCGGGCGGTTTGGAAGCGCACCCGCTGCTAATCTTTTTCAAGCCCGGCGAGGCGTCAAATGCGCCGCCCGGACATCCTTCTGTTCTTTGCAATAGCGTTGCAGTCATACGGAGTCAACATGAACTTTCCGATCAATCCGCTTTCCGCCGCACTGAGCGCGATCCAGTCGATGTCCGCGCAGGCGGCCGGCGGCGCGACGGCGTCCGGCGCAGTCACCGGCGCGGCCTCCGGCGCAGGCGCAAGCTCCGGCGCGGTGAGCGCGGGCAGCTTCGCGGATGCGCTGAAATCGTCCATCGACAAGATCAGCGACAACCAGACGAAAGCGGTCAACGAAGCGCACGCGTTCGAAATCGGCGCGCCGAACGTCTCGCTCAACGACGTGATGGTGGACATGCAGAAGGCGAACGTCGGACTGCAGTTCGGCCTCCAGGTCCGCAACAAGCTGGTGTCGGCGTACAACGAAATCATGCAGATCTCCGTCTGACGCGTTCAGACGCCGTCCGTGCGACCCGGCCGTTCGGGCCCCGCAGCCTTGCCCCTAAAGCTTTGCCGCGTTTCTCCGATAACCCCGATAACAGCACGGCGAACGATGGTTCGCTCGCGACAGCGGGCGGCGCCTTCGTGATTTCCGCCGGCACCGATTTCTTTCCGGACACGCGATGGGCGTCCGGACGGGCGGCGAATCGCCGCGCCGGCATCGCATTCAGGGAGAGCCACGATGTATTCGCAGGGACAGGCGGGAGCCAACGCATATGCGCGCGTCGGCGTTCAGACGGGCGTGATGGGAGCCAGCCCGCACCGGCTCATCGTGATGCTTTATCAGGGCGCGCGGCAGGCCATCGCGCAGGCGCGGATGCATCAGCAGCAGAACAACATCGGGGCACGCGGGGCGGCGATCACCAAGGCGATCAACATCGTCGAAAGCGGCTTGCAGCAGGCGCTGAACAAGGAAGCGGGCGGCGAAATCGCGCAACGGCTGGACGCGCTGTATTCGTACATGACGCGCCGGCTCCTCGAGGCGAACCTGAAACAGGACGAGAAGATGCTCGTGGAAGTCGACGACTTGCTCGCGACGCTCGAGGAAGCGTGGGTTGGAATCGGACCGGAAGTGGCGCAGATGACCGCGGCAGCCGTCTGAACGAAGCGGCGGGCGACTGCCAGAGAAGAATGAAAACCACACAAGAATACTTCGCTCACTACGAAGCCATCGCCGCACTTTCCGCCCAGATGCTGGTCGCGGCGCGCGAAGGCGACTGGAGCGAACTAAAGGCGATGCAGGGTGTGTATCGCGAGCTGATCGACCAGTTGCAGGAGACGGATGCCGGGTCGGAGCTCGACGAAAGCGCCCGCGCGCGCAAGCTGGATCTGGTGAAGAAGATTCTCGCCGATGACGCCGCCATTCGCGATCTGAGCTCGCCGAGCCTTGCCCGCCTGTCGGCGCTTTTCACTGTCAACAGCACGGCGCGCGTTCTTAAGAAGATGGTCGGACTGCGTTGAAAGACGCGCCGCGCTTAGCGGACGCACTTGAGGATTTCGGCATGACAGGACTCGACTCCACGCTGGCGGCACTGCTTGCGAGCCGCACCGACCTCGTCCTGTCCGCTATCCGCGCGGCCGATGGCGTCAAAGGCGCAGCCGGCGCCGCCGCTGGCCGCACGACGACCCAGGCGGATACATCGCATTCCGTCGATACGCCCGTCACGCCCGCATCCGGCGCGGCGAACGCGGCGGCATCGGCGAGAACGGAGCTTTCGGACGTCGCGCGCACGCTCGACGTCATTTCGCGGCTCGGCGGCGCGGCGCCCGCCGTCATCGGCGATACGCCTCTCTGGCCGACGCCCCCACGCCCCGCGAGCGCCTTCGCCGCGCTCACCACCGGTCTTTTCGATACCGCTTTCTCCGCCAACGCTGCCGCCGTCGCCGCTGCGCGCGCCGCGAGCCTGAACCTGCCGCCGCTGCCGGCGTCCGTGCTGGCGGGCGAACTGGCGAAAACCGTCCGCGACAGCGGGCTCTTCTACGAATCGCATCTCGCGCAGTGGCTGGCGGGGCAGCGCACGGCGGCGTCGCTCGGCAACGAGCCGCAGGCGCACGTCGATGCCCGCGCGATGCCGCTCGACTTCACCGACGAATTCCACACCGCAGCCGGCGTTCCGGACACGCCCGCGCCGGCGCCGATGCCCGCGCGCCCCGTCGCGATGCCGCAGACGCCGCAGCAGGCGGCGGCGCTCGCGGCATCGGTGCGCGACGCCCCGGCATCCGTGCTATCGAATTCGCAGACGGCGAGCGCCGCGCCGGCGACGAGCGCGCAGCCGGGATCGCATGAATCGGCGGTGCAGGCGTCCGTGACGGCGGGCATTCATCCGGCGACGCTCGATGTCGTGCGCCAGCAGCTCGACATGCTCGCCAACGGGCAGTTTCGCTGGCAGGGCGAGGCGTGGCCGGGGACGCGCTTCGAATGGGAAATCGGCCGCGAGCCGCGCGACGCCCGCACGCCCGACGCGCCCGCCGACGATCGCGCCTGGCGCACGCGCGTGACGCTTTCGCTGCCGGCGCTCGGCACGGTGGACGCCGAACTCGTGCTGACTGGCGAGCAATTGACGGTGCGCATAAAGGCGAGCGATCGCGGCGCGGGCCGCCTTGCGTCGGATGGCGCGGCTTTCGCGCGTCAACTGGAAGCGGCGGGGATCGCGCTGGCGTCATTCTCCGTGCGTCCGGCGGACGGCGCCGCGGACTTCGACCTCGGCGAGCACGGCGCGAGCGCGAAGCCGGTGCGCTCGCCGCTCGCGCATCTGTTTGGCAGCGACGGAGGCTCGGCATGAGCACGCCCTACAGCCGTAAGCAGGCGACGGCGCTGACCTACGACGCCGCGAATCACGAAACGACGCCGCGCGTCGTCGCGAAGGGTTACGGGCTGGTCGCGGAAATGATCGTGCAGCGCGCGAAGGAAGCGGGCGTGTACGTGCACGACTCGCCCGAAATGGTGTCGCTGCTAATGCAGGTCGATCTGGACGCGCATATTCCGCCCGCGCTTTATCAGGCGGTGGCGGAATTGCTGTCGTGGGTTTATCGGCTGGAGAACGAGGAGCCGATTCGGGAAGCGGGGCGAGCGGTTCGCTGACGTACGACGCATCGCTCCCCGCTATCCCGCAAGCGCCCTTTCCACGATCCCCCCGTGATCGAACCGCGCCGGCAACGTTCCGTATACCCGCCCGGTATCGCCGCGCGCATCGCCGAGTCGCGTGTCGAGGAACGCCTGCGCCACATCCGCAGGCGCATGGCGCGCCATCAGCACGGCTTGCGCGCATAACGCCAGCCGCTGGGCGATGCCCCGCGCCGACGCCTCGCGCGACGACGCATCGCCCGTCAGCATCGCCACCAGTCCCTGCAGCGCCGCCCCGAGCGCCGGCTGCGTCGCCGCCGTCTCGCGCCAGTCGTCGAACAGCGCGTGCGCCGCGTCCTGTTCGCGCTCGAACGCGCGCAGCACGTCGAGACACATCACGTTGCCGGAGCCTTCCCAGATCGAATTGACCGGCGCTTCACGATAGAAACGCGCCATCGGTCCGGTCTCGACGTAGCCGTTGCCGCCCCAGACTTCCATCGCCTCGCCGGTGAATTCGAGCGCGCGCTTGCACACCCAGAACTTCGCCGCCGGCGTCACGATGCGCCGCCACGCGCGCTCGTGCGGCGCGCTGCCCGCCGCCGCGCTCTGCTCGAACGCGCCCGCGAGCCGCATGAACAGCAGCGTCGCCGCTTCCGATTCGAGCGCGAGGTCCGCCAGCACGTTGCGCATCAGCGGCTGATCGGCGAGCCGCGCGCCGAACGCGTTGCGATGCCGCGCGTGATGAATCGCCTGCACGAGCGCCGCACGCATCAGCGCCGCGCTGCCGATCGCGCAGTCGAGCCGCGTGAAGTTCGCCATCTCGATGATCGTCGGCACGCCGCGTCCTTCGTCGCCGATCATCACGCCGTAGGCATCGAAAAATTCGACTTCGCTGCTCGCATTCGAGCGGTTGCCGAGCTTGTCCTTCAGCCGCTGCACATGCACCGCGTTCTTGCGGCCGTCCGGCGCGAAGCGCGGCACGTAGAAACACGACAGCGCGCCTTCGTCGGCGGTGCGCGCGAGGACGAGATGCGCGTCGCATTGCGGCGCCGAGAAGAACCACTTGTGGCCGATCAGCCGATATTCGCCGCCGCGCCCGCCGCCACCGATCGCATGCGCCCGCGTGCGATTGCTGCGCACATCCGAGCCGCCTTGCTTTTCGGTCATGCCCATGCCGATCATCATCGAGCGCTTGCCCGCTTCGAGCGGGATGTCGCGCGGATCGTGTTCACGCGACAGCAGCGGCGCCGCGAGCCGCGCGTACAGCGCCGGTTCGCGGCGCAAGACGGGAATGCTCGCGAAGGTCATCGTGACCGGACAGAGCGACCCGGATTCGAGCTGGCCGTGCAGAAAGTAGCCCGCGCAGCGCGCGGCCATCGATCCGGCGCGCGCCCGGGGTTCGAACGGAAGCGCCTGCAGGCCCTCGTGACGCAGCCGGCGCAGCAATTCGTGCCACGCCGGATGAAACTCGATGGCGTCGATCCGTTCGCCGCGCGCATCGTGCGTCGCGAGTTCCGGCGCGTGGCGGTTCGCCAGGTCCGCGAGCGCGAGCACGTCGGGCTGCGTGAGGGCGCGGGCATCGCGCGACAGCGCCTCCGCATGCCACTGCGCGCCCTCGCGCCCGACGGCGGCGGCGAGCGCGCGGTCGGCCGAGAAGGCGTCGTAATCGCAAAGCGGCGGCGCCTGATTCGTGACGTGATGCGTCGCGCCGAAAGAAAGGGCGTGTGCGTCGGCCAATGGCGAATCCATGCGTCGGTCTCCCTCATGCGTGGCGCGGCAACGGCGCCGTGTGTTCCACGCGACACTTGCCGCATGCGTCGCCGCCATCTCGAATTTTTCCATCATAGGCCGCGCTTCCGGCCGGGGTGTAGAGGCATCGCTCTGTTCAATCGGGCCGGGCGTGGCGGCGCGGTTGTCACAGCATCGTCAACTTTTCTGCGGCGCAGTCTGAAAGCACTGTGCGCTGAGACAAATCCGATTGTTCAGGCGTCCACGCTGACGGGCCGGAACCCGAACCTATAATCGGCCCGACCTACCGGGCACGACTGCCCGCGCGACCACGCCTTTTCTGGAAGTAATCCGAATGAGCATCAACCTCAATCAATTGGTACAGGGCGCTTTGAACGAAAGCGTGTTGCAGCATCTGGCCACACGCGTCGGCTGCACGCCGGAATCCGCCAAGCGCGTGATCTCGTTGTGCGGTCCTGCGCTTATCGGCGCGATGATGAGCAAGGCGTCGTCGCTCGATGGCGCGCGCAACCTCTTCGCATCGGTCATGTCGCCGAGCGTGAACACGCATATCGCCGACGAACTGCCGCACTTCGTCATGCACGAAGAAGGCATGCAGTCGCTGCTGGCCACGGGCGCATCGGTGGAAGGCGCGGTCGCCTCACACGACAGCCTCAACAGGCTGAGCGAGCGCATCGCCGACCACACCGGCGTCGCGGCGGACTCGACCCGCGCGCTGACGGGCGTGGTCGGGGCAACCGTCCTCGGGCTGCTCAAACGCTATTTCATGCAGCACAACGGTCAGGTCGGCTCTTTGCCGACGCTGCTCGGTCATCAACTGCCCGTCGTGCGCGCGAACATGACGGACGCCTTCGCGCAGGCGCTCGGGCTCGGCTCGGTCGGCGCGTTTCTGGCGGGCGTGGCGTCGCGGCTGAAGGCGGTGTCGTCGCACCTGGAGCATCCGGCTACGCACGAGGCGGCGGCATTCCCCATTCAAAACGACCGCCCGCCCGAGCCGGAGGCCCCCGACGAAACGCATGACGCGCCGGGCAAGCGCAAATGGCTGTGGGTGGCGAATGCGGCTGCGCTCGCGCTATTCGCGGCGCTCGTCACGCGGGGCTGCGCGACCGACGACAAGCCGAAGGAGCAAGCAGCCGATGCCCAAGCGGACGCTTCGGCCGCGTCGGATTCTTTCGCGGATTCGCCCGGCGGCATCGCCGCGGATGCGTCCGCATCCGCGCCGGGTCAGGCGTCCATCCCGACGTTGCTGCCTGGCAGAGAGGCGGTGGCTTCGTTCACCGTCGATGCGTCCGGCGTGCCGACGCTCAGCGCGAAGGTCGGCAGCGACGAGGAGCGGCAGGTCCTGATCGACACGTTGTCGTCCATGCTCGGCGGCGACAAGTTCCATGCAAACGTGACCGTCGATCCGGACACCAAGCCGTCCACGTGGGTCGGCAAGCTCGACAAGCTGCTTCCCGTGCTGACGCTGCCCGGCGCGCGCGTGCACATCGCGGGCGACAAGATCGAACTGGGCGGCGAGGCCGCCGACGCGAAGCTCGGCTGGCTCGACAAGCTGAAGTCGGTGTTCGGCTCGGACTGGAAGATCGGCGCTGCATCAAGCCCAGCGGATGCGCCGGCATCGGCCGCATCGGCCGCGTCCGGTAGTTTGGTCGTGTCGAACGGCGAGGCGTGCTCCCCGCCGGCCATCGCCCGGATGCTGAACCAGAAGCCGATCAACTTCCGCGTCGGCTCGAATACGCCTCCCGCCGCCGCAATGGCGGCGCTCGCCAAGTCCGCCGAGACGCTCAAGGCATGCGACGAAAGCGTGTCGCCGATCAAGCTGCAGATCGCCGGCTATTCCGACAACACGGGCAGCGCGGCATTGAACGTCGCGCTGTCGAAGAAGCGTGCGGAAGCGGTGCGCGCCTATCTGGTGAAGCACGGCATTCCGGCGACTTCGCTGACGGCGCAAGGCTTCGGCGAAGCCAGCCCGATCGCCAGCAACGACACGCCCGCCGGACGCATGGCGAATCGCCGCATCGAGTTCCAGGAAGTGCGCTGATCCGGCATTCGTTTCCATTCCCGCGCCGATCCCCGCGTCGATCCCCGCGCCGGGCCGCCATTCGCGGCTGCGGCGCGGTTTTCGTTTCAGCGGCGTCTGCGCGCGAAGCCATCGGCCATGAAGTCCTGGTCCAGATTCGCCGGCAAGGTTTCGCGCGCGACTTCGATCCACGCGCGCGCCGCATGCGACAGATACCCGTTGCGCCGCCAGCCGACCGCCATGTCCCAGTGAATTTCGGGCGCGACGACCGGGCGGCACGTGAATGCCTCCGCGTCGAGGCGGCGGCAATACGGCGCGGGCAATAGCGCGATGCCGACGCCCGCCTGCACCAGCGCCGCCATGAAATCCCAATGTCCGCTGCGGCCGACGATCGTCGGCGAAAAGCCCGCCTCCCGGCACGCGTGCAGCACCACGTCGTTGAGCGCGAGGCTCTCGCCATAGAACACGAAAGGCTCGGCGGCGAGATCGGCGAGCGGCACTTCGTCGACTTCGTCCCAGCGCGAGCCTTTTTGCGCGACCAGCCACAGAATCTGACGGCTGACGGGCAGCACGTCGAACATTTCGGTATCGACCGGCTGCAGGACGCCGCCGAGTTCCAGTTCGCCGTCGATCAGCGCGGCTTCGATCGCCTTCGATCCGCGCTCGAACAGTTTCAGCTCGACTTTCGGATACCGCTTTCGGAACGCCGCGATGGCCGGCGTGAAAAGCGAGCCGCCCATCGGCGGAATGCCGATAGTGAGCGTCCCGCGCCCGAACGTGCCGAGGTCGTTCAATTCGGCCTCGAGCCGGGCGTGGGCCGCGAGCACGTTGACGCCGCGCTGATAGACGATCTGCCCGGCGTCGGTCAGCACCATCTGCCGGCCCTCGCGCAGCAAAAGCGGCGAGCCGATTTCGTCTTCGAGCGCCTTGACCATCTTGCTGATGGTCGGCTGCGTGACGAACATGTGCTCGGCGGCGGTCGTGAAACTCTTCTGCTTCACCACTTCAACGAAGTAACGCAGCGCACGCAGTTCCATTTCGGCCTCCGGATTCCATTCAGGAATGATGTGGATAAGCTTAAGTCATTTTTTTTATGGGAAGAGTGCCCATATACTCGGACTACAGGTAAACCCTAGTCATATTCCTAATCCGGAACTCGCCATGTCCGCCGTTCTTTCGCATCAGACGCCGTCCAGCAACGCCCGCGCTTCGGCAGCGCGTTTCATGCGCGTTGCGGTGCAGTCGGCGGGCATCGCCGGCATCTGGTTCGCGGCGGATTTCGTCGCGCGCACGCTGGCGCTGCCGGTGCCGGGCGGCGTCATCGGATTGATCGCGCTGCTCCTCCTGCTGATGTGCGGCGGCGTGGCGCCGCGCTGGGTCAAGGCGGGCGCGGACTGGCTGCTCGCCGACATGCTGCTGTTCTTCATTCCGGCAGCGGTCGCGGTCGTGCAATACGGCGGTCTGTTCAGAGAGGAAGGCTGGCGGCTCGCGCTGGTTGTCATCGGTGGAACGCTGATGGTGATGATCGCCGTGGCGTTCGCCGTCGATCGCGCTGCGCGGCTCGAACGCCGTCTCGCGCTGCGACGCGCGCGCGTCGCACGGCACGCGGCCCGCGCCTGACCGTCGTCCACGCACCGATGAATCACTTCTGCGCATCCCTTTTCCATGACGACGCCGGCCGCCTGATCGCGGCCGCCTGCTTCGTGCTGACGGTCGCGCTGTACTTCGCGTCCAAGCGCCTCTACGCGCGCTACAAGAGCCCGTGGCTCACGCCGCTCCTCGCGGTTCCGGCGGTGCTCGCGCTGATAGTCGTGACCGCGCGCATTCCGTATTCGGTCTACTTCGCCGACACGCGCTGGCTGATGTGGCTGCTCGGCCCCGCGACCGTCGCGTTCGCCGTGCCGATCTACGAATATCGCGGGCTGCTGAAACGCCACTGGATTTCGCTGACGGTCGGCGTGACGGTCGGAATTCTCGTGGGCGTCGGCGGATCGCTGGCGCTGGCGAAGCTGCTGCATCTGTCGCCGGAACTGCAGCGAAGCCTCGCGACGCGCTCCGTTTCCACACCGTTCGCGCTCGCCGTATCCGACAAGATTCACGCGTCGAAGGATCTCACCGCGCTTTTCGTGATCGCCACAGGCGTGTGCGGGATGCTGTTCGGCGAACTCGTGCTCGCGCTCGTGCCGCTGCGCACGCGGCTCGCGCGCGGCGCGCTCTTCGGCGCGGCGGCGCACGGCGTCGGCACCGCGAAGGCGCGCGAACTCGGTAGCGAAGAGGGCGTCGTCTCCAGCCTCACGATGATGATCGCGGGTGTCGTCATGGTGCTGCTCGCGCCGCTGCTTTCCGCGTTGCCATTCTGAGCGAAATCGGCCAATCAAGAGCCAAACCATCTCAAAAGACTTTGCTACAATCCACCCTCGCCCCCGAGGAGCGTTGCGACGGATGACCCGCTGAAAAGCATCATTCGCCAGGCTCGGAGGCATTCAATCCGGACGGCCTTCCAAGCCACCGCATTCGAACGGCGCTCACGTCAACATTTCTAGTCTTTTTAGAAAAGGAGGGCGTGATGAACGCCGCAGTTCTCGATTCCCAAAACACCAAGGATTTCGTCGTCGCCGACATGTCGCTCGCCGCATGGGGCCGCAAAGAGCTCGACATCGCCGAGACGGAAATGCCGGGCCTCGTGCAGATTCGCGAAGAATACAAGGCGCAGCAGCCGCTGAAGGGCGCGCGCGTCGCCGGTTCGCTGCACATGACCATTCAGACCGGCGTGCTGATCGAAACGCTGAAGGCGCTGGGCGCGGACGTGCGCTGGGCGTCGTGCAACATTTTCTCGACGCAGGATCACGCTGCCGCGGCAATCGCCGACGGCGGCACGCCGGTGTTCGCGTTCAAGGGCGAATCGCTCGACGAGTACTGGGAATTCTCGCACCGCATCTTCGAATGGCCGAACGGCGAATTCGCGAACATGATTCTCGATGACGGCGGCGACGCCACGCTGCTGCTGATCCTCGGCTCGAAGGCGGAGAAGGATCGCTCGGTCATCGCCAAGCCGACGAACGAAGAAGAAGTCGCGCTGTACAAGTCGATCGAGCGCCACCTCGACGCCGATCCGACGTGGTATTCCACGCGCCTCGCGCACATTCAGGGCGTGACGGAAGAAACGACGACGGGCGTGCATCGCCTGTATCAGATGGAAAAGGAAGGCCGTCTGCCGTTCCCTGCCATCAACGTCAATGATTCGGTCACGAAGTCGAAGTTCGACAACCTGTACGGCTGCCGCGAGTCCCTCGTGGACGGCATCAAGCGCGCGACGGACGTGATGATCGCGGGCAAGATCGCGGTCGTGGCCGGCTACGGCGACGTGGGCAAGGGCTGCGCGCAATCGCTGCGCGGTCTGGGCGCGACGGTGTGGGTCACCGAAATCGATCCGATCTGCGCGCTGCAGGCGGCGATGGAAGGCTATCGCGTCGTGACGATGGAATACGCCGCCGACAAGGCCGACATCTTCGTGACGGCGACGGGCAACTACCACGTCATCAATCACGACCACATGAAGGCGATGCGCAACAACGCGATCGTCTGCAACATCGGTCACTTCGATTCCGAAATCGACGTTGCGTCCACGCGCCAGTACACGTGGGACAACATCAAGCCGCAGGTCGATCACATCATCTTCCCGGACGGCAAGCGCATCATTCTGCTGGCCGAAGGACGTCTCGTGAACCTCGGCTGCGCAACGGGCCATCCGTCGTTCGTGATGTCGAACTCGTTCACGAACCAGACGCTCGCGCAGATCGAACTGTTCACGCGCGGCGACCAGTACGAGAACAAGGTCTACGTGCTGCCGAAGCATCTCGACGAGAAGGTCGCGCGTCTGCACCTCGGCCGCATCGGTGCTGAGCTGACCGTGCTGTCGGATGAGCAGGCAGGCTACATCGGCGTCGAAAAGAACGGTCCGTTCAAGCCGAACCACTACCGCTATTAATTAACGCGGCAAACGCGACGGCTGTCGCGCGCGGGCGCCTCGTGCATCCGCGCGCCGCTGCGCCCGACGACGACCATCCCGGAGAACTTCGATGACCGTGCTGCTGACATGGCTGATCAACGCGCTCGCGCTTCTGATCATCACCTATCTGGTGCCGTCGATTCACATTCGCAGTTTCGGCACGGCGCTCATCATCGCGGTCGTGCTGGGGCTGATCAACGCGGTGCTGCGCCCGGTCCTCATCGTCCTGACGCTGCCGGTCACCGTCCTCACGCTCGGCCTCTTCATCCTCGTGGTGAACGCGCTGTGCTTCTGGCTGTGCTCGTCCTTGCTGAAGGGCTTCGAAGTATCGGGATTCTGGTCCGCGTTCTTCGGCTCGATTCTGTACAGCATCGTGTCGTGGCTTCTGTCGGCGCTCGTCTTCGGGCAGCGCAACTTCGGGTAGCCGCCGCGCTTCTCGCGCACACATCAACATGAAACCGATCGAACTCTCATTCGAGTTTTTCCCGCCGAAGACGCAGGAAGGCGTGGACAAGTTGCGGGCTTCGCGCGCGCAGCTGGCGAAGCTCTCGCCGAAGTTCGTCTCCGTGACCTTCGGCGCGGGCGGCTCCACGCAGCAAGGCACGCTCGACACGGTGCTCGAAATGGCGGCGGAAGGCTTCGAGGCGGCGCCGCATCTTTCGTGCATCGGCTCGTCGAAGGAAAGCCTGCGGGCGATTCTCGGCGCGTATCGCGAGCACGGCATTCGCCATATCGTCGCGCTGCGCGGCGATCTGCCTTCGGGCATGGGCGAAGTCGGCGAACTGCGCTATGCGTCCGAGCTCGTGGCATTTATTCGCCAGGAGCACGGCGACTGGTTCCACATCGAAGTCGCTGCGTATCCGGAGTTTCATCCGCAGTCGCGTTCGCCGCGCGTCGATCTCGAGAACTTCGCGCGCAAAGTGAAAGCGGGCGCGAACGCGGCGATCACGCAGTACTTCTTCAACGCGGACGCGTACTTCGAGTTCGTCGACGAAACGAAGAAGCTGGGCGTCGATGTGCCGATCACGCCGGGCATCATGCCCATCACCAACTTCTCGCAACTCATGCGCTTCTCCGACATGTGCGGCGCGGAAGTGCCGAAGTGGATCGCGCGCCGGCTGGAAAGCTATGGCGACGATCGCGAGTCGATCCGCGCGTTCGGCCTCGACGTGGTGACGGGCCTGTGCCGCCGTCTCGTCGATGAAGGCGCACCGGGGCTGCATTTCTATACGTTGAACGGTGCGGCCGCGACGAAGACCATCTGCGAGCGCCTCGGCTTCGGCAAAGCCTGATCCTCGTTGTCTGCATCACCCGCGCGGCGTTCGTCGCGCGGTTCTTCTTCCCTCCCGAATCAACGCCTGCGCCTCACGGCTTCGCTCGCGGCGAAACTGGGGAAAACCGCGTATCCACGTCATATTTGTTCGTGCTAGTGTTGCGCCCGGTTTTTTCGTCCGCTAACAAGGCGGAGGACGCGATCAAGTAAGATCGCGCTACGCTGGCCAGAAGCCGGCACTGACCTGGAGGAAACATGAATAAGAATGGCCTGTTGCGAGCCGCCCGCTTGTCGGCGCTCATGGGCGCTGTCGCTACGGCAACGCTGTTCGCGGCGAGCGCTGCGAACGCGGCAATCCCGAACAAGACACTGATTTACTGCTCCGAAGGCAGCCCCGCCGGTTTCGATCCCGCGCAATACACCACCGGCACCGATTTCACCGCGAACACGTTCACTGTGTACAACCGCCTCGTGGAATTCGAGCGTGGCGGAACGAAGGTCGAACCGGGCCTCGCCGAAAAGTGGGAAGTCTCGCCCGATGGCCTGACTTACACGTTCCATCTGCGCCACGGCGTCAAGTTCCAGACGACGTCCTACTTCAAGCCGACGCGCGAATTCAACGCCGACGACGTGCTCTTCACGTTCAACCGCATGCTGGATGCGAATCATCCGTTCCGCAAGGCGTACAACGTGCAGTTCCCGTACTTCACGGACCTGGGCCTCGACAAGCTGATCGCGAAGGTCAACAAGGTCGATCCGTACACCGTCAAGTTCACGCTGAAGGAAGTGAGCGCGCCGTTCATCCAGAACATGGCGATGGAATACGCGTCGATCCTCTCCGCCGAATACGCGGACAAGCTGCTCAAGGACGGCAAGGCCGCGGACATCAATCAGTATCCGCTCGGCACGGGTCCGTTCATCTTCCGCAGCTATACGAAGGACGCGACCATCCGCTTCGACGGCAATCCGGACTACTGGAAGCCGAACGCGGTGCAGATTTCGAAGCTCATCTTTTCGATCACGCCGGACGCCGCCGTGCGCGTGCAGAAGCTGAAGAGCAACGAATGCCAGGTGATGAGCTATCCGCGCCCGGGCGATATCTCGGCGCTGAAGTCCGCATCGAATGTGGATACGCCGTCGCAGGCCGGCTTCAACGAAGGTTACGTCGCCTATAACGTGACGAAGAAGGACCTCGGCAACGCCGATGTTCGCCGTGCGCTCGACATGGCCATCAACAAGAAGGCGATCATCGATTCCGTGTATCAGGGCGCGGGCCAGGCGGCCACCGCACCGATGCCGCCCACGCAGTGGTCCTACGTCAAGAATCTGAAGACGAACCCGTACGACACCGCGAAGGCAAAGGAACTGCTCTCGAAGGCCGGCTTCCCGAACGGTTTCGAAATCACGCTGTGGGCCATGCCCGTGCAACGCGCATATAACCCGAATGCCCGTTTGATGGCCGAAATGATCCAGGCCGACTGGGCGAAGATCGGCGTGAAGGCGAATATCGTTTCGTACGAGTGGGGCGAGTATCTGAAGCGCGCGCACGCGGGCGAACACGATGCCATGCTCATCGGCTGGACCGGCGACAACGGCGATCCCGACAACTGGCTCGGCACGCTGCTCGGCTGCGACGCCGTGAAGGGCAGCAACTTCTCGAAGTGGTGTTACAAGCCGTTCGACGATCTCGTCGTGAAGGGCCGCTCGACCACCGATGTCGCCGCGCGCACGAAGGCTTACACCGACGCGCAGCAGATCTTCGCGCAACAACTTCCGTTCTCGCCGATCGCGCATTCGACCGTCTATCAGCCGGTCAGCAAGAAGGTGACGAACATGAAGATCGAGCCGCTCGGCTACGTGCGCTTCGATGGCGTCGGCGTGCAGTAAGCTAGTCGACGGAACGCTTTTTGCGCTTGTAAATAATTAGTCGAAACATGGCCGGCGGCGCGGATCGAACGATCCGGCCGCCGGTCACGTATTGATCCCACGAACGATATCAAAGGGCGATCATGTTCCGATTCGTTTTGCGACGCATAGGAATGGTGATACCGACGTTCATCGGCATTACGATTCTCGCGTTCGCACTCATCCACCTGATCCCGGGCGATCCCATCGAAGTGATGATGGGCGAGCGGGGCGTGGACCCGGCAATGCACGCCGAAGCCATGAAGCGCCTGGGGCTCGACCAGCCGCTTCCGCTCCAGTACCTCACGTATGTCGGCCATGCGCTCAAGGGCGATCTCGGCACGTCCATCATCACGAATACGAGCGTGATGGGCGAGTTCATGGCGCGCTTTCCGGCCACCGTCGAGCTGTCCATTTGCGCGATGATCTTCGCGCTCGTCGTCGGCTTGCCGGCTGGCGTCGCGGCGGCGCTCAAGCGCGGCACGGTCGTCGATCATGGCGTGATGGGCACCGCGCTCACCGGCTATTCCATGCCGATCTTCTGGTGGGGCCTGATCCTCATCATGTTCTTCTCCGCGAAGCTCGGATGGACGCCGGTATCGGGCCGCATCGCGGTGGAGTACGACATTCCGCACGTCACGGGCTTCATGCTGATCGACTCCCTCTTCTCGACCGATGAAGGTGCGTTCACATCGGCGTTGTCGCATCTGATCCTGCCGACCATCGTGCTCGGCACGATTCCGCTCGCGGTCGTCGCGCGCATGACGCGCTCCTCGATGCTCGAAGTGCTGCGCGAGGACTACATCCGCACGGCGCGCGCGAAGGGCTTGTCGCCGTTGCGCGTGGTCGTCGTGCATGCGCTGCGTAACGCGCTGATTCCTGTCGTCACCGTGATCGGCCTGCAGGTCGGCACGCTGCTCGCGGGCGCGGTGCTGACCGAGACGCTGTTCTCGTGGCCAGGCGTCGGCAAGTGGCTGATCGACGCCATTTCGCGGCGTGACTATCCGGTCGTGCAAGGCGGCATTCTGATGATCGCGTCGCTCGTGATCGTCGTGAACCTGGTCGTCGATCTGCTCTACGGCGTGTTGAATCCGCGCATTCGCCATACTCGCTGAGGAACACGATGGCCGACATTCAAAACAATCTTCCGCCCGGCGCGCTGACGCCGCCGTCGGGCCGCATCGTCGCGGCGCGCGAGTTCTGGGCGAACTTCTCGCGCAATCGCGGCGCCGTTGCGGCTGGCGCGATCGTCATCGCGCTCATCTTCGTCGCGATCTTCGCGCCGCTGATCGCGCCGCATAGCCCGATCGAGCAATACCGCGACTTCGTGAAAATTCCGCCCGCGTGGCTCGAAGGCGGCAATCGCATGTTTCTGCTCGGCACCGACGAAGCGGGCCGCGACATCCTTTCGCGCCTGATGTACGGCGCGCGGCTGTCGTTCTGGATCGGCTTCGTGTCCGTGGTGCTCGCGCTGATTCCGGGCGTCGTGCTCGGGCTGATGGCCGCGTTCTTCAACTGGCTCGATACGCCGATCATGCGCGTGATGGACGTGCTGCTCGCGCTGCCCTCGCTGCTGCTCGCGGTCGCCGTCGTGGCCATCATCGGGCCGGGCCTCGTCAATACGATGCTCGCCATTGCGATCGTCGCGCTGCCGGGTTATGTGCGCCTCACGCGCGCTTCCGCGCTGGGCGAGCTGCAGAAGGAATACGTGACGGCATCGCGCGTCGCGGGCGCGGGCACCGTGCGGCTCATGTTCTCGCAAGTGCTGCCGAACTGCGCCGCGCCGCTGATCGTGCAGGCGACGCTCGGTTTCTCATCCGCCATTCTGGATGCCGCCGCGCTCGGCTTTCTCGGCCTCGGCGTGCAGCCGCCGGCGGCGGAGTGGGGCGCGATGCTGGCATCGGCGCGCGATTACATCGAAAGCGCATGGTGGATCGTGACGATGCCCGGTCTCTCTATTCTCATCTCGGTGCTCGTCATCAACCTGCTCGGCGACGGGCTGCGCGACGCGCTCGATCCGAAATTGAAACGGATGGGATGACATGAACGATCTATTGACTATCCGTAACCTGCAAGTCACCTTCGGCGGCACGCAGGCCGTCGATCGCATCAGCCTGTCGGTGGCGCCCGGCGAAGTGGTCGGCGTCGTCGGCGAATCCGGTTCGGGCAAGAGCGTCACGATGATGGCGCTGATGGGCCTCATCGATGCCCCCGGCAAGGTCACTGCCGATCAGGTCACCTTCGACGGCCGCGACTTGCTGAAGGCGTCGGCGCGCGAGCGTCGAAGGATCATCGGGAAGGACATCGCGATGGTGTTTCAGGATGCGCTCACCAGCCTGAACCCAAGCTATACCGTCGGCTATCAGATCAAGGAAGTGCTGAAGCTGCACGAAGGCTTGCGCGGCGATGCGTTGCACAAGCGCGCGCTCGAACTGCTCGACCAGGTGGGCATTCCGGATGCGAAAAGCCGCATCGATGCGTTCCCGCATCAGATGTCGGGCGGCATGAATCAGCGCGTGATGATCGCGATGGCGGTCGCGTGCAATCCGAAGCTGCTCATCGCCGACGAACCGACCACCGCGCTCGACGTGACCATTCAGGCGCAGATCATGGAACTGCTGGTGCGCCTGCAGAAGGAACGCGGCATGGCGCTCGTGCTGATCTCGCACGATCTCGCGGTCGTGTCGGAAGTGGCGCAGCGCGTGGCGGTGATGTACGCGGGCGAGATCATCGAAACGAATCATGTGCCGGCGATCTTCAGCGAGCCGCATCATCCGTACACCGAAGCGCTGCTCGCCGCGATTCCCGAGCACAGCCGGGGCGCGGCGCGTCTTGCGGCGTTGCCGGGCATGGTGCCGGGCCGCGACGACCGGCCGAGCGGGTGCCTCTTCGCGCCGCGCTGCAAGTATGCCGTCGACGATTGCTGGAAGGGACGGCCGCATCTTTATCAACTGGACTGGAACGATCCGGCCGTGCGTGCGCGCTGCATCAAGCCGCTCAATGTCGCTCGCGATGTCGAGCAGGCGGTGCGCGAGGAGCGTGAAGCACAGATCGTCGGGGAGGGTGCGCGATGAATGCAGTACCGAAGGAACTCAGTCGGGACATCGTGCTCGCCGCCGACAAGCTCACGAAGCATTACTCGGTCAAGCGCAGCATGTTCACGCAGGGCACCGTGAAGGCGCTCAACGGCGTGTCGTTCGAATTGCAGCGCGGGCGCACACTGGCGGTCGTCGGCGAATCGGGATGCGGCAAGTCCACGCTCGCCCGTCAGTTGACGATGATCGAAACGCCCACGTCGGGCCGGCTGCTGATCGAAGGCGAGGACGTGGCGGGCGCGAGCAAGGCGAAGATCGCCGAGTTGCGGCAGCGCGTGCAGATGGTGTTTCAGAACCCGTTTGCGTCGCTGAATCCGCGCAAGACGGTGGAGCAGACGCTCGGCGAGCCGCTCGCGATCAACACGAAGCTCTCGTCAACGGAACGCGCGGAACGCATCGCGAAAATGATGCGCACCGTCGGCCTGCGGCCCGAACATGCATCGCGCTATCCGCACATGTTTTCGGGCGGGCAGCGTCAGCGCGTGGCGATTGCGCGCGCGATGATTCTCGATCCGCAGATCGTCGTGGCGGACGAGCCGGTGTCGGCGCTCGACGTATCCATTCAGGCGCAGATTCTGAATCTCTTCATGGATCTGCAGCAGGAGTTCGGCACGAGCTACGTGTTCATCTCGCACAACCTGTCGGTCGTGGAGCATATCGCCGACGACGTGATGGTGATGTACTTCGGCGGTATCGCGGAACTCGGCGACAAGAAGACCATCTTTGCGAATCCGCGCCATCCGTACACGCGCTCGCTGATGTCCGCGACGCCTGCGCTCTTCGAGGAAGACCGCCGCATCAAGATCAGGCTGCAGGGCGAAATGCCGTCGCCGCTGAATCCGCCATCGGGCTGCACGTTCCATCAGCGTTGCCCGTATGCGATCGAGCGATGCCGGGTGGAGGAACCGGCGCTGCGCGTCGTCGATGGCCGCCAGGTGTCGTGTCATCGCGCCGAGGAGGTCGGTGAAGGCGAAGCCTGAATCGCAGGCGGCGCGCCGGTTGATCGACCGGGCGCGCCGCTTCGTGTCCTGTGGCATGGCGCTGCTCGCGCGGCGTGCTGGCGTCGTGGCGTACGCAATGGCGCTGTGGTTCACGCTGTCGCTTGCGTTGTCGACGGCGGCGTTCGCGGTCTCCGGATCGCGCAGTCCGCCAGGCGGCACGCCTCAACCCGCAGGCGATGCAAGCGCGACGGATGTGCCCGCATCGATTGCATCGCCCGCGACGCCGCCGAGAACCGACCGCTCCGACGGCACGACGGCAAGCGGCCCCGTCCGTGCGCAACCGCCGCGCATGCCCTTTTACGTTGCGACGAAGGGCGCGACGACGATCTATCTGCTCGGCACGCTGCACGTCGGTTTCCCGACCGACTATCCGCCCGAGCAACCGTTTCGCAGACCGATTCTCGCGGCGCTGTATGCATCGCCGACACTGGCGCTCGAAATCTCCCCCGACGAACTGCTGCTCGCGCAAGACGACGTCAACCGCTACGGCATGTGCCGCAGCGAATGTCTGATCGACTATCTGCCGGATTCAATGTGGAGAAAGGTCGAGGCGCGCATGCGCGGCAATCCTGTTGCGCTGAAGAACCTGCGGCATACGAGGCCGTGGCTCGCATCGATGCTGATCCAGACCTATGACACGCTGAAGGCCGGGTTCCAGAGCGAATACGGCACGGAGGCGCAATTGCAGAACGTCTATCTGCGGGTGCGCGGGAAGATAGTGGGGCTGGAGACGCTGAACGAGCAAATATCGACGTTTACGCATCTTTCGTCGGCGCAGCAACGCGAGATGCTGGCGCAGGATCTCGTGCAGACCTCGGCGGAGAATGTGGCCGATGTGAAGGAGTTGCATCGGCTATGGCGTATCGGCGATGCGGACGCGCTGAAGGCCTGGGACGATGCGAAAAGCAGCAAGCTCGCGCGGTCGAAGGCGCTGGCGGCGCAGGTGGATAACCGCGTGGTGTATGAGCGCAACCGGCGATTCGCGCAGCGGATGGTGACGCTGGCCGCGCCCGATCGGCCGGTGTTCGTCGCGATCGGGGCGTTGCATCTTGGAGGGGAAAGGGGCGTGCTGGAGTTGTTGAGGAGGAGGGGGTTCGTGGTGGTTTCGGGTTAGCCTTTCAGCAACCGGGACCGGCTGCTTCGACCGTTGCCGATGGCGTCACCGCGTTGCAACGGCGCGCGCAACCTCACTCGACACGCGCCGTTTCTCAGTGCCGCTTCAAATAAACATCAGCCAGTTCAACAGAAAAATATTCACGACCAGCAGCGTCAGCGCAGTCGGCACCTGCACCTTGATGACCGCGTTCTTGTCGGGTAACTCGAGCAGCGCCGCAGGCACGATGTTGAAATTCGCGGCCATCGGCGTCATCAGCGTGCCGCAGTAGCCGGAGAACATGCCGATGGCGACCATCGTCGCGGGATTGCCGTGGAAGACGCCGACGAGAATCGGCACGCCGACGCCGCCCGTCATCACCGGAAACGCGGCGAAGCCGTTGCCCATCACCATCGTAAAGAGCGCCATGCCGATGCAGTACACGGCCACCGCGACGAGCCGATAGTCGAGATTGACGTAAGCCGTCGTCACGTGCGCGACGGCCTTGCCGACGCCCGCATCCGAGAACACCAGCCCGAGCATGCCGAGCATTTGCGGCAGCACGGCGGCCCACGACAGCGCATCGATCAGGCGGCGCGCCTCGCGCATCGACTGGCCGACCGTATCGCGCGTCATCACGCACGCGACAGCCAGCGCGATCACGCAGCCGATCCCGAAGCCGATCAGCGTCACGTTCTTCAACTCGATCAGCGGCCTGCCGCCGAACACGAGATGGCTCGCACCGAGCGTCAGGATCACGGTGACGACGGGAATCGTCAGCGCGGGCACGAAGAGCTTGTTGCCGAGACGCACGGCGCTCTGGCGGCGCGTTTCTTCGGAGAGCATCTTCGGCTTCGCGCCGGTGACGCCGCCGAGGCCCGCGATCAGCGCCATCGCCACGACGAGCACGCCGACGACCGACACCGGCAGCCAGTCCCCGATCAGGAAGATCAGCGCGTACACGAGCCAGAACACGCCCGCCGTCAGCCGGCGCGGATGCGACTTGTCCGTGAGGATCATGCCCGCGACGACCACGAGGACGATGCCGACGAGATAGAAGAGATAGTTGATCGTGAGCGTCATGCTTTCTCTCCTGCGACATTGCGCGTGAGCGCATCGAGTTCGCGCGTCAGTCGACGGTCGAGCAGCCAGAGGCGAAAGCCGTGGATCAGGAACGCGCAAATGGCGGTCGGGATGCCCCAGACGGCCACGTGCATCGGCTCGACGATGATGCCTGCCTCCTTCAGGAACGTGACCATCAGCACGATTGCGCCGAACGCCACGAAGATGTCCTCGCCGAAGAACAGGCCGACGTTATCGGTTGCGGCGGAGTACGCGCGCAGCTTGTATCGCACCGCGTCGGACAGCTTGCCGTAGCGCGCTTCCGTCGCGCCTTCGGCCATCGGCGCGAGCAACGGCCGCACCATTTGCGGATGACCGCCCAGGCCCGTCAGGCCGACGGCCGCCGTCAGTTCGCGCACCAGCAGATAGACGATCAGCAGACGCCCCGCCGTCGCCGCGCGGATGCCCGAAATCCAGATCTGCGCGCGTTCGCGCAGTCCGTGCCGCTCCAGCAGGCCGATGACCGCGAGCGGCAACAGGATGATGAGCGGAATGTTTCGCGTCTTGAGAAAGCCGTTGCCGATGGCGCTCAGGATGCGCTCGGGCGGAAAGTGCGCCGCGAATCCGGTGATGATCGCGGCGGCGGCTACGATCAGCATCGGATTGAAGCGCAGCACGAAGCCCACGATGATGACGGCCACGCCGATGAGCGGCCATAAACTGACTGGGGTTGCCATGAGATCTCCAAACGAACATGGATAAACACACCGCGCCTCGAACCGGGCGCGTGGTCGACTGCGCGGCTCTCGTGGCCGCTTGCTAAAACGCCCCGCTGGGCGGGGCGTTCAATGCTCGGTTACGGCCTTCAGGCGGCGCCGGCGGCGCGCACGCCGATGCCCGCGACGGCCAGTGCGCCACGAATGCGCCGCGCGAACGCGAGCGCGTGTTCGCCGTCGCCATGCAGGCAGATGGTCTGCGCATTGAGCGGCACCCATTCGCCCGATACCGCCTGCACGCGCTGCTCGCGCACCATCGAAAGCGTGCGGTCGAGCACGACGTCTTCATCGTCCAGCAGTGCGCCCGGCTCCTTGCGCGGCACGAGAGAACCATCGGCGCGATAGCCGCGATCCGCGAACACTTCTTCGACCGCGCGAAGCCCCGCGCGCTTCGCGGCATCGACGAGACCGCTGTTCGCCAGCCCGAAGACGAGCAGCGTCGGATCGAAATCGCGCACGGCGGCGACGATCGCATCGGCGATCTGCGGCGTTCTCGCGGCCTGGTTGTACAGCGCGCCGTGCGGCTTCACGTGCGCGATGCGCCCGCCTTCCGCTTTGGCAATCGCAGCCAGCGCGCCAAGCTGATACAGCACGCCCGCGTAAATCTCTTCGGGCGGCAGGTCCATTTCCTTGCGGCCGAAGTTCTCCGGATCGTTGAAGCTCGGATGCGCGCCGATCGCCACGCCCTTCGCCACCGCCCAGCGCACGCAATCGCGCATCGCGGTGGCGCCGCCCGCATGCCAGCCGCACGCGATGTTCGCGGAACTCACGAGGTCGAGCAGCGCTTCGTCGGAGCCGCAGCCTTCGCCGAGGTCGGCGTTGAGATCGATTTCCATGTTAGTCGTCGAGAGAGTCGTTGGGTTGGTGCGTCATCGCGCGATGCGCTCCTCGTGCATCGCGATGGCCGTTTCCACTTGCGCTACGTACTGCCGTTCTTCAGCGAGCGCGTGCCGCGCTTCTTCCACCGAGGTCTCGATGAAGCGCACGCCTCCGTTGAGCCGTGCCTGCGCGAGCTTCCACAAGTCGGCGCGGATGACCGCGCCGATCTTCGGATAACCGCCGGTCGTCTGCGCATCGCCCATCAGGATGATCGGCTGCCCGTTCGGCGGCACCTGGATCGTGCCGGGCAAGACCGCATGAGAGAGCAGCTCCGTCCGGTCGCGGCGCTCGAGCGGTGTGCCCGCGAGCCGGAAGCCCATGCGGTTGCTGTTCGGCGTGATCGTCCATTCCTCGTTCCAGAAGTCCTCGTGCGCCTTGTCGCTGAAGCCCGCATATTCCGGACCGCGCAGCACGCGAATGGGCGCCGCCCAGGCGAGACCGGGCGCGTGCCGGCCGCGCCGCACGGGTTCATCCACGAGAACGAATTTGCACCACGCGGGCGCCTTGACGCCGAAGGCCGGTTCTTCCGGCGAGAACGCGATGCCCTTGCGCGGCTGGGGCACGCCGACCGGCAAGCGGTCGCCGTCGCGCAGCGCCCGCCCGCCGAGTCCGCCGAAGCACGCGCCGAGGTCGGTGCTGCGCGAACCGAGCATCGGCAAAACGTCGATGCCGCCCGCGATGCTCACATAGCAGCGCATGCCGCGCTTCGCCGCGCGCAGCGTCAGTTCCTGGCCCGCGCGCACCGGCAGGCTCCACCACGAATAGACCGGCGCGTCGTCGAGCGTCGCGCCGAAGTCGGTGCCCGTGATGGCGATGCGCGTCGCGCGCTTGAAGCGCAGGACGGTCGGCCCGAACGTCACTTCGATACCCGCCGCATCCGGCCGGTTGCCGACCAGCCGATTGCCGATTTCCAGCGACAGCGAATCCAGCGCACCGCCCGAACTGACGCCGAGATGGCGATACCCGTGGCGGCCCAGATCCTGCACCGTGGACAGCACGCCTGCGCGAATCACGTCGATCATGCGCGGACCTCCAGCGCCGTGAAGCGGACGCGGTCGCCAGGCTGCATCAGCGTCGGCGGATTGCGCGACGGGTCGAAGAGCCTGAGTTCGGTGCGGCCGAGCAGTTGCCATCCGCCCGGCGACACAGCCGGATAGATGCCCGTCTGCGCCCCGCCGATGCCCACCGATCCGGCCGGCACTTCGAGGCGCGGCTCGCGGCGGCGCGGCATGTGCAACGCGGGATCGAGCCCGCCGAGATACGCGAAGCCCGGCTGGAAGCCCAGGAAGAACACGATGTATTCGGCTTCGGTGTGCCGCTTCACGACTTCATCGATGGACAGCCCCGCGTACTTCGCCAGCTCGGCGAGATCCGGGCCTTCCTCGCCGCCGTAGCGGACCGGAATCTCGATCTGCGCGCCGGGCTCATCGGCGCTGCCGGCGGCGTCCCATCCCGCTTCCAGTTGCGCGGCGAGGCTTGCATAGTCGGCTTCGAGCGGATCGAAAACGATCGTCAGATTGTTCATGCCGGGCACGACTTCGACGACATGCGGCATCAGGCGCGCGCGGTCGGCCAACGCCCAGATGCGCCGCTGGCAGTCGATCGTGGCGGGCGGCGCGGCTTCGCAAACAAGCGCGCTGTCGCCCAGCGGATGGATTCGTGGTGGTGTCATGGCTTCCAGTCTTGCGTCGGCACGGCGCGAAGAACGCGTTTCTCTTCGCCGCGTCGTGCACACGATGTTACATTGTCAATAAATTATCAAGAAGTTATCAATACGCGTTTGTCTGGAGTGTGGCGCACGTGGGTTCCGCTAGACTCCGGTTCAATTTCCAATGGTCATCGCCATGTCGCGTCATCCTGCCAAGATTGTGTCGTCCGAACATCTCGTCTCCGAAACCAGCGCGGAACTGTCCGAGTTCGAATACGCGCTCATCATGGCGAGCAACGCGTTCAATCGATGGATGGTGCGCTGCATGTCCGCGGCCGGCGCGAAGGACATGACGGCGGTGGAAGTGTCGCTGCTGCATCACGTGAACCATCGGGATCGCAAGAAGAAGCTCGCCGATATCTGCTTCGTGCTGAATATCGAGGACACGCACGTCGCGACTTATGCGCTGAAGAAGCTCGTCGCGCGCGGCTATGTGACGAGCGAAAAGACCGGCAAGGAAGTGTTCTTTTCCGCAACGCCCGAGGGGCGCGAGTTGTGCGGCAAATACCGCGAAGTGCGGGAAAGCTGCCTGATTTCGGCGCTTCGCGAGAGCGGATTGACCAACGAGCAGATCGGCGAGGCCGCGCAACTCATGCGCAACGCGTCCGGTCTCTACGACACCGCCGCGCGCGCGGCGGCATCGCTCTGAGCGCGACCGGCGGTCAGTAAAGCGCGGCTTCGGTGACGATCGCATCGAGCGGCATGTCGTGCGATTCGCGCGGCAGCGCATCGAGCTTGCCCGCTTCATACGCGATGCCGATCGTGACCGGCTTCTTCGCGACCGGCCACGCCGCGAGCGTGCGGTCGTAATAGCCGCCGCCATAGCCCAGCCGATAACGGTCCGCATCGAAACCGACGCACGGCACGAGCAGCAGTTCCGGCGCCACGACGCGCTCCTCCTCGGGCACGGGGATTCGATAGCGGCCCGACTTCATCGGGGAATCGGCGCGCCACGCGTGGAAGGCCATCGGTGCGTGAGGCTGGACGACGATGGGCAGCGCGGCTTCTCGCGCCTCATCCGCGGCGAGCCACTCGGCGAGTACGGCGCGGGCGTCGAACTCGCCGGCCACCGGCCAGTAGAAGCCGATGCATCCGACCGCGCGTGCTTCGAGCACCGCGCGAAGGCGCGCGGCCAGCGCGGCATCGGCGTGCGCGCGGGACGGCTCTTCCTGCTGGGCTTCGCGGGCTGCGAGCAGCGTCGCTCGAAGGGTGCTTTTGGGTTCCGCGCAAACGTTGCGTGCTATGCTTTGGACCGATCTTTGGACCACCTCGCGCTCCAGTAATAACGATGTCAAAACGCCTCAACCGAGTATATCTCGCGGCCGGTTACGCTCTTGCCGCCGCGACGCTCGTCGCTTGCGCAACGGCCACCGCCGTCCCGCCGGACGCCGACTTCTCGCCGTCCTCCGACGACCGCATTTTCATGCAATTGCGCGAAGCCTCGCGCGCGAACGATGCAGGCCGCGCCGCTTCGCTCGCCTCGCAGATTCCGAATTATCCCGCGCCCGGCTACATCGAATATTTCACGATCAAGCCGCAGCTTTTCGATGCGCAAGGCCACGCGCGCCCCGACGCGCCGGACGCGCCCGTGCTCTCGTTCCTGCAGCGCTACGACGGCCAGGCCATTGCCGACCGCATGCGCAACGACTATCTCGTCGTGCTCGGCGGCCGTCACGACTGGCGCAACTTCGAGCAGCAGTATTCGCGTTTCGTGCTGAACGACGACACGCAGGTCAAGTGTTATGCGCTCGAAGCCCGCATGTCGCGCGGCGAGAACGTCGCGGATGCGGCGCGCGCGCTGCTCGTCGATCCGAAATGGTACGGCGACGGCTGCGTCGATCTGATCGCCGCGCTCGCCGAGTCCGGCCAGTTCACGAGCGACGACATCTGGCAGCAGATCCGCCTCGCCTACGAGCAGAACTACACGACGACCGGCGCGAATATCGTCGATGCGCTCGGTCAGGAAAGGCCGAAGCCCGAACTGCTGGACAATGCCGTCAGCAAGCCGCCGCTCTATCTCGCGCGGGGCGTCATGCCGAACACGCCGGCGCATCAGTTGACGCTGCTCGCCGTCACGCGCCTCGCGCGCAACGATCCGGCAATGGCCGCCGCCACGTTCAGTTCCGTCGCGCCGAGCCTCACGCCTGCCGAGCGCGCGATCGGCTGGGGCGCCATCGGCTATCAGGCGGCGTTGAAGCGCATGCCGGCGGCGGCGGACTGGTATCGGCTGTCGGCGAATGCGCAGTTGTCGAATCCTGCGTACGAATGGCGCACGCGCAGTGCGCTGCTCGCCGGCGACTGGAACATGGTGCGGTGGTCGGTCGAGCAGATGCCGCCGACGCTGCGCAGCCAGCCCTCGTGGACCTACTGGCATGCGCGCGCCGTGAAGCAGGCCGGCGACACCGCCACGGCGAATCAGGAGTTCCAGAGCATCGCGGATCAATACAACTTCTACGGCCAGCTCGCGCTGGAAGAACTCGGCCAGAAGATCACGGTGCCGCCGCGCACGACCGTATCCGATGCGGAAATCGCGCAGATGCAGTCGGTGCCGGGCTTCGCGCTGTCGCAGCGTTTCTATGCGCTCAACATGCGGCTGGAAGGCAATCGCGAATGGAACTGGCCGCTGCGCAGCATGACCGACCGGCAATTGCTCGCCGCGGCGCAGTACGCGAAGCGCATCGAACTGTTCGACCGTACTGTGAACACCGCCGACAAGACGAAGGCCGAGCATGACTTCTCGCTGCGGTATCTCTCGCCGTTCCGCGAGATCGTCGAGCGCGATGCGCAAAACACCGGGCTCGATATCGAATGGGCGTACGGGCTGATCCGCCAGGAGTCGCGCTTCATCATCAACGCGCGGTCGGAAGTCGGCGCGGGCGGCCTCATGCAATTGATGCCCGGCACAGCGCAACTGGTCGCGAAGAAGATCGGTCTCGGGCCGGTGTCGCGCGCGCAGATGAACGACATCAACACGAACATCCTGCTCGGCACGAATTACCTGTCGATGATCTACAATCAATTCGATAACTCGCCCGTGCTCGCCACCGCTGGCTACAACGCCGGTCCCGGACGGCCGAAGCAATGGCGGCAGGATTTGCGGGCGCCCGTCGAGGGCGCGGTTTTTGCTGAAACCATTCCGTTTTCCGAGACGCGCGATTACGTGAAGAACGTGCTGTCGAACACCGTGTATTACGCAGCGCTGTTCGAAGGCCGTCCGCAATCGCTGAAGGCGCGGCTGGGTTATATCGCGCCGTAAGCGCATTCACACGACGCCGCGCGTTTCGAGACGCGCGGCGGCTCGTCTTCGCATCTGTCTGCGCATCGTCAGCCGCAATCGGCAAGCCGTGATATCCAAGAGGCGAACATGCGACATCAAAACGTAGCGCTCATCGGCGGTTCCGGTTTCATCGGGAGCCATCTCGTCAACGCGCTCGTCGATCTCGGCAAGAACGTCCGCATCGCCACGCGGCGGCGCGCGAACGCGGCGCATCTGACGCTGCTTCCCGTCGATGTCCTCGAAACCGACGTGCACGATCCCGTGAAACTCGCCGGCTTCGTTGCGGAAGCGGACGCGGTCATCAATCTCGTCGGCGTGCTGCAGGGAAGCCGCGGCGACCCTTACGGCCCGGAGTTCGCGCGCGCGCATGTCGAGTTGCCGCGCAAGATCGCCGCCGCATGCGAGGCGAAGGGCGTGCGCAGGCTGATCCACATGAGCGCGATCGGCGCCGACGCGCACGGCCCGAGCATGTATCTGCGATCGAAAGGCGACGGCGAAAAACTGATCCGCGAGTCGGGTCTCGACTGGACGATCTTCCGAAGCTCGGTGGTCTTCGGTCCCGAGGACAATCTGCTGAATCAGTTCGCGTTCCTTCAGCGCATCTTTCCGGTGATTCCGCTTGCCTGCGCCGATGCGCAATTTCAGCCCGTCTTCGTCGGCGATGTCGCGAAGGCGATCGTCAATGTGCTCGACCTCGATGCAGCGAACCGCATGACCTACGAACTCGCGGGTCCGGGCGTGTACACGCTCGCTGAACTCGTGCGCTTCGCGGGCGCGACGATCGGACGGCGTGCGCGCATCATCAAGCTGCCGGAAAGCCTCGGCCGGCTACAGGCGATGACGCTGGAAATGGCGCCGGGCGAGCCGGTCATGTCGCGGGACAATCTCGATTCGATGAAGACGCCGAGCATCGCGAGCGGCCCGCTCGCGCCGGAACTCGGCATCGGCGAGCCGGCGAGCATCGAGGCGATTGCGCCGCTGTATCTCACCGGCAATTCGCCGCGTTCGCGCTTCAATACTTTCCGCGCCACGGCGCATCGATGAACTCGGAACCGCATGAAACTCGTTATCGGTGACAAGAACACTTCTTCCTGGTCCATGCGTCCGTGGGTGCTGCTCACGCACTTCGGCATTGCGTTCGACGAGACGCTGATTCGCCTTGGCCAGCCCGACACGAAAGCGAGGATTCTCGACGTCACGCCATCGGGCAAGGTGCCGTGTCTCATCACCGATAGCGGCGATGCCGTGTGGGAATCGCTCGCGATCATGGAAACGATCGCGGAAAGCCATCCGCAACACGCGATGTGGCCGCGTGACGCCGCTGCCCGCGCGCTTGCCCGCAGCATCAGCGCGGAGATGCACGCCGGCTTCGTGAACTTGCGTCAGAACATGCCGATGCAGATTGCCAATCATGCGCCCGGCATCGGTGCGACGCCGGCGACGCTTTTCGATATCGCGCGCATCGATGCAATGTGGAGCGACTGTCTCGCGCGATCGGGCGGACCGTTTCTGTTCGGTGACTTCGGCATCGCGGATGCGATGTACGCGCCGGTCGTCATGCGCTTCAATTCTTACGAGCCGGCGCTGAGCGAGGGATCGCGCGCGTATGCGCGCCGCGTGACGGAGTTGCCGGCGGTGGCTGCGTGGATCGACGATGCCCGCAAGGAAGCCGCGCGATGAATATCTACGCGGTAGGCGGCGCGATCCGCGATGAGTTGCTCGGCATGCCGGTGATGGATCGCGACTACGTGGTTGTCGGCGCGACGCCCGAGCAGATGGTGGCGCAGGGGTATCGACCGGTCGGAAAGGATTTTCCGGTGTTCCTGCATCCGCAGACGCACGAGGAGTATGCGCTCGCGCGCACCGAGCGCAAGACGGCGGCGGGGTATCACGGCTTCCAGTTCTACTATTCGCCGGATGTCACGCTCGAAGAAGATCTGGCGCGCCGCGATCTGACGGTCAACGCGATGGCGCGTGAAGTGACGCCGGCAGGCGAGCTGACGGGTCCGGTGATCGATCCGTTCAATGGCAGGGCTGATCTGGAGAACAAGGTCTTCAGGCATGTGGGCGATGCGTTCGTCGAAGATCCGGTGCGGATTCTTCGGCTTGCGCGATTCGCTGCGCGCTTTGCGGATTTCAGCGTCGCGCCGGAGACCGGGGCGTTGATGAAGAAGATGGTCGAGGCCGGCGAAGTCGATGCGCTCGTGCCAGAGCGCGTGTGGCAGGAAGTGTCGCGCGGTTTGATGGAGGCGAAGCCCTCGCGGATGTTCGAGGTGTTGCGCGGATGCGGTGCGCTTGCGCGGATTCTTCCGGAGGTCGATGCGCTTTGGGGTGTGCCGCAGCGTGCGGACTATCATCCGGAGGTCGACACGGGCGTTCATGTGATGATGGTGCTCGACTATGCGGCATCGCAGGGATTCACGTTACCGGTGCGCTTCGCCGCGCTGACGCACGATCTCGGCAAGGCGACGACGCCTGAGGATGTGCTGCCGCGTCATATCGGGCATGAGGGACGCAGTGTCGATTTGCTGAAGCCTTTGTGCGAGCGTTTGCGCGTGCCGAACGAGTGTCGCGATCTGGCGATGCTCGTCGCGCGTGAGCATGGGAATATTCATCGCGTGATGGATATGGGCGCGGCCGCGCTGGTGCGCTTGTTCGAGCGATCGGACGCGTTGCGCAAGCCGGCGCGCTTTGCGGAGGCGCTGCAGGCTTGTCTGGCGGATATTCGCGGAAGGCTCGGGCTCGAGGCGCAGCCTTATCCGCAGGCCGAGCGGTTGCGGGTTGCACTTGTCGCTGCTCGCGGGGTCGATGCCGGTGCCGTGGCTTTGAGGCTGGCTTCCGAGCCTTCCCGGATCAAGGATGCCGTGCATGAGGCACGGGTTGCGGCGGTGCAGGCTGCGGTTTTCTCCTGAATCTCTTTCATCGTCGAGCTCGTTATCGCGTCGGTCTATTGAGTCGCCCGCCCCGGGGAGAGGCGCACTAATAGACCGACACGAATACGAGTTCAACGCAAAACAAAAACACCTAAAGCGCCCGAGCAATCAAAGAAAGCAGAATAGAAAGCAAAAGCGTCAACATGAAGGGAAACGAGTACTCCCGCCCGAAGATGCGCAAATTGAAGTCCCCGGGCAACCGCCCGATGCCGAGCTTCCTGAGCCAAGGCCAGCACCCAGAAAGAATCACGAGCGCGATAAAAGTAGTGAGTACCCAGCGGATCATGGTCGAAAGAACCTAAAGCGTATGCGACCGGTCGCCCGACGAAAACGCATCGACCGTACCCGGGATACCGCGTGAAAACGCAATCACCTTGAACAACTCGCCCATCTCCGCCTCGGACAAGAGCTTCTGCACGGCATTAGCCGCAGGCAAAAAACGCTTCACATCCGCAGGATCGAATTCATTGAGCACATCCGTGATGCCGGCGTTCATCAGAAACCGCGCCTGCGATGTAAAGCCCAGCAAATCAGCACCCGTCCCCACGCCCGCTTCCGCAATGCCGGTGAATTCCACATGCGCTGTAATATCCTGCAACCCCGGATACAAAAACGGATCGGTGTGCGCACGATGCCGGTAATGGCACATCAGCGTCCCGCCCGCGCGCTGCGCATGATAAAACTCGCGGCGCGGAAAACCATAATCGATAAAGAACGCCGCCCCGCGCACGAGCATCGTGCAAACGGTTTTCGTGAATGCAAGCGCGGCCTCATGCGTCTCCGTCAGATATTCGGCGAAAGGCTCGTCATTGGTCTCATCGATGGCTTCATCGATCAAACGGATCGGCTCATCGACAGAAAGAGAACAATCCTCGAACCCAAAGCCATCGTCCCGGACAACGACGCCCCGCTCGTGCCACGCGCCCAGCTTGCGCACCACCAGACGCACCGGCATCGCGTCGAGCACTTCGTTGCCGATCACCACGCCTTCGAACGCATCGGGCAACGCATCGAGCCATTCGACCTTCGCGGCGAGCGCGGGCGCTTGCGCCGTCAACGTCTCGCGCTGCCGATCGCGCAGCTCGCCCGATAGATCGACAATCGAGTAACGCTCGACGTCCACGCCGAGTTCCGCAAGCGCCGACAGCAGCCCTGACGCGAGCTTGCCCGTGCCGGCGCCGAACTCCATCAGAGCTCGCGTGCCGCTTTCCCGCAACGCCTGCGCCACCGGCCGCGCCAGCGTCTTCGCGAACAAGGGCGACAGTTCGGGCGCCGTCACGAAGTCGCTGCCGTCTTCCGCGCGACGGCCGAACTTCATCGCACCGCCGCTGTAGTAGCCAAGGCCGGGCGCGTACAGCGCCAGGTCCATGTATCGGTCGAAGGGAAGCCAGCCGCCCGCCGCCGCGATGCGCTCGCGAATCAGGTGAACCAGCGCCTCGGACTGCGCGAGCGCGTCGGCGCCCGGAGCAGGTAAACTATCGGATCGTTGAGCATTCGGATTCATCCCAGCATTGTAAATGAGCGCTTCCTCGCCGTTTTCCCCCGCAAATCCGCCTGTTTCCCGCTCCGGGGAATCGCGTCCACGCGCCGTGCTCGTGACGGGCGCAGGCAAACGCATCGGGCGGGGCATCGCGCTGGAATTCGCCCGCCAGGGATGGAACGTCGCGGTTCACTACGGCCAGTCCGAACGCGAAGCACGCGAAACCGTCGCGCAGATCGAAGCGCTCGGCCGCCGCGCGGTCGCCCTCCAGGCCGATCTCGCCGATGAAGCCGCCGTCGCCCAACTCGTGCCCGCGTGCGTCGAATCGTTCGGCGGGCTGCAGTGCGTGGTGAACTGCGCGTCGCGCTTCGACGAAGACACCGCCGCGAACTTCGGCTACGCGAAGCTGATGCAAATGACCGCGGTGAATCTCGCCGCGCCGCTCACGCTCGCCCGCACGCTGCACGAAGCGACGCCCGACGACGCCGCCAACGACGACGCGCGCCGCGGCGTCGTCATCAACGTGCTCGATCAGAAGCTCTACAACATGAACCCGGATTACCTCTCGTACACGCTGACGAAGGCCGCGCTCGACAATGCGACCGTCGCGCTGGCGCAGGCGCTCGCGCCCAGGCTGCGTGTCGTCGGGCTCGCGCCGGGACTCACGCTCGTCTCGGCGTGGCAGACGCCCGCGTCGTTCGAGGCGGCGCATCGCGTGACGCCGCTCGGGCGCGCATCGACCGTCAACGATCTCGCGCAGGCCGCGTGCTATCTGGCGAACGCGCACGGCGTGACCGGCACGACGCTCGTCGTCGATGGCGGGCAGCATCTCGTGCCGAGCCCGCGCGACGTGATGTACATGATCGACGCGCAAAAGCCTTAACCTTGGAACCCCACACATGCTTGCCGCTCTCTCGCATCCCCGGCTGACCGATTGCCGGCGGCTTTTCCTGCGCAATTACGAAGTGCGCATCAACATCGGCGTGCACGACTTCGAGAAGCGCGGCGAGCAACGCGTCGTGATCAACGTCGAGCTGTTCGTGCCGCTCGCGCTGTCCACACCCGTCGCTGACAAGCTCGCGGAAGTCGTCGATTACGATTTCATGCGATCCACCATCGCGGAGCGCGTGAAGCGCGGCCACATCCATCTGCAGGAAACGCTCTGCGACGACGTCGCCGCCGCGCTGCTCGCGCATCCGAACGTCCGGGCCGTCGCGGTATCGACGGAAAAGCCCGATGTCTATCCGGACTGCGACGCGGTCGGCGTCGAAGTCTTTCGCATCAAAGAGGAACGAGCATGAACGCGCGTGAAGCCATCGACCACGTAGAAGAAGAAAAGCCCGCGCGCGAAGCCATGACGAAGCGCCAGCAGAAAGAAGCCTACGAGAACAACAAGCTGTTCAAGCGGATCGCGCGGCAGGTCGGCCAGGCGATCGGCGACTTCAACATGATCGAGCAGGGCGACAAGGTAATGGTCTGCCTGTCCGGCGGAAAGGACAGCTACGCGATGCTCGATATCCTCATGCGCCTGCGCGAGCGCGCGCCGATCGACTTCGATATCGTCGCCGTCAATCTCGATCAGAAGCAACCAGGCTTTCCGGAGCATGTGCTACCGGAGTATCTGTCGAAGCTCGACATTCCGTTTCATATCGAGAATCAGGACACGTACAGCATCGTCAAGCGGCTCGTGCCGGAAGGCAAGACGACGTGCTCGCTGTGCTCGCGGCTGCGGCGCGGCATTCTGTATCGCGTGGCGGGCGAGCTCGGCGCGACGAAGATCGCGCTGGGGCATCATCGCGACGACATCCTGCAGACGCTTTTGCTCAACATGTTCTACGGCGGCAAGCTGAAGGGCATGCCGCCCAAGCTGCAATCGGACGACGGCAGGAACGTCGTCATCCGTCCGCTCGCTTACCTGAAGGAAACGGACCTCGAGAAATACGCCGAACTGCGCGAATTCCCGATCATCCCGTGCAATCTGTGCGGCAGCCAGCCGAACCTGAAGCGCGCGGAAATGAAGGCGCTGATCCGCGAATGGGACAAGCGTTTTCCGGGGCGCGTCGAGAACATGTTCAACGCGCTGTCGAACGTGGTGCCGTCGCATCTGATGGACAGCGCGCTGTTCCCGTTCGCCAGCCTGCGCGCGACCGGCGAGCCCGATCCGCAAGGCGACATCGCGTTCGACGAAGAACCGTGCGCGAGCGAACCGTCAGGATCGTCGAAGGCCATTTCAATTGTCCAGTTCGACGACCTGTAAAAGCTCGTCCGACAAGGCCGGGCGTGGTTTCGGGGCGCCGTTTCGGACAAGTTCGCATGCTATATTGGCCCGACCTCAAACCCGGCTTCAACCTGCAAGAAACTCGCGATGAACATCGTCATCCTCGCTGCCGGCATGGGCAAGCGCATGCGCTCCGCCCTGCCGAAAGTACTTCATCCCCTGGCGGGCCGGCCGCTGCTGGCACATGTCATCGAAACGGCGCGCACGCTGTCGCCTGCGCGTCTGGTGGTCGTCGTGGGACACGGCGCGGACAAGGTCCGCGAAGCCGTCGGCGCGCCCGACGTGCAATTTGCCATTCAGGACAAGCAACTCGGCACCGGACACGCCGTGCAGCAGGCGCTGCCGCTGCTCGATCCCTCCGTGCCGACGCTCGTGCTCTACGGCGACGTGCCGCTCACGCGCGCCAGCACGCTGAAGCGCCTGCTCGACGCGGCCGGACCCGAACGCTACGGCGTGCTCACGTTAACGGTGGATGATCCGAGCGGCTACGGCCGCATCGTGCGTGACGCGGGCGGCGCGGTGCGAAAGATCGTCGAGCAGAAGGATGCGAGCGAAGAAGAACGGCGCATCGCGGAGATCAACACGGGCATCGTCGTATCGCCGACGCGCACGCTGGACGCATGGCTCGCGTCGCTCAAGAACGACAACGCTCAAGGCGAGTTCTATCTGACCGATGTCGTCGAGCGCGCGATCGAGGCCGGCGTCGAAGTCGTCACGGCGCAGCCCGACGCCGAATGGGAAACGCTCGGCGTGAACAGCAAGGTTCAGCTCGCGGAACTGGAGCGCGTCCATCAGCGCAACGTCGCGCACGCGCTGCTCGAAGCCGGCGTGACGCTGGCCGATCCCGCGCGCATCGACGTGCGCGGCACGCTGGAATGCGGCGCGGACGTATCCATCGACGTGAACTGCGTGTTCGAAGGCCGCGTGACGCTCGCGGACAACGTGAGCATCGGGCCGAACTGCGTCATTCGCGATGCATCGATCGGTGCGGGCACGCGCGTCGATGCGTACACGCATATCGAAGGCGGCACGACGGGCGCGAAGGTCGTGCTCGGACCGTACGCGCGGCTGCGTCCGGGCGCGGTGCTCGGCGACGAAGCGCACGTCGGCAACTTCGTCGAAGTGAAGAACGCGGTGATGGGTCACGGCGCGAAGGCGAACCACTTGAGCTATATCGGCGATTCCGATATCGGCGCGCGCGTGAATGTCGGCGCGGGCACCATCACCTGCAATTACGACGGCGCGAACAAGCATCGCACGATCGTGGAAGACGATGTGTTCATCGGCTCGGACACGCAACTCGTCGCGCCGGTGCGCGTCGGGCGCGGCGTGACGATCGCGGCGGGCACGACGGTCTGGAAGGACGTGGGCGAAGGCGAACTCGTGCTCAACGAGAAGCGCCAGGTCAGCAAGACGGGCTACGTTCGCCCGACCAAGAAGAAAAGTTGAAGCGCGCTGGGCCGTGCCGAAAGGCGCGGCCTTCTCATTGGTGCGTTCGGTTCGGATATCAAAGGAAAACGCCATGTGCGGAATTGTCGGCGCGGTTGCGCAACGTAACATCGTCCCGGTGCTCGTCGAAGGTTTGCGGCGGCTCGAATATCGCGGCTATGACTCGTGCGGCGTCGCCGTATTGAGTCATGGCGAGCCGCGCCGCGCGCGCAGTGTCGCGCGCGTGTCGGATCTCGACGCGCAAGTGAAGGAAACGGACCTCGCCGGCATGACGGGCATCGCGCACACGCGCTGGGCGACGCACGGCGCGCCCGTCACCGACAACGCGCATCCCATCTTTTCGCGCGATACGGTGGCGCTCGTGCACAACGGCATCATCGAGAACTACGAGTCGCTGCGCACGATGCTGCGCGACAAGGGTTACGAATTCGTCTCGCAGACGGATACCGAAGTCATCGCGCATCTGATCCACAGCATGTATCGCGGCGATCTCTTTCAGACCGTGCGCGAAGCCGTCAAGCAATTGCACGGCGCGTATGCGATCGCGGTGATGCACAAGGATCAGCCGCATACGGTGGTGGGCGCGCGCCAGGGTTCGCCGCTCGTCGTCGGCGTGGGCGAGGGCGAGAACTTCCTCGCCTCCGATGCACTCGCGCTGGCGGGCAGCACCGATCGCTTCGCGTTCCTGGAAGAAGGCGATGTCGTCGAAATCGCGCTGGATGGCGTGAAGATCGTCGATCGCCAGGGCTTGCCCGCCGAGCGCGAAGTGCGCGTGGTGACGGCGTATGGCGGCGCGGTGGAGCTCGGGCCGTATCGCCACTTCATGCAGAAGGAAATCTTCGAGCAGCCGCGCGCGATCACCGACACGATCCCGCAAACGGACGGCTTCGATCCGGTTCTCTTCGGCGAGAACGCGAGGGATGTGTTCGCGGGCATCGACAGTCTGCTGATTCTCGCGTGCGGCACGAGCTATTACTCGGGGCTGACGGCCAAATACTGGCTGGAGTCGATCGCAAAGATTCCGACGCAAGTGGAGATTGCGAGCGAGTATCGGTATCGCGAGTCGGTGCCGAATCCGAAGGCGCTGGTCGTCGTCATTTCGCAATCGGGCGAAACCGCCGATACGCTCGCCGCGCTGAAGCACGCGCAGTCGCTCGGCCACGCGCATACGCTCGCCGTATGCAACGTCGCAACGAGCGCGATGGTGCGTCAGACGGAGCTCGCGTTCTTGACCCATGCGGGAACGGAGATCGGCGTGGCGTCAACGAAAGCGTTCACGACGCAGCTCGTCGGCCTGTTCGTGCTGGCGGTGACGCTCGCGAAGCTGCGCGGCCGCGTCGATGCGAAGCAGGAAGCCGCGTATCTCGGTCAATTGCGCCACTTGCCGGCGGCGCTCAATAGCGTGCTGGCGCTGGAGCCGCAGATCATCGCTTGGTCGGAAGAGTTCGCGCGCAAAGAGAATGCGCTGTTCCTCGGGCGCGGGCTGCATTATCCGATCGCGCTGGAAGGGGCGCTGAAGCTCAAGGAGATTTCGTATATTCACGCGGAGGCGTATCCGGCGGGCGAGCTGAAGCACGGGCCGCTCGCGCTCGTGACGGAAGCAATGCCGGTCGTGACGGTCGCGCCGAACGATACGCTGCTCGAAAAGCTGAAGTCGAACATGCAGGAAGTGCGGGCGCGTGGCGGCGAGCTGTACGTGTTCGCCGATGCGGATACGCGCATCGTCAGCGAAGACGGGATTCATGTCATCCGGATGCCGGAGCACTACGGGGCGTTGTCGCCCATCCTGCACGTGGTGCCGCTGCAACTGCTCGCGTATCACACGGCGTGTGCGCGCGGGACGGATGTCGATAAGCCGCGGAATCTGGCTAAGTCGGTGACGGTGGAGTGATGTCGTTGCGGGTGTAGTTGGATGCAAGCCAGGAGCGCCTCTTCCGAGGCGCTTTTTTATTGCTGCACGCAGTCCGATTCCGCGTTTACCTGTGGACAACCCTGTAAACACCCGCCGCGTAAACTGTTCACCCTTTCTGCATAACCCGCCGTCTCGCTGGAATGACTAAAAGTTGTCCTGGCTTCGCGTGGAAATCCGCTGACAAATACCGAAGTTGTTTACTCGGCAAGTCATTGACGCAAAACGAGCGAAGGGGGTTATCCACTGAAACGGCGCGGGCTTGTTAACTACTACCACGTATACATACGAATCCTTTTGTTTACCTAGAGACGCGCCGAGCGCTGCCCAAAACAAAAGCACCGCCACTCACTCGACAGCCGTCTCGTGAACCTGCCGCAGCCGCTCACGGCTGTTGCTCAAGTGCATCCGCATCGCGGCGCGGGCATCGTCGGCATCCTGTCGAACGATGGCCTGATAAATCGCCTTGTGTTCGTTCAGCACATTACGCAATCGCTCGATCTGGTCCAGTTCCGCGATCTCGGCTTTGCCGAGGCGCGTGCGCGGGCTCACCGCGCGCCCCATCTGACTGAGCACATCGTAGAAATAGCGATTGCCGCTCGCCCGCGCGATCTGCAAATGGAACTCGACGTCATGCTCGAGCACATCGGTGCTGTGATTCGCGATCTGCTCTTCGTAACGTTCGATGGCGCGGGCAATCTGCCTGAGATGCTGCTCCGTCCGGCGCCCCGCCGCGAGCGCAGCCGCCGCGCCTTCAAGATCGATTCGAAATTCGATGATCGCCATGATGTCGAGCAGGCTCGACAAGTCGGCATCGTAAAGCCGCACCGACTCTCGATCCGCCAGCGCGCGGATGAACGTCCCGACGCCGTGCCGCGTCTCCACGATGTTCGCCGCCTGCAACCGCGATACCGCTTCCCGCACCACCGAGCGGCTCACCGTCATCTGTTTCATGAGCGCGGCTTCGGTCGGAATCTTGTCGCCGGGGCGAAGCACGCCACGTTCGATCTCTTCGATGAGCGCGGCGACGACTTTGTCGGTGAGGCTGGCCATTTTCGGTGTTCGTTCTGATAGTGATCGATGTCGGATGACGCTGTTGACGCGCCGGCGCAGGTTACGCCGGGACGTCCGATGAACCATCATGGAGTCACGGTTGCGCTCCGTCAATTCTGCACGTTCATCGATCATAAGACATCATATCTCCGGGAGCTGATGCGACATACTAGTGAAACGCCTTTACTGCAACGACGTTTAGGGTTAACGCTCCGTTCCAACCGCGCGAAAAGCGGGTATCTTCTGTTAAGACGTCCTATGACTTAATCACCTAGCCATCGCGCAGCCGCCACCAGGGAGGCACCATGCCGTCTTCGACACCGTATCAACCTTTACCCAATGCGTTCCGCACATCGCTGCGTGCGCGAGACAAGCTGATCGGCTGCTGGTCCTCGCTGGCGAGTCCGATCGTCACCGAGTTGCTGGGCGTCGTCGGCTTCGACTGGATCCTGCTGGACGCCGAGCACGCGCCCAACGATGCGCTCACGTTGATACCGCAACTGATGGCGCTCAAGGACAGCGTGAGCGCGCCCGTCGTGCGCCCGCCCGCGAACGAACCGGTCGCGATCAAGCGGCTGCTGGATGCCGGCTTCGTCAACTTCCTGATTCCGTTCGTCAACAGCGCCGCCGACGCTCGCCGCGCCGTCGCAGCCACGCGTTATCCGCCGCACGGCATCCGTGGCGTGTCGGTCGGGCATCGCGGGAACCGGTACGGGACGGTCGCGGACTACTTCAAGGTGGCGAACGACAACATCAGCGTCGCGGTGCAGATCGAAAGCCGCGCGGCCGTCGATGCGATCGACGAAATCGCGGCCATCGATGGCGTCGATGCGCTGTTCGTCGGCCCGTCCGATCTCGCCGCCTCGTACGGCCATCTCGGCAACGCGAATCATCCGGACGTGCAGGCCGCCATCGCCCGCGTGTTCGAACGGGCGCACGCGGCCGGCAAGCCGAGCGGCATTCTCGCGCCCGTGCAGCAAGACGCGGAACGCTATCTGTCGATGGGCTGCACGCTCGTCGCCGTCTGCGCGGACCTCGGCATGCTTCGCAACGCCGCGCAGGGCGTGAAGAAACATTTCATCGAAGAGTAAGCTGCGGAAGGTCCGCGCTTCTCTCGCAACTCCAGGACATCGATACCTGAACACAAGGAGCAATACATGGCGACAAAAGCAGGCTTCATCGGTCTCGGCATCATGGGTCTTCCCATGGCGGCCAATCTCGTCAAGAACGGCGTGGAGCTGGCCGCGTTCACGCGCAGCGGCGTGCCGGCCGAACTGACGCAGGCGGGCGCCACGGCATGCGACAGCCCGGCGGCCGTGGCAGAGAAAGCCGACATCGTCTTCCTGATGGTGCCGGACACGCCCGATGTCGAGCGCGTGCTGTTCGGCGAGAACGGCGTTGCAAATTCGCTGCGCGCCGGGCAGATCGTCGTCAACATGAGCTCGATTTCGCCGATCGCCACGCGCGAGTTCGCCGCGAAAGTGCGGGAGCGCGGCGCCGATTACCTTGATGCGCCCGTCTCCGGCGGCGAGGTCGGAGCCAAGGCGGCGTCGCTCACGATCATGGTCGGCGGCGCGCAGGCCACCTTCGACAAGGTGAAGCCGCTCTTCGAGATGATGGGCAAGAACATCTCGCTGATCGGCGAGGTCGGCGCGGGGCAGGTGTGCAAGGTCGCGAACCAGGTGATCGTCGCCGCGACGATCGAAGCGGTCGGCGAAGCGCTCCTGCTCGCCTCGAAAGCCGGCGTCGATGCCGAAAAGGTCCGCACCGCGCTGATGGGCGGATTCGCATCCTCGCGGATTCTGGAGGTCCACGGCGAACGGATGACGAAGCGCACGTTCAATCCGGGCTTCCGCATCGAGCTGCATCAGAAGGACTTGAACCTGGCGCTTTCGACCGCGCAATCGCTCGGTGTATCGCTGCCGAATACCGCGACGTGCCAGGCGCTATTCAACGCCTGCGCCGCGCACGGCGGCAAGGCATGGGACCACTCTGGCATGGTCCGGGCGCTGGAGATTCTGGCCGATCACGAAATCGGACAGGGCGCGAAGTAAGCGTTCAAACCCTCCGTCAGCTTCGAGCCGGCGCAAGCCGGCTTTTTTACGCCCGTCGTGTCCGGTTGTCGGACGTCTACTAACCTCATTGCAGTGATTCGGTCAAAACCCGCGCCAGCCGATGCAGCGGGTAAACACGTGATGGCAAAGTCGTCCGATGACCATAAAATGTCATCAGACAACCTACCACATTCCGGAGACAACCTTGCGATCCGCTCCCGTCACGCGCGCCGACGACTTGCTCGAGTCGGCCAGTTCCAAGGTCAAGCGCCACGTCCTGCCCTTGTTCCTCATCATGTTCATCGCGAACTACATCGATCGCGTGAACGTCGGTTTCGTCAACTCGCACATGCAGGCCGATCTCGGCATCGGCGCGGCCGCCTACGGGCTGGGCAGCGGGCTGTTTTTCATCGGCTATGCGCTGTTCGAAGTGCCGTCGAACGTGCTCATGCAGAAGTACGGCGCGCGTGCTTGGCTCACGCGAATCATGGGAACGTGGGGCATCGTCGCGGCGGCGATGGCCTTCGTCTGGAACGACACGTCGTTCTACGTGCTGCGCTTTCTGCTCGGCGTGGCCGAAGCGGGCTTCTTCCCCGGCGTCGTTTTCTATTTCACGCAATGGCTGCCGCAGAAGGAGCGCGGCAAGGCGATCGCCGTGTTCCTGGGCGGCTCCGCAATCGCGTCGGTGCTGTCGGGGCCGATCACGGGCGGCCTCCTGTCGATTCGCGGGCTCGGCCTGCACGGCTGGCAGTGGATGTTCCTCATCGAAGGCGGCTTCTCCGTGCTGCTGTGCGGCCTGAGCTGGACGCTGCTGAAGTCGCGCATTGCCGATGCCCACTGGCTCACCGCCGACGAGCGTCACGCGCTCGAGAAAGCGATCGCGAACGAACAGGCCGAGCGCGAAGCCACGAGCGGCCGTCATGTTTCCGCGCTCAAGCTGCTGAAAGACCCGCAGATCGTGCTCTTCTGTTTCCTCTACTTCGCGATCCAGCTCACCATTTACGCCGCGACGTTCTGGCTGCCGACGATCATCCGCAAGATGGGCGGCCTCACCGATTTCCAGGTCGGCTTGTTCAACGCCGTACCGTGGCTGATCGCGATGGTCGCGATGTACTGCTTCGCGCTGCTCTCCGCGCGGTGGCGCTTCCAGCAGGCGTGGCTCGCGACGGCGCTCGTCATCGCGGCGTGCGGGCTGTTCGCATCGACAACGGGCAACCCGGTGCTGTCCTTCGTCGCAATCTGCTTCTCGGCAATCGGCTTCAAGGCGGCGGCGTCGCTGTTCTGGCCGATTCCGCAAGGCTATCTCGATGCCCGCGTCGCGGCGGCCGTGATCGCGCTCATCAACTCGGTCGGCAATCTCGGCGGTTTCTTCGCGCCGGCCACCTTCGGCTATCTTCAACAACATACGGGCTCGGTGTCGGGCGGGTTGTACGCCCTCGGCGTCGCGTCGCTGATCGCGGCGGCGGCGGCCTTTTTGACGCGCAACCGGCGCTCGCAAGGAACGCCCGTCGGCAACGCATCGCCCCGCAACGCACATTGAACGCGGCTTGACCATCCACTTCGGGAACACTCACATGTCAACCAACGCTATCCAATCGAACGCCACTCCGAAAGTCACGGAACTGCGCGTCGTGCCCGTCGCGGGCCGCGACAGCATGCTGATGAACCTCTCCGGTGCCCATGCTCCGTTTTTCACGCGCAACATCGTCATCCTCAAGGACAGCGCGGGGAATACCGGTGTCGGCGAAGTGCCGGGCGGCGAGAACATCCGCAGGACCATCGACGATGCCCGCGCGTTCGTCGTCGGGCAATCCATCGGCAACATGCAGGCGGTGCTGAACCGCGTTCGCACGCAGTTCGCGGATCGCGATGCCGGCGGGCGCGGCCTGCAAACCTTCGACCTGCGCACGACGATTCACGCCGTCACCGCGCTCGAAGCGGCGCTGCTCGACCTGCTCGGCCAGCATCTGGGCGTGCCCGTCGCGGCGCTGCTCGGCGAAGGCCAGCAGCGCGAGGAAGTCGAAATGCTCGGCTATCTGTTCTATATCGGCGACCGCAACAAGACGGAACTGCCGTATGCGTCCGGCGCCGATGGCCGCGACGACTGGGAACGCCTGCGCACCGAAGTCGCGCTGACGCCGGAAGCGGTCGTGCGCCTCGCGGAAGCCGCGCAAGCGCGTTACGGCTTCAACGACTTCAAGCTCAAGGGCGGCGTGCTCGCGGGCGATGCCGAGATCGAAGCGGTCACGGCGCTGGCCGAGCGCTTCCCGGAGGCGCGCGTGACGCTCGATCCGAACGGCGCATGGTCGCTTGCGGAAGCGATTCGCCTGTGCCGCGACAAGCACGACGTCCTGGCTTACGCGGAAGATCCGTGCGGTGCGGAGAACGGCTATTCGGGCCGCGAAGTGATGGCCGAATTCCGCCGCGCGACCGGCCTGCCGACCGCAACGAACATGATCGCGACCGACTGGCGTCAGATGGGCCACGCCATCCAGTTGCAATCGGTCGATATTCCGCTCGCCGATCCGCATTTCTGGACGATGCAAGGCTCGGTGCGCGTCGCGCAGATGTGCAACGACTGGGGCCTCACGTGGGGATCGCATTCGAACAATCACTTCGATGTGTCGCTCGCGATGTTCACGCATGTCGCGGCAGCCGCGCCGGGCAAGATCACCGCGATCGATACGCACTGGATCTGGCAGGACGGCCAGCGCCTGACGCGCGATCCGCTGCAGATCGTCGGCGGCAAGGTGAAGGTGCCGGCGACGCCGGGACTCGGCGTGGAACTGGATATGGACGAGATCGAGAAGGCGCACGCGCTTTATCTCGAGCACGGCCTCGGCGCGCGCGACGACGGCATCGCGATGCAGTATCTGATTCCCAACTGGAAGTTCGACAACAAGCGGCCTTGCCTCGTGCGCTGAAGCCGAAGCGCGAGTTGCTTACGACTCGCGCTTCAATCTTTCGATGAGCGCCATCGCGGCGGCGGGATTGGCGGGCTTATGCCCGCTGATCACGTACAGATAAACGTCACGCGCGGATGCCTTCGCAGCCGGTTTGCCTACTGTCTGCAAGTCGTCGGGCGCACCGCCTGCCGCCCATTGCTTTGCGCGCTTCGCCCAGCCGTCGAGCGCGGCCTTCGTATAGCCGTTCGCCGGCTTGTCGGTCGTGCCCATGATGCGCGCGTAGACGAAGGGCGCGGTCACATCCGCGATTTGCGGATACTTCGAATCGCCCGCCACCACCGCCGCCACGCCGTATTTCCGAAGCAGCGCGACGAACGCCGGATCGACGAAACTCGCGTGCCGCGCTTCGACGGCATGACGAATCGCGCGCCCTTGCACTTCTTGCGGCAGCAGCTTCAGGAAGTTCTCGAAGTCTTCGGCATCGAACTGCTTGGTCGGCGCGAATTGCCAGTTGATCGGGCCGAGCTTGTCCTTCAGTTCCAGCACGCCGCTCGCGAAGAAGCGTTCGATGGATTCGCCCGCTTCCGCAAGCACCCGCCGATGCGTCGAATAGCGCGATGCCTTCAGCGAGAACACGAAGTCGTCGGGCGTTTCGTCGTGCCACTTGGCGAACGTCGCGGGTTTTTGCGAGCCGTAGAACGTGCCGTTCACTTCGATGCTCGTGAGGGCGCGGCTCGCGTATTCGAGTTCGCGCTTCTGCGCGAGTCCTTCGGGATAGAACGTGCCCCGCCACGGCTCGAAGTTCCATCCTCCCACGCCGATGCGAATGCTCGACGTGCCGGTCGTTTTCTTTTTGGTCGCCATGAGGCGTCTCCTGTCCGAACCCGTCACGAGTGTAACGAACACGAAGACCGCGCGTGCGCCGCGCTACATCCTCCCGGCGAAGCAAGGGCGCGTCCGGCGCGCCCTCGGGTGCCGAAGCCGAATCAATTGCCGAAGAAAATATCGCACTGCGGACCGCGCACGCAGGGCCTGGACATCGCGCTGCCGCCCATCGTCATCGAGCCGGCGCCGCCGCGCGTTGAACGGTACGCCGCCATACGATGCATCGCCGGTGCTTTCCATGTTCGCGCCCTGCTGCATCGCGCCGGGCTGGGTCCATGTATCCGGCGTGGCCTGCCCTGGCACTTGCGCGGTCCGATAATAGCTTTGCTGCGCCGATGCGACGCCCGCAGCGGCGAGTAACGTGACGGCAAGCGCCGCCCTGACCAGATTCGATTTCATGTCGTCGACTCCTTGATTGGGATGCCCGATGACCGGTGCTGCTTCATCGCGCATCCGTACGTATCCGATGAGCCGCCGGAAGCGCGCAGTGCGGACGTTCGTGCATCGCTTCTTCCCTTCGCGTTGCGCGCGTTTGCGGCATTTCCGTTATAGGCGGCGCGTTTCGCAATGAACAGGAAATACGCTTCACCGTCGGCGATCCGGTCGGCGATATGACACGATACGGTCAACGATGACATGCGCCGCCCGCAATAGAATGCAAGTCATGCACGAACCCACGAATCACGGACTCAGGAGAGCGCGATGACCGTCACCATCTACCACAACCCCCAATGCGGCACGTCGCGCAACACGCTCGCGCTCATCCGCAACGCGGGTATCGAACCGAATGTCGTCGAATATCTGACGCATCCGCCGAGCCGCGAGACGCTCACTGCGCTGATCGCGCGCGCCGGGCTTTCCGTGCGCGACGCGCTGCGCGAAAAGGGCACGCCGTACGCGGAACTCGGTCTCGGCGATCCCGCGCTCACCGACGATCAGCTCATCGACGCGATGCTCGCCCATCCGATCCTCATCAATCGCCCGTTCGTCGATACGCCGATCGGCGCGCGGCTGTGCCGTCCATCGGAACAGGTGATCGATATCCTTCCGTCGCCGCAGAAAGGACCGTTCACGAAGGAAGACGGCGAAGTGGTCATCGACGAGCAGGGCAAGCGCGTGCGCTGACGCACATGGCCGTTACTCGACGTTACCTTTCTCGCATTGCCGTTGCACCTGTGTCCGACCTCGCCTTCTAGACTGCACCTGACTCACACGGCACGCGGTGCAGGAGATAAGCGAGATGAAGAACAAACTTCTTGGTACGGTCGTCGGGCTCGCCGGACTGGCGGCGCTTGCGGTATCGGCATCGGCTTCGGCGCATGTCGATGTGGCGGTCGGCGTCGGCGTGCCGGCTTATTACGGCCCGGCGCAACCGGTGTACGTGCAGCCGGCGCCGGTCGCTTATGGCTATGGCTACAGATACGGCGACGGCTGGCGCGAGCAGCGCTGGCGCGAACATGAATGGCGCGAGCGCCGTGAGCGCCACTGGCGGCATGAAATGCGTCGCGAGGAGCGCTGGCGCGACCGGCACGGCTGGTAACGGAACCGGCTTCATCTACGCGGCGGGCTTTCCCGGCCCGCCGCGTTTTCGTTCGCGCTGCGCCGACGCGTCGCACGCAATCGCCCGCAGTCGCGCGGATGCGATCGCTTGAATGGGCCAGCGGCAAACGCGATGCCCGCGCCGCGCGGCGATCAGTCCTCGTCGACGCTGCCGCCCGCTTCGCGTTCGCCGGGCGGCTTGCGCATCCATCGCCGAAGCAGGCTTTTCTCGACGACGCGGCCCACGATCAGCAGCACGATCAGCATGACGGTAGCGATGATCGCGAGGCTCCAGACGCCGAGCCCGCACAGGATGCCGACCGCCGCCGTGACCCAGATCGAAGCGGCCGTCGTGAGCCCGCGGATGCGATTCTCCGTCTGATTCTGAATGATGACGCCCGCGCCCAGAAAGCCGATCCCCGTCACGATGCCCTGCACGACGCGCGACACGTCAGCGTCGTCGTAAAGCGTGCGCGTGGAGAAGCCCATTGCGCACATCGTTGCGATGCAGGCGCCGAGCGAGACCAGCCCGAGCGTCTTCATGCCGGTCGGCTTGCCGTGCAGATCGCGGTCGATACCGATGATGCAGCCCACGAGCACCGCGCAAAGCATTCGCAGGACGGCATCGATGAGGACGGGGTAGGGCAGCATCGCGGGCTCCGTTGTCGGTTTTCTTGTCGCGCGGAGAGGGGCGCGGATCGGTATTGCAACTGTAAGTCCGTCGATCTTCGCATTGAAGCGATGCAAACGACAGTGGCGCGCACCGCGCGAATTTTGTCGCGCTAACGTGCTGTGCTCCGCACTACGTACAAGCGAGTGAAAACGACATGACTCACCAGGCGAAGTTCTCGATGGTCAACGCGGCCCCGACGCCCGTCGGCCCGTTCTCGCATGCGGCCGAAGCCGACGGCTGGGTGTTCCTGACCGGCCAGATGCCGACGCATCCCGACGACGACAACGCGCCGCTGCCCGATGGCATCGCAGCACAGACGCGACGCGTGATGGACAACCTCATCATCGTGCTGACGGGTTTGGGCCTCACGCTCGACCACGTCGTGAGCGTGCGGATCTTCCTGACCGAATTCAAGCGCGATTACGACGCGATGAATGCCGTGTATCGCTCGTACTTCGCGCCGAAGCCGCTGCCGGCGCGCACGTGCATCGGCGTGACGGCGCTCGCACGCGATGCGCTCGTGGAAATCGACTTCGTTGCAAGGCGCCCGTAGATCAGCGACGCGCCTTCGACGCATCCACCCATCGGAACGTGAGATTGATGCGCTCGCCGCGCGCGCCCGGCTCCTTCGGCACGCGATGCACCCATTCGAGCTGCGTGCGTCCGCGCATGACCAGAAGACTGCCGTGAGTGAGGGAGAGCGTGTGCGTGGTGTGCGTGCGGACATGGCGAAATTCGAACGTCCGCGCCGTGCCGAGGCTCACGGATGCGATCACCGGCTCCGGCCCGAGTTCGCGTTCCTTGTCGGCGTGCCAGCCCATGCTGTCCTGTCCGCTGCGATAGCGATTGATCAGCACGCTGTTGAAGCGCGCCCCGGCGGCTTCTTGCGCCGCATCGCGCAGTTGCGCGACGGCGGGCGTCCACGGCTGCGGCACGTTGCGTATGCCCGAGTAGACATAGACCGCATCCGGCTCGCCTTGCCATGCGGTGAGTCGGGGCAGCGGCACGCGGCCGCCCGGCGTGTTCATGGTGTCCTGCTGCCAGCGCACTTCATCGATCAGCGCGCCCATCAGGTCGCAGCCGGCGTCCGCGGCGATCCAGTCCGGATGCCACGCGATATCGGGCTTGGGGATGTCGTCGAAGAGATCGAACATGGCGATGCGCGCCGATGCGTCCAAAAGGTTCACGATAGCAGAGCCATCGCGCGGCGGCGTTGCGCTTTGATTGCGTTATCGCACGTTTGGGCGCGCGCGGAGCGTGTGCTACAGTCGGCGCGATCATCTTGAAAATAAGGGAGGCGCATGACGACCACCGCCGAAGCACACGGCGGCGCGGAAAGCCGCCGCATCCTGCTTGTCGACGATAGCGCCGACGCCGCATTCGCCATGTCGATGCTGCTCGAAGCTCTCGGTCATGAAGTGCGCACGGAGCACGACGGCCCGTGCGCGCTGAAGTCCATCGACGATTTCCGGCCCGACGTAGTGGTGCTGGACATCGGCCTGCCGGGAATGAGCGGCTTCGACGTCGCGCGCGAGATGCGCAAACGCGATGCGACTCGCGGCGCGCTGCTGCTCGCGCTCACGGGTTACGGCAGTGCCGCTGACCGCAAGGACGCGCTCAACGCCGGTTTCGATCATCACCTCACGAAGCCGGTGTCCATCGGCGATCTTCAGGCGCTGCTCGCGCGCACGTAAGCGCGCGAGCAAGTCTCATTCGATCCGCAGCCTCGCCATGTAGGGCAGGTGATCGGAGAGCCACGCGGTGTCCTGCGTCGGCACGAGCCATTCGAGCGGCCTCAGTCCGCGTACGAACATCTTGTCGAGCGCGAGCGCCGGCGAGAACGCCGGGAACGTGCGGCCCGATTCGCCGAGCATAGTCGCCACTTCGTGCATGCCCAGTTCGCCGAAGAGCGGCACCGAGTCGTTGCGCCAGTCGTTGAAATCGCCCGCCAGCACGAGCGGCCCGTCGGGCGCTTCCTTCGCGATCCAGTGCGCGATCCAGTTCATCTGACGCAGCCGCGCCGCACGCGTCAGTGCGAGATGCGCGCACAGCAGCGTGATGGCGTGACCTGCGAACGTCGCGCGCGCCACGAGCAGCCCGCGCTTTTCGAAGCGATGCGCGGAGATGTCCCATCGTCCGGACAGATCGAGCGGATGCGGTGAAAGGATGGCGTTGCCGTGCCGCCATGACGGCTTGAACACGTTCGGCCCGAGCGCGATCTGCAGTTCGAGCGCGGTGGCGATTTCAGTGGCCTGGCAATGCCAGACATCGTCGAGCGGAGCGGAGAGCGGCTTGCCGAAGCCGCTTGCGAGCACCGGCTGCGGCATGCGCCGCGCCATCGCTTCCTGAAGGAAATAGACGTCGGCGTTGGTGGTCTGAACCCACCGCTGCATCGCGGTCCACGCGCGCAAGCCGAGCGGCGAGCGGCCCTTGTGCAGATTCCAGCTCACCGCCGTGAAATCCGGCGTGATGGCATTCGCGGACGGTGCTGGCGGAAGATGTTCTGGGTTTCGCATGCGTTCGTTGTCTTGTACGCGCCGGCAGCCGGTCACTCGGCCGGCGCGGATGGTGCGAGGCTGGCGCGCACCCGGTACGCCAGCGACGGATTGCTGTCGATGATCTGCCACTGCGCCCATTCTCCCGGCTTCAGCACGAGACCGGGATGCGAGCCGCTCACCTGGCGCGGCGTCGGCGGCAGCTTGCAGCCGGACGCCGATGTGCGCGATGCATCCTCGTCGATCATCTCCTGCGCATCGATGGCGAGCGTGATGTCGTCGGCGCTCGCGTGCGTCGGCGACACGGTGACGGTGCGTTGCAGGTCGATATCGCCGGCCGGCTTGTCGGCGCAACCGACGCGGTTCTGCACGACATTGTGATGCGTGTCCGTGCGGGCCTGACCGACGTTCGTCGTCGCGGAGAACGAGTCGATCTGCTGGCCGTCGCGCACGACTTGCAGTTCCCAGTCGACCGGCTGCGGCGCGTTCTGCGCCAAGACGCCGTGATTCGCGGCAAGGCAGGCGCTCACGACGAGCGCGGATCGGAGCCGATGCAACAGTGCGGTGCGGTTTCTTTTCGTCATTGAAAGCTTCTCCGGCGCGCGGGCTTGATCGGATGGCGGCCCGGCCGCACCCGCGCTGGCGTGCGACGGCCGCCGAATCGGCGTTGCTCGGCCGTGTCGGGAGCACGTTCCGAACCCGCCCGCCGCATCGATCCGACGATGATACTAGCCCACGGCATCATCGGCTGACACGACCGATATTGGCAGCAGACGCCCCCGACTGCTCGCTTGCGCATGGTTGTGTCATCGATACACTGAATCCGTCGATCAATCAAAACGACGGGGTGTGACATGACGACGGCCGTGGTCAAACAAGAACTGGCGGTGGCATCGTTCAGCAAGGTCTACAGTCTCGACGACGTGGAAAGCGCGCTCAACGACCTGTCCGACGGCGCAAGCGAAGCCCTGCGCGCCACCTACGAAAAGATGCTCAAGGTCGGCAATTTGCGCTTCTGCGTGAAGCCGAACCGCATGCCGTCCATCGACGATCTCGCGGCCTCGCTGCCGAACTTCGACGAACCGCTCGACGACATCCGCAAGCAGATCGCGCTGTGCCTCGAAACCGACGACCGCCTCGAACTGTTGCCGATGCTGCTCCTCGGCGAACCGGGCATCGGCAAGACGCACTTCGCGAAACAACTCGCGCGGCTGCTCGGCACGTCCAGCCATTACGTCGCGATGAGTTCCCTCACGGCCGGCTGGATTCTGTCGGGCGCGTCGTCGCAATGGCGCAATGCGAAGCCGGGAAAAGTGTTCGACGCGCTCGTGAACGGCAGTTACGCGAACCCCGTCATCACCGTCGATGAAATCGACAAGGCAACCGGCGACGCGCAATACGATCCGCTCGGCGCGCTCTATGCGCTGCTCGAGCACGACACGGCGCAGTCGTTCATCGACGAATTCGCGGAAGTGCCGATCAACGCGGGCAACGTCGTGTGGATCGCGACCGCCAACGACGCCCGCGCGATCCCCGAGCCGCTTCTCAACCGCATGAACGTGTACGAGATTCCCGCGCCGGACCGCGACGGCGCGCGGCGTATCGCCCAGGCGATCTACGCGGAGATTCGCGAAGCGCACGCGTGGGGCGCGCGCTTTCCCGAAACGCTTGCCGACGCCCCGCTCGATGCGCTCACGCAGGCATCGCCGCGTGGCATGCGGCGCGCGATGCTCAACGCGTTCGGCAACGCGCGTATCGACGGGAGGCATCGCGTCGAGGCGCGCGATATTCAGCTCGATCGGCAGTCGCGCCGGAAGTCGATGGGGTTTTGACGAGGCGAAATTGGCGAAACTGCCGAAAAGCGGCCGAAAACCTGCCATTTTGGACATCTGGCGGGCCGATTCTCGACTTTTTCCGAATTGCACCGGAAAACGACGTCAACCGCGCGGTTTTGTTGTGCGACGCGCAATAGTCGCGCACGTAGAATAGTTAGATCGAGTTGGCGCGGAAAGAGACATGGATCGGATCGAATGCGTGGTCATCGGGGCGGGCGTGGTCGGGCTCGCCATTGCGCGGGCGCTGGCCTTGCGCGGGCGCGAAGTCATCGTGCTGGAAGCGGGCGAGGCCATCGGCGTCGGCACGAGTTCGCGCAACAGCGAAGTGATTCACGCGGGCATCTACTATCCGCGCGGTTCGCAAAAAGCCGAGCTGTGCGTGCGCGGACGCGAGATGCTGTACGAATTCTGCGCCGCGCATGGCGTGCCGCATCGGCAATGCGGGAAGCTGCTCGTCGCGACCGCGCGCAACCAGATTCCGCAGCTCGCGGCCATCGAACAGAAGGGCATCGAGAATCGCGTCGAAGGGCTCGCGCGCATCAGCGGCGCACAGGCGATGGAAATGGAACCGCAACTGCGATGCGTCGAAGCGGTGTATTCGCCGCGCACGGGCATTGTCGACAGCCATCAGTTCATGCTCGCGCTTCAGGGCGATGCGGAGAACCACGGCGCGAGCGTCGTGTTCCATACGCCGGTGGTCGGCATCGATGCGCGCGAAGGCTGCTTTATCGTCGAGACGGGCGGGGAAGCGCCCGCGCGGTTCCGGGCGTCGTATCTCATCAACAGCGCCGGGCTGCACGCGAACGATATCGCGCGGCGCATTCGCGGCCTCGACGACCGTCACGTGCCGCCGCTCTACTTCGCGAAGGGCAATTACTTCAGCGTGAGCGGGCGCGCGCCGTTCGAGCGGCTCATCTATCCGATGCCGAACGAGGCGGGCCTCGGCGTGCACCTGACGATCGATATGGGCGGTCAGGCGAAGTTCGGCCCCGACGTGGAATGGGTGACGTCGCTGAACTACGATGTCGATCCGCGCCGCGCCGATTCCTTCTATGCGGCGATCCGCGCGTACTGGCCCGGCCTGCCCGACGACGCGCTGCAGCCGGCCTATGCCGGCATCCGGCCGAAGCTCTCCGGCCCCGGCCAGGCTGCCGCCGATTTCATGATCCAGGGCAAATCGGCGCATGGCGTGCCGGGGCTCGTGAATCTCTTCGGCATGGAATCGCCAGGGTTGACGGCATCGCTTGCCATCGGCGAGCGCGTCGCGGACATGGCGCGGTAGTTTCGGCAGAGCGGCCGTCACCGCTTATTCCGAGGATTCGTCGTCATGCTGTCGCTCGTGTGTTGATATGCTCGGGTCGTCGCCGTCGTCAGAACGGCGCTTCCCCCAATACAACATGGAGCGAGTCACCATGAAGACATCCCGTCGCACGTTTCTGATCACCAGCGTGGGCGTTGCATCGACGTTCGCGCTCGGCTCACGCGCCGCTTTCGCCGACGCGCCGAAGGTGGAAGAAAGCGATCCTACCGCTCAGGCGCTCGGCTACAAGCTGGACGCGAGCAAGGTCGACAAGGCCAAGTTCCCGAAGTACGCCGCGGGCCAGGACTGCGGCAACTGCCAGTTCTACCAGGGCAAAGCCGCCGATCCGTTCGCGCCGTGCCCGATGTTCGCGAACAAGCTCGTCGCATCGAAGGGCTGGTGCAGCGCCTACGCCAAGAGGGCCTAACGCGGCAAAAGCGTATCCATCGAAGCGCGCCCGGCTGAAAAGCCCGGCGCGCTTTTTCGTTTCGCCGCTTCTTTCGCTTTTCCTCATCGCTTGATAACCCAACGCGCGGTCTTTACACTCGCCAAGGCTAAAAATAACCTCGCGCTTCGCTTTCGATGCCTCGATTCGTCGACTCGCGGATAAGGCGGCGGCGCGGCACACTACATCGTCGGACCCATGAGTCCGGCGCACATCCAACGACAGAGGGGTACGCATGGCAGGCAGACCATTGAACGCGCGCGCCGTAGTGGCCGCCGTGATCGGCAACGCGCTGGAGTGGTACGACTTCACCGTTTTCGGGTTCATGACCGTCGTGATCGCGCGGCTGTTCTTCCCGAGCGAGAGCGACTACTCGTCGATTCTCCTGACCACCGCGACCTTCGGCGTCGCGTTCGTGATGCGGCCGATCGGCGGCATCGTGCTCGGGCTGTATGCGGATCGCGCCGGGCGCAAGGCCGCGCTGATGCTCGTCATCGGGATGATGACGCTCGGCATCCTGCTGCTCGCCATTGCGCCGCCTTATTCGGCGATCGGGATCGGCGGACCGCTCATCATCGTGGCGGCGCGGCTCATTCAGGGCTTTTCCGCAGGCGGCGAGTTCGGCAGTTCGACGGCGCTCCTGATCGAAGCCGCGCCGTTCTCGAAGCGCGGCTTCTACGGCAGCTTCCAGATGGCGAGCCAGGCCGCCGCGCTGCTGCTCGGCGCGGTGGTCGGCGCAGCGGTGTCGCGCGGAATGTCGCCGCAGGCGCTCGAATCGTGGGGCTGGCGCGTGCCGTTCATCCTCGGGCTCGTGATCGGGCCGGTCGGCCTGTACATCCGGCGCAACATGACGGACACGGAAGCCTTCCTGCACGCGCGGAAGACCGCGCAGCCCGCGACGCTCGGCGAAGTGTTTCGCGGGCACAGCCGGGAAATCCTGTGCGGGCTCGGCTCCGTCGTCGCGCTGACGGTCACGGTCTACGTGCTGATCGCCTACCTGCCGACGTTCGCGGTCAAGCAACTGAAGCTGCCGTTCGGGCAGTCGTTCACGGCGTTGATCGTGGGCAATCTGCTGCTGACCGTGCTGTGCCCGGTGGCGGGCGCGTGGTCAGATCGCATCGGCCGCAAGGGACTGACGCTGTGGTCGCTGCTCATCACGCTCATCGTGATCTATCCGCTTTTCGCGTGGCTCGCGGCCGAGCCGAGCGTGATGCGGCTCGTCATCGTGCAGAGCGTGCTGTCGATCACGCTGTCCGGGTACTACGGCCCGTTCGGCGCGCTGCTCGCGGAGCTGTTCCCGGCGCACGTGCGGTTGACCGGCTTGTCGCTCGCGTATAACATCGCGGTGATGATCTTCGGCGGCTTCGGGCAGTTCATCGTGACGTGGCTGATCCGCGTCACGGAATCGCAACTCGCGCCGACCTTCTATGTGATGGCCGGACTCGTGATTTCGCTCGTCGCGGTCGCGTGCATTCCCGCCGCGCGCCACGCCGACGTCGACGAAGCGCGCAGTGTCACTCGTTAGGCGGCATCGCCATGAAAGTAATTGAAAGCGGCAAGTTCACGGCAGAGCGCGCGTGGGGCGCGCTCGATATCTGCGTGATGAACGGCACGTCGTGCCGTCTGCACTGGACGGACGCGCCGTATAAATGGCACGTAAACGACGGCGAGGAAGTGTTCGCGGTCATGGACGGCGTGGTGCGGATGCACGTGCGCGACGCCGACGGCGAGCGCACCGTCACGCTCAATGCCGGCGATATCTTCCACGCCCAGGCCGGCGACGAGCACTACGCCGAACCCGTGGGCGCGGCGCGTATTCTCGTGATCGAGAAACAGGGAAGCGTCTGACCGCGCTTCAGCGTTGCAGGCCGGCTGCGACGAGCAGTTCGGCCAGCGCCTCGGTCATGCCGCCTTCGTTTGCGTCGGCGCGTTCCTTGAGTTGCCTGACGAGCTTTTCGTCCAGCTTGCACGCGAACGGCACGAGTCCCTTCGCCTGATCCAGCTTGCGCTGCTCGCGACGATCCGTCTTCGGCGAAGCCGTGCCGCCGATGGCCGCGCGGCCGCCTTGCTTCAGGTCGTTGGCGAGCTTGAATGCCTTGTTCTGTTCCAGTTGAAATTTGTTCACGCGATGCTCCGATGCGGCGGTTTTGAGTGTGCCGTATTGTACGTGGCCGGCGCTCGCGTCCGGGTCATGCCTGAGCGGCATCGGCGAGCGCGTCGATGCGCGCGCGCATGCGCTTCCAGTGCGACCCTTCCCAGAACACGCGATGACACACATCGCACGTGACGAAGCGTGTGTGGCGCTGGCGCACGCCGTCCGGCACACGATTGTCGATTTCGTCGGGACCGGCGGCACGCAGCGGTGCATTACACATCAGGCATAAGCGAAACGCGCGCAAATGCGGCGCGAGGTCGAGCCGTTCGGCGACTTCACGCCATTGCTCGTCCGGCTGCAGCGCGCGCACGTAGCACCCGCGCAGCACGGTGCGGCGCTTAAGCAGCTCGCGGTCGCGCGTGAGCACGATGCGCGATTCGTTCTGCGCGAGGCGCTCGATCTCGTCGTCGGCGAAGTTGTTGTCGTACCGCGTGTCGAAGCCGCCGAGCCGCAGCAGTTGCGCGAGACCGCCGAGATGGGCGTCGGCGATGAAGCGCAGGTCCGACGCCTTCATCGGTGGACGCAACAGCAGCGCGCCGTCCGCCATGCCGGGCGGCGCGCGGTGCGGCGGATAAACCTCGATGAGGTCGCCCGGCTGTATTTGCACCTCGAAGCCGGCCGGGCGGCCGTTGCGCACGACGAGATCCACTTCCGTATGCGGCACGCCGAGCGCCTCGATCATGTGCTTGGTCGACGACGTCGGCGGACAGGCGCATTCGAACGTGCATCCCCGCTGCGACCGGGCGAGGAAGTCGTTCAGTTCGTGATGAAAATGAAAGCGCGCCGTGACCATGCAGCAGTATGGCATCGGCCGCCGCTGCGTGCTTCGGGGCGTTGTGCTCTACTGGCGTGACTCAGGACAACGGATAGCGGAGCGCATCAGTATGGATATCGGATTCATCGGATTGGGAGAAATGGGCAGCGCGATGGCGAGCAATGCGCTGAAGGCGGGGCATTCGGTGCGCGTGTGGAATCGCTCGCGCGACAAGACGCGCGCGCTCGCGGATCAGGGCGCGTCCGTCGTCGATACACCCGAGCAGGCCTTCGCCGGCGACGCGGCCTTCTCCATGCTCGCCGACGATAACGCGCTGCGCTCGGTGCTCATCGACGGCGGCCTCGTCAAGCATGCGCCGAAGGGGCTCGTGCACGTCAACATGGCGACGATCTCGGCGGCGCTCGCCGTCGAACTGGCGGAACTGCACGCGCAGCATGGCGTCGCGTATGTCGCCGCGCCCGTGCTCGGCCGTCCCGATGTCGCCGCGGCGGGCAAGCTCAACATTCTCGCGGCGGGCGCGGACGCGGATATCGATCGCGTGCAGCCCGTGCTCGATGCGCTCGGGCAGAAGACGTGGCGCGTCGGTCAGGCGCCGCAGCACGCGAACGTGCTCAAGCTCGCGGCGAATTTCATGCTGGCATCGGCGATCGAGACGGTCGGCGAAGCGGCGGCGCTCGTGACCGGCCACGGCATCGAAGCCCAGGCGTTCCTCGACGTCATCACGAATTCGCTGTTTCCGGGGCCGGTCTATGCGGGATACGGCAAGATGATCGCGGAGCGACGCTACGAGCCGGCGTTGTTCAAGGCGCGGCTCGGGCTGAAGGACGTGCGCCTCGCCATCGCCGCCGGCGATGCCGTCAACGTGCCGCTGCCTGTCGCAAGCGTCGTTCGCGACAACCTCGTCGATGCGCTTGCGCACGGCGACGGTGAGAAGGACTTCGCGGTGCTCGGACAGGTCGCAGCGCGGCGCGCGGGTCGATAAACAACACGCGCGTTGGGCCGGGAGGGGCACGCGGCATAATCCTCTCCCTTTCTTTTCTTCCCATGCCGCAATGAAGTTGCAAGTCTGGTGGCCGTTCGTCGCCTCCGCCTTCGTGATATTCGCCATTCCCGGTCCCAGCCTGCTGCTCATGATGACGCACGCCGCGCGCTACGGCATGCGCCGCTGCGTTGACGATGGCCGGATCGCTCTGCGCGCTCGTCATCATGCTGTCCGGATCGGCGGCGGGACTGCACGTGCTGCTCGATGCATGGCCGCGCGTTTTCGATGCGCTGCGTATCGCCGGCGGCGCCTATCTCGTCTGGCTGGGCGTCAGAAGCTGGCGCGCGAAGGCCGGCCCGGTGGAGGCGCGCGATAACAGCGGCGGTGCGCAAACGCCCGTCGTCAAATCCGCGACGCTCTTTCGCAATGGATTCTTCGTCGCGAGCAGCAACCCTAAAGCGATCGTCTTTGCCGCCGCGGTGCTGCCGCAATTCATCGATGCCACGCAGCCGATCCTTCCGCAGTTCTCCGTGCTGTTGCCGACGTTCGCGGTCATCGTGGTCGGCTGGTACGCCGTCTATGCGGGACTCGGCGCGCGCATCGGCGAGAAGCTGAGAAGCGCAGCCGTCGCGCGAACCTTCAACCGCTTGACGGGCGGCGTGTTCGTCGGCTTCGGCGCGGTCATGGCGCTGCTGCGGCACTGATACTCCGGACCGCTAAGGTCTGCATAAACGGGAGCAGGCTTTGCTGCTATTGCAACGCTTCATTCGCTTGCGAACATACGGGCACGGCTCGCCAGGACGATAGTAGCGGTCGGGCAGCACAGCGAGAACGCAACTGTCGCGCGGCAAGGCCTGTGCGACACGTTGCATGGGATGAAGGCCGCCGCAATCACGACACGCGAGCCGCGCTCGATCGACAGGAGACGCCCATGCATACAAGGAGACGAAGCGTCGCGCTCACCGCGTTTTGTTGCGGCGTGATGATCGCGTTGCCGTTCGCGTCAGCCGCCCGCGCCGACGATACCCCAAGCCCCTGCGATGCGTTGAAGCGCATCGTGGCGGCATCGCCGAAGTTTTCATCGCTGACGGCGATCGACGGCCGTCCGGTCGCGCTCTCTTACGGCGACGACGCGCAATGCGCGGCATCGCAGATGAACTATCGATGCACGTGGACGCCGCACGGCGGCTCGAGCGCCGACGCGCTGCAAGGCGTCGCCGCCGATATCGCAGCGTGTCTGCCCGACGCGACGCACGACCAGAACTCGCCCGCGCGGCAGCATTTCGTCATCGGGCCGCGTGGATCGCGTACGGAAATCGCGGCGTCGCAGGCGGGCGCGAACAAACTCAGGCTCGAAATCTACGCAACCCGGTGAGGCGGTCATGAGCAAACGCATCCTGATAGCCGATGACGACGACGACGCGTTGACGGGTCTCGCGCATCTGCTCAACGGCATGGGACACGACGTGGCGCTGGCGGCCAACGGCGCGCAGGCGGTGAAAGTGGCGGCTCAGTTCGCGCCGGAAGTGGTGATTCTCGATCTCGGAATGCCCATCGTTGACGGCCTCGCTGCGGCGCGTGCGTTGCGCGAGACGCCCAACGGCGCGGCAATGCTGCTGGTCGCGCTGACGGGCTGGGGACAGCCGCAGCATCGGGAGATGACGCAGGAGGCAGGTTTCGACATTCATCTCGTCAAGCCGATCTCTGCCGATCAACTGCAGTTCATCCTGTCGATGACGCAGCCATGAAGCGGGAATTGTTGCGACGCATCATTTATTTTGGTATAGTCGTTCCTGTCTCCTCCATGTCTCCACTGATATGGATTCAGCCCGCCAACCCAGGCGGGCTTTTTTTCGTCTGTCGTCCGCACGTTGCGCATGAAAAAAGCCGACGCAAGGTCGGCTTCCTGGTCCGATACAGCGACGTGGTCAGCGCTGCAGGCCGGCGGCTTCGTCCGCGCCGATGGCCAGATTCATGCACTGGATCGCCGCGCCCGATGCGCCCTTTCCGAGATTGTCCAGCCGCGCGACCGTGACGAAGCGCTCGTCGTTGCCGAACACGAAGATATCGACGCGATTGGTGTCATTGCACGCCTGAACGTCGAAGAAGCCGTTATCCAGATTGCTTTCGGCGTCGAACGGCATCACGCGGACGAACGGCTCGTTCGCGTAGTATTCGGCGAGCATCGCGCGCACGTCCTGCGGCTTGGCCGGCCGGGCGAGCTGGTCGGGCGAAAAATACGTCGTGACCGCGAGACCCTTCAGGAACGGCCCGACGATGGGCGTGAAAATCGGCGCGCGCTGCAAGCCGGTGCGCACCGACATCTCCGGCAGATGCTTGTGCGTCAGGCCGAGCGCATAGGCGCGCGGGCTCGTGAGGCGCGCATCGCCGCCCGCTTCGTATTCGGCGATCATCTTCTTGCCGCCGCCGCTGTAGCCGGTGATGGAGTACGCGTGCGCGGCGAAGTCGATCGGCAACAGTCCGCCCGCGACCAGCGGCTGTACCGACAACACGAACGCCGACGCATGGCAGCCCGGCACCGCAATGCGCTTCGACGTGCGCAGCCGCTCGCGCTGGGCGCGCGACAGTTCGGGCAGGCCGTACGCCCAGTCGTCGGCGGTGCGGAAGGCGGTGCTGGCATCGATCACGCAGGTTCTGTCGTTGCCCGGCTCGACCAGGGAAACCGATTCGCGCGACGCCGCATCGGGCAGGCACAGGAACGTCACGTCCGACGCGTTGATGAGCCGGCCGCGCTCGGCGACGTCCTTCCGTTTCGCTTCGTCGATGCGCAACACTTCGATGTCACGGCGCTGCGACAGATATTCAAAAATCTTCAGGCCGGTGGTGCCTTCCTGTCCGTCGACAAATACTTTCGTGGTCATCTCGATCTCACTGGTTCGGGCGACACCGCACGCGCGCCTGCCGCAAAAACGCCATTCTAAGTCGTTTCCGAGGCCGGTTGATGTCGCGCCGCGCAGCGAAGACGAAGCGGCCGCGTCCTGTTGCGCAACTTACCGGCCGGACCAGCGCGCCGTGACGGCGGCGATGCGCGCGCCGAACGCCTTCGCCGTTTCCAGATCGCCGGCGGGCGGCGCTTCTTCCGGCGATGCATCGGCGGGCGATTGCGCCAGCAGTCCCGTGAAACCGCCAACGAAGTTCAGGTCGTTGCGCGTCGCGGCCTTCGTGTTCGACGGCATCATGCCGGTGCCCGCCCAGATCATGCCGTGCTGCATCGCGAGCGTGACCAGATAGGAGATCGTCGAGAACTTGTCGCCGTTCATCGTCGCGGAATTGGTGAAGCCGGCCGCGATCTTGTCCTTCCACTTCTGGGCGAACCACGGTTTCGAGCTGGCGTCGGCAAACTTCTTGAAGTCGGCGGACGGCCCGCCCATGTAGGTCGGCGCGCCGAAGACGATGGCGTCGGCGGCGTCGAGTTCGGCCCAGGCGGCATCGTCGATTTCGCCGACAGCCAGCAATTTCGCGTTCGCGCCGGCGTCGCTTGCGCCGGTCAGCACGGCTTCTGCGACCTTCTTCGTGTGACCGTAGCCGCTGTGATAAACGATGATGATGTTCGACATGTCCCCTCCTGGCTGCCGGTCCGCCGATAGCGGCGCGCGCATCGAAACGCGAATGGCACGATGCGCGCGGCCAGTCTAGCAAGAACAAATTCGTCGATACTGGCGCGAACGCACGCTGGAAGCGAAATAGTCGCGCGGGCGTTCAGCGCTCGGGCCTTTCGGTTATCGCTTGAGGGTGAAGGTGAACTGCGCGCTGGCGATGGCCATCGTGCGGATTTCGTGCTCGAACATGAGCGCGGGCGTGCCCTGGCGCAACCGCAGTTCGTCGCTGCTCAGCGCGTACACGGTCACGACATAGCGGTGCGCCTTGCCGGGCGGCGGACACGGGCCGCCATAGCCTTCTGTGTCCCAGTCGTTGCGCGCTTCGACTGCGCCGAGCTTGCGCAGCGCGCCGGACGCGCTCGCGTTGGCCGGCAGACGGGTGACGTTCGCCGGAATGCCGGCGACGGCCCAGTGCCACCAGCCGCGTCCGGGAGCGTCGACGTCGAAGATGGTTATCGCGAAGCTGCGGGTTTGCGGCGGCGCGCCGCGCCATGCGATCTGCGGGGAGTGATTGCCGCCTTTGCAGTCCGACTCATTGAAAAGCAATTCCCGGCCGACGGATTTGCCCGGCGTGATATCCGTGCTCGAAACAGTGAACGCCGACTCTGCAGCCACGACGCGCGCATGGAACAAAAAAGTGACGAAACTGATGGCACTCGAGGCAAATACAGCAGCGTTTCTCCAACGCATGATCCGACATGCGACGCGCATGGCTGACTCCAGGCAGTCGCTTCCGCGCGTATAGCAGCGTTTCGCCGACTGCAACGATGTTTTTTGTCTCAGTGATGCGCTTCATACGAAGATGCAGTTTAACATTGCAACAAAGCATTAAAAGGTTGATCCTTGGGATTCAACCTATAGCGCAAATTCAGCGGCGTTCTGTATGGCGCTCCTGAAGGCGGTCATGACACCAGACTCTGTTGGTCAAAATATGAGCTATTTGACATCGATTCGCGTGGCAGTCAATCAACCGGATATGGGGGAAGAATAAATGAGCCAGCGAATACAGGTCATCATCGCAGACGACCATCCGGTCATTTTGTTCGGCGCCACGCAGGCACTGAGCAAGTTTCCGGAAGTCGATGTGGTCGGGCAGGCCCGGCAGTTGACGGAACTCGTCCAGCTTCTCCAGAAAACGCATTGCGACGTTCTGGTGACGGACCTTGCCATGCCCGGCGGATCATACGGCGACGGCATGCCGCTGCTCGGCTATATCGGCCGCCAGTTCCCGAAGGTGCGGCTCGTCGTGCTGACGATGCTCGAAAATCCGGCCTTGCTCAAACGTTTGCGTGAAGTCGGCGTCATGTCGATCATCAACAAGGCCGACGACATGAACCACATCGGCTGGGCCATCCAGCACGTGATGCGCGGGCAGGAGTATCTGGGGCCATCGGTGAAGGCGGCGCTCGACAGCATGGGCATCGGCGTGACGGGGCAACAGCGCGGCGTCATCCTGTCTAAGCGTGAGCTCGAAGTGGTGCGCCTCTTCGTGTCCGGCATGACGATTACTGAAATTGCGGCTCAGTTGCGTCGCAGTATCAAGACCATCAGCACGCAAAAGAACACGGCGATGCGCAAGCTCGGCATCGAACGCGATTCCGAGCTTTTTCAGTATGCGCAGAGTAACGGGTTAATGAATCTGTCCGCATATTCAGGCGATGGCTCGCTTGAAGATTCTCCGATGCCCAATCCCAACGCGCTTTAACGGCTAATAAGCGCTCGAATGAAAAAAGCCGCTGATTTTAGTCAGCGGCTTTTCTTTTTTATGTATTAAAAACAGCGAGCGCCTTATTGCGGTGCTGCGGTGGCGCCGCCGTGCGCGGCCGACCATTCAGCCGGCGCGTGCAGGAATTTCTCGACTTCATCGAGCGTTCTGGTTTCGAAATAGCCCTGTTCCTTGGCGACGCGCAATACGTCCCACCAGGTGGCGAGCGCGTGCAGATCGACATCGATGTCCTTCAGCACCGACACGCTTTCCTTGAAGATGTTGTAGTGAAACAAGACGAAGCAGTGGTTCACCGTTGCGCCGGCCGTGCGCAGCGCGTTGATGAAGTTGATCTTGCTGCGGCTGTCGGTGGTCAGGTCTTCGACGAGCAGCACGCGCTGGCCTTCGGTGAGCAGGCCTTCGATCTGCGCATTGCGGCCGAAGCCCTTCGGCTTCTTGCGCACGTACTGCATCGGCACCATCAGGCGATCGGCGATCCACGCGGCGAACGGAATACCGGCGGTCTCGCCACCCGCGACGGCATCGATCTGTTCGTAGCCGACATCGCGCAGGATGGTGGCTTCCGCCATTTCCATCAGGCCGCGGCGCACGCGCGGATACGAGATCAGCTTGCGGCAGTCGATATAAACCGGGCTCGCCCAGCCGGACGTGAAGATGAACGGTTTTTCCGCGTTGAAATGCACCGCCTGCACTTCGAGCAGCATCTTGGCGGTGGTGTCGGAGATCGTCTGGCGATCGAAGCCTGTCATGGGCGAATCCTTGAACTGGTGTGGCGCTTCGAGAAGCGAGAAGGCGGCGCGAGGGCCCGGGCGTTTTGGGCGGGACGCGAAACGAGCCGTCTTTCGAAGGGCTGTTCCACCTGTCCCTGCGCGCGTGTCGACGGGACTTTCGACGCCTCCAGCGCCCACTGTCCCACGCACGGCTAACCCGCGATTTTACCCGAGGCGGCGCGCCGGAGCGAGCCGCGGCCGGTGTTTCGCGCTTTCTGGCCGGTATTTGCCAAAGTCGCAGCGGCGGGGCGGCGCGCTGGCTCCTAGACTGATCTGACACCGCTGCAGACGACGTTTAAGGCAAGCGGTGATTCATCCTTGGGGTGCGCGTCGCTGTACGGCATGCCTTTGTTCAAGGGAATTCGCATGGTGCGTGACAAGGCGGACAACGTCGGCGCGCTGATCGTCGTGCTGTGGCTTGCAGTGACTCATGCGTCCGGCGGGCAAGCCGCGACGTGTGCGCCCCCATCACCTTCGGCAACGTCCTATACGGCGAGCGGCTGCGACGCAATCGTCCCCGGCGGCACATTCGATACGGGCGCGGCGGCCTACGCGGCCGTCCTGCATGCCGCGAATAGCGGATCGATCACCGTCACCGCGCCCGTCACGCTTCGCTCATCCGGCGACGAATCGACCGGCGGCTATGTCGAAAGCGGCGGCCGCATCGACTTCGGCGATAGCGGCTCCTCCGTGACGACACGCGGCGCGCATTCCAACGGCGCGCACGTGTTCGGCGACGGGAGCATCGCCGGACGCGTCAGCCTGACGACCTACGGCGAGCGCTCCCATGCCGCGTTCGTCGATTTCGGCGGAACGATGACGCTCCGCGATTCGACCATCGTCACGTACGGGCCGCAGGCGGGCGGGCTGATCGTCGCGACCGGATCGATCAGCCTGCTGGGCACGAGTTCGGTAACGACAGCGGGCGACGACGCCCCGGGGCTCGGGCAGTCTTCGGACGGGTCGAGCATCGTCGTCGATGCGGGCGGCGGCCGCACATCGGTGCGTACGACGGGGACCGGCTCGCCCGGCGCGCTCGTCGAATCGCCCGGTTCGATGGTGCTGCGCAACGTCGATGTGCGCACCGAAGGCGGCGCGTCGCCGGGGCTCGCCGCGACGGTCGCGGGCGCGTCGATCGATGCAGCCGGCACCACCGTGACCACGCTCGGCGATGCCGCAATCGGCGCAGACGCGACCGGCTCGGGCACGCTCACGTTGAACGCCGGTGCGATAACGACATCCGGCGCTGGGGCGCATGCGCTCGTGGCGAGCGGCGCGGATTCGCGGATCACCGCCGAGCGCGCGCAAGTGACGACGCAAGGCGCGTCCGCGCATGGGATCGTGTTGCGCGACGGCGGCGGCATCGTCATGCGCAACGCGGCGGTGCGGGCGCTCGGCGCGGCGGCGGACGCGTTGAGGGTGACGGGCGGTACGCCATCCGCTCCGATGCGCGCGGAGTTCGCCGGCACGACGCTCGCGAGCAGCCAGGGCGCGGCAATCGCCGTGCAGGACGGATCGGCGCGCGTGCTGGTTGCGGGCGGTGGCGCATCGGGTCCGGCGTTGCTGGCGGTGGACAGCATCGCGCGGTCGAGCGATCTCGAGCTTACTGCGAGCGGCGCGACGCTCTACGGCGCGTCGGCGATGCGCGGGCCGGCGTCGGCTGGCGCGACCGTCCGCGTGACGCTCGTCGACGGCGCGACGTGGTGGATCACCGGCGATTCCACGCTCACGAGCCTGAACAGCGCGGGCAGCGTCGCAGGCTTCGCACGGGTCCCGGATGGCGCGTTCCACAGCCTGACGGCGCGCCAATTTCACGGCGACGCAGCGACGCTCGTGCTGAACACTGCGCTCGGCGGCGATCGTTCGGCGTCGGATCGGCTCGTCATCGACGGCGGCGCGGCAACGGGCACCACCGGCGTGCGCATCGCGAACGCGGGGGGACGCGGCGCGCTCACGTTCGACGGCATTCGCGTCATCGAAGCGATTAACGGCGGCATCGCGCCCGAGACCGCGTTCAGATTGAGCGGGCGGGCGGTGGCGGGGCCGTATGAATATCGCCTGTATCGGGGAAGCCTCACCGCTCCCGGCGATGGCAACTGGTACTTGCGCTCGCAGCGACCGCCCAAGCCGCCGCTGCCGCCGGCGCCTTCGCCCGGTCCGACGCCATCGCCATCGCCGTCGCCGTCGCCGTCGCCTGAACCTGCGCCCGGTCCGACGCCGACGCCCACGCCGCAATATCGCCCGGAAGTAGCGGCCTACCTCGCGAACGCCACTGCCGCGAGAATGATGTTCCTTCACAGCCTCCACGATCGCCTGAATTCGCTTCCCGCCGATCCCGCAGCGGCCTCCGACGAAGCCGGTCGCGACGCATGGCTGCGCCTCGTCGGGCGTTCGACCAACAGTGCTGCATCCGGCGACGAATACAGCGCGCGAATACGCAGCGTGCTGCTTCAGGGCGGCAGCGACCTCGTGCACCGCCGCCTTATGAGCGATGACGATCGCCTGCTGTTCGGCGCGATGGCCGGCTACGGCTACGTCCACAGCGATGGATCCGCTGCCGACAGCGACGAGCACGCGGCGGGCACCGTCAACGGCTACAGCGTCGGCATGTATGCGACGTGGTTCGCAAACGCACGATCGCGTCTCGGACCGTACGTCGATAGCTGGCTGCAATTCGGATGGATGGACAAGCACGTGCGCGGCGACGACCTGCCGGACGTCGGGTATCACACGAAGGCGTGGGCGGCATCGGTCGAGACGGGCTGGGCGTTTCCGCTCGGCGTGTCGTGGCGGATCGAGCCGCAGGTGCAGGCGGTCTGGCTGCGGCAACTCGGTATCGACGTGACGGAGCCGAACGGCACCGAGCTCACGAAGGGCGCGTCGAGCAACATCATCACGCGCGTGGGCGTGCGGCTATCGCGTGAAATCGACGCGGGCGGCGGCCGGCGCTTCGCTCCTTACGCCGCGTTCAACTGGTGGCACGACCAGTCGAACCTCGTCATCGCATTCAGCGATGTCTCCTTGCCGCAGATGTTTCCGACCAACCGCTACGAAGTGCGGCTTGGGCTGAACGCCGCATTCGCCAGGCGCTGGTCGGCCTGGGGCGACATTTCCGGCCAGTGGGGCGCACAGGCCTATTCGCAATACGGCGTGCGGTTCAACGCGCGCTACATCTGGTGATCCGTCACGCCGACGAACGCAGCCTGCAATGCTGCTTCGCGTCATTTCAAAGGCGCGGTGTACACTGAACGTCCAAAAAATATCGAGCCTTCGTCCGCCCGCATCACCCCTGCGGGCGCGACGCCGTGTCTATCCGACATGCCGGGCGACTGAAAACATGGGTCCATCGATTCACACCCCCACTCATTGTTCGAGCGGTCGCAGGCTGTGAACCCTGTCCAAATAAATTCCCAAACGTCTCAGGATAATCAGGTCAATCATGGACGAACAACTGAAGCAAAGCGCTCTCGCGTATCACCAGAATCCCCGCCCCGGCAAGATTTCGGTCACGCCGACCAAACCGCTGTCGAATCAACTCGACTTGTCGCTGGCGTATTCGCCGGGCGTGGCAGCCGCCTGCATGGCCATCTTCGATGAACCGCTCGACGCGCAGAAGTACACGTCGCGCGCGAACCTCGTCGGTGTCGTGACGAACGGCACGGCCGTGCTGGGCCTCGGCAACATCGGTCCGCTCGCGGCCAAGCCGGTAATGGAAGGCAAGGGGTGTCTGTTCAAGAAGTTCGCGGGCATCGACGTGTTCGATATCGAGTTGGACGAAACGGACCCGGACAAGCTCGTCGATGCGATCGCAATGCTCGAGCCGACGCTCGGCGGCATCAACCTCGAGGACATCAAGGCGCCGGAATGCTTCTATATCGAAAAGAAGCTGCGCGAACGCATGAAGATTCCGGTCTTCCATGACGATCAGCACGGTACGGCGATCATCGCATCGGCCGCGATTCTCAACGGCCTGAAGGTGGTCGGCAAGAAGCTCGATGAAGTGAAGCTCGTTTGCTCCGGCGCGGGTGCGGCAGCGATCGCATGTCTGGACCTGCTCGTGCATCTGGGCCTGAAGAAGTCGAACACGCTCGTCGCCGATTCGAAGGGCGTGATCTATGAAGGCCGCGGCAATCTCGATGCTTCGAAGGAGCGCTATCAGGCGAGCACCGACGCACGGACGCTCGGCGATGCGATGCACGGCTGCGACGTGTTCCTCGGCTGTTCGAGCGCCGGCGTGCTCAAGCCGGAGATGGTCGCGACGATGGCCGACAAGCCGCTGATTCTCGCGCTGGCGAATCCGGAGCCGGAAATTCGTCCGGAAGAAGCGAAGAAGGTGCGGCCCGACTGCATCATCGCGACGGGCCGTTCGGACTATCCGAACCAGGTCAACAACGTGCTGTGCTTCCCGTTCATCTTCCGCGGCGCGCTGGATGTCGGCGCGACGACCATCACGGAAGAAATGAAGCTCGCATGCGTGCGCGCGATCGCGGAACTCGCCGAAGAAACCGATCAGGGCGATGAAGTCGCCAAAGCGTACGAAGGCCATTCGCTGGAATTCGGTCCGGAGTATCTGATTCCGAAGCCGTTCGATCCGCGTCTCATCATCAAGATTGCGCCGGCTGTCGCGCAGGCCGCGATGGATTCCGGTGTCGCGACGCGTCCGATTCAGGACATGGATGCGTATCGCGAGACGCTCGGCGCGACGGTGTATCGCACGGGCATGGTGATGCGTCCGGTGTTCGCGGCGGCGAAGGCGGCGCCTGCGCGCATCGCGTTCGCGGAAGGCGAAGATGAGCGCGTGCTGCGCGCCGCGCAATTCGTGCTGCTGGAGAAGATTGCGAAGCCGATCATCATCGGCCGTCCGGCGGTGGTCGAGATGCGTCTGCAAAAGATGGGTTCGAAGCTGAAGCCGGGCGTCGACTTCGAGATCGTGAACCCGGAAGACGATCCGCGCTATCAGAAGAGCTGGCAGGCGTATCACGAGATCGCCGCGCGCGAGGGCGTGACGCCGGAAAGCGCGAAGGCCGCGCTGCGCAAGTTCAACACGCTGATCGGCGCGATCCTGATTCATACCGGCGATGCCGACGGCATGATCTGCGGGCTGATCGATACGTATCAGGATCACCTGAAATTCGTCGAGCAGGTGCTCGGCAAGGCGGAAGGCGCAAATAACTTCGCGGCGATGAATCTGCTGATGCTGCAGGGGCGCAATCTGTTCATCAGCGATACGTACGTCAACGAGACGCCGACACCCGAGCAACTCGCCGACATGACGATTCTCGCTGCGCGTGAGATCGAGCGGTTCGGGATTCAGCCGAAGGTGGCGCTGGTGTCGAATTCGAACTTCGGCAGCGTGCCGAGCGCGTCGAGCAAGCGGATGGCGGAAGCGCGCAAGCTGCTTGCGGAGCGTGCGCCCGATCTCGAAGTGGATGGCGAGATGCACGGCGATGCGGCTTTGTCGGAGACCGTGCGTAAGTCCGCGTTCCCGGGGACGACGCTGCACGGTGAGGCGAATTTGCTGATCATGCCGAACGTCGAGGCGGCGAATATCACGTACAACCTGCTCAAGATGGTGAGCGGGGAAGGCGTCACCGTCGGACCCTTCTTGCTGGGTGCTTCCAAACCGGTGCATATTCTGACGCCTGCGGCTACCGTGCGGCGGATCATCAATATGACGGCGGTGGCGAGCGCTAATGCGAGCGTGAATAAGGCTAAGTAAGCGGTAGTTTCGCTGCGTTGATGACGGCGATCCGGGGGACCGGGTCGCCGTTTTCGTTATTGGCCTAGCAAGGACGCAATCTTGAGAACCGTGTCGAATAGCGGCCCGGTTGCGAAAATCTGCTGTCGCTTTAGCCTGTCCGGTGAAAGTCGGGCGGCCTGGCCGTGATGTAATACGGTCTGCTTAGCTTCTCGTCGGCAGCATGGAGATCATCGTAGAAACGTTTCGAGCAACCGGCGAAGCATCGGCGGCGGCGATTCGCGTGCGTCCGCTGGCGGGGCAAGGACTCAGTACCGCATTGCGCGTCGAATGCAGTCGGAGCATGCGACAGCAATATCCTGTCGGCACGCTCTTTCGACTGGTGGTGAAGCTGATTCATCGCGAAGGCACGCCCTTGCTTTATGCACACTTCGCCGCGCTGTTCGAGTCCGTCACGCCAGAAGAAGCAGAGCGCTTTATCGCCGCGAGGTATCGCAGGACCGGAGGGTCAATGCTTTGACGTGAACTGCAAGAAGAAGGCGGTTCGCACGCGAACCGCCTCTCGGGGGAAGTGAAGAGCGCTCACGCCACCTGCCGCTTCGCCCCGCCTTCCCGATCCCGCCACTGCGCCAGCAGCTTCTCCCACTTGACCTTCGCCGCCTTGACGTTGTTCTCCTTGATGTGCCCGTACCCGCGCATCGAATCGGGAAGACTGGCGAGTTCGATCGCCAGTGGCAGCTTCTGCATCGACAATCCGGTGATCAGTTCGCGAACGAGCGCCTCGTATTCCGCAATCAACGCCCGCTCCATCTTCCGTTCTTCCGTGCGCCCGAACGGGTCCAGCCCCGTCCCGCGCAAGAACTTGAGGCGAGCGAGAAAACGCATCGCGGGCATCATCCACGGGCCGTACTGCTTTTTGACCAGCCGCCCGTGCGCGTCCTTCCTGGAAAACGAAGGCGGCGCGAGATGAAACTTGATCTTCCAGTCGCCTTCGAAGCTCCCGCGAACCTTCTCGATAAAAGCCGGATCGGCATATAACCGCGCGACTTCGTACTCGTCCTTGTAAGCCATCAGCTTGTGCAGATTCCTCGCGACAGCTTCGGTGAGCAGGAAATCGCCGACGCCCAGCGCCGCCTCGGCCGCACGCACGTCCGCAACGAGCCTTCCATAACGCGCGGCGTACGCGGCGTTCTGATACTTCGCCAGGTAATCGAGCCGCTTGTCGATCAGCGAATCGAGCGCCTTCGGCGTGTGCAGCGCGATGATCTTCGCCGGCGACGCATCGGGCGATCCATGAGCCAGCCGCGTCACGGCCGCCAGATCATGGGCCGCGCGCCGTCCCCACTCGAACGCGGCCAGATTCTTCTCGACCTGCACCGCGTTCAACTCGATCGCCCGCACCAGCGATTCATGCAGCAGCGGCAACCATCCCTTCTGCCACGCGTACCCGAGCACGAACGGATTCGTGTAGATCGCGTCGCCCATGAGCGCAACGGCGAAACGGTTCGCATCGACGAGCGCGACATGCTCGCCAGCCGCCGCGCGGATATCGGCTTCCGCACTCGCGCCCGGAAAACGCCAGTTCGGGTCCTTGATGAACGCGGCAGTCGGCGTCTGCGCACTATTGACGACGACGCGCGTATGCCCCGGCTGCATCCGCGAGCCGCATTCGTCGCTCGCGGTCACGAGGGCGTCGCAGCCGATGACGAGATCCGCCTCGCCCATCGCGATGCGCGTCGCGTGGATATCGGCGGGGCTGTTCGCAATCTGCACGTGGCTCATCACGGCGCCGCCCTTTTGCGCGAGGCCGGTGACATCGAGCACCGTCACGCCCTTCTGTTCCAGATGCGCCGCCATGCCGAGCAGCGCGCCGATGGTCACGACGCCCGTGCCGCCGACGCCCGTCACAAGCACGCCGTACGGCCGGCCGATGGAAGGCAGGTCAGGCGTGGGAACAGGCGGCATCGCTTCGCCGGCGACGCTCGTCGCCTTCGGCTTCTTCAGCTGGCCGCCTTCGACCGTCACGAAGCTCGGGCAGAAGCCGTTGAGGCACGAGTAGTCCTTATTGCACGTCAACTGATTGATCTGGCGCTTCGTACCGTACTCGGTATCCAGCGGCTCGACGGAAAGGCAATTCGACTTCACGGAGCAATCGCCGCAGCCTTCGCACACCGCCTCGTTGATCACGACACGTTTCGCCGGATCGGGAAACGCACCGCGCTTGCGGCGGCGACGCTTCTCCGTAGCGCACGTCTGGTCGTAGATCAGAATCGACGTGCCGGCGATCTCGCGCAACTGGCGCTGAATGTCGTCGAGCTTGTCGCGATGATGCACCTCGATGCCCGGCGCAATGCCGACGTCCGGCGTGTACTTTTCGGGCTGATCGGTCACGATCACGATCTTCGCCGCGCCTTCCGCAGCCAGTTGATGCGTGATCTGCGGCACGGTCAGCACGCCGTTGACGGGTTGGCCGCCCGTCATCGCGACGGCATCGTTATAAAGAATCTTGTAGGTGATGTTCACCTTCGCCGCGATCGCCGCGCGAATGGCGAGCAGCCCGGAGTGGAAGTACGTACCGTCGCCGAGATTGGCGAACACGTGCTTGTCGCCGGAAAACGGCGCCTGCCCGACCCACGCAACGCCTTCGCCGCCCATCTGGCTGAACGTGCTCGTGTTACGGTCCATCCAGACCGTCATGTAGTGACAGCCGATGCCCGCCATCGCACGCGATCCCTCGGGCACGTTCGTCGACGTGTTGTGCGGGCAACCCGAGCAGAACCACGGCTTGCGCTCGGCCTCGACACGCGGCCGGGCGAGCGCCTTCTCCTTCGCTTCGATCACCGCGATGCGCGCCGCGATACGCGCGCGGACATCGGCGGGGAGATCGAATTTGTCGAGCCTCGTTGCGATCGCCTTCGCGATGATCGCCGGCGACAGTTCGTAATGCGCGGGCAACAGCCAGTTGCCCATCGGCACCGACCATTCGCCGCCCGCGCCGTCCTTTTCGTCGAACTTGCCGAAAACGCGCGGACGCTGCGCATCGGGCCAGTTGTACAACTCTTCCTTGATCGCGTATTCGAGAATCTGGCGCTTCTCTTCGACGACGAGAATTTCGTCGAGACCGCGCGCGAATTGCTGCGCGCCTTGCGCTTCGAGCGGCCACACGCAGCCGACCTTGTACAGGCGAATGCCGATCTGCGCGCAGGTTTCATCGTCGAGGCCCAGGTCGGTGAGCGCCTGACGCACGTCGAGGTACGCCTTGCCCGCCGTCATGATGCCGAAGCGGGCCCGCGGCGAATCGATCTCGATGCGGTCCAGCTTGTTCGCCCGCACATAGGCGAGCGCGGCATACCACTTGTAATCGAGCAGACGCGCTTCCTGCACGAGCGGCGGATCGGGCCAGCGGATGTTCAGGCCGCCGTCGGGCATCGCGAAATCGGTCGGAATCACGATCTGCGTGCGATGCGGGTCGATATCCACCGACGCCGACGATTCCACCACGTCCGTCACGCACTTCATCGCGACCCAGAGGCCGGAATAGCGGCTCATCGCCCAGCCGTGGAGACCGAAGTCGAGATACTCCTGCACGTTCGACGGAAACAGCACCGGCAACCCGCACGCCTTGAAAAGATGCTCGGACTGGTGCGCGAGCGTCGATGACTTCGCGGCGTGGTCATCGCCGGCGAGCACGAGAACGCCGCCATGTTGCGACGATCCGGCGGAATTGCCGTGCTTGAAGACATCGCCGGAGCGGTCGACGCCGGGGCCTTTGCCGTACCACATCGAAAAGACGCCGTCGTACTGTGCGCTCGGATACAGGTTGACTTGCTGCGAGCCCCAGACGGCCGTCGCCGCCAGGTCTTCGTTCACGCCCGGCTGAAATACGACCTGATGCGCGGCCAAATGCTTCTTCGCCTTCCACAGCGACTGATCGAGACCACCGAGGGGAGAACCGCGATAACCGGAGATGAAGCCGGCGGTATTGAGACCGGCGGCCTTGTCGCGCTCTTGCTGGAGCATCGGCAGGCGCACCAGCGCCTGGATGCCGCTCATATAAGCGCGGCCGCGTTCGAGCGTGTATTTGTCGTCGAGTGTGACGGATTTCAGCGCGGCTTCTAGCGAAGCTCTTTGTTCTGCGTCTAGCGGGGCGTTCATTATGTGTCTTCCTCCACCCGAGTTTGGGATCACCAAAGCATGTTTCGGGCCGCCGCCTCTTGTGGACGCGTTGGCCGGGACTTCAAGTGTGCCGATGCACGCCTCGGGCAGACAGTGGGACAAACCCGTTCGTTATCCCGCCGCGCGCAGGCTGCGCTTTGTTACAGGTGTAAAAGCGACGCGAATGCGGAACCCTCGTTTCGAACTCTGTCTAAACGGGCGCCTGGCGCGGTTTGCCAGGAGTCGTACACGCAGTCATAAGGAGAAATTAAATGAAGCAACGCCACATCCAGAGTTTCCTGATGGTCTCGGCGGCCTTTTTCGCGATCAGCGCCCCGATGGGCGGCGCCCGCGCAAACTCGCCGTTCGGAGCGACGTCCGCGCCGCAAGTCGTGCAGGCGCGCGCGCAAATTTCGCAGACGCGCACCGGCGAGCGTCGCGAATCCGAACGCAGCAACGACGATACGGCGAACTGACCGCATCGCAGCGGCGGGTTCGGCTGAAATCCGCCGCGAAAAGCAAAAGGGACATGAGCGCTTCATGTCCCTTTTTTGCGTCCGCTCCCTTGTTAGCTCGCGCTGGTGTCTTTCAGGACACCGCGCCGCATCTGGTCCAGTTCGATCGATTCGAACAGCGCCTTGAAGTTGCCCGCGCCGAAGCCCTGATTCCCCTTGCGCTGAATGATCTCGAAGAAGATCGGCCCGATCTGGTTCTCCGTGAAAATCTGCAGCAGGATTTCGTCGCGCACGCCGTCGATCAGAATCTTGCGCTTGCGCAACTCCGCGACGTTTTCGCCGTGGTTCGGCACGCGGCGATCGACGAGTTCGTAATACGTGTCGATGGTATCGAGCAGCGCGATTTCGGCCGTGCGGAGGCCATCGACGGTGGCGTAGATATTGTTCGTGCCCAGCGCGATGTGCTGAATGCCTTCGCCGCGATAGGCGTCGAGATATTCCTGAATCTGGCCGGCGTTCTCGGAGCCTTCTTCGTTGATCGGAATGCGGATCTTGCCGCACGGTGAGGTCATCGCCTTGGACTTCACCGCGGTCACCTTGCCTTCGATGTCGAAATAGCGCGCTTCGCGGAAGTTGAAGAGACGCTCGTAGAACTCGGCCCATTCGATCATCCGGCCGCGATGCACGTTATGCGTCAGATGGTCGATATACGTCAGCCCGTGACCGACCGGATTCGGGTCCGCGCCGGGAATCGGCTCGAAATCGACATCGTAAATGCTGATGTCGCCAATGCTGCCCGGCTGCGCGCCGTTCTTGCCGCGCCAGCGGTCGACGAAGTAGATCAGCGAATCGCCGATGCCCTTGATCGCCGGAATGTTCAGTTCCATCGGGCCGGTCTTGTTGTCGAAGCCCCACGCGCCCAGTTCGAGCGCGCGTTGATAAGCCTTGCCGGCATCCGCGACGCGAAACGCAATCGCGCAAATTGACGGACCGTGCAGGCGCGCGAAGCGCTGCGCGAAGGAATCGGCTTCCGCGTTGATGATGAAGTTGATATCGCCTTGCCGATACAGCGTCACGTTCTTGTGCCGATGCTTTGCAATGGCGGTAAAGCCCATCTGCTCGAACAATCGCCCGAGGGCGACGGGATCGGGCGCGGTGTACTCGATGAATTCGAAGCCGTCGGTGCCGACGGGATTCTCCCAGTTCGATGCGGTCATTGCGTGTCTCCTGATCTGCGCGGCGTTGCGCGACGTGGAGACAAGTTTAGCGAGCGTCGCGCGCCAAAAGTTTGCGAAACAAATCGCCGCTTTCTAGTATTGCGCAACAAGCTGCCAACAGAACGCGAACGGGAGACAGATCATGGCCGAACCTGAAATCGACGCAATCGACCGCAAGATTCTCGCGATTCTGCAGGAGAACGGGCGGCTATCGAACCAGGAAATCGCGGATCGCGTGAGCCTGTCACCCAGTCCGTGCTTGCGGCGCATTCGGCGGCTGGAGGAAACGGGCGTGATTCGTGGCTATGTTGCGCTGCTCGACGCCAAAAAGCTCGGGCTAGGGCTTCTGGCATATGTCAACGTGCGGCTGGAAAAGCGCGGCGGAATGCCGGTCGCCGCCGGCACGCCGAAACCGCCGACGCACGGCGATCTGTTTCGTGAAGCGGTGCGCTCATGGCCCGAAGTGGTCGCCTGCGACGCGATGACCGGCGAAATGGACTTCCTGCTGCGCGTGCAGGTGCGCGACATGGAGCACTTTTCGCGCTTCGTGGAGGATCAGTTGCTGCACCATCCGTCGGTAATCGACGTTCGTTCGAGCTTTTCGCTCGAGCGCATCAAGGAAACGACGGTGCTGCCGCTGCGTTAGCCTGAACAAAAAGAAAGGGCGGTCTCGGCCGCCCTGGTGTGGTCCCGCTCGCAGCGCGCCCCGCCCTGTCCTAAAGAATCAGGCCGCGTCGGCCGTCGGCATGAACGCCTTGAAAACTTGCGATGCGCGATGCGCCTGGCGCTTGATCGCGTAGTCGAACACGGCGGCTTGCTCCTGAAGCATTTCGGCCATGATGCTCGTCTGATCGGCCGGTTGAAGCGAGAGATACGCGTCCGCTTCGCCGTATGCGTACTCGATCTTCATGCCCGACTTGCGCGCGATATGCATCATCGTCTTGTTGCGCGAAAGACAATGCATGTACAACTCCGACACGTGCGTATTGCGGCTGCGCATGGCGGCGCGTTCGAACAGCTTCGTGCCGATGCCGCGCCCGCGCGCGCTTTCGAGCACCGATACGCCGAATTCGGCGGTGCGCTTGTCGCCGTCGGCAGGCAGATAGGCCAGGTGGCCGACGCCGACCAGTTCCAGCGAGGCGCCGAACACGCCGAAAACCGTGTCGTTCGTGAAGTTCAGATTGCGAACGTAATTCTCGATGACGTGATCCGGCACGATCTGGCCGAACCGCAGCAGACGGTCGTCTTCGTCGAGCGCAAGAAAGTGCGTGAGGAGACGCTCGCGGTCTGCCGAAGACAGTTCGCGCACGAGAACTGGCATACGCGCGGCGTCCGGCAGCGGACGGTCGCTAGCGACGATCTGCTCGGCGTTGCGGTTGTAGGTCAGTTCCACGATGTTCTCCTGTCGTTCGTACGAATGCTGCATAGCAAAACGCATTCTATCCGGTTCGGGAGAATTCGATACGGGAAAACCCTTAAAAACCGTGGAGCGGGAGTTCTAAATAGTTGTGTGATCGCGACAATATCGAGCGAATTCAGTCGGTTACGTGATTGGCTGCGTACCGCAGGCCGCGTTGTCGCACCGCAGCAAGCTCAACGGTCCGCGTCGGCAAGCCCGTGCTCGATCATCCCGACGACCTCCTCCGCGAACTCGCCGTAGCCCAGCTTGCCGCCCGGCTTGAGCCACGTGAACGTCCAGTTGATCATGCCGAAGACCATCATCGTGAGCGCGGTCTGATTGTCCTTCGTCACGCGGTGCGGGTACGCGCGCGCGAGTTGGCGCGCGAACGCCGCGACGATATCGCGCTGACGGCCGAGCACGATCTCGCGCTGCGCCTCTTCAAGATATTTGACGTCGTTTAGAAGCGCGACGTGCCGGCTGTGCGACGTCTCATACTCCGCGAGGAACGCGCGCAGCAGTTCGGCGAAGGCCTGGCGCTCGTCGAGGCCGCGTCGCTCGCTCGCGCCTTCCACCTCCGCGATGATCAGCATCAGCCGCTTCGTGTAGCGGTCGAGAAGATCGAAGAGGATCGCTTCCTTGCTCTCGTAATAGTGATAAAGCCGCGCTTTCGACGTGCCGCTCGCGGCGGCCAGATCCGCCATCGACGTGCTCGGGTAGCTCGTCTGCGCGAATTTGGCGGCGGCCAGTTCGAGAATCTGCTCGCGTTGTGTTTCGTGGTCAGGCGCTTTCGTACGGGCCATTGATCGGACGTTCTTTTCGGCTTATTGGCTTGTCTGCATTACCGCCGCAGTTCGGCGTCAACGATTTCCGACGGGGTGCCGCGTATTTTAAGCCGCCCCGCCGCGACGAGTTCGCGGCATCGCCAGAAGGCGACCGAATCGCTCAGCAGGAAGTCGAACTGCTGCGTCATCGCCTCGCCGGCGATGCGCCTCGCGGGGCACCACTCGGACGTCGCGATGTCGAGCATCGCTTCGTCGACGTCGGTCCACGTGCCTGAGACCAGCATGTTGTCGCGCAGGCGGCGGTTTTCGGCGTTGGAGTGCTTCGCTTCCTGCCATTCGAGCGCGAGCCGGCTGATGCGCAGCACGGAGATGGGCGCGGCGCTCGGCAGCTTCGCCACCAGTTGATGCGGCGAGAACATGCCGACAGCGGTCGCGCGGTCGGGCCGGCTCGCCTCCTCGGGATGCGCGTCAGGAGCGGCGACGGACAGATCGTCGAAGGCCAGCTTCGCTTCGTTCAGCCGCTGCGGCACATTGCGCAAGTGATAGGCGACGCGCCGCAGCGTGAGCTGATCCGCCGCGCTCTGGCCGTGCCACACGACCACCTGCGCATCGCCGCGCGCGAGACGGCCGAAGAGCGCCTGTTGCGCCTTGAGCTCCGCTTCGAAATCGACCGCGCTGTTCCAGACGTGACGCCAGAACGTCGCGCGCGCGACCGGCGATTCGTCCACATCGCGGATGGGACCGACGGCGAGATCGTCGCGCAGGGCGATCACCTGGTCGTCGCGCCCGGCGAGCAGAAGCGCTTCTGTCAGCGACCGGGCGGCGCTGTCGCCATTCGTGACGTGAATCAAGTTCATGGTGTCGGCATGCCGGAAGACGAAGGGACCGCGATGTGCGGTCCCAGTTTAAGCCAATCGCCGCGCGCGCCGGTGTGGCCTTTCGCGCTCAGATCAACGCTCGTCGAAGCTCACGACGACGCGCTCGCTCACCGGATGACACTGGCACGTCAGCACGAATCCGTCGTCGATTTCGTGTTGCTCGAGCGTGTAGTTCTTGTCCATCTTCACCGTCCCCTCGACGACCTTCGCGCGGCACGTGCAGCAGACGCCGCCCTTGCATGCATAGGGCAGCGCGAGCCCCGCCTTCAGGCCGACATCCAGCACGCTCACGCCTTCGTACGGCAGGCGCAGCTTGCGCTTCTTTCCGTCGATGATCAGTTCGAGGTCCGCCGCCGGCGTGCTTTCCGTGATCTCGATTTGCGGCACGCCCGCTTGCGGCAGCGGCGTACCGAACCGCTCGACGTGGATGCGATCCGCCGCCACGCCCGATTCCTTCAGCGCGGATTCGGCGGCATCCATCATCGGCGCGGGACCGCAGATGAACGCTTCGTCGATTTCGTCCGGCGGCAACAGCGTCTCGAGGAATGCCTTGCACTTCGCCTTGTCGAGCACGCCGTTGAACAGCTCGACGTCCTGCAGGTCGTCCGACAGCACGTGATACAGCACGAGCCGGCTCATGTAGCGGTTTTTCAGGTCTTCCAGTTCTTCGGCGAACATGATCGCGTCCACGCTGCGGTTGCCGTACACGAGCGTGAAGCGGCTCGTCGGCTCGAGATCGAGCGTCGTCTTGATGATTGCCAGCACTGGCGTAATGCCCGAGCCGCCCGAAAACGCGACATAGTGCTTCGCGTGATCGGCGTTCAGGTGCGTGAAGAAGCGCCCGTCGGGCGTCATGACCTCGATTTCATGACCCGGCTTAAGGGTGTCGAACGCGAAGTTCGAGAAGCGTCCGCCCCGCACGCGCTTGATGCCGATGCGCAATTCGCCGTCGCGATCGTAATCGGTCACGCCGACGCAAATCGAATACGAGCGGCGCGTTTCCTCGCCGTCGATATGCGTCTTCAGCGTCACGAACTGGCCCTGCGTGAAGCGAAAAGCGTCGCGCAGTTCGGGCGGCACGTCGAACGAGACGGTGACGGCATCGGCGGTTTCGGGACGAACGTCGCGGATGCGCAGCGGATGAAATTGCGGAGTCGCCATGATGATCGTGTCTCGGAGCAGTCAATACGGCTTGAAGTAATCGAACGGCTCGCGGCAATCGATGCAGCGATACAGCGCCTTGCACGCCGTCGAGCCGAATTGCGCGAGCCTTTCCGTGTGCGCGGAGCCGCAGCGCGGACAGGGGATGACTTCCTTCTTGTACGGCACGAAGCGCAGCGGTTGTTCGGTGCTGCTGCAAGCGCCCGTGGGCGGCGCGATGCCGTAGCGGCGCAGCTTTTCGCGCGCGTCGCCGGTAATCCAGTCGGTCGTCCAGGCGGGCGCGAGCACGGTCTTGACGCGATGCGCGCCGAGTTCCGCGTTCTCGAGCGCATGGGCGATGTCCTCCGCGATCTGCGACATCGCCGGGCAACCGGAGTACGTCGGCGTGATGACGACTTCGAGCACGCCGTCGTCGCCGTGGCGGACGTCGCGCAGGATGCCGAGCTCACGGATCGACACGACCGGGATTTCCGGATCGGGCACCGATTCGAGGACGGACCACGCGCGTTGCAGCGCGGCGTCGCTCTGGGCGTTCGGGCTCGTCGTCACCAGGTCGCACCCGGATGCTGCCGCGCGAGACTTTGCATTTCCGCGAGCAGATAACCCATGTGCTCCGAATGCTCGCCGAGCTTGCCCGTGCTGACGTGCTTCACTTCTGCGGGCGCGCGCAGGGTGGCTTCGTCGATCGCCGATGCAACCGCATCGCGCCACACGGCTTCGAAATCGCTCGCCAGCGGCGCGATGCCCGCTTCGGCCACCGCGCGCTCGACGGCGTCGGGATGAAAGAATTCGCGCGTGTAGGGCATCAGATAATCGAGCGCCGCCTGCGCCCGCCGGTGCGATTCGTCCGTGCCGTCGCCGAAGCGCACGAACCAGTCGCGGGCGTGGTGCAAGTGGTATCGCGTTTCCTTGATCGATTTCGCCGCGATCGCCGCGAGCTGCGCATCCGACGATGCCTGCAACGCCGTCCACAGCTCGGCCATCAGCGCCGAATACAGAAAGTTGCGCACGATGGTCACCGCGTAGTCGCGTTCGGTGCGCGCCGTGCCCGCGAGCGGGCCGAAGTGCGGCAGCTCGACGAGCGTGTAATTCGCGAAATCGCGCTCGCCGCGGAAATAGGCGTAATCGTCTTCCGTCTTCTGCTGGCCGGTGAGCGCGGCTTCGAGCGTCGCCGCATGGGAGTACAGCAGCCGCGCCTGCCCGATCAGATCGAGACTCATGTTCGCAAGCGCGATGTCTTCTTCCAGCGCCGGGCCGTGACTGCACCATTCGGCGTTGCGCTGGCCGAGGATCAGCGCGTTATCGGCGAGACGCAGCACATAGGCGAGATGTTCGGTGCTCATGTCGCGCCCTTACATGTGGTTGATTTCGTCGGGCAGCACGAAGAACGTCGGATGCCGGTAGATCTTGTCCCCGGCGGGCTCGAACAGCTCGCCCTTGTCGGCCGGATCGGACGCCGTAATGGCCGACGACGGCACCACCCAGATGCTCACGCCCTCCTGACGTCGCGTGTAGACATCGCGCGCCATGCGCAGCGCGGCGCTGGCATCGGCGGCGTGGAGGCTGCCGCAATGCTTGTGATCGAGTCCCTGCTTGCTGCGCACGAAGACTTCCCAGATCGGCCATTCCTTGTTCATCTCTCTCGTCTCCTGATTACGCTGCTTCGCGATGCGCGCGCGCCGCTTGTTTTTGCGCGTACGCAAGCGCGGCCTCACGCACCCATGCACCGTCGTCGTGTGCCTTGACGCGGGTGGCGAGGCGCTCCTTGTTGCAGGGGCCGTCGCCGTTGACGACGCGCCAGAATTCTTCCCAGTCGATCTCGCCGTAGTCGTGCGCGCCGCGCACCGCGTTCCATTTCAGATCGGGATCGGGCAACGTGACGCCGAGAATCTTCGCCTGCTCGACGGTCGCATCGACGAACTTCTGCCGCAGGTCGTCGTTCGAGATGCGCTTGATGCCCCAGGCGAACGACTGGCCGCTGTGGATCGAATCCTTGTCGCTCGGGCCGAACATCATCAGCACCGGGCACCACCAGCGGTTCACCGCCTGCTGCACGAGATCCTTTTGCGCCTGCGTGCCTTTCATCATCGCGAGAAGGGCGTCGAAACCTTGCCGCTGATGGAACGACTCTTCCTTGCAGATGCGGATCATCGCCCGCGCATAAGGGCCGTAGGTGCAGCGGCACAGCGGGATCTGGTTCATGATCGCCGCGCCGTCGACCAGCCAGCCGATCACGCCGACATCGGCCCACGTGGGCGTCGGATAGTTGAAGATGCTCGAATATTTCGCTCGGCCCGCGTGCAGCGCATCGACCAGTTGATCGCGCGATACGCCCAGCGTTTCTGCTGCGCTATATAGATAGAGACCGTGGCCGCCTTCGTCCTGAACCTTGGCGAGCAGGATCGCCTTGCGCTTGAGGCTCGGCGCGCGGCTGATCCAGTTGCCCTCCGGCTGCATGCCGATGATCTCGGAATGCGCGTGCTGCGAAATCTGCCGAACCAGCGTCTTGCGGTAAGCCTCCGGCATCCAGTCTTGCGGTTCGATCTTGCCGTCGGCCTGCATCACGGCGTCGAAGCGTTGCTGATCGGAAGAGGCGTCGGCGGGGGCCTCCGAAGCGGGCTGCTGACCGGGAAGATCGAGAGATTGGGTGTACATGGCGGACACTCGCTCATGGGAAGTCGCTGTCGGCCGATTATAAACCGACCGGACGGTCGGGCAATTGCTTTTTTCGGGATGGCCGGGAATTCACCTAGGCGGGCCGCAATGAAAAACGGCGCCGCTCCTTTTGGGAGCCGGCGCCGCGTCGCGGATGGAGGGAATTGCTTAGCGAACAGTTTGTCCGGCGAAATCCTCAGCGTCGACGTCATAGCCCGACGGCTCCCAGCGCACCGCGAACAGTGCGACGAGCCCGGCGAGCGGCGCGACCGCGATGATCCAGAACACCTTCGTCCCGAGCGCGGCGGACAGCACAGGGAACAGGAACAGCGAAACGGTCGAGCTTGCGCGCATGAGCGTCTGGTTGAAGCCGACGCCCACGCCGCGCAGCGATGTCGGATAGCTCAGCGACGCGAACGTCATGCTGTGCGAGCCCGGCCCGATGCCCTGGCCCAGCAGGAACGCGGCGAGCAGCGCGATCGCAATGACGACCTGCGCGCCCGTCGCCGGCTTGCCGACGACCGCGAGCCCGACGAGCGCCGCCAATTGAAACGCGTAGCCGACGACGGTGAGGTTCCACGCGCCGAACTTCGGCACGGTCCGCACCGCGAACAGCCCGCCGGCGAACGCAAAGCACAGGTTCAGCGCGAGCGACGCGAGAATCGTGGTGAGCATCGACTGCGCGAGGAAGCTGGAGATGATGACCGGCAGCCCGAACGCGACGGCGTTATACGCGAACGAAGACGCAATCGCGATGACCGTCGCCAGCACGGTGCGGCGCAGATACACCCCGCGCAGCAACGCGCCATAGTTCGCGAACGACGCGCGGCGCGCTTTCGGTGCTTTCGATGCTGCCAGTGCGCTCGCGTCTACGCGGGCATCGATGCCATATGAGCGTTTCAGGATCGCGGCGGCGCCGGCGAGATCGCCCTGATTGGCCGCCCACACGGGCGATTCGCTCATGTAGCGGCTGCGGATCGCGATGATCGCGATCGCCGGGACCGCCCCGAAGCCGAGAATCAGCCGCCACAGCCAGCCCGCGTTGTGCTCGGGCAGCACGGCGTACAGGCCGAGCACGAGCAGATAGGAAACGCTGATCGCGGCGTACCACGTCGGGCACCACATCGCGACGCGCGCGGCCTTGTTGCCACGACCTTGCAACCGCGAGAACTCGGCGAGAAACGCCATCGCGACCGGTAGATCGATGCCGACGCCCAGCCCCATCACGAAGCGCGCTCCGCCGAGCACCCACGCGTTCGGCGCGAGCGCGCAGGCAATCGCCGCGACGACGAAGAAGAACATGTCGGCCATGAAGACGCGATAGCGGCCGACCTTGTCGGTCAGATAGCCGCCAAGAAATGCGCCGATGATCGCGCCGAAGGTGATCGCGGATGCGACGAAACCGGTTCCGGTCGGCGTCAACGAAAACTCGCGGGCGATGTCCTTCATGCCGAACGCGAGCGCGCCGAGGTCGTAGGCATCGAGGAAAATTCCGCCGAGCGCGATGGCGACGACAATGCGCGCGTCGCTCCCGACGGCCGCGCCGCGATTGACCAGACTGGAAACATCCGCGGCGCTGCGGATAACGGGGCGCGCGTCGGGGGCGGCTTGAGGTGAAGCGCGATCGGGCGCGGTGGAGACTGACATGACTGGACCAAAAAGGTAGAAAGTTGTCGATTCAACGAATCGCGCGATCGTACTGGCCGGACTCCGTGCGACCAAATTCTTTTTTGTTATTTAATGACTTACGAGGACGCGCGGGCTCTGCGCGAGTCGCGCCGACCGTGCGATGCGACAATGGCGCTCTCGTTTCTTAGCGGCTTTGAGGATGGCGTCTGTCAAAAACAACGAATCGGTCGAGCAGGTGGTCGAAGTTGCGATCGTCGGCGGCGGGCCGGCCGGCCTGATGGCCGCCGAAGCGCTCGCGGCAGGCGGCGCGCGCGTTGACGTCTTCGATGCGATGCCGTCCGTCGGTCGGAAGTTTCTGATGGCCGGCAAGGGCGGCATGAATCTCACCCACTCCGAGCCCGCCGATGCGTTTCTCGGCCGGTATGGCGCGCGCCGCGCGAACATCGCCCCGCTGCTCGCGCGGTTCGACGCCGCCGCGCTGCGGGAGTGGGTGCACAACCTGGGCGTCGAGACGTTCGTCGGCAGTTCGGGCCGCGTCTTCCCTACCGACATGAAAGCTGCGCCGATGCTGCGCGCGTGGCTGCATCGGCTGCGCGCGTCGGGGGTGACGCTGCACATGAGGCATCGATGGCTCGGCTGGGCCGGCGAAGGCGTCTCGGTTTCGCGTTTCGCCACGCCGCAGGGCGAGAAGCGCGTTCGTCACGACGCGCTCGTGCTCGCGCCGGGCGGGGCAAGCTGGCCGCAACTGGGCTCGGATGGCGGTGCGGTCGCCCATCTGGCGGCGCGTGGCGTCGACGTGCGGCCGTTTCTGCCGTCGAACTGCGGTTTCGATGTCGGCTGGACGCGGCACTTCAGCAGCCGGTTCGCGGGCGAGCCGCTCAAGTCGGTGGCGATCGGCGTGCCGCGCGCGGATGGCGAGGTGGACTGGCGCATCGGCGAATGCCTGATTACGGAGCAGGGCATCGAGGGGAGTCTGATCTACGCGCTTTCCGCACCGATTCGGGATCGTCTGATCGCAAGCGGCGATGCGGGGACGACGCTTCTCCTCGATCTCACGCCGCAGCTTTCCGCCGAGCGTGTCCGCGATGAAGTGCTGCATCCGCGCGGGGCGCGTTCGCTGTCGAGTCATCTGCAGAGCCGCCTGCATCTGGCGGGTGTCAAGGCGGGATTGCTGCGCGAATGTCTCGCGAAAGAGGAGTACGCCGATCTCGAGACGCTCGCGGCACGCATCAAGGCGCTGCCCTTGCGCGTGCTGCGCCCCCGTCCGATTGCCGAAGTCATCAGTAGCGCGGGCGGCGTCGCGTTCGAATCGCTCGATGAGCGGTCGATGATCGCCGCGCTGCCCGGCGTGTTCTGCGCGGGCGAGATGCTCGACTGGGAAGCGCCGACGGGCGGTTATCTGCTGACGGCGTGTTTTGCGAGCGGACTTGTCGCGGGGGAAGGGGCGCTCGCGTGGCTTCGGGAGCGGGCTCGCGATCTATAGTCAAACGCCCGGCGACCGCGCGCAGCGACCGCCGGACACCCCACTTCAAATCATCGCGCGACGAGCCGCCAAAGCGACGTCACTTCCGCCGATCGCGCCGCATAAAGCGGGTCGGCCTTGTCCGCCGCGCGCGGATGATGCGGCTTCACGTCGATCCGGCCGTTGACCTTGAGACCCGCTGCATCGATCCATTCCTGCAGCTGCGCACGCGTGCGCAGCCCGAGATGTTCCGCAAAGTCGGAGAGGATCAACCAGCCTTCGCCGCCCGGCGTCAGATGCGCGGCGAGCCCGTCGAGGAAGCCGCGCAGCATGCGGCTGTCGGGATCGTAGATCGCGTGCTCGATGGCGGCGCTCGGTCGCGCCGGCAGCCACGGCGGATTGCAGACGACCAGCGGCGCGCGTCCTTCGGGAAAGAGATTCGCCTCGACGACATCGACCTGCTTGCCCAGGCCCAGTTGCGCGATGTTCTCGCGCGCACACGCGAGCGCGCGCGGATCGATGTCCGTTGCAACAACGCGCTCGACGCCGCGGCGCGCCAGCACCGCCCCCAGTACGCCGGTTCCGGCGCCGATATCGAAGGCAAGCGAATGAGACGGCAGCGGCTGATTGGCGACCAGATCGACATACTCGCCGCGCACGGGCGAAAACACGCCGTAATACGGATGAATCCGGCCGCCGGTCGCCTTGATCTCGACGCCCTTCTTGCGCCACTCGTGCGCGCCGATCAAACCGAGCACTTCGCGCAACGAAACGACCGAGGCTTCGTCGGCCGGTCCATAGGCCTCTTCGCAAGCCTGACGCACGTCCGGCGCGCGGCGCAGCGGAATGGCGTACTGTTCGTCGAGCGGAAGGATCAGCATTGCGAGGGTGCGCGCACGCTGCGATTGCGCGAGACGATGCAAATTGAAGGCATCGACGGGCGAAGCGGGTTTTTCCGCCGCCGCTTTCTTCGCCTTGCGCGGCTTGTTGTCGATACGGCGGGCCATCGCCTGCAGCAACTGGCGCGCGTTCTGGAAGTCTCCACGCCAAAGAATCGCGGTGCCCTCGCAGGCGAGGCGGTACGCGTGGTCGGCGGTCATCTGATCGTGTCCGATCACGACGCGCTTCGGCGGCTGATTGCCGCTTTCGGATCGCCAGCGGGCAGAGCGGGCTTCGCCGTCTTCTTCCCAGTGAAGCTGCGGCGGAACATCGGTTATGCTGCTTTTCGATTGCATAGTGTCTTTGCGTCAAAGGATCTGGCTGCATTGTGAGGCCATTTCGGGCGCGCGGGCCGACGGACCACACATTCGACGCCGTACATGTGACGATCAGGCACAATTCTGCCTTTCTTCGAACCCATCGCCGAATGAAACTCCAAGTTCTCGCCGCGACTTGCGCGGCTGCGCTTGTGCTCCCGTTCGCTTGCGCATCGAGCGCGATCGCCGCCGATACGGCCGAGGCGCCCGTCAACGACCACTGGGTCAGCGCGTGGGCGACCGCGTTGCAGGCGATCCCGCAACTCGCCAAGCTGCCGCCGCTTTATCGCGCGCCGGAGGTCGGCGGCCGGACCGTGCGTCAGGTGATCTATCCGCAACTCGCCGGCCGGGAAATGCGGTTGCGCATCAGCAATTTGTATGGCAGTGAGCCGCTTGTCGTCCAATCGATGACGGCAGCGCGCGCAGTCAGCGGCAACGGTGCGGCGATACAGCCGGCGACGAGCCGGCCGGTGCTGTTCGCCGGCAACAAAAGCGTGACGGTCCCGCCCGGCGGACAGGTCGCGAGCGATCCCGTCGCTTTCGATGTCGTGGCGAATCAGCCGCTCGCCATCAGTATGTACATGGGCAAGGATCAGAAGCTCGTGGCGTGGCATCGGATCGCCAGTCAGGTGAATTATGTGTTGACGCCGGGCGACCGGACGGAGGACGCGGCCGCGACAGCCTTCCGCACGCGGTTCACCCAGTATGCGTGGCTCACGAACGTGTCGGTGCAAAGTCCGTCGGCGCGTGCCGTCGTTGCCATCGGCGACTCGATCACGGACGGCATGCGTTCGACGCTGAACGCGAATCGTCGCTGGCCCGACGCCTTTGCGCGGCAAATCGCGCAGAAAGGCGACGGGCAGGTGGCGGTCGTCAATGCGGGAATCAGCGGAAACCGGCTGCTCAGCAATTCCCCGTGCTATGGCGAGGCGATGGTGAGCCGCTTCGACCGGGACGCACTGCGCCAGCCAGGCGTGCGCGCGATCATCGTGCTGATCGGTATCAATGACATCAACTTTGCCGCAATGCCCCCGCGGGAGGGGCTCGATTGCGACGCGCCCCATACGCAGGTCAACGCAGAAGCGCTCTTGCGCGGGTATCAACGGTTGATCGCTCAGGCGCATCAGCGTGGCATCAAGATTTATGGCGCGACGCTGACGCCCGCTTCGCTGCCGGCCGAGCGCGAGGCTATCCGCACGGCAGTGAACGCGTCGCTGCGCTCGAGCCGGTCTTTTGACGGCGTCATCGATTTCGACGAGGCGTTGCGTGACCCCGCGCGTCCGAGCGAGCTGCAGCGGCGGTATGACAGTGGCGATCACATTCATCCGAGCGACGCTGGGTATGCGGCGATGGCGGCAGCGGTGCCGGTGGAAATCGTGGCGGGCGCGTCAAGATAGGAGTCGTTCGGGCACTTGTTCGGCGACGGGAAATAAATCTGCGTCATCCCCTTGTAATCGCAGTCTGGTTGGCCTATTATTCCGCTCCTCGTCGCAAGACGAGGAGACGCCAGAGAAACAGGCGTCCTCGAAGTTGACAGATTTTGGAAGCGAAAGCAAAAAAAGCTGTTGACAGAGAGAAAAAGATTCTTCATAATCTCGTTCTCTGCTGCTGACGCAGCGACGCAAGACGAAGCAGGAAGGTCTCGCGAATGTTCTTTAAAAACTAACAGCCGATAAGTGTGGGCGCTTGATGGTGAGTGCGGTTCTGGTGCTTAGGTGCTGGAGCGACAAGCAAAAGTAATCAAGAGTCTCACACGAAGTATTAAGAGGAAGGTTTGTCTGTCTTCGGACGGATTAATCATCGTCAGTACGTTGAGTGAGCGACCGGTTTCTAACGGAACCGAAAAACAGTAACAGGTTTGAACTGAAGAGTTTGATCCTGGCTCAGATTGAACGCTGGCGGCATGCCTTACACATGCAAGTCGGACGGCAGCGCGGGCTTCGGCCTGGCGGCGAGTGGCGAACGGGTGAGTAATACATCGGAACGTGTCCTGTAGTGGGGGATAGCCCGGCGAAAGCCGGATTAATACCGCATACGATCTACGGAGGAAAGCGGGGGATCTTCGGACCTCGCGCTGCAGGGGCGGCCGATGGCAGATTAGCTAGTTGGTGGGGTAAAGGCCTACCAAGGCGACGATCTGTAGCTGGTCTGAGAGGACGACCAGCCACACTGGGACTGAGACACGGCCCAGACTCCTACGGGAGGCAGCAGTGGGGAATTTTGGACAATGGGGGCAACCCTGATCCAGCAATGCCGCGTGTGTGAAGAAGGCCTTCGGGTTGTAAAGCACTTTTGTCCGGAAAGAAAACTTCGTCCCTAATATGGATGGAGGATGACGGTACCGGAAGAATAAGCACCGGCTAACTACGTGCCAGCAGCCGCGGTAATACGTAGGGTGCGAGCGTTAATCGGAATTACTGGGCGTAAAGCGTGCGCAGGCGGTCTGTTAAGACCGATGTGAAATCCCCGGGCTTAACCTGGGAACTGCATTGGTGACTGGCAGGCTTTGAGTGTGGCAGAGGGAGGTAGAATTCCACGTGTAGCAGTGAAATGCGTAGAGATGTGGAGGAATACCGATGGCGAAGGCAGCCTCCTGGGCCAACACTGACGCTCATGCACGAAAGCGTGGGGAGCAAACAGGATTAGATACCCTGGTAGTCCACGCCCTAAACGATGTCAACTAGTTGTTGGGGATTCATTTCCTTAGTAACGTAGCTAACGCGTGAAGTTGACCGCCTGGGGAGTACGGTCGCAAGATTAAAACTCAAAGGAATTGACGGGGACCCGCACAAGCGGTGGATGATGTGGATTAATTCGATGCAACGCGAAAAACCTTACCTACCCTTGACATGGTCGGAACCCTGCTGAAAGGTGGGGGTGCTCGAAAGAGAACCGGCGCACAGGTGCTGCATGGCTGTCGTCAGCTCGTGTCGTGAGATGTTGGGTTAAGTCCCGCAACGAGCGCAACCCTTGTCCTTAGTTGCTACGCAAGAGCACTCTAAGGAGACTGCCGGTGACAAACCGGAGGAAGGTGGGGATGACGTCAAGTCCTCATGGCCCTTATGGGTAGGGCTTCACACGTCATACAATGGTCGGAACAGAGGGTTGCCAAGCCGCGAGGTGGAGCCAATCCCAGAAAACCGATCGTAGTCCGGATCGCAGTCTGCAACTCGACTGCGTGAAGCTGGAATCGCTAGTAATCGCGGATCAGCATGCCGCGGTGAATACGTTCCCGGGTCTTGTACACACCGCCCGTCACACCATGGGAGTGGGTTTCACCAGAAGTAGGTAGCCTAACCGCAAGGAGGGCGCTTACCACGGTGGGATTCATGACTGGGGTGAAGTCGTAACAAGGTAGCCGTATCGGAAGGTGCGGCTGGATCACCTCCTTTCTCGAGCTTCGCGCTTAAAGTTAAGCGCTCACGCTTATCGGCTGTCAGAAAGACAGGCTAAGGGTCTGTAGCTCAGTCGGTTAGAGCACCGTCTTGATAAGGCGGGGGTCGTTGGTTCGAATCCAACCAGACCCACCATCCGAATCAGGCGTGGCTGGGCAACACCTTAGTCAGGCCTCATCGGGGGATTAGCTCAGCTGGGAGAGCACCTGCTTTGCAAGCAGGGGGTCGTCGGTTCGATCCCGTCATCCTCCACCAATCCTCAATGCCTAGCGCTTCGGGTAAGCGTTAAGCATTGGCGATTGCTAGCCAGTTGATGTCGCAAGTATTGAAACACGCTTGTCGGCTAAACGTTCTTTAACAATCTGGAAGAAGTAGTAAAGAGAATCTGGGAAAGCGCTTAGAGATGGGCGCGAGTAGCAGGTTCAGGGTAGTGATTGTATCGAGTATGAAAAGTGATCTTAATGATGACTTGGAATACGGCACAACGCGAAAACTCAGCCTATGGCGGATGTGGCTCGATGAGAGACGCACTCGTTATAGGGTCAAGCGAACAAGTGCATGTGGTGGATGCCTTGGCGATCACAGGCGATGAAGGACGCGGTAGCCTGCGAAAAGCTTCGGGGAGCTGGCAAACGAGCATTGATCCGAAGATGTCCGAATGGGGAAACCCGGCCCGTATGGGTCACCCATGACTGAATACATAGGTCATGTGGAGCGAACGCGGTGAACTGAAACATCTAAGTAACCGCAGGAAAAGAAATCAACCGAGATTCCCAAAGTAGTGGCGAGCGAAATGGGAAGAGCCTGTACTCTTTATCTGCATTGTTAGCTGAACGCTCTGGAAAGTGCGGCCATAGCAGGTGATAGCCCTGTAAGCGAAAGCAGCGTGGAAGAACTAGGGGTACGACAAGTAGGGCGGGACACGTGAAATCCTGTCTGAAGATGGGGGGACCATCCTCCAAGGCTAAATACTCGTGATCGACCGATAGTGAACCAGTACCGTGAGGGAAAGGCGAAAAGAACCCCGGGAGGGGAGTGAAATAGATCCTGAAACCGCATGCATACAAACAGTCGGAGCCTCGCAAGGGGTGACGGCGTACCTTTTGTATAATGGGTCAGCGACTTACGTTCAGTAGCGAGCTTAACTGATTAAGGCAGGCGTAGCGAAAGCGAGTCCGAATAGGGCGATCAGTTGCTGGGCGTAGACCCGAAACCAAGTGATCTATCCATGGCCAGGTTGAAGGTGCGGTAACACGTACTGGAGGACCGAACCCACTAACGTTGAAAAGTTAGGGGATGAGCTGTGGATAGGGGTGAAAGGCTAAACAAACTTGGAAATAGCTGGTTCTCTCCGAAAACTATTTAGGTAGTGCCTCGTGTATCACCTTCGGGGGTAGAGCACTGTCATGGTTGTGGGGTCCATTGCGGATTACTACGCCATAGCAAACTCCGAATACCGAAGAGTGCAATCACGGGAGACAGACATCGGGTGCTAACGTCCGGTGTCAAGAGGGAAACAACCCAGACCGCCAGCTAAGGTCCCCAAGATTGGCTAAGTGGGAAACGAAGTGGGAAGGCTAAAACAGTCAGGAGGTTGGCTTAGAAGCAGCCACCCTTTAAAGAAAGCGTAATAGCTCACTGATCGAGTCGTCCTGCGCGGAAGATGTAACGGGGCTCAAGCCAGTCACCGAAGCTGCGGATGCGTACGCAAGTACGTGTGGTAGGAGAGCGTTCCGTAAGCCTGCGAAGGTGTGTCGAAAGGCATGCTGGAGGTATCGGAAGTGCGAATGCTGACATGAGTAGCGATAAAGGGGGTGAAAAGCCCCCTCGCCGTAAGCCCAAGGTTTCCTACGCAACGTTCATCGGCGTAGGGTGAGTCGGCCCCTAAGGCGAGGCAGAAATGCGTAGCTGATGGGAAGCAGGTCAATATTCCTGCACCATTGTTAGATGCGATGGGGGGACGGATCGCGGAAGGTTGTCCGGGTGTTGGACGTCCCGGTCGCTGCATTGGAGAAGGTGCTCAGGCAAATCCGGGCACAGGATTCAAGGGTGTGGCGCGAGCTTCTTCGGAAGCGAAGCAATTGGAAGTGGTTCCAAGAAAAGCCTCTAAGCTTCAGTCTAACGATGACCGTACCGCAAACCGACACAGGTGGGCGAGATGAGTATTCTAAGGCGCTTGAGAGAACTCGGGAGAAGGAACTCGGCAAATTGGTACCGTAACTTCGGGATAAGGTACGCCTCTGTAGCTTGACTGGCCTGCGCCAGAAGGGTGAAGAGGTTGCAATAAACTGGTGGCTGCGACTGTTTAATAAAAACACAGCACTCTGCAAACACGAAAGTGGACGTATAGGGTGTGACGCCTGCCCGGTGCCGGAAGATTAAATGATGGGGTGCAAGCTCTTGATTGAAGTCCCGGTAAACGGCGGCCGTAACTATAACGGTCCTAAGGTAGCGAAATTCCTTGTCGGGTAAGTTCCGACCTGCACGAATGGCGTAACGATGGCCACACTGTCTCCTCCCGAGACTCAGCGAAGTTGAAGTGTTTGTGATGATGCAATCTCCCCGCGGCTAGACGGAAAGACCCCATGAACCTTTACTGTAGCTTTGCATTGGACTTTGAACCGATCTGTGTAGGATAGGTGGGAGGCTATGAAACCGGAACGCCAGTTTCGGTGGAGCCGTCCTTGAAATACCACCCTGGTTTGTTTGAGGTTCTAACCTTGGTCCGTGATCCGGATCGGGGACAGTGCATGGTAGGCAGTTTGACTGGGGCGGTCTCCTCCCAAAGCGTAACGGAGGAGTACGAAGGTACGCTAGGTACGGTCGGAAATCGTGCTGATAGTGCAATGGCATAAGCGTGCTTAACTGCGAGACCGACAAGTCGAGCAGGTGCGAAAGCAGGTCATAGTGATCCGGTGGTTCTGTATGGAAGGGCCATCGCTCAACGGATAAAAGGTACTCTGGGGATAACAGGCTGATACCGCCCAAGAGTTCATATCGACGGCGGTGTTTGGCACCTCGATGTCGGCTCATCTCATCCTGGGGCTGTAGCCGGTCCCAAGGGTATGGCTGTTCGCCATTTAAAGAGGTACGTGAGCTGGGTTTAAAACGTCGTGAGACAGTTTGGTCCCTATCTGCCGTGGGCGTTGGATATTTGAAGGGGGCTGCTCCTAGTACGAGAGGACCGGAGTGGACGAACCTCTGGTGTACCGGTTGTCACGCCAGTGGCATCGCCGGGTAGCTATGTTCGGAAGAGATAACCGCTGAAAGCATCTAAGCGGGAAACTCGCCTTAAGATGAGATATCCCCGGGGCTTCGAGCCCCTTGAAGGGTCGTTCCAGACCAGGACGTTGATAGGTCAGGTGTGTAAGTGCAGTAATGCATTGAGCTAACTGATACTAATTGCCCGTAAGGCTTGATCCTATAACCAGTGTGTTTCGCAGTGAGTTAGCGCTTTAGCGCTTACTCAATGCAACCCCCGAAGGGGGCACGCCGGTTGAGTGACGCGACTGTGCCCAACAGTCACTACCGAATCTACTTCTTCCCAGATTGGTTGTGCCGTCCCCAACGCGCACAACAACAAGTCATGCCTGATGACCATAGCGAGTCGGTCCCACCCCTTCCCATCCCGAACAGGACCGTGAAACGACTCCACGCCGATGATAGTGCGGATCCCCGTGTGAAAGTAGGTAATCGTCAGGCTCCTCATGCCTTAAACAAAAACCCCACCCCTTAAAGGTGGGGTTTTTGCGTTTCGTCTTACTATAAGTGAGAGCCTCGTGTTCAGGGTCGCAAATATTGCTTGACAAGAGCGTGTTGCTACCCCATAATCGATAGTTCTCTGCGGAGGGGTGCCCGAGTGGCTAAAGGGGGCAGACTGTAAATCTGTTGGCTTACGCCTACGTTGGTTCGAATCCAACCTCCTCCACCAGAATTCAAGCGGTAAGGAAATCCAACCCTCGCGGGTGTAGCTCAATGGTAGAGCAGAAGCCTTCCAAGCTTACGACGAGGGTTCGATTCCCTTCACCCGCTCCAGTGTCGGTTAGTTAGTGCCCATGTGGCTCAGTGGTAGAGCACTCCCTTGGTAAGGGAGAGGTCGGCAGTTCGATCCTGCCCATGGGCACCAGTCGTATCAGTCTAGTAAGTAGTAAGTTGCGCGCGGCGCAAGGTGCGAAAATCCTGTTAGGAGTCGAAAATGGCCAAAGGTAAATTCGAGCGGACCAAGCCGCACGTGAACGTGGGCACGATCGGTCACGTTGACCACGGCAAGACCACGCTGACGGCAGCGATCACGACGGTGCTGACCAAGAAGTTCGGCGGCGAAGCGAAGGCATACGACCAGATCGATGCAGCGCCGGAAGAAAAGGCGCGTGGTATCACGATTAACACCGCGCACGTCGAGTACGAAACGGCTAACCGCCACTACGCACACGTCGATTGCCCGGGCCACGCCGACTACGTGAAGAACATGATCACGGGCGCAGCGCAGATGGACGGCGCGATCCTGGTGTGCTCGGCCGCTGACGGCCCGATGCCGCAAACGCGTGAGCACATCCTGCTGGCGCGTCAGGTCGGCGTGCCGTACATCATCGTGTTCCTGAACAAGTGCGACATGGTCGACGACGCCGAGCTGCTCGAGCTGGTCGAAATGGAAGTGCGCGAGCTGCTGTCGAAGTACGACTTCCCGGGCGACGACACCCCGATCGTCAAGGGTTCGGCGAAGCTGGCGCTGGAAGGCGACACGGGCGAGCTGGGCGAAGTGGCGATCATGAGCCTGGCCGACGCGCTGGACACCTACATCCCGACGCCGGAGCGCGCAGTTGACGGCTCGTTCCTGATGCCGGTGGAAGACGTGTTCTCGATCTCGGGTCGCGGCACGGTGGTGACGGGTCGCGTCGAGCGCGGCGTGGTGAAGGTCGGCGAGGAAATCGAAATCGTCGGTATCAAGCCGACGGTGAAGACCACCTGCACGGGCGTGGAAATGTTCCGCAAGCTGCTCGACCAGGGTCAGGCAGGCGACAACGTCGGTATTCTGCTGCGCGGCACGAAGCGTGAAGACGTCGAGCGTGGCCAGGTGCTGGCCAAGCCGGGTTCGATCACCCCGCACACGCACTTCACCGCTGAAGTTTACGTGCTGAGCAAGGACGAAGGCGGCCGTCACACGCCGTTCTTCAACAACTACCGTCCGCAGTTCTACTTCCGTACGACGGACGTGACGGGCTCGATCGAGCTGCCGAAGGACAAGGAAATGGTGATGCCGGGCGACAACGTGTCGATCACGGTCAAGCTGATCGCCCCGATCGCCATGGAAGAAGGTCTGCGCTTCGCTATCCGTGAAGGCGGCCGTACCGTCGGCGCAGGTGTCGTTGCGAAGATTATCGAGTAAGAGCCAGAGATCTTTTCGGTAGTCTGTAGTTTTCGGGGTCGGCGAAACCGTCGGCCCCAAATGGTTTAGGGGTATAGCTCAACTGGCAGAGCGTCGGTCTCCAAAACCGAAGGTTGGGGGTTCGATTCCCTCTGCCCCTGCCAAATTCTCGCGCCACGTGGCGCTGTTTAAGGTGTTATGGCGAATCCTTCCGTCGAAACTGTTAATACTTCCAGCGACAAGCTGATGTTGGCGGCTGGTGTATTGTTGGTCTTGGCCGGGTTCGTGGGTTTCTTTCTGCTCGACCGCCAAGAGTGGTATGTTCGCGGTGCGGCGCTTGCCGTCGGCCTCATCGCTGGCGTGGCCGTCGGTCTGGTCTCTGCGCCTGGTAAGGGCTTCATCGCGTTCGCGAAGGACTCTTACAAGGAAGTTCGCAAGGTCGTCTGGCCGACTCGGAGAGAGGCGACGCAGACCACTCTCGTGGTGTTTGCATTTGTCCTCGTCATGGCCATTCTGCTTTGGCTTAGCGATAAGTCGATCGAATGGGTGATTTTCTCGGCGATTCTGGGTTGGAAATGATATGAGCGATACTCCGACATCCCCGAGTGGAAAGCGTTGGTATGTGGTGCACGCCTACTCCGGCATGGAGAAGAGCGTGCAACGTGCGCTTCAGGAGCGCATCGAGCGCGCCGGGATGCAAGACCAGTTCGGTCAGATTCTCGTCCCGACCGAAGAAGTAGTCGAAGTAAAGGGTGGCCACAAGTCGGTCACTGAGCGTCGTTTCTTCCCGGGATACGTCCTGGTCGAAATGGAAATGACGGACGAAACGTGGCACTTGGTCAAGAACACGGCCAAGGTCACTGGTTTCATCGGCGGCACACGCAATCGGCCAAGCCCGATTTCCCCGCGTGAAGTCGAAAAGATCATGTCGCAGATGCAGGAAGGTGTCGAGAAGCCACGGCCGAAGACTCTTTTCGAGGTGGGCGAGATGGTTCGGGTGAAGGAAGGTCCTTTCACCGACTTCAACGGCAACGTCGAGGAAGTGAACTACGAGAAGTCCAAAGTTCGTGTTTCCGTCACGATCTTCGGACGATCGACTCCGGTCGAACTGGAATTCGGTCAGGTCGAAAAGACTTAATCCGAACACATCGCGCGTAGCCTCGTGGCTATCGCGCGATTCGCGCTTACGGTCCGCGTAATGGCCGTTGAGGAGCGTCAGTAGCCGTCATGGTCGAACGCGCGCTATCACTCACCGAACGCTTTCGCGTTCAGCAGAGGTTTTCAACATGGCAAAGAAAATCATCGGCTTTATCAAGCTGCAGATTCCTGCAGGTAAAGCCAACCCGTCGCCGCCGGTCGGTCCGGCACTGGGCCAGCGCGGCCTGAACATCATGGAGTTCTGCAAGGCGTTCAACGCGCAGACTCAAGGCATGGAGCCGGGTCTGCCGGTGCCGGTCGTCATTACGGCATTCGCGGACAAGAGCTTCACCTTCATCATGAAGACGCCGCCGGCTACCGTTTTGATCAAGAAGGCAGCCGCTGTGCAGAAGGGTTCGGCCAAGCCGCACACCGACAAGGTCGGCAACATCACCCGCGCTCAAGCGGAAGAAATCGCGAAGACCAAGATGCCGGACCTTACGGCAGCTGATCTGGACGCCGCCGTGCGCACCATCGCTGGCAGCGCGCGTTCGATGGGTATCACTGTGGAGGGCGTGTAAATGGCTAAGCTTTCTAAGCGCCTTCAGGCATTCGCAAACAAGGTTGATCGCCAGAAGCTGTACGCGATCGACGATGCACTGGCTCTCGTCAAGGAATGCGCAAGCGCAAAGTTCGACGAGTCGATCGACGTAGCAGTGCAACTCGGCATCGATGCGAAGAAGTCGGACCAAGTGGTTCGCGGCTCCGTCGTTCTGCCGGCCGGCACCGGTAAGTCGGTTCGCGTCGCAGTGTTCGCGCAGGGCGAGAAGGCGGAGCAAGCGCGTGCCGCTGGCGCGGAAGTCGTCGGTATGGAAGACCTGGCTGAGCAAGTGAAGGCCGGTAACCTGGACTTCGACGTCGTGATCGCTTCGCCGGACACGATGCGTGTTGTCGGTACGTTGGGCCAGATCCTCGGTCCGCGTGGCCTGATGCCGAACCCCAAGGTCGGCACCGTTACGCCGGACGTCGCGCAAGCAGTCCGCAACGCGAAGGCTGGTCAGGTGCAGTTCCGCGTCGACAAGGCCGGTATCATCCACGGCACGATTGGTCGCGCATCGTTCGAACCTGCTTCGTTGCGTCAGAACCTGGCTGCGCTGATCGACGCGCTGCAAAAGGCCAAGCCGGCGACGAGCAAGGGCGTGTACCTGCGTAAGGTGGCACTGTCGAGCACGATGGGTGTCGGCGTTCGCGTGGATCAGTCCTCGCTGGCGCAATAGTAAGGAATTCCGGCGCGGTCGCGAGACCGCGTCAAACAGGGCTTTGGGCGGTTGTGCAGCGGCGTCATCGCTTCGCAGCCGGTTGTCAAAGACCGTTGGTGGCGGTGCAGAAGTCAGGCAGCGCCTTAATTCAAGCCAACGCAGATGGCGAACCCGAAACAGTTTTGCAGTGGTTGAAGTCGTTTGTCGTGCGTCGCTAGACGGACACCAATCGATCGAAATACTCCTAACAGTCGGACGCCGTTGTCGAACGTGGTGCATGAGGGTTGGACGCCCAAGTGCATCGAATCTGGAGGTTTAACCGTGCCACTGAACAAAGAAGATAAGCAGGCAGTCGTCGCTGAAGTCGCCGCGCAAGTCGCGAAGGCTCAGACGATGGTGCTCGCTGAGTATCGTGGGATCACGGTTGGCGATCTGACCAAGCTGCGCGCGAAAGCGCGTGAGCAACAGGTGTATCTGCGCGTGTTGAAGAACACGCTGGCGCGTCGCGCTGTCGAAGGTACCCCGTTCGCTCCGCTGGCTGAGCAGATGACCGGTCCTCTGATCTACGGCATCTCGGAAGATGCCATTGCCGCTGCCAAGGTCGTCAATGACTTCGGCAAGAGCAATGACAAGTTGATCATCAAGGCTGGTTCCTACGAAGGCAAGGTGATGGACAAGGCAGGCGTGCAAGCGCTGGCCAGCATCCCGAGCCGCGAAGAGCTGCTCTCCAAGCTGTTGTTCGTTATGCAAGCGCCTGTTTCCGGCTTTGCGCGCGCTCTGGCCGCGCTGGCGGAGAAGCAAGGCGAAGCCGCATAACGGAGCCGCTTGGGCGCCCGTCGCTCAGTTAGGTATTAGCTAGATCGCTAGCTCGATCCGAATTCAATTTAGGAGTATTTCAAATGGCAATCGCAAAAGAAGACATCCTGGAAGCCGTTGGCGCGATGTCGGTTCTGGAACTGAACGAGCTGGTCAAGGCGTTCGAAGAGAAGTTTGGCGTGTCGGCAGCTGCTGTTGCTGTCGCTGGCCCGGCTGGTGGCGGCGCTGCTGCTGCTGCCGAAGAGCAAACCGAGTTCACCGTGAACCTGCTCGAAGCAGGCGCGAACAAGGTTTCCGTGATTAAGGCTGTTCGCGAACTGACGGGTCTCGGCCTGAAGGAAGCGAAGGACCTGGTCGACGGCGCACCGAAGCCCATCAAGGAAGCGGTGCCGAAGGCTGCTGCTGAAGAAGCGAAGAAGAAGCTGGAAGACGCAGGCGCGAAGGCTGAAATCAAGTAAGTTTCATTGCGCTGTGCGAAGGCTGGCGGTTTTTCACCGCCGGCCTTTTTGTGCTTTGTGGGGACTCAGTTTTTATGCTTGCGAGCAAGCAAAACGTCCCTGCAGAAGCCAAAGATAACGGTCGGATCGGCAGGATATTCCGGCATTTCTCTTTGTCTTCTGAAGCGACTGCAGAAGGCAAGTTTGGTCGGGTAGCGGGAAACACAGGCATCCGCTGCCGTCAGCCAGCGGTTGGTAGCGGCCAACCACCAAGCTTCTAGACTCGCGCGTCCTCCCCGGACACGTGCGCGGGTCTCAGTCGGTGAACACCGGGCCGTGTCGTCGAGGTATCCCGCCTCGGTAACGCCCGCCGTGATTCGGAGATCGTATGCAATATTCCTTCACCGAGAAGAAGCGTATTCGCAAGAGTTTCGCGAAGCGCCCCATCGTTCACCAAGTTCCCTTTTTGCTGGCGACCCAGCTTGAATCATTCCAGACGTTTCTGCAAGCAGATACGTCTTCCTCGCAGCGCAAAGCGGAAGGCTTGCAGGCCGCATTTACGTCTGTTTTCCCGATCGTTTCGCACAATGGCTTCGCGCGTCTCGAGTTCGTCAGCTACATGCTGTCGCCGCCCGCATTCAACATCAAGGAATGCCAGCAGCGCGGCCTGACGTACTGCTCCGCCCTGCGCGCGAAGGTCCGCCTCGTTCTGCTCGACAAAGAGTCGCCGAGCAAGCCCGTCGTCAAGGAAGTGAAAGAGCAGGAAGTGTACATGGGCGAAATTCCGCTCATGACGCCGACCGGCTCGTTCGTCATCAACGGTACCGAGCGCGTGATCGTGTCGCAGCTCCACCGTTCGCCTGGCGTGTTCTTCGAGCATGACAAGGGCAAGACCCACAGCTCGGGCAAGCTGCTGTTTTCGGCGCGCATCATCCCTTACCGTGGTTCGTGGCTCGACTTCGAATTCGACCCGAAGGACGTGCTGTATTTCCGCGTCGATCGTCGCCGCAAGATGCCGGTCACGATCCTGCTGAAGGCCATCGGGCTTTCGCCGGAACAGATCCTCGCGAACTTCTTCGTGTTCGACAACTTCGCGCTGATGAACGAAGGCGCGCAGATGGAATTCGTGCCTGAGCGTCTGCGCGGCGAAGTCGCCCGCTTCGACATTCAGGACCGCGAAGGCAACGTCATTGTCACGAAGGACAAGCGGATCAACGCGAAGCACATTCGCGACCTCGAGAACGCCAAGACGAAGTTCATCTCGGTGCCCGAGGAGTATTTGCTCGGCCGCGTGCTGGCGAAGAACGTGATCGACCCCGAGACCGGCGAAGTCATCGCGAACGCGAACGAGGAAATCACGGAATCCGTCCTCGAAAAGCTCCGCGAAGCCAAGGTCAAGGACATCCAGACGCTCTACACGAACGATCTGGATCAAGGCCCGTACATCTCGTCGACACTGCGCATCGACGAGACCGCCGACAAGATGGCCGCGCGCATCGCGATCTATCGCATGATGCGTCCGGGCGAACCGCCGACCGAAGAAGCAGTCGAGGCGCTGTTCAACCGTCTGTTCTACAGCGAAGACGCGTACGACCTGTCGAAGGTCGGCCGCATGAAGTTCAATCGCCGCGTGGGCCGCGATGAAATCATCGGACCGATGACGCTGCAGGACGACGACATCCTCGCGACGATCAAGATCCTGGTCGAGCTGCGCAACGGCAAGGGCGAAGTGGACGACATCGACCACTTGGGCAATCGCCGCGTGCGTTGCGTCGGCGAACTGGCCGAAAACCAGTTCCGCGCAGGTCTCGTGCGTGTGGAGCGTGCAGTCAAGGAACGCTTGGGCCAGGCCGAAAGCGAAAACCTGATGCCTCACGATCTGATCAACTCGAAGCCCATTTCGTCGGCAATTCGCGAGTTCTTCGGTTCGTCGCAGCTCTCGCAGTTCATGGACCAGACCAACCCGCTGTCGGAAATCACGCACAAGCGCCGTGTCTCCGCACTGGGCCCGGGCGGTCTGACGCGCGAGCGCGCGGGCTTCGAAGTCCGCGACGTGCATCCGACGCATTATGGCCGCGTGTGCCCGATCGAAACGCCGGAAGGTCCGAACATCGGTCTGATCAATTCCCTGGCGCTGTACGCGCACCTGAACGAATACGGCTTCCTCGAAACGCCGTATCGCAAGGTAGTGGACAGCAAGGTCACGGACCAGATCGACTATCTGTCGGCAATCGAAGAAGGCCGTTACGTGATCGCTCAGGCGAACGCGGCGGTGGCCGAAGACGGCACGTTGACCGACGAACTCGTGTCGTCGCGTGAAGCGGGCGAAACGCTGATGGTCACGCCGGATCGCATCCAGTACATGGACGTGGCGCCGTCGCAGATCGTGTCGGTGGCAGCATCGCTGATTCCGTTCCTCGAGCACGACGACGCGAACCGCGCGTTGATGGGCTCGAACATGCAGCGTCAGGCGGTGCCGTGTCTGCGTCCGGAGAAGCCGGTCGTCGGTACGGGCATCGAGCGTACGGTGGCGGTCGACTCGGGTACGACGGTTCAGGCAATGCGCGGCGGCGTCGTCGATTATGTCGACGCGGGCCGTATCGTCATTCGGGTGAACGACGACGAAGCCGTGGCCGGCGATGTCGGCGTGGACATCTACAACCTGATCAAGTACACGCGTTCGAACCAGAACACGAACATCAACCAGCGTCCGATCGTGAAGATGGGCGACAAGGTTGCGCGCGGCGACGTGCTGGCCGATGGCGCCTCGACGGACCTGGGCGAGCTCGCGCTCGGCCAGAACATGCTGGTCGCGTTCATGCCGTGGAACGGCTACAACTTCGAAGACTCGATCCTGATCTCGGAAAAAGTCGTGGCCGACGACCGTTACACGTCGATCCACATCGAAGAACTGAATGTGGTTGCTCGCGACACGAAGCTCGGACCGGAAGAAATCACGCGCGACATCTCGAACCTCGCAGAAGTGCAGCTTGGCCGTCTCGACGAGTCGGGCATCGTGTACATCGGCGCGGAAGTGGAAGCGGGCGACGTGCTGGTCGGCAAGGTCACGCCGAAGGGCGAGACGCAGCTGACGCCGGAAGAAAAGCTGCTGCGCGCGATCTTCGGCGAGAAGGCATCCGACGTGAAGGACACGTCGCTGCGCGTGCCGTCGGGCATGAGCGGCACGGTCATCGACGTCCAGGTGTTCACGCGCGAAGGCATCACGCGTGACAAGCGTGCGCAACAGATCATCGACGACGAACTGAAGCGCTATCGCCTCGACTTGAACGATCAGCTGCGTATCGTGGAAGGCGACGCGTTCCAGCGTCTCGCACGCATGCTGAACGGCAAGGTCGCGAACGGCGGTCCGAAGAAGCTCGCGAAGGGTACCAAGATCGACCTCGCGTACCTCGAAGATCTCGACCACTACCACTGGTTCGACATCCGCCTCGCGGACGAAGAAGCAGCGGCGCAGCTGGAGGCGATCAAGGACTCGATCGAGCAGAAGCGTCACCAGTTCGACCTCGCGTTCGAAGAGAAGCGCAAGAAGCTCACGCAAGGCGACGAACTGCCGCCGGGCGTGCTGAAGATGGTCAAGGTGTATCTCGCCGTGAAGCGTCGCCTGCAGCCTGGCGACAAGATGGCGGGCCGCCACGGTAACAAGGGTGTCGTGTCGAAGATCGTTCCGATCGAAGACATGCCGTACATGGCCGATGGCCGTCCGGCCGACGTCGTGCTGAATCCGCTCGGCGTTCCGTCGCGGATGAACGTGGGTCAGATTCTCGAAGTGCATCTGGGCTGGGCCGCGAAGGGTCTCGGCTGGCGCATCGGCGAGATGATGCAGCGTCAGGCGAAGATCGAAGAACTGCGCGTGTTCCTCACGCAGATCTACAACGAGTCGGGTCGCAAGGAAGAGCTGGAAAGCTTCTCCGACGACGAGATCCTCGAACTCGCGAAGAACCTGCGCGAAGGCGTGCCGTTCGCAACGCCGGTGTTCGACGGCGCCACGGAAGGCGAAATGGAGCGCGCGCTGGATCTGGCGTTCCCCGACGACATCGCTCAGAACCTGGGCATGAATGCGTCGAAGAACCAGGTCCAGTTGCACGACGGCCGCACGGGCGAGCCGTTCGAGCGCAAGGTCACGGTCGGCTACATGCACTACCTGAAGCTGCACCACCTGGTCGACGACAAGATGCACGCGCGTTCGACCGGCCCGTACTCGCTCGTCACGCAGCAGCCGCTGGGTGGTAAGGCGCAGTTCGGTGGTCAGCGCTTCGGTGAGATGGAAGTGTGGGCGCTCGAGGCGTACGGCGCGTCGTATGTGCTGCAGGAAATGCTGACGGTCAAGTCGGACGACGTGACAGGCCGGACGAAGGTTTATGAGAACCTGGTCAAGGGCGATCACGTGATCGACGCGGGCATGCCGGAATCCTTCAACGTGTTGGTGAAGGAAATCCGCTCGCTCGGTATCGATATCGATCTCGACCGCAACTAATCGGACTACGGAGAGAAAGCAATGAAAGCTCTGCTCGATCTATTCAAGCAAGTCCAACAAGAAGAAGTTTTTGATGCGATCAAGATCGGCCTCGCGTCGCCCGACAAGATCCGTTCGTGGTCGTTCGGCGAAGTGAAGAAGCCGGAGACCATCAACTACCGCACGTTCAAGCCGGAGCGGGATGGTCTGTTTTGCGCGAAGATTTTCGGGCCGATCAAGGACTACGAGTGCCTGTGCGGCAAGTACAAGCGCCTGAAGCACCGTGGCGTGATCTGTGAAAAGTGCGGCGTCGAAGTGACGCTGGCGAAGGTGCGCCGTGAGCGGATGGGCCACATCGAGCTGGCCTCGCCGGTCGCACACATCTGGTTCCTGAAGTCGCTGCCGTCGCGTCTAGGCATGGTGCTCGACATGACGCTGCGCGACATCGAGCGCGTGCTGTACTTCGAAGCCTACGTGGTCATCGATCCGGGCATGACGCCGCTGAAAGCGCGGCAGATCATGACCGAAGAGGATTACTACAACAAGGTCGAAGAGTACGGCGACGAATTCCGTGCCGAGATGGGCGCGGAAGGCGTGCGCGAGCTGCTGCGCGCGATCAACATCGACGAACAGGTCGAAACGCTCCGCACCGAACTCAAGAACACCGGTTCGGAAGCGAAGATCAAGAAGTACGCGAAGCGCCTGAAGGTGCTCGAGGCGTTCCAGCGTTCGGGCATCAAGCCTGACTGGATGGTGCTCGAAGTGCTGCCGGTGCTGCCGCCGGAACTGCGTCCGCTCGTGCCGCTGGACGGCGGCCGTTTCGCGACCTCGGACCTCAACGACCTGTATCGCCGCGTGATCAACCGTAACAACCGGTTGAAGCGTCTGCTCGAACTGAAGGCGCCTGAGATCATCGTCCGCAACGAAAAGCGGATGCTGCAGGAAGCCGTCGATTCGCTGCTCGACAACGGTCGTCGCGGCAAGGCCATGACCGGCGCGAACAAGCGTCCGCTGAAGTCGCTCGCCGACATGATCAAGGGCAAGGGCGGTCGTTTCCGTCAGAACCTGCTCGGTAAGCGTGTCGACTACTCGGGCCGTTCGGTCATCGTCGTGGGCCCGACGCTCAAGCTGCATCAGTGCGGCCTGCCGAAGCTGATGGCGCTCGAACTGTTCAAGCCTTTCATCTTCAACAAGCTGGAAGTGATGGGCGTCGCGACGACCATCAAGGCCGCGAAGAAGGAAGTCGAGAACCAGACGCCGGTGGTGTGGGACATCCTCGAAGAGGTGATCCGCGAGCATCCGGTCATGCTGAACCGCGCGCCGACGCTGCACCGTCTTGGCATTCAGGCTTTCGAGCCCGTGCTGATCGAAGGTAAGGCAATTCAGCTGCACCCGCTCGTTTGCGCGGCGTTCAACGCCGACTTCGACGGTGACCAGATGGCCGTGCACGTGCCGCTGTCGCTCGAAGCGCAGATGGAAGCGCGCACGCTCATGCTGGCGTCGAACAACGTCCTGTTCCCGGCCAACGGCGATCCGTCGATCGTGCCGTCGCAGGACATCGTGCTGGGCCTGTACTACGCGTCGCGTGAAGCAGTGAACGGCAAGGGCGAAGGCCTGACGTTCACGGGCGTGTCGGAAGTCATCCGCGCGTACGAGAACAAGGAAGTCGAGCTGGCTTCGCGCGTCAACGTCCGCATTACCGAAATGGTGGCGAACGAAGACCAGAGCGAAGGCGCGCCGAAGTTCGTGCCGAAGGTCACGCTGTACGCGACCACGGTCGGCCGTTCGATCCTGTCGGAAATTCTGCCGCCGGGGCTGCCGTTCTCGGTGCTGAACAAGCCGCTCAAGAAGAAGGAAATCTCGCGCCTGATCAACACGGCGTTCCGCAAGTGCGGTCTGCGCGAGACGGTGATTTTCGCCGACCAGCTGATGCAGATGGGTTTCCGCCTCGCAACGCGCGCCGGCATCTCGATTTGCGTGGACGACATGCTCGTGCCGCCGCAGAAAGAGACGATCGTCGGCGACGCCGCGAAGAAGGTGAAGGAGTACGACCGTCAGTACATGTCGGGTCTCGTCACCGCGCAGGAACGCTACAACAACGTGGTCGACATCTGGTCGGCGACGTCGGAAAGCGTCGGCAAGGCGATGATGGAGCAGCTCGCAACCGAGCCCGTGGTGGATCGCGAAGGCAAGGAAACGAAGCAGGAGTCGTTCAACTCCATCTACATGATGGCCGACTCTGGCGCGCGTGGCTCCGCCGTGCAGATTCGTCAGCTCGCCGGTATGCGTGGCCTGATGGCGAAGCCGGACGGCTCGATCATCGAAACGCCGATTACCGCGAACTTCCGCGAAGGCCTGAACGTGCTGCAGTACTTCATCTCGACGCACGGCGCACGTAAAGGTCTGGCGGATACGGCGCTGAAGACGGCGAACTCGGGTTACCTGACGCGTCGTCTCGTCGACGTGACGCAGGATCTCGTCGTGGTCGAAGACGATTGCGGTACGTCGAACGGCGTCGCGATGAAGGCGCTGGTCGAAGGCGGTGAAGTTGTCGAAGCGCTGCGTGACCGTATCCTCGGTCGCGTCGCGGTGGCGGACGTCGTCAATCCGGAAACGCAAGAGACGATGTACGCGTCGGGCGAACTGCTCGACGAAGACGCGGTGGAAGAGATCGAACGCCTCGGCATCGACGAAGTCCGCGTGCGCACGCCGCTGACCTGCGAAACGCGTTATGGCCTTTGCGCCGCGTGCTACGGCCGCGACCTGGGTCGTGGCTCGCGCGTGAACGTCGGCGAAGCGGTCGGTGTGATCGCGGCGCAGTCGATCGGCGAACCGGGCACGCAGCTCACGATGCGTACGTTCCACATCGGTGGTGCGGCATCGCGTGCGGCAGTGGCATCGACGGTCGAAGCGAAGTCGAACGGTACGGTGCGTTTCACGGCCACGATGCGCTACGTCACCAACGCGAAGGGCGAGCAGGTCGTCATCTCGCGTTCGGGCGAAGCGATCATCGCGGACGACTTCGGTCGCGAGCGTGAGCGTCACAAGGTGCCGTACGGTGCGACGCTGCTGCAGCTCGACGGCGCGCAGATCAAGGCCGGCGCGCAACTCGCGCAGTGGGACCCGCTGACGCGTCCGATCATCACCGAGTGGGGCGGTACGGTGAAGTTCGAGAACGTCGAAGAAGGCGTGACGGTTGCCAAGCAGATCGACGACGTGACCGGTCTTTCGACCCTCGTCGTGATCGATGCGAAGCGCCGCGGTTCGCAGGCCGGCAAGAGCGTGCGTCCGCAGGTCAAGCTGCTAGACGCGAACGGCGAGGAAGTGAAGATCCCGAACACCGAGCATTCGGTGCAGATCGGCTTCCAGGTCGGCGCACTGATCACCGTGAAGGATGGTCAGCAAGTGCAGGTCGGTGAAGTGCTCGCACGTATTCCGGTTGAAGCGCAGAAGACGCGCGACATTACCGGTGGTCTGCCGCGTGTGGCCGAACTGTTCGAAGCGCGCTCGCCGAAGGACGCCGGCATTCTGGCGGAAGTCACGGGCACGACGTCGTTCGGTAAGGACACGAAGGGCAAGCAGCGTCTCGTCATTACGGACCTCGAAGGCAATCAGCACGAGTTCCTGATCGCGAAGGAAAAGCAGGTGCTGGTGCACGATGGTCAGGTCGTCAACAAGGGCGAAATGATCGTCGACGGTCCTGCCGATCCGCACGACATCCTGCGTCTGCAGGGTATCGAGGCGCTGTCGCGCTACATCGTGGACGAAGTGCAGGACGTGTACCGTCTGCAAGGCGTGAAGATCAACGACAAGCACATCGAAGTGATCGTGCGTCAGATGCTGCGCCGTGTGCAGATCACCGACAACGGCGATACGCGCTTCATTCCGGGCGAACAAGTCGAGCGATCGGACATGCTCGACGAGAACGACCGCATGATCGCGGAAGACAAGCGTCCGGCGACCTACGAGAACGTGCTGCTGGGTATCACGAAGGCGTCGCTGTCGACGGATTCGTTCATCTCGGCGGCGTCGTTCCAGGAAACGACTCGCGTGCTGACCGAAGCCGCGATCATGGGCAAGCGCGACGATCTGCGCGGGCTGAAGGAAAACGTGATCGTCGGCCGTCTGATTCCGGCCGGTACGGGTCTCGCGTTCCACAAGGCGCGCAAGACGAAGGAGTCGGCGGATCGCGAACGCTTCGACCAGATCGCTGCCGAAGAGGCATTCGATTTCGGTACGCCGGAAGCACCGGCAACGGAGCAGCAGCCGCATACCAACGAGTAAGCGAGCCGCGTTTCTCGCAGCACCATCGAACCGCCCGGTACGCCGGGCGGTTTTTTTTGACCTCACGTTTCTCAGCGCATCTCGTCCGAATGGCCAACGTCGCGATCAACGCGTGTCGTTCGAGCGTGCGTTGATAAAATCGCGTATCCCTCCATGCCGCAGTTCGCGCCTCCCCCTATGACCCGTTCGCTCCAGATTCTCAATGAAGTTTTCGGCTATCCGGCGTTTCGCGGACAGCAGGCGGAGATCGTCGAGCACGTTGCCAACGGTGGCGATTCCCTGGTGCTCATGCCCACGGGCGGCGGTAAATCGCTGTGCTACCAGATTCCGTCGCTGGTGCGGAAGGAAGCGGGCTTCGGCGCGGGCATCGTCGTCTCGCCGCTGATCGCGCTGATGCAGGATCAGGTCGCGGCGCTCACCGAACTCGGCGTGCGTGCCGCATATCTCAATTCGACGCTGTCGGGCGCAGAAGCGGCCGCAACCGAGCGCGCGCTGCGCAACGGCGCGATCGACCTGCTCTATGTGGCGCCGGAGCGCCTGATGACGCCGCGCTTCCTCGACCTGCTCGAGAGTTCGCCGGTCGGCCTGTTCGCGATCGACGAGGCGCACTGCGTCTCCCAGTGGGGCCACGATTTCCGGCCCGAGTACATTCAGCTTTCGGTGTTGCACGAGCGGTTTCCGAACGTTCCGCGGATCGCGCTGACGGCGACGGCCGACGCGATCACGCGCGACGAGATCGTGCATCGGCTGGCGCTCGACGACGCGCGCATCTTCGTGTCGAGCTTCGACCGGCCGAATATCCGCTATCGGATCGTCGAAAAGGATAACGCGCGCTCGCAACTGCTCGACTTCATTCGCGCCGAACACACGAACAGCGACGGCACGACGGACGCGGGCGTGGTTTATTGCCTCTCGCGCCGCAAGGTGGAGGAAACCGCCGACTGGCTCAAAGGGCAGGGCGTTCGCGCGCTGCCCTACCACGCGGGCATGGAATTCGAAACGCGGCAGAGGCATCAGGAGATGTTCCAGCGCGAGGAAGGCATCGTGATGTGCGCGACGATCGCGTTCGGCATGGGCATCGACAAGCCGGATGTGCGTTTCGTCGCGCACCTGGATCTGCCGAAGAGCGTCGAGGGCTACTATCAGGAAACCGGGCGTGCCGGCCGCGATGGCATGCCCGCGAACGCATGGATGGCCTACGGCCTCGGCGATGTCGTGCAGCAACGCAAGATGATCGACGAGTCTGATGCCGACGACGCTCACAAGCGCGTTCAGGGCGGCAAGCTGGATGCACTCCTGGGCCTCTGCGAAGCTGCGACGTGCCGTCGCGTTCGCCTGCTCGCATACTTCGGCGAGACGAGCAAGCCATGCGGAAATTGCGATACCTGTCTGGAGCCGCCCGCGTCCTTCGATGCCACCCGCGAAGCGCAGATGGCGCTGTCGTGCGTCTACCGCGCACACAAGGCGAGTGGCTTCCATTTCGGCGCGGGGCATCTGATCGACATTCTGCGCGGGACGCGTAGCGAGAAGGTACTGCAGCGCGGCCACGAGAAGATCTCCACGTTCGGCGTCGGAGCAGCGCTGTCCGAGCAGGAATGGCGCGCGGTGTTCCGGCAACTCGTCGCGTTCGGCTATCTGGCCGTCGATCACGACGGCTTCGGCGCGCTCGTTCTCACCGACGCGAGCAAGCCCGTGCTGAAGGGCGAAGAGCGTGTCACGCTTCGCAAGTATGTGAAGCCGGTGCGCAATCGGCAATCATCGGGGCGCACCGGCGAACGCGCCGATCCGACGGCGGGCATGTCGCCCCGCGAAAAGGCGCGTTGGGATCGCTTGCGGACCTGGCGTGCCGAAACCGCCAAAAGCGACGGCGTGCCGGCGTATGTCATCTTCCACGACGCGACGCTCGCCGAAATCGCCCGCAGCGATCCCGATAGCATCGACGATCTGCGTCATATCCCCGGCATCGGCGTACGAAAACTCGAGCGTTTCGGTGACGAACTGCTGGACGTGGTCGGCGCGGACTAATGTTCTCGCGCCGCGCGGTGCATTAATTCACGCAACGTGTTGACCGGATTGGGATTTTCAGAATATCATGCTAGGTTCTCGTTCTTGGGTGATTTCGGACGCGGCCTAAAGCCGGTCAGTTCGGGCGAAGCCCTATACGAGAAGGTCAGACGCGCGGTTCTTGATGCTTTGCCCGTTCGGAATCGCGCCGATTTTGTTCATTTTTAGGATTAGACAATGCCAACCATCAATCAACTGGTTCGCAAAGGCCGCACGTCGGAAACGACGAAGAGCAAGTCGCCGGCCCTGCAGGACTGCCCGCAGCGTCGTGGCGTGTGCACGCGCGTGTACACCACGACGCCGAAGAAGCCGAACTCGGCACTTCGTAAGGTCGCCAAGGTGCGCCTGACGAACGGCTTCGAAGTCATTTCGTACATCGGTGGTGAAGGCCACAACCTGCAGGAACACTCGGTCGTGCTGATTCGCGGCGGCCGTGTCAAGGACTTGCCGGGTGTGCGTTACCACATGGTTCGCGGCTCGCTGGATACCCAGGGCGTCAAGGATCGTAAGCAGGCTCGCTCGAAGTACGGTGCGAAGCGTGCCAAGGCTGGCAAGTAATAGCCGGCTTTTGCAGTAGTTTGAGGTCGCCGCAAGGCGGTTAAGGCGGTGGTGCCGGAAGTGCCGGTGCTGTCGAGTAAGTGGTCACCCGGCCAAGCTGGTTTAGTCGAGAGATGGATCGGGTTAGTTGGTGGCCGCGGAGCGAAAGCGCTCCAACTGAAAAAGTAAAGGAAGAATCATGCCGCGTCGTCGCGAAGTCCCCAAGCGGGAAGTGTTGCCGGATCCGAAGTTCGGCAACGTAGATGTAGCCAAGTTCATGAACGTGCTGATGCTCTCCGGCAAGAAGTCGGTTGCCGAGCGTATCGTGTACGGCGCTTTTGAGCAGATCCAGACCAAGGGTGGCAAGGACCCGCTGGAAGTGTTCACGGTCGCGCTCAACAACGTGAAGCCGGTGGTCGAAGTGAAGAGCCGTCGCGTTGGTGGTGCGAACTATCAGGTTCCGGTCGAAGTGCGTCCCTCGCGTCGTATGGCATTGGCGATGCGTTGGTTGCGCGAAGCCGCGAAGAAGCGCAGCGAAAAGTCGATGGCCCTGCGCCTGGCAGGTGAGCTCTCCGAAGCGGCTGAAGGCCGCGGCGGCGCGATGAAGAAGCGCGACGAAGTTCACCGCATGGCAGAGGCCAACAAGGCATTCTCGCATTTCCGTTTCTAAGCTCCCGCTCGTAGGGCAAACGGAAAAATCAGGGCGGGTGCGCTTTTCGAGGCGCCTCGCCCGTTTGTGTTAGGGCGCTGCCGGCTCATAAACAATGATCCGGCGCGTCAACCGAATAAAGGATCCCAAGTGGCTCGCAAGACACCTATCGAGCGCTACCGCAACATCGGTATTAGCGCTCACATCGACGCCGGCAAGACGACGACGACCGAGCGCATCCTGTTCTACACGGGCGTGAACCACAAGATCGGTGAAGTTCACGACGGCGCAGCAACGATGGACTGGATGGAGCAGGAGCAGGAGCGCGGCATCACCATCACGTCGGCTGCTACCACGGCCTTCTGGAAGGGCATGGGCGGCAACTATCCCGAGCACCGCATCAACATCATCGACACCCCGGGGCACGTGGACTTCACGATCGAAGTGGAGCGCTCGATGCGCGTCCTCGACGGCGCGTGCATGGTCTACTGCGCGGTCGGCGGCGTGCAGCCGCAGTCGGAAACCGTGTGGCGTCAGGCGAACAAGTACAAGGTTCCCCGTCTCGCGTTCGTCAACAAGATGGACCGTACGGGCGCGAACTTCTTCAAGGTCTATGACCAGCTGAAGACGCGTCTGAAGGCGAACCCGGTTCCCGTCGTCGTGCCGATCGGCTCGGAAGAGAACTTCAAGGGCGTCGTCGATCTGCTGAAGATGAAGGCGATCATTTGGGACGAAGCGTCGCAAGGCACGAAGTTCGACTACGTCGACATCCCGGCTGAGCTCCTCGACTCGTGCAACGAGTGGCGCGAGAAGATGATCGAGTCGGCTGCTGAAGCCAGCGAAGAGCTGATGGAAAAGTACCTCGGCGGCGAAGAGCTGAGCGAAGCGGAAATCGTCAAGGCGATCCGCGACCGGACCATCGCGTGCGAAATCCAGCCGATGCTGTGCGGCACCGCGTTCAAGAACAAGGGCGTGCAGCGCATGCTCGACGCGGTCATCGACTTCCTGCCGTCGCCGGTCGACATTCCGCCGGTCACGGGTGAACTGGAAAGCGGCGAAAAGGCCGAGCGCCGCGCTGCCGACGACGAGAAGTTCTCGGCGCTGGCGTTCAAGATCATGACGGACCCGTTCGTCGGTCAGCTGATCTTCTTCCGCGTGTATTCGGGCATCGTGAATTCGGGTGACACCATCCTGAACGCGACCAAGGACAAGAAGGAACGTCTGGGTCGTATTCTGCAGATGCACGCGAACCAGCGCGAAGAAATCAAGGAAGTGCGCGCGGGCGACATCGCCGCAGCCGTCGGCCTGAAGGAAGCGACCACCGGCGACACGCTGTGCGATCCGCAAAGCCCGATCGTCCTGGAACGCATGATTTTCCCGGAACCGGTGATTTCGCAGGCAGTCGAGCCGAAGACGAAGGCTGACCAGGAAAAGATGGGCCTGGCGCTGAACCGTCTCGCGCAGGAAGACCCGTCGTTCCGCGTCCAGACGGACGAAGAATCGGGCCAGACCATCATTTCGGGCATGGGCGAGCTCCACCTCGAAATTCTGGTCGACCGGATGAAGCGCGAATTCAACGTGGAAGCGACCGTCGGGAAGCCGCAGGTTGCGTACCGCGAAACCATTCGCACGACGGCCGCCGATGTCGACGGCAAGTTCGTCAAGCAGTCGGGCGGTCGCGGCCAGTACGGTCACGCGGTCATCACGCTGGAGCCGAACGAGCAGGGCAAGGGCTACGAGTTCCTGGACGAGATCAAGGGCGGCGTGATTCCGCGCGAATACATCCCGGCCGTGGACAAGGGTATCCAGGAAACGCTGAAGTCGGGCGTGCTAGCTGGCTTCCCCGTCGTGGACGTGAAGGTTCACCTGACGTTCGGTTCGTACCACGACGTCGACTCGAACGAAAACGCGTTCCGCATGGCCGGCTCGATGGCCTTCAAGGAAGCAATGCGCAAGGCAAGCCCGGTCATCCTCGAACCGATGATGGCCGTGGAAGTCGAAACGCCGGAAGACTACATGGGCAACGTGATGGGCGACCTGTCGGGCCGTCGCGGTATCGTCCAGGGCATGGAAGACATGGTTGGCGGCGGCAAGATCGTGCGCGCCGAAGTGCCGCTGTCCGAAATGTTCGGCTATTCGACGTCGCTGCGGTCGCTGACGCAAGGCCGTGCTACGTACACGATGGAGTTCAAGCACTATGCTGAAGCTCCGCGTAACGTCGCCGACGCGATCATCAACGCCAAGGGTAAGTAATACCCGCAAGTCATTCGGCGCGAGCCACAAGCTTTAACCGACAAACAATCTTTGAACGAAGGTAATCATGGCAAAAGGTAAATTCGAGCGGACCAAGCCGCACGTGAACGTGGGCACGATCGGTCACGTTGACCACGGCAAGACCACGCTGACGGCAGCGATCACGACGGTGCTGACCAAGAAGTTCGGCGGCGAAGCGAAGGCATACGACCAGATCGATGCAGCGCCGGAAGAAAAGGCGCGTGGTATCACGATCAACACCGCGCACGTCGAGTACGAAACGGCTAACCGCCACTACGCACACGTCGATTGCCCGGGCCACGCCGACTACGTGAAGAACATGATCACGGGCGCAGCGCAGATGGACGGCGCGATCCTGGTGTGCTCGGCCGCTGACGGCCCGATGCCGCAAACGCGTGAGCACATCCTGCTGGCGCGTCAGGTCGGCGTGCCGTACATCATCGTGTTCCTGAACAAGTGCGACATGGTCGACGACGCCGAGCTGCTCGAGCTGGTCGAAATGGAAGTGCGCGAGCTGCTGTCGAAGTACGACTTCCCGGGCGACGACACCCCGATCGTCAAGGGTTCGGCGAAGCTGGCGCTGGAAGGCGACACGGGCGAGCTGGGCGAAGTGGCGATCATGAGCCTGGCCGACGCGCTGGACACCTACATCCCGACGCCGGAGCGCGCAGTCGACGGCTCGTTCCTGATGCCGGTGGAAGACGTGTTCTCGATCTCGGGTCGCGGCACGGTGGTGACGGGTCGCGTCGAGCGCGGCGTGGTGAAGGTCGGCGAGGAAATCGAAATCGTCGGTATCAAGCCGACGGTGAAGACCACCTGCACGGGCGTGGAAATGTTCCGCAAGCTGCTCGACCAGGGTCAGGCAGGCGACAACGTCGGTATTCTGCTGCGCGGCACGAAGCGTGAAGACGTCGAGCGTGGCCAGGTGCTGGCCAAGCCGGGTTCGATCACCCCGCACACGCACTTCACCGCTGAAGTTTACGTGCTGAGCAAGGACGAAGGCGGCCGTCACACGCCGTTCTTCAACAACTACCGTCCGCAGTTCTACTTCCGTACGACGGACGTGACGGGCTCGATCGAGCTGCCGAAGGACAAGGAAATGGTGATGCCGGGCGACAACGTGTCGATCACGGTCAAGCTGATCGCCCCGATCGCCATGGAAGAAGGTCTGCGCTTCGCTATCCGTGAAGGCGGCCGTACCGTCGGCGCAGGTGTCGTTGCGAAGATTATCGAGTAAAATCTCGGTCTTACTCGAAGTCGTAGTACAGAAGTAATGTGACCGGGGCCGGGTGTTCGCCCTCAGCGAATGCCCGGCCCCTCGCTCTTTTGCCAAATCGGCGGCGCAATACCGCCTCGCTCTTTTCTAAGGAATCGTCATGCAGAACCAGAAAATCCGCATTCGTCTGAAGGCTTTCGACTATCGCCTGATCGATCAATCGGCAGCCGAGATCGTCGATACGGCGAAGCGGACTGGCGCGATCGTCCGTGGCCCGGTGCCGCTGCCGACGCGTATTCAACGTTTTGACATTCTGCGTTCGCCGCACGTCAACAAGACGTCGCGCGACCAGCTCGAAATCCGTACGCACCAGCGCCTGATGGACATCGTCGATCCGACCGACAAGACGGTCAACGCGCTGATGAAGCTCGATCTGCCGGCCGGTGTGGACGTCGAAATCAAGCTGCAGTAAGCCTACAAAGCTCCGCCGGCGTGCCGGACGGAGCTAAGTCTTTGATTGCTTGCGGAAAACGAAAGGCCTTGTTATACTCCAAGGCTTTTCGCGCATTTGCGCAAAAAAGTCTGTCGGGTTTTCGGGCGTAAGTCACTTGAACGCGGCGGGCATTTTGTAATCAGCCCCGACCAATCGCAGTCGGGAATGGAGAAAACGATGAGCCTTGGACTCGTAGGTCGCAAGGTTGGCATGACCCGTATCTTCACGCCTGAGGGGGATTCGATCCCCGTCACCGTGCTGGACGTGTCGGACAACCGCGTGACGCAGATCAAGACCGTTGAAACGGATGGTTATACCGCCGTTCAGGTTGCATTCGGTACTCGCCGCGCATCGCGCGTGACGAAGCCGCTGGCGGGCCACCTCGCCAAAGCCGGCGTTCAAGCCGGTGAAATCCTCAAGGAATTCCATATCGACGCAGCCAAGGCAGGTGAACTGTCGAACGGCGCCGTCGTCGGTACGGACATTTTCGAAGTCGGCCAGAAGGTTGATGTGCAAGGCACGTCGATCGGTAAGGGCTACGCCGGTACCATCAAGCGCTACAACTTCGCCTCGGGCCGCGCAACGCACGGTAACTCGCGTTCGCACAACGTTCCGGGTTCGATCGGTATGGCGCAGGATCCGGGTCGGGTGTTCCCCGGCAAGCGCATGACGGGTCACCTCGGTGACGAAACCGTCACGGTCCAGAATCTCGAAATCGCCCGCATCGACGCTGAGCGCAATCTGCTGCTCGTTCGCGGTGCTGTTCCGGGTGCGAAGGGCGGCAAGGTCTTCGTGACCCCGGCTGTCAAGACGCGTGCTGTGAAAGGAGCGAAATAATGGAACTTAAGCTCCTGAATGCCAATGGTCAGGAAGGCGCTGGCGTGACCGCATCGGACGTCGTGTTCGGTCGCGATTACAACGAAGCCCTGATTCACCAGGTCGTGGTGGCTTATCAAGCCAACGCGCGCAGCGGCAACCGTGCTCAGAAGGACCGTGAGCAGGTCAAGCACACCACCAAGAAGCCGTGGCGTCAGAAGGGTACGGGCCGCGCTCGTGCCGGTATGTCGTCGAGCCCGTTGTGGCGTGGCGGTGGTCGCATTTTCCCGAACTCGCCGGAAGAAAACTTCTCGCACAAGGTCAACAAGAAGATGCATCGCGCAGGCCTCTGCTCGATCTTCTCGCAGTTGGCTCGCGAAGGCCGCATCTCGGTGGTCGAGGATCTCGCGCTCGAAGCGCCGAAGACCAAGCTGTTGGCCGAAAAATTCAAGGCGATGGGTCTCGACTCCGTGTTGGTCATCACCGATACGGTTGACGAAAACCTGTACCTCGCGTCGCGCAACCTGGCCCACGTGGCGGTTGTCGAGCCGCGTTACGCCGACCCGCTCTCGCTGATCTACTTCAAGAAGATTCTGATCACGAAGGCTGCGGTCGCTCAGATCGAGGAGTTGCTGTCATGAGCGAAGTTCGCAAAAACGATCATCGTTTGATGCAAGTTCTGCTCGCGCCGGTGATCTCCGAAAAGGCGACGCTGGTTGCCGACAAGAACGAACAAGTCGTGTTCGAAGTCGCGCCGGACGCCACGAAGCAGGAAGTCAAGGCTGCTGTCGAGCTGCTGTTCAAGGTCGAAGTCAATTCCGTCAACGTGCTCGTCACGAAGGGCAAAGCCAAGCGCTTTGGCCGCTTCAACGGCAAGCGCAAGGACGTGAAGAAGGCGTACGTCTGCCTGAAGCCCGGCCAGGAAATCAACTTTGAAGCGGAGGCCAAGTAATCATGGCAATCGTGAAAGTTAAGCCGACCTCGCCGGGTCGCCGCGCGATGGTCAAGATCGTCAACAAGGATCTGCATAAGGGCAAGCCGTTCGCAGCGCTGCTCGACTCGCAATCCAAGTCGGCGGGCCGTAACAACAACGGCCGTATCACCACGCGTCACCAGGGCGGTGGTCACAAGCAACACTACCGTATCGTCGATTTCCGTCGCAACAAGGACGGCATTCCGGCGAAGGTCGAGCGTCTCGAGTACGACCCGAACCGTAGCGCGAACATTGCGCTGGTTTTGTACGCAGACGGCGAGCGTCGCTACATCATTGCGCCGAAGGGCGTGACGGTTGGCACGCAGCTGATGTCCGGCTCGGAAGCGCCGATTCGCGCAGGCAACACCCTGCCGATCCGCAATATTCCGGTCGGTACGACGATCCACTGCATCGAAATGCTGCCGGGCAAGGGTGCGCAGATCGCGCGTTCGGCTGGTACGTCGGCCATGTTGCTGGCTCGCGAGGGCGTCTACGCACAGGTCCGCCTGCGCTCGGGCGAAATCCGCCGCGTGCACGTCGAGTGCCGTGCGACGATCGGTGAAGTGGGTAACGAAGAGCACAGCCTCCGTCAGATCGGTAAGGCCGGTGCGAACCGCTGGCGCGGTATTCGTCCGACGGTGCGCGGTGTTGCGATGAACCCGATCGATCACCCGCACGGTGGTGGTGAAGGCCGCACGGCTGCAGGTCGCGATCCGGTGAGCCCGTGGGGCACGCCGACGAAGGGCTACCGCACCCGCAGCAATAAGCGCACGACGACGATGATCGTCCAGCGCCGTCACAAGCGTTAAGGAGTAGGCAATGACACGTTCTGCTAAAAAAGGTCCGTTCTGCGACGCTCATTTGCTGAAGAAAGTTGAGGCGGCTGCGTCCACGCGTGACAAGAAGCCGATCAAGACCTGGTCGCGTCGTTCGACGATTCTGCCGGACTTCATCGGTCTGACGATCGCTGTTCACAACGGCCGTCAGCACGTTCCGGTGTACGTCACGGAAAACATGGTCGGCCACAAGCTTGGCGAGTTCGCACTGACCCGTACGTTCAAGGGTCACGCGGCCGACAAGAAGGCCAAGAAATAAGGGGCTATCAAGATGGAAGTGAAAGCAATTCATCGCGGTGCCCGCATCTCGGCGCAGAAAACGCGCCTTGTGGCTGACCAGATTCGTGGTTTGCCGGTTGACAAGGCGCTGAACGTTCTGACGTTCTCGCCAAAGAAGGCGGCGGGTATCGTCAAGAAGGTCGTGCTGTCTGCGATCGCGAATGCGGAACACAACGAAGGCGCCGATATCGACGAGCTCAAGATCACGAGCATCTACGTCGACAAGGCCGCTTCGCTGAAGCGTTTTACCGCGCGCGCAAAGGGTCGTGGTAACCGCATCGAGAAGCAATCCTGTCACATCACTGTGACGGTCGGGAATTAAGGAGCCATACGATGGGACAGAAAATTCATCCGACTGGCTTCCGTTTGGCCGTCAGCCGCAATTGGGCTTCGCGCTGGTACGCGAACAACAACAATTTCGCGGCGATGTTGCAGGAAGACATCGGTGTTCGTGACTACCTGAAGAAGAAGCTGAAGAACGCGTCCGTCGGCCGCGTGGTGATCGAGCGTCCTGCAAAGAACGCACGCATCACGATTTTCAGCTCGCGTCCGGGTGTCGTGATCGGCAAGAAGGGCGAAGACATCGAACTGCTGAAGTCCGAGCTGCAAAAGCGCATGGGCGTTCCGGTTCACGTCAACATCGAAGAAATCCGCAAGCCGGAAACCGATGCTCAACTGATCGCCGATTCCATCACGCAGCAGCTCGAGCGCCGGATCATGTTCCGCCGCGCGATGAAGCGTGCGATGCAAAACGCGATGCGTCTTGGCGCCCAAGGCATCAAGATCATGAGCGCGGGCCGTCTGAACGGTATCGAGATTGCACGTACCGAGTGGTATCGCGAAGGCCGCGTGCCCCTCCATACGCTGCGTGCCGATATCGACTACGCGACGTCGGAAGCGAAGACCACGTACGGCATCATCGGCGTGAAGGTGTGGGTCTACAAGGGCGACACCCTCGGTCGTAACGAAGCGCCGGTGGTGGAAGAAGTCGCGGAAGAGAAGCGTCCGCGTCGCAACGCACGTCCGGGTGGCGATCGCCGTCCGCGCCGTGACGGTGAAGGTGCGCCGGCTGGTGCACGCCGCGGCGGCCCCCGTCGTGGTGGCGCCGGTGGTGACGCGAAGAGTGGAGAATAACGATGCTGCAACCGAAACGCAGAAAGTATCGCAAAGAGCAGAAGGGTCGTAACACCGGCAAGGCGACGCGCGGCAACGCAGTGTCGTTCGGTGAATACGGTCTGAAGGCTATCGGTCGCGGCCGTTTGACCGCGCGTCAGATCGAAGCGGCGCGTCGTGCCATGACGCGTCACATCAAGCGTGGCGGCCGGATCTGGATCCGCATTTTCCCGGACAAGCCGATTTCGCAAAAGCCGGCTGAAGTACGTATGGGTAACGGTAAGGGCAACCCGGAGTACTACGTCGCGGAAATTCAACCGGGCAAGATGCTGTACGAAATGGACGGTGTCTCCGAAGAACTGGCGCGCGAAGCGTTCCGTCTGGCTGCAGCCAAGCTGCCGCTCAAGACGAACTTCGTCATCCGCCAGCTCGGCGCCTAAGGAGTAAACGATGAAGGCATCTGAACTTCACCAGAAGGACCAGGCCGCGCTCAACCAAGAGCTGTCGGACCTGCTTAAGGCGCAATTCGGCCTGCGCATGCAACTCGCGACCCAGCAGCTTACGAACACGAGCCAGCTGAAGAAGGTTCGTCGCGACATCGCACGTGTGCGGACTGTCCTGACTGAAAAGGCGAACCAGAAATGAACGATAGCGTAAAAACCTCGCTCAAGCGGACGCTGGTCGGCAAGGTCGTCAGCAACAAGATGGACAAGACGGTTACCGTGCTGGTCGAGCACCGCGTCAAGCACCCGATCTACGGCAAGTACGTCGTGCGTTCGAAGAAGTATCACGCGCATGACGACGCAAACACGTACAACGAGGGCGACCTCGTTGAAATCCAGGAAACGCGTCCGATTTCGAAGACGAAGGCCTGGGTTGTGTCGAAGTTGCTCGAAGCAGCTCGCGTGATCTGAAGTAGAAGTACCGCGACGCAGTAGGTCGTAAGTGTCGCAGTAAGTTTCGCTTGCAAGACCGAGATTATTTGCTATAATCTCGGTCTTCCCTCTTTGTGGGAGCCCCGTCGCGGGCGAAATTGGTGGGGGAAGCCGGTTCAGGCGCCAGCCTGTATCGACAGATTCACCGGATTGCGATGGCGGGTTTCGTCTGCCCTCGCTGCCTGTTCTAACCCAAGCAGCCGAATGGCTGACGGGACCAAGACTGACCGGATGTGCCATGGTGGTGCGACCGGATTAAGTTGGGAAAGATAAACCATGATCCAGACCGAAACTCGGCTTGAAGTGGCCGACAACACGGGTGCACGTGAAGTCATGTGCATCAAGGTGCTCGGCGGCTCGAAGCGTCGTTACGCTAGCATTGGCGACATCATCAAGGTGACCGTCAAGGAAGCGACGCCGCGCGGACGCGTGAAGAAGGGCGAAATTTATAACGCCGTGGTCGTTCGCACGGCCAAGGGCGTGCGTCGCCAGGATGGCTCGCTTATCAAGTTCGACGGCAATGCCGCCGTTCTTTTGAATACGAAGCTCGAGCCGATCGGCACGCGTATCTTCGGGCCGGTCACGCGTGAACTGCGTAGCGAACGATTCATGAAGATCGTTTCGCTCGCGCCGGAAGTGCTGTAAGGAGTCGCGATGAACAAGATTCGCAAGGGTGACGAAGTCATCGTCATCACCGGCAAGGACAAGGGCAAGCGCGGCACCGTGCTGGTCGTTGCGGAAGACCGTGTGACGGTCGAGGGTATCAACCTCGTCAAGAAGCACGTGAAGCCGAACCCGATGAAGGGAACGACGGGCGGTGTGGAAGCCAAGTCGATGCCGCTGCATATTTCGAACGTCGCACTGGTCGACGCGAATGGCAAGGCGTCGCGTGTTGGCATCAAGGTCGAAGACGGCAAGAAGGTTCGCTTCTTGAAGTCGACCGGCGCCACGCTTAACGCCTGATGCGGAGTTAAAAAATGGCTCGTCTGCAAGAAATTTACAAAGAGAAGGTTGTACCGGAACTCGTCGAAAAGTTCGGTTACAAGTCGGTCATGGAAGTGCCGCGCCTCACCAAGATCACCCTGAACATGGGTCTTGGCGAAGCCGTCGCTGACAAGAAGGTCCTTGAGCACGCCGTTGGCGACCTCACGAAGATCGCTGGCCAAAAGCCGGTTATCACCAAGTCGCGTAAGGCAATCGCTGGTTTCAAAATCCGCGAAGGCTACCCGATTGGCACGATGGTTACCCTGCGTGGCAATGCCATGTACGAATTCCTGGACCGTTTCGTGACAGTGGCGCTGCCTCGCGTGCGCGACTTCCGTGGCGTGTCGGGCAAGGCGTTCGACGGCCGTGGTAACTACAACATCGGTGTGAAAGAGCAGATCATTTTCCCCGAAATCGACTACGACAAGATCGACGCGCTGCGTGGGCTGAACATCAGCATCACGACGACTGCGAAGACCGACGAAGAAGCAAAGGCGCTGCTCGCCGGCTTCAAGTTCCCGTTCAGAAACTGAGGTTACCGTGGCTAAACTGGCACTGATCGAACGTGAAAAGAAGCGCGCGCGCCTGGCAGCCAAGTACGCTCCGAAGCGTGCTGAGCTGAAGGCTGTGATCGACGACGCAAGCAAGTCGGACGAAGAGCGTTACTTCGCCCGCCTGGCGCTGCAACAACTGCCGCGTAACTCGAACCCGACTCGCAAGCGTAACCGCTGCGCGATCACGGGCCGCCCGCGTGGCACGTTCCGCAAGTTCGGACTCGCGCGTAACAAGATTCGTGAAATCGCGTTCCGCGGCGAAATCCCTGGCCTCACCAAGGCGAGCTGGTAATAGGAGAAACATAAATGAGCATGAGTGATCCTATCGCCGATATGCTGACTCGCATCCGCAATGCGCAGATGGTCGAGAAGGTTTCGGTGACTATGCCCTCGTCGAAAGTCAAGGTTGCGATTGCGCAGGTTTTGAAGGACGAAGGTTATATCGACGACTTCGCAGTGAAGGCTGAAGGTGCGAAGACGGAATTGAATATCGCGTTGAAGTACTACGCTGGCCGTCCGGTTATCGAGCGCCTCGAGCGCGTTTCGAAGCCTGGTCTGCGCGTGTACCGCGGTCGCAACGACATCCCGCAGGTCATGAACGGCCTGGGCGTTGCAATCGTGTCGACGCCGAAGGGTGTGATGACCGACCGCAAGGCGCGCCAGAACGGCGTCGGCGGCGAAGTCATCTGCTACGTCGCTTAACGCCGAAGGGAGAGGAAACATGTCTCGAGTAGGTAAAAGCCCGATCGCGCTGCCGCAAGGCGCGGAAGTGGCCGTCAAGGGCGACGTCATCACCGTGAAGGGTCCGCTCGGCACGATTTCGCAAGCGGCCAATCCGCTCGTGAACGTGGCGAACGAGAACGGCACGCTGAACTTCGCGCCGGCTAACGAAAGCCGCGAAGCAAACGCGATGTCCGGCACGATGCGCGCCCTGGTGGCGAACATGGTGTTCGGCGTCACCAAGGGTTTCGAGCGCAAGCTGACGCTGGTTGGCGTTGGTTATCGTGCGCAAGCGCAAGGCGACAAGCTGAACCTGTCGCTGGGTTTCTCGCACCCGGTGGTGCACCAGATGCCGGAAGGCGTCAAGGCTGAAACCCCGTCGCAGACCGAAATCGTGATCAAGGGGATCGACAAGCAGAAAGTCGGACAAGTCGCTGCAGAAGTGCGCGGCTATCGTCCGCCGGAGCCCTACAAGGGCAAGGGCGTGCGCTATTCCGACGAGGTCGTGATCCTCAAAGAAACGAAGAAGAAGTAAGGGTGCGCAATCATGGATAAGACTCAATCTCGCCTGCGCCGCGCTCGTCAGACGCGTATCAAGATCGCTGAGCTGCAGGTCGCGCGTCTCGCCGTGCATCGCACGAATACGCACATCTACGCGCAAGTGTTCTCGGCATGCGGCACGAAAGTGCTGGCCAGCGCATCGACGCTGGAAGCCGAAGTTCGCGCTGAGCTGGCCGACAAGTCGGGCAAGGGCGGCAACATCAACGCTGCAACCCTGATCGGCAAGCGTATTGCCGAGAAGGCCAAGGCTGCCGGCATCGAATCCGTCGCCTTTGACCGCTCGGGTTTCCGCTACCACGGCCGCGTGAAAGCGCTGGCTGACGCGGCGCGCGAAGCCGGGCTCAAGTTCTAAGGGAAGAATTCGTCATGGCAAAGATGCAAGCGAAAGTTCAGGCTGACGAACGCGACGACGGCCTGCGCGAAAAGATGATTTCGGTCAACCGCGTGACCAAGGTCGTGAAGGGTGGCCGGATTCTCGGCTTCGCCGCACTGACCGTGGTTGGCGACGGTGATGGCCGCGTCGGCATGGGCAAGGGCAAGGCGAAGGAAGTTCCGGTTGCCGTTCAGAAGGCAATGGAACAAGCCCGCCGCAACATGTTCAAGGTGCCGCTCAAGAACGGTACGTTGCAACACGAAGTGCACGGCAAGCATGGCGCTTCCGCAGTCCTCCTCGCTCCGGCGAAGGATGGTACGGGCGTGATCGCCGGCGGTCCGATGCGCGCAGTGTTCGACGTGATGGGCGTGCAGAACGTGGTGGCCAAGAGCCACGGCTCGACGAACCCGTACAACCTCGTTCGTGCAACGCTCGACGGTCTGCGCAAGCAGTCGACCCCGGGCGACATCGCGGCGAAGCGCGGCAAGTCCGTCGAAGATATTTTGGGCTAAGCCTCGAGGTCATCATGTCTGAGAAAACTGTCAAGGTTCAGCTCGTCAAGAGCCTGATCGGGACTCGCGAAACGCACCGCGCGACGGTGCGTGGCCTCGGCCTGCGCCGCCTCAACTCGGTTAGCGAGCTGCAGGACACGCCGGCTGTGCGCGGGATGATCAACAAGGTCGCGTACCTCGTTAAGGTCATCGGCTAAGCGGCCGACCCACGGATCCAAGGAGTTGAACATGGAATTGAATAACCTGAAGCCGGCGGAAGGCGCGAAGCACGCTAAGCGTCGCGTCGGTCGCGGCATCGGTTCGGGCCTCGGCAAGACCGCAGGCCGCGGCCACAAGGGTCAGAAATCGCGTTCGGGCGGCTTCCACAAGGTTGGCTTCGAAGGCGGTCAGATGCCGCTGCAGCGTCGCCTGCCGAAGCGCGGCTTCACGTCGTTGACGAAGGAATTCGTCGGTGAAGTGCGCCTCGCTGATCTGGAAAAGCTGCCGGTCGACGAAATCGATCTCTTGGCGCTGAAGCAAGCGGGTCTGGTCGGCGAGCTCATCAAGAGCGCGAAGATCATCAAGACCGGCGAGATCACGCGCAAGGTCACGGTGAAGGGTCTGACGGCAACGAAGGGCGCCCGTGAGGCAATCGAAGCCGCTGGCGGCTCGTTCGCCGAGTAACGCGCTTTCGCCGTTACTAGCACTTGCATCGGAGAAGGTTCTTGGCTAACAGCCCGAGTCTCGCAAAACCCGGTCGAAGCGCGGCGAAATTTGGCGATCTGCGTCGGCGTGCAGTGTTTCTGCTGCTGGCGCTGGTCGTCTACCGCATTGGTGCGCACATTCCGGTCCCCGGCATCGATCCGGATCAACTGGCGAAGCTGTTCCAAAGCCAGTCGGGCGGCATCCTTGGCATGTTCAACATGTTCTCGGGTGGCGCGCTGTCGCGATTCACGATCTTTGCGCTGGGCATCATGCCCTACATTTCGGCGTCGATCATCATGCAGTTGCTGTCGATCGTATCGCCGCAAATGGAAGCATTGAAGAAGGAAGGGCAGGCGGGGCAACGGAAGATCACGCAGTACACGCGTATCTTCACCGTCGTGCTCGCGACCTTCCAGGCGTTCGGTATCGCGGTCGCGCTCGAGAATCAGCCCGCTCTGGTAGTCGATCCCGGCATGGTGTTCCGCCTGACGACGGTGGTGACGCTGGTGACGGGCACGATGTTCCTGATGTGGCTGGGTGAGCAAATCACGGAACGCGGTCTCGGCAACGGCATCTCGATCATCATCTTCGGTGGCATCGCGGCGGGCTTCCCGAACGCGATCGGCGGGTTGTTCGAGCTTGTCCGCACTGGTTCGATGAGCATCATCTCGGCGATCATCATCGTCGTGCTGATCGCGGCGGTCACGTATCTGGTCGTGTTCATCGAACGCGGTCAGCGCAAGATCCTCGTGAACTACGCGAAGCGCCAGGTCGGCAACAAGATTTACGGCGGACAGTCGTCTCATCTGCCGCTGAAGCTGAACATGTCGGGTGTGATTCCGCCGATCTTCGCGTCGTCGATCATCCTCTTCCCGGCAACCATCCTGAACTGGTTCAGTTCGGGTACGCGTACCGGCTGGTTCGCAAACACGCTGCACAGCGTGGCTGAGGCCATCAAGCCCGGTCAACCCGTGTACGTGCTGCTGTATGCGTTGGCGATTGTTTTCTTCTGCTTCTTCTACACCGCACTGGTGTTCAACAGCCGAGAAACCGCCGACAACTTGAAGAAGAGCGGTGCATTCGTTCCGGGTATCCGTCCGGGCGATCAGACTGCACGGTATATCGACCGCATCCTCACGCGTCTGACGCTGGCCGGTGCGATCTATATTGTGTTCGTGTGCCTGTTGCCTGAGTTTCTGGTGTTGCGCTGGAACGTGCCGTTCTATTTTGGTGGAACGTCGCTGCTGATCATTGTCGTCGTCACGATGGACTTCATGGCTCAGGTGCAGTCGTACGTCATGTCGCAACAATATGAGTCGCTGCTCAAGAAGGCAAACTTCAAGGGCGGCAACGTCCCGATGCGTTAATTTAGGACTATGGCCAAAGACGATGTAATCCAGATGCAGGGTGAGGTCATCGAAAACCTCCCCAACGCTACTTTCCGGGTGAAATTGGAAAATGGCCATGTCGTCCTGGGACACATTTCTGGAAAGATGCGGATGCACTATATCCGCATCCTGCCAGGCGACAAGGTTACGGTTGAATTGACGCCTTACGATCTGTCTCGTGCACGGATCGTATTCCGGGCGAAGTGATTTGAAAAAAGGGTAATATCATGAAAGTGATGGCATCGGTTAAGCGCATTTGCCGCAATTGCAAGATCATCAAGCGCAAGGGCGTTGTGCGCGTGATTTGCAGCTCTGATCCGCGCCACAAACAGCGTCAAGGCTGAACGCCGCGCTTTTGCTTGCGCTTTTTGTTTGAGGAAAAACAATGGCTCGTATCGCAGGGGTTAACATCCCGAATCACCAGCATACCGAGATCGGCCTGACGGCAATCTTCGGCATCGGACGCACGCGTTCGCGCGGCATTTGCATCGCTGCTGGTGTGGAATTTTCGAAGAAGGTCAAGGACCTCACCGACGCAGACCTCGAAAAGCTGCGTGACGAAGTGGGCAAGTTCATCGTCGAAGGCGACCTGCGCCGTGAAGTGACGATGAACATCAAGCGCCTGATGGACTTGGGTTGCTACCGCGGCATGCGTCATCGCAAGGGCCTGCCCCTGCGTGGCCAGCGTACGCGCACCAACGCCCGTACTCGCAAGGGTCCGCGTCGTGCAGCGCAATCGCTGAAGAAGTAAGCGGAACTGACAGTTACAGGAAAACGTAATGGCTAAGGCTTCGAACAACTCCGCGGCGCAACGCGTTCGCAAGAAGGTCAAGAAGAACGTCGCCGAGGGCGTGGTTCACGTTCACGCGTCGTTCAACAACACCATTATCACGATCACCGACCGTCAAGGTAACGCGCTGGCATGGGCGACCTCGGGTGGCCAGGGTTTCAAGGGCTCGCGCAAGTCAACGCCGTTTGCAGCTCAGGTCGCAGCGGAATCGGCTGGCCGCGTGGCAATGGAATACGGCGTGAAGAACCTCGAAGTGCGGATCAAGGGCCCTGGTCCTGGCCGTGAATCGGCGGTGCGCGCGTTGCATGGTCTTGGCATCAAGATCACCGCGATCTCCGACGTGACGCCGGTCCCGCACAACGGTTGCCGTCCGCCGAAGCGCCGCCGCATCTAAGGCGACGACGCGAGCGCATGTTCCTGCTGATGCGTAAGTATCGGCGGGTTTCGTGCGTGATGAATTTGACTAAGCCCACCGTTCGGCCCAAAGGGTTCGGACTAGCGCGAATGAAAGTTCGCGTGATTAATTTTTAAGGATTCAACGTGGCACGCTATACCGGTCCTAAAGCCAAGCTGTCCCGCCGTGAAGGCACCGACCTGTTCCTGAAGAGCGCACGCCGCTCGCTCGCCGACAAGTGCAAGCTCGACAGCAAGCCCGGCCAACACGGCCGTACCTCGGGCGCGCGTACGTCCGACTACGGCACCCAGTTGCGCGAAAAGCAAAAGGTGAAGCGTATTTACGGTGTGCTGGAGCGTCAGTTCCGCCGCTACTTCGCCGAAGCCGACCGCCGCAAGGGCCCGACGGGCGAAAACCTGCTGCAGTTGCTCGAGTCGCGTCTCGACAACGTCGTGTATCGCATGGGCTTCGGCTCGACGCGCGCTGAAGCGCGTCAGCTGGTCAGCCACAAGTCGATCATGGTGAACGGCCAGGTCGCGAACATCCCGTCGATGCAAGTCAAGTCGGGCGATGTCGTCTCCGTTCGCGAGCAGTCGCGCAAGCAGGCTCGTATCGTCGAGGCGCTGTCGCTGGCAGAGCAAGGCGGCATGCCGAACTGGGTGTCGGTCGATGCGAAGAAGTTCGAAGGAACGTTCAAGTCGATGCCGGAGCGCAGCGATATCGCTGGCGACATCAACGAAAGCCTGATCGTCGAATTGTATTCGCGTTAATCGCGCGGTAATCGGATTAGCAGCCGGGGAGCCTGATTGCTCGTGGCAAATCGGCGTCCTCGGCTGTTTAATTTTCAGGTTGTTACCGGTCAGCCTTATCGGTGTAACGAGCCGAGGGTATTGAAAAGGAAAACCTATGCAAACCAGTTTGTTGAAGCCCAAGATCATTGCAGTTGAATCGCTTGGCGAGAGCCATGCGAAAGTGGTTATGGAGCCGTTCGAACGCGGCTATGGCCACACCTTGGGTAACGCGCTTCGGCGCGTGCTGCTGTCGTCGATGGTGGGCTACGCGCCGACCGAAGTGACGATCGCAGGCGTCGTGCACGAATACTCGACGCTCGATGGTGTGCAAGAGGATGTAGTCAACCTGCTGTTGAACCTGAAGGGTGTCGTCTTCAAGCTGCACAACCGCGACGAAGTCACGGTGACGCTGCGCAAGGAAGGCGAAGGCGTGGTCACGGCCGGCGATATAGAACTCGCGCATGATTGCGAGGTCATCAACCCGGATCACGTGATTGCTCACCTGTCGAAGGGCGGCAAGCTCGACGTTCAGATCAAGATCGAAAAGGGCCGTGGTTACGTGCCCGGCAACGTGCGTCGTTATGGCGAAGAATCGGCGAAGATTATCGGCCGTATCGTGCTGGACGCGTCGTTCTCGCCGGTGCGCCGCGTGAGCTACGCCGTGGAAAGCGCGCGTGTCGAACAGCGTACCGACCTCGACAAGCTCGTGATGAACATCGAAACCAACGGTGTGATCTCGCCGGAAGAAGCGATCCGTCAATCGGCGCGCATTCTGGTTGATCAACTGTCGGTGTTCGCAGCGCTGGAAGGCACGGAAGCCGCAGCGGAAGCGCCGTCGCGCGCACCGCAGATCGATCCGATCCTGCTGCGCCCGGTGGACGATCTCGAACTCACGGTTCGTTCCGCGAACTGCCTGAAGGCCGAGAACATCTACTACATCGGCGATCTGATCCAGCGTACGGAGAACGAGCTGCTGAAGACTCCGAATCTCGGTCGCAAGTCGCTGAACGAGATCAAGGAAGTGTTGGCCTCGCGCGGTCTGACGCTTGGCATGAAGCTCGAGAACTGGCCGCCGGCCGGGTTGGACAAGTAAGGTGCTGTAACTGGCATAGACGCGGATTTTGCTTTAAAATCCGCGTCTTGCTTTTTCTTCGACCGGCCCGTGCGCAGCCATTTTCCGGCAACGCGCAATAGAAGAGCTGGATCAAAACTCGTTAAAGGAACTGAAAATGCGTCATAAGCACGGTTTGCGGAAACTGAACCGCACGAGCAGCCACCGCCTGGCAATGCTCCGCAATATGTCGAACTCGCTGATCGAGCACGAAGTCATCAAGACGACGCTGCCGAAGGCCAAGGAACTGCGCAAGGTCGTCGAGCCGCTGATCACGCTCGGCAAGAAGCCTTCGCTGGCAAACCGCCGTCTGGCGTTCAACCGCCTGCGCGATCGTGATTCCGTCGCGAAGCTGTTCGACGTCCTCGGCCCGCGTTACGCGAACCGTCCGGGTGGCTATCTGAGCATCCTGAAGTTTGGTTTCCGCGTCGGCGACAACGCTCCGATGGCGCTGGTCCAACTGATGGATCGCCCGGAAATCGAAGAAACCGAAGAAGTTCAAGAAGCGGAATAAGTTCGGTAAGCAGTTCAGCGAAAAGGCCAAGCGTTGCTTGGCCTTTTTGTTTTTGGGCTCGTGCGACCGCGTTTCGCGAACCGCCGGGGGCCACTCCCGAATGCTACGATATCAGCCGTAGTCCGCAATTTCTGGAGCCGTAGGTGAACGTTCCTGTCATTCTGATGTTGACGACGCTGCCCGACGCCGAATCGGCGGGCGCGCTCGCGCAAGCGGTTCTCGAGGCGCGACTGGCAGCCTGCGTGACCAAGCTGGGCGCGGTTGAGTCGCACTATCATTGGAGAGGCGTGCGCGAATCGGCGGAGGAAGTACAAGTGCTGCTCAAGACGAGCGTCGCGCGCAGCGAAGAATTGCAGCGCTTCGTCGAGGCGCGGCATCCGTATGAAACGCCCGAGATTCTCGTCTGGCAGGCGGACGCGTCGCCGCGTTACGGTCAGTGGGTCAATGCAGAAACGCAGCGTCATCTTCATGTTTGAGCTTTCCCGTAGCGCCGCGCTTCGTGTCTTCGGCGCGTTCGTCCTGTTGATGTTGTGCTGTGCCGTCATCGGTGCGGCGCGCGCAGACGACGAATTTCTCGATCCCGCCGCCGCTTTCAAGTTCAGCGCCTCCGAGCAGCCAGGCGAAGTCGACGTGCGATACAAGATTGCCGACGGCTATTACATGTACCGCGAGCGATTCGCCTTCGGGGTGAAGAGCGGCGACGCCACCATTGGCGCGGCGCAGTTGCCGGCCGGAAAAGTCCACTTCGATCAGACGTTCAACAAGGACGTTGAGACGTATCGCGGCGAACTGGTCATTCGTATCCCCGTCGCACAAGCCAAGGGGCCGTTCGAACTCGCGGTAACGTCGCAGGGTTGCGCTGAAAAGGGCATCTGCTATCCGCCGATGGAGCGCACGTATCGCGTGAAGGGCGCGGCGTTGCAAGCAGCGGGCGCGTCGCCTTCGACGCCCTCGGCCGCCGATGCATCCCTGTCATGGTTCGATCGCGCGACGAGCGCCGATTACGCCCAGTCCATGCTCGAAGGCGGCGGCTTCTTCGCAGTCGTGGGCCTGTATTTCGTCGCGGGGATGGTGTTGAGTCTGCTGCCGTGCTCATACCCGATGATCCCGATTCTGTCCGCGATCATCGTCGGCGAAGGTGCGCGCGTGACGCGCGCGCGCGGTTTTTCGCTTTCGGCGTGCTATGTCGTCGGCATGGCGCTCGTCTACACCGTGCTCGGTGTGGCGGCGGCGCTGGTCGGCCAGAGTCTCGGCGCCTGGCTGCAGAACCCGTGGGTGCTCGGGGCTTTCGGCGTGCTGCTCGCGGTCTTCGCTATCGCGCTGATTTCAGGTGTCGATATCGCGTTGCCCGAGCGGTGGCAGAGCAGCGTGAACGAGGCGTCGCAAAAGCGCCCCGGCGGCAAGTTCGCCGCGGTCGCCGCGATGGGCGCGTTGTCTGCGCTCGTCGTGGGCGCGTGCATGACGGCGCCCCTCTTCGCGGTGCTGGCGTTCATCGCGCATACCGGCGATGCGGTGCTTGGCGGCGCGGCGCTCTTTGCCATGGGCATCGGCCTCGGCGTGCCCTTGCTCGTCATCGGACTGGGCGCCGGCTCGATACTGCCGCGCGCAGGCGCCTGGATGGGCAGCGTGAAGGTGTTCTTCGGCGTCGTGCTGCTTGCTGCGGCGTTGTGGATCGTTTGGCCGGTAATCGGCGGCGTCGCGCGGATGTTGCTGAGTGCGCTGTGGCTGCTGATTGCCGCTGCGTCGCTCGGTGTGTTCGGGCGTGGCGCGGCAACGCCGGCAAATGTCTGGAAGCGCCTGGGACGCGGACTCGGCGCGGCGCTCGCCGTGTGGGCCGCGACGCTTCTCGTTGGCCTGGCGGCAGGCTCGACCGACCCGCTGCGTCCATTGGCGGTGCTGGCCTCGCGCAGCGGCGCATCCGGCGCGCAGGGTGCGCCGAACCAGGGCCCGGTCTTCGCCCCGGTGCGGACATCGGCTGAACTGGATTCGGCAGTAAAAGCGGCCGCGCGTCCCGCGATGCTCGATTTCTACGCAGACTGGTGCGTGTCCTGCAAGGAAATGGAGAGCCTGACGTTCTCGGATGCGCGCGTCCAGGCGCGACTCTCGCAGTTGAACTTGCTGCGTGCGGACGTCACCGCGAACAACGCCGACGATCAGTTCCTTCTCAAGCGCTTCAAGCTGTTCGGCCCGCCCGGCATCATCTTCTTCGATGAAAAGGGCAACGAGGTGGCGCGGGTCGTCGGTTATGAATCGGCGGACAAGTTTCTCAAGAGCCTCGACAAACTCAGTCCGTCGAATGGATAAAAAAGGGCGATGCCGCGAAGCATCGCCCTTTCTGCATCAGCCGCGCAGAACCTTACTTCGATGCCCGCAGAATGCGCGCCGCATCGAGCGCGAAGTAGGTCAACACGCCATCTGCGCCCGCGCGCTTGAACGCAAGCAACGATTCCATCATCGCCTTGTCGTGGTCGAGCCAGCCGTTCTGGGTGGCGGCCTTGATCATCGCGTATTCGCCGCTGACCTGATATGCGTACGTCGGGAAGCGGAACTCGTCCTTCACGCGCCGCACGATATCCAGATACGGCATGCCCGGCTTGACCATCACCATGTCTGCGCCTTCCTCGATGTCCATTCGCACTTCGCGCATCGCTTCATCGGAATTCGACGGGTCCATCTGGTAGGTCATCTTGTTGCCCTTGCCCAGATTCGCCGCCGAACCGACCGCGTCGCGGAACGGGCCGTAGAACGCGGACGCGTACTTCGCGGCATACGCCATGATGCGCGTGTGGATGTGGCCGTCGCTTTCGAGCATCTCGCGGATCGCGCCGATGCGGCCATCCATCATGTCCGACGGCGCGACGATATCCACGCCGGCTTCGGCCTGCGTGCGCGCCTGCTCGACGAGAATCTCGCTCGTTTCGTCGTTCTTCACGTAGCCTTCGTCATCCAGCACGCCGTCCTGGCCGTGGCTCGTGTAGGGGTCGAGCGCGACATCGGTGAGCACGCCGAGCGTCGGAAAATTCTTCTTGAGTTCGCGCACGGCGCGCGGAATCAAACCTTCGGGATTGGTCGCTTCGCGGCCATCGGGCGTCTTCAGCGACGGCTCGATCGCCGGAAACAGCGACATCACCGGCACGCCCAGTTCGACGCATTGTTCGGCGACCTTCATCAGCAGATCGACGGACGTGCGCTCGACGCCGGGCATCGACGGAATCGACTGCCGCTCATTCGTGCCTTCGACGATGAAAACCGGGTAGATCAGGTCGTTCGTGGTGAGGATGTTTTCGCGCATCATGCGGCGCGAGAAGTCATCGCGGCGCATGCGGCGCGGACGATGATGGGGATAGAAACTCATGACGTGACTCGATGTGATGTGCTTCGGAGGAAGATCGGAAACGTTGCTCGCGTGCGTGACAGCCCTATGCGACAAGCCCGTCCGCGTCGCGGTAACGTTTTGAGACAATGGTATATCATACCGATCGAGCAACGCGCTTGCGCCGCGCTCCCCGCTTCTCCTCCCTGAGCGGGCGCCAATCGTTATTCGATTAGGCTGTTGACCCGCCGTTATGCGGCGGGTTTTTTTATGCCGGCTCGCGCTCGAATTGCGATGGCGTCGGTCGCGTCGGTCACTCTGCCGCGTCGTCGGATGCGGCCTGCTCGGGGATCAGCCAGCTTTCGATCAGTTCATGCGCTTCGTCGAGACCCGTGCGCTTGAGCGCCGAGAAAAGCTGCACGCTGAGTTCGCCCCGATACCCCGCCGTCTTGTACTCACCGAACGCCTTCTGCGTCGATCGCAGTGCGTTAGTCATTTCCTGTCGCGTCAATTTGTCGCATTTTGTGAGGAGCGCGTGGATCGGCTTTCCGGTCGGCGCGAACCAGTTGACCATGATGCGGTCCAGTTCGGTCAACGGACGGCGCGAATCCATCATCAGGATCATGCCGCGTAGCTGCGCGCGGCTTTGCAGATAAGTGGAGAGCAATTGCTGCCAATGCGCCTTGGCCGCGCCCGGCACTTCTGCGTAGCCGTAGCCCGGCAAATCGACGAGATGCGCGGCAGGCTCATCCTTCGGGCCGACGGAGAAGTAATTGATATGCTGCGTGCGGCCCGGTGTCTTACTGGCGAACGCGAGCCGCTTCTGATTGCAGAGAATGTTGATCGCGGTCGATTTCCCCGCATTCGAGCGTCCGGCAAACGCGATTTCCGGCTGCGGCGTCGGCGGAAGGTCGCGCAGATGATTGACGGTGGTGAAGAAGCGAGCTTGATGGAGCAGAAATGACATTGGCGGGCGATCGAGAGAGAGGCGATGACTGAAGCCTTGAGAACCCCGGCAAATACTGGGCATGCCCCGACTGGCGTCTTTGCGTGTAGCGGGTTATTGTACAATACGACGGTTTCTTAATGACCCGCAGGGCGTAAGACCCAAGGCCGCAGGGGCCACCCATCAAGGAGCGAGACGGTTTTCAGGGCGTTCTTGACGCTCTTTCGTTCGGGTATCTTGCGGCATGTCCGGTTGCCGTCGTTTTTGCAGAACCTCACATTCTCACAAGACGAAAAACAGGGTACGCGAATGAACCGACTGTACAGGTCTCTGGTGGTGCTCAAGGCAGCGGCGGCTTTCGGTTTTGGTGCGAGTTTGAGTGGGTTCGGGGTATCGGTGAACGCGGCGGAGCCTGCTCAGCCGGCCAAGCCCGATGTGGCGAGAGGGCAGGCCATCGCCACGCAGGTCTGCGCCGCGTGTCACGCGGCGGACGGCAACAGCGCCGGCGCTGCGTTTCCGAAACTCGCGGGCCAGCACGCGGAATACATCGGCAAGCAGTTGAAGGACTACAAGACGCAGCCGGGCGCGAAAGCGCCGGCGCGCAACAATCCGATCATGACGGGCATCGCGAGCGCGCTGACGGATCAAGACATGGTCAACGTCGCCGCTTACTTCGCTTCGCAAAAGGCCAAGCCCAACTTCGCGCGTGACAAGAACACCGTCGCGCTCGGCCAGAAGATCTACCGTGGCGGCATCGCGGACAAAGGCGTACCGGCGTGCGCGGCGTGTCACGGGGCAACGGGCATGGGTATCCCGGTGCAATATCCGCGACTGTCGGGACAGTGGGGCGATTACACCGCCGCACAGTTGAACGCCTTCGCGCAGGGCACGCGCAACAACAGTGAGCCGATGCACGCCATCTCGTCTCGCCTCAACGATGCCGAGATGAAAGCGGTAGCGGATTACATCGCCGGATTGCATTAACGCAGCACGCAGCGTCCAGCGGTTCCCGCGAAGGAGCACGAAAGCGGGGAATCGCCCATACTACGATACGAAGCCGGCCCACGAAGGCCGGTGCGAGAACAAGAAAAGGGTGGGACGTCGGTCGGTCAGACCGTTGGCGTCTCCACCCTTTTTTGCTGTCAGCCGGAGTTTGAATGAGCGTCACCACATCGGGTATGCAGTCGAAGTCGAGCCGCCGCGTCATCAGGCATTTCGTCGAACTCGTCAGTTCGATGCGCTTCGCCATCGCCTTGCTGGTCGTGCTGGCGATCGCAAGCATCATCGGGACGGTGCTCACGCAAGACGACCCTTACCCGAACTACGTCAATCAGTTCGGCCCGTTCTGGGCGGACATCTTCCGGGGTCTGAGCCTCTACACCGTGTACAGCGCGTGGTGGTTCATGCTGATCCTGATCTTTCTCGTGATCTCGGTGTCGCTGTGCGTGTTGCGCAATGGCCCGAAGATGATTGCGGACATCAAGAGCTGGAAAGATCGCGTGCACGAAGGCAGCCTGCGCGCGTTTCATCACAAGGGCGAGTTCGTGGTCGCAGTGGATCGCGCGCAGACGGCCGCGACGCTCGAACGCCTGAGCGCGAAGATGGGCTACCGCTTCGTTCGGCGCGAGACGGACAACGGCGCGACGCTGATCGCGGGCAAGCGGGGCGCGCTCACCAAGATCGGCTATATCTCGGCGCATCTGGCGATCGTCGTCATCTGCATCGGCGGGCTGCTCGACAGCAACTTGCCGATCAAGCTGCAGATGTGGCTCTTCGACAAGACGCCGATCAACACCAATGCCGTCATCAACGACATTCCCGCCGAACATCGCCTGTCCACGTCGAACCCGACGTTCCGTGGCTATGCGTGGGTGCCGGAAGGCCAGTATGTCGGCACCGCGATTCTGAATCAGCAGGACGGCTCGATCATTCAGGACCTGCCGTTCTCGATCCAGCTCGACAAGTTCATCGTCGATTACTACTCGACCGGCATGCCGAAGCTTTTCGCGAGCGATATCGTCGTGATCGATCACAAGACCGGCAAGCGTATCCCGGCGCGCATCGAAGTGAACAAGCCGTTCACGTATGAAGGCGTGTCGATCTATCAGTCGAGCTTCCAGGACGGCGGCTCGAAGCTGGAAATGACCGCGTGGCCGATGGCCGGGGGCAGCGCGAAGACGGCGCCGGTCAACGGCGCCATCGGCGGCACGGCGCCCATCGGCGCGCAGTTCGCGGCAGCCAAAGGCGAAACCGTCGAGTTCACGGACTTCCGCGCGATCAACGTCGAAAACATGACGGACGGCAGCGGCACGCCGGACGCACGCGGCGTCGGCAAGAAGGACACACTGCGCGATGCGTTCGACGAGCGCCTGGGCTCCGGCGCGAAAACGTCGAAACCGACCGATTTGCGCAACGTCGGACCATCGGTGCAGTACAAGGTGCGCGGCACGGATGGCCAGGCGCGCGAATACAGCAACTACATGCTGCCGGTCGATGTCGGTGGCCAGCGAATGTTCCTCGCCGGCATGCGCACGAGCCCGAACGATTCGTTCCGCTATTTGCGCATTCCCGCCGACGAGCAAGGCTCGGTCAAGCAGTGGATGGAACTGCGCGCCGCGCTCGCGACGCCCGCGACGCGCGCCGAAGCGGCGCACCGCTTCGCGCTGCGCTCGGTGCCGCAGACGAATACGGACATGCAACAGCACCTCGAGGAAAGCGCGATCCGCGTGCTGAACCTCTTCGCCGGTGCAGACGAGAACGGCGCGGCGACGGCCAATCCGCAGATGATTGGCGGCTTTCAGAGCATTGCGGCGTTCATCGACCGTTCAGTGCCGAAGGGCGAACAGGAGAAAGCCGCGGGCCTCCTGATGCGCATGCTCGAAGGCGCGATGTGGGACGTCTGGCAGATTTCCCGCGAGCAGAACGGCCTGCCCGCCGCGAAGATCGACGAGAAAAGCACGGCGTTCGTTCAGGCGTCCATCAACGCGCTTTCCGACAGCTTTCTGTACGGTTCTCCCGTCTTCCTGCAACTGGATACCTTCAAGCAGATCCAGGCTTCGGTATTCCAGCTGACGCGCGCGCCGGGTAAAAAAGTGGTGTATCTTGGCAGCCTCCTGCTGGTGGTCGGCATTTTCGCGATGTTTTACGTGCGCGAACGCCGGCTCTGGTTCTGGCTCAAAGATACAGGGCAGGGCGGCGCGAACGTCCTGATGGCGATGTCCACCGCACGCCGCACGCTCGACTTCGAGAAGGAGTTCGAGCGCACGCGCGCGACGGTGGCGGCGGCGCTCGGCGCATCGCCGCTGGATCCCGCTGCGGCGAACGCGCCCGTCGCCGCCTCGTCGCAATCGACATCCGAAGCTGCCAGCTCGGAAGTTTCATCACGGTAAGATCATGGACCTCATACAGACTTCCTCCCACGCCTCCGCCAAGACGGAACGTCCGGCATCGGGCCTCCCCGACGCTCTCGTGTTCGACGATCGTCCGTTCTTCCGCAAGCTCGGCGCGCTCGACTGGCTTTTCGCCCTCGCGATGGTCGCGGGCGCGGGCTTCGCACTCAACCGCTATCACACGTACATGGATGTGTACGACATGGCGGTGCTGATCGGCGCGGTGCCCACGTTCGTCGTCCTCGGCTGGCGCTGGAAGCCGGTGCGCCTGCTGATCGCGTTCATCGCGGTGCTGGCGCTGTCGTCCATTCAGCTTTATCAGCACGACCTCGCGCGCGCGGACACCAATTTCTTCCTCAAGTATTTCCTGTCGAGCCAATCCGCCATTCTGTGGATGAGCGCGCTTTTCATTCTCGCGACGCTGTTCTACTGGATCGGCTTGCTGACGCGCTCGCAGACGGGCGGCGCGATCGGTTCGCGCATGACCTGGGTCGCGGTGCTGATGGGCTTCACCGGTCTCATGGTGCGCTGGTACGAGTCGTACATGATCGGCAGCGATGTCGGCCATATTCCGATTTCGAACCTGTACGAAGTGTTCGTGCTGTTCTGCCTGATTACGTCGCTGTTCTATCTCTATTACGAGCAGCATTACGCGACCCGCCAGATGGGCGCGTTCGTGTTGCTCGTGATCAGCGCAGCGGTCGGCTTCCTGATGTGGTATTCGATCGCCCGCGACGCGCAGCAGATTCAGCCGCTCGTCCCGGCGCTGCAGAGCTGGTGGATGAAGATCCACGTGCCGGCGAACTTCATCGGTTACGGCAGCTTTGCGCTCTCGGCGATGGTTGCCGTCGCGTATCTGGCGAAGCAGCGCGGCGTGTTCGCCGACCGCCTGCCGTCGCTCGAAGTGCTCGACGACGTCATGTACAAGTCGATCGCCGTCGGTTTCGCGTTCTTCACCATCGCCACGATTCTCGGCGCGCTGTGGGCGGCGGAAGCGTGGGGCGGCTACTGGAGCTGGGACCCGAAGGAAACGTGGGCGCTGATCGTCTGGCTGAACTATGCGGCCTGGCTGCACATGCGGCTGATGAAGGGACTGCGCGGCGCAGCGGCGGCATGGTGGGCGCTAACGGGCCTCGTCGTGACGACGTTCGCGTTCCTCGGCGTCAACATGTTCCTGTCCGGCTTGCACAGCTACGGCAAGCTCTGATCCGGCCGCATCGAAGGAAAAAACCGCCACGCATCGCGCTGGCGGTTTTTTTTCGTTCTAACGTGGAATACGGGCACCGGCCGTGCTGTTTGCACCGGTAAGCACCCATGCAAAAGGAGTCATCCTCATGTGGATCAAACGAAATGGCGCGCTTTACGGCGACGACATCGACAGCAGCGAGATCACGCCACGGCACGTGTTCGAAAATCGGCGGCGCGTGTTGCGCTCGATGGGCGCGCTCGCCGCGACGGGTCTCGCCGGCGCGAGCGGTATCGCTCACGCGACGCTGACGTCACCGGATGCCAAAGGACAGAAGCTGGCGGCAAAGACGAATGCGAAATTCGTCGCGCTCGACAAGCCGACGTCGCTCAAGGACATCACGACGTACAACAACTTCTACGAGTTCGGCACCGACAAGAGCGATCCGGCGCAGCACGCGGGCACGCTTCGTCCGCGGCCGTGGAAAGTGTCGGTCGAAGGCGCGATCAGGAACCCGAAGGTGTATGACATCGACGAACTGCTCAAGCTCGCGCCGCTCGAGGAACGCGTCTATCGGCTGCGCTGCGTCGAAGGCTGGTCGATGGCGATTCCGTGGATCGGCGTGTCGCTGTCGGAACTGATCAAGCGCGCGGAGCCGACGGGCAACGCGAAGTACGTGCAGTTCATCAGTCTTGCCGATTCCTCGCAGATGCCCGGACTCTCGACGCCGATCCTCGACTGGCCGTACTCCGAAGGACTGCGCATGGACGAGGCGATGAACCCGCTCACGCTCCTGACCTTCGGGCTGTACGGCGAAGTGCTGCCGAACCAGAACGGCGCGCCGGTGCGGATCATCGTGCCGTGGAAATACGGCTTCAAGAGCGCCAAGTCGCTGGTGAAAATCCGTTTCGTGGAGAAGCAGCCGCCGACGAGCTGGAACAGCTATGCGCCGAGCGAATACGGCTTTTATTCGAACGTGAATCCGAAGGTCGATCACCCGCGCTGGAGTCAGGCGACGGAGCGGCGCATCGGCGAGGACGGCTTCTTTTCGCCGAAGCGCAAGACGCTGATGTTCAACGGATACGGCGACCAGGTCGCGTCGTTGTATCAGGGCATGGACCTCAAGAAGAACTTCTGAATCATGCCGACCGCATCCGAAATAAAGCTGAAACGCGCAGCGGCCGCCGCGCCGCAGACTCGAAACTGGATCGCGCCCGCAAAGGTAGCGGTTTTCGTCGCGATGCTCTATCCGCTGGCGCGCATCGTCGTCCTCGGCTTGACGTCGGGGCTGGGCGCGAATCCGATCGAATTCATCACGCGTTCGACCGGGCTCTGGACGCTCGTCTATCTTTGCATCACGCTCGCCGTCACGCCGCTGCGCCGCCTGACGGGCGTGACCGCGCTCGTGCGCTTTCGCCGCATGATCGGGCTATACGCGTTCTTCTTTGCCGTCTTGCACTTCACGACGTACATCTGGTTCGACAAGTGGTTCGACCTCACGGAGGTGCTGAAGGACATCGGCAAGCGGCCGTTCATCACGGTCGGCTTCGCGGCGTTCCTGCTGCTGATTCCGCTCGCGGCGACTTCCCCCAAGGCGATGGTGAGACAGCTCGGCCGCCGGTGGCAAACGCTGCACCGAACGATCTATCTGATCGCGGCGCTCGCCATCCTGCATTTCTGGTGGATGAAAGCCGGCAAGCACGACTTCGAGCTGCCGAAGATTTACGGCGCAATCGTGATCGTGTTGTTGGGCTGGCGTCTGATTGCCTGGCTCCGGGCGAGATCCGCGCGCGCATGAAAAAAGGCGACGCTTGTTCGAGCGTCGCCTTCGTTCCTGGTCTACCGGGTAAAGAAGATCAGTCCGGCAGGATAGATTCCCCGGCGAACAGCGCTTTCACCGTTTCGCGCTCGCGCACGACGCAGACGCGCTCACCGTCCACCATGACCTCGGCGGCGCGCGGGCGGGTGTTGTAGTTGGAGCTCATCACGAAGCCGTACGCGCCCGCCGAGCAGATGGCGAGCAGATCACCCGGTTCGACGGCCAGATCGCGATCGCGCCCGAGCCAGTCGCCGCTTTCGCAGACCGGGCCGACCACGTCGTATCGGTGCGCGGCGGCATCGCGCTTCGCCACCGGCACGATGCGATGAAACGCCTCGTACATCGCGGGGCGCGCGAGATCGTTCATCGCGGCATCGACGATGGCGAAGTTCTTCTCCTCGCCCGGCTTCAGATATTCCACGCGCGTCAGCAACACTCCCGCATTGCCCACGAGCGAGCGCCCCGGCTCGAAATACACTTCGCGCTGACCGTGGCCGCGCTTCTCGATGTGATCGAGCAGTGTGCGCACGAAGTCGCCGATATCCGGCGGAGTCTCGTTGTCGTACGTGATGCCGAGACCGCCGCCGACATCCACGTGACGAATGCTCATGCCGTCCGCTTCGATCTGCGCGACGAGTTCGAGCAGCTTGTCGAGCGCGTCCAGATACGGGCTGATCTCCGTGATCTGCGAGCCGATGTGGCAGTCGATGCCGACGACGTCCAGATTCGCCATCGCGTGGGCGGCGCGGTAGGTCGCGCGCGCGTCGCTGAACGCCACACCGAACTTGTTCGACTTCAGCCCCGTGGAAATGTAGGGATGCGTCTTCGCGTCGACGTCCGGATTCACACGCAAGGAAACGGGTGCGCGCGTTCCGAGCGACTTCGCCACTTCATTCAACGCATGGAGTTCGGGAATCGATTCCACGTTGAAGCACTTCACGCCGGCCTCGAGTGCTTCGCGCATCTCGGCGGCCGTCTTGCCGACGCCCGAGAACACCGTGTTCTGTGCCTTGCCGCCTGCGGCGAGCACGCGCGCGAGTTCGCCCGACGACACGATATCGAAGCCCGCTCCGAGACGCGCGAACACGTTGAGGACGGCGAGATTGCTGTTGGCCTTCACCGCGACGTGCACGGTCGCGCGTCGGCCGGCGCACGCATCGGCGTAAGCGCGATAAGCGCGCGTCAGGGCATCGCGGGAATAGACGTAGAGCGGCGTGCCGAACTGCTGCGCGAGCGACGCGGCGGAAACGCCTTCGGCGTGGAGTGCGCCGTCAACATAATGGAATGCGGAATCACTCATGCGTGGGCGTGGGTGGAAACGGGTCGGGGATGCGCCGGAGGGCGCACAGGCTTGCTGTCAGTACGCGGACGAGGCCGCTTTCGGTGCGGCGGGCGTCGATTTCAGATTCGTCTCGGGCGCGAGCGAGAGCGCTTCGCCGGACGTATCGGGAATGTCGCCGGTGACGTCCGACGATGCGCGAGCCTTGCTTGCGCCAGATGCGGTTTCGTCGCTCGGAGTCACGTCGGAAGGCGGCGTATCCTGCAGGTTGTCAGGACGCTGCGGCATGGGAGGCACGACGGGAAGATAAAGCGGACCGCGTTGCCCACAACCGCCGAGCGTGACTGTCGCTGCGGCGCAAACGCTGACAGCCGCTACAATCGCGCTCATCCTGAAAACAACTCGCATGACCGTCCCTGTACATAGAATCGATGGAGTTTAGCATGACAGACCAGGAATACCTGACGTTGGCGGAGGCCGTGCTGACCGCGATCGAGCGCGATGTGGACACGGCCGAAGCCGACATCGAGTTCGAGCGAAGCGGCAACGTGCTGACGCTGGAATTCGAGAATCGCACGAAGGTGATCGTCAACTTGCAGCCGCCCAAGCACGAAATCTGGCTCGCGGCGAAGGCGGGCGGATTCCACTACAAATACGTCGATGGTCAGTGGCGCGACACCCGCGACGACAGCGAGTTCTTCGCTGCGCTGAGCAAGTATTCGACCGAGCAGGCAGGCGAGCCGATCTGCTTTTTAGCGTGACCGGCTCGTGAGGTGAGGGGAAAGCAGGCCGTGTGACGAAGGGTCACTGACCCTTGAACAGATTCATGATGTCCTGCTTTTCCTGCTCGCCGACATCGGGCGTCGGCGCGGTCACGCCGGACACGCCGTCGTGTGGCGGCGCCTGACTGACGCCGATCGTCGCGATGAAGCCGTGGCCCGGCGTCATGTCGTCGTAGTACAACTCGCCGCCGAGCGACTTCACATCGGGCGGCATCATCGGCTTGTACTCGGGCACGCCTTGCAGCGCGCGGCCCATGTACTCCATCCACACGGGCAGCGCGAGGCCGCCGCCGGTTTCCCGGTCGCCGAGGCTGCGCGGATTGTCGTAGCCGATCCAAGCAATTGCGACCAGCGAACGCTGATAACCGGCGAACCACGCGTCGCGCGAATCGTTGGTCGTGCCGGTCTTGCCGGCCAGGTCGCCGCGCTTCAGCTGATTCGTCTTCGCGGCCGTGCCGTGCTGCGCGACGCTTTGCAGCAGGCTGTTCATCACGTACGCGTTGCGCGGCGGGATGGCGAGCGGCGCGCTGTCCTGCGCGACGAGCGGCTGCGGATGCGACACCACCGCGCCGCGCGGATCGGTGATATCGGCGATCAGATACGGATTCACGCGATAGCCGCCGTTCGCAAAGACCGCGTAACCCGAAGCCATCTGCAGCGGCGTCACCAGACCCGCGCCGAGCGCCATCGGCAGATACGCCGGATGACGGTCGGCATCGAAGCCAAAGCGCGTGATGTACTGCTGCGCGTACTTCGTGCCGATGTTGTTCAGGATGCGGATCGACACCATGTTCTTCGACTTCTGCAGCGCGGTGCGCATGCTCATCGGGCCGTCGAAGCCGCCGCCGTAGTTCTTCGGCTCCCACGCCTGACCGCCCGTTTCGGCGGCGCTGAAGAAGAGCGGGCCGTCGTTGATGATCGTCGCCGGCGACAAACCCTTCTCGAGCGATGCCGAATAGATGAACGGCTTGAAGCTCGAGCCCGGCTGACGCCACGCCTGGGTGACGTGGTTGAACTTGTTCTTGTTGAAGTCGAACCCGCCGACGAGCGCGCGGATCGCGCCGTCCTGCGGCACGAGCGAAATCAACGCGCCTTCGACTTGCGGCAGTTGCGTGATGGACCAGTCGCCGTCGTCGCCTTTGACGAGACGCACGATCGCACCCGCACGAATGCGCTGGTTCGGCTGCGCGCGCGGGGAAAGCGCGTTCGCGACGAAGCGCAGATCGTTGCCGGTGATGGTGGCCACGTTGCCGTCGATGAAGCTCGCCTTCACTTCCTTGGGACTTGCCGACGTCACCACGGCCGCGACGATTTCGCCGTTGTCCGGATGCTCGGCGAGCGCGTCGTCGATGGCCTGCTCGCGGTCGTCCGGGTCCGACGGCAGGTCGATGAAGCCTTCCGGCCCGCGATACCCGTGACGCCGTTCGTAGTCCATCAGGCCCTTGCGCAGCGCGCGGTAGGCGGCGTCCTGGTCGGCGGAATCGATCGTCGTCACGACGTTCAGGCCGCGTGTATAGGCTTCTTCGCGATATTGCGCGTACATCATCTGACGCACCATTTCCGCGACGTATTCCGCGTGGACGCTGAACTCGCGCCCTTGTCCCTTCACGATGAGCGGCTGTTTCGCCGCCTGGTCGTACTCTTCCTGCGTGATGAAGTTCAGCTCGCGCATGCGCTGAAGGATGTACTCCTGCCGGACCTTCGCGCGCTTCGGATTCACGACCGGGTTATACGCCGACGGCGCCTTCGGCAGCCCCGCGAGCATCGCCGCTTCAGCAAGCGTGATGTCCTTCAGGTCCTTGCCGAAATAGACGCGCGCCGCGCTCGCGAAACCGTACGCACGCTGGCCGAGATAGATCTGATTCATGTACACCTCGAGAATCTGATCTTTCGTGAGCGCGCGCTCGATCTTGTAGGCGAGCAGCATCTCGTAGATCTTGCGCGTGTACGTCCTTTCGCTCGACAGGAAGAAGTTTCGCGCGACCTGCATGGTGATCGTGCTCGCGCCCTGCGATGCGTGTCCGTTCGAGAGTGCAACCGATCCCGCGCGCAGAATGCCCATGACATCGACGCCGCCGTGATCGTAGAAACGCGCGTCTTCGATTGCGAGCACGGCTTTCTTCAGGCGATCCGGCACGTCCTGAATACGCACGACGCTGCGGCGTTCCTCGCCGAATTCGCCGATCAGCACGTGATCCGCCGTGTAGATGCGCAGCGGCACTTTCGGCCGATAGTCGGTCAGCGCATCGAGCGAGGGCAGGTTCGGCATCGCGACGACGAGCGCATAGCCGAACACGAGCGCAATGCACACGATCAGCGCGAAAACGCTGACGAGAGAGCCTAGGAGGAGCCGCTTGAACCACGAGCGTCGAGGCTTTTTCTGGCCTTCGGGCGGCGTGGCCGGCGGATGAGTCGGGGAAGAGGATTGCATAGCACCACCAAAAACAGTCCCGGGATTATAGCCGTCCGGGTTTCGGGATTTTCCTAGGCACTCGGGCAACAGTCCGATGCATCCCGCGCCGTTTTCCTATCGCCAAGATACGCGCGATGCTCCGCGAAAACATCGTGTCATCGCTTGCGTTAGCCATTCGGCCGAATGTTCGCCGCGCGCCGCCTTCACGAGAATTCCTGCATCGAAAGCGCGCGAATGTTTCGGCGCGCGAGTGAAAGAAGGAGTGGACATGAAGAACGAAAGCGCCCTGCGCGGCACGGTACTGACGGCTACGCGCCGGTTCGCGGCGGGTATCGACGTGAGCGAGGACGCGGTGCGGCTCGCGGTTCTCAGCCGGCGGCTGAAGCGGGATTCGACCGTGTGCGTCGAGCATCTGGATGCGGTGCCGATAGCGGCCGGTGCGGTCGTCGGCGGCGATTTCGTCGATCGCGCCGCCGTCGCTGCGGCGCTGCGCGAAGCGGTCGAACGCATGCCGCAGAACGGCGCATGGCGTGCGCTGCGCTGCTCGATGGGGCTGCCGGCGTCGGCGACGCTCACGACGCGCGTTCCGCTCGCGCGGCTTATCGAAGCGCGTCAGACGGACGTGTCGGACATCGGCAGCGATCCGTGCGGCCTGCTGGAGCCGGCGGTGCTCGCCGAAGCCGAGCGCGCCGCGGGCATGGAGCGCGGCGCGCTCGCGGTCGACTGGTCCGTCGAGGCTCGCGACGACGGAAATGCGCACGTCACCATTGCCGCGACCGCGCGACGGCACGTCGAGGCGCGCGTCGAAACAGCGGCGTCGGCGGGCGTCGCGTTATGCGCCATCGACGGTGAGCCGGCTGCGGCTCTGCGTGCGATGCGTCATTCGGGCCGCGTCGAACTGGATGCCGACGCGCGCTATCTCGTCTGCTGGCTCGAAAGCTCGGGGCTGCACGGATGGGTCGTGAACGCCGGCGAGGTCGAGAGCGAAGCGCGTTATCCCGCGCCGGAATACGCGAGCATCACCGACGCGCTGTGCCATCTGGCGGGCGAGACGACGCCCGTCGATTGCGCGTACGTCGGCGGCCAGACGCAATTGCTGGCAAACGCGGGCCTTCCGCTGCCCGCGCTCGCCAGAATGTTCGGCTGTCCCGCGCTGCCGTTCGAATCCGCGCCGTATTGCAACGGCGCGTCGGACATCGATGCCGCGATGAAGCACTCGCCGCTCTTCGCCACCGCCTTCGGGCTCGCCTTGCGCGAGGTGCTGCAATGACGAGCGCCGCCATCGCCGACGGCTTCAATCTGCTGCCGCATCGGTCGCGCAAGCGTCGTGCGCTGCGGCGGCAGCGGCTCGCGATCCTGGCCGTCGCGAGTCTGGCCGGATGCGCGGATGTCGGAAGCGTCGCCGGCTGGGACGCGTTCGAACGCATGCGTCTCGATGACCGGCGTATCGCGCTGGACGCGACACTGCGCGCGTCGAACGCGGCACTGGACGAGCACGCGCGTCTGCTTCGCGTCGAGGCCGAGCGACGCCGGGCGCGTGAAGCCGCGCAACCGCTCGCCGTACCGCGCAACCGGTTTCTCGCGCTGCTGGAAGCGCTCGCCGATGCACCCCCGCGCACCGATGTCGTCTTGCAACGCGTTACGCAACGGGCCGACGAAGTCGAGCTCGCCGCGCTCGCGCCCGATTCGCAGACGGCGGCGCGCTGGCTCAAGAGGCTGGAGAACCTGCGCGGCGTGCAATCGGTGGAGGTCGTGGAGATGAAGCGGCGCGCGGAAACGAGGCCGTCCGTTAAGCGGGATGCCGTCGCGCCGGCGATCGATCGGTATGAATTCACGGCGCTCGTGCGCTATGAGGCGGCCGGGCAGAAGACTGTCGCGGCACCGGCCAAAGCGTCTGCGAAGGGGGAAGCCCCAATGAACTTCCGGACATCGAACAAAAGGAACCCGCAATGAACACGCTGACGATGACTCTCCCCGGGCGCGCGCGTCCCCGCGAACGCGGTCGCAAGCCGATCCTTCGACCGCTGCACGAGTGGTCGGCGCGCCGTACCGCTTTCACGGCGTTCGCGCTTTTCGCATGTGTCTTCCCGCTCGGCCTCGAAGGCTGGCTCGCGTCCGGCCTGAACCAGCGCGATGCGGCCCGCACCGCGCTCGCCGCCACCCAGCGCAAGGCCGACGATGCCCGCACGATCGTCGCGACACTGCCGGAACTGCGGGCGCGGGCCGCGGCCACCAGCCTGGCGCCGGCAACGTGGACCGCCGCCGATGCGCTCCACGCCGTGGCGGCACTCGCCGCGCAGAGCGGGTTGCGCGTGACGGAGATCGAACCGCAATCGGCGGCGAAAGGCCGTTCGCGCGATTCGGCGCAACCCGCAACCCCGCCCGCGACGCAACGCGCGCTGACTTTCCGCGCGGAGGGCGCGTTTCCCGAAGTGCGCCGCTTTCTGGAAGCGCTCGCCGGTCTGCCGCGCCTGATCGTGCCCGAGGCCGTGCAGATCAAGCGTCAGGCCGGCGCGGTGACGGTCGACGCGACGCTACGCATCCACGACACGCTGCCGGCCGTTCCGCTTTCGGAGCCCGCACGCACGAACGCGTTCATCGTCGATCCGTTCGGCAAGGACGGTGCAACCGGTCTCGCACGCGATGCGGGCATGCTGCTCGTCGGCACGATGGTGGCGCGCCATCGCGCGATGGCGCTCGTGCAGAGCGCGAAGAACGTCGAGCATTACGAACCGGGGCAGAAGATCGGCGACGAGCGGCTCGAGCGCGTGCAGCCCCGCGCGATACAGCTTGCAAGTGGCGAGGGCGCATCGCGCACGCTGACGTTCGCGGAGGATCGCAAGTGAGCAAGGCACTATGCATCTTCCGCGCGATGAGCTTCGCAGCGGTCATCGTCGCGCGTGCGGCAATCGCGGCGGAAGCCGGCGATGCGCCCGTCGCGCTATTGCCGCCGCTGCCCGCATCGCTCGACATCTTGCCGACGGACCAGTTCGCGCTCGAAAACGCGGTGCCGCTGGTGGCCCCGGCGCCCACGCCGACGCCATCGACGCCGCCGGAGGCGACGACTTCCGCGAACGCCGACAAGCCCGAGCCGCTCGAAGGACCGCCCGTGCCGCTGCGGCAACTCGAACGTCTCAGCGGGCAGAAGGCCGACGACGGCAAGCCGATCACGCTCGACCTGAAAAATGCGGACCTGAGCGCCGCGCTGCAGGGCTTCGCGCGCTTCACCGGCCTCAACATCATCGCGAGTGAGAAGGTGCGCGGGCAGGTATCGATCAATCTCGTCGCGGTGCCGTGGCGGCGCGCGTTCGACACGCTTCTCGAAGTCAACGGCCTCGCGATGGAGCAGCACGGCAACGTGATCTGGGTCGCGCCGCTCGCCGAACTGGCGGCGCGCGAGAAGCTGCGCTACGAGGCGCACGCCCGCGCAGCAGACCTCGAACCGCTCGCGAGCCGCACGTTCACGTTGCGGTATCCGCGCGCGGAAGACGTGCGCAAGCTGCTGACCGGCTCGGGCACGCAGCGCGTGCTGTCCAAGCGCGGCTCCGCCATGGCCGACACCCGGACCAATCTTCTCTTCGTCACCGATCTCGACGCTCGCGTGCAGCAGATCGCCGAACTCATCGCGTCGATCGACAGGCCGACGCCGCAAGTGATGATCGAAGCGCGAATCGTCGAGGGCGAGACGGGGCTTTCGCGCAATCTCGGCGTCAAACTGGGCGTCGCGCCGACCGGCGATTCGGCGCGCGGCGTCGCGGGCGGCAAGGACGGGGTGGTATACGATCTGTCGGCGCGGCCCGTCAACGGCTTCGACGCCGCGACCGCCGGGCTCACGCTCTTCGCCGCGCAAGCTACGCGGCTGCTCGATATCGAACTGAGCGCGCTCGAATCCGAAGGGCGGGGACAGATCGTTTCGCGACCGCGCGTCGTGACGGCGGATCGGGTGAAGGCGGTCGTCGAGCAGGGCACGGAGCTGCCGTATCAGGCGAAAGTCGGCAATGGCGTCTCGGGCGTGCAGTTTCGGCGCGCTGCGCTCAAACTGGAGGTCGAACCGCAAATCACGCCGCACGGGCATGTCATTCTCGATCTGGATGTCGCGAAAGACAGCGTCGGCGAGCAGACCGCGGCGGGACCCGCCATCAACACGAAGCACGTTCAGACGCGCGTGGAAGTCGAGGACGGCGGGACCGTTGCGATCGGCGGCATCTATTCAGAAGACGAACGGGTCGATGTCACCGGCGTGCCGGGCCTGTCGAAACTGCCGATCATCGGCTGGCTGTTCCGTCACGACGCGCGGCGCAAGTCGCAGAGCGAGCTGGTCATCCTGATCACGCCGCATGTGGTGGCGGCGAAGGGATGAGGCCGGGCGCGCGACTCGACAAAGCGGGCGGTTTGCCCTTAAGCTGCCGCACGAACAAATTGCATATCGTCAAAGGATCAAGGTTGCAGGAAGGGCACGCGAACGCGAACATCTTTTTCGTCGGACTCATGGGGGCGGGTAAAACCACCGTGGGCCGTGCGGTTGCGCGCCGTCTGCAGCGCTCGTTCATCGATTCCGATCTGGAGATCGAAGCGCGTACCGGCGCGCGCATCCCGGTGATATGGGAACTCGAAGGCGAGGACGGATTCCGCCAGCGCGAGGCGAATGTCATCGACGAGCTTTCGCAGAAGAGCGGCATCGTGCTCGCGACGGGCGGCGGCGCGGTGCTGCGGCAGGAGAATCGCGAACATCTGAGGAATCGCGGCATCGTCATCTATTTGCGCGCGAATCCGCACGACCTTTGGCAACGCACGCGCCGCGACAAGAACCGGCCGCTGCTTCAGACCGAAGACCCGCGCGGCAAGCTCGAAGCGCTCTTCAAAACGCGCGATCCGCTCTATCACGAGTGCGCGCATTTCGTCGTGGAGACCGGGCGGCCGACCGTCAACGCGCTCGTCAACATGGTCCTGATGCAACTGGAGGTGGCCGGCGTCATCAAGTCGGCCGAGTCATAATGTCCCCCATGATTACAGTCAACGTCGAACTGGGCGAGCGCGCCTATCCCATTCATATCGGTGCAGGGCTGATCGGGCGGACGGAGCTTTTTGCGCCGCATATCAAGGGCTCGTCGGTGGCCATCGTCACCAACACGACCGTCGATCCGCTCTATGGCGATACATTGCGCGCCGCGCTCGAACCGCTCGGCAAGAATGTGACGACCGTCGTCCTGCCCGATGGCGAAGCGCACAAGAACTGGGAAACGCTCAACATCATCTTCGACGCGCTCCTGACCGATCGCGCCGATCGCAAGACGACGCTCATCGCGCTCGGCGGCGGCGTCATCGGCGACATGACCGGTTTTGCAGCGGCGTGCTACATGCGCGGCGTGCCGTTCATCCAGGTGCCGACCACGCTCCTTTCGCAGGTGGATTCGTCGGTCGGCGGCAAGACGGGCATCAATCATCCGCTCGGCAAGAACATGATCGGCGCGTTCTATCAGCCGCAGGCCGTCATCGCGGATATCGGCGCGCTCGATACGCTGCCGAAGCGCGAACTGGCGGCGGGCATCGCGGAAGTCATCAAGACGGGCGCAATCGCCGATGCCGGATTCTTCGAGTGGATCGAAGCGAACATCGGCGCATTGAACAGCCGCGACGGAAACGCGCTCGCGCACGCGGTCAAACGCTCATGCGAAATCAAGGCGTCGGTCGTGGCATCGGACGAGCGCGAGGGCGGGCAACGCGCCATCCTCAATTTCGGCCACACGTTCGGTCACGCTATCGAAGCAGGCCTGGGCTACGGCGAATGGCTGCACGGCGAAGCGGTCGGCTGCGGGATGGTGATGGCCGCGGACTTGTCCGTGCGGCTCGGCAAGCTCGACGACGCCGCGCGCCAGCGGCTCGTGCGCGTCATCGAGGCGGCGAAGTTGCCGGTCGTCGGCCCGAAACTCGGCGATGACCGCTACGTCAACCTGATGAAAGTCAACAAGAAGGCCGAAGCCGGCGAGATCAAATTCATTCTGCTGACCCGCTTCGGCGCGACGGAGATCACGAGCGCGCCGGACCAGGCCGTGCGTGCGACGCTCGCAGCCAGCGTCTGAGCGACGCAGCAGCCGGAACCACGACGATGCGGAGGCAGCCGGTGAGCGAAACAGAAGTCGGATTCGGAGCGCCGTCGCAAGCGGCGCTGGAAGCCCATCTTGCGCCGTACGCGGCGCGTTCGTCGTCGTCGCGGGGGCGCCGTTATGCGGAACAGCCGCCCGCCGCGCGGACCGAGTTTCAGCGCGACCGCGATCGCATCGTCCATTCGACGGCCTTTCGCCGGCTCGAATACAAGACGCAGGTTTTCGTCAATCACGAAGGCGACCTGTTTCGCACGCGGCTGACGCACAGTCTGGAAGTGGCGCAGATCGCGCGTTCCATCGCACGTAATCTGCGGCTGAACGAAGACCTCGTCGAAGCGATATCGCTCGCGCACGATCTCGGACACACGCCTTTCGGCCACGCCGGTCAGGACGCGCTGCACGAGTGCATGCGCCATCACGGCGGCTTCGAGCACAATCTTCAAAGTCTCGCGGTTGTCGATCAACTCGAAGAACACTACGGCGCGTTCGACGGCCTGAACCTCTGCTTCGAAACGCGCGAAGGCATTCTCAAACATTGCTCGCGCGAAAACGCACGCAAGCTCGGCGATCTCGGTGAGCGCTTTCTCGCGGGCCGCCAGCCGTCGCTCGAAGCGCAGATCGCGAACGTCGCGGATGAAATCGCCTACAACAATCACGATGTCGACGATGGCCTGCGCTCCGGCCTGCTCACGCTCGATCAACTGTCCGAAGTCAGTCTCTGGCACACGCATTTCGATGCCGCGCGCGCGGAGTTTCCGGTCATCGAAGGCCGCAGGCTCATCCACGAGACCATACGCCGCATCATCAACACGCTGATCGTGGATCTGATCGAGACCACGAGCCGCAATCTCGCGCGCGTGGCCCCGGCGTCCGTCGAAGATGTGCGCAATGCGCCGCTGCTCGTCGCGCATAGCGATGAAGTCGCTGCGCAAGCCGCCGCGCTCAAGCGCTTTCTGTTCAAGAACCTGTATCGCCATTACCGCGTGATGCGCATGGCCAACAAGGCGAAGCGTGTCGTCACCGGCTTGTTCGACGCCTTCACCGACGACCCGCGCCTTCTGCCGCCCGCCTATCAGGCGCGGCTCGCCGTGGCGGAGGAGTCCGCGAACGACGCCGCCGCGCCGGGCCACGAGAGCACGCAGGCCCGGCTGATCGCGCACTACATCGCGGGCATGACCGATCGATACGCACTGAAGGAATACCAACGTCTGTTTGTCATCGACAACAACTAAGATCGCGCGTTTCAACGCGCGAATCTGCAAAAAGGAGACTCATCGATGAAATGCACGCCCTCGTTCCGCTCGATCACGGCTGCGGCCATTCTGGCGTTCGGCGCCAGCACCGCCGCCCACGCCGCGACCGAAATCCAGTTCTGGCACGCGATGGAAGCCGCCCTCGGCGAGCGCGTGAACGACATCGCGAAAGACTTCAACGCGTCACAGAGCGACTACACGATCGTTCCGGTGTTCAAGGGCACCTATGACCAGACGCTCGCGGCGGGCATCGCGGCGTATCGCAGCGGCAATGCGCCCGCGATCCTGCAAGTCTACGAAGTCGGCACCGCGACGATGATGCAGGCCAAGAAGGCCGTGCTCCCCGTCTCGGACGTGTTCAAGCAAGCGGGCGTGCCGCTCGACGAGAAGGCGTTCGTGCCGACCATCGCCGGCTATTACAGCGACGCGAAGACCGGTCATCTCATCTCGATGCCCTTCAACAGTTCCACGCCCGTCCTCTACTACAACAAGGATGCGTTCAAGAAGGCCGGCCTCGATCCGAATCAGCCGCCGAAGACTTGGGCCGATGTCGAAGCCGACGCGAAGAAGCTGAAGGCGGCGGGCTATTCGTGCGGCTATTCGTCGGGCTGGCAGAGCTGGATTCAGCTCGAGAACTACAGCGCGTGGCACGCGGCGCCGTTTGCATCGAAGAACAACGGCTTCGACGGGCTGGATGCAAAGCTCGAGTTCAACAAGCCGCTGCAGGTCGCGCACATCCAGTTCCTGCAGAAGATGGCGAAGGAAGGCACGTTCACTTACGTGGGGCGCAAGGACGAGCCGGTATCCAAGTTCTACAGCGGCGACTGCGGGATCATCACGAACTCGTCGGGCTCGCGTGCGACTATTCAGAAATACGCGAAGTTCGAGTACGGCGTCGGCATGATGCCTTACGACGCGAGCGTGAAGGGCGCGCCGCAGAACGCGATCATCGGCGGCGCGAGTCTGTGGGTGCTGTCGGGCAAGGACCCAGCCGTGTACAAGGGCGTCGCGAAGTTCCTCGCGTATCTGGCGACGCCGCAGGTCGCGGCCAAGTGGCATCAGGACACCGGTTATCTGCCGGTGACGACCGCCGCCTACGAGCTCACGCAAAAGCAGGGCTTCTACGACAAGAACCCCGGCGCGGATATCGCCATCAAGCAGATGCTGAACAAGCCGCCGCTTGCTTATACGAAGGGTTTGCGTCTCGGCAACATGCCGCAGATTCGCACCATCGTCGATGAAGAACTCGAGCAGGTCTGGGCCGAGAAGAAGACGCCGCAACAGGCGCTCGATTCTTCCGTACAGCGCGGCGACGAACTCCTGCGCCGCTTCGAAAAGAGCGGCGGCTAAGCGGCAAGCATTCAGCGCCAACGTCAGGCATGCGCCCGCGAAAAACGCGGGCGCCGTTCAGGACATACCAATGGAAAAACGGTCTCGTTTCGATACGAGCGTGTTGCCGTATCTGCTCGTCGCGCCTCAGCTCGCGATCACCGCGCTCTTCTTTCTCTGGCCCGCCGGCGAAGCGCTCTGGCAAGCGACGCAAAGTCAGGACGCGTTCGGTACGTCGAGCGAATTTGTCGGCTTCGCCAACTTCAGGCAGCTTTTCGCGGACCCGCTGTATCTGTCGTCGTTCAGTACGACGATGATCTTCTGCGCGCTGGTCACCGTGTCCGGGCTCGTCATCTCGCTGCTGCTCGCTGCGTGCGCGGATCGCGTGACGCGCGGAGCGAAGGCGTATCAGACGCTGCTCATCTGGCCGTATGCGGTCGCGCCGGCCATCGCGGCGGTGCTGTGGTCGTTTCTGTTCAATCCGAGCATCGGGCTCGTGACGTATGCGCTGGCGAAGCAGGGCATCGTGTGGAATCACGCGCTCAACGGTACGCAGGCGATGTTTCTCGTCGTGCTCGCGTCGGTGTGGAAGCAGGTCAGCTATAACTTCCTGTTCTTCTATGCCGGCCTGCAGGCGATACCGCAATCGCTGATCGAAGCCGCCGCGATCGATGGCGCCGGTCCCGTGCGGCGCTTCTTTGGCATCGCGTTGCCGCTGTTGTCGCCGACGAGCTTCTTCCTGCTCGTCGTGAATCTCGTCTACGCGTTCTTCGATACCTTCCCCGTCATCGATGCCGCCACCGGCGGCGGTCCCGCGCAATCCACCAAGACGCTCATCTACAAGATTTTCGCGGAAGGGTTCCAGGGGCTCGACATCGGCAGTTCCGGTGCGCAGTCGGTCGTGCTGATGGTGATCGTCGTCGCGCTGACCATCGTGCAATTCCGCTTTGTCGAACGCAGGGTGCAATACTCATGATCGAGAACCGTCGCGGCTTCGATATCTTTTGTCACGCAGTGCTGATTCTCGGCGTCGCGCTGATCGTTTTCCCGGTCTACGTCGCGTTCTGCGCGGCCACGATGAGCGCAAAGGAAGTGTTCAGCGTGCCGCTATCGCTGATTCCGAGCACGCATCTCTTCGAGAACATTGCGAACATCTGGACGCACGGCAGCGGCAATGCAGCGGCGCCTTTCGGACGCATGCTCATCAATAGCCTTGCGATGGCGCTGGTCATCTCCATCGGCAAGATCGCGGTGTCGATCATTTCGGCGTATGCGATCGTGTTCTTCCGCTTCCCGATGAAGAACCTTGCGTTCTGGCTCATCTTCGTCACGCTCATGCTGCCCGTCGAAGTGCGTATCTTTCCGACAGTGCAAGTCGTATCATCGATGCATCTCGCCAACACGTATGCCGGCCTCACGCTGCCGCTGATCGCATCCGCAACCGCGACTTTCCTGTTCCGGCAGTTCTTCATGACGCTGCCCGACGAACTGATGGAAGCGGCGCGCATCGACGGCGCGGGGCCGCTGCGCTTCTTCTGGGACGTGGTGCTGCCGCTGTCGAAGACGAACATCGCGGCGCTGTTCGTCATCACGTTCATCTACGGCTGGAACCAGTACCTCTGGCCGATTCTGATCACCAATCAACAGTCGCTGCAAACGGCGGTGGTCGGCATCAAGAGCATGATCGCCTCGGGCGATACCGCGACCGAATGGCATCTCGTGATGAGCGCGACGCTGCTCGCGATGCTGCCGCCGCTCGCCGTCGTGCTGACGATGCAGCGCTGGTTCGTGCGCGGTCTCGTGGACGCGGAAAAATAAAAATGGAGAGCAGGTATCAATGGCTGCGCTGACACTCAAAGGCGTCAAGAAGACATACGACGGCACGCAATACGTGCTTCATGGCATCGATGTATCGATCAACGATGGCGAGTTCGTCGTGATGGTCGGGCCATCCGGCTGCGGCAAGTCGACGCTACTGCGCATGGTGGCGGGACTGGAGAGCGTGTCGGAAGGCACGATCGAAATCGCGGGCAAGGTCGTGAACAAGCTGGAGCCGAAAGATCGCGATATTGCGATGGTCTTTCAGAATTACGCACTTTATCCGCACATGAGTGTCGCGCAAAATATGGCCTATGCGCTGAAGATCGGCGGAGTGGATCGCGGGACCATCCAGAGCCGCGTTGCGAATGCCGCGCGTATCCTCGAACTCGAGCATCTGCTGGCGCGCAAGCCGCGCGAGTTGTCGGGCGGACAGCGCCAGCGCGTTGCGATGGGGCGTGCAATCGTGCGTGAACCGGCGGTCTTTCTGTTCGACGAACCGCTGTCGAATCTCGACGCGAAACTGCGTGTGCAGATGCGCCTCGAGATTCAGCGCCTGCATGCGCGTCTCGCAACCACGAGCCTGTACGTGACGCATGACCAGATCGAAGCCATGACGCTCGCGCAGCGCGTGATCGTCATGAACAAGGGGCACGCGGAGCAGATCGGTGCGCCGACCGAAGTGTACGAACGGCCGGCTACGGTGTTCGTGGCGAGCTTCATCGGATCGCCGGCCATGAATCTGCTCGAAGGCAAGTTGTCCGAGGATGGTTCGGTGTTCGAAGTAGCGGGTGGCGGGCCGAAGCTGAGGGTCGCGGGCGCGAGCGGTATATCGCGTGCAATGTTCGGGCGCGAGTGGACCGTCGGTATCCGTCCCGAGCACCTGACGCCCGGCAGCCATGAGGCGACGCAAGCGGTGCTCGACGTGGATTCGGCGGAGTTGCTCGGCGCGGACAATCTCGCGCACGGCAAGTGGGGCAAGCATGACGTGGCGGCCCGCTTGCCGCACGCGCATCGGCCGGTGCGCGGCGAGAAGCTCGCGGTATCGGTGCCGGCGCGGCATCTGCATTTGTTCGATCCGGCTACCGGATTGCGCGCCAACTGAAGGAGCTTATGCGATGAGAACCTGGCCGTATCCCGCCATCGTCGCGCATCGCGGCGGCGGCAAGCTCGCGCCCGAGAACACGCTGGAAGGCATCGACACCGGCGCGCGTCTCGGCCTGAAGATGATCGAGTTCGATGCGAAGCTGTCGGCCGACAACGTCGTGTTCCTGCTGCATGACGACGATATCGACCGTACGTCGAACGGGCATGGCGCGGCCAAGTCGATGACCTATGCGCAGTTGCGCGCGCTCGACGCCGGTTCCTGGTTCGGCGAGGACTTCGCGGGCGCGCACATGCCGACGCTCGCCGAAGTGCGGGAGCGATGCGCGTCGCTGAACATGGCCGCGAACATCGAGATCAAGCCGTGTCCGGGGCGCGAAGTGGAAACAGGCGAATGCGTCGCGCGCGAGGCGGCGCGACTGTGGAACGACGCCGAGCCGGAGCCGCTGCTGTCGTCGTTCTCGTATGCGGCGCTGGAGGCGGCGCGCGATGCCGCGCCGAATCTCCCGCGCGGCATGTTGTACGAGCGCGTGCCCGCGGAGTGGCGCGCGCAGACGGCGGCGCTTGCGTGCGTGTCGCTGCACGCGGACCATCGTTCGCTGGACGAAACACGCGTGCGCGAAATCAAGGGCGCGGGCTTGCGCGTGCTCGCCTACACGGTGAACGATCCCGAGCGGGCGCGGTTGCTCGCGCAGTGGGGCGTCGATGCAATCTGCACGGATCGCATCGACGTCATCGGCGCGGACTTTCTGGAAGGCGCGTCGAGGTAAGACGCGCTAGCGGGCGCGCGAAAGAAGAATGCCCGCGACCAGCGCGAGACCGCCAACGATGGCAATGGTCTGCCAGGGCCTGTCGTGGACATAGGCGTCGGCGTCATCAAATGCGGCGGCGGCGCGTTCGCGGACCACGGCGGGTGTGGCGTTGAGGCGTGCGCGCGCGGAATCGATCTGATCGCCGATTCGCGAACGAAGCGCGGCGGCGTCAGCTGACGCGCCGTCCGATAGCATTCCTTCGAGTTCCGAAAGAAGGACGCGCAGTTCGGCGCCGATATCCTGGGCAGCTTCGCGGCCATGACGCGCCATGCGGCGTGCGCGGCGGCCCGTGGCGTTCCATGAATCTCCGATGGCGTCTCGCGTGTTAGGCAGTGCGTTCATAGATCGCTCCGTCGATGGATGAATCGTGGATGGACATACCCGCTTGCATCGCGGGGAAGGTGCTAAGAGCAAGTTGGGTGCCGGCGCATCGCGAGCCTGCCGTGCGGCGTCGGAACACGTAATAACTGCGGTGCCTCGCACCGGCGCGAGTCACATTTACAAGGGGCGTGTAAAAGCAAACGCCGCCATGCGATATCGCATGACGGCGCGTGCCGTGAGCTTGAACCAGTGAAACGCCGGCATGCGAATCAGAAGCGATAGCCGACGCGCAGATACGTCACGATCGGGTTGATCGTGATCTTTGCCTGCGATTGAACGTTGAGCGTACCGACCGGCGTCTGGGCTTGCGTGCTCAGCTTGGCGGTCGCCTTCAGCGGAATGAACGACACGGAGAAACCCGCGAACCAGTGTTCTGTGAAATTGTAGACAGCGCCGACGTTAAAGACCGGCGCCCACGAACTATCCGTATCAACGCTGGTCGGACCATGCAGAACGGAGCCTTCGAATGCGGCGTTGGTAATCTTCGCGTCGGTGAACCAGGTGCGCGTCACGCCCACGCCGACATACGGGCGAAACTTCGCCTGCGGTTCGTTAAAGAAGTATTTGAAGAGCAGCGTTGGGCTCCATTGCTTCGCGCTGCCGATCTTGCCGAACCGATCGAGCGTTCCTGTGCCGTTGAGATCGAACTCTGGCGGAATGCCCATCTCGAATTCGGCGGCGATGTGGTCGGTCGCGAAGTAGCCTACCGTGAAGCCGGCCGTATCCGAGCTGCTGATACCCGCGCCCGTACCCGGCACGCTGATATTGACGGGAGATCCGCCTACACTTGTTTCTTTGAGCGGACCGCTGCTGTCTTGTGGGGCGAGATGAAACCAGCCTGCAGTGGCATAAATGGACCCAGCCGACTGTGCATGTGCCGCGGTCGACACACACGCCAATGCTGCGATCCCCGTTACGACTTGTTTTATTTTCATTTGTGCTCCTCCAGAAAGCACGCCCATTATGAACACAACGTTTCAAAGTAACCATAGCGGCGCCGTAGAGCATTTTCCCTAGGATCGCAGCGGTTCCGGAGTCCCGTTGCACGGCGCTTGCATGCGCCTGTAACCCTGTAGCAGCGGCGTCTCCCGTCAGCCCCCGATCGGGGTAACACAAACGCGATCAACGGAATATCCAGAATGGCACGGCTTGCACGACTCTACGTTCCCGAACAGCCGCAGCATGTCATCCTGCGTGGTCTCGACCAGCAACCTGCCTTCGTCGACGACCAGGACTATCAGCTTTTCATCGACTGCTTGAGGACGGCTTCACGTGATCATCACCTTTCCATCCATGCCTATGCGTTGATGCCGCAGGCCGTGCATCTGCTCGTCACGCCGCGCGACGAAGCCAGTCTGCCCAAAGCGATGCAGGCCGTGGGGCGTCGTTACGTGGCGCACTTCAATCGGCGATACACGCGGCGTGGCACGCTGTGGGAGGGGCGGTACCGCGCGACGGTCATCGAAGGCGAGCGGTATTTCCTGCTCGCGACGCGAGTGGTCGAAACCGCGCCGGTTCGTGCGCAACTCGCTGCATCGCCGCAGGATTACAAGTGGTCGAGCTACCGGCATCACATCGGCGTGACGCTCGATGCGCTCATCACCGATCACCCGCTGTTCTGGTCGCTCGGCAATACGCCGTTCGAGCGTCAGCATGCGTACAAGGAACTGTGCGAGCAGCCGCTCGACGAGCGGGAGACCAACCGTCTGCTGCAAGCCACGCTCAAGGGCTGGGTGCTCGGCAGCGATGCGTACCGCGAATGGGCGTCGCGGGCGGCGAATCGGCGCGTGTCGCCATTGCCGCGCGGGCGCCCGCGTAAAGTGCGCGAAACGCCGCAGACGCAGTAACGGCGGGACTTTTCGCAGGAAGATTCGCAAGCAACGGCGCTTCGCATCTAGGGAGCGCCGTTTATTTTTGACCCGCATTGATGTGGCACTTATTTATTGGGCAGTTCTTGCACCATAACGATAATAGGTGCCAGATCATCAGTTTTTATTTGCCATCGTTTTGATTCGTCGCGTATATTTCGATTTCCGGCGGTTTTGCGGTGCAGCGCGTCAAATGCGCAACCCGCCTCGGTGCCCGAATCTGGACTGCGGGCAGCGGGCAACAAAAAAACGATTCAACGGCCGAGTCGGCCCCTCACAGCAGAGACGGTGTCCCCATGAACGATCATCAGCAGCCGGCAGCCGGTTCGCTTCCCGCCGCGCAGGGCATGTACGACCCTGCGAACGAACATGACGCTTGCGGCGTCGGCTTCGTCGCCCATATCAAGGGCAAGAAAAGCCACGAGATCATTCAGCAGGGTCTCAAGATCCTCGAGAACCTCGATCACCGGGGCGCGGTCGGCGCAGACCCGCTGATGGGCGACGGCGCGGGCATCCTGATTCAGGTGCCGGACGGCTTCTATCGCGAGGAGATGGCCAAGCAGGGCGTGACGCTGCCGCCGGCCGGCGAATACGGCGTCGGCATGATCTTCCTGCCGAAGGAACACGCGTCGCGTCTCGCGTGCGAGCAGGAACTGGAGCGCACGGTCAAGGCAGAGGGCCAGGTGGTGCTCGGCTGGCGCGACGTGCCGGTGGACGGCAACATGCCCATTTCCCCCGCCGTGAAGGCAAGCGAGCCGCTGATCCGCATGATCTTCATCGGGCGCGGCAAGGACATCGTCGTGACGGATGCGCTGGAGCGCAAGCTGTACATCATCCGCAAGACGGCGAGCCATCGCATTCAGGCGCTCAAGCTCAAGCACGGCAAGGAATATTTCGTACCGTCGATGTCCTCGCGCACGGTCGTCTACAAGGGTCTGCTGCTCGCCGGCCAAGTGGGCGTGTATTACCGCGATCTGCAGGACGAGCGCGTCGTGTCGGCGCTGGCGCTCGTGCATCAGCGCTTCTCGACCAACACGTTCCCGGCGTGGGAACTTGCGCACCCGTATCGCATGATCGCGCACAACGGTGAAATCAACACCGTGAAGGGCAACGTGAACTGGCTGAACGCCCGCACCGGCGCGATCGCCTCCTACGTGCTCGGCGACGATCTGCCGAAGCTCTGGCCGCTGATCTATCCGGGCCAGTCGGACACGGCTTCGTTCGACAACTGTCTCGAACTGCTCGTGATGGCAGGCTACCCGCTCGTCCACGCGATGATGATGATGATTCCCGAGGCATGGGAACAGCACACGCTGATGGACGAGAACCGCCGCGCGTTCTACGAATATCACGCGGCGATGATGGAGCCGTGGGACGGACCCGCCGCGATCGCGTTCACGGACGGCCGCCAGATCGGCGCAACGCTCGACCGCAACGGGCTGCGCCCGGCGCGTTACATCGTGACCGACGACGATCTCGTGATCCTCGCGTCGGAAGCGGGCGTGCTGCCGATTCCCGAATCGAAGATCGTCAAGAAGTGGCGTCTGCAGCCGGGCAAGATGTTCCTGATCGACATGGAGCAGGGCCGCATCATCGAGGACAAGGAGCTCAAGGACAACCTCGCGAACGCGAAGCCGTACAAGAGCTGGATCGACGCCGTGCGCATCAAGCTCGACGAGATCGAGCCGAAGGCCGAGGACGTCGAAACGCAGCGCCGCGAAGCCGCCGCGCTGCTCGACCGTCAACAGGCGTTCGGCTATACGCAGGAGGACGTGAAGTTCCTGATGGCGCCGATGGCGCAAGCGGGCGAAGAGGCCATCGGCTCGATGGGCAACGACTCGCCGCTTGCCGTGATGTCCAGCAAGAACAAGACGCTGTATCACTACTTCAAGCAGTTGTTCGCGCAAGTGACGAACCCGCCGATCGACCCGATCCGCGAAAACATGGTGATGTCGCTCGTCTCGTTCATCGGACCGAAGCCGAACCTGCTCGATACCATCAACATCAACCCGACGATGCGCCTCGAAGTGTCGCAGCCCGTGCTCGACTTCAAGGACATCGCGAAGATCCGCGCGATCGATACGTACACCGGCGGCAAGTTCCGCTCGTACGAACTGAGCATCTGCTATCCGGCTGCGTGGGGCAAGGAAGGCGTGGAAGCGCGCATCGCGTCGCTGTGCGCCGAAGCCGTCGATGCCGTGAAGTCCGGCTACAACATCCTGATCGTGTCGGACCGCAAGATGGACCGCGACAACGTCGCAATTCCGGCGCTGCTCGCCACGTCCGCGATCCACACGCATCTCGTGCAGCACGGCCTGCGCACGAGCACGGGTCTCGTCGTGGAGACGGGTTCGGCGCGTGAAACGCATCACTTCGCGCTGCTCGCGGGCTACGGCGCGGAAGCCGTTCACCCGTATCTCGCGCTGGAAACGCTCGCCAACATGGCCGAGGGGCTGAAGGGCGACCTGTCGGCGGACAAGGCCATCTACAACTTCACGAAGGCGGTCGGCAAGGGCCTGCACAAGGTGATGTCGAAGATGGGCATCTCGACGTACATGTCCTACACCGGCGCGCAGATTTTCGAGGCGGTCGGCTTGTCGTCGGATCTCGTGGAGAAGTACTTCAAGGGCACGGCGTCGAAGGTCGGTGGCATCGGCATCTTCGAGGTGGCGGAGGAAGCCATTCGCCTGCATCGCGATGCGTTCGGCGACAACCCCGTCCTCTCGACCATGCTCGACGCGGGCGGCGAATACGCGTACCGCGTGCGCGGCGAAGAACACATGTGGACGCCGGATGCGATCGCCAAGCTGCAGCACTCGGCGCGCAGCAACTCGTACCAGACGTACAAGGAATACGCGCACCTGATCAACGACCAGACCAAGCGTCACATGACGTTCCGCGGTCTGTTCGAGTTCAAGGTCGATCCGGCAAAGGCCATTCCGCTCGACGAAGTGGAGTCGGCAAAGGACATCGTCAAGCGTTTCGCGACCGGCGCAATGTCGCTCGGCTCGATCAGTACGGAAGCGCACGCCACGCTGGCGGTCGCGATGAACCGCATCGGCGGCAAGTCGAACACCGGCGAAGGCGGCGAGGACGAAACGCGTTATCGCAACGAGCTGCGCGGCATTCCGATCAAGAACGGCGACACGCTGCAATCGATCATCGGCAAGGAAGTCATCACCGACATTCCGCTGAAGGACGGCGATTCGCTGCGCTCGAAGATCAAGCAGGTCGCGTCGGGACGCTTCGGCGTGACGGCGGAATATCTGTCGTCGGCGGATCAGATTCAGATCAAGATGGCGCAGGGCGCGAAGCCCGGCGAAGGCGGCCAGTTGCCCGGCCACAAGGTGTCGGACTACATCGGCAAGCTGCGTTACTCGGTGCCGGGCGTGGGCCTCATTTCGCCGCCGCCGCACCACGACATCTATTCGATCGAAGACCTGGCGCAACTCATTCACGATCTGAAGAACGTGAATTCGTCGTCGAGCATTTCGGTGAAGCTCGTGTCCGAAGTGGGCGTCGGCACGGTCGCGGCGGGCGTTGCGAAGGCGAAGGCCGATCACGTCGTGATCGCCGGCCATGACGGCGGTACGGGCGCGTCGCCGCTGTCGTCGCTGAAGCACGCGGGTACGCCGTGGGAACTCGGTCTTGCCGAAACGCAGCAGACGCTGGTGCTGAACCGCCTGCGCGGCCGCATCCGCGTGCAGGCCGACGGCCAGATGAAGACCGGCCGCGACGTCGTGATCGGCGCGCTGCTCGGCGCCGACGAGTTCGGCTTCGCGACGGCGCCGCTCGTCGTCGAAGGCTGCATCATGATGCGCAAGTGCCATCTGAACACGTGCCCGGTCGGCGTCGCGACGCAAGATCCGGTGCTGCGCGCCAAGTTCACCGGCCAGCCTGAGCATGTCGTCAACTACTTCTTCTTCGTCGCCGAAGAAGTGCGCGAAATCATGGCGCAACTGGGCCTGCGCAGGTTCGACGACCTGATCGGCCGCGTCGATCTGCTCGACACGAAGAAGGGCGTCGAGCACTGGAAGGCGAAGGGCCTCGACTTCTCGCGCATCTTCTATCAGGTGCCGGTGGCGAGCGAAGTCGCGCGCAAGCATGAAGACGTGCAGGATCACGGTCTGGACAAGGCGCTCGATCACGTGCTGATCGAGAAGTCGAAGGCGGCGATCGAGAAGGGCGAGCATGTCTCGTTCATTCAGCCGGTGCGCAACGTGAACCGCACGGTCGGCGCCATGCTCTCCGGTCTCATCGCGAAGAAGTACGGCCATGACGGCCTGCCCGACGACACCATCCACATCCAGTTGAAGGGCACGGCGGGCCAGAGCTTCGGCGCGTTCCTCGCGAAGGGCGTGACGCTCGATCTCGTCGGCGACGGCAACGACTACGTCGGCAAGGGCCTGTCGGGTGGACGCATCATCATTCGCCCGACTAACGACTTCCGCGGCAAGTCCGAGGAAAACATCATCTGCGGCAACACGGTGATGTACGGCGCGATCGAAGGCGAATCGTATTTCCGCGGCGTCGCCGGCGAGCGCTTCTGCGTGCGTAACTCGGGCGCGAGGGCGGTCGTCGAGGGCACGGGCGATCACGGCTGCGAATACATGACGGGGGGCACGGTGGTCGTGCTCGGCGAGACGGGCCGCAATTTCGCGGCCGGCATGTCGGGCGGTATCGCGTTTGTGTACGACCCGGACGGCACGTTCGCCGCCAAGTGCAACAAGTCGATGGTCGCGCTCGATCCGGTCCTGCAGCAGGCCGAACAGGAGCGCACGGTGGATCGCGCGCTGTGGCACGCCGGCCAGACCGATGAAGCGCTGCTGAAGGGCCTCGTCGAGCGTCACTTCCAGTTCACGGGATCGCCGCGTGCGAAGGCGCTGCTCGAGAACTGGGATGCGTCGCGTCGTCAGTTCGTGAAGGTCTTCCCGACCGAATACAAGCGCGCGCTCGGCGAACTCGGCGCGAAGAAGGCGAAGGAAGCTCTGGCGGCCTGAAGCCCGACACACACAAAAGCAGGGCTCTCCGATGCGCGGCATCGGAGAGCGCGATCCTCACCAAATACAGAGAAAGAAATGGGCAAGGCAACCGGTTTTCTCGAGTTCGAACGCCGCCATGAGGCGTACGAAGCACCGCTGACCCGCGTCAAGCATTACAAGGAATTCGTCGCCGCACTGACCGATGACGACGCCAAGGTGCAGGGCGCGCGCTGCATGGACTGCGGCATTCCGTTCTGCAACAACGGCTGTCCGGTCAACAACATCATTCCGGACTTCAACGATCTCGTGTTCCGCCAGGACTGGAAGACCGCGATCGAAGTCCTGCATTCGACGAACAACTTCCCGGAGTTCACGGGCCGCATCTGTCCGGCGCCGTGCGAGGCGGCGTGCACGCTCGGCATCAACGAAGATCCGGTCGGCATCAAGTCGATCGAACGCAAGATCATCGACAAGGCGTGGGAAGAAGGCTGGGTCGCGCCGCAGCCGCCGAAGCACAAGACGGGCAGGAAGGTGGCCGTCGTCGGTTCAGGTCCTGCCGGTCTCGCCGTCGCGCAGCAACTGGCGCGCGCGGGGCATGACGTCGTCGTGTTCGAGAAGAACGATCGCATCGGCGGATTGCTGCGTTATGGCATCCCCGATTTCAAGCTGGAGAAGTGGCTGATCGACCGCCGCATGCGCCAGATGGAAGCGGAAGGCGTGTCGTTCCGCACGAACGTGTTCGTCGGCCGCGATCCGCTGCCGGCGCATATCGGCAATACGGCGAAGGAAAGCATCACGCCGGAAGAGTTGAAAGAGCAGTTCGATGCGGTCGTGATCGCGGGCGGTTCGGAAACGCCGCGCGATCTGCCGGTGCCGGGGCGCGAACTGGAAGGCATTTATTTCGCAATGGAATTTTTGCCGCAGCAGAACAAGGTCAATGCGGGCGACAAGCTCGCCGATCAATTGCTCGCGAAGGGCAAGCATGTCGTCGTGATCGGCGGCGGCGATACGGGTTCAGACTGCGTGGGCACATCCAATCGGCATGGCGCGAAGGACGTGACGCAGTTCGAGTTGCTCGCGCAGCCGCCCGAGGAAGAGAACAAGCCGCTCGTTTGGCCTTACTGGCCGATCAAGCTGCGCACCTCGTCGTCGCATGAAGAGGGCTGCGAGCGCGACTGGTCGGTGGCGACGAAGCGCTTCGAGGGCAAGAACGGCAAGGTCGAGAAGCTGATTGCGGCGCGCGTCGAGTGGAAGGGCGGGAAGATGGTCGAAGTGCCCGGCTCGGAGTTCGAGATGAAGGCGGACCTCGTGTTGCTCGCGATGGGCTTCACGCAGCCGCTGTCGCCGGTTCTGGAAGCGTTCGGCGTGGACAAGGATGCGCGCGGCAACGTGCGGGCATCGACGGAAGGCGACAAGGCGTATTACACGTCGGTGGACAAGGTGTTCACGGCGGGCGATATGCGGCGCGGACAGTCGCTCGTCGTGTGGGCGATTCGGGAAGGCCGCCAGTGCGCGCGATCGGTGGATGCCTATTTGATGGGGAGCAGTGAGTTGCCGCGGTAAGTTTGTGCCGGCGGAAAAGAAGGGCGGAAGGCCGTGAGGCTTTCCGCCTTTTTTTGTTTCTAAGCCACGCGCATGCGATGGCGGATCTTCTTGGCGAGCGCGGCTTCGGCGTCGATCGAATCGACCATGTCGTTGGCTGCGTTCATGAGGCGGCGAAGATCGATACTCGGGATAGCACGCGCATCCTGGAAAACGATGATCGAATCGAAGCGTTCGACGTACTGCTCGACGTGTTGCAGCACGATCGTAGCGACGCGGGCGCGTTCCGAATTGAGCACGCCGAAAACGAACAGCGGGGTTTGCGAGCCTTTCAGGAGGAAGTCGATGGGGTAGTCGGCGGCATCCGGTACTCCCGCGCAGATGTATCTCGGCACGACGTTAGCCTTGCCGACGATATCTCCGAGCCTGCGTTCCAGATCATCAAAAAATGTCGAGGCAACGCGCGGCTTGCTCCAACTCCTTAGATCACCCACGCGCAGTAGTGCTTGTCCGAAGCGCAGCAGCGAAAGGCCCAACTGCGCTTCGGCGGAATCCGCGACGACTTGGCCATCGTCAGCGAGGCGTGCGCCATACTCGGCTAGCGTCTGATCAAGCAACACGCGCCGGGGGCCGCGTAACAAAGCGGTTGCATCGGAATCGTAGGACATCCGCATGAACGTAGTGCCTGCGTCTTCGAGCCGCCAACCGCCCATGATTTGCCTTAACCACACGGTGATGTAATCACCGTCAGGTTCCATGAGGGGCATGCATAAGCGAATCGAATCACCGTCCGGGGCGACGTTGATTTCGGAGCACCATGACTCGCACAGCAGGCGCTTTACTGCAGCCGACGCGTCGTTGAGCATCTCAGAACTCTAATTGCGGTTGAAACGGATCGTAGGCTAGCGCAGCGACTCCGCAGTCGCGGCATAGGCATTCGAATGCGCCTTCCAGGGAATTGTAGGATGACATTGCTTCCGCGTAGCCATCGACATGATGTCCCGCTCGGATGTAGCGTTCCGTAGCTAAATGCCGATGGCAGCCGAGGGAAACTTTATTTCCTTCGATGATATTGCCATGCGCATGATAAGGGCCGTTGTAGCGAGCGAGGATGAGTGTTTCATCAGTTGGCCAGACACGGGCCAGGCCAACGGAGAATGCGCTCGGTCGAGTGGCGGACGACCGCAGGAACAGTCGATATAACTGAGTAGCGTCGCGCGCATCGTGCAGCGTGAAATTCTTCTCTTTGTGCCCGCCTTTGAAGACCCATCTCGCGCGTGGATTGGTGATGATCTTCGGAGCGCGTCGCATGGAATCCAGGTCGTGATCCGTTAAGAGTCGAGGGTCCATGAACTGTTGGGTATGAGGAGACGCGTCAGTCTATGACGATATGACGCGCTGCCGTTCAACCAGCCCAACAAATCAGAAAAACCGCACCTGCAATCGCGGGCGGATGCGGCATTCCCAACCCACCGACGCAGCGTCAAGCCTCCACCATCGCCCTCTCGATCTCGATCCGGTAATCATGAAACAGCGCCACCGATTCCCGGTGCGCGACGCTCAGAATCGCGGCCTTCGGCAGCCGATCGACGAGCGTGTTGTAGATATGCAGTTCGTTGTCCGCATCGAGCGCGCTGGTGGCTTCGTCGAGGAACACGAAATCCGGCTTGTGCAAGAGCACGCGCGCCGCGGCGAGCCGTTGCTGTTCGCCCGGCGACAGGCTCCGCGCCCAGTGCCCGCTCTCTTCCAGCCGATCCCCATATGCCTCGAGGTTGCACGCGCGCAGCACTTCGCGCGATTCCTCGTCGGTGAACGTGCCGCCCGGCGACGGATATGCCAGCGCCGCGCGCAGCGTGCCGATCGGCAGATAGCTTTGCTGCGGGACGAACATCATCTTCGCGTCGACGGGGGCGTCGATCGTGCCGTCGCCGAACGGCCAAAGGCCCGCGAGCGCGCGCATCAGCGTGCTCTTGCCCGACCCGGACGGCCCCACGACGAGCCATCGCGATCCCGGCTCCACCGATACATCCGCCACCCGCGACAGCGGCGTGCCGTTCGGCAACGCGAGCAGCAGGCCGGTCGTCGTCAAGGCTTCCGTGCTCGTGTAATGCAGATTGATGCCGCCGCGTTCCGTCGCGGGCGAGTTCTCCTCGCGGATGTGCGTCGAGCGCATCACGCGCTTGAATTCGCGCAGACGGTTGACGGTTGCGCGCCATTCGACCAGCGTCGAATAACTGTTGATGAACCACGAGAACGAATCGCTCACGGTGCCGAATGCCGACGATATCTGCATCAGCACGCCGAAGGAAAACGCGCCCGCGAAGTAGCGCGGCGCGGCCACCATGATCGGAAAAATGATCGCGATCTGGCCATAAAAACTCAGCACGAAGGTCATGCGCTTCGTGTACTTCATGATGAGCCACCAGTTATCGCGGATGCGCTGGAAGATGCTCTTCGCATTCGCGGTTTCGGTGGCGATGCCGTCGTAAAACGCGATCTGCTCGGCGTTCTCGCGCACGCGGATCAGCCCGAAACGGAAGTCCGCTTCCACCTTCTGCTGCTGATAATTGATCGACACGAGCGGATGCCCGACCTTCTGAATGATCAGCGAGCCGAGAATCGCATACAGCGCCGCCGCCCAGACCATATAGCCCGGAATCACGATGGGCGTGCCGCCGAGCGTCAGCGTCAGCGCGCCAGCGAGGGTCCAGAGGATGGTGATGAAGGTGACGAGCGTGACGAGCGTCGAAAGCAGATCGAGCGACAGCGTGAGCGTGGTCGTCGCGAACGATTGCAGGTCGTCGCTGATACGCTGGTCGGGGTTGTCGGCGAGACGGTCGCGCTCGATACGATAGAACGCGCGGTCGCCGAGCCATTGCTCGAGAAACCGGTTCGTGAGCCATTGCCGCCAGCGGAACGCGAGCATCTGGCGCAGATAGCGTCCGTAGACGGCGAGCAGAATATAAGCAAATGCAAGCCCGGTGAAGATCAGCAGCAGATGCGGAAAGTCGCGGACATTCTTGTTCTGCAGCGCGTTATAGAAGTCCGCGTTCCAGCTGTTGAGCCGCACGTTGATCCACACGACCGTCATGTTGATCGCGATGATCGCGACGAGCAGCCCCCACGCCACGCCTCGTTCTTCGGATATCCAGTACGGTTTGATGAGACTCCACGCCGAGACTTCGTCCGCCTTCTGTTGCGTGCTTTCCGGGTTTGAGTTGGCCATGACCTTTCTGCTTGTGCGCCGGCTTGCCGGCGGGTTGACACATGTCGCTGCGGGATCGGGCTGCCGCGATGTCGCGTGCAGCCCGATCCCAGCCTCGCAGATTGTTGAGACGTTCCCTTAACTGCCACTTAATACGGTGCGATCGTTCGATGAACTGCGTTCGGGGCATTGTGCCAGAGTGACGCAGCCGGCGATCAGGCGGCCAAGCGCGCGCGGGCAATCCCGGTTTGCAGCGGCTTCGGCTTTTATGCTCTAATGACTTCCGGCGAAACAGGGGTGCTTCGTGCGCGAGCGGTATCGAAAGTATCGAGCGCGGCGAGGCTGAGAGAGACCCTTTGCACCCGATCCGGGTAATACCGGCGAGGGAAGTTTCCGGAGAACGCGCGACTCCCGCGCCTTCCTCCAGTTTCTTCCAGTCCTCCTTTCCGCTCGGTGCGTCGTTCTCGCGCCGGGCCGGTCTCTCCGCTGTTTCGTCCTTGTTCGCGTGGATTCGCCTACGGCCGCTTCGTTGCGATGCGAAGACGCGTCCGTCGCCAAAGGAGACATCGGATAGTGATTAGCATCGATCAGACCGCAGCGAAGCCCGACTTCGCCGTGATCGGCGGCGGGCTCGTCGGACGGCTCGTCGCGTGGCAACTCGCGGGCGCGGGACACGGCGTTGCGCTGTACGAGCGCGGCGACGAGTCGGGCGCGCAGTCGGCAGCGTGGGTCGCCGCCGCGATGCTCGCGCCGCTCGCCGAAGCCACGAGCGCCGAGCCGCTGGTCGTCGAACTCGGCGCGGCGTCGCTCGCGCGATGGCCGGATCTCCTCGCGGCGCTGCCCGAGCCGGTCTTCTTCCAGCGCAACGGGACGCTCGTCGTCTGGCATGGCGCGGATCGCGCGGAAGCGCCGCTGTTCGAGCGCCGCTTGCGGGCGAACGCGCCCGCCGAATTGCTCGATGGCGGTTTCGTGAAGCTCGCCGGCGCGCAGGTCGCGAAGGCCGAACCCGCACTCGGCACGCGTTTCGCGCAGGGCTGGCTCCTGCCGCACGAAGGCCAGCTCGACAACCGTCAGGCGCTCGCGGCGCTCGCTGCGGGGCTGGCGGCGCGTGGCGTGCAGACGCACTGGAACACGCCCGTCGATGCGATGCCCGACGCGCGCTGGATCATCGATTGCCGCGGACTCGGCGGTAAGCCCGCGTGGCCCGCGCTGCGCGGTATCCGCGGCGAAGTGGCGCGCGTGCATGCGCCGGGCATCGGATTGACGCGGCCGGTCCGGCTGCTGCATCCGCGCTATCCGCTCTACATCGCGCCCAAAGAGAACGACCTCTACGTGATCGGCGCGACCGAAGTCGAAGGCGAGGACATGTCGCCCGTCAGCGTGCGATCGGCGCTTGAACTGCTGAGTGCCGCGTTCGCGGTTCATCCGGGATTCGGCGAGGCGCGCATTCTCGAACTGAACTCGCAATGCCGGCCGACGCTGCCGGATCATCGCCCGGCTATCGCGTGGGACGGGGCGCAGATCGTGCGCGTGAACGGGCTGTATCGGCACGGCTTCATGATCGCGCCCGAAGTCGCGGATTCCGCCTGCGCGCTCGCGGATGCGCTCGTCGGCGGAACCGTGCGCGACGCCGCCTCCTTCGACGACTTCCGCCGCCAGGCGCTATGGTCCGAGCTGCTGCACGGCGCCTTCGAGACGGCGACCGCGTGACCGAGATCAGAGAGAACGCATGAACATCCACATCAATCAGCGCGAGTTCACGTTGCCCGACACGGCGACCGTCACCGACGCGCTCGCCGCTTTCGGTGCGAAGCCGCCGTTCGCCGTCGCGCTGAACGGCCAGTTCGTCGCGCGTGGCGAGCACGGCACGAAGACGCTTTCCACGGGCGACAAGCTCGACATCGTTTCGCCCGTCGCGGGCGGCTGAGCGCATCACCAGAGGACGATCATGACCACACATCCCGCCGCCGATACCCTGACGCTGTACGGCCAGTCGTTTCCGAGCCGCGTGCTGCTCGGCACGTCGCGCTATCCGTCGCTGCAGTCGCTATCGGACTCCATCGACGCCGCGCGTCCCGGCATGGTGACCGTCGCGCTGCGCCGGCAGTCGGAGACCGGCGAGGCCGGCTTCTTCGACGTGCTCAAGCGCCACGGCGTCGCGCTGCTGCCGAACACGGCGGGCTGCCAGAGCGTCGATGAAGTGCTGACCACCGCGTACATGGCGCGTGAAGTGTTCGATACGCCGTGGATCAAGCTGGAACTGATCGGCGACGACTACACGCTGCAGCCGGACCCGATCGGTCTCGTCGAAGCCGCGGCAAAGCTTGTGCGCGACGGCTTCAAGGTGCTGCCGTACTGCACCGAAGACCTCGTGATCGGCCGGCGTCTGCTCGATGCCGGCTGCGAGGCGTTGATGCCGTGGGGCGCGCCCATCGGTACGGGCAAGGGCGTGACCAATCCGTATGGCTTGCGCACGCTGCGCGAGCGCTTGCCGGATGTGCCGCTGATCGTCGATGCCGGTCTCGGCGTGCCGTCGCATGCGTGTCAGGTGATGGAGTGGGGCTTCGACGGCGTGCTGCTGAATACAGCGGTCTCGCAGGCTACGTATCCGCCGCAGATGGCGCGCGCGTTCGCGATGGGCGTCGAGGCGGGACGCACGGCGTTTCTCGCCGGACCGATGGCCGAGCGCGACAGCGCGCACGCGAGCACGCCGGTCGTCGGCATGCCGTTCTGGCACCAGGACGGAGGTGCGGCATGAGCCTGCTCGGACGCGAAGTCTTCTGGCCGCCGGCGGACGAACTGGTCGAAGTTGCCGAGCGCATCCGCGCGCGACTGGGCGACTGGCCCGCCGCCGCGACCCGCTGGCGCATCTGTCTGACGCCGCCTGAATCGCCGGGTGCGCAGGATTTGGCCGTGTTCGCGGAAGCACATGACGTCGACGTCGAATCGCTCGAAGCGGGCGGCGCGGCGGTCGTGCAAGCGCACGGCGAACGCGTGACGCTCACGCGCGGCGGCGACCGCTTCGTGCTCGAAGGCGCGCGCTCCGACGACTGGCTCGCCGCGCTCGCTGCGTTTCTCGACTGCAACTTCGAACCGCACGATGCGCTCGTTCTCGCGCTCGCGTGGCGCAGCGGCGACGAGGCAAAGGCCGACGCATGGCCCGTCGATTTCGCGACGTTTCCGCGCGTCGGCGATCTGCCGCCCGCGCCGCAACCGGCGTTTCCCTCGTGCCCCGACAAGCTGGGGCTGTATCCCGTGCTGCCGAGCGCCGAATGGACGGAGCGCGTGCTCGACCTCGGCGTCGTCACCGCACAGTTGCGCCGCAAGAGCAACGACGCTGGCGACCTCGAGCGCGAGATCGAGCGTTCGGTCGCGGCGGGCCGGCGGCATCAGGCGCGGCTTTTCATCAACGATCACTGGCGCGCGGCGATTGCGGCGGGCGCATACGGCGTCCACCTCGGGCAGGAAGACGTGCAGACCGCCGATTTGAACGCAATCGCGCGGGGGGGATTGCGGCTCGGCCTTTCGACGCACGGCTATTACGAGATGCTGCGCGCGCTGCATTTCCGCCCGAGTTATCTGGCGCTCGGCGCCGTATTCCCGACGACGACCAAAGTGATGCCTACGAAGCCGCAAGGCCTCGCGCGCCTTCGCCGCTACGTGCAGTTGCTCGATGGCCGCGTGCCGCTCGTCGCGATCGGCGGTATCGACGGTCAGGTGATCGCCGACGTGCTCGCCACGGGCGTCGGCAGCGCGGCGGTCGTGCGTGCGGTCACGGAAGCGTCGGATACGGCTGCGGCGGTATCGTCGCTGCAACAGAAGTTTGCAAGTCAATGCTGACAGTTCTTAAAAAGCAAGGAGTGACGGCCTAGGGCGAAGCACCGATTGCACGCAGGCCCTATAATGCGGCGTTTTGCGTCAACGGAATTTCTTACCCAGTGCCAGCCTCTTCAGAGACTCTGCTAGAGCTTCGCGACGTCGACTTCGGTTACGGCGACCGGCTCGTCCTGTCGAACCTGAACATGCGATTCACGCGTGGGCAGGTGGTCGCGGTCATGGGCGGCTCCGGCTGCGGAAAAACCACGACGCTGCGGCTGGTCGGCGGTCTCGTCAGGGCGAGCCGCGGCCAAGTGCTGTACGGCGGCCAGGACGTCGGCGCGCAGACGCGCGACGGCCTCTACGCGCTGCGCCGCAAGATGGGCATGCTCTTTCAATTCGGCGCGCTGTTCACGGACCAGACCGTGTTCGAGAACGTCGCGTTCCCGCTGCGGGAGCACACCGATCTGCCGGAAGAACTCATCCGCGATCTCGTGCTGATGAAGCTGAACGCGGTCGGCTTGCGCGGCGCGCGCGATCTCGCGCCGTCGGAAATCTCGGGCGGCATGGCGCGTCGCGTCGCGCTTGCCCGCGCCATCGCGCTCGACCCCGAACTGATGATGTACGACGAGCCGTTCGCCGGTCTCGATCCCATCTCTCTCGGCATCACCGCCAAGCTGATCCGCACGATCAACGACGCGCTCGGCGCGACCTCCATCCTCGTCACGCACGACGTGCCCGAATCGTTTGCCATCGCGGATTACGTGTACTTCATCGCCAACGGCGGGATTCACGCGGAAGGCACGCCGGACCAGTTGCGCGCGTCGCAAGACCCGACGGTGCGCCAGTTCATCGACGGCACGCCGGACGGTCCTTTCAAGTTCCACTACGCGAGCCAGCCGCTCGCGGCGGATTTCGGCATCGGAGGCAAGGCATGATCAGCGCACTCGGACGCTGGGTGCTCGACGGCTTCGGCACCGCCGGCTACGCGACGCGCATGCTTGTGCGCCTCGTGCTCGAATTCTTCCCGCTGTTGCGCCGCCCGCGGCTTGTCACGAAACAGATCCATTTCGTCGGCAATTATTCGCTTGTCATCATCGCGGTGTCGGGCTTGTTCGTCGGCTTCGTGCTCGGGCTGCAGGGCTATTACACGCTGAATCGCTACGGCTCCGAGCAGGCGCTCGGGCTGCTCGTCGCGCTGTCGCTCGTGCGCGAGCTCGGGCCGGTCGTCACCGCGCTGCTGTTCGCGGGGCGCGCGGGCACGTCGCTCACCGCCGAAATCGGCTTGATGAAAGCGGGCGAGCAGCTAACGGCGATGGAAATGATGGCCGTCGACCCCATGAAAGTGGTGGTCGCGCCGCGCATGTGGGCGGGCATCATCGCCATGCCGGTGCTCGCGGCCATCTTTAGCGCGGTCGGCGTAATCGGCGGCTATGTGGTCGGCGTGCTGCTGATCGGCGTGGATTCCGGCGCGTTCTGGTCACAGATGCAAGGCGGCGTGGACGTGTGGCGCGATGTGGGCAACGGCGTCGTGAAAAGCGTCGTGTTCGGTTTCGCGGTGACGTTCATCGCGTTGTTCCAGGGCTACGAAGCCCGGCCGACGCCCGAAGGCGTCTCGCGCGCGACGACCAAGACGGTCGTGTACGCGTCGCTCGCGGTGCTCGGCCTCGATTTCCTGCTGACCGCGTTGATGTTCAGCTGATGGACCGGGCGCGAACGTCCGCTACGGCGTGGGCGTTGTGAAGGGCACAGACCGTCACGCGCGTTCCGCGACAAGATTTTCTTTGGAAAGACGATGAAAAAGACTGCTCTCGACTTTTGGGTCGGCCTCTTCGTGGTGCTCGGTTTCGTGGCGCTGCTGTTCCTCGCGCTGAAGGCCGGCAACATGAGTTCCCTGTCGTTCCAGCAAACCTATGCGGTGCGGCTCAAGTTCGACAACATCGGCGGGCTCAAGCCGCGCGCGCCCGTGAAAAGCGCGGGCGTGACGGTCGGGCGCGTCGGCTCGATCGGCTTCGATGCGAACACGTACCAGGCGGTCGTGACCATCGATATCGACAAGCAATATCAGTTTCCAAAGGACTCGTCCGCGAAGATCCTGACCTCCGGCCTGCTCGGCGAGCAGTACATCGGCCTGGAGCCGGGCGGTGACGACCAGATGCTCAAGAATGGCGACACGCTCACGATGACGCAATCGGCAGTCGTGCTTGAAAACCTGATCGGTCAATTCCTCTACAACAAGGCTGCGGATTCCGGCGCGTCGAAGTCGGCTGCACCGGCCGCGGCTGCGCCGGCGTTCCCGGGAGCGGCAAGCGCGATGGGCGCTGCGCCTGCACCGGCGGCATCGGCGGCGGGTGCGGCGTCGGACGCCGCCCAATAAGGAGAATCGTATGTACGCGATGGGGCTGCGGCGCGTGCTTGTCTCGGCGGCGGCGGTAACGCTCGCCGGCTGTGCGACGGTGACGACGCCGACCAAAGGCGATCCGTTCGAAAGCTACAACCGCACGATGTTCACGATCAACGACAAGGTCGATCAGGTCGCGCTGAAACCGGTTGCAAAGGCATACGTGTGGGCAGTTCCGGAGCCGGTGCGCAACAGCGTGACCAACTTCTTCTCGAATATCGGCGACGTCTACATCGCGGCGAACAACCTGATGCAGCTGAAGATCGCGGACGGTGTGTCGGACATCATGCGCGTCGCGATCAACACGGTGTTCGGCGTCGGCGGTCTGTTCGACGTCGCGACCGTCGCGAAGCTGCCGAAGCATGCGGGCGACTTCGGCCTGACGCTCGGGCATTACGGCGTGCCGCCCGGGCCGTACGTCGTGTTGCCGTTGCTTGGCCCGAGCACCGTGCGCGACACGAGCGGGCTCGTCGTCGACTATTTCGGCAATCCGCTCAGCTACGTCAGTCCGGATTCGGTGAGCTGGGCGCTGTACGGTGTGAATCTCGTTAATGTGCGAGCGAATTTGCTCGGCGCAACGGATGTCCTCGCGGACGCCGCGCTCGACAAGTACTCGTTCGTGCGTAACGCCTATTTGCAGCGACGCCAGTATCTGATCGGCGAAAGCATGGGCGCCGACGCGGATGCCGCACCGCCCGACTACGACGAAGCGCCGCTGCCGAGCTACGCCGAGCCGGACGGCACGGCAGGCGCCGTTGGCGCTGCCGGCGCGTCGGCGACGGCCGTTGCGCCTGCAGGGGCTGCGTCGGGCGCGGCTCCTGCTTCGGAAACCGCTGCGGCGCCGAACGCGGCCAGTTCGACGGGCAACACGACGGTGCCGGGCAATCAGTATGTCCCGCCGCGTGCTCCGCCGGGCTTCCCTTCGTTCCGCTTGCGCTAGGTGTATCGACGCTAACGCGCGGTAACAAAACCGACAGCATTTTTTACAGCTTGAGCTGCGTGTTCACTGAACTACGGTCACGTGAACGCGCTCAAACCCAAGCCACTTTTTGCAGGAACTGCGATGAAAAAACTCTTTTTGCTTCCCTTGTTTGCCATGTTCATGGCGTTCTGCGGCGCGGCCTCGGCGCAGACCGTCGATACCAACTCGCCCGACGGCATGATCAAGACCGTGACGCAGCAGGTTCTCGATCAGATCAAGACCGACCCGCAACTTCAGTCGGGCAACATTCAGCGCATCACCGAACTCGTCAACCAGAAGATCCTGCCGTACACGGACTTCACGCGCACGACGCGTCTCGTGATGGGCCGCAACTGGAATTCGGCCACGCCGGAACAGCAAAAGCAGATCGTCGAGCAATTCAAGATGCTGTTGATCCGCACGTACTCGGGCGCGCTCGGCCAAGTTCGCAACCAGACCATTCAGTACAAGCCGTTCCGGGCATCGCCGGAAGATACGGATGTCGTCGTTCGCTCCGTCGTGATGAACAACGGTTCGCCGGTGGAGCTGGACTATCGCCTGTACAAGACGCCCCAAGGCTGGCGCGTGTATGACATCAACGTGCTCGGCGCATGGCTGATCCAGGCATACCAGCAGCAGTTCAGCGAGCAGATTTCGCAGCACGGCGTCGATGGCCTGCTGCAGTTCCTGACGCAGCGTAACCAGCAACTGGCGAACGGCAAGGCTTCGTCGTGAGTTCACCCGGCACCGGCGGCCGTTTCCAGACGGCCGCAACGCTGACCCACGAGAGCGCAAAGTCCGCGCTCGAGTCGGGTCTTTCGCGCATCGCCGCGGGCGCGACGGAAGTCGATTGCGCGCCGTTGCGGCAGTTCGATTCGTCCGCGCTCGCCGTGCTGCTCGCATGGCAGCGCGCGGCCACCGCACGCGGCGCCGCGCTCGGTATCGTCAACACTCCCTCCGGGCTTGCCAGTCTCGCGCAAGCCTATGGCGTCGACACGCTGCTTACCTTCCGACATTGATCCTGTACTGACTTTCTTCAGCGGCGCGCTCATCGGGCGCCATTTCCGCCGCAAACAGGATCGTTCCGACGTCGGGTCAATCGGCTTTGCCCTATAATCAAACGTTTTTTCGGGCCGACACCCGGCTCCTTCCGAGCGAGCCCCGGTCCCGTCAAGCAACAAATCCGCCAATCGAGGCGCGGCCGCTGATGCACGCGCACTGTCAATGTCAGCCATAGAAATCCGAAACGTCAGGAAGCGCTACAAGGACCTCCAGGCGCTCAAGGGCGTGAGCCTCACGGTGGAAGAGGGCGAATTCTTCGGCCTGCTCGGGCCGAACGGCGCGGGCAAAACCACGTTGATCAGCATTCTCGCCGGGCTCGCGCGTGCCGACAGCGGCACGATCGCCGTGCGCGGCCATGATGTCGTCAGCGATTTCCGCGCGGCTCGGCGCGCGCTCGGCGTCGTTCCGCAGGAACTCGTGTTCGACCCGTTCTTCACGGTCCGCGAGTCTTTGCGCATTCAGTCCGGCTATTTCGGCTTGCGTAACAACGACGACTGGATCGACGAGGTCATGGCGAATCTCGATCTCACCGAAAAGGCCGATGTCAACACGCGCGCGCTGTCGGGCGGCATGAAGCGCCGCGTGCTGGTCGCGCAGGCGCTGGTGCATCGGCCGCCCGTGATCGTGCTGGACGAGCCGACGGCCGGCGTCGATGTCGAGTTGCGTCAAACGTTGTGGAAATTCATCTCGCGTCTGAACCGCGAAGGCCACACGATCGTTCTGACCACGCATTACCTCGAAGAAGCGGAATCGCTGTGCGACCGCCTCGCGATGCTTCGCCGCGGCGAAGTGGTCGCGCTGGAGCGCACGAGCACGCTGCTGCAGCGTTTCTCCGGCATGCAGCTCTATCTGCGTTTCTCGAGCGGCGTGTTGCCGGCCGAACTGCGTTCGCTGGAAGTCGATCCGCATGCCGTGGGAGGCGCGCAACATTTGCTGCGCCTGTCGAGCTACGACGAAGTCGAGCCGATTCTCGCAAAGTGCCGCGCGGCCGGTTGCACGTTCGATGAAATCGAAGTGCGCAAGGCCGATCTCGAAGATGTGTTCGTGCAGGTCATGAACGAGCCCGAAGTCGTCGAGGGCCTGTCATGAGCGGCTTTCGCACGTTGTTCTACAAGGAGCTGCTGCGCTTCTGGAAAGTGTCGTTCCAGACGGTGCTCGCGCCCATCGTGACCGCGCTGCTTTACCTGACCATCTTCGGCCACGCGCTGTCGGGCCACGTGCAGGTTTATCCTGGCGTCGGCTATACCAGCTTTCTCGTGCCGGGTCTCGTGATGATGAGCGTGCTGCAGAACGCGTTCGCGAACAGCTCGTCGTCGCTGATTCAATCGAAGATCACCGGCAATCTCGTCTTCGTGCTCCTGCCGCCCATCGCGCATTGGGAAATGTTCTTTGCATATGTGCTCGCGTCGGTCGTGCGCGGGTTGTGCGTCGGACTGGGCGTGTTCATCGTGACGATATGGTTCATCCCGATGTCTTTTTCCGCGCCGTTCTACATCATTGCGTTCGCGATGCTCGGTTCGGCGATCCTCGGCACGCTCGGCCTCATCGCCGGCATCTGGGCCGACAAGTTCGATCAGCTGGCCGCGTTCCAGAACTTCCTGATCATGCCGCTCACGTTTCTCTCCGGCGTGTTTTATTCAACGCATACGCTGCCGCCGGTGTGGCGCGCGGTGTCGCATCTAAACCCGTTCTTTTACATGATCGACGGTTTTCGCTACGGCTTCTTCGGCCTTTCCGATGTCAACCCGCTGGTGAGTCTCGGCATCGTCGGCGGCTTTCTGGCCGTGCTGGCGCTGATCGCCGTGCGTCTGCTCGCGAGTGGCTACAAGCTGCGTCACTAACTCATCTCAAGGACACGTTATGTTGCCGACTCCGGAGCAAGTGAAGGATTACATCGCTGGCGGCTTGCAGTGCCAGCATCTCGAAGTGGAAGGCGACGGTCAGCACTTCTTCGCGACGATCGTGAGCGATGCGTTCGTCGGCAAGCGGCTGATCGCGCGTCATCAACTGGTGTATGCAGCGCTCGGCGAGCGCATGCGCGAGGAGATTCATGCGCTCAGCATGAAGACCCTCACTCCCGACGAATGGAAATCGGCCTGATCCATCCGGCGAATCCAGGCAGGCCACAGTCACTCTCAGCAATACCGCAACACCCGGCATCACCCGGCAGGAAACAGTGCGAATCATTCAAGATAACCGCGGCGCCGAATCTGGCTCCGCAGCAGGACGCTCGGTCGAAGGACAAGCAACCATGGACAAACTGGTCATCACAGGGGGCGCGAAGCTCTCCGGCGAAATCACCGTATCGGGCGCGAAGAACGCGGCTTTGCCGATTCTGTGCGCGAGCCTTCTCACCGCCGAGGACGTCCAGCTGTCGAACGTTCCGAATCTGAAGGACGTGCGCACGACGCTCGAACTTCTGCGTCAGATGGGCGTGCAGTCGCAGGCGCTGAACGACGGTTGCGTGACGCTGAACGCATCGAAGGTCGACCAGCTCGTCGCGCCGTATGAGATGGTCAAGACCATGCGCGCGTCGATCCTCGTGCTCGGGCCGCTCGTCGCGCGTTTCGGCGAAGCGAAGGTGTCGCTGCCGGGCGGCTGCGCAATCGGCGCGCGTCCGGTTGACCAGCACATCAAGGGTCTGCAGGCGATGGGCGCCGAAATTAACATCGAGCACGGCTTCATCGAGGCGCGGGCGAAGCGGTTGAAGGGCGCGCGCATCATCACCGACATGATTACCGTCACCGGCACCGAAAACCTGCTGATGGCGGCGGTGCTCGCCGATGGCCAGACGGTCATCGAGAACGCGGCGCGCGAGCCCGAAGTCAGCGACCTGGCGAATCTGCTCGTCGCGATGGGCGCGAAGATCGACGGCATCGGCACCGACCGGCTGGTGATTCAGGGCGTCGAAAAGCTGCACGGCGCGAAGCATGCCGTGGTGCCGGACCGCATCGAAGCGGGCACTTTCCTGTGCGCGGTTGCTGCCGCCGGCGGCGATGTCACGCTGCGTCGCGTCACCCCGTCGCTGCTCGATGCGGTCACCGCAAAGCTGCGCGAGGCGGGCGTGTCGATCGAGGAAGGTGACGACTGGATGCGCGTTCGCATGGACAAGCGTCCGGACGCCGTGAACATTCGCACGTCCGAATACCCCGCGTTCCCGACCGACATGCAGGCGCAGTTCATGGCGCTCAACGCGATTGCAAACGGCACGTCGCAAGTCGTCGAGACCATTTTCGAGAATCGCTTCATGCACGTGCAGGAGCTGAATCGTCTGGGCGCGCGCATCACGATCGACGGCAACACGGCCCTTGTCGCCGGCGTCGAGCAACTGTCGGGCGCCAAGGTAATGGCCACCGATCTGCGCGCGTCGGCGAGTCTCGTGATCGCGGCGATGTGCGCGGACGGGGAAACGCTGATCGACCGCATCTACCATCTGGATCGCGGGTACGACCGCATGGAGTCGAAACTGACGGCCGTGGGCGCGAACGTTCGCCGCATCAAGGGCACCGGGAGCGAGCAATGAGTTCGCTGCCGCAGACATCGGCGTCGGTCGGCGCGAGCGCGCCCCTCACGCTCGCATTGTCGAAAGGGCGTATCTTCGAGGAAACGGTGCCGCTGCTCGCGGCAGCCGGCGTGCAGGTGGCCGAAGATCCGGAAAGCTCGCGCAAGCTGATTCTGCCGACGACCAATCCGAACCTGCGCGTCATCATCGTGCGCGCGACCGATGTCCCGACGTACGTCGAATACGGCGCGGCGGACTTCGGCGTGGCGGGCAAGGACGTGCTGATCGAACACGGCGGCAGCGGGCTGTATCAGCCGGTCGATCTCGATATCGCGCGCTGCCGGATGTCGGTCGCGGTCAAGGCCGGTTTCGACTACGCGAGCGCGGTGCGCCAGGGCGCGCGCCTGCGGGTTGCGACGAAGTACACGCAGACGGCGCGCGAGCACTTCGCCGCGAAGGGCGTGCACGTCGATCTGATCAAGCTGTACGGGTCGATGGAGCTCGCGCCGCTCGTCGGCCTGGCGGATGCGATCGTCGATCTGGTCAGTTCGGGCGGCACGCTGCGCGCCAACAATCTGGTCGAGGTCGAAGAGATCATGCAGATTTCGTCGCGCCTCGTCGTGAATCAGGCGGCGCTGAAGCTGAAGCGCGCGGCGCTCAAGCCGTATCTCGATGCGTTCGAGCGCGCCTCGGCAGGAACGAACAACTAGGGCGGCCGCATCGCGCGGTGCGCCACAGCACACGGAAACCAGCATGTCTATCAAGATTCGTAAGCTCGATTCCAGCACCGCCGGTTTTCAGAAGGCGCTGCGCGCGGTTCTCGCGTTCGAAGCGAGCGAGGACGAAGCCATCGAGCGCGCCGTCGCGCAGATTCTCGCGGACGTGAAATCGCGCGGCGACGCCGCCGTGCTCGAGTACACGAATAAGTTCGATCGCCTGAAAGCGGACAGCGTCGCGGCGCTGGAACTGCCTGCTTCGGAGATGGAAGCCGCGCTCGAAGGGCTCGAACCGAAGCGCCGCGCGGCGCTCGAAGCGGCGGCGGCGCGCGTGCGTGGCTATCACGAGAAGCAGCGCATCGAATGCGGAAGCCATAGCTGGCAATACACGGAAGCCGACGGCACCGTGCTCGGCCAGAAGGTCACGCCGCTCGATCGCGCCGGTATTTACGTGCCGGGCGGCAAGGCGGCGTATCCGTCGTCGGTGCTGATGAATGCGATTCCGGCGCGCGTCGCGGGCGTCAAGGAAATCGTGATGGTCGTGCCGACGCCCGACGGCGTGAAGAATCCGCTCGTGCTCGCGGCTGCGCTGCTCGGCGGTGTGGACCGCGTGTTCACGATCGGCGGCGCGCAGGCGGTCGGCGCGCTCGCGTACGGTACGGAATCCGTGCCGGCCGTCGAACAAGATTTGCGGGCCGGGCAACGCGTATGTCGCGTCGGCGAAGCGGCGGGTGTTCGGGACCGTGGGCATCGACATGATCGCGGGTCCGTCCGAAATTCTCGTGATCTGCGACGCCACCACCGACCCGCGCTGGGTCGCAATGGATCTGTTCTCGCAAGCCGAGCACGACGAGCTCGCGCAATCCATTCTGCTGTGCCCCGATGCGGCGTTCATTCAGCGCGTGGAAGACGCGATCGTCGAGTTGCTGCCCGCGATGCCGCGCCGCGACGTGATTCAGCGGTCGCTCGAGGATCGCGGCGCGCTCATCAAGGTGAAGGACATGGCCGAGGCGTGCGCGATCGCCAACGACATCGCGCCGGAGCACCTGGAAATCTCCGCGCTCGATCCGCATCAGTGGGCCGCGCAGATTCACAACGCCGGTGCGATGTTCCTCGGCCGTTACACGAGCGAAAGTCTCGGCGATTACTGCGCCGGGCCGAATCACGTGCTGCCGACTTCGCGGACTGCGCGTTTCTCGTCGCCGCTCGGCGTCTACGACTTCATGAAGCGTTCGAGCGTGATCGAAGTGAGCGCGGACGGGGCGCAGACCCTCGGAGAAATCGCGGCGGAACTGGCTTACGGCGAAGGCTTGCAGGCGCATGCGAAGAGCGCCGAATACCGAATGAAAAACCTCGGCTGAACCTTGCCGGTCCTATCGAACGAGGCGGCCCGAGAGCCGCCGGCGGCATCATGACGACACCACAAGACATCATTCGTCCCGACATCCTCGCGATGACGAGCTATCCGGTGCCCGATTCGTCGGGCCTCATCAAGCTCGACGCGATGGAGAATCCGTACACGCTTCCCGCCGATCTCGCGGAGCGCCTCGGCGCGCATCTCGCGAGCGTCGCGCTGAATCGCTATCCGGCGCCGCGTCCCGCGCATCTGCTCGCGAAGCTCAAGCGGACGATGCACGTGCCCGACGCCTGCGACGTGCTCCTCGGCAACGGCTCGGACGAACTGATCAGCATGATGTCGGTGGCGTGCGCGAGGCCGGGCGCGAAAGTCGTCGCGCCGGTGCCGGGTTTCGTCATGTATCAGATGTCGGCGGCGTTCGCGGGAATGGAGTTCGTCGGCGTGCCGCTCAACGCGGACTTCACGCTCGATGCGAACGCGCTCATCGCCGCCATCGAAGAACACGCCCCGGCGCTCGTCTATCTCGCGTATCCGAACAATCCGACCGGCACGCTCTACAGCGACGCCGACTTGGAACGCGTGATCGCGGCGGCAGGCCGGAGTCTCGTCGTGATCGACGAAGCGTATCAGCCGTTCGCGGAGAAGACGTGGATGCCCCGCGCGGCCGAGTTTGACAATGTCGTCGTGATGCGCACGGTGTCGAAGCTCGGGCTGGCGGGCATTCGCCTGGGCTACATGGCCGGGCGGCCCGAGTGGATCACGCAGTTCGACAAGGTGCGTCCGCCGTACAACATCAACGTGCTCACGCAAGCCACTGCCGATTTCCTGCTCGATCACCTCGATGTGCTCGACGCGCAGGCGGCTGCGCTGCGAGAAGCGCGCACGGAACTCGCACGCGAAGTGGCCGCATTGCCGGGCATGACGGTCTATCCGAGCGCGGGCAACTTTCTGCTCGTGCGCGTGCCGGACGCCGCGCTCGCGTTCGAAACGCTTCTGACGTCGCGGGTTTTGATAAAAAACGTGGGTAAAATGCACCCATTGCTTTCAAATTGCGTGCGATTGACGGTCGGAACCGCAGAAGAAAACGCGCACATGGTCGCCGCACTCAAGAAGCTCTCCACTTTCGATTAAGTCTCAAGGAAACACCATGCGCATTGCGGAAGTCGTTCGCAACACCAGCGAAACGCAGATCCGTGTGAAGCTCGATCTGGACGGCGCCGGCAAGCAGAAGCTCGCCACCGGCGTGCCGTTCCTCGATCACATGCTCGATCAGATCGCCCGTCACGGCCTGTTCGACCTCGAAATCGAAGCGCATGGCGACCTCCATATCGACGATCACCATACCGTCGAGGACACCGGCATCACGCTTGGGCAAGCTGTGGCGAAGGCCATCGGCGACCGCAAGGGAATCCGCCGCTACGGGCACTCGTACGTGCCGCTGGACGAAGCGCTCTCGCGCGTGGTCATCGACTTCTCAGGGCGGCCGGGGCTCGAATTCAACGTGCCGTTCACGCGGGCGCGCATCGGCAATTTCGATGTCGACCTCACCATCGAATTTTTCCGTGGCTTCGTGAATCATGCCGGCGTGACGCTGCATATCGACAACCTGCGCGGCATCAACGCGCACCATCAGGTCGAGACCGTGTTCAAGGCCTTCGGCCGCGCGCTTCGCATGGCCGTCGAACTCGACGAACGTGCGGCGGGGCAGATTCCATCGACCAAAGGCAGTCTCTGAACGCTGCATGCCGGTTCGGCGCGACCTCGCGTTCAACCCGGCTGGCCATCCGCGATGGATCTTTTCAAGTCGTTCATATCCTTGCTCGCGCTGATCAACCCGATCGGCGCGATACCGTTTTTTCTCAGCCTCACCGCGCAGCAGTCGGATGTGGAGAAGCGCAACACCATCCGCGTCGCGTGCATTTCGGTGTTCTGCGTGATCGCCGTGACCGCGCTGCTCGGACAGCAGATCATCGCGTTCTTCGGCATTTCGGTCGGATCGTTTGAAGTCGGCGGCGGCATCATCATGTTGCTGATGGCGATCAGCATGCTGAACGCGCAAGTCGGCAACGCGCGCTCGACGCCCGAAGAACGCATGGAAGCCGAGGAGCGCAACAGCATCGCCGTCGTGCCGCTCGCCATTCCGCTGCTGACCGGGCCGGGATCGATCAGCACGGTGATCGTCTACGCCGCCAACGCGCAGCACTGGTACGACCGCTTCGGGCTCGTCGTGCTGGGCGCGATCATCGCGGCGCTGTGCTTCGGCGCGCTGAATCTGGCCGAGCCGATTGCGCGCTGGGTCGGACGGACCGGCATCAATATCGGCACGCGTCTGATGGGATTGATGTTGTCGGCGCTGGCGGTGGAGTTCATCGTCAACGGATTGAAGGCCCTGTTGCCTACTTTGAAATGAAAACTTCAATTGCGATTGTTGATTACGGAATGGGCAACCTGCGCTCGGTGTATCAGGCGCTGAAGAAGGCCGCGCCGGACGCCGACGTGGCGATCGTCGACCAGCCGCAAGCCATTCATGCGGCCGATCGCATCGTGTTGCCGGGCCAGGGCGCCATGCGCGACTGCATGGCGCATCTCGGCGCATCGGGGCTGCAGGAAGCGGTGATGCAGGCGTCGCGCGAGAAGCCGATGCTCGGCGTCTGCGTCGGCGAGCAGATGCTTTTCGACTGGAGCGAGGAAGGCGATACGAAGGGTCTCGGGCTCTTTCCCGGCAAGGTGCTGCGCTTTCATCTGGAAGGCCGCGTGCAGGACGACGGCTCGCGCTTCAAGGTGCCGCAGATGGGCTGGAATCGCGTGCGTCAGACGCAGGCGCATCCGGTGTGGGACGGCATCGCGGATGGCGCGTTCTTCTACTTCGTGCACAGCTACCACGTAGTGCCCGACAATCCGGCGCATACGTCGGGCGAAACCGTCTACGGCGATGCCTTCACGTCCGCAGTCGCGCGCGACAACATCTTCGCGACGCAGTTTCACCCTGAAAAAAGCGCGGACGCGGGGCTGAGGCTGTATCGAAACTTCGTGCACTGGAATCCGTGAGACCTACCGCACGTTAGCCGTCCGGCCTATGCCGGCGGCCGACAGGATGCTGCAAGACTTGTACTACACTAGCGAGACGGCCCGGGCGGCCGTTCTCATCAATTTCATCCAGACACTACGCGATACCTATGCTGCTCATTCCGGCCATCGATCTTAAAGACGGTCAGTGCGTGCGCCTCAAGCAGGGCGATATGGACCAGGCGACCATTTTCTCGGAGGATCCGGCGGCGATGGCCCGGCATTGGGTCAACAAGGGCGCGCGCAGGCTGCACCTCGTCGATCTGAACGGGGCATTCGCGGGCAAGCCGAGAAACGGCGACGCCATCCGCGCGATCATCGAAGAAGTGGGCAGCGAGATCCCGGTGCAACTGGGCGGCGGCATTCGCGATCTGAACACGATCGAACGTTATCTGGACGATGGCCTCTCGTACGTGATCATCGGCACGGCGGCGGTGAAGAATCCCGGTTTCCTGCAGGACGCGTGCACCGCGTTCGCCGGGCACATCATCGTCGGCCTGGACGCGAAGGACGGCAAGGTCGCCACCGACGGCTGGAGCAAGCTGACCGGCCACGAAGTCGTGGACCTCGGCCGCAAGTTCGAGGACTACGGCTGCGAGTCCATCATCTATACCGACATCGGCCGCGACGGCATGCTTCAGGGCATCAACATCGACGCCACCGTGCGGCTCGCGCAAGCGGTAAAGATTCCGGTGATCGCGAGCGGCGGCTTGTCGAGCATCGCGGACATCGAGTCGCTGTGCGAAGTCGAGAGCGAAGGCATCGAAGGCGTGATTTGCGGGCGCGCGATCTACTCCGGCGATCTGGATTTCAACGCCGCGCAAACGCGCGCCGACGCGCTGCGAGAAGCGGACGACGCATAAATTCGGTGCTTCGCCTCTCGCGCGGACTTTGCAGCGCGCCGGGCGGCGCTGGCCGCCCTCACTTGTATCGAACCGGCAGTGGCAAGAACATGGCTCTCGCAAAACGCATCATCCCTTGTCTGGACGTAACCGCTGGGCGCGTCGTCAAGGGCGTCAACTTCGTGGAATTGCGCGACGCGGGCGATCCCGTCGAGATCGCGCGGCGCTATGACGATCAGGGTGCCGACGAACTCACGTTCCTCGACATCACCGCGACGTCCGATCAGCGCGATCTCATCCTGCCGATCATAGAGGCCGTCGCGTCGCAGGTCTTTATCCCGCTGACGGTCGGCGGCGGCGTGCGCGCGGTCGAGGACGTCCGGCGGCTGCTGAACGCGGGCGCGGACAAGATCAGCATGAATTCGTCTGCGGTGGCGAATCCGCAACTCGTGCGCGACGCGTCGGACAAGCATGGTTCGCAGTGCATCGTCGTCGCGATCGACGCGAAGCGCGTATCGGCGGAAGGCGAGCCGGCGCGCTGGGAAGTGTTCACGCACGGCGGCCGCAAGGCGACGGGCATCGGCGCCGTCGAATGGGCGCGCAAGATGGCCGAACTCGGCGCGGGCGAAATTCTGCTGACGAGCATGGATCGCGATGGCACGAAGGCCGGCTTCGATCTCGCGCTGACACGCGCCGTCTCGGACGCCGTGCCGGTCCCGGTGATCGCTTCGGGCGGCGTCGGCTCGCTGCAGCATCTGGCGGACGGTATCGTCGACGGTCACGCCGACGCGGTGCTCGCAGCGAGCATCTTCCACTATGGCGAGCACACGGTCGGTGAAGCGAAGCGCTTCATGGCCGGCCAGGGCATTTCGGTGAGGATCTGACTGTGACCGATCAAGCCAGCTGGCTGGACAGGGTGAAGTGGGACGCCAACGGGCTAGTCCCGGTTATTGCGCAAGAGGCGTCGACGAACGACGTCCTCATGTTCGCGTGGATGAATCGCGAGGCGCTTCTCAAGACCATCGAACTGAAACGCGCCGTGTATTTCTCGCGTTCGCGCCAGCGCTTGTGGTTCAAGGGCGAGGAATCGGGGCACGTACAGCTCGTCCATGACGTGCGTCTCGATTGCGACGAGGACGTCGTGCTGCTCAAAGTCGAGCAGGTTTCGGGCATTGCCTGTCACACGGGCCGCCACTCCTGTTTCTTCCAGAAATTCGAAGGAACGGCTGACAACGGCGAGTGGATCGCCGTCGAGCCGGTCCTGAAAGACCCAGAAAGCATCTATAAATGACGCAAGCCACCACGCTGGACACGCTGCTGCGCCTCGCCGCCGTCATCGACAGCCGCAAGGGCGGCGATCCGGAACAATCCTACGTTTCGCGACTCTTTCATAAAGGTGACGATGCGGTCCTGAAGAAGATCGGCGAGGAAGCGACGGAAGTCGTGCTCGCCGCAAAGGACGCGCGGCACGGCGGTGCGCCCAAGGCGCTCGTCGGCGAAGTCGCCGATTTGTGGTTCCACTGTCTCGTGATGCTGTCGCACTTCGACCTGAGCCCGGCCGACGTGGTCGCTGAACTTGAGCGGCGCGAAGGCTTGTCGGGTATCGAAGAGAAGGCGCTGCGCAAGTCGCGCGAGCGCGAGCGGAACGGCGGCTGACGAGGTTTCGCTCACTTTCTCGCGCACGCGTTGGAGGCAAGCATGAGAACGTCCGATCAGCCGTATCCGCCGACTGTATTCACCGACCCCGGCGAAGCGGAGCGCCTGCGCCGGCTGCGCACGCTGACCCACATCGTCTACGCGCTGTATGCGCTTTATTGGCTGACGGGCGGCTTGACCGTGCTCGTCGCGATCATCATCAACTACCTGAAGCGCGGCGATACGGTGGGCACGCCATACGAAGCGCACTTCACGTGGCAGATCCGCACGTTCTGGTGGGCGGTGCTCGGACACGTTATCGGCGCAGCGTTGCTGTTCGTCGGCATCGGCTTCGTCATCTTGTTTGCGGTCGGTATCTGGACCCTTTATCGCGTCATCAAGGGCTGGCTGTTCCTATACGAAAACAAAGCGATCGAACCGCGCGCGTGGTTCTGATCGGCAACGCCGGGTCTCCGGGCATTGGATATTCATGAGCCAAGACAACTGCATCTTCTGCAAGATCGCCTCGGGGCAGCTTCCGAGCACGAAGGTCTACGAAGACGACGAATTCGTCGCGTTCAACGACATCAATCCGGCGGCGCCGGTTCATGTGCTGGTCATCCCCCGCAAGCACATTGAAACACTTTCGGACTGCTCCGAAAGCGATGCGCCGTTGCTTGGTAGAATGGTGAGTCTCGTTGGCCGTCTGGCAAAAGACCTGGGCGTTTCCTACACAGGGGGCGACACCGGGTTCCGCACGGTCATCAACACCGGGCCGGGCGGCGGGCAGGAGGTGTATCACATTCATGCGCATCTCTTGGCCGGGGAGCGCCCTTGGCGGCGGATGGGCTGATACGGTTTCATCGGCGTGTCGGCTTTTCAACGCAATATTGGGCGCGGAAAATCGATATACGTAAGCTGAAGCGCCATCGCTTCGGCAGGGCCGCAGAGTCGGGCTTCCGTCGCGGAAAATGGCTTGGCGGTCGAACTAAGGAGAGTTTTCATTCATGGGTTCGTTGAGCATTTGGCATTGGTTGATCGTGTTGCTGATCGTGGCGCTCGTCTTCGGGACGAAGAAGTTGCGCAATATCGGCGGCGATCTGGGCGGCGCGGTGAAGGGCTTCAAGGAAGGCATGCGCGAAGGGGACAACCCCGCCTCGCCCGAACAACGTGAACTGCCGCGCAACGGCGCAGTGGACGTGGAAGCGAAGGACAAGACCCGTTCCGGCGACTACCGCTGATCGGGCCGCTGACCGCAACCATTCACTTCTTCGTCAATGCTCGATCTCGGTCTGACCAAAATGGCGCTCATCGGCGTCGTCGCGCTGGTGGTGCTCGGGCCGGAGCGGCTGCCCGGCGTGGCGCGCACGGCTGGTGCGCTCTTCGGCCGCGCGCAGCGATACATCAACGACGTGAAGTCGGAGGTGGCGCGCGAGATGGAGCTCGACGAGCTCAAAAAGATGCGCACGCAGTTCGAAACGGCGGCGTCGAACGTCGAGACGACGATTCACGACAATCTCAAGCGCCACGAATCGGAATTGAACGACGCCTGGAATCAGGGGACGTCGGTTTCACCGAGCATCGCGGGCGGTGAATCGCCGGCGGTGGACGACGGCGGTTCCGGCGAGCAATGGCCCGCCGCTACGCCAGCGCGGCTCAAGCGCAAGAACTGGCGTGTCAAGCAGAGCGCGGTTCCGAGCTGGTACAAGCGCACCACCGCGCGCCGCACGCGCGTGCAGTCGGGCGCGGCGCGCGTCGCGCGGCATACACCCGCCACCCTGCGGCGTCCGACCAAATTCTTCTGATACGGCCGCATTTCTTCCATCGATGACCCATACCGAGGGCCGGCGTGAGCGACCCGCAACAAAATAAAGACGAGCCCGTCGAAGAGACGTTCATTTCGCATCTGGTCGAACTGCGCGATCGCATCATCCGTGCGGGCGCCGCGGTCATCGTCGTATTCATTTCGCTCGTGTACTGGGCGCCCGATATCTTCAAGCTGCTCGCGCGACCGCTGATGCAGAACCTGCCGCGCGACGGCAAGATGATCGTCACGGACGTCACCGGCTCGTTCTTCGTGCCGATGAAAGTCACGATGCTCGTTGCGTTCGTCATTGCGCTGCCCATCGTGCTGTATCAGATCTGGGCGTTCGTCGCGCCCGGCCTGTATCAGCACGAGAAGAAGCTGGTCGGCCCGCTGGTTTTCAGCAGCTACACGCTGTTTCTTTGTGGAATGGCGTTCGCGTACTTCATCGTGTTCCCGACGATTTTCCGCGTGATGGCGCATTACAACGCGCCGCTCGGCGCCGAAATGACGACGGATATCGACAATTACCTGAGCTTCGTGCTGACGATGTTCATCGCGTTCGGCGTGACGTTCGAGGTGCCGATCGTCGTCGTGTTGCTTGCGCGCATGGGCGTAGTGTCGATTGCGAAGCTGAAGCAGATTCGCCCCTATGTGATCGTCGGCGCGTTCGTCATCTCGGCGGTGGTGACGCCGCCGGACGTGTTCTCGCAGCTGATTCTCGCAATTCCACTCGTCATTCTTTATGAGGCGGGGATCGTGGCGGCGCGTTTCGTTGTCGGCAAGGAATCGGTCAAGAGTGAGGAAGCAGCGGCGGACTAGTGCGGTCGCTCTGCGGCGGATTGTCGCGTCTCTGCTTCCGTCACACGTAAAAAAGGCAGATTCCGTTCAACGGAGCTGCCTTTTTCTGTTTCGGGCGCCGACGCATTACTCGTCGCCCTGATCGCCTTGATCCTCGTCGGGCATCTGCGGGGCGCGCGGCTGAGCGGGCCGCTTGCCGATGGTGACGCTGACGTCCAGTTCCCTGTTCTTGCGCATCAGGTGGACCTTTACCGCCGTGCCCGGCTTGATCTGCGCGACGACGTTGAGCAGGCGCGTGGTGTCGGTAATCGTGTCCTCGTTGATGCTGACCAGGATGTCGCCCGGCTTGATGCCCGCTCTGTCAGCAGGACCGCCTTGCAGCACGCCCGCGACAATCGCGCCCGACTTCTGGTCGAGCCCGAACGATTCCGCGATCTCCGGGGTGACGTCCTGTGGCTCGACGCCGATCCATCCGCGCGTGACCGTGCCCGTCGTGATGATGCTTTCGAGCACGCTGCGTGCCGTCGAAACGGGAATGGCGAAGCCGATGCCCAGCGAGCCGCCGCTTCGCGAATAAATTGCGGTGTTGATCCCGAGCAGGTTGCCGTCTACGTCGACGAGCGCACCGCCCGAATTGCCGGGGTTGATCGCCGCGTCGGTCTGGATGAAGTTTTCGAAGGTGTTGATGCCGAGGTGATTGCGCCCGAGCGCGCTGACGATGCCCATCGTTACCGTCTGACCGACGCCGAACGGATTGCCGATCGCCAGCACCACGTCGCCGACGTGCGCCTGATCCATCCGGCCGAGCGTGATCGTCGGCAGATTCGTCATGTTGATTTTCAGTACCGCGAGGTCGGTTTCAGGATCGACGCCGATCACCTTCGCGCTCGACGTGCGACCGTCCGCGAGCGCGACTTCGATCTGATCCGCACCGTCCACGACATGCTGGTTCGTTAGAATGTAGCCTTCCGAGCTGACGATCACCCCCGAGCCCAGATTCGATGCGGGCGGCTCGTCGCTCTTGCGCCGGTTCTTGTCGCCGAAGAAGTAGCGGAACAGCGGGTCTTTCGAGCGCGCGTCCGGCGGCAGATTGCCGTCCTTGCTGGAGAACACGTTGACGACCGCGGGCATGGCCTTTTGCGCGCCTTCGGCATAGGAAGACTGAAGCGGGCGCGAACCGATGCTCGGCGCCACTTCCTGCAGCGCGACGATCGGCTCGGCGAGTTGCTTGCCAAACTGGCCCTGACGTTGAAGCCACTGCGGTTTCAGGGTCGCGATGATAAACATCAGAGCCAAAAGCACGGTGACCGCTTGGGCAAAAAACAGCCAGAAGCGTCTAAGCATTTGAAGGGATAGAGGATTTCATGGATCGGATCGAACTCGAATTGTATCTGAACAATCTGCTGGAAATCGGCCGCTTCAAGGACTATTGCCCGAACGGCCTACAGGTCGAAGGGACTCGCCGTGTTCACAAAATCGCAACCGGCGTGACGGCGTCGCTGGCATTTCTCGAAGCCGCGCTGGACTGGGGCGCGGACACGGTGCTGGTTCATCATGGCTACTTCTGGCGCAACGAAGCGCCGCAGATAACGGGGCGAAAGCATCGGCGTCTGCGCACGCTGATCGCCAACGACGTCAATCTGTTCGCGTACCATCTTCCGCTCGATTCTCACCCGGAACTCGGCAACAACGCGCAACTGGGCGCACGGCTCGGTCTGATTGCGGATGGCCGTTTCGCCGATCAGGATCTCGGTTGGATCGCGCCGCTCACGATGCCGCTGTCGCTCGAGCATTTCACCGCGACCGTTGAAAATGCGCTCGGCCGAAAGCCGCTAGTATTCGGCGATTCGGACCGCGAACTGCGACGCGTCGCATGGTGCACCGGCGGCGCGCAGGGCTATTTCGAGCAAGCGGTTGCGGCCGGCGCGGATGTCTACGTGAGCGGCGAAGTCTCCGAGCAGACCATGCACATTGCGGCGGAGTCAGGCGTCGCGTACATCGCGGCGGGGCATCACGCCACTGAACGATATGGGGTGCAAGCGGTAGGCGCGCATCTGTCCGAGGAGTTCGATATCGAGCACTTGTTCATCGATATCGATAATCCGGTTTAATAGGCGTGCGGCCGATTTTGAAGGGCTGCGGGGCAGTCGGCTTCGGCTTAAAACATTGCTTCACGAGAACGTGCGAAAACGTGGGGAAAACCCGCAAGGCCTGTGACTTCGAGTGATTTTTACTGCGCGGGCCTTGTAAATGGCAACTCCATTCGCGCACACTAGCGGCGGAACACTGATGTGACGGTATAAATCCAACTCAGAAGTGGGGCGTGTGATGCGAGACAAGGACGATAACCGCGTCGACGGCGGCCGCCGTACCTGGCTGATTGCGACGACCGTAGCAGGTGGTTTCGGAGGTGTGGCAACCGTAGTGCCTTTCGTCAGTTCGTTTGCGCCATCGGAAAAGGCGAAAGCGGCGGGCGCGCCTGTCGAGGTCGATATCAGCGGGCTCAAGCCGGGCGAAATGATGACGGTCGCGTGGCGCGGCCGTCCGGTGTGGATCGTGAATCGCACCGACGAAATGCTGGCCGATATCAAGAAGGCCGACAGCGAAGTGGCAGACCCGAATTCCAAGATGGAATTCTCCATGCCGTTGCCGGAGTACTGCAACAACGAATATCGTTCGCGCGCGGATCACAAGAATATTCTCGTGACCGTCGCCGTGTGCACGCACCTCGGGTGCACGCCGACGCCGCGATTCACCGAAGGGCCTCAACCCAATCTCCCTGATAACTGGCCGGGCGGTTTTCTTTGCCCATGCCACGGCTCGACTTATGACCTGGCGGGCCGCGTCTTCAAGAACAAGCCTGCGCCGCAAAATCTGGACGTGCCTCCATACATGTTCACTTCGGCGACGCAACTCGTGATCGGCAAGGACGAAAAGGGAGAGGCTTAAATGGCGACCGCAGACAAGGATGTCGAAACGACGGGCCTCACGGGCTGGATCGACCGCCGGTTTCCGCTCACCGCGAGCTGGAAAAAGCACGTCTCGGAGTATTACGCGCCGAAGAACTTCAACTTCTGGTATTTCTTCGGCTCGCTTTCGCTGCTCGTGCTCGTCATTCAGATCGTGACGGGCATATTTCTCGTCATGAATTACAAGCCGGATGCGACGCTCGCTTTTGCATCGGTTGAATACATCATGCGGGAGGTGCCGTGGGGCTGGCTCATTCGGTACATGCATTCCACCGGCGCTTCCATGTTCTTCGTCGTCGTTTATCTGCACATGTTCCGCAGCCTGATTTATGGGTCATACAGGAAACCGCGCGAACTGGTATGGATTTTCGGCTGTGCTATTTTCCTGTGCCTGATGGCGGAGGCGTTCTTCGGGTATCTGCTGCCTTGGGGGCAAATGTCGTTCTGGGGCGCGCAGGTCATCGTGAATTTGTTTTCGGCCATTCCTTTCATCGGTCCGGATCTTTCGCTCTGGATTCGTGGCGATTATGTCGTGTCGGACGTCACGCTGAACCGCTTCTTCGCGTTTCACGTAATTGCGATTCCGCTCGTGCTGATCGGCTTGGTGGCGGCCCATCTGGTCGCGCTGCACGAGGTCGGATCCAATAATCCCGACGGCATCGAAATCAAGGCAAAGAAGGATGCGAACGGCATTCCGCTCGATGGCATTCCGTTTCATCCGTACTATTCGATCCATGACTTCTTCGGTGTCTGCGTATTTCTGCTGATTTCCGCGGCAATCATCTTCTTCGCCCCGGAAATGGGCGGATATTTCCTTGAAGCGAACAACTTCGTTCCGGCGAATCCGCTGCAGACGCCGCCAGAAATCGCGCCGGTCTGGTATTTCACTGCGTTCTACGCGATGCTCCGCGCGACCACCGATCCGTTCAAGATCGTCCTCATGATCGTGATCGCGCTGCTCGGTGTATTTGCGCTGTTGAGGGCTCGCGGAAAGTGGCGTATTGCGTTGCCGGTACTTGCGCTTGTCGTGATCGTGTTCATGGCGCTGACCGAGTCGAAATTCTGGGGCGTCGTGGTAATGGGCACCGCAGTCGTGTCGCTGTTTTTCCTGCCCTGGCTCGATCGCAGTCCGGTGAAATCCATTCGCTATCGGCCACTCTTCCACAAGGTTTTTTACGCGATCTTCGTGATCGCCTTTCTCGTGCTCGGCTTCCTGGGGACGAGGCCGCCATCGCCGGCGGGGACACTCATCGCACAGATTTGCGCACTGATTTATTTTGCGTTTTTCCTGGGCATGCCTTTCTGGACGCCGCGCGGCAGATTCAAGACGCCGCCCGAGCGAGTGAACTACAAACACCACTGAGCTCACGTCCGGAGATTACGCGATGAAAAAATGGCTCTCGATGATGGCGATGATCGGCGCCGCGATGTTCGCATTCGGCGGCGCGCCGGCCCACGCGGAAGAGGAGGCGGTCCTCGACCGGGCGCCGAATAACGCGGACAATTTTGCGTCGTTGCAGCATGGCGCTCAAATGTTTGTAAACTATTGCCTGAACTGCCACAGTGCGAACCTGATGCGCTACAACCGGCTGACCGATCTCGGCATCAGCCAGAAGGAGATTCAGGACAATCTGCTGTTCACAACGGACAAAATCGGCAACACGATGAGCATCGCGATGCGCCCGGACGACGCGAAAGCGTGGTTCGGCGCGTCGCCGCCCGATTTGTCGGTGGAGGCGAGGGCGCGTGGACGCGACTGGCTCTACACGTATATGCGCAGCTTCTACCGCGATCCGACGCGGCCGACCGGCTGGAATAACCGCGTGTACGAGAACGTCGGCATGCCCCACGTGCTGTGGACGCTGCAAGGCATCCGCGACGCCCGGTTCGCGACGGAAACGGACGAAAAGACCGGCGAAAAGGTAAAAAGATTCGTGGGTTACACTCAGGTGACGCCTGGCGCCATGTCAAACGTGGATTATGATTCAGCTGTGGCCGATCTGGTTTCGTACCTTTCGTGGATGTCCGAACCCGCCCAGCAAACCCGCAAGCGCCTCGGCGTCTGGGTCCTGCTGTTCCTGGCGCTCCTGAGCTTCCTCGCATGGCGTCTGAACGCGGCATACTGGAGAGATATCAAATAGCACGCCAATCGACGGCGTGGGTCGGTGCGACGGCGCTTCCGCCAGGGAGCCGCCTCGGCCGGCCCTTCGAGTTTACTGAAGGGACTTTAAAAACATGATGGTTCTGTATTCCGGCACTACTTGCCCGTTCTCCCAGCGCTGCCGGCTGGTGTTGTTCGAAAAGGGCATGGATTTCGAGATCCGCGACGTCGATCTGTTCAACAAGCCGGAAGACATCGCGGTGATGAACCCCTACGGACAGGTACCGATCCTCGTCGAGCGCGACCTGATTCTGTACGAGTCGAATATCATCAACGAATATATCGACGAGCGGTTTCCGCATCCTCAACTCATGCCGGCTGACCCGGTCCAGCGCGCGCGTGCGCGCCTGTTCCTGCTGAACTTCGAGAAAGAATTGTTCGTGCACGTCGGGACGCTGGAGAACGAAAAGGGCAAAGCGGCCGAGAAGAACCACGAGAAGGCGCGCAGCGCCATCCGTGATCGCCTCACTCAACTGGCGCCGATCTTCTTGAAGAACAAGTACATGCTGGGCGAAGAGTTCTCGATGCTGGACGTGGCGATCGCACCGCTGCTGTGGCGCCTGGATCACTATGGCATCGAACTGTCGAAGAATGCTGCGCCGTTGATGAAGTACGCCGAGCGGATTTTCAGCCGTCCGGCCTATATTGAAGCGCTGACGCCTTCCGAAAAGGTGATGCGTCGATAGTTTGCGAGAGCGGAGCACGGCGGCGCGAGTTCGCATGCCTTGCTCCGGCAGAGGAAAGTTGATGCAAGAAATTTCCACCAAGCCGTATCTGCTTCGCGCGCTCTACGAGTGGTGCACGGATAACGGCTTCACGGCACATATCGCCGTGCGGGTTGACGGGGCCACGCGCGTGCCGCGCCAGTTCGTTCGCAACGACGAGATCGTCCTGAACATCAGCTTCGAGGCGACGAGCCAGTTGCAGATGGGCAATGAATGGATCGAGTTCAGCGCACGATTCTCGGGCAAGTCGCACAAGATCGAGGTGCAGGTAGCCAACGTGCTCGCGATCTACGCGCGAGAGAACGGGCAGGGAATGGCGTTCCCGGTAGAACCGTCGCAGCATGCGGCAGAGCCAGCGCGGTCCGCGGAGCGTGAGGCGCGTCCGGCCGCCCCGGCGGCGGACGAGCGATCGGGTTCTGACGACGCTTCGGCGCCCGAGGAGCCGAGCGTCGGTTCAGCCGAAGATGAAGCTGCGAAATCTTCCACGAGATCGCACCTCAAAGTCGTCAAATGAAGTAGAATCTCGTCCTTCGCCGGCTTAGCTCATCTGGTAGAGCAGTTGATTTGTAATCATCAGGTGGCGGGTTCGAGTCCTGCAGCCGGCACCAAGACTAAGTTGACGGGTCGTGTGATGTCCGCACGGCCCGTTTGATTTCAAGGATCAAGTGTGATCCTGTCTTGGATGAGGTGCCGAAAGGCAAGTTGACAAGAAGCTTCAAAAACTTGTTGACAGACTTCGAAGCGATATTCATAATCTCGTTTCTCTGCTGCTGACGCAGCGACGCAAGACGAGGCAGGAAAGTCTCGCGAATGTTCTTTAAAAACTAACAGCCGATAAGTGTGGGCGCTTGATGGCGAGTGCGGTTCTGGTGCTTAGGTGCTGGAGCGACAAGCAAAAGTAATCAAGAGTCTCACACGAAGTATTAAGAGGAAGGTTTGTCTGTCTTCGGACGGATTAATCATCGTCAGTACGTTGAGTGAGCGACCGGTTTCTAACGGAACCGAAAAACAGTAACAGGTTTGAACTGAAGAGTTTGATCCTGGCTCAGATTGAACGCTGGCGGCATGCCTTACACATGCAAGTCGGACGGCAGCGCGGGCTTCGGCCTGGCGGCGAGTGGCGAACGGGTGAGTAATACATCGGAACGTGTCCTGTAGTGGGGGATAGCCCGGCGAAAGCCGGATTAATACCGCATACGATCTACGGAGGAAAGCGGGGGATCTTCGGACCTCGCGCTGCAGGGGCGGCCGATGGCAGATTAGCTAGTTGGTGGGGTAAAGGCCTACCAAGGCGACGATCTGTAGCTGGTCTGAGAGGACGACCAGCCACACTGGGACTGAGACACGGCCCAGACTCCTACGGGAGGCAGCAGTGGGGAATTTTGGACAATGGGGGCAACCCTGATCCAGCAATGCCGCGTGTGTGAAGAAGGCCTTCGGGTTGTAAAGCACTTTTGTCCGGAAAGAAAACTTCGTCCCTAATATGGATGGAGGATGACGGTACCGGAAGAATAAGCACCGGCTAACTACGTGCCAGCAGCCGCGGTAATACGTAGGGTGCGAGCGTTAATCGGAATTACTGGGCGTAAAGCGTGCGCAGGCGGTCTGTTAAGACCGATGTGAAATCCCCGGGCTTAACCTGGGAACTGCATTGGTGACTGGCAGGCTTTGAGTGTGGCAGAGGGAGGTAGAATTCCACGTGTAGCAGTGAAATGCGTAGAGATGTGGAGGAATACCGATGGCGAAGGCAGCCTCCTGGGCCAACACTGACGCTCATGCACGAAAGCGTGGGGAGCAAACAGGATTAGATACCCTGGTAGTCCACGCCCTAAACGATGTCAACTAGTTGTTGGGGATTCATTTCCTTAGTAACGTAGCTAACGCGTGAAGTTGACCGCCTGGGGAGTACGGTCGCAAGATTAAAACTCAAAGGAATTGACGGGGACCCGCACAAGCGGTGGATGATGTGGATTAATTCGATGCAACGCGAAAAACCTTACCTACCCTTGACATGGTCGGAACCCTGCTGAAAGGTGGGGGTGCTCGAAAGAGAACCGGCGCACAGGTGCTGCATGGCTGTCGTCAGCTCGTGTCGTGAGATGTTGGGTTAAGTCCCGCAACGAGCGCAACCCTTGTCCTTAGTTGCTACGCAAGAGCACTCTAAGGAGACTGCCGGTGACAAACCGGAGGAAGGTGGGGATGACGTCAAGTCCTCATGGCCCTTATGGGTAGGGCTTCACACGTCATACAATGGTCGGAACAGAGGGTTGCCAAGCCGCGAGGTGGAGCCAATCCCAGAAAACCGATCGTAGTCCGGATCGCAGTCTGCAACTCGACTGCGTGAAGCTGGAATCGCTAGTAATCGCGGATCAGCATGCCGCGGTGAATACGTTCCCGGGTCTTGTACACACCGCCCGTCACACCATGGGAGTGGGTTTCACCAGAAGTAGGTAGCCTAACCGCAAGGAGGGCGCTTACCACGGTGGGATTCATGACTGGGGTGAAGTCGTAACAAGGTAGCCGTATCGGAAGGTGCGGCTGGATCACCTCCTTTCTCGAGCTTCGCGCTTAAAGTTAAGCGCTCACGCTTATCGGCTGTCAGAAAGACAGGCTAAGGGTCTGTAGCTCAGTCGGTTAGAGCACCGTCTTGATAAGGCGGGGGTCGTTGGTTCGAATCCAACCAGACCCACCATCCGAATCAGGCGTGGCTGGGCAACACCTTAGTCAGGCCTCATCGGGGGATTAGCTCAGCTGGGAGAGCACCTGCTTTGCAAGCAGGGGGTCGTCGGTTCGATCCCGTCATCCTCCACCAATCCTCAATGCCTAGCGCTTCGGGTAAGCGTTAAGCATTGGCGATTGCTAGCCAGTTGATGTCGCAAGTATTGAAACACGCTTGTCGGCTAAACGTTCTTTAACAATCTGGAAGAAGTAGTAAAGAGAATCTGGGAAAGCGCTTAGAGATGGGCGCGAGTAGCAGGTTCAGGGTAGTGATTGTATCGAGTATGAAAAGTGATCTTAATGATGACTTGGAATACGGCACAACGCGAAAACTCAGCCTATGGCGGATGTGGCTCGATGAGAGACGCACTCGTTATAGGGTCAAGCGAACAAGTGCATGTGGTGGATGCCTTGGCGATCACAGGCGATGAAGGACGCGGTAGCCTGCGAAAAGCTTCGGGGAGCTGGCAAACGAGCATTGATCCGAAGATGTCCGAATGGGGAAACCCGGCCCGTATGGGTCACCCATGACTGAATACATAGGTCATGTGGAGCGAACGCGGTGAACTGAAACATCTAAGTAACCGCAGGAAAAGAAATCAACCGAGATTCCCAAAGTAGTGGCGAGCGAAATGGGAAGAGCCTGTACTCTTTATCTGCATTGTTAGCTGAACGCTCTGGAAAGTGCGGCCATAGCAGGTGATAGCCCTGTAAGCGAAAGCAGCGTGGAAGAACTAGGGGTACGACAAGTAGGGCGGGACACGTGAAATCCTGTCTGAAGATGGGGGGACCATCCTCCAAGGCTAAATACTCGTGATCGACCGATAGTGAACCAGTACCGTGAGGGAAAGGCGAAAAGAACCCCGGGAGGGGAGTGAAATAGATCCTGAAACCGCATGCATACAAACAGTCGGAGCCTCGCAAGGGGTGACGGCGTACCTTTTGTATAATGGGTCAGCGACTTACGTTCAGTAGCGAGCTTAACTGATTAAGGCAGGCGTAGCGAAAGCGAGTCCGAATAGGGCGATCAGTTGCTGGGCGTAGACCCGAAACCAAGTGATCTATCCATGGCCAGGTTGAAGGTGCGGTAACACGTACTGGAGGACCGAACCCACTAACGTTGAAAAGTTAGGGGATGAGCTGTGGATAGGGGTGAAAGGCTAAACAAACTTGGAAATAGCTGGTTCTCTCCGAAAACTATTTAGGTAGTGCCTCGTGTATCACCTTCGGGGGTAGAGCACTGTCATGGTTGTGGGGTCCATTGCGGATTACTACGCCATAGCAAACTCCGAATACCGAAGAGTGCAATCACGGGAGACAGACATCGGGTGCTAACGTCCGGTGTCAAGAGGGAAACAACCCAGACCGCCAGCTAAGGTCCCCAAGATTGGCTAAGTGGGAAACGAAGTGGGAAGGCTAAAACAGTCAGGAGGTTGGCTTAGAAGCAGCCACCCTTTAAAGAAAGCGTAATAGCTCACTGATCGAGTCGTCCTGCGCGGAAGATGTAACGGGGCTCAAGCCAGTCACCGAAGCTGCGGATGCGTACGCAAGTACGTGTGGTAGGAGAGCGTTCCGTAAGCCTGCGAAGGTGTGTCGAAAGGCATGCTGGAGGTATCGGAAGTGCGAATGCTGACATGAGTAGCGATAAAGGGGGTGAAAAGCCCCCTCGCCGTAAGCCCAAGGTTTCCTACGCAACGTTCATCGGCGTAGGGTGAGTCGGCCCCTAAGGCGAGGCAGAAATGCGTAGCTGATGGGAAGCAGGTCAATATTCCTGCACCATTGTTAGATGCGATGGGGGGACGGATCGCGGAAGGTTGTCCGGGTGTTGGACGTCCCGGTCGCTGCATTGGAGAAGGTGCTCAGGCAAATCCGGGCACAGGATTCAAGGGTGTGGCGCGAGCTTCTTCGGAAGCGAAGCAATTGGAAGTGGTTCCAAGAAAAGCCTCTAAGCTTCAGTCTAACGATGACCGTACCGCAAACCGACACAGGTGGGCGAGATGAGTATTCTAAGGCGCTTGAGAGAACTCGGGAGAAGGAACTCGGCAAATTGGTACCGTAACTTCGGGATAAGGTACGCCTCTGTAGCTTGACTGGCCTGCGCCAGAAGGGTGAAGAGGTTGCAATAAACTGGTGGCTGCGACTGTTTAATAAAAACACAGCACTCTGCAAACACGAAAGTGGACGTATAGGGTGTGACGCCTGCCCGGTGCCGGAAGATTAAATGATGGGGTGCAAGCTCTTGATTGAAGTCCCGGTAAACGGCGGCCGTAACTATAACGGTCCTAAGGTAGCGAAATTCCTTGTCGGGTAAGTTCCGACCTGCACGAATGGCGTAACGATGGCCACACTGTCTCCTCCCGAGACTCAGCGAAGTTGAAGTGTTTGTGATGATGCAATCTCCCCGCGGCTAGACGGAAAGACCCCATGAACCTTTACTGTAGCTTTGCATTGGACTTTGAACCGATCTGTGTAGGATAGGTGGGAGGCTATGAAACCGGAACGCCAGTTTCGGTGGAGCCGTCCTTGAAATACCACCCTGGTTTGTTTGAGGTTCTAACCTTGGTCCGTGATCCGGATCGGGGACAGTGCATGGTAGGCAGTTTGACTGGGGCGGTCTCCTCCCAAAGCGTAACGGAGGAGTACGAAGGTACGCTAGGTACGGTCGGAAATCGTGCTGATAGTGCAATGGCATAAGCGTGCTTAACTGCGAGACCGACAAGTCGAGCAGGTGCGAAAGCAGGTCATAGTGATCCGGTGGTTCTGTATGGAAGGGCCATCGCTCAACGGATAAAAGGTACTCTGGGGATAACAGGCTGATACCGCCCAAGAGTTCATATCGACGGCGGTGTTTGGCACCTCGATGTCGGCTCATCTCATCCTGGGGCTGTAGCCGGTCCCAAGGGTATGGCTGTTCGCCATTTAAAGAGGTACGTGAGCTGGGTTTAAAACGTCGTGAGACAGTTTGGTCCCTATCTGCCGTGGGCGTTGGATATTTGAAGGGGGCTGCTCCTAGTACGAGAGGACCGGAGTGGACGAACCTCTGGTGTACCGGTTGTCACGCCAGTGGCATCGCCGGGTAGCTATGTTCGGAAGAGATAACCGCTGAAAGCATCTAAGCGGGAAACTCGCCTTAAGATGAGATATCCCCGGGGCTTCGAGCCCCTTGAAGGGTCGTTCCAGACCAGGACGTTGATAGGTCAGGTGTGTAAGTGCAGTAATGCATTGAGCTAACTGATACTAATTGCCCGTAAGGCTTGATCCTATAACCAGTGTGTTTCGCAGTGAGTTAGCGCTTTAGCGCTTACTCAATGCAACCCCCGAAGGGGGCACGCCGGTTGAGTGACGCGACTGTGCCCAACAGTCACTACCGAATCTACTTCTTCCCAGATTGGTTGTGCCGTCCCCAACGCGCACAACAACAAGTCATGCCTGATGACCATAGCGAGTCGGTCCCACCCCTTCCCATCCCGAACAGGACCGTGAAACGACTCCACGCCGATGATAGTGCGGATCCCCGTGTGAAAGTAGGTAATCGTCAGGCTCCTCATGCCTTAAACAAAAACCCCACCCCTCAAAGGTGGGGTTTTTGCGTTTCAGCCGTGTTTCACGTAGAGGCCCGAGACATCAGCGCGTGATGGCCCGCGCGCTAAAATCCCCACTTCGTATTCCCGTTCGGCTGCTGCCATCGAGTTCCCATGCTACGTTTAAGCGAAATCAAGCTCCCGCTCGATCATCCTGATTCGGCCATCGAACCGGCTGTTGTCGCGCGTCTGGCAGAAATCGGTGTCGCTGCCGAGGAGCTCGTGCATTTCCACGTGTTCCGTCGCGCGCACGATGCCCGCAAGCGCGCCGATATCAAGCTCACGTACATCATCGATGTCACGCTGCAAGACGAGGCATCGGCGCTGGCGCGTCTGAAGGCTCACGCGCATCCGCATTGCGGCGTCACTCCCGACATGAGTTACCACTTCGTAACGAAGGCGCCCGAACGCTCGACGATGCTCCGCCCTGTCGTCATCGGGATGGGGCCCTGCGGGCTTTTCGCCGGCTTGATTCTGGCGCAGATGGGCTTCCGGCCGATCATCCTCGAGCGTGGAAAAGCCGTGCGTGAGCGGACGAAAGACACCTGGGGCCTTTGGCGACGCAACGAACTCAATCCCGAGTCGAACGTGCAGTTCGGCGAAGGCGGCGCCGGTACTTTCTCGGACGGCAAACTCTACAGCCAGATCAAGGACCCGAAGCACTACGGACGGAAGGTGCTCGACGAATTCGTGAAAGCCGGCGCGCCGGAGGACATCCTCTATCTGAGCCGGCCGCACATCGGCACATTCCGTCTCGTGAGCATGGTCGAGAAGATGCGCGCGACCATCCACCAGTTGGGCGGAGAAGTGCGATTTCAGCATCGCGTCGAGGATATCGATATAGACGACGGCAAAGTGCGCGGCCTGCGGCTGTCGACCGGCGAAGTGCTGCGCTGCGAACATGTCGTGCTCGCCGTCGGCCACAGCGCCCGCGATACCTTCGAGATGCTGCATGAGCGCGGCGTCTACATGGAAGCGAAGCCGTTTTCGCTCGGGTTCCGCATCGAGCATCCGCAGGGAGTAATCGACAGGGCGCGCTTCGGCAAGTTCGCCGGTCATGAGCGCCTGGGCGCCGCGGACTACAAGGTGGTGCACCACTGCAGCAACGGACGGGCAGTCTATAGCTTCTGCATGTGCCCGGGCGGGACGGTGGTAGCCGCTACATCGGAGGCGGGGCGCGTCGTCACCAACGGCATGAGCCAGTATTCGCGTGCCGAACGCAATGCGAACGCGGGCATCGTCGTTGGCATCACGCCAGAAGATTATCCGGGCGGCCCGCTGGCCGGCATCGCGTTTCAGAGAAAGTGGGAAGAGCGCGCGTTCGAGCTCGGCGGCGGTGATTACAGCGCGCCGGGGCAACTCGTCGGCGACTTCATCGCTGGGCGTGCGTTGACGTCGCTGGGTTCGGTAATGCCGTCGTATAAACCGGGCGTCAAGCCGACCGACCTGAGCACCGCGTTGCCCGACTACGTGATCGAGGCGATCCGCGAGGCGCTGCCCGAACTGGACAAGAAGATCCCGGGTTTCGCGATGCACGACGCCGTGCTGACCGGCGTCGAAACGCGCACATCGTCGCCACTGCGAGTGCGCCGCAACGACGACTACCAGAGCGTCAATGTCGATGGACTGTACCCGGCGGGCGAGGGCGCGGGCTATGCTGGCGGGATTTACTCGGCGGCGATCGATGGAATCGAGGTTGCCGAAGCTGTCGCGCTGAAGATGATGGCGGAATATTCGGCGACGGTCTGACCCGCGATACCCTGCACGGACGCTGTGAACGCATGTCGCTCGTCGCGACCGATTGAGGCGCGACATCGGCGATTACCTGCCGTCCATCCAGACCGACGGCGCACTGCGGATCCCGGCAACTCGGGCGGCCCGCTCATCAACTTAGCGGAGTGATCGGCATCAACTCGCAGATCTAAAGCCGCACCGGCGGTCTCACGGGCATCTCGTTCGCGTTTCCGATCGACGAAGCGATGCGCGTCGCCGATCAGTTGAAGACGTCGGGCAGATCGTGCGCGGGCGGATCGCGGTGGTTATCGTGAAGCGACGGAGGATGTCGCGGATTCGGTCCAGCGCCTTACGTTGGCCATGAAGCTAGCCGCCGCATCGCTCGCGTCAAGCACGATGCGATGCGACGTCTACGGTACGACAATCAATCAGGTCACCACGCCCACCTGCCACGGCACGAACTCGCTCTGCCCGTAACCGTTGAGCTCACTCTTCGACGCAACGCCCGACGCGCAATCCAGCATCATCTGGAAAATCTGCTCGCCGAGTTCGTCGATGCTCGCAGTACCATCGATCACGCCGCCGCAGTTGATGTCCATATCCTCTTCCTGGCGCTCCCACAACGCGGTGTTCGTCGCGAGCTTCAGTGAAGGGGAGGGCGCGCAGCCATAGGCCGAGCCGCGCCCTGTCGTGAAGCAGATAAGGTTCGCACCGGACGCGACCTGACCCGTCGCGGACATCGGATCGTAGCCCGGCGAGTCCATGAATACGAAACCCTTCGCGTGGATACGCTCGGCGTATTCATAGACTTCGACGAGATTCGTCGTGCCGCCCTTGGCAACCGCGCCCAGCGACTTCTCGAGAATCGTGGTCAGCCCGCCGACCTTGTTGCCCGCCGACGGATTGTTGTCCATGGCCGCGCCGTTGCGCGCGCAATACTCTTCCCACCACTTGATGCGCGTGAGCAGCTTTTCTCCGACTTCGCGGCTCACCGCACGGCGCGTTAGCAAATGCTCCGCTCCGTACACTTCCGGCGTCTCCGAAAGGATGGCCGTGCCGCCATGACTCACGAGCTTGTCGACGGCTGCGCCCAACGCGGGATTCGCCGAAATGCCCGAATAGCCATCCGAGCCGCCGCACTGCAGTCCCACGATCAGATGCGATGCAGGCACCGGCTCGCGCTGCACCCGATTCGCCTCCGCCAGCATTTCCTTGACCAGCGCGATGCCGCGTTCGATCGTCTTCTTCGTTCCGCCGCTGTCCTGAATCGTGAAGCTGCGCAGCCGCTCGCCGTCCTTCAGTCCACTGGATTCCAGCACGCCGGCAATCTGATTCGTCTCGCACCCCAAGCCGACGAAGAGCACCGAATGAAAGTTCGGATGCACCGCATATCCGGCCAGCGTGCGCCGCAGAATGCCGAGCCCTTCGCCCTGCATGTCGATACCGCATCCGAGACCGTGCGTCAGCGCGATCACGCCATCGACGTTCGGATAATCCGCGAGCGCTTCCGGATGCACATCGCGGCGGAAGTGATCCGCGATCGCGCGCGCGACGGTGGCCGAGCAGTTCACGCTCGTCAGCACGCCGATGAAATTGCGCGTCGCGACGCGCCCATCGTCGCGACGGATGCCCATGAACGTCGCGGGCTTGTTGACGACAGGCGTCGGGTGCTTGTCGACACCGAATTCGTGCTCGCGCGCGAAATCGGCCATCGACAGATTCTGCGTATGCACGTGCTGCCCGCGCGCGATCGCCTCTTTCGCCACACCGATTATCTGGTTGTAGCGCTTGACGGGCTCGCCCGCGGCGATCGCCCGCGTGGCGATCTTGTGGCCCGGCGGAATCAGCCCCGCGACGACCAGGTCCTCCGACGCGATGCGCGCGCCGGAGACAAGTTGCCGCGTCGCGATCACGACGTCGTCATTGGGGTGCAGCCGGATGACCGCATGGTCGGTGGATGTGGTGGACATGATGTTTTCTTAGATCGTGGACGGTGCGCGCTTTTCGGACAGCGAATCCTGCTCGGCTTTGTTGAGCGGTTCGATCTTGCCGACAATCACAAGATAGCTGAATGCGCCCAAAAAGCAGAAGCCGCCCGCCACGCACAGCGGAATGACAAACGAACCCTTGGTGATCGCCAGCATGACGCCGGTGAACGTCGTGATGACGATCCCCGCCAGGTTCGACGCGAAGTTCTGAATGCCGCCGATCGACGCAACGTGATCCGGCGTCGGCGCGACATCGCTCGGCAAGGACCAGATGCTTGCAGCAGCAAAGGCCAGCGAAGCGTAGGCGATGCCGAAGAACGCGAGCATCAGATAGGTATTCTCGGTGAACGCGCAAAGCGTGATGACCGACGAAAGCAGCATGCCGCCGACCATGCAGGTCTTGCGTGCGGCGGTCAGGCTCCAGCCGCGCTTGAAGAGCGAGTCCGACACCCAGCCGCCGAGCCAGCCGCCGGGAATCGACATCAGCGCGGGGATGGTGCCGAGCGTGCCAAGAGACTTCAGCGAGAAGCCGTGCGCCTGAACGAGATAGCTCGGGAACCACGTGATGAAGAAGTAGATCACGAAGTTGAGGCAGAAGAAGCCGAGCATCATGCCCCACAGCGTGCGGTACTTGAAAAGCGAAGCCCACGACACCTTGTTTCTCGGTGCGACGGGCGCCGGATCGACATCGACTTCGCCGGTCAGGTCACCCTTCGACTTGTTGCGATAGATGAGGAACCAGCCAAGAATCCACACGAAGCCGATCGCGCCGGTGATGATGAACGACGCTTCCCAGCCGAACGCGCTGATGATGAGCGCAACGACCGGGATCGACAGGGCCGAACCGACGCGCGAGCCGCTATCGAAGATACTCGTCGCGAACGCGCGCTGCGCCTTGGTGAACCATTGCGAGACCAGTTTCGCGCACGACGGATACGCGCCCGCTTCGCCGATGCCGAGCATCAGGCGGCAGCCGAACATGCCGGTGACGCTCGTCGCGACGGCGGTGAGGGCCGTAAACACCGACCACCAGCCGACCGCGAGCGGCAGCGCAATGCGCGCGCCGACGCGATCGACGAACCAGCCGAACGGCATCTGCATCAGCGCGTAGCTCCAGAAGAAGCCGCTCAGAATGAAGCCCATTTCTGCCGGGCCGATATTGAGCGCCTTCTCGATCTGCGGCGCGGCGACCGCGAGATTCGCCCGGTCGATGTAATTGATCGCGATGGCCAGAAAGGCCAGAAATATCACCACCCAACGCATTTTCCGCATCGTTTGTCTCCTCAGTGAAGCGGCACTTCGTTCATATGGCCCTTGCGCGTTCAAGACGCGGTGGGGCCGTGATTGCAAAAAACAATCCGTCGTGCGCGTTCCGCTTTCTAGGGCGGATTCGCGCGCCGGTTCAGCCGACGTCCGCGTTCAGCGCGTCGCGCAGCCGCTTTTGTCCGATGTCGAGCTTCAATTCACGAGCAAGATCGATGACAGGCTGAAAGCGCCGCATCTTCTTTTCTTCGTGATTGCGCGCGATGTCCGATAGCCGGTGCACGAGAAACGGGTTCTCGAAGCGATCGCGCACGCTCGCCAGGTATTCAGCCGCGACATCGTGCTGGCCGAGCGCCGTGAAGACCGGCAGGACTTCGTCGCGCCAGACGGCTTCGAGCGGCTCGCGGAAGGCGGGATCGCGCATCGCGTCGAGGACGGTCATATCGGCTGCGCCGTCGCGTGTGCGCCAGAACTCGGCGAGCATCGTGTGGCCGAGATTGAGCAGCAGCAGCTTGAGGCGTTCGTAATGCGCGAGATCGTCGGTCACGACGATGTCTTCGTGTTCGCACGGCAGCACCATGCCCGCCTGCCGTTCGATGGCCCAGAGCGCGTACGGCTCGGCGATCGCGCCGACCGGCAGGATCGGCTCCGAGACGATGCGGTCGACGAGCGAATTCACCCAGACGCAGTCGCTCGTCAGATAGCGGATAAACGCGTCGTCCGTCCGCCATTGACGAGCGATGCCCAGGACGAGATCGCGCAGCGTGTCGCCGTTGCGCGAAACGAGCTCGCACGGCAGCAGCGTGATCGGCGCGGCGCCGGCGCGAAAGCGCGCGTGCAGCAGAACCGCGAGCTTGGCTGCGAAGCCGCGCGGGGTCTGCTTTCCGTCGAGCAGATCGGCGGTGTCTTCGTCGAAGAGGGCGTAGCCGGCATCGGCCGTGTTGGAGACGATCACTTTTACATCGCGTTGAATCCGTTGCAGCAAGAGCGCCCAATCGTCGTTGGCGTGCAATGCTTCGGTGATCGAATCGCATTCGATCGTCATGTCGATGGTCTCATCACGACGGCGTCCGCGAATGCGGACCGGATAGCGGCCGGTTGCCTTCAGCGCGTCGGTGCGCGCGCGGCTGTCGGCGCTGGACGTGGTCTGCACGACGGTGATCTTGCCGAGCGCGGTGGCCGGATCGCGCCGCGCCGCTTGAGTGACGAAGAAGTCCACGTGCGCTTGCAAAAAGCGGCTCGTGCCGAACTGAAGGATCGGATTGCTCATGGTTGCGTCGCTCGGGGGCCGCTTCCGTCGCTACATGCAGACGGCGGCGAAGGTTGTATTGGGGCGCTTGTGATTGGAAACGGTTCCAACGCGACATAAAAAAATTCGGCCGCGTGGCCTTACCAGATTGCATACTAGTGGCTTGACTCGAAATTGGTCAAGCCACTTGTAAGCGTAAAAAACGGTTCGGACGCCCGGCCCACGGTGCGTCAACCCTTCGCCTGATTACAATCCACGTTTTCCCCGAGCCTTGAGGAGTCTGCCCGTGAGTGTCAAACCCGCCGAAACGCGCCGTCTCTACCTTCAGATCGCCGACAAACTGCGCGGCATGATCGGGCAAAAAGACTTCGCGCCGAACGGCCGGCTGCCATCGGAACGGGAACTGGCGCAGACGCTCGGCGTATCGCGGCCGTCCGTGCGGGAGGCGCTCGTCGCGCTCGAACTGGAGGGGCGCGTAGAGATTCGCATGGGTTCGGGCGTCTATATCTCCGCGACGCCCACGGCCAGGCCGCCAAGCAGTGAGGCGGAGCTTGGCGAGAGTCCCATCGAAATCATGAATGCGCGCAGCGTGATCGAAGGTGCGATTGCGGCGAGCGTCGCGCCGTTCGCCAAGCCGAAGGCACTGAAGGCGCTGCGAACCGTCTACGAAACGATGGCGCGCGAAGTGGAAAGCGGTCAGATACCGATGAGCGCGGATCGCGCCTTTCATATCACCATCGCGCAAATGTCCGGCAACGACGTACTGGTGCGCACCGTCGGCGCGCTGTACGACGAGCGGCACAGTCCGCTGTCATCGACGTTACGGGGACACTTCGAGGGGGAGGAAACGTGGGCGGCCGCGCTGACGGAGCATCGCGACATTCTCGAAGCGCTCGAAGCCCGCGACGCCGTGCAGGCTCAGGCTGCGATGCAGCGCCATATGCGAAATTCCGCCGCGCGGCTGATGACGCGGCGCAAAAGCTGAAGCCGGCGCGTCCTCGGAAGACGAACCGGCGTCCGGAATCCGGGCTTGTCAGCCCGGATAGGCTTCATCCACCTTCAGGCCGGCGAGCTTGAAAATCACCCGCAGCGTTTGCGGCGCGATCTCGCGGCGCGATGCGAGCGTCGTCAGCACGAAGTCCATCACCTTGGCGTACTTGAGCATCGTGAGACACGTCTCGATGTCGGTGGAGCCGTCACGCATCGACTCGGCGAGCCGCAACATCTCCACGGAAATCTCTCGGGCCATCTCGAGCTCGAGCTGCTGCTTTTCGCTCCACGCGGGCATCGCGGTCAGAGCCGCGAGCATCTCCTGAAACTGTTTCTCTGCTTTCTTGTCCGGGATCGCATCCATCGCCGTCCTCTCTTGATCATGGCGCCGGCGAGTCGCATCGCCGCGCTGTGCGTTAGGGTGTTACGTAACGGAACCGGACGCGGTGACGACGCAGGCGTGTCGAGACGCGGCTCGTTACTGACTATATGTTTCTGCGTGCTGCATCTGCGCGTGGCAGCCAGTGACCACACGTGCGTGCCGTCTGTTGCAATGGTCTCATTGTCAGACGATGCACGATCCGTTCCATGCGCTCGTTGTGACGCATAAGCCGATGATTCGATGGCCGGAACAAGAGCGTCTCTGCGCTTTTCGGTAAACTTCCTCTTTTGAGACGGCAGAACCAGCGGTTAGCGCACATTCAGCGCGAACATGCTCCGCTTTTTCATCAACCAGTCACTGATCACGATGGCCAAGAAGTCCCCCGCGTCGGTTCCCGGCACGTCCGAACCTTCGAACAAACATGAAATTCGTCCCGGTCAGTCGATCGAACTGCTGAAGGAATTGCACATCCTCACGCGCGACGGCAAGATGAACCAGGACAGCCGCCGCAAACTGAAGCAGGTCTATCACCTGTTTCAGTTCATCGAACCACTTCTATCCGATGTGCATCAGCACCAGGGTTCCGTATCGCTCGTCGATCACGGCGCGGGGAAGTCATACCTCGGGTTCATTCTCTACGATCTCTTCTTCAAGACTCTGCGCGATCGGTCACACATCTATGGCATAGAGACGCGTGAAGATCTGGTGAAAAAGTCGGAGGAATTGGCGAAACGGCTGGAATTCGACGGCATGTCGTTCCTGAATCTGTCGGTGGCCGAATCGATCGACTCGAATCTTCTTCCCGAGACGGTTGACATCGTCACCGCATTGCACGCCTGCAACACCGCAACCGACGACGCCATCCACTTCGCTCTGCAGAAGAAAGCGCAGTACATCGTGGTGGTGCCGTGCTGTCAGGCGGAAGTCGCGTCCGTGCTGCGCAAGAACAAGGGGCACTCGCTGTCGAAGAACGTGCTGACGGAGATGTGGCGGCATCCGCTGCACACGCGCGAGTTCGGCAGTCAGATCACGAACGTCCTGCGGTGCCTTCAACTCGAGTCGCACGGCTATCAGGTCAGCGTGACCGAACTGGTCGGATGGGAACATTCGATGAAGAACGAGCTCATCATCGCTCAGTTCAAGGACCTGCCGCGCGGCAGGCCGGCACAACGGCTATCGGAAGTGCTGGAAACGCTGGGCCTCGAAGAACTACGCGAGCGCTTCTTCGCGTAACCGTTCAACGTTTGTCCATCCAGGCCCTGAAGCCCTCGTGACCGAGGCGGCGCAGCGTTTCGATGTTGCGCTCATAGATATCGGCGGCGTCGGGAAACGCCGCGACCGCCCGATCGATGCTCGCCTCACGCAACAGATGGAAGATCGGATACGGCGCGCGATTCGTGTAGTTGTCGATATCGTCCGGCTCGGTGCCTTCGAACCGATAATGCGGATGGAAGCTCGCGATCTGCAATTCGCCCGCGAGCCCCATGTCGTTCAGCAGACGATCGGCAAAGAAGAGCGCGTCGTTGTAATCGATGAAGTCGGCGAAGGCGTGCGGCGTGATGAGGAGCGTCGTATCGACCGCTTCCGGATCGCTGTCACGCAGAAGACGCAGTTCGTCCGCCAGTTCGACCACGATGTCCTCCACGCCTCGCGCTTCGCTCACGACGTAGCGAATCTGTCCCTTCACATGGACGCTCTTGGCGAACGGGCAGAGATTGAGGCCGATTACCGCGCGCGTCAGCCAGTGTTGTGTGACCGCGATGACATCGTCGCGCGTGCTTGCATCCATCATGAGTTTTCCTGATTTCCTTGCTCGATGCGCTTCGACGCACATGCCGCATCGATGAGCGTGCGCGCGATGCGCGGCGCGGCGCACAGCGGCCCCGAGCCGGGGCCATAAGTCTGACTGGTCGCGTAGATGCCGTCGACCAGCAGCGCCAGCGATTCTGCCAGTTCCTGCGGATTATCCGCGCCCGCCGCCGCCGAGATTTCCACGAAGCGCGACATCACATAACCCTTGTTCTGGTCGACGAGTTGCCGCGCCGGATGCGCCGGATCGCCGAACTCGCACGCGATGTTGACGAACGGGCACCCGCGATAGTCCGGCGCCGACGCGCGCTTCACCAAATCTTCGAACGCCTGAACGAGTTGCTTCGCCGGCTCGCCGGGATGCTTCGCCACGCTCGCCTCGAAGCGGCGGCGAAAGCCGTCGTCCATGCGCTCAAGATACGCGACGACGAGTTCGTCCTTCGACGCGAACCGCCGATAGAGACTCATCTTGTTGACGCCCGCGCGCTCGACGACGGCATCGACGCCGACCGCGCGAACGCCTTCGCGGTAAAACAACTCCTGGGCTGCGTCGAGCAGTTGTTCCTGCGCGGTCGCGCCATCGGTGCGAACCTGGCGGCGACCCGTGGACTTGGGCTGATCGGCGGATGATCGTGTCAAAGCGCTTCCTCGAAATGTGCGTCGGCCTTGACATGTTACCGATCGGTAACTAAGCTCGCAACTCTGATGTGACAGAGCGGTCACGAATCTCCACGAAACATAACGAAACCGGAGCGGCGATGAATTGGGTTGCGAGACGGCTGAATGGCCGGATGCATTACGGGTGGATCGCGGTAGGCGTCGTATTTCTGGTTCTGCTCGCGGCGGCCGGCACGCGCGCGACGCCGAGCGTGATGATGCTTCCGCTCGAAAAGCAATTCGGCTGGTCGCGCGGCACGATCTCGCTCGCGATTTCGATCAATCTCGCGCTGTATGGCCTTACCGGCCCGTTCGCCGCCGCCGCGATGCAGCGTTTCGGGGTGCGGCCGACACTGCTTGCCGCGCTCGCGACGCTGGCTGCGGGCGTCGGCATTTCGTCGATGATGACCGCGCCGTGGCAGATGGTGATCGTGTGGGGCGTGATGGTCGGCGGTGCGACGGGCGTCGCGGCGCTGACGCTCTCGGCGACGGTGGTGAATCGCTGGTTCACGACGCATCGCGGTCTCGCGATGGGCATCCTCACCGCCAGTTCGGCGACCGGCCAGCTCGTGTTCCTGCCGTTCCTCGCGTCGCTTTCCGAGCATCACGGCTGGCGGCCGGTGGTGTTCGTCGTCGCGGCCGCAACGGCGCTTGTGTTGCCGCTCGTCGCGTGGCTCCTTCCGGAGCGTCCCGCGGATCTCGCGTTGCGTCCCGTCGGCGAAACGGCCGAAGCGCCGCCCGGCGCCGCGCCTACACAAAAAAATCCGATCAAGGTGGCGTTCGGCGCGCTCGGATCGGCGAGCAAGACGCGCGATTTCTGGCTGCTCTTCTTCAGCTTCTTCGTCTGCGGAGCGAGCACGAACGGCTACGTCGGCACGCACCTGATCGCGATGTGCTCGGATTACGGCATGACGCAAGTGCAGGGCGCGACGCTTCTCGCCGCAATGGGCATCTTCGATCTCTTCGGCACGACGCTCTCCGGCTGGCTCTCCGACCGCTTCAACGCGCGGGTGCTGCTGTTCTGGTACTACGGCTTGCGCGGCTTGTCGCTGATTTACTTGCCGTATGCGTTCGGCATCGATTTCTTCGGCCTGCCGCTCTTCGCGGTGTTCTACGGCCTCGACTGGATCGCCACCGTCCCGCCGACGGTGCGCCTCGCCACCGATGTCTACGGCAAGGAATCCGCGCCCATCGTATTCGGCTGGATCGTCGCGGGGCATCAGCTCGGCGCGGCGTTCGCGGCGCTCGGCGGCGGCATGTTGCGATCGAGCCTCGGGAGCTACACCGTCGCGACGATGATCTCGGGCGGCCTGTGCCTCGTCGCAGCCGTAGCGGTGCTGCGCATCAACCGGGCAGGACGGGCTGTCGGCGTGGCGGCCACCTGATGCCCACAGCCTTGTTCTATGCTTGTCGTCGGAGCGGCGCGCCGTTTGCCGAAGCGCGCCGCACGTCTTTCAACGAACGAGGACTGACGCCATGAGTGCGAAACCCGCTCCGACCGATGTTGACATCCACGAACTGATCGCCGGCCGATGGAGCCCGCGCGCGTATGCCGGGGAGCCCGTCGACCGTGCGCAGTTGCATCGGCTGCTGGAGGCGGCGCGCTGGGCGCCGTCTTCCAACAATCTGCAGCCGTGGCGGTTCATCGTTTTCGACCGTCATCGCGATGACGCCGCGTTCCAGCGCGCGTTCGCCACGCTCGCACCGTCCAACCAGACATGGAATGCAAACGTGCCGGTGCTGATCTGCGTCGCGGCGTTAACGCTCACGCCCAGAGGCGAGCCGAACCGCACGGCGGCTTATGACACCGGCGCCGCGGCGATGGCGCTCGTGCTTCAGGCACACGCGATGGGCCTCGCGACGCATCAGATGGGCGGCTTCGACCGCGACGCTTTCCGTGCCGCCTTCTCGATTCCCGAAGACGCGCAACTTGTCGCGATGATCGCAATCGGCCATCACGGCGACGCAAGCCAGCTCGACGACGCGTTGCGCGAGCGCGAAGCCGCGCCGCGAGCGCGTCGCGCCATCGGCGAGACGGCATTCGACGGCGCGTGGGGCAAGGCGTTCGACTGAGTGAGCGCCGGTCAGTGTTCGTCGGCGGCGGAAAGCGGACGCGCCACGTCTTCGAGCGATTTGCGCTCCGCCGCGACGCCCCAGATGCCGGCCACGACCGCCGCTGCCAGCATCAGCGCCGAGCCGATCAGATAGCCGGCGAAGACCGCGCTTCGCTCGTGCGTGTCGATCAGCCGCCCGAAGAGCGTCGGCCCGATGATCCCGCCGAGCGCGGTGCCAAATGCGTAGAAGACCGCGATCGCGAGTGCGCGGATCTCCAGCGGAAAGGTTTCGCTCACGGTCAGATACGCCGAACTCGCCGCCGCGGAGGCAAAGAAGAAAATCACCATCCACGCGATCGTCTGCGTCGTGACCGTGAGCAGGCCCTGCGTGAACATCCAGCCGCTCAGCGTCAGCAGCACGCCCGAGATGGCATACGTGAAAGCGATCATGCGACGCCGGCCCAGCACGTCGAACAAGCGGCCGAGCAGCAGCGGGCCGAGAAAGTTGCCGGCGGCGAACGGCAGCACGTACCAGCCGATGTGATCGCCCGGCACGTGGTAGAAGTCCGTCAGCACGAGCGCGTACGTGAAGAAGATCGCGTTGTAGAAGAACGCCTGCGCGGTCATCAACGTCAGCCCGACGAGCGAACGCCGCCGGTGCGCGTGGAAAAGCGTATGGGCGACTTCCGCGAGCGGCGTGTGGTCGCGCGCGCGCAGCCGTAGCGGCTTGACGGGCGCACGGGCAATTTCCACGCCTCGCTCCTGAAACTCCGCTTCGATTCCTTCGACGATCCTCCGTGCCTCGTCGGCCCGGTTATGCGTGATGAGCCAGCGCGGACTTTCGGGCACCCACATCCGCATGAAAAGCACCGTGAGCCCGAGCAGCGCGCCGATCAGGAAGCAGGCGCGCCAGCCCCAGTCGGACGGGAGCATCGCAGGATCGAGCAGCACGATCGACCCGGCAGCGCCGATGCCCGCGCCGACCCAGAACGTCCCGTTGATGGCAAGATCGGTCCAGCCGCGCAGCCGGGCGGGCGTGAACTCCTGGATCGTCGAGTTGATGGCCGTGTATTCGCCGCCGATGCCCGCGCCGGTCAGAAAACGAAACAGCACGAACGACGCGAGGTTCCAGGAGAACGCGGTTGCAGCGGTGGCGGCGACATAGAGGAAAAGGGTGATAAAAAATAGCTTGCGGCGGCCGAGCCGGTCCGTGAGCCAGCCGAAGCCGAGCGCGCCCAGCACCGCGCCCGCGATATACGCGCTCCCGGCAATGCCGACATCCGCGTTGGAGAACTGGAGCGCCGGACTCGTCTTCAGCGCGCTCGCGACCGCGCCTGCCAACGTCACTTCCAGGCCATCGAGCAACCAGGTGACGCCGAGCGCCATGACGATCAGCGTGTGGAAGCGTCCCCACGGCAGGCGGTCGAGCCGGCCGGGCAAATCGGTTTCGATGATGCCGGCCCGATCGCTCGATGCGGCTGCCGGCCGGTTGTCTTGCGGTGTGGTTGTCTCGTTCATGAAGTCGGGGCGTCCCCTTGTGAACTGCATGGCGGCGAGCAAGGTGCATTCCGCTCTGGTGAGAGGAATGCGGTCAGTTTATATTTATCTTGGCTGCGATTGATGCGTCTCTCCGAACGTGTTAAAAACGCCGTCCACGTTTTTGATATGCGGTGTCGCAGGCTGACGCCGCCGCGACTTCCATGACCTACTGCGCGATCGATTTCGGCACGTCGAATTCCGCCGTTGCCTTGCCCGACGGCCTGCGGATGCGGCTCGCGCCCGTCGAGGGCGACGCGACGACCCTGCCGACCGCCGTGTTCTTCAACACCGACGAGGACAACCAGTCGTATGGCCGCGCGGCGCTCGAGGCGTACATCGACGGCTTCGACGGCCGTCTGATGCGCTCGATGAAGAGCATTCTCGGCTCGCCCCTCGCGGAAAACGTCACCGATCTCGGCGACGGCTCCGCGATCAAGTACACCGATGTGATCACGCTGTTTTTGCAGCATCTGAAGCAAAAGGCGCAGGCGGTCGCCGCCGAACCGCTGACGCGCGCGGTGCTCGGCCGCCCTGTGTTTTTCGTCAACGACGATCCGCGCGCCGACCGCATGGCGCAGAACCAGCTCGAAGCGTGCGCGCACGCCGTCGGGTTCCGCGAGATCGAGTTCCAGTACGAACCGATCGCCGCCGCGTTCGACTACGAGGCGCGTCTCACGCAGGAAGGGCTGGTTCTCGTTGCCGACATCGGCGGGGGCACGTCGGACTTCTCGCTCGTGCGCGTCGGGCCTGAACGTGCGCGTCGTCTGGATCGGAAAAGCGATGTGCTCGCGCATCACGGCGTCCACGTGGCCGGAACCGATTTCGACCGGCGCGTCGAACTGGCGACCATTCTTCGCCAGCTCGGTTATCAGGCGCTCGATCCGCAGGGCCGCGAAGTGCCGAACCGCGTGTACTTCGACCTCGCGACCTGGCACTTGATCAACACGGTCTACGCGCCGAAGCGCGTCGGCGAATTACGGCTGATGCGCCATCTCTACGTCGAGCCGCGTCACCACGACCGGCTGATGCGCGTCGTCGATCGACGGCTCGGCCATGCGCTCACCGCGCACGCGGAGGAGGCGAAAATCGACGTATCGGCGGGCGGTGCGACCGAGATCGACATGGAGGAAATCGAGGAGGCGCTGCGCGTGCCGTTCGACGAGCAGCAATTGATCGATGCGGGCCAGGACGAAACGCGGCGCATCGTCGAGACCGCGCTCGAAACGGTGAAACGCGCGGGCGTCGGCCCGGCGGACGTGGGAGCGGTCTACTTCACCGGCGGCACGACCGGTCTGCGTTTTCTGTCGGATGCGCTGGCGGCGGCGTTTCCGGGCGCGCAGGCCGTGTTCGGCGACCGGCTGGCCAGCGTGGCGACGGGCCTCGGCATCTACGCGCAACGCGTATTCGCCTGAAGAAGGAAAGCGGCGGAAAACGGCGCTCCAATGCAAAAACCCCGCATACGCGGGGTTTTCTCTGAACTCAGCGGGCTTAGGCCGGCTTGATGTTCGCAGCTTGCTTGCCCTTCGGGCCAGTCTTCACTTCATAGGTAACCTTCTGGTTTTCCTGAAGCGTCTTGAAGCCTTCGATGCGGATTTCCGAGAAGTGCGCGAACAGGTCTTCGCCGCCGCCATCCGGGGTGATGAAGCCAAAGCCCTTTGCGTCATTGAACCACTTGACGGTACCGGTTTCCATATTACTTATTCCAAAAAATTTGATGATTAAGGCCGAAGCCAGGGGTGCATGAAAATCAAGGAAGGGGCAATGGGACCAACCGGAGTACCGTAATGGCGAACTACGAAAGAACCACTTCACTCGCCACTTGAAATCCTGCAAGAAGGTTTATACGGCGAAACCATTTCGCGGTCAAATAATATCCGACAACGCTGAGGGGGTTTTTGAGACAGTCCCCGAGCGCTCGCCCATATCCCGGTTCGTCGCTGGACTTTCGTCAGATGGTCTCCGAAAAAAGGTGTTTCCTGACAGCCTTGCACTGCATTAGAAAGGTGCAACCGTTAAACTACGCGCCTTCGTTAAGAAGAGTTGCACCAGCGTCGCTGGATCGCCGGATCGGTTGCCGGCATCCCGGCGGATGCGGCCGCTTAGCCGTGTTCGACTCGCGTGCGACGCGAGACATTGGAGAAGGATAGTGAAGAGTTCGATTCAAAGAAATATCGGGCCGTGGGCGCTGATGCTGACCGGTCTTGGGTCCATCATCGGTTCCGGGTGGCTGTTCGGAGCGTGGAAAGCATCGCAGATCGCCGGGCCCGCCGCGATTTGCGCCTGGGTGATCGGCGCGGTCGTCATCCTGGCTATCGCGCTGACCTACGCGGAACTGGGCGCCATGTTCCCGGAGTCCGGTGGCATGGTGCGCTACGCGCGCTACTCGCACGGCGCACTCGTCGGCTTTATCGCGGCGTGGGCCAACTGGATCGCGATCGTTTCCGTCATTCCGATCGAAGCGGAGGCGTCGATCCAGTACATGAGCACGTGGCCCTACGAATGGGCGCACGAGCTGTTCGTCAACGACACGCTGACGACGAGCGGCCTCGCGCTGTCCGCGTTGCTCGTCATCATTTACTTCATGCTGAACTACTGGGGCGTGAAGGTCTTCGCGCGCGCGAACACCGCCATCACGATCTTCAAGTTCCTGATTCCGGGCGCGACCATCGCCGGCCTCGTCTTCTCCGGCTTCCATGCCGAGAACTTCGGCACCGTGTCGAACTTCGCGCCGTACGGCTGGCCCGCAGTGCTGACAGCCGTCGCGACGAGCGGCATCGTGTTCAGCTTCAACGGCTTCCAGAGCCCGGTGAACCTGGCCGGTGAAGCGCGTCATCCGGCGCGCAGCGTGCCGTTCGCGGTCGTCGGATCGATTCTGATCGCGCTCGTGATCTACGTGCTGCTGCAAGTCGCGTACATCGGCGCGGTGAACCCGAACGACGTGGCGCTCGGCTGGAAGCACTTCCACTTCGCGTCGCCGTTCGCGGAACTGGCCATCGCGCTGAACCTGAACTGGCTGGCCGTCCTGCTTTACATCGACGCCTTTGTCAGCCCGAGCGGCACCGGCACGACTTATATGGCGACGACCACCCGCATGATCTACGCGATGGAGCGCAACAACACGATGCCGAAGATGTTCGGCAACGTGCATCCGTTCTACGGCGTGCCGCGTCAGGCGATGTGGTTCAACCTGATCGTCTCGTTCATCTTCATGTTCTTCTTCCGTGGCTGGGGCACGCTCGCCGCGGTCATCTCGGTGGCGACGGTCATTTCCTACCTGACCGGCCCGATCAGCCTGATGGCGCTGCGCCGCTCGGCGCCCGACCTGGATCGTCCGCTGACGCTGCCGCTGATGGGCGTGATCGCGCCGTTCGCGTTCGTGTGCGCGTCGCTCGTGCTGTACTGGGCGAAGTGGCCGCTGACGGGCGAGATCATTCTGCTGATGGTCGTCGCGCTGCCCGTGTACTTCTACTATCAGGGCAAGACGGGCTTTGCCGGCTGGAGCCGCGATCTCAAGGCGGCATGGTGGCTGATCGGCTATCTCCCGTCGATGGCGGTGATGTCGCTCGTCGGCAGCAAGGAATTCGGCGGAAGCGGGCTTCTTCCGTACGGCTGGGACATGGCCTGCGTGGCCGTGCTTTCGCTGATCTTCTATTACTGGGGCGTGCACACCGGGTATCGCACCGATTACCTCGATGAACGCGAGAGCCGCGACGACATTCTTCACGAAGTCGGCGCGTAAATCTCCGCTGCAATAGAACGAAGCCCGCCCGAGCGATCCGGCGGGCTTCTTCGTTTTGCGGCCCGAATCAGGCGTCCGCGAACACGTAGTTGGTCATCGCGAGGGCGCGCTGGAAAGTCCCGAGCGACTGAATCCCGAGCCGATAATCGTCCGACGCCGCACCGAGCGCGCCGAAGACCGGCAACAGATGCTCGTCCGTGGGATGCATCAGTGCCGCGTGCGGCGCGCGGGCGCGATAGTCGAGGAGGGCGTCGATATCGCGGGCGGCGAGCCGGGATTCGAACCAGTCGGTGAATTCGACGACGCGCGGATCGGCATCTTCGGGGCGCGCGCTGAAATCGGCCATGCGCAGGTTGTGCGTGATCTGCCCCGAACCGACGATCATCACGCCGTCGTCACGCAATTCGCGCAGCGCACGGCCGACGCGAAAGTGATGCGCGGCGTCCAGACGCGGTTGAATCGACAGTTGCGCGACGGGAACGTCCGCGTCGGGGAACATGAGCAGCAGCGGCACCCACGCGCCATGATCGAGCCCGTGAACCGTGGTCGCGCTCGCGATGCCGTGCTCGCAGAGCATCGCGGCGGCGCGTTTGGCGACATCCGGCGCGCCCGGCGCGGGATAGCGCAGTTCGTATAGCGCACGCGGAAATCCGTAGAAGTCGTGGATGGTGTCCGGGCGCTCCGCGATGCTCGCAGCCGGCTCCGCCGTGTTCCAGTGCGCGGACAACGTCAGAATCGCCCGTGGACGCGGCAGCGTCGCGGCGAGCGAGGCGAAACCGGCGGACGGCATCGATGGATCGATCGGCAGCGTCGGCGCGCCGTGCGAAATGAAGACAGTGGGCAGTCGGCTCATGGCGTCAATCCGAAAGTGATGCCATGCAATGTACGTCTTGCCACGGCGGTGATAAAGCGCACCGCTGGTAACGGATTATGTCCCGCCAGTTCGCAATCAGTCCACTTCGCCGCGCAGCCCTTGCCACGCAGCGGCGACCGATTGCGAAACGCCGAACAGGTCGATGACGCGCGCCACCGTGTGATCGACCATTTCGTCGATGCTCGCGGGCTTGTGATAGAACGCCGGCAGCGGCGGAAAGATCACGCCGCCCATTTCCGTCACGGCCGTCATGTTGCGCAGGTGCGCGAGGTTGAACGGCGTTTCGCGCACGAGCAGCACGAGCCGGCGACGCTCCTTGAGCACGACATCGGCGGCGCGGGTGATGAGGTTATCGGAGAGGCCGTGCGCAATGCTGGCGAGCGTGCGCATCGAGCAGGGCGCGACGATCATCCCGTCCGTCGCGAACGACCCGGACGCGATGCTCGCGCCGACATCGCGCACGTTGTGGACGACATCGGCGAGGGCGTGGACAGCGGATTTATCGAGTTCGAGTTCGTGCTGAATGTTCAGCCAGCCCGAGGCGGAGACGAGCAGATGCGTCTCGACGTTCGGCAATCGGCGCAGCGTCTCGAGCAGACGCACGCCGTAGATGGCGCCCGTTGCGCCGGTGATCGCGACGATGAGCCGTCGCTTCACGGCAGCGGGCGCATTCACTTCCAGCGGCTTCTGATGCGGCTCACGCAGCGGCGAACAGCTGCTGCAGTTCGCCTGACTGGTACATCTCCATCATGATGTCCGATCCGCCGATGAACTCGCCCTTTACATAGAGCTGCGGAATGGTCGGCCAGTTGGAGAATTCCTTGATGCCCTGGCGGATGCCTTCGTCTTCGAGGACGTTGACCGTCATGATCTGATCGACGCCGCACGCCTTCAGCACTTGAATGGCGCGGCCGGAGAAGCCGCACATCGGGAATTGCGCCGTGCCTTTCATGAAAAGGACGACCGGGTTTTGATCGACGATCTGCTTGATGCGTTCTTGCGTATCCATGGCGTTCCTGCGCTGTAATGTCGGTTGGACTCAGGTCTCGAAATGATAGCGGATTTCGCCCGCGCGGTTCGGTGCCCGCCTTCAGACGATGAACGTTCCGCCGCTCGTGCGTTCGATGCCCGCGAGGTCGCGCAGCGAACGAACATCGGTGAAGCCGCGTGCTGCGAGCAAATGGCGCACGGCGTCGGCCTGATCGTAGCCGTGCTCGATCCACAGCACGCCGTTGGGCGCGAGCAGCAACGGCGCTGTCTCGACGATGACGCGTATCGCAGAAAGGCCGTCGGCGTCGTCGGTGAGCGCGCCGCGCGGCTCGAACCGCAAGTCGCCTTGCGTCAGATGCGGATCGTCGCTGGCGATGTAGGGCGGGTTGCTCACGATGGCTTCGAAGCGCAGCGACCGGTCGATTTGCGCGGTCCAGTCGCTCTCGATGAACGTCACCGTGCGCGCCGGATCGAGCAGATTCCGCGCATTGCGCCGGGCGACGTCCAGCGCGGCGGGCGAGCGGTCGACGGCCCAGACGCGCGCATCGGGCCGGGCGTGAGCGATTGAAATTGCGATGGCCCCGGTGCCGGTGCCGAGGTCGAGCACGCGCGCGTTCGGCGTCCCGGCGATGGCGTCGAGCGCCGTTTCCACGAGGAGTTCGGTTTCCGGGCGAGGAATCAGCACGTCCGGCGAGACTTCGAATTCCAGACCGAAGAACTCGCGCTTGCCGGTCAGTTGCGCAATCGGCTCGCCGTTCAGGCGCCGCTGCGCCAGCGCCTCGAAGCGTTGCACGGCTTGCGGATCGAGCGGTTCGTCGTCGCGCGTGATGAGTTCCGTGCGCCGCCAGCCGAGCACATGTGTCAGCAGCACGCGTGTTTCCAGCGCGGGCAGCGACGAAGCGCGCTCCAATTGCGCGACCGTCGTCACTCGGCGTCCCCGAGCGCCGCGAGCTGCTCCGCCTGATGCTCGGAAACGAGCGCGCTGATCAGTTCGTCGAGATCGCCGTCCATGATGTATTCGAGCTTGTAGAGCGTGAGATTGATACGGTGATCCGTCATGCGCCCTTGCGGGAAGTTATAGGTGCGGATGCGTTCGGACCGGTCGCCCGAACCGATCAGGCTCTTGCGCGTTGCGGCTTCCTTCGCGTGCTGCTCGTGATACTGCTTGTCCTTGATGCGCGCGGCGAGCACTTTGAGCGCGCGATCCTTGTTCTTGTGCTGCGAGCGGTCGTCCTGACATTCGACGACGATGCCCGTCGGCAAGTGCGTCACGCGCACGGCCGAGTCCGTCTTGTTGATGTGCTGCCCGCCCGCGCCCGATGCACGGAACGTGTCGATGCGCAAATCCGCCGGATTGATCACGACTTCGCTGATTTCATCGGCTTCCGGCATCACGGCGACGGTACACGCCGACGTATGGATGCGTCCCTGCGTTTCGGTCGCCGGCACGCGCTGCACGCGGTGGCCGCCCGATTCGAACTTGAGCCGCGAATACGCGCCCTGACCCGCAAGCCGCACGATTACTTCCTTGTAGCCGCCGAGGTCGGACACGCTTTCGGACATCGTTTCGGCGGTCCAGCGGTTGCGTTCCGCGTAACGCAGATACATGCGCAGCAGATCGCCCGCGAACAACGCGGATTCGTCGCCGCCGGTGCCCGCGCGAATTTCGATGAAGATGTTGCGGTCGTCGTTCGGATCTTTCGGCAGCAGCATCGTCTGCAAGTCGCCTTCGATCTTCGCCATGCGCTCGCGCGCCTCGCCGATTTCCTCTTCGGCGAAATCGCGCATCGACGGATCGGAGAGCAGCTCTTGCGCGGTGGCTTCGTCGTTGAGCGCCTGACGCCAGAGCGCGTACTGATCGACGATCGGGCTGATTTCCGCGTGTTCGCGCGTGAGCTTGCGATACTGGTCCATATCGGACGTCACGTCTTCGCGGCTCAGCAGTTCATTGAGATCGACCTGCCGTTTTGCAAGCTGGTCGAGCTTGCTTTGCATGCTCGTTTTCATCGGGCGGGGATGGAGCGCTCGCTCCAGGAAAGACTGCAATCGGGCGCTGCCGCGCGCTTCGCGCGGAGCATTCGGGAATAGCAAACGGGACGCCGCTAACGGTCCGACGATTCGGACGACGATCCGTGGCGGTAGAAGCCGCTCATCAGGTCGATGAGCTGGTCGCGCTCCTCACGGCTCGCGCGGTTAAGCGCATGCGTGGGGCCGTGAATGAGCTTGTTCGTGAGCGATTGCGACAGCGCTTCGAGCACGGCGGCGGGGTCGTCGCCGCGCGCGAGCAGCTTGCGCGCGCGTTCGACTTCGGCGCGACGCAACGCATCCGCTTGCGTGTGCATGTGACGGATGACCGGCACGATGCTGCGCGCATCGAGCCACTGCATGAAATTCGCGACGCGCGTCTCGATGATGGCCTCGGCCTGCGCGACGGCAGCCTGCCGCGACGCATTGCCTTCGCGAACGATCGCGCCGAGGTCATCGACGGTATAGAGGAAGACGTCTTGCAGATTGCCGACTTCCGGCTCGATGTCGCGCGGCACGGCGAGATCGACCATGAAGATGGGCCGATGCCGGCGCGCCTTCACCGCGCGCTCGACCGCGCCGAGGCCGATGATCGGCAGCGTCGACGCCGTGCACGACACGATGATGTCGAACTCGTGCATGCGCGCGGGTAAGTCGGACAGCGGAATGGCCCGCCCATTGAAGCGTTCGGCGAGCTTCTCGCCGCGCTCGGCGGTGCGATTCGCGACGACGAGTTCACGCGGGCTCTGCGCGGCGAAGTGCGTCGCGCAGAGTTCGATCATTTCCCCCGCGCCGATGAAGAGCACGCGCTGGCTCGACACGTTCTCGAAGATGCGCTGCGCAAGCCTGACGGCGGCGGCGGCCATCGATACCGACTGCGCGCCGATTTCGGTGGTGGAGCGCACTTCCTTCGCGACCGCGAACGTGCGCTGGAACAACTGGTTCAGGTAGGTGCCGAGCGCGCCGGCTTCCGACGCCGTCCGCACGGCGTCCTTCATCTGGCCGACGATCTGCGTTTCGCCGAGGACCATGGAATCCAGTCCCGACGCGACGCGGAACGCGTGGCGTACCGCCTCCGATTGCGGCAGCGCATAGACGTGCGGCGCGAGCTCGGAAACGGGCAGATTGTGGTACTGCGACAGCCAGTGGACGGCGGCTTCGCGCGCGGCGGTGTCGTCGGTGGCGCAGTAGAGTTCGGTGCGGTTGCAGGTCAACAGGATGGCCGCTTCCGGCGATGCCTTGACCTTCGGGCCGAGCCAGACATCCTTCAATGCGGACAAAGCCGGCTTGATCTGTTCGAGCGGAAACGCCACGCGTTCGCGCAGAGCGACAGGCGCAGTGTGGTGGTTGATCCCGATCGTGAGGAGCTGCATGTAATTATGCGTGTGGCCTAAGCCGTTGGCCTTTCAGATAGCCCAATATTATAGCGTTTTACGAATCCCTTCATTCATACGCGGCATTCGGGGAGCGATCCGGCACCGCCGCGCGGCGTATGCGGCCAAAGCTGCTTTCGCCCGGCGCGGCAATCGACCGCACCGTGCGGTCAGGCGAAATACTTCGCAAGCTCCGCTGCTCGCGCTTCGAGTTTCGGCAGCGGCATATCGCGCGTTTCGGCTGCGGCTTGCCGGTTGCGTTCGGCGGCAATCAGCGCGTCGCGCCGGGAGGTGGAGTCGTGGTGAAGGTGGAAGAGCGCGGCGCGCGGTTCCTGAATGGAATGCCAGCGCACCCCGAGCCGGATGGCGCGGCTGAGAAAATCGTCGTCCTCGCCGCCCCAACCGGTGTATCGCGGATCGTATCCCCCAACGCGTACATAATCCGCGCGCTTGATGAGTACGATTGCGCCCGGCGTATTCTCGTACAGCATTTCCATTGCTTCCGGTAACGCTGTTTCCAGATACGGTTCGAATAACGCGTAATTGCCGGCGTCGATGAAATCTTTTCGAAGCGCGTTCGTGACGTTAAACACGCGCAGGAACGGGCACAATGCATCGCTGGATACGCCATTTTTAATTGCGTGAATGCAAAGCGGCAGATATTCGGGATTCGCAATCTTATCCGCATCGTGGAAACAGATCACCTCTCCCGTGCATAAGCGTGCGCCAAGGTTGCACAGTTTCGCTTTGGGAAAAGGGCCGTCGTCGTGAACGAAGACATGGCGGATTTTTTCATCGCCGAGGCCGGACCAGTGGAACGTCGGCGTGGCGTCGGCTTCCATCAGGTAGAGCGTGTAATCTGAATACGTCAGGTTCAAATGGCGGAGCACGCCGCGAAGATTTTCGCGCCGTTCCTGCGTCGAGCCGCGATAGGTCATGATCATCTCAAGACCGTGAAGGGAAATCAGCTTTTTTTCGCTCATGCGTCGCATCCGGGTAAAGCGAAGTCGAAAGAGTATGCCGCCAGACATATGATTGCCGGGCATATTTGCTCGGTGCACTTTATTAGACGCTAATCATTGACTGGCGATAGTGAAATCGAGTGTAACACTTGGGCATTGCGCCGATCTTAAGGATATTCTCAGTAGTCTTTGAGACAGTACAGCGTCTTATTCGCTTTTCGGGCCGCTTGCCATCGCTAACCTGGCCCCCTAAACTCATTCGTTTCGCCCCGGCGCCCTGCGCCGTTTCTGAATCGAAGCCAAATGGAGCGGCCGCCCGATGAGTTGGATCGGCATGGTTTTTCTAGGCGCGGTTATCGGCGCGGCGGGTTGGTGGCTCCATCCGCTGCGGCGCGCCGGACGTGTCGGGCAGGGCGCGGCAGGCCGCATATGGACCGCTGTCATTGCAGGCGTGCTGGCGGCCGTCATCGCGCGCATGTTCGGCAACGTCGTCGGTGTCTATCACGATGGCGATACCCTCGAGTGGTTCGCCTGCACGCTGTTCGCGCTGGTCGTCGTCACCGCGACCGTCGCACTGGCGGCGCGCCGCTGAAATCTCCCCCAACATCGCATCCATCCGGCATTCAAGGCAGGTCACTCATGAACGATCGCGTTGCACATTCCGCCACCCCCGACGCAGCCACATTCGCGCACCGCGTCGAGACCTTGCGCCGCCGCCTGGCCGCGGACCGGTTCGACGCGGTGCTCGTCCCGTCCGCCGATCCGCACCTGTCCGAGTATTTGCCGGAACGCTGGCAGGCGCGTCAGTGGCTGTCGGGTTTCACCGGCTCGGTCGGCACGCTCGTCGTGACGCAGGATTTCGCGGGCGTCTGGGTCGATAGCCGCTATTGGACGCAGGCGGAGACGCAACTCGCCGGGACCGGCATCGTCTTGATGAAGATGATGGGCGGGCAGCAGACCGCGCCGCACGTCGAATGGCTCGCGGAAAACGTGCCGTCGGGCGGCGTCGTCGTGGTCGATGGCGCGGTGCTCGGCGTCGCGGCGGCGCGCGCACTCGGCGATGCGCTCACCGCGCGAGGCATCGCGCTGCGCACGGATGTTAACGTGCTCGACGCAGTCTGGCCCGATCGCCCAGGCCTGCCGGACGCACCCGTGTACGAGCACGCCGCGCCGCACGCGAGCGTCGCCCGCGCCGACAAGCTCGCGAAGATCCGCGAGGCGATGCGTGCGAAAGACGCGCAGTGGCACTTCATCTCGACGCTCGACGACCTCGCGTGGCTCTTTAACCTGCGCGGCGGCGACGTGAGCTACAACCCGGTGTTCGTCGCGCATGCGCTCGTCGGTCTCGACGACGCCACGATTTTCGTCGCCGAGGGCAAGGTGCCGGACTCGCTGAAAGAGACGCTTTCGCGCGATGGCGTGCGCGTCGCGCCGTACGCGAGCGCGCCCGATGCGCTCGCCGCGTTGCCTGCCGGCGCGACGCTGCTGATCGATCCGCGCCGCATCACACATGGCCTGCTGGAGAAGGCGCCGTCCGGCGTGAAGATCGTCGAGACGGTGAATCCGTCGACGTTCGAGAAGTCGCGCAAGACGCCCGCCGAAGCCGAACACATTCGCTCGACGATGGAGCAGGACGGCGCCGCGCTCGCCGAATTTTTCGCGTGGTTCGAAGAAGCGCTGGGCCGTGAGCGCATCACGGAACTGACCATCGACGAAAAACTCACGGCGGCGCGCGCGCGTCGGCCGGGCTTCGTCAGCCTGAGCTTCGCGACGATCGCGGGCTTCAACGCGAACGGCGCGATGCCTCACTACCGCGCGACCGACGCGTCGCATTCGGTGATCGAAGGCAACGGGCTGCTTCTGATCGATTCCGGCGGGCAATATGTCAGCGGCACGACGGACATCACCCGCGTGGTGCCCATCGGCGAAATCACGGCGGAGCACAAGCGCGATTTCACGATCGTGCTGAAGGGCACCATGGCGCTGTCTCGCGCTCGTTTCCCGCGCGGCATCCGCTCGCCCATGCTCGATTCGATCGCGCGCGCGCCGATCTGGGAAGCGGGCGCGGACTACGGACACGGCACGGGCCACGGCGTCGGCTACTTTCTGAACGTGCACGAAGGACCACAAGTCATTTCCCACTACGCGCCCGCCGAGGCGTGGACGGCGATGGAAGAGGGCATGATCACGTCGATCGAGCCGGGGATTTATCGGCCGGGCAAGTGGGGCATTCGGATCGAAAATCTGGTGATGAACGAGAGCGCCGGCAAGACCGAGTTCGGCGATTTCCTGTCGTTCGAAACGCTGACGCTTTGCCCGATCGATACGCGCTGCATCGACCTTTCGCTGTTGCGCGACGACGAGCGCGCGTGGCTCAACGCGTATCACGAGACGGTGCGGCGGCGCGTGTCGCCGCATGTCGAGGGGGCGGCGAAGGCGTGGCTCGAGAAGCGGACGCAGGCGATCTGACACAGACAGGGAGCGACCAACGATGACCATCAAAGCAGTCGTATTCGATTTCGGCGGCGTGCTGATCGACTGGGACCGGGAGTATCTCTACCGGCAACTGATTCCGAACGAGACCGAGCGCCGCTGGTTTCTCGATAACGTCTGCAAGATGGATTGGGTCGTCCAGCAAGACGGCGGACAGAGCACCGAGGAAGGCACCGCCGAGCTCGTCGCGCTGTACCCGGAGCACGAAGCGCTGATTCGCGCGTTCTATGCGCGCTGGCATGAGATGGTGGCCGGCGTGCTGCAGGAGGGCGTGGCGCTGGTCGACCGTCTGGATGCGGCAGGCGTGCCGCTGTTCGGGCTGACGAACTGGTCAGCCGAGACGTTCCCCTACGCGTGGGAGCGCTTTGATGTGCTGCGCCGCTTCCGGGAAATCGTCGTGTCGGGACGCGTCGGCCTCGTCAAGCCGGATCCGCAAATCTTCGCGTTGATGCGCGCGGAAATCGAGAAGCATCTGCCGGGCGTCGAACCGCAAGAACTCGTGTTCATCGACGATAACCTGAAGAACGCGGAAGCCGCGACCGCGCTCGGCTGGCACGGCGTTCATTACACCGGCGCGCTCCATACGGAATCGAAGCTGCGCGCGCTGAACCTGCCCATCTGACAGCACGCGAACGGCACGCGCTACTGCGAGAGCAGATTCTTCAGCGCGTTGCCGATGCCCCGCACCGTATCGCCTGCGCCTTTCGCGACGCCTTCGGCGCTCACGCCCAGCGCCTTCGCGAACCCGGCCGCGAGCTTCCTGGACAGGCTCTCCGAGAGCGAGAATGTCGGATCGCGCAGATCCCCCTCGAGCACGAAATCGAGCTTGATCTCGTCCTTGCGATCTTTCAGCGCGGCGATGGCGGCTTTCGTCGGTATCGAGAGAAAGGTGTCGAGCGGACCGGCGCCGTCGCTGATCTGCAGGTGATTCAGCGTCAGGGAGCCGGGCGCGTGAATGCGGTAGTCGCGCACGCTGGCGTCGATCGTCATGTCGATGGTGCCGCCCGTCACTGCCGCCTTCGCGCCGGCTTTCTTCAGCAGGTAAGGATCGAGCGTCGAAATGTCGACGCTGCGCAGCGTCGCGCGCGTCTGCGAATCCTTGCTGGCGATCACCATCCAGCCGCCCCACGATACCGTGCCCGTGTGCGACGGACCTTTGATGGAGCCGGTCATCGAAAGGGACGTGCGTTCGGCGAGCGCCGGCAGATGCAGATGATCGATGGTCGCGCGTGCGTCGCTGATGAGCACCCGATACGGCGGCTGCTGAACCGATGCATCGAAGAATTCCATCGCGCCGCGTTCGAACGACACGCGGTCGATCAGCTTTTCTTCCTGCGCGGGGCGGGCGGTTTTGTCGGCGGGGCTGGCGTCGGCGGTGCGCGCGGTTTCCTTGAGACCGGGGAGGATGAGCACGCGGCCATCGGCGGCGCGCACGATCGACAGATAGTAGTTGTCGACGCTGACATTGCGCAGATGCACGCGATTCGACAGCGCCGCGCGCATATCGACATCGAGGACGATGCGCTCGGCGCGCATCGCGTCGGACGCCGGCCAGTCGTTCGGGCCGCGCAGCCGCACCCGCGTGAGCGTCACCTGGCCGAAGCCGACATCGATCTCGTCGACGGAACCGTTCGGCCCGAGCGTCTCGCGGATGCGCTCTTTCATCTGATGGGCGATGAAGAACCATCCGCCGATCGCCACGACGACGATCGCAATGACGATCCCCACTGCCCATCGCGCTCCCCGCCGCGCGCCCGATGCCGCCATGTGTTGCGTCTCCCCGTGCTAGCTCGTCGATTGGCGAAAGCCGCCGCGCAAAGAAAAAATGGCGACGTGCCCGAGACAGTCGCCATTTTTGTGCTTGATGTCCGTGCGCGCGCCCGCATTGAGCGCACTCCGGCGCCGGTCAGCGCGTGATCGGCTTGTAGCGCAGGCGCTTGGGTTTCGCGCCTTCTTCGCCGAGGCGCTTGCGCTTGTCGGCCTCGTACTCCTGGTAGTTGCCGTCGAAGAACTCGACGTGCGATTCGCCTTCGAACGCGAGAATGTGCGTGGCGATCCGGTCGAGGAACCAGCGGTCGTGCGAAATCACCATGACCGAGCCGGCGAATTCGAGCAGCGCGTCTTCGAGCGCGCGCAGCGTTTCGACGTCGAGGTCGTTCGACGGTTCGTCGAGCAGCAGCACGTTGCCGCCCGCGATCAGTGTCTTCGCGAGATGCAGACGTCCGCGCTCACCGCCCGACAGGTTGCCGACGAGCTTTTGCTGGTCGCTGCCTTTGAAATTGAAGCGGCCGATGTAGGCGCGCGACGGCGTTTCGTACTTGCCGACGGTGAGCACGTCGGCGCCGCCGGAGATTTCCTCGAAGACGGTCTTGTCGGCTGCGAGCGCGTCGCGGCTTTGATCGACATAGGCGAGCTTGACGGTCGGTCCCTTGATGATTTCGCCCGAATCCGGCTGCTCCTTGCCGGTCAGCATGCGGAACAAGGTGGACTTGCCCGCGCCGTTCGGCCCGATGATGCCGACGATCGCGCCGGCCGGAATCTTCATGCTGAGGTTGTCGATCAGCAGCCGATCGCCATACGCCTTGCTGACGTTCTTGAACTCGATGACTTCGTTGCCGAGCCGATCGCCGACAGGAATGAAGATTTCCTGCGTTTCGTTGCGCTTCTGATATTCCTGGCTGTTCAGTTCCTCGAAGCGTGCGATACGCGCCTTCGATTTCGCCTGACGTCCCTTCGGATTCTGGCGCACCCATTCGAGTTCTTTCTTGATGGCCTTTTGACGCGCGGATTCGCTCGCCTCTTCCTGCTTCAGGCGGTCTTCCTTCTGGTCGAGCCAGCTCGAATAATTGCCCTTCCACGGGATGCCGTGGCCGCGGTCGAGTTCCAGAATCCATTCCGCGGCGTTGTCGAGGAAGTAGCGATCGTGCGTGACTGCGACGACGGTGCCGGGGTAGCGTGTGAGGAACTGCTCGAGCCATTCGACGGATTCGGCGTCGAGGTGGTTGGTCGGTTCGTCGAGCAGCAGCATGTCGGGCTTTTGCAGCAGCAGCTTGCAGAGCGCGACGCGGCGTTTTTCGCCGCCCGAAAGATGTTCGATCTTCGCGTCCCAGGCGGGCAGGCGCAGCGCGTCGGCGGCGACTTCGAGTTGTTGCTCGGGGCTGCCGCCGTCGCTCGTGGCGAGGATGGCTTCGTATTTCGCCTGTTCGGCGGCGAGCTTGTCGAAGTCGGCGTCGGGTTCGGCGTAGGCGGCGTAGATTTCGTCGAGTTTCTTTTGAGCCTGGAAGACATCGCCGAGACCTTCCTCGACGGCCTGACGCACGGTCTGCTGCGGGTCGAGCTGCGGCTCCTGCGGCAGGTAGCCGATGTTGAGGTTCGGCATCGGCTGGGCTTCGCCTTCGATGTCCTTATCGACGCCGGCCATGATGCGGATGAGCGTCGACTTGCCGGAACCGTTCAGCCCGAGCAGGCCGATTTTCGCGCCGGGGAAGAACGAGAGCGAGATGTCTTTCAGGATCTGACGCTTCGGCGGGACGATCTTGCCGACGCGGTTCATGGTGAAGACGTATTGGGCCATGTGGATTGTCTGTGATCGTTTGAAGATGCGAACGCCGTGCGCGGGCGGCGCGTGAACCGGCGTTCGATGGATTCGTTCGCGCGGGATGGTGCGCGTGCCCGCTTCGCTGAACGGGGCGCGGCGGGGTCGTGTGTCATTGTACTTCGGGCTTGAGTCGGGTTATTGCCAGCCGTATCGCCCGCCATATTGCCACCGCGCGACGCCGCCGTGCCGCGAGCATGTGCCGCTGTGATGGCGGCTGAAGCTGTAGGTCCCGTCGCGACACTGGGCGCTCGCGCCTTCGGGGACGACGCCGGAGCGCGAGCGGGCGGGGGAGTGGATGATGTTGCCGTCGCGGTTCTTGTAGTGGCCGTGGTTGTCGAGGTCGGATTCGTTCGGTTGCTGCTGGTACGTGCCGTTGTAGTAGGCGTGGGCTGGAACGTGGGGTAAGACGCCGGTTGCCAGCGCGAGCGCGCAACCTAGCAGGAACGTGCGGATGCTTCTATGTCTCTTCATTTTGTTTTGGCCTCTCATTGTTCTTATCGGCGATCGTTCGCCATGCGCCGCTCATGAAAAAAGCGGAGTGCCATTTTTCAGGCGCTCCGCTTCTAGAAGCAAGGTGTTGTGACGACTCTTGACGCTTCTATCGATTCGTCGGTTTGCTACATGACGCTTCGTTGCTCCTAACAGCGTGAAGCGCTCAATGGAGGGCTGTTGTCAAAGGCTGCGTCGCGGATGGTTGCCTGGAATGATTCGTCGCGGCCATGGTCTTTTCCATCAGCGTGCAGAACGCATCCTGCGTTAAGTCAGGAAACAGCGAGGGCGAGTAGTGCATTCCGCACGAAATCTCTCTGTCCGCAGTCAATTGGGGAGAACGATAGTAAATTCGTTGCAACACATATTTTAAGCCTTCGTCTTTCGTCGCGAAACGAACGCGAATCAGTGGCGCATGGCGGCGCACGGCGGCAACGACTAAAAGCATCCGCGGAATAACGTGTATGTCGCTAAGTACGTTGAAGATGCGTGGACTGTGCGGCTTCAATACGCGACGGGCATGAGCACTGCCGTACAAGCATGCGAGAGCCAAGACGACGAGCGGATCGCTAGTGGGCAAACTGCATTCATGTGCGGATTGGATGATCCGGTTTTCTATTTTGTTTCTACCACGCTTTTCAACGCCCGTGGCGATCATTGGCGCTACGCACTGCAAGAAGCTGGATCGAGCTTCGCTTCTAAAATTAATGTTTCCAGCAAAGGCCTCTGCTAGCTCTTGTGATGCCACGTCAAGGTGGTCGGAGTCAGTGACGGCCAAGCGAAAGAATAGGCGAATAGCTTGGTATTCCTTTTTCTGCGTTACTTGCTTCTCTGTAACCGATTCAGGCTCGCCCAACTGTCCTTCGATAATTGAGAGTAACGGGCTTATGAGATTGCCCGGACGATCCAACTTGCGGGTCTTTCCGAGGTGCTCGATTTTTTTCTTCTCTGTCTGAACAATGCCGTTGTTGCCGTCCTTTATAAGCGACACAAGGCAGCGGTCGAGAAAGTAGACGTATCGAATCGATGGACACCTTTGCATGTCAGCCTCACAACGAAAAAGCGGAGTCCCTTTATCGCGGACTCCGCTCGGCGAGGCAAGCTGCGTTGACCGTTCTTGACGCTCACACGTTAAACAGAAAATTCATCACATCCCCATCCTGCACGACATACTCCTTCCCTTCCGCCCGCATCTTCCCGGCTTCCTTCGCGCCTTGTTCGCCCTTGTACGCGACATAATCATCGAACGAAATCGTCTGTGCGCGAATGAAGCCGCGTTCGAAGTCCGTATGGATCGCGCCCGCCGCCTGCGGCGCCGTATCGCCGATATGGATGGTCCACGCGCGCACTTCCTTCACGCCCGCCGTGAAATACGTCTGCAATCCCAGCAGCTTGAAACCCGCGCGAATCACGCGATTCAGCCCCGGCTCGTCCATGCCCATGTCAGCGAGGAAGTCCTGCTTGTCGGCGTCGTCGAGATCGGCGATTTCCGCTTCGATCGCCGCGCACACCGCCACCACCGGCGCATTTTCTGTTTCCGCATGCTTGCGCACGACGTCGAGATACGGATTGTTCTCGAAGCCATCGTCCTTGACGTTCGCGACATACATCGTCGGCTTCGCGGTGATCAGGCAGAACGGCTTGATAAGCGCCTGTTCATCTTCGTTCAGATTCAGGCCACGCACCGGCTTCGCCTGATCGAGCTGCGCGCGCACTTTCTCGAGCACCGCGACGAGCTTCGCCGCTTCTTTATCGTTGCCCGACTTCGCCGCCTTGGAATAACGCGTGAGCGCCTTCTCGACCGTCGCCAGATCGGCGAGCGCCAGTTCGGTGTTGATGACTTCGATATCCGCGATCGGATCGATCTTGCCCGCAACGTGAATCACGTTCTCGTCTTCGAAGCAGCGCACGACGTGCGTAATGGCATCCGTCTCGCGGATGTTCGCGAGAAACTGATTGCCGAGGCCTTCGCCCTTGCTCGCACCGGCGACCAGGCCCGCGATATCGACGAACTCGACGACCGCCGGCAGGATGCGCTCCGGCTTCACGATTTCCGCCAGCGCCGTCAGACGCGCGTCCGGCACTTCCACGACGCCGACGTTCGGCTCGATCGTGCAGAACGGATAGTTCTCGGCGGCAATCCCCGCCTTGGTCAGTGCATTGAAAAGTGTGGACTTGCCGACGTTAGGCAAGCCGACGATGCCGCATTGGAGGCTCATGGAATCCTTCGAACTGGTGAGACGGCGCTTCGTCGCGCGCATTCGCCAAACGATGCTCGCGAGGCGGCCAGAAATGCGCGCCAGCGCCGGGCCGCATCCGCAGCCGGGCAAACCGACATTGTACCGCCGCCCGGCATCGGGGTTTCCGCGCGATCCGCGTCAAAGCTGCGCCAAAACCCGCGCAACCCTCGCGGCTATAATGCCCCACATGACTTCGCATCCCTTGACCTATCACGCGGTCGTCGTCGGCGGCGGGCTCGTCGGCAAGACGGCTGCACTCGCGCTTGCCCAGTCCGGCCTGCGCACCGCGTTGCTCGCGCCGCAGGCAGCAGGCTTGCCGCCCGGCGCCATCTTCGATTCGCGCATCTACGCGCTGTCGTCCAGTTCACAGGAATTGCTCGAACGGCTGCGCGTCTGGCAGGCGCTCGACCGCTCGCGCCTCGGCCCCGTCTTCGACATGCGCGTGTTCGGCGACGCCCACGCGGAACTGCACTTCTCCGCTTTTCAGGCGTCGGTGCCGCAGCTCGCGTGGATCGCCGAATCGACATTAATCGAACAGGCGCTCGACGCCGCTTTGCGCTTCCAGCCGAGCCTTTCGTGGTTCGAAGCACGCGCGCAAGGCATGACCGTCGAAGAAGACGCGGCGTTCGTCACGCTGTCGAGCGGTGAAACGCTGCAGACCGATCTGATCGTCGGCGCGGACGGCGCGCATTCCTGGGTGCGCGCGCAGATGGGCGCGAAGATGGAGCGTCGCGACTATCGGCAAACGGGCGTCGTCGCGAACTTCAAGGCGGAACGGCCGCACGGCGAAACGGCGTATCAATGGTTCCGCGATACGGAAATCATCGCGTTGCTGCCGCTGCCGGGCGATTACGTGTCGCTCGTCTGGTCGGCGCGCACCGAGCATGCGGACGAACTCGTCGCGCTCGATCCGGCGCAGCTCGCCGCGCAAGTGGAACACGCATCGCAACACATGCTCGGCGCGCTCGATTGCGTGACGCCCGCGCGGGGCTTTCCGCTCGGCCTGCAGACGGTCGACCGGCTGATCGCGCCGCGTGTCGCGCTCGTCGGAGATGCCGCGCATCTCATTCATCCGCTGTGCGGCCAGGGCATGAATCTGGGTCTGCGCGATGTCGCCGCGCTCGCGGATGTCATCGCCAACAAGGAAGCGTTCCGCGACCTCGGGGATTCGATCCTGCTGCGCCGCTACGAACGCGCGCGCCGCGAAGATATTCAGAAGCTGGTGATCGTCACGGACGGCATGCAGCGCCTCTTCTCCGCGCCGGGCACGATCGCACGCGCGATCCGCAACACGGGCATGGCTTTCGTCGGGGCGCAGCCGCTCGCCAAGCGCTGGCTCGTCTCGGCGGCGCTCGGCTGAGCGGTCAACTCACATTCAGCGGGGCGCTCGACCACGTCGCCCCGCGTTCACGGGAAACGGCATGAAAACCACGCTTCGCCTGAGTCTCGCCGCGGTCACGACGCTGGCCGTGACGCTCGGCCTCGGCTGTTCGGCTCAGGCCGATCAAACCACCGACAAGCTCAAATCGACGCTCGAATCGCGCATGGGCGATTCGACCATCAAGAGCATCGAGAAAACGCCCGTTTTGGGCCTTTACGAAGTGAACCTTGGTTCCCAAATCATTTATAGCGATGCAGCCGGCAACTACGTGCTGCTCGGCGATCTCGTCGATACGCGCAACAGCAAGAACCTGACCGAAGCGCGGCTCGCGGAAACCAACAAGATCGATTTCGCGAAGCTGCCGTTCGAGAACGCGGTGAAGGTCGTGAAGGGCAACGGCAGCCGGAAGATCGCCGTGTTCTCCGACCCGAACTGTCCATACTGCAAGCAGCTCGAATCGACGCTGAAGTCGATCGATAACGTGACTGTCTACACGTTCCTGTATCCGGTGCTGTCGCCGGACTCCACGGCGAAGTCCAAGTCGATCTGGTGCGCGAAGGATCGCGCGATGAGCTGGGAAGGCTGGATGCTCGACCACAAGGCGCCGACGAGCGCCGCCGCCTGCGACACGACAGCCATCGACAAGAACCTCAAGCTCGGCCGTTCGATGAACATCACCGGCACGCCGACCGTGTTCCTCGCCGATGGCCGCCGTTTGCCGGGCGCGGTGCCTGCGGACCGGTTGGAGAAGGAATTGTCAACGGCACGCTGAAGGCGGTGTGATCGACGGGAAGGAGGCGCATCTGCGCCTCCTTTGGTTTTTCGGCCTGCCATTGCGCACGCGCGCCGTGCAGCCCCAAAAAGAACAAGGACTACGCGATGAATTCCCCGCTGCAACCGGTGCGCTACAGCATCGTGCCGAAGAACCCGGCCGCCCACGTTTTCGAAGTGACCCTCACCGTTGCGGAGCCGGACCCGGCCGGCCAGCGGTTCATGCTGCCGGTGTGGATTCCCGGCAGCTACATGATTCGCGAATTCGCGCGCAACATCGTGACGCTCCAGGCGTTCAACGCGGCGGGGCGGCGAATCGCAATCGAAAAGACCGACAAGCACGCATGGCAGGCCGCCCCGATCGATGGCCCGATCACGCTGCGCTACGAGGTCTACGCGTGGGACATGTCGGTGCGCGCCGCGCATCTGGACGACACCGTCGGCTTTTTCAACGGCACGAGCGTGTTCCTCGCGGTGGAAGGGCAATCGACTGCGCCTTGCATCGTCGATATTCAACCGCCCGCCGGCGGCGCACTTCGCAACTGGCGCGTGGCGACGGCGCTTGCCGAATCGCGTGGAACGAAGCGTTACGGCTTCGGCGCTTACGAGGCGGCGAACTACGACGAACTCGTCGATCATCCCGTCACGCTCGGCGAATTCGCGCTCGGCGGATTCACGGCGCATGGCGTGAAGCATGACATCGTGATTGCGGGACGCGTCGTCGGGCTAGACATGCAGCGGCTCGCCGTCGACCTGAAGCGCGTATGCGAGGCACAGATCGCGCTGTTCGAACCGCGCACGAAGAAAGCGCCGATGGACCGCTACGTGTTCATGACCGTCGCCGTCTCGGATGGCTACGGCGGCCTCGAGCATCGCGCATCGACGGCGCTGATCTGCAATCGCGGCGATCTGCCGGTGCAGGGCCGACCGGAAATGAGCGACGGCTATCGCACGTATCTCGGTTTGTGCAGCCACGAGTACTTCCATACGTGGAACGTGAAGCGCATCAAGCCGGCGGCGTTCGCGCCGTACGATCTGTCGCAGGAGAATTACACGTCGCTGCTGTGGCTCTTCGAAGGCTTCACGTCGTATTACGACGACCTCATGCTCGTGCGCAGCGGACTCATCAGCGCAAGCGACTATTTCTCGCTGCTCGGCAAGACTATCGGCGGCGTGCTGCGCGGCAGCGGCCGGCTGAAGCAATCCGTCGCGCAGAGTTCGTTCGATGCCTGGGTGAAGTACTACCGCGCCGACGAAAACGCGCCGAACGCGATCGTCAGCTATTACCAGAAGGGTTCACTGATCGCGCTCGCATTCGATCTGTCGATTCGCGCGCAAACCGGCAATCGGAAGTCGCTCGACGACGTGATGCGTCTGCTGTGGCAGCGCTACGGCCGCGACTTCTATAACGGCAAGGCGCGGGGCATCCGCGAGGGAGACGTCGAGGCGCTCTTCGCCGAAGCGACCGGCGCGGACTTGCGCACGCTGTTTCGCGACGGCGTGCGCGGCACTCGCGATCTGCCGCTCGACGTGCTGCTGGAGCCGTTCGGCATCGCACTTGCGCCCGACGTGGCGACCAACGGCACGGCCGGCAAGCCGTCGCTCGGCGCGCGCGTGCGAGGCGGCGCGGATTGCACGCTGGCGGTCGTTCACGACGGGGGCGCGGCGCAGAAAGCGGGGCTGTCGGCGGGCGACGTGCTCGTGGCGATCGATGGCCTGCGCGTCACCGGATCGAATCTGGATGCGCTGCTGGCGCGATATCTGCCGGGCGCGAAAGTCGAAATTCATGCGTTCCGACGCGATGAATTGCGTCGCACCGAGTTGCGGCTCGACGCGCCGGAAGTATCGCGTTACGTGCTGACCGCGATGGACGGACGCGGTCCGTCGAAGCAATGGCGCGAGCGCTGGCTGAGAGGTTGAACGCGAGGCTGAGGGCGATTGTTCTACCGGTGCAACGATCCTTCACGGTCGCGCGGCTTTTTCGCGGACGTCGAAAAACTGAGAATGCTTTCCAACGCGGGCGCTTCCGGCGCCCGGATTCATACAGGAAGGAAGACATCATGACGACGATTCTGCAAATCAACTCCGCTGCTCGTTCGCAAGGCGCTCAATCGACGCTGCTGGCCGACGAACTGACCGCAAAGCTGCAACAGAGCAATCCGGGCGCGAAGGTTGCCGTGCGCAATCTGCTTGCGGACAACCTCCCGCACCTCGACGATGCCACGCTCGGCGCGTTCTTCACGCCCGCCGATCAGCGCAGCGCGGAACAGGCGGCGATCGTCGCGAAGAGCGACGCGCTGATCGCGGAACTGCAAGCGGCGGATATCGTCGTGATCGCGGCGCCGCTGTACAACTTCGGCATTTCGTCGCAACTGAAGGCGTACTTCGACCAGATCGCTCGTGCGGGCATCACGTTCCGCTACACCGCGAACGGTCCCGAAGGATTGGTGACGGGCAAGAAGGTGTTCGTGGTGTCGGCGCGTGGCGGAAAGTATGTCGGCACGCCGCACGATTCGCAGACGCCGTATCTGCAGTCGTTCCTCGGCTTCCTCGGCATGACCGATGTGAACTTCATCTACGCGGAAGGCCTGAACATGGGCGCGGATGCGGCCGGTGCGGCGCTCGCGCAAGCACGCGAGGCGATTGCGGCGCTGTAAGCTGGCGATACGCCGGTGCATGAAAAAACCCGCTGGGTCTCGCGACCGCAGCGGGCTTTTTTGCGTCGATCACGTTCCCGGGTGCGCGGTGAAGATCCCCGCGATCAAGGCGCTGATACACGCGATGGCCGGCACAACGGCGATGGCTCGCATTGTCGAGTCTTGTGAACGCGCGGCCCATGTCGCCATTGCTATGGTCAAGACGAAGAAAACAGCGGCGGCCGGGAAAGCATAGCAGCTCAGAGACGCCAGATTGACTCGCCAAAGGTTCGTCAGAATCAAGTACGACACAGAAACTCCTCGAAGTGCCCGCACGTGACCTCGCAGCAGAGAGTCCGTGGAGAATGTCAAACGGCAGCGAATCTGTGCTGTTCGGCACACTGCTCGTGCGTTGAAGCTCACATGATAGTTCGTCATCCTTATATTGAAATTAAGCGCAGTTGATTCATTCTGTGCCAAAAGCCCGCGGGCGATTCAACGGAAAGAGCGCGCTGTCCTCCAGCCGCGTCCAAAAAAAACCCGCTGGGTCTCGCGACCGCAGCGGGTTTTTTTGCGTCGATTCCTTCAATCCGGCAGCCGCCAGTCGATCGGCTCCCGCCCTTGTTGCACGAGATACTCATTCGCGCGCACGAAATGCCCGCATCCGAGAAATCCGCGATGCGCCGACAGCGGCGAAGGATGCGGCGCTTCCAGTACGCAATGCGCCTTTCCCGTCCCTTCGATCAACCCGCGCTTCGCCTGGGCATGCGCGCCCCACAGCATAAAGACGAGGCCATCGTGCCGAAGCGCCATCTCGTGGATGAGCGTGTCGGTGCATTGCTCCCATCCGCGTTTCGCGTGACTGCCGGCTTTATCGCGCTCGACGGTCAGCGATGTGTTGAGCAACAGCACGCCTTGCTTCGCCCACGCATCGAGACAGCCGTGCGACGGCGCTGCAAAGCCGAGACTCGCGTGAATCTCCTTGAAGATGTTGCGCAGCGACGGCGGCGGGCGCACCGGCGCGGGCACCGAGAATGCAAGGCCGTGCGCCTGTGGCGCACCCTTGTCCTCGCCGTGGTACGGGTCCTGGCCGAGAACGATCACCTTGACGTCTTCGGGGCGCGTCAGGCGCAGCGCGCGGAAAACATCGGCGGGATAGACCGTCTTGCCCGTGGCGCGCTCCGCATCGACGAATTCGCATAGCGCCACATAGCGCGGGCTGTCGATGAACGCCTTCAGATGACGCCGCCAGTCGGCGGGCAGGGCGTCGAACTGGCTTTCGAGCGTAGTAAAGCCCGACGCGTCGGATGCGTCCGGTGCGGCTTCGGCTTCCCCGAAAAGAGACGGCTGACGATTCATGCTTCGGCGTCGTTGATATGAGTCTCTGGCCGCTCGCGCAGCCGATACCCGCGCTGCGCCTTGCTGACGTCCTCGGGATCGAGCGCCGGAAAGGCGCCGCGCAACTCGGCGGCAAGCGTTTCGAGCGCGCTTGCGTCGCCCGATTTCAGCTCGATCTCCAGTTCGCTGATCTCCGCGCGGCGCGGCTCGCCATCGACTTCCGCAGTGATCGCGCCGGAATCGAGCGCGACTTCGATCTGCGATCCTTCGCGCTCGACATCCCACACGATGCGCGTGAAATCGGTCCGAAACAGCGCGATGAGATCCGGCGCGGCGGCTTGCAATGCGTCGCGGGCGGCGTCGTCGTCGCAGGCGGCGAGAAGGGCATCGATTTCGAGCGCCTCGCCCAGGACCGGCAATTCCCATTCGTGCCGGCTATGCAATCCGGCCTTCGCTTCGCCGAGCGTCTTGTAGGTCTGCAGCCATTGCTCCGGCGTGCGGCGCAGGCGCAACGCGGACTTCGCCTTGGCGAGCGTCAGCGACGGCGTGTCGAAGTAGACATTGCCGAGCGTCATCGGCTTTCCCGCGCCGGTGCGTTCGTCGAAGAAACGTGCGACATCGTCTTGCGACGAAGGCGGCAGCGCCAGCTTGATTTCTCGTTCGATACCCACGATTGTGCCCGTCAGAAGAACATGCGGGCGAGTTCCGCGCCCGGATCGTCGGCGCGCATGAACGCTTCGCCCACGAGGAAGCTATGCACGTGCATCGCGCGCAGCCGCTCGACATCGACGCGCGACAGAATGCCCGACTCCGTCACGACGATACGATCATCCGGCACCGATTCGAGCATGCCGATGGTCGTGTCGATCGTCGTCTGAAACGTGCGCAGATTGCGGTTGTTGATGCCGATCAGCGGCGTCTTGAGCGTCAGCGCATTGCGCAGTTCGTCGGCGTCGTGCACTTCGACGAGCACCGCGAGCCCGAGCGAATGCGCATACGCTTCGAGGTCCTGCATCTGCGACAGTTCGAGCGCGGCGGCGATCAGCAGGATGCAGTCGGCGCCCATCGCGCGCGCTTCGATGATCTGATACGGATCGATGATGAAGTCTTTGCGCAGCACCGGCAGACTGCACGCGGCGCGCGCTTCTTCGAGATACGCGACGCTGCCCTTGAAGAACTGCACGTCGGTCAGCACGGACAGACACGCGGCGCCGCCTTGCTCATACGAACGGGCGATGTCGGCCGGCACGAAATGCTCGCGCAACACGCCCTTGGACGGACTCGCCTTCTTCACCTCGGCAATGACAGCAGCCTGATTCGCCGCGTGCTTCGCGCGCAAGGCGCCGACGAAATCGCGCAAGTCCCGCGCGCTGGCTTCGAGCTTCAGTTCTTCGAGCGGCGCGCTTTGTTCGGCGGCGCGGATTTCCTCGCGCTTGACCGCAATGATGCGATCCAGAATGTCACTCATGTCGGCTTCCGTTTAACTTTTGAACTGCTGCGTGAACTTGACCAGCGTCTCGACCTTCTCGCGCGCCGCGCCGCTCGCGATAGCCTCGCGCGCCGCAGCCATGCCATCCGCGATCGAATCGACGACATCTGCGGCATACAGCGCCGCGCCCGCGTTCATCGTAACGATTTCACGCGCGACGCCCGCCTTGTTGTTCAGCGCGCCGAGCAGCATGGCCTTCGATTCCTGCGCGTCCTGCACCTTCAGCGTGCGGTTCGACACCATCTGCAAGCCGAAGTCCTCGGGATGAATTTCGTACTCGGTCACTTCGCCGTTCCTCAGTTCGCCGACCTTGGTCGCGGCCCCCAGCGACACTTCGTCCATGCCGTCCTTGCCGTACACGACGAGCACGTGTTTCGCGCCGAGCCGCTGCATCACGCGGACCTGGATGCCGACGAGATCCTCGTGGAACACGCCCTGCAGCTGATTCGGCGCGCCCGCCGGATTCGTCAGCGGCCCGAGAATGTTGAAGATGGTCCGCACGCCGAGTTCGCGTCGCACCGGCGCGATGTTTTTCATCGCTGGATGATGATTCGGCGCGAACATGAAGCCCATGCCGGTTTCGTGAATCGATGCGGCCACCTGTTCAGGCGTCAGATCGATATTGACGCCGAGCGTTTCGAGCACGTCCGCGCTGCCCGACTTGCTCGACACGCCGCGGTTGCCGTGCTTGGCGACCTTCGCGCCGGCGGCCGCCGTGACGAACATCGACGCAGTGCTGATATTGAAGGTATGCGAGCCATCGCCGCCGGTGCCGACGATATCGACGAAATTGGAGTTGTCGTCAACTTCGACGTGATTGGCGAACTCGCGCATGACGGTGGCCGCCGCCGCGATTTCACCGATGGTTTCCTTCTTCACGCGCAAGCCGGTGATGATCGCGGCGGCCATCACGGGCGACATCTCGCCGCGCATGATCGTGCGCATCAGGTGCAGCATCTCGTCGTGGAATATCTCGCGATGCTCGATCGTGCGTTGCAGCGCTTCCTGTGCAGTGATGGTCATCGTTTCGCGCCCTTGCCTGCGGTAGTGTTTTTCACGAAGTTCTCGAGCAGGGCGTGACCGTGCTCGGAGAGAATCGATTCCGGATGAAACTGCACGCCTTCCACTTCCAGGTCCCTGTGCCGTACACCCATGATCTCGCCGTCCGGTGTCCACGCTGACACTTCCAGACAGTCGGGCAGAGCCTCACGTTCAATTGCAAGCGAGTGATAGCGCGTGACGTTGAAGTGTTTGGGCAGATCGGAGAACACGCCCTTACAGTCGGTTTCGATCTGGCTCACCTTGCCGTGCATGATGGTCTGCGCGCGCACGACGCGTCCGCCGAACGCCTCGCCGATCGCCTGGTGGCCGAGGCACACGCCGAGAATCGGCAGCTTGCCGGAGAACTCGCGCAGCACGTCGAGCGTGATGCCCGCGTGCTGCGGATTGCTCGGTCCCGGCGACAGGCAAATGCGGTCGGGTTCCAGCTTCGCGATGTCATCGAGCGTGATTTCGTCGTTACGATAGGTGCGCACGTCCTCGCCGAGCTCGCCGAAGTACTGGACCAGGTTATAGGTGAACGAGTCGTAGTTATCGATCATCAGCAGCATGGTCTTGTCTCCTCAGAAGTCGCTGTCGAGGCCGTCTTGCACTTGCTCGGCGGCGCGCAACACGGCGCGTGCCTTGTTTTCCGTCTCTTGCCATTCGGACTCGGGCACCGAATCGGCCACGACGCCCGCCGCCGCCTGAACATACAGATTGCCCTTGTTGATGAGGCCGGTGCGGATCGCGATCGCCAGATCCATCTCGCCGCTGAACGACAGATACCCGACCGCGCCACCATACAGTCCGCGCTTGACGGGCTCCAGTTCGTCGATCAGTTCCATCGCGCGCACTTTCGGCGCACCGGACAGCGTGCCGGCCGGGAACGTGGCGCGCAGCACGTCGAAGTTGTTCATGCCGGGCTTCAGCTTTCCTTCGACAGAACTCACGATGTGCTGAACGTGCGAGTATTTTTCGATGACCATCTTGTCCGTCACCGCGACCGAACCCGTCTGCGCGATGCGGCCCACGTCGTTGCGCGCGAGGTCGATCAGCATCACGTGTTCGGCGATTTCCTTCGGATCGTTCAGCAATTCGGTGGCGAGCTCGGCGTCGCGCTCGGGCGTGTTGCCGCGCGGACGCGTGCCGGCGAGCGGGCGAATCGTCACGATGCGATCCTCGGCGCGCTTCTCCTGCCGAACGAGAATTTCGGGCGACGCGCCGACCACGTGCACATCCCCGCCGAAGTTGTAGTAGTACATGTACGGCGACGGATTCAACGACCGCAGCGCGCGATACAGCGAGAGTGGATTGTCGCGGAACGGCTTGATGAGACGCTGGCCGACCTGCACCTGCATCAGTTCGCCCGCCGCGATATATTCCTTCGCGCGTCGCACGGCGTTCAGATAATCCTCTTTCGCGAACTCGCGATAGGTCTCCGTTCGCACGCTCGCGGAGGTCACCGGCGGCTGCACGGTCGCGCGCAGCCGGCCGCGCAGTTCGCGCAGACGATGCTTCGCCTTCGCGTAGGCTTCGGGCTTCGTGGGATCGGCGTAGACGATCAGATACAGCTTGCCCGCAAGGTTGTCGATGACCGCGACTTCCTCGGTCAGCAGCAACTGGATGTCGGGCAGGCCGAGGTCGTCGCGCGGGGCCGTGTCCGCCAGTTTTTTCTCGATGTAACGCACTGCGTCATAGCCGAAGTAACCGGCGAGACCGCCGCAAAAACGCGGCAAGCCCGGACGCAGCGCCACTTTGAAGCGCTTCTGGAATCGCTCGATGAACGCGAGCGGATCGCCTTCGTGGGTTTCCGTCACGGCGCCATCGGTGACGACTTGCGACACGCCGTTCTGCACACGCACCATCGTGCGCGCCGGCAAGCCGATGAACGAATAGCGCCCGAAACGCTCGCCGCCGACCACCGATTCGAGCAGGAACGAGTTCGCGCCATTGCGTTCAGGTTGCGCGAGCTTGAGGTAAAGCGAGAGCGGCGTTTCGAGATCGGCGAGCGCTTCGGCGATCAGCGGAATGCGGTTGTAGCCTTCATTGGCCAGCGATTGGAATTCGAGTTCGGTCATGTTGCGATCCTTGATCGACGCGCGCTTTCATCTGGAGATGCGGCATCGGGAAGAATTGGGGCGCTGCGATCGGCTTGTTTCTCGCGTTGTCGGCAGATGCGTGCGAGCCGCACGGATACGGTTCGGACGGCGATCGAACGCCTCGCGGCAGCGCGCGGCATGCGCCACATAGGACGCACGGCAACGCATGCCGAAGCACGGCTCGATGTACCAAATAACGGAAACGGCGCGGGGTTGCGCAGCGAAACAAAAAACGGATGCTGAAGCGAGTGCAGTCAGATGCGACATGGCTTCAGCGTACCTCGGGCGAGGTTAGCGCGACCAGCGACGCCAGGGCCAGGCTCCCCGGTCGATGCTGCTCAGACTCCGTTTTCTGTTGAGAAACATGAAAGATGGACTATTCAGTCAGGGTGGTGTCGGGCGGCGCCAGTGTCGCGGCGATCGCCATGGCTGCGGTTCGCAGCGTGGAAACTATACCATCGGATTTCACCGATTGCACTGCTTTCCCGTGGTTATAGCCATAGGGCACGGTAAGCGTGGCCATGCCGGCGGCGCGGCCCGCGAGCGCATCGTTCTCCGAATCGCCGACCGCGACGGTGTCGCGCGGCAGCACGTCGAGGCGTTCGCACGCGGCGAGCATCGGCAACGGATCGGGCTTCTTGAGCGCGACCGAATCGCCACCGAGAATCACCTTGAAATACTGCGCCACGCCAAAGTGCGACAGCAGTTCCACCGCAAAGCGATGCGGCTTGTTCGTCACGCACGCGAGCGCGATGCCGAGTTCGCGCATTGCTTCCAGACCTTCCTTCACGTCGGGAAAGAGCGTCGAATGCTTGCCGTTGATCTTCGCGTATTCGCTTTGATAGGTGGCGAGCGCGTCGTCGAATCGGGCGGTGGCCTGCGGGTGCGGCAGACGGGCGGCGAGCACGCTGCGGATCAGATTCTCCGAGCCCTTGCCGATGTAGCCGACGACTTCATCGCGCGTAACGAGCGGTTCCACGTCGATGTGCGCGAGCATGCCGTTGAGGGCGGCGACGAAGTCGTCGGCGGTATCCACCATGGTGCCGTCGAGGTCGATGATGGCCGCGCGGATGGGCCGGTTCGCAAAGGCGGGCAACGCCGCCTGGGTATCGCTCATTGTTGCGCTCCCGAATTCGCCAGTTCGACACGCATCGCGTCGATCACCTGCTTATAGTCAGGCTTGCCGAAGATGGCCGAGCCCGCGACGAACGTGTCCGCGCCGGCCGCGGCGATTTCCGCGATGTTGTCCACTTTCACGCCGCCGTCGATCTCGAGGTGGATGTGACGGCCCGTGCGCTCGCGGTAAGCGTCGATGCGCGCACGCGCTTCGCGCAGCTTGTGGAGCGCTTCGGGAATGAACGACTGGCCGCCGAAGCCCGGATTGACCGACATGATCAGAATGAGATCGAGCCGGTCCATTACGTGATCGAGATAATTCAACGGCGTTGCGGGATTGAACACGAGGCCCGCCTTGCAGCCGTGGTCGCGGATCAGCGACAGCGTGCGGTCGATGTGATCCGAACCTTCCGGATGAAAGCTGATCACATTGGCGCCGGCTTTCGCGAAATCGGGCACGATGCGATCGACGGGGCGCACCATCAGATGCACGTCGATAGGCACATCCACGTGCGGGCGGATGGCCTCGCAGACCATCGGGCCGATGGTGAGATTCGGCACGTAGTGGTTGTCCATTACGTCGAAGTGAATCCAGTCGGCTCCGGCGGCGACGACGTTGCGGACTTCCTCGCCGAGCCGGGAAAAATCCGCCGAAAGAATGCTGGGAGCGATGTGAAATTGCGCCATGAGCGTATCTGATAGAGAGGCCAGAGGACGTGAAAGCCTGGTGGCTCGCAGGCCAGCAGGCGCGAAGCGCGGTCAGCGTGCGGCCCCGAGTCCGAAGCCGTGATTCTAACCCGCGATTTTCCCGGCGTAATTCGGCCGAATGGCCAACCGAACGCTACTCGCTACGCTCCGCGCGCAGGATTGCGTGTTGCGGGCACGGGCTGCATCAAGCAGAATGCGTGACCAATAGCGGCACACTCGCTTGCTGTCTGCCGGCAGTGAAGCGACGAATTGACTTGGAACAACGATGAGCCAGTACGAATTCAGCGTGTCCGTCGAGACGCGATACCTGCCCGAACAGTCCGATCCGGACAGCCGCCAATATGCCTTCGCCTACACACTGACGATCCGCAACACCGGCGAGGTCGCGGCTCAGCTCATTTCGCGGCACTGGATCATTACCGACAGTGACAGCCACGTACAGGAAGTAAAGGGACTCGGCGTAATCGGGCAGCAGCCGCTCCTGCCGCCCGGCGAGCAGTTCGAATATACGAGCTGGGCGGTTATCGCGACGCCGGTCGGCACGATGCGCGGCGAATACTTCTGCGTCGCGGAAGACGGCGAGCGCTTCGAGGCGCCGATTGCTGAATTTGCGCTGCACATGCCGCGTACGTTGCATTGAGATTAACGGCGCCTGGCTGCGTCGTTCTCGCGGTTCCGGTGTTTCTTCTTGCCCGATGCCGTCCACGCGACGATGAAAATCAGCAAGGCAAGCGCCACGAGCGCCTCGAGCGCAAAAATCAGCATTGGATATTCGTCGAACAGATCAGACATGGCGGTTCCCATCAAGAACGAGCATTGTATGCGCAGTATCGTGCGAAGCGCCGCACGGGGAGCGGCGTGGGCCGCATCGATCGCAGCGGCCGTGCTGCTCGCCTCGTGCGGCGGCGGGAGTTATGTGAAGCCGGGCCCGAGCACGGCCGGCAGCACGCCCATCCAGACGGGGCAGCGCGCTTCGTCGCGGCTGACCGCTGTGAGCTGGCAACAGGTTCCCGGCTGGAACGACGATTCGCTGATCGGCGCGACCGCCGCGCTGCGTCAGAACTGCAGCCGGCTTGCGCGTCAAGCCAACTGGCAGAAGGCGTGCGCGGCAGCACAGCGTCTGGACGACCTCGACATGTCGGAGGCGCGCAGCTTCTTCGAGACGTATTTCACGCCGTTCCAGTTGGCCAACACCGACGGCACGCTCGACGGCCTCGTGACCGGCTACTACGAACCGCTGTTGCGCGGTTCACGCACGCGGCACGGTGTCTATCAGTATGCGTTGTATCGATGGCCGTATCGCTATAAGGCCGGCACGGCCCTGCCTGCCCGGGCTCAGCTCGAACGCTCTGGCGTGCTGAACGGCAACGAACTGGTCTGGGTCAACGATCCGATAGAAGCGTTCTTCCTGCAAGTGCAAGGCTCGGGACGCGTCGTCATGGAAGACGGCAGCGTGATGCGCGTGGGCTTCGGCGGGACCAATAATCAACCGTACCGGTCGATCGGCAAGGAATTGCTCGATCGTGGCGAACTGACGCCCGGGCAAGCGACGATGCAAGGCATCAAGGCGTGGGCGAAGGCCAATCCAGCGCGCGTCGATGCGCTCCTCGACGTGAATCCGCGCTTCGTGTTCTTCCGCGAAATGCCCGCCACCACGGCGCTGACGACGAGTCTCGGCGACGGCCCGGTCGGCGCGCTCGGGGTGCCGCTGACGCCCGAACGTTCGATCGCGGTCGATCCTTCCGCGATTCCGCTCGGCACGCCCGTGTTTCTGCAGACGACGCGCCCTCTCAGCAACCAGCCGATGAACCGGCTCGTCTTCGCTCAGGACACCGGCACCGCAATCAAGGGCGGCGTGCGCGCCGATTACTTCTGGGGCCTCGGCGACGATGCCGGCGATCTCGCGGGACGCATGAAGCAGGGCGGCCGGATGTGGCTGCTGATGCCCAATTCGTAGTCGCAAGACTTATGGCTTGAAGCTACGCTTGTCCACCACGCGCCGCGCTTTGCCGACAGAACGCTCGATGCCGTTCACCGGCAGCACGTTCACCACGGCGCTGACGCCGATCAGCGCCTTGATGTCGTAGGCGAGCGCAGTCCGGGCGCTGTCCAGCGCAGTCATGTCAGGCGCCGATTCGGGGCACGGCTCGCAGTTCAGCGTGAACACGTCGAGCGGACCGTCCTTCGTCAGCACGATCTGATAGTGCGGCGCGAGCACCGGCCGCTTCAGCAACAACTCCTCGATCTGCGTCGGGAAGACGTTGACGCCGCGCACGATCATCATGTCGTCCGAGCGGCCGGTGATCTTCTCCATGCGGCGCATCGTGCGCGCAGTGCCGGGCAAGAGGCGCGTGAGATCTCGCGTGCGATACCGGATGATCGGCAGCGCTTCTTTCGTTAGCGACGTGAACACCAGTTCGCCGAATTCGCCGTCCGGCAGCACTTCGCCGGTGTCGGGATCGATGATCTCGGGATAGAAGTGGTCTTCCCAGATCGTCGGGCCGTCCTTCGTCTCCGCGCACTCCGAAGCCACGCCCGGTCCCATCACTTCCGAAAGACCGTAGATGTCAACGGCATCGATGCCCATGCGCTGCTCGATTGCACGGCGCATGTCGTTCGTCCAGGGTTCCGCACCGAAGATGCCGATGCGCAGCGAACAGCTTGCCGGATCGACGCCTTGCCGCTCCAGCTCGTCAGCGATGGAGAGCATGTAGCTCGGCGTCACCATGATGATGTCGGGGCGGAAGTCCTGAATCAGTTGCACCTGCTTTTCGGTCTGTCCGCCGCCGAACGGGATGACGGTAAGGCCCGCGCGCTCCGCCCCGTAGTGCGCGCCGAGGCCGCCGGTGAACAGGCCGTAGCCGTAGCTCACGTGCACCTTGTCGCCGCGACGCGCGCCAGCCGCGCGGATCGAACGGGCGACCAGATCCGACCAGGTTTCGATGTCCTTCGCCGTATAACCGACGACGGTTGGCTTGCCCGTCGTGCCCGACGAAGCGTGGATGCGCGCGACCCGTTCCTGCGGCACGGCGAACATGCCGAACGGATAGTTGTCGCGAAGGTCCTTCTTCGTGGTGAACGGAAAGCGCGCGAGGTCGGCGAGCGACTGCACGTCGTCGGGATGCACGCCGGCTTCATCGAACTTGCGGCGATAGACAGGCGAATTGTCGTAGGCGTGCCTGAGCGTCCATTTCAGACGCTGCAACTGCAGCGCGACGAGTTCGTCGCGGCTCGCCTTCTCAATCGCTTCGAGCGGCAACGGTGTAGTCATCGATGTCTCCTTCATGCTCGCTATGCGTCGCGGTCGTCGCCGCGTTCGCGTGATCGATCGGTTCCGTTAAAGGGGAACCACGGCGCCTTTGATCTGGGCGGACTTGCCACGAAACATCGCGACGACTTCGCCTTCGCGATTCGTGACGCGGATATCGTAGATTCCGGTGCGCCCGCTCAATGTCTGCTCCACCGCCTCGGCGGTCAGGCGGTCGCCGCCGTGCACGGGGCGCAGGAATTCGATGGAACATCCCGCCGCCACGGTGCTGACATTGTAGGAGTTGCACGCGAAGGCGAACGCGGAGTCTGCCAGCGTGAACATCAGGCCGCCGTGGCAGATGGCGTGGCCGTTGAGAAAGTCCGGGCGCACGTTCATCGCGAGCCGCGCATAGCCGGGCCGCACTTCGACTAGCTCGATGCCCAGCGCGCGCGAGCAGGCATCCGCTTCATACATGGCCTTGGCCGTGGCTTCGGCGATTTGTTGAGGCGTCATGCGAGTCTCCCTGATGGTGTCAAAGCCCTTCGAAGCGCGGCGCGCGCTTTTCCTTGAATGCGGCGACGCCCTCGATGTAGTCGGGCGATGCGCCGAGTTCGCGCTGCAGGTCGCGTTCAAGGTCGAGCTGCGCATCGAATGTGCTGGTCGTGCTCGCACGCATGGCCTGTTTGATCGCGGCGATCGCACGCGCGGGCTGCTGCGCGAGTTGCGCGGCCAGTTGCGCGGCGGCGTGCGGCAACTCGGCATCGTCCACGACGCGCCAGACGATGCCCCACGCTTCGGCTTGCTCCGCGCCGAGCTTGTCGCCGGTCAGCGCCAGCCCCAGCGCACGCGCCTCACCGACGCGGCGCGGCAAGAGCCACGTCCCGCCCGAGTCCGGCACGAGGCCGATTTTCACGAACGCCTGAATGAAGCTCGCCGAACGTGCGGCGATGGTGATATCGCAAGCCATCGCCAGGTTGGCGCCCGCGCCGGCGGCTGTGCCATTGACCGCTGCGATGACGGGCAGCGGCATTGTCTGCAGGCGGCGCACGAGCGGATTGAAATGAGCGTCGATCAGTTCGCCGAGATCGGACATCGAACCGGGCGTGAAGTCCAGATCCGCGAGATCCTGACCGGCGCAGAACGCCCGTCCCGCACCGGTCAACACGATCGCGCGCGCGTTCGCTGCCTGGGCTCGATCGAGCGCCTCGCTCAATTGGCCATGCATCTCGCGAGTGAAACTATTCAGTTTGTCGGGCCGATTCAGAGTGATCGTCGCGACGCGCGTATCGCCATTGATTTGAAACAGAACAGACTGCTCGGGCATGGCATCTCCTTTGGCACGGGCCGCGTTCGGGTTCGTCAATTGGTGATGCTAGACGCGCGGCCCGATGCTTTCCATTCGGCCGAACGGCATAAGCCGATTGCACGAATTCGCGTTCTCGTCGTTTTGCTTATGCCGTCTGGCCGGCTTCCGCGAGCGCGGCCTTGGGCGCAACATGCACTCGGCTCTGAACGACGCGGAATCGATTCGCGACGAAGGCGGCATCGGCGAGAGCGGCGTTCGCGGCCGGGTTCGCGCCCGTGCCGTGAAAGTCGGAGAACGCTGCGGACTGGTTGACGAAGACACCGCCCGTCAAGTTGATCGAGAGCGCGACACCGCCGCGTATCGCGGCTTCGTGTGCGGACTCGATGACCGCGTCGTCCGTGCTGTAGACCGACAGCGTCAGCGCGCCGTGCTTTTGCGCGATGGAGCCGGCGAGGTCGAGCGACTGCGCCGTGGATTCGGTCGCGACGACGAACGCGATCGGGCCGAACCATTCTCTCGTGTACGTAGTTTCGTGAGTGCGTGCGTCGAGCTTGAGCAAGAGCGGTGTATGGACCCGCGCCTCGGGGAACGCGGGGTGCGTGAGCGTTTGGCTATCGACCAGCACCTCGCCGAGCCCGCGCGCTTCGGCGATTCGCGCCACGATGCCTTCGTTTTGGATCGCGCCGGTCAGCTCGACGGCGCGCGTGGCATCGGACGTAAGCTTCTCGACCGCGCCGGCGAGCGACGTCGCGACTTCGTCGAAGGTCAGCTGGCCGTCGGCGGTGCGGATGCCGTCGCGCGGCACGTAAATGTTTTGCGGCGCGGTGCACATCTGGCCGGAGTACAACGCGAGCGAGAACGCGATGTTGCGCGCGGCGGCTTTCATATCGTCGACGGAATCGATGACGATCTGATTCACGCCTGCTTTCTCGGTGAAGACCTGCGCCTGATGCGCGTTGCGCTCCAGCCAGGCGCCGTTCTGCGTGCTGCCCGTGAAATCGATCAGCTTGATCTCGGGACGCACGGCGAGTTGCTGAACGAGCGGGCCATCGTTCGGCTCGGTGGCGAGCAGCGTGACGATGTTGGGATCGAAGCCGGCTTCGCCCAACACTTCGCGAGCGATGCGCACTGTGATGGCGAGCGGCAGGATCGCGCCGGGATGCGGCTTGACGATGACGGTGTTGCCCGTGGCCAGATCGGCGAAGATGCCGGGATAACCGTTCCATGTCGGGAACGTGCAGCAGCCCAACACGAGACCGGCGCCGCGCGGGACGATGGTGAAGCGCTTCTGCATCGCGAGCGGCGGATTCTTGCCTTGCGGCTTTTCCCAGTGCGCTTCAGCCGGAATGCGGCGCAGCTGGTCCCAGGCATAGACGACGGCCTCGAGCGCGCGATCTTGCGCATGCGGGCCGCCGGCCTGGAAGGCCATCATGAACGCCTGGCCGGTCGTGTGCATCACGCTGTAGGCGATCTCGAAGCTCGCGCGATTCAGCCGCGCCAGGACCTCGAGGCTGACGCCGACCCAGGCTTGCGGGCCGGCGGCGCGCCACTGCTTTTGAGCGTCAAGCGAGGCACGGACGAGAACGTCCGGGTCCGCCTTCGGATACTTGATGTCGAGCGAGATGCCGAAGGGCGACCGCTCGGCGCCGACGGTTTCGCCCGTCGATGGTTGATCGATTTCGAAGGTCTTGCCCAGATGTGCCTTGAACGCCGCTTCGCCGTCCGCGCTGGCTGTTTCCCCGTACACTTTGGGACTCGGCATTTCGACAAACGGGCTCCAATAGCCGCGTGTTTCGATAGCGGAGAGCGCTTTGTCGAGCATCGCTTCGTGCTTCGTGAACAGGGAATGTGTCATGGTCGCGAGAGAGGATTGGTGGACGGTGCCGATCGATTAATTGACCGACCGGTTGGTTGGTGATGGTAGCATTATCGAGATGATGTACAAGATGGTCTTTCACTAGGACTTACCAGAGGATCGCCAGGAGGAGCGAATGACTTACGAGAACGTGCTGGTAGAGACACGCGGACGGGTCGGACTGATCACGCTGAATCGGCCGAAGGCGCTGAATGCGCTCAACGATGCGCTGATGGACGAACTGGGTACAGCGCTGAAGGCCTTCGACGCGGACGAGAACATCGGCGCGATCGTACTGACTGGCAGCGAGAAGGCGTTTGCGGCGGGCGCGGACATCGGCATGATGGCCGGCTACTCCTATATGGACGTCTATAAAGGCGACTACATCACGCGCAACTGGGAGACCATCCGCTCGATCCGGAAGCCGGTCATCGCTGCGGTGGCGGGCTTCGCGCTCGGAGGCGGCTGCGAGCTGGCCATGATGTGCGACATCGTCATCGCGGCCGACACGGCGAAGTTCGGACAGCCGGAGATCAAGCTCGGCGTGATTCCTGGCGCGGGTGGTACGCAACGCTTGCCTCGAGCGGTGTCGAAGGCGAAGGCGATGGATATGTGCCTGACCGCGCGCATGATGGACGCTGCGGAAGCCGAGCGGGCCGGACTGGTGTCGCGCATCGTTGCGGCGGATCGTTTGCTCGATGAGGCCGTGGAAGCGGGGACTATCATCGCCGGCTTCTCGTTGCCCGCGGTCATGATGGCCAAAGAGGCGGTCAATCGCGCATACGAAACGACGTTGGCGGAAGGCGTCCATTTCGAGCGGCGTCTGTTCCATTCCCTCTTCGCAACGGAAGATCAAAAGGAGGGGATGACGGCGTTTGTCGAGAAGCGAAAGCCGATTTTCAAGCACCGTTAATCGCAGCAAAGAAATCCCTTGCATATTGCCTCGGCGCTAACTAGAATTCCGTTCCTTCGCGATTCACTGAACGCGAAGGAAGCGGGATGAGGCGGTTTGGAAGGGCGCGGGAGAGTGGCGGTAGAAGGTCTCCAGCGCAGTCAGCAAGTAAAGCGATTCAAAAACTTGTTGACAGACTTCGAAGCGATGTTCATAATCTCGTTTCTCTGCTGCTGACGCAGCGACGCAAGACGAAGCAGGGTGGTCTGGCGAATGTTCTTTAAAAACTAACAGCCGATAAGTGTGGGCGCTTGATGGCGAGTGCGGTTCTGGTGCTTAGGTGCTGGAGCGACAAGCAAAAGTAATCAAGAGTCTCACACGAAGTATTAAGAGGAAGGTTTGTCTGTCTTCGGACGGATTAATCATCGTCAGTACGTTGAGTGAGCGACCGGTTTCTAACGGAACCGAAAAACAGTAACAGGTTTGAACTGAAGAGTTTGATCCTGGCTCAGATTGAACGCTGGCGGCATGCCTTACACATGCAAGTCGGACGGCAGCGCGGGCTTCGGCCTGGCGGCGAGTGGCGAACGGGTGAGTAATACATCGGAACGTGTCCTGTAGTGGGGGATAGCCCGGCGAAAGCCGGATTAATACCGCATACGATCTACGGAGGAAAGCGGGGGATCTTCGGACCTCGCGCTGCAGGGGCGGCCGATGGCAGATTAGCTAGTTGGTGGGGTAAAGGCCTACCAAGGCGACGATCTGTAGCTGGTCTGAGAGGACGACCAGCCACACTGGGACTGAGACACGGCCCAGACTCCTACGGGAGGCAGCAGTGGGGAATTTTGGACAATGGGGGCAACCCTGATCCAGCAATGCCGCGTGTGTGAAGAAGGCCTTCGGGTTGTAAAGCACTTTTGTCCGGAAAGAAAACTTCGTCCCTAATATGGATGGAGGATGACGGTACCGGAAGAATAAGCACCGGCTAACTACGTGCCAGCAGCCGCGGTAATACGTAGGGTGCGAGCGTTAATCGGAATTACTGGGCGTAAAGCGTGCGCAGGCGGTCTGTTAAGACCGATGTGAAATCCCCGGGCTTAACCTGGGAACTGCATTGGTGACTGGCAGGCTTTGAGTGTGGCAGAGGGAGGTAGAATTCCACGTGTAGCAGTGAAATGCGTAGAGATGTGGAGGAATACCGATGGCGAAGGCAGCCTCCTGGGCCAACACTGACGCTCATGCACGAAAGCGTGGGGAGCAAACAGGATTAGATACCCTGGTAGTCCACGCCCTAAACGATGTCAACTAGTTGTTGGGGATTCATTTCCTTAGTAACGTAGCTAACGCGTGAAGTTGACCGCCTGGGGAGTACGGTCGCAAGATTAAAACTCAAAGGAATTGACGGGGACCCGCACAAGCGGTGGATGATGTGGATTAATTCGATGCAACGCGAAAAACCTTACCTACCCTTGACATGGTCGGAACCCTGCTGAAAGGTGGGGGTGCTCGAAAGAGAACCGGCGCACAGGTGCTGCATGGCTGTCGTCAGCTCGTGTCGTGAGATGTTGGGTTAAGTCCCGCAACGAGCGCAACCCTTGTCCTTAGTTGCTACGCAAGAGCACTCTAAGGAGACTGCCGGTGACAAACCGGAGGAAGGTGGGGATGACGTCAAGTCCTCATGGCCCTTATGGGTAGGGCTTCACACGTCATACAATGGTCGGAACAGAGGGTTGCCAAGCCGCGAGGTGGAGCCAATCCCAGAAAACCGATCGTAGTCCGGATCGCAGTCTGCAACTCGACTGCGTGAAGCTGGAATCGCTAGTAATCGCGGATCAGCATGCCGCGGTGAATACGTTCCCGGGTCTTGTACACACCGCCCGTCACACCATGGGAGTGGGTTTCACCAGAAGTAGGTAGCCTAACCGCAAGGAGGGCGCTTACCACGGTGGGATTCATGACTGGGGTGAAGTCGTAACAAGGTAGCCGTATCGGAAGGTGCGGCTGGATCACCTCCTTTCTCGAGCTTCGCGCTTAAAGTTAAGCGCTCACGCTTATCGGCTGTCAGAAAGACAGGCTAAGGGTCTGTAGCTCAGTCGGTTAGAGCACCGTCTTGATAAGGCGGGGGTCGTTGGTTCGAATCCAACCAGACCCACCATCCGAATCAGGCGTGGCTGGGCAACACCTTAGTCAGGCCTCATCGGGGGATTAGCTCAGCTGGGAGAGCACCTGCTTTGCAAGCAGGGGGTCGTCGGTTCGATCCCGTCATCCTCCACCAATCCTCAATGCCTAGCGCTTCGGGTAAGCGTTAAGCATTGGCGATTGCTAGCCAGTTGATGTCGCAAGTATTGAAACACGCTTGTCGGCTAAACGTTCTTTAACAATCTGGAAGAAGTAGTAAAGAGAATCTGGGAAAGCGCTTAGAGATGGGCGCGAGTAGCAGGTTCAGGGTAGTGATTGTATCGAGTATGAAAAGTGATCTTAATGATGACTTGGAATACGGCACAACGCGAAAACTCAGCCTATGGCGGATGTGGCTCGATGAGAGACGCACTCGTTATAGGGTCAAGCGAACAAGTGCATGTGGTGGATGCCTTGGCGATCACAGGCGATGAAGGACGCGGTAGCCTGCGAAAAGCTTCGGGGAGCTGGCAAACGAGCATTGATCCGAAGATGTCCGAATGGGGAAACCCGGCCCGTATGGGTCACCCATGACTGAATACATAGGTCATGTGGAGCGAACGCGGTGAACTGAAACATCTAAGTAACCGCAGGAAAAGAAATCAACCGAGATTCCCAAAGTAGTGGCGAGCGAAATGGGAAGAGCCTGTACTCTTTATCTGCATTGTTAGCTGAACGCTCTGGAAAGTGCGGCCATAGCAGGTGATAGCCCTGTAAGCGAAAGCAGCGTGGAAGAACTAGGGGTACGACAAGTAGGGCGGGACACGTGAAATCCTGTCTGAAGATGGGGGGACCATCCTCCAAGGCTAAATACTCGTGATCGACCGATAGTGAACCAGTACCGTGAGGGAAAGGCGAAAAGAACCCCGGGAGGGGAGTGAAATAGATCCTGAAACCGCATGCATACAAACAGTCGGAGCCTCGCAAGGGGTGACGGCGTACCTTTTGTATAATGGGTCAGCGACTTACGTTCAGTAGCGAGCTTAACTGATTAAGGCAGGCGTAGCGAAAGCGAGTCCGAATAGGGCGATCAGTTGCTGGGCGTAGACCCGAAACCAAGTGATCTATCCATGGCCAGGTTGAAGGTGCGGTAACACGTACTGGAGGACCGAACCCACTAACGTTGAAAAGTTAGGGGATGAGCTGTGGATAGGGGTGAAAGGCTAAACAAACTTGGAAATAGCTGGTTCTCTCCGAAAACTATTTAGGTAGTGCCTCGTGTATCACCTTCGGGGGTAGAGCACTGTCATGGTTGTGGGGTCCATTGCGGATTACTACGCCATAGCAAACTCCGAATACCGAAGAGTGCAATCACGGGAGACAGACATCGGGTGCTAACGTCCGGTGTCAAGAGGGAAACAACCCAGACCGCCAGCTAAGGTCCCCAAGATTGGCTAAGTGGGAAACGAAGTGGGAAGGCTAAAACAGTCAGGAGGTTGGCTTAGAAGCAGCCACCCTTTAAAGAAAGCGTAATAGCTCACTGATCGAGTCGTCCTGCGCGGAAGATGTAACGGGGCTCAAGCCAGTCACCGAAGCTGCGGATGCGTACGCAAGTACGTGTGGTAGGAGAGCGTTCCGTAAGCCTGCGAAGGTGTGTCGAAAGGCATGCTGGAGGTATCGGAAGTGCGAATGCTGACATGAGTAGCGATAAAGGGGGTGAAAAGCCCCCTCGCCGTAAGCCCAAGGTTTCCTACGCAACGTTCATCGGCGTAGGGTGAGTCGGCCCCTAAGGCGAGGCAGAAATGCGTAGCTGATGGGAAGCAGGTCAATATTCCTGCACCATTGTTAGATGCGATGGGGGGACGGATCGCGGAAGGTTGTCCGGGTGTTGGACGTCCCGGTCGCTGCATTGGAGAAGGTGCTCAGGCAAATCCGGGCACAGGATTCAAGGGTGTGGCGCGAGCTTCTTCGGAAGCGAAGCAATTGGAAGTGGTTCCAAGAAAAGCCTCTAAGCTTCAGTCTAACGATGACCGTACCGCAAACCGACACAGGTGGGCGAGATGAGTATTCTAAGGCGCTTGAGAGAACTCGGGAGAAGGAACTCGGCAAATTGGTACCGTAACTTCGGGATAAGGTACGCCTCTGTAGCTTGACTGGCCTGCGCCAGAAGGGTGAAGAGGTTGCAATAAACTGGTGGCTGCGACTGTTTAATAAAAACACAGCACTCTGCAAACACGAAAGTGGACGTATAGGGTGTGACGCCTGCCCGGTGCCGGAAGATTAAATGATGGGGTGCAAGCTCTTGATTGAAGTCCCGGTAAACGGCGGCCGTAACTATAACGGTCCTAAGGTAGCGAAATTCCTTGTCGGGTAAGTTCCGACCTGCACGAATGGCGTAACGATGGCCACACTGTCTCCTCCCGAGACTCAGCGAAGTTGAAGTGTTTGTGATGATGCAATCTCCCCGCGGCTAGACGGAAAGACCCCATGAACCTTTACTGTAGCTTTGCATTGGACTTTGAACCGATCTGTGTAGGATAGGTGGGAGGCTATGAAACCGGAACGCCAGTTTCGGTGGAGCCGTCCTTGAAATACCACCCTGGTTTGTTTGAGGTTCTAACCTTGGTCCGTGATCCGGATCGGGGACAGTGCATGGTAGGCAGTTTGACTGGGGCGGTCTCCTCCCAAAGCGTAACGGAGGAGTACGAAGGTACGCTAGGTACGGTCGGAAATCGTGCTGATAGTGCAATGGCATAAGCGTGCTTAACTGCGAGACCGACAAGTCGAGCAGGTGCGAAAGCAGGTCATAGTGATCCGGTGGTTCTGTATGGAAGGGCCATCGCTCAACGGATAAAAGGTACTCTGGGGATAACAGGCTGATACCGCCCAAGAGTTCATATCGACGGCGGTGTTTGGCACCTCGATGTCGGCTCATCTCATCCTGGGGCTGTAGCCGGTCCCAAGGGTATGGCTGTTCGCCATTTAAAGAGGTACGTGAGCTGGGTTTAAAACGTCGTGAGACAGTTTGGTCCCTATCTGCCGTGGGCGTTGGATATTTGAAGGGGGCTGCTCCTAGTACGAGAGGACCGGAGTGGACGAACCTCTGGTGTACCGGTTGTCACGCCAGTGGCATCGCCGGGTAGCTATGTTCGGAAGAGATAACCGCTGAAAGCATCTAAGCGGGAAACTCGCCTTAAGATGAGATATCCCCGGGGCTTCGAGCCCCTTGAAGGGTCGTTCCAGACCAGGACGTTGATAGGTCAGGTGTGTAAGTGCAGTAATGCATTGAGCTAACTGATACTAATTGCCCGTAAGGCTTGATCCTATAACCAGTGTGTTTCGCAGTGAGTTAGCGCTTTAGCGCTTACTCAATGCAACCCCCGAAGGGGGCACGCCGGTTGAGTGACGCGACTGTGCCCAACAGTCACTACCGAATCTACTTCTTCCCAGATTGGTTGTGCCGTCCCCAACGCGCACAACAACAAGTCATGCCTGATGACCATAGCGAGTCGGTCCCACCCCTTCCCATCCCGAACAGGACCGTGAAACGACTCCACGCCGATGATAGTGCGGATCCCCGTGTGAAAGTAGGTAATCGTCAGGCTCCTCATGCCTTAAACAAAAACCCCACCCCTTAAAGGTGGGGTTTTTGCGTTTGGGCGCACTTCAGCACGCAGCGTCTTCAAGCGCTGCGCGCTGCCTCAATCAGCGCTGAGGCAAAAATTGCTCTGCCAGTCGCACCCAGTACGATGATCCCACTGACAACAACGCGTCATTGAAGTCGTAGCTGGCGTTGTGCAGCATGCAAGGCCCTGCGCCATGTCCGTGGTCTCGGTGCCCGCCATCGCCGTTGCCCAGAAACGCGTAGCATCCCGGTTTCTCGAGCAGCATGAACGAGAAGTCCTCAGCGCCCATCGTCGGCTCCACTGAACTATCGACCTTATCTGCTCCCACCACCTGGGCCATCACTCGCGCGGCAAACTGCGCCTGTTCTGCGTCGTTGATCGTCGGCGGATAGTTCCGGTGAAAGAGCACTTCTGCTTCGCAGTCGTAGGCGGAAGCCGTTGCCTCCACAATTTTCCGCATCCGCGCTTCGATCAAATCGAGCGTCTCCACGGTAAACGTCCGAACTGTCCCGCCTAACCATGCCTGGTCGGGGACTACGTTCGCAGCCTCTCCCGCATGAATCTGCGTGACGGAAAGCACTGCCGTATCCAACGGCTTCTTGTTGCGCGTGATGATGCTTTGCAACGCATTCGCGATCTGGACAGCTGTGAACACCGGATCGCGACCGTTATGCGGTAGTGCCGCGTGCGAGCCGGTTCCGTTGATGTTGATGCGAAACTCATTACTCGATGCCATGATCGGGCCCTCGGTCACCCCAAAGTGACCAGCCGCGATGCCCGGCCAATTGTGAATGCCGAACACCGCATCGACGGGAAAGCGCGTGAAGAGTCCATCGTCGATCATGGCTTTTGCGCCCGCACCGCCTTCCTCCGCCGGCTGGAAGATGAATACGATCGTCCCATCGAACGTTCCATGTTCGGCCAGGTATTTGGCGGCGCCGAGCAGCATCGCGGTATGGCCGTCGTGGCCACAGGCGTGCATCCGCCCTGCGTGCGTGGATCGATGTTCGAATGTGTTCACTTCCTGGATGGGCAACGCGTCCATGTCGGCGCGCAATCCGATGGACGCGCTACTCGATCCGCGTTTCAAGATGCCGACGACGCCAGTCTTACCCACGCCGCGATGCACGGCGATGCCCCACCGTTCGAGACTTTCAGCCACGAGCTTGGCGGTGCCGACTTCTTCGTATCGCAACTCGGGATGAGCATGGATCGTTCGTCGGAGGGCCTTGATTTCATCGTGAGATGCTTCGATTTCAGGGATCAAACTCATTTGAACTGCTCTCTCGTTGATATTCGGATCGCGCGGATTGACACGCGGCATGACTCATTCTACGCCGCCACTATTTGCTCGATCGGACAGTCGATCGCATAGCCGGCGTAATAGAATTCGTTCATCTGCCGCCGCCCGTTTCTCTGACTGACCGGACTTTTCGATGAACGCTCCCGCCGAGTTTGCACGCGCCGTATGCCCGCATGATTGTCCCGATACCTGCGCGATGCGCGTCACCGTGCAGAACGGCAAGGCCATCAAAATCAGCGGAGATCCCGATCACCCCCCGACGCAGGGCGTCCTCTGCACGAAGGTCACGCGATACGCCGAGCGCACGCATCACAAGGATCGTCTGGTTACGCCATTGCGGCGCGTCGGACCCAAGGGCGCAGGAAAATTCGAAGCGATCGGCTGGGACGAAGCGCTGCGCATCGCTGCTGACCGGCTGCAGCCGATCGCGCGTCGCGCGCCGGAAGCGATTCTGCCGTATAGCTATGCAGGCACGATGGGCCTCGTGCAGGGCGAAAGCATCGCAGCGCGCTTCTTCAACGTGCTCGGCGCATCGCGTCTGGACCGCACGATCTGCGCCGCCGCCGGCGCGGCCGGCCTGCGTTATACCTATGGCGCGAGCGTCGGCATGCACGTCGACTTTTTCGAGGAAAGCGAACTGATTCTGATCTGGGGCGCGAACCCGATCGCATCGAGCCTGCATTTCTGGACGCGCGCGCAGGAGGCAAAGCGGCGCGGCGCGAAGCTCATCGCGATCGATCCGTACAAGTCGCTGACCGCCGAAAAGTGCCATCAGCACATCGCGTTGCGGCCGGGCACGGACGCGGCGCTCGCGCTCGGCATGATGCACGTGCTCATTCGCGAAGGCTTGGTCGACCGGCACTATGTCGATGCCCACACGCTGGGCTTCGATGAACTCGCGGAGCGGGCGGCCCTGTATCCGCCGTCGCGTGCTGCCGCGATATGCGGTATCGACGAGCAAGTGATCGTCGAGCTTGCGCGCGCCTTCGGGTCCGCGAAGAAAGCCGCGATCCGTCTCAACTACGGCATGCAGCGTGTGCGCGGCGGCGGCAACGCGGTGCGGGCGATTGCTTGCCTGCCGTCGTTGACCGGCGCCTGGCGCGAACGGTCCGGCGGGCTGCTGCTGTCGTCGTCCGGCTGGGCGCCGACGCACAGTGCCGCGCTTCAGCGGCCGGACTTGCTGCCGAAAGGATCGACGCTGCCGCGCCTCGTGAACATGAACGCCATCGGGGATGCCTTGCTGCATCCCGGCGACGAGAGTTTCGGCCCGAAAATCGAAGCGCTGATCGTCTACAACTCGAATCCCGTAGCGGTCGCGCCGGATTCCGCGAGAGTCGCGGCGGGCTTTGCGCGCGAGGATCTGTTCACCATTGTGCTGGAACACTTCCAGACAGATACCGCCGATTACGCCGACCTCATCTTCCCCGCGACCACGCAGCTCGAGCATCTCGACGTCCACCAGTCATACGGGCACACGCATGTCATGGCCAATCTGCCTGCCATCGCGCCTGTCGGAGAATCGCGGCCGAACACGGATTTCTTCCGGGGGCTCGCGCGCGCCATGGGTTTGACTGAACCAGCGCTCTTCGAGACCGACGAGCAAATCGCATCGAAGGCGTTCCGCTGGGATCATCCGACGCTGCAAGACAAGAACTGGGACGCGCTCAAATCTTCTGGCTGGATCAAGCTCGATTTGCCCGATGCACCGTTCGCCAATGGCGGCTTCCGCACGCCGTCGGGCAAGTGCGAGTTTTACAGCAAGCGCCTGAAGGACGAGGGCCGCGACCCGCTACCGGATTACATCCCGCCGTACGAGTCCGCTGAAGCCGCGCCCGAACTGGCCGCCCGCTATCCGCTCGCGATGATCTCGCCGCCCGCGCGCAACTTCCTCAACAGCAGTTTCGTGAACATCGAGAGCCTGCGTGCCACGGAGCGCGAGCCGCATCTCGATATCCATCCGCAGGACGCTGCCGAGCGCGGCATCGCCGATGGCATGCAGGTCCGCATCTTCAATGATCGCGGCTCGATGCAGGCGCGCGCGCGCGTGACGGAGCGCGCGCGTGAAGGCGTCGTGGTCGGTTTGTCGATCTGGTGGAAAAAGTTGTCCCCCGATGGCTGCAACGCCAATCAAGTAACGAGCCAGGCACTGACCGATCTGGGGGGATCGGCGACGTTCTACGATTGCCTGGTGGAAGTGGAGTCATTGCATTGAGAAGTCTGAAGCACACGGGTTCGCACGAGCCTGGAATGCGGCGTCTAACCGGATTGTCGGCAGCGGGGCGAGCGGCTAGCATCTCGTTTTCGCACGACCATTCGAAAATCAAATAAAGGAGACGCCGTATGGAGAAACTTTGGCTGAAATCGTATCCGGCCGGCGTGCCTGCGGAGATCGACGCGTCGGCGTATCGGTCGGTGTCTCAACTGCTCGAGGATAGCTTCCGCAAGAACCGCGATCGCCGAGCGTTCGTTTGCATGGGGCGGGCAATCACGTATCGCGAGCTCGACGACATGTCGAAGAAGCTTGCAGCGTGGTTCCAGCACAAGGGGCTGAAGCCCGGCGCGCGCGTCGCGCTGATGATGCCCAACGTGTTGCAGTACCCCGTCGCGATCGCCGCCGTGCTGCGGGCGGGCTACATCGTCGTCAACGTGAATCCGCTGTACACGCCGCGTGAACTCGAGCATCAGCTTCGGGACAGCGGCGCGGAAGTCATCGTCATTCTCGAAAACTTCGCCGTGACTCTGCAGGCCGTGATCGCGAATACGGCGATCAAACATGTCGTCGTCGCGGCGATGGGCGACCTCATGGGCGTGAAAGGGCTCGCGGTCAATTTCGTCGTGCGCCGGATGAAGAAGATGGTGCCCGAGTGGAATCTGCCCGGCAGCATCCGCTTCAACCAGGCTCTCGTCGAAGGCGGCGGACAAACGCTCGCGCCCGTCGAACAGACGCCGGAAGACGTCGCGTTTCTTCAATACACGGGCGGCACGACCGGCGTGGCGAAGGGCGCGACGCTCACGCACCGCAACCTGATCGCCAATGTCCTGCAATCCGAAGTGTGGCTGGAGCCGGCGCGCAAGCAGCGGCCTGACATCGACCAGTTCGTGTGCGTGGTGGCGCTGCCGCTGTATCACATCTTCGCGCTGACGGTGTGCGGCATGCTCACCATCCGTACCGGCGGCCTCGGCGTGCTGATTCCGAATCCGCGCGACGTCGCCGGCATGATCAAGGAGTTGAAGGGCGTTCAGATCAACACGTTCCCTGCGGTCAACACGCTGTATAACGCGATGCTGAACCATCCCGATTTCAGCAAGCTCGATTTCTCCAAGCTCATCGCTGCGAACGGCGGCGGCATGGCGGTGCAGGAGGCCGTCGCGAAGCGCTGGTTTGCGGTGACGGGCGTACCGATCGTCGAAGGTTACGGTTTATCGGAGACGTCGCCCTGCGTGACCTGCAATCCGGTGACGGCCACGGAGTACACCGGCACCATCGGCTTGCCGTTGCCATCGACGGAGATCTCCATCCGCGACGACGACAACCACGAAGTGCCGCTCGGCGAGGCAGGCGAAATCTGCATCCGCGGGCCGCAAGTGATGGCGGGCTACTGGAATCGCCCCGACGAAACCGCCAAGGTGATGACGCCCGACGGCTTCTTCCGATCCGGCGACGTCGGCGTATTCGACGAGCGCGGTTACGTGAAGATCGTCGATCGGAAGAAGGACATGATTCTCGTGTCCGGCTTCAACGTCTATCCGAACGAGATCGAAGACGTGGTTGCGATGCTCCCCGGCGTTTTCGAGGTCGCGGCGGTCGGCGTCAAGGACGACAACTCTGGCGAGGCGGTGAAACTCTTCATCGTGCGCAAGGACGAGAGCCTGACCGAAGCGGATGTCATGGCGCATTGCCGGGAGCGTCTGACGGGCTACAAGCGTCCGCGCATCATCGAGTTTCGCAGTGACCTGCCGAAGAGCAACGTCGGCAAGATCCTGCGGCGGGAGTTGCGCGACGGGACTGTCTGAAGCGCGCGTTATCACGTATAGAGAAGCCTTCGTGTCCGTGGCCGGACGCGAAGGCTTCTCCTTTATGAAGAGCGCGGACGCAAAAAAAGGCGCCCGAAGGCGCCTTTAGTCGATACCGCATTGTTACGTGCTTCTTAGAACTTGTGGCGGATGCCGACGATCGCAGCAACCTGATTCGACGTCAACGACGGCGACAGGCCGTTGATGTTCGCGACAGCGGCAGTGCGCGTCGAGTCGGTGCCCGATGCGTGCTGGTAGATACCGTCGATATACACGTCCGTGCGCTTCGACAGGAAGTAGTCGGCGCCCAGCATGCCCTGATGGTACTTGGCGTTGGTCAGGCCGTAACCCTTCGTGTAGTCGTAAGCCGCGCCGACCAGCAGCGCCGGGGTCAACTGATACTTGAAGTTGATTTCGGCGTTGTGGAACTTGCCCGAACCGCCGGTGTAGCCAGCCGGATTCAGACCCGTGCCCGGCTCCGTGCCGACATCCTTGAATTGCGTATTGCTATACGTCGCGCCGACGGTCGCTGCGCCGAACGTGTAAGCCGCGCCCGCCGAGATCACTTGTTGCGTGTGAGCCGAAGCGAAGCCCGAGTACACGCGGCTGCCCGTCATGTTCGAACCCGTCGTGCTCGAGGCCGGCGTGTTGCCGAAGAACGAGAAGTTCGGATCCTTGACGTTCAAATAGCCCGCGCCCAACTGCAGCGGACCACGCGAGTAGCCGAGGCCGACCGACCAGATCTGGTTGCGGTTGAACTGACCAGCGACACCGCCCAGGCTGTACAAACCGCCGAACGTGAAGCCCGCGTAATTCGCGCTCGTGAACTTGATCGCGTTGTTCACGCGATTCGAGTTGTTCATGTTGTCGAGGTCGCCCGGGTGCGCGCCGAAGTACGTTGCCCACTGGCTGCCGACTTCGAATGCGCCGGTGAAGTCGACCACGGAGTCGTACTGGCGACCCAGCGTGACCGTGCCGAACTGAGCCGTCGACAGACCGACATACGCCTGGCGGCCGAACTCGGCGCCGCCCTGACCCAGACGGCCGTTGAACACGTTAAAGCCGTTTTCCAACACGAACAGTGCCTTCAGACCGCCACCGAGGTCTTCCGTGCCACGCAGGCCCCAACGGCTGCCCTGCACGTTGCCGCTGTTCAGCGCGTACAGCTTCTGGCCGGCGCTGTTGTTGCTATAGAGGAAGCCCGCGTCGATGATGCCGTACAGCGTCACGCTGCTCTGCGCATGTGCGGCGCCAGCGAAGACGCCCAATGCTGCCAGAGCGAGAAGCGACTTTTTCATTGAATAGATCTCCAAGGATGTTCTGCAACTTGTTTTGGCAAGGTCACTGTTCTAGCGCCAGTGTGTTGACGGTCCCTGCCGGAATACTTCTTTACGAAGTTGACACGTAATGTAGCAAACACGTCCTGATCGGCGGAAGGAAAAGGGGGCCGCGTCAGCCGCTCGTGTGACGTTTTTGCAACATGCGCTAAAATCTTGGTTTTTCAGCATTTTCACGAGTCGTGTTTGCCCTAATTACAAAAAATGGCGCTTGCGAACGGGCAAATTCGCATCGCCGACCAGAGAGAATAGGGCTTGCTAACCATGGGCGGTGGCGCTGCTGCCGAAGCACGAACACGAACAAAGAGGTGAGAACATGACGCTCGATGAAATCATTAGCGAGTTCGATCGGGGCTTGCGTTCCATGGTCGGCGTGAGCCGCATGTCGCGGCCCATTCCCGAATCGATCCCTGCGGGCCGGGTGGAAGGCGCTTCTCTCGCGGCGGAGCCGGAACTCACGGAAAAGGAAAAGGCGCACTCGGCGGGGCTGATGCGCGTGAACCACGTTGGCGAAGTCTGCGCTCAGGCGTTGTATCAGGCGCAAAAGCTCGCGACGAATTCTCCGACGCTCAAAGCGAGCTTCGAGCAGGCGGCTCGCGAAGAAGAAGACCATCTCGCATGGACTGCGCAACGCCTCAAAGACCTGGACTCACGCCCGAGCCTGCTCAACCCGCTCTGGTATGCGGGTGCGCTCGCGATCGGCTTTGCAGCGGGGCGCTTCGGTGACCGCGCGAGCCTCGGCTTCATGGCCGAAACCGAGCGACAGGTCGAGCAGCATCTCGACGGTCACATGCGTACCTTGCCGGCGACGGACTTCGCTTCGCGCGCGATCGTCGAGCAAATGCGGCAGGACGAAAGCGCACATGCTGCGGCCGCCATCGGCGCGGGCGGAAGCGAAATGCCGTTTCCGGTGCGGGCGCTCATGCGGGCGGCATCGAAAGTCATGACACGCACCGCTTACTACATCTGATCGGCAGCGGAACGCCGGTGGCCGTGCATCGCAACGAGAGCGGCCATCGAGCCGCGCCCCATTCGTCACACGATGGGCGCACAGAAACCGTTACATTTCACGTCTCTTTCCGGTCGAATTCAGACTTTACCTTCACATCCCGCACTAGCCCTCTAATTTCAAACGAATTTCTTCTCCTCTCGCGCTTCAAGATGTTGCGCTAAGTCCTTGTTCTAACGAGCAAAACCTTCCTGAAAAAATCCGTCGCGTCTTGACCGAGGAAATCCGTTCCTCTAAAGTGGGAGACAGTGTGAGAAAGTGGTTCTTTGTGTGATTGTGGACCCACTTTCGGGAGGTTTGCGGCGGGAGTGGCGTCATCGTGAACGTCGTCAGCTTTGCTGGACCAGCGACACAGACGGTGAGCCGGTCGATAACGGGGAGAAGGGCGAGTGTTCCAAGGGGCGTCGGCGCTGACGCTCGATGCGAAAGGGCGGATGTCGGTTCCGTCTCGCTATCGCGAAGCGCTGCAAGGGCAGGCAGAAGGCCGGGTGACGCTCACGAAGAGCCCGGATGGATGCCTGTTGCTCTTTCCTCGTCCCGAATGGGAAGTCTTTCGCGCCAAGGTCGCCGCGCTCCCCATGGAGGCGATGTGGTGGCGGCGCATCTTTCTCGGTAACGCAATGGATGTCGAACTCGACAGCGCCGGGCGCGTGCTGGTGTCGCCCGAGCTTCGTGCTGCCGCGTCGCTCGAAAAAGAAGTGACGCTGCTCGGCATGGGCGCGCACTTCGAATTGTGGGATTCACAGACATATGCCGCGAAGGAAGCCGCGGCGATGGCGCAGGGCATGCCCGAGGCGCTGAAGAACTTCACTTTCTGACGCGGCGCTCAACAACATGGCACCTGCGATGGGAAATGAACTGCAGCATCGCACGGTGCTGCTCAACGAAGCGGTAGACGGACTGATCACGCGCGCGGACGGCATCTATATGGATGGCACCTTCGGGCGCGGCGGTCATAGCCGGGCAATCTTGCAGCGTCTGGGGGAATCGGGGCGGCTCATCGCTTTCGATAAAGACCCGCTCGCAATCGCCACGGCGCAACAGATTCACGATTCGCGTTTTTCGATCGTGCACGACAGCTTTGCGTCGATGCGCGATGCGGCGAGCGAACGCGGAGTGCAGAAGGTGTCTGGCGTGCTGCTGGACCTCGGTGTGTCGTCGCCCCAGGTGGACGATCCCGAGCGCGGCTTCAGCTTCCGGGCGGAAGGCCCGCTCGACATGAGAATGGACCCGACTCGCGGCGAGTCGGCGGCCGAGTGGCTCGCGCGGGCCACGGTGCAGGAATTGACAGAGGTGATCAGAGATTATGGGGAAGAACGGTTTGCTTTTCAGATTGCAAAGGCGCTTGTTGCTCGCCGGGCAGAGTCCGACCGTCTTGGGCCTCTCGTCAGCACGCGCGAGCTTGCCGAAATCGTGGGTCACGTCGTCAAGACCCGTGAAAAGGGCAAGGACCCGGCAACCCGCACCTTTCAGGCTATACGGATTCACATCAATCAAGAGCTTGCGGAGCTGCAGGTAGTCCTCGAGTCGGCACTTTCGATGTTGGAGCAAGGGGGGCGGCTGGTCGTGATCAGCTTTCATTCGCTCGAAGACCGGATCGTCAAACGGTTCATGCAGGCGCAATCGAGCGCGCCGGCGGTGGACCGTCGCTTGCCGATCCGCGCGGTCGATCTGCCGAGTCCGCCTTTGCGGATCGTCGGCCGCGTGTTTCCGAGTGACACCGAAGTCGCCGACAACCCGCGCGCACGGTCCGCGGTCATGCGCATCGCGGAGCGCATCGCGCCATGAACCGCCTCAACATCTTCCTGTTGATGATCGTGCTCGGGTGCGCGCTGTCGGTCGTCAGCGCCACCAACAAGCAGCGGCAGGTGTTCATCGAACTGCAGCGGGCGCAATCGCAGGAACGCCAGCTTCAACAGGATTTCGCCCAGTTTCAGTATCAGCAGAGCGCGTTGTCGAAGACTTCGCGCATCGAGCAGTTGGCCACTAACTCACTGAAGATGCAGCCCGTGACGACCGGCCGCACGCAATATCTCACTTACGATCCGGCGACCGCCAAGGCCGCCGATGCGCCCATGCCGCCGCCGCTGCCCGCCTCGGCGCCGTCCGCTCGCGGAGCGAAACGATGAAGAAATCCGCGAAACAAAAGGACGTCGCCTACACGCCGAACCCGATCCTCGCCGTGCGCCTGCCGATGTGGCGCTCGAAGTTCGTCGTGTTCCTGCTGTTCATGGCGTTCGTCGCACTGGCTGCGCGCGCATTCTGGATCCAGGGCCCCGGCAACGCGTTCTTCAAGAAGCAGGGCGAAAACCGCTATCAGCGCACGCTCGAATTGCCCGCCACGCGCGGCCAGATTACCGATCGCAACGGCCTCGTGCTGGCCACGAGTCTGCCCGTGAAGGCCATCTGGGCCATTCCCGAAACGGTGCCGGACGACCTCGGCGCGGACAAGCTGGCCGAACTGGCGAAACTGCTCGACATGTCGCAGAAAGACCTGCGCGCAAAGCTGTCGATGGACAAGACCTTCGTCTACGTCAAGCGTCAGGTGCCGCTCGAAGTCGCGCAGAAGGTAGCGGCGCTCGACATCCCCGGCATTTATTCGCGCGGGGAATACAAGCGCTTCTATCCGGAAGGTGAAATCACCGCGCACCTGATCGGCTTTACTAATATTGAAGACAAGGGTCAGGAAGGCGTCGAACTCGGCGATCAGAGCGTCCTCGCCGGCACGCCGGGCATGCGCCGCGTGATCAAGGATCGCATGGGCCATATCGTCGAGGACGTCGACGAACAAGTGGTGCCGCATAACGGCAAGGACGTCGAACTCTCGATCGACAGCAAGATTCAGTACATCGCGTACACGAACCTGAAAGCCGCCGTCGAGAAGTCGAAAGCGAAGGCGGGCGCGGCCATCGTCATCGATACGAAGACGGGCGAAGTGCTCGCGCTCGTCAACTATCCCACCTACAACCCGAATGACCGCTCGCGCATGACGGGCGAGCAGTTGCGCAATCGCATTCTCACGGACACTTTCGAGCCGGGCTCGATCATGAAGCCGTTCACCGTTTCGCTCGCGCTCGACCTGCATCGCGTGTCGCCGAACACGCTGGTCGAAACAGGCGGCGGCGTGTTCGTGCTCGACGGCGCGCGCATCACGGACGACGCCGGCTTCGGCACCCTGACGGTCGGCGGCGTGATTCAGAAGTCGAGCAATATCGGCGCGACCAAAATTGCGATGCAATTGCGGCCCGAAGAAATGTGGAACATGTACACGAGCATCGGGCTCGGTCAGGCGCCGAAAGTCGGTTTTCCGGGCGCGGTGACCGGGCGTTTGCGGCCGTGGAAGAGCTGGCGGCGTATCGAGCAGGCAACGATGTCCTACGGTTACGGCCTGTCCGCGTCGCTATTCCAGCTCGCTCGCGCTTACACGGCGATCGCGCATGACGGCTCGGTTCTGCCGGTGTCCATCTTCCGCACGGAGGGCGACCAGCCGCCGGTCGGTCAGCAGGTCTTTTCGCCGACCACCGCACGTGAAGTGCGCGCAATGCTCGAAACCGTCGTGTCGAAGAACGGGACGTCGCCGGATGCGGCGGTGCCGGGCTATCGCGTCGGCGGCAAGTCGGGTACGGCGTACAAGCACGCGGGCCGGGGCTATGACAAGTCGAAGTACCGCGCGTCGTTCGTCGGCATGGCGCCGATGCCGAATCCGCGCATCGTCGTGGCCGTATCGGTCGACGAGCCGACGGCCGGCAGCCACTTCGGCGGACAGGTGTCGGGGCCGGTGTTCTCCGGCATCGTCGGCGATACCTTGCGCGCGCTGAATGTGCCGCCCGACATGCCGGTCAAGCAGATGGTGGTGACGGACGAATCCGGCTCCGCGCCGCAATCCGGGGCGCAGCCGGCGAACACCAACAATGCGAACACGGCGAAGAAGGTCGCCGTGTCGAGCAACACGAAGACTCATCCGGGAGTCGTGCGATGAGCGCGGCCCGACAAAGCAAGATGCAGAAGGACGTTTCGAACGCCGTTGATTGGCTGCGCGCGCATGCGCGGCCGGAGGCCCAGTTACATGCCGACACGCGCTCGCTGAAAAGCGGCGACGTGTTTTTCGCCTATGCGGTCGATGGCGCGGACAACCGCGCGTATATCGACGCCGCGTTGAGCGCGGGCGCGGCGGCCGCGCTGTATCAGCCGGAGAACTTCGCGGGAAAGCCGGACGCATCGAAGACGCTCGCCGTCGCCGCGCTGAACGAACTCGCCGGTCCGATCGCGTCCGCGTGGTATGGCGAGCCGACCGCGTCCATGCTGACCGTCGGCGTGACGGGCACCAACGGCAAGACATCGTGCAGCCAGTGGATCGCCACTGCGCTGACCGCGCTCGGCCGCCCATGCGCGATTGTCGGGACGCTCGGCATCGGCATGCCGGGCAAGCTCGTGCATACCGGCTTCACGACACCGGACGCGCCGCAACTCCAGCGCAGTCTCGCGCAGTTGAAGAGCCAGGGCGCGGAAGCCGTCGCGATGGAAGTGTCGTCGCATGCGCTGCATCAGGGGCGCGTGAACGGCACGGATTTCGACATCGCCATCTTCACGAACCTGACGCAGGACCATCTCGACTACCACGGCACGTTCGAAGCCTATGAAGCGGCCAAGGCGCGCCTCTTTGCATGGCCGTCGCTGAAGACGGCGATCGTCAATCGCGACGATGCCGCCGGTCAGCGCCTGATCGCATCGTTGCGCGGCAAGGTCCGCACGATTGCATACGGCGTCGAAATGCTGGCCGATGCCGCGCCGAGCGCCGACGCGATGCTGCTCGCTACCCAGGTCCGTGCGACGGTCACCGGCACCGCGTTTCATCTCTCGTCCGACTGGGGCGAAGCAGAAGTCGAGGTCGGCACGCTCGGCACATTCAACGTCAGCAACCTGCTCGCGGTGCTCGGCGTGCTGCTCGAAGTAGGGGTTCCGTTCGATGCCGCCATCGCGCGCATTGCGAAGCTCGAGTCGGTCAACGGGCGCATGGAGCGTCTCGGCGGCCGCCTGCAAAACGACGAGCCGCTCGTCGTGATCGACTACGCGCACACGCCCGACGCGCTCGACAAGACGCTCGCTGCGCTTCTCCCGATCGCGGATGCGCGGGGCGGCGAGCTCGTCTGCATGTTCGGATGCGGCGGCGACCGCGACGCGACGAAGCGTCCGCTGATGGGCGAGATCGCGGAACGTCTCGCCGATCAGGTCGTCATCACGAGCGACAACCCGCGCAGCGAAGATCCGCTCGGCATCATCGATCAAATCGCCGCCGGCATGAAGGACGCAGCGAAGGCGCGGCGCATCGAAGACCGTGCGAGCGCGATCCTGCAGGCCGTGCGATCGGCGGCGCGCGAGGATGTCGTCGTGCTGGCCGGTAAGGGGCACGAAGCCACACAGGAAATCATGGGCAAGAAGCGCGCGTTCTCCGATCAGGACCACGCGCGCCTCGCGCTCGCAGCACGCGCGACGCAGCGCGGAGGCACGGAATGACCATGTTCAGCTTGCGCGAAGCGGCCGCGCTGATTCCCGGCGCGACGTTCATCGGCGATGAGAGCATTGCGATCGAACGCGTCGTGACGGATAGCCGCGCCATTCAGGCGGGCGATCTTTTCGTCGCGGTGAAGGGCGATCGCTTCGATGCGCATGATTTTCTGGATCAGGTTGCGAAGAGCGGCGCGGCTGCGGCGCTCGTGTCGCGTGAGCTGCGCAATTCGGATGCCTGGCCGCTTCCTGTCATCAAGGTAAAGGACACGCGCGCGGCGCTCGGTGCGCTGGCGCACGGCTGGCGCAAGCGCTACATGATGCCGCTCGTCGCCGTCACGGGCAGCAACGGCAAGACGACGGTGAAGGAAATGATCGCGTCGATCTTCGCGGCGGCTGTCGGCGAAGAAGCGCGCCTCGCGACGGCGGGCAACTTCAATAACGACATCGGCTTGCCGCTCACGCTGTTTCGCCTGAGCGCGGCGCACGAACTGGCCGTGGTCGAACTCGGCATGAATCATCCGGGCGAAACGGCTGAACTCGGCAAGATCGCGGCGCCGACCGTCGCGGTCGTCAACAACGCGCAGCGCGAGCATCAGGAATTCATGGCGACGGTCGAAGCCGTCGCGCTCGAACACGCTTCGGTCATCCATGCGCTCGGCGAAACCGGCACCGCCGTCTTTCCCGCCGACGACCATTACGCGAGCATCTGGCGCGTCGCCGCGACCGGCAATCCGATCATGGACTTCGCGCTCACGAGCGACGAATCGAAAGCCGCCGTCACCGGCACGGTCAGCGGCACGACGGTGCATGTGCGCTCGCCGCAAGGCGTGATCGACGTGACGCTGGCCGTGCTCGGCGAACACAACGCGCGCAATGCGCTGGCGGCAACGGCTGCGGCGCTTGCTGCCGGCGTTTCGCTCGACGCAATCAGGCGCGGCCTCGAAGCATTCCAGCCGGTGAAGGGCCGCCTGCAGGTCAAGCGCGCGGTGATCGGCGCACTGGCCGGCGCGACCGTCATCGACGATACGTACAACTCCAATCCCGACTCCATGCGCGCGGCCATCGACGTCCTCGCGGCGCAAGCCTCGCCGCGCGTGCTCGTGATGGGCGACATGGGCGAAGTCGGCGAAGAAGGGCCGGCGTTTCATCGCGAGGTCGGCGCTTATGCGGCGCAACGCGGCATCGATGCGCTCTTCGCCCTCGGCGACGCCAGCCGCGATTCGGTGAACGCATTCAACGCAACGGCATCGAAGCAGACCGGCGCGCATTTCGACGATGTCGCCGCGCTTGTCGAAGCACTCGAACAGGCCGGGTTCGGACCCGGCGCAACGTATCTCGCCAAAGGCTCGCGCTTCATGAAGATGGAACGCGTGGTTGACGCCCTGACGAGCCCACACCAACCCGCCGCGGGCGCTGCGCCCGCTGCACACTGACTCACTGAAAGAGAAGGCCCAGCATGCTACTCGCACTCGCGCAATGGCTTCAGAATGACGCCAGCTTCATGCGCGTGTTCACCTACATTACTTTCCGCGCCGTGGGAGCCACGGCGACGGCGTTGTTGATCGGTCTGGTCTGCGGCCCGTGGGTGATCCGCAAACTGACCGCGATGAAAGTCGGCCAGGCCGTTCGCAAGGACGGTCCGCAGACGCACCTCGTCAAGTCGGGCACGCCGACCATGGGCGGCGTGCTCATTCTCATCGGCATCGCGGTATCGACGCTGCTTTGGGCCGACCTCACGAATCGCTTCGTGTGGATCGTCATGCTCGTCACGTTCGGCTACGGCGTGATCGGCTGGGTGGACGACTATCGCAAGGTCGTGCACAAGGACCCGCGCGGCATGTCGTCGCGCGAGAAGTATTTCTGGCAATCGGTGATCGGCATTTTCGCGGCGGTTTATCTCGCGTTCAGCGTATCGGAAGCGAACAACGCGCGCGTGTTCGATCTCTTCATGGCGTGGGTGCGCAGCGGCCTCTCGATGGGCCTGCCCGCACGTGCCGACCTCATGCTGCCCTTCCTCAAGTCGATCACGTATCCGCTCGGCGTGTGGGGCTTCATCGCGATGACGTACTTCGTGATCGTCGGGTCGAGCAATGCGGTCAACCTCACCGATGGCCTCGACGGTCTCGTCATCATGCCGGTCGTGCTCGTGGGCGCGTCGCTCGGCGCGTTCGCCTACGTGATGGGCAGCTCGGTCTACTCGAAGTATCTGCTGTTCCCGCACATTCCCGGCGCGGGCGAACTGCTGATCTTCTGCTCGGCGATGGGCGGCGCGGGCCTCGCCTTCCTCTGGTACAACACGCACCCCGCGCAGGTCTTCATGGGCGATGTCGGCGCGCTTGCGCTCGGCGGCGCGCTCGGCACGATCGCGGTCATCGTGCGTCAGGAAATCGTGCTGTTCATCATGGGCGGCATCTTCGTCGCGGAGACGCTCTCGGTGATGCTGCAGGTTTTCTGGTTCAAGTTCACGAAGCGCCGGTATGGCGAGGGCCGCCGTTTCTTCAAGATGGCGCCGCTGCATCACCACTACGAACTGTCCGGCTGGACGGAAACGCAAGTGGTGGTGCGCTTCTGGATCATCACGTTGATGCTGTGTCTGTTTGGCTTGTCGACGCTGAAATTGCGTTGATTTCCGGGCATCCGAAAGTTCGTCTGTTTCTGGTCTAGTTCAAAGGTAAAGCGATGTTTGGCGAGAAGTTTTCCGGTCGGCAAGGTCCGATGGTGCTCGTGCTGGGGCTCGGTGAATCCGGCCTCGCGATGGCGCGCTGGTGCGCCAGGCACGGCTGCCGGCTGCGGATCGCCGATACGCGCGAGAATCCGCCGAACCTGTCCGAATTGGTCATCCATAACATCGATGCGGACTTCGTCGGTGGCACGTTCACGACGGAACTGCTCGACGGCGGCATCGAACTCGTCGCGGTAAGTCCGGGCCTGTCGCCGCTCGCGCCGGATCTCGCGCCGCTCGTCGCCGCCGCGAAGGAACGCGGCATCGCCGTGTGGGGCGAACTCGAACTCTTCGCGCAGGCGCTCGCGGGACTCGCCGTGAACGGCTATCAACCGAAGGTGCTCGCGATCACCGGCACCAACGGCAAGACCACGACGACCGCGCTGACCGGCCTGTTGTGCGAGCGTGCGGGCAAGCGCGTGGCGGTGGCGGGCAACATCAGCCCGGCGATGCTCGACAAGCTCGCCGAAGCCATCGATCAAACTGCGTTGCCCGACGTATGGGTGCTCGAGTTGTCGAGCTTCCAGCTGGAGACCGCGCACACCTTCGAGCCGGACGCCGCCGCGGTGCTCAACATCACACAAGATCATCTCGACTGGCACGGCGGCCTCGATGCCTACGCCGCCGCGAAAGGCCGCATCTTCGGCCCGCGCACCACACGCGTGCTGAATCGCGACGACGCCCGCACGATGGCGCTCGCCGTCAATGTTGCGCAGGACCGCGTCGTGACTTTCGGCCTCGATGAGCCGTCGAAGCTCGGCGACTACGGCTTGCTGCGCGACAACGGCATCGCGTGGCTTGCGGAAGCCATCGATCGCGACGCGGCCAGCGAACCCGCGCCGTCGCGCCGTCGCAGGCAGGAAACAGCCGCGCCGAACGTCGTCGCCAAGCGCCTGATGCCGTCCGACGCGCTGCGCATTCGCGGCTTGCACAACGCAGCCAACGCGCTCGCCGCCCTGGCGCTCGCGCGTGCCATCGGCCTTCCGCTCGCCGCGCTGCTGCACGGCTTGCGCGAGTACCGGGGCGAGCCGCATCGCGTGGAAGTGATCGCTCAGATCGACGGCGTGGATTATGTCGACGACAGCAAGGGCACCAACGTCGGCGCAACCGTCGCCGCGCTCGATGGCCTCGCCCAGCGCGTCGTGCTGATCGCCGGCGGCGACGGCAAGGGGCAGGACTTCTCGCCGCTCGAAGCGCCGGTCGCGCGCTGGGCTCGCGCGGTGATGCTGATCGGCCGTGACGCGCCGCGCATCCGCGAGACGCTCGCATCGACGGGCGTCGCGCTCGAAGATCATGCGACGCTCGAAGCCGCGACGCAGGCCGCCGCGCGCATCGCTGAACCTGGCGACGCCGTGTTGCTGTCGCCCGCGTGCGCGAGCCTCGACATGTTCAAGAACTATGCACACCGCGCGGACGTGTTTCGCAGCGCGGTCGAAGATATCGCCGCAGCGCGGGGAGTGATGCTATGAGCTGGTCGGAACGCTTCGGATCGAAACTGACCGGCCAGCGCAACGCGGTCGCGAACGACTCGCTCGCCGGACGCGCGGGCGCGAGCGCGCGCGTCGGGCGCACGGAGAGCGCGGGCGGCATTTCGAGCGCGGTCAACGGTGTGCGTCCCGCTCGCTCCCGCATGCTCGACTACGATCATTCGCTGCTCTGGGTGACGATCGCGCTGCTCGGCCTCGGCATCGTGATGGTGTATTCGGCATCGATCGCCATGCCCGATTCGCCGAAGTACGCGCAGTATCGCGATTACCACTTTCTCGTGCGTCACCTCATCTCGATCACGACGGCGCTCGTCGGCGCGGTCATCGCATTCAAGATTCCGGTGAAGACGTGGGAGAAGTACGCGCCGAAGCTGTTCCTGCTCGCGCTCGTGCTGCTGGTCATCGTATTGATTCCGCACGTTGGCAAGGGCGTGAACGGCGCGCGCCGCTGGATTCCGCTCGGCATCACGAACATGCAGCCGTCGGAAATCATGAAGCTCGCGGTCACGATCTACGCCGCGAACTACACGGTCCGCAAGCAGGAGTTCATGCACAGCTTCGGCAAGGGCTTCCTGCCGATGGCCGTCGCCGTCGGCGCCGTCGGCGCGCTGCTGCTGCTCGAACCGGACATGGGCGCGTTCATGGTGATCGCCGCGATCGCAATGGGCGTGCTGTTTCTCGGCGGCGTGAACGGCAAGCTGTTCGGCGGTCTCGTTCTGACGGCGGTAGGCACGTTCGCCATGCTCGTGTGGCTGTCGCCGTGGCGTCGCGAGCGCATCTTTGCTTATCTCGATCCGTGGGACGACCGCTACGCGCAAGGCAAGGCGTATCAACTGACGCACTCGCTCATCGCGTTCGGGCGCGGCGAATGGTTCGGCGTCGGCCTGGGCGGCAGCGTCGAAAAGCTCAACTATCTGCCGGAAGCGCATACCGACTTCATCCTTGCGGTGATCGGCGAAGAACTGGGTTTCGTCGGCGTCATCTGCGTGATTCTGCTGTTCTACTGGATCGTGCGCCGCGCGTTCGAAATTGGCCGTCAGGCGCTCGCCCTCGATCGCACGTTCGCGGGCCTGATGGCGAAGGGCGTGGGCATCTGGTTCGGCGCGCAGACCTTCATCAACATGGGCGTGAACCTCGGCCTCTTGCCGACCAAAGGTCTCACGCTGCCGCTCGTGTCCTACGGCGGCTCGGGCATTTTGCTGAACTGCGTCGCGCTGGCGGTGTTGCTGCGAGTGGATTACGAGAACCGGGTCTTGATGCGCGGAGGAAAGGTATGACCGCGCAGAACACCCGCACGCTGATGGTCATGGCCGGCGGCACCGGCGGCCACGTGTTTCCGGGGCTGGCCGTCGCGCACTGGATGCAGGCGCGCGGATGGCGCGTCGTGTGGCTCGGCAACGCGAACGGCATGGAAGCGACGCTCGTCCCGAAGCACGGCATTCCGATGGAATCCGTGCGTTTCGGCGGTGTGCGCGGCAAGGGCATCAAGACCAAGCTGATGCTGCCCGTCAACCTGCTGCGCGCGTGTTCGCAGAGTCTGCGCGTGCTGCGCGAAGTGAAGCCCGATGTCGTGCTCGGCATGGGCGGTTACATCACATTTCCGGCGGGCGTGATGACCCGGCTCGCAGGTTGTCCGCTCGTGCTGCACGAACAGAACTCCATCGCCGGTCTCGCGAACAAGGTGCTCGCGCATCTCGCGAAGCGCGTGCTCGTCGCGTTCCCGAATGCGCTGCCCAATGCCGAATGGACCGGCAATCCGATTCGTGCGGAACTTAACCAGACATTGCCGCCCAAAGAACGCTACGCCGCGCGCTCGGGCAAGCTGAATGTGCTCGTGGTCGGCGGAAGCCTGGGCGCTGCCGCGCTCAACGAAACGGTGCCGAAAGCGCTTGCGTTGCTTGCGGCCGATGTTCGTCCGCGCATCGTGCATCAGGCAGGTGCGAAGCATATCGAAGCATTGGAAGCGAACTATGCGGCAGCGGGTCTGCAGCGCGGCGAAGACTTGCAGCTCGTGCCCTTCATCGAGGACATGGCGAGCGCCTACGCATCCGCCGATCTCGTGATCTGCCGCTCGGGCGCGATGACGGTATCGGAAATCGCGGCGGTCGGCGTGGCGGCGCTCTTCGTGCCGTTCCCGTTCGCCGTCGACGATCACCAGACGACCAACGGCGCCTTCCTTGCGAAGAACGGCGCCGCGGAATTGATACAACAACGCGATTTGTCGGCGGAAAGACTCGCCGGCTGGTTGCGCGCGCAGTCGCGGGAGACGCTCGCCGAAATGGCCGTGCGCTCGCGCGCGCTGGCGAAGCCGGACGCGACCGAACGGGTCGCAAGCATTTGCGCCGACGTCGCCGGCGCGCGTTTGAGCGCGCAAGCTCGGGAGGCACATTAGGACCATGAAACACATCGTCAAGCACATTCACTTCGTCGGTATCGGCGGAGCGGGGATGAGCGGCATCGCAGAAGTGCTGCTCAACCTCGGATATCAGGTCAGCGGTTCGGACCTCTCGCAGAACGCGGTCACTGAGCGGCTGCGTGCGCTCGGCGCGCGCGTCGAGATCGGGCATCGCGAAGAGAACATCGAAGGCGCGAACGCGGTCGTCGTGTCAACGGCTGTCCGCCCCGACAATCCGGAAGTGCTCGCCGCGCGCCATCGCCGTGTGCCGATCGTGCCGCGCGCCGTGATGCTCGCCGAACTCATGCGCCTGAAACAGGGCATCGCCATTGCCGGCACGCACGGCAAGACCACGACCACGTCGCTCGTCGCGAGCGTGCTCGCCGCGGGCGGGCTCGATCCGACCTTCGTGATCGGCGGGCGTCTCATCAGCGCGGGCGCGAACGCGCGGCTCGGCACGGGCGACTTCATCGTCGCGGAAGCGGACGAGTCCGATGCGTCGTTCCTGAACCTCTTTCCGGTGATCGAAGTCATCACGAACATCGACGCCGATCACATGGACACCTACGGCCACGACTTCGCGCGGCTCAAGCAGGCGTTCATCGAGTTCACGCATCGCCTGCCGTTCTATGGCATTGCGGTGCTGTGCGTCGACGACCCGAACGTGCGCGAAATCCTGCCGTTCGTGTCGAAGCCGATCATCCGCTATGGCATCGGCGCCGAGGCGCAAGTGCGCGCGGTGAACGTCGAGGCGCGCGGCGGCTGCATGCATTTCACGACGATGCGCGAAGATGCGCCGCCGCTCGATATCGTGCTGAATCTGCCGGGTCTGCATAACGTGCAGAACGCGCTCGCGGCCATTGCCATTGCGACTGAACTCGAAGTCGCGGATGCCGATATCCAGAGGGCGCTCGCCGATTTCAACGGTGTCGGCCGGCGCTTCCAGCGATACGGCGAAGTGAAGGCCGCCGACAGCGAAGGCGCGTACACGCTGATCGACGATTACGGTCATCACCCGGTCGAAATGGCCGCGACGATCGCGGCGGCGCGCGGCGCGTTTCCCGAGCGGCGTCTCGTGCTCGCATTCCAGCCGCACCGCTATACCCGTACGCGCGACTGCTTCGAGGACTTCGTGAAGGTGCTCTCGACGGTCGACGCCCTCGTGCTCACCGATGTCTACGCGGCCGGCGAAGCGCCGATCGTGGCCGCCGACGGCCGCGCGCTCGCGCGTGCGATTCGCGTCGCCGGGAAGGTCGAGCCGGTGTTCGTCGAAACGGTGGATGAAGTGCCCGACGCGCTGACGACGATCGCGCGCAACGGCGACGTAGTGATCACGATGGGCGCGGGTTCCATCGGCGGCGTATGCGGACGGCTCGCGCAGAGCCAGCCGCAGTGATGACAGCAATGAGCAACGCAATGAGCAACACAGTGAACAACATCGATCCGAAAGTCTTCGGCAAAGTGGCCGTGCTTCTCGGCGGCAATTCCGCTGAGCGCGAGGTCTCGCTCAATTCCGGCCGGCTCGTGCTCGAAGGGCTGCGCGAGGCCGGCGTGGACGCGCATCCGTTCGATCCCGCCGAGCGTCCGCTTTCGGATCTCAAGGCGGATGGTTTCGAGCGCGCGTTCATCGCGCTGCACGGCGGCTATGGCGAGAACGGCCAGTTGCAGGGCGCGCTCGACTTCTACGGCATCCGGTACACCGGCAGCGGCGTGCTCGGTTCCGCGCTCGGCATGGACAAGCTGCGCACGAAGCTCGTGTGGCAGCAGACCGGCATCCCGACGCCGCCGTTCGAGACCGTCGTGCGCGGCGACGACTATGCCTCGCGCGCGCAGGACATCGTCGCGAAGCTCGGCCTGCCGCTCTTCGTGAAGCCGGCGAGCGAAGGGTCGAGCGTCGCGGTCATCAAGGTGAAGAACGCGGAATCGCTCGTGCCGGCGCTGGAGCAGGCCGCGCAGTTCGACAAGATCGTGATCGTCGAGAAGAGCATCGAGGGCGGCGGCGAGTACACGTGCTGCATCGCGGGCGATCTCGACCTGCCGGTCATCCGCATCATTCCGGCGGGCGAGTTCTACGACTACCACGCCAAGTATGTCGCCGACGACACGCAATACCTGATTCCCTGTGGCCTGACGGACGCGGAAGAAACGCGCATGAAGCAGTTGACGCAGCGCGCGTTCGACATGCTCGGCTGCACCGACTGGGGCCGCGCCGATTTCATGCTGGACGCGGACGGCAACCCGTACTTCCTCGAAGTGAACACCGCGCCCGGCATGACGGATCACTCGCTGCCGCCCAAGGCCGCGCGGGCGGTCGGCATCAGCTACAAGGATCTGGTGGTGAAGGTGTTGTCGCTCACGCTCGCGAGCTAACGAAGGATCAACGGACAAGACGAAGCACAAGCCATGTGGAACAACGTTCGCCAGATGAACCTCGCCGCAAGCGCGCTGCACGCCATGCTCGTGCTGATGCTGCTGTGCGCGGCGGGCGTATGGGCGATCCAGCGTCCCGAGTTCCGCCTGCGCGAGATTCAGATCGACGGCGACACCCAGCACATCAATACGCCGACGGTGCGCGCGAGCGTGGTCGGACATTTGACGGGCAACTTCTTCACTGTCGATCTCGATACCGCGCGCACCGCCTTCGAACAGATGCCGTGGGTGCGTCATGCGAGCGTGCGCCGCGTATGGCCGAACGCCATCGCGGTGACGCTCGAGGAGTACAAGCCGCTCGGCACGTGGGGCAACGATCAATTGGTGAGCATCGACGGCGAACTCTTCACCGCGAATCAGGGCGAGCTCGACGACGACCTGCCCGCATTCGACGGTCCGGAAGGCACCGCGAAGGAAGTCGTCGCGCGGTATCACGATTTTCAGAAGTGGTTCGCGCCGCTCGATGCGCAGCCGGAGGAAGTGACGCTGTCGCCGCGCTTCGCGTGGACGGTGAAGCTCTCCAACGGCACGCAGATCGAGCTTGGGCGCGAGCGCAATCAGGACACGCTGTTCGACCGCTGCAAGCGGTTCGTCGCATCGTGGCCCTCCGTTACGGGGCGGTGGGGCAAGGAGATCGAATATGCGGATTTGCGTTACCCGAATGGCTTCGCGATACGCGCCGCCAGCATGCGCTTCATCAACGACACCGATAAGGCCAAGAAGTAAGCAGACATCACAGGCATGAGCACGCTATGAGCAAAGACTACAAAGACCTGCTGGTTTCCCTCGACATCGGAACGTCGAAGGTGGTCGCGATCGTCGCCGAATTGAAGGGCGAGGGCCACTACGAGGTGATCGGACTCGGTCAGAGCGACTCGAAGGGGTTGAAGAAGGGCGTCGTGGTCAATATCGAGGCCACGGTGCAGTCCATCCAGCGCGCGCTCGAGGAAGCCGAGCTGATGGCGGATTGCAAGATCACCAACGTCTTCACCGGCATCGCGGGCAGCCACATTCGCAGCTTCAATTCGAGCGGGATGGTCGCGATCAAGGACAAGGAGGTCACGCAGACCGACGTCGCGCGCGTGATCGAGACGGCCAAGGCCATCAACATCCCGACCGATCAGCAGGTGCTGCATATCCTGACGCAGGAATTCATCATCGACGGGCAGGAGGACGTGCGCGAGCCCATCGGCATGAGCGGCATCCGCCTGGAAGTGAAGGTGCATATCGTGACGGGCGCGGTGAGCGCGGCGCAGAACATCGTCAAGTGCGTGCGCCGCTGCGGGCTCGAAGTGAACGACCTCATTCTGCAGCCGCTCGCGTCGTCGCTCGCGGTGCTGACCGAGGACGAGAAGGAACTGGGCGTCGTGCTCGTCGATATCGGCGGCGGCACGACCGACATCGCCATCTTCAGCGAAGGCGCGATCCGTCATACCGCCGTGATCCCGATCGCGGGCGACCAGATCACGAGCGATGTCGCGATGGCGCTTCGCACGCCGACGCCCGACGCGGAAGACATCAAGGTGAGCTACGGGATCGCGAAGCAGGCGCTCGCCGATCCGGACGAAATGATCGAAGTGCCGGGCCTCGGCGAACGCGGTCCGCGCACGCTGTCGCGTCAGGCGCTGGCGGCCGTGGTGGAGCCGCGCGTCGAGGAGCTGTTCTCGCTCGTGCAGCAGGTCGTGCGCGAATCCGGTTACGAAGAGCTGCTGTCGAGCGGCGTCGTGCTGACCGGCGGCGCGGCAATGATGCCCGGCATGGTCGAACTCGGCGAAGACATCTTCCTGAAGCCGGTACGCATCGGCGTGCCGGAATACGCCGGCGGTCTCGCGGATGTCGTGCGCAACCCGCGCTATTCGACCGCGATGGGCCTGCTCGCCGAAGGACGCTCGCAGCGCATGCGCGGCCGCAAGGTCGCGGTGCAGAACGGATCGATGGGACAAGTGCTCACGCGCATGAAGGACTGGTTTCTGGGGAACTTCTAAAGCCCCAGCGCAGCACAGCAGTACGAACAAATTGATGTAAGCAGTGAATATAATTCGCGCCGGTACCGGCGGCTAGCGCGCGGGGAGAGATTGCCCGATCTCTCACCGGATAACGCCGATCTTCATTCTTGACGGAGGCAACATGGATTTCGAAATGCTGGAAACGGAAACCAACGGAACGATCATCAAGGTGGTCGGAGTTGGCGGTGCGGGCGGCAACGCCGTTCAGCACATGATCAACCGGGGTGTGCAGGGCGTCGACTTCATCGTGATGAACACCGACGCGCAGGCGCTGGCCCGCTCGCGCGCGCCGGCGGTTCTGCAGTTGGGCATGACCGGCCTCGGCGCAGGCGCCAAGCCGGAAAAGGGTAAGGAAGCGGCGGAAGATGCACGCGAGCGCATCGCCGACGCGCTGCGTGGCGCCCACATGGTGTTCATCACCGCGGGCATGGGTGGCGGCACGGGCACGGGCGCGGCGCCGGTCGTCGCGCAGATCGCGAAGGAAATGGGCATTCTGACGGTCGGCGTCGTCAGCAAGCCGTTCGAGTTCGAAGGCGGCCGCCGCATGCGCGTCGCTGAAGCCGGCTCGCAGCAACTGGAAGATCACGTCGACTCGCTGATCGTCGTGCTGAACGACAAGCTCTTCGATGTGATGGGCGACGACGCTGAAATGGACAAGTGCTTCCAGTGCGCCGACGACGTGCTGAACAACGCTGTCGCGGGCATCGCTGAAATCATCAATGTCGATGGTCTCGTCAACGTCGACTTCGAAGACGTGAAGACCGTGATGGGCGAGCAGGGCAAGGCGATGATGGGCACGGCGACGGTCGCCGGCGTCGATCGCGCGCGCCTCGCGGCTGAACAGGCCGTGGCGAGCCCGCTGCTCGAAGGCGTGGATCTGTCGGGTGCGCGCGGCGTGCTGGTGAACATCACGTCGAGCCGTTCGCTGCGTCTGTCGGAAACGCGCGAAGTGATGAACACGATCAAATCGTACGCAGCCGACGACGCCACGGTCATCTTCGGCGCCGTGTACGACGACGCAATGGGCGACGCCCTGCGCGTGACGGTCGTTGCGACGGGCCTCGGCCGCGCAGCGAAGAAGCAGCAGCAAGCACCGATGACCCTGTTGCGCACGGGCACCGACAATCAGCCGGTCGCCCACGCAGCACATGGCAACTACGCGCCGCAGCACGGCCAGACGACGGATTACGGTCAACTGGATACGCCGGCAGTGTGGCGTTCGACGCGTGAAACTGCGGCATCGCATGTGCAGGCATTGCAGGAAAAGGGCGTCGACACGTACGACATCCCGGCATTCCTGCGCAAGCAAGCGGACTGACAGGCCCACGCCTTTCGGTTGCTGGCGCCAGCAGTGCAGCCACCGCAGGCTCGTCTGGCGTGAGGCGGCGATGAAGGTTTCGCGTGGGGCAGCTGTCCAAGGCCGCGTCGAATTCGGACGCCAGGCCGTGGCCAGCCGCCCGCGAATTTGCCGAAGGGCAAATGAAACCGGCACCGTCGAAGCACGCACCGGCGGCACTGCGGAACAATGAGCGCCAAGGATGTCCGGGCACTGACGAGGGAAGGACCGAGCATGATCGAAGTGGGTGAAACGTTGCCTGATGCGCGTCTCTTCGAGTTCATCGAAGAGGCGAGCGAGGGCTGCGCTGTGGGACCGAACGGGTTCTCGGCGCGCGAGCGGGCCGAAGGCAGGCGCGTGGTGATCTTCGGATTGCCGGGCGCGTTCACGCCGACGTGCTCCGCCAGACACGTCCCGGGCTACGTCGACGCAGCGGAGGAGTTATTCGCCGCGGGCATCGACGAAATCTGGTGCGTTTCCGTCAACGACGCGTTCGTCATGAACGCGTGGGGACGCGATCTTCAAACCGCGGGCAAGGTGAAGATGATTGCGGACGGCAACGCGCGTTTCACTCAGGCACTCGGACTGGATCAGGATTTGGCCGAGCGTGGCATGGGAATCCGTTCCCGGCGCTACGCGATGGTGGTCGACAACGGCGTGGTCAAGACGCTCGCGGTCGAAGCGCCCGGCAAGTTCGAAGTCAGCGACGCCCGAAGCATCCTGGCGACGTTGAGCTGATCGCAGCGGCGTCGCGTCGCGTGTCGTTGTAGGCGCGCAACGCTGAAAGACGTCCTCGCAATCGGCAACAACTTAGGGCCGATGACCGGAAATGCCTCCATTCCGGCCATCGGCCCGTTTCACTTGACTCGCCGGGCGTCGCGGCGTAACACAGGGAAACAGTTGATACCTCTTGGTTTGGGACGGAAGGTTCCGAATCGAGTATACTTCGTTCTATTAGAATTCTGCGTGCGATTAATTCCTTTTATCGGGAACGCTATCGGACTAAAAATCATGTTGAAGCAGCGAACAATCAAGACCGTCGTCAAAACCGTGGGAATCGGGCTTCATTCCGGCCGAAAGGTCGATCTGACGCTGCGACCGGCGCCGGCTGGAACGGGTATCGTCTTCGCGCGGGTTGACCTGCCGCAGCCGGTGGACATTCCGGCGTCCGCCATGGCGATCGGCGATACGCGGCTCGCGTCGGTGTTGCAGAAGGACGGCGCCCGCGTGTTGACCATCGAGCATCTGATGTCGGCGTGCGCGGGTCTCGGCATCGACAATCTCTACGTCGATGTGACCGCCGAAGAAATCCCGATCATGGACGGCAGCGCTGCTTCCTTCGTGTTTCTGATTCAGTCGGCAGGTATCGAAGAGCAGAACGCGCCGAAGAAGTTCATCAAGGTGACGAAGCCCGTCGAAGTCCGCGACGGCGACAAATTCGCGCGTCTCGAGCCGTATTTCGGGTTCAAGCTGAGCTTCACCATCGACTTCCGTCATCCCGCCGTGGACAAGACGGGCCAGGCGCTGGAAGTGGATTTCGCGACGACGTCCTATGTCCGCGAAATCGCTCGCGCGCGCACGTTCGGTTTCGCGCATGAAGTGGAGATGATGCGCGAACTGGGTCTTGCGCGCGGCGGCAGCATGGACAACGCGATCGTGCTCGACGAATACCGCATTCTGAACAACGACGGCCTGCGCTACGACGACGAGTTCGTGAAGCACAAGATGCTCGACGCGATCGGCGACCTCTACGTGGTGGGGCATCCGCTGCTGGCGTCGTACAAGGCGTACAAGGGCGGCCACGCAATGAACAACATGCTGCTGCGCGAGTTGCTGGCGAACGAGGACGCTTATGAAATCGTCACGTTCGACGACACGCAGAAAGCGCCGCGCGGTTTCGGGTTCGATACGCAAACCGCATTCGCCTGATCATCGGCAGCAGGTCTGCAGGGCAATGTGAGCGGCAGGGAAAGCGCCGCTCATTTTTTTTGTCCGCGCCCCTGATGGCGTGCGGCCATGCGCGCGAGCGCTTCCTGCAACGGCGAAGGCGCGAGCGTCTCGGCCAGCTCATGCAACGCCGATGCCCCCGCCGCCGACATGCGCGCCTGCTTCGGCGGCGCGGCTTCCTTCACTGCTTGCGGCCGCACGCGGATTTTGAGCGAATCGACCGCCCATCCGCGCTGCTGCAAATCGGCAAGCAAACGTGGCTCGATATGGCGCAGACGCGCCGCCAGTGCGTTGTGCGCGGCGAAGAGCGCGAGCACGCCGTCCTTGATGAAGCCGGGCTCGATGTTCGCCGCGAGGTAGTCGGGAAGGAGCGCGGTGAGATCACGCTGGAGCGCCGCCATCTGCTCGACGCCGGCGCGCAGCGCGCGAAACGCGTCGGTCCGATCCAGCACGTCGGCGACGGCTTGCGGCCGGCGCGGATCGAACCGCTTCGGCGCGTACCTTGAATTTGTAGAAAAACGGCTCATTTTTTGATCGACGGACGCCTGACGCGACGCATCGATTGTACCGCGAGGCTGCCGCGCGGCACGCCCGGATGCCTTGTGCGGAGGCCCGCGCGGCCAAGCTTTCAGGCGGTTGACTGTCGCGTGCCGCCGACGTCCGCAAGCCCACGCCAACGCAAGATGTGCTTGACTCGCGTGCTAAAATTCCCGATTCGGTGCGACACGCACACTCGTGTCCGGCCGCCCCACGACAAGGGGCATCGACCGTCGGAAATCAGTTGGGGTCGCGGTCCCGGCTGCTCTGCTGACCATAGTGCTGGCACCTTGAGGCCAGCAATTTGTAGTGAAGCGATACTCGGAGGAGTAACACTGGGTATCGCCATAGGCGATCTCTGGTGCTGCATTCGCTGGAGTTCGCATTGCATTAACTCGGTTACCACCGAGTTCCGCCCTGTCAGCGGCTTCAACTCCGCTGCCAAGCGGATTGTTGTTTGCAAGTCCCAAGCCACAAGCTCAGGGATTCGCTAGCGGTACGAGTGGACAACTCGATGTGTCATTGTTCAAACCGACGCAGCACTGATCGGTTAGTGAACCTGTTATACGACTAGCAGTAGCCTAGGAGGACATGCGTCACTGGTAACGGTGGGGTGTGAAGCTTCTCTGACAATGTAGCCTCCCGGATGTTTCGGGCACACCGGTCCGTGAGGAGGGGTGTGGTACTCCTAGCAGCACTGGGGTACGGAGCTAGGCTGACTGATAGGGTTAACGCAAGTGAACTGCTGATAAACCTCGTTAGAATTGAGGTGCCTAAGCTGCTGTGTGGCACTGACCAAAAGGTATGCGGCCGGCTGTCTCGCTCGAATCTCGGGACACGTCGTCGTTGGGCCGTCGGGGAATAGGCAGAACCTAAGTCAGTCGTGTGACGCATCGGGAACGTGGTAAGCCCGTATTGTTGCCGGGGCTGTTGCCCGGCAGGCGAACCGTGAGGAACGCTGTTGATGGTGCGGGTATGGGAGGACGGAGCAAGCGAACGTCGGGCTGTAATGGCCCGGATAGGAGTTGAGACATTACTCCACGCGAAAGCGGGCAGACTTCCGTCTGGTCTACCGTCGCAAGACGGCTGGCTAACCCTCTGGTACTTGGTTAGATGCGGGCGCATGCGCCTGTATTGATATGTCTGTTCGAGACGTGGGTGCATGCACTCACGTTGAGTTCTGTTGTTCCCCAGCGGGGTGTATCTGCCCCGCTGGGGGAGATGCGCCTTCTGCCGGGGTCTAACCCAAGGTAGGAGAGCAGCATGAGAGTATCGAGTCGAACGACTGGGTCTGCGCTTTCCCACGTCCCAGACAACTGGCACGCTATAGACTGGCGGGTCGTTGAACGGAATGTGAGAGGGATTCAGATTCGAATTGCGAAGGCGACGCGGGAAGGTGACTGGCGCAGGGTGAAGGCCCTGCAACGGATGCTGACTCGCACGTTGTCCGCAAAGCTGTCTGCGGTACGACGTGTTACACAGAACCAAGGTGCGCGAACGGCAGGAGTCGATCGCGAACTGTGGGATTCGCCCGAGAGCCGATGGGAAGCTGTCGGCAGGTTGAAGCGGCGCGGATATAAGGCACTGCCGTTACGGAGAGTCTATATCCCCAAGGCCAATGGGAAAGAACGCCCTCTGGGCATTCCGACCATGCGGGACAGGGCGATGCAAGCCTTGTATCTGTTGGCTTTGGAGCCTGTAGCGGAGTCGAAGGGCGATCCGAACTCATATGGGTTCCGAAGAAACCGCTCTACGGCCGATGCTATGGGTCAACTTCGTGTGTGCCTTTCTCGCGAGGTTTCCGCCTCGTGGATACTGGAGGCAGATATAGAAGGCTTCTTCGATCACATCAACCATGATTGGCTGATCGCGAATGTCCCGATGGACACGAGCATCCTGCGGAAGTGGTTGAAGGCTGGCCTGATTTATCAAGGCCAGTTTCAGGCGACAGAGGCCGGTACGCCACAGGGAGGGATTATCTCCCCGACTTTGGCTAACATTACGCTGGACGGGTTGGAGGACGGTCTGACGACGCACCTACGTGCAAAGTTGGGCAAGACGAAGGCTCGAACGCTGAAGGTGAATGTGGTGCGGTACGCGGATGATTTTGTGATTACTGGTAACTCCTGCGAGTTGCTGGCACAAGACGTCCGGCCTTGGGTGGAAGGATTCCTCGCTCAGCGCGGACTGCGACTATCCGAGCAGAAAACGCGCATCACCCACATTGCCGATGGGTTCGATTTCCTCGGTTGGAACTTTCGGAAGTACAACGGAAAGTACCTGCCGAAACCTAGCAAAAAGAACGCGCAAGCTTTCTATCGCAAGGTGGCGGAAACGATCAGCGGCAACAAAACGGTGTCACAGGCGGATCTAATCCGGCTGTTGAACCCGATGTTGCGGGGATGGGCTCAGTATCATCGGGTCGTCTCGGCTAAGAAGGCGTACAGCCGCATGGAGCATCTGGTTTTTCGGAAGCTTTGGTGGTGGTCCCGCAGGCGACATCCACGCAAGAGTGCCGGATGGGTGAGAAGGAAGTACTTCCATACATCAGGCACCCGGCAGTGGGTCTTTGCTTGCCGTACGCCGTCTGATGACGGTAAGTGGGAGTTGAGTGAGTTGTTCGCACTCAGCGCAATGAGCATCAAACACCACACCAAGATCCAGGGGGACTACAACCCCTTTGATCCCACGTGGGAAGTATATGGCGAGCGCCTGCGACAGACGCGTATGTGGGAATCAATGCGCTACCGTAAGCAGTGGGCGACGCTATATATGTCGCAGGGCGGGCTTTGCGCGCACTGTGGTGGTGCCCTGACGGACGAGACAGGTTGGCACGAACATCATCTGCAATACCGGATGCATGGCGGTTCCGACGCGTTGTCCAACAGGGTTCTGCTCCATCCATTCTGTCATCAACGGGTGCACGCAGGTAACTTGGTAGTAACTAAGCCGGTTCTGGCGTAAGTCGGAACTTTGTTCGTAGATTTGAGCCGTATGCGGGGAAACTCGCACGTACGGTTCTCGGGGGGCCCGATCTTCGTAAGAAGGTCGGGCTACCCGACATTTCACCCAATGGACTTAAGTCGCCGAGGCCTTCCGAGCCCGGACGCAGCTTACCCTGTCGTCCATCCGAAGCCGCGACGCAGACACTGATCCGATGACGACCGGTTTCCTTCAGAAGATTTTTGGCAGCCGCAATCAGCGGCTGGTCAAGCAGTATCAAAAGACCGTTGCGGCGATCAATGCCCTCGAGCCGACCGTCGAGAAGTATTCGGACGATCAGCTGCGCGCGAAGACGGACGAGTTTCGCAAGCGTGTCGCTGGCGGCGAATCGCTCGACGTGCTTCTCCCGGAAGCGTTCGCCGTCTGTCGCGAAGCGAGCCGGCGCGTCCTGAAAATGCGCCACTTCGACGTCCAGCTGATCGGCGGCATGGTCCTGCATTACGGCAAGATCGCTGAAATGCGCACCGGCGAGGGCAAGACACTCGTCGCCACGCTCGCGGCGTATCTGAACGCGCTGTCGGGCCGTGGCGTGCACGTGGTGACGGTGAACGACTACCTCGCCCAGCGCGACGCCGAATGGATGGCTCGCCTGTACAACTTCCTCGGGCTCTCGTGCGGCGTGAACTTGTCGCAGATGCAGCATGCGCAGAAGCAGGAAGCCTACGCGGCGGACATCACCTACGGCACGAACAACGAATTCGGCTTCGACTATCTGCGCGACAACATGGTCTACGAGACCGACGCGCGCGTGCAGCGGCCGCTCAACTTCGCGATCGTTGACGAAGTGGATTCGATCCTCATTGACGAAGCGCGTACCCCGCTCATCATCTCCGGCCAGGCCGAAGACCACACCGACCTGTACGTGCGCATGAACGCGCTGCCGCCGCTGCTCGAACTGCAGATCGGCGAAGAAAAGGCGGACGGCACGGGCGTCGAGAAGCCGGGCGACTACACGCTCGACGAGAAAGCGCGCCAGGTGTTCCTGACCGAATCGGGCCACGAGAAGGCGGAGCGGCTGCTCGTCGAGTGGGGCTTGATCGGCGAGGGGGAAAGCCTCTACGCGCCGCAGAACATCACGCTGATGCATCACATCTATGCCGCGCTGCGCGCGCATACGCTTTTCCATCGCGATCAGCATTACGTGGTGCAGAGCGGCGAAGTCGTGATCGTCGATGAATTCACGGGCCGCATGATGACCGGCCGCCGCTGGTCGGACGGCTTGCATCAGGCGGTCGAAGCGAAGGAGCACGTGCAGATTCAGGCGGAGAACCAGACGCTCGCCTCGATCACGCTGCAGAACTACTTCCGCATGTACGCGAAGCTGTCCGGCATGACCGGCACGGCGGACACCGAAGCGTACGAGTTCCAGGAAATCTACGGCCTGGAAACGGTCGTGATCCCGACCAACCGTCCGCCGAAGCGCGTCGACAAGCAGGACCAGATCTACAAGACATCGAAGGAACGCTACGACGCGGTCATTCGCGACATCCGCGATTGCGTGGAACGCGGCCAGCCGACGCTCGTCGGCACCACGTCGATCGAAGCGTCGGAGTTGCTGTCCGGCTTGCTGACGCAGGCAGGCGTGCGTCACGAAGTGCTCAACGCGAAGCAGCACGCGCGGGAAGCGGCGATCGTCGCGGAAGCGGGCCGGCCGGGCGTCGTGACCATCGCGACGAACATGGCGGGTCGCGGCACGGACATCGTGCTCGGCGGCAACGTCGAGAAGCAGGCGTCGTTCATCGAGGCGGATCTTTCGATTCCCGAGGACGAAAAAGCCGCGCGCATCCAGAAGCTGCACGACGAATGGCAGGCGCTGCACGACCACGTGAAGGCGGCGGGCGGGCTGCATATCATCGGCACGGAGCGTCACGAATCGCGCCGTATCGACAACCAGCTGCGCGGCCGTGCGGGCCGTCAGGGCGACCCGGGCTCGTCGCGTTTCTATCTGTCGCTGGACGATCCGCTTCTGCGCATCTTCGCGGGTGACCGCGTCCGCGCGATCATGGATCGCCTGAAGATGCCGGAAGGCGAGCCGATCGAAGCGGGCATGGTCACACGTTCGATCGAAGGCGCGCAGCGCAAGGTCGAAGCGCGCAACTTCGATATCCGCAAGCAACTGCTCGAATACGACGACGTCGCGAATGATCAGCGAAAGGTCATCTATCAGCAGCGCAACGAGCTGCTCGAAGCGAACGACGTGCAGGAAACCATCGCCGCGATGCGTCAGGGCGTGATTGGCGATCTCGTTCGCACGTTCGTTCCGGCGGGCAGTATCGAGGAGCAGTGGGACGCGCCGGAACTCGAGGAAGTGCTGCGCAACGAGTGGTCGCTGGACCTGGCCATTCAGGAGATGATCAACGAGTCGAATTCCATCGACGCCGAGGAAATCTGCGAAGCCGTGCTGTCCGCCGCCGACGAAGCGTACGAGGCGAAGGTCGCACTGGTCGGCCGCGAATCGTTCAGCGCGTTCGAGCGCTCGATCATGCTGCAGACGCTCGACAGCCGCTGGCGCGAGCACCTCGCCGCGCTGGATCACCTGCGTCAGGGCATCCACCTGCGCGGCTATGCGCAGAAGAATCCGAAGCAGGAATACAAGCGCGAGGCATTCGAACTGTTCGCCGCGATGCTCGACGCCGTGAAGCAGGAAGTCACGCGCGTCGTGATGAACGTGCAGATCCAGTCGCCGGAACAACTGGAAGAAGCCGCCGAGCAGTACGAGGAGAGGGGCAGCCATCTGGAGAACGTGTCGTTCACGCACGCGGACTTCAATGCGCCCGCCGCGCCGACCGCGACGCCGGCAGCCGCCGCCGCGACCGCCACGGCGCAGATGGTCAATCAGGCGATGGCCACGAACGACGACATCACCGTCGCCACGCGCCCGTCCGACGAGGTGCCGAAGGTTGGCCGCAACGACCCGTGCCCGTGCGGCAGCGGGAAGAAGTACAAGAACTGTCACGGAAAGCTGGCATAAGGGCTTTCTGATCGACGAACGGACGAGCGACGCAGCAATGCGTCGTTTGTCTTTGCAGGTCTCAATCGGGCCGCGCGGCGCGCCCGAGCGTTTCACGGCGCCGTCCAGAGGTTCATCGCTTCAGACGGCGTCAGTCTTTCACAGCGTGCCGGCGCATCGGGTCGGCACTCGCCACCATCAGCGAGTCGCGAACATGGCTGTCAACTTCCCCTCGATCGATCCCGCCGCGCTGCATCCCGTTGCAGGCGTCACGCTAGGCTGGGCCGAAGCGAACATCCGCAAGCCCAATCGCAAGGACGTGCTCGTGATTCGCGTCAACGAAAACGCGACCGTCGCGGGCGTGTTCACGCAGAACCGCTTCTGCGCCGCGCCGGTGACGGTGTGCCGCGAGCATCTCGACGCAGTGCGCGCCGGCGGCAAGGGCATTCGCGCGCTGGTCGTCAACACGGGCAACGCCAACGCGGGCACCGGCGCACCGGGCCTGACCCACGCACGCGAAACCTGCGCGGAACTCGCGCGGCTCGCGGGCGTCGACGCCCAGCAGATCCTGCCCTTCTCGACGGGCGTGATTCTCGAACCGCTGCCGATCGATCGCCTGAAAGCCGGCCTGCCCGCCGCGCTCGCGAACCAGCAGGCCGCGCACTGGTTCGACGCCGCGCAGGCCATCATGACGACCGACACGCTGCCGAAGGCGTCGTCGCGGCAAGTGCAGATCGACGGTCACACGGTCACGCTCTCCGGCATCAGCAAGGGCGCGGGCATGATCAAGCCGAACATGGCGACGATGCTCGGCTTCCTCGCTTTCGATGCCGCCGTCGCGCAGCCGGTGCTCGACGAGCTCGTGAAGCACGTGGCGGATCGCTCGTTCAACTGCATCACCATCGACGGCGATACGTCCACGAACGATTCGTTCATCCTCATCGCATCGGGTAAATCGAGCCTGCCCGCGATCACGTCAACGGATGCGCCGGCCTACGCCGCGCTGCGCGACGCAGTGACGGCTGTGGCGCAGGAACTCGCGCAACTGATCGTGCGCGATGGCGAAGGCGCGACGAAGTTCATGACGATCACGGTCGAAGGCGGCAAGGATGTCGCGGAATGCCGGCAGATCGCCTACGCGATCGGCCATTCGCCGCTCGTGAAAACCGCGTTCTACGCGTCCGATCCGAACCTTGGCCGCATCCTCGCGGCCATCGGTTATGCGGGCGTGACGGACCTCGACGTCGGCAAAATCGATCTTTATCTCGACGATGTGCTCGTCGCGAAGGCGGGCGGGCGCAATCCCGACTACCGCGAAGAAGACGGCCAGCGCGTGATGAAGAAGAGCGAAATCGCGATTCGCGTCGTGCTCGGCCGTGGCAACGCGCAGGCGACCGTCTGGACCTGCGACCTCTCGCACGATTACGTCAGCATCAACGCCGACTACCGCTCGTAACGCGCGCTGAACCGGCGCGCAAAGAAACCGACATGGACAAACTCGAACAATTTCTCACGCGCGCCGAAGCGGTTCTGGCACGCATCGAAGGCATGCTGCCGCCTGCAACGCCCGATATCGACTGGCAATCCGCAGTGGCGTTTCGCTGGCGCAAGCGGCAGGGACGCGGCTTTCTGCAGCCGGTGCCCGCCATCTCCCACATTTCGCTCGACGACCTCCAGAACATCGATCGTCAGAAAGCGCTCATCGAGCAGAACACGCGGCAGTTCGTGAACAAGCTGCCTGCGAACAACGTCCTGCTGACGGGCGCGCGCGGAACGGGCAAGTCGTCGCTCATCAAGGCGTGCCTGAACGCGTACGCGAAGGACGGCCTGCGCCTGATCGAAGTCGACAAGGACGACCTGCACGATCTCGGCGACATCGTCGATCTGATCTCGACGCGGCCCGAGCGCTTCATCGTCTTCTGCGACGATTTGTCGTTCGAGGAAGGGGAATCGGGCTACAAGGCGCTGAAGGTTGCGCTCGACGGATCGGTGGCCGCGCAGTCGGACAACGTGCTGATCTACGCGACGTCCAATCGCCGCCATCTGTTGCCCGAATACATGAGCGACAACGAGTCGTACAAGCACATGCCCGATGGCGAGATTCATCCGGGCGAAGTCGTCGAAGAGAAGATTTCGTTGTCCGAGCGTTTCGGGCTGTGGGTGAGTTTCTATCCGTTCAAGCAGGACGACTATCTGACGATCGTCGGCCACTGGCTCAGGCACTTCGGATGCGATGCGGCCGAAATCGAGAGTGCACGCGGCGATGCGCTCGTCTGGGCGCTGGAGCGCGGTTCACGTTCTGGCCGCGTGGCGTGGCAGTTCGCGCGCGACTGGTCGGGCCGCAAGCAATGAGCGGCATGAAGGATGCGCGAACCGACATCGCACCCGATGGCCGCAAGGTGACCGAAGTGGCCGTCGGCGTGATGGTTCAGCCGGACGGCCGATATCTGCTCGCGCAGCGGCCCCACGGCAAGCCGTACGAGGGCTACTGGGAATTTCCGGGCGGCAAGCTGGAAGCAGGCGAGAGCGTCGAAGCGGCGCTCGCACGCGAGTTGCACGAGGAACTGGGCATCGATGTCTACGCGTGCGAACTGTGGCGCACGCTGGAACACGACTATCCGCACGCGTACGTGCGTCTTTTCTTCTGCAAGGTGACGGGCTGGACGGGGACGCCGCTTGGCCGCGAGGGGCAGGCAATCGCGTGGCAGGCGCTCCCGGTGGACGTCGCACCGCTCTTGCCCGCCGCGATTCCGGTGCTGGAATGGCTCGCGGCGGAAGCGGGGCAATGAACCGGCGAAGCGTCTAGTTAAGGCCGCCGTGCGAGTCGTCGTCCGGCGGCGTTTCCTGCGAGTTGCCCGCAACCTTGTATTTTTCCGCTGCCCAGGCGCCGAAATCGATTTGCTTGCAGCGCTCGGAGCAAAACGGACGAAAGCGGTTTTCCGGGACCCAGCGCACTTCCTTCGCGCAGGTTGGACATTTGACGACAGTGGTCATGACGGTAAGGCGTGGCTGGTTGAGCCGGCGTTTGATCGACAGTCGACTATATAAGGCCGAACCGCCCGGTTCAAAGGCTGCAAAGCGTCAGATGAAAGGGAACGTCAACATCGACGGGGCGCGGTTTCAAATCGCCGTCCTGCACGGTGAAACGCACCCACAACATGTACTTGTTGGCGCTCGCTTCAGGAATGACGCGCACTTCGGGCGATACGCGCACCTGCATCAACTGGTACGTGCGGCCTGAAAGCATCTGCTGATAGCTGCCCTGCATCGCCATGACTTTCGACGCCTGCCCCGACTCGCGGGCGAGCCGAAGGACGATGGAGGCGGCGTCGCGCAGGGCTAGCATCGGCATGACCCAGCTTGCGATGTCCTGACGGCGCTGCTCCACGGGCAACTGCTGCCACGCGTAATACGACGGCAGATCGAACTTGCAGGTGCCGCCGGGGATGATCGTGCGGCTGCGGATGCTCGCAAGCCATTCGTTGTCCGCAAGATGCTGGCCGGTCTTGCCGTGCATGTCGCCGAGACCGGCGAGCGTTTGTTCGATTTCGCCGAGGACGGCTTCCAGCGCCTCCTGCTCGATGCCCGGATTGCCGCGAAACGGCGCGAGCGTCTGACGCTGACGCTCCAGTTCCTTCATCAGGTCGGCTTTGAGATCCGTGCGCCCCGCGACTTCCGCGATTTCGAAGAGCGTTGTCAGCGCCACGTGATGCTCCCGGGGATCTTCCTGCGTCAGGAAGAACGTGAAGCGCTCGAACAAGTCTTCGAGACGCAGCAGCGTCCGAATCCGCTCGTTGAAGGGATACTCGTAAAGGATCAAGCGCTCGCCTCGGCGTGGGTCGGTTGCTTCCGTGAGCGGAAGTCAGCACATTCTAATGCCGCATGCTAACCCTAGCAAATCGAGCCACATTCTCACCGCCGTTACCGCTTTTTGAGCCGATATTTGCAGCTTCTCGATGTCTGGCGCTCGAAAACCGTCACCCGGCGAGCTTCGAATAAAGCGCGTGAAGTTCGTCGACGCGATGGGCAAGCGTTTCGAGCGTGGCGGCATCGTCGTTCAGCACGATGTCATCCGCCGCCGCGAGCCGCGTTTCGCGGGAGGCCTGCTTTGCGATGATCGCGAGCACCTGCTCGCGCGGAAAGCCGTTGCGCCGCATGACGCGCGCAATTTGCGTCTCGACCGGACAATCGACGACGAGCACGCGTGACACTCGCGAAGCCCAATTCCCTGATTCGACGAGTAACGGCACCACGACGATGTGGTACGCGCCGCCCGCTTCGGACCGCTGGCGCTCCGTTTCCGCGCGTATCAGCGGATGCAGGATGCCTTCGAGGCGCGCTTTCGCGGTGTCGTCGGTGAAGACGAGTCCGCGCATTTTCGCGCGATCCAGCGAGCCGTCGGGCGCGACGAAGTCACTGCCGAACTCGCTTGCAATTATCGGCATCGCAACGCCGCGCGGCGCCGTGACCTGATGCGCGATGATGTCCGTATCGATCAGCGGGATGCCGCGCGCGGCGAACAGGTCCGCGACCGTGCTCTTGCCGCTGCCGATACCGCCCGTCAGCCCGATGCTGAACATCCGCTGCTCCTTGTCTTCATCCGAATAATGCATAAAGCGGCGTGCCGACGAAAAGCGTGATCGCTCCGCCCGCCGCGAGGAACGGACCGAACGGCAACGGCTCCTCGAAGCGCATGCGGCCCCGCCACGTCGCGAGAATACCGAAGACCGCGCCCGCCACCGCCGAGATCAGGACCACTTGCGCGAGCGCGGCCCAGCCGAGCCACGCGCCGATTGCGGCCAGCAGCTTGAAGTCGCCGTAGCCCATGCCCTCGACGCCGCGCGCCAGCTTGAAGATCCAGTAGACGCACCACAGAAAGAGATAGCCCGCGATCGCGCCGGTGACCGCATCGTGGAGGGTCGCGAATCCGCCTTCACCCAGATTGACGATGAAGCCGGCCCACAGGAGCGGCAACGTCAGCACGTCGGGCAGATAGCGCGTGTCGTAATCGATGAGGCTTGCGGCCAGCAGCGCCGCGCAGAGGCCGAACGCGGCAAGCGCCGGCCAGTCCGGGCCGTAGGCGTAAAGCGAGAGCGCGGCGAGGGCGGCGGTCGCCAGCTCGATCAGCGGATAGCGCGGGCTCACGCGCGCGCCGCACGACGAGCATCGGCCTCTGAGCGCGAGATAGCTGAAGACCGGCACGTTCTCCCAGGCACGCAGCACATGCCCGCAATGGGGACACGCGCTGCGCGGCACTGCGAGATTGAAGCGCTCGGGGTAGGCGTCGGCGGGTGCTTTGGGGGCATCGGGCACGGCGGCGTCGAACTCCGCGCGCCACGCGCGTTCCAGCATCACCGGCAAGCGATGCACGACGACCGTCAGGAAGCTGCCGATCACGAGCCCGAACACGACGGCGAACACATACTGCGCGACGACCGGCAAAGCCGCGAACGGCGCCAGGTAATCGCTCGCGTGATGCGCGGCGGAGGGATCGAACGGAGGCTGCATGATAGGGATGCGATGTCTTTGGCCCGCGATGCTACACCACGTTGCCGAGCTGGATGATCGGAAGATACATCGCGATGACGAGACCGCCCACGAGCGCGCCCAGCACGGCGATGACGAGCGGCTCGCACAGGCTCGCGAATGCGCCGATGCGTTCGTCCACCTGACGATCGGCGAGTGTGGCGAGATCGAGCAGCATCGCATCGAGCGAGCCGGATTCTTCCGCGACCGCGATCGGCTGCACGACGTCTTGCGGAAAGCAGTCGAGCGCGCGCATCGCGGAGGCCAGGCGTTCTCCGTTGCGCAGCCGCGCCGCTATCTCGACGGTCGCGCGGTCGAATACCTGATTGCCGGTGGCGTGCGCGAGAGAATCGAACGCGTCGGAGAGCGGCGTGCCGGCCGCCAGCAGGGTGCCGAGCGCACGGCTCCATCGGGCGACGGTGAGCGAGCGCAGCAGGGCGCCGACGATCGGCAGCTTCAGCGCGATGCGGTCCGCGGTTTCGCGCGCGCGAGCGGACCGCCTGAGCCACCGCGCGCCGAAAAGCACCGCGCAGGCGGAGACGGCCGCGAACCCCATGCCATGACGCGCGACGGCATCGGACAACGCGAGCACGAAGCGCGTCGGCGCGGGCAGCGCGGCGCCGAAGCCATCGAAAATCGTCTTGAACGTCGGCACCACGCCGATCAGCAAGGCCGCCGTGATCGCCAGCGACAGCAGCAGCACCATCACCGGATAGGCGAGCGCGGCGCGCAGCTTCGCGCGCTGCGCGCTGGCGCGGTCGTGATCGTCGGCGAGTCGCGCGAGGACGGCGGGCAACGCGCCGGCCACTTCGCCGACCGCGACGAGCTGGCAATAAAGCGCGCCGAAAGCCGCCGGATGACGCGCGAGCGCCGCCGAGAACGGCACGCCGCGCGTGATGTCGCGCCCAAGAGAACGCACGATGCGCGAAAGACCGCGACGGCCGCCCGCATTGCCGAGCATGTCGAGCGTGCTTGCAAGCGGCAGCCCCGCGCGCAACAAACCCGCAAGCTGACGCGTGAAAACGCCGACATCCGCGGACGATGCCTTCGGCGGCGGTGCGTCGCCTAGTGTCTCGAGTTCGAGGACGATCACGCCGTCGCGTCGCAAGGACGCGCGGGCCGAAGCCGGATCGGCGGCAATCAGCTTGCCGCTCTTGCGCACGCCTTCCGCGTCGATGCCTCGCCAGCCGAAGCGCAGTTCCGATGATCCGTGCGCGCTCATGCGATCTCCGTCGCGTTCAACGGCTTCCGCGACGCTCGTGACGCCTTCGCGCACGCGTGCAAACGCGGCGTCGCGCAGCGCCGGCATGCCTTCCGATTGCGCTAGCCGCGCGATTGCATGCGTCGCCGATCGACCGACGATGAGCTCGCGCATCGCATCGGATACCGGCATCAACTGATGCACGCCGATCCGCCCGCGATACCCGATGCCATGACACGCCGGGCATCCGCGCGGCTCGAACGGCCGCACGCCGTTGTCGAGCGTGAGCGCCGACGGCGTGCGGCACACTTCGCATAGCTTGCGCACGAGCCGTTGCGCGGTGACGAGTCTCAGCGCCGACGCGAGGTTGTACGGCGCGACGCCGATATCGATGAGACGCGCGATGGCGGCAGGCGCGTCGTTCGTGTGAAGCGTGGACAGCACGAGATGGCCGGTCTGCGCGGCCTTTACCGCGACATCGGCGGTCTCGGCATCGCGGATTTCGCCGACCATGATGACATCGGGGTCCTGCCGCATGAACGCGCGCAACGCCACGGCGAAGCTCAGGCCGGCCTTTTCGCGCACGCTGACTTGATTGATGCCGGCGAGCTGGATTTCGGCTGGATCTTCGACCGAGCAGATGTTGCGCGCGTCGGCGTTGAGCATCTGCAGGAAGCAATAGAGGGATAAGGTCTTGCCGCTCCCCGTCGGTCCGGTGACGAGCACGAGGCCGTGCGGCGCGCGAATCGCCGATTCGACGATGCGGCTTTGCCCTTCGTTCAGCCCCAGCGCGCCGAGCGAAAGGTCGGGCGGCAAGGCGTCCAGCCGACGCAGCACGAGCTTTTCGCCGAAGAGCGTCGGCAGGGAATTCACGCGATAGTCGCCGATCTGTCCGCCGCCAAGCGCAAGCCGCAGCCGGCCGTCCTGCGGCACGCGGCGCTCGGCGATATCCATACGCGCCAGCACTTTGATGCGTGTCACGAACGCGTCGCGCAGATGCGGCGGCGGGCGGCGCAGCACGTGCAACGCGCCGTCGACGCGCAGCCGAATGCGCCATTCGTGCTCGGACGGTTCGACGTGGATATCGGACGCGCCGCGCTCGGCGGCTTCACGCAGGGTGTTCGCGAGCAGCGAGACGGCGGGCGTATCGGAATCGGATGCAGTGTCGAGGGCGGAGATCATGGGGCGATGGTGGCGATGACGATGATCCGATCATCCCGCGCCCGCTTGCCCGCGCCTACTCGTCCGAATGGCTAACGCAGCCCGCGCTTGGCCAGCGTCTGCGGGCGGAAGATTTTGACGGTGCGGATCGCCTGATCGTCGCTGCGCAGGACTTCGAAATGAACGCCCGCAATACGCACCGATACGTCGCCGTCCGGAATATCTTCGAGCGTTTCGAGGATGAGACCGTTCAGCGTCTTCGGCCCGTCGGTCGGCAAGCTGATCTTCAGCCAGCGATTCAATTCACGCAGCGGCATGCTGCCCGCGACGATACATTCGCCGTTCTCGTCCCAGCCGCGCGAACCGGCGCTGCGCGGAATCGTCGTCGTGAACTCGCCGATCAGTTCCTCGATGATGTCTTCCGGCGTGACGAGGCCCTGCAACTCACCGTATTCGTCGACCACGATGGCAATGCGGTGGCCGCTCTCCTGAAAATATTGAAGCTGCTGGAACACCGGCGTACCGGCGGGCACGAAGTAAGGTTCCGTGAGCAATTCGCGCAGCGTTTCGCGCTCGAGTTCCTGGTTATGCAGCGCCGACAGCGTCTTGCGCACGTGCAGGATGCCGAGCACGCGGTCGATGTCGCCCTGATAAACGACGAGCTTGTTGTGATAGCAGGTTTCGAGTTGATGCAGGATCTGGTCGAACGGCGCGTCGAAGTCGAGTGCTTCGATGCGGCGGCGGGGGATCATTACGTCGTCGACGGAAATGTTCTCAAGGTCGAACAGATTCAGCAGGATGCTGCGGTGCTTGGTCGGCATGAAGCTGCCCGTTTCCAGCACGATAGTGCGCAGTTCTTCCGGCGACAGACGCTGGTCTCGGCCGCCTTTCGTATTGATGTGCAGCGCGCCGAGAATGGCGTTGGCAAAAAGATTGACGAACCACACCAGTGGCCGCGCGATGCGCATGAGCGGCGCGAGCACGAGACTCGCCGGAAGCGCGACCTTCTCCGGATACGTCGCGCCGACGATTTTCGGCGCGATTTCCGCGAACACGATAATCAGAAACGCGATGACGCCCGTCGTGACCGACAACACGATGTTATTGTGCCCGAACGTGTGCAGTGCGATGGATGTCGTGAGCACCGGGATGATCGTGTTGATCAGGTTGTTGCCGATCAGAATGACGGAAAGCAGCTGGTCGGTCTTCGCAAGCAGCCCCTGCGTGGTGCGCGCGCGCAGCGATCCCTGACTAGCCAGATACTTCAGCCGATGGCGATTGAGCGCCATCATCGACGTTTCGGAGATCGAGAAGAAACCGGAAAGGATGAGAAGCAGAAAGATGGCGCTGATTTGCGCCCATAAGGGAAGGTTGTCCACGCGGTGGTCGAGTAGAAGCGATGATGAAGGGACTATAGCAGACGGCTTTCCCGCTCCGCCCCGCGCCGTTTAGCTTGAGAGCCTTGCGCAGCGGCGGGCTGAAAAGAAAAAACCCGCATGGCGGACCATGCGGGTTTTTGCAATTCTGGTCGGGGTGAGAGGATTCGAACCTCCGGCCTCTACGTCCCGAACGTAGCGCTCTACCAGGCTAAGCTACACCCCGAATTAACTTAACTAGACGTTTTGCGCGTTGAAGTCTCGTTTAAGACTGTCTCGCCGTCGAGTAAGAACATAATTCTAGCAGGCTATCTTTGAAAATGGAACTGGGAAACGAAGAAATTGCATCGGCGGCGGCTTGTGCTTCATTTCGCGCGCATTGCAACGTGTGATCCAGCGCGCCCGACGTGGTGATTGCATGGAAGATGGTGTCGAAGCGATCCGTGCCGCCTTGCTCGATGGCTTCGCGCGCGAGCGTCGCCTGTTCGGGCGTGCCGTGTTCCATCAGATAGATGAGCGGCAGCGTGGGCTTGCCTTCGCGCAGGTCGTCGCCGGCGTTCTTGCCCATCGATTCGGGCGTGCCGGTGTAATCGAGCCAGTCGTCCATGATCTGGAACGCGGTGCCGATGCGCCGGCCGAACTCCGCCGCAGCCGCTTCGGTGCGCGCATCCGCGCCGGACAGCACCGCGCCGAGTTGCGCCGCCGCCTCGAAGAGCTTCGCCGTCTTGTAGCGGATGACCTGCATGTAACGCGCTTCGTCGACGTCCGGGTCGTGCATGTTCAGAAGCTGCAGCACTTCGCCTTCCGAAATGATGTTGGTGGCGACAGACAGAATCTCCATCACGCGCATCTTGCCGACGCTCACCATCATCTCGAACGAGCGAGAGTAAAGGAAATCGCCGACCAGCACGCTCGCCGCGTTGCCGAACAGCGCGTTGGCGGTCTTGCGGCCACGGCGCAGATCGGACTCGTCGACGACATCGTCGTGCAGCAGCGTCGCGGTGTGGATGAATTCCACCACCGCCGCGAGTTCATGGCGATGCCCGGTCGTATCGCCAAGCGCGCCCGCAACCAGCAGCAACAACGCCGGACGCAGCCGCTTGCCGCCCGCGCCGATGATGTACTCGGAAATCTGATTGATGAGCATCACTTCTGATGCCAGGCGCTGCCGGATGACGCGGTTGACCTGCTGCATGTCCTCGGCGATCGGGGCAAGCAGTGCGGCGGCGTCGGGGGAAGAAGTGGCGGTGGACGACATGATCGGCAAATAAGGTAATGCGGCGGATTATAAGGCGAATCGGTGCGGCGACGGGTCCCGCGGCGCGCGATGGTTGCGTGGACGGGCGCAATCGCGATCGGATCGGCGAGAAATCGCCGAAGATCGGACACGGATGCCGCACACCGGGAACATGCGGCAAATGTCAATGCCTTTTGACGTGCTGCCTAACCCTATGTATAATCTCGTGTTTTCCGCGCGTGGTGCGTGGAAAAACGAAATTCTGAGTGAGGTTCTCAATGTACGCGGTCATAAAAACCGGCGGCAAGCAGTATAAGGTTGCCGTTGGCGAAAAATTGAAAGTAGAACAGATACCGGCAGACATTGACGCTGAAATCACGCTCGACCAGGTTCTCGCAGTAGGCGAAGGTGAATCGATTCAGTTCGGTACGCCGCTGGTCAGTGGGGCTTCCGTCAAGGCTACCGTCGTGTCCCAGGGTCGTCACAAGAAAGTGACCATCTTCAAGATGCGCCGCCGGAAGCACTACCAAAAGCACGCTGGCCATCGCCAGAACTACACCGAACTGCGCATCGACGCGATCAACGCTTAACGCGTCGCGCATAACGGTAAAGGAGCTATAGCAAATGGCACACAAAAAAGCAGGCGGGTCTTCCCGCAACGGCCGCGACTCGGAATCGAAGCGCCTCGGCGTGAAGGTTTACGGCGGCCAGGCAATCAACGCGGGCGGCATCATCGTTCGCCAGCGCGGCACGCGCATGCACCCGGGTGAAAACGTCGGCATCGGCAAGGACCACACGCTGTTCGCGCTGACCGATGGCCACGTCCAGTTCACGACGAAGGGCGCAGCGAAGAAGCACACGGTCGTCGTCGTCCCGGCAGCGTAAATAGTACGCACGGGCTTCAGGACCGCAAAAGGCCCCGCGAAGTTCGCGGGGCCTTTTGCATTGGTGCGCGCAAAACGCCGCACCGAGAGAATTCACGGTTATCGATGACCGGCAGCCGCCGGTCACGGCAAAATAGCGTGTCGGCTGCAGCCAGGGCGTTCTCGCCGGGCCAGCCTCATCGCTTGGAAACACGGGACGGAGCAACGCATGAAGTTCATTGACGAAGCGAGGATCGAAGTCATCGCCGGCGACGGGGGAGATGGCAGCGCGTCGATGCGCCGCGAAAAGTTCGTCCCGTTCGGCGGGCCGGACGGCGGCGACGGCGGGCGCGGCGGCAGCGTGTACGCGGTCGCGGATCGCAACATCAACACGCTGATCGACTACCGGTTCGCGAAAAAGCATCAGGCGCGCAACGGCGAAAACGGCCGCGGGTCGGACTGCTACGGCAAAGGCGGCGAAGACATCACGCTGCGCATGCCGGTCGGAACCATCATCTCGGACCAGGAAACCGGCGAAATCATCGCTGATCTGACCGAGCACAATCAACAAGTCCTGATCGCGCAGGGCGGCGCGGGCGGCCTCGGCAACCTGCATTTCAAATCGAGCACGAACCGCGCGCCGCGTCAGAAGACCGACGGCAAGCCGGGCGAGCGCCGCATGCTCAAGCTCGAACTGAAGGTGCTCGCGGATGTCGGCTTGCTCGGCATGCCGAACGCGGGAAAATCCACGTTTATTTCGTCAGTGTCGAACGCGCGGCCCAAGATCGCCGATTACCCGTTCACGACGCTCGCGCCGAATCTCGGCGTGGTGCGCGTCGGGCCGAGCAAGAGCTTCGTGATCGCGGACATTCCGGGGCTGATCGAAGGCGCGGCGGAAGGCGCGGGGCTGGGTCATCGCTTCCTGCGGCACTTGCAGCGCACCGGCGTGCTGCTGCATCTGGTCGACCTTGCTCCGTTCGATGAAAATGTCGATCCCGTCGCCGATGCGAAAGCGATCGTCGGCGAGCTGCGCAAGTACGACGAGGCGCTTTATGAAAAGCCGCGCTGGCTCGTGCTGAACAAGCTCGACATGGTGCCCGAGGAGGAGCGCGGGGCGCGCGTGAAAGACTTCATCGAGCGTTTCGAATGGGAAGGCCCGGTCTATGAAATCTCCGCGCTGACCGGCCAGGGCTGCGAGGCGCTCACGTACGCCATCTTCGATTACATCTCGCAGCATTCCGACGCCTCCCGCGCGGCCGAAGCCGAAGACCTTGCCGCCGACGTCCGCTTTCGTGACGACGCCGCGAGCAAAGAAGCCAACGAGTAAAGAAGCGACCTGCTGAAACGGGCCGCGACACCCGAGGAGAAAGCGCACGATGCGTTCGGTCATCGCCGCTGCGAAGCGAATCGTAGTGAAAGTGGGGTCCAGTCTCGTCACCAACGACGGGCGCGGACTGGATCACGCGGCCATCGCGCGTTGGGCGTCGCAGATCGCGGCGTTGCGCGAGCAGGGCAAGGAAGTCGTGCTCGTCAGTTCGGGCGCGATTGCGGAGGGCATTCACCGACTCGGCTGGAGCAAGCGGCCGCGCGTAATCGACGAGCTTCAGGCCGCCGCCGCAGTCGGGCAGATGGGGCTCGCGCAGGTCTACGAAAGCAGCTTCGGCGCGCACGGCATCCGCACCGCGCAGATTCTGCTCACGCATGCCGATCTCGCCGATCGCGAGCGTTACCTGAACGCGCGCTCCACGCTTTTGACGCTGCTTCGGCTCGGCGCGGTGCCGATCATCAACGAGAACGACACCGTCATCACCGACGAAATCAAGTTCGGCGACAACGACACGCTCGGCGCGCTCGTGGCGAATCTGATCGAAGGCGATGCGCTCGTGATCCTCACCGATCAGCGCGGCCTTTTCACCGCCGATCCGCGTAAGGACCCGAACGCGACGCTCGTGGAGCAGGCCGATGCCGGCACGCCCGAACTCGAGCAGATGGCCGGCGGCGCGGGCTCGAGCCTCGGGCGCGGCGGCATGCTGACCAAGATTCTCGCGGCCAAGCGTGCGGCGCATAGCGGCGCGAACACCGTGATTGCGAGCGGACGGGAAGCCGATGTGCTGACGCGCCTCGCGTCAGGCGAGATGATCGGCACGCAACTCATCGCACGCACCGCGCGCATCGCGGCGCGCAAACAGTGGATGGCCGATCACCTGCAGGTGCGCGGGCATGTGGTCATCGACAACGGCGCCGTGCAGAAGCTCACCGCCGACGGAAAGAGCTTGCTGCCGATCGGCGTCGTCAACGTGAAGGGCGCGTTCGATCGCGGGGAAGTGATCGCATGCGTCAACGATCAGGGACAGGAAGTCGCGCGCGGCATCACCAATTACAGTAGTTCGGAAGCGCGGCTGATCCATCGGCGGCCGAGCGGCGAGATCGAGACGGTGCTCGGCTATATGCTCGAACCGGAACTGATCCATCGCGACAATCTGGTGCTCGTCTGAACCGCGAAGCCATGAAAGAATGCCCGTTGAGCCGAAAGGCCAGCGGGCTTTTAACTATGCAAACGAAACGACGAAAACCTCAGCGCAGATTGATCGAACGCTGCGTGCGCTTGTACTGAATGTTCTCGACGATCTGCTTCGCATTGCCGACAGGCAGCTTGCTCGTGCAGAAATAATCCTGATAGAGCGCCGCCTGATACGCGTTCAGTTCGCCGTTTTCGATGCGCCGGAAATCGAACGTGGCGCCGCGATCCCAGCCGGTCTGCGTGTCGTCGATGCTCGCGTAGCGCCGCCATTCGTACGTATCGCAACGGATGCCTTCGTAGTTGACGTTGCGCGCGCCGCCCGGACTCGTCACGACGACGACGTATCGCACCACGCCGTCACTGCCGACGCTGAGCGAAGTCTTGTCGATGGCGAACGTCAGAGGAGTGTTCTGCGAAACGTCGAACGGCAGCAGGCTGGACGTTTGCGGCAGCGGCGGCAACGTATCGACCTTGTTCTCGACCCATTCCGACTTCCGGTCGAGCAGATACGTGAACACGCTGTCATCCTGGTTGGACGCAGACGGAGCTTTGGAACTGGAACAGCCGGCGAGCGCGGCCAACACGGCCACGGCTACCGCAGATGAGACGATGACTTTCAATTCGATGTTCCCGGAAGACGGATGCGCGGACGGCGAAGCGCCCGGCGCGGCGAGCCATGCTCGCGTGCCGGGTTCTACGAAGTGCCGAGTGTCAAAATGAACGAAGAGCGGCGCCGGTCATTCGCACGATGCACGCGTGGCGATGATCCGCACTTCTTCGCTGATCGTGCATTCTGCCTGAACCGCAGCGCCAGCGGCGGTTACGGCAGGTGCTTCGATCGTCATCGTCTGGACGACGCGTGGATAGCGCGGCCCGTGATGCGCGGCGCGATCGCCGCGAGAGTTGGTTCTCCGCAAGAAGCGGGAAAGCTCGGTGAGAGCAAGTTGATAAACGTCGCGCTTGAACTCGATGACCGCATCCAGGGGCACCCAGTACTCGTTCCAGCGCCAAGCATCGAATTCCGGATGGTCCGTCGCGCGCAGGCAAATGTCACAGTCGCGTCCCACCATGCGCAGCAGAAACCATATCTGTTTCTGACCGCGATAATGTCCGCGCACTTCGCGCTTGATGAACTTATCCGGCACCTCATAACGCAGCCAGTCGCGCGTGCGACCGACAACTTTCACGTGTTCAGGCAGCAGGCCGGTTTCTTCGTGTAACTCCCGATACATTGCTTGCACGGGGGTTTCGCCGTATTTGATACCCCCTTGCGGAAACTGCCAGGAATGTTCACGCAGCCGCTTGCCCCAAAACACTTCGTTGCGCGCGTTCAAGAGGATGATGCCGACGTTCGGGCGAAAGCCTTCACGATCCAGCATACAACCACCTTCGAATCCTTTAAAATTGCTTTGATTATAAACAGATAACGGACCCGGCGCATCGGTTTCAACCCGTGGCGGCGGCAGCGTTCCGAGGCAGAAATGCCGCGCGAGTGCCAGGAATCTTTGCCAGGCAACGAGGAAGGCGGCAGAATCTTCTCCTTGTCGGCCAGGATTCAGCGCGTGCGGTACACGAAGGCCGTCCACGCGAAGCCGTCCACCGTTCCGTCGTTCACACGTCTCGCCAGCCTCGTAGCCGCATGCTTTCGAGGCGCGCGCCGCTTTTGGAAAATTCTTGAATGAAAGCATCCCGTTTCTTCATCGGCACCCTGAAGGAAGCCCCCGCCGACGCCGAGATCGTCAGTCACAAGCTGATGATGCGCGCCGGCATGATCCGTCGCGTCGCGGGCGGTATCTACGATTACATGCCGATCGGCCTGCGCTCCATTCGCAAGGTCGAAGCCATCGTGCGTGAAGAGATGAACCGCGCGGGCGCGCTCGAATTGCTGATGCCCGCCGTGCAGCCCGCCGAACTGTGGCAGGAATCGGGCCGCTGGGAGCAATACGGTCCTGAGTTGCTGCGCATCAAGGATCGCCACGAGCGCGATTTCGTGGTCGGGCCGACGCACGAAGAAGTGGTGACGGACATCGCGCGCCGCGAGATCAAGAGCTATCGCCAGTTGCCGGTCAACTTCTATCAGATTCAAACGAAGTTCCGCGATGAAATCCGTCCGCGTTTCGGCGTGATGCGCGGCCGCGAGTTCATCATGAAGGACGCGTATTCGTTCGATAAGGACAGCGCCGGCCTCGCCGAGTCGTATCGCAAGATGTACGACGCGTACGTGCGAATCTTCACGCGCATCGGCCTCGAGTTCCGTGCGGTTGCGGCGGACAACGGTTCGATCGGCGGCAGCGGCTCGCACGAATTCCACGTGATCGCCGAAACGGGCGAGGACGACATCGCGTATTGCCCGACCTCTGATTTCGCGGCGAACGTCGAAGCTGCCGACGCGCTGCCGCTGATCGCGCAACGCGCCGCGCCTGCCGAAGAACTGAAGAAGACGCCCACGCCGGGCAAGGCGAAGTGCGAGGCGGTCGCCGAGCATCTGAACATTCCGCTCGAAAAGACCATCAAGTCGATCATCCTCGCCACCGACAACGAAGGCGCGGAACCGACCATCTGGTTGCTGATGCTGCGTGGCGATCATTCGCTGAACGACATCAAGGTCAACAAGCTGCCGGGCCTCGCGGGCTATCGCTTTGCGACTGAAGCGGAGATCGTCGAATGGTTCGGCACGCCGCCGGGCTATCTCGGGCCGATCGGCACGAAGAAGCCGGTGCGCGTGATCGCCGACCGCACGGTGGCGAACATGAGCGATTTCGTTGTCGGCACGAACGAAGTCGATTACCACACGACCGGCGTGAACTGGGGCCGCGATCTGCCGGAGCCTGAGGTCGCGGATATCCGCAATGTCGTCGCGGGCGATCCTTCGCCGGATGGCAAGGGAACGCTGGAAATCTGCCGCGGCATCGAGGTCGGCCACGTGTTTCAGCTCGGCACGAAGTATTCGGATTCCATGGGCGCGACCTATCTCGACGAGAACGGCAAGCCCGCTCCGATGCTGATGGGCTGCTACGGCATCGGCGTGACGCGCGTGCTGGGCGCGGCGATCGAGCAGAACTTCGATGACAAGGGCATCATCTGGCCCGAATCCATCGCACCGTTCGAAGTGGTGATCTGCCCGATGGGCTACGACCGCAGCGACGCCGTGCGCGAGCAGGCCGACAAGCTGTACGCCACGCTGCTGGAAGCGGGCGTCGACGTAATTCTCGACGATCGCGGCGAGCGTCCCGGCGTGATGTTCGCCGACTGGGAACTGATCGGCGTGCCGCATCGCATCGTGATCGGCGATCGCGGGCTGAAGGAAGGCAAGCTCGAATATCAGGGCCGCCGCGACACCGAAGCCACGCTGCTGCCGGTGGATGAGGCTGCGGGCGTCGTGACAGACAAGGTGCGGGCCGCGCTCGCGAAGTAATGCAGTACAACTTTCTGTCTGCGACGGTCCTGCTGCTGCTGATCACCGATCCGCTCGGCAACATCCCGATCTTCATCAACGCGCTGCGGGGCGTCGCCATCGAGCGGCGCCGCGTGGTGATTCTGCGCGAAGTGGCGATCGCGTTCGGCATCCTGCTGTTGTTCATGCTGGCCGGCGATCACTTCTTGCGCGCGATGCATCTGACGGACTTGTCGTTGCGAATCGGCGGCGGCATTGTGTTATTTCTGATCGCGCTCCGGATGATCTTCCCGCACCCGGATGGCCCGATGGGCGGCGACTCGCGCGGCGGCGAGCCTTTGATCGTGCCGCTCGCCATTCCCGCGCTCGCCGGGCCGTCGGCGCTCGCCACGGTGATGCTGCTGACATCGCAGGCGCCGGGGAAGATGCTCGAATGGATCGGCGCGCTGACCGTCACGATGGTCGTCTGCGCGGTCGTGCTGATTCTTGCGGAGAAAATACAGCAGTGGCTCGGCGAGCGTGCGGTGACGGCGTTCGAGCGGTTGATGGGCCTCGTGCTCGTGGCAATTTCCGTCGAGATGATTCTGACCGGGATACGGGCGTTCGTGCATCAGCTATGAAAAAAGCGGCCTCGGCCGCTTTTTTCTTGTCGCGAGAAAAGGCTCACGCTCCTTCGGTCAACGCCCGGATGGTCGGCAAGTTGCGCCAGTAACCCTTCGCATCCATGCCGCAACCGAACACATACCGATCGGGCACTTCGAACCCGCAAAAGTCCGGGCGCAGCGGCTTCGCCTTCGGGATGATCTTCTCGCACAGCACCGCCGACAGGAACTGTTTCGCGCCCATCGCCATGATGCGATCCCGGATGGCGGCCATCGTTTCGCCTTCGTCGAGGATGTCGTCGAGCACGAGCACCACGCGATCCTTCACCGATTCCGCCGGCGCCACGCGCCATTGCATTTCGCTGCCGCCCTTGATGGCGTTGCGATAGCGCGTCAGATGGATGTAGTCGAACTCGAGCGGGAAGTCGAGATGCGGCAGCAGCATGCCGGTGAACACGGCCGCGCCCCCCATGACCGAGAGCACGAGCGGAAAGTCTTCGCTCGTCGCCGCCTTGATGGCCGCAGCCATGCGTTCGATCGATGCGTTGACTTCGTCCGCCGAAACGATCTCTTCGGAGTGGCTGTAGATATGGAGGGCTTCTTCGCGATTCATAGGAAAGCGGGGGAGGCTGATTGCTTGCTGTGGAGAAAAACGGCGGCGCGGACCTTATCATAAACCCGCGCGAAAGCCACGCGGGTCTAGTGCAACGCGATCAACGCATGCCCGGCATCATGCCCTTCATGCCGCGCATCATCTTCTGCAGGTTGCCGCCCTTGAGCTTCTTCATCATGCCGCGCATCTGCTCGTACTGATTCAGCATGCGGTTCACTTCCTGCACATGGACGCCCGCGCCCGCCGCGATACGACGCTTGCGCGCGGCCTTGATCAGCTCCGGCTTCGCGCGCTCTTGCAGCGTCATCGAATTGATGATGCCTTCCATGCGGCGCATCTGCTTCTCGGCGTTGTTCATGTCCGCGCCTTGCGCGGCCTGCTGGAACTGCGCAGGCAGCTTGTCCATCAGCGACGAAAGACCGCCCATCTTCTTCATCTGCGACAGTTGCGCCTTGAAGTCGTTCAAATCGAAGTCGCCGCCTTTCTTGACCTTGTCGGCGAGCTTCTGCGCGGCAGCGGTATCCACGCCACGCTGCGCTTCTTCGACGAGCGCGAGAATGTCGCCCATGCCGAGGATCCGGTTCGCCATGCGATCCGGGTGGAAGACTTCGAGGCCATCGAGCTTTTCGGCGACGCCCACGAATTTGATCGGCTTGCCCGTGACATGGCGCACCGAAAGGGCCGCGCCGCCGCGCGAATCGCCGTCGAGCTTGGTCAGCACCACGCCCGTCAGCGGCAGCGCGTCGTTGAATGCCTTGGCGGTGTTGACGGCGTCCTGACCGAGCATCGCATCGACGACGAAGAGGGTTTCGGCGGGCTTCAGCAGCGTATGAAGCTGAGTGATCTCGTTCATCATCGCTTCGTCGATGCCGAGACGGCCGGCCGTATCGACGATCACGACATCGTGATAATGCCGCTTCGCCCAGTCGATCGCCGCGCGCGCGATGTCCGCCGGCTTCTGATCCGGCTCCGACGGGAAGAAGTCCGCGCCGACCTGCTCGGTGACCGTCTGCAACTGGCGGATAGCGGCGGGGCGGTACACGTTAACGGAAACCGTCAGCACCTTCTTCTTCTGCTTCTCGCGCAGCAGCTTGGCGAGCTTGCCGGTGGTCGTTGTTTTACCCGCGCCCTGCAGGCCGGCCATGAGGATGACCGCGGGCGGCGTGACGGCGAGATTGAGTTCGGCCGCCTTGCCTTCGTAGTCGCCGCCGATGACCGCAGTGAGCTCGCGCTGCACGACGCCGACGAGCGCCTGACCCGGCGACAGGCTCGAGAGCACTTCCTCGCCGAGCGCCTTTTCCTTCACCTTTGCGATGAACTCGCGCACGACCGGCAGCGCCACGTCGGCTTCGAGCAGCGCGAGGCGCACTTCGCGCAGCATTTCCTGCGTGTTGGCCTCGGTGAGCCGGGCCTCGCCGCGCAGCGTCTTGACGACGCGCGCCATCCGTTGAGTGAGGTTGTCGAGCATGGGGAATGTAGAGAATGCGGCCCTTGTTTACCTGCGGCGTGAGAGCGGCTTCGCGGCGATGCGCTTTATTCCGGCGCAAGGGGGAAGACGTCGCGGGTTCGGGGCCTAGTGTAAACTTCGAACATGGATATTGTACTGTATGCCCTCACTGCGCTTCTCTACGGCGGACTGGCCGTGGCGGGCTGGCGCGCGCATCGTCATACGGGCGTCGAGCCGGCATTGGCGGGCGTGCCTGCGGGCGTCGGTGCGCCGCCTGCGCCTGCATCGAAAGCGTCCGGCATGAGCGGCGTCGGGCGCGCTCTATTATCAATAGCGTTGCTCGTGCACGGCCTCTTGCTGCACACGACCATCTTCCCGCAGAACGCGATGGTGTTCGGCTTTGCGTTCGCGCTCTCCGCGATGTTCTGGCTCGGCGCGGGCATCTACTGGATCGAGAGCTTCTTCTTTCCGCTCGACGGCTTGCGCCTGCTCGTGCTGCCGCTTGCGTGCGTCGCGTCGCTGTTGCCGCTCGTGTTCGGCGGCGTGCGCGTGCTGTCGTATTCCGCAGCGCCGATGTTCAAGCTGCACTTTCTGATCGCCAACATCGCGTACGGACTGTTCGCCATCGCCGCGCTGCACGCCATCCTGATGCTGATGCTCGAACGCCGCCTGCAGCGCATGCGCGGCCTCGCGATGCGTCACTCCGGCAACAACGGCTGGCTCGCGAGCTGGCTCGACACCTTGCCGCCGCTGCTGACGCTCGAGAAGCTGCTGTTCCGGCTGATCGGCGCGGGCTTCCTGCTGCTGACGCTCACGCTCGTCTCGGGGATCGCGTTCAACGAGCAACTGGTTGATCGCGCGCTGAGCTTCGATCACAAGACCGTGTTCGCTTTCCTGTCCTGGCTGATGTTCGGCGCGCTGCTGACCGCGCGGCGCATCTCCGGCTGGCGCGGGCGCGCGGCGCTTCGCTGGGTGCTCGCATCGTTCGTGGCATTGCTGCTCGCGTATGTCGGCAGCCGGTTCGTGTTCGAAGTGCTGCTGCATCGCGCGGTCATCTGAGCGCGTGATTCGACCTTTCTAGCCGATGCGAAACTTCATTCTTCTAATCGTCCTCTTCTTCGTCACGCAGTGGCTCCTGAAGAAGCTGCGCCGTGCCAACGAGCGCGCGCAATCGGGCGCGACGGGCTCCGCCGGTTCCACGAACTCGACGCGCGGCCGCAATGGCGCCGCCGCGACCGATGCCCCGCAACTCGCCGACCCGCTCATCCGCTGCGCGCAATGCGGCGTGCATACGCCACGCAGCGAATCCATCGTGGTGGCGGGGGAGCGCTTCTGCAGCAACGACCACGCACGCCGTCACGCCGCACGTCCGACAGGCCGCGACGCACGATAAGCACGGTGGCTTCCACCATCGGTCAAGCGCGATCGATTGAGATCCTCGGATCGCTCGCCAGCGTGCGTCGCCCACATCCATTTCTCCGATTCAGCTCCGCATCGAAGCAACCGGCGAGCCACCGCTGAGCGCCGCGTAAGGTCTTTCTCGCGGCGATGCAGCAGCGTGACGCGCAAGCCCTTGCCGTGCTTTGGCGCAGCAGAAGTCAACCCCGCGCACGCGTTTCCTCAGCAAAAAAACCTTTTTGAGACCGTGCGAAGTTCCACTATACTTGGTGCCGACAGACGTACTTTGCACTATATCTTGTGTTGTCGAGGCGGCGCCCGCTCCCACGAGCCGGCGCCGTTGGCTTTCCGGTGCAAGAGAAGTTCGGCTGGCGCCGGGCGGTTCCCGGGCTTCGGGGCATACGCGAAGCGCGCCGAGCGCCGGCGAGCAGCATCGTGAGGAAGCAGGCAAGAGAACGCGAGTCGCGTTGACCGATAACCGCGCGCCAACGCGGGTCCCGCACGCGGCGCCAAGAACATGCGGGCCGTCATCGCCGGGAATCGCGTTCAGAGTCGGCTTCACGGCTGGAATTCACAGCCCGGCTTCACCGAAAAAAATCCGCGCGCCGCGCGCGGGACAAGGGATAAATTTGCGGATCATCCGCACCATTCGAACACCAGGAGTTTTGCACATGCAAACCACCGAAAACGCCACGTCTTCCTTCGAAGGCGCATCCGCACAGCCGGCAGGCGGTGCGCAGGTTCCGGGCGCGCAAGCGCTCGCGCCCAACACGACGTTTGCCGACTACAAGGTCATCCGTCGCAACGGAAGCGTGGTGTCGTTCGAGCCGTCGAAGATTTCCATCGCCGTGACGAAGGCGTTCATCGCCGTCAATGGCGGGCAGGGCGCGGCTTCGGCACGCGTGCGCGAGCTCGTCGAGCAACTGACGCAGGCGGTCGTTCGCGCGCTCGTGCGCAGCCGTCCGCACGGCGGCACGTTCCACATCGAAGACATTCAGGATCAGGTCGAACTCGCGCTGATGCGCGGCGGCGAGCACAACGTCGCGCGCGCCTACGTGCTGTATCGCGAGAAGCGCACCCAGCAGCGGTCGCAAGAACGTTCGGCCGCGCAGAACGCGCAGTCGCCCGAAGGCGGCGTCATCAACGTGACGGACAACGGCGTCACGCGCCCGCTCGATATGGAAGCGCTGAAGGCGCTGATCGTGTCCGCATGCGCGAATCTGGGCGATGCGGTGTCCGCTGATCCGATCGTCGCCGAAACGGTGAAGAACCTGTACGACGGCGTGCCGATGAGCCAGGTCTACGACTCGGCCATTCTCGCGGCCCGCACGATGATCGAAAAGGACCCGGCGTACAGCCAGGTCACGGCGCGCATCCTGCTGCACACGATCCGCCGCGAAATCCTCGAAGAAGAAGTGACGCAGGCCGAAATGGGCGAGCGTTACGCGGAATACTTCCCGCAGTTCATCAAGCGCGGCGTCGAAGCCGGCCTGCTCGACGAGAAGCTGCAACAGTTCGACCTGAAGCGTCTGGGCGCCGCGCTCGACCAGAACCGCGACCTGCAGTTCGGCTATCTCGGCCTGCAGACGCTGTACGACCGCTACTTCCTGCACGTTGACGGCACGCGCATCGAGTTGCCGCAGGCGTTCTTCATGCGCGTCGCGATGGGTCTGTCGCTCAACGAAATCGACCGTGAAGCGCGTGCGATCGAGTTCTACAACGTGCTGTCGTCGTTCGACTTCATGTCGTCGACGCCGACGCTGTTCAACTCGGGCACGCATCGCTCGCAGTTGTCGTCGTGCTATCTGACGACCGTCGCCGACGACCTCGACGGCATCTACGAAGCGCTGAAGGAAAACGCGCTGCTCTCGAAGTTCGCGGGCGGCCTCGGCAACGACTGGACGCGCGTGCGTGCGCTCGGCTCGCACATCAAGGGCACGAATGGCAAGTCGCAGGGCGTCGTGCCGTTTCTGAAGGTGGTGAACGACACGGCCGTCGCCGTGAATCAGGGTGGCAAGCGCAAGGGCGCGGTGTGCGCGTACCTGGAGACGTGGCACCTGGACATCGAGGAATTCCTCGAGCTGCGCAAGAACACGGGCGATGACCGCCGCCGCACGCACGACATGAACACGGCGAACTGGATTCCCGACCTGTTCATGAAGCGCGTCCACGAAGGCGGCGACTGGACGCTGTTCTCGCCGGCCACGTGCCCGGACCTGCACGATCTGTTCGGCGCGGAGTTCGAGAAGGCGTACACGGCTTACGAAGACAAGGCGGCGCGCGGCGAGATCAAGCTGTTCAAGAAGGTGCCGGCGGCGCAATTGTGGCGCAAGATGCTGGGCATGCTGTTCGAGACGGGCCACCCGTGGATCACGTTCAAGGACCCGTGCAACGTGCGTTCGCCGCAGCAGCACGTGGGCGTCGTTCACTCGTCCAACCTGTGCACGGAAATCACGCTGAACACGAGCGACAGCGAAATCGCCGTGTGCAACCTGGGTTCGGTGAACCTCGTCGCGCACCTGACGAAGCAGGCCGACGGCACGCTCGCGCTGGATCATGCGAAGCTGAAGCGCACGATCAGCGTCGCCATGCGCATGCTCGACAACGTCATCGACATCAATTACTACGCGGTGGCGAAGGCGCGCAATTCGAACCTGAAGCATCGTCCGGTGGGCATGGGCATCATGGGCTTCCAGGACTGCCTGCACTTGCTGCGCACGCCGTACGCGTCTGCGGATGCGGTGGAGTTCGCGGATCGTTCGATGGAAGCTGTCTGCTACTACGCGTATTACGCGTCGACGGAACTGGCGGAAGAGCGCGGCCGTTATGCGACGTATCGCGGCTCGCTGTGGGATCGCGGCATTCTTCCGCAGGACACGATCAAGCTGCTCGCCGAGGCGCGCGGCGGTTACGTCGAAGTGGATTCGACCGAGACGATGGACTGGTTGACGCTGCGTTCGCGCATCGCGACGCACGGCATGCGCAATTCGAACTGCGTGGCGATTGCCCCGACGGCGACGATCTCGAACATTATCGGCGTGTCGGCGTGTATCGAGCCGACGTTCCAGAATTTGTATGTGAAGTCGAATCTGTCGGGCGAATTCACGGTCGTCAACGACTACCTGGTGCGTGATCTGAAGGCGCGCGGCCTGTGGGATGAGGTGATGGTGTCGGACCTGAAGTACTTCGACGGCACCTTGTCGCGTATCGACCGCATTCCGGCGGACCTTCGCGCGATCTACGCGACGGCGTTCGAAGTGGATCCGAAGTGGCTGGTGGAAGCGGCGTCGCGCCGTCAGAAGTGGATCGATCAGGCGCAGTCGCTGAACATCTATATGGCGGGCGCGTCGGGCAAGAAGCTGGACGAGGTCTATAAGCTCGCGTGGCTGCGTGGTCTGAAGACGACGTATTACCTTCGTACGATGGCGGCGACGCACGTCGAGAAGTCGACCGTTGCACACGGTGCGCTCAATGCGGTTCCGTCTTCGGGTTCTGATGGTGGGTTCGGTGCTTCGGGTGCTTCGGGTGGCTCTTCGGCGGCGAGCGGCGCCGCGGGCGGTGGGTTCAATGCGGCATCTGCTTCGGCGGCGGCTGCGCCGGAAGCCGATGGGCCGGTTTGCATGATGCGTCCGGGGGACCCCGGGTTTGATGAGTGTGAGGCCTGTCAGTAAGGGTTTCTAGCTCGGCGCTACCGAGGGCGTTGCTCTCGGGGCGGTTAGGCCGGTCACCGTGGTTTCTTTTCCCCCGGGGGAATAGGGCTTCGGTGCCGGTCTTTTCTTTTGTCGGTCTTGTCGTTTGCGTCGTTAAACAAGCTCACCGAAAGACGACGCATCCCCCGAACCGCGCGAGCACCGAAACCCATTCATCCCCGCGTCCCACGCGAAATCTCATGTCCCGCATCCCGCGCGAGCCGCGCACTGACCGGCATCGAGAGAAACGAAAACAGACCCACAACCAGAAACGCAGGCCAGAAGTCCGACCACCGCACGGAAGCGTGCCCATTGAGATACTGCGAAAGCTCGAGCGTGATGCCCGCGATCGTCACCCCAAGCCCCAGCGAAACCTGCTGCACGAAACTGGCGAGGCTCGTCGCCCGCCCGACATCGCGCGTCTCGATCTCCGCATAAGCGAGCGAGTTGAGCGAAGTGAACTGCAGCGCAGGAAAGAACCCGCCGAGCAGCACAACCGCCCAGATGACCCACGTCGGGGTGCCGGGAAAGAACGCGCCGCACGCAGCGATTGCGATCCCCGACAACGCCGCGTTATAAAGCAACGTCTGCCGAAAGCCGAAGCGATGCAACACCCGCGACGCCAGCGATCGCATGAACATGCCGCCGAACGCAGAAGCACACGTGATCGCGCCGGACTTGAACGCCGTCATGCCAAGCCCTTCCTGCAGCGCGAGGGGCAGCAGAAACGGCACCGCGCCCAGCCCGATGCGAAAGAGCGAGCCGCCCCCGACGCTCGCCTGAAACGTCGGGACGCGAAAGAAGCGCAAGTCGAGCAACGGCCGCTCGGCGCGTCGCGCGTGCAGGATGTACAGCACGACCATCAGCGCGCCCAGCACGCACATCGCGTACGCGACGCTCGGCGGCACCAGCTCGCCGCCGACGAGCGACAGCCCGAGCATCAATAACACGCCCGCGCTCGCCGAAAGAAAGAAGCCGAACCAGTCGAGCCGCCCGGGATGCTCCTCGCGCGTGTCGGCGATGTATCGATTGGTCAGGTAGATGCCGGCGATGCCGATAGGAATGTTGATGAAGAAGATCAGGCGCCAGTGCAGATACGTCGTAATGAAGCCGCCAAGCAGCGGACCGGCCGCAGGTCCGAGCATTGCAGGCACCGACAGATAGTTCATCGCGCGAATGAACTCCGAGCGACGCACCGAGCGAAAGATGATGATGCGTCCGACAGGCACCATCATCGCGCCGCCGACGCCTTGTATGAAACGCGCGACAGTGAACGTGCCGAGCGATGTTGACGCCGCGCACAGCAACGACCCGACGACGAAGATGCCGATGGCCGTGCGGAATACGACGCGTGCGCCGAACCGGTCCGCAACCCAGCCGCAGATGGGAATGAACACGCCCAGGCCGAGCACATAACTCGTGACCGCAATCTTGAGTGTGACGGGATCGCGTCCGAACGCTCGAGCCATTTCGGGAATCGCAGTGACGATGACGTTGGCGTCGACGCTTTCCATGAACATCGCACATGCGACGATGAGAGGGGCAATGAAAGCTTTGACGGCGAGCGGCATCAGAGAACGCGATCATCATGGCGGGAGGAGCGGCGATTATGGCACCGATGTGGAGCACATGCCGACGGTCACCGACGCGCTATGTGACGCGATGAACATACACGAGGAGTGAAGAAGCGATGGACCCGCAAGACCTGCAACGTCTCGTCACGCAGACGATGCCCTACGGCAAGTACAAGGACCGGCTCCTCGCCGACTTGCCCGGACACTATCTCGCATGGTTCGCGCGTGAGGGTTTTCCTCAAGGCAAGCTCGGCGCGTTGCTCGCACTCATGCACGAGATCGATCACAACAACCTGCGCTCACTGCTCGATCCACTGCGGCGATGATGCTTTTTTCGCACTTGCGCGGCGCCCCTATAGGTTGTATGAGATGGGCGCAGCGGACACAATATCTTGTAGCGAACGCGCCGAAAATGCTAAACTTCGGCAACGAAATCGACGCGGTGGAAACGCACCAGGCGGCGTCCATCAGCGAGTCGAAAGTGTCGTCGGTGCGCGCGAGATGCATACGAAGATCGCGCGTATCAGTGCCGCTTCATCGTCAATGACATCGCATTCGAGATCGCATGAGTCGCATCGAGTTCACGCGTGTCGAAGATCCATGCGAGTCATCGAACGCCGTACATCGGCACGTGCTGCGTCTGCGTTCACACCACAGCTTCGAAGCATCGATGCAACGCAGCGCAGAAGGTATCGAAGCACTCGATGACAGTCAGTCAGGACCGCTTCACACCTGTCTCATCGATGCCCGCATCACGCGTCACACACGAAGCGAAGAGCCAAGTGTTGTATGCAGGTAGCAACGCTGAATCCAAATCGCTGGAAAACGAGAATTTTCATGAGCAAGCTCTTTTATCGCTCATGAAAAGATGGTACAAACCGATCTAAATTGATGGTGAGAATTTATGCTCAACTGGGATGACGAGAACACGACCGTAGCTCCCTCGAGCGCTTCGCAACAGAACTCGTTGCGCAACGCTCAAGGCACGACTTTCGGTACGCAAGCAGCGCATGCTGCAGCTCATCAAGCCGCCCATCAGACTGCTCAGGCGAACAACATCTTCTCCGATGGCTTCGTTCCCCCCGCAGCCGCCACGCCCTCCGCTGGCGCCATCGCCGCGCAGAGCGAAGCGCGTGTCAACGTCGCAGACAAGCGCATCATCAACGGCAAGACCGACGTCAACCAACTGGTCCCGTTCAAGTACAAGTGGGCGTGGGAAAAGTACCTCGCCGGCTGCGCGAATCACTGGATGCCGCAGGAAGTGAACATGTCGCGAGACATCGCCCTGTGGAAAGACCCGAACGGCCTGTCGGATGACGAGCGTCGCATCGTCAAGCGCAACCTCGGCTTCTTCGTGACGGCGGACTCGCTCGCCGCGAACAACATCGTGCTCGGCACGTATCGTCACATCACCGCTCCCGAGTGTCGCCAGTTCCTGCTGCGCCAGGCGTTCGAAGAGGCGATCCATACGCATGCGTATCAGTACATCGTCGAATCGCTCGGTCTCGACGAAAGCGAGATCTTCAACGCGTATCACGAAGTCAAGTCCATCCGGGACAAGGACGAGTTCCTCATCCCGTTCATCCAGACGTTGACCGATCCCGCGTTCACCACCGGCACGCTGGAAGCGGACCAGAAATTGCTCAAGTCGTTGATCGTGTTCGCCTGCATCATGGAAGGGCTGTTCTTCTATGTGGGCTTCACGCAGATTCTGGCGCTGGGTCGCCAGAACAAGATGACGGGCGCGGCGGAGCAGTACCAGTACATCCTCCGCGATGAATCGATGCACTGCAATTTCGGCATCGACCTCATCAACCAGATCAAGCTCGAAGAGCCGCAACTGTGGACCGCCGACTTCAAGGCGGAGATTCGCGAGCTCTTCAAGCAGGCTGTTGATCTCGAATATCGCTACGCTGAAGACACCATGCCGCGCGGGGTTCTCGGCCTGAATGCGTCGATGTTCAAGAGTTACCTGCGCTTCATCTGCAATCGGCGTTGCCAGCAGATTGGCCTGGACCCGCTCTACCCGAACGAGGAAAACCCGTTCCCGTGGATGAGCGAAATGATCGACTTGAAGAAGGAACGCAACTTCTTCGAGACACGCGTGATTGAGTATCAAACCGGCGGCGCGCTGACCTGGGAATAACAACGAGCCCAGGACGTGTTGCAGACGAAATCGATGGGACGGGCAGGCAGCGGCGTGACACTCACGCGCGCCTGACCGACAAGGTTTAGGAGAACGGTCGCCTGATGCAAAGTGCGCCTACTGACTTAACGGAGCAAGTGATCCGATTGGAAGACAGGCGTTTTGCGTTCCCTTCATTGGGATGGGCAAACTTCCCCCCGGAAAACGCCAGCGGCAAGCTCGCTGGCTCGATCAAGCGATGGGCAGCGCTGCGTATGCGCGCTGACTTTATTTGGCGCGCGGTGCCTCGGGGCACGGCGCGCCTTGCCGTATTCATTAGCGTAAGCAGGTGGGATCAGCGTACGCCGATGAATAATCCGCTTCGTAGCGTGTGCCCTGAGAGCCTCCACGCGGGAAGCGGGTTTTGACGAAGGGTGTTGTTTGAACTGACTCTCATCTGAAAACCTGAAGGAGAAAAATCATGGCAGTTGCCAAGAAGAAACCCGCCGCGAAGAAGGCCGCAGCAAAGAAAGTCACCGCCAAGAAGGCAGCCGCTCCGGCGAAGAAGGTAGCAGCGAAGAAGGTTGCCACCAAGAAGGTCGCTGCGAAGAAAGTCGCGGTGAAGACGGTTGCCGCCAAGAAGGCAGCGCCGGCCAAGAAGGCAGCAGCGAAGAAGGTCGCGACCAAGAAAGTAGCGGCGAAGAAGGTTGCAGCGAAGAAGGCGCCGGCGAAGAAGGCCGCAGCCAAGAAAGTCGCTGCCAAGAAGGCGCCTGCCAAGAAGGCCGCAGCCAAGAAAGTCGCGACCAAGAAAGTAGCGACGAAGAAGGCCGCAGCGAAGAAGGCGCCTGCGAAGAAGGCTGCCGCCAAGAAGGCGCCTGCGAAGAAAGCGGCCGCCAAGAAGGCTGCCGCCAAAAAGGCCCCCGCCAAGAAGGCTGCTGCGAAGAAGGCCCCTGCGAAGAAGGCGTCGGCGAAAACCGCCTCTGCCCCTGCCGCGCCTGCTGCTCCTGCGCCCGCTTCGACGTCGGCGTCGGCGCCTGCTCCGGCAGCGAAGAAAGCTGCACCCGCAGCGAAGAAGGCTCCGGCCAAGAAGGCCGCTGCCGCCAAGAAGACGACGGCTGCTGCTCCCGCAACGACGGCAACGACTGTCTCGACGCCCGCTCCGGCCGCTCCGGCTGCAGCGGTCAAGACGGCGCTGAACCCGGCGGCAGCATGGCCGTTCCCGACGGGCAGCCGTCCGTAAGTCTCGGCGCAAGCAGGACGCATCATCGCGGCACACTTCGATGTGCCTTAGGACCGGGTAGGGCTACCCGGCCTCAACCCGTCGCGGGGGAAACCCGGCGGCGGGTCTTTCGTTTATGGGGCACTCAGCGAGTTGCCCGCACACCCAGGCGATCGGCAGACAAAAAGCGCATGCCTCTTTCGATGCATGCGCTTTTCTTGTTGGCCGAAGCGTCGCTATGGATTCTTCGGCTGAATGCGTCCGTGCTTGCTTAGTGCGTCACGCGCGTCACGCCGCCGCTCGACAACAGGCGAACGCGCTCGCCAGCTTGAAACACTTCGCCGTTCGATGTCTGCGTGATCGCGCGAAGATCGCCGTTGTCGAGGCGCACGGTGATCTCGAGCCCGTTCTTCGTTGCGACGCTGTTCTCGACCGCGTTACCCGCGACCGCGCCCGCCAGGCCGCCGATGATGCCCGCGATGATCGACCCGTTGCCGCCGCCGATGGCGCTGCCCGCCGCGACGCCGCCGAGCGCGCCGCCACCGATTGCGCCGAGACCGGTCGGCTGCCCGTTGTTCGAACTGATCTTCACGCCGCGCACGCTTTCGACGGTCGCCATGCGCACCGTTTCCTCGCGCTGCGCCTGCGACGCCGTATAGACGTCCGGCGAACTGCTGTTATAGGCGCAGCCCGTCAGCGCCACTGAGCCGATGAGCGCTGCTGCCAGCACGATGCGACTTACCGTTTTCATCCCTTCACTCCCTTCTTCCACTCGCTCACGACAGGCTGGTTCCGAATGCCTGCTTGAAACGCTCTTCGATTTCGGCGCGCGTCGGCGCATAGGTTTGCGGGCCCTGATGTTCGATCTTCAACGCACCCATCAGACTCGCGAGACGCCCCGTCTTTTCCCAGCCAAGATTGTTCTCGATGCCGTACAGCAGGCCGCCGCGGAACGCGTCGCCACAACCGGTCGGATCGATTACCTGACGCGCCTTCGCAACCGGCACGTCGAGCACGCCGCCTTCATGATAAATCTGGGCGCCATGCTCGCCGCGCGTCACGACAAGCGCATCGACACGGCTCTTGATGTCTTCTATCGACCAGCCGGTCTTGTTGCTCAACAACTTGGCTTCGTAATCGTTGACCGCCACGTATTTGGCAAGTTCAATCATGCGACAGAGTTCTACACCTTCAAGGATAGGCAAACCCTGACCCGGATCGAAGACGAACGGCACGCCCGCAGCCGCGAATTGCGCTGCGTGTTCGCGCATGCCGTCGGCGCCGTCCGGCGCCACGATGCCGAGCGTGATGCCCTGCGCTTCGTCGGCGCGGTTGAGGTGCGATTCCATCATCGCGCCGGGGTGGAACGCGGTGATCTGATTGTTCGCGAGATCGGTCGTGATGAAGCATTGCGCCGAATGCTGACCGGGCAGCACGCGCACATATTCTTTCGACAGACCGAGCGCGTCGAGGCGATCGATGTAGAGCTGCGCGTCCGCTTCGCCGAGCGTCGCCATGATCTTCGGATCGCCGCCGAGCAGTTTCAGCGCATACGCGATGTTGCCCGCGCAGCCGCCGAAGTTGCGCCGCATCGTCGGGACCAGGAAGCTGATGTTCAGCATGTGCACCTGATCCGGCAGGATGTGGTCGCCGAAGCGGCCCTGGAAGGTCATGATGTTGTCGTAGGCGAGCGAGCCGCAGATGAGCGTAGCCAAGGCGAACGTCCTTTAAGTTGGGATGCCGAGCAAGAAAATGCGCATACGGCGCGCGGCGGCGGCCTTTCGGCTCGGAGCGGCAGCCGCGCCCCGTATGCGCGGACCGCCAGAAGCGGTCCGGGTCGTGCAGCTTACTTCAGCGCCGACAGCGCCGCATCGTAGTTCGGCTCGTCCTTGATTTCCGGCACGAGTTCCGCATGCAGCACCTTGTTGCTTTCATCGAGCACGACGACAGCGCGCGCCGTCAGTCCCTTGAGCGGGCCGCTCGTGACATCGACGCCATACGCCTGCGCGAATTCACGGCCACGGAACGTCGACGCCGTCACCACGTTGGCGAGCCCCTCCGTCGTGCAGAAGCGCTTGGCGGCGAACGGCAGATCGCCCGACACGACGAGCACGACGGTGTTGTCGAGCTTGCCGGCGGATTCGTTGAACTTGCGCGTGGAGGTGGCGCAAGTGGGGGTGTCGAGGCTCGGCACGATGTTCAGCACCTTGCGCTTGCCGGCGAAGCTCGCGAGCGTGATGTCGCCGAGGTCCGTGCCGACGAGCGTGAACTCGGGGGCCTGCTGTCCTGCGCTCGGAAACGTGCCGCTGACTTCGATGGGATTGCCGCCGAGGGTAACTTGACTCATGTTGCGCTCCAGAGAGATGTCAGATGCTGACGGGAAGATGCACTTGGCGTTAGCGCGATTCAGCGGACAGGACGTGGACGCCCGTCGCGCGATCGCGCCATCACGGATAGAAGACCTGAACGCGGTAATTCGCGGCGACGGCATCGCCGGTATCGAGCCGCACGACGACCGGCTGCGCGCTTTGCGGCGGAAGGCCGATGGCGAATATCGTACCCGGTCGCGCGTAATCCTGCGGCCAGAGCACGCGGCGGATGGCGACATCGCTTTTATCGTCGAGCAGCGTGAGTTCGAGCGCCGGATAGGCGAGGGGAACGTCGGCGCGATTGCGCAGCATCAGCTTGAGTTCGAGCTTGTGCGGACCGTTGACCTGACGCAGCCCCGAACTCTCGATCTGCAGTCCCGCGATATAGCGCGGCGGCGAGAACGTGCAGCCGACTTCGGTGCAGATATCGGCGTAGAGCGCGCGCGTGCCGGGCATGTAGACCATCACCGCTTCGCGCTGCCACCACGCGAGCTGCATGAGAAACATCACCGCGAGCACCGCGGCAAGCAGGTAGCCGGCGATCAGCACGCCTTTCCGCCCGCGCTTGGGCGGCTGCGCGGCGGGACGCGGCTCGCGCATCACGGGAAACGCTTCGTTCGCGCTCGGCGCATGAGCCGCGCCCGGTTGGGACGGCCTCGTGCCGAAGCCCGGCTCGTCGTCGTGCCAGGCGGGCGTGGGCTCGACCGGTGGTGCCGGACGGGCAGGCGGCGTATCCGCCTGGCGATGCCCGGGGCCGATGAACGGCTCCGCGCGGTCGTCGACAGGATTCACGAAGCGCGTCGGCGGCGGTTCGGCACGCGGCGGCGCCGGCTGGGCGCGATCGCCGTCTGGCGCCTTCACCCGAACGAAGGGTTTGCGCCGGTCGTCCGCCGGAGGCTCGACAGCCGGTTCGTTGGCTGCATCTTTTCGAACCGGTCTCGCCGATGCCGCAGCGAATGCCGGCGGCTTCGCTTGGAGCGTAGGGTCGTCGTCTTCGGGGGATGAAGTCCGCTTGCCGAGTTCCAGCGTGCGGGGCACGGCGAGCGTGGGCGGCTCGTGATCGGCTTCGCTCGTCGGCGCAGTGAACGTGGACGGCCCGACCGCGACTTCATCGTCGACGATGGCGGCGTGCTGCGCTTCGTCTGCTGCCGCGGCGTCGTCCGGAAGCTCGAACGTGTGATGCGCGGCGTCGAAGACTTCCTGACAGTGGCCGCAACGCACACGGCCATCATGCGGTGCGACCAGATGCGGGTCGAGCCTGAATACGGTTTCGCAGTGAGGGCAGCGGGTTGCGAGCGCCATTTCTAATGCCATTGGCCTCGCGGCCGCGTCGTGAACGATGGCGCTATTCTAAAGGCTTTCGCGGCGCGTTCCGGCGAGGCACACCCAGCCTTCGTGCTCGCGCCAGACGGCGATGTCGATCCATCGCGCGTAGACCGCCGCGACTTCGTCGGCCTGTCGAGCGAGGATGCCCGACAGCGCGATGCGCCCGCCCGGTTTCACCTTCGCGGAGAGCATCGACGCCATCAGCTTGAGCGGATTGGAAAGAATGTTCGCAACGACGATATCGAACTCGCCGGCGGGGCATTCGTCGGGCAGGCCGTAGGCGACATCGGCGTGGTTGCGTTCGCTGTTCTGGCGCGCGGATTCGACCGCCTGGGGATCGATGTCGATGCCGTGGACCGGATCGGCGCCGCACTTCTTCGCAAGAATGGCGAGGATGCCCGAGCCGCAGCCGTAGTCGAGCAGCGACTGCCCCGGCTTCACCGATTGCTCGAGCCATTCCATGCACAGGCGGGTGGTCGGATGGCTGCCCGTGCCGAACGCGAGGCCGGGGTCGAGTTCGAGGACGAGCGCGGACGGATCGGGCGCGTCATGCCACGACGGCACGACCCAGATGCGCTCGCCGATCGGAATCGGATCGAACTGCGCCTGCGTCAGGCGCACCCAGTCCTGTTCTTCCACGACGCGCACCGAGAACGCAGGCGTCGCGTTCAGGCCGATTTCGTTTGCGGCCGCCGCGAGCAGCACGGCGGGATCGGCGTCTTCGGCCAGCAGCGCGACGACGCGCGAACGCTTCCACGCGCTGCGCTCCGGCGTGAGGCCGGGCTCGCCGAATAGCGGCTGCTCGTCGGGCGTATCGGCGTCGGCGTCTTCGACCGATACCGACAGCGCGCCGATGTCCAGCAGCGCGTCCGACAACGCTTCCGCGTGCTCGCGGTCCAGCTCGGCGATCAGTTCCCGGTAACTCATGCTCGTGTCTCTATCCGACTCAGGACTCTTCCGCCACCGCCGCCTGACGCGCGGCCAGCTTGTTCTCGAGGTAGTGGATGCTCGTGCCGCCCTCGACGAACTTGGCGTCGATCATCAACTCGCGATGCAGCGGGATGTTGGTCGAAATGCCCTCGACGACCATTTCCGACAGCGCGATGCGCATGCGGTTGATGGCCTGCTCGCGCGTCGCGCCGTAGGCGATCAGCTTGCCGATCATCGAATCGTAGTTCGGCGGGACGAAGTAGCCGTTGTACGCGTGCGAGTCGACGCGGATGCCCGGCCCGCCCGGCGCATGCCACGACGTGATGCGTCCCGGCGACGGCGTGAACTTGAACGCGTCTTCGGCATTCACACGGCACTCGATGGCATGGCCGCGGAACTGAATGTCCTTCTGGCGGAACGCGAGCTTCTCGCCGGCGGCGATACGAATCTGCTCCTGCACGATATCGACGCCCGTGATCAGCTCCGTCACCGGATGCTCGACCTGCACGCGCGTGTTCATTTCGATGAAGTAGAACTCGTTGTTCTCGTACAGGAATTCGAACGTGCCTGCGCCGAGATAGCCCATCTTCTTGCATGCGTCGGCGCAGCGATCGCCGATTCGGTCGATCAGCCGCCGCGCGATACCCGGCGCGGGTGCTTCCTCGATGACCTTCTGGTGACGGCGCTGCATCGAGCAATCGCGCTCGCCGAGCCAGATCGCGTTGCGGAACGAGTCCGACAGCACCTGAATCTCGATATGCCGCGGGTTCTCCAGGAATTTCTCCATGTAGACCTGCGGATTGCCGAACGCGCGGCCCGCTTCTTCGCGCGTCATGTTGACCGCGTTGACGAGCGCTGCTTCCGTATGCACGACGCGCATGCCGCGTCCGCCGCCGCCGCCCGCCGCCTTGATGATGACCGGATAGCCGATCGCGCGGGCAATCTTCACGATCTCCTTCGGATCGTCCGGCAACGCGCCTTCCGAGCCCGGCACGCACGGCACGCCGGTCTTGATCATCGTCTGCTTGGCGGTGACCTTGTCGCCCATGAGGCGGATGGTTTCGGGGCGCGGCCCGATAAACGTGAAGCCCGACTGCTCGACGCGCTCGGCGAAGTCGGCGTTCTCGGAGAGGAAGCCGTAGCCGGGGTGGATGGCTTCGGCGTCGGTGACTTCAGCGGCGCTGATGAGCGCCGGCATGTTCAGATACGACAGGTTCGACGGCGCCGGTCCGATACACACGGCTTCGTCGGCGAGCTTGACGTACTTGGCTTCCTTGTCGGCTTCCGAATAGACGACGACGGTCTTGACGCCCAGTTCGCGGCACGCGCGCTGGATGCGAAGCGCGATTTCGCCGCGGTTCGCAATGAGGATTTTTTCAAACATGGCTGTGGGTCGGCTCATCAACGGGCACGCGCGAGCGGCCCTCGGGATTCGAATCGGCGGCGCGCGCTTGCACGAGTCATGCTGAAGCGCGCGCCGGCGCGGTGCAGCCGGCAGACGGAGCGACGCCCCGGCGCACGGCCCGACGCGCTTAGTCGCCGATCACGAAGAGCGGCTGGCCATACTCGACCGCCTGACCGTTCTCGACGAGGATTTCCTTCACGACGCCGGACTTGTCCGCTTCGATCTCGTTCAGGAGTTTCATGGCTTCGATGATGCAGATGGTCTGGCCTTCCTTGACCGTATCGCCGACCTGGACGAACGGATCCGCACCCGGCGACGGCGCGCGATAGAACGAGCCGACCATCGGCGACGTCACGATGTGGCCCTGCGGCGCGGAAGCCGCCGGCGTCGCTGCGCCCGCGCTCGCGCCGGCATCGACGCCCGCGGAAATGCTCGGCGCGGACTGCGTCTGAGCCTGCGGCGCGTACTGCTGCGGCGCCTGCATGTAGACCGGTGCTGCGTTCTTGACGATGCGAACCTTGCCTTCGCCCTCCGTCACTTCCAGCTCCGAGATGCCGGATTCCGAGACGAGGTCGATCAGCGTTTTCAGTTTACGAAGGTCCATCGAAAAATCCCCTTTCAATACTTGGAGACCGGGACTGCCCGGTGCTTGACTTGATTTGTGGGTGTATGACGTCAGCCGCGAGCCGGCGCGAGCGGCCCGCTGGCGCGCGCATGCATTCGGCGCATCGGTGCGCCCGCCCATGCGCGGGCTGCAAAATCGGCGGAGTCGATCGGCACGCGGAGAACGCTCGCACGGAACGTCATGGCGTGATCGCCTGGAAGCGCGCGCCCGAACGGCACGCGAGCAGTCTCATTTCGCGCGGCGCGGCGGCACGGCCCGTTCGATCGGGCATCGGCTGGTTCAGCTGCGTGGCTTTGCGGCGCCGGCGGAATGATCATGGTCGCTTCGGTTGTGCGGAATTCGGCGCACTTTAGCGCCGTTTAGAGAATGTTGTCTAGTTTTGCCGTGCAAGCGCCAAAATCGGGACGGGAGTATTTACCGGCAATGTCGCTACCGAAGGACGAAGTTCCCGCAAAAGCACGCTAAGTTGCTGCTTACTTATCGTAAAGGCGAGGCATCAGGTGGCGATTTTTTACAGCGCGTCCAGCGTTCGCTTGAGTTCCGCTTCGTTCACTTCGCCGAGTTTTGTCGCCCGGACAGCGCCCTTCGAGTCGATGACGACGGTAAATGGCAGTCCACCCGCGTTATTGCCGAAACCCCGCGCAAGATCCGCGCCGCCGAAACCGGTCACGTAGACGGGGTAATCGACCGGGACTTTCTTCAGGAAGTCGTTGACGTTCTTCTCGCTGTCGACGCCGAGCCCGATGAACGTGACACCCTTCTTTTGATATTCGCGTTGCAGCGCGGAGAGCGTCGGCATTTCCTTCACGCACGGGCCGCACCACGATGCCCAGAAGTTGACGACGACCGGCTTGCCCTTGAAAGCCGCGAGCGGCTGCGACGTGCCGGCGGCGGCGGGCGGCGTCGCCTGCCACAATTGTTCGACGGCGTTGCCGCTCGGCTGCGTGGCGGCTTCCGTATCGACGCCGGAAAAGTAATGGCCCGCGTAGAAGCCGCCGACGGTCGCGGCGATCGCAACCGCGAGGGCCGCCAGGATGCGTTTGCTGTTCATGGACGTGAGAGCGTGTTGAAGTTTCAGCCGCCGACTTCGAGCGGCGGACGACCGGAATGGCCGGGATCGTCGAGCAGGGCGCGCACGGCCGCCGCGTTCGCTCGTGCGAGCCGTCCGCGTCCGTCGGCACGCACCGCGCCGCGCAGATCGTTGCTTCCGTAGAGTGCGATATGCACGCCGATCGGCTCCTCGCCGCGTTCGCGATGCAGGAAGCTGAGCGTTTCCACATAGCCGCGCCCCGCGAAGTGACGCGTTTCGGAGACGTCGTACTGAATGTTGGCGTTGAGCAGATAAATGGCGACTTCCTTCGGGTTGTCGCAGAAGCATTGCAGATGGATATCCGAATGCTCGCCCGCCGTGCCGTTGAGCACCGCGCCGGTCAGATACGGATCGAAGGGCTTGAGCCGCTCCATCCAGTCGAGCGCCACCTCGCGCATGCGGCGCAGGACGGCGGGCTGGCTGTCGCTCTGGAAAATCGCCTGGTACTCGCGGATTTCCTCTTCGATCTGATCGTTGTCGGGTAGGAATTCGCCGCCGATTTTCGCCTCGCCGACGACCTGCCGCGCCGCCTTGCGCTTCGCGGTGGAGTAGTCGAGGCCATCTTCGGCGATCATTCTCGCTGCTGCGATCGCGATTTCCTCGCGCACGCGCTGCGGATCGAAGTGTGATTTGCGGACCATTGGGGAATCATACTAGATAACGCCTGGCGGCCTTTGCGGCTCGCGGGCGCGCCGTCAGGCGGCCGGCGCGCTCGGTTACAATATGCGCCTCCAGGCGCGTTCCTGCACGGGCTTTCCGTCCGCGCGCCGTTCGTCTTTTCTGCACTTCATCGCCTGCGCGGCGCAACACGGTTTATGCACATCCATATCCTCGGCATCTGCGGCACCTTCATGGGCGGTCTCGCCGTCCTGGCTCGCGAGGCGGGCCACAAGGTCACGGGCTGCGACGCGGGCGTCTATCCGCCGATGAGCACGCAGCTCGAAGCGCAGGGTATCGAACTGATCGAGGGCTATGGCGTCGAGCAACTCTCGCTGGAACCGGATCTCTTCGTCGTCGGCAATGTGGTGTCGCGCGGCAATCCGCTGATGGAAGCCATCCTGGATCGCGGCCTGCCGTACACGTCCGGCCCGCAATGGCTCGGCGAGCACGTGCTGGCGGGCAAGTGGGTGCTCGCGGTCGCGGGCACGCACGGCAAGACCACGACGAGCTCAATGCTCGCGTGGCTGCTCGAAGACGCCGGCATGAACCCCGGCTTTCTGATCGGCGGCGTGCCGCTCAACTTCGGCATCTCCGCCCGTCTGACCGATTCCAGCTTCTTCGTCATCGAAGCCGACGAGTACGACACCGCGTTCTGCGACAAGCGTTCCAAGTTCGTCCATTACCGGCCGCGCACGGCCGTGCTCAATAACCTCGAGTTCGATCACGCTGATATCTTCCCCGATCTCGCCGCCATCGAAACGCAATTCCATCATCTCGTCCGCACGGTGCCGGGCGTCGGGCGCATCGTGTCGAACGGGCGCGAGGCGGCGCTCGAACGCGTCCTGTCGCGCGGATGCTGGTCGGGCGTCGAGCGTTTCGGCGTCGAAGGGGGATGGCAGGCGCTGCCCGCCCGCGACGGCGAACCCGTCGACGAGCAGTTCGCGGTCTACTGGGAAGGCGAGCGGCAGGGCGTCGTCGAGTGGCAGGTGCAGGGCGAGCACAATCGCATGAACGCGCTCGCGGCGATTGCGGCGGCGCGCTCGGTCGGCGTCCCGGCGGCGCAGTCGGTCAAGTCGCTGGCGGGTTTTCGCAACGTCAAGCGGCGCATGGAAGTGAAGGGCAGCGTCGAGGGCGTCACCGTCTACGATGACTTCGCGCATCATCCGACCGCCATCGAAACCACCGTCGCGGGCTTGCGCACGCGCATCGGCGATGCGGGCCACGCGCGTATCCTCGCCGTGCTCGAGCCGCGCTCGAACACGATGAAGCTCGGCACGATGAAAGCGCAGCTGCCCGCGAGCCTCGCCGGCGCGGATCTCGTGTTCGGCTACGGCGCGCGCGATGGCCGCGACAAGCTCGGCTGGGACCTGGCCGAAGCCTTGTCGCCGCTCGGCGACCGGGCGCAGGCCTTCAATGAAATCGAGCCGCTGGTGAAAGCGGTCGTAGGTGCGGCGCGCCCCGGTGACCACGTGCTCGTGATGAGCAACGGCGGTTTCGGCGGCGTACATCAGAAACTGCTCGATGCGCTGTCGGCGCGTCCGGGTCCGGGGACAACCGCAAGAGGCCCCGCGTGATTCTCTACCTGCACGGCTTTCGCTCGTCTCCCCAATCGTTCAAGGCGCGCATGATGCGCGCGCGCCTCGCGGAACTCGGCCGGCTGAGCGAATGGCAGTGCCCGGTGTTGCCGGTTTCCCCGTGCGACGCCATCGCGCTCGCGGAGTCCATCGGCGGCGCGGCGCAGCGGGACGATGTCACCGTCGTCGGCAGTTCGCTCGGCGGCTACTACGCCACCTATCTCGCCGAGAAACACGGCTGGCGCGCGGTGCTGCTGAATCCCGCCGTCATGCCCGACGTCGATCTCAGTGCGTATCTCGGCGAACAGCCGTTGTGGCACGGCGGCGGCACCATCACCGTGCTGCCGCGTCATCTGGACGAGCTTCGCGCGCTTCATGTCGATGCCGTCACGCGCCCCGAGCGCTATTTCCTGATTGCGGCGACCGGCGACGAAGTGCTCGACTATCGCGCGATGCTTGCGCACTATCCCGGCGTGCGCACGACGCTGATCGAAGGCAGCGATCATGCGATCAGCGACTTCGCCGACCATCTCGCCGATGTGCTCGCGTTCTGCGATCAGGCGCCGCGCGCCGCGCTGGCTCCCGCAGCTGCGTGATGCCCCATTCATACGCTGGCGCGCCCGCTGCGCGCCGGTCCACCGTCTTACGAGAGTATTGAGTGAACGTTTTCTTCGAGGAATCGGGTAGTTTCAAGGCCGGCTCGGTCTTGTCGAAACAGGGCGACGCGTTTCAGGTCGAGTTGCCGGGCGGACGCCGCGCCAAGGTCCGCGCGAAGGACGTGCTGATCGAGTTCGAAAAGCCCGCCGCGGGCGATCTGATGCAGGAAGCCGACGCCATCGCACAGGAGATCGACCTCGATTTCCTGTGGGAATGCGCGCCCGACGAGGAGTTTCCGTTCGCCGCGCTCGGCGCGGACTATTTCGGCGACAAGTTCGGCCCCGCCGAACGCGCCGCGCTCGTGCTGCGCATGCACGGCTCGCCGGTCTATTTCCGCCGCAAGGGGCGCGGGCAGTATCAGCGCGCGCCGCAGGAACAGTTGCAGATGGCGCTCGCGTCGCTGGAACGCAAGCGTCAGCAAGCGCTCGTGCAGGCCGGTTACGAAGAGGAACTGAAGGCGGGCAAGCTGCCCGAGGCGCTGAAGGGCAAGGCCATCGGCCTCTTGACGAAGCCGGACAAAAACTCGATCGAGTACAAGGCGCTCGAAGCCGCCGCCGCGGCGCGCGGCATTTCGCAGGCGCGGCTGATGCTCGAATGCGGCGGCATTCCGTCCGCGCGTGCGCTGCACGAGGCGCGTTTCCTGTCGGAGTACTTTCCGCACGGCGTCGGCTTTCCGGCGGTGCAGCCCGCGCCGCTGCCGGATGACCTGCCCGAAGCGCATGTGCAGGCGTTCTCCATCGATGACGTCACGACCACCGAAATCGACGACGCCTTCTCCGTCGAGCATCTTGCGGACGGGCGCCTGCGCATCGGTATCCACATCGCGGCCCCGGCGCTCGGCATCGCGCGCGGCGACACGGTCGATTCCATCGCGCGCAGCCGTCTGTTGACGGTCTACATGCCGGGCGACAAGATCACGATGCTGCCCGACAACGTCGTCGAGGTGTTCACGCTGGGCGAGGGCGGACTGCGTCCGGCGCTGTCGCTCTACATCATCGTGAATCGCGAGACGCAGGATATCGTCGCCACCGAAACGCGCGCCGAACGCGTGTTCGTGAAAAGCAATCTGCGGCACAACCATCTGGACGAGCACGTCACCGAGGAGAGCCTTGCCGCCGGCACAGGCGATTATCCGCACAAGGAAGACATCGCGGCGCTGTGGCCGCTCGCGCAGTCGCTCTTCGAGAAGCGTCAGCAGGCGCGCGCCACCTACGGCCTCAAGCGCGAAGTGCAGCGCAACAACGACTTCAACTTCTACGTCGAGGGCGAGCACATCACGATCACGCCGCGCCGCCGCGGATCGCCGCTCGATCTGATCGTCGCCGAGCTGGCCATTCTGGCGAATTCGTCGTGGGGCGCGTTTCTCAACGATCACGGCGTGCCGGGCATCTATCGCTCGCAGCGCGGTTTCGGCGGTCCCGGCCCGAAGCGCACGCGCATGCAGACGACGCCCGCGCCGCACGAAGGTCTCGGCGTTGCGCAATATGCGTGGAGCACGTCGCCGCTGCGCCGTTATGTCGACCTCGTCAATCAGTGGCAATTGCTCGCGTGCGTGCAGCACGGCGTCACCGCGAAGCTGGCCGCGCCGTTCAAGCCGAAGGATGCGGACTTGTTCGCGGTCGTGCAGGGCTTCGACGATACCTACAGCGCCTACGCCGATCACCAGCGCCGCATGGAGTATTTCTGGTGCCTGCGCTGGCTGAAGCAGGAGAACAAGCGGCACGTGCCGGCGTCGGTGGTGAAGGACGATCTCGTGCGTCTGGAAGAGATTCCGCTGATCCTGCACGTGCCCGGCCTCGGCGTGCATGCGCGCGGCACGCGGGTGATGCTCGAAGTCGTATCGATCGATGAACTGACCGTCGAAGCGTCGTGCCGCCTGCTGCACGTGATCGACGCGCCGTCCGCGAGCGCGCCCGTCGAGGAAGAAGAAGCCGAAGAAGAAATCATCGAGGCCGACGATCTCAGCGCCGAAAGCGAAGCCGAAGCGCAAGCGGAAGCTTCTGCCGAGCCGCAAGCATCAGCACCGGATTCCACGGAGCCGACGCAATGACCCAGCCTGCGCAAGCCGACCGCTATGCGGTCATCGGGAACCCCGTCGAGCACAGCAAATCGCCGTGGATTCACGCGCGTTTCGCCGGGCAAACGGGCGAGCCGGTCGAATACGGCCGCATTCTCGGGCCGCTCGGCGGTTTCGAGGCAGCGGTGAAAAGCTTCATCGCGTCGGGCGGGCGTGGCATGAACGTGACCGTCCCGTTCAAGCTCGACGCCCACGCTTTCGCCGATTCGCTCTCGCCGCGCGCGGCGGCGGCCGGCGCGGTGAACACGCTGTCGTTCAGCGACGACGGCGTGCGCGGCGACAACACCGATGGCGTCGGCCTCGTGCGAGACATCGAAGTGAATCTGGGCGTGAGTCTCGAAGGCGCGCGGATTTTGCTGCTGGGCGCGGGCGGCGCGGCGCGCGGCGTCGTGTTGCCGATTTTCGACCGGAAACCGGCTGCCCTCGTCATCGTCAATCGGACGGCGGCGAAGGCGCGCGAACTCGTCGCTCAGTTCGCAGCACGCGCGGAGGAAACCGGCGTAAGCCTTACCGGCGGCGGCGCGGACAGCGCCGATAACGCGCGTTACGACGTAGTCATCAACGCGACGGCCGGCAGTCTCGACGCCGCGCTCCCCGAATGCGACGACGCCGCGTTCGGCGCCGGCACGCTCGCCTACGACATGATGTACGGCCCGAAGCCCACTGTCTTCATGGAGCACGCGGAGCGCCTCGGCGCACGTGCCGCCGATGGTCTCGGCATGCTCGTCGAGCAGGCGGCCGAGTCGTTTTTCATCTGGCGCGGCGTGCGTCCGGACGGCGGCGCGGTGTTGCGCGAATTGCGCCACACGCTCGCGGCCAAAGCCTGATGACCACCGCGCCGGCCTCGAACCGCACGTCGCCGCGCTCGCGGCAGACGCGCCCAGCCGTGCGCCTCGGCCCCGCGCGATGGATCGCCTACGGCATATCGGTGTTCGTCATCGCGGCAATCGCGACGCAGCTCTACTTTTTCGCGCAAGTCGGCGTGTGGACGGTGCTGAATCCCGGTTCGACCGCGTTCATGCGCGCCGACGCGTGGGCGCTCGCGAAAGCCCGCCCCGGCACGCCGCTGCAACGGACGTGGGTGCCTTACGACCAGATATCGCGGAATCTGAAGCGCGCGATCATCGCGTCCGAAGATGCGAACTTCGTCAACAACAACGGCTATGAGACCGACGCCATCCTGCAGGCGTGGGAGAAAAACAAGGCGCGCGGAAGGATCGTCGCGGGTGGATCGACCATTTCGCAGCAGCTCGCGCGCAACCTGTTCCTGTCGCGCGAGAAAAGCTATCTGCGCAAGGCGCAGGAACTCGTCATCACGTGGATGCTCGAGTTCTGGATGGACAAGCAGCGCATCTTCGAGATCTATCTGAATTCGGTCGAATGGGGCAACGGCGTCTACGGCGCGGAAGCGGCGGCGCAGTATTACTACAAGACATCGGCGGCGAAGCTGACGGCCGGGCAAAGCGCGCGCCTCGCCGTGATGCTGCCGCGCCCCAAGTACTTCGACGATCATCGGAACTCGTCGTATCTCGCGGCGCGATCGCGCGTCATCGCGCGACGGATGGGCGCCGCCGAACTGCCCGAGTGATATTTAGTTGGCGTCGCTAAACATCGCAAAGCCCTGATCCGTCAGGGCTTTTTCTTTTTCCGGCGGCTTTCGGCTGTCAGCCGCGGTCCCAGTATGTGAACGAGACGATCACATATTGAATTATCGAGATAGCCGGAACTACAATCCGTGCAGGCTTTCGATGGAAGCGCCACGAAGCCCGCGCGCATGCACCGCTGACATGCGCGCATAAAAACAAATTCGGAGACACGTCATGCACTCGATCGCTCGCCCGCGCTCGCGGATTGCGTTGCACGATTCATCGGTTTTCCGCGCCGGCACGCGCCGGCCCGTCCAGGCGTCGCGGCTTTCGCGCGTTGCATGATTCGCGAGGGCGAGCCGACATGAGCGATCAGTCCACCAGCGCGACTCGCGCGCGCAGCAGCGCGAGCGGCCCACAGAATACCCCGCCGCACGGCCGCGATCCCGATGCCATCGCGCTGCCGAGCGCGCTCGTCGATATCACGCCGCAGCAGGCCGGCACGCAGACGCTTTTGCGCGGCCTCGCGATCCTCGAAGCCGCCGCGAACGGCGCGCGCGATCTGCGCTCGTTCAGCGCCGCGCTCGGCACGACGCGCAGCACGACGCACCGGCTCGTCAGCTCGCTCGTGCAGGCGCGCTACCTGCGGCAAGTGCAGGGCGGCTATCTACTCGGGCCGAAGCTGATCGAACTCGGCACCATCGCGCTGGAGCAGATGCCGCTGACCACCGTTGCGCGGCCGTATCTGCAGGCGCTTGCGCAGCATACGCAGGACACGATCCATCTCGGCGTGCGCGATGGCGACGACGTGCTCTACATCGACAAGATTCCCGGCACGCGCGGACTGGAGATGCGCTCGCGCGTCGGGCACCGGATGCCGCTCGCGTCGACGGGCATCGGCAAGGCGATGATGCTCGATCTCGAAAGCAACGCGTGGAAGAAGCTGCTGGAGGCGTCGCATCGCGCGCTCGCCCGCACGAGCTTCAAGCCGGATAACCGGCCGGACGTCGGCACGTTCGTGCAGCGCATGACGCGCTATTCGCAAGGCGGCTACACGTTCGACCTGGAAGAGAACGAAGCGTCGATTCGCTGCGTCGCCGCACCCGTGCGCGATGCGTCCGGGGCGATCGTCGCGGCGCTCTCGGTGGCGAGCACCATTCCGTATATGCCCGAGGAGCGCATGGAAGAACTGATTCCGATCGTGCAGCAGGAAGCCCGCGCGATTTCTTCCGAACTCGGCTGGCGCGCGCCGCAAGCCAGCCGCAGGATCAAGCGATGACCGCGCCTCCTGTTGCACCCGCGCTCGTCGCGCTCGACTGGGGCACGACCTCGCTGCGCGCCTATCTGCTCGGCGCGGACGGCGTCGCGCTCGACACCCGCGCATCGCCGGCAGGGATCATGAATCTGCCCGCGGGCGGCTTCGAGCAGGCGTTCGAAGAAACCTGCGGCGCGTGGCTCGACGCGCATCCCGCATTGCCGGTACTGGCGGCGGGCATGGTCGGCAGCGCGCAGGGCTGGGCGGAAGCGCCTTACGTGGACACGCCCGCCGATGCCGATGCGCTCGTCGCAGGCATCGTCGCCATCGAGACGGCGCGCGGCGCGACCGTGCGTATCGTGCCGGGCGTGCTCGAACGGGGCGTGCTGCCGAACGTCATGCGCGGCGAGGAAACGCAGATCGTCGGCGCGTTGGCGAGCGATGCATCGCTGAACGCGGAAGGCGGCGTGCTGATCGGCCTGCCAGGGACGCACGCGAAATGGGCGTTCGTGCAGGCGGGGCGCATCGAGCGCTTTTACACGTTCATGACGGGCGAAGTGTTCGGCGCGCTGCGCGACCACACGATTCTCGGCCGCACGATGCAGCAGGGCGCGGCGGCGGACGCATCGGCATTCGAGCGCGGCGTCGATACGGCACGCGATGCCGGTCATCCCGGCGTGCTCGCGACCATCTTCAGCACGCGCACGCTCGGTCTCACCGCGCAATTAACCCCGGCGCAACAGCCGGATTATCTGTCGGGCCTTCTGATCGGCCACGAACTGCGCGGCCTGTCGGAAGTGCTCGCGCGCGATCAGTCGTCGCTCGCGGGCCGGACGCTGCGGCTCATCGGCAACGAGACGCTTTGCGACCGCTATCGCGCGGCGCTCGCGCGCTTCGGCTGTCACGATGCCGCAACCGTCGCGAACGCCACCGAGCAGGGCCTATACCGAATCGCCGTGCAAGCCGGGCTCGTGCCAGCGCCCGCGCGCGCGGCCTGAGCAGCACGAGAAGGAGTCACGACGATGCAGCCACCCATCAATCTCCCCGCGCCGTATCAGATGCACGACGGTCTCGCGAAGGCGTTCGCCGCGTGTCCGCTGATCGCGATCCTGCGCGGCGTCACGCCCGCCGATGCCGCCGAGCACGGCCGCGCGCTCTATGAAGCGGGCTTTCGCATCGTCGAAGTGCCGCTCAACTCGCCGCAGCCGTTCGACAGCATCGCGGCGATCCGTCAGGCGTTGCCGGCCGATGCCATCGTCGGCGCGGGAACGGTGCTGCATCCGGGCTATGTCGACGACGTGAAGGCCGCCGGCGGCGAACTGATCGTGATGCCGCACAGCGACGGCGATGTCGTCCGCGCCGCCAAGGCGCTCGGGCTCGCGTGCGCGCCGGGCGTCGCCACGCCGAACGAAGGTTTCATCGCGCTGAAGAACGGCGCGGACGTGCTGAAGATGTTCCCCGCCGAACAGCTCGGCCCCACGGTCGTGAAGGCGTGGCGCGCGGTCATCGCGAAGGACGTGCCGCTCGTGCCGGTCGGCGGAATTTCGCCGGACAACATGGGGCCGTTCCTGACGGCGGGCGCGAACGGCTTCGGCCTCGGCTCCGCGCTCTACAAGCCGGGCCAGGGCGTGAAGGTGACGGCGCTTCATGCGAAGGCATTCGTCGGCGGGCTCGCCATCGCGAAAGGTGAGAAACGATGAACCGACTCGCCGGCAAGGTCGCGATCATCACGGGCGCGGGGCGCGGCATCGGTGCGGCGATCGCGCTGGCGTTCGCGCGCGAAGGCGCGGCGGTCGCGCTGGCGGAGCTGGACATCGAAACGGCAAAGGCGACGGCTGCGCGCATCGGACAGGAGACCGGCGCGGAACAGGTGCTGGCGGTGCCGACGGACGTGACGCAAAGCGCATCGGTGAAGGAAGCCGTCGCGGAAGCGGAAGCGCGGCTCGGCCCCGTCGACGTGCTCGTGAACAACGCCGGCATCAACGTGTTCTGCGATCCGCTCACGATGACCGACGACGACTGGCGCCGCTGCTTCGCTGTCGACCTCGACGGTGTCTGGAACGGCTGTCGCGCCGTGTTGCCGGGCATGGTGGCGCGCGGGCGGGGCAGCATCGTGAATATCGCGTCGACGCATGCGTTCAAGATTATCCCCGGCTGCTTTCCGTATCCGGTGGCCAAGCATGGCGTGATCGGCCTCACGCGTGCGCTCGGCATCGAATACGCGCCGAACAACGTGCGCGTGAACGCGATCGCGCCGGGTTACATCGAGACGCAGCTGACGCTCGACTGGTGGAACGAGCAGCCGGATCCCGCCGCCGCGCGGCAGGCGACGCTCGACCTGCAGCCGATGAAGCGCATCGGCCAGCCGCACGAAGTGGCGATGACGGCGGTGTTCCTCGCATCGGATGAAGCGCCGTTCATCAACGCGAGCTGCATCACCGTGGATGGCGGCCGCTCGGCGCTCTATCACGACTAGAACATGAAGAATGACGCACTCGCCGCGGTGCGGCAAAGGCGCTGACGCGCAAGTTGGATGTCGCGATGCGACGGCGGCACGAAAGTAACCAGCAGTCACGAGCAATAACAAGCAGCCACACACACCTTCGTAACGGCCCGTCACGCGGGCTTTTTGAGACAACGGGTAAAAACTCGGGAGACACAAGATGAAACGCAGACTGTTCCTCACGCTGATCGCCACCGCTGCCGCCACGAGCGCCACGATGATCGCCGCGCCCGTCGCGCAGGCCGCCGATGAAGTCAAGATCGGCTTTCTCGTAAAGCAGCCGGAAGAGCCGTGGTTCCAGGACGAATGGAAGTTCGCCGAGGCGGCCGCGAAGAACAAGGGCTTCACGCTCGTGAAGATCGGCGCGCCGTCGGGCGAAAAGGTGATGAGCGCCATCGACAACCTCGCCGCGCAAAAGGCGCAGGGCTTCATCATCTGCACGCCGGACGTGAAGCTCGGACCGGGCATCGTCGCGAAGGCGAAGGCCGACAAACTGAAGATGATGACCGTCAACGACCGCCTGGTCGATGGCTCCGGCAAGCCGATCGAGTCCGTGCCGCACATGGGCATCTCCGCGTACAACATCGGCAAGCAGGTCGGCGACGGCATCGCCGCCGAGATCAAGAAGCGCGGCTGGGACATGAAGGAAGTCGGCGCCATCGACGTGACCTACGAGCAGTTGCCGACCGCGCACGACCGCACGGCCGGCGCCACCGATGCGCTCGTCGCCGCTGGCTTTCCGAAGGCGAACATCATCGCCGCGCCGCAAGCGAAGACCGACACCGAGAACGCGTTCAACGCCGCGAACATCGCGCTCACGAAGAACCCGCAGTTCAAGCACTGGGTTGCGTATGCGCTGAACGACGAAGGCGTGCTCGGCGCGGTGCGCGCGGCGGAAGGCCGTGGCTTCAAGGCCGACAACATGATCGGCATCGGCATCGGCGGGTCGGATTCTGCGCTCAACGAGTTCAAGAAGCCGCAGCCGACGGGCTTCTTCGGCACCGTCATCATCAGCCCGAAGCGTCACGGCGAAGAGACGTCCGAACTGATGTACGCGTGGATCAAGGACGGCAAGACGCCGCCGATGCTCACGCTCACGACCGGCATGCTCGCCACGCGTGACAACGTGGCGTCGGTGCGTCAGCAGATGGGCCTGGCGTCGAACTAAGTCTTTTTCGCGGCAAGCGGGCCGCGCGTGCGGTCCGCTGAAAAACAGGAGGCGATGTGTCAGCGACGCTGCGTTTTGACAATATCGGCAAGGTGTTTCCAGGCGTGCGTGCGCTCGACGGCGTGTCGTTCGACGTCAATGCCGGCGAAGTTCACGGTTTGATGGGCGAGAACGGCGCGGGCAAATCGACCTTGCTGAAGATTCTCGGCGGCGAGTATCAGCCCGATTCGGGGCGCGTGCTCATCGACGAAAGGGAAGTGCATTTCGGGAGCGCGGCGGCATCGATTGCGTCGGGCATCGCGGTGATTCATCAGGAATTGCAGTACGTGCCGGACCTCACCGTGTCCGAGAACCTGCTGCTCGGCGCGTTGCCGAACCGGCTCGGCTGGGTCAACAAGAGCGCCGCGAAAAAGCACGTGCGCGAGCGGCTCGCAGCGATGGGCGTCGATCTCGATCCGAACGCGAAGCTGCGCAAGCTCTCCATCGCGCAGCGGCAGATGGTCGAAATCTGCAAGGCGCTGCTGCGCAACGCGCGCGTGATCGCGCTCGACGAGCCGACGTCGTCGCTGTCGCATCGCGAGACGGAGGTGCTCTTCAAGCTCGTGCGCGACCTGAAGGCCGACAAGCGCGCGCTCATCTACATTTCGCATCGCATGGACGAGATTTACGAGCTGTGCGATGCCTGCACGATTTTCCGCGACGGCCGCAAGATCGCATCGCACACGCGGCTCGCCGAAGTGCCGCGCGATACGCTCGTGCAGGAAATGGTCGGCCGCGAAATCAGCGACATCTACAACTACCGTGCGCGTCCCATCGGCGATGTGCGCTTCGCGGTGAGCAATCTTCAGGGCGATGCGCTTTCCGCACCGGCGAACTTCGAAGTGCGGCGCGGCGAGATCGTCGGGTTCTTCGGACTCGTCGGCGCGGGCCGCAGCGAACTGATGCATCTGGTCTACGGCGCGGACAAGAAAAAGGACGGCACGATCCGCCTCGACGGCCAGCCGATCAAGGTCCGCAACACCGGCGAGGCGATCCGTCACGGCATCGTGCTGTGTCCGGAGGATCGCAAGGAGGAGGGCATCGTCGCAATGGCGACGGTCGCGGAGAACATCAACATTTCGTGCCGGCGGCATTACCTGCGAGCGGGGCTGTTCCTCGATCGCAAGAAGGAGGCGCAGACGGCGGATCGCTTCATCCAATTGCTGAAGATCAAGACGCCGAGCCGCAGGCAGCGCATTCGTTTTCTGTCGGGCGGCAACCAGCAGAAGGCGATTCTGTCGCGCTGGCTCGCGGAGCCGGACCTGAAAGTCGTGATTCTCGATGAACCGACGCGCGGCATCGACGTGGGCGCGAAGCACGAAATCTATAACGTCATCTATCAACTGGCGGAGCGCGGCTGCGCGATCGTGATGATCTCCTCCGAACTGCCGGAAGTGCTGGGCGTGTCGGACCGGATCGTCGTGATGCGGCAGGGGCGCATCGCGGGCGAATTGCCGCGCGGTGAGGCCAACGAACAGTCGGTGCTGAATCTTGCGTTGCCGCAAGCCGAGACGGTCGCCAAGGCCGCGTGAAGGAACAAAAGGGACGAAAGGGAAAGAGGAGCGATAAATGGAAGCCAGAGAAAACATTGCGGTCGAAGCGGTAGCCAACGCGCTGATCCCGCAAAAGAACGACAAGCAGAAGTGGTGGCAGCAGGTCACGGAATACAGCCTCATCGTGATCTTCATCGTGATGTTCGCCACGATGTCGCTGACGGTCGATCATTTCTTCTCGATCGAGAACATGCTCGGCCTCGCGCTGTCGATCTCGCAGATCGGCATGGTCGCCTGCACGATGATGTTCTGCCTCGCCTCGCGCGACTTCGACCTGTCGGTGGGATCGACGATCGCGTTCGCCGGCGTGCTCTGCGCGATGGTGCTGAACGCGACGAACAACACGTTCATCGCGATCATCGCGGCGGTGGCGGCAGGTTCGGTGATCGGCTTCGTGAACGGCGCCGTGATCGCTTACCTGCGCATCAACGCGCTGATCACCACGCTCGCGACGATGGAAATCGTGCGCGGCCTCGGCTTCATCGTGTCGCACGGTCAGGCGGTGGGCGTGTCGTCGGATACGTTCATCGAACTCGGCGGCCTCTCGATGCTCGGCATTTCGCTGCCCATCTGGGTCACGCTCGCGTGCTTCGTCGTGTTCGGCGTCTTGCTGAACCAGACCGTGTACGGGCGCAATACGCTCGCCATCGGCGGCAATCCGGAAGCGTCGCGGCTCGCGGGCATCAACGTGGAACGCACGCGCGTGTGGATTTTCCTGATTCAGGGCGCGGTGACGGCGCTTGCCGGCGTTATCCTTGCTTCGCGCATCACGTCGGGGCAGCCGAACGCGGCTCAAGGCTTCGAACTCAACGTGATTTCGGCGTGCGTGCTCGGCGGCGTGTCGCTGCTCGGCGGGCGCGCGACGATCTCGGGCGTCGTGATCGGCGTGCTCATCATGGGCACCGTCGAGAACGTGATGAACCTGCTCAACATCGACGCGTTCTATCAGTACCTCGTGCGCGGCGCGATCCTGCTCGCCGCGGTGTTGCTCGACCAGTTGAAGAACCGCGGATCGCGGGATTAATCGGGGAGAGATATGGCAATCGACAGCAAACTCGCACGCTATCCGAGCCTTGCCGGCAAGACGGTGCTCATCACGGGCGGCGCGACCGGTATCGGCGCGGGCTTCGTTGAGCACTTCGTCGATCAGGGCGCGAAGGTCGCGTTCTTCGATATCGACACCGCCGCGGGCGAAGCGCTCGCGGACCAGCTTGGCGCATCGGCGGGCGCGGACCGCGTGCGTCCGATGTTCCTGCGCGTCGATCTCACCGACATCGACGCGTTGCGCCAGGGCATCGCCGATGTGCGCAGCGCGCTCGGACCGATCGGCGTGCTCGTCAACAATGCGGCCAACGATCAGCGCCACGCGATCGCGGACGTGACGCCCGAGTACTACGACGCGTGCATCGCGGTGAACATCCGCCATCAGTTCTTCGCGGCGCAGGCGGTCATCGAGGACATGAAGCAACTCGGCGGCGGCTCGATCATCAATCTCGGCTCCGTGAGCTGGATGCTGAAGAACAGCGGCATGCCGGTGTATCTGTCCGCGAAATCGGCGGTGCAGGGCCTGACACGCGGCCTCGCGCGCGATGTCGGCAAGTTCGGCATCCGCGTGAATACGCTCGTGCCGGGCTGGGTGCTCACCGAAAAGCAGAAGCGCCTCTGGTACGACGAGGCCGGCAAGATCGCGCTCAAGCAAGGGCAGTGCATCGACGGCGAACTGCTGCCGCATCACCTCGCGCGCGCGGCGCTCTTTCTCGCTTCCGACGACAGCAGCATGATGACGGCGCAAGACATGATCGTGGATGCGGGGTGGTCCTGATGAGTGGAATCGCTGCGCAACTGTTGATCGACAGCCGATGCACGCTCGGCGAAGGCGCGACGTGGTGCGCCGCGAGCGGGCGCTTCTGGTGGACCGACATCGAGGGCAAGCGCCTGCTGCGCCACGACCCGCGCGACGGCCAGACCGATTCGTTCGCGATGCCCGAGCGCCTTGCGTGCTTCGCGCTGTGCGCCGATCCGGGCGTGCTGTTGCTCGGTCTCGCGTCGCGGCTCGCGTTCTTCGAGATGGCGTCGGGGAGGATCGAGACGATCGTCGAAGTCGAAGCGCATCTGCCGACGCGCCTCAACGATGGCCGCTGCGATCGGCAAGGGCGTTTCGTGTTCGGCACCAAGCACGATGTCGATGACGCCGAGCCGATCGGCGGCTTTTATCGGCTGAACCTCGACTTGTCGCTGGAACGTCTGCCGCTCGGTGATTTCGCAATCAACAACAGCACCGCGTTCAGCCCCGACGGCGCGACGATGTACTACTGCGATACGCCGACGCGTCGGATTCGCGCGTGCGATTATCCGGGCTTCGGCAATCAGCGCGTGTTCGTCGAATTGACGGACGACACGGGCTTCCCCGACGGCTCGACGGTCGATGCCGACGGCGGTCTCTGGAACGCGCAATGGGCCGGCCGGCGCGTCGTGCGTTATGCGCCCGATGGCCGCGAGACGGCGCGCATCGCGGTGCCGAGCGCGCAGCCGAGTTGCGTTGCGTTCGGCGGGGCATCGCTCGATACGCTCTTCATCACGACCGCGCGCGCCGGCCTCGGCGAAGACGCGCTCAACGCCGATCCGCACGCGGGCGGCATTTTCACCGCGCAGCCCGGCGTGCGCGGCATCGCGGAACCGGTGTTCGCCGGCAAACGGAACGGATAAAACGAGGCGGCGCGCGATGACGCGCCGCCCGCTCTGGCCCCGGCGACGCCGGGTCGGTCGCCTCTCGATGGAGCACGAGTCATGACTGTTGCGCGCACGGAGCAAGGGCTGAAATCCGCATCGACGACATCCACCGCGCAGGCGAACGCACGCCGCTCGCGTCTCGCCGCCGCCGCCGAACCGCCGATCCGGCCCGGCCCCAGCACCGCCGTCGTGGCGATCGGCGGCGCGTGCGTCGAAGGCTGCATCACGCTGGCGAACGCGCACTTGCGGCTCGATGTCGCGCCGGCGCTCGGCGGCGGCATCACGCGCTTCGACTGGCGTCACGAAGGCGCGCTCGTGCCGATTTTCCGCCCGTGCGCGAATCCCGGTCCCGGCACCGATCCGAACGACCTCGCGTGCTATCCGCTGCTGCCGTATTCCAACCGCATCGGCAACGGCCACTTTCAGTTCGCGGGACGCGCGATCGACGTGCCGCGCAATCGCCCCGGCGAACCGCTGCCGCTGCATGGCGACGGCTGGCTCGGCGCGTGGCAAGTCGAGGAGGAAGCGGCCACGCGCGTGCGCCTCACGCTCGATCGCCGCGACGGCAGGCCGTATTCGTTTCACGCGGGACAGATCTACGCGCTCGAAGACGCGACGCTCGTCGTCACGCTCGACGTGCGCAATACCGGCAATGAAGCGCTGCCCTTCGGTCTCGGGCTGCATCCGTTCCTGATGCGCGAAGCGGATACCGAGCTTTCGGCCGCGGCGGGCGGCCTCTGGCTCTGCGGCGACGACTGGCTTCCCGTGCGTCATGTTCCCGCGCCGCCCGCGTGGCAGTTCGGCGTCGCCTATCCGATGCCATCGGAGATGGTCAACAACGCGTTCACCGGCTGGAGCGGACGCACGAGCGTGCTGTGGCCGAAGCGGCGCCTCTCGCTGACCATCGCTGCCGATACCGATTACTACGTGCTCTACGCACCGCCCGGCGAGGACTTCTTCTGCTTCGAGCCGGTCGATCACCCGATCAACGCGGTGAACTTGCCTGGCGGCGGCGAGGCCAACGGGATGACCGTGCTCGCGCCCGGCGAGCGGCTCGCGCGTGAGTTCCGGTTCACGGTCGAGCGCACCGGGGAAGCCGCGCGCCGTGCGAGGCCGCGCACCCGCGCAGGGACGAAAGCGCGAGGCCGCGCGGCGCCTGCCCGTTGAGTCGGTCCGGGACGCGACGCCCGCGCAAGATAAAATGCGTGGCACCGACGTTCACCGACTCTTCCCATGTCCTTCATTCAATCGCTCAACGCCGCGTGGTCGCGGACTCAATCGCTCCTGTGCGTCGGCCTCGATCCCGAGCCGTCGAAGTTTCCGGGCGCGCTCAACGGGCGTCCCGACGCGATCTTCGAGTTCTGCAAGAACATCGTCGACGCCACCGCGCCGTATGCGTCGTCGTTCAAGCCGCAGATCGCGTACTTCGCCGCGCATCGGGCGGAAGACCAGCTCGAAGCACTGATCGCGCATATCCATGAAAAGCACGCCGGCATTCCGGTGATCCTCGATGCGAAGCGCGGCGATATCGGCAGCACGGCGGAGCAGTATGCGCGTGAAGCGTTCGAGCGCTATTGCGCCGATGCGGTCACGGTGAATCCGTACATGGGCTTCGATTCCATCGAGCCGTATCTCGCGCATGAAGGCAAGGGCGTGATCGTGCTGTGCCGCACGTCGAACGCGGGCGGCTCGGACCTGCAATTCTTGACGACGGTCGATGGCCTGCCGCTGTATCAGGTCGTCGCGAAGCTCGCGGCGACGAAGTGGAACGACAACGGCCAGCTCGGGCTCGTCGTCGGGGCGACGTTTCCGAAGGAGATCGAAGCGGTGCGGGGCATCGTCGGCGACATGCCGTTGCTGATTCCGGGCATCGGCGCGCAGGGCGGGGACGTTGAAGCCACCGTGCGCGCCGGGCGCACCGCGAACGGCACGGGCATGCTCATCAACTCGTCGCGCGCAATCATCTACGCCGGCAAGGGCGACGACTACGCGAGCGCAGCGGCCGGGGCGGCGAAGAAGACGCGCGATACGATCAACGAATATCGGTGAGCATGCGCGCTCACGCGTCGGGTATCGGCGTGAAAAGCGCCTGAATGTCCTCTTCCGAGAAGCGGGCCACCGCGCCCGCATCTTCCGACAGGATGCCCGCCGCGAGCGCGGCTTTCTTGTCCTGCATCGCCAGAATCTTCTCTTCGATGCTGCCCGACGCCACCAGCTTGTAGACGAACACCGGCTTGTCCTGCCCGATGCGATGCGCGCGGTCCGTCGCCTGATTTTCGGCGGCCGGGTTCCACCACGGATCGTAGTGAATGACGGTATCGGCGGCGGTCAGGTTCAGGCCGACGCCGCCCGCCTTCAAGCTGATCAGGAAAACCGGCGCTTCGCCCGACTGGAACGCGCGCACGGGCGCGGCGCGATCGGCGGTATCGCCCGTCAGCGTGACATAGGCGATGCCGGCTTCGTCGAGCGCCGCAGCGATGATCCCGAGCATGCCGGTGAACTGGGAGAAGACCAGCACGCGCCGGCCTTCCTCGATCAGCGCGGGCAGCATCTCCATCAACAGCGCGAGCTTCGCCGATTGCTTCACCTGCTTCGCGCCCGCGAGCTTGACGAGCGATGGATCGCAGCACACCTGCCGCAGCTTCAGCAGCGCGTCGAGCATCAGGATATGACTGCGCGCGAAACCCTGTTTCGCGATGGCCTCGCGCACTTTCTGCTGCATCGCCGAGCGCACGGTTTCATAGAGATCGCGTTGCGCGCCTTCGAGATCGACCGTTCGCACGATGGTCGTCTTGGCGGGCAGTTCGGTCGCCACTTCGTCCTTGCGACGGCGCAGCATGAACGGCCGCACGCGCCGCGCGAGCAGATCGCGGCGCGCCTGATCGTTCTGCTTTTCGATGGGCTTGCGCCAGCGGCTCGCGAAATCCTTTTGCGTGCCGAGGAAGCCGGGCAGCAGGAAGTCGAACTGCGACCATAGCTCGCCCAGGTGATTTTCGAGCGGCGTGCCGGTGAGACACAGCCGGTGACGCGCGTCGATCGTGCGGATGATCGCCGCCGCCTTGCTCGATGCGTTCTTCACGTATTGCGCTTCGTCGAGAATCAGCACGTGATATGCGTTGAGCGCGAGGGCTTCGTGATCGCGCCACAGCAGCGGATAAGTGGTGATGACGACATCGTGCTCCGCGATGCTCGCGAAACGCTGCTGCCGCTGCGGTCCTTGCAGATTCAGCAGCCTGAGCGTCGGCGCAAACCGGCGCGCCTCGTCCTGCCAGTTGTTGACGAGCGTCGTCGGAACCACGATCAGCGCCGGACGGTCGAGCCGGCCCGCCTCATTCTCCACGAGGATGTGCGCGAGCGTCTGCACGGTCTTGCCGAGGCCCATGTCGTCGGCGAGGATGCCGGCGAGATCGTGCTCCCGCAGGAATTGCATCCATTCGAGCCCTTCGCGCTGATAGTCGCGCAGACTGGCTTTCAGGCTCTTCGGCGCTTTGATCTTGCGCGGGCCGCGCGCGCCTTGCAGCCGTCGCGCGAGTTCGAGCACGGATGTGTCGCCGTGAAATTGCCAGCGCAGCGTTTCGTCGTGTCCGGTGAGGCGGCCGGCTTCGAGCGGCGGCAAGCGCAAGGGCTCGCTCACGTCGGGCGTGCGGCCGTCGAAGAGGTCGATCAACGTCTTCACGAGCGGCTTAAGCCGCGCCGCGCGCAGCCTGACGCGCCGGCCTTCGTCGGTGCGGAATTGAATCGGCTCGGCGTCGTCGATGGCGTCCATGCCGCCGTTCAGCCAGCGCGAGTCGCGCTGCAGCAGTTCAGCCAGCAGCGGTTCGAGACGGACGGGCCGCTGTTCCACCGTGATGCCGAGTTTCAGGTCGAACCAGCCGGCATCGCTGGCGCGCGCGACGGCATCGATGGCTTCCACTTCGATTGCATCGAAGCGCGAGTTGCGCGCAATAACCACGAGCCAGCCGGCGTCACGAAGCGCGGGAACGTGCGTATCGAGGAACGGCTGCCATCCGTCGCGATCGGCCATGATGAAGCCGCCTTCGTAACGCGAATCTTCATGGCGTCCCGACGCGGTGGTGATCGGCTGCAGACCTGCATCGATCAGGCGACGGATGCAGTCTTGCTCCAGACCGGCGCGGCGCGCGACCTGGACGAGTTCGTCGTCGGCTGTGCGGACGAGCACTTCCGTCGCGTCGGATGGAATCACGATGCCGCCGTAATCGAAGCCGAGCGACGCCACGTCGATTTCGATGGCCGGCGCATTGAGCTTGCGCGGCGGCTCGAGCGTGAAGGTGTCGAGCGTGAGCACCGGCGCCGGCGTGACGTCGATGACGCGCAGTCCCGATCGTGCATCCGCAGGCGGCGCGGGAAACGCGGGCGCGAACTCGCTCAACGATGCGCGCACGACAGCGCTTTCGCGCGCGGTCAGCGGCGGCATGTCGAGATAATCGGAGAGCAGCGTTTCGGGGATGGGCGCGTCGATGGCGCCGGTTTCGTTCGCGAGGGCATCGATGTACCACAGCGGCTCGGTGCGCAGCAGGACGTCGGCATCGGGATCGAGCCCGAGCAGCGCCTGGACACGGTCGCCGTCGCACGGCATCCATTCGATCGCGGCGCGGCGGCGCGCGCCTTCGGACAGGGGCGTGTCGAGTCTCATCGACCGCGTGTCGGCTTCGAAGTAAAGCCGGCCGGTCGCGAGCATCATCTTCCAGATGAGCGCGCCCTTGGGTCCGGTCAGCGAGTAATGTCCGGCCGAATAGGTGCGTTCGGTTCTGAGCGCGCGAAGGATCGCGTCATCGTCGGGCGTCACGAACTTCGGCGGGTTCTGCCAGGCCTGATAGTTCGGAGACCAGCTTTCGGTCGCGCGGATCGCGCCATCGACGCCCAGCCGCGCCTTGAACGTGACGAGTTCGATCACGCCAGGTTCGAGCGCCGCGGGCGCGAGCACATAAAGGATTCGATGCACCGCGCCGCTCGCGGGCTTGCGCGCGGTTTCCTGCGCCACTTGCACGCGCTGGGCTTCTTCGACTTTCGCGCGAAAGGCCGACAGCCACTGTTCGACTTCCGGTCGCACGCCCTTTCTGGCTGCCCGCTCCCGATGTTCGATGGTCGCAAGCAGCGTGGCCGCGATGTGCTTGCACCCGTAGATGACAGGACAACTGCACGATCCATGCGGCTTGCCGCTGTGAAACACGATCTCGACGACGTAAGGAATCGATTCGGTGCCTTGCACGCGAGCCACGATGGCGCCGCCGCTCACGCGGATATGCGAGACCGCGCCGACATAGCCAAGCGCCTTGTCGAATGTGGCGCGGCCCATCCATTTGGCTATTTGTTCTTCAGTGCAGGCGGGCCAGCCGGCCGATTCGTGTCGCGTCTGATTCATGAACTCACTCTGCTCGGTTCATCGCTCGCGGCGTTGCAGAAACTCCAGCAAGCCTCTTAGCGCATGCGCGGCCGCCTGCGTGCGGACCTGTTCGCGATCGCCCTTGAAGTGCTGCGTTTCGAACGCCGTATGCAGCCGGTTGCTCCACGCGAAGCAGACAGTGCCGACCGGCTTTGCGTCGCTGCCGCCTGCGGGGCCCGCCACGCCGGTGATCGACACCGATACCTGCGCGCGGCTGTTGCGCAGCGCGCCTTCGGCCATCGCTTTCGCGACCGGCTCACTGACTGCGCCGTGCTGGTCGATCAGCGCGGCCGGCACGCCGATCATCTCCGTTTTCGCCAGGTTCGAATACGTGACGAAACCGCGCTCGAACCACGCGCTGCTGCCCGAAATATCCGTGATCGCCGCCGCGACCATGCCGCCCGTGCACGATTCGGCGGTGGCGAGCGTCAGCCGTTCGTCGCGCAGCTTGTTGCTGGCGCGGATCGCGAGTTGGTGAACGACGGTATCGGTTGGCATGGCGTGTCTCGCAGGCGAGGAAGGAGTTGGGAAGCCGGGAGCGTCAGGCGGTCATGCGCCACAGGGCGATCACGAGCAACGTGAAGAATGCCGCGACGATGTCATCGAACATGATGCCGAAGCCGCCTTTCAGACGGCGATCGAAATAGCGGATGGGCGGCGGCTTCACCATGTCGAAGAAGCGAAATACGATGAACGCCCACAACTGGCCGGTGAACGTGACGGGTGTGACGAAGAGCAGCACCAGCCAGAACGCGATGATCTCGTCCCACACCACCGCCGACGGATCCGCGACGCCCATCTTCTTCGCCGTGAAGCTGCAGAACCAGCATCCCGCGATGAAGCCCACGAGGATCAGCGCGCCCCATTCCGCGACCGTCAGATGCCGGTTGAACGCAACGAACGACGCCCATGCGAACAGCGTCCCGACGGTGCCCGGCGCGATGGGCGACAGCCCGCTGCCGAAGCCGAGCGAAAGGATGTGCACCGGATGATCGAGCATGAAGCGCGCGGTCGCCTTGCGCGGCGCCGGGCGCGGACGGTCGGACGCGTTCGCGAGAGTCGGGTCAGTCTGCATGAAAGTGGTCGAAGCCTTGCAACGTCAAAGAAAGCGGGGCGCCGGCGCTGTCGCGCCACGCGATTTCCGGCAGGCCGGAAGATTCGATTTTACCGATGCGGGTCAGCGGCACGCCCACGCGTTCGCCGATACGCGCGATTGCTTCGCGTGCGGCTGACGGCGCGGTGAAGCAAAGCTCGTAGTCGTCGCCGCCGGCGAGCGTGCATTGGCGGCGCGCGGTGTTCGGCATGGCGCGCACGGCGTCGGAACAGGGGACGGCGTCGGCATTCACGGTGGCGCGCACGTTCGAGCGCTTCAGGATATGCATCAGGTCGCCGGCGAGGCCATCGGAGATATCGAGGGCCGCGTGCGCGACGCCGCCGAGCGCCATGCCGAGCGCAACCCGTGGTTCGGGGCGTTCGAGCGCGCGCTTCCATGCCGATGCCGCGCCTTCCGGCGCCTGCCATTCGCCGAGCATCGCGCCGAGGCCCGCGCGGGCGTCGCCGAGCGCGCCGGAAACGTAGATGTCGTCGCCCGGTTGTGCTGCGTCGCGGCGCAGCGCCGCGCGATGCGACACGTCGCCGAAAACCGTGATGCAGATGTTCAGCGGTCCGCTCGTCGTGTCGCCGCCGATCAGCGCGCAGCCGAACCGGTCGGCCAGCGCGAACATGCCGTCGCTGAACGCTTCGAGCCACGCTTCATCGGCGCGCGGCAACGCGAGCGCGAGCGTGAACGCGTGCGGCTTCGCGCCCATCGCGGCAAGGTCCGACAGATTGACGGCGAGCGCCTTGTGCCCGAGCGCTTGGGGGTCCACATCGGGGAAGAAGTGGCGGCCTTCGACCAGCATGTCCGTCGAAATCGCGAACTGGTGGCCGGCAGGCGGGGCGATGAGCGCGCAGTCGTCGCCGATACCGAGCGGGGCGTCGCCCTGACGTGACGCGGGCGCTTTCGCGCGGCGCGCGAAGAAACGATCGATCAAAGAAAACTCGGAGAGCATCGTCGGCGGATGAGTCATGTTTTGTGCGCTGCAATAACGGAACGGCGGGAACGTCAGCGCGGGAATACGGACGATCGGAATGCGCCGCCTTGTCTCGAAAAAACAGGGCGATGCGCTGCGAGCCTTGTCACGCCGGGCGATCAGACGTTTCGCGGTCACGGCACTTATAGCCGAAATGCGCGGACTGTCCTCCCGAAACCGTAAGGGTTTGGCGCTACAATGCGTTCGAATCTCTATTCTAATTCCCGCACTTTCAGCTCGCCTTATGACGACTCCCGCCAATACGAAGTTGCGCGAAGCCGCGCTCGATTATCACGAGTTCCCGACCCCCGGGAAGATCGCGATCGCCCCGACGAAGCAGATGATCAACCAGCGCGATCTCGCGCTCGCGTATTCGCCGGGCGTTGCGTTCGCATGCGAGGAGATCGTCGCGGACCCGCTGAACGCCGCGCGCTTCACCGCGCGCAGCAACCTCGTCGGCGTGGTGACCAACGGCACGGCGGTGCTCGGGCTCGGCAATATCGGGCCGCTGGCGTCGAAGCCGGTCATGGAAGGCAAGGCGGTGCTGTTCAAGAAGTTCGCCGGCATCGACGTCTTCGATATCGAACTGAACGAAACCGATCCCCACAAGCTCGTCGACGTGATCGCCGCGCTGGAACCGACTTTCGGCGGCATCAATCTGGAAGACATCAAGGCGCCGGATTGCTTTATCGTCGAACGCGAAGCGCGCAAGCGCATGAAGATTCCGGTCTTTCACGACGACCAGCACGGCACGGCCATCGTCGTCGCGGCGGCGGTCACCAACGGGCTGAAGGTGGTCGGCAAGAACATCGGCGAAGTGAAGCTCGTCGCGTCCGGCGCGGGCGCGGCGGCGCTCGCGTGTCTCGATCTGCTCGTCGACCTCGGCATGAAGCTCGAGAACATCTTCGTGACGGACCTGGCCGGCGTGGTCTACAAGGGCCGCGTCGAACTGATGGACCCGGACAAGGAGCGCTTCGCCCGCGAAACGAGCGCGCGCACGCTCGCTGAAGTCATCGAAGGCGCGGACGTGTTCCTCGGCTTGTCGGCGGGCGGCGTGCTGAAGCAGGACATGGTGAAGGGCATGGCCGCGAAGCCGCTGATTCTCGCGCTCGCCAATCCGACGCCGGAAATCCTGCCGGAACTCGCGCTCGAAGTGCGCCCCGACGCGGTGCTCGCAACCGGCCGCACGGACTATCCGAATCAGGTCAACAACGTCCTGTGCTTCCCGTTCATCTTCCGCGGCGCGCTCGATGCAGGCGCGACCACCATCACCAAGGAGATGGAGATCGCGGCGGTGAACGCGATCGCCGAACTGGCGCGCCAGGAACAGAGTGATATCGTCGCAACGGCCTATGGCATTCAGGATTTGTCGTTCGGTCCGGAATATCTGATTCCGAAGCCGTTCGATCCGCGTCTCATCGTGAAGATCGCGCCGGCGGTGGCGAAGGCCGCGATGGAATCCGGCGTGGCGACGCGTCCGATCGAGGACATGGACGCCTACGAACAGCATTTGCAGCAGTTTGTGTATCACAGCGGCACGACGATGAAGCCCGTGTTCCAGCTCGCGCGCAGCGTGGAGCCGGAGAAAAAGCGCATCGTGTTCGCGGAAGGCGAAGAGGAGCGCGTGCTGCGCGCGGTGCAGATCGCCGTCGACGAAAAGATCGCCAGACCGATTCTCATCGGCCGTCCGGCGGTTATCGCGCAGCGCATCACGAAGTTCGGCCTGCGCCTTACGCCGGGCGTGGACTTCACCGTCGTCGATACGGATCACGACGAGCGCTACCGCGATTTCTGGCAGACCTATTACTCGATGATGGCGCGCAAGGGCATCAGCCAGCAGATGGCGAAGCTCGAAATGCGCCGCCGCACGACGCTGATCGGCTCCATGCTCGTCAAGAAGGGCGAAGCGGACGGCATGATCTGCGGCACGGTGAGCACCACGCATCGTCATCTGCACTTCATCGATCAGGTGATCGGCAAGAAGGACGGCTGCAACGTGTACGCGGCGATGAACGCGCTCGTGCTGCCGGGCCGCCAGATTTTTATCGTGGATACGCACGTCAACGTCGACCCGACGCCCGAACAGCTTGCTGAAATCACGATTCTCGCGGCAGAGGAAGTCAAGCGCTTCGGCATCGTGCCGAAGATCGCGCTGCTGTCGCATTCGAACTTCGGCACCAGCAACGCGCCGACCGCGCAGAAGATGCGCGACGTGCTGGCCATCCTGAAAGAGCGCGCGCCCGACCTCGACGTGGACGGTGAGATGCACGGCGACGTCGCGCTCGACGCCCGCTTGCGCCGCGAAGTGCTGCCCGAATCGACGCTCGAAGGCGACGCGAACCTGCTGATCCTGCCCAACATCGATGCAGCGAACATCTCGTACAACCTGCTCAAGACAGCGGCCGGCAACAACATCGCGATCGGGCCGATCCTCCTCGGCGCGGCGAAGCCGGTGCACGTGCTGACGGCGTCGGCGACGGTGCGACGGATCGTCAACATGACAGCCCTACTGGTGGCGGACACGACGGCGACGCGTTAAGCGCCTGGCTCGGGCATCACGCAAGCAACGCGGCAGGAGTTATCCTGCCGCGTTTTTCTTTGGGCGAAAAAAAAGCGTGCCGGTGCGGGCACGCTTGGGGCAGAAGCAAGGGGTTGCCGCCCAAATGCAGAGCAATCGCGATGAGGCTCACCGCGCGAAACTGGCGACAGGTGAGGCAACCCGTCCAGAGGTTTCAATCCCTACGGCGATTATTTTTAACTTGTTTGGTTGAAAACACACTCGGACGAAGGCTAAAAATCCCTGCCTTTTCTCCGGCTTCCAAGCGTGCCGGCGTCGAAGTTGAGAAAAAATTTCCGAAATTCGGCGGAACGTTGCTTCGCCCTGTCATTAGCGATACCCTTATATCTTTCTTGGTCGTCGAATTTCGGGTCAACGCGGGGATAATCGTTTCGTGAAGCGTGCATCGGCGTTCGTTTGTATCGTCGCTCTCGGCATCGTTCTGAGCGGTTGCGGCAAGGACGAATCGCACGGCGACGCGGCTTCGAGGCCAACGCCCGCGCCAACGTTCGCGGAGCCGTCGAGCCAAGGGCAGCCGCCAGGTGCGGCAAGCGCCTCTTCGAACGGCGAGCGGCCCGCTGTCACCGAGGCGCGCGGCGATGGTCTCGGAACCATCAGCGTCGCGCAGTTGCCGAGGCAGGCGGTGCAGACGTTGCGGCTGATCGAAGCGGGCGGCCCGTTTCCTTACGAGAAGGACGGCGTCGTGTTCGGCAATCGCGAGCGTCTGCTGCCGCGGCATCCACGCGGCTACTACCACGAATACACAGTCCCCACGCCGCGCGCGCGGGATCGCGGTGCGCGCCGGATCGTATGCGGTGGACCGAAGCGGCAGACAGACGATTGCTACTACTCGGACGACCACTACGCCAGTTTTAAACGCATTGCGGGATAACTAGGGATTAACGGCATGAGCGACAACATCTACGCGCACGACAACGGCGTCGCGAGTGATCTTTTCGCCACCGGCGATGGCAACCTGTTCCAGCGAGTATTGCGGCTACGGATGACAGAACACGACAACAGACCCGATGACGAGCCCAATTTGCCGCACAACACGGAGGCGGGCGGGCATCCTCAGGAGGAACCGGAGTCTCTTTTCTCGACGGTGCGGCCGAATATCGTGCAGTCCATACGCGCGTTCCGCGTGCAGGAACTCGCCGACGAGGCCACCCGGCTCGGTCAGCATTTTCTCTATGCGTACCTCGGCCAGGCGCAAAGCAAACAGGAAGTGCTGGAGACGATCGCGCTGTCTTTTCTCTTCCCGAAGCACTTCGGCAAGAACTATGACGCGCTCTATGACTGCCTGACCGACCTCGTCCACAAGGCGGGTTCGCAGCCCGGCTTCGTGATCGTGCTGGAGCAACTGCCGATCGCGCAGAAATTCGACAAGGAAGGGCGCGAGACGCTGCTCGACGTCTTCCGCGACGCGGCCGAATTCTGGGCCGAGCGGCGCGTGGCGTTCCGCGTGTTTTATTCGTTCGTCTGACGTTCCGGCGTCAGATGCAAGACAGCCCGATGAGCACGCTCATCGGGCTGTTTTCATTGGAGCGGCGGAAAACACGTCACCAGCCGCCCCAGCGTGCCGCGAGCGCGGCCAGCACCGCGATGCCCGCCGTTTCGGTGCGCAGCACGCGCGGCCCGAGCCCGAGCGCTGAAAATCCCGCCTCCGCAATTTGGGTTTCCTCTTTCGGCGAGAAGCCCGCTTCCGGACCGATCACCAGCATCACGCGACCGCGCGGCGGTTCCGCGGGCAGCGCGGCGAACGAGACTTCGGCGCGCGGCGACAGCAGCAGGCGCAAATCGCCATCCGATGCAGCGGGCAAATCCGCGAGCCATGCGGAAAGATCGCGCGGCGGCGCGACGTCCGGCACGCGATTGCGGCCGCATTGCTCGCACGCGGCGCGCACGAGCGCCTGCCAGTGCGCCTGACGCCGCACCGCGCGTTCGCCAGTGAGCCGCACCACGCCGCGCTCCGCCGTCAGCGGTTCGATGCCCGAGACGCCCAGCTCGACCGACTTTTCGATGAGCCAGTCCATCTTGTCGCCGCCCGCCACGCCCTGCGCCAGCGTCACGCGATACGGCGGCTCGGCTTCGCGCTCGCTATGCGTATCGATACGAACGAGCGCCGTCTTTTTTGCGATATCGACGAGCACGCCGTGATGCTCGCCACCCGTGCCGTTGAAAAGCGTGATCGCGTCGCCGGGCGAGAGGCGCAGCACCTGCACGTGGCGCACGACATCGTCTGGAAGGGAAAGGGTTTGGCCCGCCGTGAGCGCGCCGTCAACATGGAAACGTGGCATGAGAGGCTGACGAACCGTTCAAGTCAGATGCCGCGCAATCGCCCAGCGATAACCGTCCGGATCTTCGATCTGCGCGAAACGGTCGCCCCAGAACTGATCCTGCGGCTCGATCAGCGGCTTCGCGCCGACCGCGAGCGCCTGCGCGAACGTAGCGTTGACGTCGTCGACATAGAGATAGAAGGACTGTGGCGCCATCTGGCCCGCGCTCTTCGGCGTGCGTGCCTGCGACCCGTAGGCGCCTTCAGGCGCGAACATGACGATCAACTGCCCGCGATACGTCATCTCGACGTGGATGATCGTGCCGTCGTCGTCGACGCTGTCGCGCACGACGAAGCCGAGCGCCTTCTCGTAGAAGCCGATGCTCACGCGCGCGTCCTGCACGGTGAGATAGGGCGTCAACCAGGGGACGTCGGCGGGGCGGGGATCGGTCATCGAAAGCACTCCTTCAAGCTTCGGTTGCTCAGGCAATTGACGGGCATTTTGCCACGAGGCGCTAAGGCGGCGGGGCGCGCAGCCTTCGCCGGCTGTGTCCGATGCACGCCGAATGCCCGCCCGAACTGCCGGGCAGCGCACGTTCAGCGCGCCGCCGCACGCCTGTCGATCGGACCGGTCTGTTAGAATGACCGACTCCCGATCCTCGTCGTTTCTCGTCGTTCCGGTCTTGAAAACGTGGCGTGTTCATGGTGTGCGCATGATGTGCTGCGAGGCCGGCGTCCGGTGCGAAAGCATCGGCTGAAGGTATGCGGCAAGAAGCACCGTGGATCATTTCTGCACCTGCCCCAAAGCTCTCGTAGCCGCCGACACCCGACATGACGATCCCGACTTCCAGCCCGACCGCCCTCATGGCCAACGCAATCCGCGCGCTCGCCATGGACGCCGTTCAACAGGCCAATTCCGGCCATCCCGGCATGCCGATGGGCATGGCTGAAATCGGCGTCGCGCTGTGGTCGCGCCATCTGAAGCACAATCCGGCGAATCCGCACTGGTTCGATCGCGATCGTTTCGTGCTCTCGAACGGCCACGGCTCCATGCTGCTGTACGCGTTGCTGCACCTCACCGGCTACGACCTGCCGATGAGCGAGCTCAAGAACTTCCGCCAGTTGCATTCGAAGACGCCGGGTCATCCCGAAGTAGGTATCACGCCGGGCGTCGAGACGACCACCGGGCCGCTCGGCCAGGGCGTCGGCAACGCGGTCGGCATGGCGCTCGCGGAAGCGCTGCTCGCCGCCGAATTCAACAAGGCCGACGCGAAAATCGTCGATCACTACACCTACGTCTTCCTCGGCGACGGCTGCCTGATGGAAGGCATCTCGCACGAAGCCTGCTCGCTCGCGGGCACGCTCAAGCTGAACAAGCTGATCGCGCTCTACGACGACAACGGCATTTCCATCGACGGCCATGTCGAGCACTGGTTCCACGACGACACCCCGAAGCGCTTCGAAGCGTACGGCTGGAACGTGATTCGCGCCGTGGACGGCCATGACGTCGATGCGGTCGATGCCGCCATCGCGCAGGCAAAGAAGTCCGACAAGCCGACGCTGATCTGCTGCCGCACGGTCATCGGCAAGGGCGCGCCGACCAAGGCGGGCGGTCACGATGCGCACGGCGCGCCGCTCGGCGGCGACGAAATCGCGGCGACGCGCGCGGCGATCGGCTGGAGCTTCGAGCCGTTCGTGATCCCGCAGGAAGTCTACGCGGCGTGGGACGGCAAGGAGCAGGGCCAGCGCGCGGAAAGCGACTGGAACAAGGCGTTCGAAGCCTATCGCGCGAAGTACGCACAGCAAGCCGACGAATTCGCGCGCCGCATGAAGGGCGAACTGCCGGCGGACTGGAAAGAGAGCGCAGCGAAGATCATCGAAGACGCGAATCAGCGTGCCGAAACGGTCGCGACGCGCAAGGCATCGCAGCAGGCCATCGAAGGTCTCGCGGCCGCGTTGCCGGAACTGCTCGGCGGTTCGGCCGACCTGACGGGCTCGAACCTGACCAACTGGAAGGCGTCGAAAGCGGTGCGCGCCGCCGGCGATGCCGAAAACGCGAACGCGGGCCACGCCGGCATCCAGTGGGGCAATCACATCAATTACGGCGTGCGCGAATTCGGCATGTCGGCGGCAATCAACGGCATCGCGCTGCATGGCGGCTTCCGTCCGTTCGGCGGCACGTTCCTGACGTTCTCGGACTACAGCCGCAACGCGCTGCGCGTCGCCGCGCTGATGAAGTCGCGCTCGATCTTCGTGTTCACGCACGATTCCATCGGCCTCGGCGAAGACGGCCCGACGCACCAGTCGGTCGAGCACGTTTCCAGCCTGCGCCTGATTCCGCAACTGCAGACGTGGCGTCCGGCGGACACCGTCGAAACGGCGGTGGCGTGGACGCACGCGATCGAGCACGAAGGCCCGTCGACGCTGATTTTCAGCCGTCAGAACCTGCAGTTCTCGCCGCGCAACGACGTCCAGATCGCGAACATCGCGAAGGGCGGCTATGTGCTGCGCGACTGGAACGACGACATTCCCGCGCGCAAGATCATCCTTATCGCGACCGGCTCGGAAGTGCAGCTCGCGATGCAGGCGGTCGAGGCGCTGGCGAAGGAAGGCATCGGCGCGCGCGTCGTTTCCATGCCCTGCACCAACGTATTCGACAAGCAGGACGCCGAGTACCGCGAGCGCGTGCTGCCGAAGGGCGTGGCGCGCGTCGCGATCGAGGCCGGTGTGACGGAATTCTGGCGCAAGTACGTCGGCCTGGAGGGCGGCGTGGTGGGCATCGACACGTTCGGCGAATCCGCGCCGGCCGGTGAGCTGTTCAAGCATTTCGGCTTCACGGTGGAGAACGTCGTCGGGACGGCGAAGGCCGTTCTGGCCGCGTGAGACCGCGTCAGCGAGCAAGGTTTTTTTAAGCCAAGGAGATAGACCATGACGATTCGCGTTGCAATCAACGGCTACGGCCGGATCGGCCGCAACACGCTGCGCGCCTTGTATGAAAACGGCAAGAAGCACGACATCGAGATCGTCGCCATCAACGATCTCGGCGATGCCAAGACCAATGCGCACCTCACGCAATACGACACCGCGCACGGCAAGTTCCCGGGCCAGGTGTCGGTGGATGGCGATTACCTCGTCGTCAACGGCGACCGCATCCGCGTGCTGGCGAACCGCAACCCGGCCGAACTGCCGTGGGGCGAGCTGAACGTTGACGTGGTGATGGAGTGCACCGGCTTCTTCACGACGAAGGAAAAGGCGAGCGCGCACATCAAGGGCGGCGCGAAGAAGGTCATCATCTCCGCGCCGGGCGGCAAGGACGTGGACGCGACCATCGTGTACGGCGTGAATCACAACGTGCTGAAGGCATCGGACACGGTCATCTCGAACGCATCGTGCACGACGAACTGCCTTGCGCCGCTCGTCAAGCCGCTGAACGACAAGATCGGCCTCGTCAACGGCCTGATGACCACCATCCACGCCTACACGAACGATCAGGTCCTGACCGACGTGTACCACGAAGACCTGCGCCGCGCGCGCTCGGCCACGCACAGCCAGATCCCGACGAAGACGGGCGCGGCATCGGCGGTCGGCCTCGTGCTGCCGGAACTGAACGGCAAGCTGGACGGTTACGCGATCCGCGTGCCGACCATCAACGTGTCGGTGGTCGATCTGTCGTTCATCGCCGCGCGCGACACGACGGTCGAAGAAGTCAACAAGATCATGAAGGAAGCGGCCGAAGGCGAGCTGAAGGGCATCCTCGGCTACAACGACGCGCCGCTCGTCTCTGTCGACTTCAACCACAACCCGGCATCGTTGACGTTCGATTCGACGCTGACGAAGGTGTCGGGCCGTCTCGTGAAGGTGTCGAGCTGGTACGACAACGAGTGGGGCTTCTCGAACCGCATGCTGGATACGGCCGTCGCGCTCGCGAACGCCAAGTAAGCGCTCGAATCCGGTAGCTGTATGCCGTAAAGACAAAGCCGCTCCTGAGAGCGGCTTTGTCTTTTCTTGCGCGCGGTGCGTTGCCCGGACTACGCCAGCTTCTCGCGCAGGAACGAGACGATGAACGGCGTCGCCACGGCCGCCACGCTTGACGCCGTTGCGGGGTCGAGACCGATACGCGCCGCAAGTATTTCCGCGACGCGGCCCGTCATGATCCCTTCGCCGCCCCCTGCGAGCGATTTCAGGAAACCGTCGCCGCGCAAAAGCCCGGTGGCGAAAGCCGCGAAGAAGCTCTTGCCCGCGTGTTCGCCGAGCATGCTTTGGCCATGTTCTTCGGCATGCGCATGTGCGGACTCTGCCGCCGCCCCCAGAATCTGCAGGCTGTTTTCTGCGCTGAATCCCTGGTTGTTCAGCGCTTGCGCCGCCTGAGCGCCTTGCGCCGACGACAGGAATTGGGACACGAGTTGTTGCACGTCCATCGACGTTACTCCTTGAGGTCCGATTCTTGAGCGGCGCAGCGCGGGCCCGGCATCGGCGCGGGCGTCCTGCGTTCGAGCGCCGCCGCTATGACCGCAATCGGTGCGCGGAGTGCCGTCGACGGAAGGCTTTGCACCGAATGTTGCAGACTGCGTACGGACGAAACAAAACCGCCGTCCATCGAAGCCGATGGACGGCGGCCATGTTCGAACCGTGCAGCGCGCCGACAAGCGGCGCATCGAGCTCAATGCTTGCGGTGCGGGCAGTTTTCCTTCGTGCAGGCGCCGTAAAGCGCGAGCGCATGCTCATGCAGCTTGAAGCCGCGCTCTTTCGCGATCGATTGCTGGCGTCGTTCGATTTCGGCGTCGAAGAATTCTTCGACGCGGCCGCAGTCGATGCACACGAGGTGATCGTGATGCGAGCCTTCGTTCAGTTCGAACACGGCCTTGCCCGATTCGAAATTGCTCCGCGACAGAAGGCCCGCCTGTTCGAACTGCGTCAGCACCCGGTAAACCGTGGCGAGCCCGATGTCCAGTTCTTCGCTGAGCAGGCTGCGGTACACGTCCTCAGCGGTCAGATGGCGCACCGGACTGTGCTGGAAGATCTCCAGAATCTTGAGGCGGGGCAGGGTCGCCTTGAGCCCGATATTTTTGAGATCGGCGGGATTGGTCATGGCTAGGCATCCCTAGAGTACAATTCAAGGTTCCCATAGTAATGCGTTTTTCTGAATCCTGACATCCGAGCGGCACCGGGTGAGAAGCTGAAAGAGGAGCGCGGCCTTCTGGCGCTGTGCGCGAAAGGTGAAATGTTCTCAAAATTTTTATCGAATTGCAGGGAGAGCCGTCGCATGCGGGGAACCATCATCGCAGCAACCCTCGCCGCGTTGCTCGCGGGTTGCTCGACGTACGACAGCGTCACGCAGAAGATCGCGCAAAGCATCACGCCGTATCGCATCACGGTCGTGCAGGGCAACTTCGTATCGCAGGAAGCAGCAAGCCAGATGCAGGTCGGCATGTCGCGCGATCAGGTCCGCGCGCTGCTCGGCACGCCGCTGCTGACCGACATGTTCCACGCGGACCGCTGGGACTACGTCTTCTACTTTAAGCGCGGCTCGGCGTCGGTCGTCCAGCAGCGCGACTTCGTCGTGAACTTCGCGAGCGATCGCGTCGTGAGCTGGTCGGGCGGAGAGAATCTGCCGTCGAACCTGGAACTGCTCGCTGAAATAGACGGCGACAAGGGCCGGAAGGTCGCGAAGCCGGTGGCGGTCGCGGCGGCATCGGGGGCGGCGGCTGCATCGGCGGCAACGGTCACTGCGCCGGCCGGCGAGCCGTCCACGCAGCCGAACCCCTCGGCCGCGTTCGCCGGCGATGCCAACCAGCAAGCCGCGCAGGCCGCCAATCGCGCAACCGCGCAGGTCGAAATGCCGACGGGCCGCACGCAATCGTCGGTGCGCGCCAACGTGCCGCAAACCGCCGGCGCAGCGCCGGGTGCGGGCAGTCAGGGCGGTAATTCGCAGATTCAACTGCAACGCAAGCCGCAGACGATCAACATTCCGGACAGCAGCGCAGTCGGTCCGGCGAGCACGTCGCCCACGCCTGCCAATGCGGGCGGACAAGCGCAGTTCACGATGCCCCAGTAATGCGGGCAAGCTGATCGGGAGGCGCGGCTTCGCGTTTCCCCGCCCGATTCCGCGCCGCGCGGTCCGTTGCGGCGCACATCACCCCGCCGCGCGCATTGCCGCGCGGTCCAACACGAGACAGCCATGAAGATCGCCATTGCCGGGGCGTCGGGCCGCATGGGCCGGATGCTGATCGAAACCGTTCTCAACGATTCCAATGCGCAACTCGTCGGCGCGCTCGACCGTCCGGGCGTCGAACAGCTCGGTCAGGACGCCGGCGCGTTTCTCGGCAAGAACACGGGCGTCAAGCTGACCGACGACATCGAGCGCGTGTTCGCCGATGCCGACTACCTGATCGACTTCACGCGTCCCGAAGGCACGCTCGCGCATCTCGAGGCGGCGCTGCGCCACAACGTGAAGATGGTCATCGGCACGACGGGCTTTTCGGACGAGCAGAAGGCGCAACTGAAGCAGGCGGGCGAGAGGATCGGCGTGGTGTTCGCGCCGAACATGAGCGTCGGCGTGAACGTCACGCTGAAGCTGCTCGAATATGCGGCGAAGCATTTCGCGCAAGGCTACGACATCGAGGTCATCGAGGCGCATCACCGGCACAAGGTCGACGCGCCGTCCGGCACCGCGCTCGCAATGGGCGAGGTCGTCGCGAAGGCGCTCGGCCGCGATCTGAAAGACTGCGCCGTCTACGCGCGCGAAGGCGTGACCGGCGAGCGCGATCCGTTGACCATCGGTTTCTCGGCGATTCGTGGCGGGGATATCGTCGGGGATCACACGGTGCTGTTCGCGGGCATCGGCGAGCGCGTCGAGATCACGCATAAGTCGGCGAGCCGGTTGTCGTATGCGCAGGGCGCGTTGCGCGCAGTGCAGTTCCTCGAATCGCACGAGACCGGCTTCTTCGATATGCAGGACGTGCTCGGCCTGCGCTGATCGACCTGGCTCGGCGTCGGTCGGCGCAAGCGACTTTCGCGGCACAGCGGGGCATGCGCTGCGCACGCGATCCGGCTCGATCATCTGCACATGCCGTTCCCGGCCGTCACCGCGACGGCATCCCAGCGCATTCATCGTTGCACGGCCACGCCCGTCAACCGCCCGGCGCCCGTCCCGAACGAAGCGCCGCTCCGACCGCAAACGCTCGCGCGCAAGGCTTGACCGCCGATCCGCGCGCGCCAGTACGAACGAACCCGACGGTATAATCGCCCTTTGCCCGTCCGGTGCGCCCGCAAGGTCGGGCAGCCCGCATTCCCGACGAAGACCGAAGTCGAAAGCGAACGCCACGCGGCAACGCGTGCGCAGCCGTGGCAGTTGCCGAGGTCCGTTCCCAGCATTCGCTCCAAGCCAGACACACACCATGCACGATAAATACGTACCCGCCGACGTCGAATCCGCCGCGCAGAGCAACTGGCGCGCGAACGACGTCTACCGGACGACCGAGACGTTGACTAAACCCAAGTTCTATTGCGTCTCGATGCTGCCGTATCCGTCGGGCAAGCTGCACATGGGCCACGTGCGCAACTACACGATCAACGACGTGATGTACCGCTATCTGCGCATGAACGGTCACAACACGCTGATGCCGATGGGCTGGGACGCGTTCGGCATGCCCGCCGAGAATGCAGCGATGGCGAACGGCGTGCCGCCCGCGAAGTGGACCTACGACAACATCGCGTACATGAAGAAGCAGATGCAGTCGATGGGCCTCGCCATCGACTGGTCGCGCGAAGTCGCCACCTGCTCGCCCGAGTACTACAAGTGGAACCAGTGGCTGTTCCTGAAGATGCTGGAGAAGGGCATCGCGTACAAGAAGACGGGCACGGTGAACTGGGACCCGATCGATCAGACGGTGCTCGCGAACGAGCAAGTTATCGACGGGCGCGGCTGGCGCTCGGGCGCGCTCGTGGAAAAGCGCGAAATCCCGATGTACTACCTGCGCATCACCGATTACGCGGATCAATTGCTCGACGATCTCGAAGGCCTCGGCTGGCCCGAGCGCGTCAAGATCATGCAGCAGAACTGGATCGGCAAGAGCTTCGGCGTGAACTTTGGGTTCCCGTACGAAATCGACGGCGAATCCAAGCTCTTGCGCGTGTTCACCACGCGCGCCGACACGATCATGGGCGTCACCTTCGCGGCGATCGCGGCGGAGCATCCGCTCGCCACGCGTCTTGCGCGCGACAATGCCGAGTTGCAGGCGTTCATCGAGGAATGCAAGCGCGGCGGCGTTGCCGAAGCAGATGTCGCCACGATGGAAAAGAAGGGCCTGCCCACGGGCTTCTTCATCACGCATCCGCTGACGGACGAGAAAGTGGAAGTGTGGATCGGCAACTACGTGCTGATGTCCTACGGCGAGGGCGCGGTGATGGGCGTGCCGTCGCACGATGAGCGCGACTTCGCGTTCGCGAAAAAATACGGCCTGGCCATCAAACAGGTCGTTGCCGTCGAAGGCAAGACGTACTCGACCGACGCGTGGGAAGAGTGGTACGGCGACAAGACCGCGGGCCGCCTCATCAACAGCGGCAAGTACGACGGCATGACGACGGAACAAGCCATTGACGCGATCGCCGCCGATCTGAAGGCAAAGGGCTTCGGCGACAAGCAGATCACATGGCGTCTGCGCGACTGGGGCATTTCGCGCCAGCGCTACTGGGGCACGCCGATCCCGATCATTCACTGCCCGAGCTGCGGCGACGTGCCGGTGCCCGAGGAGGATTTGCCCGTCGTGCTGCCGGAAGACCTCGTGCCGGACGGCACGGGCAATCCGCTCGCGAAGTCGGAAGCATTCCTGAACTGCACGTGCCCGAAGTGCGGCGCGGCGGCGAAGCGCGAAACCGACACGATGGACACCTTCGTCGATTCATCCTGGTACTTCTCGCGCTACAGCGCGCCGGACGCCGCGACGATGGTCGACGAGCGCACCGACTACTGGATGCCGATGGACCAGTACATCGGCGGGATCGAGCACGCGATCCTTCACCTCTTGTACTCGCGTTTCTGGACGAAAGTCATGCGCGACATGGGCCTCGTCAAGTTCGGCGAGCCGGCGAAGAACCTGCTCACGCAGGGCATGGTGCTCAACGAGACGTTCTATCGCGAAGACGCGAGCGGCAAGAAGACCTGGTACAACCCGCTCGACGTCACGGTGTCGCACGACGACAAGGGCCGCCCGGTCGGCGCGACGCTCATCGCCGACGGTCAGCCGGTCGTGCTCGGCGGCGTCGAGAAGATGTCGAAGTCGAAGAACAATGGCGTCGATCCGCAGACGCTCATCGATCAGTACGGCGCGGATACGGCGCGTCTCTTCGTGATGTTCGCCGCGCCGCCGGAGCAATCGCTCGAATGGTCGGGCGCGGGCGTGGAAGGCGCGAGCCGCTTCCTGCGCCGCGTGTGGCACTTTGGTCACGACAACGCCGATGCGCTGCGCCAGCACGGCAAGCTCGATGCATCGACGCTCAGCGACGCCGACAAGACGCTGCGCCGCGAAATCTACAGCGTGCTCAAGCAAGCGGATTTCGACTACGGCCGTCTGCAGTACAACACGGTCGTGTCCGCCGCGATGAAGATGCTCAACGCGCTGGAAGGCGCGAAGAACAGCAGCGCCGGCGTGCTGAACGAAACCTTCGGCGTGCTGCTGCGCGTGCTGTATCCGGTCGTGCCGCATATCACGTTCCAGTTGTGGACGGAGCTCGGCTATGCGGATGTCTTCGGTCCGCTGCTCGACGCGCCCTGGCCGAAGGTCGACGAAGCCGCGCTCGAACAATCGGAAATCGAGCTCGTGCTGCAGGTGAACGGCAAGGTGCGCGGCGCGCTGACGGTGCCGAAGGCGGCATCGCGCGAGGACATCGAAAAAGCCGCCGTGGCGCACGAGATGTTCGAGAAGTTCGCGGAGGGCCGCGCGCCGAAGAAGGTCGTCGTGGTGCCGGGGCGTCTCGTGAACGTCGTCGTCTGATGGCTGAAGCCAGGGGAGTGAGTGTGACGGAGACTTCTACGCCGCGAGCCCGCATGCGCCGGCGCTCGTTTCTCGCGCTTCTGGGCGGGGCTGTCGCGCTGTCCGCGTGCGGCTTCCAGTTGCGCGGCCAGCAGGACTACGCGTTCAAGCGCCTCGCGGTTTCTGGCGGCGCGCCGCAGATGGTCGCGCGCCTCGAACGCCTGGTGCAGGGCGGCAGCGACACGGTGATCGTCAAGGGCTGGGAAAAGCCCGACGCCACGCTCTTTCTTTCCGAAGGGCAGGGCCTGGGTACGCTGAGCCTGAACTCGCAGGGCGTCGTGCAGGAATACGAGCTGACTTACAGCCTGGCTTACTCGCTGATCGGCGCGGACGGGACGGTGCTGATTCCGCAAAGCGTGATCGCGCTGAACCGCGCGATGACCTATAGCGACCAGTACACGCTCGCCAAGTCGCAGGAAGCAACACTGCTCTACAACGACATGCGGATCGACGCGGTCGATCAGCTGACACGCCGCCTCGCGGTCGTCCGTTCACTGCATCCGTCGCCGAGCGAGCAGACGCCGGGCATCGCGCCGCGTGCGCCGCTGCCGACGCCGCCGCTCTGATCGCGGGCGGTCATCGGTCTATCGTTCATCATGCAACTGAAGCTCGATGCGCTCGAAGCGCACCTCGCCAAAGGCCTGAAGGGGCTCTACGTCGTATATGGCGACGAGCACCTGCTCGCGCAGGAAGCGTGCGACCGCATCCGGGCGACGGCGCGTGCGGCCGGCTTCACCGATCGCACGGTGTTTACCGTCGAGCGCGGGTTCGACTGGAGCGCGCTCATCGGGGCGACGCAGTCGATGTCGCTGTTCGGCGACCGTCAGTTGATCGAGCTGCGCATTCCCACGGGCAAGCCGGGCAAGGAAGGCGCGGAAGCGCTGAAGATGCTCGCCGCCGCCGACAACCCCGACGTCGTCACGCTCGTCACCCTGCCGCGTCTCGATTCGGCGACGCAGAAATCCGCGTGGTTCACGGCGCTGAGCGGCCCCGGCGTCGCGCTGAAGATCGATCCGGTCGAGCGCGCGCAATTGCCGATGTGGGTCGGCCAGCGCTTGTCGCAGCAAGGCCAGCGCGTTGCGCCGGGCGAGGAAGGGCGGCGCGCGCTGGTTTTCATCGCGGAGAGAGTCGAGGGCAATTTGCTCGCCGCCCATCAGGAAATTCAGAAGCTCGGCTTGCTCTATCCGCAAGGCGTGCTGAGCTTCGAGCAGATCCATGACGCCGTGCTGAACGTGGCGCGCTACGACGTCTTCAAGCTCAACGAGGCGATGCTCACCGGCGATGTCGGCCGCCTGTCGCGTATCCTCGACGGCCTCAAGGGCGAGGGCGAAGCGGCGGTGCTCGTGCTGTGGGCGCTCGTCGAAGAAGTGCGGACGCTGCTGCGCATCAAGCGTGGCGTGGCGTCCGGCAAGCCGCTCGCGACGCTGCTGCGCGAGAACCGCGTGTGGGGTCCGCGCGAACGGCTGATCGGACCGGCGCTTTCGCGCGTGACGGAAGAGGCGCTCGAAAAGGCGCTGTCGCTGGCGGCGCGGCTGGATCGGCAAGTCAAGGGACTCTCGGGCAGCGCGGGCAAACGCGGCAGCGAACCGCCGCCCGATCCGTGGGCCGGCATGTTCGAGCTCGCGATGGCTGTCGCGCAGGGCGGCCCGCCATCGAAATCTGCGGCGGCCGCCCCGGCACGACCGCGTCGCTGAACGCTTCACGGCTTAGAATGAGTGTTTCAGCGTTCGGCCTTCATGCGCCGGATGCGCTTTTCCATCGCGCTGATGCCACGCCTCAGCGACGCCGCGCGAGGCGCGGAACCGGCAGACGGAATGACCCAGATGAACATCGACCAATACATGACCGACCTCGGCCGCCGCGCCCGTGCGGCGTCGCGCGCGATGGCGCGGGCGTCGACGGCGGCGAAGAACGAGGCGCTCGTCGCGGTGGCGAATGCGATCGAGCGCGAACGCGATGCGCTGAAAACAGCCAATGCGCGCGACCTCGCGCGGGCGCGCGAGAAGGGCCACGACGCGGCGTTCATCGACCGCCTCACGCTCTCCGACAAGGCGCTGAACACGATGATCGAAGGCTTGCGGCAAGTCGCGTCGCTGGCGGATCCGATCGGTGAAATCAGCGGGCTGAAGTATCGGCCGACCGGCATCCAGGTCGGCCAGATGCGCGTTCCGCTCGGCGTGATCGGCATCATCTACGAATCGCGGCCCAACGTGACCATCGACGCCGCGGCGCTCTGCCTCAAGTCCGGTAACGCGACAATTCTGCGCGGCGGTTCGGAGGCGCTCGAATGCAACACGGCGCTGGCAAAGCTGATCGGCGAGGGGCTGCAGGCGGCCGGGCTGCCGCAGGACGCGGTGCAGGTCGTCGAGACGGCGGATCGCGCGGCGGTCGGCACGCTCATTACCATGACCGAGTTCGTGGACGTCATCGTGCCGCGCGGCGGCAAGAGCCTGATCGCGCGGCTGATGGAGGAATCGCGCGTGCCGATGATCAAGCATCTCGACGGCATCTGCCACGTGTACGTCGATGACCGCGCCGATCTGACGAAAGCGGCGGCAATCTGCGACAACGCGAAGACGCATCGTTACGGCACATGCAACACGATGGAAACGCTGCTGGTCGCGCGGGGCATCGCAGGCGAAGCGCTGCCGTTGCTGGCGCGCGCGTTCCAGGCGAAGGACGTGGAATTGCGTGTGGACGCCGAAGCGCGCGCGGTGCTGGAAGCCTCGCAAATCGGCTCGCTGGTGGACGCGACGGAAGCCGATTGGAGCACGGAATATCTGGCGCCGGTGCTGGCCGTGAAGATCGTCGGCGACATGGACGAAGCCATCGCGCACATCAACGCCTACGGGTCGCATCACACGGACGCGATCGTCACCGAAGATCACGACCGCGCAATGCGCTTCCTCCGCGAAGTGGATTCCGCGAGCGTGATGGTCAACGCATCGACGCGTTTCGCCGACGGCTTCGAATTCGGTCTCGGCGCGGAAATCGGCATCTCGAACGACAAGCTGCACGCGCGCGGGCCGGTCGGGCTCGAAGGGCTGACATCGCTGAAATATGTCGTGCTCGGGCACGGCGAAGTGCGGCAGTAAGGCAAGCGATGCTCTGGATCAAATCGCTGCATATCGTGCTGATCGCGTCGTGGTTTGCCGGACTGTTCTATCTGCCGCGCATCTTCGTCAACCTCGCGATGGAGAAAGACGCCGCTGCAACCGCCCGTCTGCTGCTGATGGCAAGAAAGCTGTTTCGCTTCATGACCTTCATCGCGGTGCCCGCGCTGGCCTGCGGGCTGTGGCTGTGGCTCGGCGTCGGCATCGGACGCGGACAGGGCTGGCTGCATGCCAAGCTCGCAATCGTCGTGCTGCTTATCGTTTATCACGGTTATTGCGGGCGACTGCTGCGCACGTTTGCGCGCGGCGAGAACACGCGCTCGGACAAGTGGTATCGCCTGTACAACGAGCTGCCCGTGCTCGGGCTGCTCGGCGCGACCCTGCTCGTGGTGATCAAGCCCTTCTAGGAGACGCGTGTTCGGCCTTCTGCTTCTCGACGAGGCCGAGCACCATCTCGCCAAAGACTTCGGGGCGTCCTTCGAAGAAGCGTTGCACGACGTTCTTCTCGAGCATGTACCTGCGCAGGGATTCGCGTTCCTCCCGATTGTTCGCGAGCCTCACTGCGGCTTCGACGTATTCCTCTTTCGTATCCGCCACCAGCCAGCCGGGCATGTAGGCGCGCATGAACATCGCGCCGTCGATGCGCTCGAACACCTCCCGCCCGGTCTTGCAGACCCCCGGCAGTCCGACCGTGAAGGCATCCACGATGCCGTTCGTGTTGCCGAACGGGAAAGGGCTCAGGAACATGTCCATGTCGTTCAGCATTCGCATGTAATCGGGATACGGGTGGAATCCGTGAATGGTGAATGCCCCGTCTGGAATCATCTCGGCCAGCACGCGCTGAAGATGATTGAGTGCCAGGACGTCGCCGGCGCTGTCGAAAAAGTGCAATTGGACGTGCGGAGCGCATCGGGCGATCTGTCCGCAGGCTTCGATGAAGCGCGGGTTCAGTTTCATCAGGCTCGACGCGATCGCGACATGCAAGCACGCCGGATCGCGCGGGCGACGCGCGCCGATCGGCTCCAGCCTCGCCGACGGCGCGTAGGGCTGTCCGTCCTTCGGCAACAGCAAGAGCTTCTCGCTGAAGCATGATGCATCGCCGACATAATCCTCCTCGACGCTCACGTAATCGATGCAGTCCGAGCGCGTCGTGGCTGGGTGCCCGAGGCCGGCGATCTGCAGCGGCGCGATTCGCAGATTCGACATGAAGATGCTCATTGCGCTCATGCCGACGCTCGGCATATAAAACACGTCCGGCCGCTCTGACAGCGCGAAATCGCGAATTACGCCGACACTCGCCGGCACGTTTCCGCTTTCGGGCAACTCGTAGACGCGATCGAACACGCGCCGTTCTTCATCGCCGATAGCGCTGGCGGAACAGAGGGCGACGGTCTCGAAACGTTCACGAGCGGCAATCAACGTGCGAGAGTGCGTGGGGACGATCGAGTGTCCGCCCGTGAACGCTTCCGGAAAAACGAGCATCAGCGGCCGCTTGCGGGCCGGGCCGTCCGGCGGGCTGGCGGGGAGGTTCGTGAGTCCATACTCTGCCAGCTTGTTACGGACGAGCACGTTGATGCTTCGTTTGACATCGTGCCGCCGCAGAACATCGCCGTAGCTGCAATGCATATAGAGCGCCCACGTCGCGGCGACATCCACTTCGAGCAGGTTGACGATTTCCGACATTGCATCCGGCAACCATTCGAGCATGGCGTTGCGACGCGCGTACGCCCGTTCGCTGCCGGGATACGATTCCGCGGCGATCGCCATGCCGAGTGTGGCTGCTGCGCGGTGGTCGAAATTCCACATCTGCGCGAGATCGAGCGGCAAGTCCCACTCGGAACTGAAGACGAGCGTGAGCTTTCGCGCGGCATCTTCGGGAGCGCGCGAGCGTTCGTTTTGAATCGATGCGATCAGCGAACGCGCGACGCCTTCGCCGTTCCGTTGCACATCGGCCGTGAAGATCCGCCAGATAAGCGCGCGCAACGGCAGCAACCTCTGCCAGCGTGCATCCGTCAGCGTGAATTCGGGATGCGCGAACATCGCCGAGAGCGCGGCCGCCGCGCGGCTGACGAACCGATGGAAGCGCTCGCCGTCCTGAGGCGGCGCCGCCATCAGTTCCGCCGGATCAATGAATGGCTTCTTTCGAAGCACTGCCTGCAATTCGAAAACGAGGCTGATCGCTTCATCGAACTGTTTGTCATGAACGCGCGATTCAAGCCGTTCCAGCGAAAAAGCGTGACTCATTTCGATACCCGGCCGCCTGTTGCGTGTGGCATGTGACTGTTGCATGCGATTCGGCGCCCGTTCGCACCGCGGCGGCTTCGAATCGTTGTCCGTGGGATTATCAACCGCCGACTCGCCGGCTTTCCAGCACGTCCTTCGCTTCAGCCAGTTTTTCGGCCAGTTGCGGCCCGCGCGCGAGCGCGAGCCCCACCGCGAGAATGTCGCCAATGGCCAGATGCGAAACGCGCGATGTCATCGGCGAAAAAATGTCCGTGTCCTCATCGACGTTCGCAAAAAGCCCCACCGTCGCGATGCGCGCGAGCGGCGAGTTGCCGTGCGTGATCGCGATGACCTTCGCGCCGCCGTTGAGCGCGGACTTGCACGCGTCGAGAATGTCCTTCGTGCGTCCCGTGTTGGAAATCGCGACGACGACATCTCCTTCGCGCAACAATGCAGCCGACGTCGTGTACGTGTGCGGATCGGCGTAGGCGACCGACGGCACGCCGAGGCGGAAGAATTTGTGCTGCACGTCGAGCGCGGCGATGCCCGAGCCGCCCGCGCCATAGAACTCGATTCGGCGAGCGTCCGACAGGATTGCGATCGCCGCCGCGACGCTGTCCGACGACAGGCTGTTGCGCACGGCAATCAGCGCGCCGATGGTCCGGTCCAGCACCTTCGCGGCGACACCCGCAGCGGGTTCGTCGCTACGTACGTCGCGGTAAACCGTGGGAACGTCTCCTGCGACGCTCTGCGCGAGCCGAATCTTGAATTCGCGGAAGCCCGAGAAGCCGAGCGCCTGACAGAACCGAGCGATGGTCGGCTGGCTGACGCCGACGCGCGCGGCGAAGTCCGTCATCGACAGGTCGAGCACTTCGCGCGGCGCTTCGAGCACGTAATCGGCCAGCTTGCGCTCGGAGGGGCGCAACTGCTCGCGCATCGCTTCGACTTGGGACAGCAACATCGTAAAACTCGCCTATGCTGGAAATTGGAGCGACTATAGCGGATGGCTGTGCGTGTACAAATACTACATGACGCGTGGAGGCGATCTAAGGGATTTTCCGGAAGGCGCATCGTATGGAGCAGGTCGCCATGCGACCGCTTAACGAGGCTGGCTCGGTCCGCGTTGTCATCATGTAGTTTTTCTACTAACATTCGCCAGACGGCACTGACAATAAAATGACGCAGCCGCCGTTCCTCGCGATGTCCAACCCCCCAACTCGACGGCAGGCGCGCCGGAGTGAGACGAAGGAGTGTCAATGATTTCCCCGCATCCGCAACTCAGGAAAGTCACCGACCGCGTGATCGAGCGCAGTAAAGCGACGCGCGCGGCGTATCTCGCGCGCATCGACGCCGCGCACGGCAAGTTTCCGGCGCGCGGCGCGCTGTCCTGCGCGAACCTCGCACACGGTTTCGCGGGCCTCGAAGGTCAGGAGAAGTTCGCGATCAAGGCGGTGCGCGAGCCGAACATCGGCATCGTGTCGTCGTATAACGAGATGCTTTCGGCGCACGCGCCGTACAGGAGCTTTCCGGACATCATCAAGCAGGCTGCGCGCGAACACGGCGGTATCGCCCAGTTCGCGGGCGGCGTCCCAGCCATGTGCGACGGCATCACGCAAGGCAACGCGGGCATGGAGCTGTCGCTGTTCTCGCGCGAAGTCATCGCGATGAGTACGGCCGTCGCGCTGACGCACAACATGTTCGACGCGGCGCTGTGTCTCGGCGTTTGCGACAAGATCGTGCCGGGACTCGCCATCGGCGCTTTGCAGTTCGGCCATCTGCCGACCATCTTCGTTCCCGCCGGTCCGATGACGAGCGGCCTCACCAACGACGAAAAAGCGAAGGTGCGGCAGGAATTCGCGACGGGCAAGTGCGACCGCAACGCGCTGCTCGAAGCCGAGGCCGCTGCGTATCACGGCCACGGCACCTGCACGTTCTACGGCACGGCCAACAGCAATCAGATGCTGATGGAAGTCATGGGCCTGCATCTTCCCAGCGCGGCCTTCGTGCATCCGCACACGCCGCTGCGCGATGCACTCACCGCCGAAGCCGCGCGCCGCGTGCTCGATATCACGCTCGAGCGCGGCAATTACACGCCGATTGGCCACGTGGTGGACGAGAAGGCGATCGTGAACGGCATCGTCGCGCTGCTGGCGACGGGCGGATCGACGAATCACACGCTGCATCTGGTGGCGATTGCGCGGGCTGCGGGCATCGTCATCGACTGGAACGATTTCGACGAACTGTCTCAGGCCGTGCCGCTGCTAGCGAAAATCTACCCGAACGGCAAAGCCGATGTGAACCACTTCCACGCGGCGGGCGGCGTGGCGTTTCTGGTGCGCAATCTGCTCGAAGGCGGCCTGCTGCATGAGGACGTGCAGACGGTGGTCGGGCGGGGGCTGTCGCTCTACACGAAGGAGCCGAAGCTCATCGAGGGCAAGCTGCAATGGGTTGACGGCGCCGCTGAAAGTCACGACACGAAGGTGCTGCGCGGTATCGGCGAGCCGTTCCAGCCGGACGGTGGCCTGCGGCTGATGCAAGGCAAGCTCGGGCGCGGCGTCATCAAGATTTCGGCGGTCGCGCCGGAACATCGCGTGGTGAAGGCGCCGGCTATCGTATTCAATTCGCAGGAAGAAGTGCAGGCTGCGTTCGACAAGGGCGAACTGAAGCGTGATTTCGTCGCGGTCGTGCGCTTTCAGGGCGCGCGCGCGAACGGAATGCCGGAGCTGCATCGGTTGACGCCGCTTCTCGGGGTGTTGCAGGATCAGGGTTTTCATGTCGCGCTCGTGACGGACGGCCGCATGTCCGGCGCGTCGGGCAAGGTGCCGGCGGTCATCCACGTTTCGCCCGAGGCGCTGCTGCAAGGTCCGCTCGGCAAGGTTCGCACAGGCGACATGCTCGTGATCGACGCCCCGGCGGGCGTCCTCGACATCGACATCGACGCGAACGAGTGGGCGTCGCGCGAAGTCGCCGCGCCGGTGAATCAGGCGGAGAACGAGGCCGGCTTCGGGCGTGAGCTGTTCGGCGTGTTCCGTCGCGCCGCGTCGCCGGCCGAAGAGGGCGCATCCGTCTTCGGCGCGATGATCGGCGAGACGGCGGCATCGACGCACGACGAGGCTTCGCATCATTCCCATGCCGCGCAACATGCCTCCCGCGCGCCGGCTTCCGTGTGACGCCCGGGCGCAAGGAGAGCGGCCAACCCCACACGAACCCGCGGACCGACGCGTAGTCGCCCGCATACAACAGGAGTCGCATCAATGAAAACGGTGAGCGAAATCGTGCGCCTGGGACCGGTGATTCCGGTGCTGGCTTTCGATTCGGTGGAGCAGGGCGAACAGGTATCGCGCGCGTTGCACGCGGGCGGCGTGAAGGTGCTGGAAATCACGCTGCGCACGGCGGCGGGCATCGGGGCCATCGAGCGCGCGAGCCAGCTCGCGGAGGATATCGTCGTGGGCGTCGGCACCATCACCAAGCCGGAGCACTGCGAGCAGGCCAGGAAGGCGGGCGCGAAGTTCGGCGTGTCGCCCGGTCTGACGAAGGACATGCACCAGGCCGCGCAAGACGCCGGGCTGCCGCTGTTGCCGGGCGTGATGACGCCGAGCGACATCATCAGCGCGATGGAACTCGGATATGAAATCGTCAAGTTCTTCCCGGCGCAGCAGGCGGGCGGCATTCCGATGCTGCAGGCGTTCCACGGGCCGTTTCCGAATCTGAAGTTCTGTCCGACGGGCGGCATCACGGCGGAGACCGCGTCGAGCTTTCTCGCGCAGCCGAACGTCGTTTGCGTCGGCGGTTCCTGGCTCACGCCGAAGGCAGCGGTCAACGCTCAGAACTGGGAAGAAGTCACGCGGCTCGCGCGTGCCGCCAGCGAACTGGCGCAGTTGAAGTAACTCCTCTCAGGCACGCGGCCTTCTGCGCCGCGCGCCTTTTTCTCCTGCAGTGCCGTCTGGCGCTTCCGGCGATACCATCACGAAGCCGCACCCATCGCATTCTCTCTTTCGCGACCGAAGGCTCCAGTCCTTCAGGACGCACGTCTCAAAATGGCCTGCTTTTCGCGTCGAGAAATAAAATAAGAAAACGACGAATCATAAATTCAGTAAGAAATATCCGGTTCGACTGAGCGATAAGAACAATCTCATTAAATCTCCGTTTGCTGTTAATTCTGGACGTTCTTCTATATATTCAAGCTCATACCGTTTAGTGAAGCACGTCGCGCTCGTTGGCAGAGACGTTACTATCCGTCCCCGTGTCGAAGGCGCCGCTGGCTCGGGCTCCGGCCAATACACCGTGCTTTCATTTCACCTCGCGCAATTCTGTTTATTCGGGAAATCAATTCGGTGGCTATTCGAATCGGAATTACAGTCGTAACGCATCAAGGGCAAAACATCTGGCAGAACGGTCTGGGCCAGAATGTGGTCTTCCTTGCGGAGGCGCTTCAGAAGCTGCCTTTCGTTGAAACAATTTCACTGATCGATGTCGGCGATCAAAACGCGTTGCCTCCGCAAGTCGATATGGCGGCGAAGGGCTTGCGCATCATGCGTACGCAGGATGCCACGGACGCTGTCGATGTCGTCTTCGAAATGGGCGGCACGCTGGACACGCAGTGGCTCGATCTCATGCGAGCCCGAGGCAAGAAAGTCGTCTTCTATTGTTGCGGCCAACCGTACGTGGGCCTCGTCGAGCCGCCGGTTTTCGAGAAGCCGGTCCATACCATCCGGCCGGACCGCTACGACGAAATCTGGCTGATGCACAAAGACCGCCTCTCGATTCCGATGATGCGTACGCTGCATCGCTGCGACGTCCATCTGATTCCGTTCATCTGGCACCCGCAGTTTCTCGAAAACCGCATCGCGGAAGTCAACGAGCACGGTCTGCAATTCGGCTACCAGCCGCGTACCGACGCGTCGATGAAACGGGATCAGAAACCGCAGGGCTTTCGCGTGGGGATATTCGAACCGAACATTTCGGTTGTCAAAGCGTCGAGCATTCCCATGTTGATCTGCGAAGAGGCATACCGCGCCGATCAGTCGAGCGTTTCGGCCATGCACGCGCTTAATACGCTGCACATGAAGGATCACCCGACGCTCGTTCACCTGGCCAATTCACTCGATGTCGTGAAGGCAGGCAAGGCCACGTTTCATGGCCGCCATGACATCGCTGGCTTCATGGCGCAGTTTGCCGACGCGGTCGTGTCGCACCAATGGGGCAACGACCAGAACTATCTGTATCCCGACGCGCTGTACGGCGGCTATCCGCTGATACACAACTCGCCGTGGCTCGACGCCGGTTACTACTACCCCAATTTCGATGCTCAGGAGGGCGGGCGCCAGTTGCTGCGCGCCACTCGTGAGCACGATGCGTCGCTTGCCGATTATCGGGCGCGGGCGCAGCGAGTCATCGACTCAGTGAATCCATTCAATCAAGCGAATCTCGATATTTTCGCGGATCGGTTGCTGCATGTTTGTAATAACGGCGAGGCGAAAGTCGGCGTATGACGAACCAATCGAAATCCCGTATGCCGGAACGGATCAATGTCGGCGTGTCCATCTTCATCCGCAAGGGCGAGCAGTCGCTGTGGGAGAACGGCATCTTCCAGAATTGCCTGTACCTCGTAATGCTGCTCAAGCGTTCGCCGCGCGTTAAAGCCACGTATCTCGTGATGGGCGGCGGCGATGGCGGCCCGCAGGACGCCGAGCGCTTTCTCCAGGATTCGCCAGCGCCGCTGATCGACATGGAAACCGCGTTGCCGAAGCTCGACGTGATGATCGAAATGAGCGCGCAGCTCAATCGTGAATGGTCGATCAAGTTCAAGGAGCGTGGCGGAAAGATCATCACGATGCGCGTCGGCAATGACTATGTCATCGATATCGAGCGCATGATCTTCAATCTGCAGCACGCGCTCCTGATCTCGGGCGCGCCTTACGACGAAGTGTGGACGCTTCCCGAGTACGAGAACAGCTGCGCGCCATACTTCGAAACGCTGTTCCGCGCGCCGGTCAAGCTGATGCCTCACCTGTGGAGTCCGGTGGTTCTGGACCGCGAAGCCGCGAAGCTGCCGGACGGCAGAAAGTTCGGCTATGAGCCTGGCCGTCCCGCTGGCGCATCGGCATCTTCGAGCCGAACGTCTGCATGGTCAAGACCAGCTTTATCCCGATGCTTTGCTGCGAGGCGGCGCATCGCGAGAACCCGGACATGATCGAGCGCATGTACGCGTTCAACACCTTCAAGCTGAAGGAGCATGTGGCTTTCGCGGGGTTCGCACAGAGCCTCAACCTCGTGAAACACGGGCTCGGCTCCTTCGAGGGACGTTTCCCATTCGCGCAGATCGTGCCGGCGTCGGTGGACGCAGTGGTCTGCCATCACTGGGAGAACCCCCAGAACTACGTGTATTACGAGGCGCTGTACGGCGGCTATCCGCTCGTTCACAACTCGCATCTGATTGGCGACTGCGGCTATCGATATCACGATTTCGACTGTGAAGAGGGTGGCAGGGCATTGCGACGCGCATTCGCCACGCACGACGAGAACCTCGACAGTTATCGCGCGACCGCAAAAGCGTTCCTGCATACGCTCGATCCGGAAAACGAGCAGAACGTGCGGATCTACACGCAAGCACTCGAAGCGGTCTACGCGAGAAGATGACGACGGACTCAAGGTCTTTGAGTCGAAGTATTGGAGTATTGAGCGATGAAAAAGCTACGCATCGGCATCACAATCGGGCTGCATCACGAAGCCGAAACGTTATGGAATAACGGCATCAAGCAGAATGCAGTGTTTCTGGCCGAGGCACTTAAGAACTGTCCGAATGTGGCGAGCGTCTCGCTCGTGAATACCACGCATGTCCCTATCACGGACAAACTGCCCTGGGATTTGAAAAGATGGCCCACGGTCACGTTCGATGACATCAAGGACAACGTCGATGTGCTGATCGAACTCGGGGGACAGATCGATCCCGCAGCGACGGACTACCTCAAGCAGCGCGCAGCACGGCTCGTGTCTTACTGCTGCGGGTTCGAATACGTGCATGCGATGGAGTCGGTCATTTTCTGCAAGCCGAGTTTCGGCGAGCACTTGTTCGTCAACCAGCGGTACGACGCCATCCGGATGATTCCGCAGGTTGCGAACATCAGTCAGGGTTATTTCGAAGTGCTGCGCCGTCAGACCGCGCAAGTGGTGCCGTTTATCTGGAGCCCCATTTTCCTGAACGCGCGCACCGCAGCCCTGCCGCACTCGGGCGAATATCAGCGCCGCGCCGGCCCTCGCCGGCTGAGCGTGATGGAGCCGAATATCAACGTCGTCAAGTTCTGTCTCTATCCGACGATGATCGCGGAACTGGCGTACCGGGCGCGGCCGGACGCCATCGAGTTGCTGCAGGTGACGAACGCGCAGCATCTCGCCATCGACTGCAAGGAATTCATCTCGCTGATGAATCAGCTCGACATCGTGCGGCAGCATAAAGCTGTTTTCTTGGGCCGCTTCGATACGCCGACCTTTCTGGCTGAGCGCACGGACATTGTCGTTTCGCACCAGTGGGAAAATCCGCTGAACTACTTCTATGTGGAAGTGTGCTGGCAGGGCTATCCGCTCGTTCACAACGCGACATTGTGTCCCGATCTCGGTTATTACTATCAGGCCAACGACCTGAACGAGGGCGCGCGCAGGCTGCTCCAGGCGGTCGAAGAACACGACGTGCAACTGGAGCAATATCGCGAAAAGCAGCGTCCGAGAATCGCTCGCTTTCTCCCGGAAAGTGATGCCTTGATCCGCGACTATTCAACTTTGCTGGACTCTTTGCTGCAAAGACCCATTCGTTAATCTTTTTCCGCATTTTCAGCTAATCAGAATTGACGGGCGGTCCTTTGGACCGCCCGTTCTCATTTGCGTGGGACCATATTTTTTCGGCGCGGTCTCCGGACGCGTCGCGCGCTTCCACTTGTATGGCCGACAGATTCAGTCGTTGCTCGACTTGCTTCTCCTTCCATATAAAACCATCAAATGAAATGCGAATTTTCCTCAAAAAGACGAAAACCCGATTTCGTATTTCGCCACCGAGTTTCCTTCTTTTTAGGACGTGTCCGCTTCATCGCTGGCAGATGGACGAATATTCTATGCCGTGGTCAGAAGGTCTTTCCTTTTTGTTTTTTGTAAAAGACGCTCGTTTTTTGGGTCAATTCGGTTTATGAACAAGTCATACCGCAGTATTTGGAATGAGAAAGTAGGGACGTTCGTCGCCGTCGCGGAAACCGCGATGGCGCGAGGAAAGAGGAGCACCGAGGGAACGACGCCTGGTTCAGACGCGGACGGAGAAACTTCGGCGCAACTCGGTCGGCAGCGTTCCGTTTCCGCCATGGGCCCGCTTGCAGCGGGCGTAGGCGCGTCTGTCGCAATGCTGTTGGGTGGTATGCCGAGCGCCTGGGCGGCGCCAAGTATTGCAACTTGCACCCCCACCAACGCCTACTACTTCACGAACGCTGGCGGAAGTATTCAGGGGATTGCTAGTGGCAACGCAACCTATAACCAGATCTGCGGAACGTCTGGTCCCTTGTCGACCTCGGTCTCCACGGGCAACGAGCATCAACTCGCTGTCGACGAGCGTCAACTCGCTGTCGGCGTCGACCTCGACGGGCATCAGCTCGCTGTCGACCGGTATGAACTCGCTGTCGGCTTCGATCTCGACGGGCATCAACTCGCTGTCGACCGGTATGAACTCGCTGTCGGCTTCGACTTCGACGGGCATCAACTCGCTGTCGACCGGTATGAACTCGCTGTCGGCTTCGACCTCGACGAGCATCAACTCGCTGTCGACGGGCATGGACGCGCTGGCCGCCGCGGTCCAAAACGTGGAAGCTGTTGACAGTCCGCTGTTCAAGGCCGATGGCATTCGCACAGACTTAGCTGGAATCAACGAGATGTCGAAACTTCTTATTGCGGTAATCGTCGCCGCCGGGCTGGCGTCGGCCTGCACAACCGATACGAGCATGACCTATACGGCTCGAAAGCTGGATATCGCCGGGCAGCAGCAATCCGCCTATCGCGTGACGTGCTCGGGCGTATTCGAGTCGCAGAAATCGTGTATGTCGAAGGCTTCGCAGATCTGCAAAGATCGGCAGGTCATCGCTGTCCAGGCCTTGGACAATCCTCAGCTCAGGCCGGGCGGAAGCAGCGCACGCCAATTCGATTTCGCATGCGGCGGCTGACACCATCTGAGCTGGCGGCCTGAGGCCTCACAATGAATCGAGCCATCGCGGCTCGCGCTGTACGCAAGAAACCGATGTTCAATCGAACATCGGTTTTTTTCATTGGTGTCCCGCTTGCACGCACGCCCCGCACTGCGCGAATGGCCGCGGGAAACCGTGTTTCTCCGCGATTGTTCTCGCTTGCAAGTAGAATTCCGTTGCCCGGTGTCATGCGTGCGCTGACGCCACGTTTGCGGCGTCGCAGTGTCAACGGTCAATGCACACATAGCCCACAGAATTCTCAACAAAATCAAGGAGGCGTCATGCCAGCCGTCCACGGGAGCATGTTGCTGCTCTACGCGGTGATCGCGATCGCGGTTCTGATCCTGATGATTACCCGCTTCAAGGTTTATCCGTTTCTCGTTCTTCTGATCGTTTCCCTGTTGCTCGGCCTCGCCGTCGGCATGCCGATGGACAAGATCGTCAAGGCGTTCGAAACAGGTAATGGCAATACGCTCGGACACATTGCCGTCGTTGTCGGTCTGGGAACGATGCTCGGCAAGATGATGGCCGAATCCGGCGGCGCCGAGCGGATCGCCAATACGCTCATCAATCTGTTCGGTGAGAAGAACATCCATTGGGCGATGATGGTCGTTGCGATCATCGTCGGCTTGCCGGTGTTCTTCGAAGTCGGCTTCGTGCTGCTGATTCCGATCGCGTTCAACGTCGCGCGCCGCACCGGGAAGTCGCTGCTGGTGATCGGATTGCCGATGGTCGCCGGTCTTTCCGTCGTGCACGGCCTGATTCCGCCGCACCCCGCCGCGCTGCTCGCAGTCCAGGCGTATCACGCGGATATCGGCAAGACGATCGCCTACGGCCTGATCATCGGTGTGCCGACGGCCATCGTCGCAGGGCCGCTCTTCGCTTTGTTGATCCACCGATACATCAAGCTGCCGGACGCGAACGCGCTGGCCGACCAGTTCGTGCAGAAGCACGGCGACAGCGCGGCGAAGCGCGAACTGCCGAGTTTCGGCATCACGCTGTTCACGATTCTGTTGCCGGTTATCCTGATGCTGATCGGGAGCTGGGCCGACCTCGTCTTCACGCCGAAAACGCTGCCGAACGATCTGCTGCGCTTCATCGGGCAGTCGGATATCGCGCTGTTGATCGCGGTCCTGGTCAGCTTCTGGACCTTCGGCGCGAAGCAAGGCTTCAATCGCGAGCAGATTCAGAAGTTCTGCGGCGACTGTCTGGCGCCGATCGCCGGCATTACGCTGATCGTCGGCGCCGGCGGCGGCTTCGGGCAAGTGCTTCGTGACAGCGGAATCTCACAGCAGATCGTCGCGACGGCAACGCAGGCGAGCCTGTCGCCGCTGTTGCTCGGCTGGTTCGTCGCCGCGCTGATCCGCCTCGCAACCGGCTCGGCCACGGTCGCGATGACGACCGCGTGCGGCATCGTCGCGCCGATCGCATCGGCGGCGGGCGGCCATGTCAGCCCGGAACTGCTCGTGCTCGCGACAGGCTCGGGTTCGCTGATCTTCTCGCACGTGAACGACGGCGGCTTCTGGCTGATCAAAGAGTATTTCGGGATGACGGTGGGGCAGACGTTCAAGACGTGGTCGCTGCTCGAAACCATCATCTCGCTCATGGGACTGGGGTTGACCCTCGCAATGTCGACGGTCGTGTAAGGAGAATTCGATGATTCTGATCGCGATGGGCGTCTCGGGCGCCGGCAAGTCTCTGATCGGTGAATTGCTGGCGGAACGCCTGCACTGTCCGTTCACCGACGGCGACGCTTTTCACAGCGCCGCGAACAAGGAGAAGATGCATCACGGCATCCCTCTGACCGATGAAGACCGCTGGCCGTGGCTCAAGACGATCCGCGCGGCGATCGAGGAAAAGCAGCGGGCAGGGGAGACGGCCGTCTTCACGTGCTCGTCGCTGAAGCGCTCGTATCGTGACGTGCTGCGCGCCGGCGACCAGGACGTGTGCTTCATCTATCTCAAAGGCACGATGGACGTGTTGCGCGAACGTCTCGGCCACCGCACCGGCCATTTCTTCGATCCGTCGCTGCTGCAAAGCCAGCTTGATACGCTCGAGGAACCGGGCGAGGACGAAGCGATCACGGAGAGCATCGAGCTCACGCCCGAGCAGATCGTCGATAACGTGATGGAAAAGCTGAAGACGCGGTAGAAAGCAAAAAGCCCCGAGAAATTCGGGGCTTTTTGCTTCACGCGACGTTCGAAGCGATTTCAGGCGATGCGCTTCGCCAGTTCGACCGCTTTGCCGATATACGTTGCCGGCGTCATATCGAGCAGCAACTGCTTTGCATCGGCCGGAATCGCGAGGCCGTTGATGAACGCCTGCAACGCATCGCGCGTGATGCCCTTGCCGCGTGTCAGTTCCTTCAATTGCTCATACGGATTCTCGATGCCATAGCGGCGCATCACCGTCTGAACCGGCTCCGCGAGCACTTCCCAGCAATTGTCGAGATCTTCGTTCAGGCGCGCTGCATTCACTTCGAGCTTGTCCAGACCGCGGATCAGCGCGTCGTAAGCCAGCAGCGAATAGCCGAACGCCACGCCGATGTTGCGCAGCACGGTCGAGTCCGTCAGATCGCGTTGCCAGCGCGAAATCGGCAGCTTGTCGGCGAGATGGCGCAGCGTCGCATTGGCGAGGCCCAGGTTCCCCTCCGAGTTTTCGAAGTCGATCGGGTTGACCTTGTGCGGCATCGTCAACGAGCCGATTTCGCCTGCCTTCGTGCGTTGCTTGAAGTAGCCGAGCGAAATATAGCCCCACACGTCGCGGTCGAGGTCGAGCAGGATGGTGTTCGCGCGCGCGACGGCATCGAACAGTTCGGCCATGTAATCGTGCGGCTCGATCTGGATCGTGTACGGATTGAACGTAAGCTTCAGCCGGTTCTCGACGACATCCTTCGAGAACGCTTCCCAGTCGAACTCCGGATATGCCGACAGATGCGCGTTGTAGTTGCCGACTGCGCCGTTCATCTTGCCGAGCAGCGGCACGTGCGCGACGCGCTCGATCGCCCGCGACAGACGCGCCGCGACGTTGGCGATTTCCTTGCCGAGCGTCGTCGGGCTGGCAGGCTGACCGTGCGTGCGGGAAAGCATCGGCTGTTCGGCGTGCGTGTGCGCGAGCTTCACGAGACGCTCGTGCACGGAACGCAGCGCCGGCAGCATTACGCGCTCACGCGCGCCCGCGAGCATCAGTCCGTGCGACGTGTTGTTGATGTCTTCCGACGTGCACGCGAAGTGGATGAACTCGCTCGCGCGCTCCAGTTCCGGCTGGCCCTTGACCGATTCCTTGAGCCAGTATTCGACCGCCTTCACGTCGTGGTTCGTGACGCGCTCGATATCCTTGATGCGCGCCGCGTCGTGTGCGGTGAAGCGCTCGGCCAGTGCCAGCAGGAACTGCTCCGAGGCATCAGAGAAGCGCGGCACTTCCGCGAAGCCGGCGCGCGACAACGCGATCAGCCAGTGAATCTCGACCGTCACGCGATGGCGCATGAAAGCGGCTTCGGAAAGCCAGTCACGCAGAGCTTCGGTCTTAGCGGCGTAACGGCCGTCGAGCGGCGAAAGCGCGGTGAGCGCAAAGAGGGTATCGGGACGGGTATCGGACATGATGGCGTGTCGGCTGCCGCTTGCGGCTGGAAGGAAAAGACGGGAGAACCGCGCATTTTACCATCGGATGCGTCCCAATCCGGGCCGCGTCCGCGTCCGCGTCAGCCCTGGCGCAGTTCCTGGTCGAGCGCCTGAAGTTGCGCCGGCGTGCCGACGTTTTCCCAGCGGCCCGTGTACAGCTCGCCGGTTGCCCGTCCGCCACCGATGGTCTCGCGGTAGTAAGGCGTCAACGCGCGCCGCGTGCCGGGCGCGAGATCGCGGAACATGCGCGTGTCGTACACGCCGATGTTGCCGAACGTGAAGCATGGCTCGCCGTCGAGCGCGAGCCTTCCGTCGATCAACGCGAAATCGCCTTTCGGATGAAACGGCGGATTCGGCACCATGACGAGGTGCATGCCGGGCGTCGCATCTGAAGCGAGCGAATTCGCGCGCTCGCGCAAGGTGGCGTAGTCGAAGTCGCAGAACACGTCGCCGCTGACCGCGATGAACACGCCGGAGCCGAGCAGCGGCCGTGCCTGCGCGATGCCGCCCGCCGTCTCCAGCGCTTCGCTTTCCGGCGAATAACGAAGTTCGACGCCCCAGCGTGAGCCGTCGCCGAGCGCGGCTTCGATCTGCTCACCGAGCCAGGCGTGATTGACGACGATGCTTTCGATGCCCGCCGCCGAAAGCCGCTCGATCTGCCAGACGATGAGCGGTTTGCCGCCCGCTTCGAGCAGCGGTTTGGGGCAGGTATCGGTGAGCGGGCGCATGCGTTCGCCGCGGCCGGCGGCGAAGATCATCGCCGTTTTCAAAGCGTGCGTCATCGTGAACTCAGAAGGTGTAGCCGACTTCGACCGCGCGGCCTTCCAGCGAATCGAGCAGGCGTGCGAACGGCCACAGCGGCGCATAGCGTTCGGCGACCTTGCGCGCATAGCCGAGGAAACGCGGCAGGTCCGCAAGATAGCGCGGCTTGCCATCGCGATAATGAATGCGCGCAAACAGCCCGATGATCTTGATGTGCCGCTGCAGGCCCATCCATTCGAGTTGCCGGTAGAACTCGCCGAAATCGGGATCGACGGGAAGCCCCGTTTTTTTCGCGCGCTCCCAGTAATACGCGATGCAATCGAGCTGGAACTCCTCGTCCCAGCTAATGAATGCGTCGCGCACGAGCGAGGCCATGTCGTAGGTGATCGGCCCGTACACCGCATCCTGGAAATCCAGCACGCCGGGATTCGGTTCGCACACCATCAGATTGCGAGGCATGAAGTCGCGCAGCATGAAGGTCTGCGGCTGCGCGAGCGCGCTTTGCACGAGCAGCGCGAATGTGTCGTCGAGCGTCTTGCGCTCGTCGGCGGTAACTTCGCGGCCCAGATGGCGGCCAATGAACCACTCGGGCATCAACTCCATCTCGCGGCGCAGGAACGCTTCGTCGAACGGCGGCAGGACGCCTTCGCGCGCGGTCTGCTGGAAGCGGATCAGCGTGTCGATGGCTGCGCGCATCAGCGGGCGCGCGTTCTTTTCGTCGAGTGCGGAAATATAAGTGGTCGTGCCGAGATCGGTGACGAGCATGAAGCCGGCGTCGAAATCGGCTTCGAGAATCTTCGGCACATGCACGTTGGCCGCTTCGAGCAGCCCTGCGACCTGCACGAACTCGCGGCACTTTTCGGGCGGCGGCGCATCGACGGCGATCACCGTGCCGCCATGCTCCGATTCACTCGTGAGCCGGAAATACCGGCGAAAGCTCGCATCGGCGGAGGCGGGCGCGAGCGTGGCAAGGTCGAGCCGATAGCGGTCGGCGTAAGTCTGAAGCCAGGAACGGAGTTGATCGAGGCGGGCGTCGGCGGGAATGTGCGTCATAAATTCGAGAGGCAAAACATCTTGCCATATAATACCCCACGACTTTTTTAAGCGATCCTTGAGCTAGCTGTTCGCGCCTGGCGCCAGGCGCCGACGACCGTGCCGCGTCAACGTCCGATCGAGTGTCGTCCCTGCATGGCCACGGACCGTCGAGTTCGATCACGGCATTGACGCGGGCGAAGCGCGGCCGCTCACGCGGCGGCATCGGGCGCGTGACGCGAAAGGAATCGAACCGCCACCCATACATGCCGCCACGACAGTTTCCCGTATCGAAGATCCAGGGCGATGCTCAGCCACGCAGGCGGCGGCTCGTCGCCGCGCTGCTATCCGTTCCGGGCCTGATGCCCGCTCTCGCGCACGCACAACTCGTCGGCCCCGCTGCCGACGCGCAGCCGCTCGACGGTCCCGGCAGCCTGCGTCTCGCGCCGCAATTGCTCGAACGCCCGCTGAAAAGCGGCCAGCAGCCCACGACCTTTCTGCTCGGCGACAAGACCACCGGCACGTCGGACGAAGACATGGCCGCGAAGGGCGCGGCCGAAGTGCGCCGCTCGGTCACGGTCATCAAGGGCGATGCGCTTCATTACGATCAGGATACGGACATGGCCGATGCTTTCGGCAATGTCAGGCTGATCAACAACGGCGTGTCGTTCGTGGGACCGGAAGCGCACCTCAAGGTGGGTTCGAACGAAGGGTTCATGACGAACCCGAAGTACCACTTCAATCTGACGGGCGGCTCGGGCAGCGCGGAACGCATCGACCTGATCGATAACGAGCGGGCCCGCGTGGATCACGGCACGTACACCGCCTGCCAGTGCGAAGCGGACCCGTCGTGGTACATCAAGGGTTCGTCGTTCGATTTCGATACCGGCTCAGAAGAGGGCGTCGCGCATAACGGCGTGCTGTTCTTCCAGGGCGTGCCGGTGTTCGCGAGCCCGTGGCTCTCGTTTCCGCTGACGGGCGATCGCCGCAGCGGTCTCTTGCCGCCGACGTTCTCGCTCAGCTCGACGACCGGCTTCGAAGCGACGATCCCGTATTACTTCAACATCGCGCCGAACCGCGATCTGACGATCACGCCGCGCATCATGTCCCGGCGGGGCGTGCTGGGCGAGGCGAATTATCGTTATCTGTCGCCCACGTATTCGGGCACGCTTACGGTCAACTATCTGCCGAACGACCGCGAGACGCATACGAACCGCTATGCGATCTTCTGGCAGCATCGCCAGAACCTGGGCGGCGGGTTCGGCGCGTACGTGAATTACAACAAGGTCTCCGACGATCAATATCCGGAAGACCTCGGCAACGCGTCGAATCAGTTCCTGAACGGCACGCAACTGCTGTATCAGCAGGAAGCGGGGCTCACGTACAACAACGGCCCGTGGTCCGTGCTCGCACGCGAACAACGCTGGCAGACATTGCAGCCGTCCATTCCGCCGTACGCGCGCGAACCGCAGTTGAACGTGCAGTACAACAAGTACAACGTCGGTGGTTTCGACTACGGCGCGGAAGCGGATTTCACGCGCTTCACGATCACGCAGGAAGGCGCGACCGACGGTCAGCGCATGTACTTCAACCCGTACCTGAGCTACGGGATCAACGCGCCGGGCTATTTTTTCACGCCGAAGGTGCAATGGCACTTCGCGTCGTACGACCTGAGCCACATTGCGACCGGACCGGTTCCGGGGCAGCCGCTCACGCCGGCGAATCAGCCGAAGAACTTCACCGAATCGATCCCGACGTTGAGCCTCGACACCGGCCTCGTGTTCGACCGTTCGGTGCGGCTTTTCGGGCAGGACTACATTCAGACGCTGGAGCCGCGGCTCTACTATGTCTATACGCCGTATCGCAATCAGGACTTCGCGCCGATCTTCGATACCGCCGAAGCCGACTTCGGGCTCGCCGAAATCTATACGCCGAACACGTTCGTCGGCAACGACCGCATCGCGGATGCGAACCGTCTGACGGCGGGCCTGACGACGCGCTTCATCAATCCGGCGACGGGCGATGAGCGCGCGCGTTTCGTGATCGCGCAGCAGTACTATTTCACGAGCCAGCGCGTCACGATCTCGCAGGATCAGCCGATCAACGAGGCCAAGCACTCGGACCTCATCGCCGGCGCGGCAATCAAGCTGGGCGCGGGTTTCGCCTCGGAAACGGCGTTCCAATATAATGTCGACAACAACCAGCTCGTGCGTTCGAGCATCGGTTTCGCGTACAGCCCGGCCGCGCGCAAGGTGATCAACGTCGGCTACCGGTACACGCGCTCGAACCAGACCACGCTGGTGAACGAGCCGATCAACCAGCTTCTCGTGTCCGGCGAATGGCCGCTGACGAATCGCCTGTATGCCGTGGCGCGTGTCAATTATGATCTCGCAAGCCACCGTCTCGTCAACGGCCTCGTGGGCTTCCAGTACGATGCCGACTGCTGGGCGTTCGGCTTCGGCGCGCAGCGTTACGCGAACGGCGTGAACACGAGCGGTCAGCCTTCGTCCGGCACGCGCGTGCTTGCGCAGATCACGTTCAAGGGCTTGTCCAAGGTCAACAACGGTCTCGTCAGCGCGTTCCGCGCCAGCGTGCAGGGTTACCAGCCGCCGCCGCCGTCGGCTCCGCCGCTCGCTCGCTTCAGCGACTACGAGTGAGGCGGGAAGCAGGCGTTCTCTGACAGCATCCCCGTTCGCCGCCCGAGCACACGCGAGCGCACGAATGGGTCAAGTGTGGATTTGATGGAGTATCTGTGGCAAACATGAAACTGTTTCGATCGACGGCAATGGCCGCCGCCGCGCTCACCGCGGCGCTGATGGTGAGTTCGCCGGCCGGTGCGCAGGCGTTGTCGAATCGCAATGTGCAGATCGCGGATTCCGTCGTCGCGGTCGTCAATGACGGCGTCATCACGCAGCGCGAACTGGAAGAGCGCACGAGCCTGATCGCGCAGCGGCTCAAGCAGCAAAACGCGCCGGTCCCGCCCGTCGAACAGATGCGTCAGCAGGTGCTCGACCAGATGGTGCTCGAGCGCATCCAGTTGCAGCGGGCGAAGGAAGACGGCATCGTGATCGACGACGCCACCGTCAACCGCACGCTGCAGCGCCTCGCGCAGCAGAACCAGATGACGCTCGACGTCTACCGCTCGCGCATCGAGGCGCAAGGCGTGCCCTGGGCCACGTTCATGCGCGACGCGCGCACGGAACTGACGCTCTCGAAGCTGCGCGAGAAGGAAGTCGACAGCAAGGTCACCGTGTCCGATGGCGAAGTGGCGAACTACATCGCAAGCCAGCGCGGGCCGGGCTCGCGCAACGCGAGCGATCTTCACCTCCAGCACATCATGTTCAAGCTGGCTCCGGACGCGCCGCAGTCGGAAGTCGCCGCCGTCCAGAGCAAGGCCGACGCCGTGCTCAAGCAGGCGCAGGCGGGCGAAGACTTCGCGAAGCTGGCGAAGCAGAACTCGCAGGACACCGACGCCGCCAAGGGCGGCGATCTCGGCTTCCGCGCGCCGGGCACGTTGCCGGCGGGCATCGTCTCGTCGGTGTCGACGCTGCGTCCGGGCCAGGTCGTGCCGACGCTCCTGCGCACCGATGGCGGTTTCGAGATCATCAAGCTCGTCGATCGCCGCGCGAGCCAGGGCACCGCAGCCGATGCGCCGAAGCTGGTTCAGACGCACGTGCGTCACATCCTGCTGCGCGTGTCGGACGGCATGTCGGAAGCGTCGGCGCGCCAGAAGCTGCTCGATATCAAGCAGCAAGTCGCGTCGGGCGGCGACTTCGCGAACTTCGCCCGCACGTATTCGCAAGACGGGTCGGCATCGCAGGGCGGCGACCTCGGCTGGATCAGCCCGGGCGAAACCGTTCCTGAGTTCGAGCGCGCGATGAACAACCTGCAGGACGGCGCGGTCAGCGATCCCGTGCGCAGCGAGTACGGCTATCACCTGATCCAGGTGCTGAGCCGCCGCGAGGCCGAAGGATCGGCGACGCAACAGCTCGACATCGCGCGTCAGGCGATCGGTCAGCGCAAGGCCGAGCAGGCGTACTCCGACTGGTTGCGTGAACTGCGCGACACCGCCTACGTGCAATACAAAGGCATCGCTGCGCAGGAAGCGCAGCAATAAGCCCGATGAACGCCGCCGCGCATCCGGACGAAACCGCCGCCGTCACCGTCGCGATCACGACGGGCGAGCCGGCGGGCGTCGGTCCCGAACTCACGGCGGTGGCGCTTCGCGAAGCGCGATCGCGCTGGCCGTCGGTGCGATTCGTCGTGCTCGGCGACCGCGCATTGCTCGAAGCGCGGGCGGGCGGCGCCTGGCCCGCGAGCGGCGAGCCGGTCGAGATCGAGCATCATGCGCTCGCAGCGCCGGCACAGGCGGGCAAGCTCGATGCCGCCAACGGACGCTACGTGCTCGGCTTGCTCGATGCCGCCATCGACGGCGCTGTTGCGGGCCGCTTCGACGCCATCGTCACCGCGCCGCTGCAAAAGAGCACGATCAACGATGCCGGCGTGCCTTTCACCGGCCACACCGAATATCTCGCTGAGCGCACGAACACGCCGCGCGTCGTGATGATGCTCGCCGGCACGGGCCAGCGCCCGCTGCGCGTCGCGCTCGCCACGACGCATCTGCCGCTCAAGGACGTTTCCGCCGCAATCACCGTCGACGGACTGGTCGATACGCTGCGCATCATCCATCACGACCTGCGCGCGCATTTCGGCCTCGCCGCGCCGCGCATTCTCGTGACCGGCCTGAATCCGCACGCGGGGGAGAACGGCTATCTGGGCCGCGAGGAAATCGACGTCATCGCGCCTGCGCTGGAACGCGCCCGCGCGCTCGGCATCGATGCGCCGGGCCCTTATCCCGCCGACACGCTATTTCAGCCGCGTTATCTGAAAGACGCCGATTGCGTGCTCGCGATGTTCCACGATCAAGGCCTGCCGGTGCTCAAGTACGCGACGTTCGGCGAGGGCATCAACGTGACGCTCGGCTTGCCGATCATCCGCACGTCGGTGGATCACGGCACCGCGCTCGATCTCGCCGGCACCGGGCGCGCGGACGCGGGCAGCTTGATCGCCGCGATCGACGCCGCCGTCACGATGGCGCGTCACAAGCGCGGCGTCTGACCGCACGCGCATTCATTCCAACGAGTATGTCCACCAAACACCAAGGCCACCTCGCGCGCAAGCGCTTCGGCCAGAACTTTCTCGTCAACCAGGGCGTGATCGATTCCATCGTCGATGCCATCGCGCCGAAGCGCGGCGAGCGCATGGTCGAGATCGGCCCGGGGCTTGCCGCGCTGACCGAGCCGCTGATCGAGCGCCTGTCCACGCCGGAATCGCCGCTGCATGCGGTGGAACTGGACCGCGATCTGATCGGCCGCCTGGAAAAGCGCTTCGGCGACAAGCTCGTCGTGCATTCCGCCGATGCGCTCGACTTCGACTTCGGCTCCCTCGCGCTCGACGGCGACAAGCCGACGCTGCGCATCGTCGGCAATCTGCCGTACAACATTTCGAGCCCGCTGCTGTTCCACCTGACGGCGTTCGCGCCGAAGGTCATCGATCAGCACTTCATGCTTCAGGACGAAGTCGTCGAGCGCATGATCGCGGAGCCGGCGAGCAAGGACTACGGCCGCCTGTCGGTGATGCTGCAGTACCGCTACGTGATGGACAAGCTGATCGACGTGCCGCCTGAATCGTTCAACCCGCCGCCGAAAGTGAACTCGGCGATTGTCCGCATGATTCCGTTCGCGCCGCATGAATTGCCGGCCGTGAACGACGCAGTGCTGAGCGACGTGGTCAAGGCTGCGTTCGCCCAGCGCCGCAAGGTGCTGCGCAACAATCTGTCCGCGTATCGCGACCGGATCGACTTCGACGGGCTCGGATTCGATCTCGCGCGCCGCGCCGAAGAAGTGCCGGTCGCGGAATTCGTTGCGCTTGCGCAGGCCGTGGAGCGTGCGTAGCCGCGCTCATCGTGGCCGCCCGGCGCGGGAAGCATCGGCGAGCCGGGTCATCAGCCGGTCGAGCCGCATCCGCTGATCGCGCTGCAGGCCGTGCGTCGCGCTGACCTGCTGCACGCGCGTGCGCCAGTACGTCTGGCCGAACAGCGAATTCGCGCCTTCAGCCGACAGCACGCGTTCCAGATGAACGATGGCGGCATCGACGGTATGCGTGGTGTAGGGACTTGTCATCGGTAGACCTCGCTTCGTGTTGATGTTCGACGATTGTCCGTTTGTGCAGGGACACATCGCGTCTCTTACCGATGCCGTTATGCGCGTTCGATCGAGACGCGAGCTGTCCTGACTGCGTGCAAGCATCGTCGTCCGGATGCATCGAGCGCGACACCAACACTCAAGGGGAAGACAACGCGATGCGCTTCATCCACGCGGCCGACATTCATCTCGACAGCCCGCTGCACGGCCTGTCCGCCTACGCCGACGCACCCGCCGACATGCTGCGCAACGCGACGCGCGAGGCGTTCTCGAAGCTCGTGTCGATTGCCATCGACGAGCAGGTGGATTTCATGGTCATCGCCGGCGATCTTTACGACGGCACCTGGCGCGATCACAACACCGGCATCTTCTTCTGCAAGGAGATGGGCAAGCTGCGCCGCGCGAACATTCCCGTCTACGTGCTCTACGGCAATCACGACGCCGAAAGCGAGATGACGAGTCAGCTTCGATTGCCCGACAACGTTCACACGTTTTCGACGAGAAAGCCGCAGACCTATCGCATCGACGCGCTCAAGGTCGCGCTGCACGGTCACAGCTTCAAGGACAAGGCGGTGACGGCGAACCTGGCGAGCGCGTATCCGTCGCCGGTGGACGGGTACTTCAACATCGGCGTGCTGCATACGGCGCTCGAAGGATCGGCGGCGCATGCGAACTACGCGCCGTGTACCGTCGCCGAACTGCATGCGCGCGAGTATCAGTACTGGGCGCTCGGTCACGTGCACGAATTCGCGATGTGGGACGAGTCGTCAACAATCGTATTTCCCGGCAATCTGCAAGGGCGCAACATTCGCGAGACGGGCAGGCGCGGCGCGGTCATCGTGAACGTGTCCGAATCGGAGGAAGTGAGCGTCGAGCGGCTTTTCATCGACGTATTGCGCTGGGAATCCGTCACGATCGATGCATCCGACCTGCCCACGCTCGATGAAGTCGCGCGCGCGGCGGGGCGTGCGCTCGAAGCGCTGATCGAACAGGCCGAGCGGCCGGTGCCGCACGCGGTGCGCGTGACGATCACCGGCGCGACGAAGGCGCACGGCGAACTCTTCGCCAACGCGACGCAACTGCGCGCCGAAGTGCTCGCGCAGATCGCGGCGATCAGCCACGACAGCCTGTGGCTCGAGAAAGTGAAAGTGGCGACGCAGCCGATCGCGCGCGATCTCGGAGCATCGAACGCAGACGGCGCCGCCGATGCGCTCGCCGACCTTCACGGCCTTTTGATCGAAGCCGAATCCGATCCCGAATTCCTCGCGATGCTGAAAGAGCGGCTGATCACGCTGGCGTCGCAGGCGCCGGCCGAATTGCAGAAGTCCGTGCCCGAACTCGAATACGTGCGCGACGGCGATCTCGCAAAGCTCGTGAGCGAAGTGCGCTCCGGTCTCATCGCGCAACTCGCGGACGCGGAGTAACGCATGCGCATCAGTCAGCTCGATCTCATCCGCTACGGCAAGTTCACGGACCATGCCGTCGAGTTTCCATCGGCGGAGCAGGACTTTCATTTCGTCGTCGGCCCGAATGAAGCCGGTAAATCGACAATCAAAACGGCCATTTCCGAACTGCTCTTCGGCATGCCGCATAGCTCGTCGCTTGCGTTTCAGCATCCGCAGAGCGATCTGCGGCTCGGCGCAAAGCTCCAGAAGGACGGAGCGGGCATTGCGTTTCATCGCACGAAGAGCCGCAAGTCGCCGCTCGTCACGCCCAATGGCGACGCGCTCACCGCCGACGCGCTCGCGCCTTTTCTCGGCACCGCCGACAAGAGCTTCTTCGAGCAGATGTATTGCCTCGATCACACCGCGCTGATCCGTGGCGGCCAGAGCATCCTCGATGCGTCGAGCGATGTCGGCCAGGTACTGTTCCAGTCGGCGGCGGGCATCGCGAGCCTCGGCGAAGTGCGCCAGCGCCTTGCGGACGAAGCCGACAGCCTCTGGGCGAAGCGCAAGTCCGGCGAGCGCGCGTATTACATCGGCCTCAAGCAATACGAAGAAGCGAGCGCCGAATTGAAGACCGCGAGCGTGCGTACCGCGCAGTGGCGTCGCGCGCACGGCGCGGTCGAAGACGTGCAGGAGCGCAGTCGCGAGCAGGAAATGCGTCGCGCCGAACTCGAAGCGAAGCGGGCGCGGCTCGAACGCATCCGTCGCGTTGCGCCGTATCTGAACGTGTGGCGCGAGAAGTCGGCGGAACTCAACAAACTGGGCGATACGGCCGATCTTCCCGCCAACGCCGAAGCCACGTTGCAGAACGCGCTGACACGCCTCGCCTCCGCGCAGACCGCGTTCGATCTGCACGCGAACGACGTCGAGCAATTAAAGAAGGAGTTGGGCGAGATTCGCATCGATGAGACACTGCTCGCAGTCGAAGCGGACATTCGCGCGCTCGAAGCGACGCGGCATCAGTGCGCGAATCACGCCGACGAGATCGCGCGGCTCGAACAGGATGTCGCCGCGCGTCTGCGGCAGATCGCGCAAGACTGCGCGCAGCTCGGCTGGCCGCAGGACGAAGCCGGCGCGCGCCGCTCGCTGCCGGGGCCGCTCGCGTTGCAGGCGGTGTCGAGCCTCATGCTCGAACGGGGCGAGCTCGAGCTTGCCGCGCGCCATGCGCTGCAGGCGGTGGAAGAAGGGATCGCCGAAATCGCTGCGCTCGAAGCGCGCCTCGCGGCAAGCACAAACACGGACGTGGCGCCCGGCTTGCGCGCGGCCGTGCGTGCCGCCCAGAAATATCGCGATACCGACGCAACGCAGCGCCGCCTCGACGATGCCCGCCGCGAGGCCGAACACGCGCTGCAAGCGGGGCTGGCATCGCTCGGCAAGTGGACGCGCCCGCTCGCCGAATTGCAGGCGATGACCTTGCCCGCGGCCGAACGCATCGCGGCGATGCGCGATGAGCGGCAATCGCTCGCGTCGCGGGTCGCAGTGGCCGTCGATCGCCTGAAGGAAGCGCAAGACGCGCTCGACGACACGCGAACGGAACTCGGCGACTTCGTGGAGACGCATCGCGTCGTGACCGGCGACGAAGTGCGCGATGCACGCGGCGCGCGCGACGCGGCATGGCTCGCGATCCGGTCGGGCGAAGTGACGCTTCCGAGCGGCGCGCCGGCGTTCGAAACCGCAATGCGCACGGCGGACGAGTTCGCCGACCGGCAGCTCGGTTCGGTCGGCCAGTCGACGCAATTGGCCGCGCTCAAGCGCCGCGTATCCGCCGACGAACAGGCCGTCGAGCGCCGCCGGCAGGCCGAACGCGACGCGACGGCCGCGCTCGAAGCGTTCGACGCATTGTGGCGCACGCTCGCCGTGCAATCGCAGATTGCGGACATGGCGCTCGACGACGTTCCATCGTGGCTCACGCGCCGCGAACAGGCGCTGGCCGCGTCGCAAACACTGGACAGGCACACGGCCGAGCTCGCCCGCGAATCCGCCGATGCCGCCGCGCGTCGCGACGACCTCGCGCGCCAGCTTGCGGATGCGAACGTCGCCATCGATACGTCCGCGCGACTCGACACGCTGTGCGACATCGCGGAAACGCACATCAGCGCAATCGATGCGGCGGCGCTCACGCGTCGGCATGTCAGCGGGCAACTGGACACGGCGCGCGCCGAGAGCGTCGCCCGCCAGTCCACGGCGAAGGCCGCGCATGAAGCGTTCGCGCGCTGGCAAGGCGAATGGTCGGCGGCGGTCGGGAAGGCGGGCGTCGCCGTTGCGGCGGATTCCCAGTCGGCGGCGGAAACGGCCATCGGCATCGTGAAGAGAATCGGCGAGCAGCTCGCGCAAGTGGATGCGATACGCGCCGGTCAGATCGACGTGATGCGTGCGTCGCTGGCGGCGTTGGCGTCGAACGCGGTAGGACTGGCGGGACAGGTCGACAGCGAGCTCGCCACGCTCGAAGCGCACGGAATCTCGCTCGAATTGTCAACGCGCCTCGACAGCGCCTGCGCCGCGCGCGCGGAAGCCGAGCGCATCGCGAAGGAACTCGCGGCGGCGAACGGGCAGATGAGCGCGGCGAAAGCCGGTGTGGAGGAAGCGCGCGCGAGCCTGCGGCCGCTTTACGCACTCGCGGGCGTCGATACGCCGGATCAACTCGCGGCGCGCATCGCGAGGTCCACGCGTAGGCGCGAACTGACCGCGGCCGTCAACGATGCGCGCGATGCGTTCATCAAGGGCGGCGACGGGCTGACGCTCGACGTGCTCATCGCGGAGGTGGAGGGCGCGGACATCGCCAGCGTCGAGGCGGAGCTTTCGTTGATCGGCGGGGCGCTGAACGAGTCGGTGAACGCATCGACCAAACTCGCCGCCGAGCTGGCCGCCGCGAAGCGCGAACTCGATGCCATTTCCGGCGAAGCGAACGCCGCGCGCGCCGAGGCGAAACGCCAGGAAGCGCTGTCCGCAATGGCCGATGCAGCCGAGCGCTTCGTCAAGGTCGAGACGGCGTCAACGCTGCTGAAATGGGCGATCGACCGATACCGCGAACGCCGGCAAGGCCCGATGCTCTCGCGTGCGAGCGCCATCTTTTCCGAGCTGACGCTGGGCGCGTTCGCGCGGCTCGTCGTCGATTACGATCGCCAGCCGATGGCGCTGGCCGCCGTGAGAGCGGCGAGCGGCGAGCATGTCGAAATCGGCGGCATGAGCGAGGGCACGCGGGATCAGTTGTATCTCGCGCTGCGGCTCGCGGCGCTCGAGGAGCACGGCGAGAAGGCATTGGCGTTGCCGTTCGTCGCGGACGATCTCTTCATCAATTTCGACGATGCCCGTGCCCGCGCCGGTCTGCGCGTGCTCGCGCATCTGGCGAAGCGCACGCAGGTGATCTTCCTGAGCCACCACGATCATCTCGTCGGCATGGTGCGCGACGTGTTCGGGCCGCAGGTCAACGTGCGCTACATGAGCTGATCGAGGCGCAGCAGCGTTTCCTTTGCGCCGCCCGCAATGCCGACGCCCACGCCCGGCGCAATGCCGTGCTCGCGCGGATTGATGCGGATCACGCGCGGGCCGTGGCGCTCGCTGAAGCGTCGGACGGTCGGCAATGCGCGGCCCGCGCCCATCTCGACGACCACGAGCCGCGTCACGCCCTGAAGCCATGCGGCTAGCCTCTGCTCCTGACGGGCGGCGTGCGTGTCGATCCAGTTCCAGTCGCCGAACATCAGGATATTCGGACGCGCGATGCGCCCGCAATGCGGACACATCGGCGGCGAGTTGACGAGCTCGCAGCGCGTCTCATCGACGACAGGATGGAAAGCGTCGGCGGGCCAGATATCGCCGGTGCAGGCATCGATGCATTGCATCGCGTGAATCGAGCCGTGGCATTCCGCGACGCGTTCCGGTGCGAAGCCCGCGCGCTGGAACTGGCCGTCCACATTGCTCGTGAACACGAACGCGCCGCGAGGCATTTGCGCGGCCCATCGCCGGAGCACGTGAAAGCCGCCGTGCGGCTGCGTCGCGCGATAGAGCGCGAGCCGATGCCCGTAAAAGCCCCACGTCAGCCGCGGATGCCGCGTGAAACCTGCAGGATTGGCCATTTGTTCGAACGAGAACCCGTGATGCCGCAATGCCGGATAAGCGCGCCAGAAGCCTTCGGGTCCGCGAAAATCCGGCAGGCCGGAATCGACGCCCATGCCCGCGCCTGCGGTGATGAGCAGGCCATCGGCATCGCGCAGCCAGCCTGCGGCTTGCTGGAGTTCGGGTTCGTCGCTCATGCGTAACGCTTCGCGAGCTTCAGATAATCGTCGGCGAACTCGTCGCGCAATGAACGCGGCGCGAGAATCTCGACGCCCGCGCCGAGCGCGCGCAGCCACCATCGCAGCTTGAGACTGGGCGTGACCGTGCCGGTCACTTTCATGCGGCCATCGGGCAGCGTGTCGATATGCTGATCCTTCGACATCGGCGATTCGCGCAACTGATTGCCCGCGCTTCCTTCGAAGGCAAGTTCCAGCCGTACGGGCGGCTCGGGCAGGAAGTCGAATGCCTGTTGCGTCTCGATGTATTTGCGCAGCTTGAAGTCTTCGGGATAGACGAACGGCTCGCCGGACTCCGTCACCGAACGAATGCGGTCCAGCCGATACAGCGCGCGCGCCGCTTCCGTTTCGCCCTGCTCGATGCGCGGTGCGCGGCCCGGGTCCTGCGCAACCATGTACATGACGCCCGCCGACTCGACGAGCGCGAGCGGCCAAAGACGCCTCGTCTTCTGATCGGCGCTTCCTTCGCCCTTGTAGGCAGGGCGATACTGCACGAGCAGTTCGCGTTCGAAGAACGTCGCGGTGGCGACCGTGTTGAAGATGTCCGGGCGCAGCTTCGGGCGGATCAGCGTGAAAGCGCCATCGACGGAATCGATCTTGTCCGCCCACGCGCGATAGATCCGGCTATCCGCTTTCTCTTGCGACAGCCGCGCTTCGGCAGCCTGGAACAGCGGGTCGATGTCTTTGGTCACGGCGTTCGGCAGCTTGTTGCCGGCGAAGCGCTGAAGGATGTGAAACGCGACGGCCTCCGACGCGCTCATCAACCCGACGCCTTCCTGCAGCCCGTGCAGCCACGGCTTGCGCTGCCACAGCAGTTCGCGGCCGTTGATCGTCGAGATGACGCGCGACTCTGCTTCCAGTGCGGTGAGATGGCGCTGCACCTTCTTCGTGTATCCGACGCGATGCCCGCGCTCCTCGAGCCGCCGGCGCACTTCGGGCGTCAACAGCCAGGCGACGGCGTCGCGTTCCGTCGGCAGCACGCGGAGAATGGCTTCGTCGAGGCTGGAGGTCATGATGATCGAGCGGGAAAGTTATGGCTCGATTATAGGGAGGATCGGGACAGAGAGTGTCCCGAAGCGGCGGCGGGAAATTAATGCGGAGGACTATGCGAATGCGGCAGCAAAGCGGCGCACCAAAAGAAAAAGGGCTGCGCGATTGCGCAGCCCTTCTTGATTCTTTGGTAGGCCGTACTGGATTCGAACCAGTGACCAACGGATTAAAAGTCCGCTGCTCTACCAGCTGAGCTAACGACCCGAAAGAGGCGAAATTATAATCGGCGATTTCCGATGCTGTCAACCGATCTTGCCTATTATCGATAAGAGAAACGCCCGAGGCATGCACGTCTGCGGGCGCCCTCATCGAGAGGCGCGAGAGCCGAAGCTCCGCTTACTTCACTTGCGACATCTTGGTTTGCGCGGACTGCGCGACTTCGGTGCCCGAATACTGCGAGATGATCTGTTGAAGCGTCTGCTTTGCAGCCGCTTTCTGACCCTGCTCGATCTGGTTATTCGCGATTGCAAGCAACGCTTCGGGTGCTCGCGGATGCGTCGGATACGTCTTCACCAGGTTCTGCCAGATCGCGGTCGATCCCTTGTAGTCGCGCTGCGCATACAACGCATTGCCGAGCCAGTACTGCGCGGTCGGCTGATACGGGCTCTGCGGATACTTCGTCACGAACGCCTTGAACGACGCTGCGGCGCTCTTGTAGTCACCGTTACGGAACTGAGTCAACGCCGCGTTGAACGCTTCCGTCTCGCCGGGCTCGACCGAACCGGTCACGCCGTCGATCGTCTGCTGCTGCGGCTCGAACTTCTTCATGCGCGTGTCGAGATCGGCGTAATAGTCCTTCTGCTGCTTTTGCAGCGTCGCGACCTGATTCGCCAGATCCTCGTTCTGGCCGCGAAGCGTGGCGACCTGCTGATTCAACTGGTCGATACGGTTGGACTGATCGAGGATCGTGCGCTGCGCAGCCGACAACTGATTGGCGAGGCCATCGGTCTTCGTGCGCAGATCGAGCACGGCCTTGCGCGCTTCGTTGTCGTCGAAGACGCCGGCGTGCGCGGGCACGCCCGACATCACCGAACCGACGACGCACGCGGCTGCGGCGACCCGCAGCAAGGGAAAGCGATACAACATAGGGCGACTCACCCGTGACTGGTTACGTTACTGAGAGTACTGCGATTACTGCTGGTACACGAGATCCGCGCGGCGGTTCTGCGCGTACGACGACTCGTCGTGGCCCGTCGCCATCGGCTTTTCCTTGCCGAGGCTCACGGCTTCCATCTGCGAATCGGCCACGCCCATCAGCGACATTGCACGACGCACGGCTTCCGCACGCTTCTGGCCCAGCGCGAGGTTGTACTCGCTCGTGCCGCGTTCGTCGGTGTTGCCCTGAATCAGGACGTGACGCTCCGGATGGCTTTTCAGGTACGACGAGTGTTGCTGCAGCAGCGGCTGATAGTCGTCCTTCACGGCGTAGCTGTCGAAGTCGAAATAGATGCTGCGCTTGGCGAGCGGGCTGTTCGGATCGTTCAGCGGGTCGACATTGACCGTCTGGACGTCACGCGGATTCGGCTGCGCCGTGCCCGCACCCTTGTTTGCGCCTTCATCGAGCTTCACCCCCGAGTGACACGCCGCCAATGCGCCGACCATCGCAACTGCCAGGCCGATACGAAGTTTCGACATCATGGTACCTCTCCTTGTGTTGTAGCTGAACGTTGTAGGTGAAACGTTGTTGCTGGACTTATTGCATGAACGGACCCCAGGACGGCTCGCGCACCGCACCGCCCTGTACGGACAAGACTTGCCGCGTGCGACCATCGGTCAACACGGCTGCCAACACGCCACGTCCGTTCACTTGGGTGGCGTAGAGGATGTACTGACCATTCGCCGCGAAGCTCGGCGATTCGTCATGCGTCGTGTCGGTGAGGCCCGTCGCCGTGCCGGACGCGAGGTCCTGCAGATACAGCTTGAAGCCGCCGCCAGTGCGCGAAATGTACGCGAGTTGCTTGCCGTCCGGGCTCACGCGCGGGCTCGTGTTGTAGCTCCCCGCAAACGTGACCCGCTGGGCCGCGCCGGCGCTTTCCCCCGCCGCCGGCATCTTGTAGACCTGCGGTTGGCCGCCGCGGTCGCTCGTGAAGTAGATCGAGCTGCCATCGGGCGAGTAGGCCGGCTCGGTATCGATGGAACTCCCTTGTGTCAGACGGCGCAGGCCCGAGCCGTCCGCGTTGACTTCGAAAATCTGCGTATTGCCGGTGCGCGACAGCGCGACCGCGAGCTTGCGGCCGTCCGGCGACCACGCCGGCGCACTGTTGTTACCCTTTTGATTCGATACGACCACGCGACGTCCCGTCGGCAGATCGTGGATGTAGACCACCGGCTTCTTGCGCTCGAACGACACGTACGCCACCTTCGTGCCGTCAGGCGACCACGCCGGCGAGATGATCGGTTCCGGGCTGGAGAGGGCGATCTTCGCGTCCTGGCCGTCCGAGTCCGAAATCTGCAACTGATAACGTCCGCCCGTCTGGATGACGTATGACAGACGCGTCGCAAACACGCCGCGGCCGCCGAGCAGCTTGGCGTAGATGTAATCCGCGATCTTGTGCGCGCTCATGCGCAGGCCGCTTTCGGCGCTGACGAGCGACAGCCCGCCGAGATTCTGCTGCTTGACCGTGTCGTAGAGACGGAAGCGCACTTCGTATTGTCCGTTCGACAGCCGCGTGACGCTGCCGGACACGAACGCATCCGCGCCCTTGGCTTTCCATGCGCCGAGATCGACGGAATCGGTCTCCGAAACCGGCGTGCCGCCCGCGTCGATGTTCGTGAACTTGCCGCTTCTCTGCAGGTCCTGACGAATGATCGCGCTGACTTGCTGCGGCGAGTTCGCCTCGTTGGCGAAATTGGCCGTCGCGATCGGGAACTGGGTCGAACCGACGCCGGTGACGAGCACGTTCAACTGGGCGTGTGCGGCAGTGCCGGCTGCGATCAGGCAGGATGCGACCAGCGTTCTCAGGCCAAGCTTCGTCATCAAACTCATGCTGTTTAGGTTCCGAAAAAAGCGTTTTCAAGTGTCTGGGGAATGCAGAAACAGACCCCCGGTTGCACGATTCGTTCCCACGCGGCCACGAGCCTCGCGGCCGCCCGATCAGCCTCCGGCCGGACGCAGCGTGATCGTGAAACGGTCGGGCGCCTTGCCGTCGATGTCGACCGGCATCGGGTCCGAACTCTGCACTGCACGCAGCGCCGCGTTGTCCCACTGCTCGTTGCCGCTCGAACGCGTGATCGATGCGGACAGCAAGGTGCCGGAAGGGGAGCAGCGCACTGCCACCACGGTCTCGAGGCCAGCCGTTTCTCCGCCCCAGCGGATGTTCGGCCGCACGCGCCGCTGCACCTTCTCCGCATAGCCCGGCGACGTGGCGTTGCCGCCCGCGCCCCGGCCGGTGCCGCTTTTCGCGAGCCCTTCGCCGCTCGTTCCCGTGCCGCCGCCCAACTGTCCCTGCAACTGCGCGAGGCGAGCCTTGCGTTCTTGATCGACCTTCGCCTTCGCTTCGGCATCGGCCTTTGCCTTCGCGGCGGCCTTCGCCTTTGCTTCGGCATCGGCTTTCGCCTTGGCCTGCGCGTCGGCTTTGGCTTTTGCTTCCTTTGCTTCCTTCTGTTCCTTCAACTGCTCGGCCTTCTGTGCTTCGGCCTGTTGCTCCTGGCGTTCCTTGTCTTGCTGCGCCTTCTGCTGTTGCTTTTGCAGATCGGCCTGACGCTGCTTCTCGATCTGCTTCTGCTTGTCCTGCATCGCCTTTTGCGCGGCCGCAGCGGCAGCGGCCTGAGCGGCCAGCAGCTGCTGACGCTTCGCCTCGGCTTCCTCGCGCGCCTCTTGCTGACGGCGCTGCTCGGCGAGTTGCGCCTCACGCGCGGCGGCTTCCTGCTGCTTGCGCTTCTTTTCCTGCAACGCGATGTCCGCTTCCTCGTCCTTCGCGGGCGGTGGCGCGGGCTGCACCTTGACCGGCGCAGGCGGCGGGGGAGCGGGACGCGGCGTCGGCGCGGCCATGTCCGGGATATCGGTCCAGATTTCCGCTTCTGCACCCGCTGGTGTGTTGTTCTGCCAGTTGATGCCGTGATAAAGCAGCCAGCCGAGCAGCAGATGCATCACCGCGGCGAGCGCGAACGCCTTGCCCGTGCCGCGCTCGCGCGGCGGGCGAACGGGCCTCGCGGAACGGGGACGCGCCGGTTGAGGCTGACTGGTGCGACGATCGATCATTGCGATTTGACGAGCAATCCGACGCGCTTCACGCCGCGCGCCTTCATATCCGACATCACGTTCATGACGGCCTCGTATCTGACCGTCTTATCGGCCGCGATCACGACGGGCTGATCCGGATGCAGTTCCTGCCGGTTGAGCACGAAGCTGTTCAGATCGGCCATCGTCATCTTCTGCTCTTGCGTCGCGCCGCCTTCTTCCTTGTAGCGCACGTTCATGCTGCCGTCGGCCTTGATGTTGATGACGAGCGGCGGCTGCTGTTCTTGCGGCTGCGCGTTGCCGACCGTCGGCAGATTGATGATCGACGGCGACACGAGCGGCGCGGTCACCATGAAGATGACGAGCAGCACGAGCATCACGTCGATGTACGGCACGACGTTAATGTCGGCCATCGCGCGGCGTGAGCCGCCGCGCATGCTGGAACGAATCGGGCCTGCCATCGCGGACTCCTGTTAGTGCGCCTGGCGCTGCAAGATGTTCGAGAACTCTTCGATGAAGGTCTCGAAGCGGATCGCCAGGCGATCGATGTCATGCGAATAGCGGTTGTACGCGACGACCGCCGGAATTGCGGCGAAGAGGCCGATCGCGGTGGCGACGAGCGCCTCGGCGATGCCCGGCGCGACGTTCGCGAGCGTCGCCTGCTGCACGTTGGCGAGACCGCGGAACGAATTCATGATGCCCCACACCGTGCCGAACAGACCGATATACGGACTGACCGAGCCGACCGACGCGAGAAACGCGAGATTGGCTTCGAGCACGTCCATTTCGCGCTGAAACGCGGCGCGCATCGCGCGGCGCGAACCGTCGAGGATCGCGCCCGGATCGGTGATGCGGCGCTCTTTGCCCTTCAGGAATTCGCGCATGCCGGATTCGAAGATACGCTCCAGCGCACCGATGGTGTGGCGATTGTTCGCCGCGCTCTGATACAGCGCCTGCAGATCCCCGCCCGACCAGAAATCGCGTTCGAAACGCTCGGTTTGCGCGCGCGCACGGCGAATGGCGAACCACTTGCGGAAGATGAAGGTCCACGAAAGAAGCGATAAAAGCAGCAACAACGCCATCACGGCCTGAGCGAGGACGCTCGCGTGGACGACGAGTGAAACGATCGACAAGTCTTGTGTATTGTTCATAGAGGTCTGCTGTTGCGTCCCGGAAAAGGCGCCGGGTCAGAAGCGCATCACGCTTTCGTAAATCAGGGGTGAGTAAAACGAAAGCCGCGTGGCGGCCGGCTCGTTTTCGATTGTCTTTACCTGGCTAAGCACGGCTCGGTCCGCTTTCGGGCGGCAAGGGCTGTTCGGCGATCGCGATATTCGCATGCGGACCGCGTTTCAATCCGTCGAGCACCGGTTCGGGAATGCCGGCGGGCCGCATCGACGCGCGATTCACCGAAGCCACGCGGATATCACCGGTTGCGAGCAGAACGCCGTCGCGCCACGCTTCCTGATGAAAATCCACCGATGCACGCCCGAGCCGCTCGATGCGGCTGACCACGCGAATCACATCGTCGAGCCGCGCGGGCGCCGAATAATCGACGGACGTCCGCTTCACGACGAACACGACGCCGTCGGAATCCGCGAGACGCTGCTGGTCGATGCCGCACGCGCGCAGCCATTCGGTGCGCGCACGCTCGAAGAACTTCAGGTAGTTCGCATAGAAAACGATGCCGCCGGCGTCGGTGTCCTCGTAATACACGCGAATCGGCCATTCGAAAATCAACGGATTGCTCACAACGGATCGCTCACCTTTGCGCCATCCTGCTCGCGCCGGGGCCGATCGGCCCACTATGGCTTGCTTTTTGACAAATATTCATCGGCGGCATTTTACCGGAACCCGCTGCGCGCCCGCCAAATCCTCAGGCACTTTGCAGCGTCAGCCGCGGTGAATTTGCAACGGTCCGAACGTTTGCGCGACGGGCATCAGTTCGATCGCGTTGATATTCACGTGAGCGGGGCGCGTGGCGATCCAGTAGATGGAATCGGCGATATCTTCGGCTGTGAGCGGCTGCACGTCCTTATAGACGGCTGCTGCTTTCTCGTCGTTGCCCTTGAAGCGCACGTTGGAGAACTCCGTGCCGCCGCAGAGGCCGGGCTCGATGTCGGTGACGCGCAGCGCCGTGCCCGCGAGGTCGGCGCGCAGGTTCAGACTGAACTGGCGCACGAACGCTTTGGTCGCGCCGTAGACGTTGCCGCCGGGGTAGGGGTATGTCGCCGCGACCGATCCGATGTTGAAGACGTGTCCGCGATTGCGTTCGACCATGCCCGGCAGGACGGCGTGCGTAACCGCGACGAGACCCGCGCAGTTCGTGTCGATCATGTTCTGCCAGTCCTCGAGGTTCGCGCGCTGCGCAGGTTCGAGACCGAGCGCGAGACCCGCGTTGTTCACGAGTACGTCGATCTGTGCGAACGCCTCCGGCAGCGACGCCACCGCGTTCCTGACGGCATTGCCGTCGCGCACATCGAGTTCGATGGGCAGCAGGGCATCGCCGAGTTCCTGCGATAGCGCGACGAGCCGCTCTTTGCGCCGCGCCGCCGCGATCACGCGATGGCCGCCTTTGACGAAAGTGCGCGCGATAGCAGCGCCGAAGCCGGCGGATGCGCCGGTGACGAAGACGATCATGGTCGAACTCCGGTTCGATAGGAGCGATAGACGGAACCGGGCCGCGTGGGGACACGCGTCCGGCAACGGCGCAAAGGGTACTTCCATTGATGCGCCGCGGCAAGTAACTGCGGGTGCGAACGATCGTGCTCCGGACGGCAGCACGAGAGCTTGGGAGCCGCATGCCCATTGGCCGGGCGGCCGGTTGCCTAAAGCCCGGACGCCCATTAAACTACAACGCTCAAACCCCGCGTGACTGGCGATAGAATCTTCGGATTCAAGGTGGAACGACCCACTAGGAAGCGCGGAGCGTCGTTTTGCCGTTCGCCTGGGCAGCTGAGATCCGCGCGCCGTCGCTGCGTTGCCGGTGGCTGTCCGTTCCGCGAAACCGGAGTCTTCCCCCATCCGTCGCGTCATGGCACAACCGGTGTCCAGCGTCTTCCGCGTTTGCGTGAAGGGCGCTCCTTCATGCGCGGTCCAGTCAACCTGTTCTGATTTCACGGAAAACGTATGTTCGACAGAGCCGAAAGTACCCTTGCCAAGGTCGATCCCGAATTGCTCAAGGCGATCGAGCAGGAAAACCGGCGCCAGGAAGATCACATCGAACTGATCGCGTCGGAAAACTACACCTCGCCGGCCGTGATGGCCGCGCAGGGCTCGCAACTCACGAACAAGTACGCCGAAGGCTATCCGGGCAAGCGCTATTACGGCGGTTGCGAGTACGTGGATATCGTCGAGCAACTGGCGATCGACCGCGTGAAGCAACTGTTCGGCGCGCAAGCCGCGAACGTGCAGCCGAACTCCGGCTCGCAGGCGAACCAGGGCGTGTTCTTCGCGATGCTCAAGCCCGGCGACACCATCATGGGCATGAGCCTCGCCGAAGGCGGCCACCTGACGCACGGATCGCCCGTCAACATGTCGGGCAAGTGGTTCAACGTGGTGAGCTACGGTCTGAATGAAGCCGAAGACATCGACTATGAAAAGACCGAAGCGCTCGCCAGGCAACACAAGCCGAAGCTGATCGTGGCGGGCGCGTCGGCGTTTGCGCTGCGCATCGACTTCGAGCGGCTGTCGCAGATCGCGAAGAGCGTCGGCGCGTACTTCATGGTCGATATGGCGCACTACGCGGGTCTGGTTGCCGCGGGGCTCTATCCGAACCCGGTGCCGCACGCGGACTTCGTCACGACGACCACGCACAAGAGCCTGCGCGGCCCGCGCGGCGGCGTCATTCTGATGAAGGCCGAGTTCGAGAAGCAGATCAATTCGGCGATTTTCCCCGGCATTCAGGGCGGTCCGCTGATGCACGTCATCGCGGCGAAGGCCGTCGCGTTCAAGGAAGCGCTCGCGCCCGAGTTCAGGACGTATCAGCAAGCCGTGATCGACAATGCGCGCGTGCTGGCCGAAACGCTGGTCAAGCGTGGACTGCGCATCGTGTCGGGCCGCACCGAAAGCCACGTCATGCTCGTCGATCTGCGCGCGAAGAAGATCACCGGCAAGGCTGCGGAAGCGGCGCTCGGCAACGCGCACATCACGGTCAACAAGAACGCGATTCCGAACGACCCGGAAAAGCCGTTCGTCACGAGCGGCGTGCGTCTGGGCTCGCCCGCGATGACCACGCGCGGCTTCGGCACGAAGGAAGCGGAGATCGTCGGCAATCTGATTGCGGATGTGCTCGACAATCCGGAAGACGAGGCAACGCTCGATCGCGTGCGCGCGCAAGTGGGCGAGCTGACCAAGCGCTTCCCGGTCTACCGTTAATTCGCGAGACGTACGCCAATGCGCTGCCCGTTCTGCCGACACGAAGACACTCAGGTCGTGGACTCTCGCGTGTCGGAGGACGGCGCGGCCATTCGGCGGCGGCGGCGCTGTCCCGCGTGCGACAAGCGTTTCACCACGTATGAGCGCGTCGAACTGGCGCTGCCGTCGGTCGTCAAGAAGGACGGCAGCCGCACGGAGTTCGACCGTCGCAAGATTGTCGCGAGCATGAAGCTCGCATTGCGCAAGCGTCCGGTTGCGGCCGACGCCATCGATGCCGCCGTCGCGCGCATCGAATATCAATTGCTGGGTAGCGGCGAGCGCGAAGTGCAGAGCGAGCGGCTCGGCGAACTCGTGATGAACGAGCTTCGCCAACTCGATACCATCGCGTACGTGCGCTTCGCATCCGTGTATAAGCGCTTCGAAGACGTCTCCGAATTCGAAGACGTGCTCGACGAATTCCGCCGCGCCGCGCCCAAGAAGTCTGCTTCGCGCAAGCGCTGATCCTCGTTTCATCCTTCCCCCCGAGCCGTTTCCTGTTTCCCGAAACCCTCGCGTAGTCTGCCGGGGGCAAAGCCGCGCGAACACTAGGCCGTTCGGCTAATGGCGGCGCGTCTTGCTTCCCGATAGATTCGACCTTCGTTCAACTCGATCGATAAGGGATGCAGATGAACCGCAAATCCATCGCGGGGTTCACGCTCGTCGAACTTTGCGTCGTGCTCGCCGTCATGGCGATTCTCGCGACCTTCGCCACGCCCTCGTTTTTCGCCTGGCAGACGCGCGACCAGGTCGATGCCCGCGCGCGCTCGCTGTTCTCGACGCTCTCGCTTGCCCGCGCCGAATCGTTGCGCCGGGGCGCGCGCATCACGCTATGCCGCATCGACGCCGCGCGGCACTGCCTCGCGTCGGGAAAAAGCTGCGATAACGGCGTCACGGACTGGTCGTGCGGCTGGGCGCTCTTTGTCGATCGCGACGGCGTGCCCGCGCTGTTGCGCGCCGAACCTGCCGTATCGTCGATTTCGATTGCCGGCGCGGCCACCGATCTCTCATTCACGCCGCCTGCCGGGCAGGTCATCGGTGGCTTTCGCAGCTTCGATTTCGCCCCGCGCGGCGCGGATGCCGCGTCGAATACGGCGGCTCGGCGCTGCATCCGGCTCGCAGCAGGCGGACGTCCGCGCATGACGGCGAGTAGCTGCGGGGCATCGGCATGAAGACGCATCAAGCTGGCGATTCGTTGCTCGAAGTCATGATCGCGCTGTCGATTACCGCGATTACTGCGCTCGGCTTCATCGCGCTGCAAAGCGAGCTTGCACGCGGCGAGCGGTCGGCGCTGATGCGCGAGCGTGCCGCGCTCATCGCGGATTCAGTTGTCGAAGGCATTCGCAGCGACGCGGATCGCGCGTCGGTCGTGTCGCAGTGGCAGGCGAGGGCGGCGGCGATGCTTCCGGATGCCGATGTCACCGTGCAAGACCGCGCCGATGGCGTGCGCGTCGCGACCGTGAGCTGGCGCGCGGACGATCGCACCGATCCTTGTCCCGAGCCGCAGGCGAAGCCGCGCGCGTCGTGCATCGTCGTGGCGTTTGCGCGATGAGTAAGCGTCCCTTCACCACGCGCGGCCATACGCTGCTCGAACTCACGATTGCGCTCGCGCTCGGGCTGCTGATCGTGGTGGCGGCGCTATCGTTATATCGCGGGCAGCGTGCTGCTTTCGAGCGTGCCGCCGATACCGCCCGCATCCACGACGGCGCCGTCGCCGCACTCGAACTCATCGCGCAGCATGTGCAGATGGCGGGCTTCGCATCCACCCGCGCCGATGCGCCGCTGTTCGGCTGCGTGCAAGGCCGCGTAGTCGGCGCGGACACGGCGGCGTCGTGCGAATCGCTGGCGAGCCGCTCGGACGGCCTGCAAGTTCGATACGCGGCGGACGCCGTATCCACGTGGCCCGCATCGACGGGCGCGCCGACCGACTGCCTGGGCCAGGCCGTCGCCGACGACTACGTCACCAATCGCTTCTACGCTAAAGGGGGCACGTCGGCCGGCGAGCCGGAACTGTACTGCGAGGGCGGCGGCAAGCAGGCGCAGCCGCTGGTCGAGGGCATCGAACGCGTGCGAATCCAGTATTGGCTGACCGACGCGCCCAGCGCCGTCGATGCCTCGGCGATTCCGCGCGACCGATGGCCCGAAGTCCATGCAATCGACCTGTGCGTGCTCGTGCGCGGCTTCGTCACGCTGAGCAGTCCGAGGACGAGCTACGTCGATTGCAGCGGCGCGAGCGTCATTGCCGATGACGGCCGCACGCGACAGGCCTTCTGGCGGCACGTCGCGATACGCAACGCGACGGCGAGCAGTCGAGGTCCGGCATGACGCAGCGATCCAAGTCTCGCGGGGCGGTCCTGCCGATCGTGTTGCTGCTGGCCGGGACGATGCTGGTCACGGCAAGCGCATGGCTGCAGACATCGCTCGTCGCGGCGCGCACGACGATGGCCGCCCGCGAACGCATCCAGGCGTTTCATGCGGCGGACAGCGCGCTTTTGCGTTGCAGCCGCATGCTTTCGGCGGCGTTGCCCGGGACGGGATCGCCGAATCAGGAGCCGGCTCGCTGGCGGCTCAGGGCGTCGTTCGAAGGTGCGTCTGCGGTGGCGATTGCGCCGTTCATCGCGTGGCCTTACGCGATGCGCGCGCCGCAATGTCTGATCGAAGCGTGGACGCGCTCGGGTCAATCCTCGTCGGCGTCGTATCTCGTTACAGCGCGCGGTTTCGGCGCGCAGCCGCAGTCCGAAGCCTGGCTTCAGATGCGAATCGATTCAGCGGACGGCATCGTCACCCAACACTGGCGGCGCGTCGTCGCCAAGCCATTCTGAGGACCTTTGCAATGAAGAACCGGCATCGGATACACGCGGGTTTCAGCCTTCTCGAACTGATGATCGCGCTCGGCGTGGCGGCGATCATCGCGACATTCGGGCTTCCGGCGTATCGGACGCATGTCGCGAAGACGCACCGGCTCGATGCGGCGGCGGCGCTTCAGCGCGCGGTGCAGTTCATCGAAACGGCGCGGCTTGCGCAAACCGGGACGGACTCGATTGCGCTGAGCGCCGGTCTGGATCAGGCGCCGTCAACCGGAACGCCGGTGTATCGGCTCGCGCTGCTGCCGGAATCGGCGACGAACGGCGGCTACGCAATCGAAGCCGTGCCCGTCGCATCCGGCGTCATGCAGAACGACGCATGCGGCGTCTTCGTCATCGACGCCACCGGGCTTAGGTCTAATCGGCTAGCCGACGCCCCCGCCCCGCTCGATGCGGCGAAGTCGTCAGCGTGCTGGACGGGGAAGGGATGATGCGCCTAGAAAACGGTCGGATCGACAGCGTTCGTCAACGTTTCCGTGTTCGTCGCCTTCATCTGCTGATAGATGCGCCATGCTTCCCACGCGGCGAGCCCGAGACCGCCCCACTTGAGCAGCGGCTTCGCGCCGCGCAGCACCGTGTTGCGTACCGGGCGCGTCAGCAAGAGCGAAGCGAGCGAGCCGACCACCGGATACTGTTTGAACAGGAACCCGAACTTTCCGCCGGCCGGGCCGCGGCCGCTCATCATCGCATTGAGCGAAGCGAGCAAACTGCCCATGCCGCCTCCCGCTGCGCCGCGCCTCACCGAGCGGCGCCCGGATCGTCTGCCCGACACCATCAGCCCGATAAGAGGCAAATGCGCGACGGACTCGCGCAGATCGTTCGTCGCCTGGCGCAGCTCCATGCGCTCGACATCGGCGCGAGCAAGCAGCAGTTCCTTGCGCAGCGTGCGCATGTGCGGCGTGCGAAGCTGTTGCTGCACTTCGCGCTTCCCTGCCTTGTTGGTGTCGTCGTGTTGGCTCATGGTCGAACGGGCATGTGTGATTCAGCGTGGACGGGAATTCGTGCGCGTTCCGGATCAGTCGAAGATGTCGCGATCCTTGCGGAACTGATCGAGCGTGTCGTCGAACAGATGCGGCGCACTGCGCAGCTTGCCGCGCGCGCTCAGGCCGCAAATGATCGCGATGACCGCATACAGCAAGGTAATGCCGCCGAGCGCCTGCCAGCGATAGGTGTCCCAAAAGAAAATGGCGATGAGCACCGTCAGGGAAATCAGCGCCATCATGGCGAGCAGCATCGCGGCAAGCCCGAGAAAGAGCACGCCGATCAGCCGTTCTTTCTCTTCTTGCAGTTCGATGCCGATCAGCTCGAGTCGCGTTTCGAAGATCGCGAAAACCGAACTCACGATGCGGCGCAAGGGTCCTTGGGAGGAGTCGCGCGGAAGCCGTTCTGTCGTCATGGTTTGGGTGCGGGGGCGCGTTGGTTGCGGCTTTCATGGTCCCGGCCGGTGCACGAGGCAGCCGGCCGGCGCGAGTGTCGAGCCGCGTACCCGGGCAGGGCGTTCGCGGTTCGGCCTGAGGCGATCCGTCCTGGCCAGTCCGGATCGCGTCGGTTACCCCATTAGCAAGCGACGGGCCATTGGTTCGGAAACACGGCGCCTGCCGAACGGGGTCCGCCTGAAACGCTTAACGGCGATTGATAAGGAGACCGATGACCATGCCGACGCCGGCCGCGATTCCGATGGACGCCCACGGATGCTCGTGCACGTAATCATCGGTGGCGCGCGCAGCCTTCTTGCCGCGTTCGATCACGACGACTTGCGCATCGGCGGCTTTCTCTCTGGCTTGCTTGAGGCGCGACATCGCGGTTTCACGCAACTCGGAGGCGCGCTCACCCGTTGCGGCGGCGGCTTGCTTGAGAAGGTCTTCGGCGTCAGCGAGAACGCTTTTGATGTCCGACATGAATTGCTCCTTATTGATTTCTGACATTAAAGGCTCCAATCGGTAAGGCTACGGGAATCGTAACCAAAGATGCCATCGCTGACGAGGAGGCTTGGTTGCAGCGCCGAACGTCTGCAGGTTTCGTTCCTGCCCTGTTTTACGGAAAGAGGAAATGAACGGCGCCCACGTTTGTCCAACGTCCGACACTGTTGCATCATGGAGACGATCTGACCCGTAAAAGTTTCAGCGGCCTATCGAAAGTTACAAAAGGCTCACCGGGGGAACGTCAGAAAAACGCCTGAATGCCCGTCTGCGCGCGTCCAAGAATGAGCGCGTGGATATCGTGCGTGCCCTCGTAGGTATTCACGACTTCGAGATTGACGAGATGCCGCGCGACGCCGAACTCATCCGAGATGCCGTTGCCGCCCAGCATGTCGCGCGCGAGGCGCGCGATGTCGAGCGCCTTCCCGCATGAGTTGCGCTTCATGATCGATGTGATCTCGACTGCCGCCGTACCCTCGTCCTTCATCCGGCCGAGCCGCAGCACGCCTTGCAGCCCGAGCGTGATTTCGGTCTGCATATCCGCGAGCTTCTTCTGGATCAACTGGTTCGCGGCGAGCGGACGCCCGAACTGCTTGCGGTCGAGCGTGTATTGCCGCGCGGTGTGCCAGCAGGCCTCCGCTGCGCCGAGGGCGCCCCACGAGATGCCGTAGCGCGCCGAGTTGAGGCACGTGAACGGCCCTTTCAACCCGCGCACGTTCGGCAGCAGGTTGTCTTCCGGGACGAAGACATCTTCCATCACGATTTCACCCGTGATCGACGCTCGCAAGCCGACCTTGCCGTGTATCGCGGGCGCCGATAGCCCCTTCCAGCCCTTCTCCAGGATGAAGCCGCGAATGTCGTTACGGCCGTCTTCCTCCAGCTTTGCCCAGACGACGAACACATCCGCGATCGGCGAATTCGAGATCCACATTTTCGTGCCCGAGAGGGAATAGCCGTCCTGCACCTTCTTCGCGCGCGTGGTCATGCTCGCGGGGTCGGAGCCGGCGTTCGGCTCGGTCAGGCCGAAGCAGCCGATCCACTCGCCGCGCGCCAGCTTCGGCAGGTACTTTTCCTTCTGCGCGTCGCTGCCGAACGCATGGATCGGCACCATGACGAGCGACGATTGCACCGACATCATCGACCGGTAGCCAGAATCGACGCGCTCCACTTCCCTCGCGATCAGCCCGTAGCTGACGTAGTTGAGCCCCGGTCCGCCATATTGCTCGGGAATCGTCGGCCCGAGCAGGCCGAGTTCGCCCATCTCGCGGAAGATCGCCGGATCGGTCTTCTCGTCGCGAAACGCCTGCGTCACGCGCGGCTGAAGCTTGTCCTGCGCGTAGGCGCGCGCGGCGTCGCGCACCATGCGCTCGTCTTCGCTCAATTGCTGATCCAGCAGCAGCGGGTCTTCCCAGTTGAATCGGGCGGCGTCGGCCATGCGGGTTCTCCTGTCATGTGATGTCGATGCATCGCAGATCCGCACGCGACGATGCTTGACGCGCGTTCCGCTGTGCGAAACAATGTTCTGCATTCCATTCCGAGTTTAGCATTCGATGAAACCCGCCAACAGTCGCGAGTCGCCCGCGAGTGCGTCGCGCCGGCCTGAGCACGCTGGCATCGACGAGCGCAAATTCGTCGTCGCGCTCGCACGCGGTCTCGACATATTGCGCGCATTCCGGCCCGGCGAAACGCTGCTCGGCAATCGCGATTTCGTGCAACGCACCGGCTTGCCCAAGGCCACCGTCAACCGCCTCGCCTATACGCTCGCGACGCTCGGCTACTTGCGCTTCGACGAAGCCGCCGGCAAGTACGCGCTCGACACCGGCGTGCTCTCGCTGGGCTTCGCGTTGCTCGCCGGCGCGGACACGCTCGAACTCGCGCGCCCGCACATGCGCGCCCTGGCGCGAGAGATCGGCGCGGCGGTATCGCTCGGATGCCGCGACGGACTCGACATGATCTATCTGGAAACCATCCGCAGCGAGACGGCGCTGACGCTCGGCCTCGCGCCCGGCTCGCGCCTGTCGATGTTGACGAGTTCGATGGGCCGCGCCTATCTCGCCGCGCAGGAACCGGCGGCGCGCAAGGCGTTACTCGAAGAGCTGGGAAAGGAGGAGGGCGCGGAACGAGTCGAGGCGGCGGCGCGCGCCATCGGCGACTACGCGCGGGATGGCTGCTGCTATTCGTTCCGGGAGTGGCACGACGACGTGAACGCCATCGCCGCGCCGTTCCGCGATGTGCGCAATGGCCGATGGCTCGTGTTGAGCAGCAGCGGACCGGCATCGTCGATGGACGAAGCGTATTTCCGTGACATCATCGGCCCGAAGCTGAAGGCGCTGGCCGCGCGCCTGGCATAGGGCAAAGCGACGATCAGAGCACGGTCCGGACGTGCCAAAGCTCCGGAAACAGCACGACATCGAGCATCTTGCGCAGATAGGACGCGCCCGCCGTGCCGCCCGTGCCCTGCTTGAAACCGATGATCCGCTCGACCGTCGTCACATGGCGGAAGCGCCATTGCCGGAACGCGTCTTCGAGGTCAACGAGTTCCTCGGCCATCTCGTACAGTTCCCAGTGTTGGGAAGGATTGCGATACACCGCGAGCCACGCCGCTTCGACGGAGGCATCGTGCGTCGTCGGCTGCGTCCATTCGCGGTCGAGCCGCTCCGGCGCAATGTCGAAACCGCGTCGCGCGAGCAGGCGGATGACTTCGTCGTAAAACGAAGGCGACTCCAGCGTCTCGCGCACCTGTTCGAGAATCTCCGGCCGATGCGCGTGCGGCTTCAGCATCTGCACGTTCTTGTTGCCGAGCAGAAACTCGATCTGCCGATACTGATGCGACTGGAACCCCGACGACGCGCCGAGATAAGGCCGCATCGCAGTGTATTCGGAAGGCGTCATCGTCGCGAGGACGTTCCACGCTTGCACGAGTTGCTCGAAGATTCGCGATACGCGCGCGAGCATCTTGAACGCGGGCGGCAATTCATCGCGATGAACGGAAGCCAGCGCCGCGCGCAATTCGTAGAGCGCGAGCTTCATCCAGAGCTCGCTCGTCTGATGTTGCACGATGAACAGCATCTCGTTGTGATCCGGCGAGAGCGGATGCTGTGCCGCGAGGATCGAATCGAGGCCGAGATAATCGCCGTAGCTCATCGTGTCGGAGAAATCGAGCCTGGCGTCGTGCCAGCCTTCCTTGTCTTTTTGGGCCATTTCCGCTGCTTCCGTCGATACTGCCGCGCCATGCCCGAACGGACAACCTTTGACTTCGCTCATGTTCTCGATCCTCACGTCACCGATGCCCGCTCGGCGAATTCCGGCGCGCGCCAGCTTTCGGTCGCGAGCACGTCGCGCAGCACTTCGACGGCGTCCCACACATCGACGAAGCGCGTGTACAGCGGGGTGAAGCCGAAGCGCAGAATGCGCGGCTCCCGATAATCGCCGATCACGCCCCGCGCGATCAGCGCCTGCATCACTTCATAGCCGTGCGGATGCTCGAAGCTCACCTGCGAGCCGCGCTGCGCGTGATCGCGAGGCGTGGCGAGCGTCAGCGGAAAGCCAGCGCAGCGCGATTCGACGAGCGCGATGAACGCATCCGCGAGCGCGAGCGACTTGCGCCGCAGCGTCTGCATGTCGGTCTGAAGGAAGACATCGAGGCCGCATTCGACGAGCGACATCGAGACGATCGGCTGCGTGCCGCAGAGAAAGCGCGCGATGCCGTCGTCCGGGCGATACACCGGGTCCATTTCGAACGGCTTCTTGTGCCCCCACCATCCGGACAGTGGTTGTGAGAACGCGTTCTGATGCCGCTTCGGCACCCACACGAAACCGGGCGAACCGGGGCCGCCGTTCAGATACTTGTACGTGCAGCCGACCGCATAGTCCGCGCCGACGCCATTCAGATCGACCGGCACCGCGCCTGCCGAATGCGCGAGATCCCAGACCGCGAGCGCGCCCGCGCGATGAATCGTCTCGGTGAGCGCGGCCATATCGTGCATGGCGCCGGTGCGGTAATTGACGTGCGTGATCATCGCGATGGCGGTGTGCTCGTCGATGGCGGCGGGCAAGCTGGCGGCGTCATCGACGAGACGCAGTTCATAGCCGCGATCCAATTGCTCGATCAACCCCTGCGCGATGTAGAGATCGCTCGGAAAGTTCGAACGTTCGGAGACGATCACCCGGCGCTTCGGATCGCGCTCGTTGGCGAGCTTCAGCGCGGCCGACAGCACCTTGAACAGGTTCGATGAAATCGTGTCCGTGACGACGACTTCGTCTTCGCCTGCACCGATCAGCGGCGCGAGCTTGTTGCCGAGGCGCTTGGGCAGCGCGAACCAGCCTGCGGCGTTCCAGCTTCGGATCAGCCCGTCGCCCCATTCCGCGCCGATCACACTGGCGGCGCGCGCGGCCGCTGCCCTCGGCGGCACGCCGAGCGAATTGCCGTCGAGATAAATCACGCCGTCGGCGAGCGCGAACTGCTTGCGCAGCGGGGCGAGCGGGTCGTCGCGGTCGAGCGTGGCGGCATCGTCACGATGTTTCATCGAAAAGTCCATGTGTTGGCGGATCATCAGGAAAGAGTGCGGAGCACGGCGCGCACGGGGCTTGCATCGAGCGTCGTGAACTTGAGCGGCAGCGCGATGAGTTCGTAATCGCCGGGCGCGACGGCATCGAGCACGAGGCCTTCGAGGATCGCCATGCGATTCGCGCGGATGCGGCGGTGCGCGTCCATTGTTTTCGACTCCTGCGGATCGAGCGAAGGCGTGTCGATGCCGACGAGGTGCACGCCTTTCGCCGCCAGCAAGTCGATGGTTTCGGGCGCGACCGCGCAGAACGCGCTGTCCCACGCGTCGAGCGGCGCACGGTCGTAGGTGCGCAGCAGCACGCGCGGCGGGGTGTCGTCGAGATAAGCGGCGATCATGTCCGGCGTCACGAGCGGCGTCGCGCCGATGCAGTGCACGACGCGGCACGCGCCGATATACGTATCGAGCGCGACCTCGCCGATCGGCGCGCCGTCGGCGGCGTAGTGGAGCGGTGCGTCGGCGTGGGTGCCGGTGTGCGGTGAAAGCGTGAGACGCGCGACGTTGACGGGCGACCCCGCTTCCATCCGCCAGACGCGCTCGATGCCGACCGGCGTATCGCCCGGCCAGACCGGGGCGCCCTTGGCGACCGGCGCGGAGATGTCGAAAAGCGTCATGGGACGGCCTAGCAGAAAGTGTGGATATGCGTCAAATCATAGCCGTCCGAAACGGAATAGTGATTGCGAAATTACCACCCGAAAACGCTCTGACTAGAACATAATTCGATGAAACGGGCTAGGAGACTCAAAAGTGACTGGATTCACGCTCGATGCAACGGATTGCCGAATTCTGGCGGTACTGCAGGAAGATGGACGGATCAGCAACCTGGACCTGGCGGAGCGCATCTCGCTCTCACCGTCGGCCTGCCTGCGCCGGATGCGGCTGCTCGAAGAGGAAGGGGTCATCGCGAGTTATCGGGCGTGCCTCGACCGCGAGCGGCTGGGCATCGAACTGGAGGCGTTCGTCCACGTTTCGATGCGCAACGATCAGGAGAACTGGCACGAGAAGTTCGCGGCGGCCGTGCGCGAATGGCCGGAGGTCGTCGGCGCGTTCGTCGTCACCGGCGACACGCATTACGTGCTGCGCGTGCTCGCGCACAACCTCAAGCACTACTCCGATTTCATCCTGACGAAGCTGTACAAGGCGCCGGGCGTGATCGACATTCGTTCGAACATCGTGCTGCAGACAATGAAGGACGACGCGGGCGTGCCGGTCGCGTTGATCGACCAGCCGGCGCGCAGTACGCCGCACGCCTGAGCTTCGCCGCTGCCGCTTATTCGAGCGGTCCGACCGTGTGGAATCCCCCCGCCTGAAAGACGAGCGGCGCGATCTCCGACGCGGTCTCGTGCACGCCGCAGCGTTCCACTTCGCCGACGAAAATGACGTGGTCGCCTTCGTCGTAGCGGCTGCGGTTGTGGCATTCGAACCAGGCGAGCGCGCCGTCGAGCACGGGCATGCCGGTGTCGCCCGCGGCGTGCGAGACGCCGGCGAAGCGGTCGCCCTTGACCGTCGCGAAGCGCCGGCAAAGGTCGATCTGCGAGGCGGCCAGCACGTTCACCACGTAATGGCTATTCGCGCGGAACACCGGCATCGACGCCGAGCGCGTCGCGAGACTCCACAGCACGAGCGGCGGATCGAGCGAAACCGAATTGAACGAACTCGCGGTGATGCCGATCAGCTGGCCGGAATCCGTGCGCGTCGTGATGACGGTCACGCCGGTCGCGAACTGGCCGAGCGCGGCGCGAAAGGCTGTCGGGTCGAAATTCGGGGCTTTGGCGCGTGTCATTTGGCAACTGGGCGGGCGAATGTACGGTCGAGTATGTCGTGTGCAACCGAGCCGGCCGCGCGTCGCGCATGAGTCGGAACGACTTTTTCTGAAGGCATAAAAAAGCTGTAGATTTGTGTCGATTCTAGCGGAATCGGACGCAGCAAGCCGCCATAAGCCAGTACGGACAGTGTGGGCGACGCCGCTTTGCAATCGCGGTTAAGCTCGTCGTCATTGAATAGCGGCCGCGCGCAACCATATGAGTGGTCCGCGGCCCGGCCGCATGCATTGAGAGGAGCCAAGCATGACTCAGCAGAACGCGCAGGGGAGACGCGAAACCGCGACGCTCGGCGGCGGTTGTTTCTGGTGCACCGAAGCCGTGTTTCTCGCGGTCGAAGGCGTGCATTCCGTGGAATCCGGCTATGCGGGCGGGCAGGTGGTGAATCCGTCGTACGAGCAGGTCTGCGAAGGCGATACGGGCCACGCGGAAGTGGTCAGGGTCGTATTCGATCCGGATGTCATTGGCTATCGCGAGATTCTGGAGATTTTCTTTGCGACGCACGATCCGACGCAGCTCAATCGCCAGGGCAACGATGTCGGCACGCAGTATCGCTCGGCCGTGTTCACGCATTCGGACGGACAGCGCAAGACCGCGCTCGACGTGATAGACGAGTTGCAGCGCGAGGACGTGTACGGTGGCAAGATCGTCACCGAAGTCACGCCGCTCGCGGACGACTACTATCCCGCCGAGGCGTATCACCAGAACTTCTTCGCGCAGCATCCGAATCAGGGTTATTGCGCGGCGGTGGTCGGGCCGAAGGTGGCGAAGTTCCGCAAGAAGTTCGCGCATCGGCTGAAGGCGTGACTGGCCTGACGCCGCGTTAGTTCGACCGCGCGCGCTCGCATTCTTCGGCGATGCCGCGCGCAAGCTCGAAACACGTGAGCGGCGCGGAGCCTTCCGCCTTGTTGTTCGCGGCGATCACGACCGGCTGGCCCGCGATGGCGTATTGCGCGGCCAGTTCGGCGAGCGCCTGCCGCGTGTCGAGGTCTTCGTCAACGATTCTGTCGAACGGCTCGTACTTCGCCTTCGCCTGTTCGTACTTGAAGCCGCTGTGCAGGCTCCAGCGCACCACGAGCGGTCCCGTCTTTTCTTCATCCAGCAGCGCGAGCGCCTTCGCTTGCCGGCGCACATCCGGCATCCGCGCATGCACGCCGATGCAGTACCGCACGTTCGATTCGCGCAACGTGCGAATGAAGCGGGGCGTGAGCATGACCGCGTCGCGAAGTTCGGCGGCATAGCAGGCATCGCCTGCGAGCGGAGGCAGCGCGGCGAGGAAGGTCGCGAGCCGATCGGTGAAACGCGACGGCTCGACGATCATCGCGTCCGGCAGCGGCGGAATCTGAAACACGAGCGCGCCGGCCTTCGCACCCAGCCCGCCGATGCACGGCGTCACGAACTCGTCGATAGCGATGCGCGCGTCGAGAAAGGCGGGATTGTCGGCGCCGGGCGCGCCCCGTTCGCCGCGCACGAAGGCGTCGGTGACGGAGGCGGGCGCCTTCACGATGAAGCGAAAATGCTCCGGCACCTGCGATGCATAGCGCGCATATTCGGCGAGCGACAGCGGCGCGTAGAAGGAGCGGTCGATCGACACGGTCTTCAGCAGCGGATGCGCGGCGTAGGCGGCGAGGCCGTCGCGGGACAGTCTGGTGTTCGAATAGTCATCGCCATAGACGATGCCGCGCCAGCCCGGAAACGACCACGTCGATGTGCCCAGATGCACGGCTGATGGCAGCCGCCGCGCGAGCGCTTCGAGTTCCGGCCGGGGAGCCGCGGCCTGCACGCCACGCTTCTTCGCGGCGACAGCAGGCGCGGGCGCGTCACAACCGAACAGATCGAACTGTTCGTCGTCGTCCGCGCCTGCGCCGATCAGCGTTTCTTCGTGGTTCAGAGCGGCTTCTCGTAGATGTACCGCCGTGACCACGGCAGCGTCTTCGCGCTACGTCCGGCCTTGCGGCAGACGACCTGGTAGATCGAGACGTCGTCGTTTTCGAACGCATACGCGCAACCCGCCAGATAGACGCGCCAGATACGGAACTTCTCGTCATCGACGAGCTTTCTCGCTTCTTCCGCATGCGCCTCGAAATTGTCGGCCCACAGGTCGAGCGTATGGGCGTAATGACGCCGCAGGCTCTCGACATCCACGGCCTCCAGCCCGCCGCGCTGCATGCTTTCGAGTGCGAGGCTGATATGCGGCAGCTCGCCGTCCGGAAACACGTACTTGTCGATGAACTCGCCGCCGCCCAGCGATGTCTCGCCGCTATCGGCATCGGACGAGGTGATGCCGTGATTCATCGCCACGCCGTCATCGACGAGCAGCTCACGAATGCGCGCGAAGTAGTCCGGAAGATTCTTGCGCCCGACATGCTCGAACATGCCGACGCTCGTGATGCGGTCGAACTGTCCCGGCACATCGCGATAATCCTGTATCCGGATCTCGATCTGATCTTCGAGACCGGCATCCTTCACGCGCTGCGTCGCGAGCTTGTACTGGTTTTCCGACAACGTGACGCCCACGCATTTCGCGCCGAACTTCTGCGCCGCGCGAATGACGAGCGCGCCCCAGCCGCAGCCGATATCGAGCAGGCGGTGGCCCGGCTGCACCTGAATCTTGGTGAGAATGTGGTCGATTTTCTTGAGTTGCGCCGTGGCGAGGTCTTCGTCGCCATTCTCGAAATATGCGCAGGAGTACACCATGTTCTTGTCGAGCCAGAGCTGGTAGAACTCGTTCGACACGTCGTAGTGATACTGGATGGCTTTCTTGTCGGACGCCTTCGAGTGATTGAAGTAGCGTCGCACGCGGGCGAGCTTCCCGGCGCTGGTGACGGTGCTCTTCGCGAGCGAATAGCCGATGTCGATGATGTCCGAGAGCTTGCCCTCGATATCGATCTTGCCCTTCACGTACGCCTCACCGAGATTGTCGAGGCTCGGCTCCAGCAGGTAGGGCAGTGCGGTCGCGCTCTTCACGTGCAGCGTCACCTGAGGGGCGGCGAAGCTGCCGAAGTCGTGCTGCTGTCCGTCCCACAGCACGAGGCGCGCGGGCAAGTTGGCCCTTTCGCGCACCTCGTCAACCCATTGCGTCAGCTTCTTCTCCCAGAACATGCTTGTTTCTCCGCGCTAAGAAAATCCAAGGTGAAGGCTCGCGCCTCCATGTTCGTTGCCGCGTGTTGCGCCGGCCGGGCCTGCTGCGCCGCCTGCCGGCGTGCTTGTCTTATGGTGCGAGCCGCGTGATGCGCCACGGGCCGCCGGCGCTGTCGCGCGTATAGACGATGCGGTCATGCAGCCGCGACGGCCGGCCCTGCCAGAACTCGATCGTCTCGGGCACGAGCCGGTAGCCGCCCCAGTGCGGCGGTCTCGGCGGCGCGTCGCCGTATCGCGCGGTCATCTCGCGCTCGCGCGCTTCGAGCGTTTCACGGCTGTCGAGCGGCTGGCTCTGGTCCGATGCCCACGCTCCGATGCGCGAGCCGAGCGGACGCGATGCGTAATAGGCGTCGCTTTCTTCGTCGCTCGTTTTCACGACCGTGCCCTCGATGCGCACCTGGCGCTCGAGTTCGATCCAGTGAAACAGCAGACTTGCCGCAGGATTCCCGGCGAGTTCGCGGCCCTTGCGGCTATCGTAATTGGTGAAAAAAACGAAGCCGCGCTCGTCAACGCCCTTGATCAGCACGATGCGCGCGGACGGGCGGCCTCGTGCGTCAACGGTGGCGAGCGTCATCGCGTTGGGTTCGGGCAGTCTGGCGTCGAGCGCCTGGGCGAACCAGGTCTCGAACTGGCGCACCGGGTTGGGATCGACGTCGGCGGCGTCCAGCGCGCCGCGCGAATAGTTCTTACGAAGGTCTGCTAAGGTCGTCATTTTTATGCAAACGCTACAGTCGCGTCAGTATAGCCAAGGTGATACGTTCTTGCCCCGATTACGCCGGGCCTGCAATGACCGGCGTCAAGGCATCCAATTCTGAAGACACATTCCTTCGATGACATCGGGCGCGGCTATCACGGCTTCGGTATCGATAAGGCAGAATACGCAATTCGGCCGTACTTTGCATGAACGGGCTGCGAACTTTTGTGCATCGACAGCCGCCTGTAAGCCTTGACGGGCGGGCGTTTGCGTCCGTCACCCAATTTCCGCGAACGCCATGACCTCACCTGATCCCGCCGCCACGCTGCCCGTCGAAGACTCCGCCGACCGCGAGCGGCGTTTCGGCGGCATCGCGCGTTTGTATGGCGGCGGTGCGCTCGCCGCATTCGAACGCGCGCATGTCGCGGTCATCGGCATCGGCGGCGTGGGGTCGTGGGTGGCCGAGGCGCTGGCCCGCAGCGCGGTCGGCACGCTGACGCTGATCGACCTCGACAACGTCGCCGAAAGCAACACGAATCGGCAGATTCACGCGCTCGACGGCAACTACGGCAAGGCGAAGGTCGGCGCGATGGCCGAGCGCATCGCGCTGATCGATCCCGCGTGCGATGTGCGGCAGGTCGAGGATTTCGTGGAGCCCGGCAACTTCGATGCAACGCTCGGCGGCGGTTTCGACTTCATCGTCGATGCGATCGACAGCGTGCGCACCAAGACCGCGCTGATTGCGTGGTGCGTGGCGCGCAAGCAGCCGCTCATCACGGTCGGCGGCGCGGGCGGACAACTCGATCCGACGCGCATTCGCATCGACGATCTCGCGCTCACCATTCAGGACCCGTTGCTGTCCAAGGTGCGCGGCCAGTTGCGCAAGCAGCACGGCTTCCCGCGCGGGCCGAAGTCGCGCTTCAAGGTGAGCGCGGTGTATTCGGACGAGCCGCTCATTTACCCCGACGCTCCCGCTTGCGATATCAGCGAGGGCGCGGAGCATCTGGAGACGGGCGCGAACTACGCGGGGCCGGTCGGGCTCAACTGCGCGGGGTTCGGATCGAGTGTTTGCGTGACCGCGAGTTTCGGCTTTGCGGCGGCGGCGTTCGTGCTCAGGGAACTGGCGAAGCGCGCGGCGTGATCGCGAACTCGAATGCAAAAACGGCCAGCTTTTTTAGCTGGCCGTTTGCGTTTCACTCGCGCGTCAGTTGATCGCGGCACTCAACCTGCGCCGCCAGTGCGACACGAGATCGGGCTGATTCGACGCCAGTTCGAACACCGACAGCATCGTCTTGCGTCCGACATCGTCCATGAAGGCGCGGTCGCGCTCGACGATCGCCAGCAGATGCTCGAGCGCGCCTGAATAGTCGCGGCCCGCGATCAGCCGGTTCGCGAGCGCAAAGCGTGCGTCGAGATCGTCGGGATTGGCGTTCACCGCGTCGATCAGCGCGTCGGCGGGCGGGAGTTCCGCTGCCGCTTCGGCGGCGTCGATTTCCGTTTTCAGCGCGTTGTAGCGTGCGTCGATGCCTTGCGTCGTCTTGGGCGAAAGCAGCTTGTCCTCGTCCTTCGCTTCGTCGATACGCCGCTCCGCGAGCAGCCATTCGATCAGGTCGAGGCGCGCGTCGTCGTAACCGGGATCGAGCGCGAGCGCCGCCTTGATGCGGTCGATCGCTTCCTTGCGCTGGCCTGTCGCCCACGCATTGTGCGCGGCGCGGCGTTCGGCATCCGCACCGTCCGGCACGAGCTTGTCGAGGAACGCGCGCAACTGGCCTTCAGGCAGCACGCCGATGAACTGATCGACCGGCCGTCCGTCCGCGAACGCGATCACGTGCGGAATGCTGCGCACCTGAAAGTGCCCGGCAAGCTCCTGATTCTCGTCCACGTTCACCTTGACGAGCTTCCATTTACCGCCGGCTTCCGCCTCGAGCTTTTCCAGCATCGGGCCGAGCGTCTTGCAGGGACCGCACCAGGGGGCCCAGAAATCAACGAGGACCGGCGCGAGCATCGACGCGTTGATGACATCGTTCTCGAATGTGGCAAGGGTTGTGTCCATGCGTTTTCTCCTCATGCTTGCGATTGGTCTCGACATCCTAGTTGGGGACGCGCGGCGGATGTCTCAATGGGGCAAGTCTCAATGGTTCATGCTTCCGGCGCGCGCGCTTCGCGGCGCGGCGGCGGCAACGGGATGAACTCGGTCTCTCCGGGAACCTCGCCCATGCGCTGCTCGCTCCAGGCGAGCTTGGCGGCTTCTATCTTGTCCCGCGAACTGGACACGAAGTTCCATTCGATGAAGCGCGTGCCGTCGAGCGGCGCGCCGCCGAGCAGCATCACGACTGCGCCGCTCGTGCTCGTCAGCTGCACGGCCGCGCCGGACGTCAGCACGGACATCTGCTGCGGCGGAACGGCGACGCCGTCGACCGACAGATCGCCATCGACGAGATAGACGCCGCGTTCCTCGTGCTCCGCGTCGAGCGTGAGCTCGCTGCCCGGCGCAAAGTGCGCGGCGACATAGAGCGTCGGCGAGAACGTGCGCGTCGGGGCTGTCGCGCCGAACGCGGTGCCCGCGATCACGCGCAAGGTGACGCCGCCGCGCTCGATCTGGGGCAGCGTGGCGGCCGCGTGGTGCTCGAACGACGGCTCGACTTCCTCGCTCGCGACCGGCAGCGCGACCCACGTCTGAATGCCGTGCATCGTCTGGCCGCTCGCGCGCTCTTCGTCGGGCGTGCGTTCCGAATGGACGATGCCGCGCCCCGCGGTCATCCAGTTGACGTCGCCGGGAACGATTTTCTGCACGGAACCGACGCTGTCGCGATGCATGATCGCGCCGTCGAACAGATACGTGACGGTGGCCAGTCCGATATGCGGATGCGGCCGCACGTCGAGGCCCTTGCCGGGCACGAGGGTTGCGGGTCCGATGTGGTCGAAAAAGATGAAAGGTCCGACGGTGCGCGCAGCGAGCGCGGGAAGCACGCGTCTCACCAAGAGACCGCCGACGTCGTGTTGATGAGGTTTCAACTGCGCGCGAATCGTCGAGGACATGCCGGTTCACCGAAGAATGGCGGCGCCGGAATGGCGCACCTGAATCGCCGATTCTACCGGTGGCCGGGAAGCCGCGCATTGCCCGGCGTTCCAGGCGTGCGCCACACCTTTCGAAGTTCCGTGCGGTCCTGACCGGCCGCGCTTTTTGAAGCTGCGTGCAGGTCGCGCAATCTTGATAGGAGAGGGAAACAATGAGCAAGAACAAGCTGTTGATCGCCATCACCGCGGGCCTTTTCACTGCAACGGCCGCCACGGGCGCGTTCGCACAGACCTCGTCGGGCAACTCGTCGGCTGCAATGGGCGGCGACACTTCGACGGCCACCCAGGGCGACGCATCGGCGGGAACGGGTTCGACCGTCACCACGACCAAGAAGCACCACAAGGCGCGCAAGCACGGCACGCAGTCGTCGGCGGCGACCAAGAAGACGCCGGAAGCCGAAACGGGCAACAACTCGGCAACCGAGTCCGGCCAGAGCAAGTAAGGGCTTTTTCGTCTGAGAAGGCTGCGAGCGCCCGCGCCGTCAGGCGGTGCGGGCGCTTTTCGCATGGGTCCCGCCAATTCCGCACCGACCGCAGGTTTTCACAATCCGTTGCGCGCGCCCTTCGCTACACTCGTCCGATTGCGCATGAGGCGCACCGAACGAGGGGAACGGCGATGTCGCCCAGAGATTTGCTGATTGCAACGGTGGTCATTTTTGCGTGGGGCGTGAACTTCGTCGTCATCAAGCTGGGGCTGCATGGCGTCCCGCCGATGCTGCTCGGCGCGCTTCGTTTTGCGCTCGCGGCATTGCCCGCATTCTTCGTGAAGCGCCCGCAGATTCCGCTGCGATGGCTATTCGCCTACGGTCTCACCATCTCGCTCGGGCAATTCGCGCTGCTTTTCTATGGCATGTCCGTCGGGATGCCGGCGGGCCTCGCGTCGCTCGTGCTTCAGGCGCAGGCGTTCTTCACGCTGATCTTCGCCGCGATGTTTCTCGGCGAGCGCATCCGCGCGGCGAACGTGATCGGCCTCTTGATCGCGGCGGCGGGACTCGCGCTCATCGGCATGCACGGCGGCCAGGCGATGACGCTCACCGGCTTTCTCTTCACCCTCGGCGCAGCATCGATGTGGGCGCTCGGCAATGTCGCGACGAAGCGCATGGGCAAGGTGGACTTGCTGTCGCTCGTGGTGTGGGCGAGCCTGATTCCGCCCCTGCCCTTCCTCGTGCTGTCGCTGATCTTCGAAGGCCCGGCGCGCATCGAGTCGAGTCTCGCGTCGATTCCGCTCGTGTCGGTGCTGGCGGTCTGTTATCTCGCGTTCATCGCGACGCTCGTCGGCTACAGCCTGTGGGGCAAGCTGCTCGCGCGCTATCCGGCGGGGCACGTCGCGCCGTTCTCACTGCTCGTGCCGGTCATCGGGCTCGCGTCGGCGGCGCTGTTTCTCGACGAAGGAATGACTGCGATGGAAATCGCCGGCGCGTCGCTCGTGATGGCGGGGCTGGCGGTCAACGTGTTCGGCGGGCGGATCGTGCAGCGGTTCGCGTCGGCGGCGCGGTAGTCGTCAGGCGGGCGCACGGATGCGCCCGTCATCGACCGCAACCCACCGCGCGTCAGGTCATGCGGCTCTTCGCGAGCGGCGGATTCGCGGCGAAATACCGCTTGATGCCCTTCATGATCGCGTTGGCCATCTTGTCGCGATAGGCGTCGTCGTTCAGGCGCGCTTCCTCGTCCGGATTGCTGATGAACGCCGTTTCGACGAGGATCGACGGAATATCCGGCGCTTTCAGCACAGCGAATCCTGCCTGCTCGACCGATCCCTTGTGCAGCTTGTTGATGCCGCCGATCTCGTTCAGCACGAAGCTGCCGTAACGCATGGAGTCGCGGATTTGCGCGGTCGTCAACATGTCGAAGAGGGCGCGGCTCACGCTCGCGTCCTGCGTCTTCACGTTGATGCCGCCAACCTGGTCCGACGCGTTCTCCTTGGTCGCCATCCAGCGCGCCGCCGCGCTCGATGCGCCATGCTCCGACAGCGCGAACACCGACGAGCCGCGCGCCGACGGCGTGGTGAACGCGTCCGCGTGAATCGAGACGAACAGGTCCGCGCCTACACGCTGCGCCTTCTGCACGCGTACGTTCAGCGGCACGAAAAAGTCGGCATCGCGGGTCATCATCGCGCGCATGTTCGGCTGGGCGTCGATCTTCGCGCGCAGTTTCTTCGCGATATCCAGCGCGATATGCTTCTCGTATGTGCCGTTGCCGCCGATCGCGCCGGGGTCCTCGCCGCCGTGTCCCGGATCGATGGCCACGGTCAGAAGGCGCGTGGTGCCGGAGCGGTCCTGCTTCGGTGCGGAGAACGCGTACTGGTCGTTGTCGTCGTCGTCCTTCTTCGCGATGACCGGCGGCGCGACGCGCGGCTTCGGCATGGAGGGCGCGGGTTTAGGCGCGGCCGCTTGCGTGTCGTTGGACATATCGCCCTGCGCGTACTTCTGGAAGAACTCGTCGGTCGAATCCTCCGCGAGCGGTTTCTGCGTGGTCGCGGGACCGGAGAGCGTGGCGGGCGGCGGCGTGGACGGATTCGGATTGGCGCGGTCGAACGCTTCCTGCTTGCGCTCGGTCTGGGCGAGCAACTCCATCAGCGGATCGGGCGCGACGGCCGGGTACAGGTCGAACACGAGCCGGTACTTGTAACTGCCGATCGGCCCGAGCGTGAACACCTGCGGCTTCACGGAGCCCTTCAGATCGAACACCATCCGCACGACATGCGGCTGATACTGACCGACGCGCACCGCCTGGATCTGCGGATCGTTCGGCGTGATCTTCGAGACGAGCTCGCGCAACGCCTGATCGAGATCGATGCCGTTCAGATCGACGACGAGCCTGTCCGGCCCCTGAAGCAACTGGTTGCTGTTCGTAAGCGGCTGATCCGATTCGATGGTCACGCGCGTGTAATCGCGCGCCGGCCACACCCGCACGCCGAGCACGGAGCTCGCGTGCGCGAGCTTCGGCCCGACCAGCGCGAGCACGAGCGTCGATGCGCCCGCGCGCAGCACCTGGCGCCGGCGCCAGTTGTGCGGCGCGCTTGCGCTCGATTCGATCGATTGGAACGGCTTGATCAGCATCTTTCGAGACATGTCTTTCCTGTTTCGCTAAACGCCCGCGCGGTCAGCACGCGGCCTTCTTCGTTCGCCTGCGTCGTTTCTGCTCGCGCGATGCCGTTGTCCGGCAGCGTCAGCGAGAAAACGAGGTCCGGCACGCCGAGCAAGCCGCCCGCTTGCTGCGGCCATTCGACGAGGCACAACGCGCCCCGGTCGAAGTACTCGCGAAATCCGGCGTCGGCCCATTCGGCCGGATCGGCGAAGCGATAGAGATCGAAGTGATACACGTCGAGCGGGCCGCCTGGCGCATCGAGCGAATACGGCTCGACGAGTGTGTACGTGGGACTCTTCACGCGGCCCGCATGACCGAGTGCGCGCAGCGTTGCGCGCACGAGCGTGGTCTTGCCCGCGCCGAGGTCGCCGACCAACTGGACTTGCAAGCCGTGAAATGGTTCAGACGAGGCCGAAGCCCGCGTCTCGCCGATGGCGCGTGCGAAGCGCTCGCCGAACGCGAGCGTCGCGGCTTCGTCGCGCAATTCGAAGCGGCGTTCCATGAGCGCGGCGGGTGAATCGGATGTCGATGGTGCGGGGCTTTCGGGCATTGCTCGTAAAATGTCGTGATGAACCGATTGCCGGAACACTCCGATGAAGTCACGACCGCGGCGAGCGACGCCGCCGTCGGGCCGCGCGCCTTGCATCGCCTGGAAAGCGACGAGGCCGCGCTGGCTGAACTCGCGCAGCGCATCAAGGCGTGGGGGCGCGAGCTGGGATTCGGTGCGGTCGGCATCAGCGATACCGACCTGACGGACGCCGAGGAGGGCCTCGCCAGTTGGCTCGAAGCAGGCTATCACGGCGAGATGGATTATATGGCCAAACATGGGATGAAACGCGCGAGGCCGGCCGAGCTTGTGGCCGGCACGCGACGAGTCATCACCGCGCGCATGGCCTATCTGCCCGCCGCGACGCTTGCTTCGACTGGCGATGAAAGTGTCGCGACAGCGGACGGTCAGAAGAACGACTGGCGCGCGATCGAATGGAAACGGCTCGCGCAGCCCGCGCAGGCCAACGTATCCATCTACGCGCGCGGCCGCGATTATCACAAGGTCATGCGCAACCGCCTGCAGCAGTTGGCCGAGCGCATCGAAGAGGAAATCGGCGCGTTCGGACATCGCGCGTTCACGGATTCGGCGCCGGTGCTCGAAGTCGCGCTTGCGCAGAAGGCGGGCAACGGCTGGCGCGGCAAGCACACGCTGCTGCTCGATCGCGATGCCGGTTCGCTGTTCTTTCTCGGCGAGATTTACGTCGATCTGCCGCTGCCCGTCGATCCCGAACCCGAGCACGACGGCGCGCATTGCGGGCAATGCACGCGCTGCATCGGCGCGTGTCCGACCGGGGCGATCATCGGGCCGTATCGCGTGGATGCGCGGCGCTGCATATCGTATCTGACGATCGAGTTGCACGGCAGCATCCCGGAAGACATGCGGCCGCTGATCGGCAATCGCGTGTACGGCTGCGACGATTGCCAGCTCGTCTGTCCGTGGAACAAGTTCGCGCAGGCCGCGCCGGTCGCGGACTTCGACGTGCGGCATGGGCTCGATCGCGCGACGCTCGTCGAACTGTTCACGTGGAGCGCCGATGACTTCGACACGCGCATGCAGGGCAGCGCGATCCGGCGCATCGGTCACGAGCGATGGCTGCGCAATATCGCCGTGGCGATGGGCAACGCGTTGCGCGATGCTGCGCTCGATGCGCGGGACCGCCAGGCGATCGTCGGGGCGTTGCTTGCACGCGCGGACGATGACTCCGAACTCGTGCGCGAACACGTGCGCTGGGCGCTCGCGCAAGGAGACAAGCATGAATGATGCGCCATTCGACGCGGTCATCGGCGCGCCGTTCGGCAAGGTCGGCATCCGCGCCGACGATGCCTTCGTGCGCGAGATCGTCTATCTGCCGCACGACACGCCGAACGTCGATCCGGTGAACGCGCTCGCACAGGAAGCCGCGACGCAGATTCGCCGTTACTTCGATGCATCTGCGGTGCGTTTCGATCTTCCGCTCGCCATCGGCGGCACCGCCTTTCAGCAGCGCGTGTGGCGCGGCATCGGCGCAATCGCGGCGGGACAGGTCTGGACGTACGGGCAGCTTGCGCGCGAAATCGGCAGCGTGCCGCGCGCGGTCGGGCAAGCGTGCGGCTCCAATCCGCTGCCGATCGTGATACCGTGCCACCGGGTCGTGGGCTCGGGCGGAATCGGCGGATTCGCGCATCATCCCGGCGACGGCTTTTATCGTGACGTGAAGCGCTGGCTGCTGGCGCATGAAGGTGTATCGATCGGATGACGAGCGCAATCACTGAAGAACTGCAAACGCCTGAACTGATCGCGAGCAGCGATGCGATCGATCTCTTCTGCGATGCCTTGTGGCTCGAGCACGGGCTCGCGAAAAACTCACTCGATGCCTATCGGCGCGACTTGCGGCTCTTCGCCGAATGGCTCGCGAAGACGCGCGGCGCATCCATCGACGCCGCCAGCGAAGCCGACATGAACGGCTACATGGCCGCGCGCCGCGGCGACAAGGCGACCTCCGCGAACCGGCGGCTTTCGGTGTTCCGCCGCTACTACGCGTGGGCGATGCGTGAACATCGCGCGAGCGCCGACCCCACGCTCAAGCTGCGGTCGGCCAAGCAGCCGCCGCGCTTTCCGTCGACGCTCAACGAAGCGCAAGTGGAAGCGCTGCTCGGCGCGCCCGATATCGACACGCCGCTCGGCCTGCGCGATCGCACGATGCTCGAACTGATGTACGCGAGCGGCCTGCGCGTGACCGAACTCGTCACGCTGAAGACCGTCGAGCTGGGTCTCAACGAGGGTGTCGTCCGCGTGATGGGCAAGGGCTCGAAGGAGCGCCTCGTGCCGTTCGGCGAAGAGGCGCACGGCTGGATCGCGCGATATCTGCGCGAATCGCGTCCGGCGCTGCTCGGCGCGCGCGCCGCCGATGCGCTCTTCGTCACCGCGCGCGGCGAAGGCATGACGCGCCAGCAGTTCTGGAACATCATCAAGCGCCATGCGCTGAACGGCGGCGTGCACGCGCCGCTGTCGCCGCACACGCTGCGTCACGCGTTCGCGACGCATCTGCTCAATCACGGCGCGGATTTGCGCGTGGTCCAACTGCTGCTCGGCCACTCCGACATTTCGACGACGCAGATCTACACGCACGTGGCGCGCGAGCGGCTGCAGAAGCTGCATCGCGAGCATCATCCGCGCGGCTAGGCTCAGATTTCCGCGCCGCGCATGAGCCCCCGCGCGATGATCACCTGCTGAATCTGCGACGTGCCTTCGTAAAGCCGGAAGAGCCGCACGTCGCGATAAAACCGCTCGATGCCGTACTCCGCGATGTACCCCGCGCCGCCATGCACCTGCACCGCGCGGTCCGCGACGCGCCCGCACATTTCGGTGGCGAAGTACTTCGCGCACGACGCCTCGATGGAGACATCGCGGCCCTCGTCGCGGCGGCGCGCGGCATCGAGCACCATGCATTCGGCGGCGTAGAGCTCGGCCTTGCTGTCGGCGAGCATGCCCTGGACGAGCTGGAATTCCGCAATGGGCTGGCCGAACTGGCGGCGCTCCATCGCGTAGGCGAGGGCGTCGCGCAACATGCGCTTCGCCGCGCCCACGGCGATTGCCGAGATGTGAATGCGTCCCTTGTCGAGCGTCTTCATCGCCGTCCTGAAGCCGACGCCTTCCACTCCGCCGATCAGTTGCTTCGCCGGCACGCGGCAGTTCTCGAAGACGACATCGCTCGTGTGCGCGCCGCGCTGGCCCATCTTGCGATCGGGCTTGCCGAGCGCGAGCCCCGGCGTGTCTCGCTCGACGATGAACGCAGAAATTCCGCTCGCGCCCTTCGCATCGCTCGTGCGGGCCATCACCGTGTAGATGCCGGCTTCCGGCGCGTTCGTGATGTAGCGCTTGGTGCCGTTCAACACGTAGGCGTCGCCGTCCTTTCTCGCGGTCGTCCTGAGCGACGCGGCATCCGAGCCGGAATCCGGCTCCGTCAGGCAGAACGAGCCGATCAGTTCTCCGGCCGCGAGCTTCGGCAGATAGTGCGCCTTCTGTTCGTCCGTGCCGTCGAGCAGAATGCCGATCGAGCCGATGCCGTTGTTGGTCCCGATCACCGAGCGAAACGCCGGCGATGTCTGGCCCAGTTCGAACGCAATGCGTACTTCCTCTTCCATCGTGAGACCGAGCCCGCCGTACTCCTCGGGTATCGTGAGCCCGAACATGCCGATGTCCCGCATTGCGTCGATGACATCGGCGGGGATGGCGTCGGTTTCATCGACTTCGCTTTCGCGCGGCACGAGCTTTTCGCGAACGAACCGGCGGATGGTGCCTTCAAGCAGCGTTTGCGTTTCGGTGTCGCGGATCATGGCGATGCCCTCCTGGCGAACGATCGTACGACACCCGCGCGCATTCGACCACCTGGCCGAAAGGCCGATGGTGAGCCGCCGGGCGCGCCGCTACAATGCGTCCATGTCGAAATCCAAACACGTGTCCGAAACGCCCGCGACGCAATTCCTGCGCCGTCACAAGGTGGCGTTCGGCGAGCACCCTTACGATTACGTCGAACACGGCGGCACCGAAGAGTCCGCGCGGCAACTCGGCGTGGATGAGCATTGCGTCGTCAAGACGCTCGTGATGGAAGACGAGCACGCGAAGCCGCTCATCGTGCTGATGCACGGCGACCGCACCGTGTCCACCAAGAACCTGGCGCGCCAGACGGGCGCGAAGCGCATCGAGCCGTGCAAGCCCGACGTGGCGAACCGGCATTCGGGCTATCTCGTCGGCGGGACGTCGCCGTTCGGCACGAAGAAAGCGATGCCCGTGTACGTCGAATCGAGCATCCTCGAACTTGGCACCATCTATCTGAACGGCGGGCGGCGCGGGTATCTCGTGAGCCTCGATCCGGCGGTGCTCACCGCACTGCTCGATGCAAAGCCCGTGCAGTGCGCGAGCGTCGATTAGAATGCTGACCGCGCTTTTCAAGACACAAGAGACAACATGATTTATCTGATCGTCGCCGTCGCGTCCTATCTGATCGGCTCGATTTCGTTCGCCGTCGTCGTGAGCCGTGCGATGGGCCTTGCCGATCCGCGTTCCTACGGCTCCGGCAATCCCGGCGCGACCAACGTGCTGCGCACCGGCAACAAGCGCGCGGCGATCCTGACGCTTCTCGGCGATGCGTTCAAGGGCTGGCTGCCCGTGTGGCTCGTCGGGCATTTCGGCGCGGGTTACGGCCTCGATGCGACCGGGCTTGCCACGGTCGTCGCGCTGTCCGCGATTGCCGTGTTCCTCGGGCATCTGTACCCGGTGTTCTTCCGCTTCCAGGGCGGCAAGGGCGTCGCGACGGCGGCGGGCGTGCTGCTCGCGGTTCATCCGGTGCTCGGGCTCGCGACGCTGCTGACCTGGTTGATCATCGCGTTCTTCTTCCGCTATTCGTCGCTCGCGGCGCTCGTCGCGGCCGTGTTCGCGCCGCTGTTTCAGGCGTTTCTGTTCGGGCCGAGCCGCGTCTCGCTCGCCGTGCTGGCGATGAGCGTGCTGCTCGTCTGGCGGCATCGCGCGAACATTTCGAAGCTGATCGCGGGCAAGGAAAGCCGGATCGGCGACAAGAAAAAGCCGGCGGCCACCGAATAAAAAAGCCGTTCCGCATTGCGCGGAACGGCTTTCTTCTTTGATGCGCAGCGAACCCGCTTAGTCGCGGAAGTTGTTGAAGTCGAGCGGCGTGTCCGTCACGTCCTTCTTCAAAAGCGCGATGGTGCTTTGCAAGTCGTCGCGCTTCGCGCCGGTCACGCGCACGGCGTCGCCCTGAATGCTCGCCTGCACCTTGATCTTGCTGTCCTTCACCATCTTGACGATCTTCTTCGCGAGATCGCCCGAGACGCCTTTCTTGATCGTGACGACCTGCTTCAGCTTGTCGCCGCCAATCTTCTCCTGCTTGCCGTAGTCGAGGAACCGCACGTCGACGCCGCGCTTCGCCAGCTTCGACAGCAGCACGTCCTTGACCTGGCCGAGCTTGAAGTCGTCATCGGCGTAGAGCGTCAGTTCGCGCTCCTTCTGCTCGACGCGTGAATCGGAACCCTTGAAGTCGAAGCGCGTCGAGATTTCCTTGTTGGACTGCTCGATGGCGTTCTTCACTTCGATCATGTTTGCTTCGCTGACGACGTCAAACGATGGCATCTGTTTTTCCCCTTGCTTGAGGCGAGCGCCCGGGAGCGGCTCGCGCAATCGCTATAATCACGGACCTGACGTCATTCTACCGACGCGCCTTGAATTTCCCCAAGACTGCGCGCGTTTCCCGGCTTCTCCACGCGGTATCCCATGCCCCACGCTCAACTACTCGCGGATTACTCCCTGCGGCCGCACAACACATTCGGCTTCGACGTGCGTGCGCGTCACGCGATGCGAATCGACAGCGTCGATGCCGCCGCCGCACTGGCGCACGATGCGCGCATCGCCGGCCTGCCGAAGCTCGTGCTGGGCGGCGGCAGCAATATCGTGCTGACGCGCGATTTCGACGGCGTCGCGCTGATCGTCGGCATCATGGGAAAACGCGTGATCGGCGAGGACGGCGACGCGTGGCTCGTCGAAGCGGGCGCGGGTGAGAACTGGCACGAGTTCGTCGCGTGGACGCTCGCACACGGCATGCCGGGCCTCGAAAACCTCGCGCTCATTCCGGGCACGGTCGGCGCGGCGCCCATTCAGAACATCGGCGCGTATGGCCTCGAAATGGGCGAGCGGTTTGAACGCCTTCACGCGATTGAACTCGCGACCGGCGCGCACGCCGAATTCGACCGCGACGCGTGCGCGTTCGGCTATCGCGACAGCTTCTTCAAGCGGGCGGGGCGCGGGCAATTCGTGATTACGTCGGTCGTCTTCCGGCTGCCGAAAGCGTGGACGTCGCGCGCCGATTACGCCGATGTCGCTCGCGCGCTGGAAGGCGCATCGACTTGCGACGCGCAGGCCATCTTCGATGCGGTCATCGCCGTGCGTCGCGCGAAGCTGCCCGACTGGACCGTGCTGGGTAACGCGGGGAGCTTCTTCAAGAACCCGGTCGTCAGCGCGGATGCGTTCGAATCGCTGCAATCGCGCGAGCCGGGCATCGTGTCGTACCGTCAGGCCGATGGTCAGGTGAAGCTCGCCGCCGGGTGGCTGATCGACCGTTGCGGGTGGAAAGGGCGCGGCATCGGCGGGGCTGCGGTGCACGAGCGGCAGGCGCTCGTGCTCGTGAATCGCGGCAATGCAACCGGTGCGCAAGTGATCGAACTCGCCGAAGCGATCAAGCGCGATGTGCTCGCGCGCTTCGGCGTGGAACTGGAGATGGAGCCGGTCTGCTTCTGAGCCCGGGGTTCTCGCCGGAGCCTGCGGCTCAGTGGTTCAGCTTGCCGAGCAGCAGATATTCCATGAGCGCCTTCTGCACGTGCAGGCGATTTTCCGCCTCGTCCCAGACCACGCTCTGCGGGCCGTCGATGACGTCCGCGCTCACTTCCTCTCCGCGATGCGCGGGCAGGCAATGCATGAAAAGCGCATCGGGATGGGCGCGCGCCATCATCTCTGCATCGACACAATAGTCGGCGAACGCCTTCATGCGCGCCTCGTTTTCCGCTTCGAAGCCCATGCTGGTCCAGACGTCCGTCGTCACGAGGTCCGCGCCCTGACAGGCTTCGTTCGGGTCGTCGAATTCCTCGTAGAACGGCGCGCTATCCGCCGATACCAGCGCGCGATCCAGCTTGTAGCCTTGCGGCGTCGACAGGCGCAGTTTGAAGCCGAGAATCTGCGCGGCTTCGATCCACGTGTACAGCATGTTGTTGGCGTCGCCGACCCACGCGACGGTCTTGCCGTGAATCGGCCCGCGATGTTCGTAGTACGTGAAGATATCGGCGAGCACCTGGCACGGATGGTACTCGTTGGTCAGCCCATTGATGACCGGCACGCGCGAACTCTCGGCAAAACGCCGGATGATGTCCTGCCCGAACGTGCGGATCATGATGATGTCCACCATGCGCGAGATGACCTGCGCCGAATCCTCGATCGGCTCGCCCCGGCCGAGTTGCGTGTCGCGCGTGTTCATGAACACCGCGTGGCCGCCGAGCTGGAAGATGCCGGCTTCGAACGACAGGCGCGTGCGCGTCGAACTTTTCTCGAAGATCATCGCGAGCGTGCGATCGTGCAGCGGATGGTACGTCTCGTAGTTCTTGAACTTGCGCTTCAGGATGCGGGCGCGTTCGAGCACGTACTCGTAGTCGTCGAGCGAAAAATCCTTGAACTGCAGATAGTGGCGAATTTTCTTGGCGGTCATGAAAACGCAAGCGGCGGCTTCGAACCGGCTGCGCACCCTGAATAACGAGCGTCGCCAGACCGGGCGGCGCCGCCGTCGGAGTGGGTATCGCGTTCGAGCATAAAGGATTTTGCGAACTTTTACGAGGCTCGCCGAAAGGCGGATGTTCGTGCGACACGTCCGGCGCACGGGGCTTTCCGCCGGGTTTGTGCCGGTTCCCGCACGCGTGTGCGCTGCGGAAAAGAGGGGGCTGCGGTATAATCGCTGCCGCTTGTTTCATCAACTCTGCAACACTCAGTAACGGCTCAGCAGCGGCTCAGCAGCGGCTCAGCACCGGCTCAACACCGTTTCTCGCGCTCAGCCGGCGACACTCGCAAGAGGTCCGCTGCATTCCCTCGGCACATGCGAATCCGCCGTGCTGCCGAGTCCGCCATCGTGCCGCGGGCGTGAACGGTCTTCTTCGGGCTGTATCGCAAAGCATCGCCCGGCGTCATTGCGTGCGGGCCGCGCGGGTCCCGCGTCGAGCGTGTGCATTCGCCGGTGCCGCCACCGGCCGACAAAAGGTAAGGCTACATGGCTGAATCATCCCCGACCCAGTACTTCATTCAAGGCATTACCAAGAACGGGCGAAAGTTTCGCCCGAGCGACTGGTCGGAGCGCCTGTGCGGTGTCATGTCGGCGTATGGTCCGAAAGCGAAGGGGCCGAATGCGCGCCTGCAGTATTCCATCTACGTGCGCCCGACGATGATCGGCGACATCAAGGTCGTCATTCTCGATTCACGCCTGCGCGAAATTGAGCCGATGGCTTTCGACTTCGTGCTGAACTTCGCGAAGGACAACGACCTGCAGGTGACGGAAGCGTGCGAATTGCCGCCGCATCACGGCACGCAGACCGCGACGCCGCCGAAAGCCTGATCGAAAGGCTCGGACGGACGCAAAAAAGCCCGCGAAAGCGGGCTTTTTCGTTACTGCGCAGCGGAAACAGGAAGCCGTTCCGGCGAACGCCCCGCGATGGAGGCATGCGCCGGACGCGAGCCGGAATTACTGGGCTGCGGGAGCCTGCAGACCCTTGATGGCTGCAGCCAGGCGGCTCTTGTGACGAGCGGCCTTGTTCTTGTGGACGATCTTCTTGTCCGCGATGATGTCGATCGTCTTGACCGACGACTTGAACACTTCGGCAGCCTTGGCTTGGTCGCCGGCATCGATTGCCTTGCGAACTGCCTTGATGGCCGTGCGGAACTTCGAGCGCAGCGCCGAGTTGTGCGAGTTGGCTTTGGCGGCCTGACGGGCGCGCTTGCGAGCTTGTGCGGTATTTGCCATGACGGTTCCTTGTCCTGTTTCTGCTGTTACTTGCCGGAGCGGCTTCACCGGTTGGCCGGCGGTGGCCGGAAGCGGTGAACGATGCGCGCTGCCTTGATCTGAAATCCGGGGAACGATTGCCCCGAAACGTTAAAGCGGTACTGAAACGATACCCGTACGGCCTTGCGAGACCGTGAAGGCACCTCGCGTTCGACACAAAATGGCCGAAACGGAGCTTCGGAACCCGCGATTATAGCAAGCCAATACGAGATGTGACAAGCGCGGACTATCTTCGCGGCAGTGTCCCCGCCCGGCGACGGATTGGTGCAATCCGTCAAACTCGCGGACTCGCACGCCAGCGTTGCGGGGGAGGGTCATGCGTGGCCCGTATAATAAGCGCCCCATGAATCTATTCCGAGCCCTCCTGACGGTCAGCGGCTTCACGCTGCTGTCGCGCGTGACCGGCCTGATCCGCGAAACGCTGATCGCCCGTGCCTTCGGCGCCAGTCTCTACACCGACGCGTTCTACGTCGCGTTCCGCATTCCGAACCTGCTGCGGCGCCTGTCCGCGGAAGGCGCGTTCGCGCAGGCGTTCGTGCCGATCCTCGCCGAGTTCAAGAACAGCAAGGGTCACGACCCGACCAAGGCGCTCGTCGACGCGATGTTGACCGTGCTGACATGGGGCCTCGTCGTGCTGTCGCTCGTAGGCATGGCGGGCGCGAGCTGGGTCGTGTTCGCGGTCGCGTCGGGGCTGAAGCACGATGGCGGCGCTTATCCGCTCGCCGTCGAGATGACGCGCATCATGTTCCCGTACATCGTCTTCATCTCGATGACGACGCTCGCCTCGGGCGTGCTCAACACGTACAAGCAGTTCTCGCTGCCGGCTTTCGCGCCGGTGCTGCTCAACGTGGCGTTCATCGTCGCGGCCGTGTTCGTCGCGCCGCACCTGAAGATGCCGGTCTACGCGCTCGCCTATGCGGTGATCGCGGGCGGCGTGCTGCAATTGCTCGTGCAACTGCCGGGGCTCAGGAAGATCGACATGATGCCGCACGTCGGGCTCAACTTCCGCCGCGCGCTGGCGCATCCCGGCGTGAAGCGCGTGCTCGCGAAGATGGTGCCCGCGACGTTCGCGGTGTCCGTCGGGCAGCTGAGTCTCATCATCAACACGAACATCGCGTCGAATATCGGGCAGGGCGCGGTGTCGTGGATCAACTATGCCGACCGGCTGATGGAATTCCCGACCGCGCTGCTCGGCGCGGCGCTCGGCACCATCCTCCTGCCGAGTCTGTCGAAGGCGCACGTCGATGCCGACGCCGTCGAATATTCGGCGCTCCTCGACTGGGGCCTGCGCATCACCTTTCTGCTCGCCGCGCCGAGCGCGGTCGCGCTGTTTTTCTTCGCGCAGCCGCTCACCGCGACGCTTTTCCACTACGGCAAGTTCGACGGTCATTCGGTCGTGATGGTCGGACGCGCGCTGTCGGCGTACGGCATCGGGCTGATCGGCCTGATTCTGATCAAGATCCTCGCGCCCGGTTTCTACGCGAAGCAGGACATCAAGACGCCGGTGAAGATCGCCATCGGCGTGCTGATCATGACGCAGGTCAGCAATTACATCTTCGTGCCGATCTTCTCGCACGCGGGGCTCACGCTGTCGATCGGCCTCGGCGCGCTCGCCAACGCGTTCCTGCTGTTCGTGGGCCTGCGCCGCCGCGAGATTTACCGGCCGTCGCCGGGCTGGATGCGCTTTTTCGTGCAGTTGACCGGCGCGTGTCTCGTGCTCGCGGGCGCAATGCATTGGGTGTCGCTGAACTTCGACTGGATCGGCATGCGCGCGACGCCGTTTGCACGAATCGTGCTGCTCGGAGCAAGCCTGGTTCTGTTCGCGGCGCTATATTTCGGTATTCTGTCCGGGATGGGCTTCAAGTACGCCTATTTCAAGAGACGCACGCTTTGATGACAACGACGCGCATCCTCGACTACTTCTCCTCGCTGATGGCGGACGACGAAAGTCTGCCGCTCACGGAGGCCGCTTTGTCGCTGGCGCAGGATGCGTATCCCGACCTCGACATGCAGGCGGTGCTTGCGGAGATGGACGAACTGGTCGTCCGGGCCCGCCGCCGCATGCCTGACGACGCCGATATCCGTCAGAAAGTCGACGCGCTCAACCGTTATTTCTTCCGCGAGCTGGGCTTCTCCAGCAATCTGAACGATTACTACGACCCGGACAACAGCCATCTGAACGCGGTGTTGCGCCGTCGCCGCGGCATTCCTATCTCGCTTGCGGTGATTTATCTGGAAATGGCCGAGCAGCTTGGCCTGCCGGTGCGCGGCGTGTCGTTTCCGGGTCATTTCCTGTTACGCGTCACGACGCCCGACAGCGATCTGATGCTCGACCCGACGACGGGGCAGACGCTTTCCGAAGCGCAGATGGTGGAAATGCTCGAGCCGTATGTGCAGCGCGCGGGCGAATCCATCGGCAGCGCGTTGCGCGTGCTGCTGCAGCCGGCGACGCGCCGCGAGATCGTCGCGCGGATGCTGCGCAATCTGAAGAGCATCTACCTGCAGACGGAGCGCTGGCAGCGCCTGCTCGCCGTGCAGCAGCGGCTCGTGATCGTGCTGCCCGGCAGCATCGAGGAAGTGCGCGACCGCGGGTTCGCGTATGCCCGGCTCGATTATCTGCGGCCGGCGCTCGAAGACCTCGCGCGATATCTCGAAGACCGCCCCGACGCGGAAGACGCGACCATCGTCGAATCGGAGCTGCACGAGCTTCGCCAGCGCGCGCAGCACGACGACGACTGACACGCCTTCGGCTTACTTCGGCTGCATGCGGATCGCGCCGTCCAGGCGGATCACTTCACCGTTGAGCATCGGATTGTCGAAGATCTGCTTCACGAGCATCGCGTATTCGTCCGGCTTGCCGAGCCGCGGCGGGAACGGGACCATCGCGCCGAGCGCATCCTGCACGTCCTGCGGCATGCCGAGCAGCATTGGCGTCTCGAAGATGCCCGGCGCAATCGTCATCACGCGGATGCCGCTCCTCGACAGATCGCGCGCGATGGGCAGCGTCATGCCGACGACCCCGCTTTTCGACGCCGCATAGGCCGCCTGGCCGATCTGCCCGTCATACGCCGCCACCGATGCCGTGTTCACGATCACGCCGCGCTCGCCCGCGCCGTTCGGCTCGTTCTTCGACATCACGTTGGCCGCGAGCCGGATCATGTTGAAGGTGCCGATCAAATTCACCGCGACGACCTTGCTGAACAGGTCGAGCGGATGAGGCCCGTCGCGTCCGACCGTCTTCGATGCTGGCGCGATGCCCGCGCAGTTCACGAGTCCGCGCAGCGTGCCGAGTTTCGTCGCGGCATCGACGGCTTGCTGCGCGTCGTTTTCCTGGCTCACGTCGCACTTCACGAATTCGCCGGCCAGTTCGCGCGCGAGGGCGACGCCCGCTTCCTCGTTCATGTCGGCAAGCACGACTTTGCCGCCGTTCGCCGCGACGAGACGCGCCGTGGCCGCGCCCAGGCCCGACGCGCCGCCGGTAATCAGAACGACGTTGTCTTTCATCTCCATGTTTCGTCTCCTTTAGTAGCTATCGTGTCGAGTGTAGCGAATCGAGGCGTAAAAAAACCCGCTCGTTCCGGAGCGGGTTTTCGATGGCTTGCGTGCGGCGTTTTACTTCAACGCATCGAACACGCGCGCGCGGATTTCATCGACGGAACCGAGGCCCGAAATCCTGCGATATTCCGGCGCCTTCAGCCCGTTCGATGGACCGGTCCTGGCCCAGTCGTTGTAATAGGCGATCAGCGGCTTGGTTTGCGCGTCGTACACGTCGAGACGCTTCTTCACGGTCTCTTCCTTGTCGTCCTCGCGCTGAATCAGCGGCTCGCCGGTGATGTCGTCGAGCATGTCGTTCTTCGGCGGATTGAACTTGACGTGATACGTACGGCCCGACGCCGAATGCACGCGGCGTCCGCTCATGCGGGCGATAATTTCATCGAATGGGACATCGATCTCGAGCACGAAGTCGATCACGACGCCGGCGTTTTTCATCGCTTCCGCTTGCGGAATGGTGCGCGGGAAACCGTCGAACAGATAGCCGTTCGCGCAGTCGCTTTCGAGCAGACGTTCCTTCACGAGATTGATGATGAGTTCGTCCGGCACCAGTTCACCCGCGTCCATGAAGCGCTTGGCCTCGACGCCGAGCGGCGAGCCCGCCTTGACGGCCGCGCGCAGCATGTCGCCGGTGGAAATCTGCGGGATGCCGAATTTTTCCTTGATGAAGTTTGCCTGGGTGCCCTTGCCCGCGCCGGGCGCGCCCAACAGGATCAAACGCATGGTGATATCTCCGAATCGTCTAGAAACCGCTCGACGCGAGCCCATGACATTCGCAGCCGACGCCCGTGCGGCGTCGACGACAGGGCGGCGCGGCCGATTCGAAAGGCGGCGCGGCACCCGCGGACAGCGGCGCAACGTTGAGCGTGGCGCTGACCGGGAGGCTCGCGCAATCGCTTGATTATGCCACGGCTCATTACGATCGCGGCCTTAATAGCGACTATGGAAACCGCTATGACGCCCGCCGCGCGGGCGTTTGGCGGGGTTTACACCGGTTGTGCGGCGCTTTCAGTTCGCGCCGGAGAAGAGCGCCTGAACGCGCGCAAGATCGGCGGGCGTATCGACGCCGGGCGGCGGCGCGTCATGCGTGACGCGGACCGCGATGCGTTCGCCGTGCCACATCGCACGCAGTTGTTCGAGCGCTTCGGCGGCTTCGATGGGCGCTTGCGCGAGCTTCGGGAAGCCGCGCAGGAACTTGGCGCGATAAGCGTATAGGCCAATATGTCGCAGCACGTTTTCGGAAACGGCTGGTTGCGCCGATAGCGCGGCGACGTCGGGCCAGTTCGGCTGCCACGCGTCGCGGGCCCAGGGAATCGGTGCGCGCGAAAAGTAGAGCGCGACGCTCTTCGCATCGAGCACGACTTTCACGACGTTCGGGTTGAACACGTCCGCGGGATCGTGGATCGGATGCGCGGCGGTCGCGATCGCGCATTCGCCGTGCGCCGCGAGATGCGCGGCCATATCTCGCACGAGTTGCGGATCGACGAGCGGTTCGTCGCCCTGCACGTTGACGACGATCGCGTCGTCGTCCCAGTTCAGGCGCGTGGCGACTTCGGCGAGGCGGTCGGTGCCGGTCGGATGATCTGCGCGCGTGAGCATCACTTCGATGCCGTGATCGCGCGCCGCTTCGACGACGCGGTCGGAGTCCGTCGCGATGAGCACCTGGCTCGCGCCCGATTCGCGCGCACGCTCGGCGACGCGCACGACCATCGGCTTGCCGCCGAGATCGGCGAGCGGCTTGTTCGGCAACCGCGTGGACGCGAGGCGCGCGGGAATGACGGCGATGAACGGCACGGACATGGCGATGACCCGATGACTATTACGCGTCGCCGACCGGCTTCAGCGGCTCGACGGGCGTGCCTTCGACCGTCTGGCGGGCTTCGTTGACGAGCATCACCGGAATACCGTCGCGGATCGGATAGGCGAGCTTGTCCGCGTTGCAGACGAGTTCCTGCGCCGCGCGGTCGTAGTTGAGCGGACCCTTGCAGATCGGGCAGACGAGGATTTCAAGCAGACGTGCGTCCACGGAGTTTCTCCACAACGAGAGCGATGAGGCGAGGCCTGAGCACGGCCTGCACGGGAACGACCCAGATGCGCGCATCGCGCCAGGCCCCGAATTTTACTGCATCCTTCTCGGTGATCAGAATCGCGTCGGCCTCCACGGCGGCGAACGGATTCTCGCGATACGAGTAGTGGTCCGGAAACGCGCGCGTCGCGGGCGCGATGCCCGCCGCGCGCAGCGTCGCGAAGAATCGCTCGGGCGAGCCGATGCCCGCTGCCGCGACCACTTTCTCGCCCGCGAAGGCGGCGAGCGGACGGCGCATCGCGGGGTCGTCGAGCAGCCACGCGTCGCCCGATTCGAGTTCGAGCGCGAAGGTGTTCGGCCACGGCGGAAGCGTGCGTTCGTAGGGGCTGTTGATGAGCGTCGCATCGCGATGACGCGACATCGGCTCGCGCAACGGCCCGGCCGGCAGCAGAAAGCCGTTGCCGCCCAGTCGGTCGTCGAATACGACGAGTTCGAACGCGCGCGCGAGGCGATAGTGCTGCAGGCCGTCGTCGCTGACGAGCACATCGACGTTGGGATGCGCTTGCAAAAGCGCTCGCGCCGCCGCGACGCGGTCCGGGCAGACGAACACCGGCGCATGCGTGCGCCTCGCGATCAGAAGCGGCTCGTCGCCGACCTCGGCAGCGGCGCTCGTCGGCGTCACGCTCGTCGCTTGCCGGACCTTCGCGCCGTATCCGCGCGAAACGACGCCCGGCTGGAAGCCCGCCGCCCGCAGCGCTTCGACGAGCGCGATCACCGTCGGCGTCTTGCCGGTCCCGCCGACGGTCACGTTCCCGACGACGACCACCGGCACGCCGACATCGACACGCTTCATCCAGCCGAGCGCGTAGAACGCGCGGCGCGTCGCGGCGATTGCGCCGAAGATGCACGCGAAGGGCGTCAGCGCCCACGCGACCGGGCCGCGCCGGCGCCACTCGCGGGCCAGAAAGTTTTCGATCGGCGGCTTGAAGTCAGACATGGACCGCCCTTGCATCGGAATGCGGCAAAGACGTCGGATACGGCAGGGCGCGCAACGGCAACTCCTTCGATGTCGGTCTCTCGTTGAACGGTTGGACCGGCGCGGCTCGTCCAAAGGTCCAGCCAGAGGAGGGCGCGCCGGTGCACGAACCCGGCACTCTATCGCGCGAGCGGGCCGTGCGCCAGTCGCCGCTGCGCGCCAGCCGGCTGTGGATAACTCTGTGAAGAACTTGCGCCGGAAGACGCGCGAATCCGCTTCGGGCAAGAGTTGCTTCGGCAGAATTCTTCGGCAGTGAGATTTAATCCATTTGAATCAATCACTTGCGACGAACTCATCGGCCTCTCGCGGCGGTTGTGGTCGTAGTCCGGTAAGTCTTCCTGTGTGGACACTTGTTACACTCGCACGCATCTGTCCGGACGCCAGCCTCGGCCCGGCGCGTTTTTATCGACTTGCAGCCATGACTCCCGACTCTTTGCCGACGCAAGGCGGCGACGCCGTCATTCCCGTTTCCGTCCTCAATCGCGCAATCGGCACGATGCTCGAACGGTCGTTTCCGCTCGTATGGGTGTCGGGCGAAGTGTCGAACTTCACGCGGGCGGCGAGCGGCCACTGGTACTTCTCGATCAAGGATGCCAATGCGCAGATGCGCTGCGTGATGTTTCGCAGCCGCGCGCAGTACGCCGAATTCACCCCGCGCGAAGGCGACAAGATCGAAGTCCGCGCCCTTGTGACGATGTACGAGCCGCGCGGCGAATTGCAGTTGAGCGTCGAAGCCGTGCGGCGAACCGGACAGGGCCGTCTCTACGAAGCGTTTCTCCGGCTCAAGGCGCAGCTCGAAAGCGAAGGACTCTTCGCCGCCGAGCGCAAGCGCAAGCTGCCGACGCATCCGCGCGGCATCGGCATCGTCACGTCGCTGCAGGCGGCCGCTTTGCGCGATGTGCTCACCACGCTCGCACGCCGCGCGCCGCATGTGCCGGTGATCGTGTATCCGGCGCCGGTGCAGGGCGCGGGCGTCGGCGCGAAGCTCGCGGCGATGGTCGAAGCCGCGAACGCTCGCCGTGAAGCCGATGCCATCGACGTGCTGATCGTGTGCCGTGGCGGCGGCTCCATCGAAGATCTGTGGGCGTTCAATGAAGAGGTGCTCGCGCGCGCGATTGCCGCAAGCAAGGTGCCGGTGGTGAGCGGCGTCGGTCACGAGACGGATTTCACGATCGCCGATTTCGCCGCCGATGTCCGCGCGCCCACGCCGACCGGCGCGGCGGAGCTCGTCAGCCCGCAGCGCGTGCTGCTGCTGCAGGAGCTGGATCATCGGCATGCGGCGCTCGCGCGCGGCTTCGGCCGGTCGATGGAACGCCGCGAGCAGCAGCTCGACTGGCTCGCGCGCCGGCTCGTGAGTCCGGCGGAGCGCCTTGCGCGGCAGCGCGTGCATCTGCGGCAACTGGCGAGCCGGCTCGCTGCGGCGGGCGGACGCCCCGTGCGCGATGCCCGCGCGCATTTTGCGCTCGTGCAGTATCGATGGGCGCGCCGTCGTCCGGATGTCGCTGCGCAAAGCGAGCATGTCTTGCGGCTGGCGGGGCGTCTCAAGAGCGCGAGCGAGCGCCGTCGCGAGCGCGAGAAAGCGTGTTTGTCGGAACTGTCGGCGCGGCTGCAAGTGCTTAGTCCGCAGCGCACGCTCGAGCGCGGCTATGCCGCATTGATCGATGCGCAAACCGGCCGCGCGCTGCGTGCGCCGAATGCGCTGAAGCCGAAGCGGCCGCTGACGGTGCACCTCGCGCAAGGATCGGCCGATGTGTTGCTCGCCGATGTCCAGCCGCGTCTGTCCGACGAATTCTGAAGCGGGCGCGGCGCATTTTTGACGTGCCGATGCCGATGTCGGCACATTGTCGCGAGCACTTTTTACGCCGCTTTTAGCGGTATGAAAGCGATCTTCCTCATAAAGGCGGGCGGTTTGCGGGGTTATCCCAACTCGCCTACAATCCATTGCTCCACTGCTTCACTCCTCACAGTCCCACAATTCACATAGAAAGGAAGCTCGCAATCATGGAACATACGCTCCCGCCGCTGCCGTTCGACAAGAACGCGCTCGCTCCGCACATGTCGGAAGAAACGCTCGAGTATCACTATGGCAAGCACCACCAGACCTATGTGACGAAGCTCAACGAGCTGATCAAGGGCACTGAATTCGAGAACCTGTCGCTCGAAGAGATCGTGAAGAAGTCGTCGGGCGGCGTGTTCAACAACTCGGCTCAGACGTGGAACCACACGTTCTTCTGGAACAGCCTGTCGCCGAACGGCGGCGGTGCTCCGACCGGCGCGCTGGCTGACGCGATCAACGCGAAGTACGGCTCGTTCGACAAGTTCAAGGAAGAGTTCGCGAAGGTCGCCGTGGGCACGTTCGGCTCGGGCTGGACCTGGCTCGTGAAGAAGACCGACGGCACGCTCGACATCGTTTCGACGAGCAACGCCGCCACGCCGCTGACCACCGACAGCAAGCCGCTCGTCACGCTGGACGTGTGGGAGCATGCGTACTACATCGACTATCGCAATGCGCGTCCGAAGTTCATCGAAGCATTCTGGAACATCGTGAACTGGGACTTCGCCGCGAAGAATTTCGGCGCCTGAGTTCGCTGCATCGTCGATGCACAACCGGCTTCGCGACAATGCCGGTCGATGCGAAAAAGCCCTCCGCGCGAGGGCTTTTTTGCGTCCGTTCGACGCGCGGCACGCTCCGGCCGAGCGATTAAAATAGCGTTCTCACGGGAACGCAATCGCATCATGAAACGCTTCGCAGCCTTATGCCTGACAGCCTGGCCGGCCGCCGCGCTGCTCTATTTCGGCCGGCATTCGGCCGCCTTTATCGTGCTGTCGGGCGTGCTCGTGCTGGCCGGGTTCGACCTGCTGCGGCCGGAGTCAAACGAGAGCGCGTAAGTCATCGCTTCTTCGCACCGCATGCGCCCGACATTGCTTCGGACAGCTTGCGTTGAGATCAACCCCGCCTCGGCGCGGCTTCCCAGTTGATATCGACGCACAGCACCTGCAAGCCAAACGGCGTCTGCGCTGCGATCGACGCCGTCACGCACAAGTGCGCCTCATTGATCGACAGGTACGGCGCCGTGAGATGCACACGCCCCGGCGCGCGCAGCGCCTCGATGAAGTACGGCCGGCGTTCCCAGCTCGCGCCTTCGGAATGCAGCAGCGGACTGAAGCGCTTCGCGCGTTGCGATGTCCGCACGACCGGCACGACGTTATCGCCGATCTGCCGCCCGGCGTGATCGAGCAGGAAGCAGCGCGCCGTATCGGCGAGTTGCAGCAATTCGCTCGTCGCGGCAATCAGCGTTTCGCCTTCCATCAGCTTGACGGCCGCACGCTCGAGCCCGCTTACGTACGGCTCGAGACGCGTCGCCTGTGCGCGCTCGCGAGCGACGACGCGTTCCCGCGATGCGGCCGACAGCGCGTCCATCGCGCTTGCCGCGACTTGCGGATGCACCGCCTCGACGCTCGGCTGCGCGAAGTACGCGCCCTGCACGAAATCGACGTTGCATTCGAGCGCGATCAACGCGTCGCGTTCGGTGCTGAGGCCGCCCATCAGCACCAGTTGCCCCGATTCATGCAGCAGCGACACGAGCCGCGGCAGCACGCGTTCGATATGCGAATGCTCGGTCGCCTGCTGAAGGATGCAGCGGTCGAGCGTCACGATATCGGGCCGCAGATGCCACACGCGATCGATATTCGAATGCTTCACGCCGAAGCCATCGAGCGCGATCACGAAGCCGGACTTGCGCAGCGAATCGACGATGTCCGTGAAGCGCGTCGTCTCGCCGCCCGCCTGCTCGGGCACTTCGAGCACGACACGCTGCGGCGGCAAGCCGATGTCCTTGAGCGCGGCGAGGAGCGCGTCGCCATAGCTCGTGTCCATCAGCGCGGCGGGATGCAGGCTCAGGAAGAGCCATTCGTCGTGGCTATCGAACGCGTTGAAGTTGCCCAGATGGAGCGATTCCGCGAGCCGCCCGAGTTCGAGCAGATCGCCGCGCCGCGCCGCCTGCGTGAACACTTCATGCGACGGCACATGGCGATGCGCTTCATCGCGCGCGCGCAGCGACGCGTGATAACCGATCGCCCGCCTGTGCGACACGGAGAACACCGGCTGAAACACGCTGAAGACCGTGTATTCGCCGTACAGCACCGTGCGACGCGAACCGTCGTCGCCTGCAACCGGGCGCGGCGGCTGGAAGCGGGGAGGGTCGATATCAACCATGCTCATGGTCTGGGCGTGCGCGAAAATCGGCTTATTGAGATAACGGCAGTCTACAAGATCGGGCGTTCGACCGTTCGAGCAAAAAACATGCAAATCGCTCGAACCGCCTGTTTGATGCGCAGGCGATGAACGGGGCGTCAAGCGAGCGTCGCGTCGCGGTGCGGCCGGCACCGGCGCGGTGCGCGGCGCACCTTCAGTTCGATTCCGACGGGTCCGGCTTCCTCGCCGTGCCACGCACTTCCGGCGCGAGCTGCCCGAAGATCCACGCGGTCGCCGCCGTGATCACGCCGACGCAGAGAAACGTCGCGTGGAAGGCGGGCAGGGAGTTCGTCTCGGTGACGCGCGGCAGAAGCCCTGTGAACGTCGACAGTATCGCGCCGGCGACGGTCACGCCGAGACTCATCGACAACATCTGCACGAGCGAGAACAGGCTGTTGCCGCTGCTCGCGCCGCCGGTGCCGAGGTCTTTCAGCGTGAGCGTGTTCATCGCGGTGAACTGCATCGAATTGACGGCGCCGAAGACGGCCAGTTGCGCGACGCGCAGCCAGAGCGGCTGATGTGCGCTCGTCAGCGCGAAACTCGCCATCATCAGGCCGACGAGCACCGTGTTCACCACCAGCACCGGCCGATAACCGAAGCGCTCGATCAGCCGCGTCACGAGCCGCTTGCTCAGCATGCCGGCGGCGGCGACGGGCAGCATCATCAGACCGGCCTGGAACGCGGTATAGCCGAGGCTCACTTGGAGCAGCAGCGGAATCAGATAAGGCATCGCGCCGCTGCCGATGCGCGCGAACAGGTTGCCCAGCAAGCCGACGCTGAACGTGTGGATCTTGAAGAGATCGAGCGAGAAGATCGGCTGCGGGACGCGCGTCGCGTGCAGGCCATAAGCGATGAAGCAGCCGAAGCTCAATATCAGCAGCACGAGCACGATGGCGTGTTGCAGGCCGAGATCGGCGAGGCCATCGAGCGAGATGGTCAGCGCGACCATGCCGACCGCGAGCAGCAGATAGCCCGCGAGATCGAAGCGCGGCGTCGCGGGATTGCGGCTGTCGGGCATATACATGTTCGTCGCGATGCAGCCGACGATGCCCACCGGCACGTTGATCAGAAAGATCCAGTGCCATGACGCGATCTGCACGAGCCAGCCGCCGAGCGTCGGTCCGATGAGCGGCCCGATCAGCCCGGGAATCGCGACGAACGCGAGTGCGGACAGATAGCGTTCGGCCGGGAACACGCGCAGCACGGCGAGCCGTCCGACGGGCAGCAGCATGGCGCCGCCCACGCCCTGCACGACGCGATAGGCGACGAGCGCCTGCAGCGATTGCGCATTCGCGCACAGCAGCGAGCCGATGGTGAACACGAGGATCGCGCTGAAGAACACGCGCTTGGTGCCGAGCTTGTCCGCGAGCCAGCCGGATACGGGAATCATCATCGCCATCGTGAGCGAGTACGCGATCACGACGCCCTGCATGCGCAGCGGCGCTTCGCCGAGACTTCTGGCCATCGCGGGCAGCGCGGTGTTGACGATGGTCGAATCGAGCGTCTGCATGAAGAAGCCCGTCGCCACGAGCCACAGCATGATGGAGAGCGATCGATCGTCTGGCTGCGCTGTGGCGGTATCGGTCATGGGCGGGCGGCGTTATTTGCGCAGTTCGGCGACGAAGTCGTAATAGTCGTTGCGACAGTACGTATCGGTGAGCTCGATGGCGCGCTGATCCGCGGTATAGCCGACGCGCGTGATCAGCAAGAGCGCGTCGTGTGGCGCGATGCTCATCTGTTCAGCAATCTCCGGACTCGCGTTGACCGCGCGAAAGTGCTGAAGCGCGCGAACGATCGACAGGCCGCGCGTATCGAGATAACTGTAGAGCGAATCGCCGATGGAAAGCGGATCGGGGACGAGCGAGGCGGGGAAGGTGGAGTTCTCGACGGCCATCACGGTGTCGTCGGCGAGACGCAGGCGCTTGAGGCGCGTGACGGCGGCGGAAGGCGACAGCCCGAGCTGAATGACTTCTTCGCGATTGGCCGGCTCGATGGTGCGCGATAGCCACTTGGAACTCGGTTGAAATCCGCGTCGCCGAAGCATTTCGGAAAAGCTCGACAGACGCGAGAGCGGGTCTTCATAACGCGGCTTGATGAAGCTGCCCGCGCCTTGTTCGCGGCGAATCAGCCCTTGTTCGACGAGCAGCGCGATGGCTTTTCTCGACGTGATCCGCGACACCCCGAGCGCCTCGGACAGCACGCGCTCGGAGGGCAACGCTTCGCCGGCGTTCCAGCGGTTCTCGTGAATGGCGTTGGCGAGCTTGCGGGCGAGTTGGAGATAAAGCGGCGTGTCGCTGTCCGGGTCCGGGCGCAAGTCGCGCCAGCGGTCTTCTGCGGTCGAGTTCATAAATCGGACGCTGAGGGCTAAGCGGGGATTTTAAGACAAACGGTGGAGACGAAGGGGCGGGCACTTTCGCGGTCTGTCAACGGATGCGTGCGACACGCGCATCGGCGAAGAGAGTGACATCAGCAACATGCAGGCGCGTTTGCGATGCTGTCAGGAGTGAGCGCGCACAGCTGGCCGCATACTGTTGACCGAGGAGGACATCGCCGGTTATCGCGATGCCCGCCTGCAGAAAGCCGGTGATGATCCCATTTGCACAGAGCACGCGATCGGGGTGATTCACGCGTGCGCGACAGTCACATCAACGGCAGCGCGTCACCAATGAAAATCAAGCCCTGGCCGCCCCGCCGACACCTCGCTCCGCCCGCATATACAGCGCGGCCGACAACGCCACCGCCATCGCCGCCGCGACGGCCGCGAACAGAAACACCGATCCATACCCGAACTCGCCCGCCACATATCCGGCGAGCGGCCCGGTCAATCCGAGCGACAAGTCGAGGAACACGGAGTAAGCCGACAGCGCCGCGCCCCGGCTCGCGGGCGGCACGAGGCTGACCGCTTCGACGCCCAGCGCCGGGAACACGAGCGCGAAGCCGCATCCCGTCAACGCCGCGCCCGCCAGCGCGAACGTCGGGTCCGCCGACAGCCACAGCATCAAGAGCCCCGCGCATTCGAGCGCGAACGATACGATCGCCACCCGGAACCCGCCGTACGATTTGATCGTGTTCGCGAACAGCAGCCGGGCGCCGACGAACGTCGTGCCGAACACCGTCAGCGACAGCGCCGCGTTCGGCCAGTGATGCGCCGCGTAGAACAGGGTGATGAACGTCGCGATCGACCCGAATCCAGCCGATCCCAGCGCGAGCCCGAACCCGTACGGCAGCACGCGGAAGAAGACGCTGCGATACGACATCCGCTCGCCATGCACGACCGGCACGCTCGCCATGCGCGTCGCGAGCCAGTAGCCGAGAGCGCCGAGCGCAATCACGATCAGCGCAAGCGCGCCGAAGCCCAGCGAATGATCGATGGCGACGCCCAGCGGCGCGCCGATCGCCAGCGCACCGTAAGTGGCGATGCCGTTCCACGAAATCACCTTCGCGTTGTTCGCGACGCCCACGCGTCCGATGCCCCACGTGATCGATCCCGTCCCGACCCAGCTTTCCCCGAAGCCCAGCACGAGCCGCGCGATCACCAGCAGCACGAGACTCACCGCATGCCATTGCGCCGCGAGCGCCGAGCCGAGCAACAGGACGCCGCTTGCCGCGCATGCCGCCAGCCCGTAGAGGACCGTCTTCTTCGGCCCGAGCGTGTCGGCGGTGCGGCCCGCGAGCGGCCGGGACACGAGCGTCGCGAAGTACTGCACGCTGATCGCCGCGCCCGCCATCACCGAGCCATAGCCGAGGTCCGTATGCACGAAGCCGGGCAGCACGGCGAGCGGAATGCCGATCGTCAGATAGCAAAGAAACGTGTACAGCACGACCGAAACGATTCGGAGGGTGACGGCCAGATCGCTTTGCGGAGCGGCAGCAGTGCAGGAGTCGGAGGACATAGGGAAAATGCGGGGTTGAACTCGGCGGGAAGGCGTGATTCTCCCATATGTTGCGGCGCAACGTCGCGCCCCTTTTGTAACCGTTCAGTCCAAATCGTCATCGCGGACGCTCGTGTGAATTTCGCTCGCACCTTGCTGCGTAAGGCTTTGGCGACTCATCGCGACACCAATATGTCGTTCATGCAATGCCGGCTATGGGTCGCGCATTTTGGCGGTGATAGGTTTCGAAGCATCGAGGCGATCGGACCAATCTGAAAATGAGTCCGCCGACCTCATCGCCACCGGCTGCGCACCCCGCGCAACCAGCAAGAAGCATCGAAGCCCCGCGAGACACGATTCCATGAGCGAGCCCATCCGTTTCTATCATCGCAACGCCATCCGCGAAGTCAGCGGCGCGTCGACGACGCGCACCGTCCTGCAATACCTGCGCGAAGACGCGCGCTGCACCGGCACGAAGGAAGGCTGTGCCGAGGGCGATTGCGGCGCGTGCACGGTCGTCGTCGGGGAACCGGACGGCGCGGGCGGCGTCGCGTTGAAGGCGGTCAATGCGTGCGTGCAGTTCTTGCCGACGCTCGATGGCCGCGCGCTGTTCACCGTCGAAGACCTGCGCCAGCCGGATGGCTCGCTGCATCCGGTGCAGCAGGCGCTTGTCGATTGCCACGGATCGCAATGTGGCTTCTGCACGCCGGGCTTCGCAATGTCGATGTTCGCGCTCTACGAAAAGCACGGCCATGCAAGCGCGAATTGCGCGCACAAGTCGATGCCGTCGCGACAGGAAATCAGCGACGCGCTGACGGGCAATCTGTGCCGCTGCACGGGGTATCGGCCGATCATCGACGCCGCCGAGCGCATGTTCGATCATGCGCCGCTCGCGCCGCTCGATGTTGAATCGCTGGCAAAGACGCTCGCGACGCTTCAGCGCGACGACACCTTCCATTACGAGCACGCGGGCCGGCAGTTCGACGCCCCGCGCACGCTCGAAGCGCTCGCCAGGCTCAAGGCGGACAAGCCGAACGCGCGCCTGCTCGCGGGCAGCACGGACGTCGGTTTATGGGTCACGAAGCAGTTGCGCGATCTCGGCGACGTCATCTACATCGGCCAGATCGAGGCGATGAAGCGCGTGGAGACGACGGAAGGGTGGATCGAGATCGGCGCGGGCGTGACGGTCGAGCGCGCGTATGCGGAACTCGTGAAGACGTATCCCGAACTCGAGGAAATGTGGCTGCGCTTCGCGTCGTTGCCGATTCGCAATGCCGGCACGCTCGGCGGCAACGTGGCGAACGGCTCGCCCATCGGCGATTCGATGCCCGGACTCATCGCACTGAACGCGCGCGTCGTGCTGGCGAGCATCGACGGGACGCGCGAGATGCCGCTCGAAGACCTGTACGTCGCGTATCAGAAGAAGGACATGGCCGAGCATGAATTCGTCGCCGCCATCAAGGTGCCGACGCGCACGGGCAAGCGGGCGAATTTGCGCTTTCGGACCTACAAGCTCTCGAAGCGCTTCGATTGCGATATCTCCGCCGTTTGCGCCGCGTTCGCCTATATCGCCGATGGCGACGTGATTCGCGAGCCACGCATCGCGTTCGGCGGCATGGCCGCGACGCCGAAGCGTGCCGCGCGCGCCGAAGCCGCGCTCGCCGATGTGCAATGGCATGAAGCCACCGCTCGAGCCGCGATGCGCGCGCTCGCCGACGACTACGCGCCGCTCACCGACATGCGTGCATCGAGCGGCTATCGGATGGATACGGCGAAGAGCCTGTTGTATCGCTTCTGGCTGGAGACGCGCCCGCACGATCCGCTTGCGAAATCGAAGCTGGATGTGCGCGCGATCGAACTCGTCGAAGTGAAGTGAGGATATCGAAATGAATCAGCAAGCCGAAGCCTTTCTCGCCGAAGCGCAATCCGCAGCCGACGCCGCCGACGATTTCAAGCAGGTGCATGTATCGCGTCCGCATGAATCGGCTCATCTGCATGTAAGCGGACGCGCGAGTTACACCGACGATATCCCGCTTGTCGCGGGCACGCTGCACGCCGCGCTGGGTCTCAGTCCGAAGGCGCACGCGAAGATCGTCTCGATGAACTTCGACGCGGTGCGCGCGACCCCGGGCGTCGTCGCCGTCTTCACCGCCGACGATATTCCGGGCGTCAACGATTGCGGTCCGATCATCCATGATGATCCGATTCTCGCGCCGGGCGTCGTGCAATACGTCGGCCAGCCGATGTTCATCGTCGTCGCGACGTCGCACGATACGGCGCGGCTCGCGGCGCGCCGCGCGGAGATCGCGTTCGAAGACTTGCCCGCGGTGCTGACCGCTGAAGATGCGCGGCGCGCGCAGTCGTATGTGCTCAATCGGCTGAAGCTCTCGCGCGGCGACGCGGCGAGTCACATGTCCAGGGCCGCGCATCAAGAACGCGGCGCGATGAAGCTCGGCGGCCAGGAGCAGTTCTACCTCGAAGGACAGATTGCCTACGCCGTGCCGAAGGACGACGACGGCATGCATGTCTACTGTTCGACGCAGCATCCGACGGAGATGCAGCATCTCGTCGCGCATGTGCTCGGCGTGCAGTCGCATCACGTGCTCGTCGAGTGCCGGCGCATGGGCGGCGGCTTCGGCGGCAAGGAATCGCAATCGGGCCTGTTCGCGTGCTGCGCGTCGCTGGCGGCGTGGAAGCTGCTGTGTCCGGTCAAGCTGCGCCCCGACCGCGACGACGACATGATGATCACCGGCAAGCGCCACGACTTCGTGTACGACTTCGAAGTCGGGTATGACGATGACGGCGTGATCGAAGGCGTCGCCGTCGACATGACATCGCGCTGCGGCTTTTCCGCCGATTTGTCCGGGCCGGTGATGACGCGCGCCGTCTGCCACTTCGACAACGCGTACTGGCTGCCGCACGTGGCGATCGAAGGCTATTGCGGCAAGACGAACACGCAGTCGAACACCGCGTTTCGCGGCTTCGGCGGGCCGCAGGGCGCGTTCGGGATCGAGTACATCATCGACAATATTGCGCGTTCGGTCGGCCGCGACTCGCTCGATGTGCGCCTCGCGAATCTCTACGGCAAGACGGAGAACAACCGCACGCCGTATGGGCAGACGGTCGAGGACAACGTGCTGCACGAGTTGATTGGCGAGCTCGCGGCGACGAGCGAGTATCGACGCCGGCGTGAAGCGGTGCGCGAATTCAATTCGAACAACGAAGTACTCAAGAAGGGTCTCGCGCTCACACCGGTGAAGTTCGGCATCGCGTTCAATGTGACGCACTTCAATCAGGCTGGCGCGCTGGTGCATATCTATACGGACGGCTCCATTCTCGTGAATCACGGCGGCACGGAGATGGGGCAGGGCCTCAACACGAAGGTTGCGCAAGTGGTGGCGCACGAGCTTGGGATCGACTTCGGCCGCGTGCGCGTGACCGCGACGGATACGAGCAAGGTGGCGAATACATCGGCCACGGCGGCATCGACGGGAACGGATCTCAACGGCAAGGCCGCGCAGGATGCGGCGCGTCAGTTGCGCGAGCGGCTTGCGTCGTTTGCGGCGGAGAAGTTCGGTGCGGGTACGGTATCGGCGGCGGACGTGCGGTTCGCGAACGACCGCGTGATCGTCGGCGATGACGCGATTCCGTTCGGCGAAGTCGTCGCGAAGGCGTATCTCGCGCGCGTGCAGTTGTGGTCCGATGGCTTCTACGCGACGCCGAAGCTCCACTGGGATCAGGCGACGATGCAGGGCCGTCCGTTCTTCTATTACTCGTATGGCGCGGCGGTGTCGGAAGTGGTGATCGATACGCTCACTGGCGAGATGCGCGTGCTGCGCGCGGATGCGTTGCATGACGTCGGGGCATCGCTGAATCCGGCGCTGGACATCGGGCAAGTGGAAGGCGCGTTCGTGCAGGGCATGGGCTGGCTCACGACCGAGGAACTCTGGTGGAACGATAACGGCAAGCTGATGACGCACGCGCCGTCCACGTACAAGATTCCGACCGTCAACGACATGCCCGCGGATTTCCGCGTGTCGCTTTTCAGGAACCGGAACGCGGAGGACAGCATTCATCGCTCGAAGGCGGTCGGCGAGCCGCCGCTCTTGCTGCCGTTCTCGGTGTTCTTCGCGATTCGCGATGCGGTGTCGGCTGTCGGCGATCACAAGGTGAACCCGCCGTTGAACGCCCCGGCCACGGCCGAGGAGATTCTGCGCGCGGTGAATGCGGTGAGGAGCGCGCGGTCATGATGCATGTCGTTCTCTTCGGAGCGGGCCACGTGGGTCACGCGCTTGCCGACGTGCTCGGCATGCTGCCGTGCGTCGTGCAATGGGTCGATGCGCGCGACGAACTGTTCCCCGATGAAGTGCCCGCCAACGTGCAGATCGAAGCGACGGATGCGCCTGAAGCGATCGTCGATGCAGCGCCGGCAGGGGCGTATTTCATCGTGATGACGCACGATCATTCGCTCGACTTCGCGCTGACGCAGCGGATCATGCGGCGGCGCGACTTCGCTTACTTGGGGCTTATCGGTTCGAAGACGAAGCGGGTCAAGTTCGAGCGGAGGCTCGTCGAGAGAGGGTTGGCGCCGGAGCGGTTGCAGGAGATGACGTGCCCGATCGGCGTCGAAGGAATCGCCGACAAAGCGCCGCCTGCGATCGCGCTGGCGGTGGCGGCGGAGGTGTTGAGGGTGCGGGAACTAAACGCGAGTTGCGATTCGCGTACGCAGGCCGCAATGGCCAATGCTGTCTGACCTTGATCGGACCATGAGGCAGTCAACCTGGCTTCGCACGAAGCCATCAGGCGTCTCTACCACTTCAAGCTGATTTAAGAGATATCGCCTGTAGTCCGGTCATTTCGATCCTTATCATGTCGCCCGATGTGCAGTGTGCGCTTTGTTTCAAGAGCGCCAAATGCATCGGGCGAGTAAGCGCATTCGCGCATACATGAGGATCGAAAATGAGTCACGAGTCTGAAGCAGCAACGTCATCTCTAGGTAAGCGTAGGGTTCATCGACGAACGGTTGTCTCGCTCTTAGAGAGCAAGGCGATAGTCGGCAAGACGCCAACGCACTTCGCCGTCAGGATCTCGGAATTCGGAGGCAAGTGATGGGCAGACACGATTTGCGAGAACTCGATAAACCCATAGCTTCGGCTCTGTGGATCATCAATGCGAGCGGTTCCGACAGTTCTTGGGACTCAACGTCTAAACGCGAGCAAGCGGCGCGAGAGTTCGCTGACCTTGTCAAGAGGCGCGTCATCGCTGCACTACACGATTACCTTTTGTCGCACGGCGTCTATGTACGTAGACAAGAGCTTGGCAAAGCGCTGGTTCTCGAGGAATGCCGAACTCTTCTTCAGGAACTCTCACTGCAGTTCGATTCTGTGGGAAAGGCTATTGGCCTCGCGCAAGACCTTGGATCGATATCTCTTGGCGAAAAAGAAAAAGCGATGGCGGCACTCTATGAGATCGAGTCGCGCTTCGCCGAAGCAAAAGGTCAACGCGGAGAACTCAAATCGGGTGCAGTGTCCCTGCAGAGGAACATCAAAGCCTGGCCGACGCCGCCATCCTTCATCGGGGCCTTTTGCCTTGCATTACTTGGATGCGCATTCCTAGTCGCGCGAAGCTATCCGTTTGGACTTGTTCTTATCGCAATAGCTTCATGGCTCGGTTTTCGCCGGCCCAGACAATTTGAAACGACGAAGCGAGAAGTCATCGGTCGGATAAGTGCCGCGGAACAGGCCTTCGATTCACTAGTCACGCAGGAGATCTCGCCACGCTCGACTCTGTCTAATACACAGGACATGACTAGAGCGAAGGCCGTCATTCTGAGCGCCATCATTGCAGTCGTCGCATTGGCTGCTGCGTCGTATGGCGTCTTCAACAAACCACCAGGCGATCAAGCGACTAACTTAACGAGCGCCGCGCACGACGATCTGCAACGGCACGGCACCGCTGATGAAAGAGCCTTGGAACGTTCAGTCTCCAACTTTTCGTGGCTCGTTGGAAAAATGCCTTGGGGCGTTGTGAAAGACAAGCGTTTCCGGTCTGCGTTCAACCACGTTCCGGCTAATGAATGGAAGACAATCGCTGATCGTTTGGCCGTCACCGATGCAGGTGGCATTCAGTTCAGGAATGGCTACTACTTCGCTGAGGGCTGCAAAGCTCACTTTTGCGGTTCCGACTTGGCAGCCTTTGCAATCAACGCAGCTACAGGACGAGGTATCGTGATCTATAAAGCTGCATGGGATCAACCCGCAGGCAAAAGCGTGACACGCAGATTTCTATGGCCTGACACGCCCATCGAACTCACGCCGCTGGCGGAGTGGGCAACTTCCAACGGCTTGTAGATGGTCAGACTGTGAGCGGCGCGAACCCTGCCGCTCACCCCACCGCACCCCCCACCCGATACCTCCCCGGCGCCACCCCATAAACCTCCTTGAACCGCTTGGAGAAAGCCGCCTCCGACTGATACCCCACGTCAGCCGCGACATCCGCGATGCTCTTCGTCGTGCGCGCGAGCATCGAGCTTGCGAGTTGCATCCGCACATGACTCAACAGCGCGAGCGGCGGCGTCTCCGAGTGCGCCGAAAACGCGCGCATGAACGTCGCGCGCGACATCGCCGCTTCCTTCGCCAGCATCTCGACGGTCCACGGCTCGGCGGGGCGCTCGAGCATCGCGATCACCGATGCGCCCAATCGCCGGTTCGCAAGCAGCCCGAGCACGCCCGCGAGCGTCGGCTGCCCGGCGAGCCATGCACGCAGCAGCATCGTGAATAGCGCCGTGGAAAGCGCCGCCACGATCGACGGCGCGCCGAGCTGCGCTTCCTCCGCTTCGCGTCGCATGCCGCCGACGAGCGGCGCAAGATACGGCGCCGACGCGCTCGTGAACGACACGTGCACGACATCCGGCAACACATCGATCAGCAGCGCGCGCGGCGCATACAGAAAGCGTCCACACAGCAGATCGAGCGCGGGCGCCTGTTCGCCGCAATTGCTCCGCACGATGACTGCGCCGTTGTCGCGCGCCTGCATCGCGTCGAGCCGGGAATCAGCGTCGCCATCGATGGAGAGCACGTGTGCATCGCCGCGAGGCAGGAACAGAATATCGCCTGCCTTCAGCACAATCGGCGCGTGACCCTCGCGCAACACGCGGCACGCGCCGCTCAACACGACGTGATACACCGCTTCGCCAGCGGGCGCGGGCGCATGATCGACTTCGAGCGGGCCGCTCAGCAGACAGCGCAAATCGAGCGCGCCTGAAAGATGCGCCAGTTGGATCAAACGGTCGAGAGCGTCCATATCGTGACAGCGATGTCATTTGGAAACCGCGATTGCGAACTCCTCACCGACGACGGCCTTCCGGTTCGTCAGCGAATCCGACACGCGCGACATCAGCGTGCGCAGCCACGCGATATCGGTCGATTCATCCGGCTGCGGCTGTGAAAGCTGATAACACTTGATGCGCGGAAACGGCACCGGCGAATCGAGCACGGCGAGCGGGAGCATCGCCGCGTAATGCTGCGCGAAGCGGCGCGGCGCAGTGAAGATCAGGTCCGACTGCAACAGCACCTGCGGCACCAGCCCGAAGTACGGAATCGTCGTGACGATACGGCGCCGGATGCCCGCCCGCGCGAGACCGATATCGATCGGATGACGCTTCGCGCCGCTATACGGCGTCGGCGCGAGATGGGCGGCGAGCGCGTAGCGTTCGGCGGTCAGCGGCTCGCGCGCGAGCGGATGATTCGCGCGCATCAGGCACACGAAGACATCGGTGAAAAGATCGTGGCGTTCGAAGCGCGGTTCGGGCTTCGTCCAGTTCGCGACCATCAGATCGATCTCGCCTTCGTCGAGCGCGCGTTCGTGATCGCGCATTGGATTCAGCGATTCAATCTCAAGCCGCGCATTCGGCGCGGCATCGCGGAAAGCGGCGACGAGCGTCGGCATGAAGAAATCGTTCAGGTAGTCCGGCGCGGCGATGCGAAAGGTGCGGCGGGAACTGGCGGCATCGAAATCGCCGTGCGGCGTCGCGACGAATTCGACTTCGCGCAACGCACGCTGCGCCGGCGCGAGCAGCGTCTCGCCATATTCGGTCGGCACCATGCCCTGCTTGCCGCGCACCAGGATCGGATCGCCGAGAATCTCGCGCAGGCGGCGCAGCGCGGTGCTGATCGCCGGCTGCGTCTGATTGAGCCGCTGCGCGGTCTGCGTGACGCTGCGCTCCAGAAGCAGCGTGCGCAACACGCGGATGAGCCAGATGTCGAGGGAATCGGCGGGATCGTTCATGGCCTGGGGCAAGAGAGCGGATGACGCGGCGCGCGCGTCGTCATCACGTGCGCCACGCCGCAACCGAAGTTAACCGCGTTCCGATTTTTGACGCCATAGCGCACGCCCTATGCGCGGCATCGGCTCACTGCGTACTGCCGCGCTATGCGCCCATTTCCGCCGCGTTGCCGAAGTCCGCTTCCTTCGGCGCCATCGGCAGATTGCTGATGCGCTTCACTTCCGCGGCGTCGAGCCAGTTCGGGGAGCGCGCGACGTACAGCACCATCGGCAGCGTGTCTTCGCCCCAGAAGATCTGGTCGTTGACGATGAACGTCGGCACGCCGAACACGCCCATCTCCACGGCGCGGTCGTTGTTGTCGCGCAGTTTCGCCTTGAGGTCTTCATCGTCGATGCGCGATTCCGCCTCCGGCATGCCGACGTGCTCGCACAGCGCGCGAAAGCCTTCCGGCGTCGACGGATCGCGTCCTTCGCGCCAGATGAAGCGGAAGATGTCGCGCACGACGGCGATATCGCCGTTCGCGAGCACCGCGAGCCGCAAGGCCTTCACCGGATCGAACGGATGCGCCGGCGGCATCCGGAACGGAATGCCGAGCTGTTCGGCGCGGAAAAGCGCGTGCCGGTACGTGAAGACGCGCTTGGACGGAATCGTTGCGGCGTGCGGCTGCTTCCAGCGGTCGAGCAGCTTGAGCAACTGCACGGGGACGAGCTCGAACGGAATGTCGGGCCACTTCTCGTGTTGCTCGAGGAGCAGGTACGAGAACGGCGAGATGAAATCGAAGAAAAAATACGGCCGGCCGTCAGCGGCCGAATGCGGGGCACTCATGTCGTTTCTCCTTGCTTTTGGCGCGCCTGGCGCTGGCCTCGTGCTCATCGCTGATTGCATCGCGCGCGTATCGCCAGCATGGTCAGTTGTCGTCAGGCGCGGGCGTCGTGTCCTGCATTCTTCGTGGCCAAAAAAGCGCCGCGTGTCCTTCCGGCCGCATCCACCTTCCACGACCGAATGATTCGATATTACGTGCTGCCTTGCTCCGTGTCTGCACGCGACGCAGTCCCCGATGCCGCGAAGCGCTCGCGCGGCCGATCCGCGTCCGCACCGTTCGCGGCGATGGGAGCGACGGCCGCTTGCGCGAGCCGCTGCCGCACGAAGCCGATGTGTTCGCGCAGCACATAGAACTGATCGGCGAACGCGAGCGGCATCTTCATGCGGTTGACCGCCGATTCGATCGCGTCGATGCGGTCGAGCAGAGCGTCGCGCTGCGCCGTGTCGGGGCCGCTGATCGCTTCCCGTTCGATTGCAATCAACGCGCCATACCAGCGATAGATGCGCGATTTGACGCGCCACCGGTACAGGCCGGGCACGAGGCGCAGAGCCGGAATCAGCACGACGATCAGCGGCACCAGCACGACCAGCACGCGATCCGCGAGGCTCGCCACCCAGAAGGGCAACGTGCGGTACAGAAAACTCTTGCCCGACTTGTAATACCGCTCGGCGTTGTCGCTGATGCGGAATTCGTGGACCAGCGGCGCGGGAAACTCGTTCGCCCGCTGCAAAAGGCCGGCGCGGCTGTGGACTTCGCGCGCGGCCTCGATCAGCAGGTCCGACAGCGCCGGATGCAGGCTGTCGCGCGCGACGAGTTCGGCGGTCGGCGCGACCATGTGGACGGGATGCGGCGGCAGGTTCGACGCGAGATCGAACGCGCCCATCGGCAGCTCGATTTCCGTCAGATACGGGAAGCGGCGCGCGTAGGCGTCGGCCTGGGCGAAATCCATGAAGCGGATGCCGGGCGTGCGCAGGAGCTTCGCCATCGTCGGCGGCTGCGCGGAATCGCCGGTGAGGAAGACGGCGTCGATCTGACCGTCTTCGAGCGCACGAGCGGCCGTATCGCCGGCGAGCGGCAGCAGCGGGGTATCGCCCGCGGGCTCGATGCCGTTCGCCTTCAGCAGCGTCAGCGCAAGCAGGCGCGTGCCGCTGCCTTCCGCGCCGATCGCGAGGCGCTTGCCCTTCAGCTGGGACAATCGCGACACCGGCGCGCCGCGATAAAACACCGCGAGCGGCACATAGGACACGCTGCCGAGCGATTCGAGATCGTCATGCGTCGCGCCCGGCCTCGTCATGCCGCCCTGCACGAAGCCGACATCGACGCCCGAATCCGGATCGGAGAGCCGCGTGAGGTTGTCGAACGAGCCTTGCGTTTCGAGCACGTCGAGCGTCACGCGATTGCGCGCGAGGATCGCCTTGTACTTTTGCGCGCTGTTCCAGAACGAACTGCCCTTGGGACCGGCGGCGATGGTTAGCGTGCTTGGCGGCGCGGGCTGGATCAGGCGCACGGCGAAATACAGCGCGACGATGGCCACGAGCACGATCGGGCCGAAGGTCATCGCCAGATCGCGCCAGGAAATCGCGACGAAGCGCGCGACGATCTTCGGTGGCGGCCGGCGTCGCGGGCTGGTAGCGGTGTCGGAGGCTGCGGGTTCCTTGTCCGCGTCGGGCTGAGTCATATCGATGCTTCGAGTCAATTTCGTGCCGAGAGCTTACCCGAACGTGCGGCGCGGGAGTCTCACGCATTCGGTCATCCGAATGTGACATGCGTATGGACGCGCCCGGCGCTTTGTCCACCCTCGTTGCGTGCGCCCGATAGAACCGCGCGACGCGTCGTTAAATGCTTTGCGCTAATGGCCGCGCTGGGCTAAATTGACGTTCGCCGCCGTACGATAAGAATTATCTGTCCGAAACCCGATAGTTGGGCATTCCGGGCATGCGCCGCACCGACTGGCGCAGACCGCGCATCGAGCGTGCGCCGTGCGGCAGGACATCCATAGACGAGCCGAGGGCCATCGAGCCCGAATCGATCGGCCGGGTTTTCGTTTCTTCGCCAGCCTCTCGCAGCACCGCATCACAGCATCGCGGCCTCTTCGCCGTGCAATCGTCAGCGCGTTCGCGTCGACGATTCGCGCGGCCACGATCGCCCGATGCCGTCGCCCCTTGCCGGGCGATGCGATCCGGTTTGATGTGCAAACGAGCGAAGTAGCATAGTGCGAAGTCAACAAGCGAAACAAAAGGAGAAACCATGAAAGTTGTCGATCTGTTGAAGGCTCTGGGCGTCGTGGTCTGCGTGGCGGTGGCGTCGAGCGCCTACGCCCAGTCGAGCGATGCGGCGGCCACCATGAGCACCGAAGCCAGCGCGCCGACCAAGGCGCAGAAATCCGCGACCAAGAAGACCGATCGCTCGCTCGGCTATGCCGTGCGCCGCGCGCTGTCGAAAGCGCAAGGTTTCGACGTGTCGAACGTGTTCGTGCGTGCGCGCAGCGGTGCCGTCACGCTGACGGGCACGGTGCCGGAAGGCGCGCAGATCGCGCAGGCGGAAGAAGTGACGAAGGGCGTCTCGGGCGTGAAGTCCGTGTCGAACAAACTCACGCTGAGCCCGCAGAACGGCGGGAAATAAGCGTCGCATTCCGGCGGGCAGCCGCCGGGAGAAGTGCAACGGGCTCCGGTTTGTCGCCGGAGCCCGTTGTCGTTCGTGCCTTGTATTCGATCGATGCCGACGCTCAGTGCGCCACCGCCGATGCCGCATCGGCCGCCGACGCCGCGACGGGATTGGCGGTTGCCGTCGCCGCTGCCTGCGCCTGACGTTTCGTCTCGGCGGCGGCATCGGACGCCTGAATCGCCGTGGCGGCTGCGGCGGGCGCCTGCACGACGATCGGCGTCGGCGTGAGTTCCGGCGAAGTCAGTATCAACGACGGCGCGAGCGGCTTGCTCTCGACTTCGTCGGCTGCGACGGGCGAACTGCGCGGCACCGTCCTCAGATAGTGGCCCATCAGATTGAAGAAGCGGTCGTAGAACTTGCCCGCCGGCACGGTTTCGCTCGAAATCTTGACCATTGCGTCGCTATTCGAGCGGATCGGCAACGAAAGCGAGCCGAGCACGCTCAGGCCGACGCTCGCGGACGTATCGCTCTTCTTGAGCGCATAGCCGTCCTGCACGGCGTTCACATAGGCGATGCTCTGATTGGCTGTGTTCTCGCCCGGCGTGCAGACGACGTGAAACGAGACGACGACGTGCGTCTCGGCGTTCGGCTGGAAATTCTTGGTGGCGTCGACGGTATCGGGCTGAGCCATCGTCGTGAGGAAGCCTTGCGACAGCAGCGCGCGGCGGGCCGCTTCGCAAGTTTCCTTCACGGTGGCGTCGAAGTTATGCGCGTAGGGACTCGCGCCGGAACTGAACAGCTCCTGCTGATAGCTGGGGGTGGTGGCGGCACGACCGCCGCAGGCGGCGAGGGCGAGAAGACCGAGGGAAACGAAGGCGAGGCGCAACGACGAGATAGGCATGGGCGGCGGCGAAAACGAAATGTGTGACAACGGCAGACACAAATTGTAGTGCCGTCGGACTGGCCGATGAAAAAGCAAAATCCGAAATCGTTGTGAAATCCGTGGCTTACAGTTAGCGGACCCGCGCAAAGCCTGCACGGGCGGGGCTTTCGGGAAGTTCCGGAAAGCGAAAAAGCCCGGCTATGAGCCGGGCTTCGCTGGCGGCAAACCGCCTGTCCACTTACGGGCGATCGTAGCCGACTGCGTCGACAGCGCTCACCGCGCGTCCCGATGCGAACGCGCCATCCGTTGCACCGCCGAACGACGACTCCGCGACGCCTTGCTGCGCGTTGACGCGAGCCTGCGCGGCTTGAATGTTGACGGGGTAGGTAGCGTGGTCGCTCGCCGGGTTGTAGCCGGCGCGCTCCAGTTGGACGAGTTGCGCTCTAACTTCGGCGCGAGTGAGGGCGCCGTTATTCTGCGCTTGAGCAAGAGCAGGAACCGCCAAAGCAGACGCAATAACGATGGCAGGAACGATCGACTTGAACATGATGAACTCTCCGCGATTTGATTCAGGGAACGTTGCTGGCGGGAAGGTGTTTGCCCGCTGCTTCGTCGTTGAGAGGCAGTGTAGGCGTGTCGTCTCTGAGTAGAAACCCTGATGCGGCCAAATCAGTTTTGTCGAAACTGCATTAATTTGATCAATCGGGTCGCGGCTGTCGATTGATTTTCATCTCATGGATTCCCGCTCACGAACTTCCGGCGAGGCCCTTCGCTCGCCGTTCGTCACGAGACGCGCGTTGATCCTGATGGCCATAAGACAGATGCCGGTCCATGCGGGCAAGCGGACCCGCTGTCTAAAGCAAAGTAACGTGCAAACGGCCGAAATGCGGATGACAGCTGCCTGAGAACCCCAGACGCACGAACGTCCGCAAAGGCCGACCCGCCGGCGCAGGGTGTCGGACAGGTCCCGGCCAATTGCGGTCGGTCAGTCTCGCCTCACCGACGCCGTTCGAATGACTGGTTCTCTCTCGGACCTGCCAAATCACAGCACTCAACGATAGAGGCGACGCGGGAATGCAGGACGGCAGATCAGCGCGGTTCGAGAAGCCCTCTCCGAAGAGCGAATCGGTTTAGTCCGCGCCGACACGCCAACACCGATCGTGATCGGTTCGTTCATGCTGTCACGCCAGCGCTCCAGCGTCTCTTTTGCCATCCGCCATATAGCTTCCATCTTCATCCATATGGCCCTCGGGCAAGTGCGATCAAGACGGCAAGCATAAGATCCTCTGCGGAGCGACATAAAGCGTGCTCAAACCTGGCACGATCGATTCCGCGGTGACGGTGATCCTACTTGCGCCCCGACGGTAAAACGCAAGGATCGATCCAAAACTTAATAAAGCCAGCGTATCGATCCGTCGTGCGATGGCGTGCTTCACCGTCAATTGGGGACACAGTGCCCATTGGGTTCGACTGGGCTCCTGCAGTTTTACGGCGCAACGGTTTGAAACTGGTTGGTCAATAGTGCACCGTTAAGGTTCGTGCGGTGACTCCGCTTCATTGGTGAGCTTGCCTAGGGCCGGGCCCGTCAGAACGGCTGCATTCATACTCGCGCCTGGGCTCCGCAATTCGAGACGGAACATGTCGGGCACTGATTTAGCGAGCACACCTTTCCAGGACGTTGTCTCGCGAACGGCGAAATGTTCCTGCGCGTGCGGTGTTGCATTCGTGTCTCGTGTCATTCATGTCTCGACCGGCACGACGTCAGGTTGACGATGCGCGAGGCGCCTTCTGACCCGCCGTGACAGGCGCCGTCTCGGACATTGCAGCAATAATCACGCGCCCCTTGTACCGGGGGCGCATAATGAGCTTGCGCATGCTCAAGGAAGTCTGATGAACGCAAATGAAGAAGGTGCCGTGCACCGTGGGCTTCGAGGCTTTACGCACTTGATCGAAGAAATGGGCGCGCATCGCTCGAAGGAAAAAGCGCGCGAAACGGTGCGGACGCTACGATCCGTCGCCGGTGTCAAAGGTTGTCGTACGGGCAATGAAATAAGTACGCTACCGCCGAGTGCCTAGGCGATGACCACGACCGACCTGAATTGCGTGTCGCAGTCGCAGTCCTAGCGCTCATCGTCCCAATGCCAGCTCATCTGCTTGGCTTTGCGGAATGCCACCGAAACAAGCGAGACGAAAGCTGCGCAGGGCTTTGGTAGGTGCCTCGCATCATGTTTGACTTGGCGTTGCTAAGAGGCCTGCTGGTCCCATGGCTCTCAGCGTGGGAAGTGTGACGCCGGCACGGCAACTACTGAAAGGTGCATCAATGATAGCGATGACGGTCATTATGTTGGTCCTTGGTGCATGGCTCATCTTGTATCTCGCTAACGAGAACAACAACGACAGCATTCCGCGGGAAACACGGGAACGCGAACCTAGAGATTCGTACGAAGACCTCTAGGAGACGCCTAAACGGCTTAACGAGCTGAGTGGTCAACTGGTCAACCGTCCGAGCTACAACCATCATGCTTTTCGGCGGGACGATTGCCGCAACGGCACGTGCGTCGGCGTTACGGCTTGGGGCTGCAACGGCTCACGGCCGGCTTCCGCATGTCAAGAGGCGATTGATAATCGCTTCGTCATGAGGGCGCAATTACCGCCACAGTTCCACTGAGAATCGACCAGAAAAGCATTGACAAGGCCACGCCAGCCCTATATTGTGAAAAATGAAATATTCAAGAAGCTCGATTGCTGATCACCATTATCCGCGTCCTCGGCGCGGTACTCGTTGTCCTCTCTTCTTCCTTGAAGTTTTTGTCGCTCCGCACGCGAGCTCTCATTTTTTCAAGGAATTCTAATGGATACCGGTACAGTTAAGTGGTTCAACGATAGCAAGGGCTTCGGTTTCATCACCCCTGATGCTGGTGGGGACGATCTTTTTGCTCACTTCTCGGAAGTTAAAGGCGACGGCTTCAAGACGCTCGCGGAAAATCAGAAAGTAAGCTACGAGACAAAGCGCGGCCCGAAAGGCATGCAAGCCGCGAATATCTCGCCGCGGTAACGCAGTTTCAAGGGCCGGTCTACCGGCCCTTTTTCTGTCGGTACAGTCAACACCGGCGCGGCGCGACTTGCCGCGATCGCTTCGGCGCGCTTTAACGGAACCTCTCGGTCCGATGCGTCAGACCATATAGTCAGCTCGTCCTGCCAGTCATCTCTTTCCCGGGAATCGGGGGTCAACTACCGGTGATGGGATCGTCGGGTCATAGCTGTTTGCCGGCAAGGTAACGCGCAGTACTACGGCGGTCTGCTATAAGTCGATATACGCGACCGTTTCGGCGGCTGAACAGAGCCAGCGCCAGCCCACATGTCATCGCTAGCGATCAAGGGAGCGTGGCTATGAGCGGGTCTGCCGCAGTCTGCGACCTCATCAACGATTGCCCTTTCGGCCTTCAAGGATTAAAGCAGAGCGACTCCTGCAAAGCGGGCGATAGCGTTGGGTCGACAACGTCTGTACTCCTAGCGACTGCATGATCGGTGTCCCCACCGTTGCAACGCGCTGAATGATCCCACCAACCTATCGCAGGCACAGGCCCCGGAGGGCAAATGTATCCTTTACTAGAGTTTCTTTCGACACTTCCGCAGTTCCACGCAGATCGTGCTCGGAGCGAAGTGGTCCACATTGGCACCGGGTGCACTTTATCGCGTAGGGACAGCTACGGGCCCGAGGTGGATCCAGTACTTCTCGCTCGGTGGCCGGGGCAACCGCTAGGCGACGCCTGCACCATTGACGGACTCGATGCTGTGAACTTCTATATGCGTGAAGCGCGTAGCATGGGCGCCGAGATCGGCCTGCTGAACCGAGCGATCGGTGTACTCGATCGATCGATGGGCGGTGAGACGCTTTTTTCGAAATCGATCTACGTTTCGCCGGCGCGTGCGACCGACGACAGTTGAAGGCCGGCGCTATCGACATCATATGCATCGCTCGAGCTCGCGCCCGGTGGCAGTCACCACACCACACTGGACTGCATCCGTGATAGGCCCGTGCAGTAAAGCCTGTACGGAGGCGCGCGCGAAGTGCGCGCGGATAGTCCAGTATATTTCAAGCAACTCGCGGCTATGCTCGTCGAGTGGGGACATACCCTGAGGATTGACATGGCGACAGAAGAAAACGTACTCGCTACCTTTGAGCAGTTCAACGTTGAGGGAAGAGACTACGTCACGTTGAATGACGCGTGCAACGGACTCGCGCAGTGGCTGGCGTCGGCGTGGGATCGTCTAGAGGAAGGAGACGCCCAAGTTCTGGTGGCCGTCGGTGCCACGTTGTGGCGAGAGGGCTATTCCCAGAGGTAGTCTCCGTAGTTGTTCGGCAGTTGCCGACGTCAGCTGGCGGCACCGTTTCACGACAATGCAGGCTGCTCGGGCTGCGGCATGCCATCTCGACGGGGCGCACGTCCGTTGCATCCTGAGTTTGCGTTCAGACAGGGTGAGTTCCGTGAACGCGCAGAAACCGTAGCGGAACATTCACTGTCTCGGAAGCTCATAAGGAACGGTCGATCGAGGTCGGCGGATAGCGGGGCGGGTTCGGGATCCGTCAGACGAGCGTGGCAGTCGATTAGCGATAGCCTTTTGCCAAGCGGAGTCACGTAGATCGTATCCTTCCCGGGCGCAACCGATTCGGTGACGTGCCCAACTGGTAAGCAGGTAATCTGCAGAGTACGTCGGGCGCCTGGCTATGGTTTGATCCGGTGGCAGCTGAATTAACGGGCTTACTTAAGCATTCTTCGTAAGTCCGAAGAGGCGCCTGTCTATCCCAATGGAGCGCCTATGTACCGGATCATTCCATTCCGCGGCTTCGCCACGTCAGCCTGGCGGTGTCAGCCGAAAACATGTATGACGTGACGTTTCAAATCAAAGGCGGCTTACTGGTATAGCGCGCTTCCTTTCAACATCAGCCCAAGTTGTGCGCTCAAAGTTAGCTATACAAAGTCTGGGAAGCGGGTAGGATGGGACGTGCAGGCTGGACCGAATGCCGCTTTGGGTTCCAGCAGTCCTTCGACGATACTACCGAAGTCCGTCGTGCATCGGAGGCCGTGCAACCCGATCAATCTCTCAGTACTACCGAAGCTGCTTTGCACACAGTCTACTTTGGCGCCTGAACGGCTCGAGGGCTCACTCATGACAGTCAATTTCCGCTTATATCGTGGGCTGGAAATCTATCCGCTCGTCTTTCCACGCCAACCGACCTTGTCCGGTCACGGTCACAACTATGAGGACGGATTCGATGCCGCCGTGCGTATTAAAGAGCCGGAAGCGGAAGACGGTCAGTCGCGCAGTTGCGTGTTCAGGCTCCCCGCCCAAAGCGGGTACCAGAGCGCGGGCGATGCACGGCGCGCCTGCACGGCGTATGCAGAGCAAGTGATCGACACTTGCCCAACGAGCCGCGCGTTTTTCGGCGCGCAAACAAACCATCGCGTGCGGAGAAGGAGCGACCCAGCAGGATGCAACGACCCAAGCGCCCCAGCCTTTCAAACAGGTCGATAGAACAGTTGAAGATCATGCAAACGAGTCCGACGAGCTTTCGCATTGACCCGACGCCTCGAAGGGCAGACGGAGAGTACATGGCGCACCCACGCATCAGCGGTAACGCCGCGGATGGCAGCCTGACCGACGTGTTTATTAGCGGTGACCTCGGGGGCTTCGACCTTCGCGCAGATGCCGTCGAATTTGCGACCAAGTGGGCGCAAGAGTGGCTTGCGACACGCTTCGGTTGATGCGAGCGGCCCGCGCGCCCCTTACGGCGGCACACTGCGCCGTGCCGTCGGTCTGCGCTGGTTGCCGGCCATTCCTCGACGGCTTCGAGGTCGTTCAACAAATGCGCTAACGCACCGGTACAGACTTTCCGGTTATCGTTGTGACCACCCCAACAGCCGATGAAGAAGTTGCCCGCGCGCGAGATTCGTCGAAGTGGTCAAGAAGCATTCATGGAATCGGTAGTTGCGGTCCTGAAGGTTCCTGTATGTAGATACTTGAGTACGCGTGGTGGCGCATGCATGACTACTATCCCAAAGGTTGCGTAGACCATCTGATGCTGACTCATGTTAGTGTCCGAAGACGAAAGGGAGGCTTTCATGCACCGAACGATCGCATACCGCGGCTTCGAAATTCAGATCGAACTGACTTCGGCTGCTGACGAAAACACCTTTGACGTGACCGTTCAGATAAGAGGCACCACGAACCTAGAAGTGCTCGGTGCGCGGGGAGGCCGCATCCCGTTGCGCAACGGACCTTTCACTGAGCGTTGGGCCTATCTGGTGGCCGAAATTGCCGGCCAAGCTGCAATCGACGTGTTACTCGGTCCCGTCGATTGACTGCATGTTTGTTTCCCGACGCACTACACGCAGTAATTTGTTGGTGGACCGCGCCTAAACCGGCAAGAAAGCGCCCTTCCAGGATTCCGCTCAGCAACGACAGTAGGCAACTGTCTTTTGCCGAGAGCATGAGCCCGGTAGTGGGAAGCACCCTTATTGCCTTGTGCCGTAATGCTTCTCTGAATACCCGCCCCAACGGCACCTGCAATCAGCGAATCACGGAGGATCCTGGATCTATGAAACTTCGCGTCGGATACGAACTGTCGTACGAGTGCCTGCAGCCCACGCCGATGATGCTGATGCTGAACACGCATTTTTCGCATGCCGAAGATGTCGTTGTGGCGGATCTCCTCGTCGCCGATCCGCCGGTGCCGATAAGGCAATATCGCGATTTGTTCGGCAACCTATGCAGTCGAATCGTGGCACCTGTCGGACGTGTGGCATTGAGCACCACAGCGCTGCTGAATGTGTCAGATTCCATGGAGACGCGGCCCACCGAGGGGTGGGCCCATCCGGTCGAGCAGTTGCCCGACAATACGCTGACTTTTCTATTGGGCAGCCGCTATTGCGAAACCGATCTACTCGTCGAGATCGCGTGGCAGATTTTCGGCCAGTGCGCGCCGGGTCGCGAGACTGTTCTTGCAATCTGCGACTTTGTGCACCAACACATCGAATTTGATTACGGGCACGCGCGGCCGACTAAAACTGCGTGGGACGTGTACCGCGAACGAAAAGGCGTCTGCCGTGATTTCGCGCACCTAGGCGTCACCCTATGCCGGGCGATGAATATTCCGGCGCGCTATTGTACGGGCTATATCAGCGATGTCGGCTTGCCGCCCGTTACGGCACCGATGGATTTTGCGGGATGGTTTGAAGCGTACGTAGGCGGTAGCTGGCAGACGTTCGATCCGCGAAACAACGCGCCGCGTATTGGACGTGTTTTGATGGCATACGGGCGCGATGCCGCCGATGTAGCAATCAGCAATGCATTCGGGGCCGCCGTGCTAACGCACTTCAAGGTGCACTGCGACCAGGAATGACCGAGCCACGCCCCTCGGAGACTGAGCCGGCGCGGTAATGTACGGATAAGATGCATCGCGGCAATGTCGCGGTTCCGAGCGAAGGGTCTATTGAGTGGAGCTGAGCGTTGCGGCCCGACGCGTGAGACTGTTCAAAGCATTGAGGTATCTCCAGCGGCCGCTTTGGAGAAGGGTGAGTGCCCTGGTGGGTCGGAAATCCGACTCACTGACCGCAATCTGCTGACCGGTCGATCGGGGCCGAACATTGACCACATCTCAAGCGCAAAATCGATCTCCCTTCGTTGAAGAGGAGATTGTTATGGAACCGCTTAATTCTTCCGGCGCTCGTCGGGTGCCGTGGAACAAGGGGAGGCTGACCGGCCAGAAGCCTCCGCCGAAGCTTCGAGAGATCTGGGCAATTCGAACGAAGCTGCAGATGTCATCCAACGCTCGCGAGTTGGCGATGTTCAATCTCGCGATCGACAGTAAGCTTCGAGCGTGCGATCTGACGCGCTTGCAGGTGCAGGACGTCTGCATCGGAGGTCACGTTGTAGGGCGCGCGACTTTCATGCAGCAGAAAACGCATCGACCAGTGCAGTTCGAAATCACAGAGCAGACTCGTCAGAGTGTCTCCGCTTGGATTTCGGCGCGGCGATTGAAGCCTGCCGACTATTTGTTTCCAAGTCAACTGCATGCCTCAGCGCACGTGTCGACGCGCCAGTATGCGCGCATCGTTCATCGGTGGGTCGCGTCGATCGGTCTCGATGACACCGCTTACGGTACGCACACCCTGCGTCGAACGAAAGCGTCGTTGATGTATCGACGCACCAAGAACTTGCGCGCGGTGCAGTTGCTTTTGGGCCATGCAAGAATTGAAAGCACCGTGCGGTACCTCGGGATCCAGGTAGACGATGCACTGGAAATGGCTGAACAAACCGAAGTGTGATCGCCGGTGGCCGGCGAGCGTGCGCTTGTCGGCCACGAAGAGACGTTCGCTCGCGGCCTCGACCGTAAGCGCCTCATCTCGACCGTTCTCTTGCCGGCGGTGAGTAGAGGTAATGTGGTTCTCACCAAATTTTTTAGCGGGAACCGAAGTGGGAATTGCGGTTAAGATGACAATCGGCTCGCTCGCTCAGTCTCAAGATCGCCATACATTGGACAGACTTGGATGGTCATCGGCACGATCCCCAGTGATCTACAGAGTTCCCCCACGCAATCACCCTCATGCCCCACGCGCGTAGGAATGAGGAACTGGCCTCGCCAAGTCGCTTACGAAAAGCCTTTCGGACAAGCGTCTTATTCATACCCATATCGTTGTACCGAAAAAAACCGCCCCGTCAGTTCGGCTGCGAGTTTGTTTTTGGCCCGCATGTTTGCAGCAAGAGGAGTAGGGCGTTGATGTCAACCGGCTTGACGAAGTGATGATCGAATCCTGCTGTCTGCGCTTTCAAACGGTCTTCGGCCTGGCCGTAGCCGGTGATCGCAATCAAAACGGGTGTCTTCTGCCCTTTGCTGCGAAGACGCCCCGCCAACTCATAACCGTCCATCTCGGGCAGACCAATATCAAGCAAAGCTACGTCGGCGTTAAAGCTCGACGACCGCTCCAACGCTTCGTTGGATGCATAGCATACGCAGCTCAAGTGGCCCTCCGCCTCGCAAACCAGCGAGAGCGAATCCGCCGCGTCCCGGTTGTCGTCCACAATCAAAATACGAAGGGAGACCGGTCGGTGCGCAGATGCGTCTCGTGTTTCAGTGGCGTGTGACGGCTGCACCTGCGGGCTCATTCGTGGGAAACGTAGCGTGACGGTAGTGCCCCTCCCTGGTCCGGCGCTTTCGATATGAATGGAACCCTCGTGCATTTTGACTAGCTTGCGCACCAAGGATAGGCCGATGCCCAGGCCGCCCTTTGCTCGATCAAGGGTGCGCTCGCCCTGCGAAAACAGGTCGAAGATCCTGGGAAGCAGGTCGGGCGAGATGCCCGCGCCAGTGTCTGCGATTACGACGCTGACGAATTGCTGGTCCGCCGACGCGTGGATCCCAATGAGTCCTCCTTCCGGCGTGTATTTGCAAGCATTGTTTAAGATATTGACGAGGATTTGCGCCATACGGGTCGCATCTCCGCAGACCCAGACGGTGTCTCTAGGAACATCGACGGTCAAAGTCTGCTTTTGCTCTTGCACTTGGGGCGCGACCGATTCCACGGCGCCATAGACGACTGTGCCGATCAAGATTGGCTCGCGTTTCAAAACAATACGACCTTGGGTGATGCGCGAAACCTCAAGGAGGTCGTCAACGAGCCTGGTCAAGTGGCTGATCTGCCGATCCATGGTCGCTATCAGTTCTTGAGGATCGCCTGCGGATGAACCGCGGCGAAGTAGCGTTACTACGGTCCTAAGTGGAGCGAGAGGGTTCCGCAGTTCATGGGCAAGCATGGCCAGAAATTCGTCTTTACGCCGATCTGCGTCAAGCAGGGCGAGCTCCATGCGTTTTCGCGCACTTGTGTCGGACACGCTGGCAACGATGACATCAGCGCTACCGTCCTGTCCCCGTTGAAGCGCGGCGCTCCCGTTCATCCAGTGCTCCTCTCCGGAAACAAGCACGCGCACTTCGAAGCTGACGGAATCCTCCTGGTTCGCCGTCAGCCGCGTAATCGCTTGTTCGAGCACCGGTCGATCTTCCGCGCGAACGTGGGCCATCGCGTCGGCGTAGGACATTTCCGTGTTCGACGTCGGACTTGCCACGGACCCACCTCGGCTTGGCGCTTCGATGGAAAGGACATAACTTCCGAGATCGAGCGTGACGATCGTTATGCTTGCAGCCTTGGTCGCCACCGCCAGCCGAATGTTGCGCGCGTCGCTGATCGCTTGAGCTCGGCGCCGCTCGGTAACATCAATGGTCGTGCCGAACCATTCGTGCAGCCCGCCGCGTTCATCGCATAACGGCACAGCCCTCGCGTACATCGTCCGATATGCGCCATCCTGCCTGCGCATCCGGAAAGTGGTGTCGCGCGGTCCGAGCTCACGCAGCGCCTGTCGCCATGTCTTGCTGAGACTATCGCGGTCCGCAGGATGCACAAGGTCCATCCATCCGTGCCCAACAAGGCGGTCGGTCGGTAAGCCAGTGAAAGATTCCCACTCGCCCTCGATGGGCTGCATTTCTCCGTTGCCGTCGGCGGACCAAACCAGCGCACCGGCCGCTCGCGCCAACTCACGGTAGCGCCGCTCGCTTTGGCGAACGCTTGCCTCCGCCGCGCGGACGGCCGAAATGTCGAAGGTCACCCCAAAGACCAGCGAAACAGCGGACTCCGATTGCGCTTGAGCGTGAGCACGCATCCGTAACCACTTCGTCGCGCCACTATCGGTGGAAATCGGGAAGTCCACTTCGAAGGGGGCGCCTCGTGCGATCCCGGCAGTGACCTCGTCCGAGAATCGTTCACGGTCATCCGAACGCACCTTTTGCCATAGCAGACTGAGCGGCACTGTCCGCTCCGCCTCCTCAATGTTGTACAGGCGGCAGACGACAGGCGTTACGCGGGCTGTGCCCGTTCCAAGGTCCCATTCCCATGCGCCGATCTGGGCCGCCTCAAAAGCCGACAGCAACCGCGCTTCGCTTTGTTCGTAGAGTTGCCACGCCAGTTTGCACTCGTGGACGTCAACAGCAACGACCGAAACCGTTGCATTCGTTCCTTCGGCACCATCGGCCAACTGCAAGTGCAGGCAATGCCACCGTAATTCGCCATCGTGCCGGCGCAAACGCGCGTGGACGTCTAGTCCAAGCCGGTCGCGGCTGAGTGTGAACAAAGCGGACTCGACCGCGGCCACGTCGTCCAACGCCAACAACTGGTACCACGAACCCGCCTCGGTAAGCCCTAGGCCACTATAGAGCCGTGCCCATCGATTTATGTAAGTGAGTTTACCGGTGCTGTCAACCGTCCACACCAGCAGCGAAATAGAATCGATGACTCGGGGGATCGGCATATACATGCGCTCCAAAATACCTGCAGCGGCCGTCAACTCGCTGCAACCGAGGCAACGAACGACGTTTGCAGAGACTTGCTGCGTTGCCGGCAACCTGCATCTAGGTAGTGCCCGCTGACGAAATCCGAACCAGGTCTGAGTTCATGAGGTTAGGACATCAATTTAATGTCAAGCAAAACCCAGGTGACGGCGGTTGGAAGTGCACGAGAGTCGCTAGGTACGCACGAACGTTGTGACCTTTCCGGTGGCGAAGCGAAACTCTTCCGGCATGCTTTCTTGCCGGTACGGAAGGCGCTGGTTCAGTAGAGCCTGCCGCATTGGCTTCCGTTCAGGCAAGTGTGAAGCTGAGGGGTTGCTGGATGGAGCCGACACCATGCCAATGAGGATCGTGCGCCGCAATAATGTTCTCCTCGACGAAGGATGCCGCAGCGACCGAGGCCTTTATCGGACCACGATGCTGTGTTTGGATACTTCTCGAATCATCGGCGACACGTAGAGCCTTTTTAGCAATCCCCAACCTCGCGAGCAGCAGCAAGGGCAAAGAACGCCGAGCGCGTCAAACTGCGCCTTTTCGCGCACGCATCGACTTGGCGCAAGAGTGTGTCAGGCAGGCTGAACTGCACGCTTACAGCCTTAGATGTGACCTTGACTAGGTTGATCTCGACATACATCCAAATGCCGTTTCCATCGTCCATTGCTAATGATTGGAGTTCCGACACGCTGCCGGTCGGACCAGGTATGAGCTGCTCGCTGCGGTCGTACGCCAGTTCCACCGCGCTTTGGGCGTTTGACCGGAGTTCTTCGAGCGTAGCGCCACGAGCGAAGGCTAACGGTAGATCAGCAAAGCTAGCGCGGAAACCGTTACTGCCGTCACGGTGCACATAAAGCGGATATTGCATGTCCTGCTCCATCGGGACCGCCGCAGTCAACCGGTGTCATAGTTCGGTCGGCCGCAGCGACTTTCCCACTAAAGAGGTCGTCGCCTTATCACACTGGGCGGGTCGATGGCGGCCACCTTGGTGGCGGAAATGCCGCATCGAGAACCGTTGCTCAAGGCCACGCCGTCACTGCGTTGGAATGGATGCCCGTCATTCAACCCAATGCGGACCCGTTGATGAGACGCTCGAGAATGCTTATCTTGGCCTCTCACGATGCGCTCAATGCCTGCTGAAAGCAAATTAAATCGTGATGCAAAACAACGTTCACCGGCGTGGTGCTGCTCGGTGAGATACTGGTACCGACTGACACTGTACTGGCAAGGTGTCTGGGTATGCGCTTTGGTGAGAGGTGTGTTCGGGCGCCGGGCGCCGGGCGTCGGCAGACGAGACAGCGTAAAGATCGCTGTCGCTAGGACTTCCGCTCCCGGCGATAGTCCAATCCCCGGACGCCGGTCACGCGATCAGGCTAACCGTGATGTTCGTCGAAAAACCGCCATGACTAACGGGACGAGCCATCGTCGATTAAAGATCGGCATACTGGTAACAGTCCCACGGTGAGTTGGAAGAGTGGTAGCGCGAGATCTTCCATCCGGACCGGAACATCTGCATAAGGCAATCAGTTAGGTGCATTACCCACCGATTGCGGAGTGTCATCTGCGTCATATGAGACGTACCGCAGAGCTGGTTAAAGGACACGCGGTTCGTGCCTGGAGCATGCGACCAACGAGACGCTAGCCGCCGACATACTCGTGAATACGGCCGTCGCCCCTGGGAGCTTTCCTCGTCGTCGATACTTAGCGGCGGTTTCAGCAAGAAGTGAAACCTCATGGGCACCGCCGCGTTCACGGTCGCATAGAGCTAGTTTGAGTGGCTAACCATTGCCGTATATGTCCAAGCCATTTCCTGAAAGGACCACCTTGCTTTGTCGCGGCCAGCCGCTTGTCGCCATCACCGGACAACGCCATGCCATCATCGTTCGCATTCGCTGCCGCCTGCCTGTTCCTCCTGCTTTCCACCAGCTCTTCGGCATCTACCTGTTCATCGATCATGATGTTCACCCATAAAACTTCGTACTTCGCCTGGAAACTGGTTCACGGCGGCTCAGAAGATAGACGGACAGCTCAATCTAGCTCGACGTCTGTCGTCATCCGTGAAGAGCTCTTCAGCCTGACGTACCAGACACCGCTCATCGTCTCGCCCTGCAATGTCAGACCAGGTGTATGCGCAATGCCCGGCGTCGGAGACGCAGAAGTGATCGATTCTCGTCTCCGGCGACGGACACAACGGGCGCCTTGAAAGTCGCCGTATTTGAGATGGCCTATGCGCTCAGATAATTCGCCGCGGACTCGCCCGCCTCCGCTAAACGCTAACCGGCGCCGCCTTCATTAGGAAGCGCATCGACAGGAGCCTTCTGTGTTCCTCGCAGGCGATCGGACTGCGTTCCCCTCCGTCCGGGAAGTCTATCCACAATACCTAACCAAGTCGGCACCGAGGCGCTATACGTATTGCACGGCGCGGCCAGCCAGGATTCAAAGGTCGCTAACGTCCGCGCCGTCGATTTTGCCGTCGATGATGTTTTCGCCTCGCGTCCACGCCGCCCGCCGGGCTGCACCGAAGTCCGAAAAGGGGACCGTCAGCGCGAGTTGGAACACTCGGCTCGCGCCGGCTGCGCCGTCCGGTTCCCGACGGCACAAGCGCACGGCGACGTCATAGCCTTCGGCATAGCGAGAATGTCGATCAAACGTTGCAAAGGTGCGTTCAAACACTAGAGGATGCAGTTCGAAGCCCTTATAGATGCGAGGGGTGAGGGGCACGATTTTCTCCAAAGGGCGTTCATCACCACACACTTGAGTCAACGGGAGGCTCTATGCGGTGAATGATCCAGTGCCGTGGTTTCGCAATTCACGGGAAAAATTGCAGTCACGATGTCTTAATGTGACTTCGCGTCAAAGGCGGCAACAACGTTTATGCTTAGAGCAAGGGGACGGCACATAGAGGCGCGAGGGCCGGGTCGCCGGGAATACTTAGTAGCTCAAGTTGCCGGTCAGGCCGCGATCGGCGTATTGCTGGCCCCGGCAAACTAATTCCGTCTCGCAGGCCGGAGAGAACAAAGCACGCTGAACAATGCCGCTGGGTCGTTAAATCTCGGTGGTGTTCATTAAACGCTCCGACCTTGACGCACGCCCAAGTTTTTCCAAGCGTTTGTCTCGACGGGTCTCCAGGCTGGTTGCCACCGCTAACGCCGCGTCGCAACAGAACCCACTGTACACCTTCTGCAACCGATGTACAGGAATTTCGGAGGACGAAGGGAGGCGCAGTCGCACTGGCTTCATGTGAAGTCTGCGGGACCTTTCGATGGCAATGTAAGAGCAACTCTGTGCGCCCGTTGGACTGCCAGTTGCGGCCATTGCGGAACGGGCCGCGCGGAAGATGGCTATGGGTTCGGCTCCAATCGGCCAACGTAGGGCGGGAGCCGGCCATGAGCCGTCGTTCGCCATGAACGTCAATTAGTCAATCAAGCGGCCGTTGTGCGATGGTTAGCTGACGCCTGCAATGGCGTCCATTGCTGTCTTCGACCGCAGCCCGAGTCGTCTCCCCCGAAATCGGCGGAAAAAGCAAGGCTTTTGGAGGCGCGCTCCAACTGGGACTTCTTCTAGCGATAACAGCTGCACTTTCTGATGTTGAAATGCGAGGCGGCCGGCCTCGCCGTCTACGATGCCGAAACGCCGTATTCTTCTAGGGAGTAAGCGTGTCGTTCTCTCGCGAAAGCGATGAATCCAGTCTCGCACTGCGAGCGACAGCGAGCCGGTCACGCTCGACTTCGCCCGCGAGACGGCCGATATCCTCGTTAATGCGCCTACTGGCATCAAACTCAAAGAGACGCTACCCGCGCCGCATTTCGACCCTTTCAACCTTGGGAAAAGCATCCCTGATTAGCGCGACCGCGTCTTCTTCGGGCAAGATTCGTGCGTTGCCAAGCAGTTTTCCCAGGCTATGCGTTGACAACATGTAAGCGATAGCGAAAATACCCGAAACAAGAATTTCATACGGGGATTTAGTGAAGAAACTCGCTGCTAACGTCGCCACGGCCAGCTTGCTCGCATCAACGATCGCTTTGGCGGCCTGCTCAATAGATCCCGTGAAGAAGGAAAGCGAACTGGTTTATTCGGACGTGGTTGTCGCTGCTACACCCGAGAAAGTCATGCGATCGCTGCAAGACAGGCAGCGGCGATGCGGTTCTCTGCTTGGCGCGCTCACTGCCAGCGGATCTTATATGCCGAATGAAGTTGACCAGGTTTTAGATGTGCAAGCGTTTATCCCCCATGCGGGCCAGGTAGGGATGGCGCGGATTCGCATGTCGTCGACCGCGGCAGGAACGCTGGTTCGCGTCGGTGTGCCGCCTAAAGATGTCGGTGGAAGTCCCCAAAGGAAGATTTCGGCTCTTGCTGCCGACCCTTCACTGCCGTGTGATTACTGAAGTGTTAGAGATATCCCCGCTTCAATCGAACTACCGCTAGTGCCTGCAATCGAGCCAATCCGCATTGCTCGAAGGCACGAATTCATTCTCTAATTCTCCGCGGTCTGACGAACGGTTGCGACAGTAGATGGCTTCAACGACGTCTTTCGCATGTCCAGACTAGCAACCTGTGCTCGCGGTGCGCGCGTTTCTTGACCTACTACAATGACGGACCACGAGCATGAAGATGACCCTGTTCGCCCTGCTGGCGACCCTGTTCGCAACCGCCGCCCACGCCGAGATCATGATGTACATGAACAACGAGGCGGGCGGGTTGCTTCAGTTTTCGGACATGCCCTGTTCGAACCTCACGGAACTCCCAAAGCTGCAACAGATGAAGGGGTTCATAGCCATCAGCCTCGGCGCGAATGGCAAGGCTGAGTTGGTGGCGTGCTACGAGTACACGGAGCCGACCTATCATACGGTGTGGAGTAATGGCGAGGCTCGCTGGTATCGGCAAGACGCGCTCACCCTTACGGCGGCCGGCAAGCGCGTTTTGAAAGCGTACAACGACTCGCTCAACAAGACCTCGACTACCGGTCTATAACAACGCCACTGACAACTGGAATCGTATCCGGTCTTCGACCCGGAGTGTTCCCTTGGCACCCCGCGCGGGGTACCCGAGGTGGCCGGCACCCCCAAAAACAGGTGCTGACCGACATCAGTCGTAGTCGTGTTTCCCGCTACGCACCGGCACCTTCGCCCAACTGAAAGTATTGCCGAAGTCGAAGAGCCGCTGTACTGAGGAAAAATGCCCGTCAGAAAACGGGCGTTTGCGGAAAGCGCTATTTGTTGTCAGGCACGTTCGCTTGAGCGGTTTGCTGGGCATTGATGCCCGCTGCAGGCGCTGGCTGAGTCGGCGTAGCTGTCGGCGCCCCTTCCGCCTTCTTGGGTGCTTCGATTATGGTTTTCAGCCCCATGGAAACGGTAATGAGCGGCGGGTAGTCATATGCTGCGCCCGATGCCATGTCAACGCCTGCCCCGATCACGCCACCGAAAAGAATGTTTCCAAAGGCCATTCCTTTCGTACTTGACTGCACAGCGGCGAGGCCGGGGTCAAGTCCATCCTTTTCGCACTTAACGTTGAGCTCACCATACGCGCGATGGACGGTCACCGTGCCCGGAGTCTTGACGAACCATACCCCTTTGTCATTCTCTAATTTGCACGAGGCGCCAGATACGTCGTTACCCGCTTGCATCGTCTGAATCGACAGGACTTGGCTTGTCCCGCCAACGATGGACGCGCATCCCGACAATGCAGCGACAGAAACTAATGCTCCGACAGCCAAAATTCTCATGATTCCCCTCGTCGTTGTAGTTTTCGACGGCAGATGCCGTCGAGCGGGTTTACGGCGAGGACGACTGGAACTTTACGGTTATTAAAGCACTGACTTGGTGGAGGCCCCGCACCGTAGCGGACGGGAGCGCGAATGCGTCACGACGCCGAGAAGCGTCACGGACCAGTGCACGCAGCGCTTTTTGAAGGCGGTGAAATCTAGCGTGCTCGCGCCGTGCGATCTCAGCGGCCGCCGTGTCCCCGTCGGACGAAGCGCGCGCAGCCAGGTTCGATGCGATCAGGAGCCTCGACTACGAGATCGAGCATCTTGAGTGCGTTCTCGCCGGCGACGCGGCGAACTACCTATTCGGTCGAATTTATTGGTGCAACCGTGTCGTTAAGGCGCGCGCCACGCCCGGGCTAGTTCCATCACAACGTTCACGACTCGAACCGCTGTTGTCGCGCATGACCGATCACGCAACTCGCCCGGGCTAGTACACCTTCCCGCTCGTGAATATGCTCAAGCCGGTGAGCGCTTCATGCCGCTGTCGGCTTCAGGTCCTCGACGACGGCCTGCAGTAGACCCTGCACGCACACGCGGCTCACGTCGCATTTCGAGCGTCGCCAACGAACGAATCGTTCTATAACCTCGAAAAAACATTACGACCGGATTCAGTTCGTGCTAGCCGCGCCGTTAAAGAGATGCTGCAAGTTGTGCGACGTTTTCTTGCCGAGGTAAGGTTGCGTTGCCTGCTCGAATTAGCGGCGCTTCAAGAGAAGATACTTCGGACACCCCGCGAGGACGTTGGAAACGACGCGAGACGCATCTTGGGAAAGAATAACTAGGTCGGTATGAGCGACGTTCCGCGTATAGCCAGATTGGAGACGTCAGGCGAGTCGTTGGACCTCCGACTCGCCCTGCAGGGATCGCTATCAGTCGGCGACGCTTTCATCGGCGTGTACGATGACAGAGACTTCCTGCGATATGCAAACGACGCGTTCCTGCGGGCGTTTGAGCTCCAGGCTGGCGAGGTCGCTACCTTCTCGAGCATCATTCGAGACGCCGCCCGTCAGAAGAAGGGTGTGCGCATAGAAGCCGGAGACCCGCTCGGATTCATCGCTGATGTGCAGGTGCGGCGGCGGTTGTTAGCCCATCCACCGCGCCAGCGTACGTTTCCCGTCGATTTCGTCGACGGGCGTTGGTTCTGGTGCACTGAGACCTTGCTCGTCAACCGGTGGATCGTTCTATCAGGGACGGACATCACCTTGCTCAAGACGACCGAGCGTCAGCTGGAAGGTGAGCGCGATCGGGCCTTGTTGATGAGTGGCGTCGACGAACTGACAGGTCTTCCCAACCGACGTTCCGCACTGGCGAGGCTCGACAAGCTGTTGACGAGGGCCGTTGCGGGCGACGCGTCCTGTTGTGTTGGCCTACTCGACCTCGACCGTTTTAAGGCTATCAACGACACGCACGGCCATGCGGCGGGCGACGCTGCGCTATGTCAGTTCGCACGCTACTGTGCGACGTCGCTGATGAGGCAGGCCTTCATCAGCCGCCTAGGCGGCGAAGAGTTCCTTATTCTTTTCCACGGCATCAGCAGCCAAGAGGCGAAGGTCGAACTGGAACGGATTCTGTCTTCCATTCCGCTGATACCGTTGGCAAAGCCATCGGGCGCTACACTGAAGCTGTCCTTCTCCGCAGGACTTGCTGAGGCCAGAAGCGGGGACTGGCGAGAGGACGTCCTATCGCAGGCCGACAAGGCGCTGTATGCGGCGAAGCAAGCGGGCCGCGGCCGAATCGAGATATTTCAGCCTTCAGCACGCGAGTCCGTGTGAGTACGGACAGATAGGCAGCAGCAGAGCGAGCGACGTCGCAGCTCCCGACGGGATAAGAGCGACGGTCGTCTATCGTCGCGGTACGGCGCACAACCACCGTTGCACGGAGAGCAGCGACCTCGACCGTCGAGGGGTTGCCAGACCGGCCCCGGCCAGGAGCGGGGCGGTCGTGATCCGTTCGTCAAAGTCCGCTCACGGCGGATGAGCCGTCCTAGGAGCGAAGGTGATTCCGTCTCGCTGTAGGCCGTGTAAGTGGCCATATGAGGTTTTCTGCAATCGAGTCATCCAGGCGTGGGAGGGCAGACGATGATGGCCAATTCGGATTGCAGCGCGCGGCATGGTTTGAAAAACAACCTGTCGTTCATGGCGTTGTAGTATCGACCAGACGGCGGTGCCACGCGCGTTGTGCTGCGAAGTCGGCCATCCCCGCGTCGTCCTTGAAATAGACGACTCGTTTGGGAACATGGAGCACGCCGCACTGGTCGAAATAAGCCGCCACGGACCGATAGACGGAAATATCTTCGCGCCGATTTACATCGCCCAGAATCGGACTGGGACTAAGTAGCAAGCCGCATCGGCCGCCTTCAATCTCGTCGATGGTCACCCCACGCGGCAGGGCTTCTCGCAATCCTTCTACGCCGCGCACCGCTTCGGTGAGCCGAGGTCCCAGGAAGGTGTACCAGTAAGCTCCGCCGGCCAGGTCGCCGATGTCCCAGCCGATCGTGCGAGGTTCCGCGATGTCAACCGTGAGATAGCGCCGGGCAAGTCTCTGAAGACGCCGGGAGTCGCCGCCTACGATGGCCGGACTCACGTAGCCGAACGAGAACGGAAGACATTTCACGATGTCGAACGTGAGGGCGGCCAGATTTATCCGATTTTCGAGCCAATAGGCTCTCGGCACCCAGCATTGGAAAGATGACGCGATTACATCCTGACCGGCGCGCATATTGCCGGCGTAGCGAAGGTAAAAGTCCGCGGCGCCCCGACCCTGTCCACGCAAGACCACATCCGCGTTGAGTGTGTCCGCGAAGTGGCCCCATTGATCCTCGAGGCGCTTGGCGAGATTTTGTTCCCGCAGATCGCGCCATTCCCCTTCAGCGTCTGCAAAGAAACGAAGCGCATCCACAGAGACGAGATCGGCGAATGCGTGTACGGCGTGCTCGACCTGACGTCCTACGTCCGGATGGCCGTGTCTCAGGTAGAACACGATCTTCATCACATAGCGAACCAGATGATCTCCATCTGCGTCCGTGATGTCGAGACCGCTTTGCGCATTATCCATAGTGTTGCTCCAATCGACGTGCTACGCGTCGGCACAGTCCTTTCCTTGCGGATGGATCGGAATGCATTCTGAACCGCAGACATCCTCGTATATTTCGTCTTGCCTCATGCCGTGATAACGGCCGTTTGGCGGCACCCGGCAACCGGGCGCTGCGGATGGCTGTCCGTTCCGACTGAGCGCAATTTGTGACACCCAACGACCAGCGTTCTGAACCCGCTCCATCGCATACGCGTAGAGAGGGAAAGTGGGCGTGTGGTCGTTCTTCGATTTGGGCGGACAGCTGGTTTTAAAGTCGAAGACAGCAGAACAGTTAGGCGGCGTACCGACGATGACGTCAGGCTTGATGCCCCCGGTTCGTTTGCCGACGCTGTTAAGGACGTCGATCGGTTGCTCTGCCTTGACGTCGTCGCTAAAGGTTCCATTATTCTTTCGTTCGTTGACTTTCCGCTCTGCACACTCCGACTTCGCGGTTCCCATCTGTACGCGATTCGACGTAGGTCGTCCTTCCTTATCGACGGTCATCCTGTCACACCAGTTGCTGCTGTGGGGGTCGCCACCTTTCTGCTGCGCTTTTTGATTCTCTTCGGCCTCGCATTCCTTAATGATCTTGCACAGTTCCTTGCGCAGGTCGTCGAGGCTGAGGTCATCATGATCGGCGCCCGACATGCTCGCGCCGGTGTTGGGCGGTGCCCCCCCTGGGCCGCAGTTGTTTAGCATGGGGTCGCCAAGCAGGTGAACGTTCTTCCCTTCGATTTTCACGGTCATCGAACCGGGAGCGATGAACTTCGCCGGTCCGTGAGTATTAGCCGAGAGCAAACCGCCGCCGGTGCCCTTGCTGGCAATGTCACCGATGCTCTCGAATGTGGCGCCTCGAATGGCGACGATATGTCCTTCGATCAACACGGTGACCGAGAAGCCCTCCGGCGAAAGCTCCGACTTCGCCGTGTTGGGCAGCGCCGTCGGGACAAAAGGCGCCGGGGGTCCCGGCATCTTGCATACGTTCGGTAGCGTCACCTTGGCGACCGTTCTGCTACCCTTTGTGACCGGAGTCTTCGGTGGATGTATGCCAACGCTAGCCATCGCTCATCCTAATTCAACAACGCCTCGTGTCGAGAAGCGCGGCGGCGCGCAAGCCGCTTTCGGAACTTGCCCATATCAGCGTGCGTGGACCGCTGGCGCAACCTCGGCGCGCCGCATGACAGGCCAGCATTACGAAAAGTGGTCCGGACGCCGCACCCATGTCTCCCCAACAATCCGCCGGTGAGCCGTACGCCGCCGGATCGTCGAAATACTGCGACAGTCGCAAGCATGCAAAACCCCATTCTTCGGAGCGGTAGCGTTCGCCGTTAATGTCGCAGAAAATTGCGTTGATCCTTTCCTGAGGCAACTGCGGCTGGCCGATGACGCCCCTGATAACCGAAGTCAACCCGATGCCGAGGCAGAGTTCCGGTCCTTTGATAACTGCGGGCTCATTACCGAGCGCGGCCGCGACGATGCGACCCAACGCTTCGGCGTGCCACCGCGCGCATGCCTCGCGGCTCATGAGCAGGCAAAACCCCGCGCCTTCGCCGGGTACGAAGGCCGAACGCGCAAGTGCGCCGGCCAGTTGCAAGTTGTCGTCGAGCCATTCCATCGTGTCGGGATGAAAGTAGCTGTCTACGCCGCCGACGAGGCATGCGTCGAGCGTCCCCTTCCTGATTTTCTCGGCTGCAGACCAGAGAGCTGATAATCCGGCAGCGTGACCATGCGGAAAGAGATCGATTTCCGGGAAGTAGATGGGCAAGCTCGAGCCAGCCTGTTGCAATCCGAGACGGATTGCCTCCGCGTCATGCATCGTGAATCCCGGGCGGACCTCGGGAAGCCCGAGGTAGAGCGGCACGCCCGATCGTGTAGTAGGTTGGCCCGTGAGCGGCTCGCAGACTTCCCGCAGCGCGGGTATCGCGAGAGCAAGAAAGCGGTCCGGGCCCGTCATGTCCGGGTCGATTTCGCTGTCGAGCGCGCCGATCATGGGGTTGCCCGCCCGGTCAATCATGAACGGATGCTCGCGCACACCGCTTATTCTCCCGCGGTACGCCGCTGCGCTCGCTGCGCAATGCAGGCCGATCGGGGTACGCGCGCCGGTCGCGACGACATCAACGGAGCGAGACGTCGTCATGAAATCATCTCCTTCTCGCGTACGACTGTCTTCTCGAGATATTCCACATTCGTGCGGCAATCGAGCGACGTCTGCCAGACCATGATCACACGAGGATGATCCGGCTCAATGATGACCGTGGCCAGGCGGCTCCGATGCGCTTCGGCGTGCGTCGCGATTTGGGTGCTGAAAGTCAGATAGACGCGAGGCAGATCGAAGCTCAGCCGCCCTGAGGGCGTGAGATTAACGAGTACGACAGGTTCGCGGCCGGTCAGGTGGTTGACCGGCCGTTGGTCGGGGGGCGCAGAAAGCAGCGAGCGGGAATCCCAATCCGCGGGCAAAAGAGGAGCCCGGCTGTCTCGCCATATTTCGTCGTAGGTGCCGGCATATTCCCGACGCGGCGACCAAAAGCTGTCTATTGCGCCGAAGCAGGCCGGTCCCCTATGTTCGACGTCCCCGTCGGGGTATTCCAAGTTTGCGAGCGCCTGACCTTTCCGGTGGTCCGGCACAGCGCATACGCCACGGCCAACCGGATTACGCGCGTCCATGCAATGGTTTCGCACATCGTCACTCGTGCGGTCGTAGCCGCCGAATGCGCGTTCATAGATGATCGGAACGGAAAGGACGGGCCGGGCTTCAGACGGCCTCGCTCCAAAAAGTCCGCATACCCATTCGCGTTCGCCTCGGACTCTCAACACTTTCCGAATGGCCCCTACCCGAAGTCCGACGAGAAAATCGCTGCTCCAGCGCCCGTGCGGGGCATACGCGGTTCCGTTGAGGAGAATATCCGTCGTTGGTTTTGGCGCGACGAGGTCGGCGTCGTAGCGAAGGCTGGAGAGGCCCGGCTCGCCTCGATATTCAGGCAGCAAGAGCGGGTCGAGCTGCTCGTCGGCGAGAACGGTCGTGCCATCCGATTTGATCTCGTAAGTCGCCTTGACCACGACGATCCATTGATGGATGCCTTCTTTGTTCCTCACCCATGTTTTCCCGACCTTGTATGGCGTGTCGTTGTGAACCGTCCACATAGCCGCTCCTGTGAGGGGACATGTCCGAAGACGAATCAAAAGGCGTCGCTTTGAAGTCCACGTGTGGCGGCGCTGTCGGGGTCGAGAAGACTCATTCGCCGGAAACATGCCGACGTCATACCGCGCCGCGTCGCGAATGACAGCAATGCGGCGCGCTGCAGCCGCGCAGCGGACGAACAGCGAGCGTCGGCTTTGGGTCGCGTAGCGACGTTCGATCCATCGAATCCGCACATCATGACGCTCCCAATTCTCGAATGAGGCCGACTGCGTTGGAATTACCTTCATATCTTTGATGGCAAACGTCAACGGATGAGACGGCTCGAGGAAGGGTAAACACCTAACTTTGAAGGAACAACTTTTCGCGTGGGCGAGTCGGTTCATTTTGGTTCTTCAGCGGGTCCGGACGCAGTGACGGCCTAGGCTGGGAGTCGCGTCCCACCATCCTAAGCCGCTGATCTTGCGAAAGATCTTGCGCCGTAAGTAACGGGTGCTCGCGGTTTAGCGGTTCAACGCTCGACGAACGTCGTTCAATGTAGGGTGAACTTCGACATCCGGGATTCCCGTCCCTCGCCTCCTTGAAATTGTCAAATGCGGTCCATATAATTGGCACTCACTGCACGAGAGTGCTAACAAGATTTCCGTCCGAAGGGTTCTGCCCCGAAAGACGGGCTTTCCCGCGTTTTCAGTCTCAATCTAGAGAGGAGTGTGTATGAACCTTCGTCCTTTGCACGATCGCGTCATCGTCAAACGTCTGGACCAGGAAACCAAGACCGCATCGGGCATCGTGATCCCGGAAGCAGCGGCAGAGAAGCCGGATCAAGGCGAAGTCCTGGCCGTCGGCCCGGGCAAGCGCGATGACAAGGGCACGCAAAACGCCCTCGACGTGAAGGTGGGCGACCGCGTGCTTTTCGGCAAGTACGCCGGCCAGACCGTCAAGGTCAACGGGCAGGAACTGCTCGTCATGCGCGAAGAGGACATCATGGCCGTGCTGGTCAACAAGTAAGCATCCTTCCTGTTAGCCGGGCATCGCGCCGACTGGGCGGCGAGGCCGGCACACTGAACCGAATCAAGGAGTCTGGATATGGCAGCTAAAGAAGTTACTTTTGGCGATTCCGCACGCGCCAAGATGGTCGAAGGCGTGAACATCCTGGCCAACGCGGTCAAGGTCACGCTGGGCCCGAAGGGCCGCAATGTCGTGCTTGAGCGTTCGTTCGGCGGCCCGACGGTCACCAAGGACGGTGTCTCGGTCGCGAAGGAAATCGAGCTGAAGGACAAGCTCCAGAACATGGGCGCGCAGATGGTCAAGGAAGTGGCTTCCAAGACCAGCGACAACGCCGGCGACGGAACCACGACCGCTACGGTCCTGGCGCAATCCATCGTTCGCGAAGGCATGAAGTACGTCGCATCGGGCATGAACCCGATGGACCTGAAGCGCGGTATCGACAAGGCGGTTGCCGCGGCAATCGAAGAACTGCGCAAGATCAGCAAGCCCTGCACGACGAACAAGGAAATCGCGCAAGTCGGCTCGATCTCTGCAAACAGCGACACGTCGATCGGCGAGCGCATCGCTGAAGCGATGGACAAGGTCGGCAAGGAAGGCGTCATCACCGTCGAAGACGGCAAGTCGCTGCAAGACGAGCTGGACGTCGTCGAAGGCATGCAGTTCGACCGCGGCTACCTGTCGCCGTACTTCATCAACAACCCGGACAAGCAAGTCGCCGTTCTGGAAAACCCGTTCGTGCTGCTGCACGACAAGAAGGTCTCCAACATCCGCGATCTGCTGCCGGTGCTGGAACAAGTCGCGAAGGCTGGCCGTCCGCTGCTGATCATCGCTGAAGACGTCGAAGGCGAAGCGCTGGCTACGCTGGTCGTCAACAACATCCGCGGCATTTTGAAGACCGTCGCCGTCAAGGCTCCGGGCTTCGGCGACCGTCGCAAGGCCATGCTGGAAGACATCGCGATCCTGACCGGCGGTCAGGTCATCGCTGAAGAAACCGGCCTGACGCTCGAGAAGGCAACGCTGGCTGAACTGGGCCAGGCGAAGCGCATCGAAGTGGGCAAGGAAAACACGACGATCATCGACGGCGCTGGCGAAGCAGTGAACATCGAAGCTCGCGTGAAGCAAGTGCGCAAGCAGATCGAAGAAGCGACCTCGGACTACGACCGTGAAAAGCTGCAAGAGCGCGTGGCCAAGCTGGCCGGCGGCGTTGCGGTGATCAAGGTCGGTGCTGCGACCGAAGTCGAAATGAAGGAAAAGAAGGCACGTGTCGAAGACGCACTGCACGCAACGCGTGCAGCCGTGGAAGAAGGCATCGTGGCGGGCGGCGGTGTCGCGCTGATCCGTGCTCGCCGTGCGATCGACGGCCTGAAGGGCGCGAACGCCGATCAGGACGCAGGTATCAAGATCGTCCTGCGTGCAATGGAAGAGCCGCTGCGCCAGATCGTCACGAACGGCGGCGAAGAGGCATCTGTCGTGGTGGCGGCTGTTGCTCAGGGTTCGGGCAACTACGGCTACAACGCGGCAACCGGCGAGTACGGTGACCTGGTGGAAGCCGGTGTCGTCAACCCGACCAAGGTAACGCGCACGGCGCTGCAAAACGCGGCATCGGTGGCAGGCCTGCTGCTGACGACCGACGCAGCCGTCGCCGAACTGCCGAAGGAAGATGCTCCGATGCCTGGCGGCATGCCCGGCGGCATGGGCGGCATGGGCATGGATATGTAACTCGGCGTCAAAGCCAGGTTACATCGACGCGAGCTTCGAAAGAGGCTCGCGTCATGCCAAAAGAAAACCCGCAGCAATGCGGGTTTTTTTCGTCTATCGAGAACGCGGTCTTACTTGTTCATCTGCTCACGCAAGTTCTGCGCGGCCGCTTTGTAGTCGTAGGTCGGATAGAACTCGGTGGTGTATCCACCCCACGCAGTCGTTTCGATGGCGCGATTCACTTCGCGCAGCCGCTCGGCGGGCACGCGCAGCGTGACCACCTGACCGATGCCCATCATCACGTACCACGACACCACTTCGATTCCCGGCGGCGGGAACGTCTTGAAGAAGCCTTGCTCCTTCAACTGTTCGTTGATTTTCGGCAGCGGCTTCGACTGATCGTGCTTCAGGAAGATGGTCAGCAGGAAAGTGCCGTCGCCTGCCGGAGTCGCGGGTGGAGGCGGCGGCGCGGCGGTCTGCGCCTGAACCGGCAACGCGATATGAAGCAGCGAAGCGAACATCGTGGCCTCAACGAGGCGTGCGATCCGTCGTGCCGGTTTGTGCATCGGGCATGCTCCTGTCGATGAGTTCAGCGATGATGAATCCGCAACCGTTCCATCAGATGCAGCGCATTGGGCTGCGCGTTGCCTAGCGTGGTGTTGTCGAAGATGCACCAGACTTCGGCGCTTTTCTTTGCGCGGGCATGCAGGGTATGCGCGAGATGGTCGAGGTACGTGTAGTCGTAGGAAGACTTGTAGAGCTCGGGCGACCCGTGCAGCCGAACATAGACGAGCGATGCGTCCGCGCGATGCTTGATCTCGCAGTCATCGGGAATCGGATCGGCGTCAACATAAGCGATGTGATGCGCTTTCAGAAGCGCCGCCGCGTCCGCGGTGAACCACGTCGGATGCCGCGCCTCGCACGCCACCGGCAATTTCGTGCGCTCGCGCAGCGCGCCGAAGAACGCGTCGGCCAGATCGTGCTCGAACGGCAGGCTCGGCGGCAGTTGCGTGAGCCAGCAGCCGAGCTTGTCGCCGAGCCGGCCGGCGGCAAGCAGGAAATCATCGATGAGGGCCTGCGTTTCGACGAGCCGAGCGTCGTGGGTAATCGCCTTTGGCAGCTTCACCGAGAAGCGAAACGATTCCGGCACGCTTTGCGCCCACTTCTCGTACGTTTGCTCACGATGCGGCTTGTAGAAGCTGGAATTGATTTCGACGCAGGTAAGCACGCGCCCGTAGCGTTCGAGGTGCGAGCCTTCGCCGGGGAAACTCGCGGAGACCGCGCTCGTCAGTGACCAGCCCGCGCAGCCGATGCGAATCGCGCCTTGCGGCCCGGGCTTGTGCAAATGGGGCAATCGATACGGCATGCGTTCGCGAAGCCTCCCTGATGTGGTCTCCGGCTACCTCAATTCACCGCTTCTCTTCAGTGCCGCGCTTCTCCCGGCAGCCCGGCCGATTCGTCGGGCAGCGCCGATGTGTCGCTTTCGTCTTCCGCGTCGTTGGAGCGCGCCCAGAAGAACCGGTCCGGCAAATACGCGCCCATTCCCGGTCGAAACGCCGCGCGCGCCGCCTGAAACACGTATTCCTGCGCCTCGCGGGCGGCTTCTGCCGGCTCCTGGCCGTTCGCCAGCAGCGCCGCGACAGCTGCGCCCAAAGTATCCGTCAGCCCCATCACGCGATTCAGCCCGCGATCCCACAGGTCCTGCCGCACCTGGCCTTCCTCGCTATAGAGCGTGTTCACGTGCCGATGCGTGCCCGTTTCCATCGCCAGAACATATTCGCAGCCTTGCGACAGAATATGAGAGATGGCGGAATCGAGCGTCGGCGCTTCTGCGTCGCTGTCGGGCTGGGCGAGCTGCAAGAGCGTGGCGTGATCGGCGATCAGCATGGTCGTTTGCGGCACGAGCAGATCGGCGAGCGATTCGCGCAACTCGTCGGCGGACAGCACGTGTTCGTCGTCGAGCGTGAAATCGGGCGCGAGGATCAGCGGGACGTCGTCGTAGTCGGATACCACTTCGGCGATCGCCGAAACGACTTCCGCCCGCGTCGCCGCGCCGATCTTGAACGCGGCGACCGGCATATCCTCGAGCAACATGCGCGCCTGCGTGGCGACGGTGTCGGGATCGAGACCGGTCACTTCATCGCAGGTGGCGGAGTCCCGCACGGCATAGCCCGTCAGAACGGTGGCGCCGTGGCAGCCCATGCTCGCGAGCGTCAGCATGTCGGCCTGAATGCCGGAGCCGCCCGTCGGGTCCGAAAGGCCGAAAGTCAGAACGATCGGTGGTGAATCGCCGGTCATGGCAAAAGCGGACATGTTGGATTGATTGACACGATTGGCATGATTGGGACGGATCGGGTCGTGGAATGCGTTGTTATGGTGCGCGCCACCCCGTGAAATTCGATTATGCGGCCTATTGTCGCCCGCCTGTCGCCCGGAGCGATGCATTTTCCGCCGGACGGCGCGCGGCGGTCCCGCTATTCGGGAGAACGGCGGCGGGCGGGCGCCTTGCTAGGCATCCACCCGGCAACACGGTACCATCATGTCCTAATTTCAATCGACCAATCGACGCGGCATAAGTATGGAATACAGAAGCTGGATGTGCCTGATCTGCGGCTGGATCTACGACGAAGAGGCGGGATTGCCCGAAGAGGGCATCGCGCCGGGCACGCGCTGGGAAGACGTTCCGATCAACTGGACCTGTCCCGAATGCGGAGCCCGCAAGGAAGATTTCGAGATGGTCCAGATCTGATCCGCATGCTTTCCCGCGCCGCATGGCTGACGTCATGCGGCGCGTGTTTTTTGCGGCCTGCGTTTCAGTGCGGAAGCCGTCGGCCTCGGCCCGCTCTTTGGCTCAGCTGGACAGCCGTTTCCGCGGCTGCTCGCGCAGTCGCGTTTAAAGGCATACGCTTCCAGAGGGCGGGATGCGACGACTCCCGTCGCAGGCCCTTCGATGATGTAGTTTCACCGCGCGCCGGCGCATCGCCGCGCACGCGGTCCGGCTTGTGAGCGCCCGTTATGACCTCTCGTCCCGATCTACCCGTTCTGATGGAAGCCCTGCCCAATCCGCGCGGCGGCTCTGTGCGACTCGCCGAAATGGCGATCGCGGATGCGCTGCACGCTTTCCAGCGGCAGGGCGAGACGGCGGCCGCGCTGAAGCGCGCGATCGCCGCGCTCAATTCCGCCGGATGGCTGCCGGCGCAGCGCTTCGCCGAAGCGCTCGCGCTCGTTGCGCCCATCGGCGACGAATCCGAGCCGACGCGCCAGCGCATCGCGGACGCGCTGCTCGCGTTCGGCATGGCGGTCGATCGTCACAACCTGCGCGAACTGGCGTGTTCGACGGAACTCTTCGATCACTATCGCGGGTTGCACGCGCTCCTTGCGGCCCACACGCGCATCGCACCGGTTTCCTACGACGACCTCGCGCTCGCGGGCCGCGCGATCGCTCCCGCGACGCTGCGGGGCGTCGCCTCGGAGAGGCTGGCGCGCGTGCGGGCGCACTACGAGCAAACGCTGCTCACGCTGTTGCGCGCGCCCGCCGACCAGCCGCAGGCCGGCACCGACGAAGCCTTCGCGCGCCTCGACGCCTGCCTCGCGGACCTCGCCGGCCCCGATCCGTACGATTTCTGGCGGCTCGCGTCGTCAACGGTGCGCGCGTTGCGCTCGCGCGGCGGCGCGTCCGGCTACGCCGACGCCAAACGTCTCTACGCGCGATTCAATCTCGTGCTGGCCGATCAGGCGCACGCGTCCTCGTATGCGCCGCGTTCGCTCGTGCGCGCGACGCTCGCGCTGCTGTGGCGCGATTTCGCGCTCTACGGCGCGACGCCCGAGCACGCCGAGCACGTCGACGTGCTGCGCGACTACGGCCTGACGGTGGCGTGGCACGTCGCGGCGACGCCCGCATCGGAGGCGGCGTGGGAGCAGGGCGCGGCGCAGGCGAGCGAAGACAACACGCGCGATGCGCCGACCCGCGACCTCGGCGTGCTGCGCATCAACGCGGCGGCATACGAAGTCTTCCTGCAAAGCGCGGAGGCGGCGATAGAAGGGCTCGTCGAACGCGGGTCGCAGGCGAGCGAAACCGGCGCGGTCAACGCTTCTTCCGCGCTGCACGCGGCGGATGCCGCCCATCGTCTCGGCGCGGCGGCGTGCGCGCTCGGGCTGGGCCACGTCGCGTTGCTGGCCGATACGCTCGGCCTCGCGTGGCGGCGCATCGCGCATCAGGGCGACGGCGCTGCCGCGCAGGGCGATGCCAGCGCACTCGACGCCGCTATTCCCGAACGCGCTGCACAAACGCTGCGCTCGATGCTGCATCAGGCCGCGGCGGGCATCGCGCCGTCGGAAGGCCGTCCGTCGATCGTTGCGCTCACCGCGATGATCGAGCGGCCCGCGACGGTCATCCGCTAGGCGTCGTCGTCTTCGATGCCGGGCGGCGCCGCGCGTTTGGCTGGCCCGCGCACGACGTCATAGCGCAAGAGCGTGCGTTTGCGGGCGGCATCGTGATCGACGATAGGCGGCGGATAGTCCGCCCCGAGCGCGATCTTCGCCGCCTTCAGCGCGTCGGGCTTCGCGAGCCACGGCGCGTGGATGTCGCGGTCGGACAGCGCCGCGAGTTCCGGCACGTAATGGCGGATGAACTTGCCCGCCGCGTCGAATTTCCGCGACTGCGTGATCGGATTGAAGATGCGGAAGTACGGCTGCGCGTCGCATCCGCTGGAGGCGGCCCACTGCCATCCGCCATTGTTCGACGACAACTCGAAATCGTTGAGTTGCGCCTCGAAGTACGCCTCGCCGCGCCGCCAGTCGATCCCGAGATCCTTCGACAGAAAGCTCGCCGTCACCATGCGCAGTCGGTTGTGCATGTAGCCCGATGTGTTGAGCTGGCGCATCGCGGCATCCACGAGCGGATAACCCGTCTGCCCCGCGCACCACGCGGCGAAATGCGCGTCGGCGGCATCGCCCGTTTCCCATTCGATGCGATCGTATTCCGGCTTGAACGCGCGATGATCGCCCGGCACGCCCACGCGCGGAAAGTGATGCAGCACGCCGAAGTAGAAGTCCCGCCAGATGAGTTCGGACAGCCACGTCGCCGCGCCCCGGTCGCCGTGGCGCTGGGCATCGTGCGCGACACGGGCGAGCGCGCGAATCGACACCGTGCCGTGACGCAGATGCACGCCGAGATAACTCGGGCCTTGCTGCGCGGGGAAATCGCGGGCGTGATCGTAGTCGGTCATGCGGTCGCGGAAGTCGTCGAAAAGTTCGAACGCGCCGCTCGTGCCGGGCGGAAAAGCCGGCGCGTGAGCGTCCGGAAAACCGAGTTCGGCGAGCGATGGAATGCGGCTGTCCGTGGTCGGCTTGGCGAGCGCCTGTAAGTGATCCTCGGACCCGTACGGCGCCAGCGCGTCCGGCGTCAGCGTTTCGAGCCACTTGCGCTTGTACGGCGTGAACACCGTGTAGGGCTTGCCCGCGCCGGTCAGGACGTCGTCGTGATCGAAGATCGCCTGATCCTTGAACGTGAAGAACGGGACGCCCGCGCTCGCGAGTGTCTCGGCGATGGCATCGTCGCGCGCTTTCGCGGACGGCTCGTAATCGCGGTTCGCGAAAACTGCGCTCGCACCGCACTCGCGCGCGAGCGCGGGGATGTCGTGGACCGGCACGCCGTGACGCACGATGAGCGCGCCGCCCGCATCGCGCAACGTGCGATCGAGCTCGACGATGCTCGCATGAATGAACGCCACGCGACGGTCGTTTCGAGCGAGCGGAGCGAGTATTTCCCGGTCGAAAACGAACGCGCACAGCACGCGGCGGCAGCGTGTAAGCGCGTGATAGAGTGCAACATTGTCCGTCGCGCGCAGGTCCCGCCTGAACCACATCAGACCCAGATCAAAGTCGGCCATCCGGCAGCGCCTTTGTTAAAATCCTGAATTATGTCCAAGACTTCCGATCGCATCAATTTGACGAACCAGTTCCTGATCGCCATGCCCTCCATGGCCGATCCGACGTTTTCGGGAACGGTGGTCTACCTTTGCGATCACACCGATCGCGGTGCGCTGGGTCTCGTCATCAACAGGCCGACTGACATCGACCTTCAATCGCTTTTCAATCGCATCGACCTCAAGCTGGAAATCGAACCGCTCGTGCACTTGCCCGTCTATTTCGGCGGCCCGGTGCAGACCGAGCGCGGCTTCGTGCTGCACGAAGCGGGCGAGGGCGAGCCATATAGCTCGTCGATGAGCGTCCCCGGCGGCCTTGCTATGACCACGTCGAAAGACGTGCTCGAAGCGGTCGCGAGCGGCAAGGGCCCCGAGCGCTTTCTGCTGACGCTCGGCCATGCCGGCTGGGGCGCGGGCCAGCTCGAAGAGGAAATCTCGAAGAACGGCTGGCTGACCGTCGAAGCCGATCCGCGCATCATCTTCGAAGTGCCCGCAGAAGACCGGCTGGAGGCGGCGCTGTCGCTGCTCGGCGTGTCGCGCTCGATGCTGTCGGGCGAAGCAGGGCACGCATGAGCCGCGAAGCCACGCTGCTGGCGTTCGATTACGGCGAGAAACGCATTGGTGTCGCCGTCGGCAATACGCTGACGCGCAACGCACGCGCGCTGGTCGTGGTGGAGAACCGCGACCGCGAGTATCGCTTTCAGGAAGTGGGCAAGCTGCTCGGCGAATGGAAGCCCGATGCGGTCGTCGTCGGCATGCCGATGCATCCCGATGGCACGCCGCACGAAATGAGCGCGCTGGCGAAGCGCTTTGGCAATCAGGTGAACGGCCGGTTCAACGTGCCGGTGCAATGGGTCGATGAACGCTATTCGTCCGTCGACGCGAAAGCCGATCTTCGCAAGCGCGGCGTGCGCCCGAATGCGCGCGGCCGCTTCGACGCCATCGACGCCGAAGCCGCCCGCGTCATCCTTCAACAATATCTCGACGGACTTCCCGACGATCATGAGTTCCATTGACGCCGAGGCGCTTTATCGCACGCTCGTCGAACAGATTCGCGCGGCTTATGGCCCATTGCTCGCGGCCGAAGACGGCGCGGTGCTCGCGGGCGTCTATAGCGGCGGCGCGTGGCTGGCCGAGCGGCTCGCGAAAGACCTGAACGCGCCGCACTTCGGCGTGGTGAACGTGGCGCTGCATCGCGACGACTACGCGAAGAAGGGCCTGCACAGCCAGGCGAGCCCGACCTCGCTGCCATTCGATGTGAACGGCCGGCGCATCGTGCTGGTGGACGACGTGCTGTCCACGGGCCGCACCGTGCGCGCGGCCATCAACGAGCTTTACGATTACGGCCGCCCGGCGTCGATCGATCTGGCCGTGCTCGCCGACCGCGGCGGGCGCGAAATGCCGATCGCGGCGCGCTTCACCGGAGGCAGCGTCGACGTGCCTGCGGGCGAGGACCTCGTGCTCGCGCGCCAGAACGACGACACCTTCGCCTTCACGACCGAACCGCGCGCGCAGTGACGCGCGGCGGGGCGCGGGTTGTACGCCGGCCCGCGTTCACAAGCCTCCATCTTCGAAAGAAACACCTGGGATCACTATGAACACCGCCACCCAGAGCGCAGCCGAGACGGGCGCGCAGGAATCTGACAAATTCCGCTACGGCTTCTTGAAGGGCAATCCTCAACTCACGAAGAACGGCGAGTTGAAGCACCTTCTGACCATCGAAGGCTTGCCGCGCTCGATCGTCACCCACATTCTCGATACCGCCGAGCAGTTCGTCAGCGTGACCGACCGCGAAGTGAAGAAGGTGCCGCTTCTGCGCGGCAAATCGGTGTTCAACCTCTTCTTCGAGAACTCGACGCGCACGCGCACCACGTTCGAAATCGCCGCCAAACGGCTGTCGGCGGACGTGCTCAATCTAAACATCAATGCGTCGTCGACGAGCAAGGGCGAATCGCTGCTCGATACGATCAACAACCTCTCCGCGATGCACGCCGACATGTTCGTCGTGCGCCACGCGTCGAGCGGGGCGCCGTATCTGATCGCCGAACATTGCGCGCCGCACGTGCATGTCATCAATGCGGGCGATGGCCGTCACGCGCATCCGACGCAAGGCCTGCTCGACATGTACACGATCCGCCATTACAAGCGCGACTTCACGAAGCTGCGCGTGGCGATCGTCGGCGACATTCTGCATTCGCGCGTCGCGCGCTCGGACATTCACGCGCTGACCACGCTGGGCGTGCCGGAAGTGCGCGCCATCGGTCCGCGCACGCTCTTGCCGGGCAATCTCGATCAAATGGGCGTGCACGTCTATCACAACCTGGACGAAGGCTTGAAGGGCGTCGACGTCATCATCATGCTGCGCCTGCAGAACGAGCGGATGAGCGGCGCACTCTTGCCGTCCGCGCAGGAGTATTTCAAGAGCTGGGGCCTGACGCCCGAGCGGCTCGCGCTCGCCGCGCCCGATGCGATCGTCATGCATCCGGGGCCGATGAATCGCGGCGTGGAAATCGATTCGCAAGTGGCCGACGGCCCGCAGTCGGTGATTCTGAATCAGGTGACGTTTGGCATCGCCGTGCGCATGGCGGTGATGGGCATCGTGGCCGGCAACAGCGATTAACGAAAACGACATGAAGATCCAGATTCAAGGCGGCACGATCATTGATCCGGCTGCGGGCACCGAAGCGCGCAAGGACGTATTCATCGCAGCGGGCAGGATCGTCGCGATCGGCGACGCGCCCGCCGATTTCAATGCGGCAAAAGTCATCGATGCGACGGGCCTGTATGTGGCGCCCGGCTTCGTCGATTTGTCGGCGCGGCTGCGCGAGCCTGGCTTCGAGCACAAGGCGACGCTCGAATCCGAAATGGCTGCGGCGATGGCCGGTGGCGTGACGAGCCTCGTCTGCCCGCCCGACACCGATCCGACGCTCGACGAGCCGGGCCTCGTCGAAATGCTCAAGTTCCGCGCGCAGAAGCTGCATCAGGCGCATGTGTATCCGCTGGGCGCGCTGACGGTCGGGCTGAAGGGCGAGACCATCACCGAGATGGTGGAGCTGACGGAAGCGGGCTGCATCGGCTTCTCGCAGGCGGATAACCCGATCGTCGATACGCGCACGCTGCTGCGCGCGCTGCAGTACGCAACGACGTACGGCTATACCGTGTGGCTGCGCCCGCAAGACGCCTACATGGCGCGTGGCGGCGTGGCGGCGAGCGGCGCGCTGGCGTCGCGGCTCGGGTTGTCGGGCGTGCCGGTGTCGGCGGAAACCATCGCGCTGCATACGATTTTCGAACTGATGCGCGTGACCGGCGCGCGGGTGCATCTGTCGCATCTGTCGTCGGCGGCGGGCGTGGCGCTCGTGCGTGCGGCGAAGGCGGAAGGGCTCGCCGTTTCGTGCGACGTGACGATCAACCACGTGCATCTGACGGACCTCGACATCGGCTATTTCGATTCGCAGTTCCGCCTCGATCCGCCGCTGCGCCAGCAACGCGATCGTGAAGCAATCCGCGCCGGGCTGGAAGACGGCACGATCGACGCGATCTGCTCCGACCACACGCCGCTCGACGACGACGAGAAGCTGCTGCCGTTCGCCGAAGCGACGCCCGGCGCGACGGGCCTGGAGCTGCTGCTCTCGCTGACGGTGAAGTGGGCGCGCGACGCGAACGTGCCGCTCGCGAAGGCGCTCGCGCGCATCACGGCAGCTCCCGCCGATGTGCTGAAGCTGCCCGCCGGACGCATCGCGACGGGCGCGCTCGCGGACGTCTGCGTGTTCGATGCCGATGCGTCATGGCGCGTCGATCCGGCGAAGCTCAAAAGCCAGGGCCGCAACTCGCCGTTCCTCGGTTACGAACTGCCGGCTCGCGTGCGCGCGACGATCGTCGGCGGACATCTGGCCTTCGAGACGCGCTGATTCATGGCGTTCGTGTTGCGCAAGGCGCGCCTTGCGGTGCATTTGTTGTATGGCGCGTGGATCGTGGCGCGGCGGTTTCCGCGCGCATCCGCGAGCGAACGCATGGCGATGAATCGCGCGTGGTCGCTGGAAATGCTGCGGCTCGCGGGCATGAAGCTCGTCGTGCATAACGACGACGCGCGGCTCGATGCGGGCGTGCTGGTCGTCGGCAATCATGTTTCGTGGATCGATATTTACGTGATCAACGCGTGGCGGCCGACGCCGTTCGTGTCCAAGGCCGAGATCCGCAAGTGGCCGGTGGTCGGGTGGCTCGCGCATCAGCTTGGAACCGTGTTCGTGCAGCGCGAGAAGCGCAGCGACGCCAAGCGGATCATGCATGAGCTTGCTGATCGGCTGCAGGCCGGCGAAATAATGTGCGTGTTTCCCGAAGGCACCACGAGCGATGGCGCTTCACTGCTGCCGTTTCACGCGAACATGTTTCAGGCGGCGGTGTCGGCGTCATGTCCGGTGCAGCCTGTCTGCCTGATGTACGAAGATGCGCGCGGCATTCAGACGACCGCGCCCGCGTATATCGGCGAAATGTCGCTGAACGATTCCCTCGATGCGCTGCTGCGCGGTGGACCGGTTACCGCGCATCTCTACGTCTGCGATCCGCTCGCGCCAGGCACCGACAGGCGGCTGCTCGCGAGCGAGGCGCAGGCGGCGGTTCAGACGGCGCTCGATCGCATGCGCGGGGCCCCGGCCGTCGTCATGGAAACGCCGGTCGTTCGACCCGTTATTTCTTCATCGCACAACTCACCTGCGTAAGCACGCGCTCGGCGGGATGTTTCGTCAGCAGCACCGCCGACAGCTTGTTGCCCCAGACACACCCGGAATCGAGACACAGCACGTCGTCGCGGACCATGAGGCCGAGCGCGGCCCAGTGTCCGAAGACGATGGTCGCGTCCCGCGTGCGGCGGTCGGGCACGTCGAACCACGGCATATAACCGGGCGGGGCGGCATCGGGGCCGCCGTTGTTGGCGAACTCCATCGCGCCTTCAGCCGTGCAAAAACGGATACGCGTCAGCGCGTTGTACGTCACGCGCAAGCGATCCATGCCCTTAAGCGAATCTTCCCAGCGATGCGGCTCGTTGCCGTATAGCTCGGCCAGCGTCGATTTCCAGTTCGGCGCGCGCAATGCGGTTTCCAGTTCGTGTGCGAGTTCGAGCGTCATCGTCACGTCCCATTGCGGCACGACGCCCGCGTGAACCATCAGCGCGCCGTTCTCGTAATGCGCGACGGGCTTGTGGCGCACCCATTCGATCAGGTCATCGACGTCGGGCGCGGCGAGGATATCGTCGAGCGTGTCGCCTTTCTTCGGCTTGCGCAGGCCGGCCGCGACGGACAGCAAATTCAGGTCGTGGTTGCCGAGCACGACGGTCGCGCGCGGGCCGAGCGCGATCACCTCGCGCAGCGTTTCCAGCGATTTCGGCCCCCGATTGATGAGATCGCCCGCGAACCAGAGCGGCGTTTCGGGTGACGGCGCGGCTTTCTTCAGCAGGCGATGAAACGGATCGCAGCAGCCTTGAAGGTCGCCGAAAACCAGCGGGGCGGGGACGGCGGGCGTTGCGGGGGCGAGAGAGTGAGGTGCGTCGGTCATTGATTGTTTTCTGCGTTGTGCACGTGGGGCGTATCGGCGGTGTCGGGCTTATCGGGCAAAAGCGTGAATCACGTCGCACGAATTTATTGCAAGTTGTTATCGAACAAGCGATGCATCGGGCGTCCCCGCAAATGTCGACCGCATAGGCCGTCCTGTCCGAATCCTAGCTGTATCAAGTTGTTAGCCGTGTAGTTTTTGCACTTCGTGGCTTTATAATCGACGTTTAATCGGACGGCGGTCGCGGTGATTCGAATCAGTCACACGTTCCGTATCCAACGCGGCATTCACGTTCCGTACGCAATTTTTTCCACACATGCGAGTGTGTTCGGTTTCATTCTGACTGAACGCAGCCAAAAGGGTATTCATGATTCTCGTGACGGGCGGCGCCGGTTTTATCGGCGCCAATTTTGTTCTTGACTGGCTCGAAGGCTCCGATGAACCCGTGCTCAACGTCGACAAGCTGACGTACGCGGGCAATCTCGGCACCCTGCAATCGCTGAAAGACGATGCCCGTCACGTGTTCGCGCGCGCGGACATCTGCGACCGCGCGGCGATGGACGAACTGTTCGCCAGGCACAAGCCGCGCGCGGTCGTCCACTTCGCGGCGGAAAGCCACGTCAACCGCTCGATTCACGGTCCCGCCGATTTCGTGCAAACGAACGTCGTCGGCACCTTCACGTTGCTCGAAGCTGCGCGCACGTACTGGAACGCGCTCCCCGACGCCGAGAAGCAAGCCTTCCGCTTTCTGCACGTTTCGACGGACGAGGTGTTCGGCTCCCTCTCCGCTACCGATCCGCAATTCTCCGAAACGACGGCATACGCGCCGAACAGCCCGTACTCTGCAACGAAGGCGGGCTCGGATCATCTGGTGCGCGCCTATCACCACACTTACGGCCTCCCGGTTCTCACGACGAACTGCTCGAACAACTACGGCCCGTACCAGTTCCCGGAGAAGCTGATCCCGCTGATGATCGCGAACGCGCTTGCGGGCAAGCCGCTGCCGGTGTACGGCGACGGCCAGAACGTGCGCGACTGGCTGTATGTCGGCGACCATTGCGCGGCCATCCGCGAAGTGCTCGTCAAGGGCAAGCTCGGCGAGACGTACAACGTCGGCGGCTGGAACGAGAAGAAGAACCTCGAAGTCGTTCATACGCTGTGCGATCTGCTCGACGAGAAGAAGCCGAAGGCCAGCGGTTCGTATCGCGATCAGATTACCTATGTGACCGACCGCCCTGGCCATGACCGCCGTTACGCCATCGACGCGCGCAAGCTCGAGCGCGAACTCGGCTGGAAGCCGGCGGAAACGTTCGAAACCGGCTTGGCGAAGACCGTTCAGTGGTACCTCGACAATCAGGCGTGGGCCGACGAAGTCGCTTCCGGTGAATACCGCAAGTGGGTCGAAACAAACTACGCGCAGCGGGCATAAGGAGCGGGGCATGGCGCGCAAAGGCATTATTCTCGCCGGCGGTTCCGGCACGCGGCTCTATCCGATCACGCACGCGGTATCGAAGCAATTGCTGCCGGTGTACGACAAGCCGATGATCTACTATCCGCTGTCGACGCTGATGATCGCAGGCATTCGTGACGTGCTGGTGATTTCGACGCCGCAGGACACGCCGCGCTTCGAGTCGATGCTCGGCGACGGCAGCCAGTGGGGCATGAACATCCGGTACGCGGTGCAGCCGTCGCCGGATGGGCTCGCGCAGGCGTTCATCATCGGCAAGGAGTTCGTGGGCAACGATCCCTCTGCGCTGATTCTCGGCGACAACATCTTCTACGGCCACGATCTCGCGAAGCAGCTCGAAAGCGCCGATGCACGTTCCGACTGCGCGACGGTTTTTGCCTATCACGTGCATGATCCGGAGCGTTACGGCGTCGTGGAGTTCGACGGGAGTTTCCGCGCGCTGTCCATCGAAGAGAAGCCGGCGAAGCCGCGCTCGAACTACGCGGTGACGGGGCTGTACTTTTACGACAACCAGGTGTGCGACATCGCGGCGGACATCAAGCCGTCGTCGCGCGGTGAACTCGAAATCACGGATGTCAACTCGCGCTATCTCCAGCAAAAGAAGCTGAACGTGGAGATCATGGGCCGCGGCTATGCATGGCTCGACACGGGCACGCACGATTCGCTGATCGAAGCGGCAACCTTCATTGCCACCCTGCAGAAGCGGCAGGGCCTCGTGGTGGCGTGCCCCGAAGAGATCGCGTACCGCAAGCACTGGATCGATGAAGAGCAACTGCTTGCGCTCGCGAAGCCGCTCGCGAAGAACGGATACGGTCAATATTTGCTCAATCTTCCGAAGGACCAAGTCGCATGGCCATCCAGGTAACGGCAACGGCGTTGCCAGAAGTGAAGATCATCGAACCAAAAGTGTTCGGTGATGCGCGCGGCTTCTTCTACGAGAGCTTCAATGCGCGTGAGTTCGCCGAGCATGTGGAAGCAGGTATCGAATTCGTGCAGGACAACCATTCGCGTTCCGCGAAGGGCGTGCTGCGCGGGCTGCATTATCAGATTCAGCATGCGCAGGGGAAGCTCGTGCGCGTGGTCGAGGGCGAAGTGTTCGATGTCGCCGTGGACATTCGCAAGAGCTCGCCGAACTTCGGAAAGTGGGTCGGCGTGCATCTGTCGGAGGAGAATCATCGGCAGTTGTGGGTGCCGCCGGGGTTTGCGCACGGGTTCGTCGTGTTGTCCGAGTCGGCGCAGTTTCTTTATAAGACGACGGATTGCTGGTATCCGGAGTTCGAGCGCAGCCTGCTCTGGAGCGATGCCGGCATCGGCATCGAGTGGCCGATCGACTTCGAACCGATGCTGGCGGCGAAAGATGCGGCGGGCAAGCGGCTGGCGGAAGCCGAGGTGTTCGCATGAGCGAGCGCACGATTCTGCTGACTGGCGTGAATGGTCAGGTGGGGTTCGAACTGGCGCGAACGCTGCAAGGGCTGGGTCGCGTGGTGGCCGTCGATCGCAGCCGTCTCGACCTCGGTAATCTGGATCAGGTTCGGCAAGTCGTGCACGAGGTAAAGCCGTCGCTGATCGTCAATCCCGCTGCATACACGGCGGTCGACAAAGCCGAAAGCGACGCCGATGCGGCAATGCGCATCAACGGCGAAGCGCCCGGCGTGCTGGCGGAAGAAGCGAAGCGCCTGAACGCCGCGCTTATTCACTACTCGACGGACTATGTCTTCGATGGCACGAAGGAAGGCGCTTACGTCGAAGACGACGCGGTGAATCCGCAGAACGTGTACGGCAAAAGCAAGCTGGCCGGCGAGCAGGCAATCGCGGAGTCGGGTTGCGACCACCTGATCTTTCGCACGAGCTGGGTGTACGGCGGGCACGGCAAGAACTTTCTTCTCACGATGCTGCGGCTCGGCGCCGAACGCGACGAACTCGGCGTGGTCGCCGACCAGACCGGCGCGCCGACCTGGGCGAACACCATCGCGACGCTGACCGCGCATGTCGTGTCGCAGAGCATGAGCGCCGATCATGACTGGTGGAAGAAGAAGTCCGGTGTCTATCACCTGACCGCGTCCGGTTCGACGTCCTGGCACGGCTTCGCCCAAGCGATCTTCGAAAAGTCTTCGCTGGCGAAGAAGCCGGTCGTGAAGCCGATTCCGGCATCGGCCTATCCGACGCCGGCGAAGCGTCCCGCAAACTCGCGCATGTCGCAACGCAAGCTCTTCGACACATTCGGCATCGAGGCGCCCGATTGGGCCGACGCGCTCGATCTCTGCATGAGGGGACTGTGAGCACCGGGAGTAGCGTGCAACGCCCCGGCTCCGTGGTGGTTTTTTATAATCCGGACGCGGCGTGCATCGAGCGTGCGAACCGTCTGGCGAAGCACACCCGTTGCGTGGTCGTCGACAACACGCCGGGCGTCGATCGCGTCGACGGACTCGATGCCGACGTGCGCTATCTGCCCAACCGCGACAATCTCGGTATCGCGACGGCGCTGAATCAGGGCATCGAACTGCTCTTGCGCGAAGGCTGCCGCGTCGCGCTTTTTTTCGACCAGGACAGCGAACCCACGCTCGAGCATCTGCAGGCCTTGCCGGCATTGCTCACCGAATGGGTCGCGGCAGGAGAGAAAATCGCGATCGTCGGTCCGGCCTACGACGATCCGCGCCTCGGCGGAGTCGCGCCCTTCGTGCGCTTCAGACCATTCAAGCTCGCGCGCGTGCCCGCCGAAGGCGCGCGTCCCGTGGACGCGGACTTTCTCATCACGTCCGGCTCGTGCCTGAATCTGGCTTGCTGGAACGTCGTGGGTCCAATGGAAGACGACCTGTTCATCGACTTCGTCGATCTTGAATGGTGCGTGCGGGCCAAGCGCGCGGGATATCGTCTGGTCGGCGTTCCGTGGATCACAATGGCCCACGAACTGGGCGGCGAGCCCGTGCGGGTGTTGGGGCGCACGTATCCCATGCACAGTCCCGTTCGTCATTACTATTTGTTCCGCAACGCCATTGCGTTGATCGGCCGGGGATACGTGCCGTGGTCCTGGAAATCGACGGAACTGCTCAAGTTGCCGTTCCGCCTGCTCATCTATTCGATGATGCCCACGGCGCGCCGTCTGCATGTCTCAATGGCGCTGCGCGGTCTTCTGGACGGACTGCGTGGCCGCCTCGGAAGGCTATAGCGCGGTGACATCGCCCCCGAAACGCCGGCCCTCCAAACTGCCAGAGGCAAGTACCAAGATGCAACACGATTTCAAGACGACAGTTCGACACGACGCGGAGCGCGAGCCGGTCCGCGCGGGCGGCGAACCGTCTTCGTTCGACTGGCAAGAGCGTTGTGCCGTGCTCGAGAAGGAACTGAAGAATACGCGGGCGGACGCAAGGGAACTGTCGTCGCTGCGGAATCGCGTATTGCAGCTCGAAACGGAACTCGCGGCATTGCGCGGTTCCACCTCATGGAGAATGACCGCGCCATTGCGCTCGACAGTGAGCGCTGGCAACGCAGTCCGCCTGGCGTCGGCCACGATGTCGCGACAGGTTCAGTCGCGCGGCGGCGTCGTGCCGGCGGCGCAGTACTACTTGTCCGTTCTCAAGCGCGAAGGCATGCCCGGAATCATGGCTCGCCTGCGCCGCCTTCAGAGCGGAGCGGGATTCGCCGATGGACCGCCCCGTGACGAGGTTTATCACGAGTGGATCGAACGCTACGATTCGATCACGCCGGAGAAGCGCCAGCAGGTGTTGCAGGACATCGAAAGACTTCCGCGCCGCCCGACATTCTCGATCGTGGTTCCCACTTACAACAGCAGCGAGCCGTTTCTGCGCGAGATGATCGCGTCGGTGCGGGAACAGATCTATCCCGACTGGGAACTCTGCATCGCAGACGATGCCTCCACCGATCCGCGCGTGCGCGAAGTGTTGAGCGAGGCAGCGGCGCAGGACAGCCGGATCAAGCTCGTGTTCCGCGACACCAATGGTCATATCTCAGCGGCGAGCAACAGCGCGCTCGAACTGGCGACGGGCGAATTCGTCGTCCTGCTGGACCACGACGACGTCATTCCTCCGCATGCGCTTTACATGGTCGCGGTGTATATCGGTCGCTATCCCGCGAGCCGCATGCTCTACAGTGACGAAGACAAGCTGAACGAGGCGGGCAAGCGCACGACGCCGTATTTCAAGAGCGACTGGAACCCGCAAATGTTCCTGACGCAGAACATGTTCTCGCATCTGGGCGTCTTCGAGACGGCGCTCGTACGCGAGGCAGGCGGCTTTCGCAAGGGCTACGAAGGCAGCCAGGACTACGACCTGGCGCTGCGCTGCATCGAGATCGCGGGTCACGATCAGGTCGTCCATATTCCGCACGTGCTCTATCACTGGCGCATCGTGCCGGGCAGCACGGCGGGTAGCGGCTCCGAGAAGCCCTACGCGCTTATGGCCGCCAAGCGGGCCGTCGAAGATCATCTGACGCGCAGCGGGATCGATGCATTCGTCGATCAGCCATACGAATCGCTCGGCATCTTGCGCGTACGTTATGGACTCGCGCAGCGTCCGCTCGTCTCTATCGTCATTCCCACGCGCGACGGGCTGGCGCTCACCAAGCAGTGCATCGACAGCGTGCTCGCCAAGACGCTCTATCGCGAATACGAGATCATCGTGGTCGATAACGGCAGCGTGAAGCCGGAGACGCTCGCTTATTTCGACGAGATCGCCAGCACAAAGGGCATTCGCGTGATTCGCGACGACGCGCCCTTCAACTTCTCGGCGCTCAACAATCGCGCCGTACGCGAGGCGAAGGGCGAGTTCGTGTGCCTGCTGAACAACGACATCGAGGTGATCTCGCCCGACTGGCTGAACGAGATGGTCAGCATCGCCGCACAGCCCGGCGTCGGCGCCGTGGGTGCGTGCCTGTGGTACCCGAACGACATGCTTCAGCATGGCGGCGTGCTGATCGGTCTTGGCGGGGTTGCCGGGCACATGCATCACATGATGAAGCGCGGTCTGTTCGGTTACTTCGGCCGCGCGGTGGCCATGCAGAATCTGTCGGCGGTCACGGCAGCCTGTCTCGTCGTCAGGAAATCCGTCTATGAAGAAGTCGGCGGCCTGAATGAAGAACTGGCGGTCGCGTTCAACGATGTGGATTTCTGCCTGCGTCTTCTCAAGGCGGGCTATCGCAACGTCTGGACGCCGCACGCGGAGCTCTACCATCACGAGTCGGCGACACGCGGTTCCGACATGGATGCGGACAAGTATCAGCGCTTCCTGGGAGAAGTTCGCTGGATGGAAAGAGAGTGGGACGGGTGGCTGGAAAATGATCCGGCGTACAACCCGAATCTTTCGCTCAGCACCAAGGTCTTGCCCTTCACGCTGGCGTCTCCGCCGCGCGTCGGACAGTTCGAGTGACGATCTGCGCGGTCCGGAGACGGGCTATGCGCATGTTAAAATGTCCAGTTAATTTCTAAACCGAACCGCTGGGCGCGCGGTCATTGGCAAGATGTTTTCTTGCGATTCGCGTGCTCCGGGAAGGTCTCCTGCAGGAAACTCTCGATGCAACTTTCAGTCTGGCGGCACCGAGCGCTGTTATGGGATTTCGTGCGCCGCGATCTTGCAACCAAGTTTCGCGGCTCGGCGCTCGGGTCGATCTGGATGCTCGTGACGCCGATCCTTACGCTCATCGTCTATTTCTTCGTTTTTAGCGTGGTGTTCAAGGCGCGCTGGTCGTCCGGCACGTCGGGCAGCAAGGAGTCGGCGCTGATTCTCTTCGCCGGGCTCATTACATATACCTTCTTTTCCGAATGCTTCTTGCGCGCGCCGGTGTTGATGCGCGAGAACCCGAATTTCATCAAGAAGGTCGTGTTTCCGCTCGAGATCCTGCCCATGGCGATCACGCTGTCGGCGCTCGTGAATGCGTCGATCGGCTATGGCCTGCTGCTTTTGTTTCATCTTGTCTTCGTCGGTCTTCCGCCAGTCTCGGCGCTTGCGCTGCCAATCGTGCTGCTGCCGTTCATGTTTGCAGTGCTCGGCGTGAGTTATCTTTTCGCGTCGCTCGGCGTGTATCTGCCCGACATCAAGCTCGCGGTGCCGCCCATAACCATGGCGCTCATGTATCTGAGCCCGATCTTTTACCCGATCGATATGGTGCCCGAGGCGCTTCGCGCACTCGTGAGCTGGAATCCGTTCACGCCAATTCTCGAGAATGTGCGGCATGTATTCTTCTTCGGCACGTGGCCTGACTGGACGGGCTATCTGATTCAGATTGTGGCTTCGCTCGCATTCCTGCGAGTCTGCTACTGGTTCTTCGACAAATCGAAGAAGGGCTTTCCTGACGTTCTCTGATCGAGAAGCCAGAACCGGCGCGGACAAATGCCGGCGGGACAACACAAAGCGCGCAGTCGGTTAATCACAATGAACACAACGAGAGTAAAAGCAGGCATCGTCATCGTCACGTACAACTCGGCAGAGGTGTTCGCGCTGGCGCTCGACAGCCTTCTCGGTACTGCAAGCGATACGGCGTTCGACGTCGCGGTCATCGACAACGCTTCGGCCCCCGCGCAACGCGAGGCTTCCCGGCGGGTGTTCGATCAGGCCGTGAGCCGCGGGCTTTCCGGGGTCTATTTCCAGCAGGAAAAGAACCTGGGCTTTTCCGGCGGCAACAACATCGGCATCGAGCACTTTCTCGCCGATAAGGACATCACGCACATCTGTCTGCTCAACAGCGACGTGATCGTGACGGATCACTGGCTCGACTATCTGATCGAAGACGACAAGGACGCGATCGGCCCGCTCACCAATGCGTCGAACAACGAGCAGGGTATTCCCGTCGGCTACCATCTCGGCGACCGCAACAACCTGGGCGCGGGAAGCGCCGCGCTCGACCTGCCCGCGCTCGACCGCTTTGCCAAAGAACGGCGCGAGGCGTGGCTCGGCGACGTCGTCGAAAGCGATTTCCTGAGCTACTATTGCGTTCTGTTCACGCGGCGCGTCATTGAAAAACTCGGGCTGCTGGACACCCGGTTCTTCCCGGGCGCCTATGAGGACGACGACTATTGCCTTCGCACGCTCGAGCACGGCTTCAAGATGCATGTCGCGCGAGATGTGTACCTGCATCACTGGGGCTCCGCGTCGTTCGGCAAGCTCGACGCGCTCGAAGCACAAGGCTTCGCGGCCGAAAACCGACGCCGCTTCGAAGAGAAGTATGGCCGCGCGTGGCAGGATCGCACTTACCTGTCCGTGACCGCGTGGAAACAGGACTCGCTTTTCGCCATCGCCCAGCCGGCGCATCCGCCGCTGCACGTTGAAACGCATCGGCTCTACGCGCAGCAGCTAAGCAAGCTCGTCGATGGGCTCGAAGCCTATCGCACGCATCTTCTGCACGAAATCAAGACGCGCCGTTCGGTTGAAAAGCGCGATCTGCGCTCGATCGTGTTCGGTCAGTACGAAGACGAGGAGGCAACGCCGCGCTCGCTCATTCCGGTGATCGAATCGATTTCGTCGGAGGTGCGGCAATTCCTCGCCGACCAGAACGAAGTCGCCACGCCGGACGTGGTTCAGCGTTTGAAGACGCGCTTCGAGAGTCTCGAGCGCGAGGTCGATGCGCTCGTCTCCGAGACCAAGGCGCTGCTCGCGCAACTCGACGCCATGCCGACGCTCGAGCCGAAAGCATCGGACGGACTCATGAACCGCCTCACGGCGAGAGTGGCCCGCGCGGCCCGGTTCCCGAGTTCCCGGGTGAGCCGTATCGCGCGATGGCTGGAGTTTGCGGATCTGTTCTTCGGTGGCAACGGCATCATGTTCGTGGCGCCGTATCCGACGAAGGCGCGGGAGCGCGACGGCTATTTCCAGCGCGTCAAGGCAATCGATTCGCTGTTCCCGTCGCGCCGCCGCGTGTATTGCGACGTGCGCGAGGCCGCTGCCGGCCCCAAGCCTTTCATCGAACGCGCGGGACGCAGCGCCTGGGTGCTCAATATCGCTGATGAATCCCGCGTGCAGCGGCTCGCTGCATGCCTGCTTGCGTGGCGCTTCAAGCGGGTCTATTTCCATAGCGTGCTGCGCATGCCCAACGCGCTCGGACGTGCGCTGCGGCGCGTGCCGGGAATCAAATGGGTGCTCGACGTCCACGGCGTCGTGCCCGAAGAGTTCCGCATGCACAACGACTTTTACTCGGCGCGCATCCACGATGATTGCGAGCGCTGCGCAGTCGAGCGCGCGTCGAACGTGATCGTCGTTTCGCAAGCGATGGGCAACTATCTGTCGCACAAGTATCGCGATCTTCTGAAGGCCAACGTCATCGTCCTGCCGATCTTCGCGGTCGACGAGGGCAGCCATGCTTCGCGCGCCTACCGGGACGGCAAGCCGACGGTGATCTATGCCGGGGGCACGCAGAAATGGCAGAACCTGCCGGCAATGATGAACGTCGTGCGCGAAGGCATCGATCTGGCGGACTGGTGGATCTACACGCCGGACGTCGAGCAGATGCGCAGCGCAGCCGCGGCCGAGATCGTGCATCACCCCAACTTTCATGTGTCGAGCGCGACGCGCGCCGAGCTGAACGGCATCTATCAGCAGTGCCACTTCGGCTTCATTCTGCGCGACGACATGGTCGTGAACAACGTGTCGTGTCCGACGAAGCTGATCGAGTATCTTGCGTTCGGCATCGTGCCCATCGTCGATACACCGAACATCGGCGACTTCAACACGTACGGCATGCGTTATGTGACCGCTTCGGATTTCGCCGCCGGGAAATTCCCCGGTGAGCGGGAAAGAATGGACATGGCGCGTCACAACATGAGCATCTGCGAGCGGCTCGTCGAGCAAAAAGCGAGCGGCGAGCAGCAGCTCACGGCCGCGTTCGCCTGAGAGTCGTGAGCGAGAACATCAATCGGGGCAGGAGTTTCAAGAGAGAGTGGCTTTGGACGATCTAGCTATTCATGTTCGCAATCTGAGCAAGCGCTACGAACTGTACGCGAAGCCCCAGCATCGTCTGCTGCAGATGCTGTTTCGCGGCCGCAAGCAGTTCTTCGGCGAGTTCTGGCCGTTGCGGGATATTTCGTTCGACGTGAAGAAGGGCGAGGCGGTCGGCATCGTCGGGCGCAACGGCGCGGGCAAATCGACGCTCTTGCAACTCATCGCCGGCGTGCTTCAACCGACGCAGGGCGACGTGTCCGTGCATGGCCGGGTCGCGGCGCTGCTCGAACTGGGCAGCGGCTTCAATCCCGAATTCACGGGACGCGAGAACGCCTATTTGAACGGGTCCATCCTCGGTCTGACGCGCGCGGAAATGGATGCCGCGATGCCCGAGATCATCCGGTTCGCGGCGATCGGCGAGTTCTTCGATCAGCCGGTGAAGCACTATTCCAGCGGCATGATGGTCCGCGTCGCGTTCGCCGTGCAGGTTCAGTTGAATCCCGACGTGCTGATCGTGGACGAGGCGCTCGCCGTCGGCGACGCGCTGTTCCAGAAGCGCTGCTACCAGCGGATTCGCGAACTGCGCGACCGCGGCGTTGCCATTCTGTTCGTGTCGCACGATATCGAATCGGTCAGAACCTTCACCGATCGCGCCATTCTGCTCGACAAAGGCAGGCTCGCGGTCGTCGGTCCTTCGTCGGAAGTCGTGCTCGCCTATCGCAAGCTGCTTCACGACGAGGAGAACCGCGCGAAGCAGAGCGAGATCGACGAGCACAAGGCGGCGACGAAGGCAAAAGCCGCCGCCGAAGCGACGCAGCCTGCCCCGGTTCCGGCGCTTGCCGGGACGCAGTCCGCCGATGCCGCGTCGGCTGCATCGGCTGCATCGGCTGCGTCGGCTGCATCGGCGATCAGCACGGCCGCCGAAAAGGTGATGGACGAACCGCACGAACAGAACAAGTTCGAATTCGGCACGCTCGAAGCGATGATCACGGACGTCACCGTGCTCGACGAGAAAGGCGAATCGTCGTCGACTTTCTATACCGGCGACACGATCAAGGTGATGGTCAGGTTCCAGATTCGCGAGGACATGGACAAGCTGTACGTCAACCTGCGCATTCGGAACAAGGAAGGCATCAAGATGTACTCATGGGGTACGTTCAACCAGGACGCCGAAATGTTGGCGGCAGGGCGCGACGGCTTCATTTTCTGGAACCGGAAGTTTCGCGCGGGCGAGGAGCACACCGTCGTGTTCACCATGGACGGCTGCGCGCTCGGCGAGAATTTCTACGAAGTGCAGGCCTCCCTGATCCATCAGCAATCGATGAACTTCTCCGATCAAGCCATCCTGCACTGGATCGACGAAGCCGCGTTCTTCATGGTCCGCGCGCGCGTGGACACCCATTTTTTCGGCGGCGTGTGCGACCTGCATATGCGTGCCGAACTGCAATCGAATGCGGGCAGCAGCAGTGCTAAGCCCGGCGCCGAGGCATCGCGCGCCTGAGCGCGCCCATGAACGGTCCGGGCCGCGCGGAGGTCCGGACACATCTCTACTTCCGCGTTGCAGAACGTGAAGCGAACGTATGTCTGAAGAGTTACTGGCCTTTCTCCGTCAATGCCTGATCTGTTTCGGGCATTGCCGGGTCCTGTATGTGGGCGACGGATTGCCCGGGGCGCTGCGTGCGCTGCTGGACGCCGGCTGCGATGCATACGGCCTCGCACTCGACGAAGACGAAGCGCGCGATGCAGCACCGCAGTTCCCGCCCGGCCGTGTGCTTCGCGCGAATGATGCCGGCGCATTGCCGGAAGGTGTGTCGGCCGACCAGTTCGATGCACTGATCGTCGCCCGATCCGCTGTCGCGCATTCCGAGGCGAGCGAAGGCAGCGAAGAAAGCGACGCGCGCGATCTTGCGGCGACACGCCTGCTCGCGCAGCCTTTCCGGCAAATCGCAATGCTCGGCCCGGCGCACAAGGCCGCCGGTGACGTCAACCGTATTGCGTATCGCCGGCATGCGCGCACAAAAGCGGCGTGGTGGTCGCAGCCGTTGCCACCGGCGAGCAATCGCGCGTCCGTGTTCTTCGAGCGCATGCCCTCGGGCGTCGTGGACGAACAGGAAATCGCGCCGCCGCAGGACATTCTCGCGCAGGCGAACTCCGCGTGGCCGACCGCTTTCGGCGATACCGTCGAGGCATGCGCATTCGTCCGTATCGGCGATATCGTGCTTGTGCTAGATTCGAGCGTGGGCAGCGGAGCGCGTGTCGTCGCGCAAAACAGCGCCGCGCGCGCTGTCGTCGGATTGGAGCCGGGCGAGGCGAGCCTCGCATACGCGCGCTCCCGCTATGGCGTCAACGAACACGTGTCCTTCTTCGCAGACGCCGCTTCCCGGCCTGATTGCGCTGCGTCGGTCGATGTCCTGATGGCGCTCGATGCAACAGCCTTTCCCGCTGATGTGTTGCATGGCGAGATAGCGCGCGTTCGTCCGGGCGGACGCGTGATATTCGGCGTATCGCGTGCGCAAGCCGAGGCCCTGGAACAGGAAGGCGGCGCGTCGCCGCGCGCCTGGCTGCATCGCGTGTGCGGGCCGCAGGCGGAGGGCTTGCTCGCGGAGCGCGCGTTCGTGTCGTCGGCGTTGCGGGGCGGCGATCCGGGTCGTACATGGACCGAGGCGGGCTTCGACGAGCCCGCGAATATCGACGGCACGCTCATCGTCATCGCAATGCGCGACCCGCTCGCCGGCCGCGCGTCGGACTACGTCGAAACGACGTTCGCAACCGTCGACGCGCCGGATTTCCACGTGCTCGCCGATAACCGGGCCATGGAGAACCCGTGGCTGTTCAAGAGCATGATCGCGATCGGCATGCGCCTCACGAACAACGAGTCGCTCGACGCGCTGAATGCACAGGTCATGGCAAGCTCGCCTCGCGGCAGCGCGGATTTCGGCGCGGCGCTGTGCGGCCACGCGTACCGCGTGCTCGGCCATGCGAGGTCGGAGCAGGAGATGCGCGCTTGTCTCACCGACATTCGCGAGTACGTCGCGGCAGCCGGCGGATCGGCGCATCAGTTGCGATGGAAGGTATCGTTGAGCTTCGTCGCCGCGCGGCTCGCGCAGCGGCTCGGCGATCTCGCGGCTGCCGAAGACTGGGCGCTCCGCTGCGCGGCAATGAACCCGATGCCCTTCAGCCCGCTGCTCGGCACGAAAGTCGTAGGGGCGCTGGATCTGGCTGCCACCTTCGCGCTCGTCCGGGGCGACCGGCAAGCCGCCCGCGAGCGGCTCAAGCAGGGCGTTGAGACGGTGCGCCGTCTTTTGTCGGGCGACTGGCTCAATATTCTCGGCAACATCGAGAAGCCGCTCAGTTTCGGCTTGCCCGAAGTATCGCAACTTGCCGAAGCCGGTGCGCGCTGTGCCTATCTGCTGAACCATCTCGACGACGCCGATTCGCGTCCCGGATTCGTATGGCACGAGCATCGCGGCTACTACGAGCGCATTCTCGACGAGAGAAACACGAGGGTGAACCTGCTGACGGCCGGACACGCGGTGCTCGCGAATAACGCGGTTCGCCTCGAAGCGGAGGTGAGCCGGCGCGAAGCCGAGCGCCTGCGGCTCGAAGCGACGATCGCGGAAAGCATCGCCGAACGTCAACGGCTCGAAGGCGTGATCGGCGAACTGAACGAGAATCGGCAGAGACTCGAGGCGCTCGTCGGCGAAATTAACAGTGACCGCGCGCGGCTCGATCAGGCGGTCGCGCAGAAAGAACAAGAGCGGATAAGACTCACGGAGATGGTGGAGACCCTGAGCGAGCAGCAGGCGGCGCTCACTCGGGAAAAAACCGGCGCCAATACTGTCGTCAGCCATCTGGCGCACGAGCAACCGAGAGGACTTACCTTGAGCAGAACCTGGAATGCGATAAAGCGCAGGCTCAACCGCGTTGCGGGAAGGCACGCCGCAGCGGCGGAAGAAGGGCTGCCCGCGATCGCTCCCGGAGCCCGGCGCACGCCAGGCGCGCCGGTCTCGATCGACGACATTGTCGCGCCGTGGCTGGCCTCGTCCGGACTCGGCGCGCATCCGTGGCGATGCACGGACCGCGCGGCGCGGCAACTGGGCGTGCAAGCGGCCGAGCGGCTCGCGGCGAGCGACGCCGACGCGCGTCTCGTGATCGTGTCCGCGCCGGAACTGAAAACGTCGCCGCGCGATGAAACACGACTCGTCGTCGCGCTCTTCGACGACACCGACGACGCTTATGCGCTGCGCAACGAGGTCTATGACAAGGTCGATCTCTGCATTGCGCTCGGCCCGCGCGTGTACGAACGACTTGCGCTGTTGCATCCGTTGGTCGCGCGAGCCGACGGCGCCGCGCTCGACGTGGCCCGCCGCTTCGCCAGCGCCGCCGGTGGCGAAGCGCTCCGCGTGCCCGTATTCGCGAGCGACTTGCAGGGCGCTCCGGTGGTGCTGCTGCAGGTGGACAGTTTCATGGTCGGCGGTCTGGAGCGCGTGGTGTTCGATCTGCTCGACACGCTCGCTGCCGCCGGATTCCGGCCGATGCTCGGCGTGACCGGCGACATCGCGCCCGAAGCGGAAGCCGAACTGAAAGCGCGCCGCTTTGCTTACGTGAGGCTGCCGTCGCATCCCAAGGCGCTGCGCCGGCTCTTGAAAGAGCACGAAGTGGCGCTCGTCAATGCGCATTATTCGCTGACGCTCGCGGAAGTTTGCGCGTCGCTCGGCATTCCGTTCGTGCAGACCGTCCACAACATGTACCAGTGGCTCGACGAGCCGAACAAGCAGAAGTGGCGTCAGGCCGACCAGATCACCGACTGCTACGTCTGCGTGTCGGCCAACGTCGCCATGTTCGCGGACTCGAACCTGCGCCTTGCGGCCGAACGCATGCTCGTGATTCCGAACGGCTGTGACTCCGCGGGCCGGGTGCCGCTCGCGACGCCCGAGCGCGACCCCGAACTCCGCGCCGAACTCGGCGTGCCGCAAGACAGCCCGGTGTTCGTCAATGTCGCGTCGATCAATCCGGTGAAGGGACAGGGCTTGCTGATCGAGGCGTTCGCCATCGCGCATGCCGCGCGTCCGGACATTCGCCTCGTCATACTCGGCAAGCACGCCGACGCGAGCTACGCGCAGCGCCTGCGCGAGAAGATCGAGCGACACGGCTTGCAGGATGCGGTGCTGATGCCCGGCTACCGGTCCGACGTGCATCGCTTCGTCGATCTCGCGCGGGCGGTTGTCATGCCGTCGTTCACCGAGGGCTGGAGCCTCGCGATCTCCGAAGCGGTGCAGCGCCATGCGCCGGTCATCGCGACGAACGTCGGCGGAGCGCGCGAGCAACTCGTCGATGAAGCCAGCACGGTGATCGACGCCTATCGCACCGACTGGGCGAGCCTCGACGGTCCGCAGTTCTACGCGGCGATCGCCAATGAGGACACGTTGCACGCCGTGCGCGATCAACTGGCCGCGGCGCTTCTCGCGCATGCGGACCGGCCGCTGCGCACCGCGCGCGACGCGTTGCAGCGGTCATACACGTCGATGACGCCGGCGCAGGCCTACGAACGGCACGCGGAAGTCTTCAAGGCCTTGCTGTACCGCAAGTCGGCGACTCCGATACGTTACGCGTCGTACCGGCCGCAGCGCCAGAGCCGCTATCTGTCGAACGTCTGAGGCGGACTGTTTCGCGCAACACGTCGATAGCGGCGCACACAAGATGACAGGTATGCAGGCGGAGCCCTTTGTCCCCGAGGTCTCGCGCCTGCTCGATGACGAGCGCGCCTACCGGGCGATGTCGGCGCGAGAAAACCCGTTCGGCGAGGGAACCGCAGGCCAGCAGGTCGTTCCGGTGCTGCGCGCTTGCCCGACCGGTGAGCGCAACCGCCCGATTACGAGCGGCTCTTGCCCGGCCGATACACCCACAGTCTCGCGCTCGCGAAGTTGACGAACATGCCGGCGACAGAACCGATCGCGACCGCGACAAGCGGTCCCGTTCCTGAATGCGGCAGCATCTTCATCGCGAGCACATAGGCGCCGTAGTTGCACACGCCGCCGAACATCATCGCGAGCAGGTATTCGTACCATTCGCGCCACGCTGAATGCCGGTGCCCCGTCGTGAACGTAAAGCGGCGATTGATCCGCCATGTCACGAACGCCGCGCAAAGAAACGAGATCAGCCGGCCGATATATGGTCCCGTGCCGAGCGCGAGCATCGCGTACAGCGCGCCGGAATCGACCAGAAAGCCGATTGCCCCGGCTATCGCAAAGCGGATGAACTGACGCATCTCAGCGCGGCTGCCGGCCCACGGCGGGCACCGACAGATAGGCGAAATGCTTGGCCTCGTTGCGCCCGCGCGTGACCGTGTCCAGAACGATCCCGCAAGTCAGCAGAATGGCGCCGAAGATCATGAGACCGCTGCTGAGAATCACCGTGGGCACGCGCGGGACCAGGCCCGTTTCGAAGAAAGTTTCGAACACCGGAATGGCCATGCCGACGGAGAGCAACGCGCACAAGAAAAAGCCAGTCGAGAAGAAGGCGAGCGGCTTCTCGGTCTTGAACAGCTTGAGGATGGTCATCAAAATCCGGAAGCCGTCGCGGTACGTATTGAGCTTGCTTTCCGAGCCCTCCAGACGCGACTTGTAACTGGTTTCCCGTTCAGCCACCGGCATTCTCAGGCTCAGCGCGTGAACCGCCAGTTCGGTTTCGATTTCGAAGCCTGCGGAGTGAGCCGGGAAACTTTTCGCGTAGCGGCGCGAGAAAACGCGATAACCCGAAAGCATGTCGCGAAAGGTCTTGCCGAAAATGGTGGCGGCACAGCGCGTGAGCAGGACGTTGCCAAAGCGATGGCCCAGCCGATAGGCGGTTTCTTCATCGCTCAGACGCGAGCCCACGACCATGTCGAGGTGTTTCTCGACCAGCAGTTCGACGAGCGCGGGCGCGGCGAACGCGTCATAGGTCGCGTCGCCGTCGACCATGACATAAACGTCGGCTTCGACATCGGCGAACATTCTGCGCACCACGTTGCCCTTCCCCTGAAGCGGCACCGCGATCACTTCCGCGCCCGCCTCACGCGCCACGCGAGCGGTGTGGTCCGACGAATTGTTGTCGAATGCGTAGATCTCGGCCGTCGGAAGGCTCTGCCTGAAGTCACGTACCACGGTCGCGATGGCGGCTTGCTCGTTATAGCAAGGAATGACGACCGCGATGCGCGGGAAATGTTTTTCGCCTATGTCCATTCGCGGGATTATTGCATACCGCACACGCGATTATTGCGGCTGCCGGTGACTGCGCGCCGCGAAAGAAGTGAACGCGATTGCGAACAGAATCCAGCCGATCACGAACGCGGCCCACGCCCAGCCGATGAACGGCGGCGCGAATTCGAAGCGGATGGTCGAGCGTCCGGCCGGCAGTGCGATGCGCTGGAATATCTCGCCGGTCTGCGCGATCGGCGTTGCTTCGCCGTTCACGGTCGCGCGCCAGCCTCGCATGAAGAGTTCGAGGCGCGTCACGGACGAGGCGGCGGTGCAGTCGGCTTCGACGCTGTTGCGTGTGTCGGCGACCAGAGTGCATCCCGGCGCGCTGAAATAAGGCGCGGGATTCGCGAGTTCGAAGACGCGCATGACCTTGTCGCTGAAGACCTCTCGCAACGCCGGTTGCGGCGTTTCATCGACGTAGTGCGCGAGCGACGCGAACGCTGGCTGACCGGGCGATTCCTTCGGCGCGAGCACATAGCGGACGCCGACGCGCCGGTAGGCATCGAGATTGGCGATCAACTGATCGGCGGCCGATGGCCCCGCAGAATCCTGACGGCTGCTGCCGGTGAAGAGAATGGGCGGCGCATTGCTGTCGAGATGGCGCTCGACGTAGTCGGTCCAGATGCGCGGAATGGGCAGGTCGTTGTGATTGATCGAAGCGATGCCGAAATACGCGCCGTAGTTCGGCTGCACAGGCCCCAGCGTCACGAATCGCTGAAAGCCGAGGTTTGCTTGAAGGTAATGCACGCCGTCGAGCGCGACGGCGCCGCGCGACGGCGTGCTGAGCGTCGGAATCGCGAAGCAGACGACGGCCTCCAGCACGAGCAGCGCGGCAAGCGCGCGGCGCCGGGTCTCGCCGGAGCGGGAGCGCCACGCGAGCGCGGCCATCGCCAGCAAAACGACGGCGAGGAAGATCGCATTGCCGAGCGCGAGCCGGCCATGAAGACTCAAGCCATGCCGATGCGTCGTCCAGATCGCGGCGATGACCGCGAGGGCGACGAGCGCGACGGCGATTCTGAGCGCGCGCGATGCTCCGTCGCGGGAAAGATCAGTGAGCGCGAACGCGGCGAGCACGCACAGGCTGAACTCCCACGACGGCGGAAGATAGCGAAAGTAAGCCGCGAGCTTCAATCCCGGGACGATCTTCACGATCAGCCCCGAACCCGGAAAGCCGTACGAGATGCCGATGGTCACCAGCACCCAGACCACGAGCATGATTCGCAAGCCGCGAAAGGTTCGGCCCGCAGCCCCGGCGAGCGCGAGCGCGACCAGTGCGCAACCGGCGTAGCCGCCGACGGCGCCCCAGAAACCCGCATGTTCGGAAAGCTGAAAGATCGCGCCGAACGCATAGGGCGCGAGCAGGCCGACGAGGAAGCCGGGGCTCAGATGAACGGACTCGAACCCGGTGCCTTCGTGTCCGCCCGTGTTGGCGAGCGGCAGAAAATCGAAGAAGGGAACGAGAACGGGCGCGCTGATCGCGAGCGCGGCGATTCCGCCGATCACCACGCGCCGCAGAAAGAGCCAGCGCTCCGCGTAGGGCAGGGCAGCGGTTCGCACCAGCGTCCAGGCGAGGATCAGCAGGCCATTCAGATAGGCGACCTCGGGAAAACCGGCGTAGAGCGAGGCGGCGAGGCCGATCGTCAGGAATGCGTGGCCACCGGCTTTCGCGCGCGCGACGCGCTCACGCAGGATCTCGATGCCGAGCAGCGTGAGGGGTAGGAAGGGAATCGGATTGATGACCGCGTTCGCGAGCCACGCGAACGTGCCGTTGAATTCGAAGGCGAGCGCGGCGGCGACGGCCGCGAGCTTCGAACAGCCGATCCTGCGCAGCAGTTGCCACGTGGCGACGCCCGAGATGACTTGCAGCGCGATATGCATGTACAACTGGCCGCTTTTCAGCACCAGCAGCCAGGTCAGCGGAAAGAGCGCTGCAGCCTGCATCTCCCCGACGAGCGGCGTGCCCACGCCCTCGAAATGATTCCACCACGGAATGTGCCCGCTCAGGACATCGAGCGCGGCGCGGTGACCCAGCGCGTGGCTCGTGAACGCGATGTTCGGGTCGATGGTGGGAAACGGCGGGAAGCCGCCGAGCGGGCCTGCGCGCAGGCCGTCTGCGAGGCCGGCGTAGAGCAGCGTCGGATCGGCGAGAAGCAGGTCGAATAGCTGCGGCGCGCGCACGAGAACGGGGGCGAGCACCAGCACGCCGACGCATAGCAATGTGTATTTGAGACGGTCGGCGGATTCGTCGATGTTGGTGCTGGGCATGGTTGACGCAGTCGGGATGTTTCGGGGCAGGCGATCCTAGCATTCCGACAGGCGAGCGGGGCTACTTTGGCATCGTGATCCCGGTGACGGTGAGCGTCGAGCTTCGCTGACCGATGGTCACGCGCACCACGTCGGAAGCGGAGCATTCGCGGTCGGTGTAATAGAAGAATCGACGTTTATGGTTGTCGCCATAGTCGACGAGCCAGAATGCGTTGCCATGTCCGAGGAAGGTCCAGAACGGCGCGATGCTGGCGTTGTCCGACGGCCTGTCCGGGGCGAAGCAGAACGTCGTGTCCTTGTTGATGGGGACGTTCTTGATCGCCTGTTGGGCATCGCGAATGCCCGCTCCGTACGGAGACAGCATGAAGTTGTCACGCGTCGGCGCGCCGTTCTCCAGAGAATAAAACATGAGACACACGGTCAGCGCCGACAGCACCCAGGTTCTTCGTTCCCGGGCGAGAAAGACGGGCGCGGCGAAGTTGCTGAACAGCATGAGCGCCAGCATGAGATAAGGGATCGCCAGATAGCCGAGCGTGCGCTGCGCGCCGAGAAAGAAGAGCATGCCGAAGGCAGTGGCGAAACCACCGGCGAGCGGAAGAGTGAGCATGTAGTTCCGTCTCACGTTGGCGAGCGTCAACGCCAGAATCGCGGCGAACAATAGCCGATACCAGGAGCCGATCATTCCTTCGCGCAGGAGGCCGTCATAAAAGCGCGCGCGCGCAATGGAGTGACTCAGTGACAGGTCGAGTTTGTAGTGAACGTTCGCGCTGTGCGAGATGGCGAGTGACCACGCAAGCGTGCACGCGATCAACAGGACGATGACCGTGACGAGCGGGACGAAGCGCTTCACGGGTGCACGGCAATGACGCAGAGCGACGTGAATACCGACGAAGACCAGCGCGAAGAGGGACGATACGTTCGAAAACATCGCCAGGACATAGATCAGCACGGCGCGCACGATACGGGGATTGCCCGCGTTGATTCCGCGTACGGTCGAGAAGATGAACCAGAACGAGAACAGGTGGGCAATGGTGTGTTGCGAATTCGAAATCCACGACGCATGCGGCACGGTCGCCGGCATGTAGAAGTAGATCATGGCGGCAACCGCGGCTATCCACGGATCGAGGTCGAATTCGCGCAGCGTGCGGTAGATCAGCACGCAGACGCCGGCGATCACCACGAGGTTGAGGTAGAAATAGTTGCTGCTGTCCCAGCCCAGCAGATGTGATGTCAAAAAGAAATAGAGGTCCCGCGTGACGGGCCGACCGAAGTTGACCGCTGGGTCGAACAGTTCGGACAGGTTGAGCGTCGAGTAGTGCGGCCAGAATTCGAAGTCGTCTTGAAAGAAGTAAGAGCGGCTGATGATGGTGACGTAAGCCGCGAGGACTAGCACGCAAATGCCGGCACTTGCATAGCAAAGCGATTTTCTGAATCTGTCGAACAGTGACGTGTATCCCAACTCCTATCTCCTTCCGCAGTGGCGCGTGCCCGAGCGTTTGTTTCGCGGCGTCATCCAGAATCAATGCGACCATTCGCCCGTTTGCACGCTCCGCGTCACGCTCTATTGAGCGCGCTGGACAAGGTGCGGGCGCTTCTGTCACAGTGATTAGTTTAGCAAGCGCCCAAGGGAATGTACGATGGCGTGAGTTTCCTTCAAAACGCGCGAGACCGCCACCATACAGACATGCAAACGAAAGGGCGAATCGATTCTCTTGACGGCCTGCGCGGATGGGCCGCGTTGGTGGTCGTTTTCTACCATCTGCTGCCTGCGTTCCTGATCCCCGAGGCGAAGCAGCCGAAGTGGATCATCTTTCCGACCGACGGTGCGCTCGCCGTCTATGTATTCTTCGTCGTCTCCGGATTCTCACTCGCCATCGGCTATGTGCGAACAGGGGATAGGCGCGTGCTGTTGACGCTCGCGGTGCGGCGCTATCTCAGGTTGAGCATTCCCGTTCTCGTGTCCTGCTTCCTGACTTACCTGATGATGTCGGCGAACCTGAATAACGCACCGCATGCGGCGCAGCTACTGGGCCGAACCAATTGGCCGGCGAAGTCGTTCCAATTCCAGGAGTCGCTGCGGGGCGTGTTCGAATTCGCGGCTTTCGGCGTGTACTTCGATTACGTTCCCGCGCTTAGCTACAATCCCGTGCTGTGGACGATGAGCGTCGAAATGGCGGGCAGCTTCATCGTATTCGCATTGCTCGCGTTGCTCGGGACCTCGCGACTCAGATGGCCTCTGTTCGCGGCTCTGTGGCTCGCCTTCTCGGTTGTGCAAAGTCCTTTTTCGGCATTCATTGCGGGCGTCGCCATGGCGGAGATGCATGACAGCCCGTTCATGATCCGCGTCCGCATGACGAAATGGTCCGTGTTCGGCGGCATGGCAATCGTGGTTTGCGTTGCATATGTGGCGACTTTCCATCGCTACCTCTACGCACACACAACAGCCCTTTCCGTTTTAGGGGCAGCCCTGGTCATGGCGTTTTGCACGAGCGAGCGGCTAGCCGAATGGTTGTCCACACGCGTCTCGCGATTCATGGGTGCAATATCGTTTCCGCTGTATCTCACGCACATACCGGTTATTTGTACGGTCGGCGCGATGCTATGGCTGCATCTGCGCGACGATGAAGTGAAAGCCATCGTTGTCACGACCGCGGTCGTCGTTCCGCTCTGCCTTGCGCTTGCGTGGTTGTTTTCGCCGGTCGAGCGCTTCGCCGTTTCATCCAGCAGACGTTTCTCTCGCGCCGTGCTTTCTCGAACAATCTCTGGACGAGCACCGTGATTTTCTTCGAGCGCGCGCAGTGACTGTGGCGCGATCACCTTTGCATCATCAACCGGACTAGAAATGCAGGTAGCGTTGCTTTACACGTTGTTCGCCGCCATCGCCACAGCCGCCAACATCGGCGCGCAGGATCTCACCGCGCGCCTCTACAGCGGCCCGGGGCACATCGTGTTGTCGGTGTTCATGGGCACGGGCGTCGGCCTCGTCGTCAAATACGTGCTCGACAAGAAGTGGATCTTCCGCTTCAAGGCGGAGAACGCGCGTCACGACGCGACCATGTTCACGCTCTACGTGACAATGGGGCTCGTCACGACCGCGATCTTCTGGGGCGTGGAGTTCGCTTTCAACCACATCTTCGGCACGGCCGCGATGCGCTATGTGGGTGCCTGCATCGGACTCGCCATCGGCTATGTCATCAAGTACCGCCTCGACGAGCGCTACGTCTTCCGAACTTTCGCCTGAAGCGACGCGCGTCTGCACACGCGGCGGAAGGCGCGATCAGCGGGCAGGCGTCACCGTCGTATGCCAGGGTCCACCGGGGGCTGCCTGGATGAGATACGTGCCGTTGGGTTGAAGCGTTATCTGCGAGGGCATCGAAGGCGCTCGGAAGCGCGTCGCGCCGTTAGCGAACAGCAGCACGAGAAGCGCGACTGCCGCATAACGCGATCGCCTCGACGGAGCCTTCGCGGCGGCGATTGCAAGGGCCCAGATACCCAGCACGAAAGGCATGAACGTGTATCTGGCGACGCCATCGTAAAACCATTGCACCGGGACCGTGGGGGCGTCGTTTCTCACTACGCCGAGCATCCAGAGGACCACGGCCGTGCCCAGCAAGACGATATTGACCGCACGCCAACGTCGCGCGGGTGACAGCACGCAGGCCAGGACCAGAACTGTGGTAACCAGGGCCGCGTACATCATGGGATGACTCGTTTTAGGAAGAACTTGCGGGATGAAGAAAAGCTCCATCACGAAGTTCGCGAGAAGCGCCTCCATCCACGCGTAGTGAATGTATTCCGCGAACGGATGCCGCGGGTGGCGGTCGTTCGCAAATGCATAGATCGCCAGTTGTGCGAGTCCCGCCAGAAGTACGAGCACGAACGGCGCGACGCGTCGGAGGCCGTCCGTGCGTCGGAACGCCACGATGGCGCCAACGGCCGAGAGAGGAACGAGGATGGCGCTGAAAGGTCCGGTGAGAGACAGAACAATGAAGATGGCGCATCGCGCAGGCAGATAGTCGTTACGCTCACGTCCCAGCGTGTCCAGCAACATAGCCATCAGTAATGGTCCCAGCGTCCACTGCAGATTCGTGAGATTCAGCCAGCTTTCTCCGGTGTGCGGCAATAGAACCGGCGCTAACGCGATCACGAATGCGGCGAGGCGCGGGACATATCGATTGGCTATGACGTAAAGATAGCTGCAGACGAGTGCCGTGACGACCGCGCACGACCACGCGAGAACGACTGCGATTGCCAGCGGATCTCGGGAGAAGGTGCGGTAGGCAAAGACGATCAGTCGCGGGACGACGTGAAGGTATCCCGCGTACGGCATCAGAATGGAATGTGCTCCGAGCTTGTATGCCTGGCCGATGAACACGGTGGCGTCTTCGGCCCAAAGATAGCCTTGCTGCAGCCTCTCCGGCATTCTGAAGAGCAGCACAACGACGGCAATGACGAACGTCAGCACGACGTCGTACGCAAGCGAGTGAGGCGTGCGTTCGCTCTCGCTCGTCGCCGCGCTACGGTTTTCATCCGAGAATTTTTCCATCGCTTTCACCGGCATGGGTGTCGGGTCCGCCATGAATGACGCGCTCGGCACGAACGGGATCTTGCGCTTCTCGGCGGAGAAGATACGTCACGGCGGCGCTCTCGCAACGCGTGAAGATCCGGCGATCCCGCGTGCAGGAGGGCGCGAACGCGTACCGCCACCTGTTTCCCTCGCGCTCTCAAAGCGACGCCCGCTTGAACAGAAACCGCGGTACGTTGCGGATAATAAGCATGATGCCCCACCAGAACCACGGCGTATAAAGCACGTCCTTCTTTCTCTCGACCGCACGCACGATGTCCTTCGCCACCTTCTCCGGCGTCGCGACGAGCGGGCCGGGCAGCGGCAGGCCCTGAGTCATCGGCGTGCTGACGAAGCCCGGCTTGATGTCGACGACATGCACGCCGGCCTTGAAAAGCCGCGCGCGCAGGCCTTCGAGAAACGCCTGCAGCGCGGCCTTGGCGCTGCCGTACAGATAATTCGACGGCCGCCCGCGGTCGCCCGCCACCGATGAGATCACCGCGAGCGTGCCGTGCCGCTGCGCCTCCAGCTGGTTCGCAATCGGCGTGAGCAGCGCGATCAGCGAGAGCGCGTTGGTGTAGAACTCGCGCACCGCGACGGCCGGATCGTTCTGGCACGCGGCCTGATCCGGCAGCGTGCCGGACGCGACCAGCACGATATCGATGGAATCTATCTGCGCCGCGCAGGCCGCGAGCATCGTGGCATGATCTTCGAGCCTGTCGATATCCAGCCGATGCATGCTCGCCGCAGCCGCGCCGCGCGCGGTGAGATCGGCCGCGACCTGCTCCATGCGTTCATGATTGCGCGCGACGAGAAAGAAGCGCGCGCCGTTGGTGGCCCATTCGCGGGCGCAGGCGATGGCAATGGCGGACGTGGCGCCTATGATGACGATGTTCTTCATGTGCCGATCATTCGCTTCCAGAAATGCGACAGCATGGCCGGATCGCGAAGCGATTCGAGTTGCTGCCATTGAGGGTAGGCTGCGCGGAAATCGGCGGCCGACATGTGCGAGTCCTTGGCCGGATAGATGCGGCCACCGGCTTCGTGCACGACGGCGTCGAGCGCGGCGAATAGCTGCGAGTGGCGAACTTCGTGTTGTGGAAAGTCCAGCGCGAGCGAGGTGCCTTCCATCGGAAAGGACAACAGGCCGGGCGAGGCAACGCTGCCGCAGCGTTTGAGCACCGCGAGGAACGAGCCGGCGCCGCTCGATGAAATGCGGTCGAGCATTGCGCGTATTACGTCGGGCGCGTCGGCGGCCGGCACCACGCACTGGTACTGCTGAAATCCCGACGGCCCATAGATGCGGTTCCATTCGAGCAGGCTGTCGAGCGGATAGAAATAGCCGTCATAGCCGACGCGCGAAATCTCGACCGGCTTGCGCTGCCTGCGGTAATACAGTTCATTGAACGCGCGAAGCGTGAGACCGTTGATGAGCGACACCGGCGGCGTGAACGGCACCGTATGCTTCTCGCGCAACTCGACATCGAGCGAGCCGTGGATCGCGTGATCGCCCGCCATGAAGATGCCGCGCCCGAGCGATGGCCCGCGACTCGCGCAATCCACCCACGCGACGCAGTATTCATGTTTCGCGTCGTATTCCTCGGAGAGATCGAAGAACTCGTCGAGCTTGCCGAAGCGGATGCTCGTCACGTCGATGAGACTCGTGCGGATCGGCATCAGCGTGAATTCGGCCCACAGGATGAGCCCGGTCAGCCCGAGCCCGCCGATGGTCGCGCTGAACATCTCCGGGTTCGATTCTCGCGAACATTCCATCAGCGTGCCGTCGCTGCGCGCGAGGCCGAACGCGCGCACGTGACGCCCGAACGTGCCGCGCACGTGATGATTCTTGCCGTGCACGTCGTTGGCGATGGCGCCGCCGAGCGTGACGTATTTCGTGCCCGGCGTGACGGGCAGCATCCAGCCGCGCGGCACGGCGAGCGCGAGGATCTGTTCGAAGGTGATGCCCGGCTCGGCGCGCAGGATGCCGCGCGTCCAGTCGGCGGCGATCAGCCGGTCGAGCGCGAGCGTCTGAAACACATGCCCGGAAGAGGCGAGACAGCTATCGCCGTAACTGCGGCCGTTGCCGAATGCGAGCGTCGTTCCGTGAGCGCGCTGCACGTCGCGCCATTGCGCGGGCGCCGCATCGCGCCAGTAAGCGGCGTGCGGCTCTTGCGGCTGGCGCGGATAACGGCCCCACGACAGAAGTTGGGCCATTGGTTACGTCGCGAGCCAGAACACGAAGCCGCACAACGCGGCGATCAGCAAACTCGTGCGATCGCGCGCCGCGAACACGATGGGATCGTCGTGCATGACCCCCCGATGCGCGATGATCCACGTGCGGCTGATCCAGTAGAGCATCAACGGGCAGGTGAGCCAGATTAACTCGGGATGGCGATACAGCGCAGCGGTGCGCTCGTCCTGGATATACAGCGCGAGGACGAGCACGGAGATGTAACCGGACGACGTGCCGAGCGACGATACGACCGAGAGGTCGCTCGACAGATAGCCGCGTCCACGTGTCTTTTCCCGTCCCGACTGCGCCGTGAGACACAACTCCGTGTAGCGCTTGACGAGCGCGAGACTCAGGAAGAAGAACATCGAGAACGCCAGCAGCCAGAACGTCAGGCGCACGCCCGCCGCGGCCGCCCCCGCGATGATGCGCGTGGTATAGAGCGCCGCGAGCACGACGACATCGACCATCACGCGCCGCTTCAGAAACAGCGAGTAGGCGAGTGTCAGCACGTAGTACGCCACGAGAACTGCAACGAAGCGCCACGGCAGGAAGACCAGCGCGATCGTGAAGGAGGCGGCGAGCAGCACCGGGCAGACGGTCGCCCCGAGAAGCAGGGGCAACGTGCCGGCCGCGAGCGGACGCTTGCGCTTCACCGGATGGTGGCGGTCGTCCTGAAGATCGAGAAGATCGTTGAGCAGGTAGACGCTGGACGCGCATAGCCCGAACGCGAGAAAGCCAGTCACGGCCAGCGCGATCAACCGTGGCGCGTCGAGGTGATGCCCGGCAAGCAGCGGCACGAAGATCAGCAGGTTCTTCAGCCACTGATGCAGACGCAGCGCCTTGGCCCACACCCTGAGCGAAGGCGGCGAGCCTTCAAAAGTGCGTTCGACATTGTTATTGCGGCTGGCCGCGCGCACGACGCCCGCATGCGGATTGACGACGTAAGCCCGGTCCGCGGCCTCCCATACGGCGATATCGTCATGCGAATTGCCGACGTAATCGAAGCCGCGCACGCCGTACTCCGCAACGAGCCGGTCGCGCTTCCTGTGCGACGAGAGGTTCGTGTGCTCGTCCGTCGCGAACACGCGGTCGAAAATGCCGAGATGCTCCGCGATGCAATGGGCGAAGGACTCGTGGCTCGCGGTGGCAAGTGCTATGGAGCGGCCGGCGGCGCGCATTTCCTTGAGCCAGCGAACGACTTCGGCGTTGTAAGGCAAGGTCGACACGTCGATCGATACATGCTCGGCGAGCCGTGCCTTCAACGCGGGTTTTCCGCCGCTGGAGAGCCATTGCAGGGGCTTATAGAATTGCTGCGGGAATTTACGCACGAAGGCGAGCCCGCTTTCTACCAGAATATCAGAGTGAATTAGTGTGCCGTCGAGATCGACAACGATCGGCTTGCTCATGCGTCATTCGGAACGGTTGATGGTCAGCCTGCGCCGATGGCAAGGCGTCGTTCCGCAAATGTGTCGGATACGCCCTCTAGCGGCGAAATCTAACACAATTCGTGTCTTTTTCGCCAGATTGCCGCTTGCGCACCGTGAAGGCATCGTGCAAGCCCCCGTTGATCGGGCGAGAAGCGCGTCATACGCGCTCGTGAAGATGGGGAGTCCTTTAGTTCCCGGGAGCGGCGAGGTTATAATGTCCGGCTCGCGGCAACAAATTTCAAGCAGTCCCCGCGAAGTGCCGTCGCGCGGCGAGGGTAATCCTACATTATGAGCTTTACGTACAAACATAACGGCCGCGAAGAAAGGAATCGTCGTGGATAGACGCAAAATCATCGTCACGGTTGGCACCCGTCCGGAAGCGGTCAAGATGGCGCCGCTCATCAAACGGCTTCAACAGGAAGAGTGGGCAGAGTGCCGTGTACTCGCGACGGCGCAGCATCGCGGCATGCTCGACCAGGTGCTCCGCTTGTTCGAGATCGAGGCGGACATCGACCTCGATATTATGCAGCCGAACCAGTCGCTGCCGACTTTGACATCGCGGCTCATCACGCGTCTGGACGAAGTGCTGGAGGCCGAGAAGCCGGATGTGCTGCTTGCGCAAGGCGACACGACAACCGTGCTTACCGCCGCCCTCGCTTGCTTCTACCGGCGCATTCCGTTCGGACACGTGGAAGCGGGCCTGCGAACCGGTGATCTCTCCAATCCGTTCCCGGAGGAGATGAACCGGGTAGTGGCGAGCCGCCTCTCGCGCTGGCACTTCGCGCCCACGCAGAGCTCGAGGGACAATCTGCTCAAGGAAGGCATCGAAGGTTCCTCCATCTACGTGACCGGCAACACCGTCATCGATGCGTTGTTCGAAGTCGCGGAGCGTTGCGACGACGCGTCCCCTTATCACGGGGACAGACGGCTCATTCTCGTGACCTCGCATCGCCGCGAGAACTTCGGCGAGGCTTTCGGAAATATCCTACGCGCCGTCAAGCACGTCGCCGACAACAATCCCGACGTCCACATTCTTTACCCGGTGCATCCGAATCCCAACGTCCGCGACGCCGCCTACCGGCATCTCAGCGGGCACGAGCGCATCACGCTGTGCGAACCGCTCGACTATCTTCCGTTCGTCGCGGCGATGAAGCAGGCATATCTGATCCTGACCGACTCGGGCGGCGTGCAGGAAGAGGCGCCGGCGCTGGCCAAGCCGGTTTTGGTGATGCGCCGGGAAACGGAGCGTCCCGAGGCCGTCACGCATGAAGTCGTGAAGCTCGTCGGTACGGACTTCGACGACATCGTCGGCAACGTGGAACTGCTGCTGAACGATCCGCAAGAGTACAAGCGCATGGCTCGCGGCGTGTCGCCGTATGGCGATGGCCTCGCGTCCGGGCGGATCGTGGATGTGCTGAAGGCTCACTTCGGCGTGTAAGCGCCAGTCAAGGTCTGCGGCGTGCCGAAGGTCTGAAGGCAGATGGACCGGGAAAGCCTGGTGATGACACGCTGCCCGACCGGACGTTCCGATAAACTGCAAGACCCGCCGGGTGCGGCTCGCGGAAGGCGAGCGCGCCGCGCCCGCTGGATTGGTCGATCGGCAATTCGAGGCTGACCTGCGAATCAGCTCCGGAGTTCGAATGCGCCTGCGTTCTCCTGATCGATGCGTTCGCCCGTCGCGTCGTTGATTAACACGTCACCTCGTCGATGACCACGGACCTGTTGCTGCGCGCACCCAAGCAGATGCGGTACGCTCGCTGACCGGCCGGGAACGGAACTTTGATACGCCACTCCGTTTCGGACGCCCGGTACGTCATTCTCCGGTATAGCGAGCGTTTGGCCGAAGCGGACCGGAGCCGTCCTTCGGCTTCCATGACGACACCCACGATCAGACGTTGCCCGAAACGATCAACGGTCTGTACGAGACACAAGACGGAACCGACTCGTCGGCGCGCTTCATGGAGCACGAGGGAATCCGTCGAATCGGCGACGCTGGAACGGGTGGCCTGTTCCGTCGTACGATCGCAGGCCGCCGCAAGTCCCAATTCGGTCACTAAGGATGCAGTTGAACTCTGATTACGCCAACGCAAGCTCAGCTGGATTCATCAGCGTATCTGTCGTCGTCTATCGGCCACACCGTCAACTTCTCGAACGCACGCTTCATACGCTCGATACAGCGATGGATCACTGGTGCGTCGCGAACGACGTCGAGGCCGCGCCGCTCTACATCGTCAACAACGGCACCGACGAACCCATCGACTGGTCGAGCCTGACCGGCAACGCCCGCCTGCAAACGAGCGTCATCGAAGGCCAGGGCAACGTCGGCTACGGCCGCGGCCACAATCTGGCCATCGAACGCACATCGAGCCGTTACCATCTGATCCTGAACCCGACATCGAGCTGGCAGCGACGCGCTCGCCCAAGCGATCGCCTTCATGGACGCCCATCCCGAAGTCGGCCTGCTTTCCCCGCAGATCGTGGAAGACGACGGCAGCCAGCAATACCTTTGCCGCCGCTATCCCGCGCTCGCCGATTTCTTCATCCGCGGCTTCCTGCCGCGAAGCCTGCGCAATCCGTTCCAGAACCGCCTAGCGCGATACGAAATGCGCGACGTCATAGGTGACAAGGCAATCGTCTGGGACCCGCCTATCGTCAGCGGCTGCTTCATGCTTTTCCGCACCGAGGTCCTCAAGAAGCTCAACGGTTTCGACCCGCGCTATTTTCTCTACTTCGAAAACTACGACCTCAGCCTGCGCGCGCACGACGTCGCTCGCGTGGCCTACGTGCCGTCCGTGCGCGTCCTGCAAGAAGGCGCTCGCATACATTGGCGGGTTGTACCGCACCACGGCTTGCCGACATAGATTTCGTCGAATGGCACGTCGTGTTGACGAAGCCATTCAACGGCGATCGGCAACGTGTTTGCATTGATCTTGCCGATGTTGCCTTCGTACTTGCGCATCGAGCGGCTGGTGCAGACGACGATCGTAAAGCCGTCGCGCCTGTAGGGGCGTAGCTGGTCGATCACGGCGTCATTGGGTATCGCGTGCGCATAGCCATCGGGTGCACCCGTGGTGATCGTATGGTCGAGATCCACTATGAGTCTCTTCACCGTCGGCCCCTTATCGTCCTGAAGTGCAGATCCATACGGGCAATCAGCCCACGTCGCGCCGGTCGATTTCGATCACCCTGCCATGCTCTAGACGCAGAAGCGATTGCAGTAGGTGCGGATTAGTTCATGATCGTGTGAAGCGAAAACCAAAATGCCAACACTGCTGATAAGACGAGACATAGGTTCCTTCGCTCGCTCTTGGAACTCGGCAGTACCTGCGCCGAAGACTTCATCGACGAGCAGAATGTCGGGGCGCGTAGACGTCGCCACTGCAAACATGAGACGCGTCGCCATCCCTGACGAATACATTACGCACGGGTAATTGCAGGAAGTTGCCGAGCTGCGTAAACTGCCCGATCTCGCTGATACGCTCTTTCGTTTCTGCGATGCTCATGCCTAATGCAATGCATCATTAAATTGGCACCCCGAGTGTGTTTAGATAGCGGTCATGGGCAAAATGAATCTGACCGAGACCGAGACCGAGACCGAGACCGAGACCGAGACCGAGACCGAGACCGAGCAACTGTTGTCGGCGGCGCGCAGCCGAACAGTACGTGCGGCGGACGTACGACGCGCGAAGTTGATCTTGATGCTCGAGGACGGCGAATCGCGCGACAGCACCATGCGCACACTAGGTTGCGACTCGCGCTTCATCGCGCGCTGGTCCGGGCGCTTTCTTAGTGAGCGACTGGTCGGAATGTACGCCGGGCACCCCGGGCGCGCTCCCAAGCAGCCGCCAGCCAAACTTGAGGCGCGGGTGCTCAGCCGCACCCTCAAGCACAAACCCGCCGACGGCTCGGCACACTGGAGCAGCTATAAACTGCGGCAGGACTCGGCGACGTGTCGGTCTCGGCCGTGCAGCGTATTTGGCGCAAGCACGGCATCAAGCCGCAACAACTTGAGCGCCATATGGTCTCTACGACCTGGACTTCGAGGCTAAAGCAGCCGACGTGATCGGGCTTTACCTAAACCCGCCGGCGCACGCAGCAGTGTTCTGCGTCGATGAGAAGACCGCGATCCAGGCAATTGACCGCAAGGACCGGATGCTGCCGCTGTCGCCGGGGCGCGCCGAGAGTCATGGCTTCGAGTACAAGCGCAATGGCACGCTCAGCCTGTTCGCCGCGTTCAATACTGCGACCGGCGAGGTGCTGGGCAAAACGGCGGCAAGCCACACCAGCGAACAGTTTGTGGCGTTCCTAACCGACGTCGTGGCCAGCCAACCCAAACGCAGAGAAATCCACGTCATCTGCGACAACGTTAGCAGCCATAAGACGGAGCGGGTGGCCATATTCGTCAACGCGCATCGCAACGTACGTGTGCACTTCACGCCGACTTACTCGTCGTGGCTGAACCAAGTGGAAAACTGGTTCTCGCGCATCCAGCGTGATGTGATTGCCTGCGGCATCTTCACTTCAGTGAAAGACTTGGATCGCAAACTTATGCACTACATCCGCGAACACAACAAAAATCCGAAGCCGATTAAATGGAAGTATGACGATCCTTCGCGCCGGATCCGCCCGGTGCCGAATCACTGACGCAGTCGACTAGCAGGACGCCCATGCGGGTGACGTTCTCGTAGCCGCTCAATTCGAGGTCGATGCCCGCGCCCAGTTCAAGCACCGTCGCGGTTCTGCCGCGGCGCCTGACTGCGCCGTGCGTCGGTTTGTACACGCCTGCCATCGTCCGCAGCATCGTGCTCTTGCCCGCCCCGTTGTGTCCGATTAGCCCGACCGCATCGCCCTCGCGGAACTCGAAGCTCACGTCGTCGAGTGCGGTCACCACTTGTATGCGTCCAGACTCCGCATCAAGTCTGCCGCCGGTACTGATGCGCACGAGGTTGTTCCGAAGCGATTTCGTTCGATTGTTGTGAACCGGGTAGCGCACGGTCACTCTGTCAAATTGCAGATGCGTCATCGTTAGATCCAGAACGCAATGCGCGAGTGAACGCGATGGAACACGACCAGTACCACGCTCCACCCAACGACCGCCATACCGATGCTTGTCCAGACGATGAAGCCTGGCGGGATCGTGCCGAGAAGCGGATAGCGCAGCAACTCGATCAGGTGCGATAGCGGGTTGAACCAAAGAAGGTGCCGGGTCATCGGCAGAAAATTCGGCCGGTGCATCACTGGGCTCAGGAACATGAGGAGCGGCATCACGGCGGCCACGAGATATTCGAGGTCGCGAATACGCGCGCCGAGAATGTTGGGCAGGAACGCGATCCACGCAAGGTTGGCAGTGACGAGCATCAGGCAAGGTATGAAGAGCAGCGTCGGCCATCCGACGTGCACGTTCATCAGAACGGCGACAACGACGAATACAGGCGCGGTATGAAGTAAATTGATGAAGTGCTTGGTCACCATCTGCGCGGGATGAAGCGATAGCGGCACTTCCATATTCCGGATGATGCCCGCCTGACGATTCAAAGTCGTCGGTGCCTCTGTGATGCAGCCCGAGAGAAACTGCCAGACAATTAGCCCGCTCGTCAGCGCAGGGACGAACGTGGCTCTGACCAGATGGAAGAGCTCGCTCCAGATGTACCCGAGGCCTGCGGTGCCCAGCAGCGTGCCAAGCGTCAGCCGTAAAGGACCCAAGATCGTCCGCTTGTAGCGCGGTCGAACGTCGCTCCATGCCATGAAAAGGACGACGCGGGCAGCGTTAAGCGTTTGCTGAAGTCGCTAACAATAGTCGCGGACGGTTGCACGTCCGTTCTGTAGGTGTCAGCGTTGTCAGTGGCTGTCATCGGTCGCAGGTATCCTTCTAGTGAATCAGTTGGCGCTGCAACGCTGAGAGGTAGTGTTCGAAGCTGAAGCGCGTCTCGCGGATTTTTAATTGGTAACCGACTCGGCAATCGGCGTGGCTAACCGTCCGCGACATGGAGAGGCCGTTTAGTCTGCCCATCGGTCCGCACGGCCTGGTGCTCTCACGCACCCGTCGAGGTCGGTATGTAGAAAGGCGGCGACCTCGTACGCCGAGGAAACGGCTGACGTGAGAATGCTCGCACCAACAACGAGAAAGAAAAAGCGGGGCGTTCGCCCGCAGGGCCGCCTTGACGCTATAAAAGCCGACGTGACGGTAGCATGGCGTGGCACACGCACGATTCCCTTTAGTAAGTGCTAACCGCACCAATATCGGCTCGTTGCACGCACGTGGGACGCTCGACCCACGATGAATGGCTTTAAGTCAGGGACATTGGCCGCCTGGCACAGTCGAGAACAAGCCCACCAATGGTTGTTGAAAGCTTGCCGTCGCCGAAATGGTGTCCCAGAACGCGGCCAGACGGGGAACGGGAACTCAAATCGCCGTTCTATCGCCGACGTGCAACCCCCGCTCATGCCGACCTAGTGAAAAGTATCGGCGCGCTCACGGTCGCTTACCACGAATCTGGTGCGCTGTGCAGCGGAAAGAGATACGTTTTTGTACTTCTTTCCTCAGATTGGGTTATATCATGATATTTCCTCCGGGCACTGTGGGACAAGTTCGCGCCTCACGAAGTGCTTTTACCGCGTGCTGCTCACACTAACCTGCGGGAATGTTCAGAAGCTGCAGACTGCACTTCAGAGCGTGCAGTTGCCTTATGCTTTCTCCAAGGTCAACCGCTAAACTAATCCTCTGTAATAACATGCTGTACGCCGGGAACGACCATGCGGCAACAGGCTAGCTTTCGAAGAGATCGTCGGAGGCCGCGAGCACCGCAGCCGGGCCATGCTCGGGAGCGTATTCACGTAGCACCGTGAACAACTGGACGGGGCTGGAGCCCGATGTACCGATTGTTCGCGCAATATCAATAACCACGCAGGTGCCCGGCAGCGCCGGTCGCGACGAAGGCTGCACGCAAGGCACCTATCGGCGATGCATCGGTATCGAAAGCAAAGCGGCAGCCCTTCCCGGATGAAGGACGTGTGTGCGCTTATTGGTCGAAAGGGGTATCGAAATCGCGAGCTTTCCACCGCCAAATCGGCGCTAAGAAGCGCAACATCCTAGTCACCTATCCGCGTTCCAACGCATCGACCTTAGTGCAACGCACTACATTTCTGTTCGCACAGCGTCCGACGGACGCTACCTTCTTCGCCCGCGCAGTGATCCTGCGATTTGACCATGTGCGCCGTGCCGGAAACTGAGTCCTCCGACAACGGCGTCAACATTGGCTTTGCAAGCAGAACGCAGTTTCCCATCGTCTGAGAACAACTTCGCACGGACAGTGCGAACGTCCTATGCCTTTCGTCGAGGGCGACTCTCGCCAAGCTTGATTCGCGCGGTTCCAAATCGAGGCGACCGTGATGAACAAGCTCGCAAGACGGGAAATCACTTGCACCCTGTGTGCGGATTTCTATATCCCATTCTGTCGGCTCGCGCTGCCGATACCAAAAAGCGCAAAAGGAATTGCTTGGCTCGACGGGCTTACGCCTGCGGTCAAGTAGCCATGCATCGGTTCGTCCGGCGCATGGATCATCAGGCGGCAGTGCTTCCCTGCGCCGGGTGAATCGAAAATCTGATCTCTAAGATCCCGGAAAGCAATGCGTGCAGTATTCCAACAACCCGGGACGTTCTTCTGATAGGTGAGAACGTCGCTTTTGATGCGACGGTCATGAAGATCCAATTCAACTTTTTACCCCTGTTGGACAATGCAGGGCTGCCTCAGCGGCTCACCAAAGAGCTCGCCGAACTCTTCAATCGGCACCTATCGAAACCCCACAGCACGACGCGCGTCACGTCGAACGCAATCTCCATCAAGACGCAGACCTATCGCGTACGGCATCTGATCGCCGGCTTTCGCGAACTGCGAAAGGGCGGCTTCGCGCTACAGTCGCCTTGGAACCTTTCCGAAAAGCACATCGCGTTTCTCGTGAAGCTTTGGGTCGCGGAAAAAGATCAGGCGCCCGGCACGGTCGAAAACAAACTGACCTACTGGCGCACGCTCGCCGCCTGGATGAAAAAGCACCAGCTCGTGGGCACCGTCGATGACTACATCAAACGCCCCGACGGTTATCGCCGCTATTACGTGGCGCAAGAAGATAAGTCGTGGGAAGCGGCTAACGTTGACGTCAACGAGGTGGTCTCCCGGCTCTGCGAGCATGATCGGTGGGTCGCCATTCAAGTCGAATTGCAAGCGACGTTCGGCTTGCGCGCCCAAGAAAGCATGCTTCTGCGTCCACTGCAATGCCTGCGCGTTTCGGGCCACCTGCACGTCATCGATGGTACGAAGGGCGGCAGGCCCCGGCTCGTGCCGATCGATGCTGAATGGCAATACGAAGTCCTCATCCGTGCAGCGAGGCTCGCGAATCCGCGCACCGGTTCAATGATTCCGGAGCCATGGTCGCTCAAGCGGTGGTACCGCCATTTCTATCACGTCCTCCAGAAAGAGGGCATCACGCGTAGTGGCTTGGGCGTCACGGTTCACGGACTGCGCCACGCTTACCTGCAGAAGATGTACGAGGCTATAACGGAGGTGCCGGCACCGATCAAGCTGCCTGATCATCGGCCCGATCCGGAACTTCATCAAAGGGCCATGCAACAGTTGGTCGAAGCCGCGGGGCATAGTCTTGCAGCGAAGGCGACGGCCTACATCTCGACCTTCGCGACGGCGGAGCGCCTGTCGCGACCTGTCGCGACTTTCGAGCAGGCGATCGCGGCTCTTGATGCGGCGAACGGCGTCAAATCAGAGGCGGCAAAGCGCCTGAAAATCTCACGGCAGGCGCTCTATCGGATACTCGCAAAAGGCGGCCCGTTGGCAACTGTAACGCCTGCAAACGCCGTCGAAAGGGAAGCATCGCCAACATCCGCGCCCAACGAGGTCCTCGAAGGTTCACCGTTGGCTCTGACGATCAACGACGCCACACCGGACCAGCTTTCACTGCTTGCCGAATAGGGCTACCGTCGCCATCCGACGACTTCGCAGTCGTCATCATCGGCGACGGCTTCCGGGGCTGAGACGGAGTTGAGGGTTGACGGTGGTCACGATGAAAGGTAATCAGCACGATACTATGCGCAAGCAAGGGAGAAGCGAAGAAGCCGCGCCCGTGGTCACGCCTGCTTCGGTCGTCGTCTTTCGCGGTAGTCTCGGGCGTGACATCACCGCACTCGTCGCAGTTTCGATGGGCTGCCGGCTCGCGCGATTGCATGGTCGTGCTCTTACCTCGAGACGCCGGAAACTGCTTCCAACTGTCAGGAAGGTCGAAGATAACGAGGCCGCTGCTTTTTCGGATCACCGCCCCTGAGGACTTGAGCCGCCTGCAACGCTGAACAAAGCGCGCTTGCCACTGACGATCACCTTGGCGCGGCGAAGCATAAGTAGGTCGTTGTTTCCCATACAAAAAACCGCTACGGCGCAGTGTTACATTTGGCAAAAATTGCTGAAAGTAACACCGTCCCCCAGCGCTCGCTCGTGCGACTTTGTAAGCTCCTGTGCTCTGGGCGGCGGAAAGACGCTAAAAAACTGTGTCTTTCCGGGGAATGGACTTCATCATGATAATTCCACTTTTTGCGCTGACGTCCGACAGGTCTCGAGCAACACGGCATAGCGGTCCGGGGTGCTACCGCATCCGATTCGCCTTGCCGATGCACTAGTCGAGCTTCAAGATTGCGGTGTCGCCCGTGAGCGGACGCGAGCGTTGCAAGGCGCCAGTTTGCGTGCGTATTCGATCTATTGCGATCTTTGTGCGATTGGTATGACCAAGACAATATCGCAATATCATCCGTTTTTCCGCTTAAAATCAGCCGGTTGCCTGCCGGTCCGACTGAGAAAAATGCGCTACATCATGATGAAGTCCCGCTGACTTTTTAGGCAAAGTACCGATTATCGCGAGCGACACGGGGCGAGCCTCATAGAAGCATCGACGGTCGCTGGATTGGCCCACAACCAAGTACCGCACGCTTTCGATAGACCTCGCCGACGTTCATCGGCTGCGCGAACGGTTCGCTCAGACGGAGAAGGGGAGAGAAGGCGGTCAACGCCCCCAGCTCGGTCAAGGTCGGTAAGCCGGGGCAGCGCTCGCGCCTTGTCTGCAACAGCGGACAGCTACCGTACCGCGCGATACGAGAGTTTGTCGCAATGTCTGCGAGACACCCCTCGTACCGTGCTGCCCTCATGAGCACAACAGCCAGAGGCTGGCACGTCGCGGTCAGCTTTGCGTTCCGCCTAAGCTCAGGAAGTCTCAGAGACTAACAAAGACCACTTGGATGAAGCGCGTCATCTTACGGCTTCTGTTGCCTGCAGAAAGCTCGTAACAGGCCGTTATTACGATCTTTGCTATCGGCTGTGTGTATGCGATGAAACTGAGGCGCGGCGAAAGGAGAGCAAGATGATTGGAAAAAAAAGGGCGTATCGGTTCCTCAGCCGCCGCAGTTGCTGGCGACTAGCGATGCTTTACCGAGAGGGACTTGCTGATGGGAGATGGACGACGCAACTTGGCGCACTCAGTACGCTCGGCGTAAGCCAAGGCGACTTATCGTTGGCGCTGCAGCTTGAGAAATTGCCGGAACCGATCGTTGATCTTTTTGAAGATCGCATTGAGATCAGCAGCCACACCGTTCGTGTTATTCGCCACACGATCATCCACGACGGTCTGAGCACCGTGCTTAGTCGTGTGCAGCGTAGTGGCGTTCCTAGTAAGACCCTGTCGAACAAGGGAGTGTTGCGTGTCATAAAGGGCCAAGCGTTGGGGTCAAAGAAGATGCTGCGTCGGTCGGGACAAGATCTAGAGAAGATCGTTGCCCGGCCGCTGGATCTGCCCGCGCACATCGCTGAGCGGTATTACCTCGGCGTAAAGCAGGGGGAATGGGACAGTTTCAGTGCCTGCGCGAAAGCACTGCACATATCCCGGCGAAACATAAGCGACGCCGTTGCGATCAGCGAGCTGCCGGTTTCCATTCGCCATCTTTTCGGTGTGCAAGCGCTTACACTCTGCGTCGGGCGAAAGCTTCTCGCGCTTAAGCGCGAACTGGGGATCGACGAACTGCTGTTGCGGGCACTGTGTAAGGAATCGATGTTAGATGTGGTCGGCCGAACAGCCGACAACATCTTGCTAGAACTGAACGATGAGGATATTAGGCCTTTGGACCTCAGGCGGGTGCGCATCAAGAAGGGACGCGGTTCAAATCGGCTCGTCATCGAATGTAAAGATGCCGCACTGCTTTTTAGGTACCGGCATGAGATGGAAGGAGCGATCCACAAGGTGCTTAGAAGGCGTCTCCGCGATCCGGAATCCTTTGAAGTCATCCGCGACTCGTTGGGCACGCGGCGGTCAGTTCTTCCTCGTTGAGGCGGCTTGCAGAGCATGTATCGGCCGCGTTCATCTAAATCGGCGTCGACCGATGCACAAGGTCACGTCCTGTCGGTGGGTGGGACTCGCGCCACTGACCTTGGCCAGCGCGCGCAGTTGCTGTTGAAACGGCGACCGCCCTTAGCGTTAGGTCAAGTAGCGAACTCTGATTGGACAGCGCCAAGCAGCACGGCCGGTTTACCGACAACCATCTTGGCCGGTCGACCGGGATGATTGTCGGTCGTTATCCGGTCATGGTTGTCGCTCCTTGTTGATGTGCGTCGCTGGAGGATTGTCGGCGCCGGTTGTTCTGTTTGTCGCTGGCTGCGCGACGACGGTAGCTTTCGACGTTCATCTCGAAGATCGTCGAATGGTGGACGAGTCGGTCGATCGCAGCGACAGTCATGCCGGGATCCGGAAACACGTTATTCCATCCCGAGAAGGGCTGGTTGGCCGTGATCAGAAGGCTGCGGCGCTCGTATCTTTCGGCGATCAGCTAGAACAGGACGCTTGTTTCGGCCTGGTCCTTACGGGCGTACGACAGGTCGTCGAGGATGATCAGGTCGAAGCGGTCGAGCTTGGCAAGAGCTGAAGGCAACTGCAGGCTCTGGCGCGCAGCCTGCAGCTTCTGTACGAGCTCGCTCGTACGCGTGAACAGCACCCGGTAGCCGGCGTCAATCAACGCGTGTCCGATGGCCGAACCTAGATGATCTCGTACCGACTGTCAATGCGTGTTCGCAACGTCTTAGCGCGACTCTACGCCGGTTCTGGCATAGGCTGGTTGCGGCGAGACTGGCGGACCTCGATCGGCACTTTAAATTGCGCAGCAACGATACGTTTGCCTTCTTGGACGGTAATCGAGTTACCGTCCTGATCTCGGAGCACATATGGCTCACCGGTCTTCAGCACGGGGTAGATCCGGTTGATCAAACGTGTAGCAACAGCGCAGAGGGCCTGTTTGTGGTGATGCCCTTTGTTCACCATAAGACGCCAGTACACAGCGGCAAGGTCGGGATCAATCTTGCGCGCAACGTCGGCGGCGATATACAGCGCCCGCTTGACGCGATCGCTTCCGCTTTTTGTCAACCTCTGCCCGGGCTTATCTAGGCCGCCCGACGAATTTCTGGTCGGGAACATGCCGCAGAAGCCTCGGATGTGATCCTCGTTACGGAAGCGTTTTGCGTAGCCGAGCACGCCGATGAGCAAGGGAGCCAGGGTCGCACCAATGCCAGGGATCGATCGAAGTGCGTTGGACGGATGCACGCGCTGATAGATTTGCTCCACCTCGCGCTCGATCGCGCTCACGTGACGATCCCATAATCGCAAACGTTCGACCTCCTGTGCCACCTCAAATTGCAAAGCGACGAAATCGACGCTATCACCATGGAGTTCAATGGTTTCCTCGGCAGCAGACTTAAGTTTCTCGACCAGCGAATCAATAAAGGGGCCGCTCTTGGGATGATTGCCTGATGCGTGTCGCGCCAAGAATCGAGCAAGCACGTCACGTCGCATAGCGACAACCTTGCGAGGATCGAATAGCTCGTCGAGAATTGCCAATGTGAGTTGCGTCACCGTGTCGGGTAACACAGGCTCAAGTGCTGGGCAGGCCCATCGGATCAGGTCAAGAACGCGGCGCCGCGCGGAACATACCAGCTCCTGATAGCGGTGACGCTGTTTAGTCAGTCGTTGCAGAGAATGTTGCTCGGGCACTGGCACATGAACTGGATCAAGGCCACGACCACCAAAGCCGGGTATTGCGCCTAACACATGCGCATCGGCCGCATCAGTCTTGGCATGCTCGCTAAGGTATTTGCGCAACGCCTTCACGCGTTGCCCCTTGACTCGAATGACCTTAATTCCGGCACGCTGCAGCCAGTTTGCCACCGGAAACCATGCCATGCCGGTCGGTTCCATTACTGCGGTGATCAGCGTGTCCGCACTGACACCGTTCTTGACGGCTGACACGAAACGCCTGAGATCGGTTGACGTCAAACGGAAGCGGATCGGTTTGCCAATCGCACGTCCATCATCGAAGATTTGCGCGACCTGTACTGCGCTGATTGCCAGATCGATGCCAACAGTTCGGTGATGCACCGGTGCATTGTTAATAGAAGCCATGAGTCATTGTTCTCCTTTTAACGAATCAGAGGGCTCGTTGCTGGGCAGCACTGCCAGGTGTTTCATTCGTGGCCGCTTGAACTTTGCTGATTCATGCGCCACCATCTCGTTACTCTTGCCTGCGCCAGCCCGAACCCGGCAACCATGGGCTTCACATCGTCGGGACGAACTCTGCGGGCTCTCCCACGTTCTTAAGGTCGCTGGGCTCGGTGCCCGCAGGCAAGGGTATCAGCGAGTGTTCGGGCGGAGTTGAATCGTGAGTAAATCGACAGGAGCTCGGCCTCATACTCTTGGCCCTCGGCGTTCGCTCTGCACCCAGATTCAAATACGAAACTATTGAATCTGAGGGTGCGAAGGTTGACCCGCGATCACTTCGTCGAGGCGTCTTGAAGCCCCATCATCGACTTGCCCCTCGGCGTCAACCCCGCACTGCTATAGATACCTGACTCTTGCCGGCCCCAGGCGGACCAAACAGGAGCGCCGTGGCACCTTTCTCAAGCCACGAATCGCCGGTCGCGAGCGCCATGACGTGTGCCTTTGAAACCATCGGCACCATGCTGAAGTCGAAGGTCGCAAGCGTCTTGGTCGGGTCCAGATGCGACTCGGCACGATGGCGTTCAATGCGCCGTTTGGCCCGCTCGGCCAGTTCGTGTTCGAGCAATGCGCCGATCAAGCGTGTGGCCTGCCAGCCTTCCTTGTCGGAGCGCTCCGCAAACTCGGGCCAAAGGCGGGCGATGGTCGGCAGGCGCAGTTCATTGAGCATCAAGGCAAGACGGCCGGCATCGTAAGCATGCGTGCTCATGCGACCTCCTTGTCGAGCAGGTCGTCATAGCTGCTTGCGGGTGGCATCTCGACATTGACGTTTGGGCAATCGGCGTGACGCGGCGCGAACTCCTCGCGTAGAGCCTTCAGATCAGGCAGCTTGCCGTCAACCAGCAACGCGTTGAGGTGCGCGGCCAGCACGGCCTCGACGCCATCGAGCGCGGCGAGTTCAAGCAATCCAACGATGACTTTGCACGCCTCGCGTTGCGTCAGTCTCGCCTCCAGCTGTTCCCAAGTCCGGCGATAGGCCTCGCGCGGAAACAGCTCGTCTCGAAACGCAAGCCCCTTGAATGCCTGCGGCTTGCGTTTGAGGCTCTCAATGAAGTGTCGGTAATCAAGTGCGCGGCGGTTGTCGCCGGCACGCGAACCTCGCGAGGTGCTATGCACCAGCGCGCCTGACAGATAGCAGTCGAGCCGGTCACCATACACGCGCACCTTCAGACGATGACCGATCAGGCGCGACGGCGCGCTGTACAGAATGCCGCGTATGGTGAAGGTACTGCAGCGTGTAACGCGCGCTTCTTCCTCGACGAAGTCGGTCGTGCGCCTTAACGGGAGATCCATGAGCTGTTGGCGCTCAAGGCGGAACGCCGCTGCGTTACGCCGGTTGCGACGCATGACGACCTCGCGCAGAAACTCATCATAGGCCGCACGATCAACGAAGTCCCGATGGCCGCGCAACATCAACGCTTGGTCGACAGCTTCCTTCAAATAGCGATGCGATGACTCCACGCTACCGTTCTCGTGGCCCAAGCCGCGATTGTTGCGCGTCCCGTTCATGCGGTAGTGCTCGAGCAGCGCCGCATAGCGCACTGTGAAGTCGTCTTTATCCGCGAGGTTTCTGAACGCCGCCGACAGACTGTCGGTGCGATGCTCGCGCGGACATCCCCCGGCCTGCCATAGTGCATTTTGCAATCCCATGGACAGTGCTTCGAAGCTCTCGCCGCCTTCAACGACATTAGCGTATTCCCAGCGCGAGAACGCGAGCACGAAGTGGTACAGCCGGTGTTCGAATGGCACGCCAGCGATCGTCACTCCCAGTTCGGCCATGTCGGTGAAGTCGGACAGGCCGCGTGCGCCAGGCTCATGCAACTGCGGGAAAAAGACTTCCTTCGGTGGACCGGACATCGCCCTCCAGTGCCGAATGCGCCGCTCCAGTGTGCGACGTGTGCTATCCGGATACTGCCCGGGATGATCCTCCTGCAGCTTGCGCAGAATGGTGATCGCCTGAAGTTGTGGCGCGTTCGCAAGCATCGGAACGACTTCGGTGTCCCAGACGTCGGCGAAGGGATCGGGACGGGAACGCCAGTAACGACGGGGTTTCTGTGATGGCAGGGTGGTGTCACGTTCGATGCGCCTTGCGCTGCGGACACTGATGCCCGCCTTGGCGGCGGCGATCTCCTGCGAGTGATGTTTGCGTTTGGACATGTAGAGGCGAACCTGTTGGTCGGTAATGCGGGTTCCAGACATGTAGCTGATCGCTTTCTTGTTCGATCAGCCATCGTAGAACCCGGCCGACTCGGCGCCGCCGGTGATGCGTCGTCTTCGGCGGCTACGCCGCCTTCGACTCCTCATCACCGGCCAAAACCTTCGCCGCTACACCGGCCAACATGATTGTCGCCCTCCACTCTGATCGCGCGTCGCCCTTGAGCAGCCAATCTTCGCCCTCCTGATAACGTCGTAACTATTTGCGAAGTGTTGGTCCTGAGATGCCACACCGCGCGCAATCGAGACGGCGTTGCCGGTCTCGTGCGATGCATAGAAGCATAGCCTCTATCCGCACTCGTTCCGGGGCGAGCGAGCATATTTTGGAAGGGTCGGGTCGCGGGCAACGAGTAGCAAACAAAGCATGGGTGGCCACCACTTATCGAATAGTCCTGCCTACCGTCTTCCAACGACCGATGATGGCGCCACCGAACCGGTATGCGTTTTCCCTCAGAGCAAGTCCCGTCGCAGCCAGCGCCCACCGCAAACCGGCGTGCCTCCCGCTCGGTTCCGTGATGGAGTCAGGGCAGAGTGCCTCGCCATCTTGGCGAGGTCGTGAAGGCGTCGTTGGTCCCACCGCCGAATTCGTTGCGCCTACGTCGTGGTCAAGGACGACTGATGAAATAGACGCGGCGGTCTCACGCGGCAAGGAAACTCCTTCTACGCCATAGTTTCGCGCCTCTGTGACGGTCAGAACCATTTGGGCGGAGGGGCTCACGGCCGACGAATCGTCGGCTACGCATCTATAAGCCAACTGCCTTTGATCTTGGTCCACAATGCCTGTCCCCGAGGCGGGGCCACCGGGCATAGAAGGAAACGATTCCGGCTCAGCTCCCGAGTGGGTCGGCCTGGGTACAACACTGCTGCCTGCTATGACTGCGGCCGCAGCAGGCGAAACCTGAGTGGTCACTATTCTGTTGCGCAGCGCGTCCTCGGCGAGCCGTCTGAGCAGCCCTGCTCGTTGCCTTGGATTCGAGACGGCCGACAGGGCGCGATAAAGCTCTGGCGTGACAAACCCGCTAATTGTTATCTTGATTTGCAATGAACTCGTCATGTAGTCGTTCCGTCGTTTCGATCATTCTTATGCACCAGCGTTTCCCTCGCCCGACGCGGCGAAGAAACCGCTCGGGTAGAAGGCAGGGATTCGCTCGCCATAACGTTAATTCTTCGGTTCCTCGGAGCTGAAGGCCCATGCTCACCTCCGAGATAGACAGCCGCCCTGCCAGCGATTACACGGCGTTAACAATCTACGACCCGTTCGCGTTCCCTATTCCTAACAGCTGCTCGGTAACAGCTTCGGATTTGGCGGCTTCGGCGAGAGCTTGTTTCAAGCCTGTCGTCGACTTCCTGTTTCCTGAGGCGATATAGGCAACTAGGATCGACTGCTCGCCTCCACTGTACCGGCCAACAGGCGCACCCAAGCAAGCAAAAGCTTCGCAAATTGGGGTAGCTTTCGACTCTTTGGTCTCTCCAAACTACCAAGTTCGGTTTCAGATGTTCGCCGGCGGTGGTGCAGGACGTGAATTCGTAAAGGTCTCGTGAGTTCCGTGCTAAGAGCTGACGCCGACCACAGACCTCATACAACGACCGCTGCTTCGGTCTATCGCCAAGCCGTCGCGGCGCCTTGACATCTTTATATGCCAGGCATGCTGGATTTGTCCCAACCAGATTATTTCAGACATGCCAATAACGAAACTTCTGTGCTGCGCGCATTCGTGCCAACGAGCAAGACTCTCCGATAGTCGCGGTTCGAGGGAACACCCGTCGGGAGGATTACGCACCCGCACGCCAGTGCGTGCAGCGCCCGGGCACTCCCTCCGACAAGGCCTAGCACGATCAACAGGTCCTTCTGCCGTCAGCGTACCGTCTCCTACGGTGCGTCTGCCCGCGCGGTGCGCGGACGCCGAAATCAGACATCTTGAAGCGGTGATTCGCCACGTCGTTAGCACTCACGGCCCGTCTCTACCTGCGTACCTGCCTCAGTCTTATTGGCTCGCACGGCTCGAGCGAATCAAGCAAAAGACTTACCTCATTCCAACTCAGCAGCAACGCATCGCGGCATTGCGAAGGTTGCTGCTGGAGAGCAAGCCCCACGAGTGTCAGTGCGCGTAGGTTCCCCCGGCGGTGTTTTCGTAGCGCAACCTACTCACCTTCTTATTCGCCTATTGCCGCTCGCCTCACTCAATGACGCTCGGTCGAGCTATACCGACAGAGGTGGCGGCGCGATAGGCGGCCTGACTTGCAAATGAGATCGCCGTGGCATGCGATGACTTTTCTTGGAAGTCCATCCCATGAACGAAAGCCGAGGGACCAAATGAGAAAGCACAATCAAGACGGAATACCGACGCACGACCTACCAAACGAGACGGTCAGCGGCGCCGACGATAGCTTCAGCCATTCCAGCAGGACAAGAAAAGAGGCGACCAACGGAGCGAAAAACCGTCCACGCGTGAGCCGCGCGTTGCTGATGCGCATTGCGCCGATCTTTCAGCATGCGTGCGATGGCCGGGCGCATGTGCGCCATTCAATCGAACTCGAACATGCACCGGGCACCAAGAACCCGACAACACAGGTTGATTGCCTCGCGATCACACCGTTTGGCGTGTTCGTCGTGAACCACTTCCTCTGGATAGGCCTAGTCAAACCGGGAACCAACGAAGATGAACTTGCCGTCGTCGATGACCGCGGCGACGTGACGATTCATACGTCGCCGCTGCGCCGTGCGAAGCCGGCCGTGCGTCATTTGCGCTTGGTGCTGTCTCAACACGAATGTCCGGTCGAGAGTATCGCCGTTCTAGGCGAGGCGGGCGGCAGCCTGCATCCGACCGTGCCGGAAGGCGTCTTAACCTTGCCAGACTTGCACTACTTCGTGCGCACGAGGTTGAACCGCTTCCGCGCAACGCACCGGCGCTATTTAGAGGTGGACAACCTCGCTTCCCATATCGACTGGCTTTGCTCTCGCGGGCGCTCGCGTCCGTGATACCGGTACCCGGAATCGCTGTTTCGTTTATAGCAGCGTGCCCGCCACGTGAAACCCGAGCCAACCCTCGAAAGTTGCCCGTGGCGCGGCGTCGGGCCAACCGAGCTCTATCGCCCTCGAACGGCAACCGCCGCTCGAGCCGCCCGCTCCGTGACATCAATATCCACCATCAAACTGGAAAGACGCCGTTTTTACGAAGCTTTCCAACGGAAACCGTCCAATGGGCGCGCTATATTGGTTGGACCCACCGCGTATCTACGCATCGACCTTAGCTAAGCGCACGGCTGACGCGCGCTTGCCATTTCTTTTATACCTGGCCTCTCCGGGAAATCGCAGTCCGGGCTCCCGCACGAGTTCATCGAGCGATCAGCCACCGTTTTCCATCGTTGTATCCGAGCGCTGGTCCCCAGTCGCGTCGTCATTCCTGTTTCCGTGCAAGACAAGCGCGCTTCCTGCCGGAAGCAAGCCGTTGTCTCGCACCAACACAGTTTTCTGTTCGACGGCCACGCCTGCGTACGTGTAGTCGCGGGACGTTGCTCGTCATCCGTTTTCAGCATCTCGCCGCCACGCTGGTTCGCTGCACTTATGCGTCGCGCACGATCCACCGCTGACCTATTTCACCACCGTAGTCTGGCCTGGCAAACCGCCGAAGGCCGCTACTTTCTTAGCCAAGGAGGCTTTATGAAACTCGCCGTACTAGAAGTCCGCTATGCAGGCGGCTTGATCCTGACCGACCGCGTTGTCGTTCAGCCGTCATTCCGCATTATGCTGCCGCCGCGCTTGAGCGCGATGCTTACCGAACTCGAAAAGACAGAGCGCCGCACGTCGATTCACGTTTCGGTAGACGGCGTCATTTATCGCGTGACAGGTGCGCCGGACGGCGAACTTGCCGTGGGGGGCAAGCTACCTTTCGGTGAGCGTCTGGTCACGACGCTGAAAAGCGTCGCAACTCCCAATCGAGCTCAACGGCGACTCAACCGGCGCTTCGCCCATATGCTGAGTGCCTTTTCTTTGATAGGCGCGTGCTACCTCGTTCAGTCAAGCAAGGACTGGGACGCAGGTCTCGTCGTTGAAATCGCGTTGCTTTGCGTCACGTCCGCTGCTCTGTTCGTCATCGGACATATGTGCTTTCCCGGTGATCACGAATCGACGTGACGATGATGCTGAAGCTTGCCTTATCGGCTCGCTCTTAGCAGTGGTTCGGCCGTTCGTCGACGCGACGTTGGTTTCAATGTCGATCGACGCTGTTTGTGCAGACCACGCCGCTTGGCGTGGTTGCCTCATTAACGACTGATAATTCCGCTCGCGCCACTTACGGGTCCAATCAATCGGGCACTGACATCTTGCTTAAATCTGCGGGCGTCATAGCCGTCGGCCCCTGCGCCGCAGTGCGCCCTTGGTTGCTCCAGCGAAGGATTCTTCTAAACGTCAATCTCTAAGGTGTTGTCCAGCCTCGGTCGTCGGCGTACTTAAACCGGGATGCTCTGCTTTGCCCGGCCTACGAGGGCAAGGATTAGAAGATCGACGCACATTGAGATGCAACGGCGAGGGTGCCTCCGGTGCCCACGTCGTTCCTTGACGAGCGGCGTCCATTTCCAACGGGGCGCTCACCACCGTCACCGCTACCACAACCGAACCGCAGCGACGCGACCCTACCGTGGAAACAGTATCGCGCGGGAAAGAAGGCGCCGGGCTAGCTCGATCGCTTCGAAAGACGCGAGCCGAGGCTTCGCCAAGCGAGCCGTCGCCCGCAATCTATGGTACCCGACTCGCGATTTCCTGACGGAATAAACGCGGATAGATTCCAGGATTGACTCGCCGGCGTAAAGGAAAAGAAGGGGCACAAGACCATCGCGTCATCGCGCGGTCTTCACTGTGTCGCACAAACGAACAAGGAGGGACAAGATGGCTGCAAGAATGTGGGTGGCTACAACAATGGATGGGCGGGAAGTCTCCGCCGAGACGATCGGTTCTCTTCAAGAGCCTCCGCCGTTGAGATGTGTGTACTGCATGGCGCCCGTCAGTTTCGTTCCGCACCACGCACGCGAGAGTCGGGGCAAAGCCTACTCGGTCAAGGCGTATTTTCGCTTGTTTCCAAAGGTGGCCCATAACGAGGACTGCGTGTTCAATGTCGAGGAGCAACTGAAAGTCATTGCGCGTCGTTCGTTTGGTCTTTTGCAGGCCATCGAACAAGGACAATATCGTTTTCGTCTGCTCGCAATCGCTGATATACGCGACATAGACACGCATCTAAAGCGTTCAAAGATATCTCGCAAGGCCGATATTGCAGGAGACGACAGTGCGTTCCTTTCAAGCGACTCCCGCTGCTTTCTGTCTGCGTACATTAACGCGGCGAAGCGAGTTATAGAACTTCGAAGTTTGTGTGCGAGCAATTCCGGTGTTAGGGACCGTCTCGAATTCGTCTTCAATGGCATGTCAGTGAATTGGGAGGATTTCTATTACGAGGAAGCGCGATTTCTCGCAGCCTATCGTTGGCTCGGTATGACTGCAACTTCTTTTCCAGTCGCGCTGGTGGGCACGGTAGCCAATATTGAGACTATCGAGAGACGTGGTCGAACGTTGTATGTTTTGCATATGAAGTCGTCTGCAGCGCACTCATATTCTCGTGACCCGATGGTAGGAGAACTCGCGCACGCGACGGTATGGACCAATCAAGCTGAATGGTTGCATTCGCTCAAGGGAAACGACACTGTGCTTGTTTTCGGCCATTGGCGCCATGCGACAGTCAATACAGTTACCACCTTTGCACGCAAGGGCGATAGCAAGTTTCGCAAATTTCTTGAACGGCAGTTGTCAATCTGGCTACACGTGAAGTCTCAGATATCCCGGGTGATTGCTAGTGGGTGATGGCGTCGCCGTTAGGCAATGCTGCTTACGTGGCGTGTGCTCTTGAATAGCGATCGTTCCGGGTGTAGCGCCGCGCGTTCCGCGCCATCGATAGGTCTGGTATGGCGCTCACGGCAGTCAGGCTCAAAGAATTTTCGCTGCGCTGGCTCACTGTGCGCTTCGGTCCTGGGATATCGCTAGAAAAGATTGAATCGGTCCTGACCGAGTAGAGAGCTGATCGGTGGCGTCCGCGCGGACGTATCCTCAGTCGCTCCTTCTTTTCGTTGGGGGCTGCCAGTCATAGCACGCGTGTGTCCAGCAGCACTCAGGCTCCGCAGGCCCTCGCGGAAGCAGAATCCAGAGTCGGAGGCGCATTGACTGGACGGATTTGCGCTGCACGCTTTTCAAGAAGAGCAAAGAGAGGGCGCCGCTGCGGCGTTAAACGCTGACGACAACGGCGCATGTCCGCGTTGTTGATTGCCTGAGTTTTTTGATGCCCCAGTGATGGAGTCATTGTGCGTGCGATTTCATCGTGAAAGGGGAAGCGAGGCGTAGGGTCACCGCACGGAGCTACTTTGTAATAGAAGCTCAGGCATCTTGCTGGTCCCGGGAGATTCGAATTTCTACCGCGAAAAGAATGACCGGGAAATGCCAGGTGTATTGCTCGCTGTGATCGACAACAAAGAATCCGAAAAAGAAATGACGTTCAAGCAGCGAGTACGTCGAGGGAATTAGTGCGTCAAACCTTGTTTCGGCGCCATCACAACAGCTGGGCCGCCTATTTAGAATCTTTCCTCCCACATCGGAGCTCCGATGCAGACGTCGTTCTTTCAACGGGATGGTGACGCAGTGAGAGTCGCGTTATGCCAATCAGAGAGAGCAGACCGTGCGCTTGCCATAGCCGCAACCTTCATACGCTGCATGCTCCCAAGCATCTGCTCCGCGGAAGATTGACTAACATTTAAAAGAGCGTCGAGACGGGCACCTTGTGGGAAATACCGAGATTCGCAGGTCTCGACAGAGACGGCGCGTCCATCCCGCCGACACTAGCCGCGTTCGATTATTTCCTACGCACGGCCCATTTCTGGGAAAATGTCGGCTGCGTCGTCCGACAGTAGGGGGCGCGTTCGGAACTCGGTCGCTAAGGATGCAGTTGAACTCCCAATACGCCAGCGCAAGCTCAGCTCAATTGATAAGCGTATCCCTCGTTGTTTACCGGCCGCATCGGCAGCTTCTTGAACGCACGCTGATTACGCTCGATAACGCGTTGCATCGTTTGTTTCCCGCCGATGTCAGCGTCTCTGCGCCACTGTATCTGATCAACAACGGAACGGACGAAGGGTTCAACCTGTCCGAGGTTGCCTGCGAAACGGCGCTTCAGACGCACGTCATCGAAGGCCATGGCAACGTCGGCTACGGCCGCGGTCACAACCTGGCCATCGAGCTCACGTCGACCCGTTACCATCTGATCCTGAACCCCGACATCGAACTGGACGGCGACGCGCTAACCCACGCGCTCGCCTTTATGGACGTTCACCCGGAAGTCGGCCTGCTATCGCCGCAGATCGTCGAAGACGACGGCAGCCGGCAATATCTCTGCCGCCGCTACCCCACGGTCTTCGACCTCTTCGTTCGGGGCTTCCTCCCGAGAAGCCTGAAGAAGCCGTTCGAACCGCGACTAGCAAGATACGAAATGCGCGACGTCATCAACGATAAAGAAATCGTCTGGGACCCGCCCATCGTCAGCGGCTGCTTCATGCTTTTCCGTACCGAAGTGCTCAAAAAGCTGAACGGTTTCGACCCGCGCTATTTCCTCTACTTCGAAGACTACGACCTGAGCCTTCGCGCTCATGAAGTCGCGCGCGTCGCCTACGTCCCCTCGGTTCGCGTCATGCATCACGGCGGCGACGCGGCAGGCAAGGGCTGGACCCACATCAAGCTCTTCATCGCATCGGCGTACAAGTTCTTCAACCGATTCGGCTGGAAATGGTTATGAGTGAGCGCATCGGCATCACGGGGGCGAGCGGTTTCGTCGGACGAGCGCTCACACGCGCCTTGCTCGATGCGGGTAAGGAACCGCTCGGCATCGTTCGCCACGGCGCGGGCCCGCATACAGTTCAAATAAAGTCACTCGATGCGCTCACCCCCGCCGTGTTCGAAGGCTGCACATCGGTGATCCACCTGGCAGCGCGCGTCCACGTAATGAACGACGCCGCCGCCGATCCGCTCGCCGCCTTCCGCGCGATCAACGTCAACGGCGCGCTCAGAACCGCCGACGCCGCCCGCCGCGCCGGCGCGACGCGCTTCGTCTTCGTGAGCAGCATCAAGGCGCTCGCGGAACTCGACGACGGCCGCCCGTTGACCGAAACCGACGAACGCCGCCCGCCCGACCCCTACGGCGTATCGAAAGCCGAAGCCGAAGTCATGCTGCAGGAATTCGGCGCAAGGACGGGGATGGAAATCGTCATCGTGCGCCCGCCGCTCGTCTACGGTCCCGAAGTCCGCGCGAACTTCCTCGCGCTGATGCGCGCGATCGCCAAAGGCATACCAATGCCCATCGGCGCAGTCACCGCACGCCGCAGCCTCGTCTACGTCGGTAACCTCGCAAACGCGCTCGTCGAATGCGCGACACATCCGCGCGCCGCGAACCAGCTCTTCCACGTCACCGATGGCGAAGATCCCGGCGTCGCCGAACTCGCGCGCAGGCTCGGGCATCATCTGAAACGCCCGGCGCGTCTGTTGCCGGTGCCCGTCGGCTTGCTGAAAGCGGCGGGGCGGCTCACCGGCAAGACGCCGCAGATCGAACGCCTGACCGGCAGCCTGCAAGTCGATTCGTCCTACATTCGCGATGTGCTAGGCTGGCGGCCTCCAAGCTCGCTGGATGCGGGCCTGGCCGCCACCGCCGGTTGGTTCCTGGCCGAGAACAAGTGGACGATCTAACGTCCCGTAACAACCGAATGGCGGCGGTAACACGCGGATGATCCGGAAACGCGCATCATCCGCTGGTCAAAAGAACATAAACGTAGGCAATGCCCGGGAAATGAGTGCGCAGTTGTCCCCTTTCGTCGTCGATTCGCCGTGGATCGCCGCTGCGTGTGTCGCGGCCGCATCCCTGGCGATCTGCGCGCTGATTCTCTTCGTCCTGTTGCGCACAGGCCTCGCCTGGCGTCTCGCCACCGACATTCCGAACGACCGTTCGCTGCACACGCGCCCGACGCCGCGCGTCGGCGGATGGGGCATCGTGCCGGTCACCGTCATCGCGATGCTGTCGCTCACGCGCTCGATGTGGCTCGCCGCGCTGCTCGCCGCCGCGCTCGCCGCCGTATCGCAAATCGATGATCGTCGTGGTCTGCCTGCGCGCGTGCGGTTCGGCGCGCACGTCGCCACCGTCGCCGTGCTGATCGTCGCCAATCCGGCGCCAGCGCCATGGATCGCGCTCGCCGCCGTCGGCTTCCTGATGGTCTGGCTGGTCAACCTCTACAACTTCATGGACGGTTCCGACGGCCTCGCGGGCGGCATGGCGCTGTTCGGCTTCGGCGGTTACGCCGTCGCGGCGCTGTCCGGTCCGGTGCCGCAGATCGATCTGGGCATCGCCAGCGCGGCCATCGCCGGGGCGGCGGCGGGCTTCCTGCTCTTCAATTTCCATCCGGCACGGATTTTCCTAGGCGATTCAGGCTCGATTCCCCTAGGATTCCTTGCAGGCGCACTCGGTTACTGGGGCTGGCTGAAAGGCACGTGGCCCGTGTGGTTCCCGGCGCTCGTGTTCGGCCCGTTCATCGCCGATGCCTCCGTCACGCTGCTGCGGCGGCTCGCGCGGGGCGAGAAGTTCTGGCAGGCGCATCGCGAGCATTACTACCAGCGCATGGTGCAGATGGGCGCGGGACACGCGCGAACGGCCATCGTCTGGTACGTGCTGATGCTCGCGGGCGTCGCGCTCGCCAACCTGGCGCTGGCCTGGCCGACCATGGTGCAATGGGCGGCGGTGGCAGGCTGGGCAATCGTCGTCGCAATCGCGGGATGGATGGTCGATGCAAGCTGGCGGCGTCACCAGGCGCTTCTATCCGAACAATCTCGAGGTGTACGCGGATGATTCGATTCAAAGCTTCGTGGCTTTCCGCAGGCGCCTTCACGTTCGACCTTCTTTCGGTCGCCGGGACGTGGCTGATTGCTTATCTGATCCGGTTCAACGGTTCGGTGCCTCCCGACTTTCAACACGGCGCACTGGTTGCGCTCATCTGGGTGCTGCCGGTCTACGGCGTCATGTTCCGCGTCTTTGGCCTCTATCGCGGCATGTGGGTATTCGCCAGCCTGCCGGACCTGATGCGCATCTCGAAGTCGGTCGTCGTGGGCGCGCTCGTCGTGATGATCGGCGCAGTGCTGCTTCAGCCGACGCCCGTCATTCCGCGCTCGGTGCTCATCGTCGAGCCGCTGTTTCTTTTCCTCGCGATGGGCGGCGCGCGTGCGCTGTATCGCGCCGGGAAGGAGTTCTATCTGTACGGCGGACTCGTCGGGCAAGGCAAGCCCGTGATCGTGCTCGGCGCGGGCACCGCCGGCGCGATGCTCGCGCGGGAGCTGGCGCGTTCGTCGGAATGGCGTCTCGTCGGCCTGCTCGACGACGATCCCTCCAAGCAAGGCCGCGAAGTGCTCGGCCACAAGGTGCTCGGCTCGTTCGGCGACCTGTCGAAAGTCGCGGAGCAGTACAAGACCGAATACGCGATCATCGCAATCCCGTCCGCTTCCGTCGATGAACAGCGCCGCGTCGCCACCCTCTGCGTGCGCGCAGGCGTCAAGGTGATGGTGCTGCCCGCGCTCAACCAGCTGACGCAAGGCGAGGGCGGTTTCCTGTCGCGCGTGCGGCAGATCGACCTGGAAGACCTGCTCGGCCGCGAGCCCGTGAAAATCGACATGCCGCACGTCGAGCAACTGCTGCACGGGCGCGTCGTGATGGTGACGGGCGCGGGCGGCTCAATCGGCTCCGAGCTTTGCCGGCAGATTCTGCGATTCTCGCCCGCGCAACTGATTGCCTACGATCTCAGCGAATACGCGATGTATCGCCTGATCGAGGAACTGCACGAGAAGTTTCCGGAGCTGTCAGTGGTGCCCGTCGTCGGCGATGCAAAAGATTCGCTGCTGCTCGACCAGACGATGGCGCGCTTCACGCCACACATCGTCTTCCATGCGGCGGCCTACAAGCACGTGCCGCTGATGGAAGAGCAGAACGCGTGGCAGGCGGTGCGCAACAACGTGCTCGGCACGCTGCGCGTCGCGCGCGCGGCGATTCGTCACGACGTGCGCCACTTCGTCCTCATTTCCACCGACAAGGCCGTCAACCCGACCAACGTCATGGGCGCGAGCAAGCGCCTCGCGGAGATGACGTGTCAGGCGTTGCAGCAATCCGCGCCGCGCACCCAGTTCGAGACCGTGCGCTTCGGCAATGTGCTCGGCAGCGCGGGCAGCGTGATTCCGAAGTTCCAGCAGCAGATTGCGAAGGGCGGTCCCGTCACGGTCACGCATCCCGAGATTACGCGGTTCTTCATGACCATTCCCGAGGCCGCGCAGCTCGTGCTGCAGGCATCGAGCATGGGGCGGGGCGGCGAAATTTTCATCCTCGATATGGGGCAGCCGGTGCGGATCGTCGATCTGGCGCGCGACCTCATCCGCCTCTATGGCTACAGCGACGAGCAGATTCGCATTGTGTTCACCGGCCTGCGTCCCGGCGAAAAGCTCTATGAAGAACTGCTCGCCGACGATGAAACCACCACGCGCACGCCGCATCCGAAGCTGCGGATCGCGCAGGCGCGGGGCGTGCCGGATGCGTTCATCGACGAGTTATTGCCCTGGCTGATGCAGCATCGCGTGTTGTCGGACGATGAAGTGCGCCGCGACCTGCGCCGCTGGGTGCCGGAGTATCAGACGGCGGCGGCGCCGGTTCTGCAGAGCGTGGCCAAGGGGCGCGAGGCGGCGCGCTGAGACGCAGCGCGCTTCAGCTTTCCTGAAAGATCGGCAGCCGCGAATACAGATCGGCGACCCAGTCGATGAACACGCGCACGCGCCGCGGCTGATGCCGGTTCGCCGCGTACAGCACCGACACCACGCGCGGATGCGTCGGATACCCGGCGAGCACGCGCCGCAATGCGCCGCTCTTGAGATACGCATCGAGCGTGTAGCTCGAACTCTGGATGAGCCCGAGTCCCGCGAGTCCGGAAGCGATGTATGAATCCGCGTCGTTGACCGCGATCTTGTGCTTGAGCGCGATGCTGCGCGTCTCGCCATCGACGACGAATTCCCAGTTGCGCACGCGTCCCGACTTGTTCATCACATAGCCGACGGCGAGATGCCGGTCGAGATCGTCGAGGGTCTGCGGCTCGCCGTATTGCTCGATATATCCCGGCGATGCACACGTGATCTGCGTATAAGCGCCGATGCGTTTCGCCACCAGCCCGACATCCCCGATCGCGCCGACTCGCACCACGCAGTCGACGGCGTCTTCCACGAGATCGACCTGCCGGTCGGTCAGCAGCAATTCGACGCCGATATCCGGATACGCCGCGAAGAATTCCGGCAGCGCGGGAATGACGGTGCTCTTCGCCATGACTTGCGGAAGGCTGACCTTGACGTTGCCCTTCGGACTCAGCTTCGAATGCGATAGCGAGGCTTCCATGTCGTCAACTTCGCCGAGCACGCGCACGCATCGGTCGAAATAGGCTTCACCGTCTTCGGTGATGCTGATGCTGCGCGTCGTGCGATTGAGCAGCCGCGCGCCGAGATGCGCTTCGAGCGCCTGCAGCGTCCGGGAGACGCTTGCGGGTGGAAGGCGCAGCGCGTCGGCGGCTTTCGAGAAACTGCCCGATTCGACGACGCGCACGAACACTTTCATTGCGAGGAAGCGGTCCATGCTGGAGTCCGGAAGTATGAGTCAGCGGTCAGGCCGACATCATACTCAGGACAGCCCGAGTCCCCGGCAAAGCGCCCACGAGTATTGCTCGATGAGCGCCTGAAACGGCGCGTGATGCCCATACGCAATCGATGAGACCGCCAGCAGCCCGACGCCCGCGACAGCCGCGCGCGGCATCTTGCGCGGCTGCTCGAACACGCGCATGAGCAACATGCCGGCGATGGCCGCGCCGAGCAGCCATCCCGCGATGACTTCGCTCGGCGTGTGCGCGTCCTGGATGATGCGGCTCGCACCGATCATCGCGGCCAGTCCGAGGCCGCCTGCCGCGCCGAGCCGATACCATGCCCCGCCGAAGCTGCCGAACAGCAGCGCGCCCGCGACGGTGTAGATGGATGCGGCGAGCATCGTATGCCCGCTGATCATGCGGAAGCTGATGGCCGAAATCTCCAGCCCGCAGCCCGCATAGAGAATCTTGGAGAGGCCGACGAGGCCCATGCCCCCGGCGAGCAGCACGGCCCAGCGCAGCGCGAGCCGCCAGTCGACGGTGCGCAGCCACAACGCGCAGACGAGTGCCAGTGGCAGCGTGAAGGCTGCATCCCCGAGGTTCGAAAAAATCCAGAGTACCTTTGTTTCCATACGTGTCCGTTGTAGGTATCGAAGGTTGGAAAATGCCTACGAGCTGTCCGCCTGCTTGCGGCGGCCCGCCATGCGATATTCCGTCGGCGAGATCGAGAGCCGCTTGCGGAAGATCTTCGCGAGGCCGTCGCCGCTGCCCGCGCCGCAACGCCGCGCGATCTTGTCGACCGGCAGGTCGGTGGCGGCGAGCAGCATGCAACTGGCGTCGAGCCGGGCGCGCAACAGGTATTCCGATGGCGTCAGGCCGATTTGCGCCTTGAAGCGCCGCAGGAAGTTGCGCTCGCTCATTGCGGCGACGCGTGCGGCATCGGTGATCGAAATCGGCCGCACGTAGTTTTCGCGGATCCAGCGCGCGGCCGCGTCGATCTTCTGGCGCACGCCGCCGCCGTCGGTGTCGTCGAGCACGGTGGCGAGCTTCTGCCACGCGCCCGGAATCGACCGCTCCGAGACCTCACGCGCGACCGCCGCGCCGTAATCGCGCTTGACCATCGACAGCGCCGCGGCGATCGGCCCTTTCGGGTCGTCGAGCGTGAGCGTCTGCTCGGCGATGCAGAGCGCATTCGACAATGCCGGCGGCATCGCCTCGGCGGCGGAGTCCCCGGCGAAATCGAGGGAGCGGTTCTGCAGCGTGAGATTCGCGGCTGCCAGAAGGTGCGCGCCTTCGCCGATTGCCTTGATGAACGGAATTTTCGGCGCGATGCGGCCGAGCTGCTTGCGCAACATGACATCGTGGCGTGCCTGCCGTGCGCCGGGGCCGCCCGCGATGAAGAGCGCATCGCATTCGTTCATCCATCGTGCTTCGAGGCTTTCGGTCCAGATACGCATCGAGCAACTGCTCGCGACGCTGCCTCCTTCGCTGGACACGAACTGCAGCGAATAGTTCGGCAATTCTGCAAACGATGTGGACGATGCGTGCGGTTGCTCACGCAGTCCGTGCGATTCATCGTCGGGCGGGCGCACCTGATTGGCGAGCGAGAAGACCTCGGAGATCGAACTGACTTCGACGAGAGAGAAGTCCTCGAAGACCAGAATGCCGATCCGCTTTGCCGTATCGGCAGACCGTGGGTCGGGCCTGGGCGAGCGCACGACTTGCAGCCGGCCCCGGCCCATACCATTGGCGTATTCCATCGACTTTCTCCTGTCAACCGGAGCGGGCGCGTTGAGCCGCTTTCGGGCCGCTCTGAGGCAGCTTCGAGGCCGCTTTGGGCGCTTGGTGCGCCTCGCTCGGGTCACATGCAAGACGGTTGCTTTCATCCCCCTTGTTCCGGTGAGGAACGTCGAAAGCGGGAAAACTAAGCTCACATGCGTCGCACTATACGCGGCAGGGAACGGGCATCGGCTTGACAGTCTGAAAATGACGAAGTGTTGGCAGATGATTTCGATATCGGGCGAATAAGCTGACGCTACTCGTGTCGTCTGATGAAATCGGCGATGGCGACAACAACAAGAGGCGGCCGCAAACGCTCGATGAAGCGTTGCGTTCGCCTTTGCACATTCAACCAACAAGGTGAGCCGATGCTAAAAGTGCGCAAGGCGGTATTTCCGGTGGCGGGACTCGGCACGCGATTCCTTCCTGCAACGAAGGCGAGCCCGAAGGAAATGTTGCCGGTGGTGGACAAGCCGCTGATTCAGTACGCGGTCGAAGAGGCGATGGCTGCGGGAATCACGGAGATGATCTTCGTGACGGGGCGCAGCAAGCGCGCGATCGAGGATCACTTCGACAAGTCGTATGAGATCGAAGCCGAGCTCGAAGCGCGCGGCAAGGAGAAGCTGCTCGAACTCGTGCGCGGCATTTTGCCGAGCCATGTGACGTGCATGTATGTGCGTCAGGCGGAAGCGCTGGGTCTCGGGCATGCGGTGTTGTGTGCCGAGAAGCTCGTCGGCGATGAGCCGTTTGCTGTCGTGCTCGCCGATGACTTGCTCGATGGCGAGCCGCCTGTGCTCGCGCAAATGGTCGATGTGTTCGATCATTATCACTCGTCGGTGATTGGCGTCGAGGAGATCGATCGCAAGGATTCGCGATCCTATGGCGTCATTGAAGGCAAGCCTTGGGACGATGGGCTTTTCAAACTCTCGCGTGTCGTCGAGAAGCCTGAGCCGGCTTTGGCGCCTTCCAATTTTGGCGTCGTCGGGCGGTATGTTCTGATGCCGCGCATTTTTGAATTCCTGCGGAATCAGAAGCCCGGGACCGGTGGCGAGATTCAGTTGACCGATGGGATCGAGGCGCTCCTCTCGCAAGAGCAAGTGCTCGCTTATCGGTATCGCGGGAAACGGTTCGATTGCGGTAGCAAGCTCGGGTATCTTAAGGCTACTGTCGAGTTCGCGCTTCGGCATCCTGAGGTTCGAACCGAGTTCGAAGAGTATCTTCGGGGGCAGTTCTTGGCTTCTGCTTCTTCTTCCTCTGCTGCTGCTGCGGTTGTCGACGCGCCTGTCGTCGATGCTCAGGACAATGCGGACCTTTCTGTCGTCGAAGAGTAGTTCCTTCTCCCTTCTGGAAGCTTGTATTCGCGTCGGTCTATTAGCTCGCCCCGGGGAGGGGCGCACTAATACCGACGCGCGAAAACCAACACCACAAAAAATCAAGAAAAATATGCCTTAGTATTCTCATGCACATCTTGTGAAGCAAGCAGATCATCAACGTGCAACCATTGATACTCACTGTGCTGATCGAACCGCCCGATGGCCACATTCCCGCTCAAGGGAAGCGCATAAGCGAGCACGACATAGTGCGTCCCGAACCCTTCGACCCCGGAGAAGTTATCGCGATAACAGTGCTCAAAAACCCCAAAAAACCGCGCAGAAGACCGCTCGACGCTAGCGACCCCCAACTCACTCCGAACAATCCGCCTGAACGCCGCATCGAGCGATTCATCCTTGGCAATCCGCCCGCCAGGCACGAACCAGGTCCCCTGTGCCGGCCGGTTCCGCCGCCGCCCCACAAGCACCCGCCGATTGCCATCGGTGACAATGAGATCGATCGACACCAGCGGCGCTAGCCGAACCACTGTCATGAAATCCGCTTCGCTCAGCATCGCCGTTGCGTTGGTCATTTTTTTCTTTTGATCGTTATGAATGTTGAATGCCGGTCCCCGTTTGAACAGACGCAGCGCAAATTCAGTGTAGCGCGCACAGGCATGCGACAGTCAGCCGCAGCACTGGTCATAAACGACTAAATCAGGCTCTATTGCCCCGCATAACCCGCAGGCTTCGTCACATTCGCACGCATCGCCGCGGCGTTATCGGACACGACATAGAGCGGCGCTTCGCTCAACACCAACGGCAAGCGTCCATCGCGGTATGGCATCGCCGATGCATTGCCCATCATGTCGAATACCGTCACCGTGCCCGACTTGCCCGGCACATCCACGACAAGACCGTAGTCGACGCCATGCGTCGCATCGAAGCCGTCGCGGCCCGGCCACGATGCATTGCGATGCGCCCACAACGCCGTCACCACCTTGCCGCCATTCAGGCGCTGAAACGCATACGCATAGACGCCGCGCGGCGTGCCGTTCAGATAACCGAGCGTCGTCGTGCCGTCGATGATGCGCGTCATCGCAGCCACCGCCATCGCAGCAGGCTTCGGGCTGATCTGCGTCTGCCCGAACCCGCCCTCCGCATTCACGAGATCGAAGAACACGCCATAGCCCACCTCCGGCGGATCGGCGCTATAGAACACGAAGCTCACGTCCGCACCTTCGCCAAGCAGAATCAGATGCGTGCGTGCGACCACCGCGCCTTGCGCATACAGCACGTTCCAGTCGGGGGTATGCGGCCCATACTTGCTGCCGATGTCATAGCTCACACCCGTCTCGGTGACGAACAGCTTCGCGCCCGGCTTAACGATGTCCGTCATCGCGCGACGCAACTCGCGCATCGCCGCGGGCATCGCTTTCGCCGATGTCGATGCGTCCGCATCGAAACGCTCCGGCGGATGCGAGGGCGACGTGCCCACGTCGTAGTAGCCATGCACACTCACGCCATCCAGATACTTGCCGATGCCGAGCGGCGCGAGACGCCTGAGCCACGTCGTATTCGATGCGAGATTCGACAGCGTCAGCCCCATCACGACCGCGTTCGGATCGCTCGCATGAATGGCCTCGTGCGTGGCCTTGTACATCGCAACGAGATTCGCATCCGAATCGCGCCACGGCAGGCCGCCTTCGTAATCGGGCTCCCACGTCACCTGATAGTAGTCGTGCGACTGCTGCGCGAACCAGCGCTTGCGCACGGTGTTCGACTCATCGCCCACGCGCTTCATGTAGTCGCGGTATGCATCGAGCGATGCCGGCGCGTAGCTGTGCGTGCGCTCCTTCGTCGGGCTCGCCCATGCGGGGATGCCATCGAGCTGAATGAGGCGCAGCAGGTCGCCCGGCTTGAAGAACGGCGCGAGATTGTCCGCCGATGCGTTGAACGTGTGCGGGCCTTTCTCTTCGGTCACGTACCAGTTGCGATTGTCGTTGACCCACGTGAGACCGAGATCCGGATAGAGCGGGCGATAGCCATCGCCGGAGCAGCACGTCTCGCCGGGCTTCAGATACGCGGCGCCCTGACCGCCGAAGCGATGCTGATCGGGATGCGAGTACGTCACGGCCGGCAGCGCCGCCGATACATCGGGCAGCACGCCGAACGTCGCGATGCCCGAAGGCCGCGTGCCGCGTCGAGGCAACATGCCCTTGTCCGATTCGAGCGATGCGCTCACCGCAAAGTACCCCGCTGCACGCGATGCACACGCGAGCGTGTACGTCCCCGGCTTCGCATCGACGGCGAAGCGGCCGCTCGCCTTCACCACGTTCCACGCGTCGCGGATCTCCCAGCTCACCGCGTCGGTCAACTTCGCCCGCGTCGTGATTGCAACGGAAAGCGGCGCATTCAGCGCGAACATGCGCGTGCCGTTGCTGCCGGGCGTGTCCGCCTCGATCGCCGGACCGCTTCCTGCGGCCCGCACGGGCGCTGCCGGCGCGTCGCAGCGCATCGGCGGCGTATCGAAGGAGGCGCGCCGCGCCGTTGCGTGCGCGGCGGTCTCGTCGGACGTGGCGCTGTCGCAGGCGGTCATCGTCAGAAGCAGGGCGATGGCCGCTGTCGCGCGGCGTGCGGTCGGGAATCGGTTCATCGTGCGAATGATCGGACTGAAGGTGCGGGCACCCACGATGACTGCAGCGCCCGACGCGAACCGTACGGGTCCGCACGCGCGCCGCGCGTTCGTCGGATGAATGCGTCGTCGAGCCGCCTCGGAACTGATCAGACATGAAACAGAAGCGCCGGTCGCCCGATTACTGACGCGCCACGCCGACCGGAAAAGTTGACCGATGCATCGCATCGTTGCGTCTTAACACTTGTTTCCGCCGGACATCATATTAATCGGGTCAATCCCGATGTATTCCCCGGACGAATCCTCGCGTCGCGCAACCGTTCGTTCGTATTAACCCTGAACTGTGCACTGCCGCAATCGGACTAGGTTTTGGCGGAAATGTCCGGCTCCCGACGCCTTTGCTCGTGGTGCCTGGCGGGGGTTTCACCCTCGTGCAGCGCAGCAAGACAATTCATAACAAAAGACCGGATTATGTCCGTGAATAAATAGTTGCAATGCATTTTAAAAATCCGTTTATGCGTATTCGATAATCTAAATCGAGAATGAGCGTCGATTAATAAATGAACGTATTCCGCATTTGATCGACGGTCGGGAATGACGCGTGTCTGTATCAAAATCTTACTGGCGATAAACCAAAAATTGCCGATTCGGCACGCGCGAACGAGCGGCAATGCCGTCTTCGATGTTTCATCGATGAATCACTTTCAAACGCTGTTCTGAAACTGCCGAAGCGTTCGATAGGCCGCAGACGTCCGCGCAGCGGGGCTTCTGGCGCTTTGAGTGGGCAATCGCACGGAAAAGGCACGGCGTCGGATTGGCGAATCGATCGACCGTTCGTATGAAGAATTAATGAATTGGCGGCGACCGCATTGAAAGACCCTCAAACTGATTCCGCACGTGGTTATCAATGTGCGGTCACCCTCATAACCGAACAGATTTTGTGGTTTAAGCGCGAAAATCGAACCCACGGAAAACATTGTCTGCTTATTATTCACACCAGCGGAGACGATTCCGCCAACCTCTCGTTCCCATCGGTCACGGCAACCCGGCGCAGTTCGGGAACGCCTTGATGCAATGCAATGGCCGAGTAACTCTTCCGCACCCTGGAAACAAAGCTGCAGAGGATGACCATGCCTTACGCCACGCTCGAACCCGCAGTGATGGGTTGGATGCCTCCCTCGACGAGACCGTCGCAGGCCGAGGTGAAACGGATTGCAATTTTGCTGTTCGACGGATTCTCGCTACTGGGTGCGGGAATCGTCGCTGAAGTCTTTCACATGGCCAATGAGCTGTCGTCGGCCAAGGCGAAAGCCGACTGCACCTACGACGTGCGCTTCCTCTCTGTCGAAGGCGGCAACGTCGCCTGCTCGTCGTCGGTGCGCGTGTGGACCGACGGTCTGGACGCGCGCCACTACGGCGGCTTCGACGCACTCTTCGTCGCGGGCGGCCGGGGCGCAGAGGAAGCTGCGAAGGACGATCGCATCGTCGAATGGGTGCGTCGCGTGAACGGCAAGACCACGGCCATCAAGTCGATCTCCGAAGGCCGCAAGGTGCTGGAGGCGGCGGGTATCGGCCACGCGTTCGATGCACAGGCGCGCTACGGCAACGCGATCATGCCGCTCGTGCGCGACGAACAATCGGGCGATGGCGGCGACCGCTACGAGTCGATGAAGGGCGCGCTGATGATCGTCAAGCGCGATCTCGGGCTCGACGTATCGCGCAGCGTGGCCGAACGTCTCATGCCCGGCTCGGCCGCGAAGCTCGTGTCGATTCTCGGCGACAGCGGCGCGGCCTCGGCGGGCGACAAGATTCGCGCGGCGGCACGGTGGCTCCAGGACAACTGCGAGCGGCCGATCTCCGTCGTCGATGCGGCGCAGGTCGCCGCGATGAGCGAGCGCAACTTCCTGCGCCGCTTCAAGATCGAGATGGGCATCACGCCATCCGATTATCTGCTGCAGGCACGCCTTGCCGTGACCTGCGCGCTGCTCACCGACTCGGAGTTGCCGGTGGACAAGATCGCGCGCAGGAGCGGCATGGGCAACGGCGACAGGCTCGCCAAGATTTTCCGCAAGCGCCTTCTGATTTCGCCGACCGAATACCGGATGCAAAGCCGGCGCGAGGCAAACGGCTGAGAGCCGGACGCGTCAGAAGGGCCAGGAGACAGCAAGGCCGAAGCACAAGGCGTCCCTCTGTGTGGGGTAGCGGACAGGGGTGGCGTAAAGCGTCGAACATTTGGCCGGACCATCTTGGTCCGGGGCCCAATCATTCTCGGGCGGCAGTGATTCAAGCAAGCCGCGAACGAACATGCAGGCAGGAGTCCTACGATGAGCAATGAGACACGCACGGAAGGCGAAGTGACGACAAGCAGCAGCGACGTGCAAACGAGCGTGGCCACGACGGCCGCACCGTGCCGCCGGCTGGTTTCCGTCATTTTGGCCGGCGGCTCGGGCACGCGCCTGTGGCCGATGTCCCGTGAGCAATTTCCGAAGCAGTTGATCGGCGTCGTCGGCCGCGACTCGCTTTTGCAGGCCACCGTCTCGCGCATGAAAGGCTTTACGGGCGACTTCAACGTGAGCGCCGAGCCGATCATCGTGTGCGGTGAAGAGCATCGCTTCACGACGGAAGAGCAGACGCGCGAAAGCGGCGTCAGCGCGAAGATCATCGTCGAGCCGGCACGCCGCGATACGGCCCCTGCGCTCACGCTGGCCGCGCTCGCCGCATGCAGGGACGGTCAGGACGCGATCATGGTCGCGATGCCGGCCGACCACTCGATCGCCGATATCCCGGCGCTGCATCGCGCAATCGCGATCGCCGCCGAACACGCCGAACGCGGCGCAATCGCCACGCTCGGCATTCCGCCGACGCGTCCCGACACCGGATTCGGCTATATCCGGCTGGGCGGCGCGCTGTCGGACGGCGCGCACCAGATCGACCGCTTCGTCGAGAAGCCCGCCGCCGAACTCGCCGCGCAATACGTCGCAGCGGGCACGTACTGGTGGAACAGCGGCATCTTCGTCGTGCGCGCAAGCGTGTGGCTGGCCGCGTTGCAGAAACTCAATCCCGAGATGTTCGCGGCGTGCCGCGCGGCGCTCGGCGAGGGCAAGGACGACGGCAAGTTCTTCCGCCCGAACGCATCGCAGTTCGGAAGCGCGCCGTCCGATTCGATCGACTACGCGGTGATGGAGCACATCGGCACGCCGAACGCGCCGTGCGAAGGCGTCGTGGTGCCGCTCGTCGCGGGCTGGTCGGACCTCGGTTCGTGGGATGCCGTCTGGGACGCGATGGACAAGGACGACTCGGGCAACGTCGCGAGCGGCCGCGTCGTGTTCGAAGGCGCGACCTCGAGCTATGCGCGCTCCGAAGGCGGACGCCTCGTCGCATGCGTCGGCACGACCAACATCATCGTCGTCGAAACGGATGACGCGGTGCTCGTCGCGGACCGTTCGCGCGTGCAGGACATCAAGGGGCTCGTCGCGCGCATCCGCGAACAGCATGCGCCGGAAGCGGACACGCATCGCAAGGTGCGCCGTCCGTGGGGCTTCTATGACTCGATCGAGCATGGCGAACGCTTCCAGGTGAAGCGCATAGTGGTGGCGCCGGGCGCGCAGCTCTCGCTGCAGATGCATCACCATCGCGCGGAACACTGGATCGTCGTGTGCGGCACGGCGCTCGTCACGCGCGGCGAAGAGCAGTTCCTTCTTTCGGAAAACGAATCGACGTTCATCCCGCTGGGCGTGCGGCATCGCCTCGAAAACCCGGGCAAGGTACCGCTCGAGATGATCGAAGTGCAGTCGGGCAGCTACCTCGGCGAAGACGACATCGTTCGTTTCGACGATACGTACGGCCGTAGCTGAGCGCCGCGCGTAACACTGGGCCTTCGCGGCGGCGCTTAGAGACATTGGCGCCGCCCGCGAGAGGGAAGATGAAAAGTTAGCTGGGCGGGATCGATTTCGTTCGGGGAAAAGACATGCGCGATTTACAAGGATTGCTCGCGCGCCTGTTCGACGTCGCCATGATCGTGGGCGGCGCGGCGTTGGCGTCGCAGATCAGGTTCGAGAACATAGCGGTGCCCGCCTATTCGGCGGTGTTCGTCGCTTTTGCGGCGGCGTTTTCGCTTGCCCTCTTTCCGGGCTTCGGCGTCTATGAATCATGGCGCGGCCGCAGGAAAGTCATGCTCGTCTGCCAGGTATCGCTTGGCTGGCTGGTCGTGCAGGGCTGCGCGCTCGCGCTGATGTTCTCGCTGCATCGGCTCGACTATGTGTCGCGCCTCTGGTTCGCATACTGGACCGCGATGTCCGGCGTGCTCATGATCGGCGGACGGCTTCTCACGCATGTCGTGCTCGCACGCATGCGCAATGCGGGCATGAACCTGCATCAGGTCGCGGTCGTCGGATGCGGCAAGCATTGCAACTCCATCGTCAGGAAGCTCGAACGTGCGAAGAACTCGGGCTTTCGTGCGAGCGCCGTGTTCAACGTCGCGCCCGAATCGGGCCGGCTCAATACGCGCGTTCCCGTGTTCGAAGATCACGATGCCTTCGTGAACTACGTACGCACGCACAACGTCCACGAAGTGTGGCTCGCGTTGCCGCTTTCCGAGGAACGCACGATTCATCGCTTCGTGAACGAGTTCCGCGAAGAGCTCGTGAACGTGCGCTTCATGCCGGACGTGCGCAGCCTGTCGCTCTTCGAAAGCAGCACGACCGACCTGCTCGGCGAAACCGCGATCAATCTTGTTGCGTCGCCGATCTCGCAGAGCGCGCTCCTGCAGAAGGAGATCTTCGACCGTGTGTTCGCGCTCGCCGCGATCATCGCCATCTCGCCGCTGCTGATCGCCATTGCAATTGCGATCAAGCTGACGTCGCGCGGTCCGGTGTTCTTCAGGCAGCGTCGCAAGGGCGCGGATGGCCGCGTGTTTCGAATCTACAAGTTCCGTTCGATGCGACTGCACACGGAACAGGCCGGAGTGGTCCGCCAGGCCACGCGCAACGATCCGCGCGTGACCCGTGTCGGGGCATTCCTGCGCCGTACCAGCCTCGATGAGCTGCCGCAGTTCTTCAACGTTCTGCTCGGCGACATGTCGGTCGTGGGCCCGCGTCCGCACGCACTGGAACATGACGATCTTTATCAGAAGGTCGTGTCGGGGTACATCCATCGTTACCGGATCAAGCCGGGCATCACCGGCTGGGCCCAGGTCAACGGCTTTCGCGGAGAGACCGATCTCATCGAAAAAATGGAAGGACGCGTCGCTCACGACTTGTACTACCTGGGTAATTGGTCGTTCGGCCTCGACATGAAAATCATCGCCGCAACGATCTTCAAGGGACTACGCCACACCAACGCTTATTGAATGCAGGGGACGACCATCATGCACAATCAACAACAACCGGGCACCACATCCATGGCCGCCAATACCAACGTGTCGGGCGTCTTCCGGCTTTCGAGCCTGGCGGCTGCTGCTTCGTTCTGCGTGATCTTCGCCGGTTGCGCGCTCGCACCGGGCATGCACATGGAAAAGCCGGCCGCGCTCGCGGAAACGTCGAACGACCAGGGCGATACCGCCACGGCCGTGAACATTCCGATCACGCCGATCGACCTGTCGCTCGTGCGCAAGCTGAAGGCCGCGCAGCCGGTCTCCACGGTCGATCCGAACGCGAGCCTCTACGGCAAGCCCACCGCGTATCTGCTCGGACCGGGCGACGTGCTGCAGATCACGGTCTGGGATCACCCGGAACTCGTGGCCGCGCTCGGCCAGCCGGCGCAGCAGACGCGTCTTGCCGATGCGGCGCCCGGCTTCGTCGTCGATGCCGACGGCAACCTGCAGTTCCCGTATGTGAACCGCGCGATCCACGTCGCGGGCAAGACGGAATCGCAGGTGCAGCGCGAGCTGTATGCGGAGCTGTCGAAGGTCTTCGTGAAGCCGCAACTGACGGTGCGCGTCGCGTCCTTCCGTTCGTCGCAGGTTTATATCGACGGCGAAGTGCGCACGCCCGGCTCGCAGCAGATCAACGACATTCCGATGACGCTCACCGAAGCCATCGGACGTGCGGGCGGTTTTGCACCGACCGCGGATCAAAGCCGTGTCACGCTGATCCGTGACGGCGTGACCTATCACATCAACATGGCGGGCATGACCGCGAAGGGCCGCAGCCCCTCGGACATCATGCTGAAGCCGGGCGATGCACTGCGCATCGATTCACGCGAAGACAACGGCGTGTACGTGATGGGTGAAGTGACGAAGCCGGCCACGGTGATCCCGATGCGCAACGGCAAGCTGACGCTCTCGGATGCGATCTCGCAGGCCGGCAGCTTCAATGCCGAAACGTCGGATCCGAAGGAGCTGTACGTGATCCGCAATGGCCAGACGGACAACCCCGAGGTCTACAAGCTCGATGCGCGTTCGCCGGTGTCCATGCTGCTCGCGAACAGCTTCGAGTTGCAGCCGAAGGACGTGGTCTATGTGGACAACAACGGCCTCGTCCGCTTCAGCCGCGTGCTGAACCTGCTGTTGCCTGCGATCAACGCGGGTCTGACGGCAGCGGTGATCACCAAGTAAGGACTTCGTTTCTGGCTTCAACCGGCGCGCGCGGGGCGCGCCGGCGTTCTGTGCGACTTTTCAAAGAAATAAGCGAGCGAGACCATGGCCATAAACTTTGATGCACGCTACTCGGACGTCTCGACCGGCGACGAGTTGCGATTATCCGACTATCTGGCGGCCGTCTTCGGCAACTGGAAACTCGTGACGGTCGTTATGCTCGCGGTGGTCGCACTCGGCGCCGCGTATGCATTCGTTGCGCCGCCGACCTACAAGGCCGACGCGCTCATTCAGACCGAAGAGACCAACGCCAACAACAACGCGAACGCGAACGTCAACGCGGTGCAAGCCGTGTCGCAGATGTTCGACGCGAAATCCACCACGGCCGCGCAGATCGAACTGCTGCGCTCGCGCCTCGTCGTCGACGATACGGTGCGCCGTCTGCACCTCGACATCAGCGCCGCGCCGCATGCGGTGCCGGTGATCGGCGGCGTGATCGGCAGCGCATTGTCCACGTTCGACGTGAAGGTGCCGGAAGGCTATCTGTCGCGCTTCGCATGGGGCAACGAGCAGATCGACGTGCCGCTCTTCGATACGCCGAAGGAGCTGTACGAGCAGAAGTTCACCGTCGTTGCCGGCGAGAACGGCTCGTATGTGCTGAACGATCCGAACGGCGTGGCGGTCCTCTCGGGCAAGGTCGGCCAGGAAGCGTCGGGCATGACGCCGCAAGGTCCGGTCAGGCTGAAGGTCGACAAGCTCGTCGGCGCACCCGGCGTTCACTTCGACGTCCAGCGTTTCTCGACGCTCACGACCATCGACAATCTGCAGCAGCGTCTGACGGTCGCTGAAACGGCCCTGCAGTCGGGCATCATCAGCGTGAGCCTCGAAGGGCGCAATCCGAAGGAGATCGCGCAGATCGTCAACAACATCGCGAACCGCTTCGTGCAGCAGGACTCGGACAAGCGATCGGCCGAAGCCGAGCACACGCTCGCCTTCCTCGATCAGCAATTGCCGATTCTGAAGAAGCAGCTCGACGAAGCAGAGCAGCGCTACAACACGTTCCGCAATCGTCAGGGCACGGTGGACCTGAGCGAGGAAAGCCGTCTGCTGCTGCAGCAGATCGTTGACAACAAGACCAAGCTCACGGACCTGCAGCAGCAGCGCGCGGAACTGTCGCAACGCTTCACGCCGCATCATCCGTCGGTGCAGGCCCTCGATGCGCAGATCGCTTCGCTCTCCGGCGCGCAGACGCGTCTCGGCAAGAACGTATCGACGCTGCCGGACACGGAGCAGACCGCACTGCGTTATCTGCGCGATGTCCGCGTGAACACCGAGCTGTACACGAACCTGCTCAATAGCGCACAGCAACTGCGTATCGCGAAGGCGGGGCAGATCGGCAACGTGCGCGTGGTGGACTATGCACAGCCGGCCGATGATCCCGTGCGTCCGAAGCGCCTCATCGTCATTCTGATTTCGGCTGGCGTGGGCCTCGCGCTCGGCATCCTGTTCGCGTTCGTTCGCAAGTCGCTGTATGGCGGCGTGGAGCGTCCGGAAGAGATCGAAAAGCAGCTCGGCGTGCGCGTATTCGCCATCGTGCCGCGCAGCGACACGCAGCTTCGCCTGCAACGCAAGGTCGGCATGCGCAGCGAAGGCATGCACGTGCTGGCCGCGCAAGCGCCCGAAGATGCAGCGGTGGAGGGCATTCGCAGCCTGCGTACGTCGCTGCAACTGCAACTCGCCGATGCGCGCAACAACGTCGTGATGATGACGGGCTCGCGTCCGGAAGCCGGCAAGTCGTTCCTGTCGGCGAACCTCGCGACGCTGGTTGCATCGACGAGAAAGCGCGTGCTTCTGATCGACGGCGACATGCGCCGCGGCGATATCCACTCGCACTTCGGCGTGCGTCATTCGCCGGGCCTGTCGGATGTCCTGATGGGCGCGGATGTGGAGAGCGCGATCCTGCATGACGTGCTGCCCGGTGTGGACCTCATCACGAAGGGCACGTTGCCGTCGCATCCGTCGGAACTGCTCGCCAGCGAGCGTCTCGGCGAAATGCTCGATCAACTGAAGCAGATGTACGACCTGGTGATCGTCGATACCCCGCCGGTCCTCGCCGTCACCGACGCGACCGTGATCGGCAAGCATGCCGGCACGAGCCTGCTCGTCGTGCGGCACGGCAAGAACCAGGTGCAGGAAATCGGCGAAACGATGAAGCGCCTGCAGCACGGCGGCGTGAACATGAAGGGCGTTCTGCTGACCGACGTGCCACAATCGAAGATGCTGATGGGCAGCACGTACGCCGGCTACTACGGCTACGAAAGCATCGCCGAATAAAACTACAAGCAAGACCAGCAATAAAAAAATAAACGCGGCGCGTGCACGCGCGCCGCTTTCAGACCGAAAAACAAGAGGTTAAGCATGGACCGCAAAGTTGCTTTGATCACGGGGATCACGGGGCAGGACGGGTCGTATCTGGCCGAACTGCTGCTCAACAAGGGTTACGAGGTGCATGGCATCAAGCGCCGCAGCTCGCTTTTCAACACCGACCGCATCGATCATCTTTATCGCGATCCGCACGATCCGGATCAGCGTCTCTTCCTGCATCACGGCGACCTGACCGATTCGACGAGCCTCGTGCGCATCATCCAGCGCGTGATGCCCGATGAAATCTACAACCTGGCCGCGCAAAGCCATGTGGCCGTGTCCTTCGAAGAACCCGAGTACACGGCGAATGCCGACGGCCTCGGCGCACTGCGCATCCTCGAAGCCATCCGCATTCTCGGCCTCGAGAAGAAGACGCGCTTCTATCAGGCATCGACTTCGGAACTGTACGGCCTCGTGCAGGAGATTCCGCAGCGCGAGACCACGCCGTTCTATCCGCGCAGCCCGTACGCAGTGGCGAAGCTCTACGCATACTGGATCACGGTGAACTATCGCGAAGCGTATGGCATGTACGCGTGCAACGGCATTCTGTTCAACCACGAATCGCCGGTGCGCGGCGAGACCTTCGTCACGCGCAAGATCACGCGCGCCATCGCGCGCATCGCAGCGGGCCTGCAGGACGATCTCTATCTCGGCAATCTCTCCGCGATGCGCGACTGGGGCCATGCGCGCGATTACGTCGAGATGCAATGGATGATGCTGCAACAGGAGCAGGCCGAGGACTTCGTCATCGCAACGGGTGTGCAGTACAGCGTGCGCGAGTTCGTGCAGCAGGCGGCGGCGGAGCTCGGCGTGCACGTGCGCTTCGAAGGCGAGGGCGTCAATGAGATCGGCATCGTCGATCGCGTGGAAGGGCGCGAGACGAAGCTGCGTCCGGGGCAGGTCATCGTGCGCGTCGACCCGCGCTACTTCCGCCCGACGGAAGTCGAAACGCTGCTCGGCGATCCGACCAAGGCGCACGAGAAGCTCGGCTGGCGTCCGGCCACCTCGTTCCAGTCGCTCGTGAAGGAGATGGTGCGCGCGGACTATCAGATCGCGCGTCGCGACGCACTCGTCACGCTCGCCGGTTTCAAGGCCCTCGAACATCACGAGTAAAGGCGCCATGGACAAGCAAGCACGAATCTTCGTGGCGGGGCATCGGGGCATGGTGGGATCGGCGCTGGTGCGCCGTCTCAAGGCGGCCGGCTACCAGAACATCATCACGCGAACGAAGGCGCATCTCGATCTCACCGATCAGGGCGGCGTGAATCTCTTCTTCGAAGAGAATCGGATCGACGTGGTGTTTCTGGCTGCGGCGCGCGTGGGCGGCATCCTCGCGAACTCGACGTTGCCCGCCTCGTTCATCTACGAGAACCTGGCGATCGAAACGAACGTGATCCACGCGGCCTGCCGCTGGAACGTGTCGAAGCTCGTTTTCTTCGGGTCGTCCTGCATTTATCCAAAGGCCTGCCCGCAGCCGATCAGGGAAGAGTATCTCCTGCAATCGGAGCTCGAGCCGACCAACGAAGCGTATGCCATCGCGAAGATTGCGGGCCTCAAGATGTGCGAGGCCTATAACCGTCAATACGGCACGCACTTCGTTTCGGTGATGCCGACCAACCTCTACGGCCCGAACGACAACTACGATCTCAAGAGCAGCCACGTGCTGCCGGCGCTGATGCGCAAGGCGCACGAAGCGAAGCTGCGCGGCGATGACACGCTGCCGGTCTGGGGCACCGGCTCGCCGCGCCGCGAGTTCCTGCATGTCGACGATCTCGCCGACGCCGCGGCCTTCCTCATGGAAAGCGACGTGAACGACGGCGTGTTCAACGTCGGCGTGGGCCACGATCTGACCATCCGCGAACTCGCGCAGACCGTGTGCCGTGCGGTGGGCTTCGAAGGCGAACTCGTGTTCGATGCGAGCAAGCCGGACGGCACGCCGCGCAAGCTGCTCGACGTATCGAAACTGGAAGGCATGGGATGGAAGGCGTCGATCGCGCTCGAAGAAGGCATACGCGCGACGTACGGGGACTTCCTTGAACGCTATGCATCGATGCCGCAGACCCTGGTGACCGCCTGAGTCGCGACGCATCCTTTCGCAGGGATAAAACAATAATGTCAGCTTCAGTGACCATCTTTCATAACGTGGTGTGGTCGCGGCACAAAGGGGAAGTGCTGTCCGCGCTGCACAACATCTCGGGCACCGGCTCCATCCGCTATTCGATGGTGCAGATCGCGGATACGGAGCACGACCGCATCGGCTTCTCCGATGTCGATTACTCGTTTCATCGCTATCCGATGAAGAAGCTCTACAACGGATGCTATGAAGACGTGCCGACGTGGCGCATGACCGCGCGACTCGTCTGGGAAGTGCTCAAGGCGAAGTCGGACCTCGTGGTCTTGCCGGGTTATCACCGGCCCGAATACTGGGCGATGATGGCCGCGTGCATCGTGACGGGCAAGCGTCGCGCCGTGTTCTGCGACTCGACTGCGCGCGACAATCCGCGCCGCATGCTGACGTCCATTCCCAAGCGCGTGTTCTTTGCGCTATGCGATGGCTACTTCGCGTTCGGCACGCGCAGCCGCGAGTATCTGATGTCGCTCGGCGCGAAGCAGGAGAAGATCTTCATTCCGTGCCAGGCCGCTGCATTGCCGCGTTCGTTCTCGCCGGATACGGTGATTCCTGACCGGCTGGCGCATCGTCAGGGCAACAAGCCGGTGTTTCTGTTCGTCGGGCGCTTGTCAGCGGAGAAAGGTATCGATACCCTCGTCGATGCATTCAAGCTGTTGCGAAAGAGCGTGCCGAATGCGGAACTGCGCATCGTGGGGACGGGGCCTCTCGGCGATGAGCTCAAGAAGCAGGTAGCCGATGCCGGCTTGCAAGGCGCGGTGCACTTTCTGGGCAGCCTGCAGGACGCGCCGCTTTCGCGCGAGTACTTCAGCGCGACGTGCATGGTGTTGCCGAGCAAGCGCGAACCGTGGGGCCTTGTCACGAACGAAGCATTGAATCATGGATGCCCGGTGATCGTGAGCGAGAGCTGCGGCTGCGTGCCGGAGCTGGTCGTCGAAGGCGTATCGGGGTATGCGTTTCCTGCGGGGGATGTCGCGAGCCTGCATCGAACCATGCTCAAATCGCTGGAAGCGTTCGCCGATACGGCGGGCGTCGCGAGGCGCTGCAGCGATGTCATTCAGCGCTTCGATCCGCCGTCGGCAGCGGCCAACATAGCACGGGGCTGTGCGCTGCTGCTGACGAATTGATGAGTCGATCGACACGGGGAAGGAGGGCGCACTACACGCAGTGATCGAGGGCTGGCGCTTCGCGGGCGACGAGGACACGCCCGGGACTCGAAGCGCGATTGTCGGGCGAGGGACCACATGAAAATACTGATATACGGGCTGAATTACGCGCCCGAGCTGACGGGAACCGGCAAATACACGGCGGAAATGGCGGAAGCATTGGCGCAGAGCGGGCACGACGTGCGCGTCGTCTGCGCGCCGCCGTACTATCCGGAATGGAAGGTCGGCAAAGGCTATGCGAGCTGGCGGCCTCGCTTCGAGACGCGCAAGGGCGTGCGCCTGTCGCGCGCGCCGTTGTGGGTGCCGAAGAAGCCGAGCGGACTGAAGCGCATGCTGCACCTCGGCTCCTTCGCGGCGCTGTCGCTGCCTGCGCTGCTCCTGCATGGACTCTGGCGTCCGCATGTCGTGATGACCATCGCACCGAGCCTGGCCAACGCGCCGGGCGCGCTCGCACTGGCTCGTCTCACCGGCGCGCGTTCATGGCTGCATATTCAGGATTTCGAAGTAGACGCGGCATTCGATCTCGGCCTGCTCAGGAACGCACGCGCGGCGCGTGGCGCACTGGCGTTCGAGCGCTGGCTGATGCGCCGTTTCGACGTGGTCTCCTCGATATCGGACAAGATGGTCGAGCGCGCGGTGAAGAAAGGCGTGGCACCCGCCGATGCCTTTCATCTCCCGAACTGGGTCGATACCACCGCGATCTATCCGCTCGACGGCCCGAGCGCCTTCCGCCGCGAACTGGGCATCGGCGAGCACACGAAAGTGGTGCTTTATTCGGGCAACATGGGCGCGAAGCAAGGTCTCGAAGTGCTGGCGGCCGCCGCCGCGGACTTCGCTTCGCGCGATGACGTGGTCTTCGTCTTCTGCGGCAACGGCGCGACCAAGGCCGAATTGCAGAAGCGTTGCGCGGATTTGCCGAACACGCGATTCCTCTCGCTGCAACCGGTCGAGCGTCTCAACGAGCTATTGAATCTCGCGGACATCCACGTACTGCCGCAGCGCGGCGATGTCGCGGACCTCGTCATGCCCTCGAAGCTCACCGGCATGTTCGCCAGCGCGCGCGCCGTGGTGGCGATGGCGCATCCCGGCACCGAGCTATACGAAGCGGTATCGGGGCGCGGCGTGGTGATCGAGCCGGAAAGCGTCGAGGCGTTGACCGATGCGATCTCGATGCTCGTGCGCAATCCGGCGTTGCGGGCTCGCTATGGCGAAGAAGGGCGCCTCTTCGCACAGGAACGACTCTCGCCGCAATCGGTGTTCGCGCGGCTCGAGGAACGCCTGAAGTCGCTCGTCGGCGATACGGCAGCGGTGCGTGGCGGCGATGCAGTCGAGCTGCCGATCGTCCGCATGAAAGAGCGTGCGCCGATCCTGCCGCAAGTCGAAAAGATCGAGTGACCGTGTCGGCCCTTCGGTGCGCCGAACGGCCGATGACATCATCAATACGGCGACTTGTAAATCTGTACTGGCCGCGCGGCTCTCGCCGGCGGCTTCAATTCATCCGGCGTGCGATAAAGCGTTGCCGCCGCGCCCTGGGGCATCATCATCGCCTTTGTATCCGGATTGCGTCCGACTCGCCGCAACTGCGCGCGAGCGCCCGGATTGCCCGCATAGCCATTCTGTTGCGCGAGCAGCTTGTCCGTCGGCGACACACCTTGCGCAGTCTGCGCATTGGTGATCGGCCCGCGCTGTCCGCCCTTGCCATTGACCGGCGCGCCATACGGATCGGCGTATCGATCCGGACTACCTAGCAAATCCATCTCCGACGGTGCGCCGCCGCCTGCCTGCTTCGCGATCGCGGCATCGGCGAAATTGCCCGCGTGCGCGAGCGGCGATGCCAGCAATGTAGCCAGCATCAGCGGCAAGAGCGCCGCGCGTAGCTCGTGTTTCATTCGATCCTCCGGGACTCGTTGCAAGTGATCGGCATGCATTCCTGAATGCTTCGTTATGCGTTGTACAGAGATTTCACCGATGCCTCGGTACGCTACTTCACGCGGCACGACGATTCGCATACGCACGGGCAGCGCTTACGTCGAGGCTCCGACTCGTACCGCCAAAAGTCTTGCCGATGCGGCCAAGCGTGCCATAGCGCACGTGGCGCTTTTCGACGTTCGCTGATAATCGATTCACCGTATGCGGCTGCGTTGATGAGCGCCGATGCGAAGAACAGGCAACGAAGACTGCACATCACCTTGTATTCGAATAATCAATGCGCGCGACCACGCGCATCAAGCGCACAGCGAACAAGGCCGGGGATCACATGGACAGAGCGATCGACGAGCGATGCATCGGCGCGCCCAGCGATGGACGCAGCGACGACACACGTGACGCACGCGTAGACCGTGTAAAGCGCGGCAATGTAATCGATCTCTCGCTCGCGGGTCCGGGCAACTTCGTCGCGAAGCGCAGCTTTCTGATCGAACTCGTGTGGTTCTTCGTCGAAGCGTGCTTCATCAATAACAAGCTGATTCCGGTTTCCTTCGTGCGAGTGGCGCTATTGCGGGCGTTCGGCGCGCGCATCGGCAAGAACTGTCGGATGCCGCATCCCATCCGCGTGAAGGCGCCCTGGAATCTCAAAGTGGGCGACAACTGCTGGTTCGGCGTCGATGCGTGGATCTATAACCAGACCGACATTCGCATCGGCTCGAACGTGTGCATCTCGCAAGGCACGTTTCTTACGACCGGCTCGCACGATGCGGCCGGCAACATGGATTTGCGGGTCGCGCCGATTGTGATCGAAGACGGCGTATGGATCACTTCGAAATGCGTCGTGCAGATGGGCGTCACCATCGGACGATCGGCGCTCGTCACGCCGATGTCGGTCGTGCATCGCTCGCTCGAAGCAGAGGGCGTGTACGGGGGCAATCCGGTGCGTTTCATCAGAAAGCGCTTTCCTGCATGACGGACGGGCAAGGCATCACGAGGGCGCTGCATCGTAGACGGCAGCGCGGCATCGCTTAAAGCATGAAAATAAGAAGGAGCACGGGGCATGTTCATTGACAGCCGGGGCGTGGACGAAGGCGCAGTCATCGAGACCACGGTATGCATCGTCGGCGCGGGTGTCGCCGGCATTACGCTGGCGCTGGAGCTGGAAAAGCAGGGCATCGGCGCGGTTTTGCTCGAAAGCGGCGGATACAAGGCGGACAACGACACTCGCGATCTGTATCGCGGTGAGAACGTTGGGGTTCCTTATGAATTTGCCGATGGATGCCGCAGCCGCTTTCTCGGCGGCAGCAGCAATTGCTGGGGCGGATGGTGCCGTCCGCTCGATCCGTGGGACTTCGAGAAGCGCGACTGGGTAGCCGACAGCGGCTGGCCCTTCGGCCTCGAAGAGCTGCGCCCCTATTACGAGCGCACGCATGCATTGCTGCAACTGGGCGAGAACAATTTCGATCCCGCGCATTGGGAAGCGGCCATCAACCGGCCCGACGTGCGGCGTCATCCGTTCCTGAGCGGCAACGTGCGCGACACGATTTCGCAGTTCAGCCCGCCCGTTCGCTTCGGCAAGGTGTATCGCAAGGAGCTGCTCGCGGCGAAGAACGTGCGCGTGTTCCTGTACGCCAATGCGCTGAACATCGACACCGATACCGACGCACGCTCGGTCACGAAGATCGATGTCGGCACGCTGTCCGGCCGCCGTTTCGCGATTCGCGCGAAGGTGTTCGTGCTGGCGACGGGCGGTATCGAGAATGCGCGGCTGATGCTGTCGTCGAACAAGGTGCAGGCAACCGGTATCGGCAACGGCAACGATCTGGTCGGCCGCTATTTCATGGACCACCCGCGCATCATGTCGGCGAGCGTGCACTTCAAGAAGGAGTGGGCGCGCAACAAGCTCTACGACATCAAGTATCACTACCAGAACAAGGCGGTCTCCGCGAACGGCACGTTCATTTCGTCGCAGTTTGCGCTGACGCAGAAGACCCTGAGACGCGAGAAGCTGCTCAATGCGCGTGCGTGGTTCTATTCGGTGTTTCGCGGCGAAAACACGAAGGGCTCCGAGGCGCTCATCCGCGCCAAGCAGGCGATGCTCAAGAAGGATCAGCCGGGCTACAACATGGCGGCGGACCTCGTCACGATGATGGCGCATCCCGTCGATACCGCCTGTTTCGGTCTTGCGCGCCTGTTGCAGCCGCGTCCGCTCATTACTGAAGTGAAGATTCAGACCATCGTGGAAGCGGAGCCCAATCGCGACAGCCGCGTGACGCTGTCTGCGCAGAAAGACGCGCTCGGCATGAATCGCGTGAAGGTGGACTGGCAGGTGACGGAGCTCGTTAAGCGCACGTTCGATCGCACGGTCGCGCATATCGCGACGGAACTGCGGCGCGGGGGCGTCGCCGATGTCACGCTCGACGAGCCGCTTCAGGGCAAGCCGTGGCCGGCGCAACTCGAAGGCACGTGGCACCACATGGGCACGACGCGCATGCACGATTCGCCGAAGAACGGCGTGGTGGACCGCAATCTGAAGGTTCACGGCATGAGCAATCTGTATGTGGCGGGCAGTTCGGTGTTCCCGACCGTCGGCGCGAATTTCCCGACGATCACCATCGCTGCGCTGACCTTGCGACTGGCCGGCCATCTTCAGCGCGTCATCAAGAGTGACGATACCGCGCCGACGATCGTCACGGCATCGGGCAGACCGATGCGCCACGAGAAACAGACCGAGACGCTGCCGATGGCGGCGTTGACATCGGCAATGCATATGCGGGGAGACCTGGCGTAAAGCCTGGCATGTAGGGGAAGGGGGCGCCACCGGTCCGGAAGACCGGTGGCGTTTTCTTTGCTGGCTATAATCGGCATCCGTTCATCGCTTCAACTGGATCGCCCGTGAAAAAGCTCACTGTCATTGCCATTGCCGTTGCATCGATGTTGCTCGCAGCCTGTTCCTCGCCCGAGAAGGAAGCGCTGAAGGCTCAGGGTTTCACGCGCTCGGAACAGGCGCTGGAGACGGCGCAGCGCAACGCGACAGTCGAGTGCCGCGACGCCGCGCAATGCGATGCAATGTGGGATATGACGAAGCGTTATATCGAGCAGAATTCGAATCAGCCTGTGATTCGCTCCGATGCTTCCGCCATAGAAAGCGACCTGCCTTCGCGTTCGGGCAAGCCGGTTTATTCGGCCACGCGCGTGGCGAAGGGAAATGGCGCGGCCATCGCGCTCTATGCGCAATGCCGCGGCATGTATGGCCCGGAGCGCGCGAAGGGCTCGGACTACGACGACTGCGCGAGCAAGATAATCGCGGTGCAGAACCGCTTCGCGAGCGTTATCCGGCCGCCTCGCTGACCAGCCCGCGCGTGAGCCCGCCGTCGCGCCGGCTGGACGTTTCGCGCAGCACGCGCACGAGGTCTTTCGACATCGCATCGACGTCAAAGCGCTGCGTGAAGGTGGCGAGCGCTTGCTCACGCATCGCCGCTACCGCGTTCGCATCCATGCGCAGCCATGCCGATAACGCGTCGATGGTGCCGTCGATCGTATCGCTCGCGACGATGCCCGCGCCGTCTTCCTTCACTTCGCGCCAGATGTTGACCTTGTCGGAGATGAGCACCGGCAGCTTTGAGCCGAGCGCCTCGGCCACGGCAATGCCGAAGTTTTCCTGATGCGACGGCAGCGCGAATACATCGCTCGTGCGGAACGCGCCCCACTTGAGGTCGCCGGTCAGCATGCCCGTCCACGTCGTGCGGTCCCCGATGCCGAGCTCCTTCGTGAGCGAGCGCAGTTGCGCGGCCCATTCGCCATCGTCGGGACCGGCCATCACCAGATGCGCGCGAGGGTCGATATCGCGCACGGCGGCAAAGGCCTTCAGCAGCAGATCGCATCCCTTCTTCTCGTGGATGCGGCCCAGAAAAAGAATCGAGCGCTTGCCCGCGAGCTGCGGAAACTTCGACAGAAACGCGTGGCGCAAGGTCGTCGAATCGGCGGGCGGCTGGCGCGTGCCGAACGACACCACTTCTTCGTTCGCACGATATAGCCTGAACGATTCGCGCGCGAGCAGGCGCTCCTCTTGCGTCGTGAAGAGCACGCGTTTTGCATCGCGCAGCACGCGGTATTCGGCCCACGGCCAATACAGGCACTTCTTCAGGTGCTTGAGCGGATACGTGCGCTTGAACCACGGATCGAGCATGCCATGCGGAAACACGTAGTACGGCACGTTGCTGCCGCGCAGCGCCTTCCACGCGCCGAAGCTGTGGTACTGCCAGAGACCGTTGACGATGACCGCGTCGAAGCGCGGCGCATGTTCCGTGAGCCAGGGCACGAGCCGCGGGCATAGTCCATAGAATCCGCGCGACGGACCGAGCGCATGCAGACGCAGAGAAAACGCCTTGAGATAAGGCGCGTCCGGTGCATCGAGCGAGACGACTTCGATTTCATGGCCCATCGCACGCATGCTGAGGCCGCTTTGCAGCACGCCTTCTGTTGGGCCGCCTGCGCGCGGATCGACGGTGGACAGCAGATGCAGAATTTTCATGAAGCGACGAGTTCTGAGGTCGTTGTCGTTGTCATCACGCGGACGGTGCGAGCGAACCCGCGCCCGATGGCGGCTCGCGACGGTCCTTTGCGTGATGATCGTGCGTGATGGCGGCCGCGTGCAGAGGCAGCATGTCCGGCATCGGCCCGTAATGCGGATCGTAGTTCGGATGCACGTCCGGACGCATGCCGCCGCCATGACGCCTTTTCATCGATGCCTCGTGCGCCGAAGCATGTGCGGCCCGCATCCGCATGTTCTGAGCGATGCGTGCGAAGGCCGCCACGAGCAGACCGAGCGCGACGCCGAACACGATGCCGGAGAAGCGATTGCCGAGCGGATTGCCGCCAACGGACGTTGCGGGCAGCGCGGCGACGACGAGCAGCGCGCGGCCGAGCACCGGCAGATACATCGCATCGGGCGAGCGGCGCCGCCACGCACGATAAGCCATCGACCCGCGATACAGCGCCCACAGCAATGCGATCGGCAACGCAATGCCGAACAGCACGCCGCCCGCGAAGAACTGATACACCCAGAAGTTGTGGCCGGCCGCCCATTCCTTGATCGCGTAGAAATCCTTCGGCGTGAACTGGCCTGCAAGGTCCGGCAGATAGTCGGGCGAATAACGATAGTCGTGGCCGTAGCCCTTGCCGACGAAGACCGACAGCGTGTCCGACATCGTCTGGTCGTACTGGTCCTTCATTTCAGCGAGACGCGTGATGGTCGTCGGATCGCGGCCGGATTCCGTGGCCTTTGCGAACGACATGCGCTGCGACCAGTGCTCGGCGACGGCGGGGAAGAACGCGGCGGACGCAGCGACCATTGCGCCGAGCAGCGCGGCGATCATGACCGCGCGCAGTCCCGCCTTGAAGAGATGCCTGGCCGAAGGCGCGGCGAGCCACGTCGCGAATGCGAACAGCAGCACCGTGCCGACGAGCAGACTGCGCGTGACGCTCAGCAGCTCGATCACGACCGTGGCAAGAAACAGCAGCACGGTGAGCTTCGTCATGCGCTTCGCGACGACGAACTCATGCAACAGCAAGCCTTGCAGGCAGAGGAACGTAACGGACACGATGCGAAAGCGAACGTTCTCCAGTCCGCCGCCGGTCGCCATGCCATAGGCGAAGCTGAAGACGAGCGATGCGACCATCGACCAGAACATCGCCCGCTCGATCTGTTCGAGCCGCTGCGAATCCCACGGACGGCAGGCGACGAAATAGCCGAGCAGCATCAGCAGGAACGGCAGGATCACGCGCATGTAGTTGCCCGAATCGTTCCCTTGCAGCACTTGCGTGGCGACGCTGCCGAGCATCGTGACGAGCAGGAGCGAGGTGATGATCGTGCGCAAGCGCGAGCGCTCTGCGAAGCGCGGCGCGATCATTAGCAGCGCGCAGCCCGCGCCTATCGCGGGAATGGTGAGCAGTATCTGTATGGCCTTGCTGGCGGTTTCTGCGGCCTTGAAGTCGAATGCGAGCGGCAGGAGAAAAAGCCAGATCCAGACGACGGCGAACTTGTTGCGCATGGCGTTCTCTTTAGATGGCTTCGCGGCATTGAGCCGGTGCGTGCCCTGGAAGCCTGAAGTCGCGTGTCGTGTGCTTGCGTGAAGCTCGAGCGACGGTCCCCGGGTACCCCGTATTTGTGCGTCGAATATATCAGCGGGCAAAAGCGCGAGCCGCCGGCGCGGCGTTTAGCGACTAGTCTTCGGCGCGAATCGACGGATGGCCATGTGCGCCGCACCACGCTCGTTCGCCGCGCATCCTTCGTGTGTTGCCGAGGGCACGCAGCACGAGATGCGCTGTCGGCTAAGCACGCGATTCTGGCGGATCGCACCGCGTTTCCCGAACGAACATTGCACTGCCGGAACACCGGTGTGAGACCACGATAATCGCGATGCGCGTGCGTGCGCCGATATGAGGACCCGGGCGGCGAGGCATCCAATACAAACAAGACCTTCGCAGACAGGGGGAAGGCCATGAGCCTTTTCGGCGCCACACGCATGCCAGGACCCAATCGATCGATCGAGCTCGATTTCATCCGGGGACTTGCCATCATCGCAGTCATGGGGTTTCACTTTCATTCGTATCCGACGGGCAGTGCGTTCATTGCCGCCATCGAATATCCGCTCAAGAGCTTCGGCCACGAAGGCGTGAATCTCTTCTTCACGCTGAGCGGCTTTCTCGTGGGCGGCTTGCTGCTCAAGCAATACGCGCAGGAAGGGCGCATCGATGCAGGGCGCTTCATCGTGCGGCGCATGTTCAAGATATGGCCCGCGTACTATGCGCTGATTCTTTTCCATGTGATCGTGGGGCGGCATCCGACCGATACGTTCCTCGTGCAGAACCTCACGCACATGCAGAACTACTTCGGCTCGTCGGTGGCGCAGACGTGGAGCCTCGCGGTGGAGGAGCATTTCTATCTGTTCCTGCCGCTGTTGCTGATCGTGTTCTCGCGCTGGCAAACGCGCGTCAATACGATACTGACCGTGCTCGCCGGCATCTGTGTCGCGGTATTGATTGCGCGCAGCATCGCGGTCTATAACGGCGATCTTCAGGGCACGTTCTTCTATACGCAATACCGCATCGACAGCCTGCTGTTCGGCGTGATGCTCGCCGCGATCTACTGGCTCAAGCCTGCGGTGTATCGCGGCATCGCGGAGAGAAAGGGCATGCTGGTCGCGCTCGTCGCGGCGCTCGTGCTGTGGCTCGTGCTCGGCACGAAGAACGCATCGGTCGATCAAAGCATCGGTTATACCGTGCAGGCGCTCGGCTATTGCGCGCTGATCGTGCTGACGCTCGAATACTCCGGGCGCGTGCGCGGAACGCTGGTTTATCGCGTGATCGGATGGATCGGCGTGTACTCGTACGGCATCTATCTGTGGCATTCGCTGGCGCTCGCGCCGAGCGACATGCTCATCCGCAAGGCTGCGGCCCTGCATTTGCCGGCGATACCCGCGTGGGGCGTCATCATGGCGGCGCAGTTCGCCATCGCCATCGTCGTGGGCTATGTGACGACGCGCGCTGTCGAATTCCCGTTCCTTCGCATCCGCGATGCGTTGTTTCCGGCGAAGCGGAAGATCGACGTATCGGAAGTGGCGGGACGTCAGGCTTGATCGGGCGTGGTAAAGAAAAAGCCGGTGCTTGCGCTTATCGCAAGCACCGGCTTTTATTTGCAACGCATCAGGCCATTGCCTGACGCAGCGTTTCCTTGAATTGCGTGAGCGTATTGCGTTCGAGCAGATGGCCCTTGACGACAGGCCGCGTGCGTCGCGCGAGCACATCGTCGAGCGCACGATTGATCGATGCAGACGACAGATCATCGATGACCGGTCCCAGATCGCCCGTGCGGCAGAACCAGCCGATCAGTCCATCGGCCGTCGCGACAACCGGCTTGCCGAAGCGGAACGCCTGCACGAGCACGCCGCTCATGCCGTAGTGGCCTTTATAGCCGAGCCACACCACGTCACACGCGGAGAAGAGGTCAAGCTCCATCTCGCTCGAGATGAAGCGGTCGATTACGATAGGCGCGGGCGTGAGCTTCGCGACCGCCGCGCTCAGCAATGCGCGCGCGTCGTCGTCCTGCTTGCCGGCGATGATGAGCGTCGGCGCGAGCGCATCGCCGTTGCGCGTGGCGAGCGCATCGATGAGTTCGAAGAGGCCCTTGCGATCGTTGATCGCGCCATACACGAGCACATGTTTGCCGCGCGAAAGCCCGAGCCGTTGCTTCGCCGCCGAAGGTTCCGCCGCGTGTGCATCGGGAAACGGATCGGCGAGATATTCGATCGCCGTGCGTCCTCGACGGCCGGCGTTGCGCTTCCACCAGTCGGGCAAGGTCGGATCGATGGTCAGCAGCGTCTTCATGCCGCCGACGCGCACCGCACGCGCAAAGAGCTTCGACTTGACCGCATTGACGAGCGGCCGGCGCGGCGCGCGCACACCGACGAGATGATGATGGAAGTTGGAGCGCATCGTCACGCCGACCCAGGGCGTCTTGCCGAATGGCGAGCGCAGGAAGGGCAGCGCGAGCAGGAAGTAATCGACATAAGGCACGACGACGAGCGCGACCTTGCGTTCGCGGCTTGCCATTGCATAGGCATGCCGAAACTCTTCGTGGAAGCGCATATAGCTGATCGACGACAGACCCTTGCGACTCTCGGGCGGCGCAATGAAGGTGATGTCCAGCGCATCGCTGCCTTGCTCTCGAATCTTCGCGACGAGCGGATGCTCCGCGTTACGCGGCTGCGTCACGATGAGGCAGCGATAGCCCGCTTCCATATAGGCGTTGGCGGCCCATTCCGCATAGCGCCAGCGATGGCCGCTGAAGTCGGGCTCGATGATGAGGACGGTCTCGTTCGCCATGTTGTTGGTATCCGGCATGGTGATGTTGGATTGAGGCACGGTGCATTTTGAGGCCTGGGCCGCAGCGCGCGATGTGGTCGAGGACACGCAACGCGATCCGTCAACCCGCACTCACCCCACTCAGGGCCGATTAGCACTACGCGTTGTCGTCCAAAGCGCATGCGCTCACGATACTTTGCGTCAGTCGCCTGAAACGCGCGCGATACCGACCTGTCGCCGCGCCACAAAAGCATATTGAATAAACAGCAGCGCGGGGAAATTGAGTGAGATCTGTCCGGCTACCTTTCTTGCCAGCACGCGCGCGATTCGAGCACGATGCAGCGTTCTGGGTGCTCCTTCAGCAAGTGGCCGTGCGCGGCTTCGTGGCCGTGAAGTTCCTGGCCATCGGCCGCATACTCGGGCCTGAAGCGATCGGCGCGGTGAGCATCGCACTGCTTGCGGTGGCTATCGCCGAATCCTTGTCCGATACGGGGCTTGCACAAGCCGTCGTGCAGGGGCGTGACGCACCGACGAACGACCAGCTCGGCGCGGTATGGTCCACGCTCGCGATGCGCGGCGTGTTGATCGGCCTTCTGCTTGCCGCGCTCGCACCGTTGATGACGAGCCAGTTCCATATGAGCGGCTCGATCGGGCTGATTCTGCTCGCGGCCGTCTTGCCGATCCTGCGCGGCATCGCATCGCCTGCGTATTTCATCGTGACGAGGCAGCGAGGCTTTCAGACGCTGGCGGGCGTGGAGACATCGGCGGCGTTCACGGATTGCGCCGTGGGGCTCGTATGCGCGCTATCCGGCGCGGGCGCCTATTCGGTGCTGATCGGGCTCGTCGCGGGCGAGTTGCTGAAGACCACGCTGACGTGGACCGCCATGTCGCCGCGTCCGCCCATGCGCTTTTCGTTCGCGGGCATCTCGCACTACGTCAACTTCAGCCGATGGATCTGGGCGGGCAGTGTGGTCAATCTGCTGCTCAATCAGTTCGACAAGGTGGTCGTCGCGAAGCTGCTCGGGCCGATGCAACTGGGCGCGTATCAAATGTCGTCGAAGCTCGCGCAGATGCTGCTCGCCGATGCCGCCATCGCCATGTCGCAGTATCTGTTTCCGACATTCTCCGAGCATCATCGGCGTGACGTCGCGGGCGCGCGCAAGCTGTTTCGCCGCTATCTGATGCTCGCGGGCGTGGGACTGACGGTGCTCGTGATCGTGCTGCGCATCGCCGCCGAACCGCTCTTCAATCTCGTGCTCGGACCGGCGTGGCTTTCGGCGGTGCCGCTCTTCAGGATTTTCGTCATCAACATGGCGATAGGCGCGGTCATCGCCGTGCTCGTGTCGTGGCTGCGTGCCGTCGGCATGCCCAAGGTCGCGACGCACGCGTCGATCATTCAGGCGATCGTGCTGTGCGTGACGGTGCCCGTCGCGATGCATCTGTGGGGCGTGACGGGCATTGCATGGGCGATGACAGCGGGCCTCGGTTCGGCTGCTGCATGGATGCTCTATCGAAGCGTGAGGGAGGCGTAATGCGGATAATTCATCTCGTGCTCGCGCCGCGTCTTTCCGGCGCCGAAGTGCTGGCGAAGGACCTGGCGATACATCAGCAACGCGGCGGGCAGACGGTCGCGATCGCATCGCTCACGCCCGCGCATGACGACTTCACCGCGTTGCAGGCGGAGCTGGTTGCAAACGGCGTGCAGTGTCTCTTTCCGCAGCGCGCGCAAGGCCGCGTCGGCAAGCTGTTGAGCCTGTATCGGACCATCGGCGCGTATCGCGCGGACGTGATCTTCGCTCACGCGACAATCCCCGCGTTCTATGCGCGCATGTTGCCGCTCGGCGTGCCGGTCGTCTACGTGATGCACTCGGCCACCAACGATTTCGAAAGCGCGATGTTCCGGCGTGTCGAACGCATGTTGTCGCGGCGTGCGCGCGCGGTGATCGCGGTATCGCCCGCGAATATCGACGATTACGTGCGCGCCGTCGGCCGCCATCCGTCGATGACGCTGATCCCGAACGGCGTCGACATGTCGCGCTTCTCGATGCGTACCGCAGATGGCGCAGCTAACGCATCGAAGCAGATCGTGCAGATCGGACGCTATACGTCGGTGAAAAACCAGCTTTCGACGGTGCATGCGTTTCAGCGGGTCGTCGAGCGCGTGCGCGACGCGCGCCTGCTTTTGTGCGGCGTGATCGAAGATCCGGCGTATCACGCGGCCGTGGGCGATCTCATCGACAAGCTCGGCCTGTCGCATCACGTGACGCTGCAGGGGCCGCGTTCGGATATCGCGGAACTGCTGTTTTCGTCGAGCGTCTTCGCGATGCCCTCGCGTTCCGAAGGACACAGCATCGCGTTTCTGGAGGCGCTCGCCTCAGGCGTGCCGGTGGTCGCGAGCACGATCCGCCCGTTTGCGTTCGCGGCGGATTTTCCCGGCGTGCATCTGTGCGATCCCGACGATACCGCCGCCTACGCCGATGCCCTCGTTGCCGCACTGACGCAACCGCGTTCGCACCGGCCGCTCAACGGCCTCACGCTCGCCGATACCGCTGCGCAATATCTGGCCGTCGCACGCGGCGTCACGCGCGGTCTGCCGGGCGCTGCGCCCGCGTAAGGATTGCACGGCGACTCGCGTCAGCGAAATGTTCGCTGGCGCATCCGTCGTTTTTCGCGTATCAGAAGAGATGCCGCAGCCCTCTTGGAAGGAGACTTCATGTCCGACATGCTCAGCATCTCGACGCCCGATGGCGACTTCGACGCCTACGTGGCCTTTCCCACGCAAACGCCCGCACCCGCCGTCGTCGTTCTTCAGGAGATATTCGGCATCAACGGTGACATGCGCGAAACCACCGACGAATACGCGCGACAGGGCTACGTGGCGCTATGCCCGGACCTCTTCTGGCGGCTCGAGCCCAACGTGAATCTCACGGATCGCACCGAAGCCGAATGGCAGCAGGCGATGAAGTACTACACCGCATTCGACCTCAACACGGGCGTCGAGGACATCGCGGCGACCATCGGCTTCGCGCGCGGGCTATCGCAGGTGCAGGGCAAGATCGGCTCCATCGGCTTCTGTCTCGGCGGGCTGCTGTCCTTCCTGAGCGCGGCGCGCACGGATGTCGATGCCGCAGTGTCGTATTACGGCGGCGGCACGGACCAGCATTTGAGCGAAGTGCCGAACATCAAGATTCCGTTGCTCATTCATCTGGCGGAAGAAGACGAATTCATCAATGCCGATGCGCGCAATCGCGTGCTCGCGGCGGTGCAGGGACGCGAGAACGTCGAGGCGTACACGTATCCCGGCTGCCATCATGCGTTCGCACGCAATCAGGGCGCGCATTACGATGCCGCCGCGGCGAAACTCGCCAATGGCCGAACCGCCGATTTCTTCAAAAAGCACCTGAAATAAGGCGTGAAACAAAAACGCCGCCCGGAAAGGGCGGCGTTTTTCATGCGATTGATGGCGCTATTTCTTTGCCGTGTGCGGCCTGCGAAACACCATCCAGCGCGGCGCCTTGAAGCGCACGATGCTCACATACAGCCACACGTAAGTCACCGCGAACACCACGACGAAGCAAAACAGGTGCACCGTATGCCGCCAGAACAGCGTCGCGGGAATCACGGCGATCAGGCACAGCAGCCACAGATAAGGCGACGTCAGCGAATTGCGCCGCGTGATCTCGCGTGCGTTCTGCGCACCGACCGCCCATCGCATCAGCCGCTTGTAGACCAGCATGTGCAGATGCACGCCATCGGGAATGCCGGGGGACATGCCGCGAATGAACTTCTTGCGGTAGATCGAGAAGCAGGTCTCGAAGATCGGATACATGAAGAGCAGCACCGGATACCACGCGGAGACATCGCGGTTGCGCATGACGAGCATGATCGACAGTTCGCCCAGCATGAAGCCGACGAAGTACGCGCCGCCATCGCCGAGAAAGATCAGGCCCGCCGGAAAATTCCAGATGAAGAAGCCCATGACCGCGCCCATCATGATGAGCGATCCCGACAAAACGATCGGATCATGCACCTGGAACGCGACGTAAGCGAGCGAAGCGAACATCATGAACGTGACCATCGATGCAAGGCCGTTGAAGCCGTCGATGATGTTCACCGCATTCGCGAGCGCCGCAACGGCGAGCACTGTCACCGCGCAAGAAATGACGGCGTAGGAGAGCAGGAAATCGAGTGGCGGCACGCTGATGCGCGTCACTGCGATGTTCAGCAGCGCATACGCGAGACCCGCTGCGGCCATCGTGCAGAGAAGGCGAACGAGGGGCGTCACGCGTTTGGTGAGGTCTTCGAGAAGCCCCGATAGAAACGCGGGCATGCCGCACGCAATGATGCCGAGTATGCCGGCCGACACGAACGGATAGCTCCATCGCAACTGCACGGCCGATGCGGTCAGCCCGCACAGGATGCCGACACCGCCGATGCGCGGCACCGGCCGCGCGTGAAACTTCTGCACGCCGGCGAGATCGGTGTCGCCGAGCACGCCTTCCTGCAAGTGCGCGAAGCGCACGATCAACAAGGTCACGAAGAGCGAGACCAGAAAAGCAAGCGCGAAACTAAGCATGAAAAATGGACCGGTTGATGACAGCGCGCTGCATCGATCGAAACATCGCGCGATGCAGCGCGCGGCGCGACTTTAAGCGAACCCTTGCGGATTCTGCGACTGCCAGCGCCAGTGATCGGCGCACATGCGTTCGATGCCGTGTTCCGCGCGCCAGCCGATCAGCGACAACGCGGCGCCGGGGTCGGCGTAGCAGGCGGCGACATCGCCCGGACGGCGCGGCACGAGTTCATACGGCACGGGCTTGCCGGACGCACGCTCGAACGCCTTCACGACATCCAGCACGCTGTAGCCTTGCCCCGTGCCCAGATTGACGACAAAGCTGCGATCCAGCCGCTTGAGCGCGTCGATCGCGGCGATGTGTCCGCGCGCGAGATCGACGACGTGGATGTAATCGCGCACGCCGGTGCCGTCATGGGTATCGTAATCGCTGCCGAACACGCGCAGCCGTTCGAGCTTGCCGACCGCCACTTGCGCGACGTAAGGCATCAGGTTGTTCGGCACGCCCGCCGGATCTTCGCCGATGAGCCCGCTTTCGTGCGCGCCGACCGGGTTGAAATAGCGCAGCGTTGCGATGCGCCAGGACGGATCGGAGACTTCGAGATCGCGCAGAATCTGCTCGGCGATGAGCTTCGACTGGCCATAGGGATTCGTCGCGGACAACGGGAAGGATTCGTCGATCGGCACCGATTGCGGCACGCCGTACACCGTCGCCGACGAACTGAACACGAAGTTGCGCACGTTGCGCTCGCCCATCACCTTCAGCACCGCAAGCAGGCTGCCGATGTTGTTGCTGTAATAGTCGATCGGCTTTGCAACCGATTCGCCCACGGCCTTCAGCGCGGCGAAGTGGATCGCGGCGGTGATCGGATGTGCGTCGAAGATGCGGTTGAGCGCGGCTTCATCGCGGGCGTCTTCCTGATAGAAGGCCACGCGCTTGCCCGTGATGCGCTCCACGCGCTTCAACGATTCCGCACGGCTGTTCACGAGGTTGTCGATGACCACGACGCCGTAGCCCGCATCGAGCAGTTCCACGCACGTATGCGAGCCGATGAAGCCCGCGCCGCCCGTCACGAGGATGGTGCCTTTGATGCCGTTGGCGCTTGGGTTCGTGCCATTCATGGTGATGCTCTCCAGGAAGCGCGGTTCAGAGTGAAATGCCGGTAATGGCGTGTATTGTGCTCTTGTATCGTTCGACGACATTTTTCTCGTCGAATTCGCGGGCGACTTTCTCGCGGCCACGCTGCGCCATCGCCTCGCGTTCTTCGAATGGCAGCGTCAGCATGTGTTCCATCTGATCGGCGAGGCTGTCCGCGCTCTTCACTTCGCACAGGAAGCCGTTGACGCCGTGTTCGACCACTTCGCGGCAGCCGGGAACATCGGTGGCGACGATCGGCCGGCCCATCGCGGACGCTTCCATCAGCGTGCGCGGCACGCCTTCGCGATACGACGGCAACACCACGCAATCCGCTGCCGCCACGAGCGGGCGCACGTCGTTCGCTTCGCCCAGATACTCGACGATATTCTCACGCTCCCACGCCTCTACGTCCGTGCGGCTGATCGCGCTGGGATTGTCGACGCCCACGGGTCCCAGCAACTGAAAACGCGCGTGCGGATAGCGGCGGCGCAAACGCCGGGCCGCCTCGACATATTCGGCCACGCCCTTGTCCCACAGTAGCCGCCCGATCAGGATGAACACGAAGTCTTCGCGGCGCGGCAGGGGCGTGAGCGCGAAGTCATCGAGATCGACGCCTTCGCCATGCAACCGACGCGCGCGATCCGGATGCGCGAGCAGGTTTTCATCGACGAAAGCCTGATGATCGTCGCGATTCAGGAACCAGATTTCGCGCGGAAAGCGGAACGCGAAACGATAAAGCCGCTTCGCGATCTGCGCGGTACGGCTCTTCTGAATGAACACGTAACCGAGACCGGTCGTCACCGCGATGGACGGCACGCGCGCGAGCGTCGCGGCAAGCGAGCCGTAGATGTTCGGCTTGATCGTGTAGTGAAAGACGAGATGCGGACGGCTCGCGCGATACTCGCGGTAGAGCGCCCTCATGGTTTTCAGGTCTTCACGCGGATTCGTGCCTTTGGATGCCACCGGCAATTCGACGCAACGGCAGCCCATTTCGATCAGCGGTTCGAACGTGCGATCGCGCGGCGCGATGATGGTCACGTGTGCGCCGCGTTCGGTCAGCATGCGCAACACGCCGCGCCGATACGTATAAATGGCCCACGCCGTGTTGCACACGAGGGCGATGCGTAGGCTGGACTCTTGTTCGTTCATCCGGAAGTTTTGGTTTTAGCGCGATGCAGCTTTGAACAGCCTTGCCTTGAGCGCACGCAGCGCGCGATACGGCAGCAGCAGATGGGCCATGCTCTTCGCAACGCCGATCCAGTCGAATGGATTCGCCGCACGGAAGTAACGCAGTTGCAGCCGCAGGGTTGACAGTGCTTGCGTTCGCCGCTTCGTCGCGCTGATGCCGCTTTCGTTCAGCTCGTAGTAGAGCCCGAATTCGGGCAGGTTCGCGCCGTCATGGCGCGCCAACAGCCGCAACAGCAAATCCAGGTCTTCGGCGGCACGATACGTCGCCCGATAATTGCCGACTTCGCGCACCGCATCGACACGCAGCATCAGCGACGGATGCGCGAAGCAGGAACGCGCGAGCATCATGCGGCGGATCGCGGCGGGATCGGTGGGCGGCTTGAGATCGAAGAGCGGGGCGCCGTTCATGCCGACGACGTGCGTCCACATGCCGACGACGGCAACGCGTGGATGCGCTTCGAGATACGCGCGTTGTGCTGCAAGACGGCCTGGCGTTGCGAGATCCCCGGCATCGATGCGGGCCGCGTACCGGAAGCCGCGTTCAGCGAGCGCGTCGATGCCGGCTTGCAATGCGCGCTCGATGCCGCCGTTCTTCGCCATGCGCACGATGTGGATGTCGAGGCCGTCGATGACAGGCGCGACGATGGGCGGCGCGCTGCCGTCATCGACGATCACGACGCGCACACGCGACGCCTCGCTGAATGATGCGAGCGTGCGTTCGACATCGGCCTGGCCGTTGAATGCGGGAATCAGGACGGCTACGTCGGAGAGATCGGTCATGCGCGCAGCCGGAAACGAATGTAGTAGAAGTTGACCGATGCCGCCGCGACATAACCCGCCGCCAGTCCGGCCAACGCGCCATAGCCGTCGAAGCGCGGAATGGCGAACGCATTGACCGCGGACGCAACGGCAAGCGCAAGCAGCCACTTGGAGAGCAGCACGTACTTCGCCTGATACTTGAGCAGCACGAGATTGCCGATTGCTTCGATGCCCGCGGGCACCGAGAGCCAGACGGCCCAGCGGAAGATATCGGCGGCGCCCGCATAGTTCGGCCCGAACACGCGCGCGATGATGAAGCCCGCGAGCGCATCGAGCACGGCTGCGCCCGCGATCATCAGCACGGTGGTCATCGCGAAAAGGCGCAGCAGGTTGCGCTTGAGCCGCGCGGTGTCGGTCACGCGATACACGAACGCCGGCGCGATGGTTTGCGAGAGCATCAGCGCCAGCGCGATCCAGTTTTCGTTGAGCTGCTGCGCGGCGGAATAGAGCCCGAGTTCCGCGAACGATACGCGATGCGCGAGCATCAACCGGTCGAGCTTCAGGAACAGATACATGCAAATGAGGCCGATCCAGAAGACCGTGCCCGCGCTCGCGAAATGACGGAAGAGCGCGCGATCGAAGCGCCAGCCGAGCGTGCCGCCATGCCGGCGCATGTAATAGAACACGAGCGCGCCTGCAATCGCAGCCGCTTCGAGCGCCCATAGCCAGCCGAAACTCGCCGCGCCCGCCGCCACGCGCACGAGCGCATAGACGAGCGCAGCCTTGACGATGGCCGTCATCATGCTCGCGATCAATTGCGGCTTGCTGTAGGTCATGCTTTGCAGCCACGCGTTGATCACGCCGATGAACGGCTCGCGAAAGAGCAGCGTCACGGCCAGGCCCGCGAGCATCGCGCCGACCAGTGGATCGGCGCCGCCCATTGCAATCCATGTCCATGTGAGAAGCAGCGCGACGATCGACACGCCCATGCGCAACACGAATGCGCTGCCGAGCACCGCGCCGGTTTGCGCGGGCGGCTTATCGACGATGGTGGGGACGAGAATCTCCGCACCGCAGACCCATGTAATCGGTGCAATGACGAGCAGCAGCGTGTTCGCGTATTGCCACTTGCCGAATGCATCGGGGCCGAGATAGCGCGCGAGCAGTCCCGAGATGACGATGGCCATGGCGATCTGCGTGAGCCGCTCGAGCCCGAGCCAGACGATGTTGGCGAGCGCCCGGGCGACGTCCGGATTGCCCGAGCGCGTCAGCACTTTCATGCGGCGCAACCGTGGACGATGCCGGGCACGCGCCGTGCTACCGTAGCCCGCTTGCCGTGTTGCGCACCACGTAACAAAGCTGCGTCAACGATCAACTTATGTGCGGTTGCGCGCGAAGGCGACTCATTCGTCGGCCTGAAGGCGAAAGAGCGTTTGGGCATTGGATTAGAATGAATGCGCAGGCTTGAACCGCGACGCGCAACATCGAAAGCGCTGAAAGACAGCGATTATAAGTGCGAACCGAAGCCCGCCCTCGCGTGGCGCTTGCAACGTTTCGTCGGCAGGCCCGCGATGGTCCGACGCTCGACACATGAGCCTCGCAGTCGTTCGCGCGCATGTTGGCCTGGTCGGCGCGCTATTGTCGCCACGACTTGCCACGCCCTTATGGCTGCATCGCCGAGAATTCATCAATTAAATACAGAAGAGGTAGCCATCTTATGAGCCAGGTATCCCAATCCATTTTCAAGGCCTATGACATTCGCGGCATCGTCGGCAAGACGGTGGACAAGGATGTCGCGAAGAACATCGGCCGTGCCTTCGGCAGCGAGATTCGCAAGCAGGGCGGCGATTCCGTCGTCGTGGCCCGCGATGGCCGCCTGTCCGGTCCGGAACTCGTCGGCGCGCTCGCTGACGGCCTGCGCGAGGCGGGCGTCGATGTCATCGATATCGGCATGGTGCCGACGCCTGTCGGCTACTTCGCGGCGAGCGTGCCGCTGCCGCTGCCGTCGGGCGAGCGTCGCGTGGATTCGTGCATCGTCGTGACGGGCAGCCATAATCCGCCCGATTACAACGGCTTCAAGATGGTGCTGCGCGGCGCGGCCATCTATGGCGAGCAGATTCAGGGCCTGTATCAGCGCATCGTGAATGACGACTTCGAGTCGGGCGAAGGCAGCTATACGGAGTTCGATGTATCGCAGATCTATCTGGATCGCATCGTCTCGGACATCAAGCCGGTGCGCCCGATGAAGATCGTGGTCGATGCGGGCAACGGCGTCGCGGGCGGTCTCGCGCCGCGTCTTTTCAAGGCGCTCGGCTGCGAACTGGTCGAACTGTTCACGGACATCGACGGCAATTTCCCGAACCATCACCCGGACCCGGCGCATCCCGAGAATCTGCAGGACGTGATCAAGGCGCTGAAGGAAACGGACGCGGAGATCGGCTTCGCTTTCGATGGCGACGGCGACCGTCTCGGCGTCGTCACGAAGGACGGGCAAGTGATTTTCCCGGACCGTCAGTTGATGCTGTTCGCGCAGGAAGTGCTGTCGCGCAACAAGGGCGGCCAGATCATTTACGACGTGAAGTGCACGCGCAATCTCGCGAAGTGGGTGCGCGAGCAGGGTGGCGAACCGGTGATGTGGAAGACGGGCCACTCGCTCGTGAAGGCGAAGCTGCGTGAAACGGGCGCGCCGCTCGCGGGCGAAATGAGCGGTCACGTGTTCTTCAAGGATCGCTGGTACGGTTTCGACGATGGCCTCTACACCGGCGCGCGCATGCTCGAAATCCTGTCGCGCGTGGACGATCCGAGCAAGCTGCTGAACGATCTGCCGAACTCGCTCTCGACGCCTGAATTGCAGCTGAAGCTGCAGGAAGGCGAGAACTTCGAGCTCATCGGGCGTCTGCAGAAGTCGGCGAAGTTCGAAGGCGCGGATGACGTGCTGACGATCGATGGCTTGCGTGTCGAGTATCCGGATGGATTCGGTCTCGCGCGTTCGTCGAATACCACGCCGGTTGTGGTGATGCGTTTCGAGGCGGACAGCGAAGAGGCGCTCAAGCGTATTCAGGAAGACTTCCGCCGCGTGATTCTTGCGGAGAAGCCGGACGCGCAACTGCCGTTCTGAGTTCGTGATGTGTCGAAGCGGCGCGATCGAAGGGTCGCGCCGTTTTTTATTGGGCGGCGGACAAGCGTGCCGCGCTAAAATCCCCGCTTCCCGTTCTTCTTCCATCGCGCAAGCCGCGCCACCCGTTCACAGCGTGCAAAAGATCCTGATCGTCCGCGTGTCGTCGCTTGGCGACGTCGTCCACAACATGCCGGCCATCGCCGACATCCGTCGCCGCTATCCCGATGCGCAGATCGACTGGCTCGTCGAAGAGAGCTTCGCGAGCCTCGTCGAACTGGTGAATGGCGTGCGCCGCGCGATCCCGTTCTCGCTGCGTCGCTGGCGCAAGGGCTTCGCCTCGGCTGCGAACTGGCGCGAGATCGGCAAGTTCAGGCGCGACCTTGCCGCCGAAAAGTACGATCTCGTCATCGATTGCCAGGGGCTCATCAAGACCGCATGGGTCGCAAGCTGGGCGCGCGGGCCGCTCGTCGGACTCGGCAATCGCACGGACGGCGCGGGCTACGAATGGCCGGTGCGCTTCTTCTACGACCGCCGCGTGCCCATCGAGCCGCGCACGCACGTCGTCGAGCGCACGCGTCAGCTCGTGGCCGCCGCACTCGATTTGCCGCGCCCGCAGATGACCGACGATATCGACTTCGGCCTCGACACGCGCCGCGCGACGCTCGCCGTGTCCGCGCTCGGTCTGAATCTGCCGGTGCCCTACGTGGTGTTCGTCCACGCAACGTCCCGCGCGGACAAGCAGTGGCCCGAAGCCGCGTGGATCGAACTGGGGCAGGCGCTCGTGACGCGCGGGGCATCGATCGTGCTGCCGTGGGGCAGCGACGCCGAACGCGCGACCAGCGAGAAGCTCGCGAAGGAGTTCGGCGCGGCCGCGATCGTGCCGCCGAAGCTGTCGCTGCCGGCGGTCGTCGGGTTGATCGATGGCGCAGCCGCGACCGTGGGCGTCGATACCGGACTCGTACATATTGCCGCAGCGCTGAAGCGTCCCACGGTCGAGTTGTACAATTTCTCGACCGCATGGCGCACCGGCGGCTACTGGTCGCCCAACGTGATCAATCTCGGCGACGCGAGCCGGCATCCGACGCTCTCCGAAGTGAAGGCCGCGCTCGCGGGTTTCGGCCTGCTGTGATGAAGTAACGATCCAGCGCCGTGCGCGAGCCCAATCAAGTTGGAAGGCACATGACGGAATCTCAAATCATCGAAGTCGCATCATGCGACTGGCAGGGCAAGAACCTGTCCGTACCGCGCGAGGCGCTCCTGGCCGGCTTGGAAGACGGCAAGGTCCTCTATTTCCCTAACCTGCGTTTTGCAATCGAAGGCGGCGAGCAGGCGCTGCTCGACCCGAAGATCGCGGACCCGAAGCGCAAGAACATCAGCCTCGCGCCCAACGGCGGCGCGCTCAACGGGGTCATCGGCGACAACGTGATGCAATCGGCGGTGCGCTCGCTCATCGCCCGGTATCAGACGAACGCGCGCACGCTCGTCGACGGGCTCTTTCCCGAATACGACGGCAAGCTGCGCGTCGCGCCGACGAGCCTGCGGCTGCATCAAGTCGAAAAGCGCGAGACGTCGTGGCGCAAGGACGATAGCCGCCTGCACGTCGATGCCTTCCCGTCGCGCCCGAACTACGGCGAGCGCATCCTGCGCGTGTTCACCAACATCAATCCGAAGGGCACGCCGCGCGTGTGGCGCGTGGGCGAGCCGTTCGAGGACATGGCGAAGCGCTTTCTGCCGGGCATCAAGCCGCAAGCGCCGGGGTCTGCGTGGCTCATGAACCTGCTGCACATCACGAAGACGAAGCGCAGCGAGTATGACCATCTGATGCTGCATCTGCATGACGCGATGAAGGCGGACCTCGATTATCAGAAGTCTTCGCCGCAGCAGACGATGCCCTTTCCGCCCGGCTCGGTGTGGGTGTGCTTCTCGGATCAGACGTCGCACGCGGTGATGTCCGGCCAGTTCATGATGGAGCAGACGTTCTTCCTGCCCGTCAGGGCGATGGCGCGGCCCGATCATGCGCCGCTCGGCATTCTCGAACGCCTGAAGGGCAGGGCGCTCGTTTGAGCGGCGCTGCATCCGCGCCGGCGGCGCCGTTCTCGGAGGTCGTATTGAGAGCGATCTATCGCGCGATGTGGTGGATCGTGGCGCCGCTTGCCGTGTTGCGTCTGCTGATTCGCTCGCGCAGGGAGCGGGGGTATCGCGAGCATATCGGCGAACGATTCGGACGCGGCCCCGCACGCCGCGCCGACGACCTCGCGCCGCTAATCTGGGTGCATGCGGTATCGGTCGGTGAGACGCGCGCCGCGCAGCCGCTGATCGAAGCGCTGATGAAGGCGCATCCCGAAGCGCGCCTGCTCATCACGCACATGACGCCGAGCGGTCGCGCGACGGGCATCGACCTGTTCGGCGATCGCGTGCTGCGCAGCTATCTTCCCTACGATTCACCGCATCTCGTGAGGCGTTTTCTGCGCGCGTGGCGGCCGTCGCTCGGCATCGTGATGGAGACGGAAGTGTGGCCGACGCTGATCGACGAATGCAAGCGCGCCGACGTGCCGCTCGTGCTGACGAACGCGCGCATGTCGGAGCGGTCGTATCGGCGCGCGGCGCGGTTCGGGCGGGCGGTGCGCGAGGTCTTCGGCGGGTTTTCGCGCGTGCTTGCGCAGACGCCGGCCGATGCGGACCGGTTGACTGCGCTGGGTGCCCGCAATGTCGCGGTGCTGGGCAATCTGAAGTTCGATATGAGTGCGCCGCCCGAGCTGATCGCGCGTGGACAGGCGTGGCGCGCGGCGATCGGCGACCGTCCCGTGTGGGTCGCGGCGAGCACGCGTGAAGGTGAGGAGACGTTGGTGCTGCGGGCGTTTGCCGCGCTGAACGTGCCGGATGCGCTGCTGATTCTCGTGCCGCGTCATCCGCAGCGATTCGACGAAGTGTCGGCGTTGATCGCGGCGGCGGGCATGACGAGCGCGCGGCGATCGGTGTGGGCGCCGAAGCCTGTTGCGGCGGGATCGGGGGCGGATGTGCCGGCGCGCTTGCCATCGAATGTACAGGTGTTGCTCGGGGATTCGATGGGCGAGCTGGGTGCGTATTACGCGGCGGCGGATCTGGCGTTTATCGGCGGGAGTTTGTTGCCGCTTGGCGGGCAGAATCTGATCGAGGCTTGTGCGGCGGGTGTGCCGGTGCTGATCGGACCGCATACGTTCAACTTCACTCAGGCGACGAATGATGCGATTGCGGCAGGGGCTGCGGTGAGGGTGCACGATCCGCAAGGGCTTGCTGGGGCTTTGCGCGGGTTGTTTTCGGATAAGGCGCGGAGGGTCGCGATGAGTGAGGCCGCGGCGGGGTTCGCGGCGAAGCATCGGGGGGCGACGGAGAGGACGGTCGGGGTCTTAACGGGGATGATGGAGAGGGAATCGTTGACTATCGCTGCTCAATGAACCTGAGCACACGGCGCTATCCGCATTGCTTGCCGTGATTTCGGTCCCAAGGCTTTATTCAGATTCTAGGCTGCCGAATGACCGCCGATACTGCAAACTTTAACCGCTGGCGGGAAGAGGCGCTCAAACTGGCTCACCAGGTTCTCGACAGCGATCCGCGATGAGTGAACGGGGCAATGAAGCAGAGAAACCGCGGCTGAATGCATTCGGTGATGCGCCTCGGCAGTAGGCGCTATCTTCGGAGTCATCTTCGCTCGCGGAAATTTTGCCGGGTTAGACCGCCAACAACCCCTTCCTCTCAATGAACTCGATCACTGCATCCAGTCCTTCGAGCGCTTTGAGATTACACATCACAAACTCCCTTTCTCCCCGCATCTTCCTGGCATCGCTAGCCATGACCTCGAGATTAGCCCCCACATGAGGCGCAAGGTCCGTCTTGTTGATCACCAGCAAATCCGACTTCGTAATCCCCGGCCCGCCCTTACGCGGAATCTTCTCCCCACCAGCCACATCGATCACATAGATCGTCAGGTCGGAAAGCTCGGGGCTGAACGTAGCCGCCAGATTATCGCCACCGGATTCGATAAAAACGATATCCACGTCCGGAAACCGCGACACCATCCTATCGACCGCTTCAAGATTGATGGACGCATCCTCGCGAATCGCCGTATGCGGACAACCGCCCGTTTCCACGCCCATGATCCGCTCAGCCGGCAACGCGCCCGCCACGGTCAAAAGCCGCTGATCCTCTTTCGTATAAATATCGTTGGTGATCGCGACGAGATCGTATCGATCGCGCATCGCCTTGCAGAGCATTTCGAGCAGCGTCGTCTTGCCGGAGCCGACAGGCCCGCCCACGCCCACGCGCAACGGCGGCAGTTTCTTCGTTCTACGGGTGGCGGCGGAATAAGCAGGAGCGTTCATGCGATATCGTTTCGATGACTAAAGCAGGTTAAGAACGAAAGAGCCGCGAATACTGCGACTCATGCCGCGCCGACAAAATGCCGAGCTGCGGCGCGAAGGTGTTGACCTGATCGGGCGATGTCACGAGCGCACGGCACACCGCATCATCGATCGGCGCGCGCAGCGCCACGATGGTCCGCTGCCCCGCAAGCTGCCCGAGCGGCACGGCCTTCAGCGCCGCAGCGGCCTGATTCTCGACCCAACTGAACGCATAGGCAGCAAGCGCTGCATCGGTCGATGCATCGTTTGCATACGCGGCGAACGCATAGGCCGTCGGTTGCGCGATGGGCTTTACCGCAGCAAGCGTCGCGCGACGCGCTTCGTCGCCCCATTCGAGCGACGCGCACAGTTGCGCAAGCGACCATCCCATCTGCTCGGTCTCACGCCGCAATTCAGCGGACTCGCGGCTCGCGATGTATTCATCGTTGGCGCGGCGAAGGGCGGCATCGTCATGCGTTCGCCAGCGTTCCATCTGATGCGCGATGATCGGCAACTCGCCGCGCGCAAGCACATGCGACAAGCCGTTCGCGATCCACTCGCGCGCGGTATCGGCATCGTGAACGAAGCCACATTCGATGGCCGCTTCCAGCCCTTGCGAATAACTGAACGCGCCGATCGGCAACGCAGGCGACGCCAGATGCAGCAGCGCGGTCAGCTCACTCGTGCCCATGACCGTGATGGTGGTGATGATGGTCATGGTCATGCCCGCATTGCGAATGGTCGTGCTCGCGATACAGCTTCTGCGCGAGCGCGTAGTCCTCGCTGAACGTCTCGTCGTGACCATGCTTGTGACCGCCGCCATATGCCCCGGTCTCCGGCTGAAACGGCTGCGATTCGCGCGTGACGGTCGTCCCCAGACGCTTCAACATGTCTTCGAGAACGGAGTCGGCTTCGAGCTTCAAATGATCCGCATCGATCTCGACGGGCGTATGCCGATTGCCGAGATGGTATGCCGCGCGCATCAGCGTGAGCGGGTTCACCGCACGCACGACGAGCACGTCTTCGGCAGCAGCGACCACGCGCACGAAACCGCCGTCGTCGGCGACGAGCATGTCGCCATCGGCGAGCACGGTGCCGCGCGGCATGACCAGCGCGACTTCCTCGCCGTTATCGAGCGTGACTGCGAGGCGGCTCTTGCAGCGCGCATCGAACGCCAGTGTGATCGTAGGCGCGCGCTTGACGAGAACCGGAGCGAGCTTCGCGGTGAGACGTTTGTCGATAGTGCGCATAGGGCTTCAGAACAGAAAGTAGCGTTGCGCCATCGGCAGCACGGTGGCGGGATCGCAGGTGAGCAATTGACCATCGGCGATCACCTGGTAGGTCTGCGGATCGACGCTGATGGACGGCTGCCATGCATTGTGAATCATGTCGGCCTTCCTCACATTGCGGCAGTTCTTCACCGCGACAACTTGCTTTCTCAAGCCATAACGCTCGGCTATGCGCGATTCCAGCGCCATTTGCGACACGAAGGTGAGCGATGTCTTGCCGAGCGCACCGCCACGCGTTGCGAACATCTCCCGATAATGAACGGGCTGCGGCGTCGGTATCGATGCGTTCGGATCGCCCATTTGCGCCACCGCGATCATTCCGCCCTTGACGATCATCGCGGGCTTCACGCCGAAGAACGCCGGCTCCCAGAACACGAGATCGGCCCATTTGCCGGGTTCGATCGATCCCACTTCATGCGCGATGCCATGCGTGATCGCAGGATTGATCGTGTACTTCGCGATATAACGTTTCGCACGGAAGTTGTCGTTGCGCGCGTTGTCTTCGGCGAGCGCGCCGCGTTGCACCTTCATCTTGTGCGCGGTCTGCCATGTGCGGATGATGACTTCGCCGACACGGCCCATCGCCTGCGAATCGGACGAGAGCATGGAAAGCGCGCCGAGATCGTGCAGGATGTCTTCGGCCGCGATGGTCTCGCGGCGAATGCGCGATTCGGCGAATGCAATGTCTTCCGCTATCGACGGGTCCAGGTGATGGCACACCATCAGCATGTCTAAATGTTCGTCGAGCGTGTTGACGGTGTAAGGCCGCGTCGGATTCGTGGACGAGGGCAGCACGTTCGACTCGCCCGCCACTTTGATGATGTCGGGCGCATGACCGCCGCCCGCGCCTTCCGTGTGATACGTGTGAATCGTGCGGCCCTTGAACGCGGCGATGGTGGCTTCGACGAAGCCCGCTTCGTTGAGCGTGTCCGTGTGAATGGCGACTTGCGTATCGGTATCGTCGGCAACCGAGAGACAGTTGTCGATGGCTGCGGGCGTCGTGCCCCAGTCCTCGTGCAGCTTGAGGCCGATCGCGCCCGCCTTGATCTGCTCGACGAGCGGCTCCGGCAAGCTCGCATTACCCTTGCCGAGAAAGCCGAGATTGACCGGCCAGCCATCGGCGGCCTGCAGCATGCGCTCCATGTGCCAGGGGCCGGGCGTGCATGTCGTCGCGTTGGTGCCGGTCGCGGGGCCGGTGCCGCCGCCGAGCATCGTCGTGACACCGCTTGCGAGCGCCTCGTCGATCTGCTGCGGGCTGATGAAGTGAATATGCGTATCGATACCGCCGGCCGTCACGATCATCCCTTCACCCGCGATGACTTCGGTGGCGGCGCCGATTGCAATGGTGACGTCCGGCTGAATGTCGGGGTTGCCCGCCTTCCCGATAGCGAAAATGCGCCCGCCCTTGATGCCGATATCGGCCTTCACGATGCCCCAGTGATCGAGGATCAGCGCGTTGGTCACGACGGTATCGACCACATCGGCGGCGGTGCGTTGCGATTGGCCCATGCCGTCGCGGATCACTTTGCCGCCGCCGAACTTCACTTCCTCGCCGTATGTCGTGAAGTCGCGTTCGACCTCGATGATGAGTTCGGTGTCGGCGAGGCGCACGCGGTCGCCGGTGGTCGGGCCGAACATCTCTGCATAAGCGCGGCGGCCGATGCGTAACGTCATGTTGTTATGTCCTGATCAGAGTGGGCCCATGATGAGGCCGTTGAAGCCATACACGTGCCGCTCGCCTGCGAGCGCGACGAGTTCGACCGTGCGTTCCTGTCCCGGCTCGAAGCGGACAGCTGTCCCCGCTGCGATATTGAGGCGGAAGCCGCGCGTTCTCTCGCGATCGAACAGGAGCGCCGTGTTGACCTCATAGAAGTGATAGTGCGAGCCGACTTGCACGGGCCGGTCGCCGCTGTTCGCCACGACGACCGAAACCGTCGCACGTCCCGCGTTGAGCTCATGCTCGCCGTCATCGATCAGATATTCGCCGGGGATCATCGCGTTTCTCAAGGAATGGGATGGTGGACGGTGACGAGCTTCGTACCATCGGGGAAGGTGGCTTCGATCTGGATGTCGGGAATCATCTCGGGTACGCCTTCCATGACGTCGTCGCGTGTGAGCAGCGTGGTGCCGTAGTGCATGACTTCGGCGACCGTCCTGCCATCGCGCGCGGCTTCCATCAATGCAGCCGAAATGAAAGCGACGGCTTCCGGATGATTCAGCTTGAGACCGCGTGCTCGACGGCGTTCCGCGAGCAGCGCCGCGGTGAAGATGAGAAGCTTGTCCTTTTCGCGAGGCGTCAGTTTCATGGTCTCGTTTTATGTTGCTTTAGAACCGACGCTTTAAGCGAGACGCGTGCCATCGACGCTTAAGCCTACTCGCAGAGGCTTTAGCGCATGACGTGCACATCAATGGGGCAACGCCGTGCGCAACGTTGGTGCGCAATCAGGTGTTCCAGAGCCTCAACGGTCGCGCATCGACGCCATGCACGAGCGGGCGAAGCTGCATCCAGCAATCGGTGAGCGCGCGTTGCAGCGGCTCCATCGAGTGACTTACCGCACGCACGATGAGCACGCCCGGCGCAACGCATGATGCGCCTGCGCGCAGGGCGTCATCGAACGGCAACTGCGCCGTAAGGGCTTCGGCGAGGGCGTCGTCGCATGTGGGGCTTATCGCCCATAGCGTTCCGTATGCGGGATGGCTTGCGAGGCCTTGTCCTGCATCGCGCAATGCATCGCTTGCTTCGATGAGGCTGCGTTCGAACCATAGCGTGCGTCCATCGCGATATTCAATGCGCGAGACCGCCTTGATATGCCCTTGCGTCCATCTTTCGCCGGCAGCGGCGCGGCCGAGCAGCATTGCATCCCAGCCGATGGCCGTCGCGCCTTCGTCGAGCGTGAGACTGAAATCCAGTTCGATGCTGGACGATTCGAACACGATGTTGTTTTGCGGAAGCCAGTCGAGTTTTGCATGTGCCGCGAGACCGATATGGATGCGCTGCGTCGCGAGCTTGCCGTTGGCCTTGTACCACTTCGTTGCGCCGGGCGTCGTGATGACGGCATGTGTGCTTTCACCGAGCTTCACGTCGATGTTCAGGCGATCGCCGCCCGCCACGCCGCCCGGCGGATGCACGATGACTGCGTGACAGATATCGCCTTCCGGATAGAGCGGCCGTTGCATGCGCAGCGGGCCTTCGTGCTTGCGATGTGTGCAAACGGTGCGGTCGTGCTGACGAGCGAAGCCGAGTTCGAGCGTGCCGCGCCACGTGTCGGGATCGGCGAGGGCTGCGTGAGGTTCGTGATGCATGGAGACGGTGCTATCGGGAACGATGCGTCATCATACGGCGATTAGCTCACGTACTCCATGTGCATCCATATCCGATCCTGCACCGCCCGCGATGATCTCGCCGCGGCTCATCACCCAGTAGTGGTCGGCAAGTTCGCGTGCGAAGTCGTAGTACTGCTCGACCAAGAGTACAGTCATGTTCATTTCTTCGACGAGCTGGCGCAGCGTGCGGCCGATGTCGCGAATGATGGAAGGCTGGATGCCTTCCGTCGGTTCGTCGAGGATGAGCAATTGCGGTTCGCTCATCAATGCGCGTCCGATGGCGAGTTGCTGCTGTTGGCCGCCGGACAGGTCGCCGCCGCGACGGTGCTTCATGTCGCGGAGCACGGGGAACAGGTCGTAGATGCGATTGGGGATTTTCGAGGGCGCCTTGCGGGTTGCTGCGCCGACGAGCAGGTTTTCTTCTACTGTCAGGCGGGGGAAGATGTCGCGGCCCTGCGGGACGTAGGCTAGTCCGTTCGCTACGCGCGTATGGGTTTGCATTTGCGATATCTTCGCGTCGCGCCAGGTGATTGAGCCGCTTCTTGTGGGGACTACGCCTAAGAGGCAACGCAGCAGCGTTGTTTTGCCTACGCCGTTGCGGCCTAACAGGACGGTTAGCTTTCCTTCCGGAGCGGTGAAGTTCACATTTCGCAGGATGTGGCTGCCGCCGTAGTATTGGTTCAGGTTTTCTATTTCTAGCATTTGGGCTCTGTCTGTCTCTAAGTTTGCGGTTCTGTTCGAAATTAATTACCCAAAGAAACAAGCAACCCTCACCGTCCAAGATAAGACTCAATAACAGCATCGTCCCGCTTGACGAAATCAAGCGTGCCTTCTGCAAGAACGCAACCTTCAGCCATAACAGTGACCTTCCCGCTATCCCCACTGAGTGCAGCAACAAACTCCATATCATGCTCGACGACCATGATCGAACAGGACCCGCGCAGTGTATTGAGCAGATCGGCGAGTTCCATAGTCTCATGATCGGTCATCCCAGCAGCGGGCTCATCGAGCAAAAGAAGCGCCGGTTGCTGCATGAGCAACATGCCAATCTCGAGGCGCTGCTTCTGCCCATGCGATAACTCACCCGCAAGCCGCATCGCATGATGCTGCAAGCGAATGAGTTCAAGCGTCTCTTCAATCCGCGCCTGCGCCGCGCGATCGAGCCGCGCCCGCAACGATGCAAACCACCGCTTGTCCGTCTTCATCGCAAGTTCGAGGTTCTCCCACACAGGATGATTCTCGAAAACAGTCGGCTTCTGAAATTTGCGACCGATGCCGGTACGTGCAATTACCGGCTCCGACATGCGCGTGAGGTCGAACGTCTGCCCGAGAAAAACCTTGCCCTCATCAGGACGCGTCTTGCCCGTGATGACGTCCATCATCGTTGTCTTGCCCGCACCGTTCGGGCCGATCACGCAGCGCAACTCGCCCACGTCGATCGACAACGTGAGCTTGTTCAGCGCGCGAAAGCCATCGAAGCTCACGGTCACGTCCTCGAGATAAAGAATCGTTCCGTGCGATACGTCGATCTCGCCAGGCGCAAGCACATGGCCAAGCCCGGCCACGCCATTGACGTTCGCATGTTCGTGAACGGGCGGAATCGGCGGCAGATCGACGATCAATGCGTGGTGAGCAGTCATTCGGCAGCGTCTCCCGCAGTCTTCTTGCGACGCGCAAGATCGATAAGTCCCATGATCCCGTTGGGCAAGAGCAAGGGCACGAGCGTAAAGATGAGGCCGAGAAAAAACAGCCAGTACTCCGCGAAATATGCCGTGAAAAAACTCTTCGCTCCATTCACCGCGAATGCGCCGATGATCGGCCCGATCAACGTGCCGCGCCCGCCCACCGCGACCCAGATCGCCATCTCGATCGAGTTCGCAGGCGACATCTCGCTCGGGTTGATGATGCCGACCTGCGGCACATACAGCGCGCCCGCGATGCCGCACAGCACCGCCGACACCGTCCATATGAAGAGTTTGTACGCAAGCGGGCTATAGCCGAGAAACATCAGGCGAGCTTCGCCATCGCGCACGCCAGTGACGACACGGCCCAGCTTCGAGGTCACGATCCAGCGCGCGGCAAGGAACGCAAGCACGAGCACCGCGAAGGTAATCAGGAAGAGGGCAGTGCGCGTGCCGGGATGCGTGACCGGAAAGCCCGCAATGCGCTTGAAATCGGTGAAACCGTTGTTTCCGCCAAAGCCCGTTTCATTGCGATAGAAAAGCAGCATCGCGGCGAACGTCATCGCCTGCGTGATGATCGACAGATACACGCCCTTCACACGCGAACGAAACGTAAAGAAGCCGAACACCCACGCAAGCACGCCCGGCACGAGCACCACGAGTAACAGCGCATACCAGAGATGCTCGGTGCCTTGCCAGTACCACGGCAACGCGTGCCAGTCGAGAAACACCATGAAGTCCGGCAAATCGCTTTGATACGTGCCTTCGCGTCCGATCGATCGCATCAGGTACATGCCCATCGCGTAGCCGCCGAGCGCGAAGAACAGCGCATGACCGAGACTCAGGATGCCGCAGTAGCCCCATACGAGATCGAGGGCGAGCGCGCCGATCGCATAGCACATGAGCTTGCCGGCGAGCGTCATCGCATAGGCCGACAGATGGAAGGCGCTCGTCTCCGGGAGCACGAGCGCGGAGAGTGGCACGCAGATGCCCATCGCAATGATGAGGGCGATCAGCGCGATCCATCCATTGCGCGGCAATAGAGACGCGCGCGGCGGCAGACCCAGTGCGAAGCCTGCGCGTGCGGCGCTGTGATCGGGCTGCGGCGCGACGTCGAGACTTGCGCCGATATTGGTCGATGCGGTCATCGATCAGGCCTCCGCGCTGCGGCCCTTGAGGGCGAACATGCCCTGCGGACGCTTCTGAATGAAAAGGACGATGAGCACGAGCACCGCGATCTTGGCGAGCACCGCGCCCCAGAACGGCTCAATGGCCTTGCTGACGAGTCCGAGCCCGAAACCGCCGATCACCGTGCCCGCCAGTTGACCGACTCCGCCGAGCACGACCGCCATGAACGAATCGATGATGTAGCTCTGTCCGAGATCGGGGCCCACGTTGCCGATCTGCGAAAGCGCGCATCCGCCGAGCCCAGCAATGCCCGCGCCGAACGCGAACGCATAGGAATCGACACGCGCGGTCTTCACGCCGACACATGCAGCCATGCGCCGGTTCTGCGTCACGGCGCGCACAAAGAGGCCGAGCCGCGTGCGCGTGAGCACGGCCCACGCGATGAACACGACGGCAATCGAGAACGCGAGGATCGTCAGGCGGTTATACGGCAGGATCAGGTTCTGCATCACCGCGATGCCGCCGCTCATCCACGCAGGGTTGGTCACTTGCACGTTCTGCGCGCCGAAGATCGTGCGCGTCGCCTGAATCAGAATGAGGCTGATGCCGAAGGTCGTCAGCAGCGTTTCGAGCGGACGTCCATAGAGATGCTTCAAGACGAGCCTTTCCAGCACGATGCCGATCGACGCCGCCGCAATGAACGACACAGGCACCGCAAAGAGCGGATACCAGTTGAACGCAGCGGGCGCGTAATGCTGCACGAGGTTTTGCACGACATAGGTCGCATAGGCGCCGATCATCAGGAACTCGCCGTGCGCCATGTTGATGACGCCGATCAGGCCATAGGTGATCGCGAGACCGAGCGCGGCAAGCAGCAGCACGCTCCCGAGCGAAAGGCCCGCGAAGATGGTCCCGGCGATTTCACTGCGGCGCTGAATCGTGTCGAGTTCCTGGATGCCCGCTTGCGCTGCGGCGCGCACGCGTTCGTCGGATTCGTTATAGCTGCCGTCGCTTTTCCTGGCGACGATAGGGCGCAGCAATTCATACATGTCGAGGTCATGGCGAGCAGCGACGAGTTGCGCGGCTTCCAGACGCTTGCTTGCGTCGGGATCGTGCAGCGCGGTCATGGCCCATAGCGTATCGAGGCGCTTCTTTAGTTCGGAGTCCGTCTCAGAGGCGCGGGCGCGATCGATCAGCGGCTTCATCGATGCATCCGGGTTTTTTAGCAATGCGGCGACGGCTTCCCGACGCTTTGCCACATCGGGCGATGCCAGTTGCAGGCCCGACAGCGCGCCCGCGACCTTGGTTCGCAGCGAGTTGTTCAGCGTGATGGCTTGCGCATCGGGAGCATCGACGATCTTGCCAGTGATCGGGTCCTTGTTGCCGTCATCGGTTTGCAGTGCGACGCGGCCGTCTTCGGTCGCGACGAGCGAGCCGTCCGCAAGCGCGTTCAGCACGGTGACGGACGGCGCATCGGCGCTGGCGATCAGCTTGTCGATGGCGGCGGACTTCGCTTCGAAATCGTCGCTGGCGAGCGGGGCGAGATCATCGGCGGTGAGTGCATGGGCTGCAAACGGCATGCACGCAATGAAGAACGCGAGCAACACGCGCATGAAGGGGGAGGCGAGCGAGCCGGTCATGTTGGCCTTTCTGGTGAGACTGAACGGCCGCGCGCCCGATGACGACGTGACGTCATGCACGAACGCGCGGCCCTGCATCGAGACATCGATGCAGACGACTTATGCCGTGCGAAGGCGCGAGCGGCGCAGGAACGAGGGGATGGAACTCACGACATCCGGCTTGCCCTCGTTGCCCGCGATGAACGGGCTCCACGGTTGAGCGCGAACCGCCGTCTTCGTTTTCCACACGACGTTGAACTGGCCGTCGCCGCGAATCTCGCCGATCATCACCGGCTTGTGCAGGTGATGGTTGCCGTCCATCGTGAGCGTGAAGCCCGAGGGCGCGGCGAACGATTGTCCGACCATCGCGACGCGCACTTTGTTGACGTCGGTGCTCTTCGCTTTCTCGACGGCCTGTTTCCACATGTGGATGCCGACGAAGGTCGCTTCCATCGGGTCGTTCGTGACACGCTTGTTTCCGCCCGGCAGGTTCTGCGTCTTCACCCATTCGGCGAATTGCGTTTCGAACTTCTTGTTGGCGGGGTTCTTCACCGACATGAAGTAGTTCCATGCGGCGAGGTGTCCGACGAGCGGCTTGGTATCGATGCCGCGCAGTTCTTCTTCGCCGACCGAGAACGCGACGACGGGCACATCGGTGGCCTTCAGCCCCTGGTTGCCGAGTTCCTTGTAGAACGGAACGTTCGAGTCGCCGTTGATCGTCGAGATGACGGTGGTCTTTCCCCCTTGCGCGAAGGTCTTGATGTTCGCGACGATGGTTTGATAGTCGCTATGTCCGAACGGTGTGTAGACCTCTTGAATATCCGCATCCTTCACGCCTTTCGAGTGCAGGAAGGCGCGCAGGATCTTGTTGGTCGTCCGCGGGTAGACGTAGTCGGTGCCGAGCAGGAAGAAGCGTTTGGCGCTGCCGCCTTCCGGTCCCATCAGATATTCGACGGCGGGGATGGCCTGCTGATTCGGTGCGGCGCCTGTATAGAAGACGTTGCGCGACATTTCTTCGCCTTCGTATTGCACGGGATAGAAGAGCAGGCCGTTGAGCTCTTCGAAGACGGGCAGCACCGATTTGCGCGATACCGAAGTCCAGCAGCCGAACACGCATGCGACCTTGTCTTGCGTGAGCAGTTGGCGGGCCTTTTCGGCGAAGAGCGGCCAGTTGGAGGCGGGATCGACGACGACAGGTTGAAGCTGACGTCCCATGACGCCGCCGTTCTTGTTGATATCGGCGATGGTCATGAGGGCGGTGTCCTTGAGCGATGTTTCGGAGATCGCCATGGTGCCGGACAGCGAATGCAGAATGCCGACCTTGATCGGACCGTTCGTGTCGGCGGCTTGCGCTTTCGATATCGGCAGTTGGCCTGCGATGGCCAGTGCGCCCGACATGGAGCCGAGTTTCAGCAGACTGCGTCGTTTCATTTTTTGGTTTCCCCTCTTGGCGGATTTGGCTCTTGCATGCTTGCTTTCTGTTGCTCGCAGGGTGGTTTGCAAGGGGTATGCCAATGGGGGCCGTTTGCACGGCTGGCTTGGGTTTGCTGGGGTTTTTCACTCCAGTTCTTCTTGTTCGCTTGGGCTTGTTCTGGATTGTTTTGGTGCACTGCCCGTGCGGGTTGCATCGTTGCGGTGCGCTTAGGGATTTCTTTTTCCTTGCAGGGGCTTCTTCGTTGAGCTTGTATTCGTGTCGGTCTATTAGTGCGCCCCTCCCCGGGGCGGGGGTCACTTTCTTTGCTGCTGCAAAGAAAGTAACCAAAGAAAGCAGCTTTTCCGGCCCGAAGCAGTGACTGTTTCGCCACTCCGTAGATCATCGGTGGCACTCAGCTTGACACAGCCTTGAATCACCTTCCACGCCCACTGACGACTAACGTCCTCCGAGCCCCCTGGCTCGACAACACCACCACGACACACAACACCACTCTCTAAGAAATAAAGCGGAAGCAAACCCATACACCGCTAGCCGCTAGCCAAAAGCCAAAAGCCAAAAGCCAAAAGCCAAAAGCCAAAAGCCAAAAGCCAAAAGCCTCGAACGCAACTTAAAGCGCACGAGTACGACCAAGCGAAAGGGCCGACTTCCACGGCGAATGATGGCCGAGGCCGTACAGGAGGGAAGTCGGTTGCGATCGACAAGCGCTTTAGGGAAATGGGAAGTTATCGAGTGATTTGCTTGGGCGGGGTGGTGACAGTCCTGATGGTGCTAACGAGCCAGGGGGCTCGGAGGACGTAAGTAGTCAGTGGGCGTGGAAGGTGATTCAGGGCTGTGTCAAGCTGAGTGCCACCGGTGTTCTACGAAGTGACCACACAAATCAGTGCATCGTGCGGTTCAGAAAAAAGCTGCTTTCTTTGGTTACTTTCTTTGCAGCAGCAAAGAAAGTAACCCCCGCCCCGGGGAGGGGCAAGCTAATAGACCGACACGAAAACAAGTTCACCGTAAGAAAAAAACTCACCGATTGACCATCCGCGCCGGAACACTAAGCGCGAGCAAAGCCCCAAGCACGAGGAAACAAGCGAGCATATACATCCCACTAGAGTTAGACCCAGTGACCTGCTGGTGTTAACGAGCCAGGGGGCTCGGAGAACGTAAGTAGTCAGTGGGCGTGGAAGGTGATTCAGGGCTGTGTCAAGCTGAGTGCCACCGGTGTTCTACACAGTGACCACACAGTCAGTGCATCGTGCGGTTCAGAAAAAAGCTGCTTTCTTTGGTGACTTTCTTTGCATGGGACCAGAGTAGGCGCTAAAGCGCCAACTCTGGTTGACAGCCAAGAAAGTGACCCCCGCCCCGGGGCTCACCTTTACCCACAAAGTGGAATCACTCGTTTTGCCGGAAGATCCGATACATCTCGGTGATCTCGTGCAAGGTGAGAAAGCCGCGCCACATGACGGTCGGTCCGGGTGGCGTGTCATGCTTGCGATTCAGATATCCGCCGAGCTTGGCGATCCACAACACGACTTGTGCAAGTGTTGGGGGGGCGTCAGGCAGTTTGGTCGTGCCATGTACGCGGCAGTACAACGCGCGCCATTCGACCGGCTGTAGCAACACCTCGCATGGCAAGTCGCCGTCCATCCGGGCGAGCAGCGTCGCGTACAGAATACGCCAGCTGATCACTGCAAATAGCGCAGTGGCCCGCACGAAGCGATCGAGGTTGCCGAATTGCCGCGCCTCGACACGGCACCCGCTCTTGAGCACGCGATGCCATGATTCGATGGTCCACCGGCGGGCGTACCATGCGAGACGTTCAAGGGCTTCGGCGTGCGTTCGCGTGGGCACCGAACTTAGCAGCAGCCATTCGAGCGGCTCGATGCCTTCGCTGGTGTCAGTCTCCAGGGCGTGGATGGCAAACACTTCAACTTCCGGTAACTTCTCGCTGCGACGCGCGCGCGGTGGGCGAAGCCGCACTGGGATACAGCGCACTGTCAGGCGTGCGGTGCGCGCCAGCCTCTTCGCGGTGGCAGGCACCTGGAGTTCGGTTTCGCCCAACACTGGCGCGGCTAGCACGGTTTGCCAGAGATACGCTTCGGGGTGGGCGACGCGCCGATTCCAGGACGCGCGGACTAGCCAATCGACGCCAGCAGGCCGGTTGGCCAAAAACACGTCATAGACGTCGCCCTCGCGATCGCTCACGCCGACGATGCGCGTGTTCGGGCAGTACGCCTTGAGTGCGGCAAGATGCTCGCTACCTTCGAGCCACTTGACGCTCTCCTTCTCACGGATAGTCCGGTGCCTGCGTTGGTGTTTCTTGCCGAATTCTTCCTGCGGGCGCACCCAGGTCTTCATGCCCAGCACACCAAGTGGCAAGCCCTCGGGTGTAACCGCCAGCAGGCTGTGCATCAGGAACCCGCGTTCGTTACCGCCCGTGCCATAGCCCAGACCCTGTGTCGCCGGCAGATGGGTGAGATTGAATTCGGTCGTGTCCTGGGCCGCCAGCACGATTGGCAACTGCCGCATGCGATTCAGCGTCTGGCCAATATGCGAGCCCAGCACGCCGTCGGTATTGACCTGCGGATTGTCGAAAAAACGGTACGCCGCCTTGAGCTGCGGGCCATCAAGCGACTGCGGAAACGAGCACTGTGGACTGAGCGACAGCCGGCGCGCGAGCGCAACCAGACGCTGAGTCAGGCGTGCGTCGCCCAGCTCAGCCGCGCCGAACTCCTCATTCGCCCAGTCGTCAAGCTCGTCGGTGTCAGGCACTGCCGTACATCGCCGTCAACGAAGTGCATCGACGTTAACATCGCCTACCGTCGTTTACAAGCACGTTCGGCCTTGCAACATTGCTGCCGTACCGACTTGTCGGGAATCCTCAGGCCCCGGGGAGGGGGAGCAAGCAGACCGACACGAAAACAAGTTCACCGCAAAAAAAACTCACCGATTGACCATCCGCGCCGGAACACTAAGCGCAAGCAAAGCCCCAAGCACAAGGAAACAGGCAAGCATATACATCCCACTAGAGTTAGCCCCAGTAACCTGCTTAAGCCAGCCCACAAGATAAGGACTAAGAAACCCAGCCAGATTACCGAGTGAATTGATCATGGCGATGCCAGCAGCGGCTCCAGTGCCAGCAAGAAACGCCGTAGGCAAGCTCCAGAACAACGGCAAAGTAGTGAGAATGCCCATCGTGGCAAGCGTAAGTCCGAGCATCGCAAGCGCGGTATTCCCGGCCCAGACCACCGAAAGCACGAGCCCAATGGCCCCAACAAAAGCCGGCACGGCAATATGCCACCGACGCTCGCCGCGCTTGTCCGCACTGCGCGCCACGAGCAGCATGCCAACCACCGCAGCCCCATAAGGAATCGCCGACAGAAGCCCGATCATCAACGCATCCGTCACGCCCGTCGCCTTGATAATCGTCGGCAACCAGAAACTCACGCCATAAAGACCCATCACGAACGAAAAATAAATCAGGCTCATCAGCCAGACCTTCGGGCTCGACAAGATACGCCTGATCGGCGGATCCTCCTTCTCGACGTTATCCGCCGCGATATTGCGCTCCAGTAAGTCGCGCTCTTCCTGCGTCAGCCACTTGGCCTTGGATATGCGATCGTCCATCATCAACAGCACGACGATGCCCACGATCACCGACGGAATGCCCTCCAGCAGCAACAGCCATTGCCAGCCATGCCAGTTGTTCATGCCATCGAAGGTCTTCATGATCCAGCCCGACACCGGCCCGCCAATCAGTCCCGACAACGCAATCGCCGTCATGAACAGCGTCGTCATCCGTCCGCGCCGCTGCGCCGGATACCAGTACGTCAGATAAAGAATGATGCCGGGAAAGAAGCCCGCTTCCGCGACGCCGAGCAAGAAGCGCATCACGTAGAACATCGTGGGCGTGGTGACGAACATCGTGAGCGCAGAGATGATGCCCCACGAAATCATGATCCGCGCAATCCACACACGCGCGCCGACCCTGTGCAGAATGACGTTGCTCGGTATCTCGAAGATGAAATAGCCGAAGAAAAAGATGCCCGCGCCGAAGCCATATACGGCATCCGACAAGCCGAGATCGGCGGACATCTGCAGCTTCGCAAAGCCGACGTTCACGCGATCCAGGTAAGCCACCACGTAACAAATCAGGAGCAGCGGCGAGAGCCGCCACGCGACCTTCCGATACGTCGCTTCCTCAAAGCTCGAAGGCGCACCCGCGCCCGGGCGCTGCATGGGATTGGCAGTGCTGGACATCTCGTCTCCTTACGCTCGTGCGAACGCGAGCATCGTTATGTTTGCGTAAGGATTCTAGCCGCTCGGCTGCACGCCAAGCGGCTGTTTTCGATGGGGAAAACACCGATGAAGCCCGCACGGTGCGCCCGTTACGCCGCGTCAGACGCAGCGTCCGCCATCCACTTCGAGCGCGACGCCCGTGATGAACTCGGCATCGTCGGAAGCGAGGTAGAGCGCCGCGTTCGCGATGTCCTGCGGCGTCGAAAGGCGGCCGAGCGGAATCGTCGCAAGGAACTTCTGACGGTTCGCGGGGGTGTCCTCCATGCCCATGAACTCGGAAAGCAAGCCCGTCTCGCCCATCACCGGATTGATGCAGTTCACGCGGATGCGGTCCGGGCCCAGTTCGACGGCCAACGCCTTGCTCGCGACGATCACCGCCGCCTTGCTGCCGTTGTACCAGACGAGTCCGGGACGCGGCCGCACGCCCGCCGTTGACGCAACGTTGATGAACGCGCCGCCGCCTTGCTCCCGGAAATACGGCACGAACTGCTCGACGCTCCAGTAGATGCTTTTCACGTTCACCGCATAGACGCGATCGAACTCCGCCTCCGTCACATCGAGCACGGGCTTGTTACGGTGCGTCGTGCCCGCATTGTTGACGACGACCTGCACGCTGCCGAAGTCGTCGATGGCGGCATCGAAGAGACGCTGCCAGTCGTCGCGCTTCGTGACATCGCCCTGAACGGCGATGGCGCGTCCGTGCTTCGCTTCCGGCGACGAAGCCAGCGCAATCTCGCTCGCCACGCGCTCGGCCGCCGCGCCGTTCAGATCGTTCACGACCACGTTCGCGCCTTCGCGTGCGAACGTCTTCGCGATGCCTTCACCGAAACCCGAGCCCGCGCCCGTCACGATTACCGTTTTGCCTTGCAGTCGCATGTTGTCTCCTGTTGATGGCTATGCGTCAGCCGTGCTTGATTGCAATGGTCTTGAGCGTCGTGAAGCCATAGAGCGCCTCGAAGCCTTTCTCGCGTCCGTGTCCCGAATGCTTGACGCCGCCGAACGGCAACTCGACCCCGCCGCCCGCGCCATAGTTGTTGATGAACACCTGGCCCGAACGCACGCGCCGCGCGAGCCGCATTTGCCGTGCGCCGTCGCGCGTCCAGATGCCGGCGACGAGGCCGTAATTCGTGTCGTTGGCGAGTTTCAATGCGTCGGCTTCATCGTCGAAAGGCATCACGGCGAGCACCGGGCCGAACACTTCCTCACGCGCGAGCCGATGCGTGCGCGGCACGTCGCGCAACAGCGTCGGCGCCTGATAGAAGCCCGCTTCGGGGGCTTCGGTGACGACCTCGCCATGCGCGGCCATCGCGATGCCGTCGTGCTGGGCATCGGAAAGAAAGTCCCACACGCGCTGCTGCTGCTTCGCGCTGATGAGCGGGCCGCAGTCCAGATCGAGCCTGCTCGGGCCGACCTTCAGCGCCGCGAACGCCTCTGACAGTCTCTCGATGAGCGGCTCGTAAGCCGCACGCTCGATCAAGACGCGGCTGCCCGCCGAACACGTCTGCCCCGCGTTCTGCACGATCGCCGCGACCAGCACGGGCAGGGCGGCGTCGAGATCCGCATCGGCGAAAACGATCTGCGGCGACTTGCCGCCCAGTTCCAGCGTGACGGGCACATGGTTGTCGGCGGCCATCTTCGTGACCGCTGCGCCCGTCATCGGCGAACCGGTGAAAGAAATATGGTCGATGCCCGGATGACGCGCGAGCGCCGCGCCGGCTTCGTGTCCGTAGCCGGTGACGATGTTGAGCGCGCCTTCCGGCAACCCCGCCTCCGCGGCCAGCTCCGCGATGCGCAAGAGCGACAGGCACGCGTCCTCCGCCGGCTTCACGACGCACGCATTGCCCGCAGCCAGCGCGGCGCCGACGCTGCGTCCGAAGATCTGCAGCGGATAGTTCCACGGCACGATATGGCCAGTCACGCCATGCGGCTCGCGGATCGTGAGCACGGTGTAGCCGGATTGATAAGGCAGCGTCTCGCCGTGCAGCTTGTCGGCGGCGCCCGCATAGAACTCGAAGTACCGTGCGATGCCGGTCGCGTCGGCGCGCGCCTGCGTGAGCGGCTTGCCGGTGTCGCGGGCCTCGATCTGCGCGATATCCTCGTGACGCGCGGCGATCAGCATCGAGAGGCGAGCGAGGATGCGCCCGCGCTCGGCGGCGCTCGTCGCGCCCCATGCGCCGTCATAGGCGGCGCGGGCGGCGCTCACGGCGCGGTCGATGTCCGCGCTCGTGCCGCGAGCGATCTCCGAGAACACTTGCCCGTCCGATGGATCGACGACCGGAATGGTTTCGCCGACCGACGGCGCGGTCCATCGGTTGCCGATGAAATGCTTGCCTTCTTCCATGCGTGTCTCCTTGTGATAGTCCGTCTTCGCGTATCGATTATCCCGCCATCCGTGCTGCATGGCGCGCCAGGCAGGCCCGGTCCGGCAGGCTCGTTTGGCTATAATGCCTGAAGTGTTTCACCTCGCTGCGCCGGCGTTTCATGCGTCGCCTGCTTTACAAACCAACTTCTCCAGAGAGCGCTCATGAGCTTCAACAACGTACCTCCCGGTAAGGATCTCCCGCAGGATTTCAACGTCATCATCGAAATTCCCGCACAGAGCGATCCGGTCAAATACGAAGCGGACAAGGACATGGGCCTGCTCGTCGTCGATCGATTCATCGGCACCGGCATGCGCTATCCGGCGAACTACGGCTTCATTCCGCAGACGCTGTCGGGTGACGGCGACCCCGTCGACGTGCTCGTCGTCACGCCGTTCCCGCTGCTCGCCGGCTCGGTCGTGCGCGCACGTGCGCTCGGCATGCTGCAGATGACCGATGAGTCGGGCGTGGACGCGAAACTGATCGCCGTGCCGCACGACAAGATCTGCCCGATGACGGCGAACATCAAGTCCATCGACGACGTGCCCGAATATCTGAAGGATCAGATCAAGCACTTCTTCGAGCAATACAAGGCGCTCGAGAAGGGCAAGTGGGTGAAGGTGGAAGGCTGGGCGGGCATCGACGCCGCGCACAAGGAAATTTCGGAAGGCGTCGCGAACTACAAGAAGTAAGCGCGTCTTATCGATGAAAAGCGCCGCCGCGCGATAGAAGCGCGGCGGCGCTTTTTATTTTTCTTCTGCTGCCTCGATTTCTTTCCGAGGCAACACGGATTCAAGCGTTCTTTCTCCCGCGATCAGCGCGCGCTTTTGCTGCACCGGCAAGCGCTTCACCCAATACTCGGCGCGCGACGCTTCCGACCGTCCGGACAATTCGAACGACGCCATCACCCTGAGCGGCTTTCTCGTTCGCGTATAACGCGCGCCCTTGCCGCTCGCGTGCGCGGCGAAACGCGCATCGACATCGGTGGCGATGCCGGTGTACAGACTGCCGTCGGCACATTCGATCAGATAGAGAAACCACGGCATCGCGTCGTATCGGCAATGGGAAAGAATTGCCGGGCATTATCGCCGATACACATCGCATCGGCCCATGCCGACGCCTTTTATCGACTTGCGCGAAAATAGCCGCTTCGCGCATGACGCGCTCATCGGTCACACAGCGAGGTAGCCTGTTGAATCGCGAAGTCGAAATTCATGTGGTCGATACGCTCGACGATATTTCAACGGACGACTGGAATCGCCTCTCCGGCGACAATCCCTTCGTGCGGCACGGCTTTCTTCGCGCGTTGCAGGACACGCAATGCGCGGTGAAGCGCACGGGCTGGCGCGCGCACCATCTGATCCTGCGGCGCGGCGGCGATTTCGCAGGCGCGATGCCGCTGTATCTCAAGTCGCATTCACGCGGCGAATACGTGTTCGATCACGCCTGGGCCGATGCCTTCGAACGCCACGGCCTGCGCTATTACCCGAAGGCCGTATCGGCGGTGCCGTTTTCGCCGGTGACAGGGCCGCGTCTCATCGCAGCGGAACACGAGGATCGCGTGTTGCTCGCGCGCGGCGCGATCGAGCTGACGCGCCGGCTCGACATCTCGTCGCTGCACGTGCTGTTTCCGCATGCGCAGGACCTCGACGCGCTGACGGACGCCGGCTACATGCTGCGCGAAGGCGTGCAGTTCCACTGGGAGAACTTGCCCGGCGAAGGCTACGCGAGCTTCGACGCCTTCCTCGCGACGATGAGTCACGACAAGCGCAAGAAGGTCAAGCAGGACCGGCGCCGCGTGATGGAAGCGGGCGTGCGTTACACGTGGCTGCGCGGCGCGCAGATCGACGACAGCGCGCTCGACTTCTTCTACGACTGCTACGACAACACGTACCGCGAGCACTGGAACGCGCCGTATCTGTCGCGCGAGTTCTTCGGACAGATTCACGCCGATGCCCCCGACAGCATGCTGCTTGTTATCGCCGAAGCGGACGGCGAGCGGCTCGCGTGCGCGCTCAACATGATCGGCGGCGACACGATGTACGGCCGCTACTGGGGCACGCGCGAGTTCATCTCGGGGCTGCACTTCGAGACGTGCTACATGCAGGGCATCGCGTATTGCATCGAGCACGGACTCGCGCACTTCGAAGGCGGCGCACAGGGCGTGCACAAGATGTCGCGCGGCCTGCTGCCGACGCCGACATGGTCCGCGCACTGGATCGCGGATCAACGTTTCGCGCATGCGATCAGCGAGTTTCTGGATGCCGAAACCACCGCGATGAACGAGCACATCGAAGAGCTCGAAGCGCATACGCCGTTCAGAAAAACCAGCGAAAGCCCCATGCGATAATCGTTTGAACGCTTCGCTATGTCCGACACACACGCGCAAACAACGATGAACACGAGCAAGAACTTCTTCAACTTATACAGTCACGATTTCGCGCGCGTCGCTGTCGCCATCCCGAACTGCAAGGTGGCCGATCCCGCCTTCAACGCGGAAGCGACGATCGCGCTCGCAAGGCAGGCGGCCGCGCGCGGCGCGGTGCTCGTCGCGTTCCCCGAGCTCGGCTTGTCCGCTTATACATGTGACGATCTCTTCCATCAAAGGCCCTTGCTCGATGCGTGCGAAGAAGCGCTCGGAAGCATCGTCGAGGCGTCGAAGGGCTTGAAGATCGCGATGATCGTCGGCTTGCCCGTGCGCGCCGAGCACAAGCTCTTCAATTGCGCAGTGGTCGTGGCGAACGGCGTGATCCGCGGCGTCGTGCCGAAGAGCTATCTGCCGAACTACGGCGAGTTCTACGAAGCGCGTCAGTTCAGCCCCGCCGATGCCGCCACCACGCGCACGCTCTCGCTGTGCGGTCAGGAGGTACCGTTCGGCGCATCGCTGCTGTTCCAGATCAAGGACCTGCCGCTCTTCCGGTTCCACGTCGAAATCTGCGAGGACGTGTGGGTGCCGATCCCGCCGTCGTCGTTCGCCGCGCTCGCGGGTGCGACGGTGCTCGTGAACCTGTCGGCGTCGAATATCGTCGTGGGGAAGTCGGCGTATCGGCATCAGCTCGTCGGGCAGCAGTCCGCGCGTTGTGTCGCCGCTTATCTCTATACGTCGGCGGGCGAGGGCGAATCGACGACCGACCTCGCATGGGACGGGCAGGGCCTCATCTACGAAAACGGCGAGATGCTCGCGGAGTCCGAGCGTTTCGCGGGCGAATCGCATGTGATCTTCGCGGATGTCGATCTGGAACGGCTCTCGCGCGAGCGCATGAAGCAGACCACGTTCGGACGATCGACGGCGCGCCATGCCGATGAAGTCGCGAAGTTCACCGTCGTGGAGTTCGCGCTGGCGGCGCCGGTCGAAGGCGCGCTGCCGCTGGAACGGCGTGTCGCGCGCTTCCCGTATGTGCCGGCCGACCGCACGCGCCGCGACGCGCGATGCAACGAGGTCTACAACATCCAGGTTCAGGCGCTCTTGCAGCGGCTGCGATCGTCGGGGATATCGAAGGTCGTCATCGGCGTATCGGGCGGTCTCGACTCCACCCATGCCCTGCTCGTGTGCGCGAAGGCGATGGACCGTCTCGGCCTGCCGCGCTCGAACATCCTCGCCTATACGATGCCCGGCTTCGCCACCAGCGACCGCACGCTGCGACAGGCGCGCGAGCTGATGGAGGTGATCGGCTGCACGGCCGGGGAGATCGACATTCGCCCGAGCTGCACGCAGATGCTCGCGGACATCGGCCATCCGCACAGCGAAGACAACGCGCAATACGACATCACCTATGAGAACGTGCAGGCCGGCGAACGCACGAGCCATCTGTTCAGGCTGGCGAACCTTCATCACGCGATCGTCATCGGCACCGGCGATCTGAGCGAGCTTGCGCTGGGATGGTGCACGTATGGCGTAGGCGATCACATGTCGCATTACAACGTGAACGCGAGCGTGCCGAAGACGCTCATCACGCATCTGGTGCGCTGGGTTGCGGAGTCGGGCGCTATCGGCGATGCCGGAACCGACGTGCTCGAACATATCCTCAGCACCGATATCAGTCCCGAACTCATTCCGGGGAAAGCAAGCGGGGCGCTGGAGCAGAAGACGGAAAGCGTCATCGGGCCGTACGAGCTGCAGGACTTCAATCTCTACTACACGATCCGCTTCGGCTTCGCGCCATCGAAGGTCGCGTTCCTCGCGCACGCCGCCTGGCGCGACCGCGAGGCGGGCGACTGGCCCGAAGACCCGAACGTCGTGCGCAATCAATACGGGCTTGCCGACATCCGCAAGAACCTGCGCATCTTCCTCGACCGGTTCTTTCGCACGAGCCAGTTCAAGCGTTCGTGCATCCCGAATGCACCGAAAGTGGGATCGGGCGGTTCGCTGTCGCCGCGCGGCGACTGGCGCGCGCCGAGCGATTCGCAGGCCACCGTCTGGCTCAGGGACCTGGAGCGGATTCCCGAGACCGACTGACGTTCATCCTCATCTTCGTGTTCGAGGAATCGCAGGGCCTTGCAAAACCCGACTAGAATCGAAAGCATCCGTCACGCGAGTGACGACCACTTCTCTGAACTCTTGACTCCGAAGCGAGGCACGCCATGAAACGCATCACCGCCATCATCAAACCGTTCAAGCTCGACGAAGTTCGCGAAGCGCTCGCCGAAGTCGGTCTGACGGGGCTCACGGTCACGGAAGTGAAGGGCTTCGGCCGCCAGAAAGGGCATACCGAGCTCTATCGTGGTGCGGAGTACGTGGTCGACTTCCTGCCGAAGGTGAAGATCGAAGTGGTCGTGGCGAACGATCAGACCGACCAGGTCATCGATGCGATCATCGGCGCCGCGCGCACCGGCAAGATCGGCGACGGCAAGATTTTCGTCGCGGATGTCGAGCGCGTCATCCGCATCCGCACCGGCGAGGAAAACGAAGCGGCAGTCTGAGCGCCGCGCGTTTCTCTCCGCCGCATTCGAAGACAAGCCCGCTCGCCCGAGCGGGCTTGTTTCTTTCTGCGCCCGCATCGCGTGCACCCGCTCGATGCGCGGCGCTTCTCCGATTCCTCGAAGCCGCGATCATCGCCGTGCGGTAACATCGGCTCAAATAATACTTTTGTAAGGAATCACTCGATGCACCACGCGATCGGCTTCATTCAGGATCTCGCTGTCATCATGGCCATCGCGGGCGTCGTGACGGTGCTGTTTCATCGCTTGCGGCAACCGGTCGTGCTGGGCTATATCGTGGCGGGCGTCATCATCGGCCCCTATACGCCGCCGTTTCAACTCATCAACGACGAAGCGACCATCCAGACGCTCGGTGAAATCGGCGTCGTCTTTCTGATGTTCTCGCTCGGGCTCGAATTCAGTCTGCGCAAGCTGTTTCGCGTCGGCGCGACGGCGTTCGTCGCGGCGCTCTCGGAAATCGTGCTGATGATCTGGATCGGCTTCGAGATCGGCCGATGGTTCGGCTGGAACGCGATGGACTCGCTCTTTCTCGGCGCGATGCTCGCCATCTCGTCGACCACGATCATCGTGAAGGCGCTCTCCGAACTCGGCATGAAGCGCGAGAGCTTCGCGCAACTCGTGTTCGGCATCCTGATCGTCGAAGACATCCTCGCCATCGCGATGCTCGTGCTGCTGTCGGGCATCGCGCAGACGGGTTCGGTGAGCGCAGGCGTCGCGGTCGTGACGCTCGGCAAGCTGCTGCTTTTCATGACGGTATCGCTCGTCGTCGGCATTCTGACGGTGCCGCGCGCGCTCAATTACGTGGCGGGCGCGAAGAGCGACGAAATGCTGCTCGTCACCGTGCTCGGCTTCTGCTTCGGGTTCTGCCTGCTCGTCGTGAAGCTCGATTATTCGATCGCGCTCGGTGCGTTTCTGATCGGCGCGATCATGGCGGAATCGAAGCATCTCGCGCGCATCGAACACTTGATCGCGCCGGTGCGCGACATGTTCTCCGCGATCTTCTTCGTGACCATCGGCCTGCTGCTGAATCCGACGGTGCTCGTCGATTACGCATGGCCGATCGCCGTCATCACGATCGCGGTGGTGCTCGGCAAGATCGTGTCGTGCGGGCTCGGCACGTTTCTCGCGGGCAAGGACGGACGCACGTCGATGCGCGTCGGCATGAGCGTCGCGCAGATCGGCGAGTTCTCGTTCATCATCGCGTCGCTCGGGCTGTCGCTGAAGGTGACGAGCAGTTTTCTGTATCCGATTGCGGTCGCCGTGTCCGCGCTGACCACGCTGTTCACGCCGTATCTGATCCGCGCCGCCGATCCGCTGACGCTGCGCCTCGCCCGCGCGATGCCCGCGCCGCTCGCGCATACGTTCGGGCTCTATTCGCAATGGCTCTCGAGCCTGACGCCGGCAACCGGCGGCGCGACGCTCTTCTCGATGACGCGGCGCATCGTGCTGCAGATCGCGGTCAATCTCGCGCTCGTCGCCGCGATCTTTCTCGGGGCGTCGTATTCGGCGCCGTTCGCATCGCAATACTTGTCCCGCTGGCTGGATACCGACAATGCGCAGCGCGTCGTGCTGTGGGGCGCCGCGCTCGTCGTCGCGCTGCCGTTTCTGGTGGCGGTGTATCGCAAGCTGGAGTCGCTCGCGCTGCTGCTCGCCGAAGTCAGCGTGCAGCCGGCGAAAGCGGGGCGCTTCACGAGCGCCATCCGCACGGCGATTTCCGGCCTGATTCCGATCGTAGCCATGTTCGGCGTCTTCCTGCTCGTCGCGGCGCTGTCGGGCGGCATTCTCCCGCCGTTCGGCCTGATGATCGGCGTGCTGCTGTGCGCGGCGCTGCTGCTGACGGTGCTGTGGCGCTGGTGCGTGAAAATCCACGCGACGATGCAGATCGCATTGTGCGAGACGCTCGAGGAGACGCGGGATCACTGAGCGGCGGGGTTCGTCGCAGATGTGAGCAAATGTGTGCTGGTTTGCGTCGTCACGTTCGATGGGCGGATAATCGACTTCTCTTTTCTATCGTGGCGCCGCGCGCGCCTGAAATCGGGATGAGCGAAAACAAAACGTCCAACGACTCAGGCAACACCGCAAACAACCCAGGCAGCGCGACCGGTGCGACGCATGTTGCACAGGACGCCGCCAGCCGCGCGGCCGAAGCCCGGCGCGGCGGCGCGGATGCATCCGCGGCCGGCGGCTCGCGCGAAAGCGCATCGCCTGCGGCTTCGGCTTCGGCTTCGGCCAGCGCGACGCAGCGGGCATCGACGGATTCGCCTGTCAGCGCATCGACCGTCGAACCCGTCGAACCCGTCGATAGCGCCGCCGCGCGCCGCGAGGACGCGCGGCAATCGGCCCGCGAAGCCCGCGCCAATGCGGCAAGCGCGACGGCCGCGCAAGAGGCCGCCGTGCGCGCCAGGAACCCGGCGCGCGTCGAACCGGTTGACGCAAAAGCAAGCCTCGCGCACAACCTCGAAGCCGCCACGGAGGCCGAAGCCTCGGCGGCGGCGGAAGTGGAAACGCCAGTCAACGCCCAGGTTCTGCCGCCCGACTTCGGCGGCGCGCCGGATTTCAGCAAGCTCAATGCGCCGCAGCACGTGGCCGACGCGCCAACCGCGCCCCCCGCCTATCTCAAGACTTCCGATTCGGCGTGGTCCGTGTTCGGGCGCATCATCGCGGCGCGTGCGCGGCAAATCTTCGACCGGGCGGGGCAGCGCATCACGCAGCGCACGCTGCGCATCGGCGTGTCGGCGCGCATCTTTCATCCGGAGCCTGGCGCGCGCGGATTGCGCGGCAAGACGCTGCAGTATCTGGAAGAGTCGATCGCGCACTGGGTCATGTCGCGCGATGTGCTCGTGTTCATGATCCCGACGGTCGGTCATCAGGGGATGCTGCATCCGAGCAACATCCGTCTGCGCGATTACGCGAAGCATCTCGACGGCCTGCTGCTGCAGGGCGGCGCGGACGTGTCGCCGCAGTCCTACGAGGAGGCGACGACGCGCCCCGAATGGCCCGGCGACCGCGTGCGCGACATGTACGAGCTGGAACTGCTGCACGAGTTCGTCGAGTCGGGCAAGCCGGTGCTCGGCGTGTGCCGGGGCTGTCAGCTCATCAACGTGGCGTTCGGCGGCACGCTCTATGGCGATATCGCCACCGATGTGCCGACGGCGGCCCTGCACGTCAGCGAGCGTTACGACCAGCATCGCCATTCGATCCGCTTCCCCGACGGCTCCTCGCTCGTCAACATGTTCCCGCATCAGCGCGAGGCGGTCGTCAATTCGATTCACCATCAGGCGGTGAAGACGCTCGGGCGCGATCTGAACATCGAGGCGGTGTCGTCGTCGGACGGGATCATCGAGGCGGTGCGGTATCGCAAGGCGCCGTTCGTGGTCGGCGTGCAATGGCACCCGGAGTTTCATCGCGCGGGCGGCGAGGAATTGCTCGATTGCACGCCCTTGCTCGATACGTTCCTGCGCGTCGCGCGGGAGACGCGGTTCTAGCCGCGCTCAACCGATCACGTGCAAACGACAAGGCCCGCTTCTCAGCGGGCCTTGTGTTTTCTGCGGTCTACATCACGTGACGCTCAGCGCGATGGCACCACTGTCACCGACGTCAGTCCGGCTTCCGTTGCACGCTGAAGCTGATCGACCTGCTGCTGCAGCGCGCGCAGCTTGCGTTCCGCTTCGAGCTTGTCGCCTTGCAGCGAGGCGGACTCCGCCTGCAGCTTCTGTTGACGTTCCGAGACCTGGCTGTCCTGCTGCTGCGCGAGCGCGAGGTCGGCGGACAGACGGCTCGCCCGGTTCGACAACACCGCGATCACCCGCTCCAGCAGCGCGGTTTGCGCCTGCAGCCGCGTGCGGCGGATTTCACCGTCCGCGAGTTCGAAGGTCTTGCGGGCGAACTGCGAGTAGACCGATTCGGCGCGCGCTTCGTCCTGTGTCTTGACGACACGCCACAAGCGCGTCTCCTGCTGCAGCGCGACGTAGTAGAGCATCTCCTGCGGCAGGAAATAGAGCTTCGCGCCGTAGCTGGCGTTGCGAGTCGCGCGCAGTTCGGTCACGCGCCCGCCCTGGATCATGTCCTGCAGTTCCGCGAGATTGCCGGAGACGTTCCCGGCGCCATCGGCCTGCAGATTGGACAAGTCTTCCGGGGATGGCGCCACCGGTGCGGCCTGCTCGGTCTTCGCGGCGGGGGCGGCCAGAACATGCGTGAATGCAGTGACGAACGACAGCGCGACGGCGAGCGTCGCGATACGGAAAAGACGTGAGTGCTTCATGTTGGCGTCGTGCCGATAAGGTTCAGCGGGCGTCGAAGGTAAGCCACGGCGTTAGTTCGCGCGGGCATCCGCGTTTTGCCTGGAAGACGGAGCGTTGCTGTCGAGCGCCGGGTTGTGCTGGAGGATCGCGTACAGCGCTTCGACGTTCAGCGCGGCGGCTGGCTGCGCGACTCGTTGCGAATGAGCGCGCCGTCCCGACGCATGTTTGGAGGCCGCGTTGGCGATGACGGCGTAGTTCCCGCCGGCGGTGTTTCTGCGCGCGCCCCGGGCGACGGCTGCATGCGCGCGCTTACCCGGCTTGGATGCGGCGCCGCGTGCTTGCGCCTGCGCGGAAGGCATCGACGACGCTGCGCGAGCATCGCGAGAAGCGCTACCGCTGATGCGCGAGCTGGTGCTGGCGTGGATCGTCGTTGCGCGAAGGGGATGGTCGCGTGACTCACGCTGGCTCACGGTTTCGTCGGCCGTGCTTTCCGATAGCTGTACGACGCTTCCGGTGGTTGCACTGCCCTCGACCTGCGTGTGCACGATGGCGACGGCCCGGCTCGCTTCGCCCTGCGATGCCTGTGTGCGCGGGCTAGCGGCGGCGCTCGCCGACACGACCCATTGCGATACCGCCATCGGCTGCGGGGCACCGGCCCCATTGACTGCATCGGCTGTCGCGACGGTGGCGGGTTCATCGCCCGCTGAGTACTGCTCGAGACCGAACAACAGGCATACGATGAGCGCCGCGCAGGCAAGCGCAATAGCGCCCCTGACCGGCTTTCCGAGGGACGCGTAGCGGCGGGCCGCGGCTTCGGCGGCTGCGGCGGCTGCGCTGGTGGCTGCGCTGGCGGCGAGCGGAACCGGCGCCGGCTGCGGCGACTCGTGCGCGGCGGGCGTCGCGGCGGTCCCGGCCGCCTGCTTCAGCGGCGCCACCTTTTGCTGAATACGGCCCTCGGTGAGCACGCCCCAGGTGTTGGCAGCCCGATACGGCGCGTTGTTGTCGCGGAGGCTGGGGGCGTCGACGTAATCCGTATGAAGCAGGGCTGCCGCGATAGCGAATTCGCAATTCGAGTGAAGCGGGCGCGAGCGCCAGGGCGACCATTCGCGACCGAACATCCGTGCCGGACCCGCGAGTGCGCGAAGCGCCGGCAGACGCAGCTTGCCTTCGATATCGATCAGGGGTTCGGTCATGAGGATTCCAGATGCATGGGTCGAGGCGCGAGACCGGAGCCGCGCCCAAAGCCCCGTTGCGGATCGCAGCCCGCGGCTTACGCAAAATGCCCGGCGTGCCGGGGCGTCGCGCGCTAAGCCAAAGTTGAGCCGCGATGATACGGAACGCCCGAACGCACTGCGACCGGATTTTTCTGAAAGAAAGATTTTTATAGGATCACTGATTGACGAAACGCGAACGCTGTGGTGATCGCGGTATCTACGCCCCGCGCGGCACGCTTTCGGCCCGGCATATCCGATGCAATTAACATTTAGAAAGCCCTCGTACGCTAAACGACAGGCGGAAGTAGGCGAATCTTAATGTCGGTTGATCGAATTTAGCTGACGTTGCGTGCAAGGAGACGCCCCTAGGCGGTAAGATTTCTTAAGCGCGCGATAAAACGCGATGTAAAGGGGTAAACCCCCATAAAGCGGCGCCGGTTCCGTGCGTCCTTTTGGCTCGCACCGCAGCCGGCGCTATCAGCCCAGCTTCGAGAAAGTCCCATGTCCACGACCCACATAGCACCCGCCAACGAATCCAAGGCCAAGACGGTATTTCGCGTCGTCAGCGGAAATTTTCTTGAGATGTACGACTTCATGGTCTATGGCTATTACGCTTCGGCGATCGCCAAGACCTATTTCCCGAGCGGCAACGAGTTCGCCTCGCTGATGCTCGCGCTGTCCGTGTTCGGCGCGGGCTTTCTGATGCGGCCCGTCGGCGCAATCGTGCTCGGCGCATACATCGACCATCATGGCCGGCGCAAGGGCCTCATTCTCACGCTCGGGCTGATGGCGGTCGGCACTGCGCTCGTCGCGCTCGTGCCGGGGTACGCGAGCATCGGTGCGCTCGCGCCGATCATCGTGCTGTCGGGACGGCTGCTGCAAGGCTTCTCGGCCGGCGTGGAACTGGGCGGCGTGTCGGTGTACCTGTCGGAGATCGCGACGCGCGGCAACAAGGGCTTCTATTGCTCGTGGCAGTCGGGCAGCCAGCAGGTGGCCGTCGTGTTCGCGGCGCTCATCGGCGTGATGATGAATCGCCTGCTGCCGCCCGAGCAGATGACCGCCTGGGGCTGGCGCGTGCCGTTCCTGATCGGCTGCCTGATCGTGCCGTTCCTGTTCGTCGTCCGCCGCTCGCTGCGCGAAACGGACGAGTTCCTGGCAAGGAAGCATCGCCCGGCGATGGGGGAGATCGCGCGCTCGATCGCGCAAAACTGGGGCGTCGTGCTTGCCGGCATGGGCATGGTCATCATGACGACGGTCTCGTTCTACATGATCACCGCCTACACGCCGACCTTCGGCAAGGAAGTGCTGAAGCTGAGCGCAATCGACGCGCTCGTCGTCACCGTCTGCGTCGGCATCTCCAATCTGGTCTGGCTGCCGCTGATGGGCGCCGTGTCGGACCGCGTCGGGCGCCGTCCGGTGCTCCTGTTCTTCACGATCCTGACCATTCTCACGTCGTATCCGGCGGTGCAGTGGCTCGTGGCGGAGCCGTCGTTCGGGCGTCTGCTGATGGTCGAGCTCTGGCTCTCGTTCCTGTACGGCAGCTATAACGGCGCGATGGTCGTGGCGCTGACGGAAGTCATGCCGGTCGACGTCCGCACGACCGGTTTCTCGATGGCCTATAGCCTTGCGACGACCATCGGCGGCTTCACGCCCGCCATCTCCACCTTTCTGATTCACGAGACCGGCAACAAGGCTGCGCCGGGCCTGTGGATGGGACTCGCCGCGATCTGCGGATTGATTGCGACACTGGTGCTGTATCGTTCGCCGGAAGCGCGGAATCAGTACAAGACCGCCTGATCCGGATGCGGCTGCTGATATGCAAAGCCCCTCGCGCCGAATCCGCGCGAGGGGCTTTTTCGTATTCGGCGTTCAGTCGCGCAAGCCTGCAGCGACTTCGGCGACGACGCTGTCCCAGTCGCCCGGCGCGCGCTGCCGCACGAGTCGCGCGCTCGGATACCAGGCGGTTCTGTCGCCGTCGATGCCCCAGCGCCAGTCCGCCGCGAAGGGCAGCATCACCCAGACCCGTTTGTTGAGCGCACCGGCGAGATGCGCGACGGACGTATCGACGGATACGACCGCATCGAGCCGATCGACGATCGCGCCGGTATCCGCGAAGTTCTCGAGCCGCCCTTCGAGCCGATGAATGGCGTGCGCGCGCGGATGCGCGAGCAGCGCCGCGCGTTCCTCCTCGGTAACGAAGGGCTGCAGCACGATCCAGTCGATGCCCTCGATCACGAATAGCGGCGCGAGCGCGTGGAGCGGCGCGGAGCGCGTCTCGCCCGGCTGCAGCCGTCCTGACCATGTGATGCCGATCTTGCGCTTCTGCTGACCGCCGAGCGATCCGCGCCACTTCCGGCGATAGTCGGCCGGCACGACGATATACGGCGCGCGCGCGGGGATCGCCTCCAGCGATGTCATGCCGAGCGCAAGCGGCAGGCTCAACAGCGGGCAGAAGGCATCGGCGCTGGTCGCCGGTTCATCGGTACGGCTCAACAGTTCGATGCGAGCCGCGCGCGCCGCCGGCGCGAGCAGCGGCACGAGCGCCGGCTGCACTTCCAGCACGAGCTTGCCGACGCGCTTCGCCGCATAAGCCGCGAAGCGCATGAATTGCAGCGTATCGCCGAAACCTTGCTCCGCGCGCACGCGCAGCGTGCGGCCGGGCAGCGGCTCGCCCGTCCAGCGCGGCAGCGGCGGCGCGGGTTCGCTGCCGGGCGTCTGCAGACGCCACTCGTAGGCGGGCAGGCCGCGCTCGTAATCGCCCGTGGCGAGCAGCGCGAGACCGCGGTTCAGGTGCGCGGCCGGCATCCGCGGATCGAGGCGCAGGGCTTCATCGAATGCGCGGAGGGCGGCGGCGGGGGCGGAGAGCGCGAGGTGCGAATTGCCGAGACACAGCCACGCGATGCCGTACTTCGGATCGAGCCCGACCGCCCGTTCGTACGACAGCACCGCCTCTTCATGGCGATTCAGCCTCGCAAGCGCGTGACCGAGACCGAAGTGTCCCGGCGCGAAACGCGGCTGCAGGCTGATTACCTTCTGGAAGCGGGGCAGTGCTTCGTCGGAATGTGCGCGGGCATCGAGCAGATTGCCCAGATTGAAGTGCGCGGCGACGTAGTCCGGCTCGGCGTCGATGGCGGCGCGGAAATGCGCGATCGCGCCCACCGGATCGCCGAGCGCGTTGAGCGCCATGCCGAGATTGTTGTGCGCGCCCGCGTGACGCGGCCGCAGCGCGAGCGCGCGGCGAAAGGCGCGGGCGGCCTCATCGAAGCGGGAAAGCGCCGAGAGCGCGTTGCCGAAGTTGTTCCACGCGGCGGCATCGTTCGGCTGTGCGCGCAGGGCTTTTTCGAAGGCGTCGGCGGCGTCCTCGTGACGGCCTATGGCCGTGTAGGCGTTGCCGAGGTTGTACTGGGCGAGCGCGAAGCCGGGCGCGAGCGTGAGCGCGTTGCGAAAACGTTCGATTGCGTCGTCGATACGGCCGAGCGCCTTCAGCGCGTTGCCGAGGTTCAGTTGGAGGGCCGCGTCGGTGGGACGCAAGTCGACGGCGCGACCGACGAGCGCGGCCGCTTCCTCGTGCTGTCCCTGCTGATGGCGCAGCACGCCGAGATAATGCAGCGCTTCGACGTGGAAGGGTTCGGCGGCGAGCGCGGCCTGATAGTCGCGTTCCGCATCGGTCAGGCGGCCGTCACGATGGGCCGCGAAGCCGCGGGCAAATACGGTGTCCATGACGGAGGAGTGTCGCAAACCACGCATTTTCCCATATCGGGAAGCATCTCTTCCGAATCACGGGTTGACACGTTGTCCCGATGATACTTAACATGTGAACACCTATTCATATGTTGATGATATCCAGTGGCGTCCCTTCTTTCCGATTCCGCGACTTCCGATGATCGCGTGGTGCCGCTCGCGGACCTCTTCCGTTTGCTTGGCGACCCGACGCGGCTGCGCATCGTGCTGGCCTGTGTCGAGCGTCGGCGCGCGGTGGGGGCGATTGCGGAATCACTGGGTTTGTCGGCGTCGCTCGTGAGCCATCACTTGCGCCTGTTGCGCGCGGCGCGGATCGTACGGGCGGAGCGGCAGGGCAAGCAGGTCTTCTACGTCGCGGCGGACCGCCATATCAGTTCGATGCTGGGCGAGTTGCTGGAGCATGTAGCCGAGCCGCAGCCCGACTCCGCCGATATCGACTAACGACTGAAACAAGAGCAGGCAGATGAGCACGCATTCGCATCACGATCATTCCCACGCGCACGATCATGCCGATCACGCCGATCACGCCGGGCACGCCCATGACCATGGCGCCGGTGGGCATCACCATCATCATCATGCGCCGCAGGCGGGGCAGGGGCGCACGTTCGCGATTGCAGTCGGACTCAATGTACTGATCGTGATCGTGCAGGCCGTTTATGGCGTGATCGCGCATTCGACTGCCTTGCTCGCGGATGCAGGCCACAATCTTTCCGATGTCCTCGGTCTTCTGCTTGCGTGGGGCGCGGTGTGGCTCGGCGCGCGGCGGCCGAGTGCGCGTTATACGTTCGGGCTCGGGAGTTCGTCGATACTCGCGTCGCTTGCGAATGCTGCGCTGCTGCTTTTTGCGTGCGGTGCGATCGTGCTTGAAGCGGTGCAGCGTCTTTTGAATCCGGCGCCGGTTGCGGGGCTGGATGTGTTCATCGTTGCGATGCTGGGTCTCCTCGGCAATGGATTTTCGGCGTGGCTTTTCATGCGGGGAAGCAAGGAGGATCTCAACGTACGCGGTGCATTCCTTCACATGGCCGCCGATGCGGCGATTTCCGCGGCCGTCGCGGTGAGTGGGCTTGTCATTCTGTACACGGGATGGAACTGGATCGATCCGGCGATGAGCATCGTCGTGGTAGCCGTCATTCTTTACGGCACCTGGGGGCTGGGGCGCGATGCCATGCGGCTCGCGATGGCGGCCGTGCCGCCGGGGGTTGATACTGAGCGTATTCAGCGCTATTTAACTGCGTTGCCTGGAGTGCGCGGTGTGCATGATCTTCATGTCTGGGCGCTTTCTACTACTGAGAATGCTCTCACCGTGCATCTGGTTATGCCGCAAGGGCATCCGGGGGATGCGTTCCTGCAAAACGTCGTTGCCACGCTTCGGCGGGAATATGCTATGCATCATGCTACTTTGCAGGTGGATTTTGGGGATGCCTTCACTGGGTGTGTTTTGGATCGGAGGTGATTTTTTGCTTCGCTATTCGGTGAACTTGTATTCGCGTCGGTTTATTAGTGCACCCCGGGGAGGGGCACACTAATAGACCGACACGACAAGAAAACACCAAACAACCAAAGCCGCACTCATAAAAGCCAGCGTACACTAACCCCAACCGCAGGGTCGCGGAGGAACCCAGCATGTACGCCTACAAGCTGAACCCCAACGACAAACTCGACGTCGCCCAGGTGTTGATCGTGGGCGCCGGCCCGACAGGCCTGTCGGCAGCAATGAGCCTGACCCGCTCCCACATCCCCGTTCGCATCATCGACAAGGCGCGCCAGCCTTCGCCATACTCCCGCGCCATCGGCATCCAGGCCCGCACGCTCGAACTCTTCGAACAGCATCGCATCGTCGACCGGTTTCTCGAACTCGGGCACCGCGCCCGCGTCGCAAACCTGTACTCCAACGGCCAACGCCTCGCACGGCTCGACTTCGATCCGCTGCAAACACGCTATCCCTATCTGCTCTTCCTGCCGCAATCGGAGACCGAACGCCTGCTCGCCGAGCATCTGCACGAGGCAAGCGTGAACATCGAACGCGGCATCGAACTCGTCGACTTCACGCAAGGCTCCGCCGGCATACAGGCAACGCTGCGCCACCCCAACGGCCGCGAGGAGACGCTGCGGCCCTCGTACATGATCGCCGCCGACGGCGCACACAGCGCCGTGCGGCACAGGCTCGACATCGGCTTCGATGGCAAGACCTTCGACCAGACGTTCCTGCTCGCCGACCTGCAAGCCGATTCCGACTGGCCCGACGACGAATTCCACATCTTTGCATCCGGCGAAGGGCTCACCGCGCTCTTTCCGATGGGCAATGGCCGCGCCCGCCTCATCGCGGACCTGCCCGCCGCCGGCGTCGCAACCCGAGCCGATGAACTGAAGCCCGGCCCGTCACTCGACGAATGCCGGGCCCTCGTCGAGCGGCGTGTGCATCATCGGGTGATGCTGTCGGATCTCACGTGGTCATCGACGTTTCACGTCAACAGCCGCATGGTCGACCGCCTGCGCGTCGAACGCATCTTTCTCGCGGGCGATGCCGCGCATGTTCACAGCCCCGCCGGCGCGCAAGGCATGAACACCGGCATCCAGGAAGCGCTCAACCTGGGCTGGAAAATCGCACGCACGCTCGGCGGCGGCGCGTCGGAGCGTCTGCTCGATACCTATCACGCGGAGCGGCATCCGATCGAACGCGACGTTCTGCGCCAGACCAGCATCCTAACGCAGATGGCCGAAGCCGGACACGGCCCGATGAAGCTGATGCGCGATCACGTGATGCCCGCGCTCGCGGCCATCGGCCCGTTGCGCGACGCGATGCGGCGCACCGTCAGCGAGCTGTCGATCAACTATCGCAAGAGCCCGCTCACGCTGGAACGTCTGCTCGATGGCGGCCCGCGCGCCGGCGAACGCGCGCCGGATGCGCGCGTGCATGTCGTCGACGGACCGCTCGGCCGGCTGCCCGGCGTCGGCTGCCTCTACGACCTGCACGATCCCGGCTGCTTCTCGCTGTTCCTGCTCGTGAATCCGACCGGTGAAGACGACATCGCGCTCGCGCCTGCCACCATCACCGTGGCCCACGCCGTGCGCGATCCCGATCTCGACGGCCTGGTGCAGTCGATCGAAGCCATCCTGCCGAACGCAGTACGCATCTGGCGCATCACCGATACGAGCGGCGACGACGCACATTCGCTCACCGACAACTACGGCCGCACGCGTCCCGCGTTCTATCTCGTGCGTCCGGACGGCTATGTCGCCGCACGCGGGCGCGCGCCATCGGATGTGCAGGCGCTGCTGCGTCACTGCGAAACATGGTTCGGCCAGGAGCGCCCGAGCCCTCCGCAACGCAGCGTGGGCGAGTACCCCGAAGACTGAAGCGACTGAGGCGACTGAGGCGTCTCGCTCAGGCCGTGGCTACCTTCGGTTGCAGATCGGCTCTATGCAGGGTCAGCGCCTCGCGCAGGATCGGCTCCATCGTTGCGCTTGCGCGTTCGTCATCGAGCGCCGCCAGAATGGCGAGCCGCATGCGCGGCTCCCAGAAGCGGCGGATGTGATCGGCGACGCTATCGACGGCTTCCGGGCGATCCGGCATCGAATCGAAAAACTGTCCGATGCGGTTCGCCATCTCGATCAGGTTATCGACGTCCATAGGTCACTTCCCCGAAGTAGTCGCGACGTCGCGCATGTTGAGCAGTTCGAGCTGCTGCGTGTTGAAGCGCGAGTAGTCCTTCTGCCATTGCGACGGCTGTTCCACCGGCATGACCTGCACCGCCGTGACCTTGTACTCGGGGCAATTGGTGGCCCAGTCCGACGAGTCCGTCGTGATGACGTTCGCCCCCGACTCCGGGAAATGGAACGTCGTATAAACGACGCCCGGCTGCATGCGCTCGGTGATCTTCGCGCGCAACACGGTCTGCCCCGCACGCGATTCGATGCCGACCCAGTCGCCCGTCCGGATGCCGCGCTCTTCCGCGTCGTGCGGATGAATCTCCAGCCGGTCCTCTTCGTGCCAGCGCGAGTTCTCCGTGCGGCGAGTCTGCGCGCCGACGTTGTATTGCGACAGGATGCGCCCCGTCGTCAGCAGGAGCGGATACTTGCGCGTGACCTTTTCCGGCGTCGCGACGAACTTCGTGATGACGAAGCGTCCCTTGCCGCGCACGAATTCGTCGATGTGCATCGTCGGCGTGCCGTCGGGCGCTTTCTCGTTGCACGGCCACTGGATGCTGCCGAGCTCGTCGAGCTTCTCGAACGAGACGCCGTGGAAAGTCGGCGTGAGACGCGCGATCTCGTCCATGATCTCCGACGGATGCGCGTAGTTCATCTCGTAGCCGAGCGCGCGCGAGAGCCTGATCGTCACTTCCCAATCGGCGTAGCCCGCAAGCGGCGGCATGACCTTGCGCACGCGCGAGATGCGGCGCTCGGCGTTCGTGAACGTGCCGTCCTTCTCGAGGAACGTCGAACCGGGCAACAGAACGTGCGCGTACTTCGCCGTCTCGTTGAGGAAGATGTCCTGCACGACGATGCATTCCATCGCCGACAGCGCGCCCGCCACATGCTGCGTGTTCGGGTCCGACTGAACGATGTCCTCGCCCTGGCAATAAAGGCCCATGAAGGTGCCGTGCGTGGCGGCATCGAACATGTTGGGGATGCGCAGGCCCGGCTCCGGCTGCAGCTTCACGTCCCATGCTTCTTCGAAGAGGGCGCGCGTCGCGGCATCGCCGATATGACGATACCCCGGCAACTCATGCGGGAACGAGCCCATGTCGCACGAGCCCTGCACGTTGTTCTGGCCGCGCAGCGGATTCACGCCGACGCCTTCGCGGCCGACGTTGGCCGTCGCCATCGCGAGGTTCGCGATGCCCATCACCATCGTCGAGCCTTGCGCGTGTTCGGTGACGCCGAGGCCGTAATAGATCGCGGAGTTGCCGCCCTTCGCATAGATGCGCGCGGCCTCGCGGACCTTTTGCGCGGGCACGCCGGTGACCGCTTCCATCGCTTCGGGCGAGTTGTCCGCTTGCGAGACGAAATCGCGCCATTGCTGGAACGCGCGCGGCTCGCACCGGTCGGCGACGAACTGCTCGTCGACGAGTCCCTCGGTCACGATCACATGCGCGAGCGCATTGACCATCGCGACGTTCGTTCCCGGCCGCAGCGCGAGATGATGCGATGCCTTCACGTGCGGGGTATCGACGATATCGATGCGGCGCGGATCGATCACGATCAGCGTCGCGCCTTCGCGCACGCGGCGCTTCAGGCGCGATGCGAAGACCGGATGGCCGTCGGTCGGATTCGCGCCGATCACGACGATGACATCCGCCTTCTCGACCGACGCGAACGTCTGCGTGCCCGCCGATTCGCCGAGCGTGGCCTTGAGGCCGTAGCCGGTCGGCGAATGGCAGACGCGCGCGCACGTGTCCACGTTGTTGTTGCCGAACGCGGCGCGCACGAGCTTCTGCACGAGATACGTTTCCTCGTTCGTGCAGCGCGACGAGGTGATGCCGCCGATCGAATCGCGTCCGTACTTGTCCTGGATGCGGCGGAATTCGCTCGCCGCATAGTCGATGGCTTCATCCCATGACACTTCGCGCCACGGATCGGTGATCTTCGCGCGGATCATCGGCTTCGTGATGCGGTCCTTGTGCGTCGCATAACCCCACGCGAAGCGGCCCTTCACGCAGGCGTGTCCTTCGTTCGCCTGACCGTTCTTGTTCGGCACCATGCGCACGACGGTGTTGCCCTTCATCTCCGCTTTCAGCGAGCAGCCAACGCCGCAGTACGCGCACGTCGTCACGACCGAATGCTCCGGCTGGCCGAGCATGATGACGCTCTTTTCCTGCAGCGTCGCGGTCGGGCAGGCGGCCACGCACGCGCCGCACGATACGCATTCCGATTCCATGAACGGCACGCTTTCGCTCGCGGCCACACGCGACTCGAAGCCGCGCCCGGTGATGGTCAGCGCGAACGTGCCCTGCGTTTCCTCGCACGCGCGCACGCAGCGATTGCAGACGATGCACTTCGACGGGTCGTAAGTGAAGTACGGATTCGACTCGTCCTTCTTGTCCTTGAGATGGTTCGCGCCTTCATAACCGTAACGCACTTCACGCAGGCCGACGACGCCCGCCATGTCCTGCAGTTCGCAGTCGCCGTTGGCGGGGCAGGTGAGGCAGTCGAGCGGGTGATCGGAGATATAAAGCTCCATCACGTTGCGGCGTAGCGATTGCAGCTTGTCGGTTTGCGTGCGGACCTTCATGCCCGCCTCGACGGGCGTCGTGCACGATGCCGGATAGCCGCGCTTGCCCTCGATCTCGACGAGGCACAGACGGCACGAGCCCCACGGCTCGAGCGAATCGGTGGCGCAGAGTTTCGGCACGTTGACGCCGGCCTCGATCGCCGCGCGCATCACGGAGGTGCCCGCCGGCACCGTCACGCTCTGGCCGTCGATTTCGACCGTCACGTCGATATCCGCGTGACGCAGGGGCGTACCGTAGTCGGTATCGTCGAAGGGATCGCGGCGCTGCACGGAAGCCGCGCTCTTGCACGCGCAATTGCCGGAGCCGCAGCCGTTGATGGTGTTGGACATAGCGTTATCCTCAGGCAGCTTTTTGCGCCGGCGTACGCGGCAGGCCAAAGTCTTCGGGGAAATGATCGAGCGCGGAGAGCACCGGGAACGGCGTCATGCCGCCCATCGCGCAGAGGGAGCCTGCGACCATCGTGTCGCACAGTTCGCGCAGCAGCGTGATCTGCTTCACCGACGTATCGCCCTCGCGAATCTTCGCGATGACTTCTTCGCCGCGCGTGGAACCGATGCGGCAGGGCGTGCACTTGCCGCACGATTCGATCGCGCAGAAGTGCATCGCGTATTGCGCGAGATCGGCGAGATTCGACGTGTCGTCGTGAATTACGAGACCGCCGTGGCCGACCACCGCGCCGACCTTCGCATAGGCTTCGTAGTCGAGCGGAATGTCCCACTGGCTTTCGGGCAGATATGTGCCGAGCGGCCCGCCGACCTGCACCGCGCGCGCGGGACGGCCGCTCGCCGTGCCGCCGCCGTAGTCATGGATGAGTTCGCGCAAGCTGACGCCGAACGCGAGCTCGACGAGCCCGCCTTGCTTCACGTTGCCCGCGAGCTGGAAAGGCAGCGTGCCGCGCGAGCGGCCCATGCCGTAATCGCGATAGAAGGCCGCGCCCTTCGCGAAGATGACCGGCACCGTTGCGAGCGTGATGACGTTGTTGATGACCGTCGGCTTTCCATACAGGCCGACGAGCGCGGGCACCGGCGGCTTCGCGCGCACGATGCCGCGCTTGCCCTCGAGCGATTCGAGCAGCGCCGTTTCCTCGCCGCATACGTACGAGCCCGCGCCCTTCGCCACGTACAGATCGAACGCGTGCGACGTGCCGAGCACGCTCGCGCCGAGCCATCCGGCATCGCGCGCGCGGTCGATCGCGCGATTGAGCGTCGCGATCGAATGCGGATACTCGCTGCGCACGTAGATATAGCCCTTGGTCGCGCCGGTCGCCACGCCCGCGATGATCATGCCTTCGATGAGCATGTACGGATCGCTTTCCATCACGAGGCGGTCGGAGAACGTGCCGGAGTCGCCTTCGTCCGCGTTGCAGACGATGTACTTCTGATCGGCCAGCGCCGCGCGCACGGTCTTCCACTTGATGCCCGCCGGAAACGCCGCGCCGCCGCGCCCGCGCAAGCCGGAGTCCATGAGCGCTTCGCAGACGGCGTCGCCGTTCATGTCGAGCACGTTGCGCAGGCCTTGCAGACCGCCGAGCGCGGTGTAGTCGTCGATCGAAAGCGGGTCCGTGATGCCGATGCGCGCGAACGTCAGGCGCTGCTGGTTCTTCAGATACGGAATCTCGTCAACGATGCCGACGTTCTTCGCGTGCGCCTTGCCTTCGTGAAAGCCGGCATCGAAGAGGGCGGCGATTTCGTCTTCCTCGACGTTCGCGTAACCGATGCGTCCCTGCTCCGTTTCCACTTCGACGAGCGGTTCGAGATAGAGCAGCCCGCGCGATCCGTTGCGCACCAGTTGCACGTCGATGCCGCGCGTTTGCGCTTCTCCTGCGATGGCCTGCGCGATGCGATCGGCGCCGAGCGCGAGCGCGGACGAATCGCAGGGGACATAGATGCGCGTCATGCCGTCACCTCGCTTTTCTCTTTGGCCGCGGCGAACAGGCGGTCGAACTTCTGCGGCGTCACCTTGGCGTGAATCTCGCCATTGATGGTCATCGATGGCGACAGCGCGCACTGGCCGAGGCAATAGACCGATTCGAGTTCGGTGTCTTCGGCGTGGCCGCTATCGAAGCGGCACCCCGTATGGCCTTCGATGTGATCCTTCAGCGCCTCGGTGCCCATGCTGCGGCATGCCTCCGCGCGGCACAGCTGCACGGTGACGCGTGCAGGCGGTTCGGAGCGAAAGTGATGATAGTAGGTGATCGTGCCGTGCACTTCCGCGCGCGACAGCGACAAGGCCCGCGCGAGCGGCTCGACGGTTTCGGGCGGCACGAAGCCCGTTTCGTCCTGGATGGCGTGCAGGATGATCATCAGGGTCGCGCCTTGCACGGCATGGCGACGCACGAGTTCCTCTGCGGCGACGGCGGATAGCGGTTGTCTCATGGGGCTCCTCCACGCTCGGCATATGTTTTATCGATGCATATTTCAATCATATAATCAGGGGTGCCGAGCCTGTGAAAGAACAATAGGCGTCGTGATATATCTTGGCAATAGGAAGGGGCAGTGCATATGGTCGACATCGAATGCCGCGCCGAACTCATCCTGCGGGACGTCGATGGCCGGGAAACCAGTCTCAGCGCGGTTGTGCCGCTTTTGCAGCTCGTCGCGCAGACGGGCAGCATCGCCAACGCGGCGAGCGCTAGGGGTTTGTCCTATCGTCATGCGTGGGGTCTTTTGCGCGAAATCGAGGCGCGTCTGGGCGGCGCGCTCATTACGAAGTCGCGCGGACGCGGGTCGGTGCTGTCGGAACTGGGCGAATCGGTCCTGCGCGCGCAGCGCATGTGCGGCGACCGGCTCGAAGCGCCGTTGCAGGCCGTCGCCAACGATGTCGCCAACGAACTGAACCGGCGGCTCGCGGGCGAAGTATCGGAAGTGCGGATTCATGCGTCGCATGGCTATGCGGTCGCGACGCTGGTGCGCGCGCTCGGCGAGCGGCGCGTGCCGGTGGACATCAAGTACCGCGAAAGCGCGGAAGCGGTCCGGGCGCTCGCGCGCAGCGAGTGCGAGCTGGCCGGCTTTCATCTGCCGATCGGCGAATTCCGCTCGATCTGCGCCGATATTTACCGGCCGTATCTGGACAGCAAGAAGCATCAATTGATTCGGCTCACGCGGCGCACGCAGGGCCTCTTTCTCGCGAAGGGCAATCCGAAGGGCGTGGCCGGCCTGCGCGATCTCGCGCGCGACGACGTGCGCTTCGTGAACCGCCAGCCGGGCTCCGGCACGCGCATGCTGCTCGATCTGGCGCTGCGTGGAGTCGGCGTCGATCCGGACCAGATCAACGGTTACGCATCGACGGAGCTCACGCATTCGGCGATCGCCGCATTCGTCGCGAGCGGCATGGCGGATCTCGGCTTCGGCGTGCAGCCGGCGGCGCAGCACTTCGGGCTCGATTTCATCCCGATCATCGACGAGGATTACTTCTTCGCGTGCGAGCGCGCGCGGCTCGATGAGGCGCGGCTCTCGACCGTGCTCGGCGTGCTGCGCAGCGAGGCGTTCAACCGCAGCGTCGCGCATCTCGAAGGCTACGATCCCGAGCGATGCGGCACGCTCGTCGATATCGACGAGGGCTTGCGCGGCTGAGGCCGAAACGAACCGTAAGAGGAACACGGACGGCGAAGCGGGCCTGCGGCGGCGAATTGGGTTAACCTAACGGTTTGCTGTCGGGTTCCACCTTGTTCAGACGCGCGTTGCCGCGCGAATACCGCCATGAAATTCTCGTTGCTCGCTTCACTGTCGGCGTCGCTCGTCGCCGGCGCAATCTATCTCGCGCCTGTCGCTTTTGCGCAGAATTCGCCGGGTCTTCCCGGCGGCGTGCTGCAAGACCAGTTCCGCATCAACGAGCATCCGCAGATGCCGTTCGCCGCGTCCGCGCCGTCGGACAAATATCAGCAGGGCACGTCCGCGATGCGCCGCCGCGCCGATAACGGCGACCCCAACGGCTGCAATCTGAAGTGCCCGAAAGACGGCACCAACTGAAGCCCGAACCAGAGCCTGAATGAATCGCGGCGCGTGCAATGCGCGCCGTCGCCGGCTTAGATTTCTTCCTCACGCTTTCTTCCGCTCTCTCCCTTTCCGTATGGCCGTCCGCACGCAGCGTGTGCGCGTCGCCTCATTGCGCGCGCAATGGTTCAGTCGCGGACCGAAAAGCACTACGTGATGGCGGGTGCGGGGCACGGCCCGGGAAGTACCTTAAACCGGGCGTGTCACCGAGGCTTTTTCCGGTGCGCGCGGTCGTTCATTTCAAAGTCGAAAAATCACAAAGACACGAGTGCGCTGGCTGCCCGAAAGACGCGGATATCGCGCGCGGGCGAGGCACGGGGACGCGATGCCTTGGGCAGGCCGCGCGGCTTCGAGCGCACTTCGGACCATCCGAGGGACTGCACACCATGCGAATTCTGCAGGTCATACTGGCGCCCCGCCTGTCGGGGGCGGAGGTTCTTGCAAAGGGCGTCGCGATCGGGCATCAGCGCGACGGACACGATGTCTCCATCGCCTCGCTGATGCCGGAGCACGACGACTTCGCGCACATCAGCGCGGAGCTTCGCGCGCACGGCGTGTCGTGCATCTTCCCGGACAAGACGCCGGGGAAGCTCGGCCGCCTGCTGTTTCTTCATCGCGCGATCCGCACGTTTCGACCCGACATCATCTTCGCGCACGCGACGATTCCCGCGCTTTACGTGCGCGCCTTGCCGACGCGCGTGCCGATCGTCTGGGTCATGCACTCCGGCGCGAACGACTTTGCCAACGCCGCGCTGATGCGTGCGGAACGGCTGCTGTCGAATCGCGCGAAGGCGGTGATCGGCGTGTCGCAGAAGAATATCGACGAATACGTGAAGGAGATCGGGCTGCATCCGTCGATGATCGTCGTGCCCAACGGCGTCGACGTATCCCGCTTCGCCGACGATGCCGGCCCGCGCGTGCCCGTCGCGTACAAGCAGATCGTGCAGGTGGGCCGGTACATTCCCGAGAAGAACCAGTTGCAGACGGTCGAAGCGTTTGCCCGCGTCGCGCGCGCCGATCCGGATGCGCGGCTTTTGCTGTGCGGCGTGATCGAAAACCTCGAGTATCACGCGGCCGTCGTTGAACGGGTCGCGCAACTGGGGCTGAAGGACCGCGTGAGCATCGACGGGCCGCAGACGAACGTCGCGCAGATCCTGCGTGCATCGGCTGTGTTCGCGATGCCTTCGAGCTTCGAGGCGCACAGCATCGGCTTTCTCGAAGCGCTCGCGTCGGGGATTCCGGTGGTGGGCAACGAAATCGCGTCGTTCGCGTTCGCGGGCGGCTTCCCCGGCGTGCAATTGCTCGATACGGGCGATGCGGATTCATACGGCCGCGCGCTGCTTCATGCGCTGACGCAGCCACGCGCCAAGCGCCCGCTGCATGGACTGACGTTGCAGAGCACGGCCGATCGCTATCTCGCGATTGCGCGCGATGTGCTGAACATGCGGGTCGGACTGAGCTGAGCAGCGCAAGACGAAGTACCGAAACGCCGCCCTGACCGGGCGGCGTTTTCTTTTAGCGGCGCCAGTAAGCGAGCGTCTTCGTCCAGAGCGATTCCGAGAACAAGCCCGGCAGATCGCCCCAGATTTGCACCGGCCCGAGATGAAAGGACGTGTCGATGTCGTAGCCCGACAGGCTCGGCGCGCCGCCCGTGTAATAGAACTCCTTGAGCAGCGCGTTCGCGCGCCGGAACAGCATCAGCGTGGCGTGATTGTCGTGCTCGTTGCGGCGGATCAGCGCGGGCATCGAATCGGCGTAGGAGGTGTCGCGCAGCGTCGCCGTCTTTTGCGCTGGCCCGAACGAGCGGCCGCCCTTGATCGTGAAGACGCGCGTGCCGGACGCATCGCCGCGCGGTTCGAGCACGGCGAGATCGTCGATGCCGTCGCCGTCGATATCGCCCGCCGCGACCTTCACCGATGCCGCCCGGAACTGCGGATACACGTTCGTGCGATAGCTCGCGGCGAACGCGCTTCCGGTGCTCGCAAGCTGCGAGAGCGCGAGCGCGCCGTTGACGTTTTCCATCGCGATGAGGCCCGCTTTCGGCGAGCCGGCCACGCGCGCCGGGAGGAAGCGCGCGCCAGCGTTCAGCTCGCGCGCTTCGAGCCACAGCGCCGGGTCGTTGCCCGGACGACCGGCTGCATCGAGCATCCACAAATCGAGGCCCGTGTCCTTGCGCTTCTGCGCGATGACGACATCGGCGCGGCCGTCGCCGTTGAAATCGCCCGCGATGTATTGCTGCGCGGTATCCGGCGTCCATGCGGCGCTCGTCTGCCGCCACAGGCGCGGCGTTTCGAAATGAGTGCCCGCGCTTCGCAGCAGCCAGAACGCGGTGCCGCCGTTGCGGGGCGTGACGGCCATCAGATCGGCGCGGCCGTCGCCGTCGAAATCGGCGAGCAGGAAGCGGGCGCTGTCGAAGCACAGGGTATCGGCCTGACAGGTGGGCGCGGTCGCTTTGGGATCGAACGGCACCGCGTTCAAGTACCAGGGCGCGGCCTGATCGATGCGCGACATCTCCGCCACCCAGACGTTGAAGCCGGGGCCGTCCTTGCGGCGCTGGATGTAGACCGTGCTATCGCGGCCCGCGCCCCGCACGTCGCCATAGAGCGCGCCTTCGAGACGCGTATCGGTCCACACGGTCTGCGGCGAGGGCGACCAGCGATATTCGGCGGTCAGCAATGAGCATCGGCCTGCGGTGACGGCGCCGTTCTTTTCGCCGAGGCAATGGTTGAGCGGCGTGTAGACAAAGCCGAAGTCCCACGGCGTCCATCGTTGCGATGCGTTTCTTGTGTCGCACGCTTCTTCGACGAGGCCCGAATCGCGCTCCGCGATGCACGCCCGCGTCGATGCGTTGACGAGCAGCGCATCGTTCTTTTCGCCGGGCGTCGCGGGCAACTGCTTCCAGAACCAGTTCTGCGATGCATCGCCCGAACATGCGCCGAGGCGCGGTGCATTGCCCGAGCCGCCGGACGCGAGGCATCGGCTGGAGTATTCGTTGACGAGCTGGAACGGGCGCAACTGGAAGTCGGGGCCTGCGTCGTTGGTGCGGGCGGCGCTCCAGTAGCGGCGCGCGACCCAGTTGCCGTCCCACATGTATTCGCCGAAGACGTGGCCGGCGTCGTCGCCGTCGACGGCGAAGTAGCTGCCGACGACATCGCGCTTGCGCAGCGTCTCGGCGGCGTCGAGGTTCTTCGGCAAGCCGCCGGTCGGGTAGGTCACGTGGTAGCCGATCGGCAGGCTGCGCCTGAGGCCCTGGGCCGCCACCCGCGTCATGCGCGCGGCGTAGATGTGATCCGGATGCTCCATGAACGCGACGGTGTCGGGATTCAGCGTGTAGATCTCGGTGGCGTCGGCGAGGATCGCGCGCAGGGTCGCGGTCAGCGAAGCGCGGTCGTAGGTCGTCGGCGCGCTGCCGTCCGCGTTCATCGGATAGGTGGTGAGCGTCTGGCCGCGATCCCACAACAGGCCGAGCGGAACCTTGCCGCCGCGCACGCCGCCGCCGGGCAGACGCAATTCGAGCAGCCGGACGCGTGGTTGCTGCGCCAGCACCAGTTCATGCACGGGCTTGCCGGCGAACGTGACCGTCGACTCCCGCCATTCGTCGGGGACGCCGGCCATGCGTGCATAGGCTAGCTTGGTGCCTTTTTCGCGGAGGAGCACGTAGTCGAACTTTGCACCGTTCGCGCCGCCCACGATGTGGACCGTCGTGATGCACCAGCCGGCGTCGAGCTTGTCGCTGATGCCTGGGTTGACGAAGAGGAGGTCGTCGTCGAGATGCGCGACCACGGTGATGAGCGTGCCGGCGTGGCAGTCCGGCGATGCGTTTGCGGCGTAGACCGGCTTCGGCGCGAAGAGCGTGATGAAGGCGCAAATCAACGACAGGCACGCCATTTCCTGCCAGGTGGTCCTTCTGCCTCTGCGCATGCTTTCCCCGTGTTTGCGCGACCGCGCGATCTTGTTCGAACGATAAAGCAGAAGATTGCCGCGCGCGGGTCGATCGGGTCGGTGCCCGAGCGAACATGGTTGACGGATGCGCAGGCGGCGTGATCCGTCGGCCGTGCAGCAGATGAGAAATGCGCGCGCAACGTCGGAGCGCGGGGGATTCTCAATGCGTTGGAAAGCAGTGATGAAGCGATTGCGGTAGCTTTGACCGGTATCGAACGTCGGAATCCTGAGTCCCAGCGTTATTAGGAGCGGTCCGATTCGATTGGTGCGGCGACGCCTCTATTCTCTCGGCCGTAGTTCACGTCGTCTCTGCCGTGACTATGTCTCTCAAGGATGTTTGCCCCGCCTCGTGCGGGGCTTTTTTTCGTCCCGCCGCAAAGCGAAGGATCGCGTTGCAGTTCAGCGCGGCCCCAAGAAAAAACCCGCGACGCTTGCGCGATCGCGGGTTCTCGAAAGGGGGTGGTGGAGGCGGCGGGAATCGAACCCGCGTCCAGAAGCGCTCTACGACCAGTTCTACATACTTAGTTCTGTCTTTTGATTTAACCGCAACGACGCGGACGAACACGCTGCGTTACGGCGATTCACTAGATTTTCGACCTTGGCGTCGTGACGCCACCAAGGCTTAACTGACGTATATGACCTCTCGCGGTATTGCTACCCTAGCCCGTCAGTGAACTAGTGAGAGGACGGCGGCCCTTAGGCTGCCAGTGCGAACGTATCGTCGTTTGCAGTTACGATTTTCCCATTGATTAACGAGGTGACGGGTCCTCGGTATGCCCTGACCGCTTCACAACCCCTGTCGAAACCAGGTCGCCCCCAAAGCGGAACTTGCATTATCCCACGAAAAGCCATATGAGGCGAACGTGCTCGCTTTCAAGTGGCCGCAGCGCCTTCTTTACGCGATGTCGCGCAACAGGTGCTGCAACTCCTCCGGCGTATCGACGACATAGTTCGCGTGCCACCGACGCGGCGGGATATCGTCGCCGCAATAGCCGTAGGCGGCCGCTACCGTGATCATTCCTGCCGCGAAACCTGCCTGGACATCGCGCAAGTCATCGCCCACATAGACGATGCGCTCCGGCGCGACATCGAGCAACTCGGCCGCGTGCAGCAGCGGCGCAGGATGCGGCTTCGAATGCGGCGTCGTGTCGCCGCATACGAGGCAGGCCGCGCGCGTATCGAGACCGAGCAGCGCGACGAGCGGCGCAGCGAGCCGCGTCACCTTGTTCGTGACAATGCCCCAGCGCACCCCGCGCGCATCGAGCTGATCCAGCAGCGCGGCGATGCCCGGAAACAGCGTCGTTTCGATGCATAGGTCGGCTTCGTAGTTCGCGAGAAACTCTTCGCGCATCGACGGAAACTCGTGATGCTCGGGACCGATCTCGAACGCGCCGCCGAGCAGCCCGCGCGCGCCCGCAGATGCGTACGGCCGCAGCATCTCGAGCGGCCGCATTTCGAGCCCCCGGTCGTGGCGCATTTTATTGACCGCCGCGACAAGGTCGGGCGCGGTGTCGGCGATCGTACCGTCGAGGTCGAACAGCACCGCCTGGCAAAGCCCGAGCGAATCGCCATCGGCGGCGCGCTGGGGCAGGGGAGTCGGATCGTCGGGGAGGGGCTTCGTCTGCACGATGCCGGTGTCGTCCTGGTCTTCTTGATTCATCGCGTCACGCTTCCCGGCGGCAAGCCATCATGTAGTTGATGCTCGTGTCGTTGGACAGGCCAAAGTGCCTGGAAATGGGCCGGTAGGTGATGCCCTTGATGTCGACGGGCAAAAGCGAAGCCGCGCGCGCGTACGACGCCAGTTCCGATGGCTTGATGAACCGCGCGTAGTCGTGCGTGCCGCGCGGCAGCATCCGCGCGATGTATTCGGCGCCGACCACCGCGAACAGATACGCCTTCGCGTTGCGATTCAGCGTGGAAAAAAACACCCAGCCGCCCGGCTTCACCAGCGCCGCGCACGCCGCGACGGTGCCCGCGGGATTCGGTACGTGCTCCAGCATTTCCATGCAGGTCACGACGTCATACGACGCCGGCTCACGCGCCGCGAGCGCTTCTGCGGAGATTTCCTCGTAGGCCACTTCGACGCCGCTTTCGAGACTATGCAGATCGGCGACGCCCAATGCATTCGACGACAGATCGATGCCCTTTACCGTCGCGCCGCGCGTGGCCATCGATTCGGACAGGATGCCGCCTCCGCAACCGATGTCCAGGACACGCTTGCCCATGAGGTGCGCGTGATCGTCGATCCACGCGAGCCGCACCGGGTTGAGTTCGTGCAGCGGTTTGAACTCGGCGTTCGGGTCCCACCAGCGATGCGCCAGCTCGCTGAATTTTTGTAGTTCGTGGGGATCGACATTGGTCATGAGAGAAGGCCCTTGCTAGGTCGTGAATCAGTTAGACCGAGTATATAGGCGGTCATTGAGGCGGGCAAAAGGCGCAACGGGCAATGCGTCCGGCATTCGGCAAGAAAATGCGCGATTTCCCGCGATCCGGGCATAAAAAAACCCCCGCCGAGGCGGGGGTTCGATCTGCGGCAATCCGACAGCTTACTGCTGCGGCTGACGCGTCGTGCCGACAACTTCGACTTCCACGCGACGATCCGGTGCGAGGCAGGCGATGAGTTGCTTGCGATTCTTCTGGTTGCACGAACCCTTCGTGACCGGGTCGCGCTTGCCCTTGCCTTCCGTGTAGATACGGTTGGCTTCGATGCCCTTGCTGACGAGGTAAGCCTTCACAGCTTGCGCACGGCGCAGCGACAGACGATCGTTGTACTTGTCCGAACCGATGCGGTCAGTGTAGCCGGTAGCGACCACGACTTCCAGGTTCAGCGCGCCGATCTTCGATGCGAGATCGTCCAGCGCGGTCTTGCCAGCCGGCTTCAGAACTGCCTTGTCGAAGTCGAACAGGGCGTCAGCTTGGTAGGTGACCTTCTGGGTCGTGATTTGCGGAGCCGGAGCCGGCGTCGGAGCGACTGCCGGAGCCGGTGCTTGCGCGACCAGTGCGCCGTCGCACTTGGCGTTAGCCGTTGCCGGCGTCCAGAACGCATCGCGCCAGCACAGTTCGTTCGTGCCGTTCATCCACACATACTCGCCCGTGCCGTTCACCCAGTTGTCATTCACGGCTTGTCGCGAGGCCGGCACCGACTGTGCCGAGGCCGATGCAGCCATAACTGCGGTAGCTGCAATGAACGCGAGCTTTGAAAGTTTATTCATATTTCTCCTCTCGAAATTGAGATTACCGCAGGTTTACTGCGAGCCTGTAGACGAAGACAAGTCATACATTGCTCGAAGTATAACATTCCCCGCGGAGCCAAACGCTGTGTGTAGACTTCGAGCAGTGTCTAACTTTGTGCGTTGGCATTTTGCCATATCGTTCCCTTGCAACGATAAAAATATCCCCGCACCCAGCCCGCTCGCAACCTTATGTGGTGCCTCCGCAACAAGAAAGGGACAGGAGGCGCCAGCCGTCGGACAAGGCGCTCCACGCGCGCATTTGTCATGCCCGAACCGCACCTTTCCGCACCCATTGCCGCGGCTGATTCTGCAGGCAGAAACAGTTGAGGCGGCATGATAGCCCGGCAGCGTGACGAAATGACGGAAAACGTTCCCCGGTTTTTGTAAGTAATTGGTACGAAGAGGGCGAGGCCCGCACCGCGAATGCGGGCGCGCGGGGCAACTGTATGTATACGCGACGCGGCAGGCGCAAATATGCCGCATGGTAGAATCTCCTGATGCGCTGCGTTCGCGGCGCCGCAGCGTACGTCGGCTGCGCGCCTGCCCGGCGTGCGCCGCGCGGCCGGCGGATGGATGTCGCGAGTTCGACGAACGCGCTGCCGTGTCGCTGCTGCACAGTTGAAGACACGGATAATGGATCAATTCGCCAAAGAGACTCTGCCAATCTCCCTCGAGGAGGAAATGCGCCGTTCGTATCTCGATTACGCGATGAGCGTAATCGTCGGGCGCGCGCTTCCCGATGTCCGCGATGGCCTGAAGCCGGTGCATCGCCGGGCGCTGTACTCGATGCACGAACTGAACAACGACTGGAATCGCCCGTACAAGAAGTCGGCGCGTATCGTCGGGGACGTGATCGGTAAGTACCATCCGCACGGAGACGCGTCGGTCTACGAGACGATCGTTCGCATGGCGCAGCCGTTCTCGCTGCGCTACATGCTGGTGGACGGCCAGGGCAACTTCGGTTCGGTCAACGGCGACAACGCCGCGGCCATGCGTTACACCGAAATCCGCATGGCGAAGATCGGCCACGAACTGCTGGCTGACATCGACAAGGAAACGGTCGACTTCGGCCCCAACTACGACGGCAGCGAGAACGAGCCGCTCGTTCTCCCGGCGCGCATTCCCAATCTGCTGATCAACGGCTCGGCCGGTATCGCGGTCGGCATGGCGACCAACATTCCGCCGCACAACCTGCGCGAAATCGTCGATGCCTGCCTGCACTTGCTGAACACGCCGGACGCGACGGTCGACGAACTGATCGAGATCGTCCCGGCGCCGGACTTCCCGACGGCGGGCATCATCTACGGCGTCGCGGGCGTGCGCGACGGCTATCGCACGGGGCGCGGGCGCGTCGTCATGCGGGCGGCCACGCATTTCGAAGAGATCGATCGCGGGCAGCGCATGGCGATCATCGTCGACGAGATTCCGTATCAGGTGAACAAGCGCACGCTGCTCGAGCGCATCGCCGAACTCGTCAACGAGAAGAAGATCGAGGGCATCTCCGACATTCGCGACGAGTCCGACAAGAGCGGCATGCGCGTCGTGATCGAGCTGAAGCGCGGGGAAGTGCCCGAAGTCGTGCTAAACAACCTGTACAAGCAGACGCAGCTTCAAGACACATTCGGCATGAACCTGGTCGCGCTCGTCAACGGCCAGCCGAAGCTGCTGAATCTAAAGGAAATGCTGGAGTGCTTCCTGTCGCACCGGCGGGAAGTGCTGACGCGGCGCACGGTGTTCGAACTGCGCAAGGCGCGCGACCGCGGGCACGTGCTCGAAGGTCTGGCCGTCGCGCTTGCGAACATCGACGAATTCATCGCGATCATCAAGGCGGCGCCGACGCCGCCTATCGCGAAGCAGGAACTGATGAACCGTCCGTGGGACTCGTCGCTCGTGCGCGAGATGCTCACGCGCGCGGAAACCGAGGCTTCGGGCGGGCGTATCGCGTATCGGCCGGAAGGGCTCAATCCTGCGTACGGTCTGCAGGAGGATGGCCTCTACAAACTGTCCGACGTTCAGGCGCAGGAAATCCTGCAGATGCGTCTGCAACGCCTGACCGGGCTCGAACAGGACAAGATCGTCGGCGAATATCGCGACGTGATGGCGCAGATCGCCGACCTGCTCGACATCCTCGCGCGGCACGAGCGCATCCGTCAGATGATCGTCGACGAACTCGGCCAGGTGCGCACGGAATTCGGCGACGAGCGCCGCTCGCGTATCGAAATGAACGCGACCGAGCTCAACACCGAAGACCTGATCACGCCGCAGGAAATGGTCGTGACCATGTCGCACGCGGGCTATGTGAAGTCGCAGCCGCTTTCCGAGTACCGCGCGCAGAAGCGCGGCGGCCGCGGCAAGCAGGCCACGCAGATGAAGGAAGACGACCTGATCGACACGCTGTTCATCGCGAACACGCACGATCACATGCTGTGCTTCTCCAACCGTGGCCGCGTCTACTGGATCAAGGTCTACGAAGTGCCGCAGGGCTCGCGCAACTCGCGCGGCCGGCCGATCGTCAACATGTTCCCGCTGCAGGACGGCGAGAAGATCAACGTCGTGCTGCCGATCAAGGAATTCTCGGCGGACAAGTACGTGTTCATGGCGACCTCCCTCGGCACCGTCAAGAAGACGCCGCTCGAAGCGTTCAGCCGTCCGCTGAAGAAGGGCATCATCGCGGTCGACCTGGACGAAGGCGATTACCTCGTCGGCGCAGCGATCACCGACGGCGCGCATGACGTCATGCTGTTCTCGGATGCCGGCAAGGCCGTGCGTTTCGACGAAAACGATGTGCGCGCAATGGGCCGCGGCGCGCGCGGCGTGCGCGGCATGCAACTGGAAGACGGGCAGCAGGTCATCGCGCTGCTGGTCGCGGGCGGTGAAACGCAGTCGGTGCTGACCGCGACGGAAAACGGCTTCGGCAAGCGCACGCCGATCCATGAGTACACGCGTCACGGCCGCGGCACGAAGGGCATGATCGCCATCCAGACTTCCGAGCGTAACGGCAAGGTCGTCGCGGCGACGCTCGTCGAACCGGAAAGCGAGATCATGCTGATCACCACGGCGGGCGTGCTCATCCGCACGCGCGTTTCCGAGATACGCGAAATGGGCCGCGCAACCCAAGGTGTTACACTCATCAGCCTTGACGAAGGGACGAAGTTGTCGGGACTGCAGCATATCGCCGAGGCCGAGGCTGAAGCCGAACTCGACGAAGCCGATGCAGCCGCGAACGGCTCCGCGCCCACGCCGGGCGACGCGGAAAACGGAGAAGGCGGCGAAAGTGGTGAGAGCGCCTGATATTTTTTGTGTCGCCGGTTTCTCGCTATCGCTTTTGAAAGCCTGGATTAGTTAAGCTGCGCGACGTGAGCTTCATGCCGGCGCTGCGCTTCGTTTCTTTCAGAAGCCAGCGTTGAGCGCACACCGGGTGTGCAAAGCTCGTCGCCGGTGCTGAACTGGATATTTTTAACAGGGAGTAATGATGCAAGGACGTTTCAAGCAGTGGATGTTGCTGGCCGCTTTCGTGCCGACTTTCGCGATGGCTCAGTCGCTTCAGAACCAGGCGCCGAACCAGGCGGCGGCGCCGGCTGCCGCAGCAGCACCGGTTGATCCGGCCAAGCAAGCCGCGATCAAGGAACTGCTCGACGCAATCGACGCGCAGAAGCTCGTCGGCGCGATCGGCAACAGCGCGCAAATGCAAGCCAAGCAACTGGTTCCGGCAATCCTGTCGGACGCACTGTCGGAGAACAAGTCGCTGAACGACAAGCAGAAGCAAGCTGCCGTTCCGACGCTGCAGAAGAATGCTGTGCCGAAGCTGGTTGACTCGGCAGGTCAGGTTTTCGCAACGGACAGCTTCCGTCAGGACGCCATGAAAGCTCAGTACGACGCGTACGCGAAGTACTACTCGACCGAAGAGATCAAGGACCTGACGAACTTCTACAAGAGCACGACTGGCCGCAAGTTCATCCAGGTCCAGGACCAGGTTGGCCGCGACGTGGTCAACGGTCTGATGCAGAAGTACATGCCGCAAGCGATCAAGGCGACGCGTACGCAAGCCGATTCCGAAGTGGCGAGCGTCAAGGCCGCCAAGTAAGCATGGGCGCGCAGTTCGGGTAGATTCGCCGGCGGGGCACACCGCCCCGCGCGTTGGCGGGTTTTCAGGACAATGCGATAATGGCTGTTTGCGCGAAAGCGCAAGCAGCCATTTCTTTTTAGGCGCGACGAAAGAGGCCACGTCCCAACGGACACTGTCTCTTCGCCAGTCCGTATTCTCGGCAGCGCCTGCCATTCGGGACCCTCAGATGCGCGTGTTCAATTTCTCCGCCGGCCCGGCCGCGATGCCAGAAGAAGTGCTGAAGCAAGCCGCCGACGAAATGCTCGACTGGCAAGGCAGCGGCATGAGCGTGATGGAAATGAGTCACCGTGGCGCCGAATTCATGTCGATTCACGAGGCGGCGCTGACGGATCTGCGTGAATTGCTGAACGTACCGGCATCGCATCGCATTCTGTTCTTGCAAGGCGGCGGCATTGGAGAAAACGCCATCGTGCCGATGAACATGCTCGGCACGAAGAAGACTGCGGACTTCGTCGTGACCGGTTCGTGGTCGACGAAATCGCTCAAGGAAGCGCACAAATACTGCACGCCGCACGTGGCCGCCACCGGCAAGACGGAGCAAGGATTCACACGCGTGCCGCGCATCGACGAATGGAAGCTGTCGGACGATCCCGCCTACGTTCATCTCTGCACGAACGAAACCATCGATGGCGTGGAAGCGTTCGACATTCCCGATCTCGGCGATATTCCGCTCGTCGCGGATGCGTCGTCGCATATTCTCTCGCGCCCGATGGATGTCGCGAAATACGGCGTGCTGTTCGGCGGCGCGCAGAAGAACATCGGCATGGCAGGTGTCACGGTGGTGATCGTGCGTGAAGACCTGCTGGACCGCGCACTCGCCATTTGCCCGTCGGCTTTCGAATGGAAGACGGTCGCCGAGAACAACTCGATGTACAACACGCCGCCCACGTACGCCATCTACATTGCGGGGCTCGTCTTCAAGTGGCTGAAAAAGCAGGGCGGCCTGCAGGCGATCGAAGCGCGCAACGTCGAGAAGGCGAAGCTCCTTTACGACACCATCGATTCCAGCGATTTCTACATCAACAAGGTGGAGCGGCAGAACCGTTCGCGCATGAACGTGCCGTTCTTCCTCGCCGATGAATCGCGCAACACCGATTTCCTGGCCGGCGCAAAAGCGCGCGGCCTTCTGCAACTGAAGGGCCACAAGTCCGTCGGCGGCATGCGGGCATCGATCTACAACGCGGTGCCGGTCGAGGGCGTACGGGCTCTCGTCGAATACATGAAGGAATTCGAGCGCGAATGCGCTTAACCCGCATCCGGACATCAAAGCACCGCATGGACGACGACCTCAATACGAAACTCAAGCCACTGCGCGAGCGCATCGACGCGCTCGATGCGCAACTCATCGCCTTGCTGAACCAGCGCGCTTCCGTGGCGCTCGAAGTCGGCGAGGTGAAGAAGCATTTCAACGCGCCCGTCTTTCGTCCGGAGCGCGAGATGCAGGTCATTGCGCGCCTTCAGGAGATGAGCGACGGGCCGCTCGCCGCCGCGCACATCAGCGCGATCTGGCGCGAGATCATGGCCGCGAGCCGCGCGCTCGAACAGACGATTCGCGCCGCGTTCCTCGGGCCGGTCGGCACCTATAGCGAACAGGCGATGTTCGAATACTTCGGCCATTCGATCGAGGGGCTCGCGTGTCCGTCGATCGACGAAGTGTTCCGTTCCGTCGAAGCAGGCGCGGCCCAGTATGGCGTGGTGCCGGTCGAAAATTCGGCGGAAGGCGCGGTGTCGCGCACGCTCGACCTGCTGCTGCAAACGCAATTGCTGATCGGCGGCGAACTCGCGCTGCCGATCCATCACAACCTGCTGACGGCGTCCGGCACGCTCGACGGCGTAACGCGCGTCTGCGCGCATCCGCAGGCGATCGCGCAGTGCCAGCGCTGGCTGTTGAACGAACGCGCCGCGTCTCGAGCGGCAAGCCGTGTCGAGCAATGCCGAAGCAGCGCGCATCGCGGTCAGCGATCCGACTGTCGCGGCCATCGCGGGCGATCGTGCCGCCACGCATTACGGGCTCAGCGTCGTCTCGCCGATGATTCAGGACGATCCGCACAATCGCACGCGCTTCGTGATCATCGGCAAGCAGCCGACCGATTCGAGCGGGCACGATCAGACTTCACTCATCGTCTCGGTGGCGAACGAGCCCGGCGCGGTGTTCAAGCTGCTCGAGCCGCTCGCGAAGCACGGCGTTTCCATGACGCGCTTCGAGTCGCGGCCCGCGCGCATCGGCACGTGGGAGTATTACTTCTATATCGATGTCGAAGGCCATCGCGACGATACCGCTGTGGCCGCCGCGCTCGATGAACTCGGACGCAAGGCTGCGTTCCTGAAGATTCTCGGGTCCTATCCGCGCGCCCGGTAGAATCCGCGCTTTCAGCCGTCCGATTGTCCCGCGTCCTCGCGACGCGTTTTCTCCGGTGCTCCGTGACCGCGTTCACTTTCAACAAACTGGTTATCTTCGGTGTCGGCCTGATCGGCGGGTCGCTGGCGCGCGCCCTGCGCGAACGCGCGGGGCTTCGCGGGCGCGTCGTCGGCGTCGGGCGTTCGGCGCAGTCGGTGGCGCGCGCGCTCGAACTCGGCGTGATCGATGAAGCCGCCGCGTGCGACGATGACGCCGCGCTCGCCCGCGCCCTCGAAGGCGCGGACGTCGTTCTGCTGGCCGCGCCGGTCGCGCAGACGGAGCCGCTGCTCGCACGCATTGCGCCGTTTCTCGACGGGCGGACCGTCGTGACCGACGCCGGCAGCACTAAGAGCGATGTCGTCGCCGCGGCGCGCTCGGCGCTCGGCGCGCGCATCGCGCAATTCGTGCCGGGACATCCGATCGCCGGGCGCGAATCGAGCGGCGTCGACGCCGCGCTGTCCGAGCTTTACGTCGATCGCAACGTGGTGCTGTGTCCGCTCGAAGAGAACGCGCCGGAAGCCGTCGAACGGATCGTGGCGATGTGGCGGGCAACCGGGGCCGCCGTGCATCGGATGAGCGAGGCGCAGCACGATCGCGTGTTTGCGTCGGTGAGCCATCTGCCGCACGTGCTGTCATTTGCGCTCGTCGAGCAGATTCTCGAAGCGCCCGACGCGCAGTTGAAATTCTCGTTCGCGGCGGGCGGTTTCCGCGACTTCACGCGCATCGCAGCGTCCAGCCCGGAAATGTGGCGCGACGTCTGCATCGCGAACCGGACCGCGCTGCTCGCCGAACTTGACGCCTACACCGATGTGCTCGCGCGGTTTCGGGCGGCCATCGACGCATCGGACGGCGCTGCGCTCGAAGCGGCGTTTGCGCGCTCGCGCGTCGCGCGCCAGGAATGGCAGGAACGCGGCGGCATCAGGATTCCCGGCGATAACGCCGCGAAATAAGGACACACCATGGAACATCTCGATCTCGGACCTTTCGCTCGCGCGTCCGGCACGGTGCGGCTGCCCGGCTCGAAGAGCATCTCGAACCGCGTGCTGCTGCTCGCGGCGCTGTCGGCGGGCGAAACCGCCATCACCAATCTGCTCGATTCCGACGATACGCGCGTGATGCTTGCCGCGCTGGAAGCGCTCGGCGTCGGGCTGAAGCGCGATGGCGAACGCGTCATCGTGACCGGGACCGGCGGCGCGTTTCCGACGAAATCGGCAGAACTGTTTCTCGGCAACGCTGGCACGGCGGTGCGCCCGCTCACGGCGGCGCTGGCGGTCAACGGCGGGGAATATCGCGTGCATGGCGTGCCGCGCATGCACGAGCGGCCGATCGGCGATCTCGTTCAACGGCTTGCGTCAGATCGGGGCGTCGATCGACTACGAGCAGAACGACGGCTTCCCGCCCCTCCGGATTCACGCATCGAAGATCGCCGTCGACAAGCCGATCCGCGTGCGCGGGGACGTGTCGAGCCAGTTTCTCACCGCGCTCCTGATGAGCCTGCCCGTGATCGAAGGCGGCAGCGGCCCGGTCACCATCGAAGTGGAAGGCGAGCTGATCTCGAAGCCGTACATCGACATCACGATCCGGCTGATGGAACGCTTCGGCGTGGCGGTCGAACGCGACGGCTGGGCGCGCTTCACCGTCCCGGCGGGCGCGGCTTACCGGTCGCCGGGCGCGATCATGGTCGAAGGCGATGCGTCGTCGGCGTCGTATTTTCTCGCGGCGGGCGCGATCGGCCACGGGCCGGTGCGCGTCGAAGGCGTCGGACGGTCGAGCATCCAGGGCGACGTGGGCTTCGCGGATGCGCTCAATCGCATGGGCGCGAACGTGATGATGGGCGACGACTGGATCGAAGTGCGCGGCGTCGAATCGGAAGACGGCAAGCTCGCCCCCATCGACATGGACTTCAATCTGATTCCCGACGCCGCGATGACCATCGCGGTGGCTGCGCTGTTCGCGAGCGGCACCACGACGCTGCGCAACATCGCGAGCTGGCGCGTGAAGGAAACGGACCGCATCGCCGCGATGGCGACGGAACTGCGCAAGGTCGGTGCGACGGTGGAAGAGGGCGCGGATTACCTCGTCGTCACGCCGCCCGCGCGGCTCAACGGCAACGCGGCGATCGACACTTACGACGATCACCGCATGGCGATGTGCTTCTCGCTGGTCAGCCTGGGCGGCGTGCCGGTGCGCATCAACGATCCGAAGTGCGTCAACAAGACGTTCCCCGACTATTTCGACCGTTTCGCGACGCTCACCCGGACGTGAGCCGCGCAATGCCTTCGATTCACACCGTAACGACCGGCCGTAACGGCCACACGCAATGAAACCGACTCGCCCATTCGACCCCATTCCAGTTATCACCATCGACGGGCCGACGGCGTCGGGCAAAGGGACCGTCGCGGCGCTCGTCGCGGCCACGCTCGGCTTCCACCTGCTCGACAGCGGCGCGCTCTACCGGCTCGCGGCGCTGGCGAGCATCCGCTATGACATCGATCAGGGCGACGCCGGCGCGCTTGCGACACTTGTTGACGACCTGCATATCACGTTCCGGGAGGGCTTGGCGCAGCTCGACGGCGTCGACGTTTCGACTGAAATCCGGGCGGAAGAGGTCGGCAATCGAGCTTCTTCGATTGCGGTTCACCCGGCGGTGCGGCAGGCGCTCGTCGCGCGCCAGCGGGCGTTTCGGAAGCGCCCGGGCCTCGTCGCCGACGGCCGCGACATGGGCACCGTCATCTTCCCCGACGGCACGCTTAAGGTCTTTCTTACCGCGAGCGTCGAGGCGCGCGCGGCGAGGCGCTATAAGCAATTGATGCAAAAAGGCTTTTCTGCTAATATGGATGACTTGCTGCGCGATTTGCGCGAACGCGACGCCCGGGACACCAACCGTGCGGCCGCGCCGCTCAAGCCCGCAGCGGACGCGAAGACGCTGGACACGTCGAGTCTTTCCATCGACCAGGCGGTCGAGCAGATCATCGGCTGGTACGGCGAAATTCGCGTTCAGTAAGGAAAGTCGTGAAAGCAGTAATCCGGCGTCGCCGGAAGTTTGGTGCTCCGTCAGAAGCGGAGCGTGTGTTAAACCCCTTAACCCCGTGCGGCTTCGCGCACTTACCGGTCCAGCGTCCGGCTTTCCCGGGCCATTGAGGCCACCGCGCCAAGGCTGTGCAAACATCGATTTTTATGTCCGACCTGCAAACCTCCACCCCGAATACCGAATCTTTCGCGGCTCTGTTCGAAGAGTCGCTGACCAAGCAGGACATGCGCGCCGGCGAAGTGATCTCCGCCGAAGTCGTGCGTGTCAACCACAACTTCGTGGTCGTGAATGCTGGTCTCAAGTCCGAAGCCTATATTCCGCTCGAAGAATTCCTGAACGACGCGGGTGAAGTGGAAGTGCAGGCGGGCGACTTCGTTTCCGTCGCGATCGACGCGCTGGAAAACGGCTATGGCGACACCATCCTGTCGCGCGACAAGGCGAAGCGCCTCGCTTCGTGGCTGTCGCTGGAAAAGGCGCTGGACAACAACGAACTCGTCACCGGCACCATCACCGGCAAGGTGAAGGGCGGCATGACCGTGATGGTCAACGGCATCCGCGCGTTCCTGCCGGGTTCGCTCGTCAACACGCGTCCCGTCAAGGACACGACGCCGTACGAAGGCAAGACGCTCGAATTCCGCGTGATCAAGCTGGACCGCAAGCGTAACAACGTCGTGCTGTCGCGCCGCGCTGTCATCGAGGCAACGCAAGGCGAAGAGCGCGCCAAGCTGCTCGAGACGCTGAAGGAAGGCGCGATCGTCGAAGGCGTGGTCAAGAACATCACCGACTACGGCGCGTTCGTGGACCTCGGCGGCATCGACGGCCTGCTGCACATCACCGACATCGCATGGCGTCGCGTGCGTCACCCGTCGGAAGTGCTGTCGGTCGGCCAGGAAGTCACGGCCAAGATCCTCAAGTTCGACCAAGAGAAGAACCGCGTTTCGCTCGGCATCAAGCAACTGGGCGACGATCCGTGGGAAGGCATCTCGCGCCGTTACCCGTCGGGCACGCGCCTGTTCGGCAAGGTTACGAACATCACCGACTACGGCGCATTCGTCGAAGTGGAATCGGGCATCGAAGGCCTCGTCCACGTGTCGGAAATGGACTGGACCAACAAGAACGTTGCGCCGTCGAAGGTCGTGCAACTCGGTGACGAAGTCGAAGTCATGGTTCTCGAAATCGACGAAGACCGCCGCCGTATCTCCCTCGGCATGAAGCAGTGCAAGCCGAATCCGTGGGATGACTTCAGCCGCAACTTCAAGAAGGGCGACAAGATCAGCGGCGCCATCAAGTCGATCACCGACTTCGGCGTGTTCATCGGTCTGCCTGGCGGTATCGACGGTCTGGTTCACCTGTCGGACCTGTCGTGGTCGGAAACCGGCGAAGAAGCCGTCCGCAAGTACAAGAAGGGCGACGAAGTCGAAGCCGTGGTTCTGGGCATCGACGTCGAGAAGGAGCGCATTTCGCTCGGCATCAAGCAGCTCGAAGGCGATCCGTTCAGCAACTTCGTCGCGATCAACGACAAGGGCGCGATTGTCAACGGCGTCGTGAAGTCGGTCGATCCGAAGGGTGCGGTCGTTACGCTGTCCGGCGAAATCGAAGGCTATCTCCGCGCTTCGGAAATCGCACAGGACCGCGTGGAAGATGCGCGCAACGTGCTGAAGGAAGGCGACAAGGTCAACGCGATGATCATCAACATCGATCGCAAGTCGCGCGGCATCAACCTGTCGATCAAGGCGAAGGATTCGGCGGAGCAGCAGGAAGCCATGCGCGGTCTGCAAGCTTCGGATTCGAACGCCGCCGCGACCGGCACGACCAACCTCGGCGCGCTGCTCAAGGCCAAGCTCGACGGCCAGAACAGCTAAGCCTTAAAGGCATTGCTGCAGTATGACCAAAAGTGAATTGGTCGCCCAGTTGGCGCTGCGATTTCCGCAACTTGTCCTCAAGGACGCGGATTTCGCAGTGAAGACGATGCTCGATGCGATGTCGGAGGCGCTTGCCAACGGTCACCGCATCGAGATTCGCGGCTTCGGCAGCTTCGGGCTCAACCGCCGTCCGTCGCGCGTCGGGCGCAATCCGAAGTCGGGTGAAAAAGTGCTGGTGCCGGAGAAATTCGTGCCGCACTTCAAGCCGGGCAAGGAGTTGCGCGAACGCGTCGATGGCCGCGCCGGTGAGCCGCTGAAGGCGTCGAATGACGACGATGCGGACGATCTCTGATCGGCGCGCATCGGTGCCGACGGCTCCCGCGCATGCGGACAGGCCGATCGTCGTGACGTCCGGCCATGAGGCAATCGACCAGAAAGCACCCCTCGGGGTGCTTTTTTTACGTCTGCAAACCGCCGTGGAGGTCTGCAGCGCCGTCCGGACGTTCGCTAGCGCACACAGACTCTTACATTCCTACTAAAGCCTTACCCGTGCTTCGGTGTCCCCGGCCAGATGCATCCATTACAATACCGGTCACTTTGACTCGGGTAATCACGTAGGCCGACCGGACGGGAAGGCTGCGGGATGCAACCGCTCTTGCGAGACCCCACATGAAATTCATCGTCTGGCTGATCCGCGTTCTGGTCTTCGTGCTGCTGCTCGTGCTGGCGCTCGCCAATACCCAGACGGCGACGCTGAATTTCCTTGCGGGCTACGCCTGGGATGCGCCGCTGATCCTCATCGGTCTCGCGTTCTTCATCGTAGGCTTGCTGGCAGGGCTCGTTTCGGCCGTCCCGGCGATGCTGCGCGTGCGCATGGAAAACGGGCGTCTGAAGCGCGAGTTGCGCGTCGCGCGCGAAACGCCGGTCGTCAAGGAGCAACCGCCGATGCCGCCCCTCATATGAGCGCATTCCCGCCACGCAAACAGCAGACACCTAACCGACTCAACCACACATTCGCATGGATCTAGACTTCTGGTGGCTGCTCGTCATTCCCGTGGCCTTCGCGCTCGGATGGATGGCGTCGCGCTACGACCTGAAAACGCTGCTGTCGGAGAATGCGAATCTGCCGCGCTCCTATTTCCGCGGCCTGAACTTCCTGCTCAACGAGCAGCACGACAAGGCGATCGACGCGTTTGTGGAAGTCGCGAAGCTGGACCCCGAAACCATCGAATTGCACTTCGCGCTCGGCAATCTGTTTCGCCGGCGCGGGGAAACGGACCGCGCAATCCGCGTGCATCAGAATCTGTTGAGCCGCGCCGATCTTCCCGTCGCCGAGCGCGACCACGCGCTGTATGAACTGGGTCAAGATTTTCTGAAAGCGGGTCTGCTCGATCGCGCCGAGGAAACGTTCCGCTCGCTGGATGCGGGCGAATACTCGCTCGGCGCACAGCGCGCGCTGCTGACCATTTACGAGATCGAGAAAGACTGGCCGAAGTCGATCGCGACGGCGGAACGCATCGAGAAGATGGGCGCGCCGTCGCTGCATATGGAGATCGCGCATTTTCACTGCGAGCTCGCGCAGGAAGCGTTGCAGCGCAAGAATCTCGACGATGCCCGCGCCGAGCTGAAACTCGCGCTGGCATCGAATCCGGACAACGTGCGCGCGACCATCCTCGCGGGCGATGTCGAAGCCGCCGCCGGCAATATCGAAGCCGCGATTGCCGGATGGAAGCGCGTCGAAGCGCAGAACGAGGCGTATCTGCCGCTCGTCGCCGAAAAGCTGATGAAGGCGTACGCCGCGCTCGGGCGCAAGGACGAAGGCGTCGAGCTGCTGACCGATTACGCGAGCCGCTATCCGTCGAACGATCTGCTCGATGTCGCCTATAAGCATGTCCAGGAACTGCGCGGCCTGGAAGCGGCACACGCACTCGCACGCAGGCAGATGCAAAGCGCGCCGAATCTTGCCGGCATGACGCGGCTGCTCGAAGCGCAGGAAGCGACCGCCGAGGAGCCGCGCCGCGGCGAACTGGAACTCATGCGCACGCTCGTCAAACAGCGCACCAAGAATCTGCCGCGGTACACGTGTCAAACATGTGGATTCCGCGCCCGTCTTTTTTATTGGCAATGCCCCGGATGCAGCGGCTGGGAAACTTACGCGCCGCGACGCGTCGAACCCATCACGAGCTCGGCCTGAGTTGCAGCATGGCGGGCGTGTTCATCTGGAACGCCCGTGACGGCCGGCACCATTGAAACCAACGGAGAGCTATGAAAGTTACCATCGTGGGTACGGGTTATGTCGGTCTGGTGACCGGCGCATGTCTCGCTGAAATTGGCAATGACGTATTTTGCGTCGATGTCGATCCGCGCAAGATCGATATCCTGAACAGTGGCGGCGTGCCGATTCACGAGCCCGGCCTGCAGGAAATGCTCAAGCGCTGCCGCGCGGCAGGGCGCATCCAGTTCTCCACCGATGTGAAGGCAAGCGTCGAGCACGGCGACATCCAGTTCATCGCGGTCGGCACGCCGCCCGACGAAGACGGCTCGGCGGACCTGCAGTACGTGCTGGCGGCGGCGCGCAACATCGGTCGCTACTCGAACGGCTTCAAGGTGATCGTCGATAAATCGACGGTGCCGGTCGGCACGGCGCTGCAAGTCAAGCGCGTCATCGACGAAGAGCTGAAGTCGCGCGGGCTCGAAGGCGCGGACAAGCACGGCTTCTCGGTCGTGTCGAACCCGGAGTTCCTGAAAGAAGGTGCGGCGGTGGACGATTTCATGCGTCCGGACCGCATCGTGATCGGCATCGACGACGACCAGGCGGGAAACCGCGCGCGCGAAATGATGAAGCGCCTCTACGCGCCGTTCAACCGCAATCACGAACGCACGCTTTATATGGACGTGCGCTCCGCCGAGTTCACGAAATACGCAGCCAACGCGATGCTCGCGACGCGCATTTCGTTCATGAACGACCTCTCGAATCTCGCGGATGCCGTCGACGCCGATATCGAATCGGTGCGGCGCGGCATTGGCTCGGACCCGCGCATCGGTTATCACTTCCTGTATGCGGGCTGCGGTTATGGCGGCTCGTGCTTCCCGAAGGACGTGCAGGCGCTCGTGCAGACCGCGCGGGAAAACGGGCATCGGCTGCAGATTCTCGAAGCGGTGGAGGCAGTCAACGACGCGCAGAAGGAAGTGCTCGTCAACAAGATCGTCCGGCGCATGGGCGAAGATCTGCGCGGCCGCACGTTCGCCGTGTGGGGACTCGCGTTCAAGCCGAATACCGACGACATGCGCGAGGCGTCGAGCCGTCGCCTGATTGCGTCGCTGCTCGAACGCGGCGCGACCGTGCGCGCGTATGATCCGGTAGCGATGCAGGAAGCGCAGCGCGTGTTCGCACTCGATCTCGCCGATCGCAAGAGCGACATGGACCGGCTGCACTTCGTGAATACGCAGCAGGAAGCGTTGACGGGCGCGGACGCGCTCGTCATCGTGACGGAATGGAAGGAATTCAAGAGCCCCGACTTCGGGCACTTGAAGAGCGAGCTGAAGATGCCGGTGATCTTCGATGGCCGCAATCTGTATGAACCGGAAACGATGGCTGAATTAGGCATCGATTATTTTGCAATAGGACGTCCCCATGTCGAACTCGACGGCAATGGAAGCCGGCAGTAATCCGGCGAATATCCCTGTAGTGCCGCGCGCCCGCATTTCTGCGGCGCGCGTGCTGGTGGTCGGCGATGTCATGCTCGACCGGTACTGGTTCGGCGATGTGAACCGCATCTCGCCGGAAGCGCCCGTGCCGGTCGTGCATGTGCAGAAGAAGGAAGACCGCCTGGGCGGCGCGGCGAACGTCGCGCGCAACGCGGCGGCGCTCGGCGCGCAGGCGGGCCTGCTTTGCGTCGTCGGGCATGACGAACCGGGCGAGCGCATCGTCGAATTGCTCGGTGAAAGCCGGGTGACGGGGCATCTCGCCCGCGATGCCGAACTGCTCACGACCATCAAGCTACGCGTGTTGTCGCGCCAGCAGCAACTGCTGCGCGTCGATTTCGAGAACACGCCGAATCACGAAGTGCTGCGTGCATGCCTGGAACGCTTCACGGAACTGCTGCCGCAGCACGACGTCATTCTGATGTCCGATTACGCCAAGGGCGGCCTCACACACGTCACGCAGATGATCAGCGACGCGCGGGCCGCCGGCAAACCCGTGCTCGTCGATCCTAAGGGCGACGACTGGGAACGCTATCGCGGCGCGACGCTCATTACGCCGAATCGCGCGGAGTTGCGCGAGGTGATCGGCCAGTGGAAGTCGGAAGACGACCTGCACGAGCGGGTGACGAAGCTGCGCGCCGATCTGGACCTGAGTGCGCTGTTGCTCACGCGTTCGGAAGAGGGCATGACGCTCTTCACCGCGAACGAAACGTTGCACAATTCGGCCGAAGCGCGCGAAGTGTATGATGTATCGGGCGCGGGCGACACCGTCATTGCAACCGTTGCAACGATGCTCGGCGCGGGCGTGCCCCTCGTCGATTCCATCGTCTATGCGAATCGCGCCGCGGGCATCGTCGTGGGCAAGCTCGGCACGGCGACCGTCGAATACAACGAACTCTTCGCCTGACCCAACCTGACTACTTCGCCATGACCTTCATCGTTACCGGGGCGGCCGGCTTCATCGGCAGCAATATCGTCAAGGCGCTCAACGAGCGCGGCGAGAACCGCGTGATCGCGGTGGACAATCTCACGCGCGCGGATAAATTCAAGAATCTGGTCGACTGCGAAATCGACGATTACCTCGATAAAACCGAGTTCGTCGAGCGCTTTCGCCGTGGCGATTTCGGCCGGGTGCGTGCGGTGTTTCATGAAGGCGCCTGTTCGGACACGATGGAAACCGACGGCCGCTACATGATGGACAACAACTTCCGCTATAGCCGGGACGTGATGGACATCTGTCTCGAGCAGGGCGCGCAGTTTCTGTATGCGTCGTCGGCGGCGACGTATGGCGGTTCGAGCCGCTTCGTCGAAGATCGCGAAGTCGAGAAGCCGCTCAACGTCTACGGCTATTCGAAGTTCCTGTTCGATCAGATCGTGCGCCAGGTCTTGCCAAAGGCGGGCAGTCAGATCGTCGGCTTCCGGTACTTCAACGTGTACGGCCCGCGTGAGACGCACAAAGGCCGCATGGCGTCGGTCGCGTTCCACAACTTCAATCAGTTCCGCTCCGAAGGCAAGGTGAAACTCTTCGGCGAGTACAACGGCTATGCGGCGGGCGAGCAGACCCGCGATTTCGTGTCCGTCGAAGACGTGGTGAAGGTCAATCTGCACTTCCTCGATCATCCGGAGAAGTCGGGCATTTTTAATCTCGGCACAGGGCGCGCGCAGCCGTTCAACGACATCGCATCGACGGTCGTGAATTCGCTGCGAGCGATGAACGGCGAAGCGCCGCTGTCGCTCGCCGAACTCGTGCAGCGCGGGCTTATCGAGTACATCCCGTTCCCCGACGCGCTGCGCGGCAAGTACCAATGCTTCACGCAAGCCGACCAGACGCGCCTGCGCGAAGCCGGCTACGACGCGCCGTTCCTGACCGTTCAGGAAGGCGTCGATCGCTACGTGCGTTGGCTATTCGGCCAGCTATAAACGCGTTCGCAGTCTCTCTACACTGGGTCTCGCGGTCGGCACTGTTCGCCGGCCGGTTCTTCTGGAGACCAGTATGTTCAAGCAAGCACTTTCTACCATCGTCGCGTTCGCGCTGACGCTTTCCATCGGTTCGGCGTTCGCGGCGGTCGATGTCAACACCGCCAACACCGATGCGCTGCGCGGCATCAAGGGCATCGGCCCGGCGAAGGCGAAAGCGATTCTCGATGAACGGCAGGCGCACGGCCCGTTCAAGGACGCGGCCGACCTCAGCGCGCGCGTGAAGGGCATGGGCGGCAAGACGGTGCAGCGTCTGGAGGCGGAGGGCCTGAGCATCGGCAACGCGCCGAAGACCGCTGCCGCAAGCGCGGGCGGCGCCAATCACGTCAGCGCGACGCCGGTGGCGTCGTCGGCGGGTTCGAAGCCTGTCGTCGTGAAGAAGTAAGCAGCGCGGCGTCCCGGCGGAGCCTCGCCGCCGGTGCGCTCCATTGATCACGCTCCTTCAGCCTTCGGATGTTTTGGGCTCCCCGCGGTCTGCCTCGCCGCGGGTTTTTGCCTGTGCGCGAGGAAGCCATTGGCCTATGAGGGGCGCGACGCATCTGAAAGAGCGGTGGGCTACAATCGATTCATTCCCACATCACAATCCCCGGACGCGGTCCCTGCGTTCGCCGCGGGATTCGACATCCGGTCCGTTTATGGCTTACATGACTATCGAAGACACGATCGGCAACACGCCGCTCGTGCAACTCGTCCGCGTCGTGGACGATGAAATCCGCAGCCGCAACAACGTCGTGCTGGGCAAGCTCGAGGGCAACAACCCGGCGGGGTCGGTGAAAGACCGGCCAGCCTTGTCGATGATCAGGAAAGCTGAAGAGCGCGGCCGCATCAGGCCGGGCGATACGCTGATCGAAGCGACGAGCGGCAACACGGGCATCGCGCTCGCGATGGCCGCCGCCGTGCGCGGCTACAAGATGGTGCTGATCATGCCGGAAGATCTGTCGATCGAACGCCGTCAAAGCATGGGCGCGTACGGCGCGCAGATCATTCTGACGCCGGTGACGGGCGGCATGGAATACGCCCGCGATCTCGCCGACCAGATGCAGCGCGACGGCAAGGGCATCATTCTCGACCAGTTCGCGAATCCCGATAATCCGCTCGCGCACTACGAGACCACCGGTCCCGAACTCTGGCAGCAGACCGAAGGCCGCATCACGCATTTCGTCTCGTCGATGGGCACGACGGGCACGATCATGGGCGTGTCGAAGTATCTGAAAGAGAAGAACGAGAAAATCGAGATTGTCGGGGCGCAGCCGGAGGAAGGATCGCGCATTCCGGGCATCCGCAAGTGGCCGGAAGCGTACATGCCGAAGATCTTCGATCGCGCGCGCGTGGACCGCACCGAAAGCGTGAGCCAGGCCGCGTCGGAAGCGATGGCACGCCGGCTCGCATCGGTCGAAGGCATCTTCGCCGGCATCTCGTCGGGCGGCGCGTGCGAAGTAGCGCTGCGCGTGGCGCGTCAGGTCGAGAACTCGACCATCGTGTTCGTCGTGTGCGACCGTGGTGATCGTTATTTGTCGACGGGCGTTTTCCCGGCCTGACCGATGACGCGCGGACGAACCGCGCGTCGCATCTGCGCTTACTGGCCGGCGCTCGTCGCCGCCATGCGCGCCTTGACCGCCTCGCCGAGCTGATACACCGCGAGCGCATAGAAGAAGCTGCGGTTATAGCGCGTGAGCACATAAAAGTTCTTGAGGCCGAGCGTGTACTCGGTTGCGCGGCCGGGCGTCGGCAGATCGACGACCGTCAGCGGCGTCGCCGCTTCTGCCGCGACATTCAACCCCGGCTCCGCCATCAGCATGCCGGCCTTGGTCAACTGCGCGAGCGACCAGTGAGGCTCCGCCTGCCCGTCGGCGGCGGCCTGCGCGATGCCCTGACTGCCTTCGTCGCCCGCAATGCGCCAGACCACCGGGCGGCCCGGTTCCCAGCCGTTCTGCTTCAGATAATTCGCGACACTGCCGATCGCATCGGCCTGGCTCGTGCGCAGATCGATGCGGCTGTTGCCGTCGAAATCGACCGCGTATTGCACGATGCTGCTCGGCAGAAACTGCGGAATGCCGATTGCGCCGGTGTACGAGCCGAGCACGGTGGTCGGATCGATCTGCGAATCGCGGGTCCACACGAGCAGGTCTTCGAGATTCTTGCGGAACGTCGCCTGACGCTCGAGCCGGTTCGGCGTGTTCGGATAATCGAATGTGAGCGTGGTGAGGGCATCGAGCGCGCGGAAGTTGCCCATGTATCGCCCATAGATGGTTTCCACGCCGATGATCCCGACGATCACCTCGGGCGGCACGCCGAACTGCGCGGACGCGCGCTGCAGCGTCGCCTGATTCGCGCGCCAGAATTTCACGCCCGCGTCGATGCGAATGGGCTCGATGAAGCGCGACTGGTACACGCGCCAGTTCTTCGTCGAGGGCGTGGGCGACGGCAGCACGAGCTTCACGGCCGTCGCGGAATAGCTGACGTGATTGAACAGGTCGTGCAGCTTCGCGGCATCGAAGTCGTAACGCGCGACCATGTCGTTGATGAAGGCATCGACATTCGCGTTGTTCGCATAACGCTGCGGCACGATCTCTTCTTCGAACACTTGCCCTTGCGCGGCGCTTTGCGGCTGCTGCGACTGCGCGACGGCACTGTTGCCGGACATCACGCCGATCGCGCAAAAGAGGGATGCGATGAACGTGCGCGTCAGCGGCCTGAAGGTGGAGTCGAGCGGGGCAAACTGAAAAGTCATAGTGTGCGTGATGAGGCGATATGGGGCGATGCCGGATGTTCGAGCGCGCTTTATGCGACGCGTCGCCGTTCTTAATAGAAGGATTCTCAACCGAACGCAACGTCCTGCGACGAACCATCGACGATGCTTGCCAGTCGAGGCGTCGGGGCAGTATAACCGACGCCCCACGCGCGCAAGGCCGATGCCCGCCCCGGAGGCGGCCGTTCGGAACGGTGTGGTAACTTAACGCCAAATACGCGGCGCGGGAATCGCGTATGACGAAAAAACACGAGACGAGAGCCGACGACAACGGCACTGCGAGACATCATGGCCACCGGCTTCTATACCCATCCCGACTGCCTGCAGCATGACAACGGCCAGTGGCATCCCGAGTGCCCGGCGCGGCTGCAGGCGATCGAAGACCAGCTCATCGCGAGCCGGATCGATTCCCTGATCGAGCGCGAGGAAGCGCCGCTCGCCGAGGAAACCGACCTCGCGCGCGTGCATACGCAGGCGCACATCGATTACATCAAGAGCCGCACGCCCGAGCAGGGACGAAGCGAACTGGATCCGGATACGTCGATGTGTCCGGCGTCCTATCGCGCGGCGTTGCGTGCCGCGGGCGCGGCCATCGCGGCAACCGACGCCGTCATCGAAGGGCGTTACGACAACGCGTTCTGCAGCGTGCGTCCTCCCGGGCATCACGCGGAGCCCGCGCGGGCGATGGGCTTCTGCCTTTTCAACAACGTCGCCATCGCCGCGCGTCATGCGCTCGAAGTGCATGGCCTGCAGCGCGTCGCGGTCATCGATTTCGACGTGCATCACGGCAACGGCACGGAGGCCGCCTTCACCGGCGATTCGCGCGTGCTGATGTGCAGCTTCTTCCAGCATCCGTTCTATCCGTTCAGCGGCGCGGACAATCACGCATCGAACATGGTGAACGTGCCGTTGCCCGCGCGTACGAAGGGCATGGCCGTGCGCGAAGTCGTCGATCTGGTGTGGTTGCCGCGGCTGAACGAATTCAAGCCGCAGATGCTGTTCGTCTCCGCCGGCTTCGACGCCCATCGCGAGGACGATCTCGGCAACATGGGCCTCGTCGAAGACGACTACGCGTGGATCACCGAGCAGATTCGCGCCGTGGCGAAGCGGCACGCGCAAGGGCGCATCGTGAGTTGTCTCGAAGGCGGCTACAACCTGTCGGCGCTCGGGCGCAGCGTCGTCGCGCACTTGCGGGCGCTCGCCGAGATTTAAGCGGAGCGGCTGCGCGCATAGTCGGCGCGCACCAGCGTCCAGTCGATCAGCGCGCGGATCACGCGGTCGCGTTCAAGATCGTTGAGCGTCTCGTGATAGCTGCCTTCGTAGATCGCGAGGGTGGCGTCGGTCGAACCGGCGCTGGCTTCGAACTCGCGGCTGCCTGAGGGATCGCAGATGGCGTCGGCGGCGCCGTGAAAGATCAGATAGGGCAATCCGATGTCCGCGCGTTTCGCCGCGATGCGTTCCATCGCAGCAAGAATCTGCGCGGCGGTGCGCGCGGCGATGGGTCCGTGATGCACGAGCGGATCGCGCCGATACGCCTCCACGACGCCCGGCGCACGCGATAACAACGCCGGGTCGATTTCGAACGCGCGCCGGCGCGGCAACACCGTGCCGATGATCCGTCCCAGCTTCGCTTTCCAGCGCGGCATTTCCTTGCCCGGCCGCAGCGCGGGGCTCGACAGGATCATGCCCGCGAGCTTCCCATCCTGTGCGCGTTCTGCTGCGTATAAAGCCGCGATGGCGCCGCCCATGCTGTGGCCCATCAGGAAGAGCGGCGTATCGGCGGGCGGCGTGGCGGCGCATGCTTCCAGCAGCACGGCGGCATCGCTCAGATAGTCGTTGAAGACGCGGACGAACGCGCGCTCACCCGACGACTTGCCATGACCGCGCAAGTCGAGCGCGATCACTTCGATGCCCGCCGCATTCAACGTCTGCGCGAGCGCGTCATAACGCCCCGCATGTTCGCCCAACCCGTGCAGCAACGCGATGCGCGCCTGCGGCTCCTTCGGCGGCGCCGGTTGCCAGCGGTGCAAAAACAGATCGACGCCTTGCCGCGTCGTAATGGTGCTCGTCGAATAGACGTTTCTTGCCATGAGCGGTCAAATATCCAGCAGTAATTAGTCGATCGGAATTCATTATTAAACAGAATGATGCCCGTCCTGTAAAATCGCTTCTCTCATAAAACAGCAGAAAACCAGCGGCGGCCGGCTGCGCGGGTGCGTTCACCCGGCGAAGCCCTCCGCCGTTTGCCTTTTCATGACCGGCGCATGATCGAAATACGTAACCTCTCGCAGCGCTTTGCGGGACCCCGGGGCTGGGTCGAAGCGCTGCATAACGTCAATCTGACGATACCCGCCAGCGAAATCTTCGGCATCATCGGGCGCAGCGGGGCGGGCAAGAGCACGCTGGTGCGCACCATCAACCTGCTGACCCGGCCAAGCGAAGGCAGCGTCGTGGTCGACGGGCGCGATCTCACCACGCTCGGCAAGGACGACCTGCGCGCCGCGCGCCGCGACATCGGCATGATCTTTCAGCACTTCAATTTGCTGTCGTCGCGCACGGTGTTCGGCAACGTCGCGCTGCCGCTCGAACTCGCCGGCATGAAGCGCGCGGAAATCGAAGAGACGGTTCTGCCGCTGCTCGAACTCGTCGGCCTCACGCAGCACAAGGACAAATATCCCGCGCAGATCAGCGGCGGCCAGAAGCAGCGCGTGGGCATTGCGCGGGCGCTCGCGAGCAAGCCGAGCGTGCTGCTCTCCGACGAAGCCACGTCGGCGCTCGATCCGGAAACGACGCGCGCGATTCTCGACCTGCTGCGCAAGATCAATCGCGAGCTGGGCCTGACCATCGTGCTGATCACGCACCAGATGGAAGTCATCAAGCAGGTCTGCGATCGCGTGGCCGTGCTCGATGCGGGGCGCGTCGTCGAAGAAGGCAAGGTGGTCGATGTCTTCATGCAGCCGCGTCATGAGGTCACGCGCGCGCTGATCGGCGATGTCATCGCGCACGAGTTGCCGCCGGCCCTGAAGGCGCGCGTTGCCGAGCGTCTTTCGACCGGCAGCGGGCATTTGCTGAGACTCGCTTTCACGGGTTCCGGCGTCGATCAGCCGATTCTCTCGGAGACGATTCGCCGCTACGAACTCGATTTCAACATCCTGCATGGCCAGATCGACGAGATTCAAGGCCAGGCGTTCGGCTCGCTCGCGGTGCTCGCGGGCGGACAGCCGGTGAAGGTCGCGGAAGCGATCGCCTTTTTGCGCGCACAAGGCGTCGTGGTGGAGGAGCTTTCCCATGTTGAGTGAAATGTTCGACATGTTCGTGCAGTCGTTCTGGGAGACGCTGGTCATGGTCGGCATCTCGGGACTCATCGGCGCGGCGCTCGGCCTGCCGCTCGGCGTGCTGCTCTACCTGACCGACCGCGACGGCGTGCTGCAGAACATCGGCGTGAATCGCGTACTCGGCGGCGTCGTGAATGCGGTGCGCTCCACGCCGTTCATCATCCTGCTCGTCGCGGTGATTCCGTTCACGCGGCTCGTTGTCGGTTCGTCGATCGGCACGGCGGCGGCGGTCGTGCCGCTTACCATCGCTTCGGCGCCGTTCATCGCGCGCCTCGTCGAAACGGCGCTGCGCGAAGTGGATCGCGGCCTGATCGAAGCCGCCCAGGCGATGGGCGCGACCACGAGCCAGATCGTGTTCAAGGTGCTGCTGCCGGAAGCGCTGCCGGGCGTCGTCGCGGGGCTGACGATCACGTTCGTGTCGCTCGTCGGCTATTCGGCGATGGCGGGCGCGATTGGCGGCGGCGGTCTCGGCGATCTCGGCATCCGCTACGGCTATCAACGCTTCCTGCCTGAAGTGATGCTCACGGTCGTCGTGATCCTCATCGTGTTCGTGCAGCTCGTGCAGTCGTTCGGCGACTGGCTCGTGCGCCGTCTGAGCCATAAATAACTCCATCGAAAAGAAAGGTCAGCAGATGCAACGTCGATTCATTCTGAAGTTCGTAGCCGCCCTGGGTGCGGCGTCGCTGTTCGGCGCAGCGCATGCCGATGACAACGCGATCAAGGTCGGCGTGACGGGCGGCCCGCACGCGCAGGTGATGGAAGTGGTGAAGCAGGTCGCCGCGAAGAACGGGCTGAAGATCACGGTTATCGAGTTCTCCGACTACGTGCAGCCGAACGCCGCGCTCGCCGCCGGCGATCTCGACGCGAACAGCTATCAGCATCAGCCGTATCTGGATGCGCAGGTGCGCGATCGAGGCTACAAGCTCATCAAGGTGGCCGATACGGTCACGTTCCCGATGGGCATTTATTCGAAGAAGCTCAAGTCGCTCGGCCAGTTGCCGAACGGCGCGCGCATCGCGGTGCCGAACGATCCGACCAACGGCGGCCGCGCGTTGCTGCTGCTGCAGAAGCAGGGGCTGCTCAAGCTGCGCGCCGACGCGGGGCTGAAGGCGACGCCGCTGGATATCGTCAACAACCCGAAGAAGCTGAAGATCGTCGAACTGGACGCCGCGCAGATTCCGCGCTCGCTCGCCGACGTCGATGCCGCCGCGATCAACACCAACTTCGCAATGGAAGCGGGCCTGAAGCCGAAGTCCGATGCAATCGCCATCGAAGATCCGCACGGTCCGTACGCGAACATCATCGCAATTCGCGCGGCCGACAAGGACAGGCCGTGGGTCGGCAAGCTCGTCGCGGCGTATCACTCGCCCGAAGTGAAACAGTTCATCGAAGGCAAGTATGCAGGCGCGGTGATCGCTGCCTGGTAAGTCTTCGCGACGGTCGTTCGGGTTTTCTGGGATGTTAATCGAACGACCGTTCTATAAAATCGGGCACAAAGCTCGGAAACCTACATCCAATCTGATGCACGCTGACCCGGCCCTCCCGACTGGAGGGGGAAATCGCGATCGTGTCGCTCGTATAATGAGCTTGGGTTGACGTAATCGTAACTTTGGAGCGTGTGCATGAAAATTCTGGTGCCAGTCAAGCGCGTGGTCAACTACAACGTCAAGGTGCGCGTGAGGTCGGACAACACGGGCGTCGATATCGCCAACGTGAAGATGTCGATGAATCCGTTCGATGAAATCGCCGTGGAAGAGGCGGTCCGTCTGAAGGAAGCAGGCGTGGCGACGGAAGTGATCGCCGTGTCGTGCGGCGTGACGCAGTCGCAGGAAACGCTGCGCACGGCGCTTGCCATCGGCGCGGATCGCGCCATTCTCGTCGAATCCACCGAAGACCTGCAGCCGCTCGCGGTGGCGAAGATTCTGAAGGCATTGGTCGATCAGGAAAAGCCTGAACTCGTCATTCTGGGCAAGCAGGCCATCGACGACGATTCGAATCAGACCGGCCAGATGCTCGCTGCACTCGCGGGCCTGCCGCAAGCGACGTTCGCATCGAAGGTGACGATCGCCGACGGCAAGGCCACGGTTGCGCGTGAAGTCGATGGCGGCGCGGAAACGCTGTCGCTGAAGCTGCCGGCCGTCGTCACGACGGACCTGCGTCTGAACGAGCCGCGTTATGTGACGCTGCCGAACATCATGAAGGCGAAGAAGAAGCCGCTGACGACGGTGAAGCCCGCCGATCTGGGCGTGGATGTCACGCCGCGTCTCAAGACGCTGAAGGTCGTGGAGCCGCCGAAGCGCAGCGCGGGCGTCATGGTGCCCGACGTCAATACGCTGGTTCAGAAGCTGAAGAATGAAGCGAAGGTGATCTGATGACGACTCTCGTAATTGCGGAACACGACAACACGTCGATCAAATCGGCGACGTTGAACACGGTCGCGGCAGCGGCCAAGATTGGCGGCGACGTGCATGTGCTCGTCGCGGGTTCGAACGCGCAAGGCGCGGCGGACGCAGCGGCGAAGATCGCGGGCGTGTCGAAGGTGCTGCTCGCCGATGCGCCTCAACTGGCAGAGGGCCTGGCCGAGAACGTCGAAGGCACGGTGCTCAACATCGCGAAGGATTACTCGCACATCGTCGCCCCGGCTACGGCCTACGGCAAGAACATCGCTCCGCGCATCGCAGCGCATCTGGATGTCGCACAGATCAGCGACATCACCGCTGTCGTCAGCGCCGATACCTTCGAGCGCCCGATCTACGCGGGCAACGCAATCGCGACGGTGCAGTCAACCGATCCTATCAAGGTCATCACCGTACGCGGCACGGGCTTCGACGCGGTCGCGGCGGAAGGCGGCAATGCGTCGGTCGAAAAGATCGAAGCCGCGGCCGATGCGGGCGTCTCGCAGTTCGTGAGCCGCGAAATCACGAAGCTGGATCGCCCGGAGCTGACGAGCGCGCAGACCATCGTGTCGGGCGGCCGGGGTCTCGGCAGCGGCGAGAACTACACGCACGTGCTCGAGCCGCTCGCGGACAAGCTCGGCGCGGCGCTGGGCGCATCGCGTGCAGCTGTCGATGCGGGCTATGTGCCGAACGATTATCAAGTGGGTCAGACGGGCAAGATCGTCGCGCCGCAGTTGTACGTGGCGGTCGGCATTTCGGGCGCGATCCAGCACCTGGCCGGCATGAAAGATTCGAAGGTGATCGTCGCGATCAACAAGGACGCCGAAGCGCCCATCTTTAGCGTGGCCGATTACGGTCTCGTCGGAGATCTGTTCTCGGTCGTGCCGGAGCTGGTCAAGGAACTCGGCTAAAGCGCGGCGGCCATCGCTGCCGATGAGCGAAAGGGCGCGACGACCGTTGCGCCCTTTTTTGTATCCGCTGGACGAGAGAAGCATCACAGGAGGAGACACGACAATGAGCTATCGCGCCCCCGTCAAGGACATGCTGTTCGTGATGAAGGAGTTGGCGGACCTGGACAGCATCGCCGCGTTGCCCGGCTTCGAAGACGGCAACTTCGACACCGCGCAGGCCGTTCTCGAAGAAGCCGCGCGATTCTGCGGCGAAGTGATCGCTCCGCTGAACGTCGCGGGCGACCGCGACCCGAGCGCATGGTCGAACGGCGAAGTGCGGACGACGCCGGGCTTCAGGGACGCGTTTCGCCAGTTCGGGGAAGGCGGCTGGCAAGGCGTCGTGCATCCGTCGGAGTTCGGCGGACAGAATCTGCCGAAGCTGATCGCAACGGCGTGCATGGAAATGCTGAACTCGGCGAATCTCTCGTTCGCGCTATGCCCGTTGCTGACCGATGGCGCCATCGAAGCGCTGCTGACGGCCGGCACCGACGAACAGAAGGCGCGCTATCTGCCGAAGTTCATTGCAGGCGTCTGGACCGGCACGATGAATCTTACCGAGCCGCAGGCGGGCTCGGATCTCGCCCTGGTGCGTACGCGCGCCGAACCGCAGGGCGACGGCACGTACAAGCTCTTCGGCACGAAGATATTCATCACCTACGGCGAGCACGACATGGCGGAGAACATCGTGCATCTCGTGCTCGCGCGCACGCCGGATGCGCCCGAAGGCGTGAAGGGCATCTCCCTTTTCATCGTGCCCAAATTCATGGTGAATGACGACGAAACGCTCGGCGCGCGCAACGACGTTCATTGCGTGTCGATCGAGCACAAGCTCGGCATCAAGGCGAGCCCGACGGCGGTCTTGCAGTTCGGCGATCACGGCGGCGCGACCGGTTATCTGATCGGCGAGGAGAATCGCGGGCTCGAGTACATGTTCATCATGATGAACGCGGCGCGCTTCGCAGTCGGGATGCAGGGCGTCGGCGTATCGGAGCGGGCGTACCAGCAGGCGGTCGCGTACGCGAAAGAACGCGTGCAGAGCCGTCCCGTCGATGGCAGCGCGAAGGAAGCGGTGACGATCATCCATCACCCCGACGTGCGCCGCATGCTCGCGACGATGCGCGCCTACACCGAGGGCACGCGCGCGCTCGCGTATGTCGCCGCCGCGCACAGCGATGTCGCGCACGCGCATCCGGACGAAGCGCAGCGCAAGAAGCACCAGGCGGTGTACGAATTTCTCGTGCCGATCGTCAAAGGCTTTAGCACCGAGGTTTCCGTCGATGTCGCGAGCATCGGCGTGCAGGTTCACGGCGGCATGGGCTTTATCGAGGAGACAGGCGCGGCGCAGTACTACCGCGATGCGCGCATCCTGCCGATCTACGAAGGCACGACCGCGATCCAGGCGAACGATCTGATCGGCCGCAAGACCGTGCGCGATGGCGGCGCGGCGGCGCAACTGCTGCTTGCGCACATCGACCAGACCATCGCCGCGCTCGCGGAAGTGGAGGGCCAGCCGTTCAGGTCGATGCATCGGCATCTGAGCGCGGGCGCATTGTCACTCGGGCGGTCGGTCGAATTCATCGTCGCGAAGTTCAAGAGCGACCCGAACGCGGTGTTTCTCGGCAGCGTGCCGTATCTGCGGCTGGCGGGGATTGTCTTGTGCGGCTGGCAGATGGCGCGCGCGATGCTGGTTTCTCACGCGAGGCGCGCAGACGACGAGTCGTTCCACACGGCGAAGATCGCGACGGCGCAGTTCTACGCGGAGCACGTTCTGTCGCTTGCACCGGGGCTCGAAGCCGCCATCATCAGCGCGAACGGTAGCGAAGGCGTGCTCGCGCTGAACGAAGATCAGTTCTGAAACGACAACGGCGCCTTTCTTTCGAGAGGCGCCGTTGAGTGGTCAGACTTTGGCGTAAGCCGGACGCGTATTCACGCCGACATCGCCCAGGTAACGATGCACCGACAGGTCGTCCGAGCGGATCGCCGGCTGCTTGCCGGACATCAGATCGGCGAGCAGCTGGCCGGAGCCGCACGACATCGTCCAGCCGAGCGTGCCGTGCCCGGTGTTCAGGAACAGGTTCGGCACCGGCGTGCGTCCGACGATCGGCGTGCCGTCCGGCGTCATCGGGCGCAGGCCGGTCCAGAACGTGGCGCTCGTGGTATCGCCGCCGCCGGGAAACAGGTCGTTCACGCACATTTCCAGCGTCTCGCGGCGCGCCATCTTCAGCGTCTTGTCGTAGCCGACGATTTCCGCCATGCCGCCCACGCGGATGCGGTCGTTGAAGCGCGTGATCGCGATCTTGTACGTCTCGTCCAGCACCGTCGATACCGGCGCGCGGTTCGCATCGACGATCGGCGCGGTGATCGAATAGCCCTTCAGCGGATAGACCGGAATCTTGACCAGATCGCCCAGCAGCTTCGGTGAGTACGAGCCGAGCGCGACGACGAAGGAATCGCCCGTTACGAGTTCATCGCCGCATTTCACGCCCGCGATGCGGCCGTTGCTGACGGCGAGCCCGTCGATCGGCGTGTTGTAGCGGAACTTGACGCCGAGCGATTCGGCCATCGCGGCGAGGCGCGTGGTGAACATCTGGCAGTCGCCGGTTTCGTCGTTCGGCAGCCGCAGGCCGCCCGTCAGCTTGTGCGATACCGCGGCCAGCGCCGGTTCCGCCTTCGCCAGTTCAGCCGAGGACAACAGTTCGAACGGCACGTTGGCATCTTTCAGCACGCCGATGTCCTTCGCTGCGCCGTCCAGTTGTTGTTGCGTGCGGAACAGCTGCAGCGTGCCGCCCGTGCGGCCTTCGTACTGGATGCCGGTGTCGGCGCGCAGCGCCTGCAAGCAATCGCGGCTGTATTCGGCGAGGCGCACCATGCGGCCCTTGTTTACCGTGTAGCGATCCTGCGTGCAGTTGCGCAGCATCTGCCACATCCACTGCAGCTGGTTCATCGTGCCGTCGAGGCGGATCGCGAGCGGCGCGTGCTTTTCGAACATCCATTTCACCGCCTTGAGCGGCACGCCCGGCGCGGCCCAGGGCGATGCGTATCCCGGTGAAATCTGCCCCGCGTTGGCGAAACTGGTTTCGAGAGCAGGGCCGGATTCGCGGTCGATGACCGTGACTTCGAGCCCGGCGCGAGCCAGATAGTAAGCACTGGTCACACCGACTACGCCGCTTCCGAGAATAACGATACGCATGAGATCTCCGCTTTTTCGATCCGTCCGGACAGCGTAGCGCGCATGTTCTGCGGCGGGTTGTCCGTCTAGTGTTATCGCCTATACTAAGAAGATCGAGCCAGTTTTAGTTATTGTATTTGGTGGATTTTCAGGAAATAAGCAATGAGAACGCAGCGAAATCCGGTCCGGGCGCTCGACAAGCTGGACCACAAGATCTTGAACATCCTCCAGCAGGACGGGCGCATCGCGATGAAGGATCTCGCGGAGCGCGTCGGGCTTTCGGTCACGCCGTGTATCGAACGGGTGAAGCGCATGGAGCGCGACGGCGTCATCACCGGCTACTACGCGCGCGTGAACCCGACGCAGCTCGGCGCAGCGCTGCTCGTTTTCGTCGAAATCACGCTCGATCACAAGAGCGGCAACATGTTCGAGCAGTTTCGCCGCGAGGTGCAGCGCATTCCCGAGGTGCTCGAATGTCATCTGGTTTCAGGCGATTTCGACTATCTGATCAAGGCGCGCATCGGCGAGATGGCCGATTACCGGAAGCTGCTCGGCGACATCCTTCTGCAACTGCCGGGGGCGGTGCAATCGAAGAGCTATGTCGTGATGGAAGAGATCAAGGAAACGCTGACGATTCCCGTCGATGTGTGAAATTTCCGCTTGCGGCGATGCGTCGATACTGTATATTTATACAGGTATTATCGACGACGAGCCATCACCGCAATGCCAGCGCCGGACCGCGAATTTCCCGTTGCACCACCTTCGCCGCTCAAGGGGCGAGGCGCGGTCACGAACATTCAGGGGCGGTATGAGCGGGACGAACGCGAGTCCGTCGATGACGGCTGGGTGCATGAATCGGCGGAAGAGGAAGGCGCGCCCGTGTTGCGCACGCAAGTCTTCGAGGAGCGCGCGAAGAGCATCCTCACGCGCAACAACTCGCCGGACATTCCTTTCACGGTCTCGCTGAATCCGTACCGCGGTTGCGAGCACGGCTGTATCTATTGCTTCGCGCGGCCGACGCACAGCTATCTCGGCATGTCGCCGGGGCTCGATTTCGAAAGCCGCATCTATGCGAAGGTCAATGCGGGCGAGTTGCTGGAACGCGAGCTCGCAAAGCCGAACTATCAGCCCGATCCCATCGCGCTGGGCGTCAATACCGACGCGTATCAGCCGGTCGAGTGCGAACTCCGGCTGACGCGGCGCGTGACCGAATTGCTGCACGACTGCGGGCACCCTTTCGCGGCGATCACGAAGTCATCGCTGATCGAGCGGGACATCGACTTGCTCGCGCCGATGGCCGGGCGCGGACAGTTCATGGCCGCGATCACCGTCACCACGCTCGATGCCGACATCGCCCGCACGCTGGAACCGCGCGCGGCCACGCCGTCGCGCCGGCTGCGCACCATCCGCACGCTTGCGGACGCCGGGATTCCCGTGGGTGTGAGCATTGCGCCGGTCATTCCGTTCGTCACCGAGCCGGATCTCGAGCGCGTGCTCGAAGCCTGCGCGGAGGCGGGCGCGACGACGGCGAGCTACATCGTGCTGCGCTTGCCGTGGGAGGTCGCACCGCTTTTCAAGGATTGGCTGACGGCGCACTTTCCGGCGCGCGCGGACCGCGTGATGAGCCGCGTGCGCGACATGCGCGGCGGGAAAGACTACGACTCGGACTTCGCCACGCGCATGAAGGGCGAAGGCTTATGGGCGGACATGCTCAAGCAGCGCTTTCATCGGGCGACGAAGCGGCTCGGGCTGAATCAGCGCAATCGCGGCATTCTGGATATGTCGGATTTCAAGCGGCCTGCGTTGACCAGTACGCCGCCGCGCACGGGCCAGCTCGATCTGTTCTGAACGCCGCGATGACTGCTTTACTGCGACAGCGCCTTGGCGGCTTCGACCTGACCTTCGAAGTAGGTCTGGAACGTGAGCGCGAGTCCCGTCATCAGCAGAAAGGCGCCGATCAGTAACGAAAAGATCACGACGAAGATCACGGTCCAGCCGGAATCGCTCTGGCGGTTCGTGTGCGCGTTGAACTGGGCGTCCCATTTGGCGTCGGGCCGCAGTCCGTACACGATCGCCGAAAGAAACGCCGCCAGCAACGAAACCGCGCCGGGCAACGCCAGCGCCCAGCCGAGCACGGAGGTGCGTTCGCTCGCCGCAAGCATCAGGTAGCCGAACGCGCCCATCACAATTCCGACGATATGGGCCCAGCCGTACCTGTCGCGCATTCCATACAGATAGAAGCGGTGCAAACCAATGCTGCCGAACAGAAACGCGAGCGCCGCGGTGAGCGTCTTCGAGCGAAAGTAGGATGGGACTGGCTTCGGAGCGGAATGCGTGGCGACGGACGGAGAAGTCATCAGCGAAAGCAGTGTTAAGGTGTTGGCGCGCTGTGCGACCGCAGCGCAATCCGGTATTTTACGACGCGGGCGCCAGCGGCAGCACAGCGCTCTCGCCGCGCTTCCAAGCTATCGCGCAGCGGTGGGAATGCATCCTGAGCACGCGCTGCTCGCGAAAAATGCGTTAAGTGTTTGTTCGTGCTTTGGATTCCCGCTATAATCGCGTGTTCTGGTAGTTCCGAACCCCGGTTTTCAAGGATTTCAGCATGGTCATCATCCGTCTGGCTCGTGGCGGCTCGAAGAAGCGCCCGTTCTACAACATCGTCGCAACCGATTCGCGTAGCCGCCGTGACGGCCGCTTCATCGAGCGCGTGGGTTTCTACAACCCGGTCGCCACGAAGGGCGAATCGCTGCGTATCTCGCAAGACCGCCTGACCTACTGGCAAGGCGTTGGCGCGCAACTGTCGCCGACCGTCGAGCGTCTGGTCAAGCAATCGCAACAAGCTCAGCCGGCTGCTTAAGTCGTCTGATCGATTGAATCGATTGAATCGGTCGAAGCGATTGCGCACGCCGCGAGGCGCGGCTCAGTCGCCGAATCGTTCGAAATTTGCCCAAAGGTCAGCTGATGCCCGCACGTGATCCCCGAAACGGCCACGAGTCCGGCGCCATCAGTCAACCGAAGCCGGGGCAGGAAGAAAGCGCCGCCACGTTCGGTGCGTTTGTCCGCAAGCCGGGCGCGCGCCGCGGGGCGGCCGGCGCTTCTGCTGCAGTCAAGCCGGAAGAGCACGCGGGCAGCATCGAGCCCGTCGAGCAGTTGCCGGACGACGCGGTGGAAGTCGGTTTCATCGCGGATGCCTACGGCCTGAAGGGTTGGGTCAAGGTTACGCCGCATGCGTCGGCCAGTTCTGGCGGCGATGCACTGCTTACCGCGAAGCGCTGGTGGCTCGTCAAGAACCGGGATCGCAAGTCTGCGCGCTGTATCCAGTCGAAGGTGCACAGCGATTCCATCGTCGCGCGCCTCTCAGGCTGCGACGACCGCGACGCCGCGCTTGCGCTGAAAGGTCACACGATCCATATCGCCCGCAGCGACTTTCCGAAGCTCGACAACGAAGACGAGTTTTACTGGGTCGACCTGATCGGCATGGCGGTCGAGAACGAGGCGGGCGTCACGCTTGGCCACGTCGCCGACATGATCGACAACGGCGCGCATTCCATCCTGCGGATCGAGTATCCGAGCGAAACAAAGGATGGCAAGCCTGTCACGGGCGAGCGGCTCATTCCGTTCGTCGGCGTGTATGTGAAGACGGTGGATCGGGCGGCGAAGCGCATCATCGTCGACTGGGACGCCGACTATTAATTTGGTGCTCGTTTCGGACACCGGCAGAATACGGAGAGGGCGATGCAGTTCGATGTCGTGACGCTCTTTCCCGAGATGTTTCGCGCACTCACCGACTGGGGTATCACCAGCCGGGCGGTGAAGCAGGCGCGCTTCGGCCTGCGCACGTGGAATCCGCGCGATTTCACCACGGACAACTATCGCACCGTGGACGATCGTCCTTACGGCGGTGGTCCCGGCATGGTCATGCTGGCGCGTCCGCTCGAAGACGCGATCGCGGCGGCGAAAGCGGCGCAGCGTGAGCAGGGCGTCGAAGGCACGCGCGTCGTGATGATGTCCCCGCAAGGCGCGAAGCTGGACCACGACCGCGTCATGCGTTACGCGCAGGAACCCGGCCTCGTGCTGTTGTGCGGCCGGTATGAAGCGATCGACCAGCGTTTGATCGAACGCGTGGTGGATGAAGAAGTCAGTCTCGGCGACTTCGTGCTGTCGGGCGGTGAATTGCCCGCAATGGCGCTGATGGACGCCGTGGTGCGCCATCTTCCCGGCGTGCTGAACGACGCGCAATCGGCGGTGCAGGACAGTTTCGTCGATGTATTGCTCGATTGTCCGCACTACACGCGGCCCGAGGAATACGAAGGCATGCGCGTGCCGGATGTGCTGCTCGGCGGGCATCACAAGGAAATCGACGCCTGGCGCAGGCGCGAAGCACTACGCAATACCTTATTCAAGCGGCCCGATCTGATCGAGCGGGCGCGCAAGCAGAAGATGTTGAGCCGTGCCGATGAAGCGTGGCTCGCAGAACTCGCAAAGGGCGCGTCGAAGTCTGAATAGGCCGACGTGAACGAGCGGGACAAGGGGGCGTCGTGAGAACGGCGCCTGAAGCAAACCCATCCTCTACCGGGGCCTCATCGACAGAAGTGCGAGGCACACAACTCCGGCAAGATGGCACAAGGAGTCAGTAATGAATCTGATTGAACAACTCGAGAAGGAAGAGATCGCACGCGTGCTGGGCGAGAAGACCATCCCCGACTTCGGTCCGGGCGACACGGTCATCGTCAACGTGAACGTCGTCGAAGGTACGCGTAAGCGCGTTCAGGCTTACGAAGGCGTCGTGATCGCAAAGCGCAATCGTGGCCTGAACTCGAATTTCATCGTCCGCAAGATTTCGTCGGGCGAAGGCGTCGAGCGTACGTTCCAGACCTACTCGCCGCTGCTCGCGAGCATCGTCGTGAAGCGCCGCGGTGACGTTCGTCGCGCGAAGCTCTACTACCTGCGCGAGCGTTCGGGCAAGTCGGCTCGAATCAAGGAAAAGCTGGTCTCGAAGGACCGCGCTGCTTCCGCCGCCGAGTAAGTGGCTCAGTAGTTCGCTGGAATTGCTGCACCGGAAAAAGCACCCCTCGCGGGTGCTTTTTTCTTTGATGTGTTCAAATCGTATCTTCGACATTCAGGCTTGAGACCGTGTCCACAGGCAAGACATCGACTCCGCGCATTCTCGAACCCGAACTGATGCCGGTACTTTCCACCGGCGAAAGCATGCCGCCCATTCCGCCTGAGCGCCTGACGCCCGAGGGATTGCGCGCACGCTTTGCAAAGGAACTCGACTGGACGCAAGAGCCGCCCGAGCAGCGCATCAAGGCGATCGGCGGCGACCCGCGCGTGGCCTCCGTGCTCGTGGCGCTCGTGCTGCGCGAAGGCGGGCTGACCGTACTGCTGACTCAGCGCGCGGATCATCTGTCGGACCACGCCGGGCAGATCAGCTTTCCCGGCGGGCGGCGCGAGCCGGAAGACGCGGACGCCGCGGCGACCGCGCTGCGTGAAGCGCGCGAGGAAGTGGGCCTGAGCGGGGAGCATTGTGAAGTGATCGGCGCGATGCCCGACTATTTGACGGGCACCGGCTTTCGCGTGACGCCGGTTGTCGCGCTCGTGTATCCGCCGTTTTCGCTGCAGGCGGATACCCGCGAAGTCGCCGATATCTTCGAAGTGCCGCTTGCGTGGCTCATGAATCCGGCTAATCACGAAGTCCGGGTGTTTCGATGGGAAGGCGGCGAGCGCCGTTTCTTCGCGATGCCCTACACGCCGGCCGAAGGTAAGGCGCCTTACTTCATCTGGGGCGCAACGGCCGGCATGTTGCGCAATTTCTATCGCTTCCTCGCCGCGTGAGCGCGACGGCGCCGGCGGTCACGCGTGATGCGCGCGCGCCACGCGCCCGGTCGTCGTGATAAAGGCGGGAGGCGCTGTGCTATCGTTACGCGAAACTCGAATTAACCGACTGTTTCGACGCCTCGCATGACTTTTTTCTCCGTATTGCTGGCTCTCATCATCGAGCAAGTGCGCGCGCTCACGCCGCACAATCCCGTTTCGGCGCTGCTTCACTATCACGCGGAGTCCACCGCGCATGGCTTCGATGCCGGCAAGCAGAAGCACGGCATCGTCGCGTGGCTCGTCGTCGTGTTGCCGTGGACGCTGGCAGTCGGCCTAGTCTATTACGTGCTGTATCGCATCAACTTCGTTCTGGCCTTTTTGTGGAACGTGGTGGTCGTCTACTTCACGCTCGGCTTTCGCCAGTTCAGCCACTATTTCACCGATATCCACCTCGCCCTGAATAACGACGACGTGCCGCGTGCGCGCGAAGTGCTCGCCGAGTGGACCGGGCTCGACACGATCGACATGCCCGTCAGTGAAATCGTGCGTCATACGCTGGTTCACGCGGTGGTCGCGTCGCACCGGCACGTGTTCGGCGTGTTCTTCTGGTTTCTGATTCCGATCGGCCCGGCAGGCGCGGTGTTCTATCGCATCGCCGAGTATCTGGCGCGCGCGTGGGCGGTGCCGAGCCCCGAGCGCACCGCCGAGTTCTCGTCGTTCGCGCAGCGCGCGTTCTTCTTCATCGACTGGATACCGACGCGTCTGACCGCGATGGGCTTCGCGATCGTCGGCAACTTCGAGGACGCGATCTACGCGTGGCGCAATCATGCGCGCCAGTGGCCCGATGCGAATCAGGGCGTGTTGCTTGCGGCGGGCAGCGGCGCGCTCGGCGCACGCCTCGCGGGACCGCTCGCCGAGCCGTTGAGCGTCGAAGCACTGGCTGTCGGCGATGCAAGCCCGCTGCCCGTCGGCGACGACTGCACGCCACGCACGCTGCAGTCGGCGGTCGGCCTGGTGTGGCGTGCGGTCATCCTGTGGATGTTGCTGCTGCTGATGCTGACCATCGCCGTCTGGCTGGCCTGAGCGAATCAATCGTCGAGCGGATCGCGTTCCGTCTGACACTTCCAGCATACGGTGAATTGCGGTTCGAGCCATTCGCCGCAATGCTTGCACTTCCAGGGCCGGGCGTTCACGTCCGGCCCTTTTTGCGCGCGGTCGAGAAGGCGCTGCGCGAGCGTCTCGTCGCGGTCATCGACGATCCATATTTCCGGCGCGCATTGTTCCGCCGGAATTTCGCCCATCGCGCCGTTGAGATAGCGATTGTGCAACTCGCACGGCACGCCCGCCGTCTTCAGCACGTTCATCCAGTGATGCGCGGTGATGAGATTGGGCGCGCGCGTGAGCCGTTTCATCGCACGATCTGGCTGGCTTCGTGAACCAGTTGCGCATAAAGCGCGTGCCGCTCGGGCCTGATTTTTCCCGCTTCGACCGCTTCGAGCACGGCGCAGCCCGGCTCGTGCAGGTGATGGCAGTTATAAAAGCGGCAGTGGCCAAGATACGGTCGAAAATCCGCGAACGCGCGCTCGAGTTGGCCTTCGGACAAATGGTGCAGGCCGAATTCCTGGAAGCCCGGGGAATCGATCAGCGATCCACCGCCCGGCAGCGCATAAAGGCGGGTGAACGTCGTCGTGTGCCGGCCGCTGTTGAGCGCGGATGAGATTTCGCGCGTGGCCGCGTCGGCATCCGGGACGAGCAGGTTGACGAGCGTCGATTTGCCCATGCCCGACTGACCGAGCAGGATCGTCGCCCGGTCTTTCAGATGAGCGTCGAGTTGCGGATGCACCTCGCCCGGCTGCGTTTTCGCGGATAACTCGATCACCGTGTAGCCGAGTTCGCGATACGGAGCGAGCCGCTCGCGCGCCAGCGGCAACGCGCTTTCGACGTCGATCTTGTTGAGCACGATCAGCGACTCGAGGCCGTGCGCTTCCGCCGCGATCAGCGCGCGCCCGAGCAGGTCCTCGCTGAAATGCGGCTCGGTGGCGAGCACGACCAGCAGTTGGTCGAGATTTGCGGCGAAGAGCTTCGACTTGAACTGATCCGATCGATACAGCAGGTTGCGCCGCTCTCCGATCTCGACGATCACGCCCTGATCCACCGACGACTGCTCGTACAGCACGCTATCGCCGACCGCGACTTCGCTGCGTTTGCCGCGCGGGAAGCACTGGAGCATCGGACCGCCGTCGCCAGGCGTGACGAGATAATGCCGCCCGTGCGCGGCGATGACGGTGCCCGCGAGCCGTCCGTTAGCCGCCGCGCCGCCCTTGCGCGATGCACGCGCGGTCATGCGGCGTGCTGCATCAGACGATCGATGCGTTGCGATGCCGGCGGGTGCGAGTAGTAAAACGCGGTGTAGAGCGGATCGGGCGTGAGCGTCGACGCGTTGTCTTCATAGAGCTTGACGAGCGCGTTGACGAGGTCCTTCGGATCGGTCTGGCTTGCCGCGAACGCATCCGCTTCGAATTCGTTCTTGCGCGATGTCAGGCTGCCGAGCGGCGTGATGAAGAACATGAACACCGGCAGCACGAGCATGAAGAGCACGAGCGCGAGCCCGTTGTTGCTGCCGACGAGCGACGGTCGCACGCCGAGCCCTTCGTAGAACCACACGGTCTGCGCGAGCCATCCCAGCAGCGCCAGCATGACGAGGCTGATGCCGAACGTCACGAGCATCAGCTTCAACACGTGACGGCGCTTGAAGTGACCGAGTTCATGGGCGAGCACTGCTTCGATCTCGCTGCCCGAGAGGCGCGCGAGGAGCGTATCAAAGAAAACGATGCGCTTGGTCGCGCCGAAACCCGTGAAATATGCATTGCCGTGGGCCGAGCGGCGGCTGCCGTCCATGACGAAGAGTCCCTTCGCCGCGAAGCCCGTGCGCGACATCAGGTTCTCGATGCGCTTCACGAGCGCTTCGTCCTTCAGCGGCTCGAACTTGTTGAAAAGCGGGGCGATGAAAGTAGGGTAGATGACCATCGCGAGCAGTTGAAACGCGACCCACACCATCCAGGTCCAGAGCCACCAGTACGCGCCTGCGCGATCCATCAGCCAGAGTGTCAGCAGCAGAAGCGGCGCGCCGACGATCACGCCGATCAGCGTGCCCTTCAGGAGGTCCGCGAAGAACAGCTTCTTCGACATGCGATTGAAGCCGAACTTCTCCTCGATCACGAACTGGCGGAAGTAATCAAAGGGCAAGTCGATGACGCTCGTGATCGCCACCACCGACGCCACCAGCGCGATCTGACCGAGATAGCCGCGCCCGAGCCAGTCGGTGATGGCGTTGTCGAGCGCCTGCACGCCTCCGAGCAGCGTCAGCGCGACGAGCACGACGGCACTCGTCACGACTTCGATCATCGTGAGCCGCGTGCGCTCGACCGTGTAATCCGCCGCGCGCTGATGCGCGGTCAGCGGGATCGTGCCCGTGAACTGCGGCGGCACGCCGTTGCGGTGCGCGGCCACGTGCCGGATCTGGCGGGACGCGAGCCACAGTTTGGTCGAAACCATTGCGACGAGCGCGACGACGAAGATCGTCGAGAAAGCGAGAGTGAGGTTGGTCATCCGGGAATTCCGATTGAACTATGCGAGAATTATAGGTTGTTGGCTGTGCCGCCGTTGTCACATCATGCCATTGCATGCCGTTGCCATCGGGCGCGCCGCGGCCTCACCTCCTTCCCTCAGGCATCGCCCATGACCGACTCTTCCAGCCTTCCCGACGTCGAACCCGTGCTCGCGCGCAGCGAAATGAATCTCGTATGGCTCGACATGGAGATGACCGGGCTCGATCCCGACAATGACCGCATCATCGAGATTGCGGTGGTCGTGACAAACTCGACGCTCGACAAAATGGTGGAAGGTCCGGTGTTCGCCATCCATCAAACGGAGGAGGCGCTCGGACGCATGGACGAGTGGAACCGCAACACGCACGGGCGCTCCGGGCTGATTGAACGCGTGAAGGCGTCGACGGTGGATGAAGCCGAAGCCACGCGGCAGATTCGCAAGTTTCTCGGTCAGTACGTGCCGCCCGGCAAGTCGCCGATGTGCGGCAATTCGATTTGCCAGGACCGCCGTTTCATGGCGCGCTGGATGCCGGAACTGGAAACGTTCTTCCACTACCGCAACCTCGACGTGAGCACGCTGAAGGAACTGTGCCGCCGCTGGCAGCCTGCCATCTACAAGGGCTTCCAGAAGCGCGCGATGCACACGGCGCTCGCCGATATCCACGAATCCATCGACGAGCTCAAGTACTACCGCGAGCACTTCCTCATTCCGTCGTCGGCGGCTGACGCGTCTTAATCCTTCGGCGGGCGAATCGCGCTTTTCGGACGGAACGCGGCGACCACTTCCGCCCGCGTTTCAATGTACGGCCCGCCGATCAGATCGATGCAGTACGGCACCGCCGCGAAGATGCCCGGCACCGCGGTCTTGCCTTCGGCGTCTTTCACGCCTTCGAGCGTCTCGCGGATCGACTTCGGCTGTCCCGGCAAATTGATGACGAGCGCGGCGTGGCCGTCCGTTTCGCGGATGACCGCGACTTGCCGCGACAGGATCGCGGTCGGCACGAAGTTGAGGCTGATCTGGCGCATCTGCTCTCCGAAGCCCGGCATCTCCTTCGTGGCGATGGCGAGCGTCGCTTCCGGCGTCACGTCGCGGCGCGCGGGGCCGGTGCCGCCCGTGGTCAGCACGAGATCGCAGCCGAGCGTATCGACGAGTTCGACGAGCGTTGTGGAGATGGTCGTCGCGTCGTCCTGGATCAGGCGCGTTTCGGCGCGCCACGGCGATGCCAGCGCCTCGCCGAGCCACGCTTGCAGCGCCGGCAAGCCCTTGTCTTCATAGACGCCTTGCGATGCGCGATCGCTGATCGAGACGAGCCCGACGACGAGTTCGTCGGGATGATTACGCTTCGGAATCATCGTCTTCCTCGATATCGGCCGAATCGGCGTCATCTTCGACGCCCGCCGCGTTCTTGATCCACTGAAACAACTCGCGATAGTAGCGCGGCGGCTTCTGCTGCTCGCGTTCCTTGCGAGCGTTGCGAATCAGCGTCCGGCCTTCCTGCGCATCGACACCGGGGTGCTGGCGGATGAATTCGGTGAGCGCGGCGTCGTCGGCAAGCAGCTTTTCGCGCGTGCGCTCGATCCAGTGCAGGCGCGCGGTTTCCGCCTTGTTCACGCCTCGATGCGTGTCGAGCGCGGTGCGCAGCGCGGCGACCTGTTCCTCGTCCAGCGAACGCATGACGCGCCCGACGTACTGCAACTGGCGGCGCTTGCCTTCGTGATCGGTGATGCGGCGCGCTTCGCGCACGGCGTCGTCGAGGTCTTCGGGCATCGGCATGCGCTTGAGCGCGTCTTTCGGCAGCGCGATCAGCGCCTCGCCCAGTTCCTGCAGCGCGTGCATTTCGCGCTTGAGCTGAGATTTGCTGGGGCGATCGTAGCCGTGATCGTCGGCGTCGGCGTCGTTGCGGTCGGCTTCGATCGGTTGAATGCGGGTTTTACGGTTCATGCCGTCATTGTAGCTTGCGCCCGCGCGGGACCGGGCGCGCCGCGCACTCGATGGCGGGTGAATGCGCGCGGTCCTTGCTATGATCGCGTGACGGGCCGATGAGGCAGGCGAACGTTTCGCGCATGGGCCGGCATCGACACTGAATGACCAGAAGGCGCGCATCGCGCCCGGCTTTTGCAGTCAACGAAACCAAGGCAACGACAAATGGCAGCAGACATCGACGTCAAGCAACGCTTTTTCCCGCATACGCAAGACGAACTGAAGGAGATCGCCTCCGACATCCTGCGCTACGCGAAGGAGTTGGGCGCGAGCGATGCCGCCACCGAAATCTCCGAAGGCGATGGCCTTTCGGTGAGCGTGCGGCGCGGCGAAGTGGAAACCATCGAGCATAACCGCGACAAGATGGTCGGCGTGACGGTGTTCATCGGCAAGAAGCGCGGTAACGCGAGCACCGCCGACTTCACGCGCGAGGCGCTGCGCGACACGGTCGCGGCGGCGTACAACATCGCCCGCTTCACGGCGGAAGACAGCGCAGCCGGGCTTGCCGAGGAAGAACTGCTCGAGAAGTCGCCGCAGGATCTCGATCTCTATCACCCGTGGGAACTCGACGCGGACGAAGCCGCCGACATCGCGCGGCGCGCCGAGGACGCGGCCTTCGCCGTCGACAAGCGCATCACCAATTCGGAAGGCGCGAGCGTTTCCGCGCAGCATTCGCAGTTCGTGCTCGCGACGTCGCGCGGCTTCATGGCCGGTTATCCGTATTCGCGGCATTACATCGCGTGCGCGCCCATTGCGCAAAGCGGCCGCGACATGCAGCGCGACGACTGGTACACGTCGCGGCGCGCCGCATCGGAGCTGGCGGATCCCGAAGCCGTCGGCCGCTACGCCGCTCAGCGCGCGCTTGCGCGCCTGAACGCGCGCAGCCTCGATACCCGCAAGTGCCGCGTGCTGTTCGAAGCACCGCTCGCGGCGGGCATTCTCGGCGCGTTCGTGCAGTCGGTGAGCGGCGGCGCGCTGTATCGCAAGACCACGTTTCTGGTCGACAGCCTCGGCAAGCCGGTGTTCGCGCCGCACATCCAGATCGTCGAAGATCCGCACGTGCGGGGCGGCATGGGCAGCGCGCCGTTCGACGAGGAAGGCGTGCGCACGCAAAGGCGCAACGTGGTTGAGGACGGCGTCGTGCAGGGCTATTTCCTGTCGACCTATTCGGCGCGCAAGCTCGGGATGCAGACGACCGGCAACGCGGGCGGATCGCACAATCTGTCGATGACGAGCACGCACACGAAGCCCGAAGACGATTTCGAAGCGATGCTGAAGAAGCTCGGCACCGGCCTGCTGCTCACGGAGCTGATGGGGCAGGGCGTGAACTATGTGACGGGCGACTATTCGCGCGGCGCGTCGGGTTTCTGGGTCGAGAACGGCGAGATTCAGTACGCAGTCGAGGAAATCACCGTCGCGAGCACGCTTCAGGAGATGTTCCGGCATATCGAGGCAATCGGCGCCGATACGGTCGTGCGCGGCACGAAGGCAATCGGCTCGGTGCTGATCGAGCGGATGACGGTCGCCGGCCAATAAGCCTGCCGACGGAAAAAAGGCCCCGGACGTGCGAACCGTCCGGGGCCTTTGTCGTTCATGCGCGCCGTTCGTACGTCACGAACGCGAAGCCGAAGTCGTTCGGCGGCGCAGCGCGATGCGGCTCGCGGGACACTTCGCGCCACTGCGACGCATCCGGCGCGTCCAAGCGCGTGTTGCCGTCGAAATCGGCGTCGATCTCGGTGACGATCATCTTCCCTGCGCGGTGAATCGCATCGCCATAAAGCTGCGCGCCGCCGATGACGAACGCTTCCGGAACGCCATCGGCGGTGGCGAGCGCGAGCGCGGCGTCGATGCTCGTCACGGTATCGCAACCTTCGTAGCGTAGCGTCGCATCACGCGTCACGACGATATTACGCCGCCCCGGCAACGGCCGGCCGATCGATTCATGCGTCTTGCGTCCCATGATGATGGGCGCGCCCATCGTCGTGCGCTTGAAGAAGGCGAGGTCTTCGGGCAGGCGCCACGGCAGTTGGTTATCCCGCCCGATCACGCCATTGCGCGCGCGAGCGACGATCAGAGTCAGCGTCGTCATGTGGAAGTGGAAGTCAGGCCGCGGAAGGCGGGGGCACGATTCTACCCCGCGCGCGGGCGGGCGAGCGATCCTGACGGCGTTCGTCAGGCGTCGGGGAAATCGTCGGCGGGGACGTTGCTCATTGTACGGACGCGGGGCGCGACTTCGTCCCATAGCGTGACGCTGGGCTTCGCGCCTCGTGAACGTTCGCGAGCGTTCCGATGAAACGCGTCGGCGCTTTCAGCGTCGTTTGCATCGGGCAATTGCGCATCGAGCACCGATTGGCGCGGTAAAAAATTATCGAGAGCCATCTGTCGAACAGGAAATGCCAGCAATTTATTCCGGACTTGCGGCGGGGAATAACGGTATTGAATGTCCGGTATGAAAGACATCAGCGGAAGAAGATTCCGGCTTTTTAGCCGCGACGCGCGTATAAGCCACGGCAACGGATAAAGCTGTAGAAGCCAAATGCGTGCCATTTGCTTTCACGCCTTGTGCCGCGTGGCATTGCAGCGAGGACGGCAGGCGAGTTGACGTTTCAACGCTCGAAAACGTTTCACCGATGTAACAAGGCATCAGAAAGGCATGAAACGCTGCGCGATTCGGTATAAGCTTGGGTCCGATATAAACGGTCATGCCACGATTTTCCAAATGCATGCAAGCCCTTGCCGACGCACAGCCAGCAAGGCCCCGTGGCTAATTCAACGGCTAGTCGCCATATCTGTTTTCGCTGTTTCTGGGTTATAGTAGTCTCTCGACTGCGGCGCAGAATCATACAAAAAGGGTTTCGCGGAAGGGGCGCAGGTGTGACACGCGCCATGTTCCCGGGGGCAACGTATTGAAATTGCAAGTCCGTTCGCAGCACGTGCGAGGACAACGAAGTCTGCATGTAGCGCGAGCCTGAACTACGCGACCTTTTCAACGAACGTTGAACCAAGGATCTGAATAATGGACGTCGCTCGGCGGCAACTCATCTATGTAACTCGCGATCCCAGCGAGACGCTATGCGCGCGGTTCGAGGAACGCGGCTGGAAAATCGAGATCGTGGCGAGCGCGCGTGATACGCGCAAGGCATTGCGCAGCGACCTCGCAATGGGCGGGCTGCTGGATCTGTCGAGTCACTTCGAATCTCACGAACTGGCGGCGTTCGAATCGTCGCTGACCATGACCAACGTCGGCTGGGTCGCCGCGACCGTCTCCGGGCAACTGGAAGACGCCGCCGTGCGCCGGCTGATCCGCGACTACTGTTTCGACTATGTGACGCTGCCGACGTCGAACGACCGCATCGTCGATTCCGTCGGCCACGCGTACGGCATGGTCTCGCTGCACGACGCAGCCTCGAACGATCCGCGCATCGAAGGCCGGGCGGAAGGCGAAATGGTCGGCTCGTGCGACGCCATGCTCGCGCTCTTCCGCTCCATTCGCAAAGTCGCGATGACGGACGCTCCCGTGTTCATCTCCGGCGAATCGGGCACTGGCAAGGAACTGACGGCCGTCGCCATTCACGAGCGTTCGGCGCGTCGCGATCAACCTTTCGTCGCGATCAACTGCGGCGCGATCCCCGCGCACCTGCTGCAATCGGAGCTTTTCGGCTACGAACGCGGCGCGTTCACGGGCGCGAATCAGCGCAAGATCGGGCGCGTCGAAGCGGCCAACGGCGGCACCTTGTTCCTCGATGAAATCGGCGACCTGCCGCTCGAAAGTCAGGCGAGCCTGCTGCGCTTCCTGCAGGAACGCAAGGTCGAGCGCCTCGGCGGACACGGTTCGACGCCGGTGGACGTGCGCATCATTTCGGCCACGCACGTCAACATGCAGACCGCGATGATCGAAGGGCGCTTCCGCGCGGACCTGTATCACCGCCTGTGCGTGCTGCAGATCGACGAACCGCCGCTGCGCGCGCGCGGCAAGGACATCGAACTGCTCGCGAAGCACATGCTCGACCGTTTCAAGAAAGACGCGAGCCGTCGCCTGCGCGGTTTCTCGCCGTGCGCAATCGCCGCAATCCACAACTATGGCTGGCCGGGCAACGTGCGCGAGCTCATCAATCGCGTGCGGCGCGCCATCGTGATGTCCGAGGGGCGGCAGATCACCGCGCGGGACCTGGAGCTCGGCGAGTACGTCGAGGTCGCGCCGGTGTCGCTTGCGCAGGCGCGCGAAGCGGCGGAGCGGCAGGCCATCGAACTCGCGCTCTTGCGTCATCGCGGGCGCCTCGGGGATGCCGCGCAAGAACTGGGCATTTCGCGGGTCACGCTGTATCGGCTGCTGAGCGCGCACGGCATGCGTCACATCGAGGTCGACGCGCCGCCGGAGCACGCCACGCGCGGCTGACGCACGCTTCATCGCTTCACGGAACGGGCGCCCGAAGGCGCCCGTTTTCCTTTGCCCGACGCAAAAGCAGCGCATGGGCCTGCTTGGTAAAATCGTTGTCTTCACGCGGCTCGTGCCGGCATCCAAGGAACATCAATGAAACAGTATCTCGAGCTCGTCCAGACGATCCTCGATACCGGCGCCTGGCAGGAAAACCGCACGGGCATCCGCACCATCAGCATGCCGGGCGCAATGTTGCGCTTCGACTTGCAGCAAGGTTTCCCCGCCGTGACGACGAAGAAGCTCGCGTTCAAATCCGCGATTGGGGAAATGGTGGGCTTTCTGCGCGCCTCGCGCAGCGCGGCGGACTTTCGCGCGCTCGGCTGCAAGGTCTGGGACGCGAACGCGAACGAAAATCCGCAATGGCTCGAGAACCCGTATCGCCAGGGAACGGACGATCTCGGCGATGTCTACGGCGTGCAGTGGCGCCAATGGCCGGCATACAAGCTGATCGATGCAAGCGCGGGCGATCAGATCGCCGATGCGACCAACCGCGGCTATGAACTGGTGACGAGCTTCGTCGAGAGCGGGCACGAGAAGGTGCTGCTGTACAAGGCGATCGACCAGTTGCGCCAGTGTCTGGATACGATCATCGAGCGCCCGACCGACCGGCGCATTCTGTTTCATGCGTGGAACCCCGCCAAGCTCGATGAAATCGCGCTGCCCGCGTGTCACTTGCTGTATCAGTTCCTGCCCAACGTGACGAAGCGCGAAATCTCGCTGTGCCTGTATATCCGCAGCAACGACGTAGGCCTCGGCACGCCGTTCAATCTCACCGAAGGCGCGGCGCTGCTGCATCTGGTCGGGCGGCTGACGGGGTACACACCCCGCTGGTTCACTTACTTCATCGGCGATGCGCACATCTACGAGAATCAACTCGACATGCTGAACGAGCAGCTGAAGCGCGAGCCGTATCCCGCGCCGCAACTCATCATCTCGGACCGCGTGCCGGATTACGCTGTCACGAAGCGCTACGAACCGGAGTGGCTGGAGAAAGTCGAGCCGGCGGATTTCGCGCTCGAAGGTTATCGGCATCACGATCCCATCAGCGCGCCGATGGCCGTCTGATCCGGCGTTGCAACGCGCATCGCGCGCTACGCACGCCGTTGCGATAAAAACTCATCGAAATGCCGCTGCCCGGCGGGCGTCACGCGCAGCACGCGACGCTTCGCCGTGCGCTCGATCCATCCGCGTTCTTCACACGCACGAAGCAGCGCCGCGCCCAACGCGCCGCCGAGATGCGGACGCCGCTCGCTCCAGTCGATGCACGTGCACGCAAAGCGCCGGCGCCGCGCGCGCTGCGCCTCCATGTCGATGCCCAGTTCCGCGAACGCTTGCGCGCCGTCGGGCGTGGCGTCGAGCGTGTCCGGTCCGTGCGTCGCCGCTGCCAGCCAGTTGCGCGCGATCATGCCGTCGAAAAGCCGCACGGACAGTTCGCCCGCGAGATGGTCGTAGCAGGTGCGGGCGTAGCGCATGTCGAGCGGCACGGCGCTCGGGCGATGCTCCGGCGCGCGTTGCGGCGCGCTCGCGCGGGCGAGGTTCGCGAGCGCTTCGATGGCCGCCGCGATATCCGCCGTCGCAATCCTGTAATAGCGATGCCTTCCGCTGACTTCCAGCGCCAGCAGTCCGCCTTCGGTCAGACGCGCGAGATGCCCGCTCGCGGCCGACGGCGAGACGCCCGCGATCATCGTCAGTTCGCCGGCGGGGCGCGCCGCGCCGTCCATCAGTGACCAGAGCATGGCCGCGCGGCCCGGATCGGCGAGCAACGCGCCGATGCGCGAAAGCCCGGGGAAGTGCCGGGCGCGGGAGTCGTCGTCGTTCATGTCGATGCAGCCACGAAGCGGAAGATGCCTCAATCGTAGCGCGCGCCCGCAACCGACGTTTCACGCCCGCATGAAATGTCGATGCCGCCGCCCCGGCGCTAGAATGGCCGGGTCGTCTCAAGAGCAGGGAGTCCAGCATGTCCAGATTCATCGCCGCCGCCGCGCTCGGCGTTCTCGTTCTGTGCGCAGGATGTGCGGGCGGCGCGTCGTCATCGTCGGCGGGTTCGGGCGGCAGCATCACGATGTACGGCACGATCGATCAGGGCGTCGTGGTCCACAACTAGCGGACCTATAATCGGCGCTTCGCCAATTCGCCTCGCTTCTCGCCATGAACTCGCCGATCCCGTCTTCCGCTTCCTCATCGCCATCCGCCCTGCGCGACGGCCGCGCCGAAACCACCTTCCGTTTTCTTGCCGAACCGACGTCGGTCAACTTCGGCGGCAAGGTGCACGGCGGCGCGCTGATGAAATGGATCGACGAAACGGCCTACGCGTGCGCCGCGATGTGGTCGGGGCGCTATGCGGTCACGGTGAGCGTCGGCAACATTCGCTTCCGGCGGCCGATTCTCGTCGGCAATCTGGTGGAGTTGCGCGCGCGCGTGGTCGCGACGGGCCGCACGAGCATGCACATCCATATTTCGGTGCATGCAGGCGATCCGAAAGTCGGCGAGCTTGCGCAGACCACGGATTGCCTGATGGTCTTCGTCGCCGTCGATGAAACCGGCCAGCCGACGCCCGTGCCCGCGTTCGTGCCGGAGTCGGACGAGGAAAAGCGCCTCGCCCGGTACGCGATGGACGTGAAAGACGCGCTAGACGCGATCGTCGAACTGAAGCCGGAAGAAGTCGCGGCGGGCAAGGTCTGACCGCCGCGCTTCGTACGGGAAGTTGCTTACTTGTTGCCGACCATGTCCTGCGGCTTCACCCACTCGTCGAACTGCTGCTCGGTCACATGCCCGAGCGCGAGCGCGGCGGCCTTCAGCGTCGTGCCTTCCTTGTGCGCTTTCTTCGCGATCTGCGCGGCCTTGTCGTAGCCGATGTGCGGGTTGAGCGCCGTCACCAGCATCAGCGATTCGTTGAGCAGGCTGTCGATGCGCTGCTCGTTCGCCTCGATGCCGACCGCGCAGTTGTCGTTGAAGCTCTGCGCGCCGTCCGCGAGCAGGCGGACCGACTGCAGCACGTTATGCGCGATCATCGGCCGGAACACGTTGAGCTCGAAGTTGCCGCTCGCGCCGCCGATATTCACCGCGACGTCGTTGCCGAACACCTGACAGCAGAGCATCGTCACCGCTTCGGACTGCGTCGGGTTGACCTTGCCCGGCATGATCGAACTGCCCGGCTCGTTTTCCGGAATCGACAGTTCGCCCAGCCCGCAGCGCGGCCCGCTCGCCAGCCAGCGGATGTCGTTGGCGATTTTCATCATGCTCGCGGCCACCGTCTTGAGCGCGCCGTGCGCGGCGACGAGCGCATCGGCGGCGGCCATCACCTCGAACTTGTTGGGCGCGGTCTCGAAGGGCAGGCCGGTCAGCTTGCCGATCGCCGACGCGACCTTCGCCGCGAATTCCGGATGCGCGTTCAGGCCCGTGCCGACCGCCGTGCCGCCCTGCGCGAGCTGATACAGATGCGGCAGCGTCGCTTCCACGTGGCGAATGCCCTGATCGAGTTGCGCGACGTAGCCGGAGAATTCCTGCCCGAGCGTGAGCGGCGTCGCGTCCTGCAAATGCGTGCGGCCGATTTTCACGATATCCACGAACTGCTTCGACTTGCTGTCGAGCGTTTCGCGCAGCGTCTTCAGCGACGGAACCAGATGCCGGACGATCGCGTATGCGGCGGCGACGTGCATGGCGGTCGGAAACACATCGTTCGATGACTGCCCGCGGTTCACGTCGTCGTTGGGATGGACGAGGCGCTCTTCGCCGCGCGGCCCGCCGAGTATCTCGCTCGCGCGATTGGCGATCACCTCGTTCAGATTCATGTTGGTCTGCGTGCCGGAGCCCGTCTGCCAGACGGCGAGCGGGAATTCGTCCGGATGCTTGCCGTCGATGATCTCGTCGGCGGCCTGCATGATCGCCTGCGCCTTTTTGGCGTCGAGCACCTTCAGGTCCGCGTTCACTTCGGCGGCGGCGCGCTTGACGATTGCAAGCGCGGTGATGAGTTCGGGCGACTGCTTCTCCGACGAGATCTTGAAGTTCTGCAAAGAACGCTGCGTCTGCGCGCCCCAAAGCTTCGCGTTCGGCACGGCGATCTCGCCGAACGTGTCCTTCTCCATGCGTACGTCGCCTTGCGCGTTCTGGGTCATGGTCCGAAGTTCCTCGTGAGATTGATCAAAGCTGCTTGTCGACGGGCAGCATCTTGAAGATGCCCGTCATCAGGTTCCGATAAAAGCCGGCTTCGGGATCGAAGTTGTAGGTGACGGTCCCTTTGTCTTCCTGCGTCGTCCAGACGAGTCCCGATTGCGGCGAGCCGGTGCGGCGCAAGTCCGCGATCACCGCCGCACTCGCCAGTTCGACGCGATAACTCGCTTGCGGCGTGATCCCGCGATCGAACAGCCCGGCAGCTTCTTCGGCGACCGGTTTGCTGTGGATCACGAGCGCGAGTTCGGTGTTGAGCTGAGCCGAGCGCGGATCGAGATTCATCGAGCCGATCACGAGGATACTCCGATCGATTACATAGGCCTTGGCGTGCAAACTCGCCCGCGATTGCGAGCCGAAGAGACCCGCGCGCGGCCGGCCTTCGCCTTCGGCCTGCATCGGCTTGAATTCGTACAGTTCGACGCCGTTCTGCAGCAGCGGAATGCGATAGGGCGCATAACCTGCCTGGACGGCGACGGCATCCGTGGCGGCGAGCGAGTTCGTCAGCACGGCGACGCGCACCTGCCGCCGCGTGAGGTCGGCGAGCGCTTTCACGCCGGCGTCGTGCGGCACGAAGTAGGGCGAAAGAATCAAGAACTCCTGCTGCGCGTGCTTGAGCAGGTCGACGAGGCGCGTCATCGGCGGGCTCTTGTAGTCGTCGCTCGGATGCTCGATTTTCGACGGCGAGTCCACCTTGAATTCGGTCGGCGCCCAGGTGAGGCCCATTTCCTGACGCGCGATCTGCTGGGCGAGCGGCGTGGCGTTGAGCGGCTTCGCGTTGAGCGGATCGGCGTTCTTGCGCCAGTGCGCGCGCAGGTCGTCGCGCGTCTTGTCCAGTTCCGAAGGGTCGAACTTCTGCTTGTTCAGCGCGCGCAACGGGTAGGAGAGCGTGCTGTTCCAGTAATCGTCGAAGCTCGCGGATATCTGTTGCGTGACCGGGCCGGCGGCGAACGCGTCGAGGTCGCGAAACTGCAGCGTCGGGCTGGCGCTGAAATATTCATCGCCCAGGTTGCGTCCGCCGACGATGGCGATCTGGTTGTCCGCGATCATCGCCTTGTTGTGCATGCGGCGCGTGAAGTGATCCAGATTCGTGAAGACGTTGCGCGCACGTTCCGAGAAACTGCGCTGTGCGCTGCCATATGGATTGAAGACGCGAATCTCGATGTTGTCGTGAGAGTTCAGCGCCGCCATGATGCGGTCGATGTCCTTGAAGTTGAGGTCGTCGACCAGCATGCGGACGCGCACGCCGCGATCCGCGGCATGGAGCGCGGCGCCCAGCAACAGCTTGCCCGTGTTGTCTTCCTCGGCGATGTAGTACTGCATGTCGAGCGTTTTCGTCGCCGCGCGGGCGAGCGCGATGCGCGCCTGCAGCGCGTCCGTGCCGGTCGGCAACAGGCGCACCGCCGATTCGTTCGGATGCTGCTTCTCGAGTGTTGCGAGCGCGGTGGCGAGCGGCGTCTCATCAGTCGGCGCGAGCGCGTGGCTCGGCGGACGATAAAACTCTGTCGCGGGCGGACGCGTGGCGCAGGCGGTGAGGCCGAGGGTCATCGCGACGAACGTGCCGACGAGGCGCACTCTGAGCCTCGGCGCGGCGCTCCTCGCCGATGTTCCCTGCTTTGCGACCTTTGCGGCCTTTGCGACGTGATGTGAAGCTGTTGGCAATCCCCGGCTTTCCGACACTTTTCTTCCTCTTCTTTTGATTGTCTTGGCCCGGCTCATGTCGACGCGAGCGCGGTATGTGCCTTCGCGACGAGCAAATATCGTGCTCGGCGATCAGACGTTCGTCAGAAGATTCTAAAGCGACGGGCGGTTCGACGCGCCGACGGACCGGGGCCATCGACGGGAAAGAAGGCGGCAACGACCGCCGCATCGGCGGGCGGTCGTGTGCCAGACAAGCGGGGATCGCGGCTACTTCGCTGCCGGCGACTTCACGCTGGGCGTCGCGAGCGTGTTGTTGCTCGTCGCGGGCGCGGCGGGCGCGATCTCGCTATTGGTGCTGCTCGGCAGGCCGGTGCCCTTGGTGGACATGCCGCTGTCCGAACGGGTCGTGCCCGGCGTGCCATAGCCGCCGGTTGCGCCGTTCACCTGATTCGCCGGGCTGGCCGTGCTGCCTGCGGCGCCCCCGCCGTTCGCGCCGCCGCCTCCGCCTCCGCCCGCTCCGCCGGCTTGGGCATACGCGCCGCCGGCCAACGTGAGCGCGGAGACGGCCGCGATCAACGTGCTGATTGCCTTGTTCATGGTTCGGCCTCCTTTATCGGATTCGGTATAGGGATGCAGACGTTCGCCGCCTGCCCGAGATCAGGGCGCAACGATCGTGCCGCGCGACGGCGCGTCCGCATCGGCTGATTCGCCGGTTACCTCGGGCCGTGCCGCTGTTTCGCGCCGCCTCCGGCGCCGTGGTCCTTGCCGGCCTTGGTGTGGTTCGCAGCGTGCTGCCCGCTGGCCGGTTTGTCGCTGGACGTCGTCGCCGGCTTGCCGGAATTGGCTTCGGCCTTGGCGTCCTGTTCAGTCTGACTGCTCGGCGGTGCTGTCTTCATGTGTCCATCCTCCCTCGTTGCATGACGTCGAAAACGGATCGGCCGGCCAGCGAATCGCCAGTTGCAGCCATCCGGACAACGTTTTTGCAAGCGTTGTTCCAGCCAGGCCGGCGCACATCGACAGGACGAAAAAAAGCCCGCTCGGCAGAGCGGGCTATAACCCCTGTTACTGGAGTCTCAAGGAGGAGACGGGTTGATCGTACCAACGCGGCGCACGCGGACCAACCAAGCATTCCTGCTTTGCATATGCGTCCGCGCTACGCCGTTCGGCGCGACGCCGGCTCGACCGGCACCGCCGCCTGCCCCCCGCCCGAGTCGACGAGCCGTCTGCTGATGCGATGAAAGCGCAGCGTCATCAGCACCGCGACACTCGCCAGGCCTGCCGCGAGCCCCCACCACAATCCCTTCGCGCCGAGGCCGAAGTGAAACGCGAGCACGTAGCCCGTCGGGAAACCGACGCCCCAGTAGCCGAACGCCGCCGCGAGCATCGGTATGCGCGTGTCCTTCAGGCCGCGCAGGCAGCCGGAACCGACCGTCTGCATCCCGTCGACGATCTGGAACACCGCCGCCACGCCGAGCAGCGACGCCGCCAGCGACACGGTATGCGCGTTGGCGGGATCGTCGAGATGAAGATACAGCCCGACGATCGCGTGCGGCGCGACGATGAGCACGAGTCCCGAGCACATCATGAAGCCGACGCCGAGCGCAAGCGCGACGAACCCCGCATGACGCGCGGCCACCGGCACGCCCGCGCCGACCCAGTAGCCGACGCGCACGTTCGCCGCCTGCCCAATGGCAAGCGGCACCATGAACGCCACCGACGCCACGTTGAGCGCGATCTGATGCGCCGCGAGCGGTGCTTCGCCGAGCAGGCCGACCATCATGCCGGTGGCGAGAAAGAGCGTCGATTCGACGCCATAGGTGATCGCGACCGGCCAGCCGATGCCGAACAGCTCGCCCATCAACGGCAGATGCGGACGCGCCGCCACCACGAAGTGCCGGTAACGCGGCCGCAAGTGCAGCAACGCGACGAGCGCGAACGCCGTCAGCCAGACGGTGATGGTCGTCGCCGCAGCCGAGCCCAGGAAGCCTTCGCGCGGCAGTCCGTATGCACCGTGAATCAGCCCGTAGTTGAGAAAGCCGTTGATGAACACGCCGCCGATGGACACCCACAAGAGCCGCTTCGCCGCGCCGATCGCCGGAAGAAAGGCGCGCATCATGCCGATGCCGATCAGGCTGCCCGGCGTCCCCCAGCGCAGCACGGCGCAGTATTCGCCGACGTTGCGCGCGAGCGTCGCCGGTTCGTGGAACGCGAGCAGGATCGGCTCGGCGTAGCTCAACAGGACGAACGCGGGGACGGCGAGCAGCACGGAAAGCAGCAGCCCCGTCCAGTAGATGCGCGGCACGCGTTCCTCCGCGTTCGCGCCGCGCGCATGCGCCACCGATACGCTCACCGAAGTGAGCACGCCCTGCAGCAGCGTGACAACGACGAAGAAGAGGTTCGCGCCGAGCCCGCCCGCGGCGAGCGCGTCGGGGCCGAGCGAGCCGAGCAGGATGGTGTCGGTGACGCCCATCGCCATTTGCGAAAGCTGCGCGATGGCGAGCGGCGCCGCGAGCCGCGCCGTATCGACGGCGTGACGGGATAGCGTCGGCGGTCCCTGATGCGCGGGTTGAGCGCGCGTGGTGTGCGATTGCATGATCGAAAAAGAGAGCGACTGGTCGCGGCGATCGTGCGTCGCAGAGGCGATGAACGGCTCGAACGCCGGCGCTGAAACCGGAACGAAAGACGACTAGCTTATTGCGTCGCGCGCGGCATGTCGATGTCGCGGCGGGTTATGGCGGGCTTTACGCAATCGCGCGGCGCGCACGCGCAATGCCGATGCCTTCAGGCGGGCGCGCGCACGCGGATCTTCTGGCCGTCGATCATCACGACCTGACCTGCGCGGATCTTGCACGTCTTGCGCAGTTCCACCTTGCCGTCGACGGTGACATCGCCCATTGCGACGCGCGCCTTCGCCGAGCCACCGCTGTCGGCGAGACCCATCAGCTTGAGCAGGTTGTGAAGTTCGACGTAATCGCCCGTGAGGGTGAATTGAAGCTGCGGCATGGCGGGCGGAAACAAACGTGTTGAAGACGGCCATGATAATGCATCGGGTACGCGTCGTGCTCCTGCTTTCCCCGACCGCGAACGATCGGACGTATTTGATGATGCATCCGAACGTCGGCGAAAAAGCGCTAAATGTAGCCAAGTGCAACCATGCGTAACAGTGACTGCACAGGCGAAACTCGGCGATCGACCGCCCGGTCTGTAGATTTGATCGATGCAGCTTCGGTCATCTTCCAAACGACACGCGCCGCGCGCAACCTTGCGAGACCACGCGCCGGCGCTACCAAAAGAGAGGACTAGCTCATGACTAAGGCTCGAATTCTGATGATCGGCACCGCCTTCGCCGCCCTGGCCGCCACCGGCGCGCAAGCCCAGACCGCGCAGCCGATGCAGGCCGCCCCCGGCGCCGATGCGCAAATCTCGACGCAGGCCCAGCAGCCGATGACGCCCCCGCAGCAGAACATCGTCGCGCCCGCGCCGACCGATCCGCTGGTGCAGAAGCGCAATGCCGACGCGCAGGCAAACGCCGAATACAAGGCGTCGAAGAAGGCGTCGAAGGCCGAGATGAAGGCCGCGAAGAAGGAAGCGAACGCGCAATACAAGGAAGAAGTGCGCAACGCGAAGATCAACAAGAAGGCCGACAAGGCCGCCGCAAAGGACGAGCTGAACGCCGCTGCCGACCGCACGCCGAAGGACGAGGGCGAGCAGCACTAAGCGGGCGACTGCGAGCGATGGCCGCGAGGTTCCTGACGGAGCTTCGCGGTTCCACACAGGGGAGGACACCATGACACGACGTAAGAATGCACTGCTGGCGGCGCTCGTCGTCGGCGCGCTGACCAGCGTGAGCGCGGTATCGGTCGCGCAGGCGGACGACACGACGCCGACGCACGCCGACAAGAAGGCCGCGAAGAAGCAGGCCGAAGCCGACAAGGACGCGGCCGTCGCACAGGCGAAGGCCGACAAGAAGAAGACGGAATCGCAATCGGAAGCGAACGAAGCCGCCGCGGATGCGAAGCTGAAGGACGCCAAAAAGGCGGACTGAGCGGCGCATTTCTGTACGAAGGCGGCCCGGGCTATTCACCCGGGCCGTCGTCTTTTTGGGGCCAAAAGCCGAGCCCTGACAAAGACTTGCACGGGCGGGTTGTATGGATATACAGTGTCGCGTCACTGCTTACCGTCATCCAATCTCGTGCTCACGCTTCCCGACATCGCCGCCGATTCTCCCGAGACCGAAGAACAGGCCGCAGCAGCCTATCTCGCGAAGCTGAACGATGCGCAACGTCGGGCCGTCGAATTCGGGGTCGATGGACCGGGCCGCTGCGGCGGGCCGCTGCTCGTCATTGCGGGCGCGGGGTCGGGGAAGACGAACACGCTTGCGCATCGCGTGGCGCATCTGCTGGTCAAGGGCGCGGACCCGCATCGCATTCTGCTGCTCACGTTCTCGCGCCGCGCGGCGCTCGAAATGACGCGGCGGGTGTCGCGTATCGCGAGAAATGCGCTCGGCAACAAAAGCGCCCTCGCGCAAGGGCTGACGTGGTCGGGCACCTTCCACGGCGTCGGCGCACGGCTGTTGCGCGATTACGCCGAGATCGTCGGGCTCGCGCCCTCGTTCACGATCAACGACCGTGAAGATTCCGCCGATCTGATGAACCTCGTGCGCCACGAACTCGGACTGTCGTCGAAGGAAAAGCGCTTCCCGGCGAAGTCCACGTGCTTCGCCATTTATTCGCGCGTGATCAACACGGGCGCGTCCTTGAGCCATGTGCTCGACAAGTCGTATCCGTGGTGCCGCGAGTGGGAAGCCGATCTCAAGCGCCTGTTCGCCGCCTATGTCAGCGCCAAGCAATCGCAAAGCGTCCTCGATTACGACGACCTGCTGCTCTACTGGTCGCATCTCGCGGCTGAGCCGGCCATCGCCGCCGATCTGTCGAGCCGTTTCGATCATGTGCTCGTCGACGAGTATCAGGACACCAATCGCCTGCAGGCGACCATCCTTCTCGCGATGAAACCCGACGGGCGCGGCCTCACCGTCGTCGGCGACGATGCGCAGTCCATCTATTCGTTTCGCGGCGCGACCGTGCGCAACATCCTGGATTTTCCGCAGCACTTCGATCCGCCCGCCGCGACCGTGACGCTCGATCGGAACTACCGCTCGACGCAGCCGATTCTCGAAGCGTCGAACGCGGTCATCGGCCTCGCCGCCGAGCGCTACACGAAGGACTTATGGACCGACAAGGCATCGGCGCAGAAGCCGCGTGTCGTCTCCGTCGCCGATGAGGCCGATCAGGCGCGCTATGTCGTCGAGAAAGTGCTGGAGGCGCGCGAGGGCGGCATGAAGCTCAAATCGCAGGCCGTGCTGTTTCGCGCGGCCCATCACAGCGCGGCGCTCGAGATCGAGCTGACGCGAAAGAACATTCCGTTCGTGAAGTTCGGCGGACTGAAGTTCCTCGATTCGGTCCATGTGAAAGACGTGCTCGCCGTGCTGCGCTGGGCGGAGAATCCACGCGACCGCGTCGCGGGGTTCCGGGTCGCGCAACTGCTACCGGGCGTCGGGCCGGCTATCGCCGGACGCCTGCTCGATGGCGTCGCGCAGAACGAGCGCCCCGCCGATGCGATCGCGGCGTTCAGCGCGCCGGCACGCGCGAGCGAAGACTGGCCGCGCTTCGTCGGGCTGATGGCGAAGCTGTGCGGGCGCGAATCCGGCTGGCCCGCCGAGTTCGAAATGATCCGCCGATGGTACGAGCCGCATCTCGAGCGCAATCACGAGGACGCGGCCATCCGCATCGGCGACGTCATGCAGATGGAGAGCATCGCGTCAACGTATCCGACGCGCGAGCGCTTTCTCACCGAACTGACGCTCGATCCGCCGGACGCGACGAGCGATGAATCGGGCGTGCCGCTCATCGACGAAGACTACCTGATCCTCTCGACCATCCATTCCGCGAAGGGGCAGGAGTGGCGCAACGTGTTCGTGCTGAACGGCGTGGACGGCTGCATTCCGTCCGATCTCGGCACCGGCAGCGAAGAAGAAGTCGACGAAGAGCGCCGCCTGCTGTATGTCGCGATGACGCGGGCGAAGGAAGACCTGCACGTCATCACGCCGCAGCGCTTCTACGTCCACAATCAGACGAATCTCGGCGACCGGCACGTGTGGGCGCAGCGCACGCGCTTCATTCCGCCGCATCTGCTGCCGCATTTCGAGGCCGCCGCGTGGCCGCCGGTTCCCGTGGCCGCCGCCCCGACGGCAGCGGGACTCGCCGCCGCCGCGAAGGCGAAGATCGATATCGCCGCGCGGCTCAAGGGAATGTGGGAGTAGCGGCCGGATGCGTTAGCGGGAGGCCCGCGTCGCGCCTGCCGCTCGCGGCGCGTGTCCGAAGATGCTGCGCAGCCACGCGGCAAACCGCGTGAAGCCGTCGTAGGGCTCTTCGACGAACAGTTCCGGCCGCAGCGAGCGCAGATATTCGAGCAACTGCTGCGCTTCCTGTTTCTGCACCGAACCGTAGAAGATGTTGAGCCACAGCAGCGCGCGCAGTTCGCCGAGCTTCTCGCGCGCCGTCGAGCCGACGTTCGTTTCCACCGCGACCTTCGCGTCGTACACACGCTGACGCAGCGAATCGGCGAGCCGCCAGGCGGGTGTCTGCATCTTTTCCTCGACCTCGCGGATATCGACTGCCGCCGACTTGATCTGCGAGGCGAGCACGTCTACCTGCGACGCATCGCCGTTCGCCTCGGTGACGATCGCGGCGGCCCATTCGCGCGAAGCCTTCAACAGATCCTCGGCGCTCCAGTCGGAACGGATCGCGAATGCGAAGCCGTGTTCCGCCGCCTGACGAATGAGGATTTCGACGACATCGGGGAACTCCTTGTCGAGCGCGCGCTTGGCCCATGCGTACTGGCCGTGCGTGAGCATGCGCTGCACGGCCTGCTCGGTGAGCGGCGTGGGATTGTCGAGCAGCTTCGCACGCAGGAAGTCCTCGAACGACGGCGTGATGAACTGAGGGTCGAGCTTGAGCGAGAGACGCAGGAACGCCTCGAAATCGCGTTGCAGCGAAGCGATCGTTTCGTCGCGCAACGAAAGGGTGATTTGGCGCATGTCGGTTTCCGGTTCCGCGCGTGGGGCGGCCGGTGGCCCCCCTGGCAGGAGATGCTGTCGGCCTGCCGCCAGGCAGAGCGGAGGCCATTCGAACCTGATATCGGCGCGGGAGCCGGAAACTTGAGGGCGTTTGTAAGGCGCGTCGTACCCGATGCAAATGGCCTAGCGCAGCACGACCAATTGCCAGAAGAAAAACACCGCGAGCGATACGGCGATCGTCAGCAGCGCGCGCCTCGTCAACGCGCACACGACGACCGCGACCGCCGCGGCCACGAGCTGCGGATTGCGCCACGAGAGTTCCGCGCCGTTGCCGTGCGGCGAGACGGTCATCGGCACGATGATCGCGGTCAGCACCGTCACCGGGACGAAGCCGAGCGCGGTCCGCACGACGGGCGGGAAGGCGAGCCGCTCGCCGAGCACGAACACGGCCGCACGGATCAGATAGGTGACGAGCGCCATGCCGAGAATGAGCAAAACGTAGTTCATCGCGCGCGCTCCTTTTTCAGACGCGGTTTCGCATCGATCATCGTGAGCACCATGCCGACGGCGACGCCCACGAGCACGGCCGCGAGCAGCCCGAGCTTGTAGGGCCAGTCCTGCCACGCGAACGACAGCACCCCGGACGCCAGCGCCGCCGTGACGAAGCGCGCCGCGACGAGTTGCGGCACGATGATCGCGATGAACGTCGCGACCATCGCGAAGTCGAGGCCGAGTGACTTGAGGCCCGGAAACGCCGCGCCGAAAAAGAGGCCGATGAGCGTCCACGCCTGCCAGTTCAGGTACATCGCGACGCCGGAGCCGAGGAAGTAGTGCGGCCCGATTTCGCCCGCCGCGCGCTTCTGATAATGGGCATAGGCGACGGCGAACACTTCGTCGGTCATGAGGCCGGCGAGCGCCCAGCGCCAGCGCGCGGGCAGATGGGCGACGTACGGCGCGAGCGTCGCCGAATACAGGATGTGCCGCAGATTGACGACGAAAGTGGTGGCCCAGATGACGGCGAAGCTGGCGTTCCCCGCGATCATCCCGACTGCGATGAACTGCGCCGATCCCGCGAACACCGCGAGCGACATGAGCTGGCCGTGCCACAGCGCGAGCGGACTCGCCGTGACGAGGGTGCCGAAGATGACGCCGAACGGCGCGGCGCCGATCATCATCGGAATGGTGTCGCGCGCGCCGGCGGCGAATTCGGTGAGCGCGCTGGGGGATGATGCGGTCAAGATGGTCCTCCTACGGCGTGTGACGTGTTGCCAGGTTGCGGAGGATATCCGGTCGTGACGCGGCGGGATAGTCTGTCCGTGCGGCGCGTGATGCGGTGCGCCTGCTTCACGGGCCGTCCGCTAGCTCGCAGCGTTTGGCGGCTCGGGCCGCTGCTCCCAGTCGATCGGCTCGTTCAAAGTCAGATGCAAGCGCGTTCGCAGTTCCGGGTGGACGTGAGCCTGAACAAGAAGCGCCATTCCGCCAATCTGTCGGGCGTGTTCGTCGGTCACAGGCGCCGAACGGTTGTCCGGCGCATCCGTGGGGACATCAAAGACGAAACCCGCTCGCTCGATCGCCGACTGGACGTCGTCCCGCCGCACGTTGCACAGCTGAAGTTGTTGCGTGTCCTCGTCGTAGAAAACGATGGTGGCACGTAGACGTTTGGACATAGTCAGTTCATTGCACGGACGAGTCATAGCCGATCCAGTCAGCCTACAGCTTCGCCGGCTCGCGTGCCGTACTCACTTCACCGGAATCGCCGTTCCCTGCGGCACCGGCACGGCGGTCACGCTGTTCTTCGCGCTGCCGCTCGCGATGCGGTCGCTGTAGGTCAGATAGACGAGCGTATTGCGCTTCGCATCGACGATCCGCACCACGTGCAGCGTCTTGAAGATGAAGGACATGCGATCCGTGAACACATCGCTCTTCTGTTTGAGCGGCTCCTTGAACGCGACCGGCCCGACCTGACGGCACGCGATCGACGCCTCAGTCGGGTCTTCCGCGATGCCGAGCGTGCCCTTCACGCCGCCCGTGCGCGCACGCGACACATAGCAGGTGACGCCGCCGACGAGCGGATCGTCGTAGGCCTCGACGCTCACGCGGTCCGAGCCGGTGATGCGGAAGTTCGTGTTGACGCTCGCGATTTCCTCCGCGTGCGCGGCAGTCGCGCCAAGCAGGAATACGAGCGATGCGGTCGATATCAGACGGGCGGCGCGGTTCATCACAATCCTTCGGAAAAAAAGAAAAGGGCGCCGTATTGTAGCGACGCCCTTCGTTGCTTCTGCTGCAGTCTGTTGCGGCCGGTTCAATGGAAGATCAGATACAGAATCACGAGCACGATAACCGGCACGCCGAGCAGCCATCCGAGCAGGTAAGGCATGTTGTCCTCCTTGCGCATGTTGTTGACGACGATTTCAGTATCGCGGGTTCGCGTAGCGCGCGTTAGCCGTGTGCGTCCGAAATGCGTGTAGGCGAAGTCCTATCGAATCTTACGAGCGCGTTACGAATTGGTCATGTCATCGTGGGAAAGGCGGCTGCGCGCCTTCTTCGCCGGGCGGTCGCGATAGAGCGCACGCACGTAGTCCAGATGCGCGCCCGCGCAGTCCCGTGCGCGCGCCGGATCGCGGGCGACGATCGCGTCGAGCATCGCGCGATGCTGGGCGAGCAGGTTGGCTTCGACTTCGTCGTCGTAATCGACGAGACGGTGCGACGTGAGCATCGATTCGCGCATGAGTTCGTTGAGCCCGTGCATCACATGCGCGAGCGCGACGTTGTGCGTCGCGTCCGCGATCGCCAGGTGAAACGCCGCGTCCTTTTCCGCGATGCGCGCGCTTTTCCGGGCGACGGCGGCCTCGAGTGCATCGAACGCCGCGCGGATTCGCGCGAGATCGGCTTCGGTCGCGCGTTCGGCAGCGTAAGCCGTGGCGAGCGTTTCGAGGCCGTGGCGCAATTCCAGTACGTCGGCGCTGGCGTCCGGCTGCTGTTGCAGCAATGCGGCGAGCGGCAGCGAAACGAGCGGCGCCGTCACGTCCGACACGACGAAGCCGCCGCGCGCCACCGCGCGAATGAAGCCATCGGATTCGAGGCGAATCAGCGCTTCCCTCAGCGACGGCCGCGACACGTTCAACTGCTCGGCGAGATCGCGCTCGGCGGGCAGACGCTGGCCGGGCAGCAGCGTGCCGTTCGAGATCAGCTCGCGAATCTGGCCGGACACGACGTCGGACAGGCGCACGCGGGCGTAGGAGTGCGAGTGGACGGGCTGGAAGGTCATCGGTCGAAGGGAATGCACAGGCAAAGACGCTGGATTAACCTAGTTTGACACGAAAGCGTCGCATCCTTAAAGTCTTGGTCAGACCAAGCTGACCAGAAACGCGGTTTCCTCCCTCGATACCCCATGAAAGTTGCCCTGTTCGTCCCCTGTTTCATCGATGCGTTCTATCCGCAGGTCGGCATCGCCACGCTCGAATTGCTGGAGCGGCTGGGCGTCGATGTTGACTATCCGCAAGATCAGACGTGCTGCGGCCAGCCGATGGCCAACAGCGGCGCGCGCAAGGAAGCCGCCGGCGCGGAGCGCGTGTTCGCGCGCAACTTCGCGGATTACGACTACGTGGTCGGGCCGTCGGCGAGTTGCACGCATCACGTGCGCGAGCATTTCACGGCCATCGAGCAAACGAACGATGTGCAGAAGGTGCGGCGCACTACCTTCGAACTGGTCGAGTTCCTGCATGACGTGCTGAAGGTCCGCGAGTTTCCGTGGGCCGAGTTTCCGCATCGTGTCGGGCTGCACAACAGCTGCAGCGCGGTGCGGCATCTGCGCGAGACATCGAATTCGGAAGTCGCCGGCACGCGGTACTCGAAGCCGCGCGCGCTGCTCGAAGGCGTGAAAGGCATCGAATTCGTCTCGCCCGCGCGGCCCGACGAATGCTGCGGCTTCGGCGGCACGTTCTCGGTGACGGAGGAAGCCGTCTCCGTGCGGATGGGACAGGACAAGGTGCGCGATCACATCGGCGCGGGCGCGGAGTACATCGTCTCCGGCGACATGTCCTGTCTCATGCATCAGCAGGGCTGCGCGGAACGCATGAAGCTCGACGCGCGGTTCATTCACATCGCGCAGGTTCTGAACGGAGCGCGCGCATGAGCAAGACCGTACGAATCGATCACGCGAAGGCGGCGGGCGCGTTCCTGCAGAAGACGGATCACGTCGCGTTCCACGACAAGCGTCTCTGGGATCTGCGCAGCAAGCGCGACGCGCAGGCGCACGGCATCCCCGAATGGGAAGCGATGCGCGAGCTGGCCTCGGGCATCAAGGAGCACACGCTGTCGAATCTCGCGGATTACATCGCGCAGTTCGTGGATCGTGCGGAGAAGAACGGCGTCGTCGTCCACTTCGCGGCCAACGCGGAAGAACACAACGCGCTCGTCCACAAGCTGATGAGCGAGCGGGGCATGACGACGCTCGTAAAAAGCAAGTCGATGCTCACCGACGAGTGCTACATGCGCGACTATCTGGAGCCGCGGGGCATCACGGTGATGGAAACCGATCTCGGCGAACGCATCCAGCAGCTCGATCATCAGGACCCGAGCCATATGGTCGTGCCGGCGGTCCACAAGCTGCGCGCGGACGTGGCGGAACTGTTCGGGAAGACCATCGGCACCGATCCGAACAACAGCGACATCCACTATCTCGCCGAAAGCCAGCGCATGAACACGCGGCCGTACTTCGTGCGCGAGAACACGGCGGGCATGACGGGCTGCAACTTCGCGGTGGCGGAAACGGGGACGGTCGTCGTCTGCACGAACGAGGGCAACGCAGACTTGTCCGCGAATGTGCCGCCGCTGCATATCGCATCCATCGGCATCGAGAAGATCATTCCGACGATCGCCGATCTCGGCGTGTTCGTGCGCATGCTGTCGAGAAGCGCGCTCGGCTCGCCGATCACGCAGTACACATCGCACTTTCGCGCGCCGCGGCCGGGGACGGAGATGCACTACATCCTCGTCGACAACGGACGCTCCGAGCGGCTCGCGCTCGACGACTTCTGGTATTCGCTGAAGTGCATCCGCTGCGGCGCGTGCATGAACACGTGCCCGGTGTATCGGCGAAGCGGGGGGCTGTCGTATGGCGGCACGTATTCGGGGCCGATCGGCGCGATCATCAACCCGACGCACGACCTGAAACGCTATAGCAGCCTGCCGTTCGCGTCGACGATGAACGGCAGTTGCACCAACGTCTGTCCGACGAAAGTGAACATTCACGAGCAGATCTACAAGTGGCGCGAGGTGATCGCGGAGCGTCACGAAGTGCCGTTCGTGAAGAAGGAAGTGCTGAAGATGGCGGGGCGTCTGCTGGCGAGTCCGACGCTTTATCGCGCGACGGTCGCGTCGCTTGGCGGCGCGCTGAAGCGGCTGCCCAACTTCGTGCTGTATAACCCGCTCAACATCTGGGGACGCCAGCGCGACTTGCCCGAAGCGCCCGCCGAGACTTTCCACGAGTGGTACAAGAAGAACCGGAAGCAAGCCAAATGACGACTCGCGAAGCCTTTCTCTCGAAGATTCGCGCGGCGCAGCCCGCATCGCGCCCGCGTCCCGATCTGCCGGTGTTCCCGTCGCCGGAAGGCGATCTGATGACGCGCTTCATCACCGCGCTTACCACGATGGGCGGAACATGCGCCCACGCACACAGCCTCGCCGATGTCGACGCGATGATCGCCGCGCGCTTCGGCGAGGGCGCGGTGGTGGCGTCGGCGGTGGAGGGCATCAGGGCGACGCGCAGGCTGTCGCCGGATACCGCGCCGGCGTCGCTGCAGGATGTCGATGTGGGCGTCGTGCGTGGACGGTTCGGCGTCGCGGAAACGGGCTCCGTGTGGTTCAGCGAGGAAGAATACGTCGTCAATTCGATCGGCTATCTCGTGCAGCATCTCGTCGTGCTGCTCGATCCCGCACAACTCGTCGATGGCTTGCAGCAGGTTTATCGTCGGCCCGATTTTCAGTCGGCGCGCTATGCGGTGCTCGTGACGGGGCCGTCCGCGACGGCGGATATCGAAGGCGTGCTGATTCGCGGCGCGCAGGGCGTGCGCTCGCTGACGGTCGTGTGGATGGAGTAGCGCCATAAGACCGCCATCGCAAAGCAGGCACTTCGAGATGTAACCAGCGGGCTGGTTGAAAACCTCGAGACAATTGCCGGGAGCCAGATCGAATGCAGATAGCCGAACGCGCGTCCGAGTTGCAGACGAATCCGTCAGTCAATGCAACTGATTGAATGAGCGGAAACGCTGGAAGACGGGCAGTGGAGAAACACTGGCGGAAAAACAAAAAGCCCAGTCATTCGACTGGGCTTTTTGTTTGATGCTTTTGGCTCCCCGACCTGGGCTCGAACCAGGGACCTACGGATTAACAGTCCGGCGCTCTACCGACTGAGCTATCGGGGAACATCTACTACTTGAAACCGATTGAAAAGCCCTGTATTCCACTGGGCTGAGGAAAACTGCTTGCTGAAGCTTTTGGCTCCCCGACCTGGGCTCGAACCAGGGACCTACGGATTAACAGTCCGGCGCTCTACCGACTGAGCTATCGGGGAACATCTACAGCAGAGAAGCGGAATTATAGGGAGCGTCTGCTACCCTGTCAACGCCGAATCTTCACTCAATACGACTTGTTTCACTGCGTCGAACTTCTCTTAAGGCCGCGCGCGCCTTGCCGACGCGCGACAAGACCTCAACGCTCGAGCAGATTCAACTTGTCCTTCACGTCCTTGAACTCCTCGGCTTCGGGCAACGGCGCCTTCGTCTTGGTGATGCTCGGCCAGTTGCGTGCGAGTTCGGCGTTCAGTTCGGTGAAGTGCTGCTGGTCGCCCGGCACGTCTTCCTCGGCGTAGATGGCATTCACCGGGCATTCGGCCACGCACACGGCGCAGTCGATGCACTCGTCCGGATCGATCGCGAGAAAGTTGGGACCTTCACGGAAGCAATCCACCGGGCACACGTCCACACAGTCGGTGTAGCGGCACTTGATGCAGCTTTCGGTCACAACGTGAGTCATTCAGGCTCCTGCATGCGGAAATCGTGGGGGTGGCGCCCGGCGCGCTGCATGGGCACGGCGGGTCGCTCGCCAAAACGCATATTGTAGCGTAACGGTAAAAACCGGCGCGAGGGCCACGGGGCATGGCTTATATCGATTCGCAATGTATGTATGCCCCCTCCCTAAAAAGGGCGCGCATTCGGGTAACATGGATCAAAGGCCTGCGGCGCGTCGCCGTGCGGTCGCCTCGCTCCGATGTGTCCCAGTCAGAACCATGATCATCAATTCGCTGCTCGATACCGATCTCTACAAGTTCACGATGATGCAGGTCGTGCTGCATCACTTCCCGGCCGCACATGTGGAATATCGCTTTCGCTGCCGCACGCCGGATGCCGACCTCGTGCCATACATCGACGAGATCCGCGACGAAGTGCGCCAGCTCTGCAGCCTGCGTTTCAGGGAAGAAGAGCTCGACTACCTGCGGCGCATGCGCTTCATGAAGAGCGATTTCATCGACTTCCTCGCGCTCTTTCATCTCAACGAGAAGTCCATCCGCATTTCGCCGTCGCCGAAAAACAATGGCGAGATCGACATCATGATCGAAGGGCCGTGGCTGCATACGATCCTCTTCGAGATTCCGGTGCTCGCGATCGTCAACGAAGTCTATTTCCGCAACACGCAGCGAAAGCCCGAGTACGAAACCGGGCGCGAGCGCCTGCGCGACAAGATCAAGCTGCTCGCCACGCCGCCCGAATACTCCGATTGCAAGATCGCCGATTACGGCACGCGCCGCCGCTTCTCGAAGCAGTGGCACGAGGAAGTCGTGCTGACGCTGAAGGAACGGCTCGGCGAGCAGTTCGCCGGCACGAGCAATGTCTTCTACGCGATGAAACACGGCCTGCGTCCGCTCGGCACGATGGCGCATGAATATCTGCAGGCGTGTCAGGCGCTCGGCCCGCGCCTGCGCGATTCGCAAATCTTCGGCTTCGAGATGTGGGCGAAGGAATATCGCGGGGATCTGGGCATCGCGCTGTCGGACGTGTACGGCATGAAGGCGTTTCTGCGCGACTTCGACATGTACTTCTGCAAGCTTTTCGACGGCGCGCGCCACGATTCCGGCGATCCCTTCGACTGGGGCGAGCGCCTTATCCGGCATTACGAGGAAAATCGCTGCGACCCGCGCACGAAGGTGCTCGTGTTCTCGGACGCGCTCGATATCCCCAAGGTGCTGCAACTCTACGAACGCTTTCGAGGACGCTGCCAGCTCGCGTTCGGCGTCGGCACCAACCTCACGAACGATCTCGGCTATCAGCCGCTGCAGATCGTCATCAAGATGGTTCGCTGCAACGGGCAGCCGGTCGCCAAGCTCTCCGATTCGCCGGGCAAGAACATGTGCGACGACAAGGCGTATCTCGCCTATCTGCGCCAGGTGTTCGGCATCGAGCAGCCCGTCGGGGAAGGCTGAATTCCACGCGGCCTATGCCGTTCGGCCGAGGTCCGTGCGCGCGGACCGGTCGATATAATCGGCTCCTCAACGCGGATTCATCGCCGCGAACGTTTCCCCGCAAGCAACATGAGGACGGCACCATGGATACATCGGCCGCGCGCCGCAACATTCTCGCGCGCATTCGCAGCGCGCAGGGCAGACGAGGCGCGCCGACAGACGCCGAACGCGCCGCCGCCGCCGAATACCTGATGCGGCATCCCGCTGGTCCGCGCCCGCCGCTTCCTGCCACGCGCGATGAACTCATCGCGCGTTTTCGTCTGGAGGCCGAACGGCTTGCGACGACCGTCGCCGAAGTCGGCACGCTCGACGAAGCGCCGGCCGAAGCCGCGCGCTATCTCCACGCGCTCGATCTTTCATGCGATGTCGTCGCGTGGCCCGCGCTCGGCAGTCTGCCGTGGGCGCAAGCGGGCATCGGCGCATCGCTTCGCAAGCCTGCGGATGCGGATCTCGTCGGCATCACCGGATGCTTCTGCGCGACCGCCGAGACCGGCTCGCTCGTGCTGCTGTCGGGCGCGGACACGCCCGCGTCCGGCGCATTGCTGCCGCAAACGCATATCGCCATCGTGCCGGCGTCGCGCATCGTTGCATCGCACGAAGATGCATTCGCGCTGATCCGCGCGGAGCGGGGCGAATTGCCGCGCGCCGTGAACTTCGTGTCGGGACCGTCGCGCACGGGCGATATCGAGCAGACCATCGTGCTCGGCGCGCATGGGCCGTATCGCGTGCATGTGATCGTCGTGCGGGGAGCGTGAGCAGCATGCGGCGTTTCGTTTTGGGCTTTTTGCCGGCGTTTTTCGCAGCGTCCGGCGCATCGGCGGCCACGCTCGATGGCGTTTCGCTTTCTGCGGCGTGGGGCATTCCGTTCATCGGCATCCTGCTTTCCATCGCGGTGTTTCCGCTCGTCGCGCACCGGTTCTGGCATCACCATTTCGGCAAGATCGCGGCGGCGTGGGCGCTGCTGCTGCTCGTGCCGTTCGCCTTCGCATTCGGCGCCGGCATTGCGTTCGGCGTGCTCGTCCACGCGATGCTCGAAGAATACGTGCCGTTCATCGTTCTGCTCGCGTCGCTTTATACGGTGGCGGGCGGCATCTGCGTGCGCGGCAACCTGCACGGCTCGCCGCGCGTCAACACGGCGCTGCTCGCGCTCGGCACCGCGCTCGCAAGCGTGATGGGAACGACCGGCGCGGCCATGCTGCTCATTCGTCCGTTGCTGCGCGCGAACGACAACCGCAAGCATGTGGTGCATGTCGTCGTGTTCTTCATCTTTCTGGTGGCGAACGCAGGCGGCTCGTTGTCGCCGCTCGGCGATCCGCCGCTCTTCCTCGGCTTCCTGAACGGCGTCGGCTTCTTCTGGACCACGCTGCATCTCGCGCTGCCGATGCTCTTTATCTGCGGCATCCTGCTCGCGCTCTTCTATGCGCTCGATACCTACTACTGGCGCAAGAAAGAGGAAACGCGCTCGGGCTTCCTGGATCCGACGCCGGACACGCGCAACCTGGGCATCGACGGCAAGATCAACTTCGCGCTGCTCGCGGCGATCGTCGTGCTCGTGTTGATGAGCGGCGTGTGGAAGCCCGGCGTTTCGTTCGACGTGTTCGGCGCGCACGTCGCGCTGCAAAACATCGTGCGGGATGCGGCGCTGGTCGTGGTCCTGATTGCGTCCCTCGCCCTGACGCCAAAAAGCGCGCGCGCAGGCAACGCGTTCGACTGGGCGCCGATCCAGGAAGTCGCGAAGCTCTTCGCCGCCATCTTCGTGACGATCGCGCCGGTCATCACGATCCTGCGCGCGGGCGAGGCGGGCGCATTCGCGGGCATCGTGCACGCGGTATCGGATGCGAACGGCAAGCCCATCGATCTCGCATACTTCTGGGCGACGGGCCTCTTGTCCTCGTTTCTCGACAACGCGCCGACCTATCTCGTGTTCTTCAATCTCGCGGGCGGCGATGCAGAGATGCTGATGACTTCCGGCGCCACGACGCTCGCCGCCATCTCGGCGGGCGCGGTGTTCATGGGCGCGAACACGTATATCGGCAACGCGCCGAATTTCATGGTGAAGGCGATCGCGGAATCGCGCGGCATCCGTATGCCCGGTTTCTTCGGCTATATGGGCTGGTCGTGTGTCGTCCTGTTGCCGCTCTTCGCTGTTTCCGGCTGGCTATTTTTCTAGGAGCAATCGATGAAGAAGGTACTTGTCGCACGTCCCACTTTTCCCGATGTGATCGAGCGCCTGAAGCAGTATTTCGAAGTCGATCTCAATCCGGGCGACGTGCTTGCGCAAGACGAGTTCGCCCGGCGTCTTGCTGACAAGGACGGCGCGTTCACGGCCGGCGAGATGGTCGGCGAGAAGGAACTGGCGGGCGCGCCTCACCTTAAGGTGGTCGCCAACATGGCGGTCGGCTACAACAACTTCGACATGCAGGCGTTCAACGCGCACAACGTGCTCGGCACGAACACGCCTAACGTGCTCAACGAATCCACCGCCGATTTCGGCTGGGCGCTGATGATGGCAGCGGCGCGCCGCGTCACCGAGTCGGAGCACTTCCTGCGCGCGGGCAAGTGGCAGAAGTGGTCATTCGACTCCTTCCTCGGCGCGGATGTCTACGGCTCGACGCTCGGCGTGATCGGCATGGGACGCATCGGCCAGGCGCTCGCGCGGCGGGCCAGCGGCTTCAACATGCGCGTGGTCTATCACAACCGCTCGCGTGTCGCGCCGGAGATCGAGGCCGAACTGAATGCCGAATACGCGTCGAAGGAAGACTTGCTCAGGCGCGCGGATCACGTCGTGCTCGTCGTGCCGTATTCGAAGGAAAGCCATCACACGATCGGCGCGGCCGAACTCGCGCTGATGAAGCCGACGGCGACGCTGACGAACATCGCGCGTGGCGGAATCGTCGATGACGCCGCATTGATCGACGCGCTGCGCGAGAAGCGCATCGCGGCGGCGGGCCTCGATGTGTTCGAAGGCGAGCCGGATCTGAACCCGGGTTTTCTCGCGCTCGACAATGTCGTGCTGACGCCGCATATCGCGAGCGCGACCGAAGCGACGCGCCGCGCGATGGCCAATCTCGCCGCGGACAACCTGATCGCCGCATTGGGCGAAGGGCCGCGCGCCGGCAATCCGCCGAATCCGATCAACCCCGGCGTGCTCGCGAAATGATCGAAGTGCTGTACGGCGCGGTCGCGGTGCTGGCGGTTGCGCTCGTCATCGTGCTGCTCGCGCTGCTTTCGATGATGCGGCGCGGATCGAACGTCGATATCGAAGAGGAGTTCGCCGCGCTGACCGATCGCGTGAACGACATGGGGGAAGCGCATGCGCGCGCGCAGGAGCGGCTCGAACGCGGCTTGCGCGGCGACATCGCCGAGAGCGCGCGCGTGTCGCGGATGGAATCGCAAGGCGGCTTCGCGCAGTTCCATCAGACGCTCTCGACCCAACTGGCGAGCACGTCGAGCGTACAGAATGCGCAGTTCGACGCGCTCGCGCAGCAACTCGCGCAGCAAAGCCAGCAGGCTCGCGAGGATCAGGGCAACGCACTCAAGCGCTTCGCCGATTCGATGACGCTGCATCTCGCGCAACTGTCGGAGACGAACGATCGCCGGCTCGCCGAAGTGCGCGCGACGCTCGAAGCGCGTCTCAAGGACATCGAAGCGAACAACGCCGCGAAGCTCGAAGAAATGCGCCGCACCGTCGATGAAAAGCTGCACGCCACGCTGGAGCAGCGGCTCGGCGAATCGTTCAGGCTGGTGTCGGAGCGGCTCGAGCAGGTGCATCGCGGACTGGGCGAGATGCAATCGCTGGCGGCGGGCGTCGGCGATCTCAAGAAGGTGCTTACCAACGTCAAGACGCGCGGAATCTGGGGCGAAGTGCAGCTCGAATCGCTGCTGGAACAGTTGCTGACGCCCGATCAGTACGCGAAGAACGTCGCGACGATTCCGAAGAGCACCGAGCGCGTCGAGTTCGCAATCAGGTTGCCGGGCCGGCACGATGCGCCCGGCATAGCCGGTTCGTCGGGCGATGTCGCCACGCCGGTGTGGCTGCCCATCGACGCCAAGTTTCCGCGCGAGGACTACGAGCGTCTGATCGATGCTCAGGAGCGCGCCGACCCGTTGGCGGTGGAGGAGGCATCGCGTGCGCTGGAAGGACGCCTGCGCGCCGAGGCGAAAGTCATCGCGCAGAAGTATGTCGCGCCGCCTCATACGACCGACTTCGCGTTGCTCTTCTTGCCGACCGAGGGCTTGTACGCGGAAGTGCTGCGTCGTCCGGGCCTGAGCGACTTTCTTCAGCGCGAGTATCGCGTGACCATCGCCGGCCCGACGACCCTGACCGCATTGCTCAACAGCCTGCAGATGGGCTTCCGGACACTTGCTATCGAGAAGCGGTCGAGCGAAGTGTGGCAGGTGCTGGGCGCGGTGAAGACCGAGTTCGGAAAGTTCGGCGACGTGCTCGCGAAGACGAAGGCGCAACTGGAAACCGTCACGCGCTCGATCGAGGCGGCGCAGACACGCACGCGTCAGATGGGCAAGCGCCTGCGCGACGTGGAGGCGTTGCCGCATGAACAGGCGGCCGGCTTGCTCGGGGATGCGTCGTCGCCCGAAAGCGACGAAGAACTTTGAGCGGCGTTCAGTCCGCCGCGCTGGCGAGGCGGTTCAGCGAATCGCCCGTCACGCGCACGACGCGCCAGTCGGGCAGCACGGTCGCGCCCATCTTCTCGTAGAAGTCGATCGCGTTCTGGTTCCAATCGAGCACCGACCACTCGAATCGTCCACACTCGCGTTGGACCGCAATCGCGGCGAGCTTTTTCAGCATCATCGTGCCGAGGCCGCTGCCGCGCAGCGCGGGCCGCACGTACAGGTCTTCCAGATACAGACCGCGCCTGGCGAGAAAGGTCGAGAAGTTGTGGAAGAAGAGGGCGTATCCCACGACTTCGCTCGCCTGCTCCGCGACGAGCGCTTCCGCTGCGGGCCGCGCGCCGAAGAGCGCATCGTGCAGGCTGTTCTCCGTTGCGACGAACAGATGCGTGAGCTTCTCGAACTCGGCGAGTTCGTACATCAGCGCAAAGACCGCGCCGACGTCGGCGGGCGTGGCGGCGCGGATCGACGCGGCGCTCATGCTTCCTCCGGCGCGTCGGACAACACGATCTCGATGCCGCCGAAGCGCGACGCCACCCAGTTGTACGCGTGGCACGCGATCCACAGCAGAATGAAGCCGAGGATCGCGTTCAGCAGCAGGGCGCTCGTGACCGTGCTGAATTCGACGGAGCCGTATCGCACGAACGCGACCACCACGCCCAGCAGCACGATCGGCACGCTGAACGTCAAATACACGAGGATCAGCGCCTTCGCGGTCTGCCCCGGCGCGATGAAGGAAATCTGCTTTTTCATGGGAGGAAAACCCCGTCTGTCGATGATTGGAGTGAGTGCGCGGCGGCGCGTGCCAGTCTTGCCCGCCGTCAGATGAGGCCGTCGAAGGGAGCGATGTTCACCTCGTCGCCGGCTTCGACGTCGGCGCGTTCGTGTTCGAGCACGATGAAGCAGTTCGCTTCGCTCATCGAACTGAGCACGCCGGAGCCTTGCGGGCCGGTGGTGACGACGCGCCAGAGGCCGGCTTCGTCGCGCGTCGCGATGCCGCGCTGAAATTCCGTGCGGCCGGCGCGCTTCTTGACCCGCTCGCCTGCGCGCGCGCGGATGGTCGTCAGCGGCGAGCGCGTGGCGCCGGACATCGCGAGCAGCGCCTCGCGCACGATGAAATAGAACGTCGCCATGACCGCGACCGGATTGCCCGGCAGTCCGAAGAACAGCGCCGGCTTGCCCGCACCTGCGCGCTCGCCCGACCACAGGCGGCCGAATGCGAGCGGCCGTCCGGGGCGCATCGCAATCTTCCAGAACGCGACGTCGCCGAGCGAGTTCATCAGTTCGCGCGTGAAGTCGGCATCGCCGACGGAGACGCCGCCCGAACTCATGACGACATCCGCTGCTTCCGTCGCACGGCGCAGCGCGCTTTCGAGCGATGCGCGATCGTCCCGGACGATGCCGAGATCGACGGTCTCGACGCCGAGACGGCGCAGCATCGCGAAAAGGGTGTAGCGGTTGCTGTCGTAGAGGCTGCCCGGCGTCAGCGGTTCGCCGACGGAGCGCAGTTCATCGCCCGTCGAAAAGAAGGCGACCACGACGCGCTTTCGCACCCCGACCTCCGCGATGCCGAGCGATGCGAGCAAGCCGAGATCCGACGCGCGCACGATGCGGCCCGCGCGCAACGCCGGTTTGCCGCGCGCGAGATCCTCACCCGACAGCCGCCGATTCTGGCCCGCGCGCACGGCGGTGGCGGCAAAACGGACCGCATCGCCTTCCCGCGTGACGAGTTCCTGCGGGATGACCGTGTCGCAGCCGGGCGGCATCAGCGCGCCCGTCATGATGCGCACGCATTGACCTTCGCCCGGTTCCGCGCCGAACGGCTGTCCGGCGAACGCGGCCCCCGCGACCTTCAGCTCGACAGTTTCTCGCGACGAAGCCAGCGCCGCGCCGGCGAACGCGTAGCCGTCCATTGCGGAGTTGTCGAAAGCGGGGACATCGATGGGGGAAATAACGTCTTCCGCGAGCACGCGATCCAGCGCATCGAAGAGACCGACGCGCTCCACGCGCCCCTCCTGGCCCAGCGGCAGCGCCCATTGACGCACGATGTCCTGCGCTGCTTCGACGGGCAACGCGTTCGGATCGTAGTGGGCGACGCAACCGGTGAGTGGCTTCAACGTGATCATGAATCGGAGTGAGGCGCGACGAACGCGGGCGAGGGACTAGCGGCGAGGGTGCGAAAACAAGCGGGTGACGAGCGCGCAGCGATCCGTTCGGATTACCGACGCTCCAGCTCCGCTAGCTGGCGCAAATCATTGATATTGTAAAACGCACGGTCATCGTCAAATGGCACTTGCACCGCCTTGTGGCGTGCGTACCACGCACGCACTTTGCGCTCGCCGGATGCGAGCCAGGCGTCGAGATCGTCGGCGAGCGAGGCGCGCACGAGCGCGAAAACCGGATGCGCGACACGCTCGCCCGAAGGCTCCGTCGTCGCGGCATAGGCGATGTCGGCCTGCGCCCGATCGAGTGCGTCCGCGAGCAGGAGCCCGAGCCGTTCATCGACGAAAGGGGCATCGCACGGGGCCGTCAGCACGAATTCCGTCTGCGCGACACGCAGGCCCGCCGCGATTCCGGCGAGGGGGCCGGGATAATCGCCGAGCGTATCGGCGACGACGCGGGCATCGAACGGTGCGGCTAGCCGCTGATACGCCTCGATGCTGCGGTTCGCGCTGACGAGCATGGCGCCGGCTTGCGGCGCGATCCTGCGCAGCACGTGGAGCGCAAGCGGCTCACCGCGATACGACTGCATGCCCTTGTCGACGCCGCCCATGCGCGAGCCGCGTCCGCCCGCGAGAACGAGGCCGGTGATATCGGAGCGGGAAGCGCGGGCAGTCACGAGCGACGCATTCCTTCAGCCGCCGATGTACGACATTTCGACGCGCGGCCCGTCCTCCCGCATTGGCGCGGACGCGCTGCCGCGCAACTGCGAGTAGCGGTCGCCGCGCGCGTCCCAGATTCGCGCGATGGCGGTCGCGACCACTTTATCGCTCGCACCGCCGCGGATGAGTCCGCGCAAGTCGTGGCCGGTCGTCGCGAAGAGGCAAAGGTACAGCTTGCCTTCGGTCGACAGCCGCGCGCGCGTGCACGACCCGCAGAACGCGCGCGTCACGCTCGAAATAACGCCGATTTCGCCGCTGCCGTCGCGATAGCCCCAGCGCTGCGCCGTTTCGGCGGCCGTGTGCGCTTCGAGCGGCACGAGCGGAAAGTGCTCGGCGATGCGCTCGACGACTTCCGCCGATGGCAGCACTTCGTTCATGTTCCAGCCGTTGGACGCGCCGACATCCATGTATTCGATGAACCGCAGAATCGCGCCGCTTCCCTTGAAGTGCCGCGCCATCGGGACGATTTCCTGGTCGTTCGTGCCGCGCTTCACCACCATGTTGACCTTGACCGGCGCAAGCCCCACGGCCTGCGCGGCCGCGATGCCGTCGAGCACGTCGGCGACGGCGAAATCGGCGTCGTTCATGCGGCGAAAGAGGGCATCGTCGAGCGCGTCGAGACTGACCGTGACGCGCGACAAGCCCGCATCCTTCAGCGATTGCGCCTTGCGCGCAAGCAGCGAACCGTTGGTAGTCAGCGTGACGTCGAGCGGGCCGCCTTCCGGCGTGCGCAGCATCGCGAGGCGTTCGACCAGGAATTCGAGGTTCTTGCGAAGCAGCGGTTCGCCGCCCGTCAGCCTGATTTTCTCGACGCCGTGCGCGACGAACACGCGCGCGAGCCGTTCGATTTCCTCGAACGACAGCAGCGCGGAATGCGGAAGAAACGGGTAGTCCTTGTCGAACACTTCGCGGGGCATGCAATAGACGCAGCGGAAGTTGCACCGGTCCGTCACCGATATGCGCAAGTCGCGCAACGGGCGCGCGAGCGTGTCCGTCAGCACTCCGGAAGGCGACGACGCATCGCCGGTGTAGTCCGGAATCGCGCTGACATCGGCGAGGGGGATGATGCGTCGGGACATAAGGCGTGGTGACTCGGTTGGATCGATGCGGGAATCGCCTCATTTTAGCGGAAGCGCGCAAGCCGGGTCGGCGCCGCCCGCGATGCCGCGGCTCGGGCTTTCCATTAGCGATGCGCAAAAAAACGCCATCGACCGGAATCGATGGCGTTTCCACTACTGGTCGCGCAGCCGGCATTGCCGGCCACGCGCTTGCACTCACTGCGCGCTCTTGCCGGTTTCCACTTGCTGCATCGGCGCGGTGTCGAGCGGCGGAAGCGGCTTGCGCTGACGGGGCGCGCGCGCCGGCTGCGGCTCGCGCTCGGCTGCGGCGCTCGCTTCACGCAGTTTGTCCGCGTCCGTATTCACCCACACGAGGCCGGCGGTTTCGAGCATCGGCTTCAGCGCGTCGGTTCCGGTCGACGTTGTGGGCGTCGCGGGCGTCGCCGGCGTCGCCGGCGTTTCAGCCGTTGCTGCGGATACCGCCGTTGCCGCCGGCGTCGGTGCGACCGCTTCGGTTTTCACCGGTTCCGCTTCCATCGCGACGGGCTCGGCGCTCGGCGTCGCCGCCGCTGCCGGTTCGGCCTTGACCGGCTCGACAGCGGTTGCATCCGGCGTGCTGGCGATGGCCGCCGGCTTCAGCGGCTGCGACAGCTCGGCCGCTTCCGGCTCGGCTTCGGCGGCCGCCTGAGCGGGGACGGGCGCTTTCGCTTCGGTTTCCACCGGAGCGGGCGCGAACGGATCGGCGGGCTTCGTCTCCGAAACCGTCGGCGTCGGGCCGAACGGATTCTGGACTGCCGTTGCGGGCGCGGGCTTCGCGAAAATGTCCACTTCGGGAGCGGCGGCTTGCGGTGCTGCTGCTGCTTCGGGCTTGGCTTCAGGCTTGGCTTCGGCGTTCACTCCGGACGACTCGGCCTGCGCGGGCGGCACTTCTGCCGCGACCGGCGCGGGTTGCACCGGCTTCTCGTCGCGGGTTTCCGTGACCGGCTTGTCGACGGCGACCGGACGCGTTTCGCGACGAGCGGACGCTTCCTGCGCGGCTTCCGCGTCGAACACGCCGGCTTGCGCCGACATGCTGTCGACAGCGCCTTCCGCTTCGGCGACATCGGCGGCGTGGTTCACCGTCGTGCCTTCCTCGTCGCGATCGCGGCGGCCACCGCGACGGCCACGGCGACGACGGCGGCGTTCTTCGCCATCGCGCGCGGCGGCCTGATCGGCGGAAGCGGCGTCGATGCCTTGCTGCTCGGCATCGGCGTTGAACGGCGCTGCATCGACGATATCCGATTCGACCGGTTCCGACGGCGTCAGCGCCTCGACGGCTGCTTCGGGTTGCGGCTTGCGGCGCTCGCCGCGTTCCGGACGCTCGGCGCGCGGAGGACGTTCCGCACCTTCTGCACGTTCCGCGCGTTCGACGCGCTCACCGCGCTCCGCACGTTCGGGACGCTCCGCACGCTCGCGGCGTTCCGGACGCTCGGCGGCTTCCGGACGCGCTGCGCGCTCGGCATTGCGATCCTGTCCGCGTTCGCGGCTTTCACGCGGCTCGCGCGCTTCACGCGGCTCGCGGGTTTCGCGCGGCTCTCGGGCTTCGCGCGGTTCGCGCGCTTCACGGGGCTCTCGTGCTTCACGCGGCTCACGTGCTTCGCGCAGCTCGCGGCCTTCGCGCCCGCTGCGGACTTCGCGGTCTTCACGACGCGCACCCTGACGGCCCGCGCCATTGCCACCGGTCGCGGCGCCGGCGGTAGTCGCCGCTGCGCCCTCACGTCCCGCGCCGCCACGACGATTGCGATTGCGATCGCCACCGCCCGCGCGCTCGCCACGCTCGGCGCGTTCCGTGCGCTCACGTTGCGGACGCGCCGCCGGTTGCGCTTCGACCGGCGCCGGAACCGGCTTCGCTTCCGGCTGAATGCCGAACAGATTCTTGATCCAGCCGATGAACCCGCCGCTCGCCGAAACCGGCGCGGGCGCAGGGGCGGGAGCCACGGCTTCGACAGGCGCGGGCTTCACCGGCGCGCTCGGCGCCGGCTTCTCGGGCGTGATGCCCTTGACCGCCGCTTCCTGCTTCGGCTTCACTTCTTCGGTGCGCTTGCTGTAGCCGGTCTCGGATTCGAGCTCGCTCGCTGCTTCGACGGCCATCTTCCACGACGCGCGCGGCTCGTCGAGGCGGGCGTCGTCGTGACGCAGACGCTCAAGCTTGTAATGCGGCGTCTCGAGGTGCTTGTTCGGAATCAGCACGACGGCGACCTTGAAGCGCGACTCGATCTTGTTGATTTCCGAGCGCTTCTCGTTGAGCAGGAAGGCGGTCACTTCGACCGGCACCTGGCAGTGGATCGCCGCGGTGTTTTCCTTCATCGCTTCTTCCTGAATGATCCGCAGCACTTGCAGCGCGGACGATTCCGTATCGCGGATATGGCCCGTTCCGTTGCAGCGCGGGCAGGTCACGTGGCTGCCTTCCGACAACGCCGGACGCAGGCGCTGACGCGACAGTTCCATCAGGCCGAAGCGCGAAATCTTGCCCATCTGCACGCGTGCGCGGTCGTGCTTGAGCGCGTCTTTCAGGCGCTGCTCGACTTCGCGCTGGCTCTTCGCCGACTCCATGTCGATGAAGTCGATCACGATGAGACCGCCCAGATCGCGCAGGCGCAACTGGCGCGCGACTTCGTCGGCGGCTTCGAGATTGGTGCGGGTGGCGGTCTCTTCGATATCCGCGCCCTTGGTCGCGCGAGCCGAGTTCACGTCGATGGCGACGAGCGCCTCGGTGTGATCGATCACGATTGCGCCGCCCGACGGCAGCGGCACCGTGCGCGAGTACGCCGTTTCGATCTGATGCTCGATCTGGAAGCGCGAGAAGAGCGGCACGTCGTCGTGATAGCGCTTCACCTTCGAGAGGTTGTCGGGCATCACGATGTCCATGAAGGCGCGCGCCTGGTCATGGATCTCGGTCGTGTCGATGAGAATTTCGCCGATGTCCGGCTGGAAGTAATCGCGAATCGCGCGGATGACGAGGCTCGATTCGAGATAGATCAGCATCGGCTGGCCGGCGATGCCGCTCTGCGACGCGGCTTCGATCGCGCGCCACAGTTGCATCAGGTAGTTCAGGTCCCACTGGAGCTCTTCCGCCGAGCGGCCGATACCCGCCGTCCGCGCGATGATGCTCATGCCTTCCGGCAGGTCGAGCTGCGCCATGGTTTCGCGCAGTTCCTGCCGCTCGTCGCCCTCGATCCGGCGGGACACGCCGCCGCCGCGCGGGTTGTTCGGCATGAGGACGAGATAACGGCCGGCCAGCGAAATGAACGTGGTCAGCGCCGCGCCCTTGTTGCCGCGCTCTTCCTTCTCGACCTGAACGATGAGTTCCTGGCCTTCGCGCAGCGCGTCCTGAATGCGCGCGGAGCGCATGTCGACGCCATCGCGGAAATACTGGCGGGCGACTTCCTTGAACGGCAGGAAGCCGTGGCGATCTTCGCCGTAATTGACGAAGCACGCTTCGAGCGACGGCTCGATGCGGGTGACGACTCCCTTGTAGATGTTGCCCTTGCGCTGTTCGCGCCCGGCGGTTTCGATGTCGATATCGATGAGCTTCTGCCCATCGACGATGGCGACGCGGAGTTCTTCCTGCTGCGTCGCATTGAACAGCATGCGTTTCATTGAACGGCTCCAGTGCAGCTCTGCCGTCCCTCGTCTTGCGAATCGCCGCCGGTGAGTCGACATCGGGCGCGCGAAGCGGGAGGGCGTGCATGCCACGCTTATTGTGTGTTGTCACAAAGCACGCTGGAGCGGAACCTCTGGCGGGAGAATTGCCGAAAGCTGGCTGCGGCGCCGGAAAAGGGCGGCGCAGCCATGGGGCACATGCGACAACAGAGGCGCACAGGGCGATGCGGCCCGCGCGAGGATGACGGCGGCGCTGGGGGCTCCGCGTCTCAAAATGGACGCGCCGAACCCGCTGCGCTCTTGATACAGAGCCTTTTTTCCTCCCGACGGCAACCGCGACGCGAAGAGCGGCCGAGGCAGTCCCGCGCGAACCGGCGCGATGCTTCGTTGCCCATCTTCACCATCGCGGTCATGCCGCGCCGGCCGCCGCAGGCCAGGTGCTCCCGGCGGCTTGCCGTGTCTCGCCTCATGCGACGCTTATTTCGCCTCTCGCGCTTCGCCGGAATCAGCGCAGCAGCGGGTTGCGTCGTCAGTTGTTCGCAAACCGGCGAGCCGCGATGCGCCGTTTTCGCCCCATGCGCGATGGCAGGGCTGAATCGGGCGGGCGTCCGGTTATACGTCCGGACGCCAATCGCTTCTCGCCGATGAAATTCTTTTTGACCAGAAATCCGTTACCGTCGGCGATCGACCCGACCGAACGCGCCTGTGGGCTCCGTCCCTGCCGGTGATCTCGCCGTGCGTGCAACTCGTCGCTCTATTTTCCGGGCGAGCAACCGACCCTGGGCGCAAGTAAAATGATGATTTATTGCTTGCACCTGAACAGTCTGATCAATCGCGGTCACGGTATTCGTCTACCGCAACCTTTTCAGGCTGCTCGCAAATTATATTCAGAATGAATGAGTTAGGCAAAACATCCCATAAAAAGGTCGCAAGCGAGCAAGTGTCGATGATCGAAATCGACGAAACGGCCGCCGGTCAGCGCATCGACAACTTCCTTTTACGCGTCTGCAAAGGCGTCCCGAAGAGTCACATTTATCGCATTCTGCGCAGCGGGGAAGTGCGCGTGAACAAGGGCCGCATCGACGCCGCGTATCGCCTGGAACTGGGCGATCTCGTGCGCGTGCCGCCCATCCGCGTCGCGCAAGCCGATGAAACGCCGGTATCGTCGAATGCGCCCGCCGCCGAATTTCCGATTCTTTTCGAAGACGAGCATCTGATCGTCATCGACAAGCCGTCGGGCGTCGCGGTGCACGGCGGCAGCGGCGTCGCGTTCGGCGTCATCGAACAACTGCGCAACGCGCGGCCGCACGCGAAGTTCCTCGAACTCGTGCATCGGCTGGATCGCGAAACGTCGGGCGTGCTGATGCTCGCGAAAAAGCGCCTCGCGCTCGTTAATCTCCATGAGCAGATCCGCGAAAATCGCGTGGACAAGCGGTATTACGCGGCCGGACACGGCGACTGGCCGAGCGACTGGGGACGGCGGCGCATCGTGAAGGCGCCGCTGCACAAGTATGTCGCGGCGGACGGCGAGCGGCGCGTGCGAATCCAGGAAAACGGCCTGCCGTCGCACACGGTCTTCAACCTGATCGAGCGATGGGACGACTACGCCTGGGTCGAGGCCGAGCTCAAGACCGGGCGCACGCACCAGATTCGCGTGCACATGGCGAGCATCGGGCTGCCGATCGCGGGCGACGCCAAATACGGCGACTTCGCGCTGAACAAGGAACTTGCGCGGCCGAGCGCGAATCCGTCGCTCAAGCGCATGTTCCTGCACGCGTATCGCCTGAAAATCACGCATCCGGCGACGGGCGCACCGCTTCAATTCGAGGCGCCGCTTCCGGCGGAATGCCGGCGCTTCATCGAACAACTCAAAAACCGAGAGACATAAATGGCGCGGCAGCAATTCGATTTGATCGTATTCGACTGGGACGGCACACTCATGGATTCGACCGTCCATATCACGCGCAGCATTCAGGCGGCCTGCCGCGACCTGGGACTGCCCGTTCCCGCCGATGAATCCGCGAGCTATGTCATCGGCCTCGGCCTCAAGGACGCGCTGCAAATCTGCGCGCCGACGCTCGATCCGAAGGACTATCCGCGCCTTGCCGAGCGTTATCGCTTCCACTTCCTGACGACCGGCCAGCAGACCGAGCTTTTCACGGGCGTGCGCGAACTGCTGCAGGAGTTGCGCGACGAGGGGTATTTTCTCGCCGTCGCCACGGGCAAGAGCCGCGTCGGGCTCAACCGCGCGCTGGATCAGTCGCGGCTGACGAGCCTTTTCGACGGCACGCGCTGCGCGGACGAAACCTTCTCGAAGCCGCATCCGGCGATGCTGCACGAACTCACGCGCGAACTCGGGCAGGACCTGACGCGCACGGTGATGATCGGCGACACGACGCACGATCTGCAAATGGCGATCAACGCGGGCGCGGCGGGCGTGGGCGTCGCGTATGGGGCGCATCCGGCAGATTCGCTGACGGCGCTGCAGCCGCGCTTCTGCGCGGATAGCGTCGCGTCGCTGGCGGGCTGGCTGCGGGAGCACGCATGAGCGAATCTTTGCAGCCTGATCGCGAGGCGGTGCGCGTGTGCGCATCGGACGAACTGGTCGATGGCGGCGCGGGCGTGCGCGTCGGGGCGAAGGAGGCGAGCGGCGAAGCCGTGGTCTTCTTCGTGCGCTACGACGGCAAGCCGTACGGCTATCTGAACCGTTGCGCGCACGTGCCGATGGAACTGGACTGGAACGAGGGCCAGTTCTTCGAAAGCTCGGGCCTATACTTGATGTGCGCGACGCACGGCGCCATCTACGAGCCCGACAGCGGCAAGTGTGTCGGCGGACCGTGTCGCGGCGCGCGTCTTCGGCCCGTGAACGTCGAAGAGCGCGAGACGCCGGAAGGCCGCGCGGTCTTCTGGCTGCCGGACGACACGCTCCGCCCCGCCTGACTTTCTTCTTTCCATATTGACCATTGACGCGGCTGCACGCCCGGAAGACCACGCATGTCCGATAACCTTTCCCCCAACCCGCGCGGTGACGACCGCTGGGAACGCGACGCGCTCGAGCGAATCGCGCTCGCCGCCATTCGCGAACAACGCGCGGCGCGGCGCTGGCGCATCTTCTTTCGCTTCGTGTTTCTCGCGGTGATTCTTTTCATCGCGTGGGGCGTGTTCGATTTCACCGGCGATCACGTTTCGAAGACCGCGAAGCACACGGCGCTGATCGACCTGCAAGGCGAGATCTCCGCCAACAGCGACGCGAGCGCCGACAATATCGGGGCGGCGCTCGAAAGCGCCTTCGAGGACGAAGGCACCGCCGGCGTGATCCTGCGCATCAACAGCCCGGGCGGCAGTCCGGTGCAGGCAGGCATCGTCAATCGCGAGATCGGGCGCCTGCGCGCGAAGTATCCGAAGACGCCGCTTTACGTCGTCGTCGACGACATGTGCGCGTCGGGCGGTTATTACATTGCAGCGGCCGCGGATCGCATCTACGTCGATCGCGCGAGCATCGTCGGGTCGATCGGCGTGCTGATGGACGGCTTCGGCTTCACCGGCCTGATGAACAAGCTGGGCGTCGAGCGCCGCATGCATACATCGGGCGCGAACAAGGGCGCATTCGATCCGTTCTCGCCCGAGACGCCGCAGATGACCGCGCACGCGCAGGACATGCTGAACGCGATCCACGCGCAGTTCATCGACGCCGTGAAGCAGGGCCGCGGCAAGCGTCTGAAGGACGATCCGGACCTCTTCTCCGGCATGTTCTGGACGGGCGAGAAGAGCGTCGAACTCGGTCTCGCCGATGGCTTCGGCGACGCCAACTACGTCGCGCGGGAAGTCATCAAGCAGCCGGATATCGTCGATTACACGCAGAAGGAAAGCATCGGCGAACGCGTGGTGCGGCGCTTCGGGGCGTCCGTCGGCGATGCCGCCGTGCGCGCGCTGACGCTCGGCGGCAGATTGCAACTGCGCTGAGACTTACGACGCGAGCAGCAGGAAGATCGCCGGGCGCTTGTGCAGATCGGGCGCGGCGGCATTCTTCCAGTCCGCCGCCGTGCGCGTGACGATGGTTTCGCCCGGCAGCGTCAGATCGACCGCCACGGAAATGAGCGTCGACGGCGCGCAAGCGGCGATCAGCGTATCGAGCATCGCGCGATTGCGGTAAGGCGTCTCGATGAAGATTTGCGTCTGGTTCGCCTTGCGTGACAGCTGCTCCAGCTCACGCAGGCGCTTGCCGCGCTCGCCGGGATCGACCGGCAAATAGCCGTTGAACGCGAAGCTCTGGCCGTTCATGCCCGACGCCATCAGCGCGAGCAAAATGGAACTGGGACCGACGAACGGCACCACTTTCACGCCGCGTTGATGCGCGCGCCGCACGAGCAATGCGCCCGGATCGGCGACGGCGGGGCAGCCCGCTTCCGAAACCAGGCCGGCGTCCGCGCCCGCGAGGATCGGCGCGAGCAGCCTGTCGATCTCGGCAGGCGGCGTATTGACGTTCAGCTCGCGAATTTCGATTTCCTGAATCGGCCGCTCGGTGCCGACCTTCTTCAGAAACGCGCGCGTGGTCTTCGCGTTCTCGCCGATGTAATAACCGAGCGCGGCGGCGCGCGCGCGCACCGGCTCAGGCAAGACCTGCGCGAGCGCGTCGGCGTCGCCTTCGCCGAGCGTGTTCGGGATCAGATAGAGGACGCCGCTCATGCCGCCTCCAGCATCGGGAAACCGGCGGCGCGCAGCATTTTCGTCAGCGCGATGAGCGGCAGGCCGATGAGCGCGGTGGGGTCGTCGGACTCGATCGCATCGAGCAGCGCGATGCCGAGCCCCTCCGATTTCGCGCTCCCCGCGCAGTCGTACGGCGTTTCGGCGCGCAGGTAGGTTTCGATCTCGTCGTCGGTGTAGTCGCGAAAGCGCACCCGCGTAACGATGTCGGCGGATTGCACGCCGCCGGTGCGGGCGTCGAACACGCAAAGCGCGCTGTGAAAATCGACGGCGCGGGCGCGCATCGACCGAAGCTGCGCGACGGCGTTTTCGTGCGTGCCGGGCTTGCCGATCTGGCGGCCGTCGAACGTCGCAACCTGATCTGAACCGATCACGATCGCATCGGCCGTATCGCCGATGCGTTGCGCCGCCGCCCGCGCCTTCGCGATGGACAGCCGCACGGCCGTCGCCTCGGGCGTTTCGGCGGGGAGCGGAGTTTCGTCGATATCGGGCGACATGACGTCGAAGGGAATGCGCAGGCGTTCAAGCAACTCGCGCCGATAAGGCGAACTCGACGCGAGCACGAGACGCAGGGGGCGTTTCGGCGAAAGGGTAGGCGAATGGGTAGCCGGCATGAGCGGAATTAACGTAAAACGGAAAAAGCGGTCGGACGCCGATGCAACAGCGGCGCGCCCTTAAGTGTTTGACTCGAAAGAACAAAGCCTATATGATTTTGGGCTTTTCATCGGCTGGCGGGTAAGCCTTGCTCGAGCACCGGGATGGTTGCCCGGGTTGAGCGTTGCATGAAAGCTGTCTGAGTGTGGTCTGAGCGTTGCCTGACTGTTGCCTGAGCGTTGCCTATTCGGGCAAGCCAGGCCTGCCTTCCGGTTGCGGACAGTGCATACTGAGCGCCGCGGCATGTCTGGCGCACCCGTTACACCCGGCACGCCGGCAAACGAACCCACGCAAGATTAACGAACGGCATAGGCAGGAGCGCACATGACTCAGAATCCTGGCAAACCTGCGAGCCCCGCCGATCTGCGCGCGCTCGACCTTTACGACTTCGCCGAGAACAAGCGGCAGGCGGCGGGCGCGCTGCGTGTATCGCAGTTGCCGCGCATGTTAGCCGAAGTCCCGGCGGATGCGCCAGATCGCGACACGGTGTTCACCTGGCAGGGCGAGGGTTCGACCCAGCCGGAATTGCAGGACGACGGCACGGAAGCGCCGCAGCCGTATCTGCGCCTCGCGGTGCACGGTTCGGTGTGGCTCATGTGCCAGCGCTGTCTTACCCCGTATTCGCAACATCTCGACGTCGATGCGACGTATCGGATCGTCGCGACGGAGGAAGAGGCGGACGAATATCCGCTCGACGACGATGAAGTGGAAGTGATCGTCGGCTCGCGCCAGTTCGATCTCGTCGACTTGGTCGAAGAGGAGTTGTTGTTGTCGTTGCCGCTCGTGCCGAAGCACAGCGTCTGTCCGGAAGTGCACGAGAGCCTGCTCGCGGGCAGTGAGGACGACGAGGCGGCCGAGGGCGGCGAGAACGAAGTCGAGAAACCGAATCCGTTTGCCGTGCTGGAAAAGCTCAAGAAGAGCGATCCGGACGACAAGAAGCATTGATGTGGCGGTGCGGCGAAGCAATGGCCGCGCGGCGACCTCCCGCTTCAGGCGGTGGGCCAGACGGCCCGGAAGTTCCTTCGCGAACGCGAAGTTGGGCCTGTGTTAGAATTCGCAAAATTTTTCTGGAGTAATCATGGCAGTTCAGCAAAACAAGAAGTCGCCGTCGAAGCGCGGCATGCATCGTTCCCACGACTTCCTCCCGTCGGCTCCGCTGGCTGTCGAGCCGGGCACGGGTGAAGTGCATATGCGTCACCACGTGAGCCCGAACGGCTACTATCGTGGCAAGAAAGTCGTCAAGACGAAGAACGACTAAGCGTTCGTTCTACGCATTGCTGCATGCGCGCCACCGTTTTGCGGTCGTGCGCGCCTGGCATGCTTTGACACTTTCCCGGTATGACAAGAAGGCGGCATTTCACTGCCGCTTTTTTGTGCCTGAAATTCGTCGCTTTCCATGACCGTAAAGATAACCATTGACTGCATGGGAGGCGACCACGGTCCGGCCGTGACCGTTCCCGCCGCCGTCAATTTCGTGCGCTCGCATCCCGACGCGCACCTGATGCTCGTCGGCATCGAGCAGGCCATCCGTGCGCAGCTAAAGAAAGCCAAGGCGGTCGACGAGCCGCGGCTGACGGTGGTTCCCGCGACCGAGGTGGTCGCCATGGACGATCCCGTCGAAGTCGCGCTGCGCAAGAAGAAAGATTCGTCGATGCGCGTCGCGCTGAATCTCGTCAAGGACGGCGAGGCGCAGACCTGCATCTCCGCCGGCAACACGGGCGCGCTCATGGCCGTGTCGCGCTACGTGCTCAAGACGCTGTCGGGCATCGAGCGCCCGGCCATCGCGTTCGCGATGCCCAGCCAGAAGGGCTATACCACCGTGCTGGATCTGGGCGCGAACGTCAACTGCGAGCCCGAGCACCTGCTGCAGTTCGCGGAGATGGGGCACGCGCTCGTATCGGCCATCGAAGGCCGCGAGCGGCCGACCATCGGGCTGCTCAATATCGGCGAAGAAGTCATCAAGGGCAACGAGACCATCAAGCGCGCCGGCGAGCTGCTGCGCGCGAGCACGCTCAACTTCTACGGTAACGTGGAAGGCAACGACATCTATAAGGGCACCACGGATGTCGTCGTGTGCGATGGCTTCGTCGGCAACGTCGCGCTGAAGACCTCGGAAGGTCTTGCGAAGATGCTCTCCGACATGATCAAGGAAGAGTTCACGCGCTCGCTGTCGAGCAAGGTGATGGCGCTCGTCGCGATGCCCGTGCTCAAGCGCTTCCGCAAACGCGTCGATCCGGCGCAGTACAACGGCGCGGCGCTGCTCGGTTTGCGCGGCCTCGTGATCAAGAGTCACGGTTCGGCCGAGGCCTACGGTTTTGAGTGGGCGATCAAACGCGGGTATGATGCGGTCAAAAATGGCGTGCTCGAACGCCTGGTGCGTGCGATGGAAGAGAATGCTCAGCCCGCGCGCGACGCCGGACCGAGCGCAACGGCTCCCGATGCCGCCCGTCCCGCCGATTCAGCGGGCGGCGCGGCGACTCAGCCGAACTCCCTGCCAAACCCGCCGGACGCGTCCGGCACCGCGCTACCCACGAAGGCATAATGGCTCAATCCAATCTCTACGCTCGCGTGCTGGGCACCGGCAGCTATCTGCCGTCCGAGCGCATCACGAATCAGGCATTGGCGGATCGTCTCGCGACGCAAGGTGTCGAGACCAGCGATGAATGGATCGTCGCGCGCACGGGCATCCACGCGCGCCACTTCGCGGCCCCGGACCAGACGACGAGCGATCTCGCGCTGATCGCATCGCAGAAGGCGATCCAGGCTGCGGGCATCGATCCGCAGTCCATCGACCTGATCATCGTCGCGACGTCCACGCCGGACTTCGTGTTTCCCAGCACTGCCTGCCTGCTGCAGAACAAGCTCGGTATCAAAAACAACGGCGCGGCGTTCGACGTGCAGGCCGTGTGTTCGGGCTTCGCGTACGGCATGGCGACGGCGGACAGCTTCATTCGCAGCGGGATGCATCGCACGGCGCTCGTCGTCGGCGCGGAAACGTTCTCGCGCATTCTCGACTTCAAGGATCGCACCACTTGCGTGCTGTTCGGCGACGGCGCGGGCGCGGTCGTGCTCCAGGCATCGGAAGAGCCGGGCGTGCTGGCGAGCGCGTTGCACGCCGACGGCAGCTACGCGGACATCCTCTGCACGCCGGGCAACGTGAACGGCGGCGTCGTGGCGGGCAGCGCCTTCCTGCACATGGACGGCCAGGCGGTGTTCAAGCTCGCGGTCAACGTGCTGGAAAAGGTGGCCATCGAGGCGCTCCAGAAAGCGAAATTGACGCCGCAGGAGATCGACTGGCTGATTCCCCATCAGGCCAATATCCGCATCATGCAGAGCACCTGCCGCAAGCTGCACCTGCCGCAGGAGCGCATGGTGGTGACGGTCGGCGATCACGGCAATACATCGGCAGCGTCGATTCCGCTCGCACTCGACGTCGCGGTGCGCGACGGCCGCATCAAGCGCGGACAGAACGTGCTGATCGAAGGCGTGGGCGGCGGCTTCACGTGGGGCGCGTCGGTCTTCCGCTACTGATCGGTTCATCCATCCCCTCTACTCATTCGCAACTGATCCCCTTCACGACAGCCGCCGCGCGCCGCAGGAGCGCGCGGTTCGTGCGCAGGCCGTGAAGACATCCGGATCATTCCAATTCAACGAGGACGACATGAAATTCGCGTTCGTATTTCCGGGCCAGGGCTCGCAATCGATCGGGATGCTCAACGCATTCGCCGATCACGCCGTGGTGCGCGAAACGGTGCAACAGGCATCCGACGCGCTCGGCCAGGATCTCGGCAAGCTGATCGCCGAAGGCCCGGCGGAAGAACTCAATCTCACGACCAACACGCAGCCCGTCATGCTGACCGCCGCCTACGCGATCTATCGCGTGTGGCAGACGGAAACGGGTCTCGTGCCGGCGCTCGTCGCGGGCCATAGCCTCGGCGAATACACGGCGCTGGTCGCGGCGGGTGCGCTCGCGTTCTCCGATGCCGTTCCGCTCGTGCGCTTCCGTGCCCAGGCCATGCAGAACGCCGTCCCGGTCGGCGAGGGCGGGATGGCTGCAATCCTCGGTCTCGACGACGACACGGTGCGCGCGGTGTGCGCCGAGGCCGCGTCGGCCGGCGTGGTCGAAGCGGTCAACTTCAACGCGCCCGCGCAGGTGGTGATCGCCGGCGCGAAGGCCGCAGTCGAAAAGGCGTGTGAAGTGGCGAAGGCGAAAGGGGCAAAACGCGCGCTGCCGCTGCCCGTGTCGGCGCCGTTCCATTCGTCGCTGCTCAAACCCGCTTCGGACCAATTGCGGGAATATCTCGCCAACGTCGAGGTGAAGGCGCCGGCCATTCCGCTGATCAATAACGTCGATGTCGCGATCGTCTCCGATCCCGCCGCCATCAAGGACGCACTCGTGCGCCAGGCCGCAGGTCCGGTGCGCTGGGTCGAATGCGTGCAGGCGATGGCGCGCGAAGGCGTCACGCACGTCGTCGAATGCGGGCCGGGCAAGGTGCTCGCCGGGCTGACCAAGCGCATCGACGGCAACCTCGTCGGCGGCTCGATCTTCGATCCGACTTCGCTCGAGGAAACGCGCAAACTGATCGCTGGATAAGAGAGAGAACGACATGAACTTGGACAATCAGGTAGCGATCGTCACGGGCGCATCGCGTGGCATCGGGCGCGCGATCGCGCTCGAACTGGCGCGTCAGGGCGCGACGGTCATCGGCACCGCGACGAGCGAAAGCGGCGCGGCCGGCATCGGCGAAGCGCTGGCGCAGGCGGGCGGCAAGGGCCGCGGCGCGGTGCTGAACGTGAACGACGCGGCAGCCGCCGATGCGTTCATCGACGCAACCGTGAGGGAATTCGGCGGCCTGAACATCCTCGTGAACAACGCGGGCATCACGAAGGACCAGCTCGCCATGCGCATGAAGGACGACGAATTCGACGCCGTCATCGACACCAACCTGCGTGCAGTATTCCGTCTGTCGCGCGCCGTCCTGCGCCCGATGATGAAGGCGCGCGGCGGCCGCATCATCAACATCACCTCGGTGGTCGGCTCGTCGGGCAATCCCGGTCAGGCCAACTACGCGGCGGCGAAGGCCGGGGTCGCGGGCATGACGCGCGCGCTCGCACGCGAGATCGGCAGCCGCGGCATTACCGTGAACTGCATCGCGCCGGGCTTCATCGATACCGACATGACCAAGGTCCTGCCGGAAGAGCAGCGCACCGCGCTGACCGCGCAGATTCCGCTTGGCCGGCTCGGCAGCCCCGACGACATCGCACATGCGGTGGCCTTCCTGGCGTCGCCGTTCGCGGGCTATATCACGGGCACGACGCTGCACGTGAACGGCGGCATGTACATGTAATAGGCATTTCGCCGAAATTCGCTTAATATCCGCGCGGCAGACGGGCGCGCGAAATGCTTTCACGAGCATGCGCGCACGGTCGATAGCGCGACCGCAACACACGATGCAACCCGCCGCGAGCGCCTTGATGAAGCGCAGGAGGCGGTGGAGCACGGAACTGAAGCGCCGTATTTTGCGGGACCAAACCTGATAAAATGCGCGCACTCGTATTTTTGAACTTTTATTCCCTCGGAGGGTTGCATGGACAACATCGAACAGCGCGTGAAGAAGATCGTCGCCGAACAACTGGGCGTGGCTGAAGCCGAAATCAAGAACGAAGCATCGTTCGTGAACGATCTGGGCGCTGACTCGCTCGATACCGTTGAACTGGTGATGGCGCTGGAAGACGAGTTCGGCATGGAAATTCCCGATGAAGAGGCCGAAAAGATCACCACGGTTCAGCAAGCGATCGACTACGCTCGCGCGAACGTCAAGGCCTAAGGCCGGACGCGCCGGCGACTCGTCGCTCTTCAAGCTTGAAGCACCGTCGCTGCGAAAACCGATTCAACAGCCACAGGGCACACAGGGCGGTTTCCTGTGGCCGCTGTGGCTTTTGCTTTTCGTCATTCTATGGATAAGGGGTTACCGTGAGCCGTCGTCGAGTTGTTGTTACAGGCCTTGGGCTCATTTCGCCTGTCGGCAATACCGTTGCCGACGGCTGGGCCAATCTGGTGGCGGGCAAGTCCGGCATTGCCAATATCACGAAGTTCGATGCCACGAACTTCTCGACCCGTTTCGCGGGCGAGGTGAAGGGCTTCAACATCGAGGACTACATGCCCGCTAAGGAAGCGCGCCACATGGATACCTTCATCCATTACGGCTTCGCGGCGGGCGTCCAGGCCATGCAGGACAGCGGCCTCGAGATCACCGAAGAGAACGCGGAGCGCGTCGGCGTGGTGGTCGGCTCGGGCATCGGCGGCCTGCCGATGATCGAAGTCACCCAGACCGAACTGCTCAATCGCGGCCCGCGCCGCATCTCGCCGTTCTTCGTGCCGGCGTCGATCATCAACATGATTTCCGGTCATCTGTCGATCCGCTTCGGCCTCAAGGGGCCGAACCTGTCGATGGTCACGGCCTGCACGACCGGTCTGCACTGCATCGGTGAGGCGTCGCGTCTGATCGAATATGGCGACGCCGACGTGATGATCGCGGGCGGCGCGGAAGCAACGGTGTCCCCGCTCGGCATCGGCGGTTTCGCGGCGGCGCGCGCGCTCTCGCAGCGCAACGACGATCCGTCGACGGCCAGCCGTCCCTGGGACACGGATCGCGACGGCTTCGTGCTCGGCGAGGGCGCGGGCGTGATGGTGCTCGAAGAGTACGAGCACGCGAAGGCGCGCGGCGCGAAGATTTACGCGGAAGTGCTGGGCTACGGCATGAGCGGCGATGCGTACCACATGACCGCACCGCCCGAAGACGGCGACGGCGGCCGCCGCGCAATGGTCAACGCGCTGAAAAACGCGAAGGTCAACGCCGACCAGGTCAACTACGTGAACGCGCACGGCACGTCGACGCCGCTCGGCGACATCGCGGAGACCATCGGCATCAAGCGCGCGCTCGGCGACCATGCGAAGAGCGCTGTCGTGAACTCCACGAAGTCGATGACGGGCCACCTGCTCGGCGGCGCGGGCGGACTCGAATCGGTGTTTACGGTGCTCGCCGTGCACAACCAGATTTCGCCGCCGACCATCAACATCTTCAATCAGGACCCGCAGTGCGACCTGGACTACTGCGCGAACACCGCGCGGGAAATGAAGATCGATGTCGCGGTGAAGAACTCGTTCGGCTTCGGCGGCACGAACGGCTCGCTCATCTTCAAGCGTCATTGAGCGCCACGCGCTCGCCGGATCGGGGACCGTGATGACGGGCGCGCAGGAGCATCGGCCGCATCGGGAAGCAGGCACGCTGCCGCGCATCCCGATGCGGCCGTCTCGTTTTGTGCTCGCCGCGCTCGGTGTGTTCATCGCGGTGGCCGGCGCGGCGGTCTTCGAATGTGTCGCGGGGCGTTTCGGCGCATTCGATGGCGCCGTCGCGGCGCTCGTCGCGCTCGCGCTGCTCGGGGTGGCAGCGGCGCGCTGGCGGCGTCGGCAGCCGGTGGCGATCGCGCTGCACGCCGACGGCGTGACCGTCTGGGAACGCGCGGGCGGCACGCACTATCTCGCCATCGTCGGCTGTGCCCAGTGGAGCGGGCGGCTGCTGGCGCTGACCTTGTCCGCGGGGAAAGGCAGGCCGCGCACGCTGCTGGTCGCGGCGGACACCGTCGATTCCGACACCTTCCGCCAGCTTGCAGTACGCGCCCGCCGCGCCGCGAGCGCATACCTGTAAAGACTGTAACGGCGCATGAGCGTCGGGGATAACGCGAAGACGGTAACGCTACAATAGCCGTCCGCGAACAGCCCCCATGTCAAACGGATTCCCAGGTGAGCGAAAAAGAAATCGACCAAGTGCTGGTCGAGCGCGTGCAGAAGGGCGACAAAGCCGCGTTCGAACTGCTGGTCGCCAAATACCACCGCAAGATCATTCGACTGATCTCGCGCCTCGTGCGCGACCCCGCCGAGGTCGAGGACGTCGCCCAGGACGCCTTCATCAAGGCTTATCGCGCGCTGCCGCAATTCCGGGGCGAATCGGCCTTCTACACCTGGCTGTACCGCATCGCCGTCAATACGGCGAAGAACTACCTTGCCACGCAGGGCCGCCGCGCTCCCACTTCTACCGAAGCAGATGCCGAAGAGGCGGAAACTTTCTCCGACGCCGACCAACTAAGGGATATCAACACGCCCGAGTCGATGTTGATGAGCAAGCAGATCGCGGAAACGGTCAATGCTGCGATGGCGCTGCTGCCGGAAGAACTGCGCACCGCCATCACGCTCCGGGAAATCGAAGGGTTGAGCTACGAAGAAATCGCCGAGATGATGGATTGCCCCATCGGCACCGTCAGATCAAGAATTTTCCGTGCTCGCGAAGCCATTGCGGCAAAATTGCGTCCGTTGTTGGACACTCCCGAAGGCAAACGCTGGTAGGCGGCGAAATCCACGGGACAGGGACGCGATATCTGGGTTAGTTGGTGTCACTACGGGGTGGTATCACAGGATTGGGGAGCATCATGGGGTCGGTCTCGATGCAAGCGCACGGAAATTCGCAGACACATTCTCAGGCGGGCACGCGCGGCGAGCGCATGTCGGCGTTCGTCGACGGTGAATCGCTCGACGAGATTCAAAACATCAGCCAGTTCCTTGCGGGACTGACGAGCCAGGACCGCGCGGCGTGGTCCGACTATCACCTGATTGGCGACGCATTGCGCTCGGACGATCTCGCCGAAAGCCCGGTGCGCAGCAGCGCGTTCATGTCGGCGTTCTCCGCGCGTTTCGAAGCTGAAGCGCACGTGCTTGCGCCCGCAGCGCTTCCGGCGCAGAAGGCGCGCGGCGGCTTGCTGCGCCGGCGCGTCGTGCCGGCGTTCGCGGTAGCGGCGGCTGCGGCCACGCTGACGTGGATCGTCGTGCCGCAGTTGCAGGGCGTCGGCAGTCAGTCGGGTGCGCAGGTGGCGAGCGTCGCCCAGACGGAGCCGGTGCAGCGCGTCGCGCTCGCGTCGGTGCCGGCGGTGAGCACGGCGTCGCCGGTCGTGGAAGCGAACATCATCCGCGACGCGAATCTCGATCAATATCTCGAAGCGCATCAGCAGTTCTCGCAGCAGCCTGCGATGCCCGGCTCCATGCCTCTGATTCGCGCGGCCGTGACTTCGCAGGGCCAATAACCGAGGGCGAGTGTGCGGTTGAATAAAACTAGAACCTGGGGGCGGCTGCCGGCATTGATGTTGTGCGCAGCCGCATTGTTGTCGGCGGCATCGACTTCGTTTGCCGACACCGCCGACGCCGCACAGCGCAAGACCGCGGCCAGCCTGCTCAATCGCATCCACGAGGCGGCCCAGCAGCAGAACTACGAGGGCACCTTCGTCTATCAGCGCGGCACGACGGTGCAGTCGTCGCGGATCACGCACGTCGCCACGCGCGGCGACGGCGAATACGAATCCCTCGAAAGTCTCGACGGCGCACCGCGCCGCATGTTGCGCCACGACGACGACATGGTCACGTTCGTGCCGGAGCGCCATCTGCTCGTGATGGAGCATCGGCAGAGCCGCGACTCGTTCCCGTCGCTGCTCGCGACGAGCGGGGATCAGGTGCTGAACTACTACGAGCCGAAGCTGCTGGGTAACGACCGCGTGGCGGGCGTCGAAAGCCAGGTCATCGAGCTCGATCCGAAAGACGCGTATCGCTTCGCCTACAAGCTCTGGGCCGACGCGAAAACCGGTCTTCTGCTGCGTGCCCAGACGCTCGATCCGGACGGTCAGGTGCTGGAACAGCTTTCGTTCTCGCAAGTGCGCATCGGCGGGGCCATCGACAAGGCGGCGATTGCGAACGGCATGCGCAGCACGGCGGGCTGGACGATCGTGCGGCCGCCCGTGCAGCCGGTCGACATGGAAGCGCAGGGCTGGCAGATGAAGCCGAGCATTCCGGGCTTCAAAAAGATTCGCGAACTGCGCCGGCCGATGGCGTCGAGCCAGCAGGGCCAGGCGCCGATCCCCGTCGATCAGGCCGTGTTCTCCGACGGCCTCGCCGCCATTTCGGTGTTCGTCGAGCCGGTCGAGAAGAGTTCGCGCAAGGAAGGCGCGGGCAACAGCGGCGCGACGCATGTGCTCGTGAAGCGCCGTGGCGATTTCTGGATTACCTTGCTCGGCGAAGTGCCGCAAAGCACGTTGCAGCAATTTGCCTCTACCATAGAATACAAGCCTTCCCGGTAATCGAATCCCTCGCCTCCAGCCTATGAGCTACTACTCGCTGCGCAAGTTCATCGCGGCCGCGGCGCTCGCCGTGTGCCTGCCGCTCATCTCGCATACGGCGGCGGCGGCCCCGGCGGTGAACCTGCCGGATTTCACTGCGCTCGTCGACAGGGTCGGGCCTTCGGTCGTCAATATCCGCACGACCTCGCGTGTCGGCACTGCCAACGACTTGCGCGGTCTGCCGCCCGGCCTCGATGAAGGCGACATGTCCGAGTTCTTCCGCCGCTTCTTCGGTATCCCGATGCCCGGCCAGCCGCCACGCGGTGGTGGTGGCGGCGGTGGCGGCGGTGGAAGCGGCGGCGATCAGGGCAAGGGCGGCAGCCGCAGCCTTCCGCCGGATGACAGCCAGGACAATTCGGAACAGAGCAGCGGCGTCGGCTCGGGATTCATCCTGTCAACGGACGGCTATGTGATGACGAACGCGCACGTCGTCGATGACGCCGACACCATCTACGTCACGCTCACCGACAAGCGCGAGTTCAAGGCGCGGCTCGTCGGCGTCGACGAGCGCACCGACGTAGCGGTGGTCAAGATCAGTGCGTCGAGCCTGCCGGCCATCACCATCGGCGATTCGAACAAGGTGCGCGTCGGCGAATGGGTCCTCGCGATCGGCTCGCCGTTCGGCCTCGACAACACGGTGACGGCGGGCATCGTCAGCGCGAAAGGGCGCGACACGGGCGATTACCTGCCGTTCATCCAGACCGACGTCGCGGTGAATCCGGGCAACTCGGGCGGTCCGCTCATCAACATGGCGGGCGAAGTCATCGGCATCAATTCGCAGATCTATAGCCGCACCGGCGGTTTCATGGGCATCTCGTTCGCGATTCCGATCGACGAAGCGATGCGCGTGGCCGATCAGCTGAAGACGTCGGGCAAGGTCGTGCGCGGGCGCATCGCGGTGGCTATCGGCGAAGTGACGAAGGACGTCGCGGATTCGCTCGGCCTGCCGAAGGCGCAGGGCGCGCTCGTGAGCAGCGTCGAGTCGGGCGGTCCGGCGGACAAGGCGGGCATTCAGCCGGGCGACATCATCCTGAAGTTCAACGGAACGAACGTCGAGACGGCGACCGATCTGCCGCGCATGGTAGGCGACAGCAAGCCGGGCTCGAAGGCGACCGTCACGATCTGGCGCAAGGGTCAGTCGCGCGAACTGCCGATCACCATCGCCGAAATGCAGCCGGACAAGGTCGCGAAGGCCGAGCAGCGCCGCGCCCCGCAGCCGAAGGAGCGCGCAAGCAATTCGCTCGGGCTCGCGGTGAGTGATCTCTCCGCCGAGCAGAAGAAGGCGCTCAAGCTCACGAGCGGCGTGCTGGTCGACGCCGTCGAAGGACCGGCCGCGCGCGCGGGCTTCCAGAAGGGCGACATCATCATGCGCATCGGCGACACCGATATCACGAGCGCGAAGCAGTTCGAAGCGCTCGCGCAGAGCCTCGATGCGAGCAAGATGGTTGCGGTTCTCGTGCGTCGTGGCGACAACACGCAGTTCGTGCCGTTGCGCCCGCGCGTGCCGTCGCAGAAGTAACGCCCGACGATGAGTGAGAGGCACGGCGCGCCTTTCGTCCTGTACGGGCGCGCTTGGTGTCATCTGTGCGAGGAGATGCGCGCCGAACTGGAGCCGATCGCGGCGCGCTTCGGCGTGGCGATCGAGTGGATCGACATCGACGAAGACCCGCAGCTCGAAGCGCGTTACAACGAGCGCGTGCCGGTGCTGATGCTCGATGGCGTCGAGCTGTGCCATTACCGGCTGGACGGCGATGCCGTCCTTACGGTCTTGCAGAAACGCAGCCGTTGATCCGCCGAACGCCGAAAACGCCTGACCACCCCCCTTTTCGGCTAAAATGCAGAAGTTTTCCCCAAATTTTCAAGGCGTGCTCCGCGTGTGTGAGGGCGCGCCTTTTTCGCTTGATCGGCACTGAATGAATCATATTCGTAACTTCTCGATCATTGCGCACATCGATCACGGCAAGTCGACGCTCGCGGACCGCATCATCCAGTTGTGCGGCGGGCTGTCGGATCGTGAGATGGAAGCGCAGGTGCTCGACTCGATGGACCTGGAGCGCGAGCGCGGCATCACGATCAAGGCGCAGACGGCGGCGCTGACGTACAAGGCGCGCGACGGTCAGGTCTACAACCTCAATCTGATCGATACACCCGGACACGTCGACTTCTCGTACGAAGTCAGCCGCTCGCTGTCGGCATGCGAAGGCGCGCTGCTCGTCGTCGATGCGAGCCAGGGCGTCGAGGCGCAGACCGTCGCCAATTGCTATACGGCGATCGAACTCGGCGTCGAAGTCGTCCCGGTGCTGAACAAGATCGACCTGCCGGCTGCCAATCCCGAGAACGCGATTGCCGAAATCGAAGACGTGATCGGCATCGACGCGACCGACGCCGTTCATTGCAGCGCGAAGACGGGGCTCGGCGTCGAGGACGTGCTGGAATCGCTAATTGCGAAAGTGCCGCCGCCCAAGGGCGATCCGGACGCGCCGGTGCAGGCGCTGATCATCGACTCGTGGTTCGACAACTACGTCGGCGTCGTGATGCTCGTGCGTATCGTCAACGGCACGCTCAAGCCGAAGGACAAGATCAAGATGATGGCGACCGGCGCGCAATACCCGGTCGAGCATCTGGGCGTGTTCGCGCCGAAGTCGACCAACCTCTCGCAGTTGTCGGCGGGGCAGGTGGGATTCGTCATCGCGGGCATCAAGGAGCTGACGGCCGCCAAGGTCGGCGATACGGTCACCGTCGCGAATCGGCCGGCGCAGGAGCCGTTGCCGGGCTTCAAGGAAGTGAAGCCGCAGGTGTTCGCGGGCCTCTACCCGGTCGAAGCGAACCAGTACGACGCACTGCGCGAATCGCTCGAGAAGCTGAAGCTGAACGACGCCTCGCTGCAGTTCGAGCCGGAAGTCTCGCAGGCGCTCGGCTTCGGCTTCCGTTGCGGCTTCCTCGGCCTGCTGCACATGGAAATCGTGCAGGAGCGGCTCGAGCGCGAGTTCGACATGGACCTCATCACCACGGCCCCGACGGTGATTTACGAGGTCGTGCAGCGCGACGGCACGACCATCTCCGTCGAAAATCCGGCGAAGATGCCGGAGCCGTCCAAGATCGAGGAAGTGCGCGAGCCGATCGTCACCGTGAACCTCTACATGCCGCAAGAGTATGTGGGCTCGGTCATCACGCTGTGTACGAACAAGCGCGGCTCGCAGATCAACATGCAGTATCACGGCCGCCAGGTGCAGCTTACCTACGAAATTCCGATGGCGGAAATCGTGCTCGATTTCTTCGATCGCCTGAAGTCCACGTCGCGCGGCTATGCGTCGATGGACTACGAGTTCAAGGAATATCGCGCGGCGGATGTGGTGAAGGTCAACATGCTCATCAACGGCGACAAGGTCGATGCGCTCTCCGTCATCGTCCATCGTTCGCAAAGCCAGCATCGCGGCCGCGAAGTCGCCTCGAAGATGCGCGAGTTGATTCCGCGCCAGATGTACGACGTGGCCATCCAGGCGACCATCGGCTCGAACATCATCGCGCGCGAGAACATCAAGGCGCTTCGCAAGAACGTGCTCGCGAAGTGTTACGGCGGCGACATTACCCGCAAGAAGAAGCTGCTCGAGAAGCAGAAGGCGGGCAAGAAGCGCATGAAGCAGGTCGGATCGGTCGAGATTCCGCAGGAAGCCTTCCTCGCAATCCTGCGCGTGGACGAATAATGTCCGCGCGCCGCGAGGCGCAGAACAACAACAACCGACGATAACAACCGGAAGCGTTTGATGAATTTCGCACTGATTCTCTTGATCCTCGTCCTCGTGACGGGTATTGCATGGGTGCTCGACAAACTGGTCTTTCTGCCGGGACGCCGCCGCGCGGCGGATGCCGCAGTCGCCGAGTTCGACCGCCAGCAGGAACGCGTCGGCGAGCGCTTCGCCGACGAAAACGCGGCCGAAACGCGCGCGCGTCTGCGCGGCGAGCGGCTGCGCCAGCCGTGGTGGCTCGAATACACGGCTAGCTTCTTCCCTGTGATTCTCGCGGTGTTCGTGGTGCGCTCGTTCATCGTGGAGCCGTTCAAGATTCCCTCCGGCTCGATGGTGCCGACGCTGCTCGTCGGCGACTTCATTCTGGTGAACAAGTACGAGTACGGCCTGCGTCTGCCGATCACCAACACGAAGCTGACCGAGGGCAAGCCGCTCACGCGCGGCGACGTGGTGGTGTTCCGCTATCCGAAGGACGAGTCGGTCGACTACATCAAGCGCGTGATCGGCCTGCCGGGCGATACCGTTGCCTATGAGAACAAGCATCTGACCATCAACGGCAAGCCGGTGCCGGAAGCGGCGCAGCCCGACTATTTCGACGACGAGCGCATCGGCTATGCAAAGCAGTTCGTCGAAGATCTCGACGGCCGCAAGAACGCCATCCTCAACAATCCGCAAGTGCCCCCGTTCGTCGTCGGCGCGGACGATTTCCCGTACCGCGACAACTGCGTCTACAACGCGCAAGGCGTGACCTGCAAGGTGCCGCCGGGCCATTACTTCATGATGGGCGACAACCGCGACAACAGCGCCGACAGCCGCTACTGGGGCTTCGTCCCGGACAAGAACATCGTCGGACGCGCGTTCTTCATCTGGATGAACTTCAGCAACCTGAAGCGCATCGGCTCGTTCCAGTGATGCTTCGCGTGCGCCGCCGTCACTGCGCCGGCGCGCGCTTCGAAACGGCGTGAAGAAGCGCGGCTAACACCGTCTCGCCATGCGTTTTCCCGGCCCGCCGGGCGGAATCAGCCGCCTTGGCGGGCGCGTTATACTCTGTCCATGCCATCTTCTCCGTTGGAAAGCCGGCTGCGGTACGAATTTCGCAATGCGGAATTGCTGCGCCAGGCGATGACCCACCGCAGTCACAGCGCCACGCACAACGAACGGCTCGAATTTCTCGGCGATTCCGTTCTCAATTGCGTGGTGGCTGCGCTTTTGTTCCAGCGATTCGGCAAGCTCGACGAAGGCGATCTGTCGCGCGTCCGGGCGAATCTCGTCAAACAGCAGTCGCTTTATGAAATCGCTCAGGCGCTGAACGTCTCCGAAGGGCTGCGTCTCGGCGAAGGCGAACTGCGCAGCGGCGGTTTCCGCCGCCCGTCGATTCTCGCGGATACCCTCGAAGCCATCTTCGGCGCCATCTTTCTCGACGGCGGTTTCGACGCCGCGCACACCGTCATCAAGCGTCTGTACACGCCGGTGCTCGATCACATCGATCCGCGCACCATCGGCAAGGACGCGAAAACGCTGCTGCAGGAATATCTGCAGGGCCACAAGATCGCGCTGCCCACTTATACGGTCGTGGCGACGCACGGCGCGGCTCACAACCAGCAATTCGAAGTCGAATGCTCGGTACCGAAGCTCGACGTGAAAGTGTCGGGCTCGGGCGCGAGCCGTCGCGCGGCGGAACAGGCTGCGGCAAAGACGGCGCTCGACCAGGTGATGGCCGCTGCGCCGACGCTCGGCGTGAAACCGAAGCGCAAGGGCGCGCGAGCGGCGAAGCTCGCCCAGGCGGACGTGATGCCGAGCGGTATCGGCGTGCAGGCCGCGCTCGATCTGCGCTCGCCGGACCGGCGCGAGCGGGAACGGGAACGCCCGCGCAGTCATGCGGCGGACGAGCCGCACGACACCGCGCCGCTGGCCGTGATCCGCGCGACGCATGTCGAACCGTCCGCCGGCGCGTATGCTGCCGCCGACAAGCCGGAGCGGCACCTGATCCATCGTCCCGAAAAGGCGGAGAAGGCGGAAAAAGCGGCGAAGAGCGAAGCGGCTGAGGCATCCGCCGAGCGCGACGAGTCCGACACGAACAGCGGCGCGAGCGCCGACGCACCGGCCAGCCGCGTCGTGCGCGCCGCCGACGCCGGCCACTGACGCGCGCACGCGCATCGCGTCTCACGCTCGAGACGCCAACGAATCCAGGCTGCACAACACTATGAACGCTCCCACATCTTCCGGTTTCCGCTGCGGCATGGTCGCTATCGTCGGCAGGCCGAACGTCGGCAAATCGACGCTCATGAACGCGCTCGTCGGCCAGAAGGTGAGCATCACGTCGCGCAAGGCGCAGACGACGCGCCACCGCATCACCGGCATCAACACGATCGACGACGCGCAGTACGTCTTCGTCGATACCCCCGGCTTCCAGACGCGCCACAGCGGCGCGCTGAACCGCTCGCTGAATCGCGCGGTGACGTCGACGCTGACATCGGTCGATGCGATCCTCTTCGTGATCGAAGCCGGCCGCTTCGGCCCCGACGATCAGAAAGTGCTCGACCTCATTCCGACCGGCACGCCCACGCTGCTGATCGCCAACAAGCTCGACCGCGTCGGCGACAAGGATTCGCTCTTTCCGTTCATGCAGCAGATGTCCGCCTTGCGCGACTTCCGCGAGATTGTGCCGCTGTCGGCGAAGCACCCGGAAGACATCAAGCGCCTGATGTCGGTCGTGAAGCCGTATCTGCCGGAAGGCGAGCCGATCTACGGCGAAGACGACCTGACGGACCGCAGCGAGCGCTTCCTCGCTGCGGAAATCCTGCGCGAGAAAGTGTTCCGCTGGACCGGCGACGAGTTGCCGTACACGAGCACGGTGCTTATCGACAAGTTCGAGACCGAAGGCCGCCTGCGCCGCGTGTTCGCGACCATTCTCGTCAACCGGGACACCCACAAGGCGATGATCATCGGCCAGAAGGGCGCGAAGCTGAAGCAGATCAGCACCGAGGCGCGGCTCGACATGGAGAAGCTGTTCGACGGCCCCGTGTACCTCGAAACCTTCGTGAAGGTGAAGAGCGGCTGGGCTGACAACGAAGCTGGCTTGCGCGCCTACGGCTACGAATGACGCATGGACCGAACTCATGGACGCCGGCACCCGCGACGCGTGGATGACACCGCCCGCCGACAGTCGTCCTGACGACGACTTCGACGCCAGCGAGCGGCCCGTTCCCAAGCGCCGCCGGGCGGCTGCGTCCCCGACCGGCAGCGCGGCCAGGGCGAAACCGCGCGCCGCGCCGCGCTCAGATTTTCGCGTGAGCGAGCAGCCGGGCTTCGTGCTGCATAGCTATCCCTACCGCGAGACGAGTCTCGTCATCGATGTCTTCTCGCGCGATCACGGCCGCATCGCGCTCGTCGCGAAGGGCGCGAAGCGTCCGCATTCGGCGCTGCGCGGCGTGCTGCAGACGTTTCAGCCGCTCGGGCTCTCGTGGACGGGCAAGGGCGAAGTCCGCACGCTGACCACGGCGGAATGGGTCGGCGGCATGCTGCCTCTGACCGGCGACGCGCTTCTCTGCGGTTTCTACGTCAACGAACTGCTCGTGAAGTTCTGCGCGCGCGAGGACCCGCATCCGGCGCTCTTCAATCATTACGTGCTGACGCTTTCGCGCCTCGCGCACGGCGAACCGGCCGTGCAGGTGCTGCGCTCCTTCGAGCGCGTGCTGTTGCGCGAAACGGGCTATGCGATGGCGCTCACGCGCACGGTCACGCGTGAGAGCGTGGTCGCGGAAGGCCGCTACATGTTCGATCCCGAGCGCGGCGTGCTCGACGCGTCCGATGATCTTCCCGCGCAATGGCCGGTGATCGCCGGGCAGACGCTGATCGACATGGAGCGCGACGACTACAGCAGCGGCCAGACCGCCGTGCAGAGCAAGACGCTGATGCGCTTCCTGCTCAATTACCACCTGGGCGGCGCGCCGCTCGCCACCCGTCAGATTCTGATCGACCTGCAAAACCTATGAGCTTCTTTCTCTCATCGCCCGCGAGCGTGATCGATCTGGGCGTGAATATCGATCACGTCGCCACGTTGCGCAATGCGCGCGGCACGTCCTATCCCGATCCGATCCGCGCCGCGCTCGCCGCCGAGGAAGCAGGCGCCGACGCGATCACGCTGCATCTACGCGAGGATCGCCGTCATATCGTCGATGCCGATGTGCGCGCGCTGCGTCCGCTTCTCAAAACGCGCATGAATCTCGAATGCGCGGTGACGCGCGAAATGCTCGACATCGCGTGCGACATCCGGCCTCAGGATGTCTGCCTCGTGCCGGAAAAGCGTGCGGAACTGACGACCGAAGGCGGTCTCGACGTCGCCGGCCAGTTCGAAGCGGTGAAGGCCGCGTGCAGGCAATTGGCCGATGCGGGCATCCGCGTGTCGCTGTTCATCGATCCGGACGAGACCCAGATTCGCGCGGCGAAGGAAGCGCTCGCGCCGGTCATCGAACTGCATACGGGCCGCTATGCCGAAGCCCACGACGAAGCGGGGCAGCAGCGCGAGTTCGAACGCGTCGCGACGAGCGTCGATTTCGGCAATGCGCTCGGCCTCAAGGTCAATGCCGGCCACGGCCTGCACTATACGAACGTGCAGCCGATCGCAGCGCTCGATGGCATCGTCGAACTGAACATCGGCCATGCGATCGTCGCGCACGCGATCTTCGCCGGCTGGGACAACGCGGTGCGCGAGATGAAGGCGATCATGGTCGCATCGCGGCTCGCGTCGCAAACGAAACGCTGAGCGCGGCATCATGGCGATCTACGGAATCGGCACGGATCTCGTGCAAGTCAGCCGCGTCGCGGCGGTCATGGAGCGCACCAAAGGGCGCTTCGCCGAGAAGGTACTCGGCCCCGACGAACTGCGCATCTATCACGCACGCCGCGCGCGCTCCGAAGTGCGCGGTCTCGCGTTCCTTGCGACACGCTTTTCCGCGAAGGAATCGTTCTCGAAGGCGATCGGCCTCGGCATGCGCTGGCCGATGACCTGGCGCGCGCTGCAAACGCTCAACGAGCCGAGCGGCAAGCCGATGGTCGTGGCGTCGGGCGAACTGGCCGAATGGCTCGCGCAACGCGGCATCACCGCGCAAGTCACCGTCACCGACGAGCGCGACTATGCGGTGACCTTCGTCGTCGCCGAAGTCGCGGACAAGGCGTGACACCAATCAACCACGATAAGAACATCCATTGAATTCGATGAAACGCACTCCCGGCCCCGTCATGCTCGACGTCGCCGGCACGACGCTCTCCGACGCGGATATCGAGCGCATCTCGCATCCGATGACCGGCGGCGTGATTCTCTTCAAGCGCCACTTCGAGGACCGCGCGCAACTCGTTGCGCTGACCGATGCGATCCGCGCGGTGCGCGACGACATCCTGATCGCCGTCGATCACGAAGGCGGACGCGTGCAGCGCTTCCGCACCGATGGTTTCACGGTGCTGCCCGCGCCGGCCACGCTCGGCGCGTTGTGGGACCGGGACGTTCTCGCGGCCACCAGAGCGGCGACCGCTTTCGGCTATGTACTCGCGTCGGAATTGCGCGCGTGCGGCATCGACATGAGCTTCACGCCGGTGCTCGATCTCGAGTACGGCCAGTCGCAGGTGATCGGCGATCGCGCATTGCACAGCGATCCTCGCGTCGTGACGATGCTCGCGAAGAGCCTGAATCACGGCCTCGCGCTCGCGGGCATGGCGAACTGCGGCAAGCACTTCCCGGGGCACGGCTTCGCATCGGCGGATTCGCATGTCGCGCTGCCCACCGACGATCGCCCGCTCGACGACATTCTCGCCGCCGATGTGCGCCCCTACGACTGGCTCGGGCTGTCGCTCGCGTCGGTGATTCCGGCGCACGTGATCTACACGCAAGTCAACGACAAGCCCGCAGGCTTCTCGCGCATCTGGCTGCAGGACATCCTGCGGGGCAAGCTGGGCTTCAACGGCGCGATTTTCAGCGACGACCTTTCGATGGAAGCCGCGCGCGCGGGCGGCACGCTCACCGAAGCCGCGACTGCCGCGCTGACGGCGGGCTGCGACATGGTGCTGATCTGCAATCAGCCGGAAGAGGCTGGCAAGGTGCTGGAGCAACTCCGCTTCACGCCGGCGAAGGCATCGCAACAGCGCATCTCGCGCATGCGTGCGCGCGGCAAGGCGTTGCGCTGGAGCAAGCTGCAGAATCAGGCGGAGTACTGGGCGGCGCGGGAACTGGTCGCAAGCGCGTTGAGATGAACTCCGCGGGACGAAAAAAAACGCCACGGCATTTCGAATGCCGTGGCGTTTTTCAATCGACCGCACAACTTACGATTCGAGCTTCATCCGCTGCAGCTTGTTATAGAGCGTCTTCGGGCTGATGCCGAGCAGCGTCGCCGCGCGATGCCGCGTCCCGCCGACCGCTTCGAGCGTCGCGCGAATCAGCATGTCTTCGACGTCCGCCAGCGCGGTGCCGACGGTCACCTGCACGCTGCTGCCGTTCAGGCCGCGTCCGCCGGGGCCGCCTTGCTCGTCGGCACGGAGCGTTTCGATGGTTTCGCCCGATGCGTGATACGCGCGCCGCACGCGATCCCGCATTTCGCGCACGTTGCCGGGCCAGTCGTTCGCGATGCACTCGCGCAGGAACGACGGGCTGATGCGCTTCGGCGATCCGCTCGTGATCCCGGCGATGTGATTTTCGCGATTGAGTTCATCGACGAATTGCTCCGCCATCAGCGCGATGTCGTCGTCGCGTTCGCGCAGCGGCGGCAGCATGATCGACGATGCCGATAGTCGCTGGAACAGGTCCTCGCGCAGCGCGCCGCTCGTCACCGCGTCGCGTGCGGGCGTACGGGACGATGCGATCAGGCGGAAGTCCGTCATGATGCGGTTGCTGCCGCCGACGCGCATGAACGTCTGCGAATCGAGCGCGCGCAGCAACGCTTCCTGCTGCGCGGCGGGCAGGGAATCGATCTGATCGAGAAAGAGCGTGCCGCCGCCCGATTGCTCGAGCAGGCCCGGCTCGCGGTTCTCCGCGCCGGCGAACGCATTGCGCTCGTGGCCGAAGAGAATGCTTTCCATCGAACGCTGGGTGCCGTCGGTGCGCGCGGTCGAGCAGTCGAAACTGACGAACGGTCCCTTGCGGCGGCGGCTCAACTGGTGAATCGTGCGCGCGGCCAGCTTCTTGCCCGTGCCCGGCTCCCCACAGATGAGCACGGCGGCTTCGGTCGGCGCGGTATGTTCGATCTGATCGTAGACGTGCTGCATGACCGCGCTGCGGCCGAGCATGTCGCCGAAGTGGCCCAGTTCGCGCAGCGTCGAGCGCAGCGACTGCACCTCCTCCGTCAGCTCGTAGGGACGCGGAATCCGTGCGAGGAGGCTGCGCAGGCGCGGGATGTTCACCGGCTTCAGCAGGTAATCCCAGATGCCGTGCCGCAAGCCTTCGATCGCGCTTTCGACCGTCGCGTTGCCGGTCATCACGATGACGGGCAGCGCGCCGTCAGGCGGTTGCGAGGGCAGGCTCGGCAGCAGGTCGAGCCCGCTGCCGTCGGGCAGGTTCAGGTCGATCAGCACGACATCGGGAATGAAGCGCGTCAGCGCGGCGCGCGCTTCGGCGAGCGTGGTCGCGGTATCGACGGAAAAGCCGTCCGCCGACAGGATCGCGGACAGGCCGGACAGGCTATTGGGATCGTCTTCGACAATCAGTGCGTGTGGCATGGCAGACACAACGTATCAAAAGAGACTGTAATTGCCGTTGCAGCATGCGTCGCCGGGCAAAGGCGACGCTTGGAACTCGGGCGCTCGTGGGCGGGCTGCGGCGCCTTGTCGTGCTCGATGGCGCGGCGCGTTGGGTCCCGCTGCGGTTTGTTCTTGTCCTGCGCTTGAATTTCGACTACTGCGTCATTGCGGCTTGATGTGCAGATCGTTGCTGATGGATTGCACGCCCGACACGCTGCGGGTTACGGCGACGGCCTTCTGAATCTGTTCCTCCGAATTCACGTTACCGGACAACTGAACGACACCGCGATACGTCGCCACGCTCACCGCGAGCGACTTCAATCCCGGATCGGCGAGAAGCGCCGCTTTCACACGCGCGGTCACCGAAGCGTCCGACGCGTAATCCGCGGACGACTCACCGCCCGACGTGGACTGGCATCCCGGCATCGAAGCGAAGGCGGGCAATGCGAACGCCGCGACGATGATCCATCGGCCAGCGCGGGAACGCTGAGTTTGCATCTCGTGACATCTTCAGTCGGGATGTGCGGATCGAGCAGAAATCGTGCCAATTCGTCAGACGGTGCGCGCGCGGGGCGTGGTGTCGCATGTAACGCAACAAAAACAGTCACATAGAATGGATGCGAGGCCGGCTTGCTACACAAACTGTTTGCTTGCAAGCGGTAAAGTTTGCCTGAATTTGTCAAAAAATTCATGCAAAAGAAAAAGCGCCCGCGATGGGGCGCTTTTATCTAAGCGTGGACAGGCGGTTCCGTAACCGCCGTCCGCCGCCGGCGTGGCCGGCGTAAGGCTTACGCGATTGCCTGCTTTAGGCGCGGCTGCGGTATTCGTTCGTGCGCGTGTCGATTTCGATCTTGTCGCCGATGTTGCAGAAGAGCGGCACTTGCAATTCGAAGCCGGTGTTCAGCTTTGCGGTCTTCAGCACCTTGCCCGACGACGTATCGCCCTTGACGGCCGGTTCCGTGTAGACGATCTCGCGAACCAGCGTGGTCGGCAGTTCGACCGAAATGGCCTTCTCGTTGTAGAACACGACTTCGCACGCCATGCCGTCTTCGAGATAGTTGAGCGCGTCGCCCATCATTTCTGCTTCGACTTCGTACTGGTTGTAGTCGGCGTCCATGAAGACGTACATCGGATCGGCGAAGTACGAGTACGTCACTTCCTTGCGGTCGAGCACGACGACGTCGAACTTGTCGTCGGCCTTGTAGACCGTTTCCATGCCGGCATTGGTCAGCAGGTTCTTGAACTTCATCTTCACGACCGCTGCGTTACGGCCGGACTTGTTGTATTCGGCACGCTGCACCACCATGGCATCGCTGCCGATCATGACGACGTTGCCGACGCGGAGTTCTTGTGCGGTCTTCATAAAAACTGGGTCCTTACGATTGAATTTGGCTTGAGTGTTGCCGTGGATTGCTGATCTGCGGATTGGATCGATTCGGGCGGAGCGCCGTGCGTAGTCAGTGAAATTTGGCCCGCGCTCGGATAACCGCTTATTTTAACTGAGTTTTTGCTTATTTGGCCAGCCGGCGGGCGTGGCTTCAGCCGCCCATGCGTGCGGCCACGTGCGCGACGAGGTTGCCCGCCAGATCGCCGACGCCCGCCAGTTCGTCGGCCCATTGCGAAGCGCGCGCCGCGAATTCGCCCCGATGCCGCCAGAAATCCGCCCAGTCGGGCGTTCCCGCGCCGTTCCACGTGTGCCAGAAGCGATCGATCGCAGCGCGCGCCGTCGGCGAGAGTCCGCTCGTGTAGTGGGCGAGGGCGGCATCGAGTTTCGGGAGATGCGCGTCGTCGGCTTGCGGGTAGATGTGCCACACGAACGGTTTGCGCGCCCATTGCGCGCGCACGAACGAGTCTTCGCCGCGCACGAAGTTGATGTCGGCGGCCCACAGCAGTTCGTCGAAACGCGGCTGCTCGACGAAACCGAGCGCATGCGCCTGCAACGCGCCCGCATGCGCCGATGTCCCTGCGGCGAACTTCGGCAGGCCGAAGAAGCGCGCGACCGCGCCCGAAATGCGGCCTCCCGGCACGAGCAGCACGACCGGCGAAGTGCCATCGCGCCACTGCGCGAGCAGCGCATCGACGGCGGGGTTCTCGTAGGCGAAAAGCGAAATCACCGTCGATGCCGCCTCCGGCCGCTCGATGCCGACGCGCTCGCGCCACCACGCCGCGGCATCGAAACGTTCGCGGGCCGCATCGAGCCCGCGCTCCTTCAGCACGCCGCCCGTGCCCGCGCCGAGACCGGGGAAGAAGAAGCTCTTCTCGAGCGGAAAGCGCGGATGCGGCGACGGCCGCATGTGGAAGTCCGCAACCCAGTCTTCGCCGCTCAGATATTCGAGGTTGACCCAGACGGGCTTCGGCGCGCGACGCGCCATCGCGGCGACATAGGCATGGGGGATCTCACAGGCGAACGCTTCGATGACGACATCGGCGATAGCGAGCGCGTCGCCCGCATGCGCCGGCTCGCGCCAGTGCTCGATGACGACGCCCGCCGCTTCTTGCCGCGCGCGCGACGCATCGACGGCGGGACACAGCGCGTGGAAAGCGGTGAGATCGTCGACGAACAGCCGCACGCGCCAGCCGTGCTCCGCGCGCAACTGACGCGCGAGCCGCCAGCACACGCCGATATCGCCGAAGTTGTCAACGACCGCGCAGAAGATATCGCAGGCGAGTTCCTGGCCTGCTTGATGCGACAGGGGCGTGGACATGGCGGCATGAGCGGCGGCGAGACCGCGTCGTAATGTTCTAAACTGGCGATTCTAAGACACCGTCCGCCGCACGGTGCGCCGCCTCCCTTGTCCCTTCCGCGCATCGTCACGATATTCGCTGCATGACTCCGACCGACGCCCCCGACCCGACTTTCGACCCGAAGAAGACGCTCGCGCAGTTGCCGCATCTGCCCGGCGTGTACCGCTATTACGACGGCGACGGCGCCGTGCTTTACGTCGGCAAGGCGCGCAACCTGAAGAAGCGCGTGTCGAGCTACTTCACGAAGACCCTGCATTCGCCGCGCATCGCGATGATGGTCACGCGCATCCGCAAGATCGAGACGACCGTCACGCGTTCCGAAGCCGAGGCGCTGCTGCTCGAAAACAATCTGATCAAGGCGCTCGCGCCGCGCTACAACATTCTCTTTCGCGACGACAAGTCGTATCCGTTCCTCAAGCTGACCGGGCACGCGTTTCCGCGCATGGCGTACTACCGCGGCGCGGTCGACAAGAAGAACCAGTACTTCGGGCCGTTTCCGAGCGCGTGGGCGGTGCGCGAGAGCATCCACATCCTGCAGCGCGTGTTCCAGCTGCGCACGTGCGAAGACTCGGTGTTCAGCAATCGCACGCGTCCGTGTCTGCTGCATCAGATCGGGCGATGCACCGCGCCGTGCACCGGCCTCATCAGCGAGGAGGATTACGCGCGCGATGTGTCGAACGCGTCGCGCTTTCTGCTCGGCCGGCAGGGCGAAGTGATGAAGGAGCTGGAAGAGAAGATGCATGCCTTCGCGGCCGAGCTCAAGTTCGAACAGGCGGCGGCGGTGCGCAATCAGATGAGCTCGCTGTCGACGGTGCTGCATCAGCAGGCCATCGAGGTCGGCGGCGAGAGCGATGTCGATATCCTCGCGGTCGTCGCGCTGGGCGGCAAGGTATGCGTGAATCTGGCGATGGTGCGCGGCGGGCGCCATCTCGGCGACAAGGCGTATTTTCCGGCGCACGTGGAAAGCGCGATGCCGCTCGCCGAGGACGACGACGAAGCGGGCCTCGAAGACGACGAAGCCGTCGAAGCGGACGTGCAGGCACTCGTCGATGTACCCGCGCCGGAATTCGAAGCGATCGCGCACGCCGCGAGAGAAGAGGCAGCGGCGCAAGAGGGCGTGCCTTCGACAGAAGGCGATGCCGGCGCGGCGAGCGTCGAGGCCCAACTGGACGTCGAGGACCAGACCGAACCCGCCGTGCGCGAAGGCGCGCTCGAATCCGAAGTGCTGGAAGCGTTCATGGCGCAGCACTACATCGGCAACCGCGTGCCGCCGGTGCTCGTCGTGAGCCATGCGCCGGCGAGCCGCGAGCTCGTCGATCTGCTGATCGAACAGGCCGGGCACAAGGTCACGCTGCTGCGCCAGCCGCAAGGTCAGAAGCGCGTGTGGCTGTCGATGGCCGAGCAGAACGCGAAGCTCGCGCTCGCGCGTCTCCTGTCGGAGCAGGGCTCGCAGCAGGCGCGCACGCGCTCGCTCGCGGAAACGCTCGGGCTCGACATGGACGACCTCGCGCTGATGCGCATCGAGTGCTTCGACATCAGTCATACGATGGGCGAAGCGACGCAGGCGTCGTGCGTGGTGTATCACCATCACAAGATGCAGTCGGGCGAATATCGGCGCTACAACATCACCGGCATCACGCCCGGCGACGATTACGCCGCAATGCGCCAGGTGCTCACGCGCCGCTACGAAAAGATGGTCGCGCAGGCGGCGGCGAACGCGAACGAGGAAGCCGCGACGATGCAGCCCGACGCCGCCGCCGATCCCAACGTCACGCCCGATGCCGCGCCGGCCCTGGCCGCGGGCGGCACGCTGCCGAACATCGTGCTCATCGACGGCGGCAAGGGGCAGGTGGAAATCGCGCGGCAGGTTTTCTCGGAACTCGGGCTCGATCACGGCATGCTGGTGGGCGTCGCGAAGGGCGAGGGGCGCAAGGTCGGCCTCGAAACGCTCATCTTCGCGGACGGCCGTCCCGCGCTGGAGCTCGGCAAGGAAAGCGCGGCGCTGATGCTGGTCGCGCAAATCCGCGATGAAGCGCACCGTTTCGCCATCACCGGCATGCGGGCGAAGCGGGCGAAAGCGCGTCAGACATCGCGGCTGGAGGAACTCGAAGGCGTGGGCGCGAAGCGGCGTCAGCGCTTGTTGTCGCGGTTCGGCGGACTGCGGGGCGTGCAGGCGGCGAGCGTCGAGGACCTGGCGAGCGTGGAGGGCATATCGCTTGCGCTTGCGCAGCAGATTTACCGGCAGTTGCATTGACGGGAAACCCCGTCGCGCGGGTTGCGGCAGGCCGCGCGGTTGCATGAGCACGCGCCTTGTGAGCGTCGGATCGACGCGGCACAATGGCGCCTCCCACACCTCTCGCACTCGATCTCACTTTCGCCCATGCCGTTCAATCTACCGATCTTCCTGACGTGGCTGCGAATCGTGCTGATTCCGCTCGTCGTGGGCGTGTTTTATCTGCCGGACATGATGTTGAGCCTCGAGCATCGCAACCTGCTTGCGATGATCATCTTCGTGCTCGCGGCGCTCACCGATTGGTTCGACGGTTTCCTCGCGCGCAAGCTCGATCAGACGTCGGCGTTCGGTGCGTTTCTCGACCCCGTCGCCGACAAGCTGATGGTCACCGCCGCGCTGCTCGTGCTCGTGCAGAGCGCGCGGCTCAACGCGGTGATCGCCCTCGTGATCGTCGGACGCGAGATCACCATATCGGCGCTGCGTGAATGGATGGCGCAGATCGGCGCATCGAAGAGCGTCGCGGTAAATTCGCTCGGCAAGTTCAAGACGGTCTGCCAGATGATCGCCATCCCCATGCTGCTGTTCTACGGCCGCCTGAATATCCCAGGCACGCAATGGGTGCTCGATTCACGCGTGTGGGGCTTGTGGCTCATCAACGTGGCGGCGTTTCTCACCGTCTGGTCGATGTTCTACTACATGAAGCTCGCCTGGCCGCAGATTCGCGAGCGCGGCGGCATGCGGTGAAACGGTCGCGAGGAGAAGCGCAAAAAATTGCGTCGAAGCCGAAAAAACCGCAGACAAAACAGTTGACAGGTCGCTTTGGCTTCTACATAATCTCGTTTCTCTGATGCGCGACGCGAAGCAGTAACAAAGCGAAGCGAATCAGGCAAGCAGTCAATGCGGGAGTAGCTCAGTTGGTAGAGCGCAACCTTGCCAAGGTTGAGGTCGCGAGTTCGAGACTCGTCTCCCGCTCCAGTTTCAGAATTTCGGTGTGAGCAGCGCGAGCCGAATGGGTGGCGAAGCGGCATCGGAATAGCAGTAGCAGCGCAGGATATGCGGGAGTAGCTCAGTTGGTAGAGCGCAACCTTGCCAAGGTTGAGGTCGCGAGTTCGAGACTCGTCTCCCGCTCCAGTCAAAGGGGAAGCAACGCTTCCCTTTTTGTTTGGTAGTCTGGCCGGCTTTGATCGGCCAGCAAGCCACACCGCTTTTGGCGCGATAGCAAAGCGGTTATGCAGCGGCCTGCAAAGCCGTTTAGACCGGTTCGACTCCGGTTCGCGCCTCCACTTAAAAAGCCCTGACTTGTCAGGGCTTTTTCTTTTTCCGCGGCGTTTTGCTCGCGCTGCCTCGCGGCATAATTGCGGCACGCCGCAAGGCCCCCGATTCCTACAACGATGACCACCCAACTCTCCGACCTTGAATGGCGCTGGAAGCGCTTCGATGATCTGATCACCGCGGAGGTCTACGACATGCTCGCCGCACGCAGCGCGGTGTTCGTCGTCGAGCAGAACTGCGTTTATGGCGATATCGACGGGCTCGATGTCGATGCGTGGCATCTTCTGGCATACGGACAAGGCGAACCGCGCCCGAAACTCGCCGGCTATCTGCGCGTGCTGCTGCCGGGCCATCCGGATGAAAACGAGAAGGACGTCCGCATTGGCCGCGTGCTGACCACCGCCGGCTTTCGCGGCATGAAGCTCGGTAACGCGATGCTGCAGCGCGCGCTCGAAGAAATTCTCAAACAATGGCCCGACCAGCCGATTAGCCTGCATGCGCAGGCCCATTTGCAGCGCTTCTACGGCGCGTTCGGATTCGTCGCATCGTCGGGGGTGCATGACGAGGACGGCATCCCGCACGTGTGGATGCGCCGTCCCGGCTTCGACTCCTGACGCAGCCGCGCGCGCGCAGACAGCCGCAGCCAGTGACGCAGCGCGATCAGCGCGCCGACCACGCTCATCATCGAGCCGGGAATCCATAGCAAGAGTCCGCCGATCTGCTGATCGCGCATCGGCGTGATCCAGGTGAAGGCGCGGCCGCAAATCGAATAGATCGGATACAGCTCGTGCGGCGTGAAGAAGATGAACGCGCCGAGGACGATCTGCGGCGGAATTGCGGCAATCACGACGAGAATGCGTCAACCGGGCGCGAGCCGCGCGGGCGGCGCGGGACGCGGATCGAGCACGAGCCACCAGAAGAGCAGGCCGTCGATCACCATGCTCCAGTTCATCACGCGATAGAGGCGGTAATCGAGCATCGCCTTGAAGTGAATCGGCGATAGCAGCCAGAAGTAGATCAGCCCGACGAAAAGCGTCACCGCGACGAGCGGATTGAACACGATATCGAACGTCACGCGAGCGACGCGCGTCCGCCCGGCCGGACGCAGCCAGCGCCGCCGCCATTCGAACGGCACGCCCGCGCGCAGCGCCGCGCCCGGATACGACAGCGCGATCAGAAACGGCCCGAGGTGATGCAGCACCAGATGCTGCAGCCGGTGCATGAAAAACTCGTGCTCGAAGAAGTAATCGAGCCGCGTATGCAGCGCCACGTACAGCGCGCTCAGCCCAAGCCAGAATGCGATGCGGCGCGATACCGATACCCGCGCATGCCCCGCGCCGCGCGCAAAAAGCACGGCGGCGATGAGTATCGCGGCCACGACCGTCGGCGACGGCTCCCAGGGTTCGAGCCAGTAAAGCAGCGTCGTCATCGTCACGCGTCCTTCGCGTGGATGATGCGGCGCAGATCGGCGGCGATCGCGTCGATCGAATCGCGGTCCGTGGCGAGCAGGCGCGCGCGGCCGTCGCGATCGAAGATATAGACCGCCGAGCTGTGCGTCACTTCATACGCGCCGTTCGGATCGCGCTTTTCCATCTGATACGCCACGCGATACCGCTGCGCGACGGCCTCGATCGCGCGATCGCCACCCGTGAGGCCGACTGCGTGGCGGTCGTCGAACGCGCGGACGTATGCGTGCAGGAGCGCGGGCGTATCGCGGGCGGGATCGACGGAAACGAACACGACGCGCGCCGCGTCTGCATCCGGCCCGAGCTGCCGGAGCACCTGCATCAGACGCGCCATCGTTTCGGGACAGACATCGGGGCAGTGCGTGTAGCCGAAAAAGACGAGCGTCGCGCGGCCGGCGAACGAACGGCCGGTGACGTGCGCGCCGGTGTCGTCGGTGAGCGAGAAGTTCAGATCGGGCAGGTGGCCGGACACGTCGGTCAGACGCCACGGCTCGGCCGGACGCGAGCACCCGGCGAGCGCACACAACGAAATAAGCGCGGTGAGAACGCGCCAGCGGCTCGCGCGCAGGAACGGCAAAGTGGGGAACGAAGCGTGCATCGGAAGTGGTCGGAGCGGCGTGCGGCGGGGGTTTGAAGGCAGGAACATCTATCGCAAAATACACGCCTTCGAGGCCGTAGGTGGCGCATCATCTACCTTGCGGCTTATTTTTGAGACGATTTGCCGCATACTTCAGGCTCGCCGAAAGCCGGACGCACGCATCCGTAAGTCGAGCGGCTCCGCAATCGAAAGCCGACGCACATAACATGCGCGCCTTCGGCGTCGGCCCCGCCGCGACGAAGCAAGCCACGAGGCAAACCACAGGCCAAAGATCGATGCAAATTCTTCCCGATTCTCTGTCTCTTGCCGAGACCGCGTTCTTCTTCGATTTCGACGGCACGCTCGTTGAACTCGCCTCCACGCCCGACGGCATCTTCGTGCCGCGTTCGGTGCCCGACATCCTTGCATCGCTGCGGCGCGCGACCAATAACGCGGTCGCGGTCGTGTCGGGGCGCGGCATCGACAATATCGATTCGTTCCTGCAGATACCCGATCTGCCCGTCGCCGGGATGCACGGCGCGGAGCGGCGCGACGCCAACGGCGACGTGCAGCGCATCGGCTTCCACGACGAGCGGCTCTTGCGCATGGAGCACGTGCTCGAAGGCGTGGTCAACGCGAATCCGGGCATGCTGCTCGAAATCAAGGGCGCGGCGCTCGCGCTGCATTACCGGAATGCGCCCGAGCGCGAGCCGACCGCGCGCGCGGCCACCGAGCGTCTCGTCGCGGAATACGCCGATGCCTACGTGCTTCAGCCGGGCAAGATGGTGTACGAAATCAAGCCGAAGGGCGTCAACAAGGGCCGCGCGTTGCGTGCATTCATGGCCGAGCCGCCGTTCACGGGACGAAAGCCTGTCTTCATCGGCGACGATCTCACCGACGAGAAAGGCTTCGCGGTCGTCAACGAATTCGATGGCCTGTCGATCAAGGTCGGCGCGGGCGAAACCGTGGCGCGGGCGCGCATCGAATCGGTGGAACTGCTGCTCGACTGGCTCCAGGTGATCGCGGGCACGGCAGGGAAGCACGCCTGATGGGCCGCCTGATCATCGTGTCGAACCGGGTTGCGCCGATCTCGGAAGGCGGCCCGGCGGCGGGCGGGCTCGCGGTCGGCGTCTATGACGCGCTCAAGGAAACCGGCGGCGTGTGGTTCGGCTGGAGCGGCGACGTGCTGGCTGCGCCGCCCGAGGCGATCACGCTGGAAGAGCAGGGGCCGGTGACGTTCGCGACCATCGGTCTCGCGCGCCGCGATTATGACCAGTATTACCGCGGCTTTTCGAACGCGACGCTGTGGCCGGCGTTTCACTATCGCCCGGATCTGATCGAATTCGATCCCGAAGAATACGACGGCTATTGCCGCGTGAACCGCTGGCTCGCCGCGCAGCTCGTGCCGCTGCTCAGGCCCGACGACGTCATCTGGGTGCACGACTATCACCTGATTCCGTTCGCTCAGGCGTTGCGCGAACTGGGCGTGACGAACCGCATCGGCTTCTTCCTGCACATCCCGTTTCCGGCGTCGCAGATTCTGTTGAGCGTGCCGCGTCATCGAGAATTGATCGAGGCGCTGTGCGCGTTCGATCTGCTCGGCTTCCAGACCAGCCCCGACCTGCATGCGTTCTGCGATTACATCGAGACCGAAGCGGGCGGCGCGCTCATCCGGCACACGACGAAGCCGGTGGAAGTTCGCGCGTTCGGCAAGGTGCTGAAGGCGGCGGCGTATCCGATCGGCGTGTATCCCGATGAGGTCCGCGCGCTGGCGAAAGACGGCGAAAGCGGCCGCGACGTGCAGACCGTGAAGGCGACGCTGCACGAACGCAAGCTCGTGATGAGCGTCGATCGGCTCGATTATTCGAAGGGACTGGTCGAGCGTTTCCGGGCGTTCGAGCGCCTGATGGAGCACGATCCGCAGCAGCGCAACAACGTGTCGTTCCTGCAGATCGCGCCGCCGACGCGCTCGGACGTCAACGCCTACCGCGATATCCGGCTGCAACTGGAAGCGGAGTCCGGCCGCATCAACGGTCGATACGCCGAGCTCGACTGGACGCCGATCCGCTATATCCATCGCCAGTACGAGCGGCCGGTGCTCGCTGCGTTGTTCCGCGAGGCGCATGTCGGTTTCGTCACGCCGCTGCGTGACGGCATGAATCTGGTCGCCAAGGAGTACGTGTCGGCGCAGGACCCGGACGATCCCGGCGTACTCGTGCTGTCGCAATTCGCGGGCGCGGCGCGGGAACTGAAGGCGGCGTTGATCGTGAATCCGCTCGATATCGACGGCATGGCGGAAGCGCTCGCCACTGCGCTGGCGATGCCGCTCGACGAGCGGCGCGCGAGACATCGCGACATGTATGCGCTGCTGCGGGACAACAACGTGTCGGTGTGGCGCGATAACTTCCTGCGCGATCTGAAGGCGCGCTGAGCGCGTAAAAAAGCCGCGTTTCCTTTCAGGAAACGCGGCTCGATCTCGCTTTGCTTTCCTTACGCCGGCTGCTTGTGCGGCGTCGCGACGATCGAGGGCAGCTTGCCGTGCTGCTTCGCCAGCAACTCCCGATACAGCCCCGGACGTTCGCGCAGTTCTTGCGGCGAGCCGTCGTCGATGACCTTGCCCGCGCTCATCACGATAATGCGATCGAAGTTCTGCAGTGTCAACAGACGGTGCGCAATCGCGATGACCGTGCGGCCGACCATCAGCCGGTCGAGCGCCTGCTGAATCGCTTCTTCCGATGCGCTGTCGAGCGCCGAGGTCGCCTCGTCGAGCAGCAGGATCGGCGCGTTCTTGAGAATGGCGCGCGCAATCGCGATGCGTTGCCGCTGCCCGCCCGACAGCTTCACGCCGCGATCGCCGACGATCGTATCGAAGCCTTCCGGCATCGCTTCGATGAAGTCCGTGCAGCGCGCCTCGCGCGCGGCGGCGAGCACTTCCTCGCGGCTCGCATCGGGACGTCCGTACGCGATGTTCTCGAACACCGTGCGATGGAACAGCGAAATGTCCTGCGGCACCAGCGCAATCGCGTGGCGCAGGCTGTCCTGCGTGATCGCGGCGATATCCTGCCCGTCGATCTTGATGCTGCCCTTCTGTGTCTCGTAAAAACGCTGCAGCAGCGCGAGGACGGTCGATTTGCCCGCGCCCGACTTGCCGATCAGACCGACGCGCTGACCCGGCTCGATATGCAGATGGAAGTTGTCGAGAATCGGGCGGCGGCGCGGATAGGCGAACGTGATGCCTTCGAAATCGACGCGCCCGCCCTGCGGCACGAGTTCCGTCGCGTCTGAGCGATCCGGCATGCCGTGCGGTTCCAGCAACGTCTGCACGGCTTCGGCGAGGCGCGCGACGTGCTGCGTCACATCGACGAGAGCGACGGCGAGATCGCGCGTGCCGTGCAGGATGGTGAAGCCGAGCGAGCTGACGAGCACGATATCGCCCGAGGTCGCGCGGCCTTGCGACCACAGCCACAGGGCCCAGCCGAGGAGGCCAGCCGACAGAATCGCCGTCACGACCGCGTGAAAGAGGCGCAGCTTTTCAAGGTACAGCAGGCTTTGCTGACGCGCGACCATCTCGGCCTTCACGGTCGAGCCGAAGCGCTTCTGCTCGCGGAACGTCATGCCGAACGCGCGCACGAGCGACATGTTGCCGATCACGTCAACGAGCTCGCCGTCCACCGAGGCGGCCTTCGACGCGAAACTGTGATGCCGCGCCGAACCGCGCTTGGCGAGCCGATACAGGATGAACGCGAGCACCAGCGAGCAGCACATCAGCCCGGCGGCCATCAGCGGGTTCACCGCGACGATCATCACGATCGCGCCCAGCACCGCGATACAGGGCGGCAGGACGTTCCACGCCATCACGTTTTCGGACGTGTAGATGGCGTTCGATGTCGCCGTGATGCGGCTCGCGAGCATACCCGGCTGCTTTTCGGAGAAGTACGTGGGCGAGTGGCCGGAGAGATAGGAGAAGAGGTCCTTGCGCAAGTCGCCGGTGACGATCACGAACACGTGCGCGCCGACCCAGCCGCCGACCCGCCAGAGCAGGTTGTCGGCGGCGATCAGCCCGACCAGGATCATGAAGGCGCCCCAGAGCGGACCGGGATGGCCGCGCCCCTGGCCGAGCACGTCGATCAGATGCTTGATCGCGTATTGCGATGCGAGCGCGCAACCGACCGCGGCGAAAACGCTGCAAAGCACGATGGCATGGGCGACCGGATGCCGGCGGATGTAGCGCATCAGGAACGCGAGCGGGCGATTCGCGTAGCTCGCGAGCTTCGCGTTGTGCGCGTTACGCTGGGAGACGGTGAGTTGGTCCAATGGTCTTTTTTGGTCGTAAAGCGGTTGAGCGTGTGTTGCGTCTTCGGGCGATGCCATTCACATCACGTCTGTCCGATGCGCTGGACATCGAACCCGGCGACGACGCGCCGTCTCCACTGGCTGAATTGTAGCCAGTAACCGGAAAGGCGAACGTCATTCAGGCAAACGATGCGCGGCCCGTTCCGCCGGCTCTGCATCGAACAGTCGTTCATTCAGCCGGCGAGGCGGCGGCGCTGCGTCGATAGACGGCCGCACACGACCTTGGGCTTGGGCGCGCATTGTAAGCACAACGCGCGCATTTTTGCGATGGAGCGTGGCCGGACGCGGAATTCATCCACTGGAGGCCCGCGCTCGTGACCGGAGGCGCCTTCACGACAACGGGGAGAAAGCACGCGTCGCGCCAGCGTCTTGCTCGAAGCCGCCGCGCCGGGCGCGCGCGAAGCGGCTCCGGTGCGTGACCGAAGCACGTGCTCCAATGTAGAACAACCTTAATAAACAGGGGTTTGCAAAGTGTTTCCCCCGTGTAACAAGGTAAATAAGTTGAAATGCACCGCCTATTTGCGCCGTCGCAAGCTCCATAATGCGCCCCAGCTTCTCACCGGCTTTTGAACAAGCCGATAGCACGAAAATATTCGACAGCTTTCTGTAGGAAGCCGTCAACCTGCCGGGAGGAAGCGCGTTATTTCCATGCGTGGCGCTTTTTGAGATATGGTCTCGGACCTGCCCTGTTCCGAGTCGCGCCAAGCAGTGATCGGCGACCCCCGCTTCTTTCACTCGAGCACCAGCTTTCACGCCGCGGCGACTGCGCAGTGACTGCTTTCGCCCGAGGCGAGCGATTCGCTCCCGACGTCAACACGACAGCAGTACTTTGCCTGATCTTTCATTAGGAGTTTCACGACAATGCGAATCGCTCAAATCGCGCCCCTCCACGAGGCTGTTCCGCCGAAGCTGTATGGCGGCACGGAACGCGTGGTGTCATATCTGACCGAGGCACTCGTCGAGGCCGGACACGACGTCACGCTCTTCGCGAGCGGTGATTCGCAAACGTCCGCGAAGCTCGAAGCTTTCTGGCCGCAGGCGTTGCGTCTCGATCCGACGATCCGCGACACGATGGCTCCGCACATGCTGCTGCTCGAGGAAGTCCGCCGCCGCGCCGACGAATTCGACGTGCTGCATTTCCACATCGACTATTACCCGTTCTCGCTGTTCGCGCGCCAGCCGGTGCCGTTCCTGACGACGATGCACGGCCGCCTCGACCTGCCCGAGCTCCAGCCGATCTTCCGCACGTTCAACGACGTGCCGGTCGTGTCGATTTCGGACAACCAGCGCCAGCCGCTGCCGCAGGCGAACTGGCTGTCAACGGTGTATCACGGCCTGCCGGAAAACCTGCTGACGCCGATCCCGAACGTGAAGCCGGGCTATCTCGCATTCCTCGGCCGCATTTCGCCGGAAAAGCGCGTCAACCGGGCGATTCGCATCGCGCAGGCCGCGGGCATGAAAATCAAGATCGCCGCCAAGCTCGACAAGGCCGATCGCGCCTACTACGAAGAAGAGATCAAGCCGCTCTTCGCGCTGCCGCACGTCGAGTACATCGGCGAAATCAGCGAAGCCGAGAAGACCGAGTTCCTGGGCAACGCGCACGCGCTGCTGTTCCCGATCGACTGGCCGGAGCCCTTCGGTCTCGTGATGATCGAGGCGATGGCCTGCGGCACGCCGGTCATCGCGTTCAATCGCGGCTCGGTGCCGGAAGTGATCGAGAACGGCGTGTCGGGCTTCGTCGTGGAAGACGAGTTGTCGGCGATCGCCGCGGTGAAGCGTCTCGACACGCTGTCGCGCGCCAAGGTGCGTGAAGCGTTCGAAACGCGCTTCTCGTCGAAGGTCATGGCTGCGCGCTACGTGCAGAACTACGAGGAACTGCTGCGCCAGAAGCGCCGCACGGTTCTGCGCGAAGCCAACGCCTGAGCGTCGTTGCATCGCCCGTGCCGCAGCGATGCGGCATGACCGACGCCCCGCGTGCCGCAAGGTGCGCGGGGCGTTGTGCTGTCGGCACAGTCAAGTGGCAAATTGGAGCGCGGGGCCGCGTTCGCGTTGCGAAACCTCTGACGACATCCGCAATCTCCCTATAATGACCGGGCTTCGCGAGGCGAAGCGCATGGCCGCCCGACGGCGTGCATCATGTATCGATGGCAATCAATTGCATGGGACCGAATGCGGCGCAAGAACGCCCGCGCCGGTCGAGAGGAGCGCACGTTTTGGCGAGAACCAGGCAAACCAGCGCGGCGCCGGCACCGGGCGCAGGCACCGTTTTCGCGCTGCGGGCGATCGGAGTCGTACTTGCGGCGCGATGGGCGTTCTCCATGTCGCAGATGGGCTATTTGTCCTCGCTGCGCGCAATGACATCATCGCCGTGGGCGTGCCTCAACCTGGTGCTCATTTTTCTGCTGATTGTCCTGCCGGGCGCGAAGGCGCGCATGGACCGGCCGCTGCATCCGCTGCCGCAATGGCTTCGGCAGGCGCTGCGCTTTATCGCGCTGCTCACGTTCGGATTCGCGGTGTTCTCGGTCGGCGCGTTCGTCTGGACGGCGGGCTGGCGGCGGTTCTTGCATGCGCTCGCCGAGACCAACGGCTGGATGGCCGTCGGCCCGGCGCTGTATGCAGTCGTGATGTGGATCTGCCGCCCGCGCGCGCTGTGGCGCACGAACATCGCGGCGAGGCGCTTCGCCATCGGCCGATACGCCATTTCCCTCGATCCCGTCACCCGCACCGCGATGGTCTGGGCCGAGAGCCGCAAGCTCGGCCAATACGACGCGCGCGAGCTTTCGGTCAAATGGCCGACGCCGCCTGACACCCGCGCCGCATCGTCCCCGACGATACTGACGCCATCGACGCAGCCGGCTGCGCCGTCGGTGCAAGGGAACGGCATCGCGCGGCGAGGCTGGTTCACACGCCGTCCGAAAGTCGAGTTGCTCTGGGATTCGCCCGCCGCTGCCGGGCACAACCGCACGACGGTGTTTCGCGCGCCGCTCGCCACCGAAGGCGATCGCAGCGCGGCGCGTGCGCTGGATAGCACCCTGCATCAGGTTTGATGCCGTTGTAGCGAGCAGGTCTTTCTTGTCGATCGTGGGAGGAAAGGATGCTGATACGCTGGTTGCTTGCCGCACTTCATCTGCTTGCTTTCGGCTTCGCGCTCGGTTCGGTGCTCGGGCGTGCGCGCGCGTTGCGGAGGCTCGACGCCGTGCAGTCGGTGCAGGCGAACGCAACGCGTCTGCGCGACGTGTTCCGCTCCGACTCCGTGTGGGGCGTGACGGCAATCGTGCTGATCGTGACGGGCGTGATGCGCGCGTTCGGCGGCTTCGAGAAGGGCGGCGCGTACTACCTGCATGAGCCTCTCTTTCACTTGAAGATGACCGCGCTGGTGGCGATCCTGCTGATCGAAGTGTCGCCGATGCTCGCGCTGATCCGCTGGCGTATGGCGCTCGCGCAGGGCGGGGCGATCGACTTGACGCGCGCGCGGCGCTTCGCATGGATGAGCGACGTGCAAGCGGCGCTTGTCATCATGATGGTGATTGCGGCGAGCGGAATGGCGCGCGGCGTGTGGGCGCATTGAAGCGAACGTGGCCGACAAATGAAAAGGGCCCGAGTCGTGAGACTCGGGCCCTTTGATCTTCGGTGTCTTGGCTTTACCAGCACCAGAATCCTGGTGGGTAGTACTGGGATCGAACCAGTGACCCCTGCCGTGTGAAGGCAGTGCTCTACCGCTGAGCTAACCACCCGAAGAGATTGAGATTATGTCAGGACTATCGCTCTTCGTAAAGCCGTTCTTTAAGAAAAAGCGAAAAATTATGCGGCGACGGCATCAGGCTCAGTTTCGGCCGCTTCGATGCGCCACACGCTCGTGCCTTTGACCGCCTTGTCGAGATCGTTAAGGACGGCTTCGTGTGCAGCGAGTTCGTCGGTCGTCGCAGCGATCACCGGCAGATCGAGATCGTCGAGCGAAATGCGCGGCGCGTCGCTCGCGCCTTCGAGCTGCGCTTCGCCCAGCATGTCGATGACGAGGCTTTCCTGGCCGCGCGTCATCGCCAGATAGACTTCGGCGAGCAGTTCCGAGTCCAGCAGCGCGCCGTGCAGCGTGCGATGTGCATTGCTGATGCCGAAGCGGTCGCACAGCGCATCCAGCGAATTGCGCTTGCCGGGGAACATCTGCTTTGCGTGTACGAGCGAATCGATCACCCCCGCGCACATCTCCGTGACCTTCGGCAGTCCGAGCAGCGCGAACTCCATGTCGAGGAAGCCGATGTCGAACGGCGCGTTGTGGATGATCAACTCGGCGCCCGTGATGAAATCGCGCAACTCGGCGGCGATCTCGGCGAACTTCGGCTTGTCGCTCAGGAATTCGGTCGTGAGACCGTGCACGGCGAGCGCGCCCGGGTCGCTATCGCGCTCGGGATTCACGTAGAAATGCAGGTTGTTCCCGGTCAGCCGGCGATTCACGAGCTCGACACAGCCGATTTCGATGATCCTGTCGCCCGTGCGAGCGTTCAGGCCGGTGGTTTCCGTGTCCAGTATCAGTTGGCGCATGAGATGTCTTTGTCGGTGCGTACGTTCAGCTGTCGGCAAGCGATGTCACGCCGCGATTGGCGAGCGCATCGGCGCGTTCATTCTCCGGATGGCCCGCGTGACCTTTCACCCAGCGCCATTCGATCTGGTGCTGCGCGACGAGCGCATCAAGCCGCTTCCAGAGATCGGCATTCTTGACGGGCGTTCTGGCGGCGGTCATCCAGTTCTTCTTCTTCCAGCCGTGTATCCACTCGCTGATGCCTTTCTGCACATATTGGGAGTCGGTGTGGATCACGGCATGGCACGGGCGTTTGAGCGCTTCGAGCGCGGCGATTACGGCCATCAGCTCCATGCGATTGTTGGTCGTGGCGGCTTCTCCGCCGAACAGCTCCTTTTCCAGCGAGCCAAAACGGAGCAGGGCGCCCCATCCGCCGGGGCCGGGATTGCCTTTGCAGGCGCCGTCCGTATAGATGTCGATTACTTTCGTCGATGCGGATTCTTCAGTCATCAATGCTCGTTGCGAGTGTGCGGGGCGGCGACGGGCGCGAGGCCGGGCGCGAGCGCAGGCTTCTTCAGCTTGGCGGGACCGATGAGCCGCATGCCGCGCACGCGCTTCACTGCGGTAATCATGTAAGCCGCGCCGAAGATGGGCCACCAGCGGTCGCCGGCAGGCTCCATGAACTGATAGCGCTGCAGCCATTTATCGGTGAGAAGCGGCGGACGATAGCAGCCAAACCGCCCGCGTTCAAGGTCGAATCCGAGCAGCTTGATCCAGTCCTTGATACGCGTGAACGCGATCATCTCGTGCGCGGCGGGCACGAACGGCCGTCCCGCCACCTTGCCGAGCGATTGTCGCGCCCCCCACAGGCTCAATGAATTGAACCCGAGAATAATCAACTGGCCCTCGGCCACGAGCACGCGCTCCGCTTCGCGCAGAAGCCGGTGCGGATCACGCGAGAACTCCAGCGTATGCGGCAGCACGAGCAGATCGACGCTCTGCGCCTCGAACGGCAGGTCGAGCAGGTCGCACCAGACGGTGCTGCGGCCGTCCGGCGCGCTCGCGGCCGGCAGCGCACTGACGCCGTGGCCGGCGGCATGCGGCAGCGTGTACGGCGCGCTCGCGCCGCTTTCCGAATCGAGCACGAGCGCGCGACCCGTCATGCGGTTCTCGCGCAGCGCATCGAGTTGCGGCATGCCGAGCTGAAGCGCGTGATAGCCGAAAATGTCCGACACCACGCGATCGAGCTGCGCCTGCTCCCATTCGAGCACGTAGCGCCCCGGCGCGGAGTTCGTCCAGGCGGGCCAGTCTATAATCGCTCGGTCAGACATGTTCGGATGCCGCGTAGATGATCGCCATGGATTCACTTGCTGAAGATTCGTCCAAACGCACGCCCAAGCCGGTGCTGGAATACGTGCCCGTCCCGGCGTTCGAAGACAATTACATCTGGATCCTGTCGGATTCGCGCGATGCCGTCGTCATCGACCCGGGCGACGCCGCGCCCGTCGAAGCGTATCTCGCCGAACGCGGCTGGCGGCTGACCGCTATTTTACTCACGCACCATCATCACGACCATGTCGGCGGCGTGAAAGCGCTGCTCGATAGCCGAACGGCAGAGGGCGGCGTACCCGTCTACGGCCCGGCCGGCGAGCGCATCGAGTCTGTGACGGCGCGGCTTTCCGGCGGCGATACGGTGCGCATCGCGCAACCCGCGCTCGAATTGTCGGTCATCGACGTGCCAGGTCACACGGCGGGGCATATCGCTTATTTCCAGCAAGCCGATGCGCGCGGCACGCCGCATCTATTCTGCGGCGATACGCTCTTCGCAAGCGGCTGCGGGCGTCTTTTCGAAGGCACGCCGCAGCAGATGCTCGCTTCGCTCGATTCGCTCGCCGCGCTTCCCGACGACACGCAGGTGCATTGCGCGCACGAGTACACGCTGTCGAACATCCGCTTTGCGCGCGCCTGCGAACCGGAGAGCGCCGCGCTCGCCCGCTGGAACGACGAAGCGCAGACCTTGCGCGCCGCCGGCAAGCCCACGTTGCCGACGACGATCGCTCACGAGAAGGCCGTCAATCCGTTCTTGCGCGTCAACGAGCCGGCAATTCAAGCCACGCTTTCTGCTCAGTCCGGCACGCCGGTCACGGACCGGCTCGACGCATTCCGCGTGATGCGCGGCTGGAAAGACAAGTTCCGCTGAACGCCCGATTTCGCGCAGAACTTCATCCGATACATTGGAAACGGCGTTAGATACAAGATTTTGCAGGGGTTTTGCGCGCATTCTTATTGACGTCCTAGGTGCGGTTCCGTACTATCGGCTCCAAATTTCCAAGCCTCACTTTTTGGAAGCAAAGACGTTCATGCGACTAACACTGAGTGCGCTATCCGTCCTGATGCTGGCCGCCTGCGCCAGTCGGGGACCGACAGCGCCCGCCTCGAGTACCACCTCCGCCACTCCCACCGCCGCCTCGCAGCAAGAAGTCGCCGACACCATTCGCCGCACCGCAGCCGCCAAGGAAACCATCAACGTCAACAAGACGCCCGTCACCTCGCTCGCGGGGTCGGCCGACTTGTGGAGCCGCATCCGCAGCGGCTTTCAGATTCCAGATCTGCAAAGCGACCTCGTCGACATGCAGGCTAACTGGTATGCGCAGCGGCCCGACTACGTCCAGCGCATGACGACGCGTTCGCAGAAGTACCTGTATCACATCGTCGAGGAACTCGAGCAGCGCCATATGCCGACCGAACTGGCGCTGCTGCCGTTCATCGAATCGGCGTTCAACCCGCAGGCGCTGTCGGTGGCCAAGGCGGCGGGCATGTGGCAGTTCGTGCCCGGCACCGGACGCGACTACAACCTCAAGCAGAACATGTGGCAGGACGAGCGGCGTGACGTGCTGGCGTCAACGAGCGCCGCGCTCGATTACCTTTCGCGTCTGCACGACATGTTCGGCGACTGGCATCTCGCGCTCGCCGCATACAACTGGGGCGAGGGCAACGTGCAGCGCGCCATCGCGCGCAACGAAGCGGCCGGCCTGCCGACCGACTACGAAAGCCTGCGCATGCCCAACGAAACGCGCAACTACGTGCCGAAGCTGCAGGCGGTCAAGAACATCGTGGCCAATCCGCAGCAATATGGACTCGCGTTGCCGGATATCCCGAATCACCCGTACTTCGTGACCGTCACGACGGCGCGCGACATCGACGTGACCATGGCCGCGAAGCTCGCCGGCATGAGCGTCGAGGAATTCCGCTCGCTGAATCCGTCGTTCGCCAAGCCGGTCATTCTCGGTGCGACGAACCCGCAGATTCTCCTGCCGTTCGACAACGCCGCTACTTTCCAGCGCAACCTCGGTTCGTACACCGGCGCGCTGTCGTCGTGGACCACGTACACGGTGACGGAGCGGGCGCGTCCTGCGGCCATCGCTGAAAAGATCGGCGTCGACGCGGACACGCTCATGTCCGTCAACCGCATTCCGGCGGGCATGCGTCTGAAGCCGGGATCGACCATCGTCGTGCCGCGCACCGATGACGACGACGAAGACATCAGCGCGGATGTCGCCGCCAACGCTATCCTCGCCGTCGAACGCGACGTGCCGGACACGCGCAAGATGGCCATCCGCGTGCGCCGCAAGCAGACCATCGCCACGCTCGCGGATCGGTACAACGTATCGGTGGCGCAGGTAAAAGCATGGAATCGCACGAGTCGCGACGTTTTCCTGCCGGGGCAGGTCGTCGTGCTGCACGTGCCGTATGGCCGTCCGGTCCCGGCTGAGCCGGGTCCGGTGCGCGTTGAAACCGTGGCGGCGTCGAGCCGTGCGTCGGGCGGCGTGAAGAAGATCGGCACGCGCGTGACGGCGAAAACGCCTCATGGCAAGGCGCCGGGCCATACGCTGACGCGTGTGTCGGCGTCCGGTGGCGCATCGAAAGCGGCCCACAGCAAGCCTGCCGCGCCGAAAGCAACGAAGACCTCGGCCACGCACGCCAGCAGCGCCAAGAGCAAGAAGTAAGCATCAACGGCTTGCCATGCTGCGTTATTCCACGCCGTCACCAAGGTGACGGTGTTTTCATTTGGCGGCACGGTTAAACTGGCAATCCAGAAGAATTAAGCAGGCAATGAATCGCATGCCGTCCTCCGTTCGTCTCCGCGTCTTTCTGCTGTTCGCCGCCGGATACTTCGTCTCGTACGTATTCCGGGGCGTCAATCTCGGCTTCGCTCCGCTGATCACGCACGACCTCGGCCTGTCTGCCGCCGACCTCGGCTTGCTGACGTCGCTGTACTTCATCGGCTTCGCCGTGGCGCAGATTCCTGTCGGCGTGATGCTCGACCATTTCGGGCCACGGCCGGTGACGGCCGGCATGCTCTTGTTCGCGGCGGCTGGAATCTGGGTTTTCGGGGCTTCGCACGGACTGGCCGGCCTGATGGCGGGGCGCTTGCTGATCGGCGTCGGGGTTTCGGTTTGCCTGAGCGCGGCGTTCAAGGCGTCGGCGCAGCATTTTCCCGTCGCGCGGCTGCCGCTCATCAACGGCTTTACGATGGCGGTCGGCGGACTGGGCGGCGTCGTGGTCGGCTCTCCGCTTGCCTCGCTGCTGCATGTCGCGAGCTGGCGGCAGGTTTGCGTGGGCCTCGGCGTCTTCACGATCGCCGTCGCGGCGGCCATCGTCCTGTTCGCGCCGCGCACCGCGGACACTCGCCATCAGGCCGATGTCGTCAGCCAGTTCAAGGGTACGTGGCACATTTTGAAGAGCGCGGCGTTCTGGAAGATCGGTTCTTTCTCGGTCGTGACGCAAGGCGTGTTCTACGCGATGCAATCGCTGTGGATTCGTCCCTATCTGCTGGATGTCATGGGCCTCACGCCCGCGCACGCTGCCGCGCTCGTCTCGGTGCTCGGTTTCGCGATGATGTTCGGCTGCGTCGGTTTCGGCGCGGCGGCGCGCGGGATGGAGCGGCGGGGCGTCACGGTGTACGCCTTCTGCGGTGCCGGAATGGCGCTGTACGTCGCCGTCCAGTTGCTGATGGTCCTGCGCGTGCCGTTGCCGCCAGCGGTGTTGCTTGCGGCTTACGGCATCTTCGGCGGCACCGGGATTCTCAGTTACGCGGTCATGGCCGAGCACTTTCCTTCGCATATGATCGGCCGCGCGAGCACGACGCTCACGCTCGTAATCTTCTTGCTGATCTTCGGGTTTCAGGTCGGTATCGGCGCGATGCTTTCGTTGTGGCCGACCGAGAACGGTCATTTTCCGGCGATCGCGCATCAGACCGTGTGGGCGGTGTTGATCGCGTTGCAGGCGGCGAGCGCCGTGTGGTACATGCTGCCGAGCCGGGCGCTTCGAAAGACCGAGCGGACCGCGTCGTAAGCCTCGTCGAGGAACCGCTCCCGGCATCGACCGCAAGCGGACAATTCCCGAAATATGGCCAAACCGTTGACTTCGCGCTATAATTCGAAGGTTTGAGCATATCAACCCGCACCCTAGCGCCTACCTCCCATTCCCCGTCGTTCGCTGCGCCTGGCAGCGCGCGCCGCACGCCGCCGATCGTCCGCTTCGATACTCCGCTTGCCGCGCGCAAGTGGGCCGCTTCGAGCCACGATGCCCGCCTGTGAGCCGCCGCCATCGTGCTAAGGAAAGCCGTGCTCCGCGAGCGCGGTCCCAAGCCTGAATTTCGGACAGACAGGTCGGTAACAGGGTGTTCCCCAAGGAGCTTCCCGTGTTGCCGTCATTCTCCCCCGCATTACTCGCACTTGCCGACGGCACGGTCTTTCGTGGTCATTCCATCGGCGCGGCCGGTTCGACGATCGGCGAAGTGGTGTTCAACACCGCCATCACCGGCTATCAGGAAATCCTGACGGATCCGAGCTATGCCCGCCAGATCGTCACGCTGACGTATCCGCATATCGGCAATGTCGGCGTGAACGCCGAAGACGTCGAAGCCACCAAAGTCCATGCCGCCGGTCTCATCATCCGAGACCTGCCGGTGCTGGCCTCGAACTTCCGGTCCGAGCAGACCCTTTCCGATTATCTGAAGGCGCAGGGCGTCGTCGGCATTGCGGGCCTCGACACACGCAAACTCACGCGCGTGCTGCGCGACAAGGGTGCGCAGAACGGCTGCATTCTCGCCGGCAGCGACGACGAAGCCGAAGCGCTGCGTCTCGCGCGCTCGTTCCCCGGACTCGCCGGCATGGACCTCGCGAAAGTCGTGTCCACGCAGGAGCGTTACGAGTGGACCCAAAGCGAATGGCGCCTCGGCAGCGGCTATGGCGAGCAGAAGTCGCCTGAATTCCGCGTCGTCGCATTCGATTACGGCGTCAAGTACAACATTCTTCGCATGCTGGCCGAGCGCGGCTGCCACGTCACGGTGCTGCCGGCGCAGGCCAGCGCCGCCGATGCGCTCGCGCTCAATCCGGACGGCATCTTCCTGTCGAATGGCCCCGGCGATCCGGAACCGTGCGACTACGCCATCCGCGCGACGCGCGAATTCATCGAGCGCGGCATTCCGACGTTCGGCATCTGCCTCGGGCATCAGATCATGGGCCTTGCCGTCGGCGCCAGGACGACCAAGATGAAGACCGGCCACCACGGCGCGAATCATCCGGTGAAGGACATGGAAGACGGCCGCGTGGTCATTACGTCGCAGAATCACGGCTTCGCGGTCGACGCGGCCACGCTGCCCGCGAACGCGAAGGTCACGCATGTCTCGCTCTTCGACGGCACGCTGCAAGGCTTCGCGCTGACCGACAAGCCGGCGTTCTGCTTCCAGGGCCATCCGGAAGCGTCGCCGGGGCCGCACGACATCGCGTATCTGTTCGACCGCTTCATCAAGCTGATGAAGTCGGCGAAGGTCGCTGCCTGATAACGAACAGAAACCGTAAATAGACATCGAGAGCAGTTATGCCGAAGCGCACAGACATCAAGAGCATCCTCATTATCGGCGCGGGCCCGATCATCATCGGCCAGGCGTGCGAGTTCGACTATTCGGGCGCGCAGGCGTGCAAGGCGCTGCGTGAGGAAGGCTACAAGGTCATCCTCGTCAACAGCAATCCGGCGACGATCATGACCGACCCGAACACGGCGGACGTGACCTACATCGAGCCGATCTCATGGGAAGTGGTCGAGCGCATCATCGCGAAGGAGCGTCCGGACGCGATCCTGCCGACCATGGGCGGCCAGACCGCGCTGAACTGCGCGCTCGACCTGTTCCATCACGGCGTGCTGGCGAAGTACAACGTCGAACTGATCGGCGCGTCGCCGGAAGCCATCGACAAGGCAGAAGACCGCCAGAAGTTCAAGGACGCGATGACGAAGATCGGCCTCGGTTCGGCCAAGTCGGGCATCGCGCATTCGATGGAAGAAGCGCTCGCCGTGCAGGCGCAGATCGCCGAGGCAACGGGCAGCGGCGGTTATCCGACCGTGATTCGTCCTTCGTTCACGCTCGGCGGCTCCGGCGGCGGCATCGCCTATAACAAGGAAGAGTTCGAAGAAATCTGCCGCCGCGGTCTCGATCTTTCGCCGACGCGCGAACTGCTGATCGAAGAATCCCTGCTCGGCTGGAAAGAGTACGAGATGGAAGTCGTCCGCGATAAGAAGGACAACTGCATCATCGTGTGCTCGATCGAGAACCTTGACCCGATGGGCGTCCATACCGGCGATTCCATCACCGTCGCGCCTGCGCAGACGCTGACCGACAAGGAGTATCAGGTTCTGCGCAATGCGTCGCTCGCGGTGCTGCGCGAAATCGGCGTGGATACGGGCGGCTCCAACGTTCAATTCGCGATCAATCCGAAGGACGGCCGTATGGTCGTCATCGAGATGAATCCGCGTGTGTCGCGTTCGTCGGCGCTGGCATCGAAGGCAACCGGTTTCCCGATCGCGAAGGTCGCGGCGAAGCTCGCCTGCGGCTACACGCTCGACGAACTCAAGAACGAAATCACCGGCGGACAGACGCCGGCATCGTTCGAGCCGACCATCGACTATGTCGTGACGAAGGTGCCGCGCTTCGCCTTCGAGAAATTCCGCGAAGCCGATTCGCGCCTGACCACGCAGATGAAATCCGTCGGCGAAGTGATGGCGATGGGCCGCACGTTCCAGGAGTCGTTCCAGAAGGCGCTGCGCGGGCTGGAAGTCGGCGTCGACGGGCTCGATGAAAAGACCACGAGCCGCGACGAAGTCATCCGCGAGATCGGGGAGCCGGGTCCCGACCGCATCTGGTATCTCGGCGATGCGTTCCGCCTCGGTCTCACGCAAGAGGAAATCTTCGAAGAGACGTCGATCGATCCGTGGTTTCTCGCGCAGATCGAACAGATCATCCTGAAGGAAAAGGCGCTCGAAGGCCGCACGCTCGAGAGCCTGAGCCGCGACGAACTGCTGTATCTGAAGCGCAGCGGTTTCTCCGACCGGCGCCTCGCGAAGTTGACCGGCTCGAACCAGGCCGACGTGCGCAAGAAGCGTCACGCGCTGCACGTGCGCCCGGTGTACAAGCGCGTCGATACCTGCGCGGCCGAATTCGCGACGAAGACCGCGTACATGTACTCGACGTATGAAGAAGAGTGCGAAGCGAATCCGACGGACAAAAAGAAGATCATGGTGCTCGGCGGCGGGCCGAACCGGATCGGGCAGGGCATCGAGTTCGACTACTGCTGCGTGCACGCCGCGCTGGCCATGCGCGAAGACGGCTATGAAACCATCATGGTCAACTGCAATCCGGAAACCGTATCGACCGACTACGACACGTCGGATCGCCTGTACTTCGAATCGCTGACGCTGGAAGACGTGCTGGAAATCGTCGATCTGGAAAAGCCGGTCGGCGTGATCGTGCAATACGGCGGCCAGACGCCGCTCAAGCTCGCGCTCGACCTCGAGGCGAATGGCGTGCCGATCATCGGTACGTCGCCGGACATGATCGACGCAGCCGAAGATCGTGAGCGCTTCCAGAAGCTGCTGAAGGACCTCGACCTCCGCCAGCCGCCGAACCGCACCGCGCGCGCCGAGGAAGAAGCGCTCGCACTGGCCGACGAAATCGGCTATCCGCTGGTCGTGCGTCCGTCGTACGTGCTCGGCGGCCGCGCGATGGAAATCGTCCATGAGCCGCGCGACCTCGAACGTTACATGCGCGAGGCGGTGAAGGTATCGAACGATTCGCCGGTGCTACTGGACCGCTTCCTGAACGATGCGATCGAATGCGATGTCAACTGCATCTCGGACGGCGAGGCCGTGTTCATCGGCGGTGTGATGGAGCACATCGAACAGGCGGGCGTGCATTCCGGCGATTCGGCCTGTTCGCTGCCGCCGTACTCGCTGTCGAAGGAAACCGTTGACGAGCTGAAGCGTCAGACCGCCGCAATGGCGAAGGCGCTGAACGTGGTCGGTCTGATGAACGTGCAGTTCGCGATCCAGCAGGTTCCGCAGGACGATGGCTCGAAGAAGGATGTCATCTACGTGCTCGAAGTGAACCCGCGCGCATCGCGCACGGTGCCTTACGTGTCGAAGGCGACGAGCCTGCCGCTCGCGAAGATCGCCGCACGCGCGATGGTCGGCCAGACGCTCGCGCAGCAGGGCGTGACCAAGGAAGTCGTGCCGCCGTACTTCAGCGTGAAGGAGGCTGTGTTCCCGTTCATCAAGTTCCCGGCGGTCGATCCTGTGCTCGGGCCGGAGATGCGTTCGACCGGCGAGGTGATGGGCGTTGGCCGGACGTTCGGCGAAGCGCTTTTCAAGTCGCAGCTGGCAGCGGGTTCGCGCCTGCCGGAATCGGGCACCGTGCTCATCACCGTGATGGACGCCGACAAGCCGAAGGCCGTCGAAGTGGCGAGCATGCTGCACGAGCTCGGCTACCCGATCGTCGCGACGAAGGGCACGGCGGCGGCCATCGCGGCAGCGGGCGTGCCGGTGAAGGTCGTCAACAAGGTGAAGGACGGCCGGCCGCATATCGTCGACATGATCAAGAACGGCGAGATCGCGCTCGTCTTCACGACCGTCGACGAAACCCGCGCGGCCATCGCGGATTCGCGTTCCATCCGCATGAGCGCGCAGGCCAACAAGGTCACGTACTACACGACCATGTCCGGCGCGCGCGCGGCGGTCGAGGGCCTGCGTTACCTGCGCGATTTGGAAGTCTATGATTTACAAGGCTTGCATGCTCGCCTAAACTAAGGCTTCGATTACTGGTCCAAGCATCACGAGCCGCGGTTAAGCGGCGTCTCCTCGGTTTCGGGAGATGCGCTTAACCGCGGTAATTTTTTGAAGTTTTTGTTTCTGGGTTGTCTATGAGCACGATTCCCTTGACGAAGCGCGGCGCGGAGTTGCTGCGCGACGAATTGCAACGCCTGAAGGCTGTCGAGCGTCCGGCGGTCATCAACGCGATCGCGGAAGCGCGCGCGCAGGGCGATCTGTCCGAAAACGCGGAATACGACGCCGCGAAGGAAAAGCAGGGGTTCATCGAGGGCCGCATCGCGGAAATCGAATCCAAGCTGGCCGCCGCGCAGGTGATCGACCCGACAACGGTCGACGCCGATGGCCGTGTCGTGTTCGGCGCAACGGTGGAACTGGAAGACCTCGAATCGGGCGATACCGTCACCTATCAGATCGTTGGCGACGACGAAGCGGATATCGACCACGGCCTCATTTCGGTCAGCTCGCCGATCGCGCGGGCGCTCATTTCGAAGTCGGAAGGCGATGTCGCGTCGGTGCAGGCGCCGGGCGGCGCGCGCGAGTACGAAATTATCGCGGTTCGCTACGTCTGATGGCGCACCGGCTCTTTCGCATCGTCACGATGATCTGGGTCGGCAGCCTGCTGACCCTCGGCCTCGTCGCCGCGCCCGTTCTCTTCTCGATGCTCGACCGCGCGGCGGCCGGATCGGTCGCGGCGCAGTATTTCCGCATCGAGGCGTTCGTCGGCGTGGTGAGTGCGCTGATCCTGATCCTGATCGGCAATCGCTTCGTGAAAAGCGGGATTGCCGACTACAAGCGCGTGCGGTGGATTGTCGCGGTAATGCTCGGCTGCGTGCTCTTCGGCTACTTCGCGTTGCAGCCGTTCATGGAATCGCTGCGAGTGGCCGCGCAGGAAACGGGCGTCGCGCTGGCCGACTCGCCGTATGCGAAGCAGTTCGGCATTTTGCATGGCGTGTCGAGCGCCATCTATCTGATTCAGTGCCTGTTCGGCGTTGCGCTGGTGTGGCGCCTGCCGGGCAACGCGCCGACCGCCATCGTGCCGAAGAACAAGTCGGCGAAGATGGCCGCCAAGCGCGCGCGAAGCTAAATCCGGGTTCGTCGATGGCGCGCGGACGGTTCGTCAGAGCCCGCGCCCCATCGATCACTTCACGCTTTGATGCTGGCGCTTGGAACTGGCCTGACGCTTTTTGGCGCGCTTGACGTTGCCGCCCGCCGTCACGCGCTCGTTGCCAAGCACTTTCAGCGTCTGTTTTTTCGGCTTCTTGAAGGCGGGGGCATCGCGCGAAATCTTCACGGCCTTGACGATGCGCGGCGCGCGACCCTTGGCGGGACGCTCGGCAGCTTCTCCAGCGCTCGGCGGCATCGTGCTGCGCGTGCGTTCGCCGCGGCTTTTGGCGGGCGCTCCGCCTTCCGGTCGCCAGATCACGAGCAGTTTGCCGATGTGCTGAATCGGCGCGGCGTTCAGGCGATCGCAGATTTCGTCGTAGATTGCGACGCGGGCTTCGCGTTCGTCGCCGAACACGCGGATCTTGATCAGCTGGTGCGCATCCAGGTGCACGCCGATTTCCTTCAGCACGGCGTCCGTCAGACCCTCCGCGCCGACGAGCACGACGGGCTTGAGCGCGTGGGCCTGGGAGCGCAAGTCGGAGCGCTGGGCAGGGGAAAGTTCAAGTGCTGGCATGAGAAATTTGGGACTCGACTAAAATGGGCGGCGCTCGATGCGCGCTTCATGAGCGCTTTCATGGGCGCTTGGCGCCAGGCGGCATGCTGAAACGCGAAGGGCGGAAAAAGCCCGTACCGGAGCGATCTGGCGCAGCGTGCCTGGACGCCGCGCAAACAAAATAGGCCGGATACGCGATTGCCAGGCGCATGGGAGCACCCGCGGAAACGTTCCGGCCGACAAGACGCGTATTATCCGCTAAAAGCATCGCGCGTTGCAGCAAGATTGCCGCGCAATCGTCACAGTACACGCATCCGCGCCACGTCCGGCGCGCAACAGCAACCCTTCGGACAAGCGCGCGACGCGCGCAGCATGAGTTCAGCTTGAATGGCAAAGAATCGCTTTAATCAGTCGTGGTTGCATGACCACATCAACGATCCCTATGTGAAGATGGCGCAGCGCGAGGGCTATCGCGCGCGCGCGGCGTACAAGCTGAAGGAGATCGACGAGCAGGACAAGCTCATCCGGCCCGGTCAGGTGATCGTCGATCTGGGTTCGACGCCCGGAAGCTGGAGCCAGTATGCGCGCAACAAGCTCGCGCAGGGTTCGAAGCGCGACGCGCAGCGGGAAGGCGGCATCGACGGCACGATTATCGCGCTCGATATCCTGCCGATGGAGCCGATCGCGGACGTCACGTTCATCCAGGGCGACTTTCGTGAAGACACGGTACTGGCGCAACTCGATGAAATCGTCGGCGAGCGCCAGGTAGACCTTGTAATCTCCGACATGGCCCCCAACCTGTCCGGCGTGGCAAGTGCGGATGCGGCGCGGATCGAGCATCTTTGCGATCTGGCGCTGGAATTTGCGCAAAACCACCTGAAACCGGAAGGTGCGCTGCTAGTCAAATGTTTTCATGGCAGCGGTTATAGCCAGATCGTCGAGAAGTTCAAGCACCAGTTCAAAGTGGTGGCGCCGCGCAAGCCCAAGGCCTCTCGCGACAAGTCGTCCGAGACTTTTATTCTCGGGCGGCGGCTCAAACATCCGGCTGCGGGACCCGTTTAGACTGCCTCGGCGAAAATCGGCGATATTTTCACCGAATATGCCGAAAAAAGACCATCTGCCGCTATTTAAGCGGTAGTTAAACCTTATGGCAGGGGTTAGCGGTCTGGATTAGAATGCTTTGGTGGCGCTGCAAGGTTTATGTAGGCGCCCGTCTATGAGTGAGGAGTGGTGCTTTGAACAACAATATGTTCTCTAAAGCGGCAGTGTGGCTCGTGATCGCACTGGTGCTGTTTACGGTGTTCAAGCAGTTCGATAAGCCCCGCGTCCAGGAAGGCGTGTCGTATTCGCAGTTCATGGACGACGCGAAGAACGGCAAAGTCAAGAACGTCACCGTTCAGGGCCGCAATCTCACGGTCACTCCGAACGACGGCCAGAAATACCAGATCGTCTCCCCGGGCGACATCTGGATGGTCGGCGATCTGATGAAATACGGCGTTCAGGTCAGCGGCAAGGCTGACGATGAACCGAACGCGCTCGTCTCCGCGCTGTACTACCTCGGGCCGACCATCCTGATCATCGGCTTCTGGTTCTACATGATGAGGCAGATGCAGGGCGGCGGCAAAGGCGGGGCGTTTTCGTTCGGCAAGTCGCGGGCGCGGCTGATCGACGAGAACAACAACGCAATCAATTTCACCGACGTAGCCGGTTGCGACGAAGCGAAGGAAGAAGTCTCCGAACTGGTCGACTTCCTGCGTGACCCGCAGAAATTCCAGAAGCTCGGCGGTCGCATCCCGCGTGGCGTGCTGCTGGTCGGCCCTCCGGGTACGGGTAAGACGCTGCTGGCTCGCGCCATCGCCGGCGAGGCGAAGGTGCCGTTCTTCAGCATTTCGGGTTCGGACTTCGTGGAAATGTTCGTCGGCGTGGGCGCGGCTCGCGTTCGCGACATGTTCGAGCAGGCGAAGAAGCATGCGCCGTGTATCGTGTTCATCGACGAAATCGACGCGGTCGGCCGTCATCGCGGCGCCGGCATGGGCGGCGGTAACGACGAGCGCGAGCAGACGCTGAACCAGATGCTTGTCGAAATGGATGGCTTCGAGGCGAACTCCGGCGTCATCGTCATCGCCGCGACCAACCGTTCGGACGTGCTGGACAAGGCGCTGCTGCGTCCGGGCCGTTTCGACCGCCAGGTGTACGTCGGTCTGCCGGATATCCGTGGCCGCGAGCACATCATGAAGGTGCACCTGCGCAAGGTGCCGATCGCGAACGACGTCGACGCATCGGTCATCGCGCGCGGCACACCGGGCTTCTCGGGCGCGGACCTCGCGAACCTCGTCAACGAAGCGGCGCTGTTCGCGGCGCGTCGGGGCAAGCGCATCGTCGAGATGCAGGACTTCGAAGACGCGAAGGACAAGATCTTTATGGGTCCGGAGCGCAAGTCGGCTGTGATGCGCGAAGAAGAGCGTCGCAACACGGCGTATCACGAGTCGGGACACGCGGTGGTGGCGAAGCTGCTGCCGCATGCCGACCCGGTGCACAAGGTCACGATTATGCCGCGAGGCTGGGCTTTGGGCGTGACGTGGCAGTTGCCGGAGCATGATCGCGTGAACCTGTATCGCGACAAGATGCTGGAAGAAATTGCCATCCTGTTCGGCGGCCGTGCGGCGGAAGAAGTATTCATGAACTCGATGTCGACCGGTGCTTCGAACGACTTCGAGCGCGCGACGAAGATGGCGCGCGACATGGTGACGCGTTACGGCATGTCGGACGTCCTCGGCACGATGGTGTACGTCGATACCGAAGAGAACGGCATGTTCGGCAAGATGGGCGCGAAGTCGGTTTCGGAAGCCACGCAGCAGAAGGTCGACGCGGAAATCCGCCGAATCCTCGACGAACAGTACGCGCTCGCTCGCAAGCTGCTGGAAGACAACCGCGACAAGGTCGAAGCCATGACCAAGGCGCTGCTCGAATGGGAAACCATCGACGCGGACCAGATCAGCGACATCATGGCGGATCGTCCGCCGCGTCCGCCGAAGAACCTGCCGCCGCCGTCCGGCGACACGCCCTCGGGCGGCAATAGCGGCAACGAGGTGAAACCGGGCAACGCAACAGCGCCGGCATAACTTCTCCGAGTCTGACAATGGGCCGGTGTGCAACGCACGCCGGCCCATTTTTGCTTTGAGGCTCGCGTTTCGTCACTTGCTTTGCAGGCATCGCTTGACTACACCTTCCCGACACCCCGTCTCCTCGCAGCCGCTGCGGTGCGGCCGCTTCACGCTCAGCTTCGACCGTCCGCTGGTGATGGGCATTCTCAACGTCACGCCGGACTCGTTCTCCGATGGCGGGCGCTTCCTGTCCCGCGACGCCGCGCTTGCGCGTGCCGAACAGATGATCGCCGATGGCGCCGACATGATCGACATCGGCGGCGAATCGACGCGTCCCGGCGCGCCCCCCGTGCCGCTCGCCGACGAACTGGCGCGTGTGGTTCCGATCGTCGAGGCGCTGCGTGCGGTTTCTGTCCCGCTATCCGTCGATACCTATAAGCCCGCCGTGATGCGCGCCGCGCTCGATGCCGGCGCGGACATGATCAACGACATCTGGGGTTTCCGTCAGGACGGCGCAATCGATGCCGTGAAGGACAGGCAATGCGGCCTGTGCGTGATGCACATGCTCGGCGAGCCGCGCACGATGCAACTCCACGAGCCGGTCTACGAGGACGTCGTCGCTTCCGTGCGCGATTTCTTCGCCGAACGTGTCTCGGCCCTGAACGCCGCAGGCGTAGCGGCGGACCGCATCAGCCTCGATCCCGGCTACGGTTTCGGAAAGACCATCGGGCATAATTACGCGCTACTTGCCGAACTCACCGCGACGTTGCCAGCGGGCACGCTTTTCCCGTTGCTCGCCGGCATGTCGCGCAAGTCGATGCTGGGCGGCGTAACCGGGCGTGGGGCGGGTGAACGCCTGGCTGCGAGCCTCGCGGCGGCGGTATGCGCGGCGGAGCGCGGCGCGGCGATCATCCGCGTTCACGACGTCGCCGAAACCGTCGACGCGCTGAAAGTCTGGCAGGCCACCAAAGACGCAGCCCTTCGCGGGCATCATTGAAAACCGGCTTCGAATCTGGCAGAACTGCCGCGCAGGCGCTCGCTGGCAGCGTAGTCAACATACACCGCGGACCACAACAGGCGCCAAAAGTCCGCGCGGAGGGTCAAACAACGATGGCACGACGATACTTTGGAACTGACGGCATCCGTGGGCGCGTCGGCGCGGCCCCGATCACGCCGGACTTCGTCCTCAAGCTCGGCTACGCCGCCGGCAAGGTGCTTGCCGGCGCGGACCGGTCGCCGCAGAAGGGCAACCGGCCGACGGTGCTGATCGGCAAGGACACGCGGGTTTCGGGTTACATGCTCGAAGCCGCGCTCGAATCCGGCTTTTCGGCTGCGGGCGTCGACGTGATGCTGGCCGGCCCGATGCCGACGCCGGGCGTCGCGTATCTGACGCGGGCGCTGCGGCTCGCGGCGGGCGTGGTGATCAGCGCGTCGCACAATCCGTACGACGACAACGGCATCAAGTTCTTCTCCGCCGACGGCAACAAGCTCCCCGACGAAGTCGAACTGCAGATCGAAGCGCAGCTCGAGCAGCCGATGGAATGTGCGCCGTCCGAGCGTCTCGGCAAGGCGCGCCGTCTCGACGACGCGGGCGGCCGCTACATCGAGTTCTGCAAGAGCACGTTCCCCGCGAGCTTCGACCTTCGCGGCGTGAAGATCGTGCTGGACTGCGCGCACGGCGCCGCGTACGACGTCGCGCCGCACGTGTTCCACGAACTGGGCGCGGAAGTCGTGTCCATCGGCGTGTCGCCGAATGGCTTCAACATCAACGACGGCGTCGGCGCCACCGCGCCCGATGCGCTCGTGCGCGCGGTAAAGGAGCACGGCGCGGATATCGGCATCGCGCTGGATGGCGACGCGGATCGCCTGCAGGTCGTCGATTCGACCGGCCGTCTCTACAACGGCGACGAGTTGCTCTACGTGCTGGTGAAGGACCGCATCGCGACGCACGGCAAGGTCGAAGGCGCGGTCGGCACGCTGATGACCAACATGGCGGTCGAAGTAGCGCTGCAAGAGGCGGGCGTGCAGTTCGTGCGCGCCGCGGTCGGCGACCGCTACGTGCTCGAGAAATTGCGCGAACACGGCTGGCAGCTCGGCGCGGAAGGCTCCGGCCACATTCTGTCGCTCGACAGGCATTCGACCGGCGACGGCATCGTCTCCGCGCTCCTCGTGCTCGCGGCGGTCAAGCGGAGCGGCAAGTCGATCGCCGACCTGCTCGACGGCGTGAGCCTCTTCCCGCAAAAGCTGATCAACGTGCGCATGAGTCCCGGCGCGGACTGGAAAAAGAGCGACGAAATTCGCCGCGCGGTCGAACAGGCCGAGCGGGCGCTCGAGTCGCACGGGCGCGTGCTGATCCGCGCATCCGGCACGGAGCCGGTGTTGCGCGTGATGGTGGAAGCCGCCGCCCAGCAGGACGCGATCCGGCACGCGGAAACGATTGCGCAAGTCGTCAGGGACGTGACTGCGTAGCGTTCGACGCGATCCAGGCAGATCCAGACAAAGCGGGCTTCGGCCCGCTTTTTTCATGTCCGCGCGCGCCCGGCAAGTGACCGCTCGATCGACTTTCAGGCCGTAAGTTCACTGTCACGCAGGCATCACGAAACGTCATATTACTGTCACAGAGTCCGCCTATATTTCGCCGTGTCGTACACACGCTCACAACTCTGGAGGTCTCATGAAATTGATGCACACCGCGCTGGCTGCCGTGATTGGCGCAATGTTCGCCATCTCTGCGCAAGCGGCCGATATCACCGGCGCGGGCAGTACCTTCGCAGCTCCGATCTACACCAAGTGGGCAGACGCTTATCAGAAAAGCGGCGGCGGCAAGGTCAACTACCAGGGCATCGGTTCCTCGGGCGGCATCAAGCAGATCGTCGCCAAGACCGTGGATTTCGCCGGCTCGGATGCTCCGCTGAAGGACGACCAGCTCGCGAAGGACGGCCTCTTCCAGTTTCCGACGGTGGTCGGCGGCGTGGTGCCGGTCATCAACGTGCCCGGCGTGAAGGCGGGCGAAGTCATCCTGTCGGGCGAAGTGCTCGGCGACATCTATCTCGGCAAGATCAAGAAGTGGAACGACCCGGCAATCGCCGCGCTCAATCCGAAGGTCAAGCTGCCGGATACGGACATTGCCGTCGTGCGCCGCGCGGACGGCTCGGGCACGAGCTTCATCTGGACGAACTATCTGTCGAAGGTGAACGCCGAGTGGAAGTCGAAGGTCGGCGAAGGTTCGACGGTCAACTGGCCGACCGGCACGGGCGGCAAGGGCAACGACGGCGTCGCGGCTTTCGTGCAGCGTCTGCCGGGCGCGATCGGCTACGTCGAATGGGCGTACGCGAAGCAGAACAAGATGACCTACGTCGGCATGAAGAATTCGGCGGGCACGGTCGTCGAGCCGGAAACGAAGACGTTCAAGGCGGCCGCTGCTGGCGCGGACTGGTCGAAGTCGTTCTACCAGATCCTAACCAACGAGCAGGGCAAGGACGCATGGCCGATCGTCGGCGCGACCTTCGTGTTGCTGCACTCAACGCAAGACAAGGCGGCGCAGGGCACCGAGACGCTGAAGTTCTTCGACTGGGCGTTCAAGAACGGCGGTCAGGCGGCGAACGATCTCGATTACATCTCGCTGCCGGAGTCGGTCGTGGCGGAAATCCGCTCGCAATGGAAGGCGAAGGTGAAGGACGCGGCGGGCAAGCCGGTCGCGGAGTAAGCAGTACGCGGAGTTTGAAACTGTCCTAAGCTGCACAGGCGGGACGGCAGCAACACCAAGCCGCGCGGCGCGCTAGAAGCCGCCGCGCGGTCTGACACGCAGCGTAACCAAGGCTCCCATGTCGGACATCAACCTCGCGTCGGCACCCCCGGCGGCGCACGCGCAGCGCGCCCCCGGCCGCATCGGCGACATCGTTTTCGGCGGCATCACGCGGCTCGCAGCCGTGGTGACGCTGCTTCTCCTCGGCGGCATCATCGTCTCGCTGATCGTCGCGTCGATGCCGACCATTGAAAAATTCGGGCTCAGCTTTCTGTGGCGCGCCGACTGGGATCCGCCCAGCGACAGCTTCGGCGCGCTCGTGCCGATTTACGGCACCATCGCCACGTCGATCATCGCGCTCATCATCGCCGTGCCGGTGAGCTTCGGCATCGCGCTCTTCCTGACGGAACTGTCGCCCACGTGGCTGCGCCGGCCGCTCGGCGTGGCGATCGAACTGCTCGCGGCGATCCCTTCGATCGTCTACGGCATGTGGGGCCTGCTCGTGTTCGCGCCGATCTTCGCGAAATACTTCGAGAAGCCGCTCGGCGCGCTGCTCGGCGGCGTGCCGCTGATCGGCGCGCTGTTCCAGGGGCCGCCCATCGGCATCGGCATCCTGTGCGCAGGCGTCATCCTCGCGATCATGATCATCCCGTACATCGCCTCGGTGATGCGCGACGTGTTCGAAGTCACGCCCGTGCTGCTGAAGGAATCGGCATACGGCATCGGCTGCACGACGTGGGAGGTGATGTGGAAAATCGTGTTGCCTTACACGCGCGCCGGTGTGATCGGCGGCGTCATGCTCGGTCTCGGGCGCGCGCTCGGCGAGACGATGGCCGTGACCTTCGTGATCGGCAACACGAATCTGCTCGATAACGTGTCGCTGTTTTCGCCGGGCAACAGCATCACGTCCGCGCTCGCCAACGAGTTCGCGGAAGCGAGCCCCGGCCTGCACACATCGGCGCTGATGGAGCTCGGCCTGATTCTTTTCGTCATCACGTTCTTCGTGCTCGCGCTCTCGAAGCTGATGCTCTTGCGCATGGAACGCGGGGAGGGTGCGAAGTGAACCGTCCCGCTACGTTCGATCAGGACCACGACCGCGTGCAGGCGACGCGCATGAAACTGCAGCGCCGCCGTCGCGGCACCAATGCGATTGCGCTGACGCTGTCGCTCGCGGCGATGGCCTTCGGCCTCGTGTGGCTCGTGTGGATTCTCTTCACGACGCTGAAGCTCGGCGTCTCCGGCTTGTCGATGGATCTCTTCACGCAATCGACGCCCCCGCCGAACACCGATGGCGGCGGTCTCGCGAACGCGATCGTCGGCAGTCTGATGCTCGTCGTGCTCGCGACATGCGTCGGCACGCCGCTCGGCATCCTCGCGGGCGTCTATCTCGCGGAATACGGGCAAAAGCGCTGGCTCGCGAACATCACGCGCTTCATCAACGACATCCTGCTGTCCGCGCCGTCGATCGTCGTGGGCCTCTTCGTGTATGCGCTCGTCGTCGCGAAGATGGGGCGTTTCTCCGGCTGGGCGGGCGTGATCGCGCTGGCGCTGCTGCAGATTCCGATCGTCATCCGCACGACCGAGAACATGCTGAAGCTCGTGCCGAACGCATTGCGCGAAGCGGCGTTCGCGCTCGGCACGCCGAAGTGGAAGATGGTGATGTCGATCACGCTGAAGGCATCGGTGGGCGGCATCGTCACCGGTGTGCTGCTGGCGGTGGCGCGCATCGCCGGGGAAACCGCGCCGCTTCTTTTCACGGCGTTGTCGAACCAGTTTTTCTCGATGGACATGAATCAGCCGGTGGCCAATCTGCCGGTGACGATCTACAAGTTCGCAATGAGTCCGTTCCCGCAATGGCAAGTGCTCGCGTGGGCCGGTGTGTTCCTGATTACGCTCGGCGTGCTGGGTCTGAATATCCTGGCGCGTGCGATCTTCACGAAGAAATAAGGGCGGAGTGATTCCATGAATCTGGTCGAAAGTGGTGTCAACCACCTTGAATCGCAGACTCGCAACGCGAGCATCGAACGCGGTCCGGCACCCGGCAGCGTGCGCCCGGCGCACGCTTCGCAGCCCGCCGATTCCATCAAGCCGAAGATCGAGGTCAACAATCTCAACTTCTTCTACAACAAGTATCACGCGCTGAAGAACATCAACCTGCGCATTCCCGAAAAGAAGGTGACGGCGTTCATCGGTCCGTCCGGATGCGGCAAGTCCACGCTTCTTCGCACGTTCAACAAGATGTACGCGCTCTATCCGGAGCAGCGCGCGGAAGGCGAGATTCTGATGGACGGCGCGAACCTGCTCGAGACCACGCGCGACATCTCGCTCTTGCGCGCGCGCATCGGCATGGTGTTCCAGAAGCCGACGCCGTTTCCCATGTCCATCTACGACAACATCGCGTTCGGCGTGAAGATGTTCGAGCAACTGTCGCGCTCGGAGATGGACGACCGCGTCGAATGGGCGCTCACGAAGGCCGCGCTCTGGACCGAAGTGAAGGACAAGCTGCAGCAGAGCGGCTACGGTCTGTCGGGCGGGCAGCAACAGCGTCTGTGCATTGCGCGCGGCATCGCGATTCGTCCGGAAGTGCTGTTGCTCGACGAACCCTGTTCCGCGCTCGATCCGATCTCGACGGGCCGCATCGAAGAGTTGATCGCGGAGTTGAAGAACGACTACACGGTCGTGATCGTCACCCACAACATGCAGCAGGCGGCGCGCTGCTCGGACTACACTGCCTATATGTACCTTGGTGAACTGATCGAGTTCGGCGATACCGAGAAGATCTTCATCAAGCCCGCCCGCAAAGAGACGGAAGACTACATCACGGGCCGGTTCGGCTAAAAGGAATAGAGGAGCAGAGCATGTCCGATAAACATCTGTCGAGCCAGTTCGACGCCGATCTCAATGCGGTATCGTCGAAAGTGCTGCAAATGGGCGGTCTCGTGGAGTCGCAAATCATTGCGGCGATGCATGCGCTGAATGAGTTCGATATTCAGGTCGCCGATCAGGTGATTGCCGCCGAAACGCGCCTCAACATGATGGAAGTTGAAATCGACGAGGAGTGCAGCAACATCATCGCGCGCCGCCAGCCGGCCGCACGCGACCTGCGCCTGCTCATGGCGATCTCGAAGACCATCACGAATCTCGAACGCGCCGGCGACGAAGCCGAAAAGATCGCCAAGCGCGTGAAGCGCATCAACGAGGACGGCGCGGGACGCACGGTGAATATCGCGGAAATTAAGCTGTCGGGCGAAATGGCGGTGTCCATTCTGCGCCGCGCGCTCGATGCCTTCGCGCGCCTCGACACGGTCGCCGCCGCGCAGATCGTCCGCGACGACAAGGCCATCGACGAAGAATTCCGCGCCTTCGTGCGCAAGCTCGTCACCTACATGATGGAGGATCCGCGCACCATTTCGGCGGGCCTCGATTACCTGTTCATCGCGAAAGCGGTGGAGCGCATCGGCGATCACGCAAAGAACATCGCCGAGTTCATCATCTATATCGTGAAGGGGACCGACGTGCGCCATATCTCGCGCGACCAGCTCGAACGCGAAGCGCTCAGCTAATCCTCCTTCCACTTCCAGCAAAGGTCAAAGAGGTGCCGATGCCCAGCAGTATCCTCGTCGTCGAAGACGAACCCGCGATCTCCGAACTCATCGCGGTGAACCTGCAACATGCGGGACATTGCCCGATTCGCGCGTACAACGCCGAGCAGGCGCAGAACCTCATCAGCGACGTGCTGCCCGATCTCGTGCTGCTCGACTGGATGCTGCCGGGCAAGTCCGGTGTCACGTTCGCGCGCGAGCTGCGCAATCACGAACGCACGAAGCATATCCCGATCATCATGCTGACCGCGCGCGGCGACGAGCAGGACAAGGTGCTCGGGCTCGAAATCGGTGCGGACGATTACGTCACGAAGCCTTTCTCGCCGAAGGAACTGATGGCGCGCATCAAGGCGGTGCTGCGCCGGCGCGCGCCGCAATTGACCGAAGACGTGGTCGCGATCAACGGCCTGCGGCTCGACCCGGCGACGCATCGCGTGGCCGCGAGTCATTCGGGCAACGACATCAAGCTCGATCTCGGCCCGACCGAATTCCGCCTGCTGCACTTCTTCATGACGCATCCTGAACGCGTGCACAGCCGTACGCAACTGCTCGATCAGGTTTGGGGCGATCACGTGTTCGTCGAAGAACGAACAGTCGATGTGCATATCAAGCGCCTGCGGGCCGCGCTCAAGCCCGCCGGTTGCGATGCTATGATCGAAACGGTGCGCGGCAGCGGCTATCGGCTGGCGAAGGGCGCGTGAAATCGGCGCATCCATTCGCAGTCACTGATCGAACGACAACATGAACATCATCTGGACGCGGTCCATCGTGTCCCTCGCCCTGCTGGCCGCGATCAGCGCCGCCATCGGCGCATTCGCAGGCGTCTCGGCGGCGCTCGGGTTCGCGGTGTTCATGCTGGTCGTGCAGACGCTCTTCAGCACGTTCCACACGCAGCGTCTATGGCGCCTGCTCGAAGCGCCGGTGTACGGCGAAGTGCCCAGCGCGCTCGGCATCTGGGGTGAAATCTACTATCGCCTGCACAAGCTCGCAAAGCGCTGGCACGCACAAGTGCGGCAGGTCGAGCAGCAGCATTCGCGCTTCATCCAGGCGATCCAGGCGTCGCCCAACGGCGTTGCAATGCTCGACGACCACGATCAGATCGAGTGGTGCAACGCCATCGCCGAGACGCACTTCGGGCTCGATGCAAAGCGCGACATGCGTCAGCACATCACGCATCTCGTGCGTCAGCCGGACTTCATCCGCTATCTGAATTCGCATCATTACGAGCAGATGCTGATCATGCGCGGCATGGGCGAAAACCGGCAGCGGACCATCTCCGTGCAGGTGTTTCCTTATGGCGAGCATCGCAAGCTGATTCTCACGCAGGACATCACCGAACTCGAGCGCACCGATTCCATGCGCCGCGATTTCGTCGCGAACGTATCGCACGAACTGAAGACGCCTTTGACGGTGCTGGCGGGCTTTCTGGAAACGCTGCGCGATCTGCCGCTCGACGAAACCGATCGCCGGCGCTATCTCGACATGATGGACAACCAGGCGACGCGCATGCAGAACATCGTGCGCGACCTGCTCGTGCTTGCGAATCTCGAAGGCGATATCCATCCCCCGAGCGACGACCTGCTCGACATGCGCGCCGTGCTCCGTCATCTGGAGAACGATGCGAACAATCTGTCGGGCGGGCATCATCGCATTGCCTTTCATGTGGACGATGCAGTGACGGTGGCCGGCGCGGAGACGGAAGTGGTCAGCGCGCTCGGCAATCTGGTGACGAACGCCGTGCGTTATACGCCCGAAGGCGGCGCAATCGATGTGACCTGGCAGCGTGAGAACGATCGCGCCATGTTCATCGTGCGCGACAGCGGGCCGGGTATCGCCGCGGAACATATTCCGCGTCTGACGGAGCGTTTTTACCGCATCGACCGCAGCCGTTCTCGCGATACCGGCGGCACCGGACTGGGCCTCGCCATCGTTAAGCATGTGCTGCAACGGCATCACGCCGAACTCGACGTGAAGAGTGAAGTGGGGCGGGGCAGCACGTTCATCGTGCGCTTTCCCGCATCGCGCACCGCGTTGAGGAAATCGCTGGCGGCGTGAGCCGCTTCGTCCCTTCGGCTCAGGATCAGGTTCAGGCTCAGGAGCAGAACTTCGCGAGCAGGCCCAATTGCGCGTTGCGAATGGCTTTGCCGGAGCGGCGCTTGCGATAGTGCCCGTCGCTTTGCATGACCCATGCGGACTGATTGTCGCCGAGACACACCGACAAACCCTCGGCGATCACGCGGCGCTTGAGACGCCTGTCGCGAATCGGAAAGGCGACTTCGACGCGACGAAAGAAGTTGCGGTCCATCCAGTCGGCGCTCGACAGGTACACGTCTTCCTTGCCGTTCGCATAGAAATAGAAGATGCGATGATGCTCGAGAAAGCGCCCGACGATGGATCTGACCGTGATGTTCTCCGAAAGATCTTCGACGCCCGGCTTGAGCGAACACACGCCGCGCACGATCAGATCGATCTTCACGCCCGCATGCGATGCCTCGTAAAGCGCGGCGATCACGGTCGGTTCGAGCAGCGCATTCATCTTCGCGACGATGCGCGCGCGGCGGCCGGCACGCGCATGCTCGGCTTCGGCGCGGATCGCGTCGATGAGCTTCGCATGCAGCGTGAACGGCGACTGCCAGAGCTGATTCAGCGTGATCTCGCCGCCGATGCCCGTCAGCTGCTGAAAGACGTGATGCACGTCCTCGCACAACTGCTGATCGGCGGTCATCAGGCCGAAGTCGGTATAGAGACGCGCCGTGCGTGGATGATAGTTGCCCGTGCCGAGATGCGCGTAACGCTTGAGCACGGTCTTGCCGTTCTTCGATACGCGCCGCACGATCAGCATCATCTTGGCGTGACACTTGTGACCCACGACGCCATACACCACATGCGCGCCGACTGCTTCCAGTTGCGACGCCCAGTTGATGTTCGTCTCCTCGTCGAAGCGCGCGAGCAGTTCGACGACCACGGTCACTTCCTTGCCGTTGCGCGCGGCCTGCATGAGCGCGTCCATCAGCGGGGAATCGGTTCCCGTGCGATAGATGGTCTGCTTGATCGCGACCACTTGCGGATCTTTCGCGGCCTGCAGCAGCAGCTCCAGCACCGGCTGAAAACTCTCGTACGGATGATGCAGCAGGATATCGCCCTGATCGATGACATCGAAGAGATGCGTCGCATTGGCGATCGTCTTCGGCACCGACGGAATGTGCGGCACGAACTTCAGGTCCGGGCGGTCCACCATTTCGGGCAGCTGCATGAGCCGCACGAGATTGACCGGACCGTTCACGCGATAACAATCCCGCGCGTTCAGTTGGCTTTCATCGAGCAGGCGGCGGATCAGATGCGGTGGCGTTTCCGCCGATACTTCGAGCCGCACCGCATTGCCGAGATGCCGCGCCGGCAATTCGCCCTGGAGCGCGACGCGCAGATTCGTGATTTCGTCTTCATCGACAAAAAGCTCGCTGTTGCGCGTGATGCGAAACTGATTGCAGTTGCGCACGAGGAGATGCGGAAACAGTTCGCTCACGAAGCGCTGCATGAACGAGCTCAGCAGCACGAAGCCATGCGGATAACCCGACAGCGCTTCCGGCATCCGCACGAGGCGCGGCAGCGCGCGCGGCGCCTGCACGATGCCCATCATCGCCTGGCGGCCGAACGCGTCCGTGCCTTCCAGTTCGACGACGAAGTTGAGGCTCTTGTTCAGCACGCGCGGAAACGGATGCGCGGGATCGAGGCCGATCGGCGTCAGCACCGGCAGCAGTTCGTTCAGGAAATATTCGCGCGCCCACGCGGTCTGCTGCTCGGTCCAGCTTTCGACGCCATGAAAATAGATGCCTTCCATTTCCAGCGCGGGCAGCACGATGTCGTGCAGCATCGCGTATTGTTGATGCACGAGGCGTTGCGCGCGTTCGGACACGAGATCGTAGACGTGTTGCAGCGACATGCCGTCCGGCGAGAGTGAGCCGGGGTTGTCGCGCATCTGTTCCTGGAGCCCGGCCATGCGGACTTCGAAGAACTCGTCGAGATTGCTGCTGGTGATGCAAAGAAAGCGCAGGCGTTCCAGCAAGGGCACCGAAGTATCGGCCGCTTGCGCGAGTACCCGCTCGTTGAAACCTAGAATGCCGAGTTCACGGTTAAAGAGCGGATAGTGTATCGGCATCGGCTGTGAGGAAAGGGTCTCGATCGGATGGGCACAAGAACGCTCAGATAATCTCACAGTAAGATGGCTTTTTTGTGACAGAACGATTGTCACAAATTCTACTCACATTGCGAATAGCGTCGCTAGCACAGGCGCGCGTTCCCGGATCCGTCGCCTCGCGCGGCATGGAATAGAATTCGTGCGCTGCAGCAGTGCGGCTGCGTTCCCCACTTCACGATTCCTGGATCTCCGATGGTCACTCATCCTCATCTCCTCGCCGCCGTCGACCTCGGATCGAACAGTTTCCGGCTGATCGTCGGACGCGTCGAGGAAACGCCTGCGGGCAGCCAGATCTATCAGGTCGACGCTTTGCGCGAACCGGTGCGGCTCGCGGCGGGGCTGTCGCGCGACAAGATGCTCGACCGCGCGTCGCAATTGCGCGGCTGGGACGCGCTCAAGCGCTTCGGCGAACGTCTGCGCGACTTTAATCCGGATCAGGTGCGCGCGGTTGCCACGAACACGCTGCGCGTCGCGAAGAACGCGCACGACTTTCTCGTCGAAGCGGAGAACGCGCTGGGTTTTCCGATCGAAGTGATCGCGGGCCGCGAGGAGGCGCGCCTCATTTATGCCGGCGCGGCGCATTCGGTGCCGGCGAGCACGGGCAAGCGCCTCGTCGTGGATATCGGCGGGGGATCGACGGAATTCATCATCGGCTCGCACTACACGCCGATTCACATGGAAAGCCTCTATATCGGCTGTGTGAGTCATAGCCGCCAGTTCTTCCCGGCCGGCAATGTCGACGAATTCACGATGCGACAGGCCGAGCTCGCCGCCAAGCGCGAAATCCAGATCATCTCGCGCGAGTACAAGCAGACCGGCTGGGATCAGGCGATCGGTTCATCCGGCACGGCGCGCGCGCTCGCCGAACTGGTCGAAGCGAACGGCTTCAACGACACGCAATACACGCACGGCATTTCACGCGGCGGCCTCGAGCGCCTGAAGCGCGCGCTGATCAAGGCGGAGAACGTGAACCGCCTGAAGCTCGTCGCGCTGAAGCCCGACCGCATTCCGGTGCTGGCGGGCGGGCTGTCGATCATGCTCGGGGTGTTCGAGGAACTGGGCATCGAGTATGTCGATACCACCGACGGCGCGTTGCGTCTAGGCGTGCTGTACGACCTGCTCGGCCGCTCGCAGCACCAGGACATGCGCACGGTGACGGTCGAAGGCTTCAAGCGCCGGTATGGCGTCGATGCCGCGCAGGCCGGGCGCATCGGCGATCTCGCGATCAGCTTCTACGATCAGCTCGGCGAACCGGATGCGGAGCGTCGGCAGGAGAATCGCATGTTCCTCGCGTGGGCGGCGTCGCTGCACGAGATCGGCTTGTCGATCGCACATAGCGCGTACCACAAGCACTCGGCGTATATCGCGAGCAATGCGGACATGCCCGGCTTCTCGCGCACCGATCAGGCACGGCTCGCGGCGCTCGTGCTCGGCCACGCGGGCAAGCTCGGCAAGCTCGCGCAGGCGAGGGACGTTGACTGGACGCTGCTCTTTTGCCTGCGCCTTGCGGCTTTGCTGTCGCGGCGCCGGACGGACGTGGGGCTGCCGGGCATCGAGGTGAGGGCGGCGGCGGGCGGCTTCGAAGTGCGTCTGCCGAGCCAGTGGGTGACCAATAACCCGCTTACCGATTACAGCCTCGTTCAGGAAGCGATGGAGTGGGAGAAGATCGGCCGCCCGTATCGCGTGGTCTATACGGGCGAATGAGCGGCCTGCTATTGGGCTTCGGCTTCGGCTTCGGCTTCGGCTTCCGTTTCGGTTTCAGCGCGCGGCATCGCCGATGAAGTGCCGCGCGTAACGCGCGTTGATCTCCGACAGGCGGAACAGCGTCAGAAAATCTGCCGTGTTGAAGTCGGGGTCCCACGCGGGCGCGCCGCAAATCTTCGCGCCGAGACGCAGATAGCCTTTGACGAGCGGCGGCGCGTTGACGGCGGCGCCGGTGCGCAAGTCATCCACCGGCAGCGGCGTATGCGGGAACGCGCGGTATTCGGGCGCGGTGAGCGCGCCGGCGGATAGCGAGTAATACAGATTCGCCGCGTAATGACCGCCGTCATTCATGCCGACGCTCGCGCAGCCGAGCATCGTCTCGTAGCCGTTCTGCATCATGTAGGCGGCGAGTCCGCCCCATAGCGACATGATGACCGCGCCGCTGCGGTAGTCGGCGTGCACGCAGGAGCGTCCCACTTCCACGAGCTTCGGGCGCAGATGCGCGAGGCGCGAGACATCGAATTCGCTTTCCGCGTAAAGCCGTCCGATGCGCGCCGCCTGATGCGGCGGCAGCACGCGATACGTGCCGACTACTTTGAGCGTGTCGAGATCGCGCACGAGCAGGTGATCGCAGTAGGCGTCGAATTCGTCGACATCGAGGCCGCTGCGGCCGGGCAGACGCGCCCCCATTTCTTCCGAGAACACGCGATAGCGCAGGCGTTGGGCTTCACGCAGCGCGTCGTCGGAACGCGCCCACGCGACTTGCAGGCGATGCTGGCTGGTGACGGTTTCGGCGATGCGCGGAAGATGGCGGCGCGAACGGACGGGCGTCGGCAGATCTTGCATGGGCGTTCCTCGGCAGGACGTGGCTTGAAGTCCTCGCCAATGTAGTAACGCCCGGTGACGCTCGCATGGCTTTGCAATGACGTTTCGATGAAACGACACACGCGTGCCGCGTGGTCCGCCGCGTGGTCCGCTACAGCATGTCCGGATTCATCACCGCACGCAGGACGATGTGCCCGTCGCCGCCGCGCGTGCGCCCCTGGAACCACCAGATGCCGGTTTTCTTGATCGACCACTCCGCTTCCTGCCCGGTCATCAGCAAGGCGGCAACGCGCCCGAGCGTGGGCTGGTGCCCGACGATCACGACCGTGCCGGCAGCCCGTTCCGGCCAGCCGGCGGCATCGAGCGCGTGCTGGGCGGTCTTGCCCGGCGCGAGGTCATCGACGACGCGATAACGGTCGCCGAATGCCTCGACGGTCTGGATGGTGCGCGTCGCCGGGCTGGCGAGGAAGAGGGCGTCATCGTCGATACGCGCCTTCAGCCACTTCGCGATGCCCTGCGCCTGCTTGCGGCCGCGCGGCGTCAGTTGGCGCGCGAGGTCGCTCGATGCCTGATCTTCGGCTTCGGCGTGACGCCAGAGAATGAGGTTCATCGATCGTCTCCGTGAGGGGGTCGTGTGCCTTCGACCTTGCGTAGAACGATACGTGCCAGGGCTGCATTGCGGTTGTCGATCATCGACGCTACAATACGCGGCTTGTCGGAGCGTAGCGCAGCCTGGTAGCGCATCTGATTTGGGATCAGAGGGTCGAAGGTTCGAATCCTTTCGCTCCGACCACGAAACAAACGAAGGGGTTACAAGTCACGGCTTGTAACCCCTTTGTCTTTTCGACACTCGCCAAGAGGCCTCATGCCGCGCCACGTTCTTTCCGTCGCCTTCGTTCTCGTTGCGCTCGCGTTGTCCGCATGCGCCGATTCCTCCGCTCACCGCAAGCATCCGCCGCAGGACCCGCCCGACTATCAGGGCGTGCCGACCGATATGCGTCCGCCGTCGATGCTGATCGCGCCGTCGCAGCCGGAATAACAAAGACCGTTTCGGCTCGATGACCGAATCGGTCATCGCTACTTGACGAAAGCCTCTAGCTGCCGCTCAAGCGAAATTTTTTCCGCGCGGTTAAGATCGGACACCTTGTTGCAAATGGGTTCCGCCATGAATCTGCTGTGGGTTTTCGCTGCCGTCGCACCTGTCGCGATCGCTTCGCTCGTGGCGTTCGCCGCGCGTATCGATCCGTTGTCGGGGCACTGGCGAACGCGGGCACGCGAGCGCCGCGACGGCGGGCCATCGGACGCGTGAGACCGCGCGCGTCACTGCTTGCAGCGAATCACCATCGAACGATTCTTGATGTTCGCGCCGAAGATGCCCGCGACCGATCCGCCCGCTGTCGCGCCGTTATCCGCGTCTTTCGAGACGACGTCATAGCCGTACGCGCCGCATACTTCGCCCGCCTGCTTGTAGCACGCCGCCCAGCTCGTGCTGGCGTCGCTGCCGCTGCAGTTGATCGCGAAGCCGGTATCGCCCGAGGGCAGGTAAGTCATGGTCGCGTTGTGGGCGCAGCCGCCCAGCGTGGCGACCGAAGCTGCAGCGGCAAACACTGCGGACATCGCGGCTGCATTCGTCTTCTTCGTCGATCTCATCCATCTTCCTCGCAACGCCGTCACGCTTTTCAGCGCGGCGGCAGGTAGCGCGACGGGTCCGTCGAGCGGCCCATGTAGCGCACTTCGAAATGCAGCATCGTGCGATCGCTGTCCGTGTCGCCCATTTCGGCGATCTGTTGCCCCTGCTGCACGGTCTGACCTTCCTTGACCAGCAGCGTCCTGTTGTGGGCGTAGGCGGTGAGATAGTCGTCGTTATGCTTCACGATCAACATGTTTCCATAGCCGCGCAAGCCGTTGCCCGCATAGACGACGTTGCCCGCGGCCGCCGCGACGACCGGCGTGCCGGCCGCATTCGCGATGTCGATGCCCTTCGAGTTCTTGCCGTCGAAGCCGCGAATCACCGTGCCCTGCGCGGGCCAGGACAACGACATGGCGGGCGCCGGCGCGCTGGATGCGCGCGCGTCGGCGGAGGCGTCGCTCTTCGCGGTGCTGCGACCGCCGGAGCCGCTCGGGCTGCCCGCGGACGCCGCGCTGCCCGCGGGCGGCTCGACGCGCAGCACTTGCCCGACCTCGATCGCATCCGGGTTCGCGAGCGTGTTCCAGCGCGCGATGTTCCTGACCGACGTGCGATTCTCACGCGCGATCTTGTACAGCGTATCGCCCCGCTGCACCCGATAAAACCCCGGCGCGACCGGCCCTGACCCGCAGGCGGCGAGCACAGCGGTGAGCAACGCGCAGACGAACAGTTGACTTCTCTTACGCAAAACCTGACCTCGCAAAGCGTCGCCGGACAGCAGCTGGCCCGGCGGATCGAAACGCAGGATTCTACCGTTTCGGGTTCCGTCCGACAGAAGGGGCATTGCTTTGCTTGCGTCTTACTCCGTCGGCGTGACCACGAGTCTCAGCAACGCCGATTCCGTCTTGCCCGGCGCGAGCCAGCGCAGGCCGCGCCCGTTGTGGATGGCGTCGGGCAGGCCGATCCACGGTTCGACGCAATAGAAGTCCGAATCGGCCGATTCGGTCCATGTCGTGACGGCGTACCAGGGCACCGAGTCCGGCTGATGCAGCTCGAAGCTGACGACACGTTTCAGGCCGGGCGTCACGAGGCGCACCGGCTCGTCGGACGGTCCCGTCAGGCAGTGGAAGCAATCGATGATGCTGTCGTCGCTGAGCGCGTAACGCGGTGCGCCGGGCTGCGCGTCGGTGATCGAACCGTCCGGCTGCTGCCGTCGCCGTTCGCTGCGCGGCAGCTCGACGCTGCTTTCGCCGCGCTGCCCGTGCGGAAGATGAAAGTAGAAGTGATGCCCGGTGTAGTACGGCAACGCGACCTCGCCGGGATTCGACGTGGTCAGCTCGACTTCCAGCGTCGTCGCATCGACGATGCGGTACGCCGCTTCGAAGCGAAACGCGAACGGGTAGCCATCGCGGGTGGCGTCGCTATCGACGAGGGTCATGCGCAACCCGTGGCCGTCGGCATCGCGCGTGGCGGAGAAGGGCAGGTTGCGCGCGAAGCCGTGGGTCGGCAGCGAATGCACGACGCCCTCCGCATCGCGCCATTTGCCGATCTCGCCATCGACGAAATGCCGGCCGAGGAAAGGGAACAGCAGCGGATTGCCGCCGCGGATTTTCGCGGCGTTCGACCAGGCGGCGTCATCGAGCGGATCGGGCCAGTGGATGACCGGCTCGCCGCCGACGCGCCAAGTCATGAGCCGGCCGCCCGCGTTGGGCGCAAGCTGGATGACGGCGCCGTCGCGCTCGATTTCGATGATGTCTTTCTCGGATGACATGGTGGCAACGCACTCCGTCTGAGGCGGCGCGCGGCTTGAATGGGGAGCCGGCGACTGGTTACGGGATTCGCCGATTCTGCCTCGCTTTTTGATGCGGAGAAACCCTCTGCGGGAAATTGCGACTGTCGAAGGCAATTGCAATGTGTTGTTATATCCTCCGAATGTTGGGAATCAGACGGACAGGAGTCGGTATGGATCTGGCGATGGCGATGGGTGTCGCGATGTTCGGCCTCTTCGGCGCGAGCACGGCAATCTTTCTGTACAAGCTCAAGGGCTGACGGATCACGCAGGGTTTGGCGCTGTTCTTTCGGTTTCCTTTGTATTTGCTTGCGGATGTTTTCTCTTTCGCCGACGGTTAGCTGTCGGCGTCTTCTTGTGTGCGCGTAGCGCTTGGCGCTCCCTAAGCCCCTAGGCATAATCGGTCCCGGCTTGCGCGCCGCACCATTCCTCTTTCCTCTTCCGCCACGCTTTTCGAATCGGCAAACGGCTGCGAAGCGGCTGCGGCGCGTCCTCTTTTCTCTTCACGACAAGGACCGTCGCGTGACTCTCTGGTTTCTCGTTTTTCTCAGTGTGCTTCAGGGCGTGACCGAACTCTTTCCGGTCAGCAGTCTGGGCCATACGTTGCTCGTGCCCGGCGTCATCGGCATGCATATCGATAAACATGCGCCGCAGTTGCTGCCGTTTCTCGTCGCGCTGCATCTCGGCACGGCTATCGCGCTGCTCTGGTATTTCCGCAAGCGCTGGGTTGCGCTGATCGGCGGCTGGTTCGCGTCGGTCGGCGGTCGCCGGAACGAGGACGGCCACATGATGTGGGCGCTCATCATCGGTACGATTCCGACGGGCATCGTGGGCCTCGTGCTGGAGAAACGGCTCGAGGCGATCTTTCACGACTTGCGGATCGTCGCGGCGGCGCTGATCGTCAATGGCGTGCTGTTGTGGCTGGGCGATCGCTTGCAGCGCAACCGCGCGTCGCGTGCGCCGGAGAAGCTGACGTTCAGGCAGGCGTTTCTCGTGGGGCTGGCGCAAATCGGCGCGCTGATTCCGGGCTTTTCCCGCAGCGGGCTGACGATGATCGCAGGCGTCGGCGCGGGGCTCACGGCGGAAGCAGCGGCGGAGTTTTCGTTTTTGCTGGGCACGCCGATCATCTTCGCGGCGGGCGTGCTCGAGCTGCCGAAGCTCTTTCACGCGCCGGGCCAATTGGCCGATGCGCTGCTGGGCGGCGTGCTGACGGGCATCGCGGCGTATCTGAGCGTGCGGTTCCTGATGCGCTACTTCGAAGGCCACGGCAAGCTGGCTTCGTTCGGCGTGTACTGCGTGATCGCGGGCGTGTTCTTTCTCGGCTGGTTCATGACGCACGGACAGCCCGTGTGATGACGGCTAGACGCGCGGCAGGGCGGATGAGGTAAAATCCCGGGTTCTCTGCTGCGCCATACCCGCCCTTAGCTCAGTTGGATAGAGCAACGGCCTTCTAAGCCGTAGGTCACACGTTCGAATCGTGTAGGGCGGGCCATTTAAATCAATGGCTTACGCCAATTTCTCCGGTTTCGTCACTTTTCTGTTCTGGTCGTGTAACCGCCCTGTAACCCGATTTCGTCAATACGAATCTCACGACGCAATCGGGCAGCAGGAAGCCCGCGTGCTACTGGAACCCGAGGTCTCCAGCTAACCTTAGTTTGGTCGCGCGTGGCTTAGCGATAGTTCCGCCGACACAACGCGCATAGACGTCGTCACAAGAAGTGCGTACTAGCCGAACCCGGTTTCCTCCTGATAGTGCCCACCACCCACAGTCGCTATAGCGGCGATAATAAATGCTGACAAGCTATCTCGCTGCTCTTTCCCCCAACTACCTTCTCCTGGATGAAGCGGAAACGCACCAATGCTGGGTAGGCGAGTGGCATCACGGTATTGAGGATCGGCATGGCGAACAAAAAGCCTGAGATTCGCATCAATCGACGGATATAGAACGTAACTGCCTCTAGTCCCAAGCAATGCGTCTCGATAAACATGCATCTTTTCTAAATCTTCGGTTTTTGCACGCTCAAACTTGGTGAACTCGCGAAACGTTCGCTTATCGACTCGATATTTTGCGTCGAAGTGTAACCAGTGTTTCTGGTTACCTTGTGAAAGAGCAATGCTGATATCCGGCAAGAACCCAAGGGAGTATGAGCCGCTCCAGTCATCCCCGGACCCAGTCATCGATCTGAACTCTTTGTTGTAGTATAGCTCTATCGCAACCTGCGCACTGGAATGGCCGTGAGTCCAATTTCCGATTGCCTTCCCGCCGACTTTTATACCTGTGCGGAAATCCGCGATGTCAAATATGTTTTCCAGCGACTCGTCTTCGGGTTTGCCGCAAACTACGTTCAAAATCTTCATCATTTGGATGCAGCACCATATCTGGTACAAATGCCATACAGGTTTTAGCTCGCCGCTTAAGTCATCTGAACCCATCACCGCGCGTGCCAGCGTTGCTTCTAATCCGAAGCTTGAAGTCGCCTCAGAAAAGTCTCGATAACCGATTCGCTGCTGCATTATCATCGAGTACGGAACGAGCTTGCTCTCCGAGACGTTCTTCCAAAGACTCGAAGAAAGCGCGCCTGAAATATAGTCACTTGCAGACGCCAGGTCTTGTCTAAGCGCGTCCGCGCCTTCGCCAAGCTTGTTTGAAATGGCATCGATGCTGCCGATCAGCTTACTGAGGAACGACTTCACATACTGATTCTCCGGAATATCAAAGGTGAGTACGGGCTCGGTCACAGGTACCTTGGAAGGCGTGTATCCAAGAAACCGATTCGCCAACGGGCCGCCGCGAACCCACTCTAATGAAAGCGGGTTAGATGCGACTTCTACCAGATCAATGAAGCTAGCGAACGCAATGTTTTCTACTCGTCTCGATTGTCGATTTCGGTATGCGGGTTTTGATGTAATCTGATCGATTGCAAAGGCGAAGCGACCGTCTCGCAATAGCCGACGAAGGTGAAAAGCAAATATTATCGGTGATTCGTCCGCTTCGCCGCTGGCCAACAAACCTACTTCAGTCGGAGCGTCCAACTGAAAGATTACCTTATCGCAAAGCGCCGCAAGTTCGCTTAGGATGCCAAAAAGATTTGCTTCGTCAGTAAGCTTCTCGGTAAGCACGGAAAGAAGAAGCTTCATCTCGCCAGCCTGCTCATGAAGCGAAAAGTCAGCTACCCCAGCGTAATTTTTTAAGTTGATTCGGCCGGTGACGCGGAGCTTTCCCTGGTCGACGCTCGACCATGCAGACGCCGCATTCAACGAGATGAAACCCGCAAGTTTATTGTTACGGAAAGGGTATTGTCCGCGAATCGCCTTCAATTCCCGTTTGAACTGTGCAAGGTCTTTATTTAAGATAATCGAGAAATCGTAGTCAGTATTTTCAACCAAGCGAAGGGAATGCAAAAGAGAATTCTCTGAATCCGATGGTTCGGCGTAATACAGTTTGGCCTGAGAGGAATCTTCATCTTCCGCAGGAACTCCGTACACACCGGCTTCTAACTCAACCCTGAAATCATCTTCGTAGAAACGAAGTGTATTCGGAGATATCACGACTTCCGCCCCTGGGGCCGTGATCTTGACCTTTGCGAGCCGTTTCACTTTACTTTTCTCAACTAAAGAAGCTGACGGCACCCAGTGGACCAAGCCCAGCTCGCATGGCTTCCAACTTCTGTTTCGTCGCAGTCAGCTGGGTCAACTCGTCCAGAGCCAGCAACTGGTCGATTACTCTCCCTAACTGCGCCCGGTTGCCATTGAACTTGGGAAGAATCTTCTGCATCAGTAGTCGATCTCTAATTGCCGTCGGCGACGCAAAACCGGCGGGCGCGCCAGGAAACATGGCGATTTTTTCCGACACTGAGATATACCGCCTGATCTCCTTCGTAACCCGCGGACCGAATTTGAACGCGCCCGAGCGCTCGAATACTGCATCGAGAAACCCGCCTAACGCCGAATCCATCGTTGCGGAGTGGATTGTCAGGTCGGTGAGCAATTGGGCGATCTCGGTGGCCGGTAAGGTTAGCTCGTCTTCGGCTGGAATTGCGTAAGTCGCACCATGCTGGGAGGGCGCTTCACAGCTAACTTCGATGACGAAGGCGCGGTCGAGCACCTTTGGCGAGAAGCTATGAGTCGTTTCATCGACGTTCACTGTGCCGACAATGAACACATTGGGCGAGAGGAATAACCCTCCTTTCTTGACAGCCGCTTCCGCCATATTCGCCAAGTCGGAATCAAGCAAACCACTGCGAAGCATAAGCTGCAGCGTGTCCCGATCAATTACAGGCTCGGGAGTTTCCGTTGCCGAAGTCTCCATAATTGACAAGAACCGCGAGAAATACATCTCCACATACGACAAATTCATCTCATCTAAAATGATGAAGAACGGAACGCCGCGGTATGTGTCGTAGTTCGCGCGTAATAGGACTTCAATGACCGGAGTCCAAGCGTAATACTCGCCGTCTGTCCCAAACGGATTCTTATATCCTAACAAATGCCGTCCGTCTGTCCATCCAGCCTCGACCGAGATAAAAGCGTGATTCGTGCGACGGTCTACACCTTTAGGAGTAAGCGCGGAGACGAGCTGTCGGATACCTGTGGTTTTACCGGTACCAGAAGCACCGCATAGGATAACAAACGGCTTTGCAGCGAGAGCAGCGACAAGCCGTGCGCTGACGGACACATCTGTATCAGGTAGCACCATCGGGGGTAAGACCGACACCTGAACTACACGTCCTTCAAGCCACGATTCGAACTGTTCCGGGCTAAGTCCAAGTGCGTCGTGAAACTGATAGTGGAAGCATTGTTCGTAGAATGTTCGCAGAAACTCGTCTCCTGGGGGCGGTTCGCGCCATCCGGTTTGTTCTAGTTTCTTCGCAATAACTTTCTTTGCCAAAGGGCCGATTCGCATATCCGAGAAAACTGTTGCCATCGAATAATCGACGTATGCGGCTCCAGGTCGATAGGCGCAAATTCCGAACGATTGCATGGTGTAGGCGATATTCGTGTACGCCTTATCGTTGCCGAAATCATCTCTGCGCAACGTTCCTCGCATTTCTCCCGTCTTCGATTTGGCGAAAATGCCGATGAGCTGGTTATGGCTGTAGAGAATAGCGATGAAGGTCAGTGCTCGAACTTGAGGTTCATCAAACGACCGGACCTCGTCCCACACCTCGGGTAACTCATTCGTGATTGGATTGCCAGAGAGCATGTTGAAAATCTGGGAGCGGTCCAGATTGATTCCAGCATGTACACCGTGAATGTTGGCTAGAATTTCGTGTCGCGGATGCTTGATAATGACATCCGCAATCTTCTGATACCCGTTCTTGGTTAGCGAGACTGTAAGATTACTCAAACCCGACATCTGTGCACCCCCGAATGCTTACTCACGTTTTCTTCTTTGGTTATTTCGATTCTAAAGCTTTTTGGCAATTATGAGAGATTCTTCGACCTGCCGTGAATGATCGCTACGCCTACCCATCGTTTTATGGTCGTGTCCTGTTCTATTGAACCAAACCTGATATGAAGTTCCAAATGCCGATGTGGCTAGGTCAATGAGATTTTCAATCGTTATCATGCCGGTGTTGGAATAGCTCAGCACAAGATCGCTCTCGCTCGCTTTCACGCCTTCGAACATCTCCCGGAATGCGCCTTGTACCTGACTTCTGATACAGAACGGAGATTGATGGCGGTCGTTACGATAGCGGCCCTTAACCAAACGCTCCCCTTTTACTTGCAAGACAGGGTAGTCGTACTTCACGAGAGTTTCCATTGCATGATAGAAGCGGCTGTAGTGGACAAACGCGTAAGGAGGGTCCGCATACACAATCGACCGCGGTGACGACCTCAAGCAATCGACATAATCCATTGAGACAAGCTCGTGACCTCGATCGACGACATTAGCGAGATTCCACTTCAGTAATGGGCCAAATTTCCGCTGAAATACAGAAGGGACCGATGCCTTGCGATAGCGACTTATATCAAGCATGGACGTTTCGTCTTTCGCGTCTCGATACTGGGCGTAGTGCCCGGTGCCCTGACTGGAGTAAGCCATGGCATGGAGAAGGCACGTCAGGCCAAAATTAAAGTCGGCTAATTCAATTTTGTTATCGTCCAATAACTCATCGAGAACTTGCCGAATCGCGTCTATCCAAATGCACTGCTCCGCGCTCCACCAAGTCCCAGCATAGACCCTACTGAACAAATGATGACTTGAGTCGAATTCCTCATAAATAAGTTCTCGATTTCGCGCCTCGATTTCGTTGAACTGTTCCAGTGAGCATGAGTCGGGGTACCGCATGTTAGGTGAAAGCGCAGCGACATTATCCGTAGCAATGCGGCTAGCGCGCTCGACAATGTCGAACGCACCGATCTTTTCAGCTCGTTTGAGGTATGTACTCGCTATAACCGCCGAATATTCCTGGATATCGTTCGAGATAATCCTATTTCGATGGCCAAAGCCGCCTGACACTGCTCCTGCGCCGGCAAAAAGGTCTACTATTGGTTTGTTCAGGTGGTCAAGTGCGGAGAACCCTGCTCCCAGAAAATCAAGGATGGCGGCCTTCGAGCCCATGTACTTGATCACTTGAGGATAGGCTCGCGGCACGTACTCGCCAGGGCGGACGTCGCGCGGCAACGTTGAATCCTCCGTAGCCAAAGCGACATGTGTATCGGCTAGATGCTCCATTCGTTCCCTGTGTGATCGTACGTGTTTAACGCGCGCAATTTTACCGTACAGGAATCTTGTTCAACAGGGAATGTTTGTGGCCGCGGACCTAGCATCGCTGTGCCGCAAACGGAAGGCCGCTTCCGGCGGTTCCGTCGGTCCGTTATTGCGGTAGGCCGTACCCCTGACGAATGTCCGTTCCGAGGCAAGGGACCCACTGGCCGCTTTCCGGAGATGAGTTTGAAGAACGGACCGACGCAGCGCGACCCTGTCCGCACCTTCCATCGGGCGCGACCTCGACGTCCGCTCCAGGGTGCAGCGCGAAGCTTTGTATGTTCATCGTTCGGTTGAACCGCCGACGGCGCTGGCCTGTTTTTGCGCTGTCGCTGTAGACGTCCAAGTGACTCGTCCCGGGTTGCACGACTGCATAAACTCGTGCCACCCAGCATTTCGATGCGAAAAACATGTAGCGATCGCCGCGCGCGGCGCATTAATGATGCTTCTCTGGTCTGGCGCTATGACGTTTTGCTAGCCCGTCAAACAGAGCAAAGCCCTGATCTAGTTCGTCGGCGGTCACCCGTCCATTCAGGATAGCGGAATTTGTAACGTCTTGCCCCAGTAAAAATCCAAATCTGATCGCGATTTGAGTTTCATCGTGCAATCGGTAGTTTTCCGGCATTAGGTCTTCTGGGAGGTCATCGTGGATATATTTCTGCAGCTCATTGAATCGGCAATGAGACTGTCCGCCAGCGGCTTGATTGAAGGTGCCCCCGAAGTTGAAGAAACCTTCCATTGTAATGGTCAAACACGTCTGCAATTAGATTGATTCTTATGGCCATCGTCGGACCAGATTTGACGATAGTAGGCACCATGCCTTGATTGGCCGCGTAGCGTCGAGGAATTTAGTGATTTCCTTCAGAGAATCCGCCAGTGCATCCTCGCTTTGGAGCGAGCTGGAATTTAGTTTTAATATTTAAGCAGCAAGATTCGGGTAGGATTGAGTCGGTCCACGGGGACAACGCTGTTGTATCAAGAAGCGCACGCCTTCTTCCTCTTCCAACAGTACAGGCTTGCTTAAAATCTTCTAAATATAATCGCTCTGCACTTACGGCCGGTTCGCTAGAAGCCCCAACGGCTTCAGATATGCATTGACGGCGACGTCCTTATATTCGTTGCGTTCGGCTTTTGATGCTCTTGGGAACGAATCATACTGCTAACTTCCAGAGTATTCGCGCGACGAATGATGTTCGCTTTCATCACGTAACGGATGTTATCTCGGTCTTTGGGCATGCGCCGTCTTTCTCATTGGCGGCAAAGGGACGATCAGAAGACCTTCAAGCGACGGGATTGCGAACTGCTTGGCGACTGCTAGTGGCCGATTGCGTGATGTCGTCAATGGCCGTTCTGAGATGCGCCAGCTTGCAACTTCCGGATTCGACTGTCTGACAGCTTCGGCGGTGAGTCTGATCGGAATTGTCCCGAGCCGACCGTTGCGCTTTTTCTCACGTTGGAAGTTCGTGCAGAAAGTCCAGAGCTAAGCGAACGAAAACGAGATAGCTCGGAGCTAAGCTAACGAGCGGTCCGAAGTTAGACGGGCAGCGTCGCCCTGGTGACACACGCTTCGCCGTCACCGCGATTGAGATTGCGAAAAAGGACAACGTCCTTCGTTCCAACGGTGCAGCGCATGGAATTCGCCGCTGAACCAAGATAGCGCAAATAAGGTGCGCCACATCGGCGTGTTTCCCGTCGCTTCAGGTTTCCGCATCGACCAGAAGCACGACTCGCCTCCTCGTAGCGGTCCACGAAGACCTCGATGACTTGCAGTCGAGATTGTTTTCCCGCTTATTAGTTGGTTGAGGGCAGCTTGGATTGCTGTAACTCGGAGCCGCGGCTTGACTGACCGACGCTCGTGCAAGAGCCACAGAAGCGAGGTTTGCGCGGCCCGGCCCACGGAGTGGCGGTGATGTTGCCGGTGTTGACCCCGCGTCGATGCCGCCAATCGGGTGAACGTCGATATCCCGAACGAGCCGTCGCCTTTGCAGTGAAGATGACGACTTGCTCACCCGTCTCCGCGCGCATTGTTTCGGTGTAGATACGGCCGTGCCAGCAGCACGCCTTGGATAGGTCAAAGATTGTTCGCGAAGTACATTCATCGAACGTTTCCTCCCGCGCGCCGCCGCGCCGTTTCTTAGTCCACCCGTGCGGGCTTACCGCATGTCCACGCTACGTGGCCCGAAGAACGCTCTGGTGTTGCGCGTGCGGCCCGTGAGTCGCGCGCGGATATAGCGGCGCATCGGTTCTTCGTAGAACTGGAACACGACCACGCTAAAGGCCACAGTGAAGACAATCGCAATCCAGCCATTGCCACGGTCAAACCCTGCGAGAATCGCGAGCAGCAGGATAGGCAGATGCACCAGGTACAGCGAATAGCTCGCTTCGCCCAAGCGCACGAGCCAGCGCGCATTGAGGATGCCAAAAACCGGGCCTTCGAGCAGCGCGAGGCCGAGAATCAGCAGCGCGAAGAACGGCGCTTGCAGGTAGAAGACCGGGAAGTATTTCGGGAACGTCGCCGGTTGCCACACACCGAAGACAGCCAGCCCCGCGAGCGCGAGCGTGACCATCGCCATCGCCTTCATTTGCGACGGCGCGCTGTGCTCGCGGCTTGACTGGAAGACGAACGCCGCGCCCATGCCGAGGATGAATTCAGGGATGCGCAGCACCGGGAACATGAAGACGAGAAAGGCGCTGCGGGCGACGTTGACGTGCGAGAGCAGCACGTAATCGGCGACGCCCTGCGCGAGCCAGACGACCGCGCAGATCGCGAGAATGGCCCGGATGCCGACGGCGTTGAGCTTGCTCAGAATCCAAGGGAACATGGCGTAGAAGAACGCTTCGCACGCGACGCTTTCAGACGGGCCGTTCCACGGCTGATTGATCGCCGCGAACGGGAACCACGCACTGATAAGCACGATTTGCGCGACGAGACTCAGCGCGAGCGCGAGCGGCACGTGTTCCTTGAGCGTGAAGAAGTCCGCCATGCGTTCGGTGTCGTGCGTGTAGAGCAACACGGCGACGGTCGGCACGCAAAGCACCAGCCCCAGCAGGATGACCGGATAGATGCGCGCGAAGCGAGCGACGTAGAAAGGGCGGGAGCCGGTCGAGCCGATTTGGGAGCGGTACGTGTAGGCGAGGATGAAGCCCGACAGCACGAAGAACATCGACACGGCGGAGCGCCCGCCGTCCATGAAGTCGAATACCGACTTTGGAAGGTTTAGCAAACCGCGCTCACTGAAATGCGAAAGCACCACGGTCAGCGCCGCGATGAATCGAATGCTCGTGAGCGCAGGCAGTGCGCCCCCGCTTTGGTTTTTGTTCTTCATGTCTGGCCTCTCGCAGGCGGTTTTTGGTTTGTTATGTAGGCGGTTACAGAAGTTCGCAAGGACGGAAAGTATCAAGGACTGTCATTCACCGATGTTCCACAAACCACACAAGCGCAGAAATTCACACGTAAGGTCTGGTCAGCCATTCCGAAGGTCATAGCCGCGTTTCCTTTGGTCGAGTATCGTCATCGGCCAGCGCACCGCCCGCCTGCGCATCGCGCTCCCTAAAGAACTCGATGAACTTCGCAGGCGAGATTGCGTTTCCGCTTTTCAGTTCGTTGAGGGCGGCTTCGACTGCCTGTAGCTTCGCCAGCTTCTTTCGCAACGGCGCGACGCCCGCTGCAAGGCGTTCGACGGCGGCGAGAACCGGCGCGCCGCCCGGCATGTCCAAAAACTCTGGGCGAGCGGCGAACTTCGCAAACCGCGACGAGACGTCACCTGCGTCGTCCAGCACGCGGGCAAGCTCTTCTTCCGTCGCGTTTGTTTGTCGGGCCGTCTCGATGAGCAACGAAGTCATCTGACCGATGAAAGCTCTCACGAGATTTTCGGTTCCGCGCAACAGGGCGTGCTCACGGACGACCCGCGAGTCCGGCTCCATGCTCGGGCTCAATCCGAGCAACCAATCGGTCGAGACGGCGTACACTTCCGCCGCTTGCTTGAGAAACCGCCAGTCGGAGGGCGTCGGACGTACGCCGCTTTCGATTTGGCTCAATTGGGAGCTGTTCGCGTAGCCAAATTCCCGTGCCGCTTCCACGGCCATCATGCCCTGCGTGACGCGCGCTTGGATGAGCCGATATCGGAGCGCTTCGAGTTCTTCGGGCTTGGCGCGGTTGCGTTTGAACCGCTCAAGCGGCTTCCTCAGAACGATTTCACGCTGCGCTTGGGTGAAGCCACGCTCGTGCGGATTCTCTTTGAGGGTATCGTCCTCGCGCATGTCGATTTGCTAGTAGGTGATAGTGAGAGTCCCCAGCTTCAACTCGAAAATTCGTCGCATCGGTCGCCGTTTTCCTCAATCCAGCCGAGCCGGAGAGGCAGACACGCGGGCCGAAAATTCTGGTCGTCCGGGCCGCCGGAATGCTCATTTACTTTTGGCTTCCGCAAGGCGGAGTACGTTCTCAAGTCGAACCGTCAAACGCTCCAGGCGGTCCAACTGGCTGAGACGCTGGGATGATCGACTGGCACGCCATCTCTCATCGGAAGCGCGCCGAAAGATGGTGCTTTCGGCTGCGCCGTAACAACGTGCCAGCATCTTGGCCGGTGCACCCTCCCGATACTGGCGTTCAATAGCCGTCCATTCGAGCGGCGTCAGGCGCTTGCCCATTGCGCCTCCGTTTAGAAGTCAAGCGACTTCAAAAGCTCTTCGCCGAGCGAATCTGGGTCATAGAACGGCCCCGATGCGTCGTAAGCCTTCAGGCGCGCAAGCCGGTCACGTTTGGCTTCTGCGTCGTTTCGCCACTCCACAAGGTCGTCGTGCGTGGGAGAGGGCTCGATCTTCGCGAGGGTGCGCGCGTCAACGCCTTTCTCACGAAGTCGTTCCATGTACTGCTTGCGGGCGGCATCGAAGCGGTGAATGGAGGTTTCAAGTGCCGCGATTTTGCCGGGCAGTTCGAGGATTTCGCGCGAAACGCGATAGGGGACGCGACCGCTCTTTTTGCGCTCCACGGCAGCCGCCTCGACGAGCGCAGATTGTGCGGCGCGCGCGTCGGCAATGAGAGTGTCCACGTGCTTGCAGTCACTTTCGAGCACGTCAACGACGTCGCCTTCGCCGCTCATCGAGCGAACGACTGCATCGTGCAAGAGCGCCACGTGCGCGACGCTTGCCAATTTACCGTGACGCTCCCGCAAACGCGCCACGGAAAGCGCGATGGCGCGGTCACGGAGTGCCGCGATAAAGGCAGTTTTGAGTTCGGAATCGTCGGAAAAGGCGCGTGTGATGGAATGCATGATTTCATTGCATGAGGGATGGGAAGCCCATCGTCTCATCGATCGTCAACTATCCCGCGCCCGGCTTTCCCAATGCAAATGTGCAATCTGAAATCCAGTTGACCGGCGGGTTCGGAATGGAGTACTCGCGCGCATGCGCGCACGCACCCGCGCGCTCCGTGTCGGAATATTCCATTGTCTTCGATGTTCGAATCTTCGCTGAGCCTTGCAGCGCTCGGCCTCGCGGGATTTTCGATGCATTAACTCGCGCCGCCCTCACTGATCGGCTTGAGCCAATGTGAGAAGCCATCGCACGGACCCAACTTCGGCTATTTGCATTTGGCCCAAAGCGTACGGTCGAGCGCATCGGGACACTTGTCATTTCTCTCCCTCGCGCGCTCGCGCGCAGATGGCGTATAAAAATTCCTGTGTTTCGCCGCCTAGCCCGGCTCATCGTTGAAGCGCCGCGCGATTCGTTGCTGTCCGAGCGGCGTGATTCGCGGCCATGATATCGATGCCGGGCCCCGTCTGACGACAAATCCGAGTCCGATCGCTTCGTCGTTCGCTTGCCAATTGCCGTGGGCGTCGCGAGCTAGCCAGTCCGCACGCTCAAGCCAGCGGAACAGTGCCGTGCGCGACATGCCGATTTCGCGCGCGGAGTTCGTCACGCTCTTGCATCCTTCGAAGCGTTCACGCGCAATACGGGCCGCTTCCTCGCGAGTGGCGGCGTCACTCGCCTGAGCTTGGGCAAGAGCCGCCTCCATGCGTACCGTGGGCAGCGTCATGCCACTGGCCCGCATCAGGCGCGCAAAGCGGCGTGCAGTTCGCTCTGCGTGGCCCTTCTTAAGCGTACTCATAAGGGTTCTCCGCGCACGGCGGCGCGGACTCTTTCATTCGCCCGCAGGCGGGTCAGCGCATTGCCGGGCGAGCCGGACTGCGCGGCACGATACACGGCGTCACGATGTTCGATGGCGGCGCGCATTGCATGAGCGCGGTCAAGTGCTCCAAGCGTGGTTGGAACGGCGGCGACGATTTGTTTCTTGTTCACGATTTCTTAACGACGTTAGTTTTCCTAATTCATTGGAACTGCTCTAAGCTCTCGAAACGGCTTTTGCAGACTTCGAGGCCACTTGGTGCTACCTACCCATTCCCCCGTTCATTCAAAGCTAGCCAGGACGCCATTTGCTGCGGTTCCGGCGATTCTCTGGCTAGTGCTGCTTGCCCGTCACGTTAAAGACCGCCTGACGAGCGATGGTCAGCTTGCTCAACGGAACCTTTCCCGCCGCGTTCTCGTCCGCGATGATGCGGTATGCCCATTTGAGGTTTCCGCCATTGGAGACATTTTTTATGACTTGGGATGCACCCAATTCGTCAAGGCGCTGGCGTCCGAACTCGCGCGTCGATTCGACAGCGCTCGGCCCTTGCAGCGCAGGTACGCGCGTGGGCACAGGCTGAACGTTTCCGCGTTCGAGAACCTTCTTCAGCGCGCTTTCGAAGCGCGGTTTGAGCGCCGCGAAGGTCTGCGCGAGCATGTCGAATTCGCCGACCTTCGCCGCCGCCCAAAAGATTGCAGGGTGCGACCACTGGTCTTTGCCGTGCTGACGAGCGTGTATTTGCTCGACGGCTTCGTGCAGCGCCGCGTCAACATCGATAGCAGGCTTGCAGACCTTCAGGAACTCAGCAAGCGACGGCGGCCAGTCGTATGCCTTGCGGCAGGCGCGGAGTGCGTCTGAAATCATCGGCGTGGTGACTCCCTCTTCATCGAACGCTTCAGCCCACGCGTCGCGCCAGTTCGCGATTGCGTACTCGTTGGAGAACGCGGCGCGCCAGCGATTCGGATACATGCCGTCGAGGCGGTTGAACAAATGGTCCATCAGCGAGACTCCAAGCTTAGGGTGAATCTCGTGCCACGCGCTGTGGTTAGACGTCAATAAAATCGAGTTCGTCATTGGATTGAAGGCGGTTGCGGTTGATGTGAGCGACGGGGTCAAACTTTTGCGAGCGATCGGTAGCGGGTGCGGTGCGGGCGTTCTTCGCGACAAAACCTGCCTCGAAGCCCGCCCACCCTTTGCGGGCCGAGATTGCGACCGCCTGCGCGGGTGTGATGCCCGCCTTCTGCGCTTCTTCGCGCGTCCCTTTCCAGGCCGTACGCGTGAGCGGCAAGCGCTTCTGCTTGCGCACGGCAAGCCAGTCGATTGCATGCTGGCGGTCCACGCCTTCAGCGACAAGCTCATCGACTCCAACGAACGCTTTGCGCGCATCGTCGCCCTTGGGCGACTTGGTTTTGCGCGTCCCTAACGGTTCCTTGATGGTTAACTGATGGTTCATGGTGGATAGGGTGTCACCCATGCTAGCCGTCTCGCGCATGGGTGCTAGCCGTCCCGCGCATCCATGCGACCCGTCTCGCGCATCCATGCAAGGGGTCGCATCCGCGCTAGGGGTGTCATCCATACAAGCCGTCTCGATGCTCGGCGAAAGCGAGTTGTCGTCAGCGCGCGGACGCTCGCGATATGTGGCGGAACGCTCGAAATGCTGCGCAATCTTGGCTAGCACTGGGAGCTTGCTGAGCTTCGTGACATTGAGGCGATACTGGCGCGTCGTACCCGGCGCGCCGCCGAAGGGGTTTCCCACAACCGCGACGTAATCCCGGCCAATAAGACCGTGCAGTACGCGGCGCGCTTGGCTTTCGCTGACGCGCATCTTTGCGGCGAGAAGGGCGATAGACGGGTACAGGCTGCTCCCGTCGTCGGCGCACCAGTCCGCAAGCAACAGCATGCAGAGCAGGTCGCTACCGCCATCAGGGAAGCGGTCGGAGACAAGGTTCATGGCGCGAATGCTCACGTCGCCCCTCCCTGCGACATGCGCGCCGCTGCAATGGCCGTTGGCGACAGGCGATAGCGCGCAATCGGACGCTTCGTACCCGCGTGCGAAACCGGCTCCGAAATCACCGGCCAGCCAAGTTCGCGCAGGCGGTGAGCTTCAGCGGCCAGACGCCAGGAGGCTTTGAAATCCGGCTGAGAGACGCGCTCGCCGCGCAGCAGAATGACCAGAAGAACGTAGGTCACCGTGTGCGGACTCGGCCAGACAGCGGAAGCGGCGGGATTGCCAAACATCTCGCCTTGGCGCTCGTCGGGATTGCGATGCTTAGCCATTAGCACCACCGTTCAACAGCGCTTGCAGGTCGGAAACCTTCCACGCTAAACGACCGTTGATGCGGACGGGGCGAATGGGGCCGTTTTCGAGACAGGCCCACTTGCGGAGGGTTTGCGGCTTGCGGTTGATTGCGGCGGCGGCTTCGTCCGTGGGCAGGACTGAGGGCAAGTCTCCGCGCTGCATCAAAGAATTAGTCATGTGCATCTGAAACCTCATCTGTCGTTAGAACAGACTCAATTTCAGAATCGGGCTATACGCCTATCAATCAATCAACGCGCCGCCCGCAAAGCCATGTCTGGCTTGGGTTTCGCCGCTATTTTGAATCGGCGCAGTGAATCGGCGTAGCGTTGATTCAGCGCACCGATTCAATTTTCCGGGCATTTCGCCCGTTTTTCGCCCGTCCGCCTGTCATGCCATCCGGAATGGCCTTATAGACAGTGTCCGGGGAAAGGTAGCCGCCGCGCTCGCTCCGGTAGCCTTTTTCTTGCATTTCGGACGCGATGAATTTCGAAATCGCAGTCCCGGTCAAAAGCTCGCCAGCGGCGTATATCTCCCGCGCGCGCCGTGCGATATACGCATGCACCGATGCTTTATCGTTCACTCCGATTTTCAGGGGCGCGGCTCGGTCGCCCGTCTCCACATCGGTTGCGCTTGCAACGTCATCGGATGCAGCGTCAGGGGGAGTACCGGTGGCCGTCGTCTCCATGTCTGCCGGGCTGTCCTGCGCCTCGTTAGCGCCTGCAACGCCGCCATGCTCTATGTGCTCATACTCGCTCACCGCTTTCTCCAGCGCCTGTTCATACAAGGTTTTATGGCCCTCGTATCGCTTGGCCTGGATGAACACGACATCATCATGGCGACACTCGTAGCTCGCTAGGACGCTCAGTTCCAAAGGTGTGTCGAGGTCAGCGGGTGTGCCAACGATTTCTGCAATACGCGCAAGTGTCTTCACTGAAACGCTTGCGTGCCGTTCGCGCTCGCGGTCGAGATCGGCGATGTAGCGCGATATATACCGGTTGGGTGGTTCCTTCGAGTCGTCCCGCGTGTTTTTTGGCAGGGAGGAATTCGCAATCCGGTTGACCAACTCACCCACGGTGATGCACCGTTCATTCTTTCCGAGGTTCACGACGACACTAGGCTTCATACGTTGCATCAAATGAAATCGGCACCGCCCACTCTGGGATGCAGGATGCCGCGGTTGGTAGGGTGAGCTATGCGCAGCTTGAGATCGTCAGGCGGCGGTCACAGCTTCAGCACGCGCTCGTCTTGCGAAAGAGCGAATTCGATACCGGCCTGTTCGAGCATCCACGCTTCGATGCGGTCGTGCCATACACGCAGCAAATCGAGCGGGCGGCGGCGGTAATGTTTCTCGGCAATCGCGGACGGACGGTGCCCTTGAAGCTGCGCTACTACTCCAACAGGACATTCCACCCATTCGGACAACGTGCCGAAAGAGCGGCGCAGGCCGTGGAGGCTCACATGAGGCAGTCCGGCGGCGGCCAGAGCCTTGTTGTGAGCAATGCGTGGTTCGGCAAGCTTTCCATCCGCGGCGCGGGGACTGGAGAAAACCCAGTCGGATGGTTTCCACTCTTTGCCTTCTGCTGTCATTTTTGCGAGGGCACGCACGTTCGGCGGCGTATCGTTCAGCCGCTTCAATTCGCGCAGCAGAGATGCCGTGTACGGCGTCAAGGGAATGACGCGCGAACCTTCTACCTTGTCGGCAATCGACAGCGAGCGCCATCTGAAATCCACATCATCCCAACGAAGCGCGGCCAGTTCCTCGCGCCGCGCGCCGGTCAATAACAGCGACTGCAAGTAGGCACATATGACCGGGTTGCCGATCTTAAGGACGGCGGTGAACCATGCTTGTAGCTGTTCGCGTTGCAGGCAGTCGTCTTTTGCATTGGTGCGGGGCACGGCGTTGCGCACGGCGCGGGCGTTGTATGCGTTCGGTGCAATCAGTCCCGCGTATGTCGGCTTGTCGTCGCACCAGCGGATGAACGCGCGCAGCTTGCGGTAACTTTGTTCGGCGTTCGTCGGGCGCGTCTGGGCTTCAGTTTCCAACCATTCGGAGACGCAATCCGCAGTCAAGTGAGACAGCTTCAGCGGCATCAATGCGGCCAGCGGTCCCGCGACCGTCACCCCTTTTCCGCGCTTCTTAAGCTCGCCGCCCGCGTGGGCTAACTTCTCATGGTCGGAGTGATGGCGCTCGCTCCATTTGCTTTTGTTCGCGATGAGAAACTCGGTCCAAGCCTCGCTCACCGTCACGTCCTTTCGGCGCGCTTCGATACGGCGTTGCTCGGCGGCGGCGCGCTGCTCGGCGGCATCCTCGCGGGGGTCCTTGCCAGAATCAACAAGGCGTTTCAGGCGGCGTGCTTCGTCCCGTGCGGCGTCGATGCCCCAATCCTTCGGGTCGCCAATCGAAACGCGCACCGTGCCGCCGTTCAGCTTGCCTTGCCAGATATAGGTGCGAGCGCCTGCCGCTGTGGCGCGCAGGCCAAGACCAGATGCGCCACGGTCCCAAAGAAACGCCTGAGACTTGCCAGTGGGGCAGCTATGCCCGCTGACTCGCACCGCCGTGAAATTGACCTTCGCCATTGCGTATCCCATCGGTTGGTCGGGTTACATGAGTTTCCATGTAACCGCCATGTAACCCGACTATGGCAATTCCTGTCAACTTGAATCAACGGCCTAATGTAACCGAAATCGCTCTACGTGCCGGTTCGCAGGGGTTTGACGGCTTTTTGGAAATCTTCATCAACGCCGGTCAATACGCACTTGTTCGGCCTTCTAAGCCGTAGGTCACACGTTCGAATCGTGTAGGGCGGGCCAATATCAGCAAGCGTTGCGGTGTCTTGCGCCGTGGCTCTCTTCACTTCTTGGCTTCATGCCATCGTCCTGTTTGTTGCAAACCGCCGGCTCGCTATTCAAATGGCGATTCTTACGGGCGATACTGCCGCCGGTTCTTCCCTCGGTCTTACTCATTCGTTGACGCCGGAAAGCCGATTCCGCATCCATTCAGACCGGCTTTTTACAGCCCCGATTGAAACGGGCGCGGGCGTTCATTGTGTAACCCGACCGGGAGCAATCGGTACACGAATCTTCGTCGTGAAGGGCATTCGACTTTCGGAATAACTCACTGGCGCCGCGTCGCTATTCGAATCACTATGTTGTTCAAGTACAGAACAACCGATGGAGATGCGGCGAGTGTTTCACCTTGGTCCCTACTATGGCGGCTACCATGACAACCCGGTGTACCTGCCGCTGTTCTGGCCGAGCCTGAACCAGTCACTCCATCTGAGCGTCCAGCATCCCGGCATGTTCGATCCGGCGCGTCATTATGCATTTGGCACGGATCGGCATTTCACGGAGATCACCGCTGATGAGGTCGAGGACATCACTCAGGCGATGAAGATTGCTCGGGTTGCATTTCTCGAAGGCATAGAGATGCTTTTGCTGACGTGCGAGGACGATGCGTTTCGTTCGATACTTGCGCGCTCCGATGAATCGTTCCCGGAATGGGTATGGAGCGAAAAGCGGCACATTATTCAGGCCGTCTGTGACGAGATCAAGAAGGGTCGATTGGTGTTCGTGCCGAAGCGTGACGACTTGCGCGCCTGCGTCGAGGCGATGCAGAAACGCCGACGGGAGCGGCCCGCGCCCGTCGCGCGAACCGAACGGCTCGATCCTCGGCCTTGCGCACAGCGGATGTACGGCAAGACGCCACGCGTGCCGCAGAATGTCCGTATGGCATTCGACGCGCCAGCCCCCGCAGCACTTGATGACGCGCAGCCGTTCGAGTATCCCTCCGGCTCGGCGGACGGCGGTGCATTCCAGATTGCCTCGCAGCTGACAAAGACGCCTAATGTCGGGGATGCGGGAACCTGGTACACGAATCCTGGCAGCGGACAGATGCGCTTGTACGGCGATGCCGGCGCGCCAGTGATCGACCTTGATTTCGACCATGTACATAATGGTCTTCGTCCACACGCTCATAACTGGAACAGCGGTGTAAGAGACGGTGGTGACGATGTTGTGCCGTTCAGTCCCTGGAACCCCTGACATGCAATTCGATTCAAGTCCTATCGCCCGGTATCACTCCTTTCATGACTGGTACTTATGCGGAGTATCCGCCGACATGTTCCAGGCAGTTGTCGAACTAAAAGTGATGTTCGACAACCGGAAGGATCGCGCACGGATCGTATTCAAAGGAGCGACGCGTTGCCTGCTTACCGACTTTCTGATCCAGAACATCATCTATTCGGTCGAAGTGCTTTCCGATTTCAGTTCTCGGGAATTCCAGCAGGCTCGCTCGAGTTTGGACAGTTCATATCCGTGGGGGCGGGACAAACCACCGAAGGCCATCGCCTCGGTTAGTGCTTCAATTGGTGCGGACCTTCTGATCGAGTTCGATTCGCTAGAGGTCCATGCTGAATGGTAAGAGCTGCGATGGGCGCGTTACGCTTGCGCCACACGTTGCGCCATTCACACTGGATCTAGTGACACGCGGCCCGACTGCGGCGCTCGTCTTCAACGAGGACACGCACTAGCTATGGCTTGCACGGTCTATCGCGACGGAAGTGCAAGGCGCGGTCAATCGACAGGCCGCGCGAGGCTTCGCTATGAGCCTGTCGTTGAGTGTTCAAAACCGCAGCGCCGCGTCGGGCAACGATGAACTACACGCCGGATGGATGGCATCGCTGCATGAACTGGGCATGCGCTTACCCGGCGGTGAGCGGCAGTGTTCGTTCGACCTGGTTCATCCGGTAGATTGGCCGGCGACGGAGCACCGCGACAAGCAGTCATCCGGCAACCACTGGCCCGCTTCCTGCCACACCCTTCCCACACACCCCCGCAACTCGCAATACCGATCCACCCCGGTGCACCCATGCATCGCGATGAAGCGCCATGCACCGTCCGCACCGTCGAACGAGGGCGATCTTGAACAATCGGGCATACGAAACGAGTTCGTCCCAAAGCGCGCTATGGAATCGCAAGCGGCTGCGCATGGCTGCCGATTCGCGTCGCGTGCTCGTCGCTCTCACCGAACGCGCGCTCGGCGAATCGCTCGTCTCGCTCTTCGACCTCAAGGGCTTCCCGTCGCAATACGCCCCGGACGCGTCATCGCTCAAGCGCAGCATCGGTGAATGGCGTCCGCATGCGGTGTTCGTCGATACGCGCATCGGCGGCTGCGGCAACTATGCGCTCGTGCGCGATCTGCGCAACAGCCACGACGACGCCGACCGCCTCATCATCGCGATGAGCGGCTTCCTGCCCGAAGAACCGCTCGCGCATCTGCGGGAAGCGGGCTACGACGGCCATTGCCGACGGCCTTGTCCCGTATGGCAGATGACCGATATCCTCGACGACTTCTTCGCGAGCCATCTCGTGCGCTGAAAGCACGCGCCAAAAGCGAAGCGGGCCGCACTCAGAGATAGCGGCCCGCTGCATCGGCAAGACAACTTACTGTGCGAAGTCGAGCGCGTTCGTCAGATCGCCCATCGGCTTGCCGCCGTTCGCGGTCAGCGCCGCGTCGCGGGCGGCGATGCCCGGCAGCGTCGGCAGCGAATAGCGCTTCGTGATGAACCGCAGGATCGACGTCGTATCGTACTGCGTATGATCGACGAATCCCTTCTTCGCATACGGCGACACGATCAGCGCCGGAATGCGTGTACCCGGGCCCCAGCGATCGCCCTTCGGCGGCGCGACGTGATCCCAGAAGCCGCCGTTTTCATCGTACGTCACGATCACGACCATGTTCTTCCACTGCGGACTGTTCTGCAGGTGCGTGATGAGATCCGCGATGTGCTGATCGCCCGATGCCACATCCGTATAACCGGCGTGCTCGTTCAGGTTGCCCTGCGGCTTGTAGAACGACACTTGCGGCAGCGTGCCCGCGTCGATCGCCTTGATGAACTCGGCGCCGTTCGTGCCGCCATCGAGCAGGTGCTGCGCGCGATTGGCCGTACCCGGCGCGAGATCGGCAAAGTAGTTGAACGGCTGATGATGCGTCTGAAAGTTCGGCACCGTATTCGGCGCACCGCCGATGACCGAGCGGTTCGCCAGCGCCGCGCCCCATGAGCCGCCATACCACGCCCAGCTCACGCCCGCTTTGTTGAGCAGGTCGCCAATGTGCGTCGATGTCTGCGGCGGCAGCGTCGTCGCGGCGGACGGATCGGCGAGCGTCGCATCGCCGCCCGATGCCGGCGCGTTGCCGCTCGGCTGGTACGGCGGCTGCATCGTGTTGACCGCGTAGAAATCGGGCGTGAGGTTGCCCGAGTTCACGTACTTCGGTGCGCCGCCGAGCGCCGACGCCGGACTATTCGATGCGAGCGTCAGCGATACGCCATCCGCATTGACGACCGAGATCGAGCCCTTCGCCACGCTCTTGTCGGCGTTCGGATACGTCGGCGTGCAGGCGCAGACGAGCCACTGGTGATTCAGGAACGAGCCGCCGAACGCGCCCATGAAGAAGTTGTCGGCGAGCGTGTATTGTTGCGCGACCTTCCACAGCGGCAGCTTCGCAGGCGGCGTGCTGTAGTGGCCCATCACGAGGCCGCCGGAATCGGCCCATGCGGCGAACTTGTCGTTCTTGCCGCCATCGATCTGCATCTGGTTCTCGTAGAAGCGGTGATACAGGTCGCGCGTCGTGACGGAAAGCGGCGTGTTGAAGCCGTTCGGATCGTCGATCGCGAAGGGCGCGTTCGGCAGATTGGCCGTCATCGCTTCGCCGATCGCGGGCGTCACGCCCGTCGCGGTCAGGCCCGACCAGATCTTCGGCAAGGTCGGCAACACGCTGCCGTCGCGATCCAACTGTTGCGCGCTCGCGGCCGTCACGTTCTGCAAGCCATTCGCGCCGGGAAAGCCGCCATAGAGATTGTCGAAGCTGCGGTTCTCCGCATAAATCACGACGACGTTCTTCACCGATCCGATGTCGTCGCTGCGATGACCGTCGCCGCCGCATGCGTACAGTCCGAATGCCAGCGCCGAGGCGATCGGCGCCGCGCAAACGAGTTTCTTGTTCATTAGGCTCTCTCTTGTGTTGGGGAGCCGGCGCATGACGTGAGTCCGTCGTATCGACGAAGCATTTGCCCGCCGGCGTGCGCAGTGTGCCGCCGCTCTTTTACGCCGGTATGTAAAGGCGCTTTCGGCGATGTAATGTTCGCTTGACAGTTCGCCGATATGACGCAAGCGTGGCTTGTCACATAAAGGAAACACGAACGACATACGCTGCGGCATCTTCGATTACCGTCATCACGTCCATGCCTTCGATGCGTTCTTCGTTCGTTGTGTGCGCCATCACGCTCGGTGCCTTGTCCGCGGCATTGAGCGGGTGCGATTCGCGAGAGGCCAATGCAGCAACGAACCCGCCGACGCAAGCGCAATCGCGCGCCGAAGTCTTCGCGCATGTGAAGATGATGTCGTCGATCGGCGAGAAGCTGTTCTCCGATCCCGCGTTGTCGGGGTCGGGCAAGCTCGCGTGTGCGTCGTGTCATAGTCCGGGCCATGCGTTCGGCCCGCCCAATGCGCTGTCCGTGCAACTCGGCGGCAGCGACCTGCATCGGTCCGGCTTTCGGGCAGTGCCGTCGCTCAGGTATCTGCAATCGGTGCCGCAGTTCAGCGAGCATTTCCACGACTCGGACGACGAAGGCGACGAAAGCGTCGATGCCGGCCCGACCGGCGGCCTCACGTGGGATGGCCGCGTCGATCACGGGTCGGATCAGGCGCGCATCCCGTTGCTGTCGTCGTTCGAGATGGGCAGCACGCCCGCGAAGGTGGCGCAGGCGGTGAAGGCATCGGCTTATGCGGACGATTTCCGTCGGGCGTTCGGCCCGAATGTCCTCGATAGCAGCGACAAGACGTTCGCGGCCGTGCTCGCATCGCTCGAAGCATTCGAACAGACGCCGCAGAACTTCTTTCCCTACACGAGCAAATACGATGCGTTCCTCGCCGGCCGCGCGAAGCTCAACGATGCCGAGTTGCACGGGCTGCAGCTTTTCAACGACGAGAAGAAGGGCAACTGCGCGGCGTGCCATATCGGCCAGCGCGCGAAGGACGGCTCACCGCCGCAGTTCAGCGACTTCGGGCTGATCGCGATCGGCGTGCCGCGCAATCGCGCGTTGCCGGTCAACCAGGATCAGCGGTTCCACGATCTCGGCGCCTGCGGTCCCGAGCGCACGGACCTGAAGGGACGCGACGAGTTCTGCGGCCTCTTCCGCACGCCGTCGCTGCGCAACGTCGCGACACGCAAGACGTTCTTCCATAACGGCATCTATCATTCGCTCGACGACGTCGTGCGCTTCTACGCGCAGCGCGATACGAATCCCGAGAGGTTCTATCCCGTATCGAAGAAGGGCGTCGTGCGGAAGTTCGACGACCTGCCGCGCCGCTATTGGGACAACATCAATACGGAGCCGCCGTTCGATCGCAAGCGTGGCGACAAACCCGCACTCGACGATGCCGAGATCAGGGATGTCGTCGCGTTCCTCGGCACGCTCACCGACGGCTACGATCCCGCGAAAGACAAGGACTCGCAAAAGGGCACGGCGGTGCAGGACATGAGGGCCGCTGCCGACTGAGACGCCCGGGGCCTGACGCGAAAGCGCCTCATGCTATCCTCGTTGCGTTCCTGCGGCCCGCCCGCCGGACGATTCCGCAACGAGGAGATTCTTTCATGCCGATTCATCATCGAGCGCTTGCTCAAGCCTGCATCCGGACGATCGCGGCCGCCGCGCTCGCTGTATCGAGCGCAGGTGCATTCGCCGCCAACCTGGGCTTTCTGAACAACACGCCGATCACCTACATGAAGCAGCGCGATCTGCAGGCCCTCAACAAGGCCGCGCAGGTTGCGCTCGACACCAAGAAGGACGGCGAATCGCTCGACTGGAACAACGAGGGCGCGGGCAATCCGGTGCCGATCAACGGCACGGTGACGCCGCACGAGACCTTCGAAGCGGACGGCCTGCAATGCCGCAAGATCACGCTCGTCGCGCACGCGAAGGGGCAGACGCAGACCTGGACGCCGACGACCTGCAAGCAGGCCGACGGCAAGTGGAAGCTGAAGAAGCAATGACCACGACGGAAGCCCTGACGCGATGACCGGCCGCACCGTATCGTGCGGCGTGGTCATGCTGAACGCACACGGCGATGTCCTGCTGTGCCACGCCACCGAAACCACGCATTGGGACGTGCCGAAGGGCCAGGCCGATCCCCGCGAGAGCCCGCGTGACGCCGCGTTGCGCGAACTCGTCGAGGAGACGGGCATCGTGCTGTCACCGGAACGGCTCACGCATCTTAAGGATCTGGGCCGCTTCGTCTATCGGCGCGACAAGGACCTGCATCTGTTCGCCGTGCGCGTGAACGACGACGAAGTCGATCTCGCGAAGTGCGTGTGCGAATCGTATTTCCCGCGTTATGGCGACGGCACGATGATCCCGGAAATGGACGCGTACCGCTGGGTGAGCCCCGCCGACGTCAACCGCTTCGCGAGCCGCAGCCTTGCGCGGCTCTTTCAGACCACGCTATCGCTTGCCGAGCTGAACGAAGCGCTCGACTGAACCGGTCTCGCGCGCGGCGGTTCAGTCGATCGTGCGGTCGTTCGGGTTGGCGAAGAGCGCCTTCATCTCCGCCGACATCGGGAATTGCAGGTTGATGCCGGCCGGCGGAATCGGCTGCATGAACCACGCTTCGTAGAGCTTCGTGGCTTCGCCGGAGCGCTGCATGTGGGCAATCACGTCATCGACGATGCGCTTGAACACGGGATCGCCCTTGCGCATCATGCAGCCATACGCTTCGTTCGCAAGCGATTCGCCCGTCACCGCGTATTCGTGGCGCGCCGCGCCCTGCTCGGCGATCTGCCCGTAAAGCAGCGGATCGTCCATCACGAACGCAACGGCGCGATCGTGCTTGAGCGCCGCGAAACCTTCGGCGTGATCGCGCGCGCTGATGATGCGCAGGTTGAGTTTCCGGTCCATCGTCATTTGCCGAAGGATGCGCTCATCGGACGTGCCCGCGGTCGTCGCGACGGTCTTGCCGGCGAGATCGGCGTAATCGCGAATGCCCGACTTGCGTTTCACCGCCATGCGGATGCCGTACTGAAAGAAGCTGTTCGAGAACGCGACGAGCGGATCGCGTTCCGCGAGATGCGCGGTCGAGCCGCATTCGAGATCGACCTGATTGTTGACCACGTAGGAGATGCGGTTCGCGGACGTGACGACCACGTGCTTCACTGCGAGATTCGGCATCTTGAGCCGCTGCTTGACCTCGTCAACCACCTTGAGCGCGATCGCATATGAGTAGCCCGTCGGCTGCTGCTTCACCATGTAGGAGAACGGAATCGACGATTCGCGCGCGCCCAGCACGATCGCCCCGTTCTCGGCAATCTTGCGCAGCGTGGCCGATGGCGGCATCTGATCGACGAGCGCCTGCGCCGATGAAATCTCCGCAGCGGTGGCGGCATGAACGGGAAGCGTCGCGAACGAGAGGGCGGTTGCGATTGCCCACGAAATGCGATGCGTTAGCAACGGGTGATGCGGCAGCTTCATGATGTTCCTCGTTTGAAGCGGCGGGGTCTTGCTCGACTTCGTTGCAGCGAGCGGACGCCGCATGGCCGTGCGGCGTCCTTCCGGCGATGCGGCCGGTGTCAGGTCCTCAGGCCGGCTTGCCCCAGCTGTCGCGCAGGCTGACGATGCGGTTGAACACCGGCTTGCCCGGCTGCGAATCCACGCGATCCGCGACGAAATAGCCGTGCCGCTCGAACTGGAAGCGGTCCTCGGGCAGCGCCTCGCGGGCGCTCGGTTCGAGATACGCGTTCACGACGCGCTTCGATTCGGGGTTGAGCGCATCCAGAAACTCCGCGCCGCCCGCGCCGGGCTGCGGCTCCTTGAACAGGCGGTCATAGATGCGCACTTCGGCGGCATAGGCCGTGGCCGCGCTGACCCAGTGGATCGTGCCCTTGACCTTGTACGCGTTGGCGCCTTCGGTGCCCGATTTGCTGTCCGGAAAGTAGTTGCAGTGGACGGCGATCACGTTGCCGTTTTCGTCCTTGTCCGCGCCGGTGCATTCGACGACGAAGCCGTATTTCAGGCGCACCTTGTTGCCGGGAAAGAGGCGGAAGTAGCCCTTCGGCGGCGTTTCCTGGAAGTCTTCACGCTCGATCCACAGCTCGCGCGAGAACGGGAACGTGCGGGTGCCGCGATCCGCGTGATGCGGATGCACCGGCGCGCTGCACTCGTCGGTCTGGCCTTCCGGATAGTTATCGATGATGAGCTTGAGCGGGTCGAGCACGGCGATGGCGCGCGGCGCTTTCTCGTCGAGATCGTCGCGCAGCGCGCCTTCGAGGATGCTCATGTCGATCCACGAATCGACCTTCGTCACGCCGACACGCTCCACCATCAGCCGGATGCTTTCGGGCGTGAAGCCGCGCCGCCGCACGCCGACGATGGTCGGCATGCGCGGATCGTCCCAGCCTTCGACGTGGTTCTCCTGCACGAGCTGCAGCAGCTTGCGCTTGCTGGTGATCGCGTAGGTAAGGTTGAGCCGCGAGAACTCGATTTGCTGCGGCAACGGACGCACGAACACGCCGTCATTCGCGAGTTGCGCGAGGAACCAGTCGTAGAGCGGGCGATGATCTTCGAATTCGAGCGTACAGAGCGAATGCGTGATGTTTTCGAGCGCATCCGATACGCAGTGCGCGTAGTCGTACATCGGGTAAATGCACCACTTGTCGCCCGTGCGGTAGTGATGCGCGAAGCGGATGCGGTAGATCACCGGATCGCGCATGTTGAAGTTGGGCGACGCCATGTCGATCTTCGCGCGCAGCACGTGTTCGCCTTCCTTGAACTCGCCGGCCTTCATGCGGCGGAAGAGATCGAGATTCTCTTCGGGCGTGCGGTTGCGATACGGCGAGTTGATGCCGGCTTCGGTGGCCGAGCCGCGCGTCGCGCGCATTTCTTCCGCGCTCTGGCTGTCAACGTAGGCCTGGCCTTTTTCGATGAGCTTCTCGGCGAATTCGTACAGCTTGTCGTAGTAGTCGCTCGCGAAGTACTTGTGCTCGCGGCCGTCCTTGTTCCAGTCGAAGCCGAGCCACTTGACGGCATCGATGATGGAATCGACGTATTCGACGCTTTCCTTTTCGGGATTCGTGTCGTCGAAACGCAGATGGCAGACGCCGCCGTAGTCCGCGGCCAGTCCGAAGTTCACGCAGATGCTCTTCGCATGGCCGATGTGCAGATAGCCGTTCGGCTCGGGCGGAAAGCGCGTTTCGACGCGCTGCGCCCATTTGCCGGAGCGGTTGTCGTCTTCGATGATGTTGCGGATGAAATTGGATGGCGCCGGGGCGTCGTTGCGATCGGTGTTCATGCGAAAAAGAGTGCCAACGTGTTGCTGCGTGGGGAATCGGTTCGGGAAACGTTCCTCGCGGCCGGAACGCGTTCGAATGCGTTGAATATCGGGACGATTCTACCTTACGCAACCGTGCCGGGCTTGCTTGCGGCGTCGGCTGCGGGAGGGTGCACGCGTCGATCGTAACGACGGTAACGGGACGTAAATCGGCTTGTGGGCGGCGTTCGGGAAATTTTATGATCGCCTCGCCACGTGCGATTCCGGCGGCTTATGAAGGGCCGGGCGCAGGACACAAGACATCACAACGACAACAGAAGGATTCGACCATGAAGAAGATCGCCACTACGACCATGAAGCTCGCGGCTGCGGCCGCCCTCGTTTCGAGCCTCGCAGCGTGCTCGGGATTGTCGCGCCAGCAGGCCCACGCGGCTATCGGCGCGGGCGCGGGCGGCGCGCTCGGCTATGTGCTGACGGGCGGGCCCGTGGGGACTATCGCCGGAGCGGCGGCGGGCGGGCTGATCGGGGCGGGGACGCGGTAAGTCGCGCGATATCGATGCGCTCCGGCATCCAGCAACGCCAGCGCATCTTCCAAAGCCTCAAATCACCTTCCCCTCCCGCAACTGCGCGATCCGCCCCTCGTCATACCCCAGCACGCCGGAAAGCACGCTGACCGTGTGTTCTCCGAGCATCGGCGGATGCGTGCGCGCTTCGGGCGGCGTCGCGCTCATCTTGATCGGATTCGCGACGAGCTTCACCGCGCCCGCTTCCGGATGCGGCAAATCGATCTGCATCTCACGCGCGATCACCTGCGGATCGTCGAACACTTCGCCGAGATCGTTGATCGGCCCGCAAGGCACGCCCGCCGCTTCCAGCGCCGCGAGCCATTCGTGCTTGCCGCGCGTGCGGACCATGTCCGCAAGGATCGGCACGAGCGCATCGCGATTGCGCACGCGCGACGGATTCGCCGCGAAGCGCGCATCGTCGGCGAGTTCGGCCCGTCCGCCGGCTTCCACGAACTTGCGGAACTGGCCATCGTTGCCCACGGCGACGATGATCCATCCATCGCTCGCCTGAAACGTCTGATACGGCACGATGTTCGGATGCGCGTTGCCCCAGCGCACCGGCGGCTTGCCGCTCGCCAGAAAGTTCGTGTTCATGTTGGCGAGCATCGCGACCTGCACATCGAGCAGCGCCATATCGATGTATTGCCCTTCGCCCGTCCGGTCGCGATGCGCGAGCGCCGCGAGCACGCCGACCGTCGCATACATGCCGGTCATCAGGTCCGCAATCGCGACGCCGGCTTTCTGCGGCCCGCCGCCCGGCTGGCCGTCGCGCTCGCCGGTGATGCTCATGAATCCGCCGATGCCCTGGATGATGAAGTCATAGCCCGCCCGCTGCGCATACGGCCCGGTCTGCCCGAAGCCCGTCACCGAGCAATAGACGATGTCCGGCTTCACGCGCTTGAGCGACTCGTAGTCGAGCCCGTACTTCTTCAGTTGACCCACCTTGTAGTTCTCGAGCACGACATCGCTGTGCGCAGCCAGTTCGCGGACGATCTGCTGCCCCTGCGGCGTGGCGATGTCAACCGTCACCGAACGCTTGTTGCGGTTCGCCGCGAGGTAATACGCGGCTTCGCGGGTGTCGTCGCCATCGGGGGTCTTCAGGTACGGCGGACCCCAGTGGCGGGTGTCGTCGCCGGCTTGCGGCCGCTCGATCTTGATGACGTCCGCGCCGAGGTCGCTCAGCGTCTGGGCGCACCACGGACCCGCCAGCACGCGGGTCAGGTCCAGTACGCGGATGTGGCTTAGGGCTCCCACAGGCTTTGTCTCCGGTTTTTTGAAGGCTCGACGTTCCTCGAACGGGCCAGGTGCAAGCTTAACGCAGCAGCGTCGCCGGGCGCGGTGGCGACGGGCCGATCCCGTATAATCAAAAACTTACTTTTAGTCTTGCCGAAAGGCCCCGATACGGCCTCCGGAAAGGCTTCGTCAGAAAACCAGCAGAACGCAAAAAGCCCCGTACGCCATGAAAGCCGCCGAAATACGCGAGAAATTCCTGAAGTTTTTCGAATCGAAGGGTCACACGATCGTCCGCTCGTCGAGCCTCGTGCCGGGCAACGACCCGACGCTGCTTTTCACCAACTCGGGCATGGTCCAGTTCAAGGACGTGTTCCTCGGCGCGGAGTCGCGGCCCTATTCGCGCGCGACCACCGCGCAGCGCAGCGTGCGTGCGGGCGGCAAGCACAACGACCTCGAGAACGTCGGCTACACCGCGCGTCATCACACGTTCTTCGAGATGCTCGGCAACTTCTCGTTCGGCGACTACTTTAAGCGCGACGCCATCCATTATTGCTGGGAGCTGTTGACGAAGGTCTACATGCTGCCGGCCGAAAAGCTCACCGTCACCGTTTATCAGGAAGACGACGAAGCCTTCGACATCTGGGCGAAGGAAATCGGCGTGCCGGTCGAGCGCATCATCCGTATCGGCGACAACAAGGGCGCGCGCTACGCCTCCGACAACTTCTGGCAGATGGCCGACACCGGCCCGTGCGGTCCGTGCTCCGAAGTGTTTTACGACCACGGCCCGGAAATCTGGGGCGGCCCGCCGGGGTCTCCCGAAGAAGACGGCGACCGCTTCATCGAGATCTGGAATCTCGTGTTCATGCAGTTCAACCGCGACGCCCAGGGCAACATGACGCCGCTGCCCAAGCAGTGCGTCGATACCGGCATGGGTCTCGAACGCCTCGCGGCAGTGCTGCAGCACGTGCACAGCAACTACGAGATCGATCTGTTCCAGACGCTCATCAAGGCCGCCGCGCGCGAAACGAATACCCCCGACTTCAAAAACAACTCGCTCAAGGTCATCGCCGACCATATCCGCGCGTGCTCGTTCCTGATCGTCAACGGCGTGATCCCCGGCAACGAAGGCCGCGGCTATGTGCTGCGCCGTATCGTGCGCCGCGCGATCCGCCACGGCTACAAGCTCGGCAAGAAGGGCGCGTTCTTCCACAAGCTCGTGGCGGACCTCGTCGCTGAAATGGGCGCGGCGTATCCCGAACTGACGGACGCCCAGCAGCGCGTCACCGATGTGCTCCGTCAGGAAGAAGAGCGCTTCTTCGAGACGATCGAGCACGGCATGTCGATCCTCGAAGGCGAACTCGCTGAACTCGAGAAGCAGGGCGTGAAGCAACTGGACGGCGAACTCGCGTTCAAGCTGCACGACACGTACGGCTTCCCGCTCGACCTGACAGCGGACGTGTGCCGCGAGCGCGGCGTCACCGTCAACGAACCCGCGTTCGACGACGCGATGGCCCGCCAGCGCGACCAGGCTCGCGCGGCCGGCAAGTTCAAGCTCGCGGCGGGGCTGGAATACTCCGGCGCGAAGACCACGTTCCACGGTTACGAGAAGGACATTTTCGACGACGCGAAGATCGTCGCGATTTATGTCGAAGGCGCATCGGTTCAGCAGGCGGAAGCAGGACAACAAGCGGTCGTCGTGCTGGATCACACGCCGTTTTACGCGGAATCCGGCGGTCAGGCGGGCGATCAGGGCGTGCTCGTCAATGCCGCGACGCGCTTCGAAGTCGCCGACACGCTGAAGGTGCAAGCCGATGTCGTCGGCCATCACGGCACGGTCGCTCAAGGCACGCTCAAGGTCGGCGACGTCGTGAAGGCGCAGATCGACGCCATCCGCCGCGCCCGCACCGCGCGCAATCACTCGGCCACGCACCTGATGCACAAGGCGCTGCGCGAAGTGCTCGGCGGCCACGTGCAGCAAAAAGGCTCGCTCGTCGATGCCGACAAGACCCGCTTCGACTTCGCGCACAACGCGCCGATGACGGACGACGAAATTCGCCGCGTCGAGGAAATCGTCAATGCGGAAATCATCGCGAATGCGCCGGGCGTGGTTCGCGTGATGCCCTACGACGAAGCGGTGAAGGGCGGCGCAATGGCGCTCTTCGGCGAGAAGTACGGCGACATTGTGCGCGTGCTCGACCTCGGCTTCTCGCGCGAACTGTGCGGCGGCACGCATGTGCAGCGCACCGGCGACATCGGCTTCTTCAAGATCGTGATGGAAGGCGGCGTGGCGGCGGGCATTCGCCGCGTCGAAGCCATCACCGGCGACAACGCCGTGCGCTACGTGCAGGAACTCGACGCGCGCATCAACGCCGCCGCGAACGTGCTGAAGGCGCAGCCCGCCGAACTGACGCAGCGCATCGCGCAGGTTCAGGAGCACGTGAAGTCGCTGGAGAAGGAACTGTCCGCGCTCAAGTCGAAGCTGGCGTCGAGCCAGGGCGATGAACTCGTCTCCCAAGCCGTCAACATTGCCGGCGTGCAGGTTCTCGCCGCGCAACTCGAGGGCGCCGACGTGAAGACGCTGCGCGAAACCGTCAACAAGCTGAAGGACAAGCTGAAGAGCGCGGCTATCGTGCTCGCTTCGGTCAACGGCGGCAAGGTCAGCCTGATCGCGGGCGTCACGCCGGATGCATCGAAGAAGGTGAAGGCGGGCGAACTCGTCAACTTCGTCGCGCAGCAAGTGGGCGGCAAGGGCGGCGGACGTCCCGACATGGCGCAAGCAGGCGGCACGGAACCGTCGAAGCTGCCGGCGGCGCTCGCCGGCGTGACGGGCTGGGTGCAGCAGCAGCTCTGAGCATCGCTCAAGCGTCGAGCGCAATGAAGCGGCCCGGTCGGCTTACGTCAACCGGGCCGTTTTCATTACAGCTTGTCAGGCACATCGCGTGCAAGTCGTGCTTCATCACCAACGACGAAAGGAGATGAACCATGAATCGCAAGATCGCATCGATGCTGCTCGCCGCCACGATGATCACCGCAACCGGGGCGGCGCAAGCGAAGGGCTGCCTCGAAGGCGCGGCGGTAGGCGGCGTCGCGGGTCACGTGGCCGGCAAGCACGGCACGGCGGGCGCGGTCGGCGGCTGCGCGATCGGCCATCACGAAGCGAACAAGAAGGAGAAGAAGGCGCAGCAAGCCGCGGCGGCAAGCGCTCCGGCAGCGAAGTAACACTGACAGGCAGCGCGGTCCCATGCAGCGTGACCGCGCCGCCAACCGCTAGAATGGCCGGCAATTCCCGGCGCGAGCCTCACCCATGCGCCTGAGTCAACAGCCATCACAGCGATCCCATGACAGCGCCCACGCATCTCACGCAGCACTTCGCTTCCGACAACTACGCCGGCATTTGTCCCGAAGCGCTCGCCGCGCTATCGAGGCCAACACGAGCGGCCACGAACCCGCATATGGCGACGATTCCTGGACCGCGCGCGTCTGCGACCGCATCCGCGAGCTGTTCCAGACCGACTGCGAAGTCTTCTTCGTCTTCAACGGCACGGCGGCTAATTCGCTCGCGCTCGCGTCGCTGTGTCAGTCGTATCACTCGGTCATTTGCCACGAGCTCGCGCATATCGAAACGGACGAATGCGGCGGCCCCGAGTTCTTTTCCGGCGGCTCGAAACTGCTGACCGCGAAGGGCGAGAACGGCAAGCTCACGCCCGACGCAATCGAAGAACTCGTCACGAAGCGCGCCGATATTCACTATCCGAAGCCGAAGGTCGTCGCGCTCACGCAGGCGACGGAGGTCGGCACGGTCTATACGGTCGAGGAAGTGCGCGCGATCGCGGCAATCGCGAAGCGCCGGCATCTGAAGGTGCACATGGACGGCGCGCGGTTCGCGAATGCGGTGGCGACACTGAACGTGCATCCCTCGGAGATCACCTGGCGCGCGGGCGTCAACGTGCTGTGCTTCGGCGGCACGAAAAACGGCTTGCCGGTCGGCGAGGCGGTCGTGTTCTTCGACAAGGCGCTCGCCGCCGATTTCGCGTATCGCCTGAAGCAGGCGGGGCAACTCGCGTCGAAGATGCGCTTCATCTCCGCACCGTGGCTCGGCTTGCTCGATGACGACGTCTGGTTGCGCAACGCGCGCCATTCCAACGCGATGGCGCAACTGATGGCCGAGCGCCTCGCCGGTATCCCCGGCGTCAACGTGCTCTTCAAGCCGCAGTCGAACGCGGTGTTCGCGGAACTGCCGCCGCACGTTTCGGCGGGATTGCGCGCGAAGGGCTGGCGCTTCTATCAGTTCATCGGCTCGGGCGGTTGCCGTCTGATGTGCGCGTGGGATACGGCGCAAGAGACCGTCGAGCGTTTCACCGACGAAGTGCGCGCGCTCGCCGCGCGTTGAGCGCGCGTTGCCCCGTCCCGCGCCGATCCCCGATTGACACGCGCGCCGCGCGGCTCCTAACATGGCCGCACCATCCACCCTGCGTTTGGAATCGTCGTCCGCCATGGCCTTTATCTTCTACCTGACGCACATTCATCTCGGCTATGACTCGCTCGCGATGCTGCAAGGCGAATGCGAGCGCATCGGCATCAAGCGGCCGCTCGTCATCACGGACAAGGGCGTGGCGGCGGCGGGGCTGGCGGCGCGCGTCGTCGAAAGCGCGAAGCTCGGCGCGCTGCCCGTGTTCGACGATACCCCCTCGAATCCGACCGAAGCGATGGTCCTGCAGGCCGCTGAGCAATACAGACGCGAAGGCTGCGACGGGCTGATCGCGGTCGGCGGCGGATCGTCGATCGATCTGGCGAAGGGCGTGGCCATCGCCGCGACGCACGACGAGCCGCTCACGGCCTACGCGACGATCGAAGGCGGCAGCGGCAAGATCACCGAGCGCGCCGCGCCGCTGATCGCGGTGCCGACCACATCGGGTACGGGCAGCGAAGTGGCGCGCGGCGCGATCATCATCCTGAACGACGGGCGCAAGCTCGGCTTTCACTCGTGGCATCTGCTGCCCAAGTCGGCGATCTGCGATCCCGCGCTGACGCTCGGCCTGCCGCCCGGCCTGACCGCCGCAACCGGCATGGACGCGATCGCCCATTGCATCGAAACGTTTCTCGCGCCCGCGTTCAATCCGCCCGCGGATGGCATCGCGCTCGACGGCCTCGAGCGTGCGTGGGCGAACATCGAGCGCGCGACGCACGACGGTCAGGACCGCGACGCGCGTCTCGCCATGATGTCGGCATCCATGCAGGGCGCGATGGCGTTTCAAAAGGGCCTCGGCTGCGTGCATTCGCTGTCGCATCCGCTGGGCGGTCTCGCGGTGAACGGGCGCACCTCGCTGCATCACGGCACGCTCAACGCGGTCGTGCTGCCCGCCGTGCTGCGCTTCAACGAAAGCGCGCCGACGGTGGTGGCCGAGCGGCGCTTCGCACGCATGCGCCGCGTGATGAATCTCGCCGATGACGCCGATGTCGCGCAAGCCGTGCACGACATGACCGAGCGCCTCGGCCTGCCGACGCGTCTGTCGCAAATGGGCGTCGATGCGACCATGTTCGACAAGGTCCTGAAGGGCGCGCTCGCGGATCACTGTCACAAGACGAATCCGCGCGAGGCGAGCGCCGAGGACTATCGGCGCATGCTGACGGAGTCGCTCTGAACGATGACCAAGCCGGTTCGGACCACGCGGGCGGACTATCCGCATTTTCTGTCGATCAGCACGCGCTGGTCCGATAACGACGTCTACGGGCATGTGAACAACGTCGTCTATTACAGCTACTTCGATACGGTCGTGAACGAGTATCTGCTGCGCGCGGGCGTGCTCGATTTCACCGAGGGCGAGACGATCGGCCTGGTGGTCGAGACGCGCTGCAACTTCTTCGCATCGGTCGTGTTTCCGCAGCGTATCGACGCGGGCTTGCGGGTGGAAAAGCTCGGCAACACGAGCGTGCGCTACGAAGTCGCCATTTTCGCGGAAGACTCCGATGAAGCGGCCGCGCAAGGGCATTTCGTGCATGTGTACGTCGATCGCGAGACGCGCCGTCCGGTGCCGTTGCCCGCGCCGCTCGTCGATGCGTTGAAGCCGCTCGTCAACGCTTGAGGGCTTCGTCTTGCTTCAGTGGTTCATCGTCAGCCTGCTGAACGGCGTGAGCGTCGGGCTGCTGCTTTTCATGTTGTCGGCGGGCCTCACGCTGATCTTCTCGATGCTCGGCGTGCTCAACTTCGCGCACGCGAGCTTCTACATGCTGGGCGCGTATGTCGCGCAGGCGCTTGCGGTCCATGCCGGATTCTGGGGCGCGCTCGTGCTCGCGCCGCTCGTCGTCGGCCTGCTCGGCGCGGTCTTCGAACGATGGCTTCTGAGGCGCGTGCATCCGCGCGGCGCTCTCGCCGAGCTGTTGCTGACCTTCGGCGCCGCGATGGTCATCGGCGAGGGCGTGAAGCTGATCTGGGGACTCGGCCCGTTGCCCGCGACCGTTCCGCATCTGCTCGACGGCCCGCTCTTCACGCTCTATGGCGCGGCGTTCCCGCGCTATCGCGTGTTCATGATGACGCTGTCGGTTGCGACGCTCGTCGCGCTCGCGGTCGCGCTGCGGACTTCCAAGACGGGGCTGATCGTGCGTGCCGCATTGACCCATCCGGCGACCGTCGAAACGCTGGGGCACGACGTGCCGCGAATTTTCACGACGGTCTTCGCCGGCGGCTGCGCGCTGGCCGCGCTCGCGGGCGTGATTGGCGCGCCGCTCGCCGTGGTTGAACCCGCAATGGCCGATGCAATGGGGCCGATCGTGTTCGTCGTCGTCGTGATCGGCGGGATCGGATCGCTGGCGGGGGCGCTCGCGGCATCGCTCGTGATCGGCTGCGTGCAGACGTTCGCGGTTGGATCGACGGCGTCGGCGGGCAGTATCGCGGCATCGCTCGGCGTGAGCTTGCCCGACGCGTGGGCCGCGTTGACCGTCGCCCAGCTCGCGCCCGTATTGCCCTACGCGCTGCTCGTCGCGATGCTGGCCGCGCGGCCGCACGGCTTTCTCGGCGAGCGCACGCGCGATGCTTAGGTTCGTTGCGCTCGTTGCGGCGCTCGCGCTGCCGCCGTTGCTCATCGATCAGTCGTGGCTGCTCGCGTATCTCGCGCAGACGGCGACGCTTATCGTCTTCGCGCTTTCATACAACATCCTGCTCGGCGAAACGGGCCTGCTGTCGTTCGCCCATGCGGTCTATGCGGGCCTCGGCGCGTTCGCCGCCGCGCACGCGTTCAATGCGTTCGGAGTGCCGCTACCGTTGTTGCCGTTCGTCGGGGGATGCGCGGCGGCGCTCGTCGCATTGCCCATCGGCGCAATCTCGACGCAACGCGCCGGCACGCCATTCGCGATGATCACGCTCGGCATCGGCGAGCTCGTCGCGGCGAGCGTGTGGCTCGTGCCTTGCTGGTTCGGCGGCGAGGCGGGCGTGACGATCGATCGCGCGAGCGGAACATCGCTGCTCGGGTGGACGTTCGGGCCGCTGTCGCAGGCGTATGCGCTGATCGCGTGCTGGTGCGTGGTGTCGTCGATGGCGATGTTCGCGTTCTCGCGCACACCGATGTGCCGTCTCGCCAACGCCGTGCGCGACAACCCGGCCCGCGCGGCGGCGATCGGCTTCGCGCCGCGCGGCGTGCGCTTCCACGTGCTGGTGCTGTCGGCGTTCTTCGCGGGCATCGCGGGCGTGCTGTCGCTGATCAGTGTCGAGCTGGTATCGGCGGAAAGCGTGGGGCTGGCTCGCTCGACGGGCGTGCTCGTCGCGACGGTGATCGGCGGGACGGGATCGTTTTTCGGGCCGATGATCGGGGCGGTGCTGCTGACCTTCTTCAGCGTCGCGGTGGCGAGCGTGTCCGCCGCCTGGCCCATGTACCTGGGCCTCTTTTTCATGTGGGTGGTCGTGGCGTCGCCGGATGGCGTCGCCGGCTGCTTCGCAGGCGATGCACGCACGGTCGCGCTTCGGCTGCTGAGTGCGCTTCCGTGGGGCGTGGCGGCCGTTCTCGTGATCGAGACGCTGTATGGGCGCGAGCACATGCCGCGCATGATGTGGCTCGCCGCGCTGCCGCTCGCGATGCTGGCCGTGTGGCTCGCGCGACGGAGGACCGCACGATGACCGCGGCGCTGCACATGCACGGCGTCGTGAAGCGCTTCGGCGCAACCGCTGTATTGCGCGGCGTCGATCTGCACGTCGCGCAGGGCGAGCGCCACGCGATCATCGGCCCGAACGGCGCGGGCAAGTCGACGCTCTTCGATCTGATCTCCGGACGTGCGCGGCCGGACGAAGGACGCATCATTGCGCGCGGCGTCAACATCACGGGGCGCGCGCCGCATCGCGTGAGCCGAATGCTCGCCCGCAGCTTCCAGACGACGAGCGTGTTCGGCGGTCTGTCGGTGCTCGACAATCTGCGTTGCGCGGCGCTGGGCGCGGGATCGTCGCGTCTGCTGGATCGCTGGCTTCATTCGCGTTCGATCGATGATCGCGCCCGCGCGATGCTCGATGCGATCGGCTTGTCGTCCCGCGCCGATCATCCCGCCGCGCGCCTCACGTATGCGGAGCAACGCGCGCTGGACCTGGGGCTCGCGCTCGCCACCGATGCGCCGCTGATTCTGCTCGACGAGCCGACCGCCGGCATGAACCGCGCCGAGGCCGCGCGCGCGCTCGCGTTGATTCGCGCGACGACGGAAGGCCGCACGCTGCTCGTCGTCGAACACGATATGGACGCGGTGTTCGCACTCGCGGACCGCATCTCGGTGCTGGTGCGCGGACGCGTGATCGCATCCGATACGCCCGCCGCGATCCGCGCGAATCGCGATGTGAGGCAGGCGTATCTCGGAGCGACGCCATGAGTGAACTGCTGCGCATCGACGGCCTGCGCGCATGGTACGGCGCGGCGCAAGTGCTGCATGGCGTACAGCTTGCGATAGGCGACGGCGAAGCGGTCGCACTTGTCGGACGCAACGGTTCGGGGCGCTCGACGCTTGCGAAGGCGATCATGGGCCTCGTGCGATGCGAGGGCGACATGCGCTATCGCGGCGTCCAGCTTGTCGGTTTGCGCGCGTTTCGCATCGCGCGCCTGGGTATCGGTTATGTGCCGGAGACGCGCGATGTGTTTCCGACGCTGACCGTGCGCGAGAACCTCATGCTCGGGGAGAGGAGAGGCGCGCGTTTCACGTTCGACGATGCGTACCGGCTCTTTCCCTCCCTGCATGAACGCGCGACGGTGAGGGCGGGCGCGCTTTCCGGCGGCGAGCAGCAGATGCTGGCCATTGCCCGCACGCTGATGGGCGATCCGTCGCTGATCGTCATCGACGAGCCCGCCGAAGGGCTTGCGCCGCGTGTGATCGAGCAACTCGGGGCGGCGCTTGCGATGCTGCGTTCGCGCGGTGTCGCGATGCTCCTGATCGAAGAGCGCCTGACGATCGCGCGCATGCTCGATGCCCGCGTCGTGGTGATGGGGCATGGCGCCGTGCAGTTCGACGGGCCGCTCGCGGAACTGGGGCGGCGGGAGGAGGTGGTGCGTGAGTGGCTGGCGGTGGGTTGAAAATCACCCGGGCTCGTTAGGAGTTCACCCCTTGCTATCCCTCTCCACGATCCACTCATGCTTCGGATCGTTCCTGAAGTGCCACGTGCGCTTCTCTCCCGCCATCACGTTCAGATAGTAATTGTCGTAGCCATAAGGCACGACGACCGGATGATAGCCGCGCGGCACCATCACCACGTCGCGGTCCTCGACGGCCATCGTTTCATCGAGGTCGCGTTCATCGGTATAAACGCGCTGGAACGCGAAGCCTTGCGGCGGGTCCAGCCGATGGTAATACGTCTCTTCGAGCGCGCTCTCGGCCGGCACGTTGTCCTGATCGTGCTTGTGCGGCGGATAGCTCGATGCATGACCGCCCGGCGTCCTCACTTCCACGACGAGCAGCGACTCGGCGGCTTCCGTCTGCGGAAGAATATCGCAGACGTATCGCGTATTCGCGTGCTTGCCGCGCGTCGAGCGCTTCATCTGCGAAGGCGCGATGAGACGCGGCGGATAGATGCCCTTGGCCGGCGCGCTCGCCACGCCGATCTCCGATTCGCGATCGGCCCGCACAATGGCGGCGAGCTTCGGCGGCACATACACCGCGTACGGCGCCGCATCCTCGAACACGCTGTCACGCGAGCCGATCGATGCCCAATGCTCGTCGCCCGCTTCGACGCTCACCGTGCCCGTCAATACGACGATGCAGCTCTCGCGTTCCGCGTCGTAGACATGCACGACATCGCCCGCATCGAGACGATACGCCGCGAAGCCCACATGCTTCCAGCCTGCGGAATCCGGCGTGACGCGCGTGATGGTCTGTCCTTCACGCGATGCTTTCACTAGCAGGCTCATACGGCCTCCTTCGAGTTGTGCGGATGCGTTGCGTTCAACGAGCGCGCGCAGCGTGCGGTATCCCTTCTCGGCATACATACGGCTCCGCGCGATGACGGGGTCCTGTTCGGCTTCGACCACGAGCCAGCCGCGATAACCATGCTTCGCAAGACATGCGACGATGCCCGCATAATCCACCGCGCCATCGCCCGGCACCGTGAATGCGCCGTTGATGACGGCATCGAGAAAGCTCCAGTTGCGATTGCGCGCCAGCTTCACGATCTCGGGGCGCACGTCCTTGCAATGAACATGGCACACACGCGCAATATGCTTTTCCAGCATCGCGACGGCATCGCCGCCGGCGAACGTGATGTGTCCCGCATCGAAAAGCAGGCCGACGGCATCGGTCGTCGAGGCCATCAGGCGATCCACGTCCGCAGGCGTTTCGACATACGCACCCATGTGATGATGATAGGCGACGCGCACGCCCTTTGACAGCGTGTATTCGGCGAAGCGGTCGAGGCGTTCGGCGTATTGCGACCACTGGGCGTCGGAGAAGAAGCGCGGCCGTTGATACAGCGGACGCGGCGCGCCCTGGATCGAATCCGCGACTTCGCCATAGACCATGACGGTCGCGCCGTTCTGCGCGAGCAGGTCCAGATGCGGACCGACGGCTTCGATCTCTTCCTCCGCGCTGCGTTGCGCGAGCCGGCCCGAAAACCACCCTGAAACAAGGGCTAAATCGTATTGCGCGAGCAACGCCTTCAGCGCCTGCGGCTCGCGCGGAAACTTGTTGCCGAGCTCGAAGCCTTCATAGCCGATCTCGCGTCCTTCGGTCAGCGCGACGGACAGGGGCGTTTCGCCGCCGAGCGAAGGCAGGTCGTCGTTCATCCACGACAACGGATTGATTCCGATGCGGACTTGCAGGGGCATGGCGTTCGTCCTTGTCTAGTAGTCGTTGCCGTGGCGCGCGTGAATCGCGCGTTCGTATTCGGCCCGCGCGGACTTGACCGCATCGCGATCCGATACTTCCGGCACCGCGACTTCCCACCACCAGCCGCCTTCTTCGGTACTGCGCGCGGGATCGGTGTCGATCGAAATCAGATAGCTGCGATCTGCCGCGCGCGCGCGTTTCATCGCGGCCTGCAATTCGTCGATGTTCGCCACGTGCTCGGCAAGCGCGCCCATCGAACGCGCGTGCATCGCGAAGTCGATACTCGGTATCCCTAACGAACCGTGCTTGCAATCGTCGAGCAGATTGTTGAACGGCGCGCCGCCGCACGCCTGTTGCAAGCGATTGATGCAGCCATAGCCGCGATTGTCGAGCAGCACGACGATCAGCTTCGCACCCAGCATCACCGACGTGGCAAGCTCGCTGTTCATCATCAGATAGCTGCCGTCGCCGACCATGACGATGACCTCGCGCTCGGGCCGCGCGAGCTTCACGCCGACGCCGCCCGCGATTTCATAGCCCATGCACGAATAGCCGTATTCGACGTGATAGCCGCCCGGCGTGCCGGTGCGCCACAGCTTCTGCAAGTCGGCGGGGAGCGTGCCCGCGGCGCACACGACGATATCTTCCGCAGCCGATGCGTCGTGCGAACGCTGCACCGCGCCGATGACATCCGCTTCGCGCGGCAATCGTCCATCCGGCACGGTCATGTTCGTCACATGCGCGACGGTCTCGCGCCAGTCGTTCGCCGCGCGATGCGCTCGCGTCGTCCATTGCGGCGATGCGCGCCAGTCCCCGAGTGCTTGCGACAACGCTTCGAGCGCAATGCGCGCATCGGCTTCGATTGCGGTGGCGTTCTGCTTGAGCGCATCGAACGGATTCGCATTGATCGCGACGAGCCGCGCCTGCGTGAAAAGCGTATTCGATCCGGTCGTGAAGTCCTGCAGGCGCGTGCCGACGGCGAGCACGCAATCGCTCGCATGCGCAAGATCGTTCGCCGCCGATGAGCCCGTCACGCCGATGCCGCCCACGTTCAACGCATCGTCCCACGCGAGCGCCCCTTTGCCGGCCTGCGTCTCCGCCACAGGTACGCCGTGCCGGTGCGCGAAGTCACGCAGCGCTTCGCCGCCAAGGCCGTAGAGCACGCCGCCGCCCGATACGATCAACGGCTCGCGCGATTCGCGCAGCATCGCGGCGGCGCGTTCGATCTCGCGCGGCGCGGCAGCGGGCGCATGGAAATACACCGCGCGCGGCTCGAAGAAGGAAGCGGGGTAGTCGTAGGCCATCGCCTGAACGTCTTGCGGCAGCGCAAGCGTGACAGGGCCGCATAGCGCGGCATCGGTCAGCACGCGGATTGCACGAGGCAGCGCGCTCAGCAATTGCGCGGGATGCACGATGCGATCGAAATACCGCGAGACCGCTTTCAGCGCATCGTTCGCCGATGATCCGCCATCCTGACTATCTTCCAGTTGCTGCAGGACGGGATCGGGCGCGCGCGAGACGAAGATATCGCCCGGCAATAGAAGAACCGGCAGCCGGTTCACGTGCGCGAGCGCCGCCGCTGTGACGAGGTTGGTCGCGCCCGGCCCGATGGATGTTGTCACCGCCATCATGCGGCGCCGCATATGCGCCTTCGCATAGGCAATCGCGCTGTGCGCCATCGCCTGTTCATTGTGCGCGCGATACGTCGGCAACGCCTCGCGATGCTTGTACAAGGCCTCGCCCATGCCCGCGACATTGCCGTGCCCGAAGATCGCGAACACGCCGCCGAAAAGCGGTTCGCCGGTCTCCGTGCGCAACGCGGCGAGGTAGCGCACGAGGGCTTGCGCAACGGTCAGTCTGACGACGTTCATGCGGCTTGCTCCTGAGTTCCTTCGATGGACGTTTGCGACGATGCCCGCGCGTCGCGCCACGCGGCGATCAAGGTTTCGAACGTGCGGCGCACGCGTGCGATGAGTTGGGTATCGTCGATATCGCCCGCAAGCCATGCCTGGCTCGGTTCATGAAAGATAGTGCGGCCGACGGTGAACCCCTTGCACGTTCTCGACGATGCCGCCGCCTTGAACCCCTCGCGCAACTGATCGACACCCGCCGACAAGCCGAGCAGCACGACCCCGCGGCAATACGGGTCGCGTTCGGCAAGCAACGCATCGATGGCCTGCCATTGCGTCGCGCTCATCGGCTCGAGCTTCCACCACTCGGGGTAGATGCCGAGGTTATACAGACGCTTCAACGCGCGATACACCGTATCGTCTTCGACCGGCGGACCGTTTTTCGGCGCGATCACTTCGAGCAGCAGTTCGTGGCCGCTTGCCTGCACCGCATCGTAGAGCGCGCGCAATTGCGCTTCCTGTTCGAGCCGCACGTCATGGGGATGATCGGGATGATAGTGAACGAGGCACTTCACGACATGCTCGCGCGGCCATTCGATCAGCGTCGTGCCGACCGATCGTCCGTGATCGAACACGAGCGGCATCGAGCCCGGCAGTTCGACAGGCCGGCCGATCCACCAGCCGCGTCCCGTCGCGGCGTTGAGCGCGTCCTGTCCATAGCGGTCATCGATCAGCACGCCGATGCGCCCGGCAAGTCGGAGTTCGCTTTCGGTCTGCGCGACGGCATCGACGAACAGGCCCTTGAGCCTTGCAATGCGCGCTTCGTCTGCTCCCGCCTGTTGCGCAAGCTCGAAAAACTGATTGCGATGATCGAACGCGAAGCCGAGCACTTCGTCCCACTGCTTGCGCGCCGGACTCACGCGATGCAGCCGCGCGAGCGTCGCATCCTTGTCGGGACGACGCATGCGCAAGGGGTCTTGGTTAGCAGCAGCGAGGAAGTAATCGAGTTCGGCGGGCGTGGGCATCGCGGGCGCGCAGCCGTGCCGCGAGACGACGAGCGCGCCGCATGCATTCGCCGCGCGCGCGCAGGCTTCGAGCGGCGCATCGCGCAGCCATCCGGAAAGGAAGCCGGATGCGAAAGCATCGCCTGCGCCGAGCACGTTCAGCACTTCCACTTCGACGCCGCCGTGAACCGGCGCATCGTCGATGGATGCGGGCGTCGCGCCTTCGATGATCGAGCAGCCGAGCGGTCCGCGCTTCACCACGAGCGTTGCGTTCGTTACCGCGCGAACCATCGCGAGCGCATCGATCAATCGATCCTTGCCGCCCGCGATGCGGAACTCTTCTTCGGTGCCGATCACGAGATCGAAGCGCGGCAAGATGCGCTGCAGATGCGCGGTCACGCCTTCATTCGCCACGAAGCGCGTTTCGCCGTCGGCCTTGCCGGTCAGGCCCCACAGCACCGGCCGGTAATCGATGTCGAGCACGGTGCGGACATCGTTGCGCCGCGCATGGTCCAGCGCGCGCAGGCTCGTGCGATTCACCTGCTCCGTCGAGAAGTGCGTGCCGGTGATGAGCAAGGCCTTCGATGACGCGATATACGCTTCGTCGAAGTCGCTTTCATCGACAGCCATGTCCGCGCAATTCTCCCGGTAGAAGACGAGCGGAAAGGTGTTGCGGTCCTCGATGCCGAGCAGCACGAGCGCGGTAAGCCTGTCCTTGTCGATGCGAACGTGGCTCACATCGCAGCCTTCGCGCTGCAGCGTCTCGGTGAGAAAGCGCCCCATGTGATCGTTGCCGACGCGCGCGAGCATCGACGATCGCAGCCCGAGCCGCGCGCAGCCGAAGGCGATGTTCGCCGACGAGCCGCCGAGATACTTCGCAAACGACGACACGTCTTCGAGCCGCGCGCCGACTTGCTGCGCGTATAAATCGACGGCGAGACGCCCGAGACACACGATGTCGCGCGTGCGGTTCGCCGCAAAGCGTGATGGAGATTCTGCTGACATGGCTCGTGTCCTCATATCGTCGCGCCTTCGAGTTCGCTGATCATCTTCTGCATCTCGGCGCCGCCGGCCATCATGTCGAGCACTTCGTTCTTCGTGATGGTGTCCTTGGTGAACGTGCCCATCGAGCGCCCGCGGTTGAGCAGCGTGAACGAATCGCCGATCGGATAGGCGTGGTGCACGTTGTGCGTGATGAAGATCACGGAGATGCCTTTCTCGCGTGCCTTATGGATGAGCTTCAGCACGTTGAAACTCTGCTTTACGCCGAGCGCGGCAGTCGGTTCGTCGAGAATCAGGACGCGCGCGCCGAAGTGAATCGCGCGTGCAATCGCGAGACACTGCTTCTCGCCGCCGGACATCGTGCCGATGGGCTGATGCGGGTCGCGCACGTTGATGCCCATTTCGGCGAGCTTCGCGCGCGACGTTTCGGCGGCCAGATCGAGGTCCATCACGCTGAAGAGGCCGAAGCGCTTCTTCTGCGGTTCACGGCCCATGAAGAAATTGCGCGCAACGGAAAGCAGCGGCACCAGCGCGAGGTCCTGATACACGGTCGCGATGCCGAGATCGAGTGCTTCTTTCGGCGATTCGAAACGCACCGGCTTGCCATCGACGAGATATTCGCCGGAAGAGGGCGCATGCACGCCGGCCAGCGTCTTGATGAGGGTGGACTTGCCCGCGCCGTTATCGCCGAGCAGGCAGTGCACTTCGCCGCGCCGCAAGCGCAGCGTCACGCCGTTCAGTGCGATTACCTTGCCGAAGAACTTGCTGACGTTCTCCAGCGCGAGGATGTTGTCGTCGTTCATGGCGGTCGTCCTCATTGAGCGGCTTCATTGAGCCTGTGACACGCGGCGGCGTACATAGTGATTGAAGAGCACGGCAATGAGCAGCATCACGCCGAGGAACACGCGGAACCAGTCGGAACTCACGTTCGTATAAGTGATGCCGATCTGCACCACGCCGAAGATAAGTGCACCGAAACATGCGCCGACCACCGAGCCGTAACCTCCGGTCAGCAGCGTGCCGCCGATCACCGCCGCAATGATCGCTTCGAACTCTTTCTGCAGGCCGCGATCCGCCGCCGCCGATCCGATATCGCACACTTGCAGCACCGCGAAGAGGCACGAGCAGAACGCAGTCAGCACGAACAGCGATATCTTCACGCGCTTGACCGGCACGCCGACGTTCTTGGCAGCGTTGGCATCGCCGCCGACAGCGAGAATCCAGTTGCCGTAGCGCGTCTTGGCGAGCACGAATGCGCCGATGGCCGCGAGTGCGAGCCACCACAGGATGACTTTCGGCATGCCGGGCACCAGCGGTTCGCCGCTATCGAGCAGGGTGCCGACGCCCATATGTGCGAGCCACGTGAAGAAGCCATGCAGCGCGACGCCGTGAAACAGCGTGTTGGCGAGCCAGTCCTTTTGTGCGAGATCGCCGACGCCCGAGATGATCGTGCGATCCGCGAACATGATCGAGAGCGCGAGCGTGAGGCCGCGCAGAATGAAGAGAAACGCGAGCGTGACGATGAACGACGGCAGGCGCGTGCGCATCACGAGATAGCCGTTCAATGCGCCGAGCAGCATCGAAGCGATGAACGCGAAGAGGATCGACAGCGATATCGGCCAATGAAAGTAGACCGAGGGCAGCGCGACCATCATGCCGGCGAAGCCGATCATCGAGCCGATCGACAAGTCGAACTCGCCCGCGATCATCAGCAGGCACGCGCCGACCGCGAGCAAGCCGAGATACGCGGCGACTTGCGACCAGTTCATCACCCCGTCGAGATTGAACATGCCCGACGATCCCGCACCGAAGCCGAACACGAGAAACACGAGCACGGTGCCGGAAATCGCGGCGAATTCCGGGCGGTTCAGCAAGTGCCCGAACCACGACTGCTGGCGCACGCGCTCGTCCGACGGCTTGTCCCGGTCCGTTGCGGCGTCGGCGTTGTCCTGCTGAGGGTTCGCGTGGGGAGGATAGTGCTTGCCGGCTACGCCCATGATGGCTCCTTAGTACGACGATGCAATGTGATGCGATGCGTTTCGGTGCTGCTGCGTGCCTCGTGACGGATGGAGAGACGCGGGCGGCGTCGCGTGTTCGACCCGATGCCGCCCGAAGAGGTCAGCCGCGCATCAGCGATATTGCCCGGCGTACTTCACGACCTTGTCGAGGTTTTCCCTGGTGATGAAACCCGGTCCCGAGCGAATGTTTTTCGGCCCATAAGAAGGCTGAAGGCCATAGGTTTCGAGGCGCGCCCTGAACTTCGGGTTCGCTTCGAGGAGCTGGCGGATCTTCGCGGGATCGGTGGTGTGCTCCTTCTTGACGATGGCAAGCACCGCTACCGGGATATAGCCCTGCAGATACGGCTGCTGATCGATCGCGAACTTGATGGTGCCGTCCTTGATCGCCTTCGCGATGTCGTCGGAGAAATCGAAAGTCACGAAATAGAGCTTGTTTTGCAGGCCCATTTGCGCGACGGCCTTGAGCGTCGCGGACGCGGGCGTCGGTCCCAGCGTGAGCACCGCCTGCGTGTCCGGATGATTGCGCAGATACGCGGATACCTTCGATTGAATTTCCGTCGGGTCCTGACCGGAATCGAGCGTGGCGGCCTTGTAGTCCGCGCCGATGGCATCGGCGAAACCGCGGCATCGATCGAAGGACACGGTGTTGGTCGCGAGATGATTCACGCACAGAAACGACTTGATGCCCGCCGCCTTCGCTTTCTCGCCGGCTGCCTTGCCCGCGACGTATTCCGGCTGGCCGATATGCATGATCGCGTTGAGCTGCGCACTCTGCTCCTCGGTGCCGGAGTTGATCGTCACGAGCGGAATCTTTTTCGCGGTGACCTTGTTGATCGCGCTCTTCAGCACGTCGAAGTCTGCGATGGTGGTGATCACGCCGTCGTAATTGCGCGCGGCCGCCTGCTCGATCAGACGCGCCATGTCCGCGATATCCCCGTTCGGCGGATTGCGATAGTCGGTCTGCACGTTGAAGTCTTCGTCGGCCTGCCTGATCGAATTCTTGATGGTGTTCCACCACGAGTCGGAGTCCGGCGCGTGGCTGATGAGCACGAACCTGGCGTCCGGCGCGGCATGCGCGGGGGACGTCGTCAACAACGCGGCGCTGCATAACGCAGCAGCAGCCGCCAGCGCGCGCAGCGCGGCCCGACCGTTGCAAAGGGTCATTGTCTCCACCTATCTCGGTTGTTGTTCGGTGTGATCGTCCTGAGCCGATGCGAGCCTGCGTCGATGAGTCGATGAAACGATGCATCGTGCTCACGAGCGAGATTAGGTCAGTTTTCGGCGGGCTGCAATAGGTATTTCATCGGTGCGACAGATAGAAAATGCATTCCAATTTGCGTGCCGCCTTCCTATAATCGCTTCCACTGGGGCTCACTTCGAGCGCCGATGAAGCGAGTCTTTCATGCAGGACGAAACCAGCACCGACGTGGCCGGCGTTGACGAACTGATGCAACGCATCACCGATGCTTACGATTCGCTGCCGCGTCAGTTGAAGAGCGTGGCGACGTATATCGAGCAGCATCGACCGAGCGTGATGATGGACCGCACGAGCGATATCGCCGCTTCCTGCGGCGTGCATCCGTCGGCGGTGGTGCGCTTCGCGCAGCGCTTCGGCTTCTCCGGCTTCTCGGACCTGCAGGCGGTGTTCCGCCAGGCGTATGCGGGCGGCAACGCCTCGCAGAGCTATCAGCAGCGCATTCGCAAGCTGATCGACGAAAAGGCGGGCGAGGCGTCGGGCGTTTCGGTGGCGCGCGAATTCATCGCGGCGAGCCGTGCGGGTCTCGTCGAACTGGAAGCCGGGCTCGACGATGCGCAGTTCGAAGCCGCTGTCGAAATGCTGCAGCAGGCGGAGAACATCTACGTCGTCGGCGTGCGCCGCTCGTTCGCGGTGGCGAGCTATATCGTCTATGCGCTCGGGCATACGAAGAAGCGCGTGCATCTGGTGTCGGGCATCGGCGGGATGATCCACGAACAGATTCGCAGCGTGAAAAAGGGCGATGTCGTGATCGCGATCAGCTTCGCGCCCTACGGCAAGGAGACGCAGTATTGCGTGCGCGCGGCGCAGCATCACGGCGCGAAGACGCTCGTCATCACCGACAGTCAGCTTTCGCCGCTCGCGCGTCATGCGAGCGCCAGTCTGCTCGTGAAGGAGGGCAGCGCGTTTGCGTTCCGCTCGCTCACGAGCACCATCTGCCTGTGCCAGGCGCTTTTCATCGCGCTCGCGTACCGGCTGGAATTGAACGTCGAAGAATCCAGGGAGACAAGCGGCTATGACGATTGACGTGGCGGTGTTTGGGGCGGGGCGCATCGGCAAGATTCATGCGGCGAATCTGGCGCGGCAGCCGGGCGTGCGGCTCAGGTATGTCGTCGATGTGAACCGCGACGCGGCCGCCGCGCTCGCGGCGCAATATGGCGCACAGGTCGCCGATGTCGATGGCGCGATGGGCGACGCGTCCATCGGCGCGACGGTCGTCTGCTCCAGTACTGATACGCATGCCCAACTAATTGTCGCGTCGGCGGCGCAGAAGAAGCATGTGTTCTGCGAGAAGCCCGTCGATCTGACGGTGGAGCGGGCGCGCGCGTGTGCGGATGCGGTGGATCGCGCAGGCGTCGTCTGCATGATCGGCTTTCAGCGCCGTTTCGATCCGACATTCTCCGCGTTGAAGGCGCGTGTCGATGCAGGCGAGATCGGCGATCCCGAGATGCTGATCGTGACGAGCCGCGATCCGGGCGCGCCGCCTGTTGACTACATCCGTCATTCGGGCGGCATCTTCAAGGACATGCTGATTCACGACTTCGACATCTTTCGCTGGATGCTCGACGACGAAGCCGAGACGCTGCATGCGACGGGGAGCGTGCTGTCCGATCCGGCCATCGCCGATGCGGGCGATATCGATTCGACCGCCGTCACCATCCGTACGAAGCGCGGTCGGCTGTGTCAGATCAACACGGCGCGGCGCGCGGCATATGGCTACGATCAGCGCTTCGAACTCCTCGGCAGCGCGGGCATGCTGCAGGCGGGCAACGTGCGGCCGACCGAAGTCACCGCGTACTCGAAGACGGCCGTATCGAGCGACGTGCCGGAAGCGTTCTTTCTCGAGCGGTACCGCGCGGCGTATGCGCTGGAAAACGCGCATTTCTTCGATGCGGTCGTGCACGGCAAGCCGGTCCGCACGACCGTCGCCGACGGCGTGAAGGCGCTCGAGCTTGCCGAAGCCGCGACGCTTTCGTGGCGCGAGAAGCGCGTGGTTCATCTTGGCGAGAGCGCGGCATGAACACGGTGCGCGTGGGCATCGTCGGACTTGGGCGGCTCGGTCGGCGTCATGCGGAAAACCTCGCATGGCATGTGCCGGGCGCGCGGCTCGTTGCGGCGTGCAGTCCGGCGCCGGAAGAGCGGGAATGGGCGCAGGCGCGCTTCCCCGAGGCGGTGCTTCACGCCGATTACGAAGCGCTGCTCGCCGATGCATCGGTCGATGCGGTGTGGCTCGTCACGCCGACAGCGCTGCACGCGACGCAGATCATCGCTGCGCTGGCGGCGGGCAAGCACGTGTTCTGCGAGAAGCCGCTGTCGCTCGATCTCGCGGAGTGTGATCGCGTGATCGAGGCGCATGGGCGGCATGGGCATTCGCATGTGATGATCGGCTTCGTGCGCCGTTTCGATGCGAGCTATCGCGATGCGTTCGACAGCATCGCGAAGGGCGCGATTGGCCGGCCTTTCATGGTGCGCTCGCAAACTTGCGACAGGAACGACCCCGATGGCTTCTTCGTGCGCTTTGCGCCGACATCGGGCGGGCTGTTTCTGGACTGCAGCGTGCATGACATCGATCTCGCGCGCTGGCTGCTGGGTAATCCGCGAGCGAAGCGCGTCTTTGCGAGCGGGACCATCGCGATTCACGAGGGCTTGCGTGAGTGCGGCGATATCGATAACGGCGTGGGCGTCGTCGAATTCGACGATGGCCGGCTCGCCGTGTTCTACGCTTCCCGCACGATGGCGCATGGGCACGATACGCAAACGGAGGTGATCGGCACGGCGGGGGCGTTGTCGATAGGGCGCAATCCGCGCCTGAATCGCGTGGAGATCGCGGATGAATACGGCGTGCGCAATGCCTGCACGCCGACGTTTTTCGAGCGTTTCGAGGATGCGTTTCTGCGCGAGGCGCAGGCGTTCGTTAGCTTGCTCGCCGATGGCAAGCCGACCGGGCTGACGCTCGAGGATGCGCGCGAAGCGACGCGCATCGGGCTGGCGATGCGGGCCGCGTATGAATCGGGGCGTGCGGTGGATTTGTGAGCTCGCACACGCCGGCGTTCAGCCGACGACCATCGTGACCGGCTTGCCGATGCGGGCGAGCATCGCCACGAGTGTATCGATCGTGAACTTGCTCGTCTTCTTGTTGACGACATCGGATACGCGAGGACGTGTGACGTGCAGGGTCGCGGCGGCATCCGACTGTCTCAACTCATGCGCTTCGATCCACGAAGCAAGCTCGTTCATGAGCTGCTCCTTGAGTACGACCGTCTGATCGATGAGCGCCTGTGACTCGGCTTGATACCAGCGCGCTTCGTCGGGTGTGAAGCCGAGTTCGGCGAACAGATTCGCTCCGGCCTTTGTCACGTGCCGGACCTCGGTGTCGGCTTTGCTCATGATCGTGCCTTCCTTTCCCGAACGATTGCGCGATACCGAATCGCTGCAACCTCTTTGTCTTGTCTCGACGTCGCTTGTGTCTTCTTCTGGAAACAATGCAGCACGAAGACCGCTTCCTCGAACTTCGCCACGTACATCACTCGATAGATGCCGTTGATATCCCTGATGCGGATTTCGCGCACGCCGGGGCCGACGTCGTCGAATGGTTTCCAGTCTTCAGGATCCAGTCCGACTTGTAGCCGGCCAAGCTGGAAGCCCGCTTCTCGTCGCGCAGCAGACGGGAATTCGAGGATGTCCTCGTACGAAGAGCCGACCCAGCGGATTTCTTTCGCGTCGGTCGTTGTACAAAATTTTATACGGACGGCGCGTGCATCGAACAGCACGGGAAGGAAAAAGAACGGGTTCGCAATCTACCGAATTCCGCGCCGGCCCGGAACAAGTAAACTCCCATTAAGGATGTCTTTCGGCATGAGCGTTACGGCCGCGTATGAATCGGGGCGTGCGGTGGATTTGTGAGCGCTGCGTTAAAATCGATCTCTTACAGCGCTCAACGCAGGCACACGGAAGGTTCAATCGCGATGGAAGTTCACAAGGAAGTTGACGCGCGCGGGCTCAACTGCCCGTTGCCGATTCTGCGCGCCAAAAAGGCGCTCGCCGACATGACGAGCGGCCAGATTCTGAAAGTACTGGCCACCGACCCGGGATCGCAACGCGATTTCGCGGCCTTCGCCAGACAGACAGGCAACGAAATCGTGGAAACGTCGTCGCAGGACAAGACATTCATCTTTCTCATGCGCCGCCGCTGAATTCGGTGCTCATAAAACAAAATGCCCGTCACGTGCGTGACGGGCATTTTTTTATCGAGCCGACGAAGGGGCTTAGCCTTCGAGAATCGGCGAACGCGTGCGCAGATACTCTTCGAAGTCCTTCGACACTTCCGGATGGCGCAGCGCGAATTCCACCGTCGCCTTCAGATAGCCGAGCTTGCTGCCGCAATCGAAGCGCGTGCCGTGATACTTGTACGCCAGCACTTGCTCATCCGACAGCAGCGACTGGATCGCGTCCGTCAGTTGCAACTCGCCGCCCGCGCCCGGCTTCAGCGCGCGAATGTGATCGAAAACGCGCGGCTTCAGCACGTAACGGCCGACCACGCCGAGGTTCGACGGCGCAACCGCAGGCTCCGGCTTCTCGACGATGCCCGACAGCTTCACGATGTTGTCTTCCCATTCCTTCCCGTCGATGATGCCGTACGACTTCGTGTCCTGAGGCGGAATCTCTTCCACGCCGATGACCGAGCTGTGATAGTGGTCGAACACTTCGATCATCTGCGTGAGCACAGGCGGCTTGCCGTACAGCAAGTCGTCCGCGAGGATCACGGCGAACGGGTTGTCGCCGACGAGCTTTTCGGCGCACAGCACCGCATGACCGAGACCCAGGGCTTCGGCCTGACGCACGTAGAAGCAATCGACATGGCTCGGCTTGATGCTGCGCACGAGTTCGAGCAGCTTCTCCTTGCCGCGTGCCTCGAGCTCGGCTTCGATCTCATAGGACTTGTCGAAGTGATCTTCGATGGCGCGCTTGCTGCGGCCCGTCACGAAGATCATTTCGGTGATGCCGGCGGCCATGGCTTCTTCCACCGCGTATTGAATCAGCGGCTTGTCCACGACCGGCAGCATTTCCTTCGGGCTGGCCTTGGTCGCGGGCAGAAACCGCGTACCGAGACCCGCAACCGGGAAAACTGCTTTGGTAACTTTTAGCATGTGATAACCCTGATCCTTTAATCGTCTGAAATCATCTGGAACATCGAGCCAGTGAGCCGAAGGGAAGTCGGTATAAAACTCCCGGTTCAAGCGGGCAGTCGCAATAATTGCGCCTGAAGCTTCTCGATAGTGGTCTCATATTCTGCCAGCCTTTTGCGCTCCTGATCAACGACAGCGGCCGGCGCTTTTGAAACAAAACTTTCGTTACCGAGCTTGGCGTTACATTTTGCGATTTCGCCGTTCAACCGGTTGACTTCCTTCGAGAGGCGCTCGCGTTCGGCGGCGACATCGATCTCGACTTTCAGCACCAGTTTATGCGCGCCGATGATCGCTACCGGTGCGCCATGCGCCTCTTTGTCGAGAGCGGCTTCGTCGTCGATGATCTTCACTTCCGAAAGACGCGCGAGCGCCGCAACATAAGGCGCGAACGTCGAAAGACGCGCCGCGTCGCCGTGCGCGAGCAACGGCACTTTCACCGCGGGCGAGAGATTCATTTCGCCACGCAGATTACGACATGCATCGATCACCGCCTTCAGTTCGGCGGCCCACTGTTCCGACGATTCATCGATTTTCTTCGCTTCCGCACGCGGATACGGCTGCGTCATGATCGACGCTTCGCCTTCCTTCGCACCCGCGGGGTAGGCGTCCGTCAGCGGAGCGACCTTCTGCCAGAGCGCTTCGGTGATGAACGGGATCACCGGATGCGCGAGGCGCAGCACCGTTTCCAGCACGCGCAGCAGCGTGCGGCGCGTGGCGCGCTGCTGCTCGGGCGTGCCGTTCTGGATCTGCACCTTCGCGAGTTCGAGATACCAGTCGCAGTACTCGTCCCACACGAACTTGTAGATCGCGCTCGCGACGTTGTCGAAACGATAGTCCGCGAAGCCTTTCTCGACGTCCGCTTCCACGCGCTGGAGAAGCGAGACGATCCAGCGATCCGCCTGCGAGAAGTCCGTATAACCGCCGGGGCCGCAATCGCCCGGCTGGCACGCGCCCGGTTTCGAGAAACCGCAATCGTGGCCCTCGCAATTCATCAGCACGAAACGCGTGGCGTTCCAGAGCTTGTTGCAGAAGTTGCGGTAGCCCTCGCAGCGCGCGAGATCGAAATTGACGTTGCGGCCGAGCGTGGCCATCGACGCCATCGTGAAGCGCAGCGCATCGGTGCCGAACGACGGGATGCCCTCGGGAAACTCCTTGCGCGTCTTTTTCTCGATCTGCGCGGCCTGCTTCGGATTCATGAGGCCGACGGTGCGCTTGGCGACGAGCGCTTCGAGATCGATGCCATCGACGATGTCGATCGGATCGAGCGTGTTGCCCTTGCTCTTCGACATCTTCTGGCCTTCGGCGTCGCGCACGAGGCCGTGCACGTAGACGGTATCGAACGGCACCTTGCCGGTGAAGTGCGTGGTCATCATCACCATCCGGGCGACCCAGAAGAAGATGATGTCGAAACCCGTCACGAGCACCGACGAAGGCAGGAACGCCTTCAGCTCCGGCGTTTCGTTCGGCCAGCCGAGCGACGAGAACGGCACGAGCGCCGACGAGAACCACGTGTCGAGCACGTCGTCGTCGCGCTTGAGCGGGCCGGTGTAGCCTTGCGCATCGGCTTCGGCGCGGGCTTCTTCCTCGCTCTTCGCGACGAAAATTTCGCCGTTCTCGCCGTACCATGCGGGAATCTGATGGCCCCACCACAACTGACGCGAGATGCACCAGTCCTGAATGTTCTCCAGCCACTGATAGTAGGTCGTGGTCCAGTTTTCCGGCACGAACCTGATCTGGCCGCTGCGCACGACATCGAGCGAGGTTTCCGTGATCGACTTGCCCGGATTGAACGTGCCCTCGGGGGCGGGCTTCATCATCGCGACGAACCACTGGTCCGTCAGCATCGGCTCGATCACGACGCCCGTGCGGTCGCCGCGCGGCACCATCAGCTTGTGCGGCTTGACGGAGTCGAGCAGGCCGAGCGCTTCGAGATCGGCGACGACCTGCTTGCGCGCATCGAAACGGTCCAGGCCGCGATATTTCTCGGGCGCGTTGTCGTTGATCTTCGCGTCGAGCGTGAGAATTTCGATCTGCGGCAGCTTGTGGCGCTGGCCGACGGCGTAATCGTTGAAATCGTGCGCGGGGGTGACTTTCACGACGCCCGTGCCGAACTCGCGGTTGACGTAATCATCGGCGATGATGGGAATCTCGCGGTCGCACAGCGGCAGCACGGCCGTCTTGCCGATCAGATGCCGATAACGCTCGTCTTCCGGATGCACCATCAGCGCGACGTCGCCGAGCATCGTCTCGGGGCGCGTGGTCGCAACCGTCATGTGGCCCGAGCCATCCGGCAGCGGATACCTGATGTGCCACAGGCTGCCGTTCTCTTCTTCACTGACGACTTCGAGATCCGACACGGCGGTGCCGAGCACCGGGTCCCAGTTCACGAGACGCTTGCCGCGATAGATCAGCCCCTGCTTGTACAGCGTGACGAAGACATCGCGCACGGCGGCGGACATCTTGTCGTCCATCGTGAAGTATTCGCGCGACCAGTCGATCGACGCGCCGAGCCTGCGCACCTGATTCGTAATGGTCGAGCCGGATTGCTGCTTCCACGCCCACACGCGTTTCAGGAAGTCTTCCCGGCCGAGGTCGTGACGCGAGACGCCTTGCGCATCGAGCTGACGTTCGACGACGATCTGCGTCGCGATGCCCGCGTGGTCCGTGCCCGGCACCCACAGCGTGTTCTCGCCGAGCATGCGGTGATAGCGCGTGAGGCCATCCATGATGGTCTGGTTGAACGCGTGCCCCATGTGCAGCGTGCCGGTGACGTTCGGCGGCGGCAGTTGAATGGAGAAATTTTTCGCGCCTTCCTTGAACGTGGGCGCGGACAAGCCGCGCTTTTCCCATTCGGGGCCCCACTGGGACTCGATGTTTTGAGGCTCGAAGCTCTTCGCAAGCGTGTTGTCGCTCATCGTGAAATCTGCCGAAAAATGCGTGAAAAAGTGCGTGGAATCCCCAATTATAAGGTTCCGCCGGGTTCCGCCGGATGATTGTCGCCCTCAGCCGGACGGCATAGGCCCGAACGCCGCCATCGGCGCGGTCTTATAATGAGCGGCCCGCCTTCCGCCTTACGTGCGTCCCGATTTCTCCATGCCCGACTTACTCGCCAACCTCAACCCCGAACAGCTCGCCGCCGTGACGCTGCCCAACGAGCCTGCGCTGATTCTCGCGGGCGCGGGGAGCGGCAAGACGCGCGTGCTCATCACGCGCATCGCCTGGCTGATCCAGCAGGGCTATGCGTCGCCGCCGACCATCCTCGCGGTCACGTTCACGAACAAGGCCGCGCGCGAAATGATGTCGCGTCTGTCCGCGCTTCTTCCCATCGACACGCGCGGGATGTGGATCGGCACCTTCCACGGCCTGTGCAACCGCATGTTGCGCGCGCACTACCGCGACGCGGGCCTGCCGCAGACGTTCCAGATTCTCGACACCGCCGACCAGCTTTCCGCGATCAAGCGGCTCATGAAGGGGCTGAATGTTGACGATGAAAAGTACCCGGCGAAGAATCTGCAGTACTTCATCAACAACGCGAAAGAGCAGGGCCTGCGCCCGAAGGACGTTGACGCCACCGACAACTTCAATCGCAAGTTCGTGGAGCTGTACGAAGCGTACGATCAGCAGTGCCAGCGCGAAGGCGTCGTCGATTTTCCGGAGTTGCTGCTGCGCTGTCATGAACTGCTCGCGCACAATCCGCCGTTGCGCGCGCATTATCAGGCGCGCTTTCGCAACATCCTGGTCGACGAGTTCCAGGACACCAACAAGCTGCAGTACGCGTGGCTCAAGCTGCTCGCGGGCGAGCACAACGCCATCTTCGCCGTCGGCGACGACGATCAGTCCATCTACGCGTTTCGCGGCGCGAACGTCGGCAACATGCACGACTTCGAGCGCGAGTTCCGCGTGCGTAACCTCATCAAGCTCGAGCAGAACTATCGCTCTCACGGTCATATTCTCGATACCGCCAACTATCTGATCGCGAACAACGCGCGGCGGCTCGGCAAGAACCTGCGTACCGATGCGGGCCACGGCGAGCCGGTGCGCGTCTACGAGGCCGCGACGGATTCTCAGGAAGCGGGCTGGATCGTCGAGGAAATCAAGGCGCTCATCAATACCGGGCTGGCGCGCGGCGAGATCGCGGTGCTGTATCGGAGCAACGCGCAGTCGCGGACCATCGAACATACGCTCGTGAACGCGGGGATCGCGTATCGCGTGTATGGCGGGCTGCGATTCTTCGAGCGCCAGGAAGTGAAGCACGCGCTCGCGTATCTGCGCCTGATCGACAACCCGAACGACGACACCGCGTTCGCGCGCGTCGTCAATTTCCCGACGCGCGGCATCGGTGCGCGTTCCATCGAACAACTCGCGGACGCAGCGCGTCTCTATAACTGCTCGATGGCGGCGGCCGTGCCGTATGTGACCGGCAAGGCGGGATCCAGCCTCGGCGCGTTCGCGACGATGATCGCGAAAATGCGCGCCGAGACGCAGCAGATGAGCCTGCCGGAAACGGTCGAATACGTCGTGCGCGCAAGCGGCCTCGCCGCGTTCTATGAAACGGAGCGCGAAGGGCAGGACCGGCTGGAAAACTTGCAGGAACTGGTGAACGCGGCGGCGGCGTTCGTGAGCGAAGAGGGCTACGGCCTCGATACGCCCGCACGGTCCATCCCGCTGCGTCCCGGCGCGACGGCCGCGCCGGAAATCGCCGGGGTGAGCGAGGACGGCGAAATCGAAGTGCTCGATGCGCCCGGCATCGCCGATCCCGCACAGAATCCCGACACGATGACGCCGCTCGCGGGCTTCCTGTCGCATGCATCGCTCGAAGCCGGCGACAACCAGGCGCAGGCCGGGCAGGACGCCGTGCAACTGATGACCGTCCATGCGGCGAAGGGCCTCGAATTCACGGCGGTGTTCATCACCGGGCTGGAAGAAGGGCTGTTCCCGCACGAGAACAGCGCGCAGGAATCCGACGGGCTCGAAGAGGAGCGGCGGCTCGCGTATGTGGCCATCACGCGGGCGAAGGAGCGGCTCTATCTGTCGTTCGCGCAAAGCCGGATGCTGCACGGACAGACGCGCTACAACATCCGCTCGCGCTTTTTCGATGAATTGCCGGAAGGCTCGCTCAAATGGCTCACGCCGAAGGTCGAGCCGGGCGCGCGCTGGGGCGGGCGGTCGGACAACGCCGGCTGGGGCCGCGACTGGTTCGCGCGGCCGGGGCAGGAGCGCGGTGCTTCATCGGCGGCGAGCGCGGCGTTGCCGTCGTTCGCCAATGAGCAGCGTGCCGCCGATACGGGCTTCAAGGTCGGGCAGGCCGTCTTCCACACGAAGTTCGGCGAAGGCACCGTGACCGCGCTCGAAGGCTCGGGCGGCGATGCGCGCGCGCAAGTGCGCTTCAAGCGCCACGGCGAGAAATGGCTCGCGCTCGCGGTCGCAAAGCTGCAGGCGGTCGAATGAAGCGGCTCGGCATCATGGCGGCGCTGCCGCAGGAACTGGGCGATCTGATCGCCCGGATGCGCGCGGCCGGCGACGTGCGGACCGTCACGCTCGGGCAGCGCGAATATCACGTCGGCGAGGCGCATGGCGTCGGCGTCGTGGTGACGCTCGCGCGCATCGGCAAGGTCGCGGCGGCGGCGACGGCGAGCGCGCTGATCCACGTGTTCGAAGCCGATGCGATCGTCTTCACCGGCGTCGCGGGCGGCGTGCATCGCGATGTGCGGGTGGGCGATATCGTCATCGCCGATGCGTTGCTGCAGCACGATCTCGACGCCTCGCCGTTTTTTCCGCGCTACGAGGTGCCGTTGCTGGACCGGGCGCGTTTCGATTCGGACGGCGCGTTGGCCGATGCGCTGGCGGCTGCGGCACGCGCGTTCGTCGAAGCTGAAAGCGCCGCGCTCGCCGAACGCTTCGCGGTGACGGCGCCGCAAGTGCATCGCGGGCTGGTGGTGAGCGGAGACCGCTTCATCGCGAGCCATGACGAAGTATCCGCATTGCGCGACGCGCTGCCGGATGCGCTCGCCGTCGAAATGGAAGGCGCGGCGCTCGCGCAGGTCTGCTACGAGCACGGCGTGCCGTGCGCGGTCGTGCGGACCATCTCCGACACCGCCGATGCCGCCGCGCCGCTTTCGTTCGCGGAGTTTCTGGCGGCCATCGCCGGGACGTATTCGTCGGGCGTTCTCGGACGCTTTCTGCAAGCGCGCGGCTGAACCCGCCGCGCCTTCTCGTCGCACCTCCTCTCGAAATACACGATCGCGCTTGTTATTGAGAATGATTCTCAATACAATCGATCGTGATGCATTCGGAGGACGCCCGACATGACGAACCATTCCACCAGCGGCGCGCACGACGCACTCGAGCGCTGCGCCGTCGCCGTGAACGCCGCGAAGGTGCTCGAAACGACGCGCCGCGCCTGGTCCGCTGCGCCCGCGCTCGATGCCGGAAAGCAGGCCGATCGCCGGCCGCCGCGCGCGTTGCGGAAAAAGCGCGTCGTGCCGCGGCGTTCGCGCTGGCCGAGCCTCATCGCCGCCCTGAATCACTGGAGCCCGAAACCGCTGTGAACGCCGACCTTTTCACGAATCCGCCGCTCGCGCTCGACTCGCAACTCTTCGACGCCAGCCGTTTCCCGCTCGTCCGGCTGCGCCGCCGCGCGGTCCAGCCGGGGTTCGCATTCGCGTGGGCCGCGCAGATGCGCCGCCTGCTGGCGCTCGCGACGCCGTTCGTCGTCGTTGCGGAGCACGCAGGCGACGAAAGCCCCGATGATTTTCAGCTTCGCGCGGCCTGGCTGCGCACGCATCGCGCGGCGCTCGGCGCGCACTGCCGCGGCCTCGTCGTGATCGAACCGCGCATCGAGGCGCGCGCCGGCACGCGCGAAACGCTGCGCCGGCTCACCGATGGCAGCGGCGTGCGCACGGTCGTCGTATCGAGCATGCGCGTGGCGAACGAGCTCGCGCCGGTGCTGCTGAAACACGCCGCCACGCAGGCGGCCGCGCGTGTCTCGCGAAGCCGCGCGTCATAGAACCGTCGGACCGATCAGGGCGCGCCCTCTCTAGGCAGGCGTTCGCCCGCTGCTCTATTCTGTGGAGCCAACGCCGCTTTGCAGAGGACGCGCATGCCGACTTACCGAGAAGCGTATCGACGGTCGATCGACGAGCCTGAAGCCTTCTGGGCCGACGAGGCCCGCCGCATCCACTGGCAGACGCCGTTCGACAGCGTGCTCGATGCGAGCAATCCGCCGTTCGCGCGATGGTTCATCGGCGGGCGGACGAATCTCTGCCACAACGCGGTCGACCGCCATCTGGCGACGCGCGCGCAACAGGACGCGCTGGTCTATGTATCGACGGAAACGGGCATCGAGCGGCGCTACACGTTCGCCGAACTTCACGCCGAAGTGAACCGCATGGCCGCAGTGATGCGCTCGCTGTCGGTGAAGAAGGGCGATCGCGTGCTCATCTATCTGCCGATGATCCCCGAAGCCGTTTTCGCGATGCTCGCGTGCGCGCGCATCGGCGCGATCCATTCGGTCGTGTTCGGCGGCTTCGCGGCGCCGAACCTGGCGGCGCGCATCGACGATGCAGAGCCCGCGCTCATCGTCACCGCCGACGCGGGCGCGCGCGCGGGCAAGGTCATCGACTACACGCCGCTCGTCGATGAAGCGCTTTCCCGCGCCGAATTCAAGGTGACGCAAGTGCTGCTGATCGACCGCCAGCTTGCGCCCGAGCGATTGCAGGCGAGCTATCTCGTCGCCTACGAGCCGCTGCGCGAGCAGTTCTTCGACGCGCACGTGCCGTGCGAATGGCTCGAATCGAACGAACCGTCGTACGTGCTTTACACGTCCGGCACGACGGGCAGGCCGAAGGGCGTGCAGCGCGATGTCGGCGGTTATGCGGTCGCGCTCGCAGCGTCCATGGAGCACATCTTTCAGGGCGCGGCGGGCGACACGATGTTCACCGCATCCGACATCGGCTGGGTCGTGGGGCATAGCTACATCATCTATGCGCCGCTGATCGCGGGACTGACCACGGTGATGTACGAGGGCACGCCGGTTCGTCCCGATGGCGGCGTCTGGTGGCGGCTCGTCGAGCAATATGGCATCAACCTGATGTTCACCGCGCCGACTGCGCTTCGCGTGCTGAAGAAGCAGGACCCGGCGCTGATGGAGCGATACGATCTGTCGAGCCTGCGCACGCTGTTTCTTGCGGGCGAGCCGCTCGACGAGCCTACCGCGCAGTGGATTCAGAGCGCGTTGAAGAAGCCCGTCATCGACAATTACTGGCAGACCGAGACCGGCTGGCCGATGCTCGCGATTCCGCGCGGCATCGAGGCGTTGCCGTCGAAGCTGGGTTCGCCGGGCGTGCCGTCGATGGGTTTCGCGCTGACGCTGCGCGACGAGCAGACAGGCGACGTCTGCGCGCCGGGCGAGAAGGGCGTCGTGACGCTCGGCTATCCGCTGCCGCCCGGCTGCATGCAGACGGTGTGGGGCGATGACCGGCGTTTCGTCGACACCTACTGGCGCAGCGTGCCGAATCAGATGGTCTATTCGACCTTCGACTGGGGCGTGCGGGACGAGGACGGCTATGTATCGATACTCGGGCGCACCGACGATGTGATCAACGTCGCGGGGCATCGCCTGGGCACGCGCGAGATCGAGGAGGCGCTGTCGGCGCATGCGGCGGTGGCGGAAGTGGCGGTCGTCGGTGTCGCCGACCCGGTGAAGGGCCAGGCCGCGACGGCGTTCGTCGTGCTGCGCGACGCCGATCGCATCAATGCGCCCGGCGCGCGCGAGGGGATGGAAGCGGAGCTGTGTCATGCGGTCGATACGCAACTCGGCGCGATCGCGCGGCCGGCGCGCGTGCATTTCGTATCGATGCTGCCGAAGACGCGCTCGGGCAAGCTGCTGCGGCGCGCCATCGCGGCGCTGGCGGAAGGTCGCGATCCGGGGGATCTCCCGACGATCGAGGACGCGGGGGCGTTGGCGCAGGTGAGGTCGGCGCTGGAGGGGAAGTAGTGGCTTCCCGGCATTGATTTGCCGCAAGAAGCGCGCGAATTCCGCGTGCTTCGGCGAACCGCACGAAGACGTCGCTCATATGATTCGGAGGCCTTTTTACCGGAGGTCTTCATGTCATACCGCTACAACGACGCAGCCAATCTGGAAGGCGCCGAAATGGCCGGTTCGCACCAGTGCGTCGACCTCGTCGAGCACGATGCACACGCGCCCGCCACCGCGAGCTGGCGCGCAGGCACGAGCGTGCCCGATACCGCGATCATTCTGCCCGGGACGGCCATCGCTACCTTCGTTGGTGGGCGCTATCGAAGCCACGCTCACGGGAACCACGCCGCGCTTTTTTTGCGTCGCGAAGGTGACTGCATATGGGTAATGGACCAGTGGGGAAACGACAGTAACAAGCCGCTCGTATCGGCTCGCAAGCTCTGTCCCAAAGGCACGCGGAGAAGCGGCGGGTACGAGGACCCGAGCAACAATGCCGACGCTTTTTCCATCATCGAATGACGGCGAAGATGAATCGACTGTGCAGAGCCTTTGTCGGCCTTGCGTGTCTGCTCGCGTCTTTTTACGCGATGGCGATGCAAATCGAATGCCCTGCGCGCATCGACATGCAGCCCGCAGTCGTCACCGATGCCCCCGATGGCTGGCAGCCCGAGCAGCGACGCACGACGCTGCCGGTTCAGGACATGCTCGTGACCATCGGGCCGCCGGCGAACCGGCGCGACCTGAAGCCGGAGATCAGCAAGAACAACGGGCGGAAATCGTTCGAATGGAGATTCGTCGCGGCCGAGAACGACGAGGGAATCTGGCTCTCGTGCGGGTATGGGAACACCATCTTGCTTTCCCGAAAGCTGTCGGGACATGTCTCGCGATGCCGCGCGTCCGAATCGATCGCCGGCGGCGGATACAGGCAACTGATCGCAACCTGCGACTAAGAAAGCAAAACGCCCGGTCACGAACCACGACCGGGCGTTTGCGCATGAGGACGCGTTAGCGCGGCATCAGCGCATCAAGCCTTCGCATCCTTCGTCTTCGGCAGGAACACGGTAAGCACGCCGATCAATGGCAGGAACGCGCAGAGCTTGTACACATGGTCGATGCTCGTCACATCCGCGAGATGCCCGAGCACCGCCGCGCCGACGCCGCCCATCCCGAACGCGAAGCCGAAGAACAGCCCCGCGACCATGCCGACCTTGCCGGGAATCAGCTCTTGCGCATACACCAGAATGGCCGAGAACGCCGATGCCAGCACGAGGCCGATGACCACCGACAACACGCCTGTCCAGAACAGGTTGACGTAGGGCATCAGCAGCGTGAACGGCGCGACGCCGAGAATCGATATCCAGATGACCGCCTTGCGCCCGACCTTGTCGCCCACCGGCCCGCCGATGATCGTGCCCGCCGCGACCGCCGCGAGAAACACGAACAGATGAATCTGCGCGGCCTGCACGGAGACGCCGAACTTGCTGATCAGGTAGAACGTGAAGTAGCTCGTGATGCTTGCGAGATAGAAGTACTTCGAGAACACGAGCAGCACGAGCACGCTCATCGCCATGACGACCTTGTCGCGCGGAAGCGCGGCTTGCGTGCTTTGCGCGCGGCCCTTCTTCGTCGCGGGATGACGCTTGTACCAGCGGCCGATGTTCGCGAGCACGACCATCGCCAGGAGCGCCGCCGCCGAGAACCACGCGATACTGCGCTGGCCGTGGGGAATGACGATCAGCGCGGCAAGCAGCGGCCCGAGCGACGAGCCCGCGTTGCCGCCCACCTGAAACAGCGACTGCGCGAGACCGTGCTTGCCGCCCGACGCCATGCGCGCCACCCGCGACGATTCCGGATGAAACACCGACGATCCGCAGCCGACGAGCGCCGCCGCGATCAGCAGTGTCCCGAAGCTGCCGGCAACCGACATCAGCAACAGCCCCGACAGCGTGAAGCCCATGCCGACGGGAAGCGAATACGGTTTCGGATGTTTGTCCGTGTATAGCCCGACGAGCGGCTGGAGCAGCGACGCGGTGATCTGATACGTCAGCGTGATCAGCCCGATCTGCCCGAACGTGAGCGCGAATTCGCTCTTGAACATCGGATAGATGGCGAGGATCAGCGACTGGATCATGTCGTTGAGCAGGTGCGAAAAACTGATCGCGCCCAGCACGGAATAAACGGTGCGCTGCACGGCGGGCGCAGCGGCGGCAGTCGTTTCCGATGGCGGAAACGCGCCTTTGTCGATGCTCGTTTGCATGTCGATGGCTAAAAGAAACGGTTGTCTCGGGGTCTTCTAGATTGGGATTCATGCGCGAACCGCATGTCCGGCAAGTTTAGGTTGTCTTGCTTGCGGTGTCCTGCCAAGAATTGTCGCGAATCGGACACGGCTGCCCGATGCATTCGTCAGACGCTTGCGATTTTTGGCCGGTTATAAAAGCGCACGGGCGTCGCATCGGGCGAAGCAAGTGGTCGCGCTGGATGACGTTAAAGAAAACCGGAGCTCTGCCGTAGATGCACACAGAAGCAGAGCATGGAAGCGCGCCGAAGCGCGCACGCTCGACCATAACGATTACGGGGATCATCGATGAAACTGCACACGCTGCGCGCCGACAGGCGCGCGGGTTCACCGCGCGCGGCCAGGCGCGGCCTATCCGTCAAAGCATCGCTGCGCCTCGCGTTCGGCCTCGTGCTGGCGGGCACGCTCGCCATCGGCGCGATCTCGCTCACGCAGATCAGCCGTCTCAACGGCGCGACGGAATCGATTTATACGCAGGGCTATGTCGCGAGCCGCGCGGCGGAGGAAACGCGCGGGTATCTGTTGCGCGCGAGCCGTTCGCAGAAGATGCTGCTCACCGCGTCGACGGCGAAGGAGCGCGACGAGCTCGGCGATCAGATCGAGCACGCGCTGACGGAAATCGGCAAGGAGCAGGCGCAGTTATCGCAATACGTCGATCACGCCGACACCGACGCGCTCGCGCAGCAGAAGCGCTTTTCCGCGGCGCTCGGAACGTGGAGTGGCAATCTGCGCACCTTCGTCAGGCTGGTGAAGGAGCAGCCGCTCGATCTTTCGCAGATGAACTGGCAGGTCGGCACGCAGGATGTCTCGTTGCTGGTGGAGACCGGCAAGCTGGAAAAAATGGTCGACGAGCTGGTCGAGCGACGCGGCGCTGCCGCGAAGCGCACGATCGATGCGGCCGCGTTCATCTTCCAGTCGTCGTTCGTGATCGTGCTGGCGCTGACGGCGGCGCTGTTCGTGCTGGCGATCGTCGTCAGCGAGTGGATGGTGCGGCGCCTGTCGGGGCAACTCGGCGGCGAGCCGGGCTATGCGAAGGAGATTGCGAGCCGCATTGCGTCGGGCGACCTTGCGTATCCGATTGCGCTGAAGCGTCGCGACGATGCGAGCATGCTCTATGCGCTGTCCGAGATGCAGTCGGGCTTGTCCGCGACGGTCGGCGATATTGCGGCGAGCGCGGAGGCGATTGCGTCGGCGTCGAGCGAGATATCGACGGGCAACGTCGATCTGTCGCGCCGTACGGAGGAGCAGGCTGTCGCGCTGGAGAAGACTGCGGCGAGCATGGAACAGCTTACGTCGACGGTGCGTCAGAACGCCGACAACGCGATGCAGGCGACGACGCTCGCGCACAACGCGTCGGAGATCGCTGAGAAGGGCGGCGCGGTGGTGAATCGCGTGGTCGAGACGATGCAGCGCATCGATGCGAGCGCGAAGAGCATTGGCGACATCATTGGCGTGATCGAGGGGATTGCGTTTCAGACGAACATCCTCGCGCTGAACGCGGCGGTGGAGGCGGCGCGTGCGGGCGAGCAGGGGCGCGGTTTCGCGGTTGTGGCGGGCGAGGTGCGCAGTCTTGCGCAGCGTTCGTCGGCGGCGGCGAAGGAGATCAAGACGTTGATCGATACGTCCGTCTCGCGTGTTTCCGATGGTTCGACTTATGCGCAGGAAGCGGGCGCGACGATGGAGGAAGTGGTCAAGGCGGTGCGGCGCGTGACGGACATCATGGGCGAGATATCGGCGGCTTCGGCGGAGCAGAAGACGGGCATCGAGGCTATCGGACACGCGGTATCGCAGATGGATGCGGGGACTCAGCAGAACGCGGCGCTCGTGGAGCAGGCTGCGGCTGCGGCGCAATCGCTCGATGATCAAGCGCGCGCGCTTAAGGCGCTTGTGGGTAAGTTTCAGCTTTGCTGAGCTTGTGTTGGTCGTGGTGGTTGTATTTGTCGGTGAACTTGTATTCGTGTCGGTCTATTAGCTCGCCCCTCCCCGGGGCGGGGGTCACTTTCTTGGCTGTCGACCAGAGTTGGCGCTTTAGCGCCTTACTCTGGTCCCATGCAAAGAAAGTAACCAAAGAAAGCAGCCTCTGGGCCCGCAGCACTAACTCATGTGGTCACTCCGTAGAACACCCGTGGCCCTCAGCTTGACACAGCCCTGAATCACCTTCCACGCCCACTGACTACTTACGTCCTCCGAGCCCCTTGGCTCGCTAACACCAACGGGATGCCTAATCAATCGCAAAGTACATCTCTTGCATTTCGCACAATCGATTTCACCATGCTTTGCAGTCCATGGATCATCGATCGCGGATTTCGTTCGGGTTGCTAGGTGAAGCCCAAGATGTGAGTCGCTGGTCGTGGACCGGGGAAAACATTAAGATGTCTAAATAATGGCGTGTGTCTTTCCCTTCGTGGGTGAGTTTTGTTTAACAAACGACATGGTTTTGTATGCTCAGCCCGTGAAGAACGACGGTGTTAACGAGCCAAGGGGCTCGGAGGACGTAAGTAGTCAGTGGGCGTGGAAGGTGATTCAGGGCTCTGTCAAGCTGAGAGCCACCGATGTTCTACGAAGTGGTTACGCGTACTGTGCTTTGGGCCCGAAAAGCTGCTTTTTTTGGTTACTTTCTTTGCATGGGACCAGAGTAAGGCGCTAAAGCGCCAACTCTGGTCGACAGCCAAGAAAGTGACCCCCGCCCCGGGAAGGGGCGCACTAATAGACCGACACGAATACAGGTTCACCGAACGACCAGGTTCACCGAACGACCAAGTACACAGAAAACCCAATCGCACCCCTTGCGAAAAATCCGGAACAAGAACTAAAATCCCGACCGCAATGAGGGCGCGGCAGGAGCGCCCACTCTCGCGAAAGCCATACGCACCTGCCAGGCAGTAAAAAAAAGCATCGTCCACGCGTTCGATCGAACGCGTATCGAACCGCAACGTCGAACCTTATCCAGCCGCAGCGAGAACGGCGCATAGAAAGGGAACAACGTTATGTGGTCCACATCCTGTCCGATCGAATCGTCCGCAAGCAACACCGACTACCTGCGCGAACACGCGCGACGTCTGCTCAGACAAGCCCGCGACGGCGATGCAAGCGCGGCCTTGCCGATACTGCGCCGCCTGGCGGCAACATCGAGAGCCCCCGGCAGTCCGAGCCTGACAACCCTCCACGCCTCGCGCAGCGAATTACAGCTGAAGCACATGCTATCGATGCTGGCCATCGAACTGGGCTATCCAACCTGGGACGCATGCAAAGCCGACATCGACACACGCGAACCCGCCTGCATCGATCGATACCGCCTCGACGCCGGCGCGTTCAACGACTTCGAAAAGAACTGGTTCGCGAGCGAGCCCGAGGCACTCGACTGGCAGCGCAGCCACGGCGGCTACATCGTGCGATACGCCGGGCAGGCCGTAGCCATCCTGAAACGCTGAAAATACGCTGAATAAACGCTGAGAGGACGCGAACTGCAAGAGAAACCGAGCATTCAGATCAGCTCGACTTCCTTCCAGTTCGCGTTAGAAAAAAAACGGCTCAACTCCCGCGTGAGTTCGTTGAGCGCAGCCATCTCTTGCGGCGAAATCTTGTGCACATGCTGGCCGATCGTCCAGTCGCCATAAACGAGCGCAACGGTCGTATCGTTCGATTTCACCGGCAGCAGCACGAACGCCTGCGCTTCGCCGAGCGTCTCCTTGTACCAGCGGGGCAGCCGCGCGTCGATACGCGCATCGTGAGCATTCTCGATGAAAATCCCCACCGGATTCGTAATCGCAAGATGGAACACGTCCGGCCGGAACTCGGCGGCAAATCGCAGCGCCGGCAGCATCGGCTCGATACCGGAACCCAGCCCGAGCCGCGCCTGAAACTCGTTGTTGGCCTGCCGCACGAACACCACCGTGCGCGACAACCCGAGCCCCGCGAGCACCGCTTCCGATGCGAGCGCGAGCACCGGCCCCAACGCGTTCTTCGACGGCAGCGAGCGCAAGTCCTCGAGGCTCGCGCCGATGCGCGCCTCCGCCGACACGCCCGCCCGCGCGATCGCATCCGCGTTGGCCTGCAACTCGACGATCTCGCGCATCACGCCGTCGCCGCTCTCCTCGTTGGCGAGCGCGAGGCTCATCGCCGCGAGCGTTTCCGCATCGGTGTTGAGCGCGCCGCAATAACGTTCGGCGAGATCGACCAGCATCGATTCGCGTCCGTCCGCGGCCACGTTCTGCGCGGTGAGCGCATCGGCGACTTCCGTCGAATAGTTGGTGACGGCCTGCAGCCAGCGCACATGCCTCGGCACGGTTTCATCAGGAGGCGCGCTGGGATCGCTCACGCGCATGCCCGCGCGAATCGTCTCCGGAAGACGCCAGCGGTCCGCCGCCTCGATGCCGATTTCCTCGAACGTCACGCCCAACAGTTCGGCGCACGCGTGACTGTCACTGATGCGCTCGGCAGCGGCCTTGCGCCGCAGCTGATCCCACTCATGCTCGAGATAGAACGCGACGAGCAGCTTGCCGATCTGCCGCATCAGCGTGCAGACGACGGCTTCCTCCGCCGAGCGCAAATCGATGCGTTCCGTGACCTGCCGCGCCACCGTGCCCGACAGCAGCGTGCGGTTGAGCTCCAGCTTGGCGTCGATACGGCGCGGCGCGCTGTGATGAAAGTGATCGACGAGCTTGAGGCCCACGACCAGATGCCCGACCGCGTCCATGCCGAGCACCATCAGCGCGCGCGTGACCGTCGTGATGTTGCCGCCGAAAGCCATGTACATGGCGGAATTGGCGAGACGCAGCACCTTCTGCGTGAGCCCGAAATCCGACAGCACGACTTGCACGAGCGCCGTGAAGTCGAGGTCGTCGTCGCTCATCGCGGACACGGTCGTGCGCAGCGCCTGAGAGAGCATCGGGAAATCCCCGCGCTCGCTCATGCGCCCCCACAACTTGTCCAGTAGTTCGGCCTTGGTGCGTGCCATGCGTAATAAAACCTATCGTTCTCGCAACGGCTAATCCGAAGCGGCTGAAGCGCATCCATCCGTTCGGTCTTGCCCGAAGAGACGGAAGGCGTCGATAAATCGAGGCGCGATCGTCGATTAGAACACGAACATGCGTACTCTCATAATGTCTCGTGCAACAGCAGCGAGTGCGACTGGAACGAGCGCGCCAGTTCCTCCGACGGCAGCGCGTGACTGATCAGCCAGCCCTGTATGTGATCGCAGCCGAGATCCGCGAGCAGATCGCGCTGCGCTTCCGTCTCGACGCCCTCCGCGACGAGCTCGAGCCCGAGCGACTGCGCGAGCCCCACGACCGCGCTCACGATCGCGCGGTTGTTGCGCGACGTAATCAGGTTCTCGACAAAGCTGCGGTCGATCTTGAGCTTCGACAACGGGAAGCGCTGCAGATACGCAAGGCTCGAATAGCCGGTGCCGAAGTCATCGACGGCGAAGCGAATGCCGAGCGAGCGCAGTGTTTCGAGCAGGCGCGTCGCTTCCTCCGGGTCCTGCATCAAGAGGCTTTCGGTAATCTCGAAGACGATTCTTTCCGCGTCGATGCCCGTCAGCGCGATCGCTTCCTTCACCGCCGCGATGAAACGCTTGTCGCGGAACTGCTGCGGCGACACGTTCACCGATACGTAATCCAGCCGGATGCCGATGGCGTCCCACTGCACGAGCTGCATGCAAGCGGCTTTCAGCACCCAGTTGCCGAGATAGTTGATGAGACCGATCGACTCCGCGAGCGGAATGAAGAGCGACGGCGGCACGAGCCCGTGCACCGGATGATTCCATCGCATCAGCGCTTCCACGCCGACGACCGCGCCCGTGCGGATCTTCGTGATCGGCTGAAAAAAGAGCGAGAACTCGCCGTTGCGCACGGCTTCGTAGAGATCGGCTTCGAGCTTCAGGCGCTCGGCGTCGGCGGGGTTGTCGTCGAAGGTATGGAAGACGAGCGTGTTGCCTCCGGCCGCCTTCGCCTGCGCGAGCGCGAGATCGGCCATGCGCAGCAGGCTCGCCTGCACGCCGGGCTTGCCTTGCTTGCCTGCTGCGTTCTTTGCCGCCGCCAGATCGGGATACAGGGCGACGCCCACGCTCGCCGACAAATGCGTGTGCTGCCCGCGATACCGGTACGGCTGCGCGATCGCGGTCAGGAGACGCCGGCCGAGGCTTTCGGCGGCCTCGGCAGTCGCGCCGGCGGGCAGCAGCACGGCGAACTCGTCGCCGGCCATGCGCGCCACGCGCTCGCCGTGCGTGGCCGTATGCTGGATGCGCCGCGCGGTCTCGCGCAGCATGTCGTCGCCGGCGTCGTAGCCTAGCGCCCGGTTGATGCGCTGATAATCGTCGATATCGAGCAGCACGAGCGCCGCCTGCGTGCGTGTCTGCTCCGCTTCGGCCTGCGCCGCGCCGATCGCGCCTTCGAGCGCCGTCGCGTTTTCCAGACCGGTCAGCGGATCGTGATGCAGCGCATGCACGAGCGACAGTTCCCGCTCCCGCCAGCGCGATACGTCGAAGGCGGCGAGCGCGAAGCCCGGCGTGCCGAGCGCATCGGTCGACATCAGACGCAGCTCGACGCAGATCGGATAAGTGAGCGACTTCACAAGATTCAGTGTCGCCGATTCGAGCTTGCCGCTCATGCGCGCGCGGGCGATCAGCGCGTTCAGTTCATCCGCTTCCTCCGACGGCACGAGATCGTGCAGCGTCAGCATGTTCAGGTAGTCGCGGTGATAGCCGATGAAATCGATGCTCGCATCCGACACGTACTGAAAACGCAAGGCGTCGTCGAGTTGCGCGAGGAAATCGACGGGAGCGAGCGTCGGTTCGAACTCCGGCGCGCGGGCAGGGCGCACGGTCGCGGGCGCGGGTGCGTCGTCGACGGGGCGCGCGCGCTCGTCAGTCTCGTGGTGCGCTTGCGCTGCGCCGCCCCATGCGCGGCGCAGCGCATCGAGCGCGATGCGCCAGGGTGCGCGGCGGGAGTCGTTGATCCGGTTCGCTTGCATGGTCTGTTAGGGTTCTCGCGGCGGCGCACGCCGTCAGCGGTCGACGCAACCCACGCATCGGACGCTCGCGGCGGCGCGGTTGCCGCATCGAGCGGCTACCGTGCTGGCCGTGCCGGCACGGCGCGGCACGCTCTATCAGGCGAGTTATCGGCGGCGCGCGCCATTTCTTTAATGCCCATGCACGGCGAGCGAATCCAGGCTCCGGCTCGCGTTTTCGTTTACAGTGGCGCGTTCTGGCGATCGACCGCTTGCCCCGCGCCGTGCTGCGCCGTGCCGCGTGGTTCGATCGAATCCGAGAACTTGCTCGACACGTTCCGCCTCATGCTCGATGCCACTCCATTGCAGGCCGACGCACGCCGGCCCGCGTGCCCGCCTCCTGTCCGTCAACTCTTCGCGCAAACCTTTGCGCTCGCGCGGGGCGCAGCCCTGGGTTGCGCCGTCGCCCGCCCGTTTTCGTCATGACCCATTTCCCGTCAACGCGTGCGCCGCGCGTTTATGTCGGACGCCAGCCGATTCTCGATGGCGCCGGCGCGCTCGCCGCTTACGAACTGCTCTTTCGCGATAGCCCCGACAATCGCGCGCGCGTGCACGACGACGTCCAGGCGACCGCTCACGTCGTCGCGCGCACGGTCGGGGAGATGGGCGTATCGGCGGTGCTCGGCCTGCATGCGGGCTACGTCAACATGAGTCGCGAGCTGCTGTTTGACGACATCGTGCATCTGATGCATCCCGAGCGGTTCGTGCTGGAACTGCTCGAGAGCATCGTGTTCGACGACGCCCTCTTCAAGCGATGCGCGCAGTTGCGCCGCGAAGGCTTTCGCTTCGCACTCGACGATGTCGCGCGCATCGACGACACGCTGCTCGCCGCGCTGTCATCGGTCGATATCGTCAAGGTCGATCTGCTCGCGGCGGAGCGCAGCCACCTCGCCGAACTCGCGTCGCTCGCGAAGCGGCACGGCAAGCTGCTCGTCGCGGAGAAAGTGGAGACGCACGAGGCTTTCCTGGAAGCGCGCGATCTCGGTTTCGATCTCTTCCAGGGCTATTTCTTCGCGCGCCCGCAAGTGCTGTCGGCGCGTCGCGCGAGTCCCGCGCGCGGCACGCTGCTGCGGCTGCTCGCAGTGCTCGGGGCCGAGCCTGGCTTGCGAGAACTCGAAGCCGAACTCAAGCGCAATCCGGACATCGTGCTGCAATTGATGCGCCTCGCCAATTCGAGCGCACATGCGCGCGGGCGGCGCGTGTCGTCGCTGCGCGAGGCGGTGGCCGCGGCCGGCACGCGCCAGTTGATGCGCTGGACGCAACTGCTGCTCTATGCCGACGGCAGCGGCCTGCCGTGGCGTTCCGATCCGCTGCTGCAACTCGTCGGCGCGCGGGCGCGGTTCATGGAGCTCGCGGCGCATGCGCTGCGTCCATCGGATGAAGCCTTCTCCGACGCGGCGTTCATGGCGGGCGTGTTCTCGCTGGTGCATGTCGTGCTCGACATGCAGCCGGCGCAAATTGTCGATAAGCTGCATCTGGCGGCCGATATCAGCTCGGCGATCCTCGCCGGCGAGGGCGTGCTCGGCGCGCTGCTCGGCATCGCGCAGGCGGCCGAACGGGGCGATGCCCGCGCCATCGATACCTGCCGGCTCGCGGAACCCGCGCTCGACGCGCTGACGCCCGCGCTGCTCGCCCGGTTGCAGGTGGAGGCGGCGGCGTGGTTCGCGGGGCAGCCGCTCGACTGAAGCGCGGTTCGATCAACGTCAGGATGGGAGAGGGCACATGAGGAACGGATTGGGGAGACTGGCCGTGGCGATCGCGTGTGCCGCGGCGCTTTGTCCGCTCACGGCGGGCGCGACGCTCAAGCCGGGCGATGCCGCGCCGGACTTCGTCGCGAAAGCGTCGCTGGGTGGCAACGTCTACGATTACTCGCTCGCCGATGCGCTGAAGCAAGGCCCCGTCGTGCTGTACTTCTATCCGGCGGCGTTCACGAAGGGCTGCACGATCGAGGCGCATCAGTTCGCCGAGGCGGTCGATCAGTACAAGGCCGAAGGCGCGACGGTGATCGGCGTATCACACGACGATATCGACACGCTCAAGCGCTTCTCCGTGAGCGAATGCCGCAGCAAATTCCCGGTCGCCGCCGACGACGGATCGAAGATCATCCGCTCCTACGACGCCGCCATGCCGATGAAAAGCTCGATGGCCAATCGCGTGTCGTATGTGATCGCGCCCGACGGCAAGGTCATCTACGAATACACGAGCCTGTCGCCGGATCAGCATGTCGCGAATACACTGCAGGCGCTGCGCGACTGGAACGCGAAGCACAAAGCGCAGTGACGGCGCCAGTTCACGCGTTGAGACCCAGACAAGCGCCATGCCGATCGTTCTAGCGCTCGTCGCGCTCGCCGCGCTGATCTACGGCGCGGTGTGGTCCTTCAATGCGATTGATGCCCGCTTCGGGCTGTCGGTCGCAATCGGCGTCGCGCTGGTGGCCGCGGCGGCGATCGCGGCGGCCATTGCGTACTGGCTCGCGCGGCGTCGCGAGATCGCGCCGAATCTGCCGCGCATCAAGGGCGATGACGGCGCCGGCTGGACGCACGAACTCGCGCGCGAGTGGGGCGGCGTGCGGCTCGCGGCGGGCAAGCGGCTGCTCGACGTGCGCGTCGGCGAGAAGCGCGGCCACTATATCTTCGCGGACCTGCGTGGCGCGAGGATCGACGAAAGCGAGGGCTGGCAGGTGTTGCTCGATGTCGTCGATCCCGCGCACGGCCAGTGGCGTCTGCCGATGCGCAACCGCGCGGAGGCGCGCCAGTGGGCGCGCATCCTGTCGCTCGCGGTTCAGCAAAAGCTCTGAGCGGAACGCCGCGTCATTCGACGTGGTAGCCGATATCGCCGCGCACTTTCCCGCGGAATACCCAGTACGACCATGTCACGTAGACCATCAGCACGGGCAGCAGGAACATCGTGCCGATGAGAAAGAACGTATGCGAAATCGGCGACGCCGATGCGTCCCACAAAGTCACCGATGGCGGCGCGATGAACGGCCACAGGCTGATGACGAGGCCGGTGAACGCGAGAAAGAAGAGGCCCATCGAGCAGACGAAGGGCAGCGCTTCGCGGCCTTTGCCGAGGCTCGACCACAGTGTCCAGGCGAGCAGCGCGGTCAGCACCGGCACCGGCGCGAATGCGAGGCTGCCCGGAAAGCCGAACCAGCGCGCCGCGATGCGCGCATCTTCGAGCGGCGTCCAGACGCTGATGAGCAGGATGAACGCAATCACGCCGATCAGCGCGACGCGCGCCATCCTGCGGCCCCAGTCCTGCAAATCGCCTTCCGTTTTCAGGACGAGCCACGTCGCGCCCTGGAGCGAATAGCCGAAGATCAGCCCGACGCCGACGAGCAGCGGAAACGGCGCGACCCAGTCCCAGCTCGTGCCGGCGAACTGCCGTCCGTGGATCGGAAAGCCCTGGATGAACATGCCGAGGACGATGCCTTGCGCGAACGTCGCGACGAGCGAGCCGTAAGCGAACGCGCGATCCCACAGCCACTTGCGCGCGCCCGTCACTTCGCGGAATTCGAACGCGACGCCGCGAAAGATCAGGCCGAGCAGCATGAAGAGAATCGGGAAGTAGACCGCCGGGACGATGATCGCGAACGCGAGCGGGAACACGGCGAACAGGCCGCCGCCGCCGAGCACGAGCCACGTCTCGTTGAAGTCCCATACGGGCGCCACCGAGTTGATCATGAGGTTGCGTTCCTCCGGATCGCGGCGCAGCAGAAAGAGCATGCCGACACCGAGATCGAAGCCGTCGAGCAGCACGTACATGAAGACGGCCAGCGCCAGAATGGCGGCCCACAGCGGCACGAGATCGAGCATTGCGGTCTCCGTTATCGATGATGGAATCGGCTAGTTCGGCCTGCGCGGCGGCACGATGTCGTCGCTCGTCGCGACGTGGCCCGTCTGCCGCGACGTCTCGCCGCCCGACGACACCGCCGACAACGGCCGCGCCGCCCGCGTCTTCGGCTGAAGCATGTCGTTCTCGTGATCCTGCGTCGCCTGCGCGGGGCCGATACGCACCAGACGCCGGAGCAGGATGAAGCCCGCGCCGAAGATCACCGTGTAGGCGAGCACGTAGAGCAGCCAGGACAGCGCGACATCGCCGGTGGTGAGCGAGGGCGTCACCGAATCGCGCGTGCGCAGGATGCCGTACACCGTCCACGGCTGCCGGCCGGCTTCGGTGGTCGTCCATCCGGCGATCACCGCGATGAAGCCGAGCGGCATCGTGAAGGTCGCCGCGCGCAGCCATCGGCGGCTGTTTTCGAGCTTGCCGCGCGCGAACAGGACGACGCCGCTCGCGACGGTCGCGAGCATCAGCAGCGCCACGCCAACCATGATGTGAAAGGCGAAGAACACGACCGCGACAGGCGGACGATCCTCGCGCGGGAAATCCTTCAGCCCGCGCACGACGCCGTTCGGGTCGTGCGTGAGGTAAAGGCTGCCGAGCACGGGAATCGAGATTTCGAAGTGATTGCGCTCTTCGTCCTGATCGGGAATCGAAAAGAGATTCGCGGGCACGCGCGATCCCGTTTCCCAGAGCGCCTCCATCGCCGCCAGCTTGGCGGGCTGATGCTTGAGCGTGTTGAGGCCGTGCGCATCGCCGATCACCATCTGGAGCGGCACCATGATGGCGAGAAAGATCAGCGACATCTTCAGCATCACGCGGCTTTCCTCGATCGCGCGCCGCTGCAGCATGTACATCGCGCCGACGCCGAGTATCACGAAGGCCGTCGTCACGAGGAACGCGGTCACGGTATGCGCGAGTCGGAACGGGAACGACGGCGAGAAGATGACGTCGAAAAAGCTCACCACCTCGAAGCGGCCATCCGGCAGGATGCGGTAGCCCTGGGGCGTCTGCATCCAGCTATTGACGGCGAGAATCCAGAACGAAGATATGAGCGTGCCGATCGCGACGAACATCGCGGACATGACGTGCGCCCACTGCGGCACGAGCTTGCGGCCGAACAGCAGCACGCCGAGGAACGCCGATTCGAGGAAGAACGCGGTGAGCACTTCGTAGCCCATCAGCGAGCCGACCACGTTCGCGGTCTTGTCGGCGTAGCGGCTCCAGTTGGTGCCGAACTGAAACGGCATCACGATGCCCGACACGACGCCCATGCCGAACGACACCGCGAAAATCTTCAGCCAGAAGGCGGAGAGACGGCGGAAGACATCGCGCTTCGTGATCCACCAGTTGAATTCGAGCGTCGCGATGAAGCACGAGAGGCCGACCGTGAATGCGGGCAGCAGGATGTGGAATGCGACCACCCACGCGAACTGAAAACGGGACAACAGCACCGAGTCGATATGCATGAACGCTCCCTGGCCGGTTCTTCGTGTCTTGTTCGTTGCTTCGTTGGTTGCTCTGTGTGTCGCTTTCCTGGTTGCCTCTTGATACACCAGTTTCGCGGGACCGGTCGACGCCCCGTGCATCCGCGCTGCTGTAATAGAATGGCCGATTCGCTAAGCTATAGCCGTGCCGGACGACCGCACGCGCTTCGACTCATCGGGGACGGCCCCGCTTTTACAGGGAGTCACTGATGTCCTGGATCCTTCTTTTCATCGCCGGTCTGCTGGAAGTCGCATGGGCGGCCGGGCTCAAATCGTCCGAGGGCTTCACGAAACTCGGGCCGTCTGTCTTCACGCTCGTCACCGCCGTCGGCAGCTTCGTGCTGCTCGCGATGGCCATGCGGCAGTTGCCGCTCGGCACCGCCTATGCCGTGTGGACGGGCATCGGCGCGGTCGGAGCGTTCGTGTTCGGCATCGTGTTCATGGGCGAGGCGGTGTCGGCGGCGCGTATTGTCAGTGCAGTGCTGATCGTCGCGGGGTTGATCGGCCTCAAGCTGACGTCGGGACATTGAGGCGCGGCGCATCGGTGAACATCGTTGCGCTTTTCGATACCGATGCCGGGCGAGAATCGCGGGAACGGCAATCGCTTGGACGCCCGGTGCACCGCGCGCTTTTGCGTGGATATAATGGTCTTAAGACTTTCTTGAGAGCGCTCGAGTGTCTGGACGCGTCGTTTTTATCTCGCGCTTGCTGCACTCTCGCGTGTTTGCCGGAATCGGCCGTTCGATGCACGTGGCCACGGCGGTGCGTATTCGCGTGGGATCGGAGGAAGCGGTGGAGCGCTAACTTTGATCGACAGCCTTGCATGGGATCCGAGTAAGCGCTGAAGCGCTAACTCGGATCGACAGCTTTGCATGGGATGCGAGTAGGCGCTGAAGCGCTAACTCGGGTCGACAGCTTTGCATGGGACGGCAGTAAGCGCTAAAGCGCTAACTGCCGTTGACAGCCTTGCATGGGGCCGGAGTGAGCGCTGAAGCGCTAACTCCGGCCGACAGCTTTGCATGGGGCCGGAGTAAGCGCTAAAGCGCTAACTCCGGCCGACAGGAGACAGCAATGCTAGAGTCACTTTCGCTCGCGGCGGGCCTCTCATGGGCGAGCGGGCTGCGCCTGTATCTCACCGTCTTCATCGCCGGACTGTTCGAGCGCATCGGGCTCATTCACCTGCCGGATTCCCTCGCCGTGCTCGCCTCGCCATGGGTCATCGGCGTCGCAGGCTTTCTCACGGTCGTCGAATTCCTCGCCGATAAAATCCCCGCGCTCGATTCGCTCTGGGACGCCATCCACACCCTCATCCGCATTCCAGCCGGCGCCGTGCTCGCCGCCGGCTCCCTCGGACACGCCGATCCGGCCATGCTCACCGTCGCCGCGCTCGCAGGCGGCACGCTCGCCGGGGCGTCGCATTTCGCCAAGGCAGGCACGCGCGCCCTCATCAATCTGTCGCCAGAGCCGGTGTCGAACTGGGCCGCCTCCGCCACCGAAGACATCGGCGCACTCGGCGGGCTCGCGCTAGCGTTCTTCGTCCCCTTGCTGTTTCTCATCATGCTGATCGCGTTTCTCGTCGTCGCCGGATGGGCGCTGCCCAGGCTCGTGCGCGGCGTGCACGGGGGCGTGCTGCGCATGGCGAAGCACATGATGCCCGGCACGCATCACCCGATCAACCGACTGCGGAGCAAGCACGATTGAGCACCGCAGCCCGCAACGACAAACCCGCGGCCAAAGCGTCGCCTTCTCTCCACGATACGCATCCGACAGCCCGGCTCGACTTCCTGCAGACCGTGCGCCAGGCGTGGCGCATGACCGCACGCGACTGGCGGGCCGGCGAGCTCACGATGCTCCTGCTCGCGCTGGTGCTCGCGGTGGCGGCGCTCGCCAGCGTCGGTTTTCTCGCCGATCGCATGCGTCAGGGTCTCGCGCGCGATGGCCGTCAGATGATCGCCGCCGATTTCGTCGTGCGCGCCGATCACCCCGTCGATGCGATGTTCGCCGCAGAAGCCCGCTCGCTCGGACTCGACACCGCCGGCACGACGATCTTCCCGAGCATGATCAGCGCGACATCGCGCGAGCCGCTGTCGCGGCTCGCGGCGATCAAGGGCGTCACCGATGGCTATCCGTTGCGCGGGAAGCTGCGCATCGCGCCCGCGCCGGATACCCCCGACGCGCCCGCGCAGGGCATTCCCGCTCCCGGCACCGTCTGGGTCGATCCCGCGCTGCTCGATGCGCTCAAGACCCGAGCCGGCGGCACCGTGAAGGTCGGCACGCGGACGTTCACCGTGGCCGCCGTCATCACGCGCGAGCTGGATCGCGGCTTTTCGTTCATCAACTTCTCGCCGCGCCTCATGATGCGCGCCGACGAAATCGCCGGCACGGGCCTGCTCGGTTACGGAAGCCGTGTGACCTACCGGCTGCTGGTGGCGGGGCCGGATGCGCAGGTGGATCGCTTCGCGCAGTTCGCCCGCGACAAGACCGATGGCGGCAAGCTGCGCGGTGTGTCGCTGGAATCGCTGTCGGATGGGCAGCCGCAAGTGCGGCAGACCATCGACCGCGCGAGTCACTTCCTGACGCTGGTCTCGCTGCTGACGGCGCTCCTGGCGGCGGTCGCCATCGCGATGGCCGCGCATCGCTTCGCCCGGCGCCATCTCGACGGCTGCGCCGCGATGCGCTGTCTCGGCGTCAGCCAGCGCACGCTGCGTGCGCTGTTTCTCAACGAATTTCTCGCGATCGGCGTGATCGGCAGCGCGGCGGGCATCGCGCTCGGCTTCATCGGCCATCTCGTGCTGCTGCACTGGCTCGGCTCGCTCGTCGATGTCGAACTGCCGCCAGCGAGCGCGTGGCCGGCGCTCGAAGGCATCGCGATGGGCCTCGTGCTGCTGCTCGGCTTCGCGCTGCCGCCGCTGTTGCCGCTCACGCGCGTGCCGCCGGTCCACGTCATTCGCCGCGAACTGGGCGATGCCGGGCGCGTCGCTTATGCGGCGTACAGCGTCGGCGTGCTGCTGTTCGCGGCGCTGCTCGTCGTCGCGGCGGGCGAACTGAAGCTCGGCGGCATCGTCGCGGGCGGCTTCGCGGCGGGGCTGCTGCTGTTCGGCGCGATCGCGCGGGCGGCGCTGTGGGCGGCGGCGCGTATCGTGCGCCGCGAGAAAAGCCGCGCGGGCGTCGGCTGGCGGTATGCGCTGGCGTCGCTGGAGCGGCGCAGCGGGGCGAGCGCGTTGCAGATCACCGCGCTCGGCATCGGCCTGATGTGCCTGTTGCTGATCGCGATGACGCGCAACGATCTCATCAAGGGCTGGCGCGACGCCACGCCGCCGGATGCGCCCAACGAGTTCCTGATCGACATCCAGCCCGAGCAGCGCGACGGCGTGCTCGCCTATCTCCACGGACACGGCCAGCCGCAGGCCGCGCTGTCGCCGATGGTGCGCGCGCGTCTCGTGTCGATCAACGGCAAGCCGGTCAACCCGGACAGCTACGAGCGAGCCGATGCCAGGCGTCTCGTCGATCGTGAATTCAATCTTTCCTACACGACCGCGCTGCCCGACGACAACCGCGTGACGCAAGGCGCGTGGTTCGGCACGGACGCCAGGCCGCAGGTGTCGATCGAGGAGGGCATCGCGAAAACCATTCGCGTGAAGATGGGCGATGTGCTGCGCTTCGACGTCGCGGGGCTGCCGGTGGAAGCGCCCGTGACGAGCCTGCGCAAGGTCGACTGGAATTCGTTCAAGGTCAACTTCTTCGTGCTGATGCCGCCCGAGGCGCTCGCCGATCTGCCCGCGACGTTCATCACGAGCTTTCATCTGCCCGCCGACGACCAGCGCATGATCGACGGCCTCATCGCCGCCTATCCGAACGTCACCGCCATCGATACCGCGCCGATTCTCGCGCAGATTCAGCGCACGCTCGCCCAGGTGATCGGCGCGGTCCAGTTCCTGTTCCTGTTCACCCTCGCGGCGGGCGTGCTCGTGCTGTACGCCGCCCTTGCCGGCACGCGCGACGAGCGCATGCGCGAATCGGCGCTATTGCGGGCGCTCGGCGCGTCCCACAGGCAGGTGCGCTCGGTGCAGGTCGCCGAGTTCGTCGCAGTCGGCGCGCTCGCGGGACTGATGGCCGCGCTCGGCGCACAAGGCATCGGCTATGTGCTGGCGTCGCGCGTGTTCGAATTTCATATCGATTTCAATCCGTGGCTCGTGCCGGCGGGCATCGTCGCGGGCATCGCGTGCGCGGGGCTCGGCGGCTGGCTGAGCCTGCGTCGCGTGCTGGCCCGTCCGGCGCTGCAATCGCTGCGCGACGCGTAATTTTGTGGAAGCAATGACCGAAGTGACTGACCAAGAGCAACAACCGACCGCGTTCGAACTGGTCGGCGGCGAGGAGCGGGTGCGTGCGCTCGTCGATCGTTTCTATGACCTGATGGACCTCGAGCCGGAGTTCGCGGGCATCCGCGCGCTGCATCCGCCGACGCTCGACAATTCGCGCGACAAGACGTTCTGGTTCCTGTGCGGCTGGATGGGCGGACCGGACCACTACATCAGCCGCTTCGGGCATCCGCGCTTGCGGGCGCGCCATCTGCCGTTCGCAATCGCGTCCGCCGAGCGCGACCAATGGCTGCGCTGCATGGCGTGGGCGATGGAAGACATCGGCCTGCCCGAGCCGTTGCGCGAACGCCTGCTGACTTCCTTCTTCGATACCGCCGACTGGATGCGCAACCGTCCCGGTTGATTCGCCCGCTTTTGTATCGGGCGAGGCCGCGCTCGTTTGCGGCATCATCTGTCGGATCACCGGCCAAGCCAATCGAGGACAAGAAGTCATGAGCACACGCGCACTCTTTCGCGAGGACGCCTATCAGACGCGCTGCGACGCGACCATCACCGGAATCGACGAAACGGGCATCCATCTCGACCAGACCGTGTTCTATCCGCTCGGCGGCGGCCAGGCGGGCGATGCGGGCACGCTGACGCTCGGGGACGGCACGGTCATCGCCATCGCGGATACGCGCAAGGCCAGGTTCGAAGGCGCGACGCCCGACGACGCGGTGCACGTGCCCGCGCCCGGCCAGGAAGACGCGCTCGCGAAGCTGCAGGCGGGCGACAGGGTGAGCGCGGAGATCGACTGGGCGCGGCGGTATCGGCATATGCGGCTGCATACGGCGAGCCATCTGATCTGCGCCGTGCTGCCGTATCCGGTCGATGGCTGCAGCATCACGACCGACTACGCGCGGCTCGATCTCGCGACCGTCGAGCCGATCGAGCGGGAAGGCGTGGAGACGAAGCTGCGTGAATTGATCGGCGGATCGCACGACGTTCGCACCGAATGGATCACCGACGACGAAATGGCCGCGCGCCCCGAACTCGTACGCACGATGAGCGTGAAGCCGCCGATGGGTCTCGGCCGCGTGCGGCTCTTGCGCATCGAGAACGTCGATCTGCAGCCGTGCGGCGGCACGCATGTGCGCAACACCGGCGAGATCGGCGGGCTGCGCATCGCGAAGCTCGAGAAGAAAAGCGCACGCACGCGGCGGCTCGTGCTGGAACTGGCTTGAGTATCGATCCTCGCGCGCAGGCGGTGCTCGACGCGTGGTTCGGCGCGGCGGGTTCGCCCGAGTTCGGGACCGAGCGCAAGCAGTGGTGGACGAAAAAGCGCGCGTTCGATGCGATGCTCGTCGAACGCTTCGGCTCCCTGCTCGACGACGCGCAGGCGGGCGGCCTTCAGGCCTGGGAGCGTTCGTCGCCTGGCGCGCTTGCGCTGATCGTGCTGCTGGACCAGTTGTCGCGCAATTGCCATCGCCATACGCCGCGTGCGTTCGCCGGGGACGAACGGGCGCTCTCGCTTGCCAAGGCGATGGTCGAAAAGGGCGACGACCTGGGCCTGCCGACGGCGTACCATCGCGCGTTCGCGTACATGCCGTTCGAGCACGATGAATCGATGGAAAGCCAGCGTGAATCGCTGCGTCTCTTCGAGAAGCTAAAAGACGAAACGGGTGTCGCGAGCTTTTATGAATCGGCGGTGGCGCACGCGGAAGTCATCTGGCGGTTCGGGCGGTTTGCGCATCGCAACCGGATTCTCGGGCGCGCCACGACGCCCGAAGAAGCGGCGTGGCTGGCGAAGCATGGCGGGTTCTGAGTCGCACGGTTCTTGACGAAGCTTTACGCCAGACGAGTCGCCAAATAGCGTGCGCCGTCTAGAATCGAAGTCTCGCGACGGATGCGCTCGCTGCGGGAAACGACGAGACAACGCAGCAGCTCCATGTGCCATGCCTGATTTCAGCAACATTACGCTCGTCTCCGTGACCGGGCTCGACCACGCTCAGGGCGCGGCCTATGCGCTCGAATTAAGTGCGCGGCGCATGCCGGGTGCACGGGTCGTGCTCTTTTCGCCGCAATGTCCCGCGCATCTGTCGCCCGTCATTCATTACCGCGCGATCGCTCCGATGAACTACTACGAGTACAGCTGGTTCATGTTGTTCGGGCTGTGGCGCTTCATCGACACCGAGTATGCGATCGTCGTCCAGGATGACGGCTGGGTGCTCGATGCAGCGAACTGGCGCGATGAATTCCTTCAATACGACTACATCGGCGCGACGAATCATCTCGCGTGGGTGACATCGCCGTCGGGCAGCGGCTGGATGGGAGAATTCTCGTGGTGTAGCCGGCTAGGCCAATCCGACCACGTCATCATGCCAGTGCTCAACGGCGGCTTCAGCCTGCGCAGCCGGCGCATGATGCGCGCGCTCATCGACCATCCGCACATCAAGTACGAGCTATCGCCGCCCGACTTCGTAGGCGGCGAACCGATCGAAATCCGCTGGCTGACCTATGCCCAAAACGAGGACGTACAGTTGACTGCGGTCTTGAGAGAACGGCTGGAGGGTGTCGGTCTGCGCTATCCGCCGCTCGCCGTCTGCCAGCGGTTCTCCCTCGAATTCGCCGGCTACCATGACGGCGGCACCGATCCGATGCAGCTCTTCGGCCATCATTGCCGATGGCGCCGCCTCGTCAGCATCGATCCACCGACGGTTCGCTATTCCGTGCCGCGCAGCACGATGGAAAGGGCGTTCCGAGAGACGGATGTCGTGCAGATGCTTCTGCGGCGCGGGTATCGGGTGGAATTTGCGACAGAGCCGGCGTGATCGGCTCACCGCCCGCCGGTGACATCCAGAATCGCCCCCGTCACATACGACGACGCATCCGACAGCAGCCACACGATCGATTCGCCGACTTCATCCGCCGTGCCCGGCCGCCCGAGCGGCGTCTGCACGCCGAGCACCTGTGCGCGGTCCGGCTTTCCGCCGCTCGCGTGAATATCGGTTTCGATGAGGCCGGGGCGGATGGCGTTCACGCGCACGCCTTGCGGCCCGAGTTCCTTCGATAGCCCGATGGTCAACACATCGATGGCGCCTTTGGACCCGGCATAGTCGATGTATTCGTTCGGCGCTCCGAGCCGCGCCGCCGCCGACGACACGTTGACGAGCGCGCCGCCCTTGCCGCCGCGCGAGCGCGACAGCCGCCGCGCCGCTTCACGCGCGCAGAGATACGCGCCGAGCACGTTCGTATCGAAGATGCGCTTGAGACGCGCGACGTCCATATCCGCGAGCGCCGACCCGGGAGCCACGATGCCCGCGTTGTTCACCACGCCGTCGAGCTTGCCGAAGGCTTCTTCGGTGGCGTCGAACATCGCGAGGATCGCGGCTTCGTCGCATACGTCGCCCTGAATGGCGATCGCCTTGCCGCCCGCGGCCTGCACGGCGGCGACGGTTTCATCGGCGGCACGCGCGTTGGTCGCATAGTTGACGCCGACCGACCAGCCGCGCGCGCCCGCGAGCACGGCAGCCGAGCGGCCGATGCCGCGGCTTGCCCCGGTAATCAGGATGACTTTCGACATCGATTCGATCCTCAGACGACGTTGCGATTTTCCGACCACTTGTCGTGGGCGGGCGGCGTGTACGCTTCGAGTTTCGCGATCATCTCGCCGGAGTCGGCGGCGATCTGGATCAGGTCGAGATACGGCTTGCGCATGAAGCCTTCCTCGACGGTATGGCGAAGCATCGACAGGAGCGGCTCGAAATAGCCGTTCACGTTCAGCAGGCCGACCGGCTTCTGGTGATAGCCGAGCTGCGCCCACGTATAGACCTCGAAGAATTCTTCGAAGGTGCCGACGCCGCCGGGCATCGCGACGAACGCATCGGCGAGATCGGCCATCTTCTTCTTGCGCTCGTGCATGTCGGGCACGACGTGCAGTTCGGTGAAATCCGTATGCCCGACCTCCTTCGCCAGCAACAGCTCGGGAATGACGCCGACGGCGCGTCCGCCGGCGGCCAGAACCTCATCGGCGATGAGGCCCATCAAGCCGACACGGCCGCCGCCATAAACGAGCGACAAATCGGCTTCGACGAGCGCGCGGCCGAACGCTCTGGCCGCTTCGGCATAGACGGGGCGGGCTCCGGTCGCGGAGCCGCAATAGACACAGACTGCCTTCATTATCGGGAATCCTTCGGTGTTTCGGTCTTCGATGCGGCGGCCGCATCGTCGCGCGGCGGCAGGAAATCCGCGTATTGGCGCTTGGGTAGTCTACCGGACACCAGATCGTCGAAAAGCTGACGCGAGCGGCCGCGCAAATACGGCGCCATGATCGAGATGATATGCAGGCTCGCCTGATGGAGCTCCGCGCGGATCGCTTCCTGATCGTTGTACTTGCGCGGGTTCATCACGTACTGGTACGAGAGCCAGTACGTCGAGATCACACCGATGTTCGTCGCGATCACCTTGATTTCGTCGGGTGTCGCGACCATCTCGCCGTCCGCGACGAGCGCTTCGCACAACTGGCCGGCGAAGCGCACCTTGTGCGTGATGATCTGCTTGAAGTGCGTCTCGAGCGTGCGGTTGCGTGCGAGCAGGTCGTTCAGGTCGCGATAGAGGAACCGGTACGCCCACAGAAAATCGGCCATGTACTGCAGATACGACCACATCTCGTCGATGGTCGGACGGTGATCGTCCGGGAAGCGCAGCCGCTTCTGAATCTGCTGCTCGAATTGCGCGAAGATGCTGTTGATGATGTCGTCCTTGTTGCGGAAATGGTAGTACAGGTTGCCTGGACTGATCTCCATTTCCTCGGCGATGGTCGTCGTGGTGACGTTCGGTTCGCCGATATCGTTGAACAACTTCAGTGACAGCTCGAGAATCCGTTCGCGGGTGCGGCGGGGAGGTTTCGCTTCCATGTCGTCCGACCTTGGCATCCGGCTCGCGCGGGCGTGCAGAGAGTGCTCCCGTCCGCTTCCGTTGCTATTTTTGAGAATATCGGACGATTATAAACCGCGTCTCTGCCTTCCCGGACTTGCCTCTGCCGGCGGGGTTTCCTTTTTATAAGACGGAGTCAGGTCATCGCCATCACTTCGCGGACCGCGCGATCCATGCGGCGAACGCGGGCGCGAGCGGTCGCGGCCGTGACCGGGCGGCGACGGTCACGAGGACTTCTTATCAGTTGCGCGGTGCCGATTTGGCGGCGTTCGCGGGCGCCGCGACGATGCGCGTGCCTGCGAGCCGATCGTGGAGGAACTGGCGCGCCGGATCGAGCCGGACGGCCGCCGCCCACAGCGTGACCCAGACGCCGAACACGACGAGCGTTTGCGGCACGGCCAGCGACAACAGCGGATGCAGCGCGAGCGGCGGCAGGAACCACAGCCATGCGAACGCATAGCGGGCGAGGGCGCGCCCGGGTTTGACAGGCTCGCCGCGCGCATCGACGACTTTCAGGCGCCAGGTTTTCATCGGCAAGGTCTGTCCGCCGTGCGTCCAGAACCACACGAAGTAGGCAGCAAGCACGACGCCGATCCACGACATCAAGAGGTTGTGATGCGCGAGGCCGTTGCGTTGCTGCGTGAGCGTGCTGAAGAGATAGCCGGCGATGAACACGACGCCGAACAGAATGACGCCTTCGTACACCATCGTCGCGAGACGGCGGCGCAGCGCGGGCGCGTGAAGCGGCGGGATGGTCGGATCGGCGGCGCGGACGTCGTTCATTCGCGCGTCTATGATCCGTTGTACATCGACGGCGCTTGCTGCGGCGAAACAGGAATCGGCGTGGCGGGGACGATGCTCGCCGCGTTCGGGATGGCCGGCTGCGATGACACGCCCGGCAGCGACGCCGATGCGCCCGATTCGCCTTGCGCGTGCCCGGCGGCATGGCCCTGCTCGCGTGCGGTGACGAGACGGTTGATGTCCTTGACCTCCGTCTTGCCGGTCGGCGGCGCGCTGACGACCGTCGGACGGCGATTGTGCTCGCTCGCGGCGAGCTTCTTCTTCTGATCCTCGGGGAGCTTCTGATACGCGTCCCACGCGCGCTCGCGCTTGTCGAGCGGCACCGACTTCGACACCTGGTAGTTTTCCCGCGCGACCTTGCGTTCGTCGGGCGTCATCCGAACCCATTCCTGCATGCGCTGATGCAGGCGCTTCTGCGCTTCTGGCGACATCCGGTGATAGCGCGACGCGATCTTCAGCCACTTCTGCTTGCGTTCGTCGCTGAACGAATCCCACTGCGCGGCGAACGGCGCGAGCGCGGCATGCTGCGCGTCCGTCAGGCGATTCCACGAGAGCGGATTCGCCGACAGCGCGGCAAGCGGCAGGCCGTCGTTGTCGGCGGCGGCGCTCGCCCCGACGGGCGCGGCCTGGTTAGCGGTCGAGGCAGCAGGGGACGAGTAGAAGCGCGGGTAAGTGGCGGCGAACGCGACCAGACCCGCAATCGCGCAGCCAAAGACAATCGCGAGACCGCGCTTGTAACTCACCCGAAGATTCCCCCGCTGTGTTCGTTGCTCGATGAGCGATGTTTCAATGATTGCGTGTCAGGTACGCGTTGAAGCCGTGGTCGAGATAGGCGTCGAGCGGCAGGCTGTCGCTCATCATGGCCGCGTCGATGTCGGCCAGTTCGGCCTTGCGCTCCTGATCTTCCCAATACGCGACGCCCGCCAGCGCGACGGCGAGCGCGAGCACCGGCCACGCGAGCCCGAAGCCGCCGAGCCGGGCGGACAGGCCCTTGCGCGCGCGGGGCTCGTCGCCGAGCCCGCCTCCGCTGCCGAGGCCGCCCGCCGCGCCGGCGAACGCGGGCGAGGCAGACGTAAAGGCCGGCGTGAAGGCGGCGACGGGTACTTTCTCCGGCTTCTTGCGCGCGAGCGCCGCCCGTCGCGCGAGCGCGAGGCGGTCGCTTGCTGCGGCCGGAATATTCGACGCATTTTCGTCGAGCGCGCGAATCACTTTCAGCGCGAACTCGTTTTCGTTTAATTCAGGAGCGGAACTCATAGCGTGATCCCTTTGGCTTTCAGGGCTTGCGCGAGCGCGTGCGTGGCGCGTGAACAGTGTGTCTTCACGCTGCCCTCGGAGCAGCCCATCGCGGCGGCCGTCTCGGCGACATCCATATCTTCCCAGTAACGCATGAGAAACGCTTCTCGTTGACGTGCCGGCAATTTCTGAATTTCCGCGTCGATCAGGTTCAGCACCTGTTCGCGCTCAAGCCTGTTCTCGCTGCTTTCGCTGCCGCCGCTTTCCGCTTCTAATGTTTCGAGCGGATCGAATTCGTCGTCGTCCGCGCTTCCGAACGACGAAAACAGGCTCACCCAGGTATTGCGGACCTTCTGGCGGCGAAAGTAATCGTGTGTCGCATTCTGAAGGATACGCTGGAACAAAAGCGGAAGCTCGGCGGATGGACGGTCGCCGTACTTCTCCGCGAGCTTGATCATCGCGTCCTGCACGATGTCGAGCGCCGCGTCGTCGTCGCGTACGGTGTAGACGGTCTGCTTGAACGCGCGTCGTTCGACGCCCGCCAGGAAGTCGGCGAGTTCCTTGTCTGATGCCATCCGTTGGGGACCCGGCGCAGCGAAAGTTGCGTCGAAAGAGAATAAGGAGTTGCAGGGAAACCTGCGGATGCTAGCAAACTTTCACCGCCCCCGGAAAATTCGGGACGATTTATTGCCGGACGCCCGTGCGTTGCGTGAGCGGCGAAACGCGGCGGCGCAAGCGCGCGCAATGATCGGAAAATTTTTGCTTGACCCCAAGCGCCGAACCGGGCTATCTTTTCTGACTCGCATCATAAAGTGAAATGTCTGCTTTGAGGCGAGCCCAAGAAGCACGCCTGTCAAACCTAGACGCGCCGCTTGAACCCGAGCCACAAGCCCGGCAGAGAGCACCCGATCAATTTTTTGCCGAAAATTCGAAAGGTGATGAATGAACATGCCTAGCGCGGAATTCTCCACGTCGGATACCACTCCTCCCCACGACGCTGACTCCATCGGCGCGACCGTGCTCATGCGTGCGCTCGCCGACGAGAACGTCGAGTTCATCTGGGGCTATCCCGGCGGCTCGGTACTCTACATCTACGACGAGCTGTACAAGCAGGACCAGATTCAACATATCCTCGTGCGCCACGAGCAGGCCGCCGTGCATGCCGCCGACGCGTATTCGCGTTCCACCGGCAAGGTCGGCGTTTGCCTCGTGACCTCGGGCCCGGGCGTCACCAATGCCGTCACCGGCATCGCCACGGCCTATATGGATTCCATCCCGCTCGTCGTCATCAGCGGGCAGGTGCCCACTGCGGCCATCGGCCTGGACGCCTTCCAGGAATGCGACACCGTCGGCATCACGCGTCCCTGCGTGAAGCACAACTTCCTCGTGAAGGACGTGCGCGATCTCGCCGCGACCATCAAGAAAGCGTTCTACATTGCCCGGACAGGCCGTCCCGGTCCGGTGCTGATCGACATTCCGAAGGACGTGTCGAAGGCGCCGTGCCAGTACGAACCGGTCAAGAGCGTGTCGCTGCGGTCGTACAACCCGGTGACGAAGGGCCACTCCGGCCAGATCCGCAAGGCGGTGCAACTGCTTTTGTCGGCGAAGCGCCCGTATATCTATACCGGCGGCGGCATCATCCTCGCGGATGCGTCGCGCGAGCTGAACCAGTTCGCCGATCTGCTCGGCTATCCGGTCACGAACACGCTGATGGGCCTCGGCGGCTATCGCGCGAGCGACAAGAAGTTTCTCGGCATGCTCGGCATGCACGGCACCTACGAAGCCAACATGGCCATGCAGCACTGCGACGTGCTCATTGCAATCGGCGCGCGTTTCGATGACCGCGTGATCGGCGACCCGAAGCATTTCGCGTCGTCGCCGCGCAAGATCATCCATATCGACGTCGATCCGTCGTCCATTTCGAAGCGCGTGAAGGTCGACATCCCCATCGTCGGCGACGTGAAGGAAGTCCTGAAGGAGCTCATCGAGCAGCTTCAGCACGCGGAACACGGTCCGGATACGCAGGCGCTCAAGCAATGGTGGGACGACATCGAAGGCTGGCGCGCGAAAGACTGCCTGGCCTACGACCGCAAGAGCGAGATCATCAAGCCGCAATACGTCGTGGAAAAGCTCGCGGAACTGACCGACGGCAACGCGTTCGTCTGTTCGGACGTCGGACAGCACCAGATGTGGGCGGCGCAGTTCTATCCGTTCAACAAGCCGCGCCGCTGGATCAACTCGGGCGGTCTCGGCACGATGGGCTTCGGCCTCCCCGCCGCGATGGGCGTGAAGATGGCCTATCCGGACGAGGACGTCGTCTGCATCACGGGCGAAGGCTCGATTCAGATGTGCATTCAGGAACTGTCGACCTGCAAGCAGTACGACACGCCCGTGAAGATCATCTCGCTGAACAACCGCTATCTCGGCATGGTTCGCCAGTGGCAGCAGATCGAATACAAGAAGCGCTATTCCAGTTCGTACATGGACGCGTTGCCGGATTTCGTGAAGCTCGCCGAGGCGTACGGTCATGTCGGCATTCGCGTCGAAAAAACCGCGGATGTCGAGCCGGCGCTGAAGGAAGCGCTGCGCCTGAAGGATCGCACCGTATTTCTCGACTTCCAGACCGATCCGACCGAAAACGTATTCCCGATGGTGCAAGCCGGTAAAGGCATCACGGAAATGCTGCTCGGCTCTGAGGATCTATAACGCGGGTTTCGAATGCGCGGGTTCGCGTGGCGCCTGTCTCCACGAAAGACAGGTGCGGCGCGTGAATCCGCATCGAAGCTCAACTGGAACGCCATCGGGAAACGACATATGAAACACATCATCTCCGTACTGCTGGAAAACGAGCCGGGCGCGTTATCGCGTGTCGTCGGCCTCTTTTCGGCGCGCGGCTATAACATCGAAACGCTGACGGTGGCGCCGACCGAAGACAGTTCGCTGTCGCGGCTCACCATCGTCTCCATTGGCTCGGACGACGTGATCGAACAGATCACGAAGCACCTGAACCGCCTGATCGAGGTGGTGAAAGTGGTCGACCTGACAGAGGGCGCCCACATCGAGCGCGAGCTGATGCTCATCAAGGTAAGGGCGGTCGGCAAGGAACGCGAGGAAATGAAGCGGATGGCGGATATCTTCCGCGGCCGCATCATCGACGTGACCGAGAAGACCTACACGATGGAACTGACGGGCGCGTCCGACAAGCTCGACGCGTTCATCCAGGCGCTCGACGCCACGGCGATCCTCGAGACGGTTCGCACGGGCAGCTCCGGCATCGGCCGGGGCGAGCGCATCCTGAAGGTCTGACCGCCGGACCATCCAGTTAGCAGCGCAATCAAGCACACCAATTCACGCATCAGGACTCAAGGAACCACCATGAAAGTTTTCTACGACAAAGACGCCGACCTCTCCCTCATCAAGGGCAAGCAAGTGACCATCATCGGCTATGGCTCGCAAGGCCATGCGCACGCGCTGAACCTGAAGGAAAGCGGCGTGAACGTGACGGTCGGGCTGCGCAAGGGCGGTGCTTCGTGGAGCAAGGCCGAGAACGCCGGCCTGCCGGTGAAGGAAGTGGCCGAAGCCGTGAAGGGCGCCGATGTCGTCATGATGCTGCTGCCCGACGAGCAGATCGCCGAGGTCTACAAGAACGAAGTGCACGACAACGCGAAGAACGGCGCGGCCCTCGCATTCGCACACGGCTTCAACGTTCACTACGGCCAGGTGATTCCGCGTGCGGACCTGGACGTCATCATGATCGCGCCGAAGGCTCCGGGCCATACCGTGCGCAACACGTACCAGCAAGGCGGCGGCGTGCCGCACCTGATCGCGGTGGCGCAGGACAAGTCCGGTTCGGCGCGCGACGTGGCGCTGTCGTACGCAGCTGCGAACGGCGGCGGCCGTGCGGGCATCATCGAGACGAACTTCCGTGAAGAAACCGAAACGGACCTGTTCGGCGAGCAGGCCGTGCTGTGCGGCGGCACCGTCGATCTGATCAAGGCCGGTTTCGAAACGCTGGTCGAAGCGGGTTACGCGCCGGAAATGGCGTACTTCGAATGCCTGCACGAACTGAAGCTGATCGTCGATCTGATCTATGAAGGCGGCATCGCCAACATGAACTACTCGATCTCGAACAACGCCGAGTACGGCGAGTACGTGACGGGCCCGCGCATCGTGACGGAAGAGACGAAGAAGGCGATGAAGGCCGTGCTTACGGATATCCAGACCGGCGAGTACGCGAAGAGCTTCATCATCGAGAACCGCGCCGGTGCGCCGACGCTGCAATCGCGCCGCCGCCTGACGGCCGAGCATCAGATCGAGCAAGTGGGCGAGAAGCTCCGCGCGATGATGCCGTGGATCGCGAAGAACAAGCTCGTCGACCAGTCGAAGAACTAAGCGTGTCTGCGTGACCCCGCGTCACGGTTCTTGCTCAACCGAAAGCCGCCCGGAAGCCGCTGTGCGCCGGGCGGCTTTTGCTATCCTACGGTTTTTAGTGCGACGTGAGTCGCATCGACTGGACGGCGCAAGCCGTCCCATTGGTGGCACCTTGAGCCACCCCTTGTGTAGCAAACGAAACCGAGTGCGGTTTGGCTTGGAATCGTAGCTTTAGACGCACCGGAGTCTTCGGACCCTTGCGCGTAATCGCATTGACCTGATTACCGTCAGGTTCCGCCCAGTTAGCGGCTTCAACTCCGCTAACAAAGCGGATTGGAGTATGTGATTTTAGGGTAGGTCGAGCGCAAGCTCGGTTTGTCATTGTTCAATCTCACGGGGTTAGCCCCCCTATGAGGTAGAGAACCTGCTGTACGACCAGCAGTAGCCTAGGAGGACATGCGTCACTGGCAACGGTGGGGTGTGAAGCTTCTCTGACAATGTAGCCCCCGAAGTTTGGGTGACTGCCTGTTGTGAAACAGGTATTCAGAGACTCCTAGCAGCAAGGGGGTTGAGGCGCTAGGCTGGCTGATACGGTTAACGGAAGTGAACTGCTGATAAACCTCGTAAGTAGGACGATGCCAAAGCTGCTGATAGGCATTAACCAAAACGGTGTGCGGTCGGATAACTCGCTTGAAATTCGGGTTACGTCGTCTTAGGGCCGCCGGGGGAAAGGCAGAACCTACGTCAGTCATGTGGCAGGCCGGGAACACGGTAAGCCCGTATCGTTGCCAGTGCAGTTGGGCTGGCAGGCGGCCCGCAAGGAACGCTGTTGACGATGCGGGTAGAGGATGACGGAAAAAGCGAATGACGGGCTGTAATGGTCCGGATAGGGATTGAGACATCATCCCACGCGAAAGCGGGCAGACTTCCGTCTGGTCTACCGTCGCAAGATGGCTGACAGACCTTGTGACTTGGTGAGACACGAGCGCTCGCGTTCGTGCGTAGTACATGGATGACATATGGGCGCATGCGCCCGTATTTGTTCAACTGTTGTTCCCCAGCGGGGTGTGTCTATCCCGCTGGGGAAGATGCGCCTTCTGCTGTGGGAATGATCAACCCAAGGTAGGAGAGCAGCATGAAAGTATCTGTCCGGAAGGATGGATCTGCGCTTTCCCACGTGCCTGACAACTGGCACGCCGTAGATTGGCGTCGCGTCGAACGGAACGTGAGAGGGATGCAGATACGAATTGCGAAGGCGACGCGGGAAGGCGACTGGCGCAGGGTGAAAGCCTTGCAACGGATGCTGACCCGCACGTTGTCCGCAAAGCTGTACGCGGTACGACGTGTTACGCAGAATCAAGGTGCGCGAACGGCCGGAGTCGATCGCGAACTGTGGGATTCGCCTGAGAGCCGGTGGGAAGCTATCGGCAGGTTGAAGCGGCGTGGGTACAAGCCTTTGCCATTAAGGAGAGTCTTTATCCCCAAGGCCAATGGAAAGGAGCGCCCTTTGGGCATTCCGACCATGCGGGACAGGGCGATGCAAGCCCTGTATCTGCTGGCCTTGGAGCCGGTGTCGGAATCGACGAGTGATCCGAACTCTTATGGGTTCAGACTCAATCGCTCGACAGCCGATGCCATGTCGCAGATATTCGTCGCAATGTCCCAAAAGGGCTCGGCCCGATGGGTGCTGGAAGCGGATATCAAAGGCTGCTTTGACTGGATCAACCACGACTGGTTAGAAAGCCATGTCCCGATGGACAAGGAGATCCTCCGGAAGTGGTTGAAGGCTGGCCTGATTTACAAGGGGCAGCTACAGGCGACCGAGGCCGGTACGCCGCAGGGGGGCATCATCTCCCCGACGCTGGCAAATGTGACGCTGAACGGGCTGGAGCGTGAACTGATTGGGCACCTCGGTGCGACGTTGGGAATCGCGAAAGCCAAGAAGCTGAAAGTGAATGTGGTGCGATACGCGGATGACTTCGTGATCACCGGCGACTCGAAAGAGATTCTGGAAAACGAGGTCAGGCCTTGGGTGGAAGCATTCCTTGCTGTTCGGGGCTTGCAACTGTCCGAGACAAAAACGCGGATCACTCACATTGACGAAGGCTTCGATTTCCTTGGGTGGAATTTCCGGAAGTACTCGGGAAAGCTGCTCATCAAGCCGAGCAAGAAGAACGTGCAGACGTTCTATCGCAAGGTGTCGGAAACGATCAGTGGTAACAAGACGGTGAAGCACGAGGATTTAATCCGATTGCTGAATCCGATGCTACGGGGTTGGGCGCAATATCACAGCCCCGTCGTAGCTAAGCAGGCATACAGCCGCATGGAGTCTCTGATCTTCCGAAGACTTTGGTGGTGGTCAAAACGGCGACATCCAAACAAGGGTGCTGAATGGGTGAGGAAGAAATACTTTCATTCCGATGGCACTCGACACTGGATTTTTGCTGTTCCTGTAGTTCGAGACGATGGCAGTAACGGCTTGACCGAGTTGTACCAGCTTCGCGGTACATCGATCAGGCGGCATCGCAAGATCAAAGGCGACTTCAATCCTTTTGATCTTGGTTGGGAGCAGTATGGCGAACAATTGCGACAGGCGCGCATGGAAGTATCAATGCGTCATCGCAAGCAATGGGTTTCGCTATACCGATCGCAAGGCGGGCTGTGTGCGCACTGCGGCGGTGCTCCGACACGAGAGACCGGTTGGCACGATCATCATCTGGAATACCGGATGCATGGTGGTTCCGACGGCCTCTTCAATCGAGTGCTATTGCATCCCGACTGCCACCGACAAGTGCATGTAGGTAAAATTGCGCTAACTAAGCCGGCCCGGTCATAAAACTGGGCTTTGTACGTAGATTGGAGCCGTATGCGGGGAAACTCGCACGTACGGTTCTTAGGGGGCTCTCCTTCTGCGAAGAAGGGGGGCTACCCTCCTAAAACACAGAACACGTTCATGAACTATCCTCATCCGATCATTGCCCGCGAAGGCTGGCCGTTCATCGCCATCGCGGCCGTCGTTGCCATTCTCGTGCAGGCGATCGGCGGCTTCGGCTTCGCCTGGCTCTTCTGGCTGATCGTGATCTTCGTCGTCCAGTTTTTCCGCGATCCGCCGCGACCCATTCCCACTCAGCCGAACGCGGTGCTGTGTCCGGCCGACGGGCGCATCGTCGCGGTCGAAACGGCGCATGATCCTTACGCCGGACGCGAAGCACTCAAGATCAGCGTGTTCATGAACGTGTTCAATGTTCACTCGCAGCGTTCGCCCGTCGACGGCGCGATCACCAAGGTGCAGTACTTCCCCGGCGCGTACTTGAATGCTGCCGTTGACAAGGCATCGACCGAGAACGAGCGCAACGCGATCGTCCTGCATACGGCGGCCGGGCATACGGTGACGTCGGTGCAGATCGCGGGTCTGATCGCACGGCGCATTCTCTGTTACGTGCACGCGGGCGAACCGCTGACGCGCGGCCAGCGTTACGGCTTCATTCGTTTCGGCTCGCGCGTTGACGTGTATCTGCCGGTCGGAAGCCGGCCGCGCGTGTCGATCGGCGAGAAGGTGTCCGCCTCGTCGACCATCCTTGCCGAATTCGCGGAATAACGCGGAGGTTCCGATGGCGGCATTCAAGACGCGCCGTAACCGCGCGAACGCGACGCCGCCGCGCGCGTTCCGCCGCAACAAGGCCATTCAGGACGTGAGCGTCGTCGAGACGCGGCGCGCGAAGCGGCAGCAGTTTCTCCGCAAGCGCGGCATTTATCTGCTGCCGAATGCGTTCACCACGGCGGCGCTGTTTTGCGGCTTCTTCGCCGTCGTTCAGGCGATGAACGTGCGCTTCGAGATCGCGGCCATCGCCATTTTCGTCGCGATGGTCCTCGATGGCATGGACGGCCGCGTTGCCCGCATGACGCATACGCAAAGCGCGTTCGGCGAGCAGTTCGACAGTCTCTCGGACATGGTGTCGTTCGGCGTCGCGCCCGCGCTCGTGATGTACGAATGGGTGCTGAAGGATCTCGGGCGCTGGGGCTGGCTTGCGGCGTTCGTCTACTGCTCGGGCGCGGCGCTGCGGCTCGCGCGTTTCAACACCAACGTCGGCGTGGTCGACAAGCGCTATTTTCAGGGCTTGCCGTCGCCGGCTGCAGCCGCGCTGATCGCCGGTTTCGTGTGGCTCGCGACAGATAACCGCGTGCCGCTCAAGCTCGTGTGGCTGCCGTGGGTCGCGTTCGGTCTGACGATCTACGCGGGCGTCACGATGGTGTCGAACGCGCCGTTCTATAGCGGCAAGGCGCTCGACGTGCGGTATCGCGTGCCGTTCGCGGGCGTGCTGTTGATCGTGGTGGCGTTCGTGCTCGTATCGTCCGATCCGCCCGTCATGCTGTTCTGCCTCTTCGTGCTGTACGGCTTCTCCGGATACGTCTGGTGGGCCTATATGGCGATGCGCGGCAGGCCGAATCCGGCGCGCAGTTCGCAGCGCGATCACTGACGCGCGGGTTTATCGGCATCGGGAAGAGCGGCGGCCTGCAAGCCCGCCGCTCTTTTCATTCACGCGCAATCAACCCGCTTCCAGCACGCCGTTGCGCACCCGCACATGCTGGCCTTGCGCAAACGGCGGTTGCTGCTTGTACGTGAAATAGCGCGTCTTGCCGTTCTCCATTCTTACGCGCACCGAGTAATCGGTTTCGCTGCGGATGTGTTTCTCCACCGAGTTGCCCGCGAGACCGCCGCCGAGCGCGCCGAGCAGGGTCATCGCGGTGCGTCCGCCGCCGCGCCCAAACTGGTTGCCGACGACACCCCCGGCCACCGCGCCACCGACCGCGCCGATACCCGTGCCGTGTCCTTCGCGACGGACGGCGGAGATAGCTTCGACTGTGCCGCATGTCGAGCAGTACGCGGCTTTCGGCGGCGGCTGCTGCGCGTAGGAAGGTTGTGCGGGCGCCGGCTGGACAGGCGCCTGCTGCACCGGCTGCGGAGCGAGTTGCGGAGCGGGTTGCTGCGCGACCGGCTGTGCGGGCGCGGGTGCGGCCTGGCTGACCACCGGCTGTGGCGCGACGGCCGCCGTCTGCGTCTGCGGATTTTGAGCGGACGTGCTCGACGCCCTTGGAAATACCCCTGTAATCGCTGCCGTCGCGGCCAGACTTGCCACGATCACCGCGCCCGCCGCCGTCGCGACGAGCGGATGCAGACGCCGCTGCTGCGGTTGCGGCTGGCTGGCGTCGGAAGAGGGCGACGACGCGAATTTTCTGGTCCCGTTATCCATGCTGAACCTCCGTTCGAGGCAAAGTGCCGACGCCATCGATTCTGGTGCAAGCGTGCGATCGGCGCTTTTTCAGGTTGTAACTTCGTGTTTTCGTTAGGAAAGCACGTTGGATGCCAGCCTCGACCGGAAATAAAAAAGCGCGTCCCGCAGGACGCGCTTTTCAGCGTGGATAAACCGAGCGTACCGCTCAGTCCTCCCGCCGCAGATGCGGAAACAGAATCACATCGCGGATGCTGGGGCTATCAGTCAGCAGCATCACCAGCCGGTCGATGCCGATGCCGCATCCGCCTGTCGGCGGCATGCCGTATTCGAGCGCGCGAATGTAATCGGCGTCGAAGTACATCGCTTCTTCGTCGCCGGCATCTTTCTGGTCGACCTGCTTCTGGAAGCGCGCAGCCTGATCTTCCGGATCGTTCAGCTCCGAGAAGCCGTTCGCGATCTCGCGCCCCGTGATGAACAGCTCGAACCGCTCCGTGATGCCCGCCACGGTGTCCGACTCGCGTGCGAGCGGCGACACTTCGATCGGGTAATCGACGATATACGTCGGCTCCCACAACTGCGATTCCGCTGTTTCTTCGAAAAGCGCCAGCTGCAGCGCGCCGATGCCGGCATTCAGAAACGCGGGCTGCGTCGTATCGACTCCGAACTTCTTCAGCTCCGCGCGCACGAACACGCCGTCGTTCAATTGCTCGTCGGTGTATTGCGGCGCGTACTTTTGAATGGCCTGGTTGATCGTCAGCCGATGGAACGGCTTGCTCAAGTCCAGTTCGCGGCCCTGATACGTGATGGTCGCGGTGCCGAGCGCGTCGATTGCGGCCTGGCGGATCAGTTGCTCGGTGAAGTCCATCAGCCAGCGGTAGTCCGTGAACGCCGCATAGAATTCCATCATCGTGAATTCCGGGTTGTGACGCGGCGAAACGCCTTCGTTCCGGAAATTACGATTGATCTCGAACACGCGCTCGAAGCCGCCGACGATCAGCCGCTTCAAATAGAGCTCGGGCGCGATGCGCAGGAACATCTGCATGTCGAGCGCATTGTGATGCGTGACGAACGGCTTCGCCGCCGCGCCGCCGGGAATAGGGTGCAGCATCGGCGTTTCGACTTCCATGAAGTTCGCCTGCGCCATGAAGTTGCGGATCGACGTGACCGCCTTCGTGCGCGCCATGAACGTCTTGCGCGATTCCGGCGTCACGATCAGATCGACGTAACGCTGGCGATAACGCATTTCCTGGTCGGCGAGACCGTGGAACTTGTCGGGCAACGGGCGCAGCGCCTTCGACAGCAGCCGCAGCTCGGTGCAGCGCACCGACAGTTCGCCCTTGTTCGTGCGAAAGAGCACGCCGCGCGCCGCGACGATATCGCCCAGGTCCCACTTCTTGAACGCCTCGTAGACGTCCGCGCCGACATCGGCGGGCGTCACGAAAAACTGGATCTGGCCGCTGCCGTCCTGAACCGTCGCGAAGCTGGCCTTGCCCATCACGCGCTTGAGCATCATGCGGCCGGCGAGCGCGACGGGCAGGGGATTCGCTTCGAGCGCTTCCTTGTCGGTTTCGGCGTACTCGGTTTGCAGCGCGGCGGCCTGATGCGTCGGGCGGAAGTCGTTCGGATAAGCGACGCCTTGCTCACGCAGCGCGCGCAGCTTGTCGCGGCGCTCGGCGATGATCTGGTTGTCTTCCAGTTCGGGAGCGGCGCTCGTCTGGGTCGGTTCGGTCATGATGATTCTTGGCTTTTAAGGCGAGGCGGATGCGCGGTGAGTCGAAACGAAAAACGCGGATATCGAAGCCGATATCCGCGCCGGCGGTCAGACGCCCTGTTTCAGGCTCGCGCTGATGAAGTCGTCGAGGTCGCCGTCGAGCACGGCGCGCGTGTTGCTCATTTCCACGCTGGTGCGCAGGTCCTTCACGCGGCTCTGATCGAGCACGTAGGAGCGGATCTGATGGCCCCAGCCCACATCGGTCTTGCTCGATTCGAGCTTGTCCTGTTCGGCCTGGCGCTTGCGCATCTCGAATTCGTAGAGACGCGCTTTGAGCATCTGCATGGCTTCGGCGCGGTTACGGTGCTGCGAGCGGTCGTTCTGGCACTGCACGACGATGCCCGTCGGCGCGTGCGTGAGGCGCACGGCGGAGTCCGTCTTGTTGATGTGCTGGCCGCCCGCGCCCGATGCGCGATACGTGTCCGTGCGGATATCGGCGGGATTGATTTCGATCTCGATCGAATCGTCGATTTCCGGATACACGAACACCGACGAAAACGACGTATGCCGGCCGCCCGACGAATCGAACGGCGACTTGCGCACGAGGCGGTGAATGCCGGTTTCGGTGCGCAGATAGCCGTACGCGTATTCGCCTTCGACCTTGATGGTCGCGCTCTTGATGCCGGCGACATCGCCTTCGGATTCTTCGAGCACTTCGGTCTTGAAGCCCTTGCGCTCGCAGTAGCGTAGGTACTGGCGCAGCAGCATGGACGCCCAGTCGCACGCCTCGGTGCCGCCCGCGCCCGCCTGAATGTCGATGAAGCAGTTGTTCGGATCGGCCGGGTTCGAGAACATCCGGCGGAATTCCATGTCTTCGACGCGCGCCTTCAGCGCTGCGGCGTCCGCTTCGCAGGCGACGAGGGTGTCTTCGTCGCTTTCGTCGCGCGCCATGTCGAAGAGGTCCTGCGCGTCGCGCAGATCGTTGCCGAGCGCGGTCAGCGTCGTCACCACGCCGTCGAGCAGCTTCTTCTCACGACCGAGCGCCTGGGCGTTTTTGGAATCGCTCCAGACGTTGGGGTCTTCGAGTTCCTTGTTGACTTCGGTCAGACGCGCGAACTTGGCGTCGTAGTCAAAGATACCCCCGTAGCTCGTCCGCGCGGCGGCGCAGGTCGGCCAGAAGGCTTTCGATCGCGTTGAGACGTTCTGCTTCCATTGTCGATCTTCGGCTTCGTAAAAAGGTGCAATTATAGCCGATCGACACGTGGCGCCTGACGCGCCTGCGGCAGTTTCACTGCGAGTCGGCAAGCAATGCTTCGCATGCCGCGACGTGCTCGGCGGCCTCCTCCGCGGTGAGCTGGAACAAGTCCCGCGTGTAGGTCTGCGCGATCTGCTCCGGCGAAAAGCGCGAACGCACACGCGAATACAGCGCGCGCGTAACGGACGTCCTGCCTTCCTTCCGGCAACTCAGGCACAGATCGAGAAAGTCGGTAGTTTGCACCGAGCGCATATGCGCGTTTTCGGCGAAGAAGATAATGTCGGCGTCTTCGACAAAACGATTCATGTTGAAAACTGCGTGAAAACCGAAGGGCGGTTGTGAAGCGCGCGTGAATTCAAGCGAGAAACGATCGGCCAGCTGTTCGTCGGCGAAGCGAATGCCGAATTCGCGTTCCAGCAGTGGGCGATATGTGCGGCAGATCAGTTCGTCTTCGACGATTTGCGGATGCGGCGGAAACCGTTCGTCGGTTGCGAGTATCTCCAGAAGCCGCCGGGAACGCAGCGAAAAGCCGCCATTGCCGACGGACATCCCGTCGTGATGAAACGGCCAGCGCGCGCCGATGTAATCGCACGAGAAGAAATCTTCCGTCCACGCCGACGGATTGACGACGAAACCGTCCCATTGGATCAGCAAGACCCACGGCGTCGAAACGTGCCGCAGCAAGTGCTTGAGTATGAACGCACTGTATTCTTCTCGCGATCCGATTGCCGGAATCAGCGCGATTCGTGAATTGCTTTCGACGCGTTTATCAGTCAGTAAAACCGAATCGCCGAACAGGCAGCCCCGTTTTGAAATATCGAGTGCTCTCGATGCGAGCACGGGATTGATGCAATCGACGGCACAAAGCGTCACATTGCGCAGATTTATTTTCTGGGAATCCATCGGGAAACAAAAGCCTTCGGCTCGGAAATCCATCGATTATAGATGTCATCGAATAGAAGATTTCCGAGGGGCCGTCAAGCCGAATGAATGCCCTTCTAACCCGCGTGTTCGACGATCATTTGCACGCGCGCCACGCCGTTCCAGGAATCGCTGACGAGCCGGTACGCGACCGTCGCGCGCGGCGGCAACGGATCGACGTGATTGAACCAGATCGCGTTGAAGCGCTGCCGCCCGCGCATGAGCGACAGCTTCAGATGCTTCTCCTTGACGAGCGTCTGGGACGCGACATCGAATTCGCCGGAGAAGGTCGGCGCCGGGAAGCCCTGGCCCCAGACGGCGGCGTCGATCAGTTCCACGAATTGCGGCGTGAAGTACGCATCCTCCAGTTCGCCGTCCGTCTCGATGGTTCGAGCGACCGCTTCGGCCGTCAGCCATTCTCGCCCGACCGTTTCGAACGCGGCGGTGAAGCGCGCGATATCGGCGGTGGCGAGCGTGAGGCCCGCCGCCATTGCGTGGCCGCCGAACTTGTGGATGAGACCGGGCTCGCGCTTGCTGATCAGATCGACGGCGTCGCGCAGGTGAAAGCCCGGGATCGAGCGGCCCGAGCCTTTGGAAAGCGTGCCGGCGTCGTCGGCGTGCGCGAACGTGAACGACGGACGGTGAAAGCGCTCCTTCAGCCGCCCCGCGACGATGCCGATCACGCCCTGATGCCAGCCGGGATCGAAAAGCGTGAGCGTCGCGCGCTCGCCGGGATCGAAAGTTTGCAGCTCGGCGAGCGCCTGTTGCTGCATCCCCGCTTCGATCTCGCGCCGCTCGCGGTTCATCGAATCCAATTGCTGCGCGAGTTCCCACGCGCGGCCGATGTCGTCGGTAGTCAGGCATTCGATGCCGAGCGACATGTCCGACAGCCGGCCCGCCGCGTTCAGCCGCGGTCCGAGCGCAAAGCCGAGATCGAAGCCCGATGCGGCGCGCGCATCGCGGCCCGCCGCGCGAAACAGCGCCGCGATGCCCGGCTGCATGCGGCCCGCGCGAATCCGCTTGAGTCCCTGCGCGACCAGGATGCGGTTGTTCGCATCGAGCTTCACGACGTCCGCGACGGTGCCAAGCGCGACGAGATCGAGCAGGCCGTCCAGACGCGGTTCAGGCGCATTCCCGTAAGCGCCGCGCCGGCGCAATTCGGCGCGCAACGCGAGCAGCACATAGAACATGACGCCCACGCCCGCGATGCACTTGCTCGGAAACCCGCAGCCCGGCTGATTCGGATTGACGATCGCGCGCGCGGCGGGCAATTCGTCGCCGGGCAGGTGATGGTCGGTGACGAGCACGTCGATGCCGAGCGCATTCGCCGCCGCGACGCCTTCGACGCTGGCGATGCCGTTATCGACGGTAATCAGCAAGTCAGGCGGGCCGAGCGGCGAGCGTGCGGCCAGATCGACGATTTCGGGCGTCAGTCCGTAGCCGTATTCGAAGCGGTTCGGCACCAGATAGTCGATGGTCGCGCCGAACATGCGCAAGCCGCGCACGGCGACGGCGCAGGCGGTCGCGCCGTCGCAGTCGTAATCGGCGACGACGAGCATGCGCTTTTTCGCAGCGAGCGCATCGGCGAGGACGACGGCGGCATCGTCGCAACCCTTGAGGCCGACGGGCGCGTGCAGGCGCTTGAATTCGGTTTCGATCTCATCCGGCGACGTGACGCCGCGCGCCGCATAAAGCCGCGCGATCACGGGATGCAGGCCGTGGCGCATCAGCGCTTCGGCGTCGGCGGGAGACGAAACGCGCGTAACGATTCGGGTCATTCGGCTATGGCCTTCATTCGATGAAAAGCGCCGCAATCGGCCGGCGACGCCAGAACTTGCGCAAATCCGAACGCGTGACGGAAAGCGTCACCGAGCCGGTGTCGCCGCACAGCGTGATGCCGAGGCGCTTGAGCGAACCGTTCGACAGCGCGTCGAGCGCGGGCGCGAACCAGTCCTTCTCGAGCGCCCGAAGGGATGAGTTCCAGCGCGCCCAGTCCTGCTCGATGAACGGCGCGGAGAACGGATCGAGTTCGACGAGCGTAGTGCCTTCGGCATTCGCCTTCACGAGCGCGGGCAGGCTTTCCGGCGGCGTGTGCGCTTCGATGCCGGCGGCGATCGCCAGCCCGCGCGTCGCGGCGGCATCCGACATGACGCGTGCGAACGGACTCGTGACGGGACGCATCGCGCCTTGCGCATGCAGCCAGATGGAGTTGATCGCGGGCAGGCCGCGCGACTCGCGTTCCACGTTGAGCGGATGTTCGAACCACGCCATCTGCACTTCGTTCTGCAGCTTCATCCATGCGCGCGAGCGTTCGCCCGTGCGGGCTTCGTGCGGCAGCCAGATTTCGATGTTGCGTCCGGTCGCGCGCAACGGCGATGCCCCCGCGAGCGCGCCGAGCGCTTCACCGGACACGTACCAGCGCAGCGGCGTCGGCGCCTGCAACGCGATGCCCAGTTCTTCGATCACCGGCCGCGCCGTCTGAAGCAACGCGCGCGCTTCTTCGGTCCGCACGCCGAGCGTGGCGGGATCGATCAATACCAGATGATCGTGCGCGATCCGGACATGAACCGGCTCGATGCACGCCCACGACGCATCGCCGGGCGTGCCGCCATCGGCGAGAAGCATGAAGGGGGCGAGCGGGGCGTCGTCGGCGTGGCGCTCACCGGCCCCCTGCATAACCACGCCGAAGCGCTGCGCGATCCAGCGTTCGTGCGGCAGCGTGCGCTGGAAATCCTCTCCGATCACGCGTTCTTCGAGCGTGGCGCGGGCGAGCAGCTTGTCGAGCGCCGCGCTTTCCAGTCCGTGCAGCGCAGTGGCGGCGTCCGCCGCCGAGGGCAAAGCGAACGGCAGGAGAAGGTGAAGGTCGGGAACGGGCATGATGGTCGGCATTGTAGGGCATGCGCCGATGCCACGCGCGTCGGGGGAACGCTGCGAATCGCCCGCCGAAAGGCCTTCGCGCACTCCGCCGAATGGCCGATGCCAGCGCCCGTTTGTTACGGCGCTCACGCCACCTATGGCAAACTTTCGCAAATTCCGGCCATGCCCCGCATCGGTTCACGGCCGCGACAGCAACAGCAGACACAGGGATTCGCTTGAAACTTCCGTACGAATGGCAGATCGGCTGGCGCTACACGCGCGCCAGCAAACGCACCACAGGCAACGGCTTCATCTCCTTCATCGCGCTCGTGTCGATGGCGGGCATCGCGCTCGGCGTCGCCGCGCTGATCGTCGTGTTGTCGGTCATGAACGGCTTCCAGAAGGAAGTGCGCGACCGCATGCTATCGGTGCTCGCGCACGTCGAAATCTTCTCGCCGACCGGGTCGATGCCCAACTGGCAACTGACCGCGCAGGAAGCGCGCCGCAATCCGGAAGTGACCGGCGCGGCGCCGTATGTCGAAGCGCAGGCGCTGCTGACGCGGCAAGGCGCGGTGAGCGGCGTTGCGCTGCGAGGCGTGGAGCCGTCGCTGGAGCCGCAAGTGTCGGACATCGCGAAGGAAATGCGCGCGGGCAAGCTCGCGGATCTCGTGCCGGGGGAATTCGGCATCGTGCTCGGCCGCGATCTGGCGACGAACCTCGGCGTGATGACCGGCGACAAGATCACGCTAGTCGCGCCCGAAGGCACGATCACGCCGGCCGGCATGATGCCGCGGCTCAAGCAGTTCACGGTCGTCGGCATCTTCGAGTCCGGGCACTACGAATACGATTCGACGCTCGCGCTCATCGCCATCCGCGATGCGCAAGCGCTCTTTCGCCTGCCCGCGCCGACCGGCGTGCGCCTTCGCCTGAAGGACATGCAGCGCGCGCCCGAAGTCGCGCGGCAACTGTCGCATACGCTGTCCGGCGATTTGTACATCCGCGACTGGACGCAGCAGAACAAGACGTGGTTTTCCGCCGTGCAGATCGAGAAGCGCATGATGTTCATCATCCTCACGCTGATCATCGCGGTGGCCGCGTTCAATCTCGTTTCGTCGCTGGTGATGACCGTCACCGACAAGCAGGCCGATATCGCGATCCTTCGCACGCTCGGCGCGCAGCCCGGCTCCATCATGAAGATATTCGTGGTGCAGGGCGTGACGATCGGCTTCATCGGCACGGCGCTCGGCGTGTCGCTCGGCTGTCTCATCGCGTGGAGCATTCCGTGGCTCGTGCCGATGATCGAACATCTGATCGGCGTGCAGTTCCTGCCGCCTTCGGTCTATTTCATCAGCGAGCTGCCGTCCGAGCTCGTGCCGGGCGATGTCGCGAAGATCGGCGTCATCGCGTTCCTGTTGTCGTCGCTGGCCACGCTCTATCCGAGCTGGCGCGGCGCGAAGGTGCGTCCGGCGGAGGCGTTGCGTTATGAGTGACATGATTCCAGACAACAATATCGTGCTGCACGCGTCGGCGATTTCGAAGACCTTCGTGCAGGGCGGCTTCAACGTCCAGGTGCTCGACAACGCGCAGCTCGAAGTGCGGCGCGGCGAAAAGCTGGCGATCGTCGGCGCATCCGGCTCGGGCAAGAGCACGCTGCTGCATGTGCTCGGCGGACTCGACGAACCGAGCGCGGGCAAGGTGTCGCTGCTCGGCAAGCCGTTCACCGAGCTGAAGGAAAAGGAACGCAACGACTTGCGCAATCGCGCGCTCGGTTTCGTGTATCAGTTCCATCATCTGTTGCCGGAATTCACCGCGCTCGATAACGTCGCGATGCCGCTGCGCATCCGCCGCATGCCCGAGGACGCGGCGCGCAAGGAGGCGATGGCGATGCTCGAACGCGTGGGCATCGGGCATCGTGCGAAGCATCGGCCGGGCGCGCTGTCGGGCGGCGAGCGGCAGCGCGTGGCGATCGCGCGTGCGCTCGTCACGCGTCCGGCGTGCGTGCTGGCCGACGAGCCTACCGGCAATCTCGACGGCGGCACCGCCGATACGGTTTTCAATCTGATGCTGGAACTGTCGCAGACGCTCGAGACGAGCTTCGTGATCGTCACGCACGATGCCGATCTCGCCGCGCGTTGCGACCGCATCATGCGTTTGCGCGACGGCGTGCTGCACGAAGAGCCGTCGGTGCCGGTCTGAGCGTCGCGGACCACGGAGCGCGCCATGTGGATCGATACCCACTGTCATCTCGATGCCTCGGAGTTCGACGCGGATCGCGATGACGTCGCGCGCGCCGCGGTCGAGTCGAACGTGACGCGCATCGTGATACCGGGCGTCGAGCGCGCGAACTTCGATACAGTGCGAGTGCTCGCGCATCGCATCGAAGGCGGGGCGTATGCGCTCGGCATTCATCCGCTCTTCACGCCGCGCGCCACCGAGGATGACCTTCTCGTGTTGCGCGAACGGATTGCGGCGAGTCTCGACGATCCGCTCTTCGTCGGCATCGGCGAAATCGGGCTGGATTACTTCGTCCCGACGCTCGACGACGCGCGCCAGCAATTCTTCTATGGCGCGCAGCTCAAGCTCGCTCGAGAGTTCGATTTGCCGGTCATTTGCCATGTGCGCAAGTCGCAGGACAAGGTGTTGAAGGGCTTGCGCGTGAATCGGATTCATTGCGGCATCGCGCATGCGTTCAACGGCAGCTTTCAGCAGGCCGAGGCGTTCATCGCGCAGGGCATGCGGCTCGGCTTCGGCGGCAATCTGACGTTCGAGCGCGCGCGTCAGATTCGCCGGCTGGCGGCGGAGCTTCCCCTCGACGCGATCGTGCTCGAAACCGATGCGCCCGATATCGCGCCTGCGTGGCGGTACAAGGGGCGCAATACGCCGGATCAGGTCGCGGGCATCGCGAAGGTGCTCGCGGAGCTGCGCGGCATCGACGAAACCGCGCTTTCCCTAGGCACAACGGCTAACGCGCGCGCGGCGCTGCCCCGGCTGGGACTCGCTTCTTCATAATCGTTCGCAGGGTCATTCGATTCGGACCACTGATGGTGTCCGGGTGGATGCGTTCGCGTCGACGATGAAAGAGGAACGAGTGCGTGCGATGTTGCTGGGGTTTGCGTTGGGTGTCGGGTGGCTGCAGCAACAGGCGCGTTTGCCGGGCTTGCTGCTTTGTTGCGTGGCTGTCTGTATTGCACTGAGCGCGGGAGGCATCGCGCGCCGCCGGTTCGGAAGCAGCGCATTCGTGATCGCGGCGGTCGTCGCGGGCTTCGCGTATGCGGCGTTGCGCGCCGAGATTCGCTTGCGTCCGCATTTGCCGGTCGACTACGAGCAGCGCGATATCGAACTCACCGGCTTCGTGCGCGGTTTGCCTGAGCCACAGCCGCAAGGCACGCGCTTTCTGTTCGAAGTGGAGGCGAACGGCGCGGGGTTGCACGACTTCCCGAAGATCGTGAGGCTGCTTTGGGTGCCGGCGGCGACGCATGCTCCGCCCCCATCGCATGCCGGTCAACGGTGGACGCTCACCGCGCGTCTCAAACGCCCGCATGCGAACGCGAACTTCTCGCTGCGCGACGGCGAAGTGGCCCTGCTCGAGCGCGGCATTCGGGCGACGGGATCGGTATCGCTCGCGCGTGCGCCGCGTTAACTTCCCGGCGATGCGATCGGTCCGTGGCTCGCCATCGATCGATGGCGAGGGCATATTCGTCAGCGCATCGAGACGGTGCTCGGGAGCGCGCCGCATCGCGGGATCATCGTGGCGCTTGCGGTGGGCGCGCAGGAATCCGTCAGCGACGACGACTGGGCCATCATGCGCGCAACCGGCACGAGTCATCTGGTTGCGATTTCCGGGCTGCATATCGGCTTCGTCGCGGGGCTGGCGGCGCTGGCTTGCGGGTTCGTCTGGAGGCGAGTCAGGGTGCGCGGCGTGGACGGGCCGCTGCTCATGGCCACGCCGAAAGTCGCGGCGCTCGGGGCGGCGTCGTTTGCGGCGGTGTATGCCGCGCTTGCCGGATTCAACGTGCCGGCGCAGCGGACGCTGTGGATGCTGACGGTGTTCGCGATCGCGTTCGTGTGCGGGCGGCGGCCGGCGTCGTCGCTCGTGCTCGCGTGGGCGCTTGCGCTCGTGCTGCTTGCCGATCCGTGGGCGGTGACATCGCCGGGGTTCTGGCTGTCCTTCTGCGCCGTGGCGGCCATTTTGCATGCGATCGCGGCGCAAGGCCGGCGGGCGTCGAAGGCGCGAGGCGATGATGATGACGATTGGTTAGCCGGAGTGGAGGCGCGTGATCCGGTGTTGCCGGATGAAGGGGCGGCAGTTGCGTCGGATGAGGCGAGGGCGTCGAATGCGCGCCGAGCGTCGAATGTGTCGGATGCGTCGAGCATGTCTAACGCGGTGAACGCGGTGAGCGCGGTGAGCGCGGTGAGCGCGGTGAGCGCGGTGAACGCGGTGAACGCGGTGAACGCGGCGAACACGGCGAACACGGCGAACACGGCGAACACGGCGAACACGGCGAACACGGCGAACACGGCGAACACGGCGAACACGGCGAACACGGCGAACACGGCGAACACGGCGAACACGGCGAACACGGCGAATAAGGCGAATGCTTCGAATGCTTCGAATAAGTCGAGCATGTCTAACACGGCGGACGCGGCGAAAGCGTCGAACACGTCCTACGCGCTACATACGCGCGCCACACGACACTCACTGCTCACGCCGACTCCTATCGGCCCGAAGCGCCGGCTCATTTCCGCATTGCGCCGCACCGCTTCGAAGCTGCGCGCCCACATCGCATCCAGCGCGCGCGTCCAATACGCCGTCACGCTCGCACTCGCGCCGCTGACCGCGTACTGGTTCTCGCAGGTGCCGCTCGTCGGGCCGCTCGCCAACGCGTTCGCGATTCCGTGGGTCAGTTTCATCGTCACGCCGGCGACGCTCGCCGGTCTGATCCTTCCCGCGCCCGTCGATGCGCCCGCGTTCCACATCGCGCATGCCGCGCTTTCCGTCCTTTGCGACGCGTTGAAGCACCTCGCCGATGCCGGCCCCGCATGGTCCCTCTGGCGCCTGCCGCAGCCTCGACCGTTCGCGCTCGCCGCCGCACTGGCCGGGACAGCATGGGCGCTCGCCCCGCGCGGGTGGCCGTTGCGCTTCGCCGCGCCGCTGACCTGGCTGCCGCTGCTCGCGCCTGCACCACACGTCACACCGCCCGGCGCGTTCCGCATCACGGCGCTCGACATCGGCCAGGGCTCGGCGCTCGTCGTCGAGACGGCGAAGCACGCGCTGCTTTTCGACGCCGGCCCCGGTCCCGAATCGACCCACGCGGGCGAGCGCATCACCGCGCCGTATCTGATCGCGACCGGAACGCGCACGCTCGATGCGCTCGTCATCAGCCATTCCGATTCCGATCACTCGGGCGGTGCGCCGGCGGTGCTGCAAGCGATCGCCGTGCGCCAGCTGCTCGCATCGCTTCCCGCCGACGACGCGCTCTGGTCGGACGCCCGCAAGCGCGGCAGCGACACGCTGCGATGCGCGGCGGGACAACACTGGACGTGGGACGGCGTCGATTTCCGCATGCTGTGGCCGGACCCTGGCCCGCTGACGGGCAAGCCGAATCATCAGGGCTGCGTGCTGAAAATCACGAACGCGTCCGGGCGAACCGCGCTTCTCACCGCCGACATCGAAGCCGATGTCGAACGCACGCTTCTCGCCCGCAATCCATCTGCGTTGCGCGCCGATGTTCTCATCGTGCCGCATCACGGCAGCCGCACGTCGTTGACCGAACCTTTCCTCGATTCCGTCGAGCCGCTCGCCGCGGTATTTCAGGTAGGCTATCGCAACCGTTTTCACCATCCGAACCCGACCGTCCATGCGCGCTACCGGATGCGGGGCATCGTGCTCTCGCGCAGCGACGAAGACGGCGCGGCCCGCATCGACGTGGGCTCGGACATCGTGCTCGAACGCTTCCGGCAAACGCACGCGCGTTACTGGATGGACCACTGACAAGGAAGCGCTTGAAGGACATCATCCATTTCTCGCACGCGAACGGCTTTCCGGCATCGACGTATCGCACGGTATTCGCCGAACTCGCCGACGACTACGAGATTCGCAGCATCGAACGATACGGCCACGATCCGCGCTTCCCCGTCACGCGCGACTGGCCTTATCTCGTCGATGAACTCATCGACGACATGAGCCGTCATCGGCGTGAAGCAGGCGGCGCGCATCCGAAAGTGTGGCTGGTCGGCCATTCGCTCGGCGGCTATCTGTCGCTGATGGCGGCGCACAAGCGCCCGCAGTGGGTGAAGGGCGTCGTCATGCTGGATTCGCCGGTCATCGCGGGGTGGCGCAGCGGTCTGCTGCGCGTGATGCAATGGACCGGGCTCGACGAACGCCTGTCGCCCGCCGCCGCGACGCGCAACCGCCGCACGCGCTGGGCGAGCCGTGACGAGGCGTGGCGTCACTTTCGGGCGAAGCCCGCGTTCGCGCGCTGGGACGAACGGATGTTGTCGGATTACATCGAGTTCGGCATTCCGTCAACGCATCCCGATGGCACGCGCGCGCTCGCGTTCGACCGGCGGACCGAATACCTGATCTATCGCACGTTGCCGCACACGCTCGGCGCGCGGCTCGCGCATGGCGCGCCGGTGCCGGTCGGATTCGTCGCGGGCACGCAGTCGACCGAAGTGCGGCAGGTCGGACTCGCGATGACGCGGCGCATCGCCGGCGAGCATTTCGAGTGGATGGAAGGCAGCCATCTCTTCCCGATGGAACGGCCCATCGACACCGCTCGCGCCGTGCGGCGGCTGCTTGTCGCAATGGACCGATAGACGCGCATCGAAGCCGAAACGATCGCCATAAATGGCGTCAAAAGCAGGGCGCGCAAGGCGGATTTCACCGGCGCGCGCGTTGGGTCGCGGGCGGCCTTTACGGTATAATCCGTTTTTCCCGCGAGCATCTAGCGATGACCAAATATGTATTCGTCACCGGCGGCGTAGTTTCTTCCCTCGGCAAGGGTATTGCCGCCGCCTCCCTCGCCGCGATCCTCGAATCGCGCGGTCTGAAAGTCACTCTCCTCAAGCTCGATCCCTACATCAACGTCGACCCCGGCACGATGTCCCCGTTTCAGCACGGCGAAGTGTTCGTGACGGAAGACGGCGCGGAGACCGACCTCGACCTCGGCCACTACGAGCGCTTCATCAGCACGAAGATGCGCAAGGCCAACAACTTCACCACGGGCCAGATCTACGAATCGGTGATCCGCAAGGAGCGCCGCGGCGAGTATCTCGGCAAGACGGTGCAGGTCATCCCGCACATCACCAACGAAATCCAGGCGTTCGTCGAGCGCGGCGCGGCCGCCGCCACGTGCGGTCAGCCGGATGTCGCGATTGTTGAAATCGGCGGCACGGTGGGCGACATCGAATCGCTGCCGTTCCTCGAAGCCGCGCGTCAGATGAGCCTGCGCATGGGCCGCCACAGCGCGTGCTTCGTGCACCTGACGCTCGTGCCGTTCATCGCCACCGCGGGCGAACTCAAGACCAAGCCGACTCAGCACAGCGTGCAGAAGCTGCGCGAAATCGGTATCTATCCGAACGTGTTGCTGTGCCGCGCGGATCGCCCGATTCCGGACGACGAGCGCCAGAAGATTTCCCTCTTCTCGAACGTGCAGGAAGACGCGGTCATCTCGGTGTGGGACGCGGACAGCATCTACAAGATTCCGCAGATGCTCAACGATCAGGGCCTCGACGAGATCGTCTGCGACGAACTGAAGCTCTCGCCGCCGCCGGCCGACCTGAAGATGTGGTCGGATCTCGTGGAGAAGCTGGAGAATCCGAAGAACGAAGTGACCATCGGCATGGTCGGCAAGTATGTGGAACTGACCGAGTCGTACAAGTCGCTGATCGAGGCGCTGCGCCACGCGGCCATCCATACGTCGACGAAGGTCAACATCGAATATATCGATTCCGAGCAGATCGAAGCCGAAGGCACGGGCGCGCTGGAACATCTCGACGCCGTGCTGGTGCCGGGCGGGTTCGGGCGTCGCGGCACGGAAGGCAAGATCAAGGCCATCCGCTATGCGCGCGAATCGAAGACGCCGTATCTCGGCATCTGCCTCGGCATGCAGCTCGCGGTCATCGAATTCGCGCGCGACGTCGCCGGTCTCGCCGATGCGAACAGCACCGAGTTCGACTCGCACACCACGAACCCGGTCGTCGCACTCATCACCGAGTGGTATGACCGTGCTGGCCGCATCGAAAAGCGCACCGAAGAATCGGACCTCGGCGGCACCATGCGCCTCGGGTCGCAAAAGTGTCCGATCAAGCCCGGCACGATGGCCGAGCGCATTTACGGCACGGATGTGAACGAGCGTCATCGTCATCGTTATGAAGTGAATAACCGTTTCGTGCCGCAACTCGAAGCGGGCGGGCTTATCATCAGCGCGCGTACGCCGAGCGAAGACCTGCCGGAGATGATGGAGCTGCCACAATCGCTGCATCCGTGGTTCGTCGGCGTGCAGTTTCACCCCGAATTCACCTCGACGCCTCGCGACGGGCATCCGCTCTTCAAGGCGTTCGTCGAAGCGGCGCGTTCGCACGCGCTGGCTGCGGGCGGCGCGAAGGGCGGCGAGCAGATCGCCGCGACGGCAGGAGCGCAGGCATGAAGCTATGTCATTTCGAAGCGGGTCTGGACCAGCCCTTCTTTCTGATCGCGGGCACGTGCGTCGTCGAATCTGAACAAATGACGATCGACGTCGCCGGGCGGCTGAAGGAAATCACGTCCAAGCTCGGGATTCCGTTCATCTACAAGTCGTCGTTCGACAAGGCGAACCGCAGTTCGGGCAAGTCGTATCGCGGTCCGGGAATGGACGAAGGCTTGCGCATTCTCGGCGAAGTGAAGAAGCAGCTCGGCGTGCCCGTGCTCACGGACGTGCATGCCGAAGAGGAAATCGAAGCGGTGGCATCGGTCGTGGATGTGCTGCAGACGCCCGCGTTCCTGTGCCGTCAGACGGACTTCATCCACGCGTGCGCGCGTTCGGGGAAGCCCGTCAACATCAAGAAAGGCCAGTTTCTCGCGCCGCACGACATGAAGAACGTGATCGACAAGGCGCGCGATGCGGCGCGTGAAGCCGGTCTCTCTGAAGACCGCTTCATGGGGTGCGAGCGCGGCGTGTCGTTCGGCTATAACAACCTCGTGTCCGATATGCGTTCGCTCGCGATCATGCGCGAGACCGACGCGCCCGTCGTGTTCGACGCCACGCATTCCGTGCAGTTGCCGGGCGGGCAGGGCACCAGTTCCGGCGGCCAGCGCGAGTTCGTGCCGGTGCTGGCGCGCGCGGCAGTCGCTACGGGCGTCGCGGGGCTTTTCATGGAGACGCATCCCGATCCCGCGTGCGCGAAGTCGGACGGTCCGAACGCCGTGCCGCTGCATCGCATGGAAGCACTGCTCGAGACGCTCGTCGCGCTCGATCGCGCCGTCAAGAGCGGTCCGTTTCTCGAGAACGACTTCAACTAACGCGCGGGTCGGCATAGCCGGGCGGACGCCTCGCGGTCGGCGTCCGCTTCACGAGGACAGAAATGGTCGCGCGAAGGCAGGCGCGAACCACGAGAGCCGTCAGAAGGTCTGAGCGAAGCCAGTGCAGCATCGAGTCATCGCTTCATTGTGACCGACAGAATTCATCGTCAATTTGAGGAAACCATGAGTGCTATCGTAGATATCATCGGCCGCGAGATTCTCGATTCGCGAGGCAACCCCACCGTCGAGTGCGATGTTTTGCTCGAATCGGGCACGATGGGCCGCGCCGCGGTGCCGTCGGGGGCGTCCACGGGATCGCGTGAAGCCATCGAACTGCGCGACGACGAAGCCGGCCGCTACGGCGGCAAAGGCGTGCTGAAGGCGGTCGAACACATCAACACCGAGATTTCCGAAGCCATCATGGGCCTCGACGCCTCGGAACAGGCTTTCCTCGACAAGACCCTGCTCGAGCTCGACGGCACCGAAAACAAGTCGCGCCTCGGCGCTAACGCGTTGCTCGCCGTGTCGATGGCTGTGGCGAAGGCCGCAGCGGAAGAAGCCGGCCTGCCGCTCTATCGCTATTTCGGCGGCTCGGGCGCGATGCAACTGCCGGTGCCGATGATGAACATCGTCAACGGCGGCGCGCACGCGAACAACAGCCTGGACATCCAGGAATTCATGATCGTGCCGGTGAGCCAGCCGACCTTCCGCGAAGCGCTGCGTTGCGGCGCGGAAGTGTTCCACGCGCTCAAGAAGATCCTGTCGGATCGCGGCATGAGCACGGCAGTCGGCGACGAAGGCGGTTTCGCACCGAACTTCGGCAGCAACGACGAATGCCTCTCCACCATTCTCCAGGCCATCGAGAAGGCGGGCTATCGCGCGGGTGAAGACGTGCTGCTTGCGCTGGACTGCGCGGCGAGCGAGTTCTACCACGACGGCAAATACCAGCTCGCCGGCGAAGGCCTGCAGCTTTCGTCGGGCGAATTCACCGACTATCTCGCGACGCTCGCCGACAAGTTCCCGATCGTTTCCATCGAAGACGGCATGCACGAAAGCGACTGGAACGGCTGGAAGACGCTGACAGACCGCCTCGGCAAGAAAGTGCAGCTCGTCGGCGACGATCTCTTCGTCACGAACACGCGCATCCTGAAGGAAGGCATTGAGAAGGGCATCGCGAATTCGATCCTCATCAAGATCAATCAGATCGGCACGCTGACGGAGACGTTCGCGGCCATCGAAATGGCGAAGCGCGCCGGCTACACGGCGGTCATCTCGCACCGCTCGGGCGAAACGGAAGATTCGACGATCGCGGATATCGCCGTCGGCCTGAACGCCGGTCAGATCAAGACCGGCTCCCTGTCGCGCAGCGACCGTATCTCGAAGTACAACCAGTTGCTGCGTATCGAGGAAGACCTCGGCGATATCGCAAGCTATCCCGGCAAGTCGGCGTTCTACAACTTGCGCTAAAGCTTTCGCCGCTTTAGTCGATAAGGACGTTAGCTTTATTCTCTGTCCGCCGCGCCGGCTTCGGTGTCACTGAAGCCGTCCGGCGGCGCTTATTTCGGCTACTCGAATGCGGCTTGTAACTGTCGTTCTGGTCTTGTTGCTGGTGCTGATCCAGTACCCGCTCTGGTGGGGGCACGGCGGCTGGTTGCGCGTGCATGAATTGCAGCAGCAACTTGCGCAGCAGACCGACAAGAACATGAACCTGAAACTGCGCAACGAGCGCGTGCAGGGCGAAGTGCAGGACCTGCAAAGCGGCACCGCCGCTGTCGAAGAACGGGCCCGCTATGAAATGGGCATGGTGAAGGACAGCGAGGTGTTCGTGCAGTTCGTATCGCCCAATTCGACGGCGCCGGTCAGCTCGGCGAATGCGCCGTCGGTGAACGGCTCGACGCGCGGGCAGGTATCGGCGGCGCCGCTGCGGGTGGTGCCGAATCCGGTATCGCGTTCGAAGCAGGAATTGCGCGAGCTGGACCGCAAGGCGCGCAAGGAAAAAGAGGCGAAGAAAAAGCCAGGCGCGACGCAGTAATATCGGGCAGCGGACACACAAATGGCGCAGTCATCGACTGCGCCATTTGCTTTTGTACGGCAGAAATTGGGTGGATTACCACCAGGTCCCGAAGCCGACGCCCGTTCCCCAATATGGGCCGCCCCAGCCGCCGCTCGAATATCCGCCGTACACGCTGATGGGCGTCGCCGTGTAGCCGGACATCATCTTGGCATTGTTGCCGGCTGTCGCCGATTGCTGCGATTCGGCCAGCGCCTGCTTGTCGATCGCGTTATAGCGCTCCATCTGCTGCTCGGGCGTCAGCGCCTGTTGCACCGGCGCCGATGTGCTCGGCAGACGGCTATAGATCGGCGACGGGCCCGGCGGGTCCATCGCGCAGCCCGCGACAAGGAGTACGGCGGCCACGCCGGACGACAGTTTCAATAGCAACGAGACGTTTCTCATTTTCGACCTCCAGCCGGTCGGACAACTAAACAAACGCCAATCATAGCGCGCGGCGGTTCGCCTGGACCACGCGCGCGGTTTCGCCCGTTCATGCGATCCAGCGTTCGCCCGGCGCGTTCGACGGCACGCCGGACAAGGCTTCGACGGCGCTCAGTGCCGCTGGTCCGCTGCGGGGCTCACGCCTTGTGAGAGCTCTTTTGCGACAAAAAGTTGCGCAACGTCGACCGGATCGAACTCGTAGCGCTGATTGCAAAACTCGCAATGCACTTCGACGGCCCCGCGTTCGTCGATCACGCTGTCCACTTCCTCGCGGCCGAGCATCTTCAACATGCCGCCGACCTTCTCGCGCGAGCACGTGCACTGAAAGCGCGCCGCAGCGGGCTCGAAGTGCTGCACGTTCTCCTGCCAGAACAGGCGGCGAAATACCGTCTCCGGCTCTTCCTTCAGCAGTTCTTCCGTCGAGAGCGTGCTGCCGAGATGGCAGACGCGCTGCCACGTATCGGCGTCGTGCTCGCCAGGATGCGGAACGATGCCGCCATCGCCCGGCAGCTTCTGCAGCAGCACCCCGACCGCGCGGTCGGTATCGGCGGCGAGCCACATGCGCGTATCCAACTGCTCCGAGTGATGCATGTAGTGTTCCAGCACCTCGGCCATCGACGCGAGCGGCCCATGTTCGCCCGAGAGCGGCACGATGCCCTGATACGGCTGCTGGCCGGGCTTCTTGTCGGACGGATCGAGCGTGATGACGCAGCGGCCGTGACCGTGACGGTTGAGCAGGTCGGCGAGCGGCATGTCGCTCTGAAGTTCGCTTTCCGCGCCTTCGGCGAGCTTGGCCGTCGCGCGCAGCGACAGGTTCGAATTGCACTGCACGACCAGCATTTTCACGGGGCCGTCGCCATAAATCTGCATGACGAGCGTGCCGTCGAACTTGAGATTCGCGGAGAGCAGGGCGCACGCGGCCATCATTTCGCCTAGCACGTTGCGCACGGCCGGCGGATACGCCCGGCGCGCGAGCACTTCCTGCCACGTGTTACGCAGCGAGACGATTTCGCCGCGCACGGGCGCCGCATTGAACATGAATTTCTGCAACTGGTCGTTCACAACGCTTCCTTGGGTGTTGAGGCGGAACGTGCGGCGCCGCGTCTCGCGCAGCGCCGCCGCTCAGCCGATGCGCACGAGCTGCGCCTTGTAGTATTCACGCCGGTCGGCATAACTTGCCGTCGCGGCGCGCATGCGGGCGATGTCCGCTTCGCCGATCTCGCGCACCGCCTTGGCGGGCGCGCCGAGAATCAGCGTGTTGTCGGGGAACACCTTGCCCTCGGTGACGATGGCGCCCGCGCCAACCAGACAATTGCGGCCGATTACCGCACCATTCAAGACCACCGCCTGAATTCCGATCAGCGAGCCTTCGCCGACGGTGCAGCCGTGCAGCATCGCCTGATGGCCGACGGTGACGTCGTTCGCGATGGTCAGCGGAAAGCCGGGGTCCGCGTGCAGCACCGCGCCTTCCTGCACGTTGCTGCCGCGTCCGACGACGATCGGCTCGTTGTCGCCGCGCAGCGACGCGCCGGGCCAGACGCTCGCGTTCTCTTCGAGCGTGACCTGGCCGATGATCGTCGCGGTATCGGCGAGGAACACGCTTTCATGGATGGTGGGGGCGTCGTCGCCGAGTTTGTAGATTGCCACGGTGTCTCCTCAGGTCTTCGTCTGGTCTTCGATGGGGAAGGTCGCCGCGCGGCGCTAAAATGCGCGGCTTGCGCCGGCCGGACCGCTATGTGTCTGCTTTGCGCCTTGTGCCTGCGCCGGGATTAACATTTTAGCCGTTTGCGGCGTTTCGCCGCCGAGCGTGCCTTACCGCTTTCATTCAGACGCGCGATGCCGAACGTTCCGACCACTCCTGAATGCGCCCGCCGCAGCGCATTGTCGATACTGCGCGAGATCGATCCCGCCACGAAGGCGGAGCGGGCCCGCGCGCTTTACGAAGCGGCCTGCACGGGCGCGTCGCCGGTCGATTCCGCGCTCGAATTGCCCGATCCCGGCGACTTGCCGGGCCGCCCGGCGCGGCCCGCACTGGTAGAACCGTCGTCGCTCAAGCGGCGGGGCATGCAGTCGGAAGCCGGGCGCGCGGTATTGCTCCACGCGCTCGCGCACATCGAGTTCAACGCGATCAACCTGGCGCTCGACGCCGTCTGGCGGTTTCCGTCGATGCCGGCCGATTTCTATCTCGACTGGTTGAAAGTCGCGGCGGAAGAAGCGCATCACTTTTCGCTCCTGAGCGCGCGACTGGCGGAGTTCGGTCATGCCTACGGCGATTTCCCCGCGCACGACGGCCTCTGGGAAATGGCGCAGCGGACCCGCGCCGACGTGCTCGCGCGCATGGCGCTCGTGCCGCGCACGCTCGAAGCGCGCGGGCTTGACGCTTCCCCGCCGATTCGCAAGCGGCTCGCGCAGGCGGGCGATCACGCGTCCGCCGCGATCCTCGACGTGATCCTGCGCGACGAGATCGGCCACGTGCTGATCGGCAATCGCTGGTTCCGGACGCTGTGCGACGCGGCATCGCTCGACCCGCACACGGCTTACGAGCGGCTCGCCGCGCAGTATCACGCGCCCAAGCTGCGCGGTCCCTTCAACTTCGAAGCCCGTCGCGACGCCGGCTTCGACGAGGCCGAACTTCGCGCGCTCGCCGGACTCGACGGCTCCGCCTAAGCCGCACAGTCGCCGCTATACTCGAACGATCATCCTTTTTTTGATCGAGGCGGGCCATGAAAGAATCGCGCTCCGAGTTCGTCGATGCGCGCGGCGTGCGGCTGCACGTGCGCCGCTGGGGTTCGCCCGACGCGCCCATGCTCTTCATGCTGCACGGCTGGATGGACGTGTCCGCGTCGTTCCAGTTCGTCGTCGACGCGCTCGCCGGCGACTGGCAGGTGCTCGCCCCCGATGCACGCGGGTTCGGCCTGTCCGACTGGCCGGTTGCGCAACGGGGCGGCGGGCATTACTACTTTCCAGACTATTTCGCCGATCTCGACGCGCTGCTCGATCACTACGCGCCTGCCGGCGAAGTCAATCTCGTCGGGCACAGCATGGGCGCGAACGTATCGCTGCACTATGCCGGCGTGCGGCCGGAGCGCGTGCGGCGCGTCGTCGATCTCGAGGGCTTCGGGCTGGCTGCGGCGCGTCCGTCGCAGGCGCCGGGCGCCATCGCGCGGTGGCTCGACGAGTTGCGCATACCGCCGGCGTTGCGCAGTTACGCGACGCTCGATGAAGTCGCCGACCGGCTGATTCGGACGAATCCGCGTCTTCCCCGTTCGCGGGCGCACTTCCTGGCGCAACATTGGTCGCGCCGCGAAGCCGATGGCGCCTACCACCTGCTCGCCGATCCGGCACACAAGCTGCGAAGCCCTGCGCTGTACCGGCTCGACGAAGTGATGGCCGTCTGGTCGCGCGTGCGGGCGAAGGTGCTGCACGTGGAAGCCGAGGCGTCGCCGACGCTCGCGCGGTTCGCCGGCGACATGCCCATCGCCGAATTCAAGACGCGCTTCGCCGCGTTCGCCGACTGGCGCGAGGAAGCAGTGAGCGGCGCGGGGCACATGATCCATCACGATCAGCCCGAGCGCGTCGCGGAATTGATCGCATCGTTCTGCGCGTAGGTCGGCGTCGGCGGCGCCAAGCGCCGTTATGTGCCCTTAACGTAAAATCACGTTTATGAATCCGACCACCATCAACGCCGATCTGCACTGCCATTCCACTGTTTCCGACGGGCGGCTCGCGCCCGCCGAAGTGGCGGCGCGGGCGCATGCGGGCGGCGTCGCGATCTGGTCGCTGACCGACCACGACCAGCTGGGCGGCCAGCGCGAAGCACGCGCGGCGGCCGAGGCGCTCGGCATGCGCTATCTCGCGGGCGTCGAAATTTCGGTGACGTGGGCGGGGCGCACGGTGCATGTCGTCGGCATGAACGTCGACCCGGAAAACGAGGAACTGGCGAACGGCCTCGCCTCGACGCGCAACGGACGCGCGGCGCGCGGCGTGGCGATCGGCGACGCGCTGGCCGCGGTCGGCATTCCGAACGCCTACGAAGGCGCGCTGCGCTATACCGACGACCCCGACATGATCTCGCGCACGCACTTCGCGCGCTTTCTGGTGGACGAGGGCTACGCGCAAAGCACGTCGGACGTGTTCGCGCGCTATCTCGGCGACGGCAAGCCCGGCTTCGTCGGGCATCGCTGGGCGAAGCTCGCCGACGCGGTGAGGTGGATTCGCAACGCGGGCGGGGAGCCGATCATCGCGCATCCGGGGCGCTACGACTACACGCCGGTCGAATTCGCCGCGCTGTTCGACGAGTTCATCGGGCTCGGCGGCAATGCCATTGAAGTCGTGACCGGAAGCCATACGCCGGACCAGTATCGCGAGTACGCGGATGTCGCGCGCCGATACGGCTTCGAAGCGTCGCGCGGCTCGGACTTTCACGCGCCGGGAGAAGGGCGCATCGATCTCGGGCAGCTTCCGCCGCTGCCGCAGGACCTCATCCCTGTCTGGCATCGCTGGCTCTAGCGCGCCGGCTGTGAATCACTGGCGCGCATGCGTCTTGCGTCGCATCATCGCTGACTAGCCCGCGTCCGCGCCGCAGATGTCTCGCGCGAGCGCGTCGAACCGCGAACACGATCGGAACAACAAGGCGTCGCCATGTCCCAATTCTTTCGTATTCATCCGGACAATCCGCAGCCGCGGCTCATCAATCAGGCGGTGCAGATCGTTCGCGACGGCGGCATCGTCGCGCTGCCGACCGATTCGAGCTATGCGCTCGCCTGCCATCTCGACGACAAGGACGCCGTCGAGCGGCTTCGGCGCATTCGCGGCATCGACGACAAGCAATTGCTGTCGCTGCTCGTGCGTGATCTGTCCGAGCTGTCGAATTTCGCGATGGTCGACAACCGGCAATATCGGCTGATCAAGTCGGTAACGCCGGGGCCTTACGTGTTCGTCCTCCAGGCGACGAAGGAAGTGCCGCGCAGGCTGTCGCATCCGTCGCGCAAGACGATCGGCTTGCGGGTGCCGGACCACGCCATCACGCTCGCGCTGCTCGAAGCGCTCGGCGAGCCGCTGCTCGCGTCGACGCTGATCCTGCCGCCCGACAGCGAGCCGCTCAACGACGCCGAGGAAATCCGCGAGCGGCTCGAAAAGCAGATCGAACTCGTGATCGATTCGGGCGCGTGCCCCGCCGAGCCATCGACGGTGATCGATCTGTCCGGCGGCGAGCCGGTGCTCGTGCGCGCCGGACGGGGCAGTCTGGAGCCGTTCGGACTCGCTGCCTAGGCGGTTCGGTCATGGCGCGATTCGTCGTGCCTGGCGGCGTCGCGCTCGCCTGAAGACGGCCCTCCGCTTGATACAATACCGCCCCATGGATCCTTCTCTGATACAAACCATCGCGGTCTACGCGCTCCCGGTGATCTTCGCGATCACGCTGCACGAGGCCGCGCATGGTTATGCCGCGCGTCTGCTCGGCGACAACACGGCTTACGTGCTCGGCCGCGTTTCCATGAACCCGATGCGCCATATCGACCCCATCGGGACCATCGTCATTCCCATCGTGCTGTACTTCGTCACGAACGGCAGTTTCATGTTCGGTTATGCGAAGCCGGTGCCGGTCGCGTTCGGGAACCTGCGCAATCCGCGCTGGGGCAGCCTGTGGGTCGCGGCGGCGGGTCCGGGCAGCAACTTCGTTCAGGCGCTCGTCTGGGGCGTGCTGGCGGTTCTGCTCGCCGCGTTTAACGTCGACGAAGCGTTTCTCACGCGCATGGCCGCGGCGGGCGTCGCCGTGAACCTCGTGCTCGGCGTGCTCAACCTCTTTCCGCTGCCGCCGCTGGACGGCGGGCGCGTGCTGATGGCGCTCTTGCCGGTGCGCGCATCGATTGCATTCGCGAAGCTCGAGCCCTACGGTTTCTTCATCGTGATGGCGCTCGTCGTGACGGGCGTGCTGACGCGCTTCTGGCTGAGTCCGCTCGTGAACGTCGGTTACGCGGCGGTATCGGCCATTCTGAATCCCTTCGCTTCACTATTCCCATAAGATCATGTTCCCTGACCGTATCTTTTCCGGCATGCGGCCCACCGGGTCGCTGCACCTCGGCCACTATCACGGCGTGCTGAAAAACTGGGTGCGGCTGCAGTCCGAATACCCATGCTTCTTCGCGGTCGTCGACTGGCACGCGCTCACGACGCACTACGAGACGCCCGAGGTCATCGAGAAAAACGTCTGGGAAGTGCTGATCGACTGGCTGGCATCGGGCATCGACCCGGCGCAGGCGACGCTCTTCATCCAGAGCCGTGTGCCCGAGCATGCGGAACTGTCGCTCCTGCTCGGCATGGGCACGCCGCTCGGCTGGCTGGAACGCGTGCCGACCTACAAGGAGCAGATCGAGAAGCTGAAGGAAAAGGATCTCTCGACCTACGGCTTCCTCGGCTACCCGGTGCTGATGGCGGCGGACATTCTGCTGTATCGCGCGTCGCTCGTGCCGGTCGGTGAAGATCAGGTGCCGCACGTCGAAATGACGCGTGAAATCGCACGCCGCTTCAATAACCTCTACGGCAAGGAGCCGGATTTCGAGGAAAAGGCGCTCGATGCCGCGAAGAAGCTCGGCGGCAAGCGCTCGAAGCTGTATCACGAGTTGCGCGTCGCGTATCAGCAGGAAGGCGATGCCGAAGCGCTGGAACAAGCCCGCGCGATGCTGCAGGAATCGCAAAGCCTGTCGATGAGCGATCGCGAGCGTCTGTTCGGCTATCTGGAAGGCGCGCGCAAGATCATTCTCGTCGAGCCGCAGGTGCTGTTGACGGAAGCGTCGCGCATGCCGGGTCTCGACGGCCAGAAGATGTCGAAGTCGTACGGCAATACCATCGGCTTGCGCGAGGATGCGGAGACCATCACGAAAAAGGTCCGCACGATGCCGACCGATCCGGCGCGCGTGCGCCGCAACGATCCGGGCGATCCCGACAAGTGTCCGGTGTGGCAACTGCATCAGGTCTACTCGGACGAAGCCACGCACGAGTGGGTGCAGAAGGGCTGCCGCAGCGCCGGCATCGGTTGCCTCGACTGCAAGCAGCCGGTGATCGAAGGCATCCTGCGCGAACAGCAGCCGATGCTCGAACGCGCTCAGAAATACATGGACGATCCGTCGCTGCTTCGCGCGATCGTCGCCGATGGCTGCGACAAGGCGCGCAAGTTCGCGACCGAGACGATGCGCGACGTGCGCGAGGCGATGGGCCTCTCGTACAACTGATGGAAGCCGGCATTCCGAGCGCATGGGTCACGCGCTGGGCGCATCTCGTCGCGCCCGGTGCGCCGGTGCTCGATGTCGCAGCGGGCGGCGGGCGTCATGCGCGCTGGTTTGCGGCGCGCGGTCATGCGGTCCTCGCCGTGGATCGCGATGCCGATGCGCTCGAGTCGATGTCCGCCTGCGAGGGCATCGAGACGCTCGCGGCGGATATCGAAGGCGCGCCCTGGCCGGTTTCCGCCGATCGCCGGTTCGCTGCGGTCGTCGTAACGCACTATCTGCATCGGCCGCTGTTCGCGCACATGATCGACAGCGTCGCACCGGGCGGCATCCTGATCTACGAGACCTTCGCCGTCGGCAACGGGACGATTGGCAAGCCGTCCAATCCCGCGTTTCTGCTCGAGCCCGGCGAACTGCTGGAAGCGGTGCGGGGCCGGCTTCGTGTGATCGCTTATGAAGACGGTTTCGTCCAGACGCCGCGTGCTGCCTACGTGCAGCGAATTTGCGCGGTCCATGAAGTCGAGGCAGCTATGGACCGGCTCACGGTTGGTAACACACCCCCGGGTCCGCCGCGTTACGATTTGGCGGGCTAATCCGCTACAATCGCGTAATATCGCTTTTTGCGATTAAATTCACGATTAAATTCATAGAGTTTCATGACAAACGGAACTAGCAGCGGAACTAGCAGCGGAACTAGCAGCGGAACTAGCAGCGGAACTAGCGGCGGAGCTAGCGGCAGCAACGGCGGCATCCAGATCCGTGGCAGCATTCCTGCCATCGTCACGCCGATGCACGAGGACGGCAGCCTGGATCTGCCGGCGTTTCGAAAGCTGATCGACTGGCACGTCGAGCAGGGGTCGAACGGGCTCGTCGTCGTGGGAACGAGCGGCGAATCGGCGACGCTGTCGGTGGAAGAGCACGTGCTGATGGTGCAGACCGCGGTCGAGCACACCGCGAAGCGCATTCCGATCATCGCGGGCGCGGGCGCCAATTCGACGGCCGAAGCCATCGAGCTCTCCAGGCAGGCCAAAAAGGTCGGCGCCGACGCCACGCTGCAGGTGGTCCCGTATTACAACAAGCCGACGCAGGAAGGCATGTTCCGCCATTTCAGCGCGATCGCTGAAGCTGTCGACCTGCCCGTGATTCTCTATAACGTGCCGGGCCGCACCGTGGCCGACATGAGCAACGAGACCATTCTGCGTCTCGCGCAAGTGCCGGGCATCATCGGCGTGAAGGAAGCGACCGGAAATATCGATCGCGCCGCGTATCTCATCAAGCATGCGCCGGCGAATTTCGCGATCCTGAGCGGCGACGATCCCACGGCCATCGCGCTGATGCTGCTCGGCGGCCACGGCAACATCTCGGTAACGGCGAACGTCGCACCGAAGCAGATGAGCGATCTCTGCCGCGCGGCGCTCGAAGGCGACGCGGTCACCGCCCGCCGCATCCACCTGAGCCTGCTCGAACTGCACAAGCAGTTGTTCTGCGAATCGAACCCCATTCCGGCGAAGTGGGCGCTGCAGGCGCTCGGCCGCATGGAAGGCGGCATTCGCCTGCCGCTCACGCCGCTCGATGCGCGCTACCACGACGTCGTGCGCGGCGCGCTGCGCGACGCCGGGCTTCTCGGCTGATCGAGTGCTCGGGCGCGCGTCGCGACAGGCAATGAATCGAACGTGACCGCGCCGCACCGGATCGAGATGAAGCCGAGCCATTCACCCATTGCCATCCATTGGCCTCGATGACCCGCGCATGACCCCGCGCGGGAACCGACGCGGGCAATGCGTATCCAGCCGTTATCTGCAGCAAAGAAGGACCTCATGAAACATTCCGCTCTTCTCACCCGAGCCAAACGCCTGAGCGTGCTGTCGCTGGGCGCCGGCGTCCTTTTCTCGCTTGCGGGCTGCGAAACGCTGAACGACTGGCTCGCGCCCGACCGCGTCAACTACAAGGCGGCCGAGACCGCGCCCGCGCTCAACGTGCCGTCCGATCTCAGCACGGCCGACATCAGCCAGCGCTACGCGGCGCCGCCGCCCATCAACACGCTCGGCGGCGCGACGCAGCGCAACACCACGCCGGCCGGCAACCTGACGCTCGGCGTGCCGACCGCGCAGGACCCGTACGGCATGCACGTCGAAAGCGATGGCGATCGCCGCTGGCTCGTCGTCGATGGCCGCACGCCGGATCAAATCTGGCCGCAACTGCAGGAGTTCTGGACGGAGAACGGCTTCACGCTGAAGACCGATTCCGCGCAGACCGGCATCATGGCGACCGACTGGGCCGAAAATCGCGCGAACATTCCGGACGACTGGTTCAGGAAGAGCGTCGGCAAGCTGCTCGACTTCGCCTACTCGTCGGGCACGCGCGACATGTTCCGCACGCAGGTGGATCGCGCAGCGGACGGGTCGACGGACATTTCCGTCACGCATAGCGCGATGGAGGAAGTGCTGACGGGCCAGGACAAGACATCGTCGCGCTGGGAGACACGGCCGCGCAATCCGGCGCTCGAGGCCGCTTTCCTCGCGAAGATGATGCAGAAGTTCGGCCTCACCGAAGACCAGTCGAAGCAACTGATTGCGCAGGCGCGTCCGGCGGGCGCGAAGGTGGCGGTCGAGCAGACGGCGGGTGCATCGACGCTCGATCTCGCGGAGCCGTTCGATCGCGCATGGCTGCGCGTGGGCCTCGCGCTGGATCGCACCAATTTCACGGTCGACAATCGCGATCGCGAGAAGGGCATCTACTACGTGCATTATTCGGACTCCATGGCGGAGCTGAAGAAGGAAGGTCTCTTCGGCAAGCTCTTTTCCAGCAACACGCCGAAGCCCACGCGCCAGTTCCTCGTGAACGTGCGTCCGAAGGCCGATGCCGTGACGCAGGTCGCCGTCGTCGATGCGAACGGCCAGCTGGACAACTCGTCCGATGCGCAGCGCATCGTGTCCCTGCTGCACGCGCAGTTGAACTAGGCGGGCGGCGCGAGCGATTGTGAGATTCGCCAGTCTCGGCAGCGGTAGTGAAGGCAATGCGCTGCTCGTGGAATCGACGAGCGGCGCGACCACCACGCGCGTGCTGCTCGATTGCGGTTTTTCCGCGAAGGAAGTCGAGCGTCGGTTGCTTCGGCTCGGAACCAGCGCCGAGCATCTCGACGCCATCCTCATCACGCATGAACATACGGACCACATCGGCAGTGCGCTGACTTTGGCGCGCAAGTGGTCCATTCCCGTTCACATGAGCTGGGGCACCGCGCGCGCGGTCGGTGCGGACGAAGGCAAGGTCGACCTGCGCGTGGTATGGGGCGACGAAAGCGTCGCTATCGGCGATGTCAGCGTGTTGCCCTATACCGTTCCCCACGACGCCCGCGAACCTTTGCAATACGTCTTCTCCGATGGCGCAAGCCGCTTAGGCGTGCTGACGGACGTCGGTGTCGCGACACCGCATATCACGAGCGTGCTGAGCGGTTGCGACGCGCTCGTGCTCGAATCGAATCACGACCTTGCGATGCTTTCCGCGAGCCGTTACCCGGCATCGCTGAAGGCGCGCATCGGCGGGACGCACGGGCATCTGAACAACGATGCGGCCGCGGCAATCCTGGCATCGCTGGATCGTTCGAAGCTGCGTCATCTCGTCGCCGCGCATCTTAGTCAGCAAAACAATCTGCCTCATCTTGCGCAGGCTGCGCTTGCTGCAGTGCTGGATGCATCGGCGCCGGATGTCGTGGTGGCGACGCAAGCCGATGGCTTCGACTGGCTGTCGCTGTGAGGTGAGCGAAACGCTAGAAGCGTGCATCGACGAGGCACGACGACACCGCGTCAAGAAACAAAAAAACCGGCCCAAGAGCCGGTTTTTTTGTTTCAGGCCGCCATGAGCGGCCTGTGCCAGGCTCGAGGCGCTGGCGTAAGTGCCTGATGGCCTTACTGGCTTGCGCCCGATGCCGGAGCAGCAGCCGAAGCAGCAGCGTCCGAAGCCGCGCCAGCAGCCGAAGCTGCGTCGCTTGCAGCGGCCGAAGCGCTCGATGCAGCAGCGTTAGCGTCCGAAGCGGCAGCAGCCGGAGCCGAAGCAGCCGACGTATCGCTTGCAGCGCTCGGAGCAGCCGTATCGCTAGACTTGTTGCATGCAGCCAGAGCAACAGCAGCCAACAGGGATGCTACGAGGAGGGATTTCTTCATGATCACGTCCTTTTATGGTTAAAGGTAAGCAACAGCGCAAAGTACCGGTAATGTGTGCTCCAACACCGACCTGGGCCGCTGTGGAGCCTCACAATTCTTTTTGGTGTGAGACTTACTACGGCTTGGCCGGAAATTATAGGCACTTTCGTAACGACCGTCGATAAATGAGGGGCCGGTACGTTGTCTTTCTCATACAAATTTTCGTATTGCGGAACAGCAAAACCACGGCTTTGATAGAACTCGCCAGCGCTTTCACGTCAAGCGTTTCAGGCCGATGACTCCGTCTGAATCCAGCCCGCACGATACCACTCGTGCAGCAGGGATGTCATTGCCAAATCGCCTGTAAGTGTTACAAAGCGTTTCGCCTCCATTCGCCGGGAATCAGCGAGTTCTGGCAGCCACTTTTTCGCCTTTGCGGATAACGCGGCGGCCTCGCCATTAACGAAATACGAGTGCGTGTTGTAGAGCAAAATCGTCTTTCTATCTAGCCTGACACCCGTCTTTTTCGCGCGCTCAACAAATTTTTGCCCATTCAGCGCACGAACCGGCGGATCGAATACCACATTGGCTTTCGGCTCGCTCAGATAACTGCCTAAAAACTCGGCGATATCCTTATCAGTCCAACTGACGTTTGCAAGGATCGCGCCAACCCGTTCGACGAGCAGCGAGGGCAACGCGGCCGGCGTATCGACGGGCGGTTGGGCCGGATCACGATAACGCGCATCCGCTTTGCCCGGCGTCTTGTCGCTGGTGCGCTCCGCAAGGTGATACAGGAACTGCGCCGTCAGTTCATGCGCCGATGGCGCGCGAAAGCCGATGGAGCACGTCATGCATTCGCCCTCGGCGATACCGTCGTGCGCGATGTGCGGCGGCAGATACAACATGTCGCCGGGCTCCAGCACCCATTCTTCCTCCGCCTCGAAGTGCTGTAAAACTTTCAACGGCAGGCCGGGTTTTAGCGAGAGGTCGCGCTGCGCGCCGATACGCCAGCGGCGCTTGCCATGCACCTGCAGCAAAAAGACATCATAGGAGTCGAAGTGAGGACCGACGCCGCCGCCATCGGTCGCGTAGGAGATCATGAGATCGTCGAGACGCGCGTCGGGGATGAATCGAAAGCGGTTCATCAACGCGTGCGCACGTTCGTCATGCAGGTTCACGCCTTGCACGAGCAGCGTCCACTCGCGCTTCTTCACGGATGGCAGTTCATCGGGCGCGAACGGTCCATGCTCCAGATTCCACGTATTGCGGAAATGCGTGATAAGGCGCGATTCGACGTCGTCGGAATCGGCGAGTTCGAAGAGTTCTTCGCGAGCGAGCGGGGCCGACATGCCGGGGATCGCCTGGCGAATCAGCAGCGGTTTTTTCTGCCAGTAGCGCCGCATGAACTGCCGCGGCGTACGGTTGCCCAACAGGGGCGACACTTCGTCCGGAAGCGGCGCACGCGCGGGTTCGTTATGGTTGTCGGGAGGCAAAGGAGTAACGTCTGAGGGCCGCTGACGCATCGTATAATCGAGGCTTGTATCTTGGAGGATTCAATGAAAATTGCGAAAGACACTGTCGTTTCGGTCGCGTACAAGCTATCGGATGCGCAAGGCAATCTGATCGAGGAAAGCGACGAGCCGATGGTCTATCTGCACGGCGGCTATGATGGCACGTTCCCCAAGATCGAGGAAGCGCTGGACGGCCGCGAGCCCGGCTATGAAACACTGATTCAGCTCGAACCGCAGGATGCATTCGGCGAATACGATCCCGAACTCGTGAAGATCGAAGAGCGCAGCCGCTTTCCCGAGCCGCTCGAAGTGGGCATGCAGTTCGAAGGCACGCCGGAAGATAGCGACGACGAACTGGATACGCTCATCTATACCGTGACGGACGTCGCCGAAGACAAGGTGGTGCTCGACGGCAATCATCCGCTGGCGGGCATGGCGTTGCGTTTTGCGTTGTCGGTGCAGGAAGTGCGAACGGCGACCGAAGATGAAATCGAGCATCAGCATGCGCACGGTGCGGACGGCCTGCATATCGCGGACGAAGACGAAGACGACGACGAAGCCGAGCCGCGCAAGGACTCGGGTCCGACGCTGCATTGAGCGGCCATCGGGCGTAGCGGGCGGTAGTTGAAAAAGCGCAGCGAGAGGCTGCGCTTTTTTATTGTGCGCGACCGTTCGTGTTCACCGTCCCGCCCGGCGGCACGCTGGATGCCGGCGTGGGCAGTATCGGCGGAAGCGCCTGCGGCGGCGTCAGAATCGGCGGCAGACCGGAGGCTGGCTGAATGAGCGATGGCGCGGGCGGCAGCGCGTCGGGCAAGTCGTGATGCAGCGGCGCGGCCGGTCCCGACGCGGGCGCGGAATATGGCGCGCCGTACGAGTCGGCTTGCGGCTCGACGGGCTCGCGCTTGCGGGCGTCGGTCGCACCGTGCGGATCGCGCGCGCTTCGAACGTCACGCACGTCCCGCACACGCAAGCGAAAGGGCGGCCGCCATCCCGCATCGGTCGACACTTCGAGCCATTGCGATTGCGGCTTCTTCAACGCAAGCGCGACGCGCGTCAGGTTCGTCACCGTCAGGCCCTTGTCGTTGCGCAGCGGCTGATCGATATGAAAGCCGTTCGGCTCCGGCGCCTCGGTGCGATGAATCACGATGACCGGCCCGCGAAACGTCTCCGCTGCCTTCACGAGGCTGCGCTTGAGCTCCAGAAAGCCGTCACGCGGCGGCATCGTGCGCGAGAAGCGCAGCCACGCGAAGCGGTCGCGCCGCTCGTAACGTGCGAAGTCGGGATCGCCCTGAAGGAGGATGACGAGCGCGCGCAGCCCCGAGCGTCGTGCCGATTCCGCAGCATGTTCGAGCCAGAATGTCGTCGCGACGGCGCGGTCTTCGAATTCGCCGTTGCGCCCGCCTGCGGTCAGGTAATGATTGTTCGGGCTCGGCGCGTTGAGGCCGATGAACGCCACGCCTTGCGTCTGCCATCGCACCATTTCACGAAACGGGCGAAAGCGCGCGACGTCGCTCTCACGCGATAAAGCGAGCGGCTGCTGTCCGAGCGAATTTGCATCCGTGAAAAAAAGCTGGCGCACGAAATCGAGACGCTCGACGGGATCATAAGCGCCGGTATGCGTGAGGCCGCAGTCGGCCCAGTCGTGTTGTCCGAGCAGCAGCACGAGGGGCGCGCGCGAGCCGTCGAGCAGATCGCGGCGCGACTGGTATACACTGTCGCGGCAAGCCTCCGTGCTGCCTTTCACATTGCCGTCATAGACGATGAACGCGATATCGCGATCGCGCCCGATTGCGTCGAGCATCTGGCGTACGGGCGCTTCGTCGGCGGGACGGGCGAGCGCATCCGCGATGACGGCGAACGTCAGCGGATCGCCTTCTTGCGGATACGCGGCAGGACATGCGGCGGCCAGCACCGCCGCCACGACGGCATGCACCGTCGCGCTCACGACGCCCGACCGTCCGGCGATGGACCGGCCGACGCGCTTATCGCGACGCGTCCGGCGCGGAAGTCGCCAGTTCATGCAGTTCGTAGAGCAAATCGAGTGCGTCGCGTGGACGCAGGTCGTTCGGATCGACCGCGCGCAGCTTTTCGAGCGCGGGATGTTCCGGCGCATCCGCCTCGACGGGCTCGTTCGGCGCGTCTTCGAACGCATAAGGCGGGCTCGCGAAGAGGTCGAACTGTGCGGTCGGCTGGCCGATCGACTGCTGCTCGAGGTGCACGAGGTGCTTGCGCGCCGCGCGGATCACCGCGGCCGGCACGCCCGCGAGTTGCGCGACCTGCAGGCCGTAGCTCTGATTCGCCGGGCCTTCGCTGACGGCGTGCAGGAACACGATGCCATGATCGTGCTCCACCGCCGACAGATGCACGTTCGCCGCCTGCGCGAACTCCGAAGGCAATTGCGTGAGTTCGAAGTAGTGCGTGGCGAAGAGCGTATAGCAGTGATTGTGCGACAGCAGATGCCGCGCGATGGCCCACGCGAGCGCGAGGCCGTCGAACGTGGACGTGCCGCGTCCGATCTCGTCCATGAGCACGAGGCTCGACGCCGTCGCATCGTTCAGGATGGCGGCCGCTTCGGTCATCTCGACCATGAACGTGGAGCGGCCGCCTGCGAGATCGTCCGCTGCGCCGATGCGCGTGAAGATGCGATCCAGCTTGCCGAAGCGCGCGCGCTTGGCCGGCACATAGCTGCCGACATACGCCATCAGCGCGATCAGCGCGGTCTGCCGCATGAATGTGGATTTACCGCCCATGTTCGGGCCGGTGATGAGCAACAGCTTGCGCTCGTCGCTCAGGCAGCAGTCGTTCGCGATGAACTGCTCCACCTGCGCCTCGACGACCGGATGCCGTCCCTGTTCGATATCGATGCCGGCATCGGCGGCGAACTCCGGCGCGACCCAGTCGAGCGCGCGGGCGCGCTCGGCGAAGGCTGCGAGCAAGTCCAGTTCGGCGAGCGCGCCCGCGACGCGCTGGCAATCCGCGATGAACGGCAACAGGTTCTGCAAAAGCGCATCGTAAAGCGCGCGTTCGCGGGCGAGCGCGCGCTCCTGCGCGGACAGCGCCTTGTCTTCGAACGCTTTCAGTTCGGGCGTGATATAGCGTTCGGCGTTCTTGAGCGTCTGACGGCGGCGATAGTCGTCCGGCACTTTGTCCGTCTGACCGCGCGTGACTTCGATATAGAAGCCGTGCACCTTGTTGTATTCGACCCGCAGATTGGCGATCCCGGTGCGCGTGCGCTCGCGCGTTTCCAGATCGATCAGGAATTGATCGCAGTTCTCCGAAATATCGCGCAGTTCGTCGAGATCGGCATCGTAGCCGCGCGCGATCACGCCGCCGTCGCGGATCAGCGCAGCCGGTTCCGGGGCGATGGCGCTCGCGAGCAGATGCAGGCATTCGCCCGGCGGTTCGAGCGCCGCGCCGATGCGCGTGAGCGCAGCCGTCTGCGCAGGCAGCGCCGCGACGATGCGCTGAAGATCGGGCAGGGCGGCAAACGTGTCGCGCAGGCTCGAAAGATCGCGCGGACGCGCCGACAGCAGCGCGAGCCGCCCGGTGATGCGCTCGATGTCGGAAATCTTTCGCAGCGCGGTGCGCAAGGCGTCGAGACCGGTTGACGACGGCGCATCGAGCAGCGCGCCGATCGCGTGCTGACGTGCCCCGGCAATGGACGCATCGCGCGGCGGGTGATGCAGCCAGTGCCGCAAGAGGCGGCTGCCCATCGTCGTCGCGCAGGTATCGAGCAGCGAACACAGCGTGGGCGATTCCGTGCCGCGCAGCGTCTCCGTCAGTTCGAGATTGCGCCGCGTTGCAGGGTCGAGCCCGATGTACTCCGATTCATACTCGACCTTCAGGCTGCGCACATGGCGCAACTGCTGGCCTTGCGTCGCCGCCGCGTAGAGCAGCAGCGCGCCGGCCGCGCCGCACGCGCAGGTGAGCGATTCGCCGCCGAAGCCGTCGAGGCTCGCGACATCGAGCTGTTCGCGAAGACGCGCGGCGCCCGAGCCGACGTCGAAGTGCCACGCCGGCACGCGCGTCGTGGCCGCGAGCGTGGCGACGCCGAAGTTCGCCTGCACGTCGGCGACCGTATCGGCGATGAGCGTCTCCGACGGACGGATGCGCTCGAGCGCCGCCGCCACCTGCTCGGGCGCGACTTCCGCGAGCCGCAGCGCACCGCTCGCGAGATTGAGCCACGCGAGACCGACGTTCGTCACCACGCCGCGACGGTTATGCGCGGGGCAGAGCGCGAGCAGATAGACATCGCTTTTGTCGGAGAGCAGGGCGGCGTCGGTCAGCGTGCCGGGCGTCACGACGCGCACGACCTTGCGCTCGACCGGTCCCTTCGACGTGGCCGGATCGCCGATCTGTTCGACGATCGCGACCGATTCGCCGAGCTTCACCAGCTTGGCCAGATACTGCTCGCACGAATGATGCGGCACGCCCGCCATGCGAATGGGATTGCCGCCCGATGCGCCGCGCTGCGTGAGCGTGAGGTCGAGCAGGCGCGCGGCTTTCTCGGCATCGTCGAAAAAAAAGCTCGTAGAAATCGCCCATGCGATAGAACACGAGCGTGCCGGGATGATCCGCCTTGATGCGAAGATACTGCTGCATCATCGGCGTGTGCTGGGAGAAATCCGCGGGAAGCGCGGCTGCGGCCGATGCCGCAGGAGAGTCGGGAGTTGCCGTGTGATTGCCCATCTTGCGTGCGGTAAAAGCGAATGGACCGAAACGCAACGCGCGTTCAGCCGCGAGTCAGCCGCGGTTCAGCCAATGAGCAAGAGTTTAACCTGTCGGGGTTGGGCGAAGGAGACGGCCGGAAGGCATAGGCCGGATCGCGCAATGGAAAGGGGCCATCGCGCGATGGCCCCCGTGTCTGCCTGCCGGCGTCAGTGCGCTCAGGCGCGGCCCGCCAGAAAGCCGATCAACAGCGCGAGGCCCGCGACCGCGCCGAGCGTGTGCCACGGCTTGTCGTGCACGAAGTCATCGGCGTAACCGGCTGCATCGCCGAAGCGGCCGGAAATGGCCGAACCCGCGCCGTCCATCTGCGAGCGCGCGTACTTCAGCTTCGATTGCAACTGCTTGCGCAGCTTGTCGGCGTCGATGTCCTTCGCGCTGTGCAGCGAATCTTCCAGCTCATCGAGGAAGCTGCGCAACTGGTCGCTGGCCGAATCGACGACATCGCTCGCCCCGCGCACCGCGCGCTGGCCGACGTCGGCTGCGCCGGTGATTTTGCTATCGAGCGTCGAACGTGTGAACAATCCCATTTTCATGCTCCTTTATTGACGTGCCGAAGAATGGCAGCGTGCCTGCTTCGGCCGCGCTGCCTGCGCATCATGCGCTGATCCATTTTCTCTCGTTGACTGCTCTTACGACTTCGACTCGTCCGCCATCGTTCCCTCCCTCTGTCGCGATTCCGGGCGGCCTGAGGCGATGAACCGATACCACGCAGGAGCAAGCTTCATTCCTCGACGAGCGCGCCCAGGTCCGCTTCGCGCTCGTTGTGCGTGTGACGGCGCATCGCCAGCGCCATCATGCCGCAGACGAACACGCCGAAGATCACGATGATCCATTGCACCGGCACCTTCTCCGTCAGGAGCAGCGCGTAGGAACCGAGCATCGCGAGCACGGCGAGGTTCTGATTGAAGTTCTGCACCGCGATCGAATGACCGGCGGAAAGCAGCGTCGCGCCGCGATGCTGAAGGATCGCGTTCATCGGCACGATGAAGAAGCCCGACAGACCGCCGAGCGCGATCATCAGCGGATAAGCCATCAGGATGTACGCGGGCATGAACACCGGCCCGACTTGCACGCCCGCGCCGGCCGGGAACAGGTCCTTGTTGTAGAAGGCCATCGCCACCGCCACGGCGCCGATCAGCACGCCGACCGGCAACACTCTGAGCGACTGCCTCAGCGCGATCCGCGCCGATGCCGCCGCTGCGCCGAGCGCAATGCCCACGCCCGTCACGCCCTGCAGCACCGCCGCCTTCGACAGCGACAAGCCGAGGTTCGCGTCGGCCCACTTGAGCACGAGCAGTTGCAGCGTGACGGCGGCGCCCCAGAGCAGCGTCGTCACCCACAGCGCGATCTGCGCGAGCTTGTCGCGCCATAGCACCTTGAAGCAGTGCGAGAAATCGTGGACGAGGCGCGTCGGCTGCGTGAGCAGGTTCGGATAACGCGCGCCGGTATCGGGGATGAACGCGTTGATGACCGCCGCCGACGCGTAAATCGCCATCACGGCGAACATCGCGGCGTGCGCGGCGGTGCCGACGAACGGCAGATGGGCATGTTCGACCCATCGGCCGACGACCTGGCTCACGAGCGCGCCGCCGATGACGGTGCCGAGAATCGTCGAGCCGACTGTCGCCGATTCCAGCCACGCGTTGGCCGGGATCAGCTTCTCCGGCGGCAGCAGTTCGGTGAGAATGCCGTACTTCGCGGGCGAATAAGCAGCCGCGCCGAGGCCGACGACGCCATACGCGATCATCGGATGCACGCCCGCGAACATGAGCGCGCAGCCGCCCGCCTTGAGCGCGTTGGAGATGAACATCACGTGGCGCTTCTGGAGCGCATCGGCGAATGCCCCGACGAAGGGCGCGAGCACCACATACGAGATCGTGAAGAATATTTGCAGCAGCGGCGTGACCCAGGGCGCCGATCGCACGACCGCGAGCATCGCGATCGCCGCGATGAGCAGCGCGTTGTCCGCGAGCGATGAAACGAACTGCGCGGCGATGATCGTGTAGAAGCCTTTTTTCATGTGGGGCGGAGAGGCGGCGCGGCGCACCGGAGGAGAACGGCGGAAAGTGCGATGGTCTTGCGTCGAGCGAGCAAGCTGCGAACAGCGCGCACCGATTGCGGAGCATGGCGCGCGCGGCTCGGGAGCGAGGCGCGCCCGGCGCCCCGCGAGACGGTGTTACTCGCCCGTCACGCGCGTGCGCGAGTACATGTCGAGAATCTTGACCATCTGCGCGTAGACCTTCGGGTTCGCCGCGACGATCTCGTTCTTGAACAGGAAGTCCGATTCACCCGTGTAGTTGCCGACGAGCCCGCCCGCTTCGGTCACGATCAGGCTGCCCGCCGCGACGTCCCACGGATGGATGCCTTGCTCGAAGAAGCCGTCGAGGCGTCCTGCCGCGACGTTGGCGAGGTCGAGCGCGGCCGCGCCGGGGCGGCGCAGTCCCGCGCACGCCAGCGTCATTTCGCTGAAAAGGCGCGTGTAGGCGTTGAGGCCCTGGCCATCGCGGAACGGGAAGCCGGTGCCGATGAGCGCATCCGACAGACGATCCAGCTTGCCGACGCGGATGCGCCGCTCGTTCAGGTACGCGCCGCGCCCGCGCGATGCGGTGAAGAGGTCGTTGCGCGTCGGGTCGTAGACGACGGCCTGCGTCGCGATGCCCCGGTGCACGAGCGCGATCGACACGCAGTAATACGGAAAGCCGTGGATGAAATTGGTGGTGCCGTCGAGCGGATCGATGATCCACTGATATTCCGATTCGCGTTCGTCCGCGCCGGACTCTTCGGCGAGGATGGAATGATCGGGATAGGCGGTGTGCAGCGTCTCGATGATCGCGGCTTCGGCCGCCTTGTCGACTTCCGTCACGAAGTCGTTGTGCTGCTTCTTGCTGACCTGGAGGCGATCCAGGTCGAGCGACGCGCGGTTGATGATCTGTCCGGCGCGGCGCGCGGCCTTGACAGCGATATTGAGCATCGGTTGCATGAGCGAAATCCTTTGACCGCCGCGCTTTTATGCAATGGCGCGGGCGATGAAGTTGGCGACAACGGCTAGGTCGACGAAAGACGAATTGAATAAGAGCGGGGCGCTCGCGGACCGGAAGGCGGTCACGGCGCGAACTCGTCATTTTACCCGAAGCCGGATGTTTCCGATTGGCGGGAGCGGCCGGCGTGCTTCGGGATAAGATAGCCGATTCCCCGCTTCAGTTTTCTCGCAACCTTCAAGCAGAATCCGCCCCTTGGAATCCAACGAACTTTCTCTTCCCGCCGGCGGCTTCACGTCCACGCGGTTCATCCTCGTCGAGCCGAGTCATCCGGGCAATGTGGGCGCAGCGGCGCGCGCGCTGAAGACGATGGGCTTCTCGCGCCTCGTGCTCGTCGCGCCGCGCGTCGCGGATGTCAAGAACGAGCCCGAAGCGATCGCGATGGCGAGCGGCGCCGACGATGTCCTCGCGTCCGCACATGTCGTCGATACGCTCGCGGAAGCGCTCGTCGGCGTGCGCTGGTCCGTGGCGCTGACCGCGCGCACGCGCGAATACGGGCCGCCGCACATGCCGCCGCGCGCCGTCGCCCGGCGCGCGCACGAATCCGTGCGGCACGGCGATATCGCGCTCGTGTTCGGCAACGAGCGCACAGGCCTCTCCAACGCCGACGTCGAGCGTTGCAGCGCGCTTGCGCACATCCCGGCCAATCCCGCATACAGCTCGCTGAATCTCGCGCAGGCGGTGCAGGTGCTTGCCTACGAACTGCGCATCGCGTTTCACGAAGCCGCGCCGGCGTTGTCGCTCGTGGCGTCGGCGGAGCAGAGCGCGTCGAGCGATGAAATCGAAGGCATGTACGCGCATCTCGAAGAAGCGCTCGTCGCGCTCGAGTTTCTCGATCCCGCCAATCCGAAGAAGCTGATGTCGCGCGTGCGGCGGCTCTTCGCGCGCTCGGGGCTGGAACGCGAGGAAGTGAACATCCTGCGCGGCATCGCGAAGCACATTCTTCTGCGCGCAAGAAAGGACTGACGCAGACCGCGCTGCCATCGGGGGCATCGGGCGCGCTTTGCGCGCTCGCCCTACAATCGGCGAAAACGGCATGCCGATATAAGCATTGCGCTTTTCGTGCTTAAGCCCATGCGCGCTGATCGTGCTCAGGCCCCTGATGCAGCAGCGCCCCTTCCCCCGACAGACACTCCGACATGTTCGACCGAATCCGCGAAGACATTGCCGCCATCCGCGAGCGCGATCCTGCCGCACGCAGCGTCCTGGAAGTCGTCACGTGTTATCCGGGCCTGCATGCAATCGTGCTGCACCGCTTCGCGCACGCGTGCTGGCGGCGCGGCTGGCGCTGGTCGGGGCGCTTCGTGTCGCAGATCGGGCGCTTTCTCACCGGCATCGAAATCCATCCGGGCGCGACGCTCGGACGGCGCGTGTTCATCGATCACGGCATGGGCGTCGTGATCGGCGAAACGGCCGAGATCGGCGACGACTGCACGATCTACCAGGGCGTGACGCTCGGCGGTACGTCGCTGGCGCGCGGGGCCAAACGGCATCCGACGCTGGAACGCGGCGTGATCGTCGGCGCGGGCGCGAAGGTGCTCGGCAGCTTCACCGTCGGCGCAAACGCCAAGATCGGCTCCAATGCGGTCGTTGTGAAGCCGGTGCCGGCGGGCGGCACCGCGGTTGGCAATCCGGCGCGCATCGTGATGCCCGCGGTGCCGAAGCCCGCGACCGACGCGCGCGATGGCTTCTGCGCCTACGGCATTACGCCGAACGCCGACGATCCGGTGTCGCTCGCGATTCACGGTCTCATCGATCACGCGTCGAAGCAGTCGCAGCGCACCGACGAAATCGTCGCGGCGCTGGAGCGGCTCGGTGCGCGCGTGGAAGCGCTGCATGGCGTGGACGGCGCGACGCTCGTCGACCTCAAGCGCATGTGCTCCGCGATGGACGGCGAACCGCGCAACGTCGAGCGCCAGCTATAAGGGCAGAACGCGAATGCCGCTCGCGTCGATACGCAGATAACCGCCGCGCGGCTCGTCGATATCCAGTTCCCAGTCGGGCAGCACCCAGCGCACGCCGTCGGCTTCGCGATGCATCGCCGGGCGATGCGTGTGGCCGTGAATCATCGTATGCGTGCGGCTTTGCGTGAATAGCGACGCGACCGCGTTGCGCGTCACGTCGTATTTCGCCGATGCCTCGTGCGTGCGCGCGCCTTCGCTCGTCATTCTCATGCGTTGACCGATTGCAAGCCGCGTTCGAAGCGGCAGCGCGAGAAACAGGCGCTGGGCAACGCGATTGCGCGCGAAACGGCGAAACCGCTGGTAGCCGGTGTCGTCGGTACAGAGCGCGTCGCCGTGCGCGAGCACGATGCGCGTGCCGAACGCGGTCATCGTGAACGGATCGGGCAGCGGCATTGCGCCGGCTTCCTTCATGAAGCGCCGGCCCAGCAGAAAGTCCCGATTGCCGTGCATCACGTAGAGCGCGATGCCGCGCTCGGACAGCGTATGCATCAGCTTCGTCATGCGGCGCGCAAAGCGGCCGCGTTCGTCGGTGACGGCGGGGTCGAGCACGTCGTCGCCGATCCAGAATTCGAAAAGATCCCCGAGGATGAAGACGGAGTCGGCCTCGTTCGCCGTCACCTCGATGAAATGCTCGAACGCGGCGACCGTGTTCGGTATCGCCTCGCTCAGATGCAGGTCCGAAATGAAAAACAGCGGGCGCGCGTCATGCGCTGCGCCCGCTGCTTCGTGTTCCGTTTCGCGACCGAAAGACTTCGACTCGATCATGCGATGGAGATTCAGACCACGACGGCCTTCTCGATCACGACGTCATCGACCGGCACGTCCTGATGGAAGCCCTTCGAGCCGGTGCGGACCTTCTTGATCTTCTCGACGACATCCATGCCTTCGACGACTTTGCCGAACACCGTGTAGCCCCAGCCCTGCGGCGTCGGCGACGAGTGGTTCAGGAAGTCGTTGTCCTTCACGTTGATGAAGAACTGCGCGGTCGCCGAGTGCGGGTCGTTGGTGCGCGCCATCGCGATCGTGCCGTTGTCGTTCGTGAGGCCGTTGTTCGCTTCGTTGTTGATCGGCGCGTCCGTCGGCTTCTGGTTCATGCCCGGCTCGAAGCCGCCGCCCTGGATCATGAAGCCGTCGATCACGCGATGGAACACCGTGTTGTCGTAGTGGCCCTTCTTCACGTAGTTGAGGAAGTTCTCGACCGTCTTCGGCGCTTTTTCGGCGTTCAGTTCCAGCTTGATGACGCCGTGGTTCGTATGCAGTTCGACCATGTGTTTTCTCCTGTGTGTTCGGTTGTAGTTGGGCGGCGCGCGACTGCACGCCGCCAGGGATATTCGCGTTACTGCGACACGACGGTCGCCGACTCGATCACGGTCGGCTTCTGCGGCACGTCGGCCATCGGGCCGCGCGTCGTGGTCGGGCTGCCTTCGATCTTCTTCACGACATCCATGCCCGCGACGACCTTGCCGAACACGGCGTAACCGTTGCCGTCGGGGTTCGGATAGTCGAGGCCCGCATTATCGACCGTATTGATGAAGAACTGGGCCGTGGCCGAGTTCGGATTGCTGGTGCGCGCCATTGCGATCGTGCCGGTGGCGTTCTTCAGGCCGCTGCGGCTTTCGAGCGGAATCGGCGCGCGGGTCGGCTTTTCCGCGAAGCTCGTGTTATAGCCGCCGCCCTGAATCATGAAGCCCGGAATGACGCGATGGAAGATCGTGCCGCTGTACTGTCCGGACTTCACGTAGGCGAGAAAGTTCTCGACGGTTTTCGGCGCCTTCTCGGGATAAAGCTCGACGCGGATGTCGCCTTGCGAAGTCTTGAAGAGCACGTTCGGATGCGCGGCCTGCGCGGGTTGCCCGGGTTGAGCAAAGGCGGGGGCGGTCGCGATCAGGGCGGCGCCGGAAAGCGCCAGCATCAGCAATTTCATGAAGGTTCGATCCTCGGGTGATGAATGCAAAGCGTCAACCGCGACGGCGTTGCGTGCAATGGCGTCGCGCGAAGCTCATAGCTTAACCTGTGCGCGCCCACTCACGGCTGCTGCGGATTCGGCGCGACATACGGCGATGTCGGCAACGGGCCGCTCGGTCCGCCGAAAGGCGAGTACGTTTCGGGCGATGGCATGGTCGACGGCGTCTCGCCTTGCGTCGGCGTCCATTCATCCGAAGCCGCACGCGGCGCCGAAGCGCCTTGCGCGCCGGACGCCCCGCTCGACGCCGCACTTGCGGCACGCTTCTTCGGCGGCGGCGTGATGATGTTCTGGATGCCTGCGATGCGCTGGCGCGTAAGCGGGCTCGTGGAGCCGAGCGATTGCGCCCGCTTGTACGATTCGCTCGCGAGCCGCAGATAAAGGTCGCCGAGGTTGTCGTAGGCGAGCGCATAGCCCGGGTTCGCCTTCACCGCCGTTTCGAGCGCGGCGCGCGCATCTTCATAGCGGCCCTTCTTCGCATAGAGGGCGGCGAGATTGTTGTAAGGCTCGGGCAGCTCCGGGTATGCCTGCGTGAGTTCGGTGAACGCGGCGATGGCCTCGTCGTCGCGATTCAGCCGCGCCAGCACGGTTGCGCGCTTGAACTTCGCCTGCACGTCGCGCGGGTTCGTCGCGATGCGCGCATCGAGCTGCGCGAGCGCGGCGTTCCAGTCCTTGCTGGCGATGGACGCATCGATCTCCGGCGTGCCGTCCGCCTTCGCCGACGATACCTGCGCGAACGCCGCCGTTGACGTGACACAGCACGCCGCAACGCCGAAGACGGCGAGCGAAAGCGTCGCGAGAAGGCGCTGGCGAACACGAACGATGGTTGGCAGGCGGGAAACTTGCGAAGGCATGCGCGCTTGAGCGTGAGTCACTTGGAATCGGGTCAGGGAATGGAGCGGGGAGGGAGGGTGAATGAAGCACAATGCGCCACTCGAAACACCATGGACTGCGAGGGCTTCAGCCTGGCTCGCGGCATGACCGGCAACGCCTGTCGTGCGGCCGCTTGGAGATTTCATAGGCTCAAGTCCGAGTGTTATACTCCGACCCATTCTAACAAAAGGTCCGCCCGTTCCGCGCACGCCTTGCACGCCATGTTTCACACGTGGCCGCGCGTTGCCGACGCCGGACTCTCTTTGCCACTCGTGGCCGTCTCCGTCCTGGTCGACCGACCGTCGTGTTCGCGCTCGCGTGTGCGTATCATCCGTTCCCGCCAGCATCGAGCACGTCACTGCGCCGACAACGCACGGGTGCTCCGGTACACGCATTGCCCTCTATGAATTCGCTGCGCATCTACAACACGCTCGCGCGTGACAAGCAACCCTTCACGCCGCTTCGCCCCGGCGAGGTACGCATGTACGTCTGCGGAATGACCGTCTATGACTACTGTCATATCGGCCATGCGCGCGTGATGGTCGTGTTCGATGTCGTGCAGCGGTGGCTGCGCACGATCGGCTACAAGGTCACGTTCGTGCAGAACATCACGGACGTCGACGACAAGATCATCCGTCGCGCGGTCGAGAACAACGAGTCGATCAAGTCGCTCACGCAGCGCTTCATCCAGGCGATGCACGAAGACGCGGATGCACTCGGCGTCGCGCGTCCGGACCTCGAGCCGCGCGCCACCGATTACATTCCGCAGATGCTCGGCATGATCGATGCATTGCAGGCCAACGGCTATGCGTATCGCGCGAAGGACGGCGACGTGAACTACGCAGTGCGCAAGTTCGCGGGCTACGGCAGGCTGTCGGGCAAGTCGCTCGAAGACCTGCGCGCGGGCGAGCGCGTCGCCGCGAACGATGCGAAGGAAGATCCGCTCGACTTCGTGTTGTGGAAGCATTCGAAGGAAGGCGAGCCCGCCGATTCCGGCTGGGATTCGAAGTGGGGTCGCGGCCGTCCGGGATGGCACATCGAATGTTCGGCGATGGCCTGCAGCTTGCTCGGAGAGCAGTTCGACATTCACGGCGGCGGTCAGGACCTGCAGTTCCCGCATCACGAGAACGAGATCGCGCAAAGCGAAGGCGCGACCGGCAAGACCTTCGTGAACTACTGGATGCACAACGGCTTCGTGCAGATCGACAGCGAGAAGATGTCGAAGTCGCTCGGCAACTTCTTCACGATCCGTGAAGTGCTGGCAAAGTTTGATGCCGAAGTCGTGCGCTTCTTCATCGCGCGTGCGCACTATCGTTCGCCGCTCAACTACAGTGACGTGCATATCGACGATGCAAGGAACGCATTGACTCGCCTATATACCGCGCTGAAAGATGTCGAGCCGGACAATCAGCAACTTGACTGGGATGAGGCGAACGCGCAGCGTTTCCAGTCTGCGATGAACGACGACTTCAACACGCCCGTGGCCGTATCCGTGCTGTTCGATCTTGCAAGCGAAGTGAACCGCACGCACGACGCGGCGCTCGCTCGTCAGCTGAAGGGTCTGGGTCAGGTGCTCGGGTTCCTCGGGCGCGAGCCGCGCGCGTTCCTGCAGCAGGCGGCGGGCACGGATGCAGCGGACGGACTGTCGCCGCAGGAGATCGAAGCGAAGATCGCCGAGCGCATCGCCGCCAAGCAGGCGAAGAACTATGCCGAAGCAGACCGGATTCGCGCCGCATTGCTCGAAGCCGGTATTGCGCTTGAAGACAAACCGGGTGGGTCGACCGAATGGCGCCGCGTGTGATCGCGAACCTTCGAACCCTCTGATCGACTCGCCAGGCAGGAGGCAAGATGGCAACGGCCAGGAAGACGCCGGTCAAGCGACCCGCGCCAGGAAGCGCCGCGTCGCCCGCAACGAAGCGCGCGCGCGCTGCGCAATCGGAATCGACGACGCAAAGGAGCAATGGTGCAACGACGGCGACGGCCCGCAAGAGCGCGGCCAAACGCGCGATCTCGACGCGTTCCGCAGGCGACGGCGTAAGCAGCGCGCGACGCGGCAACGGCGAGGACATCGGCGCGCGTGCGTCGAAGGCGCGCACCGTGGAAGCCGAGATGCTGCCGGCGAAGGGCAACGGCCGCGCCGTCGCGGGCGATGCCGCCCATGCGCAGACGCTCGTCGCCGACAAGGAGCACGGCGAAGTCGTGCGCAAGTCGCGTGTCGTCACGGCGGATGCCGAGGTGTCCGCGCAAGTCGGCGGTTTCACACGCGAAGCCACGCGTCCTGACTATTGGGACAAGGCGTGCGCCGACCTGATGAAGCGCGACCGTATCCTCAAGAAGCTGATTCCGAAGTTCGGCGAGATCCATCTCGTCAATCTCGGCGATCCGTTCTCGACGCTCGCACGGTCGGTCGCCGGTCAGCAGATATCGGTGAAAGCCGCGCAAGCCATCTGGGAACGCGTGAAAACCGCGTGCCCCGAAGTCGTGCCTGCGCAGTTCATCAAGCTGGGGCCCGAGAAGCTGCAGGCGTGCGGCCTGTCGAAACGCAAGACCGAGTACATACTGGATCTCGCGCAGCATTTCGTATCGGGTGCGCTGCATGTCGATACGTGGGCGTCGATGGACGACGAAGCCGTCATCGCCGAACTCACGCAGATTCGCGGCATCGGCCGATGGACGGCGGAGATGTTCCTCATCTTCAATCTGTCGCGCCCGAATGTCCTGCCGCTCGACGACCTCGGCCTGATCCAGGCGATCAGCGTGAATTACTTCAGCGGCGAACCGGTCACGCGCAGCGAGGCACGCGAAGTCGCGGCGAACTGGGAGCCGTGGCGCACGGTCGCGACCTGGTACATGTGGCGCAGTCTCAACCCGATTCCCGCAGACCACTGATTTCACACAACAATTGCCGAGCTATCGTTGATTTATAATCGATAGCTTCCGCGCGTATTTATCAGGGACGGACGCGGTTAGAATAGACGCCCCTGCGCCCCGCCCGTTGTTCTAGGACTCGAACACATGAAGACCACGTTTCTGGATTTCGAGCAGCCGATCGCTGAACTCGAAGCGAAGATCGAAGAACTCCGCTTCGTTCAGGACGATTCCGCTGTCGACATCTCGGAAGAAATCGAGCGGCTGTCGAAGAAGAGCCAGCAGCTCACGAAGGATCTCTACGCAAACCTGTCGCCGTGGCAGGTTTCGCAAATCGCACGTCACCCGCAGCGTCCGTACACGCTCGACTACGTGAACGAGCTGTTCACCGACTTTCACGAACTGCATGGAGACCGCGCCTTCGCCGATGACCTCGCGATCGTCGGCGGCTTCGCGCGATTCAACGGCCAGCCGTGCATGGTGATCGGCCATCAGAAGGGCCGCGACACGAAAGAGCGCGCGCTGCGCAACTTCGGCATGCCGCGCCCCGAAGGCTATCGCAAGGCCGAGCGGCTCATGCGTCTCGCCGAAAAGTTCGGCATGCCTATCTTCACGTTCGTCGATACGCCTGGCGCGTATCCGGGCATCGGCGCGGAAGAGCGCGGTCAGTCGGAAGCCATCGGGCGCAATCTGTACGTGATGGCGGAACTCAAGACGCCGATCATCACGACGATCATCGGCGAGGGCGGTTCGGGCGGCGCGCTGGCGATCGCCGTCGCCGATTCCGTGATGATGCTGCAGTTCTCCACGTACTCCGTGATCTCGCCGGAAGGCTGCGCGTCCATTCTGTGGAAGAGTGCGGCGAAGGCGCCGGAAGCGGCCGAAGCGCTCGGCCTGACCGCTCATCGCCTGAAGGCGCTCGGGCTGATCGACAAGATCGTGAACGAACCGCTCGGCGGCGCGCATCGCGATCCGAAGGGCATGGCCGCGATGCTGCGCCGTGCGCTCGCCGACTCGCTGCGTCAGTTCCAGGGTCTGAGCGTGCAGGAATTGCGCGATCGCCGCTTCGACAAGCTGATGGCCTACGGCAAGTTCAAGGAAACGCTGCCCGGCGCATGAGCGGGCTTTCCTCTCTTCACGATCCCTCGTGATTTCCGACACCGACACCCCGGCCGGCCGCCTCGTTCTCGAGGCGGTGCGCGCTTCGGTGTCGGCCTCCGCGCTGCCATCCGATGCGCGGCTTGCCGTCGCACTCAGCGGCGGCCTCGATTCCACCGTTTTGCTCGATGCCGCCGTGCGCTGTTTCGGCGCGGCGCGCGTCGTTGCGCTGCACGTTCATCACGGCCTGAGCCCGAACGCCGATGCCTGGGCCGCGCATTGCGCCGCGTTCGCGGTATCGCTGGATGTGCGCCATGCGTCGCGGCACGTGGAGGTGATGCGTTCGGGCGGCGAAAGCCTCGAGGCCGCCGCGCGCGATGCACGGTATCGCGCGCTCGACGACATGTGCGATGAAGCGGGGGCGTCGGCGCTCCTGATCGCGCATCATGCCGACGATCAGGCCGAGACCGTGTTGCTGCAATTGCTGCGGGGCGCGGGCGTCGCGGGCCTCGCGGCGATGGCCCCGCAGCGCCTCGATGGCGCGACGCCGCGTCTGCGTCCGCTGTTGCGGCTGTTGCGCGCGCAGCTCGAGCAATACGCGCACGAGCGTGATCTGACGTGGATCGACGACGAGTCCAACGCCGACACGCGCTACGCACGCAATGCGCTGCGCCATGACGTGCTGCCGGTGCTCGCCGTGCATTTCCCGGGCTTTCGCGATGCCCTTGCGCGCACGGCGTCGCATGCGGCTTCGGCGCAGCGGCTGCTCGACGAGCTCGCGCGCATCGACATGGATACGGCGCGCAGCGGCGAGGACGGTGCGCTCGCGCTCGATGCGCTTCTCGCACTCGACGACGAACGCGCCATCAACCTCCTGCGCTACTGGATGCGCGCGTGCGGCTTGCAGGCGGCATCGACGGCGCGCACAGCGGATATCCTGCGTCAGCTTCGTCACGCGGCGAGCGCGCGCGACGGTCACGCGCTGCGCGTCGATCACGCGGGGCAGTGCTTGCGGGTGTATCGCAATGCGTTGTTCTGGGAGCAGGGCGACAGCGCCGATGCGCCCGATCTCGACCAGGGCGCGGCCATCGCCCGTGCACCGAGCGAATTGCGCTGGCAGGGCGATGAAGTCTGGCGCTTGCCGCAGTGGCGCGGTTCGTTCGTGTTCGAACCCGTCGATGCGCCCGGCCCCGATGTGATCGCGGAAGGCTTGCTGCGCGCCGCGCCGCTCGTCGCGCGGTCGCGTGGCGGCGGCGAGCGCATGCGCCTCGCGGCGGATGCGCCGAGCCGCACGCTCAAGAACCTGTTCCAGGAGCGCGGCGTTCCCGCATGGAAACGCGACGTGCCCTTGCTCTTCATCCGCGATGCGCTGCTGTTTGTGCCGTTCATCGGCGTGAACCGCGAAGTCGCGCCGGATATCGCATCCGAAAGCGCGAACGCGCCGTTACGCCGCATCGTGTGGCGGCCGGATCTGCTGCTCGCCTGATGCGGCGGCGTTGCACGCGAGCCGGTAGAATGGTTCCGCCAAGCGTGCAATCTTGAAATTTCGGCCTCGATCAGGTACCGTAGCTCGCTTGCCCGCCACGCGCTTTGCGCAGCATCTCCGTTCAAAAGACGCGAATTTCGCCTGCAGACGCGCGCCCTTGACGCACCTCTTGAGCACACTTGCGTGAGTACTGACCGCAAGGCGGGCATGCGGCGGCATCCCGCGTATCGTTGCTGGCTTCATCCATCCCCGAAGCGGTCGAGCAACGCACAGCACTTGCATTGAGCGCGTCAGCGCGTGTTTCCCTTCTGTTCAAGACGACAATGGCACTCATCGTACACAAATACGGCGGCACTTCGATGGGCTCGGTCGAGCGCATCAAGAACGTCGCCAAGCGCGTCGCGAAATGGCACAAGGCTGGCCACAAGATGGTCGTCGTGCCGTCGGCGATGTCCGGCGAAACGAATCGCTTGCTCGGTCTCGCGAAAGACATCACGGCGAACCCGGACCCGCGCGAACTCGACATGATTGCCTCCACGGGCGAGCAGGTCAGCGTGGGGCTTCTGGCCATCGCGCTGCACGCCGAAGGTCTCGACGCCGTGAGTTATGCCGGCTGGCAAGTGCCGATCAAGACGGACAGCGCGTTCACGAAGGCGCGCATCAGCGAGATCGACGGCGAGCGCGTGCTCAACGATCTGAACGCGGGCAAGGTCGTGGTCATCACGGGCTTTCAGGGCGTCGATCCGGAAGGCCACATCGCCACGCTCGGACGAGGCGGCTCGGACACGTCGGCGGTCGCGATCGCGGCGGCGCTGAAGGCCGACGAATGCCTGATCTACACGGACGTCGACGGCGTCTATACGACCGATCCGCGCGTCGTCGACGATGCGCGCCGGCTCGATCGCGTGACGTTCGAAGAGATGCTCGAGATGGCGAGTCTCGGCTCGAAGGTCCTGCAGATCCGCTCGGTGGAGTTCGCCGGCAAGTATCAGGTGAAGACGCGCGTGCTCTCCAGCCTGACTGACCCGCTGATGGCGCTCGACGAAGAGATGCACTCGGGCACCCTGATTACTTTTGAAGAAGACGAGAACATGGAAAAAGCAGTGATTTCTGGCATCGCGTTCCAGCGCGACGAAGCGCGCATCGCGGTGATGGGCGTGCCCGACAAGCCGGGCGTCGCGTATCAGATTCTCGGGCCGGTCGCCGATGCGAACATCGACATCGACATGATCATCCAGAACCAGAGCGTGAACGGCAAGACCGACTTCACGTTCACCGTCGGCCGCGGCGACTATCAGCGCGCACTCGAAATCCTGAACGGCCAGGTGAAAGGCCACGTTCAAGCCGAGACGGTGCTGGGCGATCCCAAGGTGTCGAAGGTGTCGGTGGTGGGCGTCGGCATGCGCTCGCACGTGGGCATCGCGAGCACGATGTTCCGCACGCTGTCGGAGGAGGGCATCAACATCCAGATGATCTCGACGTCGGAAATCAAGATCTCCGTGTTGATCGACGAGAAATACACCGAACTGGCGGTGCGCGCGCTGCACAAGGCGTTCGAGCTGGATCGCGCGTAAGAAGCGCAGGGGTTCGCTGCGTTTATTGCGATATCTGGCGGCGGAACATTCGAATTCGGTCGATTGGAAAAAATCGTCATGCGAATTTGACCACTGCCGGGGAACACGCTATTATCTCGATCTCGTTGCACTGCACTCCCGGTGCGACGAAAAGTTTGGGAGACGTGGCCGAGAGGTCGAAGGCACTCCCCTGCTAAGGGAGCATCTGGCTAAAAACTGGATCGAGGGTTCGAATCCCTCCGTCTCCGCCAGTAGTAGGAAGAAAACCCCGTAAGTTTAACGACTTACGGGGTTTTCGCTTTTTCGGCCCATCAATCAGCCCATCAGGGAACGCCGGTTATCGGCTGGGCTCGGGGTTCTATCGCTTCGCTCGCATTGCGCGAGCGTCGCGGGCTCAATACGGTTACAGGCCGCCAAGCCTGTTCCGGCGCAACCACGCGCCGGATTGCTCAGAACACGATGGGACCCCGCAAACAAAATCTACGATGGCGTCAAAGTTTGTCGATTTTCTCGGGCGGTGAGTGCGTTGTTGTGAGGGGCGGCTATTCTTCGCGGCGTCTGCGTGATACCCGTGCGTTCAGTAGACCAACAATAACGACTTCTCTAGAGTTGACCACATGCTGCGCCATGTTCTTTGCGTCGGAGATGAGCCGGAAACCGGCGGCTACATAGAGCCGCTAACCTCTGCCGCGCCGTCCACCATCATGGGAAATCCGGTCGCCTTCATAGGAGGCAAAGCGTTTTGCAACGTCTGCAAGACCTTCGGCTTGATATCCAAATCAGGCGGGCTGCATCGGAATACGAACTGTGGCCGAGAGATCGCCCTTGACGGCGACGTGCTGAATTGCCAGTGTCCGACGAAACCGCGAATAGTTGCTAAGACGCAGAGAATCGCGCGTCACGAGGACCACGCCGATGGATCCGGCGTTTCAGCATTCGCAACACCCAACTCAGCGGCCGACACAACGGCCGTCCGATTCGACGAACAGGTGCAGCTCGCCCTTGTTGATTCGTTCGATGGCTATCCTTTTGCCATAGAAATGGCAGATGGTCGCACGTTTAATGGGCGCATTGGAGCTGATGGCCAATTGCCGCGCATGTCGACCGGAGAGCGCGCTGAGGATTACATCATACATTGGGGTGACGAAGCGCTTGCGATAGTGAACGAGGACTGAGCAATGCCGAATAAACCAACCGTGGTACGCACCAACTCGACGCCGAACTCGTTTGGGGTTGTACAGCTAAGAGCCGTGACTTTCCAAGAACTGTGGGACAACTATCCGAACGGCAACCCATACGATAACCCGGCGTACGATAACCAGTGCGCTATACGCTTGAGCGTCACGCTTCATCGTGTCGGGATCGGAATGAAATCATTCTCGCAAAAAATTATTCGCCCAATGAACGGGGACAAGATCGGACGGATTTTGCTAGACGGAAAGGCAACGGCGACGCGCGCTGATGAAATGGGTCAATGGCTTAAGAGTCAACCTTTTGCAGGACTACCGAAAGCTGAAGACGTTACTGGAGCCGATTGGGAGGCGAAAGTAAGAGGCCGCACTGGCATCATCGAATTCTCGCGCTACTGGACACGCGATGGAGAGCGTGCGGAGAATGCGTCCGGTGGCCATATCGATTTATGGAACGGGAGAAAACTGACTTCACCAAGCTTTGAAGGGGGCATCAATACCTTCATGCGCTTCACACTAGGCATATCATCGGCTTGGTACTCGGACTTAGGCAAGTCGAAGCAGATCTTGTTTTGGGAGATCAAGTGAAGCGCGTCGCTTGGTCGCTCGCTTACCTGTGTATCGGTGCCGCGCTTTCGTGGCAATCGGCGGTGTGGATCAGTCGATTGTCACGGCGATTGTCGTGGCCGCTGTTCAGCACGCGCTGGCATGAATGCTGGGACATTGAGCATTGCGACGTGTCGGCAGTCGGCTATGTCTTTATCTTGGCCTACGTTTTTGTCCCGACTGTCGTTTGGGCGATTGTAGGATTCAAACGACGTGACGAAACTTTGTTGCGAGCAGGAACGGCGCTATTACTTGCTTTGGGTACCGTCGGTTTCTATGTGATCTACTACGCCGCAGTATGGCGTTGACTAGGAAGCGCCGAGCCGGCAGCCCGAAGAAAAGCCCCGCAAGGTTTGCGCCTTGCGGGGCTTCTGCTTTGCAAAGTCATGACCGACTCGTCTCGGTAACGTGGCATGAGCCCGTTGCGTCGCCGAAGTGTTCGTTGAAGTCGCGAGGGGCCTCGCCGGCCGTCCACGTTAATAGGCACGACTAATAAACGCTGGCCCGTTGCGAATAGTTGCGCTGCCGTCGCAATGACAGCCTGACCGTCGGCGTGCATAACTTCTTCTGATCGCCGAGGCGTTGCGGCGCGGCCTCGATGCCCGCGCCGTAAAACACCGGCGGCAACACTGCCGCCGGTTGACCTCAAATTACTTGCTCGAAGCGATGCGCTCTTCGATGTGCTTCGCACGCGAAGGCGACGACGGGTGCGAGCTCAACATGCTCGACTTGCCGCCGTCGAGCGCCGCCAGCTTCTGGAATGCCGTCACGAGGCCGGCCGGGCTGTAGCCCTTCTTCTTCTGCTGGTCGAACGAGTAGTCGTCCGCGGCGCTTTCCTGCGACTGCGAGAACTGCGCGTTGACGAACTTCTCCGACAGATCGCCGAGTTGCGAAGCCGAGAGGCTCGCGACCGCGCCGCCCGCCGCCGACGCCACCGAGCGCGCCGCCGACGTCGCGTAGGCGACCTGCATCGCCTTCTTCGTGTGACCGAGCGCCACGTGGCCCATCTCGTGACCCACGACGCCGCGCACTTCGTCGTCGTTCATCATGTCCATCAGGCCACTGTAGACGCGCACGCAGCCGTTGGCCATCGCCCACGCGTTGACATCCTTCGTCATGTACACCTTGTAGTTGACCGGGACGCCATTGATGTTGTCGCCCAGTTGCTTCGAGATGCGGTTCAGGCGCTGCGTGTACTGGCTCGACGCCGGCGCAATCTTGTTCTCCGCGTCCATTTGCTGGCAGGACTTGTCGGAGAGACCGCGCACGTCGCTGTCGCTGAGCGTGAGCGCCTGGGTGGCCAGTTGGCCCGACTGAAGGAGCGTATCGGGATTCAGATTGGCAACGCTGCCGCACGAGGCGAGCGTGAAGATGGCGGATGCAACTGCGGTCGCGGCCAATGCCAGGCGGGTAATTTTCATGGTCTGCCTATGTTTATGAGCTGTTGTGGTTGTCTATCCGCAAACATCGCGGACGGGCGCAATGCTCAATGGGAGTCGTGCCGTAAGCTATCCGACAATTCCGATTTTGCTGACAAAGAGCGATGCAAGGCCAGCGGCGAACGTGAATCAGTCGCGCGCGAAAAGCGAAACCGGTCACGGACAGGCGATAGCGGCAGGAGCGCAGCGGTCGACGAAAGCCGGGCGCCCGTCGCGCATCTTACATTTTCGCAAGCGTTAGCTTCAGTAATGGGACGTTACCAAGTCGAACACTCGTCGCACCGTTTCTCGATATAGTCCGGTCATACAACAAACAACGCATCGAGGTAGGGCTTCACATGAACAAGGTATCGAAGGCCTCCGTGGCCTACGCGCTCGTCATCGGCGGTTTGACGCTGTCCGGTGCGGCGATGGCGGGCGTTTCCGTGGGCGTCAACATCGGGATTCCGGCGCCTGTGTACGTCGCTCCGGCCCCCGTCTACGCGCCGCCTCCGCCGCCCGTCGTGTATGCGCCGCCGCCCGTGCCGGTGTACGCGCAACCGGCTATCGTGATCGGCTGGCACGGGGATCGATACTATGACGGCCGCCGCTACTGGGACCGCGACGACTGGTATCGCCATAACGGTCGCGGTCACGCATATGGGCACGAAAATCATGGGCGACACGGCTGGCATTGAGTAACCGTCTCGCATTGCCCCCAAAAAAACCACCCGCGCGGGTGGTTTTTTCTTGCCGTGCGACGGAACGGCGGAGTGTCCACCGTTGGCGGTTGGCGACAGAATGTAACAAAAAGTAAGCTTTCCTCTGACGTTACGTCAGAATGCGCAGGAACTTACAAAGCTGAAATATCCGCCAGAAAGCCTTTCGTTATATTTCCTGCACGCCAACATTCCAATAAAGAGGTTCGACGCCATGAAAGCCAAACTTACGGGGCGTATTCCTACAGCCGCGCTGAGCATCGTCGCTTGCGCTGCGATTAACACCGCTCACGCGGCGGATGTCCATGTGGGCGTCAATATCGGCACGCCCGCGCCGGTATATGTCACGCCGGCGCCCGTCTATGCGCCGCCGCCACCGCCAGTCGTCTATCAGGCTGCGCCGCCGGTGATCATCGGCTGGCATGACGACCGGTACTGGGACGGCCGGCGCTACTGGAGCCGCGGTGACTGGGAGCGGCATCACGGCCACGGGAAGGGGCACGACAAACACGGCCACGGTCACGGCAACGGACATGGCAACGGACACGGTCACGGTCACCACTGAGTGCCCGCGCGCCGCGTCGCTGCTCAACGAATGCATTTCGCGCGAATCGCGGCCCCTGCATCCGCCACGATGATTTGATATCGGCGCGCCAGAACGGCAAAAGGGCCGCTTCCCTCAGGAAAGCAGCCCTTTTTTGCTTGTCGCTGCGGGAACGCGCCAGGGCTTACTCGCCGATGCCCGCCATTCCACCCACGACCGCGTGGAAGCCCGAATCGACGTGAACGATCTCCGCGCTCACGCCGCCCGCCAGATCCGACAACAGGAACGCCGCCACATTGCCGACTTGCTCGATCGTCACGTTGCGCTTGAGCGGCGCGTTGTCTTCGACGAAATCGAGAATCTTGCCGAAGCCCTTGATGCCGCTCGCCGCGAGCGTCTTGATCGGGCCGGCCGAAATGCCGTTCACGCGCACGCCCTTGTTGCCGAGCGATACCGCGAGATAACGCACGCTCGCCTCGAGCGATGCCTTCGCGAGACCCATCGTGTTGTAGTTCGGGATCGCGCGTTCCGCACCGAGGTAGCTCAGCGTGAGCAGGGACGCGCTGTCCGACAGCATCGATTGCGCCGCTTTGGCGAGCGCCGGAAAGCTGTAAGCGGAGATGTCATGCGCGATGCGGAAGTTCTCGCGCGTCATGCCGTCGAGGAAATCGCCTGCGATAGCCTCGCGCGGTGCGAAGCCGATGGAATGCACGAGACCGTCGAGCGTGCCCCAGCGTTCCTTGAGCGACGCGAAGAGGGCGTCGATTTCCTCGTCGCTGCCGACGTCGCACGGATAGATCATGTCGCTGCCGAACTCCGTCGCGAATTCGGTGATGCGGTCCTTGAAGCGCTCGCCGACATACGTGAACGCCAGTTCCGCGCCTTCGCGCTTGCAGGCTTCCGCGATGCCATAAGCGATCGAGCGGTTCGACAGCAAGCCGGTCAGCAGAATTCGTTTTCCAGCGAGAAAGCCCATGAATGCTCCTTGAATGTCAATGTCACGCGAGGCGCGCGGGGCGGCTCGATTGCGGTTGCGGGGTGCGCGCTTCGCGTCGGGTGCTGCGCGCATCGGTTCGACGGGCGGGCAGGCATCGTGCTAGTGCCTCCCATGCGCCGGAACCGGATGGCGTTTCGATTGGGTAGAATTCTCTCACATCGACACTGCGGTCCGGCTGTCTTCAAGCCTTCTTCACTGCCCTGCAGGCCGCGTTTCCATCGTGCCGGGGCCCTTACTCATCCCGCAAGGAGCCTATGACCGGGCTGACGACGTCCGCCACGCCGATCGCATCATCGCCCGCCTGGGGCAAGCGCATCGCGCTCGCGCTCGCGGCGTGCATTGCCTGTGGTGCGGGCACGCCCGCGTATGCGGCGCATGCCATCGCACAGTACGGCGAGCCGAAATATCCGCCCGGTTTCAAGCACTTCGATTACGTCAATCCCGACGCCCCGCGCGACGGCACGCTGGTGCTGGCGAATCCGAATCGCCTCACGAGCTTCGACAAGTTCAATCCCTTCACTCTGCGCGGCAATCCCGCGCCGGGCCTCGGCCTCATGTTCGAGAGCCTGACGACCGGCAGCTCGGACGAAGTGGCGAGCGCCTATTGCCTTCTTGCCGACGATATCGCCGTCGCGCCCGATGGTCTTTCGACGACGTTCCACATCAATCCAAAGGCGCGCTTCACCAACGGCGACGCGGTCACCGCCGAAGACGTCAAGTTTTCGTTCGAAACGCTGAAGAGTCCGAAGGCCGCGCCGCAGTTTTCGGTGTACTTCGGGCAGATCGCGCGCGCGGTCGTCGTGGATCGGCTCACGATCCGCTTCGAATTCAAGGTCGCGACGCGCGAGATGCCGCTGCTCGCGGGCGGCATTCCGGTGTTTTCGCGGAAGTGGGGTTTGCGGTCGGACGGCACGCGCATCCCCTTCGATCAGCTCGCGTTCGAAAAGCCGATCACGAGCGGCGACTATCTGATCGACACGTTCGACAACGGCCGCACCATCACCTACAAGCGCGACCCGAACTATTGGGGCGCGTCGCTGCCGGTGCGCGTCGGCACGCACAACTTCGCGCGCATCGATTACAAGCTGTATTCCGATGCAACCGCGCGGCTCGAAGCATTCAAGGCGGGCGAATACGACGTGCTCGTCGAGAACGTCGCGCGAAGCTGGGTGCGGCGAGACATCGGCAAGCGTTTCGACAGTGGCGAGCTCATCAAGCGCGAGTTTCCACATCACAACGGCACGGGCATGCAGGGTTTCTTCATGAACCTGCGGCGGCCGCTTTTCAAGGATGTGCGCGTGCGCCAGGCGCTCGATCTCGCGCTCGACTTCGAATGGCTCAATCGCCAGTTGTTCTTCAATCAGTACAAGCGGACCGACAGCTTCTTCGTCAACACCGATCTCCAGGCGAAGGGCACGCCGAGCGAAGGCGAGCTCGCGATCCTGGAGCCGCTGCGCAGGAAGCTCGATCCGGCCGTCTTCGGCGAGATGCCGAAACAGCCGGACACCGATCCGCCCGGCTCGCTGCGGGCAAATCTCATCAAGGCGCGCGAGTTGCTGTCGCAAGCCGGATGGACCTATCGCGATGGCGCGCTGCGTAACGCAAAGGGCCAGCCGTTCGTGTTCGAGATACTGGACGATACCGGCGGCGGCGCGTCGATGGAGCCGGTCGCCGCCGCATTCGGCCGCAATCTGCAAAAGCTCGGCATCACGATGAACTTCCGCACGGTCGACTACGCGCTCATCCAGAAGCGCCTCGACGCGTTCGATTTCGACATGACGAGCGTGCGTCTGCCCGACGTGCAGGTGCCGGGCACCGAGCAGGTCTCGCGCTTCGCGAGCAAGTATGCGGACGAGCAGGGCTCCGACAATCTCGCGGGCGTGAAGTCGCCGGCCATCGATGCGATCCTGCACAAGGTCGTCGGTGCGCAGACGCGCGAACAGCTCGTCGATGCGACGCACGCACTCGATCGCGTGCTGATGCATGGCTACTACGTCGTGCCGCACTGGTACTCGGCGACGCACCGCATCGCGTATCGCAATACGCTGGGTTATCCGTCAACCCTGCCGCTCTATTACGCGGCGGACGAGTGGGTGCTGTCGACGTGGTGGAAGAAACCCGCCGGCGCTTCAAGGTAGAGGACGACGAGCATGTGGAGCTATATCGCGAAGCGCATCCTGTTGATGATCCCGACGCTCATCGGCGTGCTCACGCTCACGTTCGTCGTGATCCAGTTCGTGCCGGGCGGTCCGGTCGAACAGGCCGTGCACGACTTGCGGCGCGGCAATGCGGAAGGCGGAGGCGGTGGCGCGGGCTTCGGCATGCGCGCGCATACCGGCGTCGATGCGCAACAGATCGCGCAACTGAAGGCGCTTTACGGTTTCGACAAGCCGCCGCTCGAACGGTATTTGTCGATGCTCGGCAAGTTCGCGCGCTTCGATCTCGGCGAAAGCTACTTTCGGCATCAGAGCGTGTGGTCGCTGATCGTATCGAAGCTGCCGGTGTCGATCAGCATCGGCTTATGGACGTTCTTCATCACGTATCTGATATCGGTGCCGCTCGGCATCGCGAAAGCGGTGAAGAACGGCTCGCGCTTCGATGTCGCGACGAGCCTCATCGTGCTGATCGGCTTTGCTATTCCGGGCTTCGTGCTCGGCGTGCTGCTGCTCGTGCTGTTCGGCGGCGGCACGTTCCTGCAGGTCTTTCCGCTGCGCAACCTGACCTCCGATAACTGGGCGGCGCTCTCGCTCGGCGGAAAAATCGTCGATTATTTGTGGCACATCACGTTGCCGGTGGTGGCGTCGGTGGTGGGAAGTTTCGCCATCGTCACGATGCTGACGAAGAACGCGTTTCTCGACGAGATCCGCAAGCAATACGTATTGACCGCGCGCGCCAAGGGGCTGTCCGAGCGGCGCGTGCTGTGGAAGCACGTGTTCCGCAACGCGCTCCTGCCGCTGATCGTGGGCTTTCCGGCGGCGTTCATCGGCGCGTTCTTCACGGGCAGTCTGCTCATCGAGACGCTCTTTTCGCTCGACGGACTCGGGCTGCTTTCTTACGAATCGGTCGTGCGGCGCGATTATCCGGTCGTGCTGGGCACGCTTTATCTCTTCACGCTGATCGGGCTCGCGACGAAGCTCATTTCGGACCTCTGCTATGTCTGGGTCGATCCGCGCATTCAATTCGAGCAACTGGAGCGCTGACTTTGAACCGAGCCGCATCGTCGCGCCGCGCCGCGACCGCCAGCGACGGCCAGCCGCTTTCGAGCGAAGTATCGATCACGCCCGGGCAGCGCGTGTGGCTGCGCTTTCGGCAGAACCGGCTGGGTTACTGGAGCCTCGTCGTGTTCGTCGCGGCGTTCGTCATCAGCCTTGCCGGGCCGTTGTGGTCGAACGACAAGCCGCTCGTCGTGCGATATCAGGGGCAGTTCTACTTTCCGCTCGTGAAAACGTATCCGGAGACCACGTTCGGCGGCGATTTCCCCACTCCCGCCGATTATCTCGATCCCTTCGTGCGCGACCGCTTCAGCGCGCCCGGCAACTTCGCGGTGTATCCGCCGAATCACTACTACTACGACACGCTCAACTACTTCTCGAAGGGCTCGAATCCGGCGCCGCCGTCGCGTGAAAACTGGCTCGGCACCGATGATCGCGGACGCGATGTATTCGCGCGGCTGCTCTACGGCTTTCGCGTATCGGTGCTCTTCGCACTGGTGCTGACGGCTATCGGCACGGTACTCGGCGTGGTCGCGGGCGCGGTGCAGGGTTTTTTTGGCGGAAAGACGGATATCGTCGGGCAGCGGCTGATCGAAATCTGGAGCGCGCTGCCGGAGCTTTATCTGCTCATCATTTTCGCGTCGATTTTCGAGCCGAGCCTCGTGCTCCTGATCGTGCTGCTGTCGCTGTTCGGCTGGATCGGGCTGTCGGATTACGTGCGCGCCGAGTTCCTGCGCAATCGCACTCAGGACTATGTGCGCGCCGCGCGCGCGATGGGCTTGTCGAACTGGCAAATCATCTGGCGGCACGTGCTGCCCAATAGCCTCACGCCGGTCATCACCTTCTTGCCGTTCCGCATGAGCGGGGCGATTCTCGCGCTCACGAGCCTCGATTTTCTCGGCCTGGGCGTGCCGTCGCCGACGCCTTCGCTCGGCGAACTGCTGGCGCAGGGCAAGGCGAATCTCGATGCGTGGTGGATTTCGCTCTCGACTTTCGGCGTGCTCGTCGCGACGCTCCTGCTGCTTACGTTCATGGGCGATGCGCTGCGCAACGCGCTCGACACGCGCATCGCGGATGCGGTGAAAGCGGGAGGCGGGCAGTGAGCGAACCATTGCTGTCCATCGACAATCTGCGCGTGCGCTTCGGCGATACGCTCGCAGTCGACGGCGTGAGCCTCGACATTCGTCCGGGCGAGCGTGTGGCGCTCGTCGGCGAATCGGGTTCGGGCAAGAGCGTGACGGCGCTGTCGATTCTGCGGCTCATCCGCGATGCGGATGTCAGCGGCTCCATCCGCTTCGCCGGCGAGGAATTGCTCACCAAAAGCGAGCACGCGATGCGCGGCCTGCGCGGCTCCGATATCGCGATGATCTTTCAGGAGCCGATGACCGCGCTGAACCCGCTGTACACGGTTGGCGACCAGATCAGCGAAACCATCCAGTTGCACGACGGCGCGAGTCCGCGCGAGGCGCGCGAGCGTGCCATCGCGCTTCTCGCGCGCACCGGCATCACCGAACCGGAGCGACGCGTCCACAGTTATCCGCATCAGCTTTCGGGCGGCCAGCGTCAGCGGGTGATGATCGCGATGGCGCTCGCGTGCCGGCCGCGTCTCCTGCTCGCCGACGAGCCGACGACCGCACTCGATGTGACGATCCGCGCGCAGATCGTCGAATTGCTGCTGGAACTGCAGCGCGACGAAGCCGAGAAGCGCGGCATGGCGGTACTGCTCATCACGCACGATTTGAATCTGGTGAAACGCTTCGCGCAGCGCGTCGCGGTGATGGAGAAGGGCGTGCTCGTCGAAAGCGGAGCGGTCGATGCCATCTTCGAGGCGCCGCAGCATGCCTATACGCAGCGGCTCTTGCACAGCCGGCCGAAGCGCACCGTCCTGCCGGTGCTGCCGATCGCGCCGGTGCTGCTCGACGCGAAAGACGTCCGTGTCGAGTATCCGACGCGGCTTCGCGGATTCGAAGGCTGGTTCCGGCGCGGCCGCTTCAAAGCCGTCGACGACGTCACGCTCGCCGTGCGGCAGGGCGAAACGCTCGGGATCGTCGGGGAATCGGGATCGGGCAAGTCCACGCTCGCGATGGCGCTCCTCGGCCTGCAGCGCATCTCGCACGGCAGCGTGCAATTTCAGGGCAAGGCGCTCGACAGCTTTCGCGGACGCGAAAGAACGGTGCTGCGCTCGAACCTGCAGGTGGTTTTCCAGGACCCGTTCAGTTCGCTCTCGCCGCGGCAGACGGTGGAGCGGATCGTCGGTGAAGGCCTCGCGCTGCATCGGCCAGAACTCGACGCCAATGCGCGGCGCGCGAAGGTCATCGCCGTGTTGCGCGAAGTCGGACTCGATCGCGCCGCGCTCACGCGTTATCCGCACGAATTCTCCGGCGGACAGCGGCAACGCATCGCAATCGCCCGCGCGCTCGTGCTCGAACCGAGTATTTTGATTCTCGACGAACCGACGAGCGCACTCGATGTCTCAATCCAGACTCAAGTTCTGGCGCTTCTTGCCGATATTCAAAGAAAGCACAATCTGGGTTACGTCTTCATCAGCCACGACTTGCAGGTGATCGGCGCGATGGCGCATCGGGTCGCGGTCATGCGAGATGGAAATGTCGTCGAAGCTGGTGACGTGGAGAAGATTTTTGCGAATCCCTCCGACGAATACACACGAAACCTGCTGGCGGCTGCCCTGAATTCCTAAATTTCTTTCTTTTTCGCCAATTGCGTGTCCGCGTCCATTGTATTTTTCTATTTCTTTTGACAGTTAAATACTTTGTGGCTAGTATGCGTTCAAACTTTCGCATATCTCACTGATTTTTCAGTCTTTAATTGTAAAACCTACCGACCGATGCAGCCACTCACAATGACTCAGACATGCGCGCGCGCTGCCGCTGGCATGTTGATCGGCCTCCTGATGACAACCACTTCCGGCGCTTTCGCCGACGAAGTCAGCAGTTACAGCCAAAACGCCGGCAACGGCAACCTTGCTCCGAAGTCCGCCGACGCTGCAGCTCCGCTCGACAGCGCGAGCGCTCCCAGCGGCGCGAAGTCCTTTCTTTCCGGCATGGCGAGCAAAGCGGGCGACGTGGTCGTCGGCGCGCTCAATATGATCGGCGTGCGTTATCGCTGGGGCGGCAACACGCCGGACTCCGGTCTGGATTGCAGCGGCTTCGTGCGCTACGTCTTTCAGGACACGCTCGGCATGACGCTCCCGCGCCGCGCAGAAGAAATGAGTCGCGTGGGCGAAAAGGTCCGCGTGTCGGATCTGAAGCCGGGCGACCTCGTGTTTTTCAATACGATGCGCCGCTCCTTCTCGCACGTAGGCATCTATATCGGCGACAACAAGTTCGTGCATTCGCCGTCCACCGGCAGCACCATCCGCGTCAACGACATGGAAAGCGGCTACTGGGAACAGCGTTTCCAGGGCGCGCGCCGTATCGAGAATGCTCAGATTGGCGACGGCAGCGAACTGCGTCAGCGCGTCAGCGCCACGCTCGGCGGTTATTGACCGACCAATCGCTTCCTGACCATAGTCAACGAAAAGCCTGCTTCCTTGCGAACGCAGGCTTTTTGCTTTTCGGAGCGGCGTACTGGCAAGTCGCATTCACCGCCTATGGATTCCATCGGAAAGCCTCATTGCACGGGTTTCCAAAAGCCGTTATAGTTTTCGAATGAACTTTTCTTCGTTCCTCCTCTCGTCTTCTCTGGCTGGTGCGCCCCTACGCGCGCTATCGCTACTAGCGCCGCTCGCGCGCTGATTCTTCTCGCCTCCCGTCTGCTCGTTCAAGGTTTTCGACGCCAGCGGTGGCGCGAACACCCGGATTCCGTTTTGTCGTTTCATCTCGATATTCCCAACAATCGATAAATCTCCCCACAGGAGCCCAAAATGGCAGCAGACAAGTTGATCATCTTCGACACGACCTTGCGCGACGGCGAGCAATCCCCCGGCGCTTCGATGACGAAGGAGGAGAAGATTCGCATCGCCAAGCAGCTCGAGCGGATGAAGGTCGATGTGATCGAAGCCGGCTTTGCCGCGAGCTCGAACGGCGATTTCGACGCGATCAACACCATCGCATCGCTCGTGAAGGACAGCACGGTCTGCTCGCTTGCGCGTGCCAACGACAAAGACATTCAGCGCGCCGCCGATGCGCTCAAGCCCGCGAACCAGTTCCGCATCCACACGTTCATCGCGACCTCGCCGCTGCACATGGAAAAGAAGCTGCGCATGACGCCGGAGCAGGTGTATGAGCAGGCGCGGCTTGCGGTCCGCTTCGCGCGCAAGTTCACCGACGACGTCGAGTTCTCGCCGGAAGACGGCAGCCGCTCGGACATCGACTTCCTGTGCCGCGTGCTCGAAGCCGTCATCGCTGAAGGGGCGCGGACGATCAATATCGCCGATACGGTCGGCTACGGCGTGCCCGAGCTCTACGGCAATCTCGTGAAGACGCTGCGTGAGCGCATCCCCAATTCTGACAAGGCAATCTTCTCGGTGCACTGCCACGACGACCTCGGCATGGCCGTGGCGAACTCGCTCGCGGGCGTGCAGATCGGCGGCGCGCGGCAAGTCGAATGCACGATCAACGGCCTCGGCGAGCGCGCGGGCAATACGTCGCTCGAAGAAATCGTGATGGCGGTGAAGACGCGCAAGGATTACTTCGGGCTCGATCTCGGCATCGATACGACGCAGATCGTCCCGACCTCGAAGCTCGTGTCGCAGATCACCGGCTTTGTCGTGCAGCCGAATAAGGCGGTCGTCGGCGCGAACGCGTTCGCACATGCGTCGGGCATTCACCAGGACGGCGTGCTGAAGGCGCGCGACACCTACGAAATCATGCGCGCGGAAGACGTGGGCTGGAGCGCGAACAAGATCGTGCTCGGCAAGCTGTCCGGGCGCAATGCGTTCAAGCAGCGGCTCGAGGAACTGGGCGTGGCGCTGCAATCGGAAGCCGATGTGAACGCCGCGTTCGCCCGCTTCAAGGATCTTGCCGACCGCAAGGCCGAGATTTTCGACGAAGACATCATGCAGATCGTCTCCGAAGAATCCGCGGAAGCGCAGGCCAAGGAGCATTTCCGCTTCGTCTCGATGAAGCAGCATTCGGAGACCGGCGAGCAGCCGCAAGCGAGCGTCGTGTTCGCGGTGGAAGGCACCGAAGTCACCGGCGAAGCGCGCGGGAACGGTCCGGTCGATGCGACGCTGCACGCGATCGAATCGAAAGTGGACAGCGGCGCGGAGCTCGTGCTGTATTCGGTCAACGCCATCACCACCGGCACGCAGGCGCAGGGCGAAGTGACGGTGCGTCTGTCGAAGAGCGGGCGCATCGTGAACGGCGTCGGCACCGATCCGGATATCGTCGCGGCATCGGCGAAGGCGTATATCGCGGCGCTGAACAAGCTGCATTCGAAGGTCGAGAAGCTCAACCCGCAGCTTTGATGCGCGAGCGCTCCATCTGAAACAGGAAAGCCCTCCGAGCGAGGGCTTTCCTGCTTTTGCGCTTTGTCAGAACAGGCTGCGCCGGTCGGGATCGTGCAGCGGATCGGGCGTTTTCTGCGTCATGCGCAGGATGCCCTGATCGTCGAAATAAAAGTTGTACATCAGATACCAGAAGTTCGCTTCCATATAGCGATACGTCCACACTTCCCGCTTCATCAGCGGAAAGTACGACGTCTCGACCGGCCGGCCGAAGTTGACGAGCACGTCGTTCTTCGTCCACGTGCCGATCTGCGCCTTGTAGAACTCGTTCTCGTCGAGCACCTGGCGCACGCTGACGATTCGTCCGGATGCGTCGATATCGGCGGCAGTGGTGAATTCGCCGAGCGGCTGTGTCGGCCACATCAGGCGCTTGCCGCCGCCGGGCAGGTCATAGACTTCGCGCGGCGGGCCGAGTCGCGCGGTGATTGTCGATGCATCCGCGCCCGGCTGATAGTTCTGCCACGGCTGCGCGCACGCCGACAGCACAAGCGCGGCCCCCGCGCATGCCAGCGCGCCGCGCAGACGGATGAATGAGTGCAGCATTGCAGCCTCCACGTGCTTGTCCCGCGCGAGGGCGGGAATCGTTCGTCGTTTTCCGTGATTCTGACACGCGGCGCAAGAAGCATGCGCTCTTGCTCGCCCACGAGGCGCGGCCTATCATCCGCGCTTCCTCTCTCTCGGAAGGATCGATGGCAAGCGTTCATCCCCGGAAAAAATCGCGATGGTTGCTCGCGTGCGTCGCGTCCCTATGCGTTCAGGCGAGCGCGGCGACTCTGCCGCCGATCAGGCTCGCGATGATCGAAGGCATGTCCGGCCCGTTCGCAAACGCGGGCGCGGCGGTCGAGCGCAATCTGCGCTTCGGCGTGGAGCGCGTGAATGCGAAGGGCGGCGTGAAGCTCGCCGACGGCATGCATCCGCTGGAGCTGGTCGTGCTCGACGGCAAGGGCAGCAGCGAAGCGAGCCTCGTGCAACTGCGCTCGGCGATCGACGAGAGAATCGGATTCGTCATGCAGGGCAACAGTTCAGCGGTGGCTGCGGCGCTGGTCGCGGCCATCGACAAGCAGAACGCACGGGAGCCCGATCGCCGCGTGCTGTTCCTGAACTATTCCGCCGATGATCCCGCGCTCACCAACGAGGCGTGCAGTTTCTGGCATTTCCGTTTCGACGCGCACGCCGGCATGCGCATGGACGCGCTCGCCGATGCGCTCGCGCGCGACCAGGCGGTGAAGAAAGTCTATCTGCTGAATCAGGACTACAGCTTCGGTCACGACGTGAGCCGTGAGGCGCGGCGCGCATTGGCGGAGAAGCGGCCCGATGTCGCGATCGCGGGCGACGAGTTTCATCCGATCGGACGCGTAAAGGATTTCGCGCCGTATATCGCCAAGATTCGCGCGAGCGGGGCGGACGCGGTCATCACCGGTAACTGGGGCAACGACCTGACGCTGCTCGTCAAGGCGGCGCGCGAGCAGGGGCTCACAACGAAGTTCTACACGTTCTACGGCAATAGTCTCGGCGCTCCGGCCGCACTCGGCGACGCCGGCGTGAAGCGCGTGATCGCCGTCGCGGACTGGCATCCGAACGCGGGCGGCGCGGCTTCGGACGCGTATTATCGGGCGTTCCGCGCGCGCTTTCCGTCCGCATCGGACGATTACCTCGTACTGCGCATGCCGCTGATGGTCGAGATGCTCGCCACGGCGATGACACGCGCCGGCAGCGCCGATCCGCTCGCCGTGGCGCGCGCGCTGGAAGGCATGCGGTTCGAAGGCGAGGGCTTCCATCCGTTCAACGATGCGCGCGGCCGATCATCAACTGATTCAGCCCCTTTACGTGATGGAGATGGACAAGGCCGGCGCGCCGGGCGTGCGTTTCGACAACGAAGGCTCCGGTTACGGTTTCCGCACGCTCGTCGCGGCGCCGGCGGAAGCCACCGCGCAGCCGACGACCTGCAAGATGACGCGGCCGTCGCGCTGAGGACGGGCGGATCGCGTGCCGACCACGCGCTGTGCTATACTCTGCGCTTCGTTTTTGGCGCCAAGCTGAAGATGAAGGGAGACGGGCTCAGGCCGAGCTCGTCGAAGCAAACCACGGCACGGCCTTTCTTCCGTGACCGCCTGTCTGTTTCAAAGGAAAAGCAAATGTCCGTAGCAGAAATCAAGAAATCCGACGTCGTCGCTGAGTACGCGCGCGGCGCCAACGACACCGGCTCCCCCGAAGTGCAAGTCGCACTGCTCACGAGCCGCATCAACGAACTGACCGTCCACTTCAAGGCTCACACAAAGGATCACCACAGCCGCCGCGGTCTGCTGCGCATGGTGAGCCGCCGTCGCAAGCTGCTCGACTATCTGAAGGGCAAGGATGCGGACCGTTATCGCTCGCTGATCGAAAAGCTGGGTCTGCGCAAGTAATTGGCCCATAGCGTGGCTTCGCGGCCAGTGTTCTAACGAAGTGCCTGTGTCAGTTCGCTGATGCAGGCATTTTGTTTTTGCGCGATCCGCTCGCGAAGTGGTGCCTGATCGAAGTTTCATCGTCGGCACGTGTTGTTGCAGTCAGCAGTCCCGGTCGTACCCGGATGAGTCATCCGGTTCACACACGGTCCAGCCTCGCGGCAGAGCTTTGTGTCATTCCAGCGCGGCACGGCGGCGCAGTACGCGCGTCGCGCTGGAATGGCATAACACACCTCTCAAGCCTGGCGCGGGACCGTCCCAGCCCAGCGCCGTTCGACAGCCCCATGCGCTCGGTCGAAGGCGCGGCGCAACATAGAAGGAGTCGCAATGTTCAATAAGATCGTCAAAGAATTTAAGTGGGGACAACACAACGTCCGCCTCGAAACCGGTGAAATCGCGCGTCAGGCGAGCGGTGCGGTCATCGTCGATGTTGAAGACACCGTGGTTCTGGCCACCGTCGTCGGCGCGAAGACGGCGAAGCCCGGCCAGGACTTCTTCCCGCTGACCGTCGATTACCTCGAGAAGACCTACGCCGCCGGCAAGATCCCGGGCGGCTTCTTCCGCCGCGAAGGCCGTCCGTCCGAAGGCGAGACGCTCATCTCGCGCCTGATCGACCGTCCGCTGCGTCCGCTGTTTCCGGAAGGCTTCTATAACGAAGTGCAGGTAGTGATCCACGTCCTGTCGCTGAACCCGGAAATCCCGGCGGACATCCCCGCGCTGATCGGCGCGTCCGCTGCGCTCGCCGTGTCGGGTCTGCCGTTCAACGGCCCGGTCGGCGCCGCGCGCGTCGCGTACATCAACAACGAATACGTGCTCAACCCGACGCGCGCGCAGATGAAGGAATCGGCGCTGGATCTGGTCGTCGCGGGTACGGAGCGCGCGGTGCTGATGGTCGAATCGGAAGCGCAGCAGCTTTCGGAAGAAGTGATGCTCGGCGCGGTCGTGTTCGGTCACGACCAGATGCAAACCGCGATCGACGCGATCCACGAACTCGTGCGCGACGGCGGCAAGCCGGAATGGGACTGGCAGCCGGCCCCGAAGAACGAAGCGCTGATTTCGCGCGTGACCGAAATCGCCAAGCCGGAGCTCGAAGCGGCTTATCAACTGCGCAACAAGCAGGCGCGTTCGGCCAAGCTGAAGGAAGTCTACGCATCGACGTCGGCCAAGCTCGCCGAAGAAGCGGCGGCGTCGGGCACGGCGGCAGCGGATGCGGCCACCGTCGGCAACGTGCTGTTCGACATCGAAGCGAAGATCGTCCGCACGCAGATCCTGAACGGCGAACCGCGCATCGATGGCCGTGACACGCGCACGGTGCGTCCGATCGAAATCCGCACTGGCGTGCTGCCGCGCACGCACGGCTCGGCGCTCTTCACGCGCGGCGAGACGCAAGCGCTGGTCGTCGCCACGCTCGGCACGAAGGGCGATGAGCAGAACATCGACGCACTCGAAGGCGAGTACCGCGAGCGCTTCATGCTCCACTACAACATGCCTCCGTTTGCGACGGGCGAAACCGGCCGCGTCGGTTCGCCGAAGCGCCGCGAAATCGGTCACGGCCGCCTGGCCAAGCGCGCGCTGGTCGCGTGCCTGCCGAGCGCCGACGAGTTCGGCTACTCGATCCGCGTCGTGTCGGAGATCACGGAATCGAACGGTTCATCGTCGATGGCTTCGGTTTGCGGCGGCTGTCTCGCGCTGATGGACGCCGGCGTGCCGATGAAGGCGCACGTCGCGGGCATCGCGATGGGCCTGATCCTCGAAGGCAACAAGTTCGCGGTGCTGACCGACATCCTCGGCGACGAAGATCACCTGGGCGACATGGACTTCAAGGTGGCCGGCACGGCGCAAGGCGTGACCGCGCTGCAGATGGACATCAAGATCCAGGGCATCACGAAGGAAATCATGCAGGTCGCGCTCGCGCAGGCGAAGGAAGGCCGCATGCACATCCTCGGCAAGATGACCACGGCTGTGCCGGGCACGAACACGGAACTGTCCGAGTTCGCGCCGCGCATGATCACGCTGAAGATCAATCCGGAAAAGATTCGCGATGTGATCGGCAAGGGCGGTTCGGTGATTCGCGCGCTGACGGAAGAGACCAACACGACCATCGACATTTCGGACGACGGGGTGGTGACCATCGCGAGCACGAGCTCCGAAGGCATGGCCGAGGCGAAGAAGCGTATCGAGAACATCACGGCGGAAGTGGAAGTGGGCCAGGTCTATGAAGGCCCGGTGCTGAAGCTGCTTGATTTCGGCGCGATCGTGAACATCCTGCCGGGCAAGGACGGTCTGCTGCACATCTCGGAAATCGTCAACGAGCGCGTGAAGGACATCAACGACTATCTGAAGGAAGGCCAGATCGTGAAGGTCAAGGTCATCCAGACCGACGAGAAGGGCCGCGTGCGTCTGTCGGCCAAGGCGTTGCTGAACGAAGCCGCGCAAACGGAGACGACGCACCCGCAGCAGTAATGCGGTAATGTGTCCACGGCCGGCTCGCCTTACGCGAGCCGGCCGTTTTCATGTATGGGAGCGTCCGGGCTATGCATTGTCCGACGCGTCATCGGATTCGATGGCAGTGTGGCGCGTGCATCGCGCTTCGCGTGCGCACTGCCATCCGGTTAGAGCCGTATGTTCTTTCGATCAACCTGCCACGCATTCAGGGGAAAGCTATGAAGGCCATCGAAATCACGGAGTTCGGCGCACCCGAGGTGCTGAAGCCGGGCGAGCGTCCGATGCCCGAAGCGGGCAAGTGCGAAGTGCTGATCAAGGTCGCGGCTTCGGGCGTGAACCGTCCGGACGTCTTTCAGCGCAAGGGTGCCTATGCACCGCCGCCCGGCGCCTCGGACCTGCCGGGGCTGGAAGTGGCCGGGGAAATCGTCGATGGCGATTTTGACGCGAGGCACAATCCGTTCGGCTTGAAGAAGGGCGATCGCGTCTGCGCGCTGCTCGCGGGCGGCGGCTATGCGGAATACGCGGTCGCACCGATCGAGCAATGTCTGCCCGTCCCGGCCGGTCTGTCCGATATCGAAGCGGCATCGCTGCCGGAGACGTTCTTCACGGTGTGGAGCAACGTCTTCGAGCGCGCGCATCTCGGCGCCGGCGAGAACGGCGAAGAGGAGACGCTGCTCGTGCAGGGCGGATCGAGCGGCATCGGCGTAACGGCGATTCAGATCGCGCGAGCGCTCGGTTTTCGCGTGTTCGCCACGGCCGGCAGCGATGAGAAATGCCGTGCGTGCGAATCGCTCGGCGCGGAGCGTGCAATCAACTACAAGACGGAAGATTTCGTCGAAGTGGTGAAGTCGCTGACGAACGACCGCGGTGTCGATGTCATTCTCGACATGGTCGCCGGCGACTACCTGCCGCGTGAGCTTAAGGCGCTTGCCGACGGCGGGCGCATCTGCGTGATCGCGCTTCTCGGCGGCGCGAAGGCGGAAATCAATCTGAACGACATCTTGCGCCGCCGGCTGGTCATCACCGGTTCGACGCTGCGTCCGCGTCCGATTGCGTTCAAGGCGAAGATCGCTGCGAAGCTGAAGGAGCGCGTGTGGCCCGAGATCGAAGCGGGGCGCATCAAGCCGGTGATCCACCAGGTGTTTCCGGCGCGCGAGGCAGCCGCTGCCCATGCGCTGATGGAGAGCAGCACGCATGTCGGCAAGATCGTGCTCGACTGGCGCGAGAATGCGTGACGGCGCGCGATGCAAGACTCCGTTTTCGGCGGTTTGACCGGTTTCGCCGTATCACAGTAAAATCGCCTGTTTTGTAAGCAATCGGCAGTTCATAGCGCTTCATTCCATAACAAGGCGGTCCGCGCAGCAACGGGCCGTTCCTGATCGACAACAAGGGCGGCTGTCGCCAGCCGCCGAGCGACGAGACAATGTCCAGAGAACGAGCAAAACTGGTGGTGGGCAACTGGAAGATGCATGGTCGCATCAAAGACAATGCGGCCTTGCTGACCGAAGTCGCCGCGGGCGCATCGGCTTTGCAAAATGGCGTGAGCGTCGGCGTATGCGTGCCGTGTCCGTATCTGGCGCAATCGCAGGCGCTGCTCTCGGGCTCGCTGATGCGCTGGGGCGTGCAGGATATTTCGGCGCACGCGCAAGGCGCATACACCGGTGAAGTCGCTGCGGAGATGGCGGCGGACTTCGGCGCGACGTATGCGATCGTCGGACATTCGGAGCGTCGCGCGTATCATCGCGAAACGCCCGAACTCGTCGCGGCGAAGGCGCGTCGCGCGCTGGAAGCGGGCTTGACGCCGATCGTCTGTATCGGCGAAACGCTCGAGGAGCGGGAATCCGGCGCAACGGAGCAGGTCATCGGCGCGCAACTGGACGCCGTGCTCATCATGCTGAGCGCGGAGGAAGCGGCGCGTATCGTTATCGCTTACGAACCAGTGTGGGCGATCGGTACGGGCAAGAGCGCCACCGCTGAGCAGGCGCAGGGCGTTCACGCGTTCGTGCGCGCGAAGCTGGCTGAGAAGGGCGAGGCCGTGGCGAACGTGCCGGTGTTGTATGGCGGCAGCGTGAAGCCCGAGAACGCGCAGGAATTGTTCGGGCAACGGGACATCGACGGCGGGCTGATTGGCGGCGCGTCGCTGAAGTCGAAGGATTTTCTAGCGATCTGCCAGGCGGCGCACACCGCGACGCGATAAGCGGCCGGGCGCAGGGCAGTAGAAAGAGAGCAAGTCGCGGCACGTGAGTGCCACGGAAACATCAAGATCAGGTGAGTTGAAATGCTGTATTTGAAGACAATCATTATCGTCGTCCAGTTGCTGTCGGCGCTTGGCGTCATCGGACTCGTGCTGTTGCAGCACGGCAAGGGCGCGGACATGGGCGCGGCTTTCGGCAGCGGCGCATCGGGAAGCCTGTTCGGCGCGACCGGATCGGCCAACTTCCTTTCCCGCACGACTGCAATCCTCGCGGCCATCTTCTTCATCACGACGCTCGCGCTCACCTACCTCGGAAGTTACAAGCCGCAGGTTTCGGCTGGCGTGCTGGGCGGTGCAGCTCCGGTGCCTGCATCGGCACCTGCTGCGGGTGCTTCGACGCCGGCAGTGACCGCTCCTGCATCGGCAGCTCCGGGCACTGACGTGCCGAAATAACGTCCGGAACATTTTTTCGCGAAATTCGTGTTTTATGCGTTGAACAATTCTTGAGGCCTAGTTATAATTCAAGTCTTGAAGCGATTCGCGGCAATTAAGAAGTTGTTTTCCCGGATTGCAGTACAGTGCCGACGTGGTGAAATTGGTAGACACGCTATCTTGAGGGGGTAGTGGCGAAAGCTGTGCGAGTTCGAGTCTCGCCGTCGGCACCAAAAGTTATCCAATGCCAGCCGCTTGCAACGCTTCGGCTGGCATTGTCACTTCTGGAGTACCCTTACGTTGCTGCGGGCATCGTGAGTGCTCCCAAGTGAGTCCCACCGCCGGGTGGTCCGTCCCGGCAGAAGTGCCCAATCATCGACTGACCGAACCTACCGATCTGAGGATAGCCTTGAACCTCGCACCCTATTACCCCGTCTTCTTGTTCCTCGTGGTGGGCCTTGGTTTAGGTATAGCGTTGGTCAGCATCGGCAAGATTCTCGGTCCCAGCAGACCCGACACCGAAAAGAACGCGCCTTACGAGTGCGGCTTCGAAGCCTTCGAAGACGCGCGAATGAAGTTCGATGTGCGTTACTATCTCGTCGCAATTCTTTTCATCATTTTCGACCTTGAGACGGCGTTCCTGTTTCCGTGGGGCGTGGCTCTGCGTGATATCGGCTGGCCCGGCTTCATGGCCATGATGATCTTTCTCCTCGAATTCCTGCTCGGCTTCGCCTACATCTGGAGAAAGGGCGGGCTTGACTGGGAGTAACGGGTAGATCACCGGATTCATGGGCGGCTTTGGCTGGCTGCTCATCTGGAGTGGAAATCAAATGAGTATCGAAGGGGTCTTGAAGGAAGGCTTTGTCACCACCACGGCTGACAAGCTGATCAACTGGACGCGCACCGGCTCGTTGTGGCCGATGACGTTCGGTCTCGCGTGCTGTGCGGTCGAGATGATGCATGCGGGCGCGGCCCGCTACGACCTGGACCGCTTCGGCGTGGTGTTTCGCCCGAGCCCGCGTCAGTCCGACGTGATGATCGTCGCCGGCACGCTGTGCAACAAGATGGCGCCCGCGCTTCGTAAGGTGTATGACCAGATGGCCGAGCCCCGCTGGGTCATCTCGATGGGTTCGTGCGCGAACGGTGGCGGCTACTACCACTATTCGTACTCCGTCGTGCGCGGCTGCGACCGTATCGTGCCGGTCGATGTCTACGTTCCCGGCTGTCCTCCCACGGCCGAAGCGCTGGTCTACGGCGTGATCCAGTTGCAGGCGAAGATTCGCCGCACCAACACCATCGCCCGTCAATAAAGGCCTGAGCCTCCCCAACTATGGCAAGCAAACTCGAGACCCTGAAGGCGAACCTCGAGGCGGCGTTTGGCGGCCGTCTCCAGAGCATCACCGAGTCGCTGGGTCAGCTGACGGTCGTCGTGAAAGCGGCCGATTACCTCGAAGTCGCAACGAAGCTGCGTGACGATCGCACGCTCGCCTTCGAGCAGTTGATGGACCTCGCCGGCCTCGACTATTCGACCTATGGCGACGGCGCCTACGAAGGCCCGCGCTTCGCAGCCGTCCTGCATCTTCTCTCCGTTTCGAACAACTGGCGCGTGCGCGTGCGCGTGTTCGCACCGGACGACGACGTGCCGATCATCCCGTCGGTGGTCGATGTCTGGTCGTCGGCCAACTGGTACGAGCGCGAGGCGTTCGACCTCTACGGCATCGTGTTCGAAGGCCACCCCGATCTGCGTCGCATTCTGACGGACTATGGCTTCATCGGCCACCCGTTCCGCAAGGATTTCCCGGTGAGCGGTTTCGTCGAAATGCGCTATGACCCGGAAGAGAAGCGTGTCGTGTATCAGCCCGTGACGATCGAGCCGCGCGAAATCACGCCGCGCGTGATTCGCGAAGATCGCTACGGTGGCCTGAAACATTAAGAGAGCGTCATGGCAGAGATCAAGAACTACACGCTGAATTTTGGCCCGCAGCACCCTGCCGCACACGGCGTGTTGCGCCTCGTGCTGGAGCTGGATGGCGAAGTGATCCAGCGCGCCGATCCGCACATCGGCCTGCTGCATCGCGCGACCGAAAAGCTCGCGGAAACGAAAACGTTCATTCAGTCCGTGCCGTACATGGACCGTCTGGACTACGTGTCGATGATGTGCAACGAGCACGCTTACGTGCTCGCCATCGAAAAGCTGCTCGGCATCGACGTGCCGGTGCGCGCGAAGTACATCCGCGTGCTGTTCGATGAAATCACGCGGGTACTGAACCACCTGATGTGGATCGGCTCGCACGCGCTCGACGTCGGCGCGATGGCCGTGTTCCTCTACGCGTTCCGCGAGCGCGAAGACCTGATGGACGTCTACGAGGCCGTATCGGGCGCGCGCATGCACGCGGCCTATTACCGTCCGGGCGGCGTGTATCGCGATCTGCCGGACGCGATGCCGCAATACAAGGTCTCGAAGATTCGCAATGCGAAGGCGCTCGAGAAGATGAACGAGAACCGCCAGGGTTCGCTGCTCGACTTCATCGACGACTTCTTCACGCGCTTCCCCGGTTATGTCGACGAGTACGAAACGCTGCTCACCGACAACCGCATCTGGAAGCAGCGCCTCGTCGGCATCGGCGTGGTCAGTCCCGAGCGCGCGCTGCAGCTCGGCATGAGCGGCGCGATGCTGCGCGGTTCGGGCATCGAATGGGATCTGCGCAAGAAGCAGCCGTACGAAGTCTACGACCAGCTCGACTTCGACATCCCCGTCGGCGTGAACGGCGATTGCTACGACCGTTATCTCGTGCGCGTCGAAGAAATGCGTCAATCCACGCGCATCGCCAAACAATGCATTGCCTGGCTGCGTGCAAATCCCGGCCCTGTGATGATCGATAATCACAAGGTTGCGCCGCCGTCGCGTGTCGGCATGAAGAGCAACATGGAAGAGCTGATTCACCACTTCAAGCTCTTCACGGAAGGCTTCCACGTGCCGGAAGGCGAGACGTACGCCACGATCGAACACCCGAAGGGCGAGTTCGGCATCTATCTGGTTTCGGACGGCGCAAACAAGCCGTACCGCCTGAAGATCCGCGCGCCCGGTTATGCGCACCTCGCTTCGCTCGACGAAATGGCGCGCGGCCACATGATCGCCGACGCCGTCACGATCATCGGGACGCAGGACATCGTGTTCGGCGAGATCGATCGCTGATCCATTCGCCCGCTGCAAGCACGGCGCGCTCGTCGGGCCGCCGTCGCGGTGAGTCGGAGCGGGAAGCGTAGAAGCAATTACAGGAAACCGCAGGACGCCAGGTCTGCTGCAATAAGATGGTCGCGGCAGGTTTTCGTTCGGTAGGAATTGAAAGAGTCGTGTCTGAAAATGATCTCAGCTGAAGGCCTCAAAGAAATCGATCGTGCGATCGCGAAGTATCCCGCCGAGCAGAAGCAGTCGGCGGTGATGGCGGCGCTCGCTGTCGCGCAGGAGGAGCACGGATGGCTGTCGCCGGAACTGATGAAGTTCGTGGCCGACTATCTGGGCATGCCGCCTGTTGCAGTGCAGGAAGTCGCTACCTTCTACACGATGTACGAGCTCGCGCCGGTCGGTAAGCACAAGATCACGCTTTGCACGAACCTGCCTTGCCAGCTCGGTCCGGACGGCGGCTCGGACAGCGCCGCGCAGTATCTGAAGCAGAAGCTCGGCATCGATTTCGGCGAGACCACGCCCGATGGCAAGTTCACGCTGAAGGAAGGCGAGTGCTTCGGCTCGTGCGGCGATGCGCCCGTGATGCTGGTGAACAATCACCGCATGTGCAGCTTCATGAGCCGCGAGAAGATCGACCAGTTGATCGAGGAACTTTCGAAATGACGTCTCTCCACGATCGTCACATCAAGCCGCTGATCCTCGCCGGCCTCAACGGCGAGAACTGGCATCTCGAAGATTACGTTGCGCGCGGCGGCTACAAGCAACTGCGCCGCATCCTCGAAGAAAAGATTCCGCCCGAGCAGGTGATCGCCGACGTCAAGGCGTCGGGTCTGCGCGGCCGTGGCGGCGCCGGTTTCCCGACGGGCCTGAAGTGGAGCTTCATGCCGCGTCAGTTCCCGGGACAGAAGTATCTCGTCTGCAACTCCGACGAGGGCGAGCCGGGCACGTTCAAGGACCGCGACATTCTTCGCTGGAACCCGCACGCGCTGATCGAAGGCATGGCCATCGGCGCGTACGCGATGGGCATCACCGTCGGCTACAACTACATCCACGGCGAGATTTTCGAGGTTTATCGCGTGTTCGAAGCGGCGCTGGAAGAAGCGCGCGCAGCCGGTTATCTCGGCGCGAACATCTTGGGCTCCGGCTTCTCGTTCGAGCTCTACGCGCATCATGGTTACGGCGCGTATATCTGCGGCGAGGAAACGGCGCTGCTCGAATCGCTCGAAGGCAAGAAGGGCCAGCCGCGTTTCAAGCCGCCGTTCCCGGCCAGCTTCGGCGTGTACGGCAAGCCCACCACGATCAACAACACCGAGACCTTCGCGGCGGTGCCGTTCCTGCTGGAGATCGGGCCGCAGAATTATCTGGAACTGGGCAAGCCCAACAACGGCGGCACGAAGATCTTCTCGGTGTCGGGCGACGTGAATCGTCCGGGCAACTACGAGATTCCGCTCGGCACACCGTTTTCGACGCTGATGGAACTCGCCGGCGGCGTGCGCGGCAACTCGGTCAAGGCGGTCATCCCGGGCGGTTCGTCCGCGCCGGTGGTGCCGGGCGAGATGATGCTCGCCACCGACATGGACTACGATTCGATCGCCAAAGCGGGCTCGATGCTCGGTTCGGGCGCGGTCATCGTCATGAACGAAACTCGCTGCATGGTGCGCTCGCTGCTGCGCCTGTCGTACTTCTATTACGAAGAGTCATGCGGCCAGTGCACGCCTTGCCGTGAGGGCACGGGCTGGCTGTATCGCGTGGTGCATCGCATCGAGCATGGTCTCGGACGCAAGGAAGATCTGGATCTGTTGAACTCGGTCGCCGAGAACATCATGGGTCGCACGATCTGCGCGCTCGGCGATGCAGCGGCGATGCCCGTTCGCGGCATGCTCAAGCACTTCTGGAACGAATTTGAATATCACGTCGAGCACAAGCACTGTCTCGTCGGCGGGCACGCGCATCATGCGGCGTCCGAAGCGCTTACCGCGTAATCAGGCGCACAGTCAGTTGCGCGAAAGAGGTTGAGGACCATTCCCCATCATGGTTGAACTAGAAATTGACGGCAAGACGGTCGAGGTGCCTGAAGGCAGCATGGTGATCCAGGCTGCGCACAAGGTCGATACGTACATTCCTCACTTCTGCTATCACAAGAAGCTGTCGATCGCGGCGAACTGCCGGATGTGCCTCGTCGAAGTCGAGAAGATGCCGAAGGCGGTCCCCGCGTGCGCGACGCCTGTTTCGGCTGGCATGGTCGTTCGCACCACGTCCGACAAGGCCGTGAAGGCCCAGCAGTCGGTGATGGAATTCCTGCTGATCAACCATCCGCTCGATTGCCCGATCTGCGATCAGGGCGGCGAATGCCAGCTGCAGGATCTGGCGGTCGGTTACGGCAAGTCGCAGTCGCGCTATAGCGAAGAAAAGCGCGTCGTGTTCCACAAGAACGTCGGTCCGCTCATCTCGATGGAAGAGATGACGCGCTGCATCCATTGCACGCGCTGCGTGCGCTTCGGCCAGGAAGTCGCCGGTGTGATGGAACTCGGCATGCTGGGCCGCGGCGAGCACTCGGAAATCACCTCGTTCGTCGGCAAGACAGTGGATTCGGAACTGTCCGGCAACATGATCGACCTGTGCCCGGTCGGCGCGCTCACGAGCAAGCCGTTCCGCTACAGCGCGCGGACGTGGGAGCTGTCGCGCCGCAAGTCGGTGAGTCCGCACGATTCCGTCGGCGCGAATCTGGTCGTCCAGGTGAAGAACAACCGCGTGATGCGCGTTCTGCCGATGGAAAACGAAGCCATCAACGAATGCTGGATTTCGGACAAGGACCGTTTCTCCTACGAAGGCCTGAACAGCGACGAGCGTCTCAGCACGCCGATGCTGAAGCAGGGCGGCAACTGGATCGAGACCGACTGGCAGACCGCGCTCGAGTACGTGGCGAAGGGCATCAAGGGCATCAAGGCGGATCATGGCGCGAACGCCATCGCTGCGCTCGCGACGCCGCACAGCACGGTCGAGGAACTGCACCTGCTGAAGGCGCTGGCTGAAGGCGTCGGCACGCCGAACGTCGATTTCCGTCTGCGTCAGAACGATTTCTCCGCGCCGGTCGGTGCGGGCGCGCCGTGGCTCGGCGTGAAGATCGCGGATCTGTCGAATATCGACACCGCTTTCGTGATCGGCTCGTTCCTGCGGCGCGATCATCCGCTCTTCGCGGCGCGCCTGCGTCAGGCGGCGAAGAACGGCGCGAAGCTCACGTTCCTGAACGCAACCAATGACGACTCGCTGATTCCGACCGCGCATCGCCTGGTGGCGGCGCCGTCGGCATGGCTGGATCAACTGGCCGGTATCGCGGCGGCCGTGTCCGAGGCGCGCGGCGTCGCGTTGCCCGAGGCGTTTGCGGGCCGCGAAGCGTCGGCTGCGGCGAAGGACGTTGCCGCGTCGCTGTCGGCGGGCGACAAGCGTGTCGTGCTGCTCGGCAACGTGGCGGTTCAGCACCCGGATTTCGCGCAGATTCAGGCAGCGGCGCAGTGGATCGCCGACAACACCGGCGCGAGCTTCGGCTTCCTGACCGAAGGCGCCAACTCGGTCGGCGCGTATCTCGTCGATGCATTGCCCGGCGAAGGCGGCCTCAACGCACGCGAAGTATTCGAACAGCCGCGCGAGGGCTACGTGCTTCTCAACGCCGAGCCGGAATTCGATACGGCGAACCCGGCGCAAGCCATCGCCGCGCTGAAGGCGGCCGAGATGGTCGTCGTGATGTCGCCGTTCAAGCACGGCATGGAGTATGCGGACGTGCTGCTGCCCATCGCGCCGTTCACGGAAACATCGGGCACGTTCGTCAACGCGGAAGGCACGGCTCAGTCGTTCAACGGCGTCGTGCGCGGTCTGGGCGATACGCGTCCGGGCTGGAAGGTGCTGCGCGTGCTCGGCACGATGCTCGGCCTGCCGGGCTTCGAATTCGACACGGCCGAAGAAGTGCGCATCGCGGCCCTGGGCACGGGCGACCTGACCGCGCGTCTGTCGAACGAGACGACCGTGGCGGCGAAGCGCGCAGCTTCGAACATCGCGGTGAAGGGTGGCTTCGAGCGTCTCGCCGATGTGCCGATCTATCACGCCGACCCGCTCGTGCGTCGCGCGCCGTCGCTGCATCTGACGGCAGCGGCCCGCGAGGCGAATGTCGCCGGCCTGCCGACGACGCTCTTCGACAAGCTCGGCCTGAAGGATGGCGACGCGGTGCGAGTCAGGCAAGGCGATCTGTCGGTGGTGCTGCCCGCGGTCCGTGACGCGAATCTGGCTGAATCGGTGGTTCGCGTGCCGGCGGCCACGGCGGCCGGAGCGGCACTCGGCGGCCTGTTCGGTGAACTGGTAGTGGAGAAGGCGTAAATGGGCTTGTTCGATACGATCAACGCAGGCGGCACGCAGCTTCTTGGCGTCGCATGGCCGACCGTCTGGGCGCTCGTGCGCATCCTCGTCGTCGCGGTAGTGATCCTGCTGTGCGTCGCGTACCTGATTCTCTGGGAGCGCAAGCTCATCGGCTGGATGCACGTGCGTCTCGGTCCGAACCGCGTCGGCCCGGCGGGTCTGTTGCAGCCGATCGCGGACGTGCTGAAGCTGCTGCTGAAGGAAGTGATCCAGCCGACGCAGGCCAGCAAATGGATCTACGTGATCGCGCCGATCATGACCGTGGTGCCGGCGTTCGCCGTGTGGGCGGTCATTCCGTTCCAGGCGAAGGCGGTGCTCGGCAACATCAATGCGGGCTTGCTGTACATCATGGCGATCTCGTCGATCGGCGTGTACGGCGTGATTCTCGCGGGCTGGGCGTCGAACTCGAAGTACGCGTTCCTCGGCGCGATGCGCGCGGCGGCGCAGATGGTGTCCTACGAAATCTCGATGGGCTTCGCGCTGGTCGTCGTTCTGATGGTGGCCGGCACGCTGAACATGTCGGACATCGTCGCGTCGCAGCAGCGCGGCATCTTCGCGAGCTTCGGCGTGAACATCCTGTCGTGGAACTGGCTGCCGCTGTTGCCGATGTTCGTCGTGTACTTCATCTCGGGCATCGCTGAAACGAACCGTCACCCGTTCGACGTGGTGGAAGGTGAATCGGAAATCGTCGCGGGCCACATGATCGACTATTCGGGCATGGCGTTCGCGCTGTTCTTCCTGGCCGAATACATCAACATGATCGTCATTTCGGCGATCGCGGCGACGCTCTTCCTGGGCGGCTGGGATGCACCGTTCGGCTTCCTGTCGTTCATTCCTGGCGTCTTCTGGTTCGTGCTGAAAGTCTTCTTCCTGCTGTCGATCTTCATCTGGGCGCGCGCGACTTTCCCGCGTTACCGCTATGACCAGATCATGCGTCTCGGCTGGAAGGTGTTCCTGCCGGTGTCGGTCGTGTGGGTGGTCGTGGTCGGCTTCTGGATCATGTCGCCGCTCAACATCTGGAAGTAACGGCGAAAGAGCGGACGAAAACCATCATGAATGCAATTCAGAACTTCTTTAAGACCTTCTTTCTGACCGAACTGCTGAAGGGGCTGGCGCTGACGGGACGTTACACGTTCCAGCGCAAGATCACCGTGCAGTTCCCGGAAGAAAAGACGCCGGTTTCGCCGCGCTTCCGTGGCCTGCATGCGCTGCGCCGCTACGAAAATGGCGAAGAGCGCTGCATCGCGTGCAAGCTGTGCGAGGCGGTATGCCCGGCGCTCGCGATCACCATCGAATCGGAAACGCGCGCGGACAACACCCGCCGCACGACGCGCTACGACATCGATCTGACCAAGTGCATCTTCTGCGGCTTCTGCGAAGAGAGCTGCCCGGTCGATTCGATCGTCGAGACGCATATCCTCGAGTATCACGGCGAGAAGCGCGGCGACCTGTATTTCACGAAGGACATGCTGCTTGCAGTGGGCGATCGTTACGAGAAGGAAATCGCCGCGTCGAAGGCGGCGGACGCTCCTTACCGTTGATGCGGATTCGATGCCGGTGAAGAATCATGGCTCCGCGCGAGACCGGCATCCAAACCCAAGCGATTCTGTTGTTGCTGTCGGCGCACGTGAAGAGCGGGACGCGCGCCGACACACCATGCCTGATGATGGCCTAACGATGAACCGGTAATCATGGAATTCACAACCGTACTGTTCTACATCTTCGCGCTGCTGCTGACCGTATCCGCGCTAAAGGTGATCACTTCGCGCAACCCGGTGTCGTCCGCGCTGTTTCTCGTGCTCGCGTTCTTCAACGCGGCCGCAATCTGGATGCTGCTGCAAGCCGAATTCCTCGCGATCCTTCTGGTTCTCGTGTATGTCGGCGCCGTGATGGTGCTGTTCCTCTTCGTCGTGATGATGCTGGACATCAACATCGACGTGCTGCGACGCGATTTCCGGCGCTTCGTGCCGCTCGCGACCATCGTGGGCGCGATCATCGTGATCGAAACGGCGCTGATCCTGTGGCACGGCTACGGCGCGACCGTCACGCCGCTGCGCGATGCGGCAGCGGGCGCGGGCGTCGGCAGCGCCGCGGTGATGCCGAACACGCAACTGATCGGCAAGGTCATCTACACCGATTACATCTTCGCGTTCGAAATCGCGGGTCTCGTGCTGCTCGTCGCCATCATCGCGGCAATCTCGCTGACCATTCGCGACAAGAAGGACAAGAAGACGCAAACCGTCAGCAAGCAGGTCAAGGTTCGCCGCGAGGACCGCGTGCGTCTCGTGAAGATGCAGGCCGAGAAGCAGGCGCCGGACGCGTCTGTCGAGCCCGCCGTGACCGGCAACGTCGGCGCGGGCACGGTCGACAACAAAGGCTGAGCGAGAGAGGAGAAATCGAAACATGTTGAGTCTTGCCCATTACCTCGTGCTCGGCGCGATCCTGTTCGCGATCAGCATCGTGGGAATCTTCCTGAACCGCCGCAACGTGATCATCATCCTGATGGCCATCGAGCTGATGCTGCTCGCGGTGAATACCAATTTCGTCGCGTTCTCGCACTATCTGGGCGACGTGCACGGCCAGATCTTCGTGTTCTTCGTCCTGACCGTGGCCGCTGCCGAAGCCGCGATCGGTCTCGCGATTCTCGTGACCCTGTTCCGTAGCCTCGACACGATCAACGTCGAGGATCTCGATCAGCTCAAAGGTTAATTTCAGGCTAGGCTGTTATGTCCACGACACTCAACGAAAACCTCCTGCTTGCGATCCCGCTGGCGCCGCTCGCGGGCTCGCTGATCGCCGGGCTGCTCGGGCGTGCGATCGGGCGGAAGGGCGCGCATCGCGTGACCATTCTCGGCGTCTTCGTCGCGTTCATCCTGTCGGCGATCGTCTACGCCGACGTGCTGAAGGGCGCGAGCTTCAACGCCACCATCTACCAGTGGATGTCGCTCGGCTCGCTGAAGATGGAGGTCGGCTTCCTGGTCGACTCGCTCACCGCGATGATGATGGTCATCGTCACCTTCGTCTCGCTGATGGTGCACATCTACACCATCGGCTACATGGCGGAGGAAGACGGCTACCAGCGCTTCTTCTCGTACATCTCGCTCTTCACGTTCTCGATGCTGATGCTCGTCATGAGCAACAACTTCCTGCAGCTCTTCTTCGGCTGGGAAGCGGTGGGTCTCGTGTCGTACCTGCTGATCGGCTTCTACTACACGCGTGAAAGCGCCATCTACGCGAACCTGAAGGCGTTTCTGGTGAACCGCGTCGGCGACTTCGGCTTTCTGCTGGGCATCGGCTTGTTGCTCGCGTTCGCCGGATCGCTCAACTACGGCGATGTCTTCGCGCAAGGCGACAAGCTCGCGAACATGCAATTCCCCGGCACGACCTGGGGCCTGTTGACGGTCGCCTGCATTTGCCTCTTCATCGGCGCGATGGGCAAGTCCGCGCAGTTTCCGCTGCACGTGTGGCTGCCTGACTCGATGGAAGGTCCGACGCCGATCTCCGCACTGATTCACGCAGCGACGATGGTGACCGCCGGCATCTTCATGGTGACGCGCATGTCGCCGCTTTTCGAGCATTCGGACGCGGCGCTGTCGTTCGTCACGGTCATCGGTGCGATTACCGCGCTGTTCATGGGCTTCCTCGGCGTAGTGCAGAACGACATCAAGCGTGTCGTCGCATATTCGACGCTCTCGCAGCTCGGTTACATGACGGTCGCACTCGGCGTGTCGGCGTATCCGGTCGCAGTGTTCCACCTGGGCACGCACGCGTTCTTCAAGGCGCTGCTGTTCCTCGGCGCGGGTTCGGTCATCATCGGCATGCACCACGATCAGGACATGCGCAACATGGGCGGTCTCGCCAAGTACATGCCGATCACGTGGATCACGTCGCTGCTCGGTTCGCTCGCGCTGATCGGCACGCCGTTCTTCTCGGGCTTCTACTCGAAGGACTCGATCATCGATGCAGTGAAGCTCTCGCACCTGCCGGGTTCGGGCTTCGCGTATTTCGCGGTGGTGGCGAGCGTGTTCGTCACCGCGCTGTACTCGTTCCGCATGTACTTCATGGTGTTTCATGGCAAGGAGCGTTTCCGCGGTCCCAAGCACCCCGACTCGCCGATGGGCGCCGAAGAAGCGGCGCACGGTCATGGCCACGGCCACGGCCACGATGACCACGGTAACGGTCATGCGCACGAGCCGCACGAGAGCCCGTGGGTCGTTACGCTGCCGCTGATTCTGCTGGCGATTCCGTCGGTGGTGATCGGCGCGATCATGGTCGGCCCGATGCTCTTCGGCGACTTCTTCTCGCACGGCGTCGTGTTCGACAAGGTGATCTACATCGCCGAGAACCACGAAGGCATGCACGAAATGGCCGAGGAATTCCACGGCTGGTTCGCCATGGGCCTCCATTCCGTCACCGGTTTGCCGGTGTGGCTGGCGCTCGCCGGCGTGATCGTCGCCTGGTTCCTGTACATGAAGCGCCCCGATCTGCCGCCGGTCATCCGCCGCCGCTTCGGCCCGATCTACACGCTGCTCGACAACAAGTACTACTTCGACAAGATCAACGAAGTGGTCTTCGCAAAGGGCGCCATCGCAATCGGCCGCGGGCTGTGGAAAGAGGGCGATGTGGTCGTCATCGACGGCGTCGTCAACGGCAGTGCGCGATTCGTCGGCTGGTTCGCCGGTGTCATCCGCTTCCTTCAATCCGGTTACATCTACCACTACGCGTTCGCCATGATTATCGGCATGTTGGGGCTGTTGACCCTGTTTGTAACGCTCGGCGGCAAATAAGAGGCGAGGGACCCCATGCATTCTTTTCCGATTCTCAGTGTCGCGATCTGGTTGCCGATCATCTTCGGCCTGCTGGTTCTCGCGGTAGGCAATGACCGCAATCCGGCGCCCGCGCGCTGGGTCGCGCTGGTCGGCTCGGTGCTCGGTTTGATCGTCACCATTCCGCTGGTCACGGGTTTCGACTCGTCCACCGCCGCGCTGCAGTTCGTCGAGCAGGCGAACTGGATCGAGCGGTTCAACATCACGTATCACCTGGGCGTCGACGGCATCTCGATGTGGTTCGTCGTGCTGACCGCGCTGATCACGGTCATCGTCGTGATCGCCGGCTGGGAAGTGATCACCGAGCGCGTGTCGCAGTACTTCGCCGCGTTCCTGATTCTCTCGGGCATCATGATCGGCGTGTTCTCGACGGCCGACGGCATGCTGTTCTACGTGTTCTTCGAGGCCACGCTCATTCCGATGTACATCATCATCGGCGTGTGGGGCGGCCCGAACCGCGTCTATGCGGCGTTCAAGTTCTTCCTGTACACGCTCGCCGGCTCGCTGCTGATGCTGGTCGCGCTGCTGTATCTGTACACGCAGACGCACACGTTCGACCTCGCTACGTGGCAAGCCGCGAAGATCGGCATGACGCCGCAGGTGCTGCTTTTCATCGCATTCTTCCTGGCGTTCGCCGTGAAGGTGCCGATGTGGCCGGTCCACACCTGGCTGCCCGACGCGCACGTCGAAGCACCGACGGGCGGTTCGGTCGTGCTGGCGGCCATCATGCTGAAGCTCGGCGCATACGGCTTCCTGCGCTTCTCGCTGCCCATCGCGCCGGACGCGAGCCATTTCCTCGCTCCGGTAGTCATCACGCTGTCGCTGATCGCAGTGATCTACATCGGCCTCGTGGCGATGGTGCAGGCGGACATGAAGAAGCTCGTCGCGTATTCGTCGATTGCGCACATGGGCTTCGTCACGCTCGGCTTCTTCATCTTCAGCCAGCTCGGCGTCGAAGGCGCGATCATCCAGATGATCTCGCACGGCTTCATCTCGGGCGCCATGTTCCTTTCCATCGGCGTGCTGTACGACCGTGTCCACTCGCGTCAGATCGCGGATTACGGCGGCGTCGTCAACACGATGCCCAAGTTCGCGGCGCTGTCGATGTTCTTCGCGATGGCCAACTGCGGCTTGCCGGGCACGTCGGGTTTCGTCGGCGAGTTCATGGTGATTCTGGCTGCCGTGAAGTTCAACTTCTGGATCGGCTTCCTCGCCACGTTCACGCTGATTCTCGGCGCGGCCTACACGCTGTGGATGTACAAGCGCGTGTACTTCGGCGCGGTCGCGAACGACCACGTCGCCAAGCTCGCGGACATCAACAAGCGTGAGATGTTCATGCTCGTCGTGCTCGCGCTGTTCACGCTTTACATGGGCCTGCATCCGAAGCCCTTCACCGACGTGATGCACGAGTCGGTGGCAAACCTGCTCTCCCACGTCGCGCAGTCCAAGCTGCCGCTGGATCAGTAACGCCGTGCGGAGGAACTAAAAGATCATGCAAAACGCCCCTATGAGTGTCCTGTTGCCCGACGCGGTCCTGATGGCCGCGGTCGTCGTGGCCTGGTTGAACGACACGATCTTCGGACCGTCGAGCCGTCGCGTCACGTATCTGATCGCGCTCTGGTCGACGGTCGTCGTCGGCGTGTCGTTCGCGTTCACCGCGCTCGATCCGACGCCGCATTACTTCTTCTCGCGCATGTATATCGTCGATCCGTTCGCGAGCGCGATGAAAGCGGTCGTGACGCTCGGCTACGCGGTATCGATCATCTATTCGCGGAAGTACCTGGAAGACCGCGATCTGTTCCGCGGCGACTTCTTCCTGCTCGGCCTGTTCTCGCTGCTCGGCCAGTGCGTGATGATTTCGGGCAACAACTTCCTGACGCTGTATCTCGGCCTGGAACTGATGTCGTTGTCGCTGTATGCGGTCATCGCCCTGCGCAAGGACGTGCCGCAGTCGAACGAATCGGCGATGAAGTACTACGTGCTCGGCGCGCTCGCTTCCGGCTTCCTGCTCTATGGCGTGTCGATGCTGTACGGCGCGACCGGCTCGCTCGAACTGAACGAAGTGCTCAAGGCGGTGGCGTCGGGCCGCATCAACGACGCCGTGCTGCTCTTCGGCGTGATCTTCATCGTCGCGGGCGTAGCGTTCAAGATGGGCGCGGTGCCGTTCCATATGTGGGTGCCTGACGTCTATCAGGGCGCGCCGACCGCCATGACGCTGCTGACCGGCGGCGGCCCGAAGGTCGCGGCGTTCGCGTGGGGCCTGCGCTTCCTCGTGATGGGTCTGCTGCCGTTCGCAGTGGACTGGCAGGAGATGCTGGTGATTCTCGCGGCGCTGTCGCTGATCGTCGGCAACGTCACGGGTATCGTGCAGCGAAATATCAAGCGGATGCTGGCTTACTCGGCCATCTCCAACATGGGCTTCGTGCTGCTCGGCCTGCTTGCGGGCGTTGTCGACGGCAAGGTGACGGGCGCGGCGGGCGCATACAGCTCAGCAATGTTCTACAGCATCATCTATCTGGTGACGACGCTCGGCACCTTCGGCGTGGTCATGTTGCTGGCACGCCGTGACTTCGAAGCCGAAATGATCGACGACTTCAAGGGTCTCAATCAGCGCAGCCCGGTCTTCGCGTTCGTCATGATGGTGATGATGTTCTCGCTCGCGGGCATTCCGCCGACGGTCGGCTTCTATGCGAAGCTCGCCGTGCTCGAAGCAACGATGAACGCCGGCCTCACATGGCTCGCCGTGCTCGCGGTTCTGACCTCGCTGGTCGGCGCGTTCTACTACCTGCGTATCGTGAAGCTCATGTACTTCGACGCACCGCAGGACGCATCGCCGATCGAAGCCGGCACCTTCAATCGTTCGCTTCTCGCGTTCAACGGCCTGGCCGTGCTGGTGCTCGGTCTGGTCCCGGGCCCGCTGATGACGGCGTGCCTGCAGGCGATCTCGCATACGCTGCCGCTGTAATGTCGGCTGCGGGCTGGTTCATTGTGCTGTTGGCGCTCGTGGGCGCCAACATTCCTTTCCTGAATCAGCGCCTTTTCGCAGTCGTGCCGTTGCCGCTTCCCGCGGCGGCGGGGCGCAAGACCGCGAGGAAGAGCGCCTGGATCAGAATCGGCGAGCTTATCGTTCTGTACTTCGTCGTCGGCGCGCTCGGCTTCATGCTCGAAGCGCGCGCCGGCAACCGCTTCACGCAGGAATGGCAGTTCTATGCCATTACCTTCAGTCTCTTCGTGGTGCTCGCGTTTCCGGGCTTCACGTATCAATACCTCGTCAAACGCCGCTGACGGTCCTGCCGTCAGCGGCTTGTTTGCGTCCGACACAGGGTTCAGCATGGCAGATCACACGTCCACTCCCGGCAGCGATGACGGCCTCATCGAGAAGAAGGTCGAGAGCGTCACCCTGCACGCAGGGAAGTTCCTGACGCTTAAGCGCGACACCGTTGCCTTGCCCGACGGCAAACACGCCACGCGCGAGTTCGTCGAGCATCCGGGCGCGGTGATGATTCTCCCCGTGTTCGACGATGGCCGCGTGCTCCTCGAACGGCAGTTTCGTTATCCGGTCGGCCGCGTGCTGCTCGAGTTTCCGGCGGGCAAGCTCGATCCGAACGAGGACGAACTCGCGTGCGCGAAGCGCGAGTTGCAGGAAGAGACGGGCTACAGCGCGCGCGAGTGGACGTTTTTGACGCGCATCCATCCGGTGATTTCGTATTCGACGGAATTCATCGACCTGTATCTCGCGAGCGGCCTCACAGCCGGCGACGCCAAGTTGGACGAAGGCGAATTCCTCGAGACGTTCATCGCGGATCATGCGCAACTGATGACGTGGGTCAAGGACGGAACCATCAGCGATGTGAAAACGATCATCGGCGCGTTCTGGCTCGAGAAGCTCCGGTCCGGCGAGTGGCAGGCGGGCGAATCGATCAAGGCGTAAGCCGAAGCGTCGTCGAATATCGAAGCGGCCCATGTGGCCGCTTGGTCGTTTTGGTGCACTCGAACGGCTAAGCGTTGCACGCTTCGAACGGCTAGAATCCAAAGAACGGACGCCTTATCGTCCTACATGACGAACGACCGTTCACAAACAGCAGTTCCGAGCTTAAACTCCAAGAATCCCCATCAGCATGAAGGTCCTCGATTTAAAGTGCGCGCACGAGCATCGCTTCGAAGGCTGGTTCGCATCGGCCGACGAATTCGAGTCGCAGTTGGCGCGCAAGCTGGTCGCCTGTCCGGTCTGCTCGGCGACTGACGTCAGCCGCATGCCGTCCGCGCCGCGGCTGAATCTGTCGTCGGCGCGCGGGGATGCGTCCGCACCGGCTCAAGCGCCGGTGGCCGCTCCCGACGCCGCCGCGTTGCAGGCGCGCGCGCTGCAATTCTTGCGCGAGCTCGTCGAGAAGACTGAAAACGTGGGGGAGCGGTTCGCGGAGGAGGCAAGGCGCATTCACTACAACGAAGCGCCCGCGCGCAACATCCGCGGCGTTACGACGCCGGAAGACGCGCACGCTTTGCTCGAAGAGGGAATCGAAGTGATGCCGCTGCCGGTGCCGGCAGCGTTGAAGGAGCCGCTGCAGTAAGCGCGAGCGCGGCGTCTCCGAAGGCTTCGGCACGATGAGGAGACACCGCGCATGGATCTCGATTATTCCCCTGCGGACAATGCCTTTCGGGCCGACGTCCGCGTCTGGCTCGAAGCCAGTCTGCCACGCGCCCTGCGCGACAAAGTCCTCGGACACAAACATCTCAACCGCGATGACTACGCGAGCTGGCACAAGCTGCTTGCGGCGCGCGGCTGGTCGGCGGTGGCGTGGCCGCGCGAATACGGCGGTCCCGGTTGGGACGCCACGCGGCGTCACATCTGGGACGAGGAATGCGCCCGCGCCGGCGCGCCGATCGTGCTGCCGTTCGGCGTGTCGATGGTCGCGCCCGTGCTGATGAAATACGGCAGCGACGCGCAGAAGTCTCGCCATCTTCCACGCATCCTCAATGGCGACGACTGGTGGTGCCAGGGCTATTCCGAGCCCGGCGCCGGGTCCGACCTCGCGTCGCTGCGCACGCGCGCCCAGCGCCACGGCGATCACTACATCGTCAACGGACAAAAGACCTGGACGACGCTCGCGCAGCACGCCGACATGATGTTCTGCCTCGTTCGCACCGACAGCAGCGCGAAGAAGCAGGAAGGCATCTCGTTTCTGCTCATCGACATGAAGACGCCGGGCATCACCGTGCGTCCGATCATCACGCTCGATGACGATCACGAGATCAACGAAGTTTTCTTCGAGGACGTGAGGGTGCCGGCCGCCAATCTCGTTGGCGACGAGAATCGCGGGTGGACCTATGCGAAGTATCTGCTTGGCCACGAGCGCACGGGCATCGCGCGCGTCGGACAATCGAAGCGGGAACTGGCGTTTCTGAAGCGTCTCGCGCTCGATCGGAACAAGCACGGCAAGCCGCTGCTGCACGATCCCCTGTTCGCGGGCAAGGTCGCGGCGCTCGAGATCGAATTGATGGCCCTGGAGGTGACGGTCCTGCGCGTCGTCGCGAGCGAGGCGGGCGGAAGGGGACCGGGACCGGAAGCATCGATGCTCAAGATCAAGGGCACGGAAGTCCAGCAGGCGCTGACCGAACTGATGTTCGAAGCCATCGGCCCGCAGGCGGCCGCCTTCGATCCGGCATTCCTCGAAGGCGAGCGCGAAACGAGCGTGACCGGCGACGATGACGCCGCGCCGCTCGCCGCTTACTACTTCAACTTCCGCAAGACATCGATCTACGGCGGATCGAACGAGATTCAGAAGAACATCATCGCGCAGATGATTCTGGGACTTTGAGGAGCCGCCATGAACTTCGACTTCAGCGATGAACAGCAGCAGTTCCGCGATGCGCTGCGCCGCTATCTCGACAACGAGTATGGATTCGATGTGCGGCAACGAATCGTGGCATCCGAGGCGGGCGTCGATGGCAAGCACTGGCGCGCCTTCGCCGAGCTCGGCCTGCTCGCGTTGCCGGTTCCGGAAGCGCAGGGCGGCTTCGATGGCGGCCCGGTCGACATGCTCGTCGTCATGGAGGAACTGGGGCGCGCGCTCATCGTCGAGCCGGTGTGGGCGACGTTGTCGGGTATCGAGGCGTTGCGGCTCGTCGCATCGCAGGGAAGCGCAATGGCCGGCGAGTTGCTCGAGCGCGCGGCAACAGGCGACGTGCGGTTGACGGTCGCTTTCCACGAGCCGGACGCGCGCTACGACCTGTTCGACCTGCGCGCGACGGCCACCGTCACCGGCGATGCCTGCGCGATCACAGGCGTGAAGTCGGTCGTGCAGCACGGCGCGCAAGCGGATTACTGGATCGTGCCGGCGCGCGTCGACGGCGAGATCGCGATCTTCGTCGTCGCGCGCGATGCGGCCAACGCGGGCATCACCGAATATCGCACGATCGACGGCCAGCGCGCGGCAACCCTCGTCTTCGATGCAACGCCCGCCACGCGCCTCGATGAGCACGGCGCGGGGGCAGCGACGCTCGAACGCATCGCGGACTACGCCACTTTCCTGCTATGTGCCGAAGCGCTCGGCGCGCTCGATGCACTGAATCGCGCGACGATCGATTACACGAAGGAGCGCCAGCAATTCGGCGGACCCATCGCGCGGTTTCAGGTATTGCAGCATCGCATGGTGGACATGTTGATTCACACGGAGCAGGCGCGCTCGATCACCTACCTCGCCGCCGCACGCTATCCGAACGACGACGCCGCCACGCGCGCGCAAGCGATATCGGCGGCAAAAGCGCGTATCGGACAGGCTGCGCGCTTCGTCGGTCAGCAGGCGGTGCAGTTGCACGGCGGCATGGGCGTGACGAACGAGTTGCCGGTTGCGCACTGGTTCAAGCGCCTGTCGATCATCGAGACGACGCTCGGCGACGTGGATCATCATCTCGCGCGCTTTGCATCGTCGCCCGCGTTTTCCCTTACCGACGTTTGACGTTCAAGAGGACCTTTGCATGACCTATAGCTTTGAAGACTTCGAAGTAGGCGCGGCGGTGACGCTCAGCGCGCATGCCTTCACGCGTGAAGAGATCGTCGATTTCGCCGGCCGCTACGATCCGCAGCCGTTCCATCTTTCCGACGAAGCCGGGCGGGCGTCGCATTTCGGCGGTCTCGTGGCGAGCGGCTGGAACACCTGCTCGGCGATGATGGGCATCCTCGTGCGCGACATGCTCGCGGATTCCACATCGATGGGCTCGCCGGGCCTCGACAACATTCGCTGGCTGAAGCCGGTGCGCGTCGGCGATTCGGTGCGCCTCACGGTGCGCGTGCTCGATAAGCGCGTATCGAAGAGCAAGCCGGATCGTGGCATCGTGTCCACGCGATGGGAGGCACATAATCAGGATGGTGAACTGGTCCTGACGGTGGACTCTGCTGCGTTGTTCGGACTGCGCGAGCCGGCATCGCAGTCCTGATCGGATAGTCGTGGTATTCCGCCAGCGCCAGCCTGGCGATCGCGTTCCGGTGCACTTCATCCGGCCCGTCCGCCAGGCGCAGGCGCAAGGTGCGGGCAGACGCATACGCATACGCGGGCGGAGAGTCATCGCAGACGCCGCCCGCGCCGTGCGCCTGGATCGCCCAGTCGATGACCTGACACGCGACATCCCACGCGCATCTTTGTTGCCGACGGTTTCGACTTTCCCGGTGTCTTACCGCCGGGCCTCTTTTTTCCTTACTCTTGCGTTCCCGGAACAGGCCGCTGATCCCATATCATTGGTTCGTCCAGTGTCAACTCCAGACGGGGCCGCAGCTCCGGATGAGCTTGGGCTTGCGAAAGAAGCACCATGCAGCCGATTTGCCGGGCGTGTTCATCAGTGAAGGGAGCGGTGCTGAAGTCTTCCCTATCAGTGGGCACATTGAATACGAAGCCAGCCTGATCAATCACCGACTGCACGTGCTTGCGCATGACGCCGCAAAGTCGCACTTGCCGGGTGTCCTCGTCATAGAAGACGATCGTTGCTCGTAGGGTTTGCTCATTAGATTCCTCGACAGGTCTGGTATCGCGCAAATGCACGCGCTTTACACATTGCAAGCGTGCGAGTCATGCAGATGCGTCCCTCCGTGATCATCGTCCCACTTTCTGCGCGTATCGCCACGCGAGTTCCGCCATCGGGCGGGCGCGGCGTCCCGCGTCGATGGCTTGCGCGCTCGCGGCGGTGCCATCGGCGACGCGCTTCATGATGCCCTGCAGGATCGCCGCGATGCGGAACATGTTGTAGGCGAGAAAGAAGTTCCACTCGCCTTCGATGGTGAACCCCGTGCGCTCGCAATAGCGCGCGACATATGCGGCTTCTTCGGGAATCCCGAGCGATGTCCAGTCCAGTCCGGCGATGCCGCGAAACTGCGACGGTTCGACATGCCACGCCATGCAGTGATACGCGAAGTCGGCAAGCGGGTCGCCGAGCGTCGACAGTTCCCAGTCGAGCACGGCGAGCACGCGCGGCTCGTCGCGATGAAAAATGAGGTTGTCGAGCCGGAAGTCGCCATGAACAACGCTGGCTTTCCGTTCCGATGCGCGCGGAATGTGGTGCGGCAGCCAGTCGATCAGCCGATTCATCGCATCGATTTCCTCCGTCTGCGATGCGACGTACTGCTTGCTCCAGCGCCCGATCTGCCGCTCGAAGTAATTGCCCGGCTTGCCGTAATTCGCGAGACCGGCGGCTTCGGCATCGACCGTATGCAGGGCGGCGATCACGCGATTGGCTTCGTCGTAGACCGCGGCGCGCTCGCCCTGCGTCATGCCGGGCAGCGACGGGTCCCACAGCACGCGGCCGTCGACGAACTCCATGACGTAGAACGCGCGGCCGATCACGCTTTCGTCCTCGCAGAGCGCCAGCATGCGCGCGACGGGCACGTCGGTGGCGGCGAGCCCGTCCATCACGCGGTATTCGCGTTCGATTGCGTGAGCCGAAGGCAGCAGCTTCGCGGCGGGGCCGGGCTTGGCCCGCATCACATAGCTGCGCGATGGCGTGACCAGCTTGAACGTCGGGTTCGACTGGCCGCCCGCGAACTGCTCCATGTCGAGCGGACCCGCGAAGCCATCGACGTGCGATGCGAGCCATGCGGTCAGCGCATCGGTATCGAAGCGCTGCCGTTCGTGAACGGGGCGCGTGCCTTCGAATGCTGAAAAATCGGAGTGCTTGTTCGTATCGTTGTCGGGCATCGTCTCCTCCGGTCTGGTTGGCGAAGCGTCGTCAGTTCATGCCGCTCGCCTTGAATCGCACGAACTGCGCGTAGAGCAGTTCCATCGTCGTGTTGCGGACGTCCGCGTGCAGGGGCGAGGGCGGCGAGTGGTTGATCGCATGCACGACCCAGTCGCCGGGTTTGTCGCCGACATCGAGCGCGTTGATGCAGCCCGTCGCCTGCGACAGATGCCCGTAGAACGCGCGCCCGCCCGCAGTGATCGCATGCGAGAGCAGCGCGCGATTGACGCCGCCGTGCAGCACGAGCAGGACCGTGTCCCACGCGGTGTCGGCGCGCAGCCGGGCCATCGCGGGGAGGGCGCGGTCGAGCAATTCGCCGATGGTCTCGCCGCCTAGAAACTGCGTCGCCTCGGGCACGACGCCATCGAACACCGAGAGGAACGCGCGCTCGATGTCGCTCGTCGAAAGATTCGCGAGCCGGCCGCCGCGTATCTCCTGCCATTCCGGCCAGATTTCGATATCGACCGATTGCCCCGTCTCCGCCAGCACGCGCTGCGCGGTTTCCAACGTGCGCGGCAGGCCGCTCGCGATCACGCGATCGAAGCGTATGCGTTGCGCCGCGAACTCGCGCCCGGCCGCGCTCGCTTCCTCGCGGCCGCGTTCGTTGAGCGGCACGCTTTCGGGATCGATCGCGCGGCCTGTGTCGTCGAAATAGGTGACGTCGCCGTGACGCATCAGGAAGATGCGCCGCCGCTTCGGCAGTTCGTAGTGAGCCATGACTTAACGATAGTTGGGCTGGCGCTTGTCGAGGAACGCGGTGATGCCTTCGAGCGCATCGCCGTGATGGAGGGCATCGACGAAAGCGTCGCGTTCGAGATCGAGATGCGCGGCGAGCGGCTGCACGTCCGCCGCGTTGATCAGCGACTTGATGCGCGCGAGCGCTTTCGGCGACACGCTGCCGAGATCGTCGGCCCACGCGATGGCCGCATCGAGCGCAATGCCCTTCTTCGTCAGCCGGTTCACGACGCCGACCTCATAGAGACGCGGCGCGCCGATCGGCTTCGCTTCGAGCAGCACCTCGCTCGCGAGCGTGCGCGGCAGCGCGCGTGACAGGAACCACGAAGCGCCGCCATCCGGCGTCAGGCCGACGCGTGCGTACGACATGACGAAGCGCGCATCGTCGGCGGCGACGATCAGATCGCATGCGAGCGCGAGCGAGAAACCCGCGCCGGCCGCCGCGCCTTCGACCGCTGCGATCACCGGCTTGGTCGATGCCCGCAGCGCGCTGATCCATTCCGCGAGCAGGTCGATGCTTTCCGCCTGCACCGATGGCGCCTTCGCACGGTTCTCCAGCAGACGATTCAGATTGCCGCCCGCGCAGAAGAAATTGTCCGCGCCGGTCAGCACGATCGCGCGCACCGAGCTGTCGCGCTCGGCGGTGGAAAGCGCCTCGATGCCCGCTGCGTACATGTCCGGATGCAGCGCGTTGCGCGCGCCCGGATTAGACAGCTTCAGCACGAGCGTGGTGTCGCTGCCGGCGGGGCGATGTGTCAGAAGTTCGGCGCTCATCGGCGCTCCTCGTCGTGGGTGAGCGAAAGTCCAAGCTGCGCGCGGCGCGTGAGCCACGGAGAAGGGCGGTAACGCGGATCGCCGAGCACGCTTTGCATATTGCGCAGGATCGTGAGAATGGTCGCCGCGCCGAGCGAGTCGCCCAGCGCGAGCGGCCCGCGCGGATAGCCGAGCCCGAGCGTCACGGCGAGGTCGATATCCCCGGGCGTCGCAATGTCTTGCTGCGCGATATCGCAGCCGATATTGACGATCGTCGCCACGACGCGTTGTGCGACGAAGCCGGTGGAATCGCGGATCACGGTGACGGGCACGCCGTCGGCGGAAAAGAGCGCGTGGGCGGCGTCGCGCATGGCGGGCGTCGTCGCGGGCGTCGTCATGATCGTGCGGCGCGCGACGGTATCGAGCGGAAAGAGCGTGTCAACGGCGACGACGCGCGTGGCGTCGAGATGCTCCGCGACGGCGGTCGTCGTCGCATCGAAGCCGAGCGGCGTGACGACGATCAGCGATTCCGGCGCGGGCGTGACGCCGCAATCGATGTGAACGCCCGCGTCATGCTTCGCGATCACTTTGAGCACTTGCTCGCGCGCGGCAGGCGATGCGCGGCTGATCCACACGCGCGCCGGAAGTTGCGTCGGCGCGGGGGCTTCGTCGGGCGCCTGCTGCTTGCCATCGATATAACGATAGAAGCCTTCGCCCGCCTTGCGCCCGATCAGCCCGCCCGCGAGCCGCGTGCCGGTGATCGGCGACGGCGTGAAGCGCGGCTCTTCGTAGAACTGGTGATAGATGGATTCCATCACCGGATGCGAGACATCGAGCGCGGTCAGGTCGAGCAATTCGAACGGTCCGAGCCGGAAGCCCGCCTGCTCGCGCATGATGCGGTCGATATCCGCGAAGCTCGCGACGCCTTCGCTCGCCACGCGCAGGCCTTCGGTGTTCATGCCGCGCCCCGCGTGATTGACGATGAAGCCCGGCATGTCCTTCGCGCGCACCGGCGTGTGGCCGATGCGGCGCGCGAGTTCCATCAGCGCATCGCCGGCGCGCGGATCGCCGCGTAGTCCGTCGATGACTTCGACGACGCGCATCAGCGGCACCGGATTGAAAAAGTGGAAGCCCGCGACGCGCTCCGGTTTCGCGCAGCCCGCGGCGATCGCGGTGATCGACAGCGACGACGTGTTCGACGCCAGAATGCACGATGCGCCGACGACCGCTTCCAGTTCGCGAAAGACCTCGCGCTTGATGTCGATGTTCTCGACGATCGCCTCGACGACCGCGCCGCAGTCGGCGAGCTCGCTCAGGTCCTGTGCATCGTGGACGAGTGCGAACGCGGCGTGCGCGTCGGCCTCCTTGATCTTGCCTTTGGCGGCGAGCTTGCCGAACGTCTCGGACAGATACGCGCGCGCGGCGTCGAGCGCGGCCGGGTTCGAATCGTAGAGACGCACGGTCAGCCCGGCGAGCGCGGCGATCTGCGCGATGCCGCGTCCCATCGCGCCGCTGCCGACGATGCCGAGTGTCTCGATCTTGTATTCCTGCGGACTCATGATGCGTTTCGTCTCCTCGGTATGCTTCATCTGATCTGAATGTCCGGCAGTGAGACGCGGCTAGAGCTTGCTGAGCCGCTCCAGTGCCAGCGCAAGCGTCTCTTCCTTCTTCGCGAAGCAGAAACGCACGACGCCGGATTCGTGAGGCTCGTGATAGAACGCCGACACCGGAATGGCCGCGACGCCGATCTCGCTCGTGAGCCATTGCGAGAAGTCGGCTTCGGACATGTCGCTGATCGCCGAATAGTCGACGCACTGGAAGTACGTGCCGTCGCAAGGCAGCAGCGAGAAGCGCGTGTTCGCGAGGCCCGCGCGGAAGAAGTCGCGTTTCTTCTGGTAGAACGCGGGCAGTTCCAGATACGGCTTCGGGTCTTCGAGATAGTGCGCGAGGCCGATCTGCATCGGCGTGTTCACCGTGAACACATTGAACTGATGCACCTTGCGGAATTCAGCCGTGAGCGGCGCGGGCGCCGCGACGTAGCCGAGCTTCCAGCCCGTCACATGAAACGTCTTGCCGAAGCTCGACACGACGAAGCTGCGTTTCGCGAGTTCCGGATAGCGCGAGACGCTTTCGTGCGGCGCGCCGTCGTAGACCATGTGTTCGTAGACTTCATCGGAGACGATCAGCACGCCGGTGCCGCGCACGATGTCTTCGAGCTTGCGCATGTCCGCTTCCCGCCAGACGCGGCCGGTCGGATTGTGCGGCGTGTTGATCATCAGAAGGCGCGTCTTCGGCGTGATCGCGGCGGCGATCTTGTCGAAGGGCAGCGCGTAGTCCGGCGCTTCGAGCGATACGAACACCGGCTTGCCGCCCGCGAGTTCGATCGCGGGCACGTAGCTGTCGTACATCGGCTCGATCACGACGACTTCATCGCCCGGATGCACGCAGCACAGCACGGCGGTCAGCAGCGCCTGCGTCGCGCCGGCGGTGACGGTGATTTCGCGGTCGGCGTCGTAGGCGCGGCCGTAAAGCGCTTCGATCTTGCGCGCGATGGCCTGCCGCAGCGGCGCCGCGCCGGCCATCGGCGGGTACTGATTATGGCCGTCGCGCATCGCGGAGGCGACGGCGTCGACGATACGGGGATCGCAGTCGAAATCGGGGAAGCCCTGACCGAGATTCACCGCGCCCTTTTGTGCGGCGAGGGCGCTCATCACGGTGAAGATGGTCGTGCCGACGTTCGGCAGACGCGAGGGAAAGGACAGCTCGGGTGACGCTTCAGGCATTGGGTGCATGGCGTTCATGATGATTGTTGGACGTGGGCTGTGCGGTTCTCGCGCACGTTTCAGGCGACTTCTGCGATGGCCCTCGCTTCGAATGCCGCGACGAACGGCTTCGGCTCGGCGATGCGAAACGCGAAGTCGCGCGCGACGCGGCGTGCGAGCTTCAGCACCGCGCGGTCCTTCGAGACGAGCCAGTCCGCGTTCGATGCGTGCGCGAGTTCGAGAAACTTCTGGTCGTCGCGGTCGCGGCACTTCGGCAAGGGCCGCTCATCCGCCGATGCTTCCGGCGCGATCAGTGTCGACAGGCGCGCGAGCGTATCGAGCGCCGCCGCCTTGTCGATGTTGATGCGCACGAACTGCGGATAGTCGAGCACGTGCGTGAGTTCGGCGAGACACCGGGCATCGATCAACGCGTTGAGCGTGCGGGCTTCGAGCGCGGCGCGGATCGGCCGGGTGGCGGGATCGTCGAACACCAGGATGTCGATCCACACGTTCGAATCGAGCACGACGCGCGCTCTGGCGGGTGACGCGGCGGAATTTTCCATTCGATACAATCGGGGGTTTATGCCTATGATCGTCGGCGGGGTGCCGGCGAGCCTCCATGATAATCGTTCTCTCGCCTGCCAAATCGCTCGACTACGAGACGCCCGCCCACATCAGGAAGCACACGCTGCCCGAATTCGTCGATGATGCCGCCGAACTGATTCAGGGCTTGCGGCAGCTTTCGCCGCAGCAGATCGGCGGAATGATGGGTATCTCCGACCAGCTCGCCACGCTCAACTTCCAGCGTTACGCCGAATGGTCGAAGACTTTCGACGCGCAGAACTCGAAGCAGGCGGTGCTCGCGTTCAACGGCGACGTGTACGAAGGCTTCGCGGCGAAGACGCTCACCTCCGCCGATCTCGATTTCGCGCAGAACCACGTGCGCGTGCTGTCGGGGCTGTATGGACTCTTGCGGCCGCTGGATCTGCTGCAGCCGTACCGGCTGGAGATGGGCACGAAGTTTCCGAACTCGCGCGGCAAGGACCTGTACGCGTTCTGGGGCGAGCGCATCACGGCGGCGCTCAATGAGCAGTTCAGACGGCGGCGCGGCGCGCGGGTGCTGGTCAACTGCGCATCGGAAGAATACTTCAGGTCGGTGAAGCCGAAGCTGCTCGACGCGCCGGTGGTTTCGCCGGTGTTCGAGGACTGGAAGGGTGGCCGCTACAAGATCATCAGCTTTCATGCGAAGCGCGCGCGCGGACTGATGGCGCGCTATGCGGTGCAGAATCGGATCGACGAGCCGGAGGCGCTGAAGGGGTTCGACAGCGAAGGCTACCGGTTCGACGAAGAGGCATCGAACGATACGACTTACGTTTTTCGCCGCCGCATCGCGGAGTGATCTGCACGCATCGCGAGTGGACAAAGGACATCGACATGAGCATTTCCATCACCAGCAACTTCGACGCGGGCGCGATCGAGGTCATCGACGCCCGCAATCCCGCGGACATTCGTCTGCGCGTTCGGCCGGATACCCGCGCGGACTTCGCGCAGTGGTTCTACTTTCGCGTGTCGGGCGGGCGCGGCCAGCGCCTCGTGCTGACCTTCGAGAACGCGTCGAAGTGCGCGTTCCCCGATGGATGGCGCGATTACCAGGCGGTCGCGAGCTACGATCGCGTGAACTGGTTCCGCGTGCCGACGCAGTACGACGGCACGGAACTGGTGATCGACCATACGCCGGACTTCGATCGCATCTATTACGCGTATTTCGAGCCGTATAGCGAGGAGCGCCATGCCGAATTTCTCGGCGCGCTTCAGCAGATGCCCCACGCGACGCTGACGGAACTCGGCCGCACCGTCGAGAATCGGCCGATGTCGCTGCTCACGCTGGGTCTCGATGCGGAGCCGGGCGGACAGCCGAAGAAGAACATCTGGATCATCGCGCGCCAGCATCCCGGTGAAACGATGGCGGAATGGTTCGTCGAAGGGCTCGTCAAGCGCCTCGCCGGATGGGGCGACTGGTCCGGCGACCCCGTCGCGCGCGCGCTGTTCGATCGCGCGGTGTTTCACATGGTGCCCAATATGAATCCGGATGGCAGCGTGCTCGGCAATCTGCGCACCAATGCGGCGGGCGCAAACCTGAATCGCGAATGGATGGAGCCGAGCGCCGAGCGCAGCCCCGAAGTGCTGCTCGTGCGCGACGCGATCCGCGCGAACGGCTGCGACATGTTCTTCGATATCCACGGCGACGAAGGCATTCCGTATGTGTTCGTCGCGGGCTCCGAGATGCTGCCGGGCTTCACCGCGCAGCAGGCGAAGGAGCAGAAGGCGTTCGTCGAATTCTTCAAGCAGGCGAGCCCGGACTTCCAGGATGTCCACGGCTATGAGTCGGGCAAGTATCAGTCGGATGCGCTGAAGCTCGCGTCGAAGTACATCGGCAACGAGTACAAGTGCGTGTCGCTGACGCTGGAAATGCCGTTCAAGGACAACGCGAATCTGCCGGATGAGCGCGTCGGCTGGAACGGCGAGCGAAGCGCCGCGCTGGGCGCCTCCATGTTGCAGGCGATTCTTTGGCACTTGCAGGCGTTCGCTGACGGCATAGCGCGAGCTGATTGAACATCGCCGGCGTGCGATAAGAACGAAGGGCGTGGTCATCTTTCGATGGCCACGCCCTTTGTCTGGTTATGTCTTCTTGAGGCCTGGTTGAAGCTCAGTGCTTCTTCGATGTCTTCTTCGTGCTGCCCGACGCCTTCGTGGACTTGGCGGGCGCCTTGCTCGTCGTTGTCGCCTTGCCTGCCGGTGCCGCCTTGGTCTTCGCGCCGTGTCCGGCGGTTGCGCCGTGCTTCGCGCTACGCGCCGTGCTTCGCGCAACAGGCGCTTCCGCCCGCGGACGCAGGGGCGGGACGGGGTCATTCCAGCCGAACGCGAGCATTTGACTGCCGACATAGCCGCAGCGGAACTTGAGCGGCATGGGATCGCGCTCGCCGCTCTTCGACATGCCTTGTCCCTCGACGGTCACGACGTTGTCGACCTTGATGCGCTGCTTCTTCTCATCGAACGAATCGTTCCACGGTTCGATGGTGGAATGCGATGAATCGAAGGAAGATGCGGGGAATTCGACGTGATCGAACGCCGCCGATGTGCTGGCGATGAAGTTGCCGTGCGCTGCGCAATCGGCAACAAGCGGATTGGCGCTGTAATCGGTGACGAAGTGGTGAATCAGTTCATTGCGCTCGTCGAGCGTATCGGCAAAGGCGGATGCTGAGCATGCAAGCCATGCGCATACCGCGAACCGGCCGACGAGCCGCATGAGCCGGCGCGGTGCGTAATTACTTTCCATCAATTTGGCGCTAAGAAGACACGGGCAAGTAAGATGCCTCGTGTGGGGAAGGAGTTCAATCTTATCGTACTTTGTGCGCGCTCCGGACCGCCTGAAGTCCGAGATGATGCCGCCGGGCCCGTGAAAAGGCCGGCGCGTTCACACCCGAGGGCCGCGGTCCAGCCGATAGCGGCGGACGTCGTAGGTGGTGATCCACGCGGGCTTGTAGACCGTGATCAGGATGGTGAGCAGCCCCGTGAAGAGCGCCTCGCCGGTGCCGAGCAGCAGCGAGCCGCGCGTAAAGGCCGCAGGGACGTTGATGCGGCCGCCCGCAAGCGCCATCTCCAGAAGCACCGTTGCGCCGCATGCAGCCGCCACCGCCGCTGCCGAAGCGATGAAGCCGTGCCCGGCGATAAACGTGAAGAGGTTGCGCGGCAGCCACGCGTTGGAAAGACGTTGCAGCAGCGTCGATACCCCGACCGGGAGGGCGCCGAAAAGCAGGTACGTGGTTGCGACCGAGAGCCACGACGCATCGAGCACCACTGCCGCGAGCCCTGTGCTGGCGGCAGTGCCGATGAGCGCGAGCCGCCAGTCAAAGAGCGTGACCATGAGCGTTGCGCCCAGCAAGTGAATGACGGGTCCGTCGTCGAACCATGCATTGCACGCCCACAACACGGTCACCGACACGATCACGCCCAGCCACACGTGCTGAAGCGTAGCGTCATGCAGGCGGCTGAACGGCCGCTGCACGACTACGAGTGCGAGCAGCCCCGCGGCGACAAGCCAACTGCCGACGGTCAGCCACAGCGGTAGCGGTGTATAGAAGAACCCCATGCCTTGCATCTTACTCGTTGCGTGTGAAACGTGTGCGCAATCCACGAACCCGCTTTCCGCCATTGTTGCTAAAACGAAGCCTCAGGTTCCGCGGCCATGGGCAGGGGCGCGGCGGCGCCGTCCGTCAGGGGCGGATACTTGATGTGCCGATGACGAAGCGGAATGACGTTGGACTCGCCGGGCGTCGGGCGGACCGATTGCTGAGTTTCGCTGCGCAGGATCTCCAGGTGCGAGTTCTGCACGCCGTTGTAGATGGCCACCGCGGCTGCGCGATTCGTCGCGCCTAGTTGCTGAAAGATGCTCGCGAGATGAATCTTGACGGTGCCTTCACTGATGCCGAGCGTCTTCGCGATCATCTTGTTCGTGCTGCCCATATGGACGCAGCGCATGATCTGCTGTTGACGCGGCGACAGGGTCGAATGAATCCTCCTGCTGCGCGGTAGTGCAGCGTTGCTTTGAAAGCGGCGGAGCGGAAGGTCGCGCAGCGATTCGAGGTCGATGATATCGGGCGGAACATAGTGCCCGCCGATGAGCACCATCTCGAGCGCGCGGAGAATCAGGATAGGTTCGAGGGTGCGCGGGATCACGCCCATCGCGCCGGCGCCCATCAGCATATACACCTGCGCAGCCCCGCAGCGATCCACCATCGTGGCGGCGGGCACGCCGGGCGCGTTATCGAGCAATGTCTCCAGATCGCTCATGCGCAAGGTTTCGGCCCAGTCGATGACGATCATGCTGGCCTCGATGCGCTTCAGCGCCGACGCAGCTTGCCGCCAGTCTTTCACTTCGGTGAACTGTGCTTGACGCGCGACACGGCGCAGCAATGTTTTCAGGCCCGCACGGCGCTCCGCGTCCGAACCCATGATGATAATTTTCATGCTTGACCTCGTTTCAATACGTCCGCCGCCATTCGCGACGGGTCTCGACACCGGCGATTTGTCGGTGTCGGCGTCATATTGACAAACTTCTGGCCGTTGCGCGCCCTATCCGAACGGCATAGGCAAAATGGACAAAGCCCCGCGCGAGGCGGGGCTTGGCTGGGCGGCAAACTAGCTGAGTTTGGTCAGTGAAAATGAGGCTGCGCGGGCTCCGCGTCTTCAGGCATTTCCGCGTGTACGATCTCGCCGAGAGGGTCGGCATAAAGCGGGACGCCGCAGTCGTCGCAGAATTCCGGTTCGAAGCGGCCAGCGTGGCGGCGGACGTCCGAGACGCCTGCTTTCCTCAGCAGTTCGACGATTTCTTCGATCGGCCCGTCCGCCCCTTCCATGTCGGCTTCGTCTTCCATGGTGGCGTCTGCGTTCTCACGGCCATAAAGCGGCCAGACGACGCCGTAGATCACATCGTTGCTGCCACGGCGCGTGAAGCCGATGCGATATTCGTCGATACGGCGCTCGCCGAATCCGGCGATGACCGCACGCAGTTCCTGGGGTGCGGTGCCGAGCGTATCGAAAAGATAACGGACGGCAGTGCGAACAGTGTGGGGTCGTACTTGCTCATCAGCATCACGACACGCTGAATAGTAGGCATCCGGCAGCAAACATTCGAACTCGCAACCAGGCAGGATCGTCGCAAAGCTGGCTCCGCCCTGCGTCGCCCATTGTTCGAGACACTGACCGCGTTCGATCCGCGCGCCGTTCTCCTCTTGCTGCCAGCGGAAGAACGCGGCGTCCGCAGGCACGACAGCCACCGCGAGCAAGAAGCGCGGGTCGGCGAGAATCGGTGATGTCTCGGGCAAGTCGGACAGGTTGAGGCGGGCGGTGGCGCCGCCAAGCGCGGTCTGCATCAACTGTTGCGCGAGACGCGCCGTGTCGACGTGATGGCGCGGCAACTGGTCGATGCTATACAGGTACGGCGCGACGGCGACGCGCGCGTCGGATGCGAGAACATGTGCCTGCAATTGCGTGCGCAGGGCGTCGATCGTATCGCTCTTGAGCGTACCCGAGGGGATCGCATAACGCGTCCACGCGAGCACCGGCGCCGCGATCAACAGCGCTTCATGCGGAACGCCGTCGATGTCGATGCGGAACGACTCGCTGTGCGTTTCGGCCATATCGGCGAGTGCGCCGTAGGCATCGGGATGATTCTGCTGAAGGTGATCGAGCGCGGCATCGAGCGTCGTCTGGTTGCCGTTGCGCACGAGTTTGGCGATGATCGTGTCGAGGCGGCCTTCCCAGAAGCGATCCTCGACGCGGCTGCCCGAGGCGAACAGCGCGAGAGATAGACTGACGAGTTTGTCCGCGTCGGGGGGAATACGTTTTGCGGTTCGCGTGCGCATATCGATACAAGTTATTGGGGCAGTGAACCTTTTATTGTAGTCGCTCGGGCCACGGTTTTACCGGAGCGATCGTCGCGGAAGGCAGACAAGCGACGATGCGGCGCGCCTTGCGACGTAGCCGCGACGGCCAGGCACCGCAGTGACTTTGCAGATTTTCGTGTTGCAGGCCTTGCATATTGCCCCGGCGCTAACTAGAATTCCGTTCCTTCGCGATTCACTGAACGCGAAGGAAGCGGGATGAGGCGGTTTGGAAGGGCGCGGGAGAGTGGCGGTAGAAGGTCTCCAGCGCAGTCAGCAAGTAAAGCGATTCAAAAACTTGTTGACAGACTTCGAAGCGATGTTCATAATCTCGTTTCTCTGCTGCTGACGCAGCGACGCAAGACGAAGCAGGGTGGTCTGGCGAATGTTCTTTAAAAACTAACAGCCGATAAGTGTGGGCGCTTGATGGCGAGTGCGGTTCTGGTGCTTAGGTGCTGGAGCGACAAGCAAAAGTAATCAAGAGTCTCACACGAAGTATTAAGAGGAAGGTTTGTCTGTCTTCGGACGGATTAATCATCGTCAGTACGTTGAGTGAGCGACCGGTTTCTAACGGAACCGAAAAACAGTAACAGGTTTGAACTGAAGAGTTTGATCCTGGCTCAGATTGAACGCTGGCGGCATGCCTTACACATGCAAGTCGGACGGCAGCGCGGGCTTCGGCCTGGCGGCGAGTGGCGAACGGGTGAGTAATACATCGGAACGTGTCCTGTAGTGGGGGATAGCCCGGCGAAAGCCGGATTAATACCGCATACGATCTACGGAGGAAAGCGGGGGATCTTCGGACCTCGCGCTGCAGGGGCGGCCGATGGCAGATTAGCTAGTTGGTGGGGTAAAGGCCTACCAAGGCGACGATCTGTAGCTGGTCTGAGAGGACGACCAGCCACACTGGGACTGAGACACGGCCCAGACTCCTACGGGAGGCAGCAGTGGGGAATTTTGGACAATGGGGGCAACCCTGATCCAGCAATGCCGCGTGTGTGAAGAAGGCCTTCGGGTTGTAAAGCACTTTTGTCCGGAAAGAAAACTTCGTCCCTAATATGGATGGAGGATGACGGTACCGGAAGAATAAGCACCGGCTAACTACGTGCCAGCAGCCGCGGTAATACGTAGGGTGCGAGCGTTAATCGGAATTACTGGGCGTAAAGCGTGCGCAGGCGGTCTGTTAAGACCGATGTGAAATCCCCGGGCTTAACCTGGGAACTGCATTGGTGACTGGCAGGCTTTGAGTGTGGCAGAGGGAGGTAGAATTCCACGTGTAGCAGTGAAATGCGTAGAGATGTGGAGGAATACCGATGGCGAAGGCAGCCTCCTGGGCCAACACTGACGCTCATGCACGAAAGCGTGGGGAGCAAACAGGATTAGATACCCTGGTAGTCCACGCCCTAAACGATGTCAACTAGTTGTTGGGGATTCATTTCCTTAGTAACGTAGCTAACGCGTGAAGTTGACCGCCTGGGGAGTACGGTCGCAAGATTAAAACTCAAAGGAATTGACGGGGACCCGCACAAGCGGTGGATGATGTGGATTAATTCGATGCAACGCGAAAAACCTTACCTACCCTTGACATGGTCGGAACCCTGCTGAAAGGTGGGGGTGCTCGAAAGAGAACCGGCGCACAGGTGCTGCATGGCTGTCGTCAGCTCGTGTCGTGAGATGTTGGGTTAAGTCCCGCAACGAGCGCAACCCTTGTCCTTAGTTGCTACGCAAGAGCACTCTAAGGAGACTGCCGGTGACAAACCGGAGGAAGGTGGGGATGACGTCAAGTCCTCATGGCCCTTATGGGTAGGGCTTCACACGTCATACAATGGTCGGAACAGAGGGTTGCCAAGCCGCGAGGTGGAGCCAATCCCAGAAAACCGATCGTAGTCCGGATCGCAGTCTGCAACTCGACTGCGTGAAGCTGGAATCGCTAGTAATCGCGGATCAGCATGCCGCGGTGAATACGTTCCCGGGTCTTGTACACACCGCCCGTCACACCATGGGAGTGGGTTTCACCAGAAGTAGGTAGCCTAACCGCAAGGAGGGCGCTTACCACGGTGGGATTCATGACTGGGGTGAAGTCGTAACAAGGTAGCCGTATCGGAAGGTGCGGCTGGATCACCTCCTTTCTCGAGCTTCGCGCTTAAAGTTAAGCGCTCACGCTTATCGGCTGTCAGAAAGACAGGCTAAGGGTCTGTAGCTCAGTCGGTTAGAGCACCGTCTTGATAAGGCGGGGGTCGTTGGTTCGAATCCAACCAGACCCACCATCCGAATCAGGCGTGGCTGGGCAACACCTTAGTCAGGCCTCATCGGGGGATTAGCTCAGCTGGGAGAGCACCTGCTTTGCAAGCAGGGGGTCGTCGGTTCGATCCCGTCATCCTCCACCAATCCTCAATGCCTAGCGCTTCGGGTAAGCGTTAAGCATTGGCGATTGCTAGCCAGTTGATGTCGCAAGTATTGAAACACGCTTGTCGGCTAAACGTTCTTTAACAATCTGGAAGAAGTAGTAAAGAGAATCTGGGAAAGCGCTTAGAGATGGGCGCGAGTAGCAGGTTCAGGGTAGTGATTGTATCGAGTATGAAAAGTGATCTTAATGATGACTTGGAATACGGCACAACGCGAAAACTCAGCCTATGGCGGATGTGGCTCGATGAGAGACGCACTCGTTATAGGGTCAAGCGAACAAGTGCATGTGGTGGATGCCTTGGCGATCACAGGCGATGAAGGACGCGGTAGCCTGCGAAAAGCTTCGGGGAGCTGGCAAACGAGCATTGATCCGAAGATGTCCGAATGGGGAAACCCGGCCCGTATGGGTCACCCATGACTGAATACATAGGTCATGTGGAGCGAACGCGGTGAACTGAAACATCTAAGTAACCGCAGGAAAAGAAATCAACCGAGATTCCCAAAGTAGTGGCGAGCGAAATGGGAAGAGCCTGTACTCTTTATCTGCATTGTTAGCTGAACGCTCTGGAAAGTGCGGCCATAGCAGGTGATAGCCCTGTAAGCGAAAGCAGCGTGGAAGAACTAGGGGTACGACAAGTAGGGCGGGACACGTGAAATCCTGTCTGAAGATGGGGGGACCATCCTCCAAGGCTAAATACTCGTGATCGACCGATAGTGAACCAGTACCGTGAGGGAAAGGCGAAAAGAACCCCGGGAGGGGAGTGAAATAGATCCTGAAACCGCATGCATACAAACAGTCGGAGCCTCGCAAGGGGTGACGGCGTACCTTTTGTATAATGGGTCAGCGACTTACGTTCAGTAGCGAGCTTAACTGATTAAGGCAGGCGTAGCGAAAGCGAGTCCGAATAGGGCGATCAGTTGCTGGGCGTAGACCCGAAACCAAGTGATCTATCCATGGCCAGGTTGAAGGTGCGGTAACACGTACTGGAGGACCGAACCCACTAACGTTGAAAAGTTAGGGGATGAGCTGTGGATAGGGGTGAAAGGCTAAACAAACTTGGAAATAGCTGGTTCTCTCCGAAAACTATTTAGGTAGTGCCTCGTGTATCACCTTCGGGGGTAGAGCACTGTCATGGTTGTGGGGTCCATTGCGGATTACTACGCCATAGCAAACTCCGAATACCGAAGAGTGCAATCACGGGAGACAGACATCGGGTGCTAACGTCCGGTGTCAAGAGGGAAACAACCCAGACCGCCAGCTAAGGTCCCCAAGATTGGCTAAGTGGGAAACGAAGTGGGAAGGCTAAAACAGTCAGGAGGTTGGCTTAGAAGCAGCCACCCTTTAAAGAAAGCGTAATAGCTCACTGATCGAGTCGTCCTGCGCGGAAGATGTAACGGGGCTCAAGCCAGTCACCGAAGCTGCGGATGCGTACGCAAGTACGTGTGGTAGGAGAGCGTTCCGTAAGCCTGCGAAGGTGTGTCGAAAGGCATGCTGGAGGTATCGGAAGTGCGAATGCTGACATGAGTAGCGATAAAGGGGGTGAAAAGCCCCCTCGCCGTAAGCCCAAGGTTTCCTACGCAACGTTCATCGGCGTAGGGTGAGTCGGCCCCTAAGGCGAGGCAGAAATGCGTAGCTGATGGGAAGCAGGTCAATATTCCTGCACCATTGTTAGATGCGATGGGGGGACGGATCGCGGAAGGTTGTCCGGGTGTTGGACGTCCCGGTCGCTGCATTGGAGAAGGTGCTCAGGCAAATCCGGGCACAGGATTCAAGGGTGTGGCGCGAGCTTCTTCGGAAGCGAAGCAATTGGAAGTGGTTCCAAGAAAAGCCTCTAAGCTTCAGTCTAACGATGACCGTACCGCAAACCGACACAGGTGGGCGAGATGAGTATTCTAAGGCGCTTGAGAGAACTCGGGAGAAGGAACTCGGCAAATTGGTACCGTAACTTCGGGATAAGGTACGCCTCTGTAGCTTGACTGGCCTGCGCCAGAAGGGTGAAGAGGTTGCAATAAACTGGTGGCTGCGACTGTTTAATAAAAACACAGCACTCTGCAAACACGAAAGTGGACGTATAGGGTGTGACGCCTGCCCGGTGCCGGAAGATTAAATGATGGGGTGCAAGCTCTTGATTGAAGTCCCGGTAAACGGCGGCCGTAACTATAACGGTCCTAAGGTAGCGAAATTCCTTGTCGGGTAAGTTCCGACCTGCACGAATGGCGTAACGATGGCCACACTGTCTCCTCCCGAGACTCAGCGAAGTTGAAGTGTTTGTGATGATGCAATCTCCCCGCGGCTAGACGGAAAGACCCCATGAACCTTTACTGTAGCTTTGCATTGGACTTTGAACCGATCTGTGTAGGATAGGTGGGAGGCTATGAAACCGGAACGCCAGTTTCGGTGGAGCCGTCCTTGAAATACCACCCTGGTTTGTTTGAGGTTCTAACCTTGGTCCGTGATCCGGATCGGGGACAGTGCATGGTAGGCAGTTTGACTGGGGCGGTCTCCTCCCAAAGCGTAACGGAGGAGTACGAAGGTACGCTAGGTACGGTCGGAAATCGTGCTGATAGTGCAATGGCATAAGCGTGCTTAACTGCGAGACCGACAAGTCGAGCAGGTGCGAAAGCAGGTCATAGTGATCCGGTGGTTCTGTATGGAAGGGCCATCGCTCAACGGATAAAAGGTACTCTGGGGATAACAGGCTGATACCGCCCAAGAGTTCATATCGACGGCGGTGTTTGGCACCTCGATGTCGGCTCATCTCATCCTGGGGCTGTAGCCGGTCCCAAGGGTATGGCTGTTCGCCATTTAAAGAGGTACGTGAGCTGGGTTTAAAACGTCGTGAGACAGTTTGGTCCCTATCTGCCGTGGGCGTTGGATATTTGAAGGGGGCTGCTCCTAGTACGAGAGGACCGGAGTGGACGAACCTCTGGTGTACCGGTTGTCACGCCAGTGGCATCGCCGGGTAGCTATGTTCGGAAGAGATAACCGCTGAAAGCATCTAAGCGGGAAACTCGCCTTAAGATGAGATATCCCCGGGGCTTCGAGCCCCTTGAAGGGTCGTTCCAGACCAGGACGTTGATAGGTCAGGTGTGTAAGTGCAGTAATGCATTGAGCTAACTGATACTAATTGCCCGTAAGGCTTGATCCTATAACCAGTGTGTTTCGCAGTGAGTTAGCGCTTTAGCGCTTACTCAATGCAACCCCCGAAGGGGGCACGCCGGTTGAGTGACGCGACTGTGCCCAACAGTCACTACCGAATCTACTTCTTCCCAGATTGGTTGTGCCGTCCCCAACGCGCACAACAACAAGTCATGCCTGATGACCATAGCGAGTCGGTCCCACCCCTTCCCATCCCGAACAGGACCGTGAAACGACTCCACGCCGATGATAGTGCGGATCCCCGTGTGAAAGTAGGTAATCGTCAGGCTCCTCATGCGTTAAACAAAAACCCCACCCCATAAAGGTGGGGTTTTTGCGTTTGGGCGCAAGAATCTGCGCAGTAACCCGCCTTTCCTCGCACTCGCAAGCTCCCTCCTACGATCCTAGCGGTTACCATTCCACTCGAAATACTGTATAAATATACAGTACAGCTAGAGGTCGCACGTATCAGGCATGAGCGGCCCGTCCAATTTATCGAGCGGGAACATATGGGTGCCGCACTTTCATTGCTCGATTTCCAGCTGACTGCTCGCTTGCAACAACAGCTGTGGCAAGGCGAGCAGTTCAGCTCGTCGCATCCGAATGTTATCTCGAGCGGTTATCGGTTACTTGATCGCGTTTTGCCCGGCGCAGGCTGGCTTCCCGGCACCGTGACGGAATTGCTGATCGAAGAGAGCGGCGTTGGGGAAGTCCGCCTGCTTGCACGCTGCCTTCGAGAACTGACGACCATCCAGAGTCGTTCCGTCGTACTCATCGCGCCACCGTGGATGCCTAATTTCGCCGCCTTCCGGGCGATGCACATCGCGACGAACAAGCTGGTTTGGGTCAGAGCAACTGACGAGCAGGTGCTGTGGGCCGCGGAACAGTCGCTGAAGCAGGAGGGCATCGGCGCAGTGCTGATCTGGCTGCCGAAAGCGCGTCCTGAAGCGTTGCGCCGACTTCAGGTGGCGGTCCAGGAGTCGCAATCGTTGGCGTTTTTGTTCCGCCCGCTCAATGCCGCAAAGCAATCTTCCGCCGCGCCGTTGCGCATGGTGTGCAAGCCGATCCTCCCGCCCACCGCACAGACGATGAACCGTCGCGAATGGATGCAGGCCGTCATGCTGGAAATCGACATCATCAAGCGGCGCGGTCCGCTGCTGGAGAAGCCTTTGCAGTTGCGCTTGCCGTTGCAGTTGCCGGCGTTGCCCGAGCATTTGCGTCGCGCGAGTCAGCAAAGGAAAGCACGAGAGGTCAAACATGTTGTGGATAGCGGTGACATTGCCGCTTTTATCGCTCGAAGCAGTCAGGCCGCCATCGATGCCATCCGCATCGGCGAGTTCGATTTCGCCTGGAGCGAGGCCGACGGGCAATGACGACGCAGCAGACGCCATCGACCAGCCTTGCTTCGCGCTTGCCGATCACGCGCGCATCCTGCTGCCCGATCTCATCGCGTTTCGGCTCGGCGTGCGGCCCGGCAGCACGCGCTCGCACGCGTTCGCGCTGGCGCCGCGCCTGACGCTGCTGGCGGTGGATATCAGCGAGGAGCAGCGCGCGCTCGAAGCCGTCGCGTTGGCCTTGCTCGCCTTTACGCCGAAGGTCGTGCTCGCGCACGCCAATACGGTGCTGCTGGAAGTCAGCGGGAGCACGCGGCTGTTCGGCGGGCTGCGCGCGCTGCTGGCGAAGGTGACGTCCACGGTGAAGGGCTGCGGCTTTACTTCACGCCTGGGTTGCGCGCCGACTCCGTGGGGCGCGTGGCTGCTCGCGCACGCGCGTACGCGACGCGTGACGCGTCGTGTGCGAATCGTGAAAGGCACGACGCTCGTGCGCGTGCTCGACGCCTTGCCGGTATCGCTCGTTCCGTCGGCGGAATCACATGGCAATGTGTTCGAACAGATCGGCTGCTCGACGCTCGCCGATTTGCGCCACTTGCCGCGCAAGGGCGTGGCGCGCCGGTTCGGTCAAGGCATTCTGCAGTGGCTCGCGCAGGCGTACGGGCAGGCGCCGGATCCTCGCGAGGCGTTTTGCGCGCCCGCATCGTTCGAGGCGCGGCTCGAATTGCAGGCGCGCGTCGATAGTGCCGAGGCGTTGCTGTTCGCAGCGCGCCGGCTCGTGCTGCAGTTGGCCGGCTGGCTGAGCGCGCATCACGCCGCCGTCAGCGGATTCGCTCTGCTGCTCGAGCACGAACTCGCCGCGCGCAACGCGCCGAAAACCTCGACGTTGCAGATCGGCTGGGCCGTGCCGACGCGCGATGCCGACCACATCCTCTGGCTGCTGCGCGAAAAGCTGAATCAGACGACGCTCATCGCGCCGGTCATCGAGATGAAGCTGCTTGCCGACAAGGTCAGCGAGCACGCGCCGCCGTCCGACACGCTTTTTCCGATGCCCACCTCCGATAAAGAATCGATGGCGCAACTGCTCGAACGTCTGAGCGCGCGGCTGGGCGCGGAGAACGTCGTGCAACTGGTCGCGCGCGAGGATCATCGGCCGGAGGCGGCAATGACGGTCGAGCCGTATCAGATCGTGCGCGATGCCAGGCCGAAGCGCGGGGAAAAGCCGAAGGAAGCGCCTGCCGAAGCACTACCTGACGAAGAGCAGGAAACGGCGGAGCCGGACATGGAACTCGGCGAGCAGTTAGAACTTCCCGACCGGGCTGTTCCTTCGCAGCCGCGCCCGTCGTGGATTCTGGAGACACCGCAGCCATTGAAGCTGCGCAACGAGCGGCCGTTCTATCGTCGTCCGCTGAAGCTGATCAGCCGCACCGAGCGCATCGAGGCGGGATGGTGGGACGGCAACGGCGTGCAGCGCGACTATTACGTCGCCTCTGACGATCGCGGCCGCATGTTCTGGCTTTATCGCGAGCGATTGAGCGGCGCCTGGTTCCTGCACGGATTTTTCGGATGACGCCGCCATGGACGATCTGAACGACATCATCGGTCTGAGCGGCGAGGGCAGCGACTTGTCGGGCGCGGTGTCTGCATCGGCGCTTTTGCCCGGATATGCCGAACTGCACTGCCTGAGCAACTTCTCGTTCCTGCGCGGCGCGTCGCATCCGCAGGAACTGGCCGCTGCCGCGCTCGAACACGGCTATACCGCGCTCGCCGTCACCGACGAGTGTTCACTTGCGGGCGTCGTCCGCGCGCATGGCGCGATCAAGGACATTGAGGCAAAGGCGAAAGCCGCGATCGAGGCCGCACGGCTCGCAGGCCAGCCGCTACCCGACAAGCCGACGTTGAAGCTCATTATCGGCAGCGAATTGCATCTGACGGATGCGGATGGCCAGCCGTTCTGCACGCTCATCGCGCTCGCGACGAACCGCGAAGGCTACGGCAATCTGTCGGAGCTGATTTCGCTCGCGCGTTCGCGTTCGCCGAAAGGCCAATATCGGCTGGGGCCGGAAGACTTCACCGATCCGGCCGCATCGTCCGATGCCACGGACATCACTGATTTGCGCGGCGACATCGCGCATCTGAAGCATTTGCCCGGCTGCCTGCTGATTCTCGTGCCGCAGCGCGCAGCGACGCTTGCCGACACGCTCGACCGCGCGCACTGGCTCGCCGGTTTCGCGGCGGGGCGAGCGTGGCTCGCGCTGGAGTTGTGGCAGGACGGCAGCGACGACGAGCGTCTCGCCTCATGCCGCGTCATCTCCGAGGCGAGCGGTCTGCCGCTCGTCGCGGCAAGCGGCGCGCTGATGCACGCGCGATCGCGCAAGCCGTTGCAGGACACGCTGACCGCCATTCGACTGGGCCGGCCGCTCGGCGAATGCGGGTATGCGCTCGAAGCGAACGCGGAGCGGCATTTGCGCACGCGCTTGCGTATCGGCGCGCTGTATCCGAAGGCGGCGATCGCGGAAACGCTGAAAGTCGCGGCCCGCTGCACGTTCCGGCTCGACGAGCTTCAGTACGAATATCCCGAGGAACTCGTGCCGACCGGCGAGACGCCCGCCAGCTATTTGCGCAAAAAGGTGATCGAGGGCGCGAAGCAGCGCTGGCCGGACGGATTCGACGCCGACACCATCGGCCAGATCGACAAGGAACTGGAACTCGTCGCCGAACTGAAATACGAGAAGTATTTCCTGACGGTCTACGACATCGTCGCATTCGCGCGCAGCCAGGGCATCCTGTGTCAGGGACGCGGTTCGGCGGCGAACTCCATCATCTGCTTCTGTCTCTTCATCACCGAGCTCGATCCGGTCCGGATGGGTCTCCTGGTCGAGCGCTTCATCTCGCGGGCGCGCAACGAGCCGCCCGATATCGATGTCGATTTCGAGCACCAGCGGCGCGAGGAAGTCATCCAGTACATCTATCGGAAGTATGGGCGGCATCGCGCGTCGCTGGCGGCGTCGGTCACGACGTATCACACGAGAAGCGCGCTGAAGGACGTCGGCAAGGCGCTCGGACTCGATGCATCGCTGATCGAACGCATCGGCAAGTCGCAGCAGTGGTGGGATGGACCGTCGGCGGTCGCCGGCTATCTCAGAGAGGCGGGTTTTAGCGAGGACTCGCACATCACGCGGCATCTCATCCGCCTGACGCGCGAACTGCGCGGATTTCCGCGCCACCTGTCGCAGCACGTCGGCGGCTTCGTGATTGCGCGCGAGAGGCTGTCGCGGCTCGTGCCGATCGAAAACGCCGCGATGAAAGATCGCTGTGTGATCCAGTGGGACAAGGACGACATCGACCAGCTCAAGCTCCTGAAAGTAGATGTGCTCGCGCTCGGCATGCTGTCGGCGATCCGCCGCGCGCTCGAGTTCGTCGCGCTGCGGCGCGGTGTCCTGAATTTCGGCATTACGCACATTCGCCGCGAAGACAAGGCGGTGTATGAGATGTGTTGCCGCGCGGATACCATCGGCGTGTTTCAAATCGAATCGCGGGCACAGCAGAGCATGTTGCCGCGCTTGCGGCCCCAAAAGTACTACGACCTCGTGATCGAAGTAGCGATCGTGCGGCCCGGCCCGATTCAGGGCGGCATGGTGCATCCGTATTTGCGACGCAAGCAGGGTCTGGAAGACGCGGACTACCCGAAGGAAGAACTGCGGCCGGTGCTCGGCCGCACGCTCGGCGTGCCGATTTTTCAGGAGCAGGTGATGAAGCTGGCGATGGTCGCGGCGGGCTATTCGGCGGAAGAGGCCGATCAGTTGCGCCGCGCGATGGCCGCCTGGCGACGCGGCAGTTATCTGGAGGAGTATCAGGCCGACCTGATGAAGAAGATGCTCGCGCGCGGCTACGAGCACGACTTTGCGGCGCGTGTGTGCAAGCAGATCGAGGGCTTCGGCGAATACGGTTTCCCGGAGAGCCACTCGGCGAGTTTCGCGCTGCTCGTCTATTTCAGCGCGTGGATCAAGCGTTACGAGCCCGCGGCGTTTCTTGCCGGCTTGCTGAACAGCCAGCCGCTCGGGTTTTATTCGCCGTCGCAACTCGTGCAGGACGCGCGGCGTCACGGCGTCGAGGTTTTCGCGCCGGATGTTTCGCTGAGCGACTGGGAATCCGTGCTGGAAAGGGCGCCTGGGAGGGGCGAGCGCGTCGTGTTCGATCCCGGCAGGGAGCAGCGGCGTCAGCAGTTCTACGGCACGCCGCTACCGGATCAGGTGTTTCGCAAGACCATGCGGCGCGGCGCACGTAAGCTGAAGGCGCGCATCACGCTGGCTGCGCAGCGTTACGGCGCCAATGGGCCTGGCGTGCGGATCGGCCTGCAATTGATCAAGGGTCTGCCGCAAGCCGCGGCCGAGCGGATCATGATCGCGCGCGCCGAAGCGCCTTTCGTCGATGTCGACGATCTCACGCGGCGCGCGGCGCTGTCGCGTCGGGAACTCGAAGCGCTGGCGGCCGGCAATGCGCTCGCGAGCATCGCGGGGCACCGGCGTCAGGCGTGGTGGGCGGTGACCGCCCAGCAGCGCGCGCCGGAATTGCTGCGCGATGCCCCGATGACCGAAGCGCCGCTCGCGTTGCCGCGGGCATCGGAAGGCCGCGAAATCGTCGATGACTATGCGAGTCTCGGGCTCACGCTCAACCGCCATCCGCTGGCGTTGCTGCGCGCAAAGCTCTCCCGCCTGCGTTTCAGGACGGCCGCCGATCTGGCGGATATGAAAAGCGGACGCATCGTGCGCGCATGCGGCATCGTGACGGTGCGTCAGCGGCCGGGCACCGCCAACGGCACGATCTTCGTGTCGATCGAAGACGAAACGGGCGCAATCAACGTGATCGTCTGGCCGGGGCTCGTCGAAAAGCAGCGCAAGGTATTGCTCGGGTCATCGCTGCTCGGCGTGCATGGCGTCTGGCAGAACGAGGGCGACGTGCGGCATCTCGTCGCGCAACGGCTCGAAGACCATACCGCGATGCTCGGCCGCCTCGCTGCGGCGAGTCGCGATTTTCACTGAGCGTCACTGCGCCGGCAGTGCCGGATAGCCCGCCAGCAGACTTGCGATAGCCGTATCGAACGGCGTGCGCCGGCCGATACCGAGCGCTTCGAGCCGCGCCGAATCGAGATGGCAGTCGCGCGGTCGCGGGGTCGCGTCGGCGGGTGTGCGCTGCGCGATGAGTTTCGCGTCAACCTTCAGCGCCCGCGCGATGCGTTCCGCGATATCGAACTTCGTCATCGGCTCGTCGCCGGACCATTGGGTGATGCCCGAGATCGTCGCGCCCCGCGCGTGGTGCCCGATCATGCCGCGGATTACCACCGCGACGTCGGGCGTGTACGTCGGATAACGCGTCGCCCAGGCGTCCATCGTGGCGGGCGCGTTCGCCGGATCAGCCGATGCGACGATCGCCGGCGTGAGGCTCGTCACCGCCGATTCGCCCCAGTCAACGACCGGCCCGTAAAGCAGCGGCAAGCGCAGCACGCACGCGTTCGGATCGCAGCCGAGCAACGCACGTTCGCCGTCCAGCTTGCTTTGGCCGTAGGCGTTGAGCGGCGCGGGGGCGTCATCGGGCGAATACGGCGGGGACGTGCCGTCGAACACGTAATCGGTTGAAATCGACAGAACCCAGGCGCCGAGCGCGCGCGCTTCGGCAGCGATCGCGCCGAGCGCCTCGACGTTCAATGCGCGAGCGAGCGCGGGGTCGTTCTCGCACACGTCCGGCCGGCGCTCTGCCGCCGCAACGACGACCGCCTGCGGCTTCTCACGCCGAAGGAAGGCGCGCACGGCCTCGTGATCGCGAATGTCGAGCGGCACGCTTCCGTTCGCGGGCCGGCGATATGCCGTACGCACGACACGCCAGTCCTTCGCGTGTTGCGCCAGTTCCGCCGCGACCGCGCGTCCGAGCAGTCCCGACGCCCCGATCAGCGCGACCGTGAAGCGCTCGCCGCCCCTCATGCCGATGCGATGCCGACGACCGTGTAGCCGGCGTCGTCGATGGCATCCTTCAGCGCCTGTTCCGGCTGCGTGGAATCGATCGCGACCTTGCCGTTGTCGAGGTCGACGCGCACCTGCGCTTTCGGATCGATTTCCTGAATCGAGCGCGTGACCGCAGCGACGCAATGCTGGCAACTCATACCTTGAACCCTGAATTCCGTCATGTCGGTTTCCTCTTCGAATGAGCCTCAATATCGACATCGTATACCTTGCCATAATGGGAAGGTGTAGAGTCGGGCCAATAAATAACGAAGGAGCGGACCATGAACATCGGCGAGGCTGCGCGCGCATCGGGCGTGACGGCCAAGATGATTCGCTATTACGAGAGTGTCGGACTGCTCAATCCGGTCGGGCGTACGTCGGCGGGGTATCGCGTGTACGGGCCGCAGGAGGTGCATGCGCTGCGCTTCGTGCGCCAGGCGCGCAGGCTCGGCTTTCTCGTGGAAGACATTCGGAAACTGCTGGCGCTGTGGCAAGACCGCTCGCGCGCGAGCGCGGAAGTGAAAGCCATTGCGCTGGAACATGTTGCAGAACTGGATCGGCGTATCGCGGAACTGACGGACATGCGCGACACGCTGACGCACTTGGCGAAGCATTGCCACGGCGATGGCCGACCCGAATGCCCGATCTTGGACAAACTCGCGCAGTAGATGCACCGTTATGGTGCTCGGAAGTTGCCGTTTCTCGATAAATCAACGCCTTGGACATCGTTTCGGCACGCACCATTCCGAAACAGAATGCACCTTATGCATGCATTTCACTACCGGATTCCTGAGGGCACCGCTATAATCCGGGTTATCCCTAATGCGGGTTATCCCTGACCCGAACGCCAGGGACCATACAGAATCCTTGGAGAACATCATGTTTGCAATCCTGCTCGAAAAACTCAGCATCTGGTTTGAAGCCGCCGAACAACGCCGCCGCGAAGAATACCTCGCGCAATCGTCGGACGTGGTTCAACTCGAGAAGCGCATCCGCTCGCTCGAGAACAACGGCTACAACTTCTAAGGCAACGAGCCCCGCGCGAACAGCGCAAGAAGTCGAATGAAAGCCCCGCATTGCGGGGCTTTGTCGTTTCTGGCGGGGTGCGCGGTGCGCGCGAACCTTACTTTTTCTCCGGATGCGCGGCCAGCCACTGATTCATGAACGCGATTTCCTTGTCCTGCGCCACAATGATTTCCTTAGCCAGCTTGCGCAGCTTCGCGTCTTTCCCGTACTTCAGTTCGATCTTCGCCATCTCGACCGCGCCCCGATGATGCGGGATCATGTGCGCGACGAAATCGCGGTCCGCGTCGCCGGTGTACTGAATGTCCGACATGGCCGACATCATCGACTGGTCCGCGGCCTGAAAGGCAGCCGTGGAAGGGAAATCCGTGTCGCTCGCCGCAGGCTGGCTCGCGTTCATGCCAGGCATGTCGCCGTGCGCGGGCGCCGTCGTTTGTGCGATAGCGGTCGCGCTGCAGAAGGCGATGCAGACGGCGAGTAGCGCGCTTGTAGGTTTCATCGATTCTCCTTAGAGCTGTTGTCCGAGTCGAAGCGCCTAGCGTAAAGCTTGCCACCGGGGTAAGGTAAAGCGTTTCGTCTATTCAATCGAGCCAGCGATGCCAGGCGCTATCCGCAAGAAGATGAAGTTGCGCATCTGTATGCTCGTCGCCGTGTGCGTGCCATGTTGTCAGGTGACCTGGGCCAGGCCTGGCGGTGAACCGCTCGTGCTCGACACGCAGACCGGCATCCACAGCGGCGTGAGCGGAACGGTTCTGCAAAGCGCGCCGCTCGGAGCGCCCGGCATGGTGCCGATGGCGACGTTGCCAGGCTTGCAGCAACAAGAGCAGCAGCCGATCGTCGTTTCGCCGTATGTTCAGTATGGCGGCGAGAGCGCAGTGTCGCCGGGTACGAGCCAGGGCCACTATCGCAGGCAGCGTGCGCCGTATCCCTGAACGCCGCCGGCTCAGTCCGCGCGGTGCTCCAGCTTGAACGATGCGTTCGCGTCCTGCCCGAGCGCATCGACCAGGTAGGGCAGCGCGCCCTTGAGTTCGCTCGCCAGCTTGTACGGCGGATTCAGGATGAACATGCCGCTGCCGAAGAGACCGAAACCGTCCGCCGGCGGCGCCTTGATCGTCAGCGAGGCGTGCAGCCATCCGTTCGGCTGAATGGCCTTCAACTGTTCCGCGAAGCGCTGCGACTCCAAACGCGCGACCTGCGGGTACCACACCGCGTAGGTGCCCGTCGCGAACCGCTTCAGCGATTCCTCGAGACACGTCAGCGTGCGCGCGTAATCGCGCTTGTCCTCATACGACGGATCAATCAACACCAGCGCACGGCGCGGGGGCGGCGGAAGAAGCGCCTTGATGCCGTCGAAGCCGTCGCCGTCGTAGATCATGGCGCGGCGGCCGGCATCGCGAAAATTGTGGCGCAGCACGTCGATCTCCGTGCTGTGCAGTTCGAAGAGCCGCATGCGGTCCTGCTCGCGCATCGCGCGCCACGCCAGGTACGGCGAGCCGGGATAGAAGCGCAAGCCGCCGTCCGGATTCAACGCCCGTACTTCGTTGACGTAGTCCGAAAGCACTGCGGGCAGATCCGTGCGGTCCCACAGCCGCGCGATGCCGGTTTCGTACTCGGCGTTCTTGGCCGCGAAGCCTTCGGTGAGCGCGTACACGCCCGCGCCCGAATGAGTGTCGATGTACCAGTACGACTTGTCCTTGAGGCCCAGATAACGAAGCATTTGAATGACGATCGCGTGCTTCAGCACGTCGGCGTGATTGCCGGCATGAAAGGCGTGGCGGTAACTGAGCATGGCGAATGGCGCCTGAAATGAGAGCTAAACAGCCGATTGTAGCGGAGCATGTGCGACCGGCTTACGGGTTGATACGCTGGTGCGGCGCACCACGGCGTTCATGCACAATAGCCGGTCCCGGCCGCGCGTAGGAGTCAGCCGAACGGCATAGGCGGTGTCGCATGCATCGCTCAATTGGTCCTATGCCGAACGGACAGCTTGATGGGCCGCTGCATCGCGTGTTGTCATTCAGTCATCCGACAAGGAGATTCGCATGTCACAGAACGGTAAGCTCGACGGCAAGACGGCGGTAGTAACGGGCGCGGCGAGCGGCATCGGCCGCGCGATCGCTTTTACGCTCGCCGAGGCAGGCGCGGCCGTCGCGATCGCCGATCTGAATCAGGCCGGCGCGGATGCCGTCGCCGCCGAGATTCGCGGGAAAGGCGGCAAGGCGGTCGGCCTTGCGATGGACGTCACCGACGAGCAAGCCGTCGATAGCGGCATCGACCGCGTCGCGGCGGAGCTGGGCTCGGTGGACATTCTCGTATCGAACGCGGGGATTCAGATCGTCAATCCGATCGAGAGCTACGCCTACGCCGACTGGAAGAAAATGATGGCGATCCACGTCGACGGGGCGTTTCTGACCACCCGCGCCGCGCTGCGACACATGTACAAGGACGACCGCGGCGGCGTAGTCATCTACATGGGATCGGTGCATTCGCACGAGGCGTCGCCGCTCAAGTCGGCTTACGTCACGGCCAAGCACGGTCTGCTGGGGCTCTCACGCGTGCTGGCGAAGGAGGGCGCGAAGCATAACGTCCGCTCGCATGTTGTCTGTCCCGGGTTCGTGCGCACGCCGCTCGTCGACAAGCAGATTCCCGAGCAGGCGAAGGAGCTGGGCATCAGCGAGGAAGAAGTCATTCGCCGCGTGATGCTGGGCGGCACGGTAGACGGCGTGTTCACCACGGTCGACGACGTCGCGCAGACGGTGCTCTTCCTGTCCGCGTTCGAAACGGCGGCGCTGACGGGGCAGTCGTTTGTCGTCAGTCACGGCTGGCACATGCAATAAGGGGGCGCGTCGTGGCAGACATGGAACCGCTCACCGAGAACCAAACCGCGCCCGCTGCGCACAGCAAGCCGGCCCCTGACAAGCGCATCGCGTTGCCCCCGTACGAGACGATCGCGCTCATGCTGCAGGGCGGCGGCGCGCTCGGCGCGTATCAGGCCGGTGTCTATCAGGGGCTGCATGAGGCGGATATCCATCCGAACTGGATCGCCGGCATTTCGATCGGCGCGCTGAATACGGCGATCATCGCGGGCAATGCGCCGGAGAATCGCGCGACGCGTCTGCTGGAGTTCTGGGAAACGATCTGTCAGCCGGCCTTCGGCTTTCCGTTGCCCGCGTTCGCGGAGCGCGCGTTGTTCGAGTCGCCCGACGAAATCCGAAAGGCATTCACCGCCCTCCAGGCGGTCGGGGCGCTCGTGGAAGGGCAGAAAGGCTTCTTCGTGCCGCGCTTCCCGCCGCCGTCTCCGCTGGCCGCCGGTTCGCCGCAAACCGCCAGCTACTACGACACGACGCCGCTAAAAGCCACGCTCGAGCGCCTCTGCGACTTCGATCGAATCAACTCCGGCGAGACACGCGTGTCGGTTGGCGCGGTCAACGTCGGCACGGGCAACTTCGCCTATTTCGACAACACGCAGATGAAGCTGCGCGTCGAGCACTTCATGGCTTCGGGTGCGCTGCCGCCCGGCTTCGCGGCGGTCGAAATCGACGGCCAGTTCTACTGGGACGGCGGCCTCATGTCGAACACACCCTTGTACGAGATCGCGCAGGCTACGCCGCGCTGCGATACGCTCGGCTTTCAGGTCAACCTGTGGAGCGCGCGGGGACCGGTGCCGGACAGCATCGTCGATGTGATGGGCCGCGTGAAAGACGTGCAGTATTCGAGCCGCACGCGACTCGTGACCGATCAGATGCAGCGCGCACAGCGGTACCGCAACGTGCTGCAGCACGTGCTCGATCTCGTTCCCGAAGAGGTCCGCAAGAACGACGAATGGTGCCGCCGAGCCGCGGAACTCGCGTGCTCCAAGCGCTATAACATCATCCATCTGATCTACCGCCAGAAAGAGTACGAGGGACATTACAAGGACTACCAGTTCGGCCTGTCAACCATGCGCGAACACTGGGAAAGCGGGCTCACGGATATCCGCCGCACGCTCGCTCGTCGGGACTGGCTCGAAATGCCGAACGGCGAAGCGCGGTTCGTCACCCACGACATCCACCGCGAGGAACGCTGATTCGCCGAACCGGCCGTCCCGGCGCGTTTTGTCACCACTTTGTATAATCCGACCGCGCCGCTCCCATCGTTCTTCACGTTCTCGTCCCGATGAATTCGATCGCTGTCTGCTTCGTCTGTCTCGGCAACATCTGCCGGTCTCCCAGCGCGGAAGCGGTCATGCGCGAACTGGTCGCGCAGGCCAGGCTCGCGGACCGGATCATCATCGATTCGGCGGGCACGGGGGACTGGCACATCGGCCAGCCTCCGGATGAGCGCGCCCAGCGCGCGGCGAAGAAACGCGGCTACGACTTGTCCAGCCTGCGAGGCCGTCAGGTCGCGGCGGACGATTTCGCGCGCTTCGACCTCTTCATCGTCATGGACGACGCCAACGCATCGGCGCTCGCCTCGGTCTGTCCGCCGGAGCACCGGGACAAGATTCGTCTGCTGATGGAATTCGCCACGCTCGATGACAGCCGCGTCGTGGTCGATCCGTACTTCGGCGGCGAGGAAGGCTTCGAGCGCGTGCTCGATCAGTGCGAAGACGCGTGCGCGGGCTTGCTCAAGACGTTGCGCGCGCAGCTGATGGCGTGAACGGGCGCGGGCCGACGCGGCAGAAAGCAGCGGGCGAAAAATCCCCTTAAACCGCTACATATTTCGCCCCAGATACTTGACTAAAACTGTGGGCTATTTATACTTGACGAAAATCATCGAGTATTAGCGTTAGCCCCCAATTATGAGACTCACCACGAAAGGCCGTTTCGCCGTCACGGCGATGATCGACCTGGCGTTGCGCCAGGAGCAGGGCCCGGTGACGCTGGCAGGCATCAGTCAGCGCCAGCGCATCTCGCTTTCCTACCTCGAACAACTGTTCGGCAAGCTGCGGCGCCATGAGATCGTCGAATCGGTACGCGGTCCGGGTGGCGGGTACAACCTCGCGCGCCGCGCGGAAAACGTCACCGTGGCCGACATCATCATCGCGGTCGACGAGCCGATCGACGCCACGCAGTGCGGCGGCAAGGGCGCGTGCGAAGGCACGAAGCAGCACGACGGCCACTGCATGACGCACGAGCTGTGGGCGACGCTCAATCAGAAGATGGTCGAGTACCTCGATTCCGTCTCGCTGAAAGACCTGGTCGACCAGCAGCGCGCCCGCGAAGGTTCCGCGGCGGTGCTGCGCGACCGGCGCGCCGAGCCGGCCGGCGTCGAGGCCGCGCGTGTCGTGCCCAAGGGCCCAAATTCCATTTTCAATCTGGCCGGATGATCTGCGCCGCCGCGCGAAGCCGGCAACGGCGGCGCGGCAGGCAGCGGCCTGGCAGACGATTAGACCGATTATCCCGGAGCGACTGATGAATAACGATATTCCCCACCTGCCCATTTACATGGACTACAGCGCGACGACGCCGATCGATCCGCGCGTGGTGGACAAGATGATTCCGTATCTTCGCGAGCAGTTCGGCAATCCGGCCTCGCGCAGCCACCAGTACGGCTGGGACGCGGAGCGTGCGGTCGAGGAAGCGCGCGAGAACGTCGCGGCGCTCGTCAACGCCGACCCGCGCGAAATCATCTGGACTTCGGGTGCGACGGAATCGGACAACCTCGCCATCAAGGGTGCGGCGCACTTCTACAAGAGCAAGGGCAAGCACATCATCACCGTGAAGACGGAGCACAAGGCCGTGCTCGACACCACGCGTGAGCTGGAGCGCGAAGGCTACGAAGTCACGTATCTGGATGTGAAGGACGACGGTCTCATCGACCTGGAAAAGCTGAAGGCGGCCATTCGGCCGGACACGATCCTGGTCTCGGTGATGAGCGTGAACAATGAGATCGGCGTGATTCAGGACATCGAGGCGATCGGTGAGATCACGCGTGCGAAGGGCATCATTTTTCACGTCGATGCCGCGCAGGCCACCGGCAAGATCGAAATCGACCTGCAAAAGCTGAAGGTCGATCTGATGTCGTTCTCGGCGCACAAGACGTATGGCCCGAAGGGCATCGGCGCGCTGTACGTGCGCCGCAAGCCGCGCGTGCGCATCGAAGCGCAGATGCACGGCGGCGGCCACGAGCGCGGCATGCGTTCGGGTACGCTCGCGACGCATCAGATCGTCGGCATGGGCGAGGCGTTCCGCATCGCGCGCGAGGAAATGGCGACCGAAAACGAGCGCATCCGCATGCTGCGCGACCGGCTGCTGAAGGGCCTGCAGGATATCGAAGAGGTGTACGTCAACGGCGACATGGAGCGCCGTGTGCCGCACAACCTCAATATCAGCTTCAACTTCGTCGAAGGCGAATCGCTGATCATGGCGGTGAAGGATGTCGCGGTGTCGTCGGGATCGGCGTGCACGTCGGCCTCGCTGGAGCCGTCGTATGTGCTGCGTGCGCTCGGCCGCAACGACGAACTCGCGCACAGCTCGATCCGCTTCACGGTCGGCCGCTTCACGACCGAGCAGGACGTCGATTACGTCATCAACCTGCTCAAGAACAAGATCGCGAAACTGCGCGATCTGTCGCCGCTCTGGGAAATGCACAAGGACGGCATCGACATTTCGACCATTCAGTGGGCGGCGCACTGAGCGACGCGCGTCATCGAATAAAGGAGAGTTTGAATCATGGCTTATAGCGACAAGGTTCTGGACCACTACGAAAACCCGCGTAACGTCGGCTCGTTCTCGAAAGACGACGACACGGTCGGCACCGGCATGGTCGGCGCGCCCGCTTGCGGCGATGTGATGAAGCTGCAGATCCGTGTCGGCGCGGACGGCGTGATCGAAGACGCGAAGTTCAAGACGTACGGCTGCGGTTCGGCGATCGCGTCGAGCTCGCTCGTCACCGAATGGGTGAAGGGCAAGACGCTGGACGAGGCGATGTCGATCAAGAACACGCAGATCGCCGAGGAACTGGCGCTGCCGCCGGTGAAGATCCACTGCTCGATCCTCGCGGAAGACGCGATCAAGGCAGCGGTCGCCGACTACAAGCAGCGTCACGGCGCGGCCGCTCCGCAAGCGCAGGAAGCGCAAGCGAAGCAACAGGCAGCGTAAGCACGCGCACGGGACGGATTTTCGAAGCAGGGCAAGGCCGCAGCGGCGCCGCATGAACGGCGGCCACGCTGCGAGAAGCGGGATTTGAGCGCGAGAGACGCGAAGACTATGGCAATCACGTTGACGGAGAAGGCGGCACAACACGTGCAGAAGTATCTGACGCGGCGCGGCAAGGGCGTCGGCCTGCGCCTGGGCGTACGCACGACGGGCTGCTCGGGTCTGGCTTACAAGCTCGAGTATGTCGATGAACTCGCACCGGAAGACATGGTGTTCGAATCGGCCGGCGTGAAGGTCGTGATCGATCCGAAAAGCCTCGCGTATCTCGACGGCACGGAACTCGACTTCGCGCGCGAAGGGCTGAACGAGGGTTTTCGCTTCAATAATCCGAACGCGAAGGACGAGTGCGGCTGCGGCGAATCGTTCCGCGTATGACGCGAGTGACGCCGGCGGTTTCGGCAAAAGAGGCGGCGCGGGCCGCCTTTTTCATTCGCGTTTCTTGAACACACACCACGTCATGGCCACGCTCACCGACAGTCATTTCGATCTCTTCGACCTGCCGCAGACGTTCGCCGTCGATCGCCAGAAGCTCGACGACGCCTATCGCACCGTGCAGGCGCAAGTTCATCCCGACCGCTTCGCCGCCGCCGGCGACGCCCAGCGACGCCTCGCGATGCAATGGGCGACGCGCGCCAACGAGGCGTATCAGACACTGCGCGATCCGCTCAAGCGCGCGCGCTACATGCTGTCGCTGCGCGGCGTCGATGTCGGCGCGGAAAACAACACGGCGATGGAACCCGCCTTTCTGATGCAGCAGATGGAATGGCGCGAAAATATCGAGGATGCCGCCGCCGCGAAGAACGTCGGCGCACTCCAGGCGCTGCTCGACGAGTTGCGCGACGAAGAGCGCGTGCGCTTCACGAAGCTCGAAGCGTTGATCGACAGCAAGGCCGATCAGGCGGCGAGCGAAGCGGTGCGTCAGTTGATGTTCATCGAGCGCGTGGCGCATGAAATCGGCGCGCAGATCGAGCGGCTCGAACACTGACCAGCACGCGCCGGATACAACCCCACAAGACCAACGATGGCTTTACTGCAAATCTCAGAACCCGGCATGGCGCCCGCGCCGCACCAGCGGCGCGTCGCGGTCGGCATCGATCTCGGCACCACGAATTCACTCGTGGCCGCCGTGCGCAACAGCGTGCCCGAAGCGCTGCCCGACGAGGACGGCCACGTGCTGCTGCCGTCGGTCGTGCGCTATCTGGAGAAGGGCGGCCGGCGCATCGGCCGGATCGCGAAGGAAGAAGCCGCCACCGATCCGCGCAACACGATCGTCTCCGTCAAGCGCTTCATGGGCCGCGGCAAGAGCGAAGTGGAGGGCGCGGAGAACGCGCCGTACGATTTCATCGACGCCCCCGGCATGGTGCAGATTCGCACCATCGATGGCGTGAAGAGCCCGGTCGAAGTATCGGCGGAAATTCTCGCGACTTTGCGCTATCGCGCGGAAGACTCGCTCGGCGAGGATCTCGTCGGCGCGGTCATCACCGTGCCCGCCTATTTCGACGAAGCGCAGCGCCAGGCGACCAAGGACGCGGCCAGGCTCGCGGGCCTGAACGTGCTGCGCCTGCTGAACGAACCGACCGCGGCCGCGATCGCGTATGGCCTCGATAACGGCGCCGAAGGCCTTTACGCGGTCTATGACCTCGGCGGCGGCACCTTCGACCTGTCGATTCTCAAGCTCACGAAGGGCGTCTTCGAAGTGCTCGCGGCGGGCGGCGATTCCGCCCTCGGCGGCGACGACTTCGATCACGCGCTGTACCGGCATGTGCTCGCGCAGGCAGGCGTTCAGCCGGACGCGCCGGAAGACGTGCGCCTGTTGCTCGACCGCGTGCGTACCGCCAAGGAAGCGTTGTCGTCGGCGAGTGAAGCGCGTGTGCAGGCGACGCTATCGACGGGCGCGCGAATCGACGTGACCGTGAGCGAAGCGCAGTTCGCCGCGCTGACGGAATCGCTCGTCGCCCGCACGCTCGGGCCGACGAAGAAGGCGCTGCGCGACGCGAAAGTGACGCCCGCCGAAATCAAGGGCGTGGTGCTGGTCGGCGGCGCGACGCGCATGCCGGTCATCCGCCGTGCGGTCGAGGCATTCTTCGGCCAGCCGCCGCTCGTCAATCTCGATCCCGATCAGGTGGTCGCGCTCGGCGCCGCTGTTCAGGCGGATCTGCTCGCGGGCAACCGGCGCGGCGAAGGCGACGACTGGCTCCTGCTCGACGTGATCCCGCTGTCGCTCGGCGTCGAAACGATGGGTGGCCTCACCGAGAAGATCATCCCGCGCAATTCGACGATTCCGACCGCCCGCGCCCAGGATTTCACGACGTTCAAGGACGGCCAGACGGCGATGGCGATCCATGTCGTTCAAGGCGAGCGGGAGCTCGTCTCCGACTGCCGCTCGCTCGCGCGTTTCGAGCTGCGCGGCATTCCGCCGATGGCCGCCGGAGCGGCCCGCATCCGCGTCACATATCAGGTCGATGCGGACGGCCTGCTGTCCGTGTTCGCGCGCGAGCAGTTGTCGGGCGTGGAGGCGTCGGTGGTGGTGAAGCCGTCCTACGGTCTCGCCGATGACGACGTCGCGCGCATGCTCGAAGAGAGCTTCAGGACCGCGGAAACGGACATGCGCGCCCGCGCGCTGCGTGAAGCGCAGGTCGAAGCCGAGCGCCTCGTCGAAGCGACGCACGCGGCCCTCGCCGCCGACGGCGAATTGCTCGACGACGCCGAGCGCGCCGAAATCGACACCCTCACGGCCGAACTGGCGGCGCTCGCGAAGGGCGACTCGACGCAGCAGATCGAAGACGCGACCAAAGCGCTGTCCGCCGCCACCGACGAATTCGCCGCGCGCCGCATGAACAAGAGCATTCGCCGCGCGCTCGCCGGCCGCAAGCTCGACGACGTCTGATCCACTCAAGCATTCACGGAAAACCATGCCTCAAATCGTTGTGCTGCCTCATGTCGAACTCTGCCCGGACGGCGCGGTGATCGACGCCGATGTCGGCAAGAGTATCTGCGACAACCTGCTGGAACACGGCATCGAAATCGAGCACGCGTGCGAGAAGTCGTGCGCGTGCACGACCTGCCACGTGATCATCCGGGAGGGCTTCAACGCGCTGGAACCGTCGGAGGAGACCGAAGACGATCTGCTCGACAAGGCCTGGGGCCTGGAGCCGACTTCGCGGTTATCATGTCAGGCGATGATGCCGGCCGAGGAAGACCTGGTGGTCGAGATTCCCCGGTACTCCATCAATCACGCCAAGGAAAATCACTGACAGGAGGCTCGCCCATGAAGTGGACGGATACCCAGGAGATCGCGATGGCGCTCACCGACGCGCATCAGGATGTCGATCCCCAATACGTGCGTTTCACGGATCTGCATCGCTGGGTGACGGAACTCGACGGTTTCGACGACGACCCGCAGAACTCGAACGAGAAAATCCTCGAAGCGATCCAAGCGGCCTGGATAGAAGACGCGGATTATTGATTTCCCCACTGCATCGGTTCAGGCAAACGGCGGCGCTCGCAAGAGGCCGCCGTTTTTCATTCGGCGCGCCGCACGCCAGCGCCGCCATGTGCCGCCGTCGAATCTTGACAGAACTTGACGCCCCGAGCGTTGTTCACCTTTCCCCTGCGACTTAAAATCGCGCCCGCTATCTGTCGGCAACTAATGCCGACCGGCATCCATCACGCCCAGACGCCGTAGTTGCTTGCGCGTCGATGTTTGGCATAACGAACAAACTTTTACATGCCCGCGTCGAGGCGGCGTGGGGCCGTCCGTCCATCGGATGGTCTACGGGCGTTCATTTGAGGAGAAGTACATGGGGAAACTCGGCCTGTCGCGTCGTGGTTTTCTGAAAGCGGGCGCGCTTGCGGGCGTGTCGGTTTTCATTGCGCCGCTGGGAAGCCGCGCGTTCGCGGCCCTGTTCGAAGAGAAGATCCTGACGCCCGTGCAGTGGGATGCGGCGAGCGGCAACGCGAAGTTCCGCATCGACGGCATCGCGAAGGTGACGGGCGCGAAGGTGTTCGCCCGCGACATCCGCGCGAAGGACATGCCGCACTGGCCGCAGGAGCAGTCGCACGCGCTCGTTCTGCGCACGACGCTCGCGGATCGGACCTACGCGGGTATCGACCTTTCGTCGCTCGATGGCGGACTCGCGCCCGATCGCATCGTCACGGCGGACGATCTCGCGCGCGACAAGCTCGCGTTCCCCGCTTTCTACGGCGACGACATGCTGTTGCCCGCCGGCAAGACGCCCGCCTATCTGGGGCAGGCGGTCGCCATTCTGATTTATCACGACTTCGCGCGCTTCCGTCTCGCGAAGGACAAGCTGCAGTTCCGCGAAGGCGTCGTCCGCTACGGCGAGCGCACTGCGTTGCTCGAGCGGGATCCGTGGGCGTCGTTCCGCTTCGTGCGCGTCGGCGGCAAGACGCCGTATGACGACGACACCTTCTCCAGCATGAAGGACTCGCCGCTTTTCCCGCACATGATGAAGAAGCGCGAGCCGGTCTGGGCCGACGCACACGAGCATGGCAAGCTCGACGAACAGGGCATGTTCCACGCCGAGGCCATCGCGAGCGAGCTGGATCATCCGCCGGCGGAATGGCTCGTCGTGGATCGCGAGTACAAGACGCAATCCGTCGATACCGCTGCGCTCGAACCGGACAACGCGAACTGCTGGTACGACGCGGCGACGCAGTCGCTGCACATGGTCGTCCCGACGCAGGGGCCGCACGAAGTGGCGCACAGCGCGCTCGAAATGGCGGGCAAGTCGCGCTTCCCGGTGAAGAACCTGTTCCTGCATCCGTGCTACACGGTCGGCTACGGTTCGAAGGATCACTACAACGTGCCGTTCTACGGTCTCGTTGCGGCGATGTACGGCGATGGCCGCCCGGTGCGCCTCGCGTACGACCGCTTCGAGCAGTTCCAGCAGTCGCTCAAGCGGCACGCGTTCGACATGCGCTATCGCATGGCGGTCGACCGGAAGACTGGTCAGATCCAGTCGTTCAAGGGCGACTTCAGCGCGAACGGCGGCGGACGTTGCAACTTTTCGCCGTCCGTGGCGATGGTCGGCGCGACGGCTGCGCAGTCCATCTACTACATCCCGAAGAGCGACCTGACCGCTGTCGCGACGGCCTCGCGCGCGGTCGACGCCGGTTCGGCGCGCGGCTACGGCACGCTGCAGAGCATGGCGGCGACCGAGATGATGATCGACGATATCGCCGCTCAGCTCGATATCGATCCGATCGACCTGCGCCTCAAGAACGTGATGCGCACCGGCATGAAGAACACGCAGGGCGCGATTCCCGCTGGCGCCGTGCGCGCCGAGGAAGTGCTGCGCAAGGCGAAGGGCCATCCGCTATGGGTCGAGCGCGCGAAGCGCAAGGCCGAATTCGAGGCCGCGCATCCCGGCACGCGCTATGGCGTCGGCTTTGCGTGCACGCAGAAGGACTTCGGCACCGGCGCGGAAAGCGCGTTCGCGAAGGTCGAATTCACGGCGGACGGGCGCATCGCGCTGTCGCACTCCGGGGCGGAGATCGGCACGGGAACGTTGACCGCGCAGGCGCTCGTCGTCGCGAAGTGGCTGGGCAAGCCGGCCGCCGAGGTCCACATGGCCGTCACCGACTGGGCAGATCTGCCCGTCGTGACGAGCGGCGATCCGTACATCATGTCGCAGGCGGAGCAGGATCGTCTGAGCGCGAATCCGCGCTGGTCGCCGTCCTACATGTCGCCGGCGAGCGCCACCAACTCCGCGTACTACTTCTCGCACGCGACGCGCGAGGCGGCGCGCGTCGTGTTCCGTCACGGCCTGTGGCCCGCTGCGATGGCCATCTGGACCCGGGGCATCGGCGGCGGTCAGGCCGCGTCGTTCGTCGTCCGTATCGAGGATGCGCGCTGGATCGACGGGAAGCTCTCCGCCGACGGCCTCGAACCGATCCCGTTCGACGTCCTCGCGAAGAAGGCGCACGAACTCGGACTCGTGACCGGCGCGGTCGTGCATACGTTTAATCGCTGGCAATGGAGCGAGGCGCAGTTCGATATCGCGGGCAAGGCCGATCAGCTTCCGCTCGATGGGCTGTCGGTGCGCTTCGGCGCGAACGACGCGCAGCACAAGGGCAAGGCCACGGCCAACGGCTACACGGTGCTGGATCGCAAGAAGCTGTCGATTCCGCCCGTTCAGCGCAACAACGCAACGGTCACGTACTACAGCGCGGTCGGCACGCTCGTCGAACTCGCGGTGAACGAGGCGAGCGGCAAGGTCGAACTGCTGTCGCATCACTCGATCATGGAGTGCGGCAACCAGATTTCGCCGCAACTCGTGTCGGGCCAGTTGCACGGCGGCCTGGCGATGGGCATCGGCCACGCGCTGCACGAATATCTGCCGCTCTACGAAGACGGTCCCGGCAACGGCACCTGGAACTTCAACCGCTATCACTTGCCGCTCGCAAGTGACGTCGCCGTGTGGAAGCAGACCGGCGAAGTGTTGCCGCCGCTCAGCGAGACCGATCCGCCGAAGGGCATCGCCGAAGTGGTGATGATTCCGGTGGTCGGGGCCATCGTCAACGCGATCGCGCATGCGATCGGCCATCGCTTCACCGATCTGCCGGTGACGCCGAAAAACATTCAGGAGGTGCTCGCATGACGGCCATCCAATCCGCTGCGGGCGTCGAAATGCGCTCGCTCTCGATGACCATCAACGGCAACAAGGTCGGCCCGATGCAAGTGCCGGCCGGCCTGCCGATGATCGATTTCCTGCACGAGTACGCGGGCCTCACGGGCTCACGGCTCGGCTGCGGCCAGGGCATCTGCCATGCGTGCGTCGTGATCGTCGATCGCGCCGACGGGACCAGCGAGGAAGTGCGCACGTGCATCAACGGCGCGCATTTCTTCGACGGCAAGACGGTGCGGACGATCGAAGGCCACGCGAAGCGCAACGAGCAGGGCGAAGTCGTCGAACTGGCTCCGGTGCAGCAGAAGTTTCTCGAGCACTTCAGTTTCCAGTGCGGCTATTGCACGCCCGGCTTCGTCAACGCGACGACCGTGCTGCTGGAGCGGCTCAAGCGCGAGCCGGTCGCGAAGGATCGGATCGAAGCGACCATCATGGATGCGCTCAACGATCACATCTGCCGCTGCACGGGATACGTCCGCTATTACGAGGCGGTGAAGGACCTCGTGCTGTCCACGCCCGGACTCGTGAAGGACGCCGCATGATGGGAGCGACCGTGACTCGTTACTTCACCCGCGCGATGCGCGCGTTGCCGCTCGCGCTTGCAGCCGCCGGCGCGTTCGCGTTGTCGGCATGCGGCAGCCACGAGAGCGCCGCGCCGAAGACCAGCTCTCCCGAACTCGTTGCGCGAGGCCGCTATCTGTCCCAAGCCGCCGATTGCGCCGCGTGCCACACCGCGACGGGCGGCGCGCCGTTCGCGGGCGGGGTGAAGCTGGAATCGCAGTTCGGCACGTTCTACGGTACGAACATCACGCCCGATCCGAACTACGGCATCGGCAAGTGGAGCGCGGATGACTTCTACGCCGCGCTGCACGACGGCAAGGCGCCGAAGGGCAAGCTTTACCCGGCGATGCCGTACACCTCGTATCGGCAAATTACCCGCGACGACAGCGATGCGATTTACGCCTATCTCATGTCGCAGAAGCCTGCGGCCGTGCCGAACATCGACGCGAACCTGACGTTCCCGTACAACGTGCGCTTCGCCGTGCGTTTCTGGGACGCGCTGTTCCTGAAGGACCGGCTGCCCGATGCATCGACGGGGCAGTCCGCCGACTGGACGCGCGGTCGCTACCTGGCGAACGGCCTCGGTCACTGCACGGAATGTCATACGCCGCGCGGCGCGTTCGGGCAGCTTCAGGACGCGAAGACACTGCAGGGCGGAACACTCGGCCGCATCGGCGCCCCCGACATCACGCCCGCTGCACTGGCGGCGCGCGGCTGGACGGGTCCGGATCTGCAGGCATTCTTCTCCACCGGCTTCGCCAAGCAGGGCTCGGCGTTCAGCGAGATGCATCCGGTGATCTACCTGAGCACGCAGCATCTGAATCCGGACGATCTCCGCGCGCTGACGGTGTATCTGCTGGGCGACGCGCCGCCCGCACCGGCGCCGGTGACTGCGCAGCGTGGCGATGCGGCGCAACTGGCGGCAGGCCGCAATCTGTACCTCGATTCGTGCGCCGGCTGTCACGGCCGCGAAGGCGAGGGCAAGCCGCATGTCGCAGTGGCGATGAAGGAGAACTCGACGCTGCGTCAGAGCGATCCGCGCAATGTGATCGTGTCGATGCTCGACGGCATCGAGGCACAGGCGTTCCCGGGCGTCGAAAGCATGCAGCACATGCCGGGCTTCGCCGGGACGTACAGCGACGAGCAGATCGCGCAGTTGACGAACTATCTGCGCGCGACCTGGGGCGGACAGCGAAGCGACGTGACCGCCGAAGAGATCAAGTCGTTGCGTTAAAGAGGAAAGGCCACGCATTGCGTGGCCTTGGTGCTTTCAGGCCCTCCGTTTGTCGGACCTGGCGTTCAGACGCGCACGCCGCGCTCAACAAGCTGGCGCTGAAGCGCCGGCCACATCTTCGCCACCGCTTCCTCGCCCGCAAGTATCGCCGCGTTGCGCTGACTGAAGTCGCTGCTGCTCATCGCGTTGAGATTCGGGCGAATGACCGCGTCCGCGTACTTGTCGAGTTCATAGGCCTTGATCGACTGGCCCATGATCGTGAAGGTCTGCATCAGCACGTCGAAAGAACTTTGCGTGAGCGCGGTTTCCGGTCTCGCGGAGATGTTGACGGCGATCACGAAATCCGCGCCCATCTTGTGCGCGAACGCGGCGGGGACGGGGCTGACGAGCCCGCCATCGACGTATTCGTGATCGCCGATCTTCACCGGCTCGAAAATCGAAGGCACGCTGCACGACGCCCGCACCGCGATGCCGGTATTGCCGCGCTGAAAGAGAATCGGCTGGCCGTTTCTGAGATCCGTGGCGACGATGCCGAGCGGCTTCGCCATTTTCTCGATCGGCCGATTGTCGAGCGTCCTGTTGAGATAATTCTGCAGCGCGACGGCTTGCAGGATGCCGCGCGTGCGAAAGGGCATCGCCCAGTCGCTGATCGACGCTTCGTCCATTGTCAGGGCGAGTTTGTTGATCGCGATGCCGTTCATCCCCGATGCATAGAGCGCGGCGATCACCGATCCCGCGCTCGTGCCTGCAACGAGATCCACGCGCACGTTACGCGCTTCCAGCGCCTTGATGACGCCGATATGCGCAAAGCCGCGCGCCGCGCCGCCGCCGAGCGCGAGACCGATGCGGGCCGGGCGCTGCGAGCCCGCGTTCGCCGCAGGCGTCGCCGCGACGGGCGCGCCGCCGCCGCTCGTGGTCGTGCACGCGGCGAGAACGGAAGAGGCCGCCGCGAGCGAGAACGCGCGGCGCGAAAGGCGAGGTGACGATGACTTCAAGACGGACTCCAGCGATGCGGCAGGTTCGAAGCCGCTCGCGTTGGGCGACGGCTGAGCGTGCAAGGGAAGCGGCGCGCACATCATAAAACAAAGCCGCGCGGGGCGGCGCGAAGCGGTTGACGAGTATAATTTCGTCTCATTTTCCAGGTGGCGCGCGCCTCGTACACGTGGTGCTTTCCGTTCGCGCCGAGCGCTTCGGGCGACCGACATGCGAAGGCATCGCGGTTTGCGCGCGACGACCATCGAGTATTTCGAGAACAACGCAATGACCCAAGTCCGTACACGCTTCGCCCCGAGCCCGACCGGCTTCATCCACCTCGGCAACATTCGCTCCGCGCTTTATCCGTGGGCGTTCGCGCGGAAGATGAAGGGCACCTTCGTGCTGCGCATCGAGGACACGGACGTGGAGCGCTCCACGGAAGCCTCCGTCGACGCCATCCTTGAAGGCATGGCGTGGCTCGGCCTCGATTTCGACGAAGGCCCGTTCTATCAGATGCAGCGCATGGACCGGTATCGCGAAGTGGTCGCGCAGATGCTCGAGAACGGACTTGCGTATCACTGCTATATGTCGACGGAAGAACTCGACGCGCTGCGCGAACGGCAGCGCGCCGCCGGCGAGAAGCCGCGTTACGACGGCACGTGGCGCCCGGAGCCGGGCAAGGTGCTGCCGCCGGTGCCCGAAGGCGTGCAGCCGGTGGTGCGCTTTCGCAATCCGCTCACGGGCGTCGTCGCGTGGGACGACGCGGTTAAGGGACGCATCGAAATCTCGAACGAAGAACTCGACGACCTCGTGATCGCGCGGCCGGACGGCACGCCGACGTACAACTTCTGCGTGGTCGTTGACGATCTCGACATGAAGATCACCCACGTCATTCGCGGTGACGATCACGTGAACAACACGCCGCGCCAGATCAACATCCTGCGGGCGCTCGGCGGCGAGCCGCCGGTGTACGCGCATCTGCCGACCGTGCTGAACGAGCAGGGCGAAAAGATGAGCAAGCGCCACGGCGCGATGAGCGTGGTCGGGTATCGGGATGCCGGCTATCTGCCGGAAGCGGTCGTGAACTACCTCGCGCGGCTCGGCTGGTCGCACGGCGATGCGGAAATCTTCTCGCGCGAGCAGTTCGTCGAATGGTTCGATCTCGAGCATCTTGGCAAGTCGCCGGCGCAGTACGATCACGACAAGCTCAACTGGCTCAACGCGCATTACATCAAGGAAGCGGACAACGGGCGGCTCGCGGAACTGGCCCGGCCGTTCCTTGCCGAAGCGGGGATCGACGCCGCGGCCATCGATGGCGGCGCGCCGCTGGATCAGGTCGTCGCCCTGCTGAAAGACCGCGCATCGACGGTGAAGGAGATCGCCGATAACGCCGCGATGTTCTATCGCGAGCCGGCCATCGACCCCGACGCGTATGCGCAGCATGTGACCGATGCGGTGCGCCCGGCCATCGCCGATCTGCGCGCGGCGCTCAAACAGGCGGAATGGAGCAAGGAAGCCATCTCCGCCGCGCTGAAATCGACGCTGGCCGCGCACAAGCTCAAGATGCCGCAACTGGCGATGCCGGTGCGCCTGCTCGTCGCGGGCACGACGCACACGCCGTCCATCGACATCGTGCTGATGCTGTTTGGCCGCGAAGCGGTGCTGCGTCGGCTTGGGAAGGCGGCTGGTTGAGGAAGCGGCGCGCAATGGGCGGATGGCGGATCATCCATTGCGCGCGAAACCGGCAGGTGAGGCAGAAAAGTTTCGATTTATCGCCCCGAAGGTATTTACAAGTTCGAAAACGGCCGATAGAATCTCGTTTCTGTTCTGCAAGGGGGTATAGCTCAGCTGGGAGAGCGCTTGCATGGCATGCAAGAGGTCAGCGGTTCGATCCCGCTTACCTCCACCAAAGAACAGATGAAGCAGTTTCGCGAAGTATTGTCCGGATCAGTTGCCAGATTCGGAAGTCGCAAAAAATACTTCACAAGATACTCGAAGTTGTTTAGAATCTCGGTCTTCGTTGATTCGAAGCAGCAAACGGAATCAGCGAAGCAAGCATCAAAGACAGATTCACAAGTTTCTGTCCCCTTCGTCTAGAGGCCTAGGACATCACCCTTTCACGGTGAGTACAGGGGTTCGAATCCCCTAGGGGACGCCAGAACATCGGCGGCTGCTAGTTAAAAGCGCTGCAAGGTTTCATGAGCTGAATAAGCGCGTGAAACGACGAAAGAGCTGGAGCGGTAGTTCAGTTGGTTAGAATACCGGCCTGTCACGCCGGGGGTCGCGGGTTCGAGCCCCGTCCGCTCCGCCAACACTTTGTGAGCAGGAGTAAGTCCGGCTGATCAGCCGGTTTTTTTTTCGCCGCAGGGTTGCAATAAGTTTGTTGTCCCCTTCGTCTAGAGGCCTAGGACATCACCCTTTCACGGTGAGTACAGGGGTTCGAATCCCCTAGGGGACGCCAGAACATCGGCGGCTGCTAGTTAGCGCTGCACGTTCGCGAGGTTCATCATCCTCGCGGGCGGGATGAAAGAGTTGGAGCGGTAGTTCAGTTGGTTAGAATACCGGCCTGTCACGCCGGGGGTCGCGGGTTCGAGTCCCGTCCGCTCCGCCAACTCACGATGAGAAAATCCAGCCTTCGGGCTGGATTTTTTTTCGCCTGTTCTTTCCGCGCCGTCCGCTTGAATTCTGCGGCGTTTGCAAACCGCGTCCCGACCATCGCATTTTCGATTTGCCAGCACGCTCGCGCTGACATAGTGTGGAGGCACTGTCCCGTGCCTGCATGCGTGCGATGCTCGACCCGACCGAAGACCTTTCCCTCTACCAGCTCCGCCAGGCGACCATGGCCGACTTCCCGTTCGCCGAGGCGCTCACGCACGACAACATGGTCGGCTACTACCGGCGGCACAATCTCGTCTGGCGCGGCGATCTTTTCTTGTCGAGCTGGCGCGAATCCGAGAACTTCATCCTGCAGGCCGACGGCGTGCCGATCGGCATGATGCGCGTCACCGAGGAACATCACTCGCTTCATATCCGCGATGTCCAGATCGCGCAGGGCTATCGCGGCCGGGGCGCCGGCACCTTCCTGCTCGACACGGCCCATCGATGGGCGCGGGCGCGCGGTCTCACGGAATGCCAGTTGCGCGTGTTCGTCGATAACCCCGCCGCACGCCTCTATGTGCGCATGGGCTATCGGCCGGCCGGGCCTCGCCTGGCGCAACTCGGCGCGATCCGGCACATGGTTCGGCGTGTCTAGCGCGTTCGCCGCAGCCGATCAGAGGCTATCGACGTTGCGCTCGTCGCTGGCATCGCGTGCGAAGAAGGCGCGGGGACTTTCGCCGAAGGCGCGGCGGAACATCGCCGAGAACGCGCTCTGACTCTGATAACCCAGCTCCCGCGCAACCTGCGCGAGCGGCCGCCCCTGGCTCAATAGCGGAATGGCGCGCGCGAGCACGGCCTGCTGACGCCACTGCGAGAAACTTACGCCCAACTCGCGCCTGAAAAGCCGTGCGATGGTGCGCGTGCTCGCGCCCGCTTCCGATGACCAGCGCTCCAGGTCCGCATGCGACGGATCGGCGAGCACCGCGTTGCAGAGCGCGCGCAGGCGTTTCTCCGTGGGCATCGGCACGGAAAGCGGCAGCGGCTGCGAACGAATGATTTCATCGAGCGCGAGCGTGCCGAGCAGCCGCTCGCGCTCGCGGGTGATCGGCTTGTCATCGAGTGCTGCGATCACTTCGCGCAATAGCGGCGATACCTCGACGACGCGGCACGCATCGAGCCCCGGCGGCACGACGCTGGCATCCACGTAAAGCGTGCGCAGATACGCGTCCTCGACGATCACGACCTCGTGCGTGACGTTGGGCGGCATCCAGATCGCGCGCGAGGGCGGGACCATCCATGTGGAATCGGCGGTTGCGACGCGCAGCACGCCGCGCGACGTATAAGCTACCTGCGCCCACGCATGCGTATGCAGCGCGATCCGGACGCCGGACGGCACCGGTCGCGAGCGCACGCGGATGGGATGATCGAGCGTCGGCGAGTGCTCGACGGGGATATCGAGATGCTCGACCTCCTCGTTGAACGGCCGCGGATCGGCAAACGTCGCCATATTCGGATTGGTGTGAAACGTGCTGCATGACGGCGCTGAACTCTGGCCGCGACTTGTCGATGTTAATCGACCATTGCAGGCAGGGTTTTTTGGGCGGCGATAATGCTCGCTCATCCGATTGTCGACATGGGAGCGCTTCCGCCGATGCAACACGTTTTCGTCTATGGCACGCTTCGCGCGGGCGAGGTCAACGATATCAATGCCGCCGCGCAACGTCATGCGATTGCGGCGCCGACGCGGATCGGCGCGGCGCACGTGGCAGGCCGTCTATACGATTTCGGCTCGTATCCGGGACTGGTGCTGGACGACGCCGGCGCGCCCGTTCATGGCGATATCTATCTGATCGAAGATGCGCTCGTGCCCGTGCTCGATGAGATCGAGCACGTGTATCCGGGCGTGGAAGGGCTGTTCCGCGCGCATCGATTGCACGTCGAAGTCGAAATGGACGGCGGCGCGACGCACATCGATTGTCTGGTCTACCCGGTGACGGCCGCGGCGGCGCAAGGGCTGCCGCGCATAGAAGGCGGCGACTGGATCGCGCACCGCACTGCTCGCGCCTGAGCGAAGGGCGAAGGGCGAAGGGCGAAGGGCGAAGGGCGAAGGGCGAAGGGCGAAGGGCGAAGGGCGAAGGGCGAAGGGCGAAGCGAAAAGCGGGGCAAAAGCAACCCACGCCGTCACGCGACGCACATGCATCGCCGTGACGGCGCGGCCGACCCGCGCGGCGAGGTCGGAAAGCCGAAGCGCGTTACTCGGCCGAGTGCTTCTTCGACTTGCCGTGCGACTTCTTGTGATGGCCCGACTTGCCCGACGTTGACTGATCCATCTGCATGTCCTGCATGCTCGACTGACGCGATTGCAGCGCCTGCGCGCGCGACTCGACATCGGCGATCCGTGCCGGGTCCGTGCTCATGCGCACGCCTTGTTCGCTTTGCGCGTATGCCGATGCGACGGCGCTGATGGACAACAGAACAGCCAGGGACACCTTCTTCATTTTTAGCTCCTAATAGCAGTTGAACCCGGGAATCGCCTGCCGACCCGGTCAGACAGACCCAGGGATTCGAGCAAAAAGCGCTCCTGCTTTGCCGGCGAGCGCCTCTCCGGTCGAGCGACGATCCGGGTAAGTCGATCGTAAGCCTAAAACAAGTGCGCAGGATGTCGGGCAGGCGATTTCGGCCGGCCGTCGGCCGGTGCGGAATCATACCGGCGCGGTTCGGTCCTTTCTAGTCCTGATTATTTTGATATGGCGCCCTAGTAGAGGTGCAGCCAGCGATACACATGAAACCGCGCAAGCCCGACGAGTTCATGCAGCGCGAGCTCGCTATTTTCGAAACTCTTGAAACGCGGAATGAGCGTTAGCCGGGAGCGCCGCACGTCGGAGACATAAGGCTGTGGTTCATAGCCGAACGCTTCGAACGCCCGGACAGAACGCCGCATGTGATAGGCCGACGTGATGACGATCAACGCGCCATCGTGTGCATTCCCTAATATCTCGGCTACGTTCTGTGCGTTTTGATAGGTGTTCAGGCTCTTGTTTTCTCGCGTGAGATCGGCGGAAGGCACGCCTCTCGCCAGCACGTAGGGCGCGTAATTGTCGGCTTCCGCTTGTCCGTGATCCTGCGGATCACCGCCGCTGACGATCACGCGGCACGATGCGCCTCTCTCCCGGCACTCACGATACACCTGCGCCGCCGCCGCGATGCGCGGCATCGCGGCCCGCTTGGGAACCAGTCCCGAGTCGCTGCGCGAGGTTCCGCCGCCCATCAGGACGATCGTCGTCTTGGGTGCGAAGGAGGGCGGTATCGTCTCTTCATAACCGTACTGTGCGAGAGCGAACAGCGGTCTTGCGAACCAGCCTGTACCGAATCCCCAGGCGAGCAGTAATCCGACGATGGCGATTTGCTTGCGCCTTCTCGGCCAAAGCGCGAACAATGCAAAAAAAAGCAGCAATAAAGTAAATAGAACCAATTTGATTGGGGTAACGTATTGGTTTCAGGGCAATTCGCTCCGTCATCGCGTGTTCAGAGCGCATCGGCGAGTGGTGCAGAAAGCGCGTGATCAGCGCGCGTTCAACGGGGGTTTTTAAGAGAAAGCAGCACCTAACGCAAGCGGCGGCCAAACATTCAGGCTGCGAACGGTGGTCTCGCTCGTCAGTGTGAAATTCGGCGCGCCGCGTTTAGTTGACGTCGCGGGCCGTCTTGCGACCGTCACGAGCGTCGTCATGGCTGCATAGGAAGAAAGAACGAGATGACCACGTATTCCAACGAAGCCGTACTGGAAGCACTTCGCCGGGCGCAGTATCGTCAGGTTCCGTGGGCGAAACGCCCCAACGTTTTTGACCGTCTTCGCGCCCTCGGACTACTCGAACTCGCGCGGCAGAGAACCGTCGCGCCGGCGCCCGGGTTCCACGCACCCGTCGATATCGCCGTCGTCACCGAGCGGGGAAAGCAGGAATTTTCGCGGTTGTCGAAAGATGAGCGGTCGATCGACTGGGATCTGCGCCGGAGCGAGCCTTACACCTTCGGCGGCCACGAAGCGATGCTCGAAGCGAGAATCTAGTCCACGCGCTCGAGGGCAAGTCAGCCTTGGCTACTGGCCGAGGGTGCGGCGTCGTCGGTGCATGCGGGTGAGGAAAGTGGAAAAAAGCCCGTATCCTGGGATACGGGCAGACCGGATATCACTGTTGCCATGCTGTGCTCATGGCATAAGGTGTGACTGATGGCGGCGCGCGTGGTTCCGCCTCGACGAACGTCGGCGATCAGTGCTGCGGCGAGCGTTCTTCGCGATCGTTGTCAGGCCGGGCGCGCACGTTACTCGCGATATCCCCGCGCAGGTCCCCGCGCGGCGCGGGCGGTGCCGTAGCGCGGGCGCGCGCGGCGTTCTGTTGCGTGGCCGTCGCGGTCCGGGTACTCAGGCGCAAATCGGACGATGCCAGCGGCGGCTGCGTGTGGCCCGCTGCCGCTACGCCGGCGAGCGCACCGAGCGCACCTCGGACGAGCAGAGTCGATGCCTTCATGGAAAGTCCTTCGAGTCCTCGTGGACGTGTTTATCCATCCCACAAGCTATGCCTCGTCGGACCGAACCGCTGTAAGCAATGGTAAAGAGTTGTATCGCGTCAGGCGCGCAGCGCTTGGGCGATGAGGGAGAACAGCATGCGCGAAAGGGAGAGCGGCTGAGCCGTAGCCGGCGCGCAACCGGCTACGTCCAGAGAAGCGAACTCAGGCCATTTTGGCGGGCGCGCGCCACGATTCCGGATTGGTCCAGAATGCGCCGCGCAAGCGATCGCGGCTCGGCGGCGCCGGCGGCTTCACCGCGCTGGAGCCGATGCGTCCACGCAACGAGACCTCGCGGCCGTTGCTCGACAGACGCTTCACGATTTCGGCGAGCGTGCCATCGGCTTGCCATTCGTCGAAGCGACGACGGCAGGTGGGCGGCGAAGGATAACGGCCGGGGAGCTTCGACCAGCCTTCGCCTGTCGACAACACCCAGAGCACGGCGTTGACCACCGAGCGCGCTTCGACACGCGGACGGCCGCGCCGCTCGCTGCGTGCCGGCTCGGAACAGAACAACGCCTCAACCAGCGCCCACTCGTTATCTCTCAAATCGTCGAACAGCACCATATCTCACCTCAGCGAAGCTAACCCCGGTGCGCTGCCCCGCGCCGCGCACTCTGGTCGGAATCCGATGAACGAATACCAGGGAAGGCCGAAACCGCCGCGGCGACCATGTTTCGATATCTCCGCGTAGGACTCCGACCCTGTGCGCAATGAAATGCGAGAACCGTGCCATGCATGTCGCGAAATCCGGGAAACCCGCATGGCAGTAGGCTGACGCGATGCCAGCATGGCCCGTATCAGACCCGAAACGGATTGATTAAGAAATCGGGACAATCACCAATCCTGTGCAGCGGGCCCATCAGCCGTGCGTCGAGGGTGGATTGCTGCACTGCGGCGAAACCGCAGCTGCGAGCGGCGCGAGTCGCTATCCGCTTATAATCCGGCATGAAAACCGGCTATTAATGAATCATTGGAATGAACGCGCCTTTGAACGTGACGTTGCGGCAACTGCGCGTCTTTATCGAGGTATCGCGGCTGCGCAGCTTCAGCCGCGCAGGCGATGAGATCGGCCTCACGCAGTCGGCGGTCAGCCGGTGCGTGCGTGAGCTGGAAGGCGAGATCGGCCTGAAACTGATCGACCGGACCACGCGCGAAGTGCAATTGACGGATGTCGGCGTCGATCTCGTCGGCACGGTGTCGCGGCTGCTGGCCGATCTGGACGAAGCGCTGCGCGAAGTGCGCGACCTCGGGCAGCAGCGCCGCGGACGCGTGATCGTCGCCGCGAGTCCGACGGTCGCCTGCCGGCTGATGCCGCGCGTGATCGCATCGTGTCTGCGTCAGCATCCGCTGATCGCCCTCAGCCTGCGCGACGACGTGCAGTCGGACGTGGTGCGCAAGGTCAAATCGGGCGAAGTCGACTTCGGGGTCGTGATCGGCCCGTTCGCCGCCGACGAGCTCGAGTGCCAGCCCGTGATGACCGATTCCTTCTGTCTCGTCGCGCGACGCGACCACCCGCTCGCGCAGGATCGCGTCGCGCCCTGGGCCGCCCTCGCCGGCGAACGGCTCGTGATGCTCGATCACGCATCGGGCAGCCGGCCGATTATCGATGCCGTCATGGCGGAGCACGGCGTTGACGCGCACGTCGTGCAGGAGCTCGGTCATTCGGCGACCGTCTTCGGTCTCGTGGAGGCGGGCGTCGGCGTCAGCGTGCTGCCGTGGCTCGCGCTGCCGCTGCCGGCGGATTCGTCGCTCGTCGCGTTGCCGCTCGAGCCGCGCGCCGAGCGCACCGTCGAACTGGTGCGGCGGCGCGACCGGTCGTTGTCGCCTGCGGCGGAATCCGTCTGGACGCTGATCGCTGGGCTCCCGGCGCGAGCGGAAGAACTGGAGTGAGCGCGAATGAACGCGAATGAGCGGCGGGCCATCTCGAAATTGACGCCGCCGCGTTAGACTTCGTTCTTTTCGACGGAGCGGGCGATGAGTGAATCGGAAGGCGCGGTGATCGTTGAATTGAGCGGCTTGACGGGCGCGCAGCCGGACACGCGCGGCGCTCCTAATGCGCGCGATGCCGTGCGGGCGCTGCGGCCGTCGCAGATCCGCGAAGTCGCGAATGCGGGCTTCGGCGTGCCGGATGTGCTGCCGTTCTGGTTCGGCGAGTCGGACCGCGTCACGCCGCCGTTCATCCGGGATGCCGCGAGCCGCGCGCTCGCCGACGGCGCCACCTTCTACACGCACAATCTCGGTGTCGCACCGCTGCGCGAGGCGCTCGGGCGCTATGTCGGCGCACTGCACGGCGAGACGCCGGCGGCCAACATCGCGGTCACGAGTGCCGGAGTCAACGCGCTGATGCTGGCGGCGCAGCTCGTCGTCGGGGCGGGCGATCGCGTCGTCGCCGTGACGCCGCTCTGGCCGAACCTCGTCGAAATTCCGAAGATTCTCGGCGCGACGGTCGAGACCGTGTCCCTGAGCTACGGCCCGCGCGGCTGGGCGCTGGACGTCGAGCAACTGCTCGCCGCGTTGACGCCGTCCACGCGGATGCTGATGATCAACTCGCCCAACAACCCGACCGGCTGGACGATGACCCGCGACGAGCAGCGCGTCGTGCTCGAACACTGCCGGCGGCATGGCATCTGGATCGTCGCGGACGAAGTCTACGAGCGCCTCTATTACGGCGGGGAGGCAACGGTCGCGCCGTCGTTTCTGGATCTCGCGGCGCGCGACGAACGCGTGATCGCGGTCAATTCGTTCTCGAAAGCGTGGCTCATGACCGGCTGGCGTCTCGGCTGGATCGTCGCGCCGGCGGCCTTGATGGACGATCTCGGCAAGCTCGTCGAATACAACACATCGTGCGCGCCGTCGTTCGTGCAGCAGGCGGGCATCGTCGCGGTCGAGGAGGGCGAAGCCTTCACGCGATCGCTCGTCGCCGATCTGCGTGCAAGCCGCGATCACCTCGTGAAGGCGCTGCAAACCATCGACGGCGTGGATGTCCGCGCCCCCGACGGCGCGATGTACGTGTTTTTCTCGCTGCCCGGCGCGTCGAGCAGCCTTGCGTTGTGCAAATCACTGGTGCGCGAGGCTGGCCTCGGACTCGCGCCCGGCAGCGCGTTCGGCGCGGAAGGCGAAGGATTCGTGCGCTGGTGCTATGCGTGCGACCCGGCGCGACTCGACGAAGGCGTCGAACGCTTGCGGCGTTTCCTCGCGGAACGCACGTAATCAGTGAGCGCCGGGGCAGGGAATCAATCACCTTTACGCCCCGGTTCTTTTTGCGTAATATGGCGCTCAGTCATGCGCTTTCGCCTAGGAAAGCGCCACCTCGTCCGGCTGGGATGGCCCGGCGATTCGCTCACCGATCGCCCATTGACGCCTCTCCCCGGTGCGTGCTCCCAATCAATATGACCGATCAATCGGGCGAGCGCGTCTGAAACTCCGCGTCCAGCATTATCGCGCGCACCGCTTCGGTGCCGTTTGAACCCGCTCAGGCTCGATTTGAATTCGGATCATTGACCATACAGGGTTGACCCAAGCTGCATGAATACCCAAGAGGCGAAAATCGTCCTCGAGACCGCTTTGATTTGCGCGCAAGAGCCGTTGCGGCTGAGTGAGCTGCGCAAGCTCTTCGTCGAAGACATATCGGCGGATACCGTGCGCACGCTGCTCGAAGAACTCCAGGCCGCATGGTCGGATCGTGGCGTCGAGCTGGTGGCGCTCGCGTCGGGATGGCGCTTTCAGAGCAAGCCCGCCATGCGGACCTATCTCGATCGTCTGCATCCGGAAAAACCGCCGAAGTATTCGCGCGCCGTCATGGAGACGCTGGCGATCATTGCTTATCGTCAACCGGTGACGCGGGGCGATATCGAGGAAATTCGCGGCGTCACGGTCAATACGCAAGTGGTCAAGCAGTTGGAAGATCGCGGATGGATCGAGGTGATCGGTCATCGTGACGTGCCCGGCCGGCCCGCGCTCTACGCGACGACGAAGCAGTTCCTCGACGATCTCGGCCTCACCGCGCTCGACGAGTTGCCGGCGCTGGACAATCCGTCGTCGCAACTGGAAGCGACGCTGCTCGCGCAGCATTCGATCGATTTCCCGGATGGCGCGGCGGCGCAGACATCGCCGGAAAATGCTGCCGGCGAGAGCGGCGGGCAGGGCGCGCCAGCGGTGGTTATCGATCAGACCGGCGCAGGCGCGTCGGAGAGACACGACGAAGGCGGAACGGTTCATGCGGATTTCGATGGCGCCAATGCTGCCTCGCCGCTGACCGAACTTCGCGTGCAGCCGCTGAAGCCCGAGCACGAGGCCTCCGAAGCCGGCCGTGCGGATGCCGCTCGCGAAGCGCATGGGGACGAACAGGACACACACGCATCGGCCGACGCTGATCTGACTGACGACGATTCCGAAGAGGAACCGAAGGCGCGCCCCGCCTGATGCAATTGCATGGCCCCTGATTTCACCGGTCTTCGATAAAAGATTACGTCGAAGACGAAGGCCGGACCGGTCAGCGGATATTTTTGACGCGCCCCCTTGTGCGCGCAATTCGACATTTGAGGTTGTTTTGACACACTCCCACGACAGCGATTCGCCCGAATCCGCGCGGCCCGTGCATGCCGCGGACGCCCATGAGTCGGCCGATGCCGGCGAACGCACGCGCATCGACGAGAGCGCCGATGGCGATGATCGCCCGCGCCGCGGCCTGCGCCGCGGGCCGCGCAGCCTGATCGCGCGACGCCGCGCTGTCGCCAAGACGAAGGGCGCCGATGGCGCGCCCGCCGCGCCCGGCGCGGTGACGGAAGCGCCGCCCGATGGCGTCGTGGCTGCGCAGGTCCGCATGCCGCGCAAGGATGCGAGCGCGAAGAAGCCGCGCAATGCCGGCGGCGAACCGCACGAGGACAAGCAGGGCGAGAAGCCCGCGCAGAAGCAAGGCGGGCGCAAGAACACGCGTCGCAATCCGGGCGAGGCGGGAGTCGAGGCATCGGGCGATGCCGCAGCTGCTGCCCCGCGCGAAGGCGGCCGGCGCAAAGGTCCGCAGCAGAAGCGCGAGAAGCCGGAAAAGCAAGGCAAGCGCGGCGACGCGGGTCCCGCGACGGTCGAAAAGGCCGCCGCCGCTGCCGTCGACGACGTCTTCGCCTACGTGACATCGCCCGCATTCGACGCGGACAACGGCGCCGCCGGCGTGCGCGCGCCGATGCTGCGCCGTGGCCGCAACGCGCCTCAGCAAAAGCGCGTGCTCGAGCCGGACGACGACGCACCGAAGCTCCACAAGGTCCTCGCCGATGCCGGCATGGGCTCGCGGCGCGACATGGAAGAACTGATCATCGCGGGGCGCGTGTCGGTCAACGGCGAGCCGGCGCACATCGGCCAGCGGATCATGCCGACCGACCAGGTGCGCATCAACGGCAAGCCGCTCAAGCGCAAGCTCGCGAGCAAGCCGCCGCGCATTCTGCTGTATCACAAGCCGACGGGCGAGATCGTCAGCCACGCGGACCCCGAAGGGCGTCCGTCGGTGTTCGACAAGCTCCCGTCGATGAAAACGGCCAAGTGGCTCGCGGTCGGCCGTCTGGACTTCAACACGGAAGGGCTGCTGCTGCTCACCACATCGGGTGATCTGGCGAATCGCTTCATGCACCCGCGCTATAGCGTCGAGCGCGAGTACGCGGTGCGCGTCGTCGGCCAGTTGTCGGAGGCGATGAAGCAGAAGCTGCTGAAAGGCATCGAACTCGACGACGGTCCCGCGAACTTCCTGCGCATTCAGGATGGCGGCGGCGAAGGCACGAATCACTGGTATCACGTCGCGCTGGCGGAAGGCCGCAACCGCGAAGTGCGCCGGATGTTCGAAGCCGCTGGCCTGATGGTCAGCCGTCTGATCCGCACGCGTCACGGTCCGATCGCGTTGCCGCGCGGCCTCAAGCGCGGCCGCTGGGAAGAACTGGAAGACAATCAGGTGCGCAGCCTGATGGAGTCCGTCGGACTGAAGGCGCCGGTTGCCGAAAAGGGCGGACGCAGTGCGACGCCGCGTGTGCAGCCCGATCCGATGCAGACCTCGATGGGCTTCATCACGCGCGAACCCGTGTTGAGTTCGCACTCGCGCATGGCGCAGACGCCGGTTCGCGGCGGGCGGCGCGGTGCGGCGGCGGGCGGGATGCCGGGCGCGTTCGGCGTCGGCGGCATGGGGGGCTTCGGCGGGAACACCGGCAATGCGGGCGGTCCCGGCCGACGCGGCGGCCGTGAAGTGAACGGCAACCGAATCGGCGGTGAGCCGAACGGCAATCGCGCAAATGGCGGCGGTCGCGGTCCGGTTCAGCGCGGCGCTCGTCCGCAAGGCGGGCCGCAGGGTGCGAGCGGCCCGGCCAAGCGCGCAAACGGCAATGGCCCGCGCGGCGGCAATCGTCAGGGCGGCGGCCAGCAGCCGGGCGCAGCGCAAGGGAAGGCCGGTGCGGGTCGTGGCGGTCCGCGCAATCGCTCGCGCGGGCGATGAAAACCGTGCGCGTCGCCTGATCGGGCGACGGGCCGAACCGGTCGGAAGCGGTGCTTTCGACCGACTTCGAAAACGCGCAGCCAGCACTATCGAGAGAACGCAAAAAAGCATGCGATCCGGCGCGAAACGGGGCCGAACGCGCGCGCTACGTTTGCGTTTATCCCGAAAAATGGCTAAAATCACGAAGTCGCTGGGCACATAGTTTTCGCGCTGCCCGGGTGCGACCTCGGTTGAAAAAGATGGGCGTTGCGCCCATTTTTTTTTGGCTTTTTGGTTCGGCATCTCGGGAGCAGGGGTGCGCGCCCGGTCAAGGCGCTCGCCCGCAGGTGTTTCGCGGCGCGATGCGCGAACACCTTGGAGTTACTGTGCAACTGACGGAATTGATTGAAACCACGGTCTCGAGCCTGGGCTACGAGCTTGTCGATCTCGAACGTTCGGGAGGCGGCATGCTGCGCATCTATATCGACCAGCCGGCCGGTATCGCCATCGAAGACTGCGAAAAAGTCACGCGTCAGCTCCAGTACGTGCTCGAGGTCGAGAATATCGACTATGACCGCCTCGAAGTGTCGTCGCCGGGGCTCGATCGCCCGCTCAAGAAGCTGGCCGATTTCGAGCGCTTCGCGGGAAGCGAAGTCGTCATCACACTGAAAAAGCCGCTGGACGGGCGCAAGTCGTTCCGGGGCATTCTGCACGCCCCGCAAGGCGAAAAGATCGAATTGGAATTTGAAGGGAAGGACGGCGCCGCAGTGCTCGATTTCACGCTCGCGGACCTCGATAAAGCACGTCTCGTCCCCAAAGTTGACTTTAGGAGCCGCAAACAATGAGTCGCGAAGTTTTGATGCTGGCGGATGCGCTGGCGCGCGAAAAGAACGTCAACAAGGACGTGGTGTACGCAGCCCTGGAGGCTGCGCTTGCTTCGGCAACGAAGAAGCTGTTCGAGGAAGATGTCGATATCCGTGTCGCGATCGACCGTGAAAGCGGCGAACACGAAACGTTCCGCCGCTGGCGCGTGGTGCCGGACGAGGCCGGCCTTCAAGAGCCGGATCAGGAAATCCTGTTGTTCGAAGCGAAGGAGCAAAAGCCCGACGCGGAAGTGGACGATTTCATCGAAGAACCCATTCCCTCGATCGAGTTCGGCCGTATCGGCGCGCAGGCGGCCAAGCAGGTCATCCTGCAGAAAGTGCGTGATGCCGAGCGCGAGCAGATCCTGAACGACTTTCTCGAGCGCGGTGAAAAGATCATGACCGGCTCGGTGAAGCGTCTGGACAAGGGCAATTTCATCGTCGAATCGGGCCGCGTCGAAGCGCTGCTGCGCCGCGATCAGCTCATTCCGAAGGAAAACCTGCGCGTGGGCGACCGCGTGCGCGCGTACATCGCGAAGGTGGACCGCACGGCGCGTGGCCCGCAAATCGAACTCTCGCGCACGGCGCCCGAGTTCCTGATGAAGCTGTTCGAGCTGGAAGTGCCGGAAATCGAACAAGGGCTGCTGGAAATCAAGGCGGCCGCGCGCGATCCCGGCGTGCGTGCGAAAATCGGGGTGATCGCCTATGACAAGCGTATCGACCCGATCGGTACCTGCGTCGGCATCCGCGGTTCGCGCGTTCAGGCGGTACGTAACGAGCTCGGTGGCGAGAACGTCGACATCGTGCTATGGTCGGAAGACCCCGCGCAGTTCGTGATCGGCGCCCTCGCGCCGGCAGCCGTCCAGTCGATCGTCGTCGATGAAGAAAAGCATTCGATGGACGTCGTCGTCGACGAAAGCGAACTCGCGGTCGCCATCGGCCGCAGCGGCCAGAACGTTCGACTCGCCAGCGAACTCACCGGCTGGCAGATCAACATCATGACGCCGGACGAATCGGCGTTGAAGCAGAACGAAGAGCGTGGCAAGTTGCGCGACCTGTTCATGGCGCGTCTGGATGTGGACGAGGAAGTCGCAGACATCCTGATCGACGAAGGCTTCACGAGCCTCGAAGAAATCGCCTATGTGCCGCTCAACGAGATGCTCGAAATCGAAGCCTTCGACGAAGACACTGTGCACGAGCTGCGCAACCGCTCGCGCGATGCGCTCCTGACGATGGCCATCGCCAACGAAGAGAAGGTGGAAGGCGTCGCGCTCGATCTTAAAAGTCTGGAAGGCATGGACAACGAGCTTCTCGCGAAGCTCGCGGAGCACCAGGTTCAAACCCGCGACGACCTCGCGGAGCTGGCAGTAGATGAACTGGTCGAAATGACCGGTATGGAAGAGGATGCCGCTAAGGCGTTGATCATGAAAGCACGTGAACACTGGTTCCAGTGAGAAATGACCATGGCGCACTGAAATTTGGCGGCCGGTTCGGCCGCGTGACCCCGATCTAACCGCAAGGATTGGTCCTTGCATCAAGAGGAATGAATGGCGAGTAACAACGTAGCCCAATTTGCCGCGGAACTCAAAATGCCTGCGGGCGTCCTGCTCGAGCAGTTGCAGGCGGCTGGCGTCCAGAAAGCGAGCGCAAATGACGACCTGTCCGAGACGGACAAGGCGCGTCTGCTCGATCATTTGCGCAAGTCGCACGGTTCCGCCGAGGCCGACAAGCGCAAGATCACTTTGACCCGCCGGCATACGTCGGAAATCAAGCAATCCGACGCAACGGGTAAAGCTCGCACCATTCAGGTCGAGGTGCGCAAAAAACGTGTTTTCGTGAAGCGCGACGAAACCGGCGTCGAGCAGCCTGTCGAAACGCCGAATCACGTCGAAGAGCCGGAAGTCGACGAGGCCGAACTGCAGCGCCGCGAGGAAGAAGCACGCCGCGCCGCCGAGCAGCTCGAGCGCGAAGAGCGCGAGCTGAAGGAGCGTCAGGCTCAGCTCGAGCGCGAGGAAGCGGAGCGTCGCGCTCGCGAGGAAGCGGCCGAAGCCGAGCGTCGCAAGCAGGAAGCCGAGGCGGCACGCCGCGCGGCGGCGGCGGCGCAGGCAGCCGAAATCTCGCGCGCGGCTCAGGCTGCGCGTCAGGAATCGCGCGCGCAGGTCACCGCGGAAGCGAAGGCCGAGCCGAAGCAGGACAAACAAGACAAGCAGGACGACAGCGCCCAGCGCGCAGCCGCTGCTGCCGCCGAGAAGGCCGCCGCGGAAAAGGCAGCGGAAGAGAAGGCAGCCACCGAGCGCGCCGCGCAGCGCGAAGCCGCGAAGAAAGCGGAAGAAGACGCGAAGGCGGCCGCTGAGAAGGCGCGCATGGAGCAAGAAGCAATCGCGAAGCGCAGGGCGGCGGCCGAAGCCGAAGCGCGCGCTATCCGCGAAATGATGAACACGCCGCGCAAGGCGCAAGTCAAGGCGCCGGAGCCGGCGCCTGCTGCGAAGCCCGCGGAAGCGGCGAAGGCGGCCGAGGCCAAGGGTACGCTGCACAAGCCGGCGAAGCCGGAAGGCGCGCAGGCAGCCCGCCCCGCAGTGAAGAAGCCGGCTGTCGGCGGTGCGGCAGCGCCCGCAACGGCGGCTCCTTCCGGCGACAAGAAGAAGGCCGGCGGCAAGGGCGGCTGGCAGGACGACGCATCGAAGCGCCGTGGCATCAAGACGCGCGGCGACACGAGCGGCGGCGTCGATCGCGGCTGGCGCGGCGGTCCGAAGGGCCGTGGCAAGCATCAGGACCAGACCACGTTCCAGGCGCCGACCGAGCCGATCGTCCGTGAAGTGCACGTGCCGGAAACCATTTCGGTGGCCGACCTCGCGCACAAGATGTCGGTGAAGGCTTCCGAAGTCATCAAGGTGATGATGAAGCTCGGCCAGATGGTCACCATCAATCAGGTGCTGGACCAGGAAACCGCGATGATCGTCGTGGAGGAACTGGGTCATCGCGCGGTTGCGGCCAAGCTGGACGATCCGGAAGCGCTGCTGATCGAAGGCGAAACGACCGAGGAAACGGCGGAGCGTCTGCCGCGTCCGCCGGTGGTGACCGTGATGGGCCACGTCGACCACGGCAAGACGTCGCTGCTCGACTACATCCGTCGCGCGAAAGTGGCGGCGGGCGAAGCGGGCGGCATCACGCAGCATATCGGCGCTTATCACGTCGATACGCCGCGCGGCGTCATCACCTTCCTCGACACGCCGGGTCACGAAGCCTTCACGGCCATGCGTGCGCGCGGCGCCAAGGCGACCGACATCGTCATTCTGGTGGTCGCAGCCGACGACGGCGTGATGCCGCAGACGAAGGAAGCGATTGCTCACGCGAAGGCGGGCGGCGTGCCGATCGTCGTCGCGATCAACAAGATCGACAAGCCGGAAGCCAACCCGGACCGCGTGAAGCAGGAACTGGTCGCGGAAGGCGTGGTGCCGGAAGAGTACGGCGGCGATTCGCCGTTCATCGAAGTGTCGGCGAAGACCGGCAAGGGCATCGACGATCTGCTGGAAAACGTCTCGCTGCAGGCCGAAGTGCTGGAACTGACCGCACCGGTCGAAGCGGCCGCGAAGGGCCTCGTCATCGAAGCCAAGCTGGATAAGGGCAAGGGCCCGGTCGCGACCATCCTGGTGCAGTCGGGCACGCTGAATCGCGGTGACGTGGTTCTCGCGGGCAGCGCCTACGGTCGCGTTCGTGCAATGCTGGACGAAACTGGCAAGCCGACGAAGACCGCGGGTCCGTCGATCCCGGTCGAAATCCAGGGCCTGTCGGAAGTGCCGGCGGCGGGCGAAGAAGTCATCGTGTTGCCGGACGAGCGCAAGGCGCGCGAAATCGCGCTGTTCCGTCAGGGCAAGTTCCGCGACGTGAAGCTCGCGAAGCAGCAGGCCGCGAAGCTCGAAAACATGCTCGAGCAGATGGGCGAAGGCGAAGTGCAGAACCTGCCGCTCATCGTCAAGGCGGACGTGCAGGGCTCGCAGGAAGCGCTGGTGCAGTCGCTGCAAAAGCTGTTGACGGGCGAAGTGCGCGTTCAGATCGTGCACAGCGCGGTCGGCGCGATCAGCGAGTCGGACGTCAACCTGGCGACGGCGTCGAAGGCGGTCATCATCGGCTTCAACACGCGTGCGGATGCGCAAGCCCGCAAGCTGGCCGAATCAAACGGCATCGACATTCGCTACTACAACATCATCTACGACGCAGTGGATGAGGTGAAGGCGGCGATGTCCGGCATGCTCGCGCCGGAGAAGCGCGAGACGGTGACGGGCACGGTGGAAGTGCGTCAGGTCATCCGCGTGCCGAAGGTCGGTCTGATCGCGGGCTGTATGGTGACGGACGGTTTCGTCAAGCGTTCCTCGTCGGTGCGCGTGATCCGCAACAACGTCGTCATTCATACGGGCGAGCTGGATTCGCTGAAGCGCTTCAAGGACGACGTCAAGGAAGTGCGTCAGGGCTTCGAGTGCGGTATCTCGATCAAGAACTTCAACGACATCGTCGAAGGCGATCAGCTGGAAGTCTTCGAAGTGACGGAAGTGGCTCGCACGCTGTAACGCATCACTACGCTGAGCCTCGGGGCGGAGCGGGCCAATTGGCTGGCTCCGCCTTTTTCTTTGGCGCGGCGGCGGATTAGAAACGGAACGAAATCATGGCTAAAAGACGGACATCCACGAACCGCAACGTGCAGATTGCGGATCAGATTCAGCGCGATTTGTCGGAGCTGATGCGCGAGGTGAAAGATCCGCGCGTCGGAATGGTGACGATTCAAAGCGTCGAGCTCACGCCGGACTACGCGCACGCGAAGGTCTACTTCACCACGCTGACGGGCGATCCCAAGCAGACGCAGGAAGCGCTGAATCACGCGGCGGGGCATCTCCACAATCAGTTGTTCAAGCGGCTGCATATTCATACGGTGCCGACGCTGCACTTCCACTATGACCAGACGATCGAGAAGGCTGTCGAGATGTCGCGCCTGATCGACGAGGCAAACGCGACGCGCGCGAAGGACGACGAGGAAGGCGCCTGAGCGATGACCGCTTCGAAGAATCAGGCCGCGCGGCCCAAGCTCGTGCGCCGCGCGCTCGATGGCGTGCTGCTGCTGGACAAGCCGCTCGGGTTGTCGAGCAACGACGCGCTCATCAAGGCGAAGCGCATCTATCTCGCGAAGAAAGCCGGTCACACCGGCACGCTCGATCCGCTCGCGACCGGCCTCTTGCCGCTTTGCTTCGGCGAGGCCACGAAGTTTTCGCAGGACCTGCTCGAAGCCGACAAGACGTACGAAGCGACGATGCGTCTGGGTATCCGCACGGCGACGGGCGATGCCGAAGGCGAGGCGGTCGAAGTCCGCGACGTCGCGTGCGATGAAGCGGCCGTCGAAGCGGCGATGACGCGATTTCTAGGCGATATCGTGCAGGTGCCGCCGATGTACTCGGCATTGAAACGTGATGGCAAGCCGCTCTACGAGTATGCACGCGCGGGGCAGACGGTCGAGCGCGAAGCCCGTCCGGTGACGATCCACGCTTTGAAGATGATCGCGTGCGCGCTGCCGCTCGTGACCTTTCGCGTGACGTGCAGCAAGGGTACGTATGTGCGTACGCTCGCGGAAGATATCGGTGAGGCGCTCGGCTGCGGCGCGCATCTGACGGCGTTGCGTCGCACGGGCGTTGGCGCGTTGACGCTCGAGAACGCGGTGACGCTGGACGAACTGACGGCACTGAACGAAGCGGACCGGGACGCGCGGCTTCAGCCGGTGGATGCGCTGTTGTCCACGTTTCCCGCCGTGCAGCTCGACGACGAAGCATGTCGCCGGTTTCTGCATGGGCAGCGGCTGAAGCTGGCCGACGTATCGCCCGATCAAATCGAAGCGGGCCGCGTGCGCGTCTATGCGCAGGAAGGCGGCCGATTGCTCGGCGTCGCGAAAGCGGGCGAGGGCGTGCTCGCGCCGGAGCGGCTGGTGGTCACGGCAAGCTGAGAGCGTAAAAGAAAAGCCCGGAGGCGCAAGACTCCGGGCTTTTTTTCTCAGGCGTGCGGCGCAAGAAGACTCAATGCGCCGCCGAAGCCGCCGCCGCCGAATCCCCGCCGCCCGCACGTTCCGGGCGCGTAATCCAGATCAGCGCGATCAGCGCGACGAAAATCCCCGCCGAAATATAAAACATGTCGTTCACGCCGAGCTGCGCGGCCTGCTGCGTCGCCATGCTGTTGAAGAGACCGTAAGTCTGTTCCTGCGACATGCCCAGCGCGCCCATCTGCTGCATCGAATTGGCGAATGTCGGGTTGTAGGCGTTCGCCTGTTCGACGAGCTGCGCGTGATGCACGATCGTCCGATGCTCCCACGCCGTCGAGAAAATCGACGTGCCGATACCGCCGCACATGATCCGCACGAAGTTCGACAATCCCGACGCCGCCGGAATCCGATGCCCCGGCAGGCCCGACAGCGTGATCGACACCAGCGGAATGAAGAAGCCCGCCATGCCGATGCCCTGAATCAGCGTCGGCAGCGTCAGCGACCACGTATCGACGCCGGTCGTGTAACGCGAACGCATCCAGAAGCAAAGCGCAAACACGAGAAACGCAGCCGTCGCGATGCGGCGCGGATCGGTGCGCGGCAGGAACTTGCCGGTGATCGGCGAAAGCAGGATCGCGAACACGCCGACGGGCGCCATCACGAGCCCCGCGTTGGTCGCGGTATAGCCGATGTCCGTTTGCAGCCACAGCGGCAGCAGCACCAGATTGCCGAAGTAGAGGCCGTATCCGACCGACAACGCGATCGTCCCGCCCGTGAAGTTGCGCAGATTGAAGAGCGACAAATCGACGACCGGATGCTCCGCCGTCAACTCCCACACGATAAAGAACGCGAACGAGATGACCGCGATCAGCGCGAGCACGACGATGGTCGTCGAATTGAACCAGTCGAGGTCCTTGCCCTTGTCGAGCATGACCTGCAGCGAGCCGACCCACACGACCAGCAGCGCGAGTCCGACCGTGTCGATCGGCGCCTTGCGGATGGCCGAATCGCGGTCGCGGAAGATCGCGTACGTCGCGAGCGCCGCCGCGATCCCGACGGGAATGTTCACGTAGAAGATCCACGGCCACGAGATGTTGTCCGAAATCCATCCGCCGAGCACGGGGCCGGCAACGGGCGCGATCAGCGTGGTCATCGACCACATGGAGAGCGCCATCGGCGCTTTTTCGCGTGGATAGCTTGCAAGCAGCAGCGTTTGCGAGAGCGGAATCATCGGGCCGGCGACCGCGCCTTGGAGCACGCGCGCGGCGAGCAGGAAGGGCAGCGTCGGCGCGAGCCCGCACAGCCACGACGCGAGCACGAAGAGAATGATCGAGCCGAGAAAGAGGCGCACCTGGCCGATGCGCTGCGTGAGCCAGCCGGTGAGCGGCACCGAGATCGCGTTGGCGACCGCGAACGACGTGATGACCCATGTGCCCTGATCCGACGATACGCCGAGGTCGCCGGAGATCGACGGAATCGATACGTTCGCGATGGACGTGTCGAGCACGTTCATGAACACCGCGAGCGACACGGCGATCGTCCCGACGACCAGTTTCCCGCCCGAGAGAGGCGCATGAACGACGTTAGCTTGAGACATGTGTTAGGTCCGCGATACTGCCGCTTACATGAGCTTGGCGGCCGACGCCGACTTCGCCGCACTGCCGCGCGAAGCGGACGACGGCGACGACGACGCGCCCTGCGTACCAGCGCTCGTACCGGCGTTTTGCTGGATGATGCGCGCGATTTCAGCGTCCGCCTGCTCGCCGTACTTGTCGAACACGTTGGTCTGATACACCGTGTTCTGCGCCGCGCCCAGCTGGCCGCCTTGGTCGTCCTTGATCGTGACATCGACGTTCATCGACAGGCCGATACGCAGCGGATGCTGTTCCAGTTCCTTCGGATCGAGCTGGATACGGACCGGCAGGCGCTGCACCACCTTGATCCAGTTGCCCGTCGCGTTCTGCGCCGGCAGCAGCGAGAACGCCGAGCCGGTGCCGGCGGAAAAGCCGATCACCTTGCCGTGGAACACCACGCCCGAACCATAGAGGTCGGCCGTCAGTTCGACCGGCTGGCCGATGCGCATGTGCTTCAGCTGCACTTCCTTGAAGTTGGCGTCGACCCATACGGCGTTGAGCGGCACGATCGCCATCAGCGGATTGCCCGGCGCCACGCGCTGGCCGACCTGCACCGAGCGCTTCGCCACGTAGCCGGTGACCGGCGCGGGCAGCGTGTTGCGCGCATAGTTGATGTACGAATCGCGCACCTTCGCGGCGGCGGCGAGCACGTTCGGATGATCGGCGATGGTCGTGTTGGCCGTCAGCGACCGGTTCGACGCGAGTTCCTGCTGGGCTGCGTCGAGCGCGGCCTGCGCGCTGCGCACGGCATCGCGTGCGTGCGAGATTTCTTCCTGCGATACCGCGCCCGTCTTCGCAACGGTCAGGCGGCGGCGAAGGTCGTCCTGCGCGCGCGACAGGTCCGATTTGCGCAGCGCGATCTGCGCTTCGTACTGGTTGTTGTTGACGAAGAACGTACGGACCTGGCGAACCGTCTGCGCGAGGTTCGCTTCGGCCTGATCGAGCGCGACCTTCGAATCGGCCGGATCGAGCGCGACGAGCGGATCGCCCGCTTTCACGGTCTGCGTATCGTCGGCATTGACGGATATGACCGTGCCGACCACTTGCGGCGTGATCTGCACGACGTTGCCGTTGACGTACGCGTCATCGGTGTCTTCGTGGAAGCGCGCGACGAGGAAGTAATACAGGCCGTACGCGACAGCCGCGATGATGATGACGAGCACGATCAGCGCCATCAGCCGGCGGCGCTTGCCGTTGTTTTGCTTCGGCGCGGGCGCGGCGGCGGGTGCGCTGGCGGCGTTTTGTTTAGGGTCGCTCATGAAGGGCTCCGAAAATTCCGTATTGGTCTTGATGCGTGTTCTTGTGCGCGGCTCAGTGCGATGCCGCCTGATTCGCGGTCTGGTTCGCGGCCTGGCGCTGTCCGCTGCCGTCGATGGCGAGGTCGGTGCTCGTCGCGTCGAATCCGCCGCCGAGTGCGCGGATCAGCGCGATTTGCAGATCGCTTCGCTTCAGGCGCAGGTTCGTCACCGTCTGCTCGTTGGCGAGGCGGTTCTGATCGGCCGTCAACACCTGCAATTGCGGCGACAGGCCCGCCTTGTAGCGGATCACCGCGAGCTGGTAGGCGCTCGTGGCTGCGGCGAGTGCGCGCTGTGCGTCGGCCATTTGCCTGTCGAGCGCGCGGATCGCGGCGATGTTGGTCGCCACGTCGTTCAGCGCGTTGATGAGCGTCTGGTTGTAGTTCGCGACATCGCCCTCGAAATCCGCGTAGCGGCCTTTCAGCTGCGCGCGCAGTGCGCCGGCGTCGAAGATCGGCAGGTGGATTGCCGGGCCTGCCTGAATCTGCCGGCTGCTCGCCTGCAGGAAACGGCCCCAGCCGAAGGCATCGAAGCCGAAGCCCGCCGCCAGGTTGATGTCCGGGAAGAACTCGGCCTTCGCTTCCTTGATGTTGTGCGTAGCCGCTTCGATCTGCCAGCGGGCCGCGACGATATCCGGCCGGCGCGAAATCAGATCGGCGGGCACGTTGTCGGGCAGCGCCACGTTGATGTCCGGATTGATCACCGGATTGGCGATCTGCAGCCCGCGATCGGGACCCTTCCCGAGCAGCGCCGCCAGCTGATAGCGCACCGACTGGATTTGCCCGTCGAGCTCGCTGAGATTGGTCTGGCTGGTCGCGACGTTGCCCTCGGCCGTGCGCTGTTCGACGTTCGTGTCGAGACCGGCGGTGACGCGCCCGCTCGTGATGCGGCCCACGTTCTCCCGATTGGCGATTTCGCGCTGCGTGACGTCCCGCAGCGCGTAGAGCAGCGCCAGCTGGTTGTACGTGCGCGCCACCGACGCGGCCAGCGTGACGCGCGCCTGCTGCATGTCCGCCTCGGCGGCTTTCTGCTGCGAAACCGCCATGTTCAGGCGCGAGCGGTTCTTGCCCCACAGATCGAGGTCCCACGACGCGCTCGCGAGCACGTTGTTCTCGCTGTACCACGTCCCGCCGTAGGGCGGCGGGAAGAGGGCGTTCGCCGAGTACAGCTCGCGCGTCCACGAATACTTCACGTCGGCGTGCGGATACAGCGTCGAGCGCGAGCTTTCGATATAAGACGACGCCTTCGCGATGCGCGCCTGCGCCTGCGCGATGCTCGGATTGCCCGCGAGCGCCTCGTCGATCAGTTGCGGCAGTTGCGGGTCGCCGAACTGTTTCGCCCAGTCGAGGCTCGGCCACTGGCCGCCCTGCGCCGGCACGCTCTGCGAAGACTCCAGAGTCTCGGGCGCGGTGATCTGCTTGTCGCTCGAAATGCCCGCGTAATTCGCGCAGCCCGCGACCGCGAGCGCTGCCACGGCGGCGGCCACGGCGCTCTGCGCTCGGCGCAATCCGCTCGCGGGCCGAAGTGCGGACAAGGAAAGGTGTTTCATCGCTCGTCTCTCGAGAGAGGTATGGATTATGGACGTTGCAACTATCTCAGGTGCTGGCAGACCGAAATCTGCGTCATCGCGAAGGCGCGCCTGGCTTCTCGACATTGCCGGCGAGGCAGGCGGCGGCGGGATCGCACGTGTTCGCGAGAATCCGGCGCAGCATGCTCTTCAGGAAGCCCACTTCGTCGGGCGTGAAGCCCGCAAGCAGCGTGTCGAGCACGCGGGTGAAGATCGCCGGAACCTGCTCGGCCATCGCGCGCCCGTCCGGGGTGAGCGCAAGACGCACGACACGCCGGTCCTCGTTGCTGCGCACGCGCGACAGCAGCCCGCGCTTTTCCAGACGGTCGATGAGGCGCGTGACCGCGCTCGCATCGATGCCGTATTCCCGCGCGATATCGGCGGCCGTCATGCACTTGCCGACCGCCAGCATGAACACGATGCTCGCCTGCGTGCTCGTGATGCCGAGTTCGGACGTCGTGTGCTGCGTCACCATGTTCCAGAGCGTCGAGCGCACGCGACTGAGCAGATAGCCGACGCTTTCGCTCAGCACATAGCTGTCGATCGCCGTGGGTTTTGGAGCGTCGCTCATGAAAGGAATATGCAAGTGCAATAGTGGACTAGGCAGGATTATAGGCGCGGCGTTACGTCGCCTGCAAGGAACTTTTATGAAGCTGCTTACAATCTGCGCGCGGCTTCCTCCGATGCGTTGTGGGACGGGGCTTCGCGCGTGGGTGGAGTCGGCGCGGCCCCGCCGGCCTCGCGTCGCGGATTCGGGTAGCGTCCTATTGTCGAAAAGCGGACGTTTGTGCGTGCTATACTTTACGGTTCTCACCGCGCCGGGCCGGAAGAGTAGTTCAAATCCCTGAAGTCTTCCGAGCGATCCACGCCGGGCGTCACGCACGATCTGACGCTCAATCGACGGTTTGCCGAGCCAGCAGGAGCCTTCAACTCCTGGGTTCGCTTCGACGGCGCACAACCAAGATATCCCTTATGACTCGCGCCCTCCGCAATATCGCCATCATTGCCCACGTCGACCACGGCAAGACCACGCTCGTCGACCAGTTGCTCCGTCAATCGGGCACGTTCCGTGAAAACCAGCAGGTCGCCGAGCGCGTCATGGACTCGAACGACATCGAAAAGGAACGCGGCATCACGATCCTCGCGAAGAACTGCGCGGTCGAATATGAAGGCACGCACATCAATATCGTCGATACCCCCGGGCACGCCGACTTCGGCGGCGAAGTGGAGCGCGTGCTGTCGATGGTCGATTCGGTCCTGCTGCTCGTCGATGCCGTCGAAGGCCCCATGCCGCAAACGCGCTTCGTCACGAAGAAGGCGCTGGCGCTCGGCCTGAAGCCGATCGTCGTTATCAACAAGGTGGATCGTCCGGGCGCGCGTATCGACTGGGTCATCAACCAGACCTTCGATCTGTTCGACAAGCTCGGCGCAACCGAAGAGCAGCTCGACTTCCCCGTGGTCTACGCATCCGGCCTCAACGGCTATGCGGGCCTCGATCCGGACGTGCGCGAAGGCACCATGCGTCCGCTGTTCGAAGCCATCCTCGAGCACGTGCCGGTTCGCCCGGCCGACCCGGACGGTCCCCTGCAACTGCAGATCACCTCGCTCGACTACAACACGTATGTCGGCCGGATCGGCGTGGGCCGCGTTGCGCGCGGCCGCATCCGCCCCGGCATGCAAGTGGCCGTGCGTTCGGGTCCGGACGGCGCGATCCTGAATCGCAAGATCAACCAGGTGCTGTCGTTCCACGGCCTCGAGCGCGTGCAGGTCGAAGAAGCGCAGGCGGGCGACATCGTGCTGATCAACGGCATCGAGGAAATCGGCATCGGCGTGACCATCTGCTCGCCGGAAAACCCCGAAGCGCTGCCGATGATCACCGTCAACGAACCGACGCTCACGATGAACTTCCTCGTGAATTCGTCGCCGCTCGCGGGTAAGGAAGGCAAGTTCGTGACGAGCCGCCAGATTCGCGACCGTCTGATGAAGGAATTGAATCACAACGTCGCGCTGCGCGTGAAAGATACCGGCGACGAAACCACGTTCGAAGTGTCGGGCCGCGGCGAATTGCACCTGACGATTCTCGTCGAGAACATGCGCCGTGAAGGGTATGAACTCGCGGTGTCGCGTCCGCGCGTGGTGCTGCAGGAAATCGACGGCGTGAAGTGCGAGCCGTACGAGAACCTGACGGTCGATATCGAAGACCAGCACCAGGGCGGCGTGATGGAAGAACTCGGCCGCCGCAAGGGCGAAATGCTCGACATGACCTCCGACGGCCGCGGCCGCACGCGTCTCGAGTACAAGATTTCGGCGCGCGGTCTGATCGGCTTCCAGAGCGAGTTCCTGACGCTCACGCGCGGCACGGGCCTGATGAGCCATACGTTCGACTCCTACGCGCCGGTGAAGGAAGGCTCGGTAGGCGAGCGTCGCAACGGCGTGCTGATCTCGCAGGACGACGGCGCCGCTGTCGCTTATGCGCTCTGGAAGCTGCAGGATCGCGGCCGCATGTTCGTGTCGCCGGGCGATGCGCTGTATGAAGGCATGATCATCGGCATTCACAGCCGCGACAACGACCTCGTCGTGAACCCGATCAAGGGCAAGCAGCTGACCAACGTGCGCGCGTCGGGCACCGACGAAGCCGTGCGCCTCGTGCCGCCCATTCAGCTTTCGCTGGAATACGCGGTCGAGTTCATCGATGACGACGAACTCGTCGAAGTGACGCCGCAGTCCATCCGTCTGCGCAAGCGTCATCTGAAGGAACACGAGCG